>NZ_JAASAG010000009.1 GCF_012726265.1 Streptomyces sp. HNM0575 | reverse complement strand
TCTTCCCAGCAGGGGTGACGGCGGTGGCGTGATGTTCGCCTTTGCCGACATCCAGGCCGAGGAAGACGCCGATGTCACTGGTGTCGATCACGTGCACTCTCCGGTCGTACCCGCCCGGCCGGCCCACGGCACCGATCGCCACATCCACATTACGAAGAGCCTCCCGACCTGCGAAGAAGCCGGTGGTCATGTCCCTCATCAGCGGTCTGTCAGTGCCTCCGGAGCCGGTGACACCACCCCCCAGGCCATGCACTCGACAGGGGGATTCAGTCATGCCAGCTCCAGAGGCCGGGAGCCCCATTGCGGGGCCACGAAGAAGGTAATGGGGCGGGCCGTAGCGGCCCAACCCCCTGCGTCCGGTTCCGCCCCCGGTTCCGAGTCCGCTTCCGCCCCCGCCCTAGGTGGGCGTGGTGTCCTTCGCCCGTGCGCTCTGCTTCTCCGCACCGCTCCGCCGCCGGTCCATCTCCCGCCATTCCGGGCGGAGTCCGGCGAGGTTCGTGGTGAGGAAGAACGCGGTCCCGGCCGTAAGAAGCGCCGGTACGAGACCGACGGCCGCGACCGCCGCGCCACCCAGCAGGCCGCCGACCGGGATGCCCGCCCAGCCGAGCGAGTCGCCCAATGCGTTGACGCGGCCCAGGAGTTGGCGCGGGATGCGCTCGAAGCAGACCGCGCTCAGGATGGGGTTGAGGAAGCCCGCGCCGAAGCCGCTGAGGGCGAACACCGCCACCACCGCCCACAACGGCGCGTCCACGGCGAGGATCAGGAACCGCGGTGCGCCGGCGACGAGGAACCCAACGAAGAAGAGGGTGCGGCGCCGCATCCGGTGCGCGACCACGGCGGCGACCAGACCGGTGAGGACCGCCGCCACACCGCCCACCGAGCTGTTCAGCCCGATCGCGGTCGGGCCGTGCCCGGACTCCCTCGCCCACACGGGCAGGAACACCGTCTGGAACGCGGCGTTGAGCGCGTTGGTGATGCCCACCGTGACGATGACGGTCAGCAGCAGCGGATCCGCGCGCAGGAAGCGCCAGCCCTCGCCGAAGCGCCGCCAGTAGCCCGGCTCGCCTTCGGGCGCGGAGGCGGGCCGTCCCATGCCGCGGGGAAGCGCCAGCACGGTGGTGACGGACCCCAGTGCGAAGCACCCAGCGATGACGAACAGACAGGTCAGGGCGCCGACCAGGGCCGACAGCGAGCCGCCGAGCGCCGGACCGACGGTGAAGGCCAGCCGCTCCGTCACTCCGCTGAGCCCCGTGGCGCGCTCCAGCGGCACTCCGCACCGGTCGGCCGCCTCGGGGACCATGACCTCCTTCGCCAGGTCGCCGGGCCCGCGTGCCGCGCCGATCACCGCGACCAGGATCAGCAGCAGCCAGAAGGGCAGTGCCCGCCCGGCATGGAGCACGGGCAGGGCCACGGCGGCCAGGCAGCTCGCGACATCGGTGGACCAGGAGACGACGCGCGGTCCGCTGCGGTCGATCAGGGGCCCGGAGAACGCCTTCGCCGTCACATACGGCGCCATCTCGCAGAAGGCCACCAGGCCCGTCTGTGTGGCACTGCCGGTCGTGACGAGTACGAACCAGGGGAGCACGACGGTCGAGACGCGGCTGCCGGTCGTCGAGAGGCCCATCGCGGCCAGCACCCCGGCCAGCGGCCGCATGGCCCGTAAGCCGGGCGTCACTCGGATCCCTCGCGGGTGTCCGGCTCGGGAAGGAGCTGGGTGATGAGCGTGACGCGCTCGGCTCCCGGCGGGGCGTCCGCAGCGGGCGCGTCGCTGCGGTAGCGCCCTATGAGCTGGGTCAACTCCTCGTACAGCGAACGGGTTTCGGCCGGTGTGAGGCGCAGGGCCCAGTCGCTCATGTCGGCGGCCTCGCGCCATTCGCGGGGCAGCGTGTGGAACTCGTTGACCGCACGCTGCGCCCGCAGGGTGTAGGCGGCGGCGACGGAGTGCAGGTAGGTGAGCGTGGCCTCCGGCTCCTGCTCGGCCAGGTCCGCGTCCTTGAAGCGCGTCAGGCGGTGGACCGAACGCCACCAGCGCTCCCGTGCGTTGCCGCGCCCGGTGTCCTCCTCGACGAAGGCGGCGGCGTCGAGCTGGCGCAAGTGATAGCTGGCCGTACCGGAGTTGACGCCCAGCCGCTCGGCGAGGTGGGTGGCCGTCGACGGTCCGTGCTTGCGCAGCAGGCCGAGGAGCTGGACGCGTACAGGATGTGCCAGCGCGCGCAGGCCCTTGGCGTCCAGATCGACGGCGTTCTGGTGGGTGTGGTTCCCGGACGCTTCCGTCATACGGGCAGCCTAGAGTGACAACACTTCTTTGCGAAGAGTCCTTTGCAAAGAAGTGTTGTCAATCGAAGGCGGGGCAGGGCCCGTTGGGCCGGTGGGGTGCGCTGCGGGCCGAAGGCAGCGGCCGACTCCCTTACGGAGCAGCCGACTTGGAGCTCTGGACGCCCAACGCCTCTGCGCCGCGTGCGCAGTTCTCCCGCAGCTGCGTCAGCACTCGCTCCGGGAGGCGCAGCGCGGAGCCGCGGCGGCCCGCGCCGTCGAGGAGTTCGTCCCCCTCCTCCAGCCACTCCGCGAACGGCTGCACGCCGATGAAGTCGGCGACGCGGGCCAGCTCCTGGCGGGGTGCGTCCAGGAGGCGCTCGTAGGAGAGCGTCGTGCGCTGCCCGGCGGGGATCGCGGAGAGATGCTCCACGCCTTCGCAGACGAGGTCCGACCACAGGGTGCCGAAGTCCGGCACCGGCATCTCGCGGTCGAGCACGAGCGACGGATCGTACTGAGGACTCAGCAACGGGGCGAGGTCGTCCGGGAGTTGCTTGACGTGGTCGTCGGTCAGGTCGGACGCGGACGCGACTCCGGAGCGGCGGAGGATCTCGCGCAGCAGGGAGATCATGCGGTAGCCGTTGTGGCGGCTCATCGAGAGGGCGCAGTCGGGGCCGTCGCGGTGCAGGTGCACGAAGCGGGCCTCGGGGAACAGCTCGTACAGCACGTCGACCCGGTGCAGCGAGTAGCCGGAGCGCTCGACCGCGGCCTCTCGTCCGCCGGCGCGGGAGGCGAGCGCGCCGAACAGCGCGTGCCACTGCTGGGGCGCGGGCCGCTCGGGCCAGGCGCGCACCTCCGGCTCCAGCGCGTCGAGCAAGGCGTCCGGATCATCGCTGAGATGAGGCAGCGTCATCATGCTGATCGCCGGGATGCCCGACGTCTCCGCGGAGTAGCGCCACTCGGGGTGGCGGTTGTAGATGAACTCCGGGAGCGGGGTGCCGCTGCGGACCATGGCGTCGAAGACGGGCATCGGTTCGCGCAGACATCGCCAGAACTCCTCGCCCGTGAGGGCCTGTTGGGAGAGTGCCGGCGGCCCGTCGATACAGGAGTACAGCTCGTTGAGGCTGAGCACGTCGGGATGCAGCCGCAGCACCCGTGACAGCGCCGTCGAGCCGCTGCGCCCGGTGCCGACGACGAAGGTCAGAGTCTTGATGCCCGTCCGCACGGTGGTTTCCTCCCCCTGGGCCCGCCTGTGCCGCAGGCCGTTCGGCGTCTGATCGCCCCCAAGTCTCACCCCGGCAGGCACCGGCCGGGGCGGGATCGCTCGTGATCACACGAAGGGGTTGAGAGGCGGCCGCCGATACGGTCCGGGCGACGGCCCCTTCACCCCATCAACGAGGCGATCTCCTCCGCGCACGCCCTCAACGCCGGTACGTGGCCGTGGAGTTCGTCCCACGTGGTGAGCACGACCGTGGCGCCCAGCGAGACCGCCAGACGCGGGCGCAGGCCGCCGTTCAGATCCGGTACGACGGTGGCGACGGAGCGGACCCCGACCTCGTTCTCCTCGTCCACCTCCGCCCAGCCCTGCTCCCGTACGCGCGCCAGCTTCTCGCGCAGCGTCCGCGGGTCGGTGACGGTGTGCGCGGTGGCCGCGGGCAGGCCGGCGGCCAGCAGCGCCGCCAGCTCCTCCTCGGGCAGCTGCGAGGCGAGGGCCTGGCCCATGGACGTGGCGTGCCAGGGGTTGCGGGTGCCCTCCGCGCTGCGCAACTGGAGGTGCTGGGTGCCCTCCGCGCTGAGCACCAGCAGCACCTCCCGGCCGTCGAGGATCCCGGCGATCGCCGGCAGCCCCGTGCGGGCGGCGAGGCGCCGCATCGGCGCGGCGGCCGCCGAGTAGCCGGCGGGCGAGCGCTGGAAGCCGCGGGAGAACTCCAGCACGCGCACGCCGAGCGCGTAGCGGCGGGTGTCCTCGTCGTACGCGACGAAGCGCTCGGCGGCCAGCCTCCCCAGCAGCCGGTGAGCGCTGCTGACCGGCAGCCCCGCGGTGCGTGCGGCGGCGCTGACGCCCAGCCCCGAAGGGTGGTCGGCCAGCACGGTCAGCAGCCGAAGGCCCCGGCTGAGCATGTCGTCGCCGGGCGGTGCGGTCACCGTCGGTGCTCCCTCGAAGGTCGTGCGCGGCAGGGCCGGTCCGGCGGTGCCGCCGGGCCGTGTACGGGGGTCGCCGGCCGCGTCAGCCGCGTGCCTCGCCGTCCGCCGCCGTACCGGCCGTGGTGTGCGGATGTCCGGTCACCGTACCGGTAGCGGAAGGAGTGGCCCTGGGCTCCCGTACGCCGAACATCAGCGCGGCGGAGATCAGCGTGCACACCGCCATGAAGCCGAAGGCGCCCGCGTCGCCGAGGGGCGTGCCGCGCACCCAGCCCACCAGGTACGTACCCGCGAACGACCCCAGCGCGCCGAAGGAGTTGACGGCGGCGACGGCCGCGCCCGCGACACCGGCAGGAGCCAGCTCCGAGACGAAGGCGAAGTACGGGCCGTACGGCGCGTACATGCACAGTCCCGCGATGATGAGCAGCGTGAGCGCGACGGGGAAGTCGGAGCCCGCCAGATACGAGGCGAACAGCGCCAGCGCACCCGTGCCCAGCCACGGCCACACCGCGATGCGGCGGCGCCCTGTGCGGTCGGAGAGCCGGGAGTTGTAGAACATCGCCACGACGGCGAAGGCGTAGGGGATCGCGGAGAGCAGACCGGTCGCGCCGATGCCCTCTCCGGAGGCCTTCTTCACGATCGACGGCAGCCAGAAGATGAAGCCGTACATGCCGAACGACCAGAAGAAGTACTGCGCGGCGAGCACGACCACGGGCCGGGAACGCAGCACCTTCTTGTAGTCGGCGACGCTTGCGCGCGGCGCGTCGGCGGTGGTCGCGCGTGCGCCCGCGCCGGATGCCGCAGGGGACACGGACCCGGAGGGGGCGTCGGATGTGCCGGGAGAGCCCGCGGCGACCTCGGCCGCCGTCACCGCCGAGCCGGGCGACTCGGCGGCGGCCCGCTGCTCGTCCGCGAGACCGGCGAGCAGAGTGTCGTGCTCCGCCTCGGGCAGCCAGCGCGCGTCGCGCGGACGGTCCTTGATCAGCCGCAGGCAGAACAGGCCCCAGACGATCGACGGGACGCCCTCGACGATGAACATCATCCGCCAGTCGGAGACCTCGATGAGCCATCCGGACAGCGCCGACAGCCACATCACGGTGACCGGATTGCCCAGGATCAGCAGGGAGTTGGCGCGCCCGCGCTCGCGCCTGGTGAACCACCGGCTCAGCAGCACCACCAGCGACGGCAGCACCGCGCCCTCCACCACCCCGAGCGCGAAGCGCACCGGGATCAGCTGGCCCGGGCTGCTGAGCATGCCCTGCAACGTCGCCAGCACGCCCCAGGCGATCGTCGAACCGGCCACCATCAGGCGCACGCTGCGCTGCTCCGCGTAGATCGTGCCGGGGATCTGGAAGAAGAAGTAGCCGAGGAAGAACGAGGCCGCGATGAGGGAGTCGGTGCCGGCCGAGAGATGCAGCTCCTCCGCCATGCCGCCGGCCGAGGCGATCGCGTAGTTGGACCGGTCGAGATAGGCGAGCGAGTACGTGATGAACGCGATCGGCATCAGATACCGGGCACGGGTGGATGACCAGAAGCCGACGCTGCCGGTGCGGGAGGGAGACGCCGCTGTCATTCCCCAACCCCCTTTTTTCCGTGTGGTGGAAAGTGTTTCACTGAGCGGGAAGGACGTTACGAGCGTGTGCGGGCCGGGTCAATGGCCGCGGACGTTTCGGGCCGGACAGCGGGCCGGACACCGGGGCGGACAAGGGCCGTTCCGGTCCCGGCGGTCACGGCCCGTGCGCGCTCGTACGCCGCTCCCGCACCCCGTGCGCCGCATGAGACGAAGGAGAAGCCCGCCGATGTCCCGGACGACCGACGCCACCGACGCCATCCACGCCACCTACACCACACATGGCAGGGACGCCACGGACGCCACCGACCGTGCCGTGCATGTGCTGCTGCCCTGGCCGGACCTGGACGCGCGGCACGGGCCGTGGCCGGCGAACATCCGCGTGCACGTCTGGGACGGGCGAACTCCGGAGGACCAACTGCCCGCCGCCGCACTGGAGTCGGCCGAACTGTGGGTCATGCCGTACGCGGTGCCGGGCGTCGAGCGGCTGCTGCCGCGGCTGCCCCGCGTGCGGGCCGTGCAGTCGCTCAGCGCGGGCGTGGAGAAGCTGCTGCCGGTGATGCCCGAGGGCGTGCGGCTCCACAACGGCCGCGGCCTGCACGACGCCAGCACCGCCGAGCACGCCCTCGGCCTGATCCTGGCCGCTCAGCGTGAACTGCCGCGCTGGGTCGCCGACCAGCGGGCCGGGCGCTGGGAACCGCACTTCACGCGGTCGCTGGCCGGCTCCCGGGTCGCGATCGTCGGTTACGGATCGATCGGTCAGGCGCTGGAGCGGCGCCTGGTGGCGTGCGAGGCGGAGGTCGTGCGCGTGGCACGCCGGGCGCGGCCGGAGGAGGACGTACACGCCGTGACCGCCCTCCCGGAGCTGCTGCCGGACGTGGACATCGCGGTCCTCGTACTGCCCGAAACCCCCGCCACGGCAGGCGTGTTCGGCAAGGACGAGCTGGCCGCGCTGCCCGGAGGGGCCCTCGTCGTGAACGTCGGCAGGGGCCGCACGCTGGACACCGGCGCGCTGCTCGAAGAGGCGCGGGCGGGACGGCTGCGGGCCGCGCTCGACGTCACCGACCCCGAACCGCTCCCGGACGACCACCCGTTGCGGCACCTGCCGGGCGTGCTGATCACCCCGCATGTGGCGGGCGGCTCCGCCACGTTCCGTCCGCGCGCCGAGCGGCTGATCGTGGAACAGGTGCGCCGGTACGCGGCGGGGGAGCCCCTGGTCAACGCCTTCGCCGGAACCGGAACCGGAACCGGAACCGGAACCGGAACCGGACGCTGAGGGCGCTGAGGGCGAGGACCGGGGACGGGTGCGGGGGCGAGCGCGGCTGTTGCGCAGACGAGCGGATCGAAGAGGCAGCGGGTCGACTGGTCGACGGGTCAGTGGGCCAATGGGCAGACGGGGGCAGCGGGTTGACGGATCAGCGGTCCGGGGCGGGCGGCCGCTGACCGTCCGGCCCGTGAGGGGGCCTCAGTCCGGGGCACCATCCCGAGCGGGTCACGCTCCGTCCGTGCCGGTCCCGGGGCGGCGGAAGGCGACCGTGGAGTTCCCATCCGTCCTCGCCCCGCGTCCAGTGGACGAAGTCCTCCTCCCACGGGCTGTTGAGCAGTTGCACCCGTTCCCAGATCTCGACCTGTTGCGCGTTGAAGTCACGGAAGCTGCGCCAGAGATCCTTGAGCACCATCGGAACCACCGCCGGTGTCCGGAGTATTCGGAGGCTCTTCGCTGCCGGGCGTGCCCGCGAGGCGGCGTCGATGCGACAAAACTACGGCGGCCGCATCCGCAGGTCCACGCTTCGCGGGGAACAAAACGGAATTGCGGCCCCGGCGGGGGCTTTTCCGGCGGGTGGCCGCGGTGGCCGCCGAGGCCGCCGGGATGGCAGCCGGTGTCGCCCGAACCGGCCGAGCCGCCGGTGACCTGACCCGGTCCGGTCCGGCGGTCGGCGGCCCAACTGCCGTGCGTGCGGGCCGCGTTGATCCGTTGCGCGGCCTCACGCACCGCCCGACGCGTCCAGGATGCGCTCCGCCACGCGCACCGAGTCGACCAGCGGATGCAGTGCCAGCGCGCGCAGCGCCGCCGGGCGTGAGCCGTCCGCCGCCGCCTCGATCGCCGCGCGTTCCACCGCCTTCAGCTGGAGCATCAGGCCCAGCTGGTCCGGTGCGACCGCGCCGGCGGACAGCGGGCGGGCGCCGCCCGCGTCGACCAGGCACGGCACCTCGACCACCGCCTGGGCGTCCAGGCCCGGGACGGCCGTGCGGTTGGGCACGTTGAGGATCAGCGTGGTGCGCTCGTTGCGGGAGACCGCGCGCATCAGGGCGAGGGCGACGCGGTCGTAGCCGCCGCCGTCCAGGTCGCAGCTGTCGCGCTGCCAGCCGCCGGTGGCCTCGCGGCTCTCGGCCATGTAGGTCTCCTCGCGTTCCCGGCGCGTACGTTCCCAGGCGGCGTACGCGGCGGCGGGACCGGCCGAGCGGGACTCCTCGTAGAAGCGCGACTGCTGGTCGTACAGGAACTCACCGCGTGTGGCGCGCGATCCGCGCACCGCGGCGACCGCCTCGCGGTTGAAGTAGTAGTAGTGCAGATACTCGTTGGGCAGTGCGCCCAGCGCGCGCAGCCACTCCGCGCCGAACAGCCTGCCCTCCTCGAAGGACTCCAGCAGTTCGCCGTCCGCGAGCAGCCGGGGCAGCGCGTCCCGTCCGTCCACGACGACCCGGCGCAGCCAGCCGAGGTGGTTGAGGCCCACGTAGTCGTAGTCGGCCCGGTCGGGGTCGGCGCCCAGCGCGCGTGCGGCCCGCCGGCACAGGCCCACGGGGGAGTCGCAGATGCCGATCACCCGCTCGCCCAGGCCCCGTTCGCGGAAGACCCCGCTCATCGCCTCGGTGACCATCCCGGCCGGGTTGGTGAAGTTGATGACCCAGGCGTCGGGGGCGAGTTCGGCGATCCGCCGGGCGATGTGCACGGCGACGGGCAGCGTGCGCAGCCCGTACAGGACGCCTCCGGCGCCCACCGTCTCCTGTCCCAGCACGCCCTCCGCGAGGGGCACGCGTTCGTCGCGCGTACGTCCCTGGAGACCGCCGACGCGGATGGCGGAGAAGACGAAGTCGGCCCCGCGCACCGCCTCGTCGAGATCGCCGGTGGAGCGTACGGCGGGTGCGGGACGGCCCTGATGCCGTGCCGTCTGGTGCGCGAGCACGGCCGTCACGGCGTCCAGGCGGGCGGGATCGGTGTCGTGCAGGACGAGTTCGGTGATCCGTCCGGCCTCGTCGCCCTCGTCCTCCAGCAGCGCCCGGTACACCAGCGGCACCCGGAACCCGCCGCCGCCCAGCACGGTCAGCCTCATCGGCCCTCCACCTCGGTCTCCACCCCGGTCTCCACACCGGCCTTTCCCTGCACGGCGGTCACCGGCTCCATGCCGGTCGCCGGCTCCATGCCGGTCACCGGCTCCACGGCCCGCTCCGCCGGGCGCAGTCGGGCCGGATCCCCGTCCGCCGCGGGCCCGTCGGCGCGTACGGTCGTCCGCTCCGGCGCGGCCGGTGCCTCCGGTGCCTCCGGCGCGGCCGTCTCCGTCCGCGCCGTCTCCACCCGCACCCCGGCCTCGCGGAAGATCGCGAGCGTGCCGGGATCGGAGGTCTGATTCGTGACGAGCGTGTCGACGTCCGCGGGCCCGCAGATCCGGGCCGTCCCCTTCCCGGGGAACTTCCGCGCGGTGGCGAGCAGCGCCACATGCCGCGCCGCGCTCAGCATCGCCTGCTTCACGGGCACTTCGACGTCCGTGGTGTCCAGCACGCGCCCGTCGGGCAGCACGCCGCTGGTGCCGAGGAAGAGCCGGTCGGCGTAGAGATGGCTCAGGCTCGACCGGGTCAAGTGCCCTACCAGAGAACGGTAGTTGGGGCGCACCTGTCCGCCGAGGAGTACGAGCGTGACCTCCGGGTCGTCCTTCAGCTCCTCGTACACCGCGAGGTTGCTCGTCGCCACGGTGATGCTGCGGCCGCGCAGCCGCCGCGCCAGCTGGAGGGTCGTGGTGCCGATGTCCAGCAGCACCACCTCTCCGTCCTCGACGGTGGCGGCGGCGCGGCGGGCGACCGCGTCCTTGTCGTCGCGGTCGTCGACCTCCTCCTCAGCGAAGGGCCGCTCGACGGGGCCGCGGGCGACGGCGCCGCCGTAGACGCGGGTCAACCGGCCCGCGTTTCCCAGGTCGTTGAGGTCGCGGCGTGCGGTGGCCTCGCTGACGCCGAGGCGCTGTGCGATCTGCCCGACGGGCAGCACGCCCTCCTCGCGGAGCAGTCTCAGCAACTGCTCGTGCCGGGTCTCGCGCAACATGCCCGGCAATGTAGCGCGACTGAGCGTCTTTGCGCGAGTGTGACCGGGGTCTTGCACTCGACGCCGCTGACGTGCAAGGTATCGCTCAAAGATTTGGGGGCCCTACGTCGCCCGCCCGGCGCCGCCCGCAGAGGCGCACTCCGCCGGAGAGGGGCACAAGCCGCCGGCACGAAGGCGGAGCCGCGGGGCCGCGGAAGGGGCGGGAAGAGCAGTGAGCACGACCGGGAGCGCGCAGCCTGCGCCGACGTCAGCGGCCCTGGACCCGCTGTCGGCCCTGCGCGGCGACGGCGGACCGGAGCAGGACGTCTTCCTGACCGGCACCGTCTTCCTCGACATCATCTTCACCGGCCTCGACCACGCACCCGTACGAGGCACCGAGTCCTGGGCGCGCGGCATGGGTTCGTCGCCCGGCGGCGTCGCCAACATGGCCACGGCCCTGCGCCGTCTCGGCCTGCGCACCTCGCTCGCCGCCGCGTTCGGCGACGACGTCTACGGCGACTACTGCTGGGAGTCGCTGGCCGACAGCGAAGGCATCGACCTCGCCCCGTCCCACCGCGCACAGGGCTGGCACTCGCCCGTCACCGTCTCCATGGCGTACGAGGGCGAACGCACGATGGTCTCCCACGGCCACGAGGCTCCCGCCCCCTGCGTACGCGCCGCCGGGCGTCCCCGCTCCCGGGCATGCTTCACCGACCTGGCGCCCGGACGACTGGAGAGCTGGGTGCGCGAGGCCCACGACGAGGGCAGCAGGATCTTCGCCGACGTCGGCTGGGACGACACCGGCGCCTGGGACCCGGACACCCTCGCCGACCTCTCCTACTGCCACGCGTTCCTGCCCAACGCGGCCGAGGCGCAGCACTACACGCGTACCGGGACCCCCGAGGAGGCGGTGCGCGCGCTGGCCGAACTCGTGCCCATAGCCGTGGTGACCAAGGGCTCAGGCGGCGCCGTCGCCGTCGACTCGATCAGCGGCGAGAGCGCCGACCTGCCCGCCCTGCCCGTGGAGGCGCTCGATCCGACGGGTGCCGGGGACGTCTTCGTGGCCGGTTTCATCACGGGAACGCTCGCGGGCTGGCCCCTCGCCGACCGGCTCGCCTTCGCCAATCTCACCGCCGCGCTGTCCGTGCAGCACTTCGGCGGCTCGCTCTCCGCGCCCGGCTGGCCGGAGGTCGCCGCGTGGTGGCAGTACGCCACGCGCTGCGGGGGCCAGAGCGAGGACGTGATGCGGCGCTACGCCTTCCTGTCCGACCTGCTTCCCGGGGCCGATCGCGGATCGGCGCTGCGCCGGGCCACGCCCACCATCGGATTCCGGGCGCCCTGACCGATGCGGCGGTATGGAACCGGCCCGGGCGGCAGCGGATGCCGAAAAGGAGACTCCATGCGCTCTGAGCAAGCGAGGGACACGACCAGTACGCCGGGTACGCCGGGCACGCCGGGCACGCCCGGTACGCCGGGTACGCCGGGCACACGACCGCACGGCCGTCCGGCCCTGCGCCGGGCCCTGCGCCGGGCGCTGCCCGCGCGCGGCGGGCGCCCGCGTCGTACCGCCGCGCTCGTACTGGCCCTCGGCACCGCCCTGACGGCCGCGGCCTGCGTGCCCGGCACCGACGGCTCCGGCGCGGCGGGCGCGGGAGTGCCGGGAGCGGCCGCCACGTCCAAGCCGGACCCGTCCAAGGCGGGCAAGGCCACGCTGACCGTCTGGGACCAGGAGGTGCGCGGCGGCCAGAACGAGGAACTGGAGCGGCTGAACGCCGAGTTCGAGAAGAAGTACCCCAACGTCCGCATCAAGCGCGTCGCCCGCAGCTTCTCGGACCTCAAGACCACGCTGAAGCTGGCCGTTTCGGGGAACAAGCCCCCGGACGTCATCCAGGCCAACCAGGGCTACCCCGACATGGTGGCCTTCGTGAAGGCCGGTCTGCTCACGCCGCTCGACAACTACGCGGGCATTTACGCCTGGAACACCCGCTATCCGTCCACGCTGCTCAACCTCAACCGGGTCTCCGCCGACGCCCGCGACTTCGGCACCGGACGTCTCTACGGCATCTCGCAGACCGGCGAGTACATCGGCGTCTACTACAACAAGGACGTACTGGAGAAGGCCGGAGTCGACCCGCCGAAGACCTGGAAGGAGCTGACGGACGCCCTGCCCCGGCTCAAGGACTCCGGCGAACTGCCCGTCCAGTTCGGCAACTTGGACAAGTATCCCGCGATCCACACCTTCGGCGTCCTCCAGAACGAGGCCGGCGGGGCGGAGGAGACCCGCGAGAGCGTCTTCGGGCGCGGCAAGGGCTTCGACAACGAGCCGACGAAGGAGGCGGCCCGCACCCTCGCCGACTGGAAGAAGGAGGGCTACATACCCAAGGGCGCCAACGGCACCGGATACGACGACGCCGCGAAGCAGTTCGCCGGAGGCAAGGGCGCGTTCCTCATCACCGGCACCTGGCAGCTGCCCGACCTGAAGAAGTCCATGGGCGGCAAGCTCGGCTTCATGCCGCCGCCGCCCGCCGAGAAGGACGGCCCTCCCGTCACCACGGGCGGCCAGGGCCTCGCGTGGTCGGTCACCTCCAAGTCCCGCCATCCCGAAGTGGCCGCCGCCTACCTCGACTTCATCACCAGCAGGCACGCGGCCGACGTGATGACCGAGGAGGGCGTGCTGCCCGCCGTGCCCGGCAAGGCCGCCCGCGAGATCCCCGAGGGCAGCGTCGACGCGCAGATGGTGAAGGGCTGGGAGCAGCTCAACGCCGCCGACGGTCTCGTGCCGTATCTCGACTACACCACGCCCGACTTCTACGACTCGCTCTCCGCCGACCTCCAGGGCGTCATCGACGGCTCGCTCTCCCCGGACGGACTCTCGTCGAAGATGCAGCGCTCCTACAGCGACTTCCAGGAGAAGAAGCGCGCCGAAGGGAAGCCGGAGCGGTGAGCGCCACACCCGCGGCACCGGCCGCGTCCGGCTCCGGGAGGACGCCCGCCGGGGCCCCCGGGGCCGCCGGAAACGCCGCCGGGAACGCCGCCGGGAACGCCGCGGCGGAGGGCGCGGGCGGCCGGCTGCGGCGCCTCGCCGCCGACCGCTACCGCCGCCGGGCGCCCGGGCAGCCGCGCGCCGTCGGCTACCTCTACGTGGCACCCGCCCTCGCCGTCTACGCCGTCTTCCTCCTCTTCCCCCTCGGCCAGACCGTGTGGCTGTCGCTGCTGCACTGGGACGGGCTGACCGTCGCCACCTGGGCCGGAGGCGACAACTACCGTGCGCTGCTTGCCGATCCGTCGCTGCGCGGCCCCTTCCTGCACGCCCTCGTGCTGCTGCTGTTCTACGCCGCGCTGCCCGTCGCGCTGGGTCTGCTGCTGGCGTCGGCGCTCTCGCGCTTCCGGGTGCGGGGCATGACCTTCTTCCGCACGGTGCTCTTCCTGCCGCAGGTCCTGGCGATGGTCGTCGTCGGCGTCGCCTGGCGCTCCGTCCTCGGCCCGGACGGACTGCTCAACGACACGCTCCGCGCCGTGGGGCTCGGCTCCCTCGCCCGCTCCTGGCTGGGCGACTACACCTGGGCGCTGCCCGCCGTCGGCACCGTCGGCACCTGGGTGGAGACGGGCCTGTGCGTCGTGCTCTTCCTCGCCGGAGTCCAGCGCATACCGCGAGAGCTGTACGAGGCGGCGCGCGTGGACGGGGCGGGCCCGCTGCGGGAGTTCCTCGCCGTCACCCTGCCCGCGCTGCGCGCCGAGGTCGCCGTCGCGCTGACGCTCACCATCGTCGCCGGGCTGCGCAACTTCGACCTGATCTACATCACCACCAGCGGCGGGCCGGGCAACGCCACTTCCGTACCCGCCTACGAGGTCTACCACCGGGCCTTCGAGACCAACGAGGTCGGCTCGGCGGCGGCCATGGGCGTCGGACTGACCGTGCTGATCTTCGCGCTGACGGTCTCCGTGGCGCGGCTCGTCGAGGGCCGCGAGGCCCGCGACGGACGAGGAGGACGCAAGCGATGACCGGCCGCCTCGAACGCAGCGCCACCTACGCCGTTCTCGTCCTCTTCGCCGCCGTCAGCCTCACCCCGGTGATCGGCATCCTCTCCAGCGCCTTCGGCCGCCGCACGTCCCTGGACACGGGCTTCTCGCTGCCGGACGGCCTCAACTGGGGGAATTTCGCGGAAGCCTGGAGCCGCGGGCACTTCGGCTCGTATCTGACGAGCTCCGTGCTCGTCGCCGTCGCCGTCGTCACCGCGACCGCCGTGCTGGCCGTGCTCGCCGCGTACGCCTTCGGCCTGATGCGCTTCCCCGGCTCGAACCTGCTCTTCTACCTGTTCGTCCTCGGCCTGACGCTCCCGGAGGAAGCCCTCGTCGTACCGCTCTACTTCGACCTGCGGTACTGGCAACTCACCGACACCTACTGGGCGTTGATCCTTCCGCAGACCGCGCAGTCGCTGGCGTTCGGCGTGTTCTGGATGCGCACGTACTTCCGCAGCAGCCCGCGCTCGGTCGTCGAGGCGGCCCGCATCGACGGGGCGTCGAGCTGGACGACGCTGTGGCGCGTGCTCGTGCCGATGGGGCGTCCGGCGCTGTCGACGATGGCCGTCATCGTCTTCATGTGGACGTGGAACGAGTTCCTGATGGCGCTGGTCATGGTCAGCGACGAGGCGCACCGCACCGTTCCGCTCGGACTCGCCTTCTTCCAGGGACAGCACAGCTCCGACACCGCGCTCTTGGCCGCCGCGTCCGTGCTCATCGCGCTGCCCGTGGTGGTGGTGTACGTGGCGCTCCAGCGGCGCTTCATCGAGGGGATGCTGACGGGCGCCGTCAAGGAGTGAAAGGGCGACGGGGCCCGGGCAGCCCGGGCGTGATGTGCGTCACCAAGAGCCTTGCGCGGCAGGGTAGTTGTGTCAGTCACGTAAAGCGCTGTGCATAGGTCTTCACGCCCGGGGCACCCAACCAGCCTGCCCGCGGCGCACGCGGTGAGATCTGGAACACAGGTCTACAACTCGGCGGCGGGGAAAGGGGTGAGAGCATGGCCACAACCAGTGACAAAGGGCGCGAAGAGAACAAAAGGCAGACAGGGCACAAAGAGAGCGCGTCGCCGCCACAGAGGTCGCAGCAGCAAGGGCGCGACCGGAAGCAGCAGGACGGGAGCGGCGGTACGCGGGAGTCACGCGTACCGATAGCCAAGGCCATGCGGCTCGCGGCCGCTCAGCTCGCCGAACTCCTGAACTGCGAACCCGCCTCTGTCTCTTCGGTGAAGCCCACCGACGAAGGCTGGACCGCCGACGTCGAGGTGGTCGAGGTCGAGCGCGTCCCCGACACCACCAGCGTCATGGGCTCCTACCGCGTGCAACTCGACGGCCAGGGCAATCTGCTCGGCTACGAGCGGACCCGCCGCTACGCACGCGGCCAGATCGACCAGCGGAAATGAGCGCGGGCGCCGTCCGCGACGCGTCACGCGCCGCCTGACGGGCGACGCCTGATGGACGGCGGACGGCGGACGGCGGACGGCGGGCGAGGACGCCCGACGCAAGACGCCGAAGAGAGCGGACCCGACGGCAGAGGCCCGACGGCAGAGGCCCGGCGACAGGCTCGATGACAGAGGGCCTGACCCGGCACGCCTGCCGACCGACATCTGCGACATCTTTGAAAGGACGAAGAAGTGACGGTAGTCGCGCAGAACAGCAACAGGCAGCCGACCTCCGGCTCCGGGGGCGGAAACCTCTACGACATCCTCGAACTCATCCTGGACCGCGGGCTCGTGATCGACGCGTTCGTACGCGTCTCCCTCGTGGGCATCGAGATACTCAAGATCGACGTCCGCGTGGTCGTCGCGAGCGTCGACACGTACCTCCGCTTCGCCGAGGCCTGCAACCGCCTCGACCTGGAGGCCGGCCGCAAGGCCCCAACCCAGCTCACCGAGATCGTGGGCGACGCCACCGAGAGCGGCGCGAAGGGCAAGTCCAAGGGCGCGCTGACCGGTGCCGTCGAGGCCTTCAGCGAATCCCTCCAGCGCGGGCGCGACGGCGAAGAGGAGGAGCGGGAGCGCGAGCGCGAGCCGAGGAAGACGGCCGCCGCTTCCTCCTCTTCCGGCAGCCGCCGCACCACGCGCCGCAAGGAGGACTGACACGTGTCGACGTACATCTACGCCATCACCGCGGCCGACCATCCGCAGAACTTCGAAGGGCTCAGCGGTGTGGGGGATCCCGCGGGGACCATCCGCACGGTCAAGGCCGACAAGCTGAGCGCCGTGGTCAGCGACGCGCCCGAGAATCTGCGCGCCAAGCGCCGCGATCTCGCCGCGCACCAGACCGTGCTGGAGCGGCTGATGGCCGACGGCGCGACGCTTCCGATGCGTTTCGGACTGGTCGGCCCCGACGACGGATCGGTCGGATACGTGCTGGAGGAGAACCAGGACGCGTACGCGGAGCGACTCTCGGAGCTCGAAGGCTGCCTCGAATACAACCTGAAGGTGGCGCGCGACGAGGACGATCTGCTGCGCGAGATCATCTCCGGCTCGGAGGAGATCCAGCGGCTGCGTGAGACCACGATCCAGCACCCCGAGGCGCAGGAGGAGAAGGTGCGCCTGGGCGAGCTGGTCTCCCAGGAGGTCCAGGCACACGGCGAGGCCGAGGGCCGCGACATCGTGGAGCGGCTGTCGGACGGCGCGCGGCGGCACGCGGCCGCGGAGCCGACGCAGTCGCACTTCCTGAACGTCTCGTTCCTGGTGGGCCGGGAGCACGCCGCGGCGTTCGCGCAGGCCGTGCACGAGGAGTCCGAGCGGCACGGCGACGCCTACTCCTTCAACTTGAACGGCCCGCTGCCCCCGTACAGCTTCGTCTGACATTCCGTGATCGGAGGGCCTTCGCATGGGCCTCATCACTCAGCTTCTGACCCTGCCGCTCGCGCCGGTGCGCGGCGCGGTCTGGGTCATGGACCAGGTGGTGCTGACAGCGGAGCAGCAGTACTACGACCCGGAACCGGTACGCCTCCGACTGGCCGAACTGGAGCAGGAGTTGCTCGACGGCCGCGTCACGGAAGAGGAGTTCGACCGGATCGAGGACGATCTGCTGGACGAGCTGGAGTGGCGCCAGGCGTACCAGCGGCAGATTCAAGAGCGTCACTGAACACGCACACACCGCCCCGGCGCACACGCACCGGGAAACAGAGGTGACTCTGAGATGAACGGGAACGGCAAGATAGGAATGGCGCTGGTGGGGGGCTACCTCCTCGGGCGCACGAAAAAGGCCAGGATGGCCATCGGAATGGGGATGTTCCTGGCCGGCAAGAAGCTCGATCTCAAGCCCGGGCAGCTCGTGAAGCTCGTAGCGGACTCCCCGGTGATCGGCGGCCTCGGCGAGCAGGTGCGCAAGGAGGTGCTGGACGGTACGAAGTCGGCGCTGACCTCCGCGGTCACCAGGCGCGCCGACACCCTCGCCGACTCCCTGCACCGGCGCACGTCGGAGATCAACGACCCCGAGGGGCACGAGGATTCCGAAGGCGCTGACGCCGAGGACCGGAACGCCGGCGACGAGCAGGCGGACGAGGACTCCGCGGACGGCGGCCGCTCCGGCGAGGGCCGCTCCGGCGGCGACCGTTCCGGCGACGGCCGCGCGGACGAAGGCTCAGCGGAGGACGAACAGCCGCGCCCCCGTCGCAAGGCGGCGTCCGCGGGCGGTGCCCGCAAGCCGGCCGGGTCCGCCAAGTCGGCGGCGAGCGCCCGCACTTCGGGCGGCTCCACGGCCAGGAAGACGGCGGGCGGAACCGCCGGGCGCTCCTCCGGCAAGCGTGCGGAGTCCGCCACGCGCAAGTCCGGCACGGCCGCCTCCTCCGGCGCACGCGGCGGATCGTCGCGTGCGGCGGGCAGGAGCACCGGCGCAAGCGGCGGAAGCGGTGGAAGCCGCGGAACAGGCGGCACCGGCAGGGCGGCGGCGAAGTCCGCCGCCGGCCGTGCCCGTAAGACAGCGGCCCGGGGAGGCAGTGATGGCTGAGTCCACCCTGAGCAGGTTCAAGGACGAGGTGGCGAGGAATCCGGCCGCCGACCGTCTCAAGGAAGAGCTCCGGAGCTACCTCCAGGCGCGGGCCCAGAAGGCCGTGACCGGTCTCGGAGCCCGGCTCGGCGAGAGCGTGAACAAGCTCGCCGAACCCGGTGGAGGCGGTCCCGGCGGTCTGGCGCAGAGCGTGATGAAGGGCGGCAAGGCCCTCAGCGAGGGCAAGTCGCCGGCGCAGGCCGCGATGTCCGCGGGCACCTCGCACGTCAAGGAGATGCTCAAGGACAAGGTGAAGGGGATCTTCGGTAAGTCCGGCGGCTCCAAGAGCGGCGGCGGCAAGTCGAAGAGCGTGACGATCGTCGAGGACATCGACGTGGGCGTGCCGGTGCGCGAGGCGTACGACCAGTGGACGCAGTTCCAGGAGTTCAGCACCTTCGCCAAGGGCGTCGTCAGCGTGGAGAAGTCCGACGACGTCAACAGCAACTGGAAGGTCAAGGTCGCCAAGTCCACCCGCAGTTGGCGGGCGAACGTCACCGAGCAGGTCCCCGACGAGCGCATCTCGTGGACCACCGAGGGCGCCAAGGGCACGGTGAAGGGCGTGGTGACCTTCCACCGCCTCACCGACGACCTGACGCGTGTGCTTCTCGTACTGGAATACTTCCCGGGCGGCCTCTTCGAGAAGACCGGCAACATCTGGCGGGCTCAGGGCCGCCGGGCACGGCTGGACCTCAAGCTGTACCGCAAGTTCATCATGATGCGGGGCGAGGCCACCGACGGCTGGCGCGGCGAGATCCGCGACGGCGAGGTGACCGTCGACCACGACGAGGCCGTCGAGGAGGAGGAGCGCGCCGAGCAGGAACGCTCCGAGGACGGCGCCCGTGACGAGGACGAGGCGCCGCCTCCCGAGGACGAGCAGGACGAGCCCGATGACGAGCCCGCCGGCGAGGCCGAAGAGGCGGAGACCGACGGGGAGTCGGACGAGGAGGACGAGCACGGCTACGACGAGGACGACGGGCCCGAGTACGAGCACGACTACGAGTCCGAGGACGACTACGAGTCCGAGCCCGAGTCCGAGCCCGAGTCCGAGGAGGAGCCGGTCGAGGAGTACGGAGAGCCGGAGCCCGAGGAGGAGGCCGACGAGGATGAGGAGGACACCCGTCACCGTCGTGCCCCCGCCCGCCGCTGAGGGCGCCGACGCGGCGTGCCGCGCGGCCCGCGGGCCGACGGGATTCCGACCGAAGACCACCGACAGGCAAGGCTGATATCCCGTGTCCGATTCACTGGCCGGCCGTATGGGACCGTCCCCGAACAGGGCGGTCCCATACGGCCAGCAGGGCTCGTCCGCCAATCTCGCGGACATCCTGGAGCGCGTGCTCGACAAGGGCGTCGTCATCGCCGGCGACATCCAGATCAACCTGCTCGACATCGAGCTGCTGACCATCAAGCTGCGGCTGCTCGTCGTCTCCGTCGACAAGGCGAAGGAGATGGGCATCGACTGGTGGGAGAACGATCCGTCGCTGTCCTCCCGTGCCTCGGCGCGGGCCGCCGCGGACGGCCGGCGGCAGGACGCCGCCCTCGCCGACGGCGGGGCAGAGGACGGGAGTTCGGCCCTGGCGGAGGAGAACGACCGGCTGCGCCGGGAGATCGAACGGCTGCGCTCGGCGGCCGAACTCCCCGCAGGCGACGGGACGGGCGCCGAGGCCTCCGGGAACGCCGAGACCTCCGAAAGCACCGGGACCGCCGGAGCCGGTGACTCCGGCGGTGGGAGGTCCCGGGGCAGGTCCACCCGCAAGGCGACCGCCCGGGACGCCGGGTCCGGTGGCGACGGCGCGTCCGAGCACGGAAGGTGACGAGACCGATGCCGGTTTCCGCGGAAGAGCCCGCTTCCCCGCAGCGGGAGGAGCACGAGCGGCACGAGCAGCACAGCGAGCGGATGGTCCGCTACGTCTTCGCGGTCGGCCGCACCGCCGGCGAACCCGGCGGCGCGGACGAACCGGGCGGCACGGACGGGCCGTTGGAGGCGGCGGCCGCCGGGCTGTACGGGCCGTCCGGTGCGCCCGTACGTACTGTCGACGGCCCCGGACTGAGCGCCCTGGTGTCCGACGTACCGGCCGGGCTGTACGACGAGTCGGGGCTGAAGGCCCAACTGGAGGACCTGGAGCGGCTGGAGGCGCTGGCCCGCTCCCACCACGCCGTCGTGGCAGTGGCGTACGAGCACGCGACGGTGCTGCCCATGCGGCTGGCGACCGTCTATCTCGACGACGGCAGGGTCGCGGCGATGCTGGCCGAGCGCGGCGGCGAGTTCGACGCCCTGCTCTCGCGTCTGGAGGGCCACGTCGAATGGGGCGTGAAGGTCTACGCGGACCCCCGGGAGGCAGCGGCCGGTTCCGCGTCGCGGCCCTCGGACGACGGGGCGCAGCCGGCCGGCGGCCCCGGCCGCGCATACCTCCGGCAGCGCCGGCAGCAGCGCAGCTCGCACCGCGACACGTACCGGGCCGCCGGTGCGGTCGCCGAGCGTGTGACGGAGCTGGCCGGGGGCATCGCCACGGCCAAGGTCGCGCACCGGCCGCAGCAGGGCGAACTCGCCGCGGGACCGGGCGAGAACATCGCCAACGACGCCTATCTGGTGCCCGACGGACGCAGCGAGGACTTCCAGGCGGCGATCGGCGGCCTCGCCGAGGACGTGCCGGGAGTACGGGTGGAGCTGACCGGGCCGTGGGCGCCCTACTCGTTCGCGACGCCGCCGCCCGCTCCGCAGGAGCCGCGTACGCAGCACACCGGGACTGCGGACCAGGACCATGGCAACTGAACCGCGGACCACGGGATCCGGACCGCACGCAGACGGTTTCCCGCACGGCCTCGCGCAGGGGTCCGCACACGGCTTCGCGCAGGGCTTCGCCGACGGGTTCCCCGAGGGCGTCGCGGAGGAGAACGGGCTCGCCGGCCGCCAGGTCGCGCTCATCGACCTGCTGGACAGGCTGCTGTCGGGCGGAGCCGTGCTGACGGGCGATCTCGTGCTCTCCATCGCGGACGTCGATCTGGTGCGCATCAATCTGCGTGCCGTCATACATTCCGTCACGGCGGACGATCCGGCGCCCTGGTGAGTACGGCGAGCGCAGTGAGCACGGCGAGCAGTCAGGAACGGTGAGCAGAGTCAGGACACGTACAGGCGGCCGGAAATGACCGACGAACTCCGAGAAGGACACGGACCCGAGCGTCACCCGGAGGGGCACTCCGGGCAGCGCTCCGAGCGGCACGCCGGGAACGGCGGCGAGGCCGGCGGCGGGGCGGCCGACGGCGGCATCCGCCTTGATGACGTGGCCCGTTCGGCGGCCCGCGCCTTCGACCTGCTGCCCGCCGGCCCGGACGAGGCGGACTCCCGCGGGAACGGCAGGCTGGCCCAGCGGCTGCGCACGGACCCGGACACAGTCGAACGCGATCTGATGAAACTCGTCCTGACCATCGTGGAGTTGCTGCGTCAGCTCATGGAGCGCACCGCCCTCAACCGGGTCGACCAGGGCGACCTCAGCGAGGACCAGGAGGAGCGGATCGGCATGACGCTGATGATCCTCCACGACCGCATGAACGAGCTGTGCGAGCGGTACGGGCTGACGATGGAGGACCTCAACCTCGATCTGGGACCGCTGGGTTCGCTGCTGCCGCGCCAGGACGGCTGACACCTCCGGCCGCTTTGCCGAGCCCTTCCGCGGCGTCCACCTTCCGCACACCGAATGTTTCAAGCCGCCACACACGGCAACTCGTCAGCTATGACTGAGAACGGCAAGACCTCAAGCACCGCGGGTAAGGCCGCGAACAGCACGAAGAAGCCCGCCGCGGCTGCGGAGAAGGCCGACCGCGGCGTCAACAAGGCCGCGACGAAGGCCGGTTCGGCCACGCACTCCGTCGGCGACGCCGTGGAGGAGAGCGGCAGGAGCCTCGGCGGCGCCACCAGGCGTGCCGGATACGTCGCGAGCAGGAGCGCCGAAGCCGGGCGCCAGAAGCTCGCCTCCGCGTCCAGCACCGCGGCGACCGCCGCGAGCGCGACATGGACGGTCGTGAAGAACCGCAAGGGCGTCGCAGCCGGTCTCGGTTCGGGGGCGATCACCGCGGTCGCCGCGTCATTCGCCGCCGGCCGCTACTCGGTGAAGCGCAAGACCGGGCCCTTCACCCGGTTCACCGGGGGACGGCTGTAAGCAGCCGGCGCGGAAGCAAGCGAAGCAAGCCGACCGCGCGGCCGGGCGCGGCCCGGCCCGCCGCCCCGCAGTCGTAACAGCAGCCGCGCCGCGTCCCGAACGGGCGTGGCGCGGCCGGGTGTTCGCGGCCGGTGTACTCCCGGCCTCCGGTCGGCAGAGGGCGCCGGCCACCGCCCACCGTGACCGGGCCGGGCTAACAAAGTCCGGCGCACAAGTCCGGCGCACAAGTCCGGCCCGCAAGGCCCGCAGAGCCTGGCCGCAGAGTCCGGCCCGCACGCGCTGATCCGTCAAGATCGACCACGATCGACGGCACACTGGGGCCCGGCCGTCGTCACTGCGCGGTCAGATGCCCCGCCAAGTCCTCGGCGGGCTGCGGGATCTCACCGAAGTCCTCGTCGTCGCCCAGCACCGGAAGCCGGTGGATGACGGCCTCCAGCGCATGCGGCAGCCGCGGACGCCCGCCCCCCTGGCACTCGCTCAGCAGCCCGTGCCGCACCCTGTCCGGCAGGAGGGGCCGCGCGTACGGCCGCTGCTGACGGCGGGGGAGCGCGGCACCCGGCGTACGGGCGCGCTGCGCCAGCCCCGCCGACTGCCCGCGCCAGTAGTCGGCGTCCCGGAACTCGCCGTGCCGCCGGTGGTGCAGACACAGACAGAAGGCGGCGGTCCGGCAACCGCCGCCGGCGGCGAACTGCCACCAGAACTGCGCCGCTTCGCGGTAGCGCGCCAGATGGAGCAGACAGCCGAAGACCAGTGCGCCCTCCGGAGCGATGGACTCCTGGTCGTCGACGAGTCCGGCGAGACCGTCGGCCGCACCGGGGGCGTTGACGACGAGGCTCACGGCCAAGTTCAGGTCGTGCGCGGCCTGTTCGCACTCCGTCGGGTAATGCCGCGCACGTACTCCCCTGTGTGCCGGGGCCGGTGACACATACGGGCCCGACGGCTCATCCCGCACGTCCCGCGCGCCCGGCACAGCCGATGCACCGGATGCAGGCGATGCACCGGATGACGCGTGCGCGGCGCCGACCGGACCGCCGGACTCCCCGGACGCCAGCAGTCGCCGGCGCACCGCGTCCACGTCGCGGTCGTCGTAGTCCTCGGCCAGCACCTCCGCGTCGCTCAACAGCGCGTCGATGGTGCGGTGTTCGTACCTCCCCCGCATCAGCCGTCCCCAGTGCCTGGCCCGGGCGCCGTACGCAGCTCACGGGCGAGCTTCCGTTTCGCATAGCGTATGTGGGAGCGCACCGAGGCCGTCTCGAAACCGAGAAAGCCGGCGACCTCCTCCTCCGAGCAGCCCAGCACGTACCGCAGCACCATCACGTCGTACTGCCGCTCCGGGAGACGCCCGATCGCCGCGTACAGCCCGATCTCGCCCTCCAGCACGGCGAATTCGTCCCGCAGCTCGTGCAGCAGCGCCTTCTGCACGGCCGCGTGGAAGGCCGCGGTCTCGGCCAGCCGCGGCCGCAGTCCCCGCTCGCCGAGCCAGTCGGCGACATGCTCCTTCAGCACCGTCCAGGCGTATCCGGTGAGCGACTCCTGGCGCAGCGCGTGCTCCCAGTGGTCCAGCAGGTGGCGGCACGCGTCCTCGACGATGCGCTCCGCGGCCTGACGGTTTCCGGCCTGGGTGTGCGCGTAACGAAGCCACAGCCGGTGGTGGGAGGCGTCGAAGGCGTCGAACGAGAGCAGCAGCCTTCGGCGGACGCTGTCCTGCGACGGGTCCACGGCGGCGTCCGCCGCGATTCCCGCACCGGCCCCGGGGCGCGGCGGCTGATGGTCCTCGGCGCTCATCGAGGAGCCCTCTCATGGGAGAACACAGGTCAGAAGGCGCGAACAGGCAGTCGATGCCCGTGTACGCGAAAGTCCGGCCAAACTACTACACAGAGTGAAAGTCCCGCTACCGGGCCCTCGCGGACGTGCACCTTTCCGGCCGCCCGCCCTCGGCTTCCGCTCCGGCTTCCTCGTCGGCTTCCGGACTCCCGGCCCCGCGTGCGGCCCCAGCCGCCGGCCGCCGCCCGCGTCGCCTTCCGAGGCGTCCTGACAGGCGTCTTCGCGCCACCGTGTGGCCGGTCCTGCCCTCAACTCCCATGTGCCCTGGGCAATTTCGCCCGAGTGGCGCACGATAGCTGCCTGGCACGGGCAGGTGGCGAGGAAACGGGAGAAAGGCGGAAACCTGTGGCCGTCGACGAAGGCGCAGTGGATCTGGACCTGGAGCTGGACAGGGCCCATTCGGCGAGGATGTACGACTACTTCCTCGGCGGCACGACCAACTTCCCCGCCGACCGCGAGAGCGCCGGCAAGGCCATGGCCGCATTCCCGCAGGTGCTGGTGGCCGCACGGGCCAACCGGCAGTTCATGCACCGCTCCGTGCGGCATCTGGCACAGCTGGGAATGCGGCAGTTCCTCGACGTCGGCACCGGCATCCCCACCTCGCCCAACCTGCACGAGATCGCCCAGCGGACCGCGCCCGACGCCCGCGTCGTCTACACCGACAACGACCCGATCGTCCTCACCCACGCACACGCCCTGCTGCGCAGCAGCCCCGAGGGCCGCACCGCCTACTCCCAGTGCGACGCCCGGGACCCCGAGGCGCTGCTGGCCTCCCCGGAGGTGCGCGCCACCCTCGACATGAGCCGCCCCGTCGCCCTCAGCCTCATAGCGCTCCTGCACTTCGTGCCCGGCGACCGCACCGCGCACGCCGTCGTCGAGCGCCTCAAGGACGCTCTGCCCCCGGGCAGCACCCTCACGGTCAGCCACGTCACGCCGGACTTCGACTCCGCGGGTCTGGCGCGTGCCCTCAAGGCCTACGAGGCGGCGGGCACTCCCGTACAGGCGCGTACGCGCGAGGAGTTCACGCGCTTCTTCGACGGCTGGGAGCTGCTCGACCCGGGCGTCACCGTCACCCACCGCTGGCGTCCCGACCCCGAGCACGACCTCACCCAGGTCACCGACGCCGAGGCGGCCTGCTACGGCGCCGTCGCGCGCAAGCCCTGACCCGCCGCCCGCCTCCTCGCGGCGCCCGGAGCGCGCCCCCGAGCACGCCTGGAGCACGTCTGAACCACGCCTGGAGCGTCCGATCCGTTTCGCGTGCAGTTGTTAGCAACCCGGGCCGGGGGGTAACCGGGGCACTGATTCCAACGCGAAACGCGAAACAGGAGGAGTCATGCCTGCTGGTTCGAACGCCAAGCGTGAGCGGCAGTACGAGCACATCAAGCAAGGCGCCGAGCAGCGCGGAGCCTCCAAGGGCCGCGCCGAGGAGATCGCCTCCCGAACGGTCAACAAGGAGCGTGCCCGTACGGGCGAGGCGGACCGTGCCAGCCGCACGTCCACCAGGGGCAAGTCGGCCGCGGCCCGCGGCGGCACCCGCTCCGGCAGGGGCATGGGCCCCCAGGGCGGCCCCACCCGCGACCAGCTCTACAACGAGGCCCGGCAGCGCGGCATCGAGGGCCGCTCCTCGATGAACAAGCGCCAGCTCCAGAAGGCTCTGGGCCGCTGATCGGGTTCGCGGCCGGTACGGCGAGGAGAACGGGCATGGCCCAAGAGGCGCCCCCGGTCGACGGCGCGCCCTGCTGGGTGAGCCTGGCGACCGGCGATCTGGAGAGCGCCCAGCGCTTCTACGGAGAGGTGCTGGGCTGGTCCTTCCGGCCGGGCAGCATCGGCGAGGAGTTCAGCGTCGCCTACGCGGAGGGGGTGCCCGTGGCCGGACTGGGCGCCATCGCCCGCACGATGGGCGTGGCCGTGCAGTGGACCCCGTTCTTCGCCGTGCCGGACGCGAACACCACGGCGGCCCGCGTACGCGAGCGGAGCGCCACCGTGGCCGTCGGCCCGATCCGCATGGGCGAGGGCCGTACCGCACTCGCGGCGGACCTCGCCGGGGCGACGTTCGGGTTCTGGGAGGGCGCGGTGCTCTCCAGCTGGGACGCCGCGACCCGCGACCTGCCGGCACGGCTGGAGCTGCGCACAAGGGACGCGTTCGCGGCGGCCATCTTCTACGCGGAGGTCTTCGACTGGGCGTCCGACACCGGACGTTGCGAGGTGGACTACCAGTACGAGGCGGTGATCGTGCGGGTCGACGGCCGGACCGTGGCCACCATCCGCGGCGGCGCGATCGAATCGGCGCCCGACCCGCACATCCGCCCCCGCTGGAACACCTCGTTCTCCGTGGACGACGTCGACGACGCCGCGAAGACGGCGGTGGCGGCGGGCGGCGCCATCGCCACGAGCCCCGCGGACAATCCCTTCGGGCGCTCCGCGGGCCTCTTCGACCCCGAGGGCGGCCTGTTCACCGTGCACTCCCGCGAGAGGTGACGGGCCGCCCCCGGCACCCCGCTCCTACATCGTCTTCATCTTGAAGTAGCGCACCGCGTCCGGAGCGCTGACCGCGGCCATCGCAGCCGCCATGACGACCACGGCACCGACGGCGACGCGTACCGCGACCGCCGGGACGAAGATCCCTTTCCTCATGTGCCTCACCTCCTTCCCCGCCTCCGGTTCCGCCTCGGGTTCCGCCTGCGAGGCCCGCCGCGGCGCCGTCCCGCCCCTCGCTATCGCAGGGCGGGGCTGCTCAGGTCGCGTTGCGGGTCGCACAGCAGCTCGCCGGTGAGGGACTCCAGCATGTCCGCGGCCCGCGCCACCGCTTCCCGTACCGGCCCGCTCAGCCCGACCACCACGTCCGGCTCGTCGCCCCGCATCCGTACGGACGGTTCACAGCCCAGTACGAGCACGCGCGGCAGCGGCTGCGGCGCTCCGGTCCCCTCGCCGAGGTGCCGCGCGAGCGCCAGCACCTGCACCGGGTCCATGCCGTGCGCCTGCGGCAGTACGCGCTCCGCGGGTCCGGGGGGCGCGGCGGGCAGCGGCCCCGGGTCGATGAGCTGGAGCGTGCCGGGCTCCTTGCCGCGCGGCGCCGCGTCGACGAGTACGGCCACGTCGTAACCGTCCAGCAGCCGGTAGGCGAGGTCCATGCCGCGGATCCCGAAGTCGGCGATGTGCACGCCCTCCGGGAGGCTGCGGCCGCGCATGGCCGCGACCACCTCCGGCCCGAAGGCGTCGTCGGCCATGAACATGTTCCCGATGCCTGCCACGAGGATGCGGGGCCCGGACGGGCCCTCCCCGACGGGCTCCACCTCTTCGGGAGTGAAGAAGAACCGGTGGCCCAGGCCCGTGCGGAAGTCCCGCCCCTCGTCCCCGTCGACCGTGACCACCACCTGTACCCGGCCCTCCAGGTCCTCCTCGACGGCGGCGACCTCCGCCGTGCGTCCCGTGAGCGCCAGATCGAGAACGTCCGCGGACCGCCCGGGACGCAGCCGCACCCGGCTGCCGCGGCCGATCCGTGCGCCCCCGGCGACCACCGACCGCTCCTGCTGCGTGCTCCCGTCGCCCATCGGCCCGTCCACCATCGGCCCTTCGCCTCCCGGCCCTTCGTCCCTCGGCCCTTCGGCGCTCAGCCCCTCGCCCGTGCTCATCGCATCTCCGCCACCGGCCCGAATGCGCGGATCGTGCCGTGCAGCGCCGCCATCTCCTCGGGTTCCAGGGACGCGCAGCGGTCCAGGATCTCCCGGGCCCGCGGGTCGCTGGCCCGCGCCTCCTCCTGCTCGCGCGGGGTCAGGCTGAGGACGCTGAGGATCAGCAGCTGGTCGATCTCGCCCCCGTCGAACAGGTCGCCCGGGGACTCGGGGGCGACGGCCGGATAGTCGTAGAGCGTGATCGGCGAGCAGAGCACCTCCGACGAGTAGTGCGGGCTGCGCACCCCGGCCTGCGGGTCCTCCGACACCAGCACGGGCCACACGCCGACGTTCTCGCAGGCCGCCGCGGCCTCCCGCAGCTCCTCCGGCGGGTCGGTCAGCGACACGAAGTCGCCGGTCTCGGTGTGCAGCACGACGTGCGTCGAGACGAAGGCGTACGGCGCCGCCGCGTCACGCGCGCCCGGCCCACCGTCCGCCGGCACCGGGCACGGCGAGGTGTTCTCGATGTCCGCTGTCACCCGCATCACGGTGTCCGTGACGGGCACGGACGTCAGCCGGACGCTCCCCGTCAGCCGCTGCCAGCTCCGTACCAGCGTGCCCGCGACGCTGCCGGACTCCGCGCGCAGCGCCTCACGGTCGGCGCCCGCCGCGATGTCGACGGTCGTGGTGCGCGGACCGCGCCGCGGCGACCACGGAGGGCAGATCCAGCGCCGCTCGGTCGCCTCCTGCCACGTCAGATGGCTGTGGCCCTCGACGCGCAGCTCGTCGACGGGTACGGGACCGGTCGGCCCGTTGCGGTACACCTGGCGGTCCACGACGTGCAGGAACCGCACGTGCACCGTCAGCCTCGCCGCCGGCCCGCCGCGCAGCAGCACCTCGGCGCGCATGCGCGAGGGCTCGCCCAGCACCCCGGCACAGCGCTGCGGATAGACCCCGCCGAAGGTCCAGCGCCGGGCGTTCTTCAGGGCACCCCTGCGGTACGGCCACAGCAGGTACCCCTCGTACAGGCACGCACGGGCGATCTTCTCTACGGAGTCCACGCCGCACCTCCCGCGGCGGTGCCGGTGGTCTCATCGGTGCCTGCGGCGGTACCGGTGATTCCGTCGGTCCCGGTCCCGGCGCCGGTCCCGGTCCCGGCGCGGGCGAGCAGGTCCGCGACCGTCTCGTCCCATCCGGTCAGCGCGTGCCGGTCCCTGTGTGCCGTGAGCCTGCCGTACGTGCCGGAGGAGAGCGGCAGCCAGCTCGTGCCGCGGTCGTAGCGGCCGGTCGCCTCGTGCCACAGCTCGGCGGGCAGCCGCCAGGCGGCGTCCTTGGACCAGGAGATCTGCGCGGTGCGCAGCCGCCCGTCGGGCCCGTCGTGGAAGACGGTCCCGCTGAAGAGGAAGTCCAGCGGGACCTCGCCGTCCCGCACGCCGTGGAAGTAGGAGGTGACGGCGAGGTCCATGTCGCGGCTGCACGGCACCGGCAGGTCCGTCTCGGTCTGCTCGTCGAAGGCCGGCACGACCGTGCTGACCCGGGCCCATGTCAGAGGGCGCATGCTCGTCGCCCACTGTTCCGGCTGGCCGAAGAGGCGGGCCATAACGAGCCGGTCGGCACGCTCGTATCCGCGGTGCGCGACCGCGATCCGTACGTCCGTGACGAGGGAGACCGAGCGGACCCTGCCGCCGCCGGTGCGGCTCACCGCCAGCCGGAAGGCCAGCGTCGGCACGGCCGCGTCACGCACCGCGCGGGCGCCGTTGACGGCGAAGTCCAGATCGGGGAGGTCCGTACGCGGCCCGGCGCCGGTCCCTGCACCGGCGCCGGGCATGGTCTGCGCGCTCACGCGGGGGAGAGGTTCGGCATGCCGGGCGCGATGGGGTTCTTCGCCTTCGCGCTGACGCCCGTCGACCTGCGGGACGTGGAGGTGTCGTCCGGACGGTGTCCGGGCTGCCGCTTGTACGAGCCTTCGTGGTTGCCCTGCCGTACACCGCACACGTGGGCCGCCTTGTCGAGCCTCACGTGGGGTTTGCCGAGCTTGATCTCAGACATGCTGACTCCTCGGTTCGTCTGCCGTGCGGGACGTTCCGGCGAGTCCCGCGAAGAACGCGTCGATGTGCTCGCGCACCTCGGGGCCGCCGGACAGCCCCCGCCAGTGGGTGCGGACCAGGGCGGCGAGCCGGTAGCAGTCGTCGAGCGGGACGATCCAGTGCCGCCCGCGGGCGTGCGCGGAACCGTCCGGTCCCTCCGTGCGGTGCACCAGGAGCGCCTCCACGTCGTCCGCGAGTTCCACCGGCTCCGGGTACCCCCGTACGACCTCTTCCCAGACCTCCGGACCGACGGCCGAACGGGCCACGCCGAGCGGGCTCGGATACCCCACCCGTACCTCCCCGGTCGCCCCGTCCCGTACGAAGAAGGCCAGGTCCACGGGCACGCCGAGCCGGGCCCAGACCATCGGGTCGATGCGGAAGCCCGGCAGTTCGGCCCTGCGCCCGGGCAGCAGCTTGTAGGTCCGGCCGCCCGCCGTGCTGTGCGCGAAGAGGAGCGCGCACGGTCCGCACGTGCACAGCACCTCGCTGCGCTGTACGTCGAGCATGTGACGGTGGCCGTCCTGGACCGGCGCGGCACACAGGTCGCAGCGCTCGGCGGGTTCAGCGGCGGCCGCAGCACCGGCACCCGGCGCGGGCCCCGTCGAGTGCGGGCGGTGCAGCAGCGCGCGGAGCGGGCCGCCGGGCACGCCGGGTGCCGCCTCGGCCGCCGCCCCGCCTGCGTTTTCGGCCGCATTGCCTGCCGTATCGCTTGCCGTACCGGTCGCCGTGCCGGTCCCCGTGCCGCTCGCCGCGTTCACGCGGTCCGCGGGCGTCACGGGCGTCACCGCTTTCCGGCGGGCTGTGCTGCCGCCCCCTGGAAGCCGTCCTTTCGGAAAAGCGAGTCCACCGGGATCACCGACGGTTCCGGCGCGGCCTCCTCCGTCTCCACCCGCGGCACCTCGGGCGCGGCCCGGGCCACCGCGTCCCTTACGGTCCGCGCCAGCTGCTCCGCCGGCGGGGAGCCGCAGCCCTGCGGGGCGATCCGCACCCGCACCGCCGACTCGTCGGCCGAGACCACCGTCACGCCCAGTACGTCCTCCAGCGCGCGGCGCACCCGCTGCCCGGCCGTCTCGGGGTGGAGTTCGTGCACGAGAAGCAGATGGCCGACCAGTTCGTCGTCCGCGAGTGCCGACCGGGCGGCCTCGTCCACGCTGCCCATCACGCGGGCCAGGCACTCGCCGTACATCTCGGCCAGTGCCTGGAGCGCGTCCAGTGCGCGGTCGCGTGCCGCGGTGTCGGCCACGGCGGTCAGCCCGGACAGCAACTCCTCGGTGCGGGCGACGTGTTCACGCGCCTCGCGCTCGGTCCATGTCATCACCGGCGCCCTTACGCGTGCGCGCCGAAGGTGGGCGAGTGGCTCTCGCGCACGGTCCGCCCGTCGCCGAGGTACATGTGCACGCCGCACGGCAGGCACGGGTCGAAGCTGCGGACGGTGCGCATGATGTCGATGCCCTTGAAGTTCTCCGGGGTGTTCTCCTCGAAGATCGGCATGCCCTGCACGGCGTCCTCGTACGGGCCGGGAGTGCCGAAGTGGTCGCGCGGGCTGGCGTTCCACGGAGTCGGCGGATACGGGTGGTAGTTGGCGATCTTGCCGTCGCGGATGACGAGGTGGTGGGAGAGCACACCGCGCACCGCCTCGTGGAAGCCGACGCCGATGGCCTCGTCGGGGACCTTGAAGTCCTCGAAGACCTTGGTGCGTCCGGCGCGCACCTCGGCGAGCGCGCGGTCCACGAAGTACAGCGCCATGCCCGCGGCGTACGCGACGAAGTACATCCGCGCGCGGTTGCGCTCCAGGGTGTTGGGGAAGGCCGGCGGCTTCCACTCCAGCCGTGTCTCGGGCGTCATCGGGGTCTTCGGGAGGTCGATCTGGACGCTGCGCCCGTTGGAGCGCACATACGGGGTGCTCACCTTGCCGGCCAGCGCCGTCGCCCACAGCCGTGCGATGGGGCCGCCGCCGGTGTCGAGAGCCAGGTGGTCGCCCGTGCGCTTGTCGAACCAGCGGGGGCTCATGACCCAGCTGTACTTGCCGCCGTCCAGGTCGCGCTTCTGCGGCTGCGGCAGGGTCGTCTGGTTCCAGGGGTGGCGCCTGTCGACGGGGTTGCCCAGCGGATCGCGGTCGACGTACGTCTCCTCGGAGGTCCAGTCCTCGTAGTAGCTGCTGCCGAGCAGGATGCGCATGCCGAGGTTGATGTCGACGAGGTCGGTGGTCACCAGCTCGTTGTCGACGACGATGCCGGGGGTCACGAACATCGAGTTCCCCCACGTGTTCATCGTCCGGTAGTCGTAGTCGACGACGTCGGGGTCCTGGAAGCAGCCCCAACAGGCAAGCAGCGTGCGTCTGCGGCCGACCTCCTCGTAGCCGGGCAGCGCCTCGTAGAAGAAGTCGAAGACGTCGTCGTTCATGGCGACCGCGCGCTTGATGAAGTCCATGCACCGCATCAGCCGCACCAGGTAGTCGGTGAACAGCTGCGGGGTGGCGACCGTGCCGACGCCGCCCGGGTAGATCGTCGACGGGTGGACGTGGCGGCCCTCCATCAGACAGCACATCTCGCGGGTCAGCCGGCTCATCACCAGCGCCTGCTTGTACGTCTCGCCCTCGAACGGGTTGAAGGAGCGCATGATGTCGGCGATCGTGCGGTGGCCGTGCGACCCGGCGCGCGGCGCGGGGGTGCGCTCGGCACGCTCCAGGACGCTCGGGTTGGTCTCCCTGACCATGCGCTCGCAGTAGTCGACGAAGACCATGTTGTCCTGGAAGATCGTGTGGTCGAACATGAACTCGGCCGCCTCGCCGAGGTTGATGATCCAGTCGGCGAGCGGCGGCGGCTTCACGCCGTACGCCATGTTCTGCGCGTAGACGGAGCACGTGGCGTGGTTGTCGCCGCAGATCCCGCAGATGCGGCTGGTGATGAAGTGCGAGTCCCGCGGGTCCTTGCCCTTCATGAAGACGCTGTAGCCGCGGAAGATCGACGAGGTGCTGCGGCACTCCGCCACCTCCCGGCCGGGGAAGTCGATCTTCGTGTAGATGCCGAGGTTGCCGACGATCCGCGTGATGGGATCGAAGGCCACGTCGGTCAGTTCGCGTTCCCCGCTGCCGGGCTTCCGGGTGGACTGCTGGGCGGTCGCCACTTCTCGTTCCTCTCGCAGGTCGCTTCGCTGACTATTCGCGGCCGGTCCAGCGGGGCTGGTAGCCGGAGGTGAGGGCGGGCTCGTTGTGCCGCCACTTCGGTTCCCGGTCCACCGACCGGTTGGTGATCGACCGCATGCTGCGGATGAACGGTCCGTAGAGACTCACCAGCGTCGAGGAGAGCGAGCCGCCGGGAGGCTCGTCCATGAACGGCATGAACTTGTCGGGGAAGCCCGGCATGGTGCAGCCGATGCAGATGCCGCCCACGTTGGGGCAGCCGCCGATGCCGTCCATCCAGCCCCGCTTGGTGACGTTGCAGTTGACGACCGGGCCCCAACAGCCGATCTTCACAAGGCACTTGGGGGAGTTGTAGTCCTTGGCGAAGTCGCCCTGCTCGTAGTACGAGCCGCGGTCACAGCCCTCGTGGACGGTCTTGCCGAACAGCCAGGTGGGCCGCAGCTGCTCGTCCAGCGGGATGGTCGGTGCGAGCCCCGCCGCCTGGTGCAGCACCCACAGCAGCGTCTCCATGAAGTTGTCCGGCTGTACGGGACAGCCCGGCACGTTGACGACCGGCAGGCCCGCCCTGGTGCGGTACTCCGGGCCGAGATAGTCCACCAGCCCCATGCAGCCGGTCGGATTGCCCGCCATGGCGTGGATGCCGCCGTACGTAGCGCAGGTGCCGGCGGCGACGACGGCCCAGGCGTGCGGGGCGAGCCGGTCCAGCCAGGTGTTGAGAGTGATCGGCTCCCCGGTGTCCGGGTCGTTGCCCATGGACGTCCAGTAGCCGTCGCCGTTGATGTTCTCGTTCGGGATGGAGCCCTCGACGACGAGGATGAACGGACCCAGTTCGCCGTCGGCCGCCTTGCGGAAGGCCGAGACGAAGTCCTCGCCGGTCTCGTACGCCAGGACCTTGTTGTGCAGGTGGACCTTCGGAAGGCCGGGGATCGCGCCGAGCACCACGTCCTCGAGGCTGGGCAGCGACGCCGCGGTCACCGAGACCGTGTCGCCGTCACAGCTCATGCCCTCGGAGGTCCAGAGGATGTGGATCTCGTCGATGACCTCCGGTGCCGCTGCCGTCGTGGTCGTTGCCGCCTCGTCGCCCATGGGACCGATCCCTTCGCACCGTCGCCGACCGCCCGTACAGCTCTCAGAGCAATGCCGCTGAAAAATCTGACATATACGTAGATACGCCACAACGTAAGCGCGCCGGGGCACGTGAGCCGAACGGATCACCTTGCCCGCGGAGGGCGGCGTGTCAGGGAAGCCCCCTCGGGGGCCGGGCCTGTAATGAACCGCGAAGCGGAGGGATCAGATGCACGAGATGTCCATCGCGGTCGCGATGGTGGAGCAGGTGACGGAGACCCCCGCTGCGGAGGGGCACGGAAAGGTGACCGCCGTACGGCTGCGGCTCGGTGAACTCGCCGGTGTGGTGGCCGACTCACTGCGCTTCTGCTTCCAGCTCGCCTGCGCCGGCACCCCGCTCGAAGGTGCCGTGCTCCTCATCGACTTCGTGCCGGGCCGTGCCCGCTGTGCCCCCTGCGGAGCGGAGTGGGCCACGGGCATGCCGCCGCAGCTGTGCTGCCCCCAGTGCGAAGGCGGCAGGACCGAGCTGGTGGCGGGGCGCGAGCTCCAGGTCACCGGCCTCCGCCACGCGGACGGCGACCCGGCCGGCCGCAACACCCACCCCGCGCCCGTACTCGCCGAGGAGAGCTGAGACGTATGTGCCGAGTCGTCGATCTACAGCAGACGGTGCTCGTGAAGAACGACGAGCGCGCCGGTGCTCTGCGCACCGAACTGGCCGCCCGCGGGACCACGGTCGTCAATCTGCTCTCCAGTCCGGGCAGCGGGAAGACGGAACTGCTCGAAGCCGAGCTCGCCCTCGCCGCCTCGCGCGGGGTGCCGGTGGCGGCTCTGACGGCGGACCTCGCCACGGAGCACGACGCGGAGCGCCTCGCGCGTGCCGGTGTGCCCGTCAAGCAGGTGCTGACCGACGGGCTGTGCCACCTGGAGGCCGACATGCTCGCGGCACAGCTGGAGGGCTGGCTGCCCGACGGCACGCGGCTGCTGTTCGTCGAGAACGTCGGCAACCTCGTCTGCCCGGCCTCGTACGACCTGGGGGAGTCGCTGCGGGTCGTCCTCGCGTCGGTGACGGAGGGCGAGGACAAGCCGCTGAAGTACCCCACGGCGTTCGGGCTGGCGCAGCTGGTGGTGGTCACGAAGGACGACATCGCGGAGGCCGTGGGGTTCGACGAGGAAGCCTTCCGGGCCAACGTCCGCCAGATCAACCCGGGGGTGGAGGTGGTGGTCACCTCGGCACGGCGGGGCGCCGGCGTGGGCATCGTGCTGGAGCGGGCGCTGGACGTCGCGGGCGGCGGCGCCGTGCACCGGCCGGTCATGGCCCGCACGGGCGCGGGCTCCGGTTCCGGCTCGGGTGCCGGGGCGGACGCGGGCACGGCGTACGGGCACACACATGTCCGTACGCTCCCGGATGCCGGCACGCATTCGCACCCGCACCAGCACCCGCACCCCGATACGCACGCGCATGCCCCGGCCGCCGGTGTGCCGGTACGCAGCCACTCGTGAACCCGCAGCACGGCACCGCGACCGCTGCCCTCACGGGGGCGGCGGAGGCGGCGGGTCCGGACGGTGAACGCGGCAGCGCGGAGGCCGCCCCCGGGGCCGAGCGCCGGAAGGTGACCGTCCGCGGAGTGGTACAGGGCGTGGGCTTCCGGCCCTTCGTCTACGCGCTCGCCGGGGAGCTCGGACTCTCCGGCCACGTCGCCAACACCGGCGACGGCGTCGTCGCCGAGGTCGAGGGCGGGACCGGCGCGCTCGCGGCGTTCTGCGGCCGCATCAGTACGGACGCCCCGCCGCTGGCCGTGGTCCAGTCGGTGACGCACGAGCCGATGGACCCGGCAGGGGAGCGCGGTTTCAGCATCGCGGAGTCCCGTGGCAGCGGCGGTACGGCCCGTACCCTCGTCGCGCCCGACACCGCGACCTGCGCGGACTGCCTCGCGGAGATGAGCGATCCGGCCGACCGGCGCCACCGGCACCCCTTCATCACATGCACGCACTGCGGGCCCCGGTTCACCATCGTCACCGGGCTTCCCTACGACCGCGCCCACACCACCATGGAGCGCTTCCCGATGTGCGAGCGGTGCGCGCACGAGTACGCGGACCCGAGGGACCGGCGCTTCCACGCGCAGCCCGTCTCCTGTCACGACTGCGGTCCGCGGCTGCGGCTGCACGTGCCGGGCGGCGGGGCCGCGGACGGTGAACCCGTCGCCGCCGCACGGCGGTTGCTCGCCGAGGGCGCGGTCGTGGCCGTCAAGGGCCTCGGCGGCTACCACCTGGCCTGCGACGCCTCGAACTCCGATGCCGTGCGGCTGCTGCGCCGGCGCAAGTGCCGCGGGGACAAGCCGTTCGCGCTCATGGCACGCCGACTGGAGGACGTGGAGCGGCTGGTGTGCCTCGACTCCGTCGCGCGCGGTCTGCTCAGCGGCGGCCGCCGGCCGATCGTGCTGCTGCGCAGGCGTACGGACCCGGAGGCGCCCGCCGGGCCCGGCGGTCTCGCGGTCGCCCCCGAAGTGGCCCCGCGCAGTGCGGACTTGGGCGTGATGCTGCCGTACACGCCGCTGCACCATCTGCTGCTCGGCCTCCCCGGCGACCCTCCCGGTCCGCGGCTGCTCGTGATGACCAGCGGCAACCTCGGCGGCGAGCCGATCGTCACGTCCGACGAGGACGCCCTTGAGCGGCTCGCACCGCTCGCCGACGCCTGGCTGATGCACGACCGGCCGATCCAAGTGCCCTGCGACGACTCGGTGGTGAGGGTCACGGACGGGGAGCAGCTGCCGGTGCGGCGCTCCCGCGGCCACGCCCCGTTCCCCGTCAATCTGCCGAGGCCCGTGACGGCGGCGCTCGCCGTGGGCGGCGACTTGAAGAACACCTTCTGCGTCGGCGAGGGCCATCACGCCTGGCTCTCGGCGCACGTCGGCGACATGGACGACCTGGCCACGCTCACGGCCTTCGACGGTGCGGTGCGGCAGCTGACCGGCATCACGGGAGTCCGCCCCTCGCTGCTCGCCGCGGACCGGCATCCCGGTTACCGCTCCGTGGGCTGGGCCCGACGCAACGCGGACGGGCGGCCGTTGCACCGCGTACAGCACCATCACGCCCATGTCGCCTCGGTGATGGCGGAGCACGGGCTGGACGGCGGCGAACCCGTCATCGGGGTCGCCTTCGACGGGACGGGATACGGGGACGACGGAAGCGTGTGGGGCGGGGAGTTCCTGCTCGCCGACTACGACGGCTACCGGCGGCTGGCCCATCTCAGCCCGGTGCCGCTGCCCGGCGGTGACGCGGCGGTGCGGCGCCCGTACCGGATGGCGCTCGCCCACCTGCGTGCGGCGGGCCTGCCGTGGGACGCCGCACTGCCCTGCACGGCCGCCTGTCCCGACGACGAACTCAAGGCGCTGGCCGTGCAGTTGGAGCGCGGGCTGGGCTGTGTGCCGACCTCCAGCATGGGACGGCTCTTCGACGCGGCGGCGTCGCTCGCGGGCGTGTGCCACCACGCCGGATACGAGGCGCAGGCAGCGATGGAGTTCGAGGCGGCCGCGGTGGGTTGGGAAGCGGGAGCCGGGGGTGGGCGGTGCGACGGCGAACCGGGCGGCAGGGACTGGGCGTTCACGCTGCGTACGACCGCGGGGGAGGCGCTGGCCTGCGACCCGGCGCCGGTGCTGGCGGGCATCGCGGCTGACGTACGGGCAGGTGTGCCCGCCGGGGCGATTGCGGCGCGCTTCCACCGGTCCGTGGCGGGGCTGGTGCTGCGCGTCTGCCGTACCGCGCGGGAACGGCACCGGCTCGGAACGGTCGCGCTCAGCGGCGGCGTGTTCGCCAACTCGCTGCTGTCGGCGGCCTGTGCGCGACGCCTGCGGGAGGACGGCTTCACCGTGCTGCGCCATCGCCTCGTACCGCCCAACGACGGGGGGCTGGCACTGGGCCAGTTGATGATCGCGGCCCGGTCCGGGGCCGACGCGGGCGTGGACGGCGCCGGTACGGCCGCGAACGGCCGTACCGGCGCCGTCCGCTGATCCGCACCGAGGCGAGTCGGCGAGCGCCTCACGAGCAGACCCACCCGAGGAGCGAGGAGAGACACCATGTGCCTGGCGGTACCCGGCAAGGTGCTGGAGATCAAGGAGCGGGACGGCACCCGCATGGCCACCGTCGATTTCGGCGGCGTGGCGAAGGAAGTGTGCTGCGAGTACCTGCCGGACCTGAAGGCCGGGGAGTACGCCATCGTCCACGTCGGCTTCGCGCTTCAGCGGCTGGACGAGGAGTCCGCGAGGCAGACGCTCGCGCTGTTCGAAGAACTCGGGCTGCTGGAGGAGGAGTTCGGCGACCCCTGGGAGCTTGCTGCGCAGGAGGCGGCGAAATGAAGTACATCGACGAGTTCCAGGACCCGGAGTTGGCACGGAGACTGGTGGACGACATCCACGCGAACGTCACCCGCCCCTGGGCGCTGATGGAGGTCTGCGGCGGCCAGACCCACTCCATCATCCGGCACGGGATCGACCAACTCCTGCCGGACGAAGTGGAGTTGATCCACGGACCGGGGTGCCCGGTCTGTGTCACGCCGCTGGAGGTCATCGACAAGGCCCTGGAGATCGCGTCCCGCCCGGAGGTGATCTTCTGTAGCTACGGCGACATGCTGCGCGTGCCCGGCACCGGCCGCGACCTGTACCAGGTGCGCGGTGAGGGCGGTGACGTGCGTGTCGTCTACTCGCCGCTGGACGCGCTGCGCATCGCGCAGGAGAACCCGGAACGCGAAGTGGTCTTCTTCGGCATCGGGTTCGAGACGACCGCGCCGCCGAACGCGATGACCGTGCACCAGGCGCGCAGGCTCGGCATCCGCAACTTCAGCCTGCTCGTGTCGCACGTGCTCGTGCCCCCGGCCATCGAGGCGATCATGCGCTCCGAGTCCTGCCGGGTGCAGGGCTTCCTCGCCGCGGGACATGTGTGCAGCGTGATGGGCACCGGTGAATACCCGGCGCTGGCCGAGCGGTTCAGGGTGCCGATCGTGGTGACGGGCTTCGAGCCGCTGGACGTGCTGGAGGGCGTACGCCGCACCGTGCGGCAGCTGGAGCGCGGCGAGCACACCGTCGAGAACGCCTACGCGCGGGTCGTGCCGCCCGAGGGCAACCCGGCGGCCAGGGCGATGCTCGCCGACATCTTCGAGGTCACCGACAGGGCCTGGCGGGGCATCGGCGTGATCCCCCGCAGCGGATGGCGACTCGCGTCGCGCTACCGGGAGTTCGACGCCGAGCACCGCTTCTCGGTGAGCGGCATCGACACTCGCGAGCCCGAGGAGTGCCGCAGCGGCGAGGTGCTGCAAGGGCTGCTCAAGCCGCACGAGTGCGAGGCGTTCGGCACCGCGTGCACTCCCCGCACACCGCTGGGCGCGACGATGGTCTCCAGCGAGGGGGCGTGCGCCGCGTACTACCTGTACCGCCGGCTGGAGCGCGGCGCCGGGGCGGCCGGTACCGCCGTCGCGGCGCCCCGCAGCGGGGACGGCACGGCCACGGCGCCCGGGCAGGCCATGGCGCCCGGGCCGGCGGCGTCCGCCGCCGCACCGGCGGGCCCGTCACGGGCCGAGATCGCCGATTCCGAGACCGCCCGATCCGAGGCCGCTCGATCCGAGGCCGCCCGATCCGGGGCCGGGCGCGGGTCCTCGGCAGAGCCGGGCCCCGGACGTGAATCCCGGCCCGAATCCGCACCGTTGGAGGGAAGCCCCGTTGTCTGAGACCACCGGCCTGGCCGAGCCGGGCACCGAGACCGCCGAACCCGACTTCTCCGGCTGGACCTGTCCCGCGCCGCTGCGCGACCAGCCGCGGGTGGTGATGGGGCACGGCGGCGGGGGAGCGCTCTCCTCCGAACTCGTACAGCACATCTTCGCGCCCGCCTTCGGCGGCGACCTGCTCGCCGGGATGCCGGACTCCGCGGCCGTCACGCTCGGCGGTACGCGGCTGGCCTTCTCCACCGACTCCTTCGTCGTGCGGCCGCTGTTCTTCCCCGGCGGCAGCATCGGCGACCTCGCCGTCAACGGCACCGTCAACGACCTGGCCATGAGCGGCGCGCGCGCCGCGTATCTCTCCTGCGGATTCATCCTGGAGGAGGGCGTCGAGGTGCCGCTGGTCTCGCGGGTGGCGGAGGCGCTCGGCGCCGCGGCCCGTACGGCGGGCGTCGAGGTGGCCACCGGCGACACCAAGGTGGTGGAGTCCGGGCACGGCGACGGGCTCTACCTCAACACCGCGGGCATCGGGCTGATCCCCGACGGCGTCGACATCCGGCCGCAGCGCGCCGCACCGGGCGACGTCGTCATCGTCAGCGGCGCGATCGGCGCGCACGGCGTGGCCGTGATGAGCGTCCGCGACGGGCTGGAGTTCGGCGTGGAGATCGAGAGCGACTGCGCTGCTCTCGGCGGACTCGTCGAGTCGATGCTGGCCGTCACCCCGGATCTGCACGTGCTGCGCGACCCGACACGGGGCGGGCTCGCCGCGGCGCTCAACGAGATCGCGGTGGCGGCGGCCGTCGGGGTCGTCGTGAACGAGCGGGCGGTGCCGGTGCCGGAGCCCGTGGCCAACGCCTGCGCGGTGCTGGGCCTCGACCCGATGTACGTCGCGAACGAGGGCAAGCTCGTCGCCTTCGTCCCGCGTGAGCACGCCGAGGCGGTGCTCGCGGCCATGCGGGACCATCCGCTGGGCGCGGAGGCCGCAGTGATCGGCGAGTGCGTGGAGCCGCATCCCGGCATGGTGGTCGCGCGCACCGGTCTCGGGGGCACACGCGTGGTGGACCTGCCCGTGGGCGAGCAGCTGCCCCGGATCTGCTGAACGGGCGCCGCGGGCAGGCCTGTTGACCGTTGCCCGCAGGCCGCCGCTCGCCGGCAGCCGGCCGCCGCCAGACCGGCAGCTGCCGCCCGGCCGCCCGTTCCGCCGCCGCCCGCCGTACGGACCCTCCCGTACGGCGGGCGGCTTCGCGCGTCAGGACGGCCGGAGGGCCGCAGGCCCGGCCAGCAGTCCGTGCTCCGCGAGCGGCCCCACCGTCCACCCCTCGGCCCTGCACCGCATCACCAGGTGCGGCAGCGCCTCCAGCCCCGAGTGCCATGCGCCGGGCGCGCAGGCGTGATCGGAGTCGTGCAGCAGTACCGTCGCGCCGCCGCCCATCCGTTTCGCCAGTTCGGCCAGGACGCTGTCCGCGTCGGCCTTCGCCGTCCAGTCACGGCCCCACGCGGTCCACAGCACAGGGCGCAGGCCCAGCCGCCGTGCCGCCTCCAGCCGGGTCGCGGTCAGCACGCCGTAGGGCGGCCGGTACCAGCGGGGCCTCGTACCGGCGACGCGGTGCACCGAATCCGTCGCCCGCGCCAGATCGCGCAGGTCGCCGCGGGGCCTCGGGCGCCAGAACCGTTCGTGCCGCCAGCCGTGGACGGCCAGTTCGTGCCCTTCGTCGACGATGCGCCGCCCCAGCTGCGGGAACCGCTCCAGACGGTTGCCGAGCACGAAGAAGGTGGCGCGTGCCTCCAGCCGTTCCAGCTCCTCCAGGAAGTACGGGGTGCTCAGCGGGTCCGGCCCGTCGTCGAAGGTGAGCGCCACATGACCGGGATCGCCCCGGCCGTCCAGACCCGGGCTGAGCACCCTGCGCACGCCGGGCAGCCAGCTCGCCGCCGGAACGATGTGCCAGGCCGCCGCCGTGAGGGCGGTGGCGCCCGCCCACAGCAAGCCGTCACGGGCGGCTCGTTGCCCGTCACGGGCGGCGACCGCGCTCACCACACTTCTCCCTGCTCGTCGCCCGAGACCTCCGGCGTCCTGGCCAGTTGGAGGCTGCCGGCGCCCACGAGTGCCAGCGCCCCAAGCTCCGGCACGACCAGGATTCCGAGCCGCAGCTGCTCGTCGAAGAGGACCGCGCCCAGCACGAGGCTCATCAGCGAGTCGCCCAGGGTGAGCGCCGGCTGGGAGGCCACTAGCGTTCCCGCGCGCAGCGCCATCTGGAGAAGCAGGAAGCTGCCCAGGCCCACCACGCCGACCGCGTAGGTCTGCCAGGCCGTGAACAGTGCGACCAGCCCGTCGGACAGGCGGGCCACGGCGTCCTTCATCAGGGCCGCCGTGGCGGAGAAGCCGAAGGACGTCGCCGCCCCCAGCACCGTCGCGCGCGGCGAGGACGGCAGCCGTGTAGCGAGAACGATCAGCAGGATCACGATGGTCAGCAGGACGGCGCCCGCCGCCAGCCACCGCCCGACCGGCACCCGCGTCGTGCCCACGGACGGGTCGATGAGGACGAGGAAGACGGCCAGCCCCGTCACCATCGTCAGGAACGCCCGCCACGCACGGGCGTCCGGGCGGCGGTGGAAGAAGACGCTCCCCACGACCAGCGTGAACAGCAGCTCCGTCGCCATCACCGGCTGCACGACCGCCAGCGGCCCGGTGGCCAGCGCCCCCGCCTGGAAGATCCCGGAGAAGATCAGCATCGCCGAGCCCCACATCCACACCGGGCGGTGCAGGAGGTGGGTCAGCCAGGAGAAGCGCCGGCCGCTGGGGGCGACCCGCTCCGTCGCCGCCGCACGCCGCTGGAGCACCGACGCCGCGGCATTGGCGAGGGCCCCGAACAGGGCGAGTACGACGGACAGCACCAACAGCCACACGTTGCAGCGACCCCTAACCGAAGCGCTGAGCGAGGGAGCGGAAGACACCGGGCGCGGCTCCGTGCAGCCGTGCGGGCATGCCGAGCCAGCCCGGTACGTAGGCGTCGGGCCGCCCGTATACCAGCGCCCTGCGCACCGCCTCCGCCACCTGCGCGGGCGGTACGGGCCGGGGTCTCGTGCGGTGGTACGGGACGCCGCGGCGCCCGAAGAAGGGGGTGTCCACGGCGCCCGGCATCACGATCGACACCCGTACGCCCGTGGACGCCAGCTCGTACCGCAGGCTGTCCGCGAAGGCCAGCAGACCGCCCTTGGTCGCCGAGTACACGGCCTCGTCGCGCACGCCCACGCTTCCCGCCATCGAGCCGATCAGCACGATGCGGCCCCTGCGGCGGGCGACCATGCCGGGCAGCAGCAGCCGCACCAGGTGCACCACGGCGGCGAGGTTGACCGCCAGCAGCCGGTCGATGGACTCGACGGGCTGTGCCGTGAAGGGGCCCGCCCAGCCGATGCCGGCGCCCGCGACCAGGGCGTCGACGCGTCCGCCGTGCGCGACGGCCTCCCGGGCGAGGCGGGCTCGGGCCTCCGGATCGGTGACGTCGGCGGGCAGAGCCGTGCCCCGGGTGCGGACCGCTACGTCGCCGAGCCGGTCCTCGTCCCGTCCGTTCAGCAGCAGGCGCCAGCTGCCCTCCGTGGCGAGCTGCTCGGCGACCGCCGTCCCGATGCCCGACGAGGCGCCGGTGATGAGCGCCACCGGGCGCTGCGTGCCGTGCGCCACGAGCCGGCCGGAACCCTCGAACATGACACCCTCCGGGTGATCAGGAGCAGGACTCTCAGAATGCTGGCTATCGGCCCGGGCCGCCTGTGGGGGTTTCCGCGCGCAGCAGCCCGGACCACTCGATCGGGCCCGGTTCGCGGGGGCACGGCGCGGCACCCAGCCATCTTGTACGGGCTGCCGGTTCGGACGTCCGGCGTCGATCATCGAACCTGGTGGGGCACTGTGCGGCAACGGTTTCTGCTGCTGAGCGCGAGCATGGGCGCGGGGCACGACGCCGTCGCGGGCGAACTCGCCGAGCGGCTGCGCGCGCGTGGCCACGAGGCCCGCGTCGAGGATGTGCTGACGCTGCTCCCCTCGGGGGTAGGGCTCGGGCTGCGTGCGGGCTACCGTGCGGCCGTCCGTCACGTACCGCGGCTGTACGCATGGATCTACGCCGCCTTTCTCGCGCCCGGGCCCGGAGCACCGGGCGGGCCGCCGGCGCCGCCGGACGGCGTGGCCGTGCCGAGGCCGGGCAGCGCGCCGCTGGCGGCGCTCGCGGAGCGTCCGCTGATGCGCGTCGTCGACGGATGGCGGCCCGATGCCGTGATCTCCACCTTCCATCTCTCGGCGCAGGTCACGGGGAGGCTGCGCGAGCGCGGTGTGCTGCGGGTGCCGAGCGTCGTGACGGTCGTCGACTTCGCGGTGCACCGCGGCTGGCTCCACCCGGGCAACGACGTGTATCTGTGCGTGACCGAGGCCGCGGCCCGTGCGGCGGGGGCCGCCACGGGCGCCGTGGCGGAGGCGAGCGGGCCCGTCGTGCCGGAGCGGTTCGCGCGGGGGAGTGCCGCGGCGGCGGGGGCGGCCGCCGCCGGGCGGTGGCGCGCCGGGTTCGAGCGGGTGGCGCCGGGGCTGCCGGTGGTGCTGCTCTCCGCGGGGGCGTGGGGGGTCGGTTCCCAACTGCGGCGTACGGCACTTCAGTTGGCGGAGCGCGAGTTCTGTCCCGTGCTGCTGTGCGGCAGGGACGAGCGGCTGCGGCGGCGGGCGGGGCGGCTGCCCGGGACGCTCGCGCTGGGGTGGGTCCAGGACATGGCGGGACTGATGGCGTCCGCGGACGCGCTCGTCGACAACGCGGCCGGGCAGACCGCAGCGCAGGCGCTCGCCGCCGGGCTCCCGGTGATCGGCTACCGGCCGCTTCCCGGTCATGGCGCCGAGGGGGTGCGGGCCATGGCCGAGGCCGGTGCGGCCGGACTCGCCCGCGACGACGGGGAGTTGACGGCGACGCTGGAGGAAGCCGTCCGGCACGGGCCGGTGCGCGAGGGGTATGTCGAAGGGGGCCGCGCGCTCTTCCATGCGGACGCCGCGCAGCGGATCGCGGAGCTGACCCTCGCGGGGGTGCGGGCGTCCTGACGGCGTTCCGCAGCCGGGCTGCGGGCCGGTACGGCGCGCGGTCGTGCCGTTGCGCGCCGGGTCGGTACCGGGTCCGCGCCGTCCGCTGTCTGTTTTGTCCCGTACGGGGCGGGAACCTGGAGCCGATGAGTGAACACGAGCGTTCCCGCACGGTGGCGGCCCTTCCCGAGGAGGTATTCGCCCAGGCCGCCGACGTGGACCAGATCGAGACGTGGATTCCGCGGGAGCTGCACGTACAGCGCGAGGAACCGCCCGCCGTCACCATGCACGACGACGAGACCGGCAGGGACAGCCCCGTGCTGCTGCGCGCGCGGCGGGACCAGCTCCGTCTGGAGTGGGGCACCAGGGACGGCGGGCGCTACGCGGGCTGGCTGCGGGTGGAGGGGATCGGCAGCGGCGCGAGCGCGGTCACGGTGCACCTGTCCTTCTTCGACGAGGGGCAGGCGCCGCCCGACCACGAGGTGACCCTCGCACTCGACGAGAGCCTGGACAGGCTGGCGGAACAGGTGCGGGTGCGGGCCGACCGGGCGGGGCACTAGCCGCGGCAGGTGTGGCGCGTGTGGTGCTGGCTGCGGTGCGGCAGGCGCGGTGCGGGCGGCAGTTACGGTGCGGGGCCGTGCGGACCGGCCCGGTTCCCTCACGTCCTTCGCGGGTGTCCGTCGACCGGTCCGGTCGTCGCCGGGACCTGACCCGCCCGGGGCGGACCCGGGGCGGACCGGGCGCGTGGGTCAGCCCGCTTCCGCTCTTCCGCTCTCCTCGGCGATCAACGCCACCCACCCGTACGGCAGTTCCTCGCCGTCGACCGTGATCGCCTCGACGGTGCGGGTGCGCGGATCGACGTCCGCCTCCACCCCTTCGCCCGCGTAGCGGGGATAGCCGCTCTCACCGGCTGCGCCCGTCGCCCGTACGGTGATCACCCGCAGTACCGGGCCGTGCTCGGGGTGGCCCTCGAAGTCGGCGGTCTGCGGTTGCAGACGGATGTCGTAGCGAGGCTCACCGCGGTGCATGTCTTCGACGATAGGGCCGCGGGTGGCGGGCCGCCTCCGGAGACGGGAGCCGGAGCGGGGGGGGGGGGGGGAGAGAGACGGGGAGCGGGGGACCGGCGGGCGGAGGCCGCGGGTAGCCTCTGCCTTCACCGCCAGGTCAACCGTCAGGTCATCCGTCCCCGTCGTCCCCCCCGTCATCCGATGTCTGGAGCGGCCGTGCGCATCCTCGTACTCAATCCGAACACCACCGCCTCCATGACCGCGGCGATCAGGGCGCTGGCGGAGGAGAGCGCCCGCCCCGGTACGCGGATCACCGCCGCCGAGCCCCTGTGGGGACCGGAGTCGATCGAGGGCCATTTCGAGGGGCAGTTGAGCGCCGCCGCCGTACTCGACCGGCTCGCCACCTTCCAGGACCCGTTCGACGCGCTGGTGATGGCGGGCTTCGGCGAACCGGGCCGGGAGGCCGCGCAGGAACTGCTCGACGTGCCCGTCTTCGACATCACCGAGTGCGCCGCGCAGATGGCGATGATGCTCGGACACTCCTACGCGGTCGTCACGACCCTCGACCGTGCCGTACCGCAGATCGAGGACCGGCTGCTGACGGCCGGCCTGCTTCAGCGCTGCGCCTCCGTGCGGGGAACCGGCCTCGGCGTGCTGGAGCTGGAGGAGGACACGGAGCGGACCGTGCGGGAGATCGTGACCCAGGCGCGGGCCGCCGTGGAGGAGGACCGGGCGGAGGTGATCTGCCTGGGCTGCGGCGGCATGGCCGGGCTGCGGGAGCGCGTCGAGGCTGAACTCGGCGTGCCCGTCGTCGACGGAGTCGCCGCGGCCGTCGGCTTCGCCGAGGCGGTGGTGGGGCTGGGCCTGACCACCAGCAAGGTGCGCAGCTTCGCCCCGCCGCGGCCCAAGAGCATCACGTCATGGCCGCTGAGCAGGCACCTTCCGCGTTCCGGCTGATCTCGCGGCAATGGCGTCGCAACGATGTCGCAACACACCTCGTGGACCGTAGGGTTCGGCCGGAACCGGTCGGGCGGAATTGTGTTTCCGCCCACCGGAGTGCCGGATCGACGGAAGGCATGCACGTGACGAATCCCCCCTCGCCCTCCCCGGACCCCCGCCTGTACAACGCGGACCTCGCACCCGCCGCGGAACGCAGATGGGGCGCGTACTCCATCTTCGCGCTGTGGATGTCGGACACCCACGCGATCAGCAACTACGCCTTCGCGGCAAGCCTGTTCGTGCTGGGGCTGCCGCCCTGGGAGGTCTTCCTCGCCCTCCTCGCCGGCGTCTGCGTCCTCCAGTGGCTGATGAACAGGATGGGCCACGCCGGGCACCGCACGGGCGTCCCCTTCCCGGTGCTCGCCCGCGCCAGCTGGGGTGTCTACGGCGCCAACATCCCCGCGCTGCTGCGGGCGATGATGGCCGTGGCCTGGTACGGCATCCAGACCTGGCTCGCCTCCAAGGCGCTGGTCCTGCTCGCCCTCCAGATCTCGCCCGGTCTGGAGAGCCTCGACACCGGCGGCCTGCTCGGGCAGACGAGGCTGGGCTGGATCTCGTTCCTGGTGATGTGGGGAGCGCAGGCCGTACTGCTCACCCGCGGCATGGAGTTCATACGCAAGGTCCAGGACATCGCCACGGGTCCCGTGGTGTGGGTCGTGATGCTCGCGCTCGCGGCATGGCTGCTGGTGAAGGCGGGCGGCGACATCTCGCTGACGAAGTCGGTGACGGGGCTGAGCGCGGGCGAGCAGTTCCACGAGAGCGCCGTCGCGGTCTCGCTGACGGTCACCACGTTCCTCACGCTCGTGCTCAACTACGCGGACTTCGCACGCTTCACGCCCGACCACCGGGCCTACCGGCGCGGCAACCTGTGGGGCCTTCCGGTGAACTTCACCGCGTTCGCCGTGGCCGCCGTGCTGATGACCGCGGGCACCGTCTCCGTCTTCGGTGACGCGGTCAGCGACCCCGTCGAGGTCATCCACCGCATCGACAATCCGTGGGTGACGGTGATCGGCGCCGTCTCCTTCATGATCGCCACGATCGGGATCAACGTCGTCGCCAACTTCGTATCGCCCGCGTACGACTTCGCCAACCTCCTGCCGAAGTACCTGGACTTCAAGCGCGGCGGCATGGTCACGGCGCTGCTCGCGATCGCCGTACTGCCGTGGAAGCTGTACTCCACGCCTGTGATCATCCAGTACTTCCTGGGAGGACTGGGCGCGTTCCTCGGGCCGATGGTGGCCGTACTGCTCGTCGACTACTACCTGATCCGGCGCGGCAGGATCGATGTGGACGCCCTGTTCAGCGCTGAGCGCAGCGGTGCCTACCACTTCCGGCGCGGCTTCAACCCGGAGGCGATCGTGGCCTTCGTGCCGTCGGCGGTCGTCTCCGCGGTGCTGGCTCTCGTGCCCGCGTTCTCGGACGTGGCGCCGTTCGCCTGGGTCTTCGGGCTGCTGCTGGCCGGGGGCATCTACTACGTGCGCTCCGCGGGCAGGCGCGAGGAGGGCCCGGTGGCGGACGAGGTCATCCCCGCCCTCGTACGGGGAGACGCGGTCGAGGCGGAGAAGGCGGGACTGCCGGACCATCCGGCTCCGGTGCGGGGCGGCTGAGCGGGCGGCGGCCCGGCTGCGGGTCACGGTGGGGCGGCGGGCGTATCGGTGCGCCCGGGGCCCGGTGCGCTCAACGCCCGGTGTGCTCAGGCCCGGTGTGCCCGGGTGCCCGTGCTCTCAGGGGGTCGGCACGCCCGCCGGCCGGGCGGGCCGCGAGAACCGCACGGGCACGCCCGGCGAATACAGCACGCTGACCGGGTCCCCGGCGGGCGCCGGCAGTCCCGCCGCCGTCACCAGGTCCTCGTCGCATTCGAGGAGTTCGGCCCGGTGCAGCGGCCAGCGCGGATGGTCGTTGGGCAGATACACGGGCCGGTCGAAGAAGGCGTTGTGCATTCCCCAGCGGGCCGTCAGAAAGTGTTCGAGCTCCGTCGGCTCCTCGATGGGAGCCCCGATGCCCACGGTCATCCGGCAGCGCGCGCCCCGCGGGCCGGGCCAGCGTCGCCTGCTGGCGTACGCGATGGACGTGCCCTGCCTCCGCATGGACATCCGCGCCCACCGGTACGGCATGCGGAACGCGGCGAGCGCGACCGTCACGGGTATCAGCCGGGATGCGTCGAGCGAGCGGAACACCACGCCGCGACGGCCGAGTTCGTCCACCGAGTACAGGCGTACGTTCGTCTCCGGGAAGCTGCCCAGATAGGGGACGCCGGGCAGCCCGAACCAGCCGACCCGGTGCATCCGGAAGGCCACCAGCCCGACGTACGTCGTGCCGTGCAGCACATCGGGGACGGTGCCGCGCGGCAGCAGCGGCGCCACGTCCGCGGGGTCGGCCGCCCAGTGCACGAACGACAGGTCGAGCCAGGACTGGGTGAGCAGGGGCGTGGGCGCGCGGCCGGGGCTGCGGCCCGGGGAGCGCGATGTGCCGTGCCCGTCGTATGTGCCGCCCGCGTCCGGCGGTCCGGCCGTGCTCGGCGGGTCGGGCGTTATGGGCTGCGGGTCGCGGGACGAGTGCGGCACCCGGTCAGCATCGCAGACGGCACGCCGCGGCCCGCCGCCCGGGAGAGCGCGGAAGAAGGGGGAGAAGCGGAAAGAGCGCGGAAGAAGGGGGAGAAGCCGCCCGGGTGCGGCACGGGGAGAGAAGAGAGGGATGCGGCCGGGGAGCGCGACCCGGCCGCACCCCTCTGTCAGGGCTGCCGCGTCAGGACAGCAGCCGTTTCCAGTCGGTCTGAGTGAGCCTGCCGTCGGCCGGGAGCGTGGTGGAGCGCCGCGACGTCCGCATCAGCGCACGGACCGCGTCGTCGGTGTCCTCGCCGCCGGCCGTACGGGAGGACGGGGTGATCAGGGGCCAGATGTCCGAGCCGAGGTATCCCGTCTCGTCGGCCGTGTTGTGGTGCGCGGCCGCGCAGGTGTGCCGCTCCACGCAGTGCCGCTCGGCGAGTTCGGCCACGGCGCGCTTGGTGTCCGTGCCGAAGACGCCGTCCACCGGCACCTTGTAGCCCTTGCCGCGCAGCAGATGCTGAGCCGCCCGCACCTGCGCCCCGACGGCGCCGGGTTTCAGCAGCGGCCAGGTCAGCACCTCGTCGGCCGAGGGGGAGGAGACGCCGAGGACGCGGCCGACGGCGTCCCGCAGCTCCTGAAGGCGTCCGTAGAGCACGTTGCCGGGGCATTCGGTGGAGTTGAAGTCCCGGTGGCCCTGGATGTTCTTCAGGTCGGTGCCGTACTGCGACGCGATCCACGCGACGAGCTGGACGAGGGAGTCCCACAGCGCCGCGGGCACGTCCACGTCGGTGTAGAGGCCCTCGTTCTCGATCCCGATGACCTCGCTGTTGTGACCGCCGACGTTGGCGCCCTGCACGTGCTGGGTGCCGCCCCGTACGACGGCCAGGCTCTGATGCCTGCCTTCGAGCCGGAAACCCCCTCGGGAGTTGGTGAACTGCTGGCCGGTGTCGGACCAGCCGTTGCCGTCCATGTGGTGGTCCTGGATGTCGCGGCAGATCTGCTTCGCGTGCTCCAGCGAGTAGTCCTCGCTGTTTCCGGGGTCGGCGGTGTGGTGGACGACGATGAAGGTCGGTACGTGGTCTTCGATGACGATCTCTTGAGAGGGGGGCCGCGCGCCCCACTCCTCGGTGGTGTAGATGCGCGGCTCGGCGGCCTTGCCGCGGGAGGCCCGCAGCGGTCGGGCCGTTCCGGCAGAGGGGGCGGCGTGCGCGGCGCCGGCGGTGCTCAGGCCGATGGCACCGGCGGCCGTGGCCGCCACGCCGCCGCGCAGCAGGGCACGACGGTCGAAGCCTGGCTGTCCAGCCATTCGGTCTCCTTCGGGAGTAGGAAGGAACGGTGACTCCCGCGCTCGGAGTTCGGTCACCGATGCGTGGGGACCCGTGCGGGGAGAGGGCTGCCCGCCCTCGCCCCGCACGGGCTGAAATCGGATTCCGCGCTTCGCCAGTAAAAGCAGCACGCCATGAACGCGACAACCCCAACGAAGCAACGCGTTACGACTTTCTGGGAGTTCTGAAAGAAACGCGGGCCACGAATCACCTGTAGCAGAGCGAACCGGGCCCCGCCTCCTGTGGTCGGCCCTCTGAAAGCGCAGGTTGGCGGAGCGTCAGCTGACGGCCCGGCAGATTCCGACGGCAGCGGCGGCGGTAGATCGGACGGCGCGTCAGTCGAAGGGGTTCCGGGGGTCTGCGCCAGGCGGGGCGGCCGGCGTGGCCGCCTCGGGCCGTCGAGGGCGGGGGCTTCCGGCCTCCCCGGGGCCGTGGAACGCCAGGTGGTTGCACGGTTCGCGCATCTTGCATGAAACACGCAGTGGGCGTTACGTTCCGCCGGAACGCAGCGCACGCCCCCACGGTGCGGCGCCCGGAACGTGGTGGACGGAAGGCGGACCGCACATGTCGATACCGATCAAGGCGAGCCTCGAGAGGGTCCCCGGCGGCATGATGCTCGTGCCGCTCCTGGTGGGCGCGGTGATCAACACCGCGCACGCGGGGACGGGGGAGTTCTTCGGCTCGTTCACCGGGGCGCTCTTCTCCGGTGCGCTGACCATCCTCGCCGTCTTCTACGTCTGCATGGGCGCGACGATCGAGCTGCGTACGACGCCGTACATCCTGAAGAAGGGCGGTGCCCTGCTCGTCACCAAGGCGGGCATCGCGGTCGTCGCCGGAGTGGTGATGGGCCGCTTCCTCGACGAGGCGCCCGTCGACGGCGGAGTCTTCGCCGGCATCTCCACCCTCGCGGTCGTCGCGGCGCTCAACGACACCAACGGCGGCCTGTACATGGCGCTGATGAGCCAGTTCGGGCGCGGCCGGGACGCCGCCGCGTACTCGCTGATGAGCCTGGAGTCCGGCCCGTTCCTGACCATGCTGACCCTCGGCGTCGCGGGCCTTTCCGCCTTCCCCTGGCAGACGATGCTCGGGGCGATCCTGCCGCTGCTCGTCGGGATGGTCCTCGGCAACCTCGACCCGCAGATGCGTACGTTCCTGGGCGCGGCCGTGCCCGTGTGCATCCCCTTCTTCGGCTTCGCGCTCGGTTCGGGCATCGACCTGGCCGCGGTGTGGACGGCGGGGCTGCTGGGCATCGGGCTGGGTCTGTTCGTGCTCGTCGTCAGCGGTGTGACCCTCTTCTTCGCGGACCGTCTCGTCGGCGGCAGTGGGCTCGCGGGGCTGGCCGCCGCCACCACGGCGGGCAACGCCACGGCCGTGCCCGCGGTCGTGGCCGCGGCGAACCCCGCGTACGAGGAGGCCGCCGACAAGGCGACGATCCTGGTGGCGGCGGCGGTCGTCGTGACCTCGCTGCTCGTGCCGGTCATCACGCTCGCCTACCACCGCAGGCTGGAGCGCCTCGGCGTGACGGACGGTCAGGACGCGAGGAACGCGCGGGCGGCGGAGGCCGAGCCGACGGGCGATACGGGCACGGGTACGGGCATGGACACGAGCACGGACGCGGACGCGAGCACCGGCACCGGTACGGACAGCGGCACGGACGCGGAGGGGGTGCCCGGGAGGCGGCGCGGGAGCGGGAGCGGCGAGCCGGCCGCCGTGGACGGGTCCGGGGAAGCGGCGGCGGAGTCCCGGTGAGCACGCTTCCGACGGGCCCGGCCCCCGGCGTACTGATCGTCGCCGACGACCTCTCGGGCGCCGCCGACAGCGCCGCCGCGCTGGCGCCGCGTGCGCGCACCGCCGTGACGCTGGACGCGTCCGCGGCATGGCCGCCCGCGGCGGACGTCGTCGCGGTGGACACCGACAGCCGTCATCTGCCCGCGGCGGACGCGGCCGCAGCCGCCGCGGCGGCCGTCGGCAGGGCCGCGCCGCACACCCTCGTCTACAAGAAGATCGACTCCACGCTGCGCGGCAGCATCGGCCCCGAGACGGCCGCGGCGCTCTCCGTCATGTCGGGCCGCCCGCAGGGCGAGGACGGCCGCGCGGCACCCGGCCGGCCGCGTTCGGGCCGTTTCCTCGCGGTGGTCGCGCCTGCCTTCCCCGCGACGGGCCGTACCGTCCTGCACGGCGAGGTACGCGTCGACGGCGAGCCGCTCGCGTACCGGCGTCCCGAACGGCGGCCGCTGACCGACCAGTTGCGTGCGGCGGGACTCGAAGTCGCCCGTCTCTCCCTCGGGGAGCTGCGCCGCGACCGTCCGGCGACGTCGCTGCGGGCGATGGCCGGGCACGTGGACGCCGTCGTCGTCGACGCCCTCACCGACGACGATCTCGCCCGAACGGTGCGCGCCTGCAAGGGACTTCGCGTGCTGCTGGTGGGCTCCGGCGGGCTGGCGCGCCATCTGCCGCTTCCCTCGAAGGGCGGCCCGGCCACCGGGCACCCGGCCGCCGGGCACCCGGCCGCCGGGCACCCGGCCGACTCGGCTGCGTGCGGGTCCGGAGCGGGCCGGGGTCCCGATCCCGTCCCGAGCCCTGTCATGGCTCCCGTCACGGACCCCGTCACCGATCCCGTCAGCGGCTCCGGAGCCGGATCCGCCCGGCCGCCCGTGCTCTTCTGCGTCGGCAGCCGCAGCGAGACCGCACACGCCCAGCGCCGCGCGCTGCTCGACGGTGTCCCGGCGGTGCCCGTGCCCGTACGGGCGGATGCCCCGGCAGACGCACCGGCAGACGTACGGGGACGCGCTCCCGCGGACGCACGGGGTGCGCGGGATGTCGCGGACGCCGCACGGCAGGCGGCCGCCGCCCTGGAGGACGGCCGGGACGTGGTCGTCTTCCCCGACCCGGACGCCCCGGTGGAGCCGCACCGCGCCGGTGAAGTCGCCGCGGCGCTCGCATCGGTGGCCTCCGCGGGCCTCTGCGCCGCGGGCACGCTCGTCGCCACCGGCGGCGAGACCGCGCGTGCGGTGCTGCGCCGCGCCGACGTGGCGACCCTGGAGGTGCTGGGGGAGAGCGAGCCGGGCGTGGTGTGGATGAGCACGCCGGGACGGCTTCGGGTGATCACCAAGGCCGGTTCGTTCGGGGACGCCGGGACGCTGTTGCGCGTCGCCCGCTCACTGAGCACGGACGGGGCCGCCGTCACGCCCGGACGTCCGCCCTGCCCGCTCTGACCCCGCGCAGCCCCTTCTCCCGGGCTCTCCCCGGCCCTCCCTCCCGACCGTCCCCGACCTCTGATCCCGACCCGCCGACACCGGCCTCCTGCCCACCGTGCCCTGCCCGCCGTCCCTGCCCTTGACCTCTCGCCGGGCCGCCGGGCCCGCCCCCCGTTTCGCGTCAACTCCTCGTCTGCGTAAGGCTGTCACCATGTCCCGACCCGTCATCGCCATCACCATGGGGGACGCCGCGGGCGTCGGCCCCGAGGTCGTCGTCAAGGCACTCGCCCGCACCGTCGGACCCGCCGGCACGGCCGGCGCCACCGACGCCGCCCACAGCGCGGCCTTCCGGCCGCTCGTCGTGGGCGACGCCGCCCGGCTGCGCCGCGCGGCCGAAGTGACGGGCGCGGAGCTGGAGATCGCGGCGGTCGGCTCGCCCGAGGAGGCCCGCTGGGAGCCGGGCACCGCCGACTGCATCGACCTGGCGAACATCCCCGCGGATCTGCCCTTCGGGGAACTCTCCCCGGTGGCGGGCGAAGCCGCGTACCGGTACGTCGAGACCGCGACCCGGCTGGCCACCGGGCACCGCGTCGACGCGATCTGCACCGCGCCCCTCAACAAGGAGGCGCTGCACGCCGCCGGGCACCGCTATCCCGGCCACACCGAGCTGCTCGCCGACCTGACCGGCACCGACGAGGTGTCGATGCTGCTGTCCGCGCCGTCCCTGCGCGTCATCCACGTCACCACGCACATCGGCCTCGTCGACGCCGTCGCGAAGATCGAACCCGGCCTCGTGGAGCGCACGGTGCGGCGCGGACACGAGACCCTGCGCTCCTCGGGCGTGGCCCGGCCCCGTATCGCCGTGTGCGGCATCAATCCGCACGCCGGGGAGAACGGGCTCTTCGGCCACGGCGAGGAGGAGACCAAAGTGGTGCCCGCCATCGAGGCCCTGCGCCGGGACGGCATCGACGCCCAGGGGCCGCTGCCCGCCGACACCGTCTTCTTCCGCGCCGTGCGCGGCGACTTCGACCTGGTCGTGGCGATGTACCACGACCAGGGCCACGGACCGGTGAAGGTGCTCGGCCTGGACGCGGGCGTCAACGTCACCGTCGGGCTGCCGGTCATCCGTACGAGCGTCGACCACGGCACCGCCTTCGATATCGCCGGTACGGGCGCCGCGGACGAGGCGTCGATGCTGGAGGCACTGCGTCAGGCCACCGAGCTGGCGCCGCGGCGCGCGGACGCCGCCGCATGAACGGCGCGGCGAGACGCGACGAGATCCGCGACCTGCTGCGGGTGCGGCCCATCGCGGTGGCCGAACTCGCCGGGCGCTACGGCGTGTCCGAGTCGACCATCCGCCGTGATCTGACGCGCCTTTCGGAGACGGGCCGGATCGTGCGGACGTACGGCGGGGCCCTCTCGCATGGCCACGGCGAGGAGCAGACGCTCCACGAGCGCGAGGGGATCGCCGTCGCGCAGAAGGCCGCCATCGCGCGCGCGGCGGAGCCTCATGCGGCGGACTGCCGGATGGTGCTGCTGGACGCCGGTACGACGGTCGGCGCGCTCGCGGAGCGGCTGGCGGCACGCGGCGGGCTCACGGTCGCCACTCCGGGGCTGACGTCGATCAACATCCTGGCCGGTGTCCCGGGCATCGATCTGGTCGTACTGGGCGGCAGCGTACGGCAGTTGAGCCTCGGCATGGTCGGCCCGCTGGCCGAGGCCGCGGTCTCCAGGCTCAGCGCCGACGCCGTCTTCCTCGGGGCGGACGGAGTGGTCGCCGGGCGCGGCATCTGCGAGGCGTCACCGGAGCAGAGCGCGCTGAAGCAGCTGATGATCGACCGCTCGCGCGACGTCCACGTCCTCGCGGACGCGGGGAAGCTGGGCCGCGCCGACTCCCACTGGTGGTCCGTCTTCGAACGCCCCTGGAATCTCGTCACCGACGGCGGCGCGAGCGAGGAGCAGCTGGCGCCGTTCCGCGACGACCCGCTGTGCACGGTGCGGGTGGCTTCGGCGGCAGGCTGAACTCCCATGCGGGCGGGGCCCGTTGAGGCCGGACCCCGCCCGCGCGGCGGCCGTCCCTCAGGCCCTGCCGCTCGCCGAGTCCGCCGCGAACGCGTCCACGCCCGTCAGTTCGGCCGACAGCGCCCACAGCCGTGCCGCCTCCCGCGGATCGACCGCGTACTCCCGTACGCCCGACGCCGTGCCCGGAGGGGTCACCGACGTCTGGTCGCCGGACGCGACGGGCGCGATGTCGCAGTCCTCGCAGTAGACGCCGCCCATGCCGTCCAGCTGCGGCGAAGTCGCGGCCCACACCTGCGTCGCCGCGCCCTGTTCGGGGGTCTTGAAGGAGGGGAGCAGCGGATTGCCGTCCTCGTCGATCCACCCGGCGCGGACCATCTCCTCGGCGGGCAGGTGGCGTTGGAGAGGGGTGAGGATCCCTCCGGGGTGGAGTGAGAAGGCCCGTACGCCGAACTCGCGGCCGCGCGCGTCGAGTTCGACGGCGAACAGCGCGTTCGCGGTCTTGGCCTGCCCGTAGGCCTGCCACTTGTCGTAACCGTGCTCGAAGTGGACGTCGTCCCAGCGGATCGCCGAGCGGTGGTGTCCCCGGGAGGACACGGAGACCACGCGTGCTCCGCCGTCCCGTACGAGGGCGGGCCACAGCCGGTTGACGAGCGCGTAGTGGCCCAGGTGGTTGGTGGCGAACTGGGCCTCCCAGCCCGGGCCCACCCGGGTCTCGGGACAGGCCATGATCGCGGCGCTGCCGATCAGGACGTCGATGCCGCGGCCGGTGGAGAGGAAGCGGTCGGCGAAGGACCGGACGCTGTCGAGGTCGCCGAGATCGAGGGCGTCGGTCTCGACGCGCGCGATCCCTTCGAGGGCCTCACGCGCGGCCTCGGGCCGCCGGGCCGGCACCACGACATGGGCGCCCGCTGCGGCGAGCGCGCGTGTGGTCTCCAGGCCGAGTCCCGAGTAGCCGCCGGTGACGACTGCGAGCTTCCCGGACAAGTCGATTCCGTCGAGGACTTCGGCGGCGGTGGTGCCGGCGCCGAAGCCCGAGCCGATGGGGCGCTGCGGGGTGGGTGCGGGGGAAGAAGTGGATGGGGTCATGGACGGAACGCTACGAATTGGAGTGCGCTCCAGCGCAAACGAAATGCGCAGGTTCACCCGTCGCGGTGCGCGGGCCCGCCCGGAACGTGATCCGGAGTCGCCGGACCCCTGCGAGCCGCGGGAGGAACCCGCGGAGCGTGACCGGACGCGGAGACGCGCCGCGCCGGACCGTGAGGCCCGGGGCGGCGCTTCCCTCGATCGGGGTCCCGCTCCGTACGGCACGAGCCGCAGCGGACCGGAGGGCGGACCGGAGAGCACTCGGCTCCACGGGGCTCCGCTCCGGCAGAGAGGCCCCACTTCAGGCAGAGAGGCCCCTCTCCGGCGGTGAGCCCCCTCTCAGGCGGTGAGGAAGTCGGCCGCGCCGGCCTTCGCTCCCTCGATGAACGCGGTGATCTCCTCCGGGGTGTAGAGCAGGACGGGGCCCTCGGGATCTGTGGACTGTCGCAGCGCCACCCGGCCGTCGGGCAGCTTCTTCGCCTCTACGCAGGCTCCGCCGTTCTGCCCGCTCCAGGGCTTGTGCCAGCCCTCGGTGCCCAGTTCACGCGCGGGCATCCCGTTACGCAGACGGCCGGTCTCGGGGGTTGCAGCATCAGGGTTCATGTTCCGGACTCCTTACGGAGGTTGATCAGTACGCGCGCGGTCGGGGTGCACGTACGCGTGGTGCTCCGGCAAGAGACGTGTGTGAGCGCTTCCAGAGGACCGGGCCCCCGAACCCGGCTGCCGGTCCCGGCACATCGCACGGAGCTGCTGTATGAGCGTCAACACAAGCGTTTTCCTTGCCACTTACTTTGAAATTATCAGAACGATGCTTGCGGCTTGAAGCCCACAAGGACATAGTGTCAACGTGATGCTGAACACCGGCCACCGGTTTTCAGTCCGCCAACCTGCCGGGGCAGGGCCGGGCTTGGGGGGTACGGCGTCGTGCTGCGGGGGAGTGCGGCGTCGTCCAAGCGCTATCCGGCCCGCGAAAGGGCGCCGCTCCCGGACCGCTTCGCTGCGGCCTGCGAAGCCGGACCGGGAGCGGCGGCCCGTCGGCGGACGGGCCGCCCCGGGGCGCCGAGGCCCGGCGGTACGGCGATTCGGCCGTCGCTGAGCGGTAGTTGACCGGCGGACCCCGCGGTCCGTGCGTACCGCCGCTGCGGCACCGGTCGCGCGGGTCGCATCGATCGCCCATCAGCGCACGGCACTCGGGCACTCTCCGGCGAATCCGAACCGGAACCCGAAGCGGAATCCGAAGCGGGCGTCCGCCGACGTACCAGGCATACGCGACTCCGAGGGATCCGAGGGACGCTACGGGGCAGCAGGTGACGGGACCTCCGGGCTCCCGGACGCGGAAGGCGTGCGGCGGGTACCGTTCACCCGGACACGGACGGCACGCACCACCCGGGCGGCACCGGGACGGGCGGGAGCCGGCGCACCGACCAGCGAACGAGGGCTTCGAAGATGCGGATCCTGATCATCGGTGGCGGCATCGCCGGAACCGCCGCGGCGCTCGCCCTGAACAAGGCGGGCATCGACGTCGGCGTCCACGAGGCCCATCCGGACAGCGGTGCGGACATCGGGGCCTTTCTGACCCTCGCGAGCAACGGCATGCTCGCGCTCGCGCAGTTCGGCGCGGCGGAGGCCGTCGCACGCGCCGGTTTCGAGCTGACGGCGATGCGCCTCACCGGTGACAAGGGGTCCGTGGTCTCCACCGTTCCGCTGGGCGAGACCGGCGATCCGCTCCGGCGGTTCCGTTGCCTGCGCCGCGCCGAACTCGGCGCCGTGCTGCGGGAGGAGGCCGCGGCGCGCGGGATCCCGGTCCGTTACGGGGAGCGGTTCGTGTGGGCCACGGAGGACGAGGAAGGTGTCACGGCCCGCTTCGCCGACGGCAGCACCGCGCGCGGCGATCTGCTGCTCGGCGCGGACGGAATCCACTCCGTCGTAAGGCCGTTGACGGATCCGGAAGCCGAAGGGCCGCGCTATGCGGGTCAGCGAGTCTTCTACGGATACACCACCGAGGCGGCGCCGCCGAACGCACCAGGGCGCATCGAGATGCTGCGCGGCAGCTCGTCCGCCATGGGGTACGCGGTCTCGCCGGCAGGGGAGACCTACTGGTTCGCCCGTGTGTCGGCGGAGGAGCTGACCGACGCCGAGATCGCGGACACCACTCCCGCTCAGTGGCGCGAGCAGCTGCTGCCGCTGCTGCGGCCGGACGCGACGCCCGCAGCGGACATCGTGGAGGCCACCGGCAGCAGGCTGATGGTGACCAACGCCCGTGACCTGTCGACCGTGACGAGGTGGCGTACGGAGCGCATCCTCCTCATCGGCGACGCCGCGCACGCGGCCTCACCGGCCACGGGGCAGGGCGCTTCGATGGCGCTGGAGGACGCGGTCGTGCTCGCCAAGTCCCTGCGTGACGCGCCCGATACGCCGTCCGCGCTGGAGCGGTACGAGAGGCTCCGCCGGCCGCGCGTGGAACGCAACATCGTCAACAGCGCCCGGCTCACGCCCCGTCGGGCACCGAACCGCATGCAGCGGACGCTGGAGAACTACCGCGCGCGGTGGAAGAGCCGCAACGGTGCCGCCGGGCCGGGCTCCTCGTCCGCGTCTCCCGCCGACGAGGAACTGGCCGCCCAGCTGGACTGGAACACGCCGCTGCCCGCCGACTCGCCCGCCGTGCAGGGAAGTTGAGGCACGAGGCACAGGGCACAAGGACATAAGGCACACGGCACAAGGGCACAGGGCGCCGCGCGCCCGTCCCGTACGCGTGCCCGGCGCGCTCCCGGCCGCGCCCCCTCGGGCCGGGTACGGGTACGGGTACGGCAGCCTCAGCCGCTCACCGGCGCGGCCGCCCGCGTCGCCGGTGAGCGCCGGGCGAGGTGCAGCGCCAGCCCGCTCGGCATGAGCGTGAGCCGCTCGGAGACCCGCAGCCGGTAGTCCGGGTCGGCCCGGAAGTCGTAGCGCCGCAGCAGCAGTCCCAGCACCAGCGTCGCCTCGTGCAGCGCGAACTGCCGCCCTATGCACGCGCGTGCGCCCGTACCGAACGGCTTGAAGGCGTGCGGAGGGCGCCCGCGCACGGCCTTCGGCTCGAAGCGGTCCGGGTCGAAGTCCTCCGCGTGCTCGCCCCAGACGGCGGGGTCGCGGTGCAGCATCATGATCAGTACGAGCGCCCAGGCGCCCTTGTTCATCGGGTGTTCGCCGCCGAGCACGGTGTCGCGCAGCGCCTCGCGGGAGAAGGCCGGTGCCGTGTGGGCCACAGCCGCAGCGACTCGTCCAGTACGCGGCGTACGTAGCGCAGCCGTGCGACCTGCTCGTACGCCGGCTCCTCCACGTCGCCCCAGACGTCCTCCACCTCTGCCCGCGCACGTGCCGCGACCTCCGGGTGCCGGGAGAGGTAGTGGAGCGCGAACGAGAGCGCGCCGGAGGTGGTTTCGTGCCCCGCGACGAGGAACGTGACGACCTGCCGCCGGATGTTCTCCGCCGACAGCCGTTCGCCGGTGGTGGGGTGGGCCGTCTCCAGCATGCGGTCCAGCAGGTCGCCGCGCGCACCTGAGGAGCCGGCGCCGCGCCGTGCCTCGACCACCTCGTCAACGGTGTCGTTGAGGTACGCGCGGTCGGCCGCGTTGCGCTTCGCGGCGCCGCGCTGAAGCAGCGGGCCGAGCAGCGGCGGGACGGTGTTGCGGCGCTGCGCGTACGACAGCGCCCCCACCATGGCCGTCACGAACGGGTGCGGCCGCGACCGTTCGAAGGAGCCGAAGTCGTGGCCGAAGCCGGTGCGGGCGATGGTCTCCAGGGTCAGATTCGTCATGTCGCCCGGCACGTCGACGGCGTCCCCCGCGCGGCTGCTCTCGTCCCAGTGCGCGGTCAACTGCCCTGCCACGTCCAGCATCAGCGGGTGGTAGCCCTCCATGGCCGCGCGGCTGAAGCCCGGAGCGAGCACGTCGTGCGCGAGCTGCCAGTTGGGCTCGTGGTTGTAGGCGGTGAAGAGGCCGTCGCCGGCGAGCGGACGGAGATTGGCGACGCCGAGACCGACGTGCTTGGCGAATCGGGACTCGTCGGCGAGCTCGGCCACGAGGTCCGCGCCCCACGCGAAGACGATCTCCCTGTCGAAGGCCTTGCGCCGGAAGATCGGGCCCAGTTCGCGGGCGATGCGCATGGAGTCCTGCACCGGGGACTGCACGCTCGCGTTCGCTATGTCCCCCAGCACCGGCACGCGGCGAGGCGGATGCGGAATGCGGTGCAGTTCGGGCCAGCCGAGCCGGGCGCTGCGGAACCCACGGGCGGGGGCGCCGTGTTCGGATCGCGGACTGCTTCCGGCTTCCGCGGTGCCTTCCGCTTCGGCGGTATGTCCCGCTTCCGCGGTGCCTTCCGCTTCCGCGGTGCGTCCCGCCTCCGCCGTGCCACCGGCATCCGTGCCCGGCCGCACCTGCGGCCGGGCCTCCTGTGAGCGGGTCCCGGTCATCTGCCTCAACTCCCCGCGCCGTACGCCGACATGGCTTGTTGTACATCGGTTCAATAGGGCTCCAGTCTGGGCGGGCCGCTGTACGGGCGTCAAGTAAAGTGACGCCATGGGCGAGAGGCAGGGCGGGCGCACCCGCGAGCGGACCCGCCGCCGGCTCAGCACCGAGGAGCGCCGCGAGGAGCTTCTGGCCGTAGGGGCGAGGCTGTTCGCGAGCAGCGCGCACGAGGACGTCTCGATCGAGCAGGTCGCCGAGATCGCCGGTGTCTCGCGCGGGCTGCTGTATCACTACTTCCCGACCAAGAACGACTTCTTCGCCGCCGTCGTCGAGCGCGAGAGCCGGCGGATGCTGCGGCTGACGGCCGCCGTGCCCGGCGTGCCCGTGCGGGAGCAGCTGACGAGCGGCCTCGACTGCTTCCTGGAGTACGTCGAGAGCCACGCGCAGGGCTTCCGCGCCTTCCACCGCGCGGAGGCCGCGGGCGACCCGGCAGTGCGCCGCGTGTACCAGGAGGGCCTGGCCGCGCAGGAGCGGCAGATCCTCGACGCCCTCGCCGCGGACCCGGAGGCCGCCAGCATCGCGGGGGACGTGCCCACGCTGCGCATCGCCGTGCGCGGCTGGCTGTCGTTCATGGTGACGGTCTGCCTGGAGTGGCTGGCGGAGGAGCCCCGTATGCCCCGCGACCACGTACGCGACCTGTGCGCACGCGCACTGCTGGGCGCGATCACCCCGCCGCGGGACGGGCACTGCTGACAGGCCCGCGAGCACCACGGACAGAGCACGAAGGCTCGCGTAGGACCACGAGCATTCGTGAGCCCACGAGCACTTCCCGAGATCCCGAGGAGAGCATCACGTGCCGTCCCAGCCGAAGGCCCTCGTACGACCGCCCGTGCCGCGCCTCGCGGAGGGCCTGGTCACCCACGTCGAGCGGGTGCCCGTGGACCGGGAGCTCGCGGTGCGCCAATGGGAGGGCTATGTGCGGGCGTTGCGGGACCACGGCTGGCAGACGGTGGAGTTGCCGCCCGAAGAGGCGTGCCCGGACAGCGTGTTCGTGGAGGACGCCGTGGTCGTGCTGGGCGGTACGGCGCTGGTCTGCCGTCCGGGAGCACCCTCCCGCCGGGCGGAGACGCGGGCGGCGGAGGAGGCGGTGCGCGCCCTCGGCTACGCCGTGCGCCGCGTGGAGGCACCCGGGACGCTCGACGGCGGCGACGTGCTCAAGAGCGGCGGGACCGTGTACGTGGGGCTCGGCGGCCGTACGGACGAGGGTGGCGTCCGTCAACTGCGGGCCGCCTTCGAGCCGTTGGGAGCCCGCGTCGTCCCCGTGCCCGTCACGCGGGTGCTGCACCTGAAGTCCGCCGTGACGGCGCTGCCCGACGGCACGGTCCTCGGCCACCCGGACCTCGCCCCCGATCCCTCGTGCTTCCCCCGGTTCCGGCCCGTGCCTGAGGAGGCGGGAGCCCATGTCGTACTGCTCGGCGGGGACCGCCTGCTCATGGCTTCGAGTGCGCCGCGCAGCGCGGAGCTTCTCGCGTCGCTCGGCTACGAGCCGGTCCCGGTCGACATCGGCGAGTTCGAGAAGCTGGAGGGCTGCGTGACCTGCCTGTCCGTGCGGCTGCGGGACCTGCCCGAGCCGCCCGCGGGGTGACCGCCCGTGCGCGGCGGGCCCGCGTCCGGTGCGCCCAGGGCACGTGAGATCGCTGCCGCCGCGACCTGCACGAGCGGGATCAGGGTGTGCGCGGGCACGGTCTCCACGTGGGCGACGACCGAGACGGCCGCGACGACCTCGCCCGGTCCGTGACCGGGGCCGTGTCCGGGGCCGGTCACGGGTCCGTGTCCCGGCCCGTGCACCGGAGCGGCCACGGAGACGCTGTCCATCGTGACCTGCCGCTCGCACACGGCGACCCCGGTCTGCCGCACCTCGGCCAGCGCCTGCCGCAGCCGTACGGGATCGCACTCGGTCCGCTCCGTATAGCGCACGGCCCGCTGCGCGAGGGCGCGCTCCTGCACGTCGGCGGGCGCGTGCGCGAGCAGTACGCGGCCGACGCCGGTCGGCGTGAGCGCGAAACGGCCGCCGACGCGCGTGAGCACGGGCACCGAGTCGCGTCCCGCCAGCCGCTCCACATACACCACGGACAGCTGCTCGCGCACCGCCAGCTGCACGTTCTCACCGGTCACGCGCGCCAGGTCGGACAGGTGGGGCAGGGCGACCTCGCGCAGGCCCAGGCCGCGCGGTGCGAGCGCGGCGATCTCCCACAGGCGCAGGCCTATGCGGTAGCCGCCCTCCGGGTCGCGCTCCAGGGCGCCCCATCCGGCCAGCTCGCTGACCAGCCGGTGTGCCGTGGTCAGCGGGAGTCCCGTGCGGCGGGAGATCTCCGTGAGCGTGAGCACGGGGGCCGCGGGCGAGAAGACCTCCAGCACGCGCAGCGCCCTGCCGGTCACCGAGCCGGTGCCCGCCCCCGTCCGGTTCCCCTCGTGCATGTGGCTCTCCTTCGGACGAATCGGACGGGCCGCCTCGGCGAAAGCTAGACAGGCGTGAGTCATCCGTCAACGCAAGCGACGGAACGACCTGGGAGGACCATGAGGCCCGGGCCCCGGGGACCACGAGGCCCCGGGCCGCCCCGCAAGGAATCAGTCCTTGATCAGCCCTTCCGTTTCTGTGGCCGGGGCCTTGCCGCCCGGCGGGCCACCGCGCACGCTGCCCGCATGGCCACCCTTCCGGCGCGCACGCCCGCCCACCTCGCCAATCTCGACCTGAACCTGCTGGTCACGCTGCGCGAGCTGTTCCGGGAGCGCAACGTGACCAGGGCGGCACGGCAGCTGGGCGTCTCGCAGCCCGCCGTCAGCGCCTCGCTGTCCAGGCTGCGCCGGCACTTCGGCGACGAGTTGCTGGTGCGCACAGGGGGCGCATATGTGCTGACTCCTCTCGCCACGCAGCTGACGGAGCAGGTCGAGACGGTCTGCGGTGCCGCCGAGCGGCTCTTCGCCACCGGCAGCGGTTTCGAACCGGCCGCCTCCCGGCGCGAGTTCACGCTGCTGATGTCCGACTATCCGGCGACCGTGCTCGGCGACCGGCTCTCCCGGCTGCTGGCACGCGAGGCGCCGCGGGCGTCGCTGCACATGCGGCTCGTACGGGAGACGATCGGCGGCGACATCGTGGAGACCATCAGGCTCGTCGACGGGATGGTCTCACCGCGCCTGGGCCACTTCCGTACGCCCGTCAGCTCGCGGCCCCTGTTCACCGACCGCTGGATGTGCCTGCTCTCCGAGGGGCATCCGCTGTGCGGGGCGGACTCGTTCGGGCTGGAGGACCTCACGCCGCTGCCGTGGGTGGTGCCGTACCACCGGGACGCCGGATATCCCTCCGCCTCGCCCGCCACCCGGCAGCTGACCGCGCTCGGCATACGGCCGCGGATCGCCGTGCGCGTGGAGAGCTACCGTGCCGTGCCGGACTTCGTCGCCGGTACGGAGCGGGTCGCGCTGTACCCGGCGCGGCTCGCGGCACGGCTGCCGGCGGAACGCGGCGTACGGGCCCTGGAGTGGCCGGTCCCGATCGACGGCATCGACGAACTGCTGTGGTGGGACACCGTCTACGACAAGGACCCGGCGAACGTCTGGCTCCGCGGCCTGGTGGCGCGCGCCGCTGCCGAGGCCGCCCCGAGCCCGTCCCTGCGGCCCGCGCCATAAACGGGGTTGATGGCAGCCAGCCGAAAGGCCTATTGAACCGGACGTTCCCTTTCCGGACGCGGGCTTCCTAATCTGCCCCGCGAAACAGTGCTCCGTCGTGCTCCGTCCCGTACGGCCGATTTCCGCGGTCTGCCGTGCTCTGCCGCGTCCACCGTGCGCCGCCGCACCTCGCCGAAGGAGGCCGCATGCCCCACGCGCTGACCGAACTCACCCTGCACACCGTCACCAGGGCGGCGCGCCCGGAGCCGCACGCCCTGGATGCGGACGTGTGCGTGGTCGGCGCGGGAGTCTCCGGGGTCTCGGCCGCGATCGAATCGGCCCGGCTCGGACGCGACGTCGTGCTGGTCGACAGCCTGCCCGTGCTCGGCGGCCAGATGGTCAACTCCCTCATCGGGCTCTTCTGCGGAGTCTTCGGCAACGCACCCGGCTACCGGCAGCTCACCCACGGCATGTTCGACGACATCTTCGACGGCCTCGGAGCCGACGGGGACCTGCACTTCAACCGCGGACACACCATCACCGTCAGTTATGACGAGGTGGCGCTCGGCCGGTGGGTCGAGCGGAGGATCAGCGAACTGGGCATCCGCGTCGTGCTGGGCGCCTCGATCACCGGCGCGGAGCGCGACGGCCGCCGCATCGACGCCGTCACCTTCGCCACCCGCTTCGGCGACGTACGGGTCACGGCACCCGGCTTCGTCGACTCGACCGGCGACGCGGCCCTCACCTGGGAGGCGGGCCTGCCGTGCCGGGTGCCCGAGCGCACCATCTACGGCTCGCAGCAGATCGTCCTCGAACACCTCGACGAGACACACCAGCCGGGACGGGAGGAACTCGCGGAACACGTCGCCCGCAGCGCCGACCGGTACGGGCTGCTGCGCCGCGACGGCCTCGCCTTCTTCTTCCCCGGCCGCAACACGGCGGTGATGAACATGACCCACATCGAGGCGCCGCTCGACCCCGTACGCGCGGCTCAGGCACAGCTCGAAGGGCGCGAACAGGCCGACCGCGTCGTGGAGTTCCTGCGCGCCGAATACCCGAAGGCCTTCGGGCGGGCACGGGTGCGCTCGTACGGGCTGCCGGGCCGCCGCCAGACCCGGTGGATCAAGTCGGTGCACGCGCTAAGCCTCGACGAGGTGCGCGCGGGCACCCGCTTCCCCGACTCCGTCGCGCGCACCGCCTGGCCGATCGAGCTGCACGACCGTGCCGAGGGCTACGTGTGGGAGATGTTCGACGCCGACCACCTGCACTACGTGCCGCTGCGCTCGATGCTCTCCCCGGACGCCGACAACCTCGTCGCCGCGGGCCGCTGCGCCGACGGCGACGCCGCCGCGCTCTCCAGCGTCCGCGTGATGGGCCCGTGCGCCGCGATGGGAGCGGGGGCGGCGCACGCACTGGACCTCGCGGGAGGTGACGGCAGCGTGCACGAGACCGACGTGACGGCACTGGCCCGCCGGCTCGCCGCGAACCTCGACGACTGACCGGCGAGACGACGGCCGCGGAGACGACCGGCCGGCGGCACGAATGACCGGCGAGACGAATGACCGGTGAGACGACCAACGAGAGCAGGCACCCGGGAGAGAAGGGGCAGGCCATGACGCGGCTGCGCAGCAACTACCGGCCCGGCACATCCCCCTGGGCGGTCCGCCGGGCACAGTGGCGCGCCCTCGGGCTCTCCGACGAGGACATGGCCAAGCCGAAGATCGCCATCGTCAACTCCTCGTCGTCGCTGGCCACTTGCTACAGCCATCTGGACGCGGTCGCCGCGGCGGCGAAGGAGGCCGTGGCGGAGGCGGGCGGCCTCGGCTTCGAGATCCGCACCGTCGCGCCCAGCGACTTCATCCACTCCGCGGGCGGGCGCGGCGGCTACATCCTCTCCGCCCGCGACCTGATCAGCCACGACATCGAGGCGGCCGTGGAGGGCGCACAGCTGGACGGAATGGTGTGCCTCGCCTCGTGCGACAAGACCGCGCCGGGCCAGCTGATGGCCGCCGCCCGCATCGACCTGCCCACCGTGATGGTCGGCTGCGGCTACCAGGCGTCCGGCACGTACCGCGGCCGGCACTGCGACATCGAGGACGTCTTCCTCGCCGCGGGCCACCACGCCCAAGGGCGGCTGTCCCTGGAGGAGTTGACCGGGATGAGCGAGAACGCCGTCGCCGGTCCCGGGGTGTGCGCGGGCATGGGCACCGCCAACTCCATGCACATGGCCTGCGAGGCGCTCGGTGTGGCGATGCCCGGGACGACGCCCGTACTCGCCGGAAGCGGGAAGATGTGGGACGGCGTGCGCGCGGCCGCACGCCGCGCCGTCGCCCTCGTCCACGAGGACCTGCGCCCCCGCCGGCTGCTCACGCGGCAGGCCTTCGAGAACGCCGTGACGCTGATGCTCTCCGTCAGCGCCTCCGTCAACTCCGTGAAGCACCTCCAGGCGGTCGCCGAGGAGGCGGAGTCCGGAGTAGACGTATACGGGCTGTACGAGCAACTCGCCGACCGGGTGCCGCTGCTCGCGGCCGTACGTCCCAACGGACCTGATTCCATCGAGGAGTTCGAGGCGGCGGGCGGCGCCGCGGCCGTGCTGCGCGGCCTCGGGGACCTGCTGCACACCGGTGCCGTCACGGTGACCGGCCGCACCCTCGGCGAGGACCTGGCCGACGCCCCGCCGCCCGACGGGCGCGTCATACGTCCCGCGGACCGGCCGCACGGGCGGCGGCCCACCATCGTCCTCGTCCGCGGGAGCCTCGCCCCCGCCACCGGCATCGTCAAGCTCGCCGTCGACGAGCGGCGCGAGACGTCGTTCACCGGACCCGCCAGGGTCTACGAGGACCCGCAGACCGCGCTCGACGCCCTGCGCGACGGCGCCGTGCAGCCTGGAGACGTGCTGGTGCTGCGCGGGCTCGGCCCCAAGGGCACACCCGGCATGGGCATGGCCTCCCGGCCCGTCTTCGCGCTGGACGGCGCGGGGCTGACCGGACGGGTCGCCGTCGTCACCGACGGACAGCTCTCCGGCCTCGTCAACAAGGGCGTCGTCGTCGGCGAGGTGTCGCCGGAGGCCGCGGACGGCGGCCCCCTCGCGCTCGTACGCGACGGCGACACCATCACCGTCGACCTCACCGCACGCCGCGCCGACCTCCATGTGCTCGACGGCGAACTCGCCGAGCGCAGGCGCCTGTTGGAGGCCGGAGCGGAGCGGGACGCCCGGTCCGCGGAACCGGAGCCGCGCGGCTGGCTCTCGGTCTACCGGCGCACCGTGCGCCCCCTTCAGGAGGGCGCCGTCCTCTCACCACGCGCGCAAGGAGACCGCCGCTGATGCTGCTCACCGACTCCGACAAGGCCATGCTGGACGGCGCCGAAGGCCCCGCCACGGCGGCGGCCATGGACCTGCTCGTCCGCTACGGGCAGGCGCTCGACGCCGAGAAGCTGTGCGACGTGCGCAACGTCGCCGGGACGATGACGCAGCCCTCGCCCGTGAAGGCGCAACTCGTGCGCGAGGGCGGCTGGGACAAGGCGTACGCGGTGATCAACCTCGACAGCGACGAGGACCTGGAGATCCCAGCCATGCGGGTGCCGACGTGCCAGCTCCAGCAGTCCTTCGGACCGGACTCCGAGGGCGTCGCCCCGTACCCCAAGGAGATGATCGAGCTCCAGAGCGACGCCGAGTCCTTCTACGGCCGCAAAGGCGTCAACATCCTTGCCACGTGCACGCCTTACCAGGTCGGGAACATCCCCGTACGCGGCGAGCACGTCGCGTGGATGGAGTCCTCCGCGGTGGTGTACGCCAACTCGGTGCTCGGCGCCCGTACCAACTGCGAGGGCACGGCGTCCACCGGAGCCGCGTCGCTGACCGGGCGCATCCCCTGCTGGGGCAACCACCACGAGGCCAACCGCCGCGGCACTCACCTCATCGAGGCGCACACGCCCGTGGAGGGGCCGCTGGAGTGGGGCATGCTCGGCTACTTCGCCGGCGGGCTCGTCCAGGACGAACGGCCCGTCGTCACCGGTGAGTTGAGGCAGCCGGACCTGCTGGACCTCAAGCACTTCGGGGCGGCCGCCGCCTCGTCCGGGGGAGTGGAGATCTACCACCTGCCCGGCATCACGCCCGAAGCCCCCACCCCACAGGCCGCGTTCGGCACGACGGCCGCCGCACTGCCGGAGTCCGTGCCGTACGGGGAACGCGAACGCCGGGCCGTCTACGAGGACCTCAACTCCCAAGGGCAGTGCGCCGACGTCGACTTCGTGCTCCTCGGTTGCCCGCACGCCTCCCTCGACCAGGTCCGCGAGACCGCCCGCCTGCTCGAAGGCCGCACGCTGCACTCCGCCACCCGGCTGTGGCTGATGGTGCCCAGAGCGCTGCGCACCACCGCCGACCGCAACGGCTGGACCGCGACGATCGAAGCGGCAGGCGGCAGCGTGCTCACCGACTCCTGCCCCGCCATGTCCCGTTCCGCACCCCCCGGCACCAGGGTCTTCGCCACCGACTCGGCCAAGCAGGCCCACTACCTGCCCGCGATCCTCGGGATCGAGGCCTGGTTCGGCACGCTCCAGGACTGTGTCTCCGCAGCGGTCACCGGCCGCTGGAAGGGAGAGCTGCGATGAGCCTCCACCGCGCGCGGGAGAGCGCCGCGTCCCCCGCACCGCCCCCGGTGTCCGCAGCCCAGGGCGAACAGCCTGGCGGCGTACTGGAGTTGTGGGGCAGGACCGTCGTGCCCGGTACGGCGGAGGGCGAGGCGCTCGTCTCCTACGAGACCATCTCCGGCTGGGGCGGCATCGACCCCGCCGAAGGCGTGATCATCGAACGCCGGCACCCGCTTCACGGGCAGTCCTTCGCGGGGCGGGTGCTGGTCTTCCCCGGTGCCAAGGGCTCCTCGGGCTGGGCCGGGTTCTTCCAGTCCACGCGGCTGCTCGGCACCGCGCCGCTCGCGATGATCTACGTGACGACGACGACCAAGGCCGCACTCGGCGCGGTCGTCACCCGCGTCCCCACCGTCACCGGGCTCGACCAGGACCCGCTCACCGTGATCCGTACCGGCGACCGCGTGCGCGTCGACGCGGACCGCGGCCTGGTCTCCGTACACCCCAAGCACCCCGCGCACCTCGCGCGACCTCAATGACGAGGAGCTTCCCATGCCCACCGCACCGTCGTCCCCGGACGGGCACGCCTCACCGCCCGTCGTCGAACTCGCACCGCTCATCGAGCGGCAGCAGGGCCGCAGGGCCTGGTACCGGGTCTTCGCCGTCTGCTGTCTGATCACCTTCCTCGACGGCTTCGACTTCCAGATCCTCTCCTTCACCGCCACATATCTGAAAGGGGACTTCGGCCTCAGCGACACCCAGCTGGGGACGCTCGGCACGGTCGGCCTCTTCGGCACGCTCGTCGGCGGTCTGTGCATGGGATATCTGGGCGACCGCATCGGCCGTAAGCCCTCGATCGTCGTGTGCGTGGCCGGATTCGGCGTCTTCATGCTGGCCTTCGCGCTCGCCGGGACGTACGCGCATCTCTTCGCGCTGCGCTTCGTCTCCGGCTTCTTCCTCGGCGGGGTGCTGCCGCTGTCCTGGGCGCTGACGGCGGAGTACGCGCCGAAGCGGGTCCGCGTCACCGCGATCTCCGTGATCATGGTGGGCTACACGCTGGGCGGGGCGGCCGGCGGGCCCGTCTCCAACCTGCTGGTGCCCGGCCACGGCTGGAGCTCCGTGTTCGTCGCGGGCGGCCTCTGCTCGCTGCTGGCCCTCGTGCCCGTGCTGCTCTTCCTGCCCGAATCGGTCAAGTTCCTCGCCCAGCGCGCCCGTCCGGACGCCGACCGGCGCATAGCTGCGACCCTCGCTCGGCTCTGGCCCGCCCAACGGCTCGCCGACGGGGCGCACTTCGTGCCCGGCGACCCCCAACCGCCCGCGCCCGAGAAGAAGTTCACCCCGGCCACGCTCTTCCGCGGCTCGCTCGCACGCATCACACCGCTGCTGTGGATCGTGTACGTGTGCTCGTCCGCGCTCATCTACTTCATGGTCTTCTGGACCCCGATGATCAACGAGCGGATGGGCTTCAGCGTCAGCGCCGCCGCCCTCATCGCCGCGGCGGCAAGCGTCGCGGGTGCCGTCGCGCAGCTCGCGATCAGCCGCTTCGTGGACCGCAGGGGAGTGGGCAGCATCCTGTGGATGCCGCTCGCGGCCACGGCCGCGATGCTGATGCTGGGCCTGGGGTCGCCGGGGCCCGCGCTGTACATCTGCGTCATCATCTCCGCGAAGATGTTCGTCAACGGCGGCCACGGCGGCATCACCAGCATCGCCGGCACGTTCTATCCGACGGCGATACGGGCCAACGGCGCCGCGTGGGCGTCGTCCGTCGCCAAGGTCGGGGCCATGGTGGGGCCTTGGCTGGGCGGCGTCCTGCTGGACGCGGGCATCGGCACGTCCGGCGCGTTCACCAGCTTCGCGCTCTGCCCCGCGATCATGATCGTCGTGCTGTTCGCGATGGGCCGCGTGCAGAGGGGGCTCTCGCCGGACACGGAGGGCGCGCTGGCGACGGCCTCCGTGCCCGCTGCGCTCGCCGCGCCGGATGGAGCCGGTGCCGGGGCCGGTACCGGTGCCGGTGCCGTGGCCGGAGACGGGACGGAAGCGGTGGCGGCGCGTACGGGAGCGGACGCCGTGCCGGCCGCGTCCGTACCGGCGGGCGGTGACGGTGACGCTGAAGTGGCCGCCCCCGGGCGCCAGAAGCCGGAGCCGCAGGCCTGAGCCGAAGCGGGCCCCGGTGGCGCCCTGGCGACTCGTGGAGGGTGGCTAATCGGTCCGGGCCCGGACCCGAGGAGCGGCGCCCCGAGGCCGTTCGGTCGCCGGTCCGGCCCCGGGCCCGAACTGGGGCCGGGGGAGCGGTAGTTCTGGCGCGCCCAGCCGAAGGTTCGGGCAGCCGGGCCCCAGTGGCCCTGGCGGCTCGTCGACGGTGACCCGTGGGACGGCGGGATCCGTGGCCGGGCCGCGCGGTCCGTTCCGGTCAGCCGCGGGCGGGGCCCGGCGGGCCCGGGACCCGGGGCGTGACCTGGGTGCCCGGCGGGTGCGGAGCCGCGCCCGGCGACATCGAGCGCCGTCCCACCTCGCGGATCCTCGAATCGAGCGTGGCGGCCGGGTCGTCCGAGAAGCGGTGCAGCGCGACCGCAGCGGTCAGGATGACGTCGCACAGCTCGGAGGCCACGTCCTCGGTGGTGTGCGTGTGGCCCTTGCGCGGGTTCTGGCCCGTCGCGCCGATGTACGCCTGCATCACCTCGCCCGACTCCTCGGCGAGCTTCATCAGCCGCATCGCGGTCTCGTGCTCGCCGTCGCCGTTGGCGGAGTCCAGCCACTCCACAAGCCGCTGGATCGTCGCCCACTGATCGGGCGTCATCGGTAGCCCCCTTCGTTCACGGACTCGCCCCGGCAGCGTACGGGGGAGGAGCCGGACGCCCGCGCCGAGCCCGGTACGTACGGGCGCCGGCTCCCGGCCGGATGTGTCCGCAAACGGCCCGCAAACCGCCGGGCCAGTCCGCGAGTTGGCATCGCCCGCCTCCGGGACGGACACAGGCGGGACTCCGCGGGACCGACCTCCCCGGACAGCACGCCTAGTTCCAGATGTCGGGGCCGCCGCCGCGCCACTCGATGAGGTTCGGGTCGTCGAGCTGGATCTCGTCCTCGCTCAGGCCCGCGGTCCGCAGGAACTCGCCCACGTCCTCGGGGCGGAAGGCGATCCCCAACTGCTCGGCGTGCGCGGTGACCCGGCGGCCGCCCCCGGCCGTCGGCGGGTGCACGACGATGGGCGGCGTCATGCGGTCGCCTCCCTTCGCGCGGCGGTGCGGGCCGGACCGGCCGGCCGGCGGCACCGGTCCGGCGGGCCGGACCGTGCGGACCCGGCGGCCCGGTCCGTCACCGCCGTGGGCCCGCGGAACAGCGGGGCCGTCGGCGCGGGCGCGGCCACGAGCGCGGGCAAGGGCGCGGGATCAGCTTTCATCTGCGGCTCCGATCCATGGAGGGGGCACGGCCGGTCCGGCCCATCACCGACGACCGTAGGAACGCGCTCTCGCGGCCCGGCCGCGCCACTCGCCCCCTTCGACCGAATGCCCCGCAGGTGCCTACCTTCCGGCACCGCGGCCCGGTGCGCGGTGCACTGCGGCGGCCCTGTTGACCGGCGGTGCGGCGCCGACAAGACTGCCCGCCATGGTGATCACAGGACGTTCGGCAGGGCAGCGGATCCGCAGGGCGGCGGCAGAGGCCGTGGCGCGCACCACCCGGCCCGACGGCTCCGGCCGCGGCTCGCTCGTCGCGTTCGGCGCTCTCGCCGCGGCCGATCTGGCAGCGGTCGCGGGCGACCGTACGCGCGGGGTGCGCCGCGCGGCCAAGCCGCTGCTGATGCCCGCCCTCGCCTCGTACGTCCTGCGCCGCCGTGCCGGCGAGCGGACACCCGCGCCCGCCCCGCTCGTCGCCGGTCTGGCGTGCGCCGCCGCGGGCGACACCGCGCTCCTCTTCGACGAGCACGAACCGGCCTTCCTCCTCGGCATGGCCGCCTTCCTCGGCACCCAGGCGGGGTACACGGCGGGCTATGTCCGGCTCGGCGCGCTGCGCGGCCTGCGGCGCAGGCCCTGGCCGGCGGTCGGCTGCCTCGCGGGCTGGGCCGCCGTGAACGCGGCGCTCGCACCGTCGCTGGAGAAGCGGCTGCGGCTGCCCGTCGCGGGGTACAGCCTCGCCCTGACCGCGATGGGCGCCGCCGCTCTCGGGGTCGGCGGCAGGGTCGCCGCGGGTGCCGCCGCGTTCGTCGGTTCGGATCTGCTGATCGGGCTTCAGGCGGCGGGCCGCAGGGTCCCTTCGCAGGAGCTGCTGATCATGGCCGGGTACATCCTCGGGCAGTACCTGATCACCACCGGCTGGCTCGACCGCCTCGACGAGCCCGTCCCCGGCGCCGGGCGCGAGGCGGACACCCGTGCCGGCGCCGGCGGCGCACCCTCCGAGCGCTCCGCGCCGCGACTCCGGGCCGTATGAGCCGTATCCGCATGGGCTGTATGGGCTGTATGGGCCCGCCGCGGCCCCGCTGCGGGGCCGCCCAAGCCGCAACTGCCCCAATCCGCCCTGAAAGGCGGGTACTTGATGCGTACCCGGACTTCAACGGCGCCATGAACTCCTGATATTTTCAACTCGACGGCATCGGGCTGAAGTTCACAACGAAGTTCACGACAGCGCCGTTCAACTGAGGTGCTCCTGTACGCCCTTGTCACCCCCCGGTCAGGAGGTAGCGTGAGCGGCTCGCTGCCGAGCGGTCAGAGCGCGCCCACGGTGCTGCGCATCATCCTGGGCAAGCGGCTGCGTGAGCTGCGCGAGGAGCGGGGGCTCGGCCTCGCCGACGCCGCCCGCGTGCTGGACGTCAACCAGCTGACGGTGCGCCGTCTCGAGAGCGGCCACGTGGGCTTCAAACTGCCCTACGTCAGGCTGCTGCTGGAGCTGTACCAGGTACCGGCCGCCGAGGCCGCGGAGTTCACCGGCATGATCGAGCAGGCCAACAGGCCCGGCTGGTGGCATCCGTTCCGGGAGGCGCTGCCCGACTGGTTCCGCGCGTACATCAGCCTGGAGACCTCCGCCCTCGTGCTGCGCGTCTACGAACCGCACTACGTCACCGGCCTGTTGCAGACCCGCGACTACGCACGCGCCGTCATACGCGCCGGGTTCCCCGAGGCCACCAGGGACGCCCTCGAGCAGCGCGTCGAACTGCGGCTGCGCCGGCAGGACATGCTCGGCACACCGGACGCGCCCGTGCTGTGGGTGGTGATGGAGGAGGCCGCGCTGCGCCGCGTCGTCGGAGCGCCGCGGGTGATGCGCGACCAGATCAGCCGGCTGATCGAGGTGCTGGACGACCCGGGCATCACGTTACGCATCGTGCCGCTGGCCGCGGGCGCGCACTCCGGCACCAGCGGCCACTTCACGTATTTCCGGTTCAAGGAACGGGAGTTGCAGGACATCGTCTACACCGAGGTGGGTCTCACCAGCGCCCTCTACTACGACCAGCGCCGCGACGTCGTACCCCACCTGGAGACGCACACCCGCATATCCCGGCTCGCCGCGAAGCACATACCCGACGCGCGCACCTATCTGACCGGACTCCACAAGGAGTTCGGCCGATGACCGCGGTGGATCGGCTGCCTCGCTAGTACCGGCTGTCACCGGCCCGCAGCCGTGACGACGGTGCGCATCACTTCGGGTTCGAGGACTACGGCCATGCCGAACTGATGCAGATCGCCGAACCCATGGTCGCCGAGGAGAATTTCCGTTTCGACGAGCATGCCCGGCTGACCGGCACCTCCGCTCTCCGAATTCCCGTCCCGGCACCGGAAATTCATCGGAACAAGGATTCCGCATTTCCGGGCGCCGTAACAGCGCCCGGCCGTACCGAAACCGCAGAGAAGGGGCTGAACGTGGTCATAGACGCCGTCTATGAGGGCATCGAACGCTTCTGTTTGACCCGCGTCGGCGGCTGCCGAAGAATTGCCCTTCGCGTACACCGACGCGGATGCAGAAAAGGGCAAACGGAAAAGAGGTTGAGGCAGGCCCATGGGCACGATCGAGGATCCGAGCGAAGACCTGGCCGTCGAACCGCCCAAGACCTGGGCGGCAGGCGTGCCCGCGGTGGCCCACGCCCTCAAGTACTCGCTGGAGGAGAACTCCGTCCGGCGCACGGCGCTGACCCTGCTCAACATCAACCAGGCCAAGGGCTTCGACTGCCCGGGGTGCGCCTGGCCGGAGCCCGGCGGCCACCGGCACATGAACGAGTACTGCGAGAACGGCGCGAAGCACGTCAACGACGAGGCCACCACGCGCCGGGTCACCCCGGACTTCTTCCGCGAGCACTCCGTCGCCGAACTCGACGGGAAGTCCGATCTCTGGCTCAACCAGCAGGGGCGGCTGACCTCTCCGATGGTCAAACGCCCAGGGGCGACGCACTACGCACCGATCGAATGGGACGAGGCCCTCGAACTGATGGCGCGGGAGCTGCGTTCCCTGGACTCTCCCGACGAGGCTCTCTTCTACACCTCCGGCAGGCTCAACAACGAGGCCGCGTTTCTGTTGCAGTTGTTCGCCCGCGTCTTCGGCACCAACAATCTCCCGGACTGCTCGAACATGTGCCACGAGTCCAGTGGTTCCGCGCTGGGGGAGACGCTCGGAATCGGCAAGGGCAACGTGTCCCTGGACGACATCCACAACGCCGACCTGGTCTTCGTCGTCGGCCAGAACCCCGGCACCAACCATCCCCGTATGCTCTCCGCGCTGGAGGAGACCAAGCGGAACGGCGGCCACGTCGTCGCGGTGAATCCGCTGCCCGAGGCGGGCCTGATGCGCTTCAAGAACCCGCAGAAGGCACGCGGGGTGATCGGCCGGGGCACACAGATCGCCGACCAGTTCCTGCGCATCCGCTCCGGCGGCGACCTCGCGCTCTTCCAGATCCTCAACCGGCTGCTGCTGGAGGCCGAGGACGAGGCACCGGGCACCGTGCTCGACCACGAGTTCATCCGGACCCGCACCACGGGCTTCGAGGCGTTCGCCGAACAGGCCGTGAAGACCCCCTGGGAAGACGTGCTCGCCGCCACGGGACTGACCCGGGACGAGATCGAGCAGGTGCACCAGCGCGTCCTGAAGAGCGAGAAGGTCATCGTGTGCTGGGCGATGGGCCTCACCCAGCACAAGCACGGGGTGCCCACCATCCGGGAGATCGTCAACTTCCTGCTGATGCGCGGCGGTATCGGCGGCCCCGCCGGCGCGGAGGGAACCGTCGGGGGAGTGTGCCCGGTGCGCGGGCACAGCAACGTGCAGGGCGACCGCACCATGGGCATCTGGGAGCGGATGCCGCAGCCGTTCATGGACGCGCTCGGCAAGGAGTTCGGCTTCACCCCGCCCGCCGAGCACGGCGTCGACTCCGTCGGCGCGATCCGGGCCATGCGCGACGGGAAGGCGAAGGTCTTCGTCGGCGTCGCGGGCAACTTCGTACGCGCCGCCCCGGACAGCGGCGTGACGGAGGAGGCGCTGCGCCGGTGCCGGCTGACCGTGCAGATCTCCACCAAGCTCAACCGCTCGCACACCGCATGCGGCGAGACCGCGCTGATCCTGCCCACGCTGGGCCGCAGCGACCGTGACGTCCAGGCCACCGGCGAGCAGTTCTACACGGTCGAGGACTCCATGAGCGAGGTGCACGCCTCACGCGGACGGCTGGAGCCCGCGTCTCCGCATCTGCTCAGCGAGGTCGCGATCCTGTGCCGACTGGCCCGGCGCACGCTCGGCTCCGAAGTGGCCATCCCCTGGGAGGAGTTCGAGAAGGACTACGGCACCGTACGGGACCGGATCTCCCGCGTCGTACCGGGCTTCGAGGACTTCAACGAGCGCGTCGCCGAGCCCGGCGGATTCCGGCTGCCCAACCCCGTCAACCGGCACGACTTCCCCACCCCGAGCGGCAAGGCCGTCTTCACCTGCAACGCGTTCACGATGCTCAGCGCGCCCCGCGGCCATCTGGTGCTCCAGTCCCTTCGCTCGCACGACCAGTGGAACACGATCCCGTATGCGATGAACGACCGCTACCGCGGCATCCACAACGCCCGCCGCATCGTGATGGTCAACCCGGACGACGTGAGCGAACTCGGCCTGTCCGACGGCCAGCAGGTCGACATCGTCAGCGTGTGGGACGACGGGGTGGAGCGCCGCGCGGACGGCTTCCGGGTGGTGTCCTACCCGACGGCTCCGGGCTCCGCCGCCTCGTACTACCCGGAGACCAACGTCCTGGTGCCCCTCGACAGCGTCGCCGAGATCAGCAACACCCCGACGTCCAAGGGCGTCGTCGTGCGTCTGGAACCGGTGGCCGCCCCGGCGAGCTGAGACGAGCCGAGCGGCCCGGCCACACCGAGCAGAAGGGAAGGGCCGCTCAGGCATGCCCGTTTCGAACGCCACACGCGGTTGGCTTCCGGTGGCGTCCGCGCTGTACGTCGCGGGTTGGGGGGCCAGCCAGTTCGCTCCGCTCGCCGTCGTCTACCGGGTGCGGGAGGGCTGGGCCGCCCTCGCGGTGGCCGCGATGTTCACCCTGTATCTCGTCGGCCTCGTCCCGGGGCTGCTCCTGGGCGGCCGGATCGCCGACCGGTACGGCAGACGGCGCGCCGTGCGCGGTGCGCTGGCGATGTCATCCGCGGCGAGCACGGCGCTGGCGGCAGCGGTGGTCACCGAGGACGCGGTGTATCCGAGCCGTCTGGCCACCGGGCTCGCCGCCGGGATCGTCCTGTCCGCGGGTGCGACCTGGCTGGAGGAGATCTCCGAGGCCCGGGGTCAGGACGCCGGGAACCGCCGTGCCCTGTACGCCACCGGCGCCGGATTCGCCTCGGGGGCGCTGGCCGCCGGAGTCGTGGCCGAATGGCTGCCCCAACCGATGGTGCTGCCCTGCCTGTTGCACGGCGTCCTCGTGCTGCTGGTGTTCTTCGCGACGCGCGGCTCGCCGGACACGACTCCGTCCCGCGAGGACGGTACGGCGCCACCGCGTCCCCCGCGCATGCGCTGGACCATCGTCACTCACCCACGGTTCGTGCTCGTGGTGCTGCCCGCCAGCCCGGCGGCCTTCGCCGCGGCCACCGTGGCGTACGTCGTGCTGCCGCCGCTGGTGATCGACCAAGTACACGGCCACGCACCGATGTTCAGCGGCCTGGTCGTGGGGGTGACGATCGCGACGGGCGTCGCCGTGCAGCCGCTCGCCACATGGCTGGACCAGGCGGGCAGCGCGCGCTCCACGCTGGTCGCCATGGCCACCGTCGTGGTCGGGCTCCTGGCGGGCGCCGTCGCCGTGTATCTGGACTCCCCGCTGCTGGTGCTGCCCGCCGCCGTGGTCCTCGGCGCCGGCTACGGGCTGACCCTCGCGTCCGGGCTGAAGGAGATCGAACGGCTCGCGCACGGGCCCGCGTTGCCCACCGCCTCCTCGGTCTACCAGGGCGCCACCCACAGCGGTTTCCTCGCGCCGCTCCTCCTCGCGATGAGCGCGGGAGCCGCCCCCTATCCGGCACTTCTGGTGGGACTGGCCGCGGTCGGCGTGCTCTTCCTCGGGATCACGGCGTTCTACAGCCGCCGCCATCTGCCCGCCGTGATGGGAGCCGCCCAGGAGCCGCCTTCGGCACCCGAGCCGGGACCGTCCGAGCGGGCCCGGGCAGAGAGAAGCGCGACGCGGGACGAGTGACCGTACGGCGCGGGGCCCCGGCGGGCCGCCCGTTCCGTACGTACGGACGAGACGGCCGCCGAGGCCCCGGGTCTGCGTTCAGCGTGTGAACACCGGTCAGCCGGTGAACAGTTGTAGTGCCGCCTTGACGGCGTTGAACAGGCCGTACGCCAGGACGAGGACGACGAACGTCCACGCCACGGACCGAGCCGGTCCGTGCGTCCGGTCCGGCCCGGCTTCGGTGTCGCGCGTCCCGTCCCATCGGGCCGGTGAATACACCGCGTTCAGCCGAGGCACCCTCCGCCAGGTCGCACGGTCGACTCGTCGTCGCGCGGTGCCGGAACGGGGATCGAGGCGGGGATCGAGGCGGTGCAGCGCACACGCCCTTCAGGCGGCTTGCCGGGCCGCCCTCACGCCTTTCTCAAGGTGATCGCGCCAGCTTACGATTTCGCCGGCGTCCGGCCGCGCCGGTTCGGTACGCAGCGCACAGCCGGAAGGGGAGCCAATGACGCGCAACGGACTGGCCGACCTGGCGGCGTGGGCCAGCGATCGGCTTCCCCGGTTGATCGACGACGCACACGCCACGGTCCTCGACCGCATCGAGATCTACCGCGACGGCGAGCCCGTGTCCTCCGAGGATCTGCGGCGCTCCATCGCGCACAACCTGCGGGCCATGGTCGGCGCCATCGGTCACCCGCAGGACTCTCTCGACCTGTCCGCCCCCCGGGAGACGGGCCACCGCCGCGCGCATCAAGGGGTGCCGCTTCCCGAGGTGCTCCAGGCGTACCGGATCAGCTTCGCCACCCTGTGGGACGCGCTGGTGGAGCACGCCCGCCGCGGTCAACGGCCGTCCATGGCGGACACGTTGCTCACCGCCGCCAGCATGATCTGGCAGCTCACCGACGAGCACGCCCTGGCTCTCACCGAGGCGTACCGTGCCGCCACCGCCGAGCTGCTGCTCGCTCAGCAGCAGCGCCGCTCCGCCCTCGTGGAGGCGCTGCTCACCGGCGGTCCCGGTCCGGAGGTCGGCCCCTGGGAGGCGGCCAACCTGCTCGGGCTGCCCCCTGACGCGCAGGTGGTGGTCGTCGCCGCGGAGACGCGCGGCCTCGCCGAGGAAAGCCTCCCCGGCATCGAACGCAGGCTGGCCGCGCACGGAATCGTCTCCGGGTGGCGGCTGACTCCGGCGCTGCAACTCGGGATCGTCTCCCTGCACAGCGACGTACGCGAGACCGCGCTGGCCGTGCTGCGTGAGGCCGCCGGCGCCCGCACCGGCGTCAGCCCGCCCTACCAGTCGCTGGCCGACAGCCCCCGTGCGCTGCAACTGGCCCGGACGGCGCTCGCCACCCTTCCCGCGGGACGGGCCGAGGTCCGGATGTTCAGCCCCAGCCCGCTCGCCGCGCTCATGGCCTGCGATCCCGGCGAGGGCCGGCGTCTCGCCAAGGAGGTCCTCGGCGCCGTACTCGAACTCTCCCCGGACGACCGTGCCGTGCTGCTGGACACCCTCAACGCCTATCTCGACCATGACGGTTCCAGCGAGCGCGCCGCCGAGGTCCTCTACTGCCACCCCAACACCGTTCGCTACCGGCTGCGCCGCGTACACGAACTCACCGGACGGTCACTGTCCGACCCGCGCGGCATCGCCGAACTGGCCACCGCCGCCGACGCCCTGAGCCTCAGCTCCAACGTCCTGCTGCAAAACGGTCACTCGTCACGCTCCCAGTGAGCCACCGCGTGCGTCTTCCACGACCGTCCCCACCACGAGACGGCAGCCACGGGTGATGCGGCCCGGGGGGATCTCATCGGCGGGTCGCTCCGCGTCGATGTCGAGAGTGCCAAGGCGCACTGACAGCGCGAACAAGAAGACCGGCGCAGACAGGGTCCGGCCGCCCGCGGGCGATAGCCTGGCGATCTCTCGTGAGAAAGACGCTTAAGGGGATCGATGGCGCATCAAGGGCAACCGCAGCACGTGTTGGCACCGCCGGCCAAGGCGGCGATCTTCCTCGTGGTCACGGTCCGTGCGGGTGCCGAGGAGGACGCGCGGGATCTGCTGTCCGATCTCGCGGGGCTGACCCGAGCAGTGGGTTTCCGCAATCCCGAGGGCGAGTTGAGCAGCGTGGTGGGAGTGGGCGCGGAGCTGTGGGACCGGCTCTACGACGCACCGCGCCCCGCGGGCCTGCACCCGTTCCGTACGGTGGCCGGCGCGGTGCACACGGCGGTCTCGACCCCGGGCGACCTGCTCTTCCATCTGCGGGCCGGCCGGATGGACCTGTGCTTCGAACTGGCCCGGCAGATCATGGACCGGCTGGCCGGGTGCGTGGACGTCGCCGACGAGGTGCACGGGTTCCGGTACTTCGACGAGAGGGACCTCCTGGGGTTCGTCGACGGCACCGAGAGCCCGTCCGGTCCGTCCGCGCTCGCCGTCGTGCACATCGGAGACGAGGACCCGGCCTACACCGGTGGCAGCTACGTCGTCGTGCAGAAGTACCTGCACGACCTGGACGCCTGGGGCGCCCTGCCGATCGAGGAACAGGAACAGGCGATAGGCCGCCGGAAGCTCAGCGACATCGAACTGCCCGACGCGGACAAGGCGTCGAATTCCCACGTGGCGTTGAACACGATCGTGGATCCGGACGGCACCGAGCACAAGATCGTGCGGGACAACATGCCCTTCGGTGCCGTCGGCGACCGGGAATTCGGCACCTACTTCATCGGGTACGCCGTCAACCCCGACGTGATCGAGCGAATGCTCCGGAACATGTTCATCGGCGACCCGCCCGGAAACCACGACCGCATTCTCGACTTCTCCACAGCGGTCACCGGCGGACTCTTCTACGTCCCCACCACGGAGTTCCTGGACGACCAGCCTCCGCGCCCCACCGTCTCGGCCGCGACCGCGGCCGCGACCGCGACCGCGACGGCGGCCGCGACCGACGCAACCGCGGAACCGCCGCGTCCGGACGGCTCGTTGGAGATCGGCAGCCTGAGAGGGGCGGGCCGCGTCACTGGTGACCGCTGACGAGCGCCACACCCGCCTCGGCCGTGAACACGAGGAATGTGAACGACTCTTGGAGGTACAGCTCCACTTCCGCGGAGTCATGGCTCAGGTAACCGACCGAGACGTCCTGGCCGATCCCCAGCTCGAAGTCGCCGCCGCGCGTGGTCAGCAGGAACGCACCGTCGATGGCCGGGGCCCAGACGATTTCGCCGCCGACGACCTGGCGCAGGTGGTCGTGGATCGGGTAGCCGTTGTCCGAAGCCTCGCTCACCGTGGTGAAGGCGTCCGCGGACATCGCGAGCGCGTACGGGCCCTCGACGCCCGCGAGCCGCAGTGAGCTGACGGCGCGGCTCACCACTTCCGGATACTCGCGGGCCTGCGCGGGGAGCGCGAGGGGCGCGTTCGAGGACTCGGCACGGATGCCCCTGATGGCTGCCGCTCCATAGCCTTCGAAGACCGCGCGGTCCTCCGAGAGCGCCAGCCGTCGAGCGGCTTCCTTCACCGGACCCCAGTCCGCGTCCTTCGCTCCCTGCTCCACGCTGTCGACCTGTGCGCGGGAGACGCTGAACGGAACGCGAAGCTGCACCAGCGGTTGGGCGCGGCGGAGATCGGCGAACACGCCGTCGGCAGGCGGCTGGATCGTGTCCAGGTGTCCCGTGGAGAGTGCCGCCAGCTTCACCCCCGCCGGCTCGGGCACGTCCACGAGCCGTCGCGCGGCGACATTGCGCTGGAACGTGCGCCGGGCCTCGGCCTCCAAGTCCGCCCAGGCGGCGTCGGATACGGGGGCGAGCTCGCGGTGCAGGTTGTTCATGGGGGCAGCGCTCCGATTCAGGTAAACATTACGAAAGCCACGTTGAGGGGATGCGGCTCATCGCGGCTTCCTGAGTCAACCTATCGTGCGGCAGAGTACCGGCACAGCATTACGGCGGCTGGTTTGGCCTCCACGACAACCGGGGTTGTGTATCGCACTACGACCTTGCGTCGCCGCACACACGCACGCGTGAAATCACCCTGCCGTAAGCCTTCGGCGTCGTAAGCCCACGGTCTTACGCGACCGGGCCGGACCGCCGAGACGGAGCGCGAACTGTGAATGATTTGCGTCACCTTGCGTCCGTCGGGTCCGGACGGCGTCGGAGCCGCGGACCGGGATGAATGAAGCCGGTGAATGAAGCTACTGCATGGAACCCTCGCCCCTGTCGTCGCTGTGCGGCGTTTGTCCCGTGCGACAAGGCCGTTTGTTGCCGGTGCCAGCGCTGGAATGGAAGGCTTTCGGAATCCGGCGCTCGGCCATAGCGTCCAGGGTGAGCAGCTCCCGTTGCGGGCTTTTCAAGATGGTTTATCGAATGCATGCAGGGTGATGAACGATGCGCTATGAAGTGACGGAAGCCGATACGGCGATGGCGATCGGCAGCGGCGATGTGCCCGTTCTCGCCACCCCGCGGTTGATCACGTGGATGGAAGCAGAGACCGTACGGTCGGCCACGCCGCTCGTCGCAGACGGCCAGACGACGGTGGGGACCGCCGTCCGCGTCGACCACCGCCGTGCCACACCGGTGGGCGGGGTGGTCGAGGTGACGGCCGAACTTCCGGCCACCGCAGCCGGCCGGAAGCTCACCTTCGCCGTGCGCGCCGTGGACGACTGCGGTGAGCTTGTCGCGGCAGGGGAGATGGACCGGGCGATCGTCGACCGGCAGCGGTTCCTGCCGGTGACGTCTGCTTCGAGCGGGCACAGCCTGGCGGGATAGCGCTCCCGGTATCGCGCCGCCCGTCTCATGAAGAGCAGCGGGGCAGATCAGACCCCGGGCCCTGCCCGGGATCAGCTGCTGACGATTCCGACGACGAGGTTGATCGCCGTGGCCAGGATGCTGGTGCCGAAGGCGTAGGACAGCAGGCAGTGCCGCAGCGCCATCGCACGGATCGCTGAATTCGAGACGTCCGTGTCGGAGACCTGATACGTCATGCTGAGGTTGTAGCTGAAGTAGAAGAAGTCCCGGTACGCGGGCGGTTGGTCGGAGTTGAAGTCGATCCCGCCCGCGGCGTCCACGTAGTAGAGATACGCGTAGCGAGTCGCATACATCAGATGCAGTGCCGCCCATGCCATGAATACGCCGGCGAGCGCCGCCGCGGCGTGGCTGGTGTCGGAGTTTCCGAGCAGAAGCACCACGATTCCGCCCAGGCCGCACAGAGCGGCCGCGATGACGACGAGTTCCTCGGTGAGGGGGCGGAAGTCCTCGCGTCCCGCATTGCGGCGGGTGGAATCGGCATCCATCGGCCAGAGCACCGTCCAGCCGGCCACCACGAAGCAGGTTTCGGTCGCGGCGATGGCCGCAAGAATGCCGAGCGGGGTGTCGACCGAAAATCCGACGACAGTGCCGATCGCCACTCCGACGACTGCCGCGGCGGCAAGCCGGGTAACAGCGGATATCGGCAACCAGGCGCTGTTCATGGAGGTCAACGATAGCGGCCTCCTCGCCGATCAGCGTGCCGCTGATGGCGTCTCAGGACGCTGTCGCGCGGGCGTGCTCACGGCCGTCGCTCCACACGCGCTCCGCCGTCACCCACGGCGCCCGAGGGCGAACCAGAAGACGGGGGAGTCCGGCACGGCAGGGTCGAGGACGGCGGGCAGCGCGCGGCCGGTCCCGCCGACAAGGTCCGACGGCTCCGCCAGGGCCGCGCTCCAGCCGTGCCCGGCGAGCCACGCTTCGGGATCGGTGACCGTACTGCCGAACGCGGAGCCGTTGGCCGCCAGGGTCTGCGTGCCGGCTGCGAACGCCTCGCTCCGCAGCGCCTCCGGGTATGCGTGGTCGGCGATCAGGCGGCTGCCGGGCGCCGCCAGCGCGGTGATGCGGGACAGCAGCCCGTCGTCGTCGGCGAGGTACATCAGCAGCCCCTCGACCAGCCACAGTGAGGGCTGTTCCGGCCGGAACCCGCCGTCCAGCAGCGGCGATTCCCAGTCGTCGTCCAAGTCGGCGCGGACCGCCGTGCGTTCGCAGGACGCCCGGGCGCCGACGGCGGCCAGTGTCTCCTGCTTGAAGGCGATCAGCTCCGGGAAGTCGATCTCGAACAGCCGGACGTCGCCGGGCCAGGACAGCCGATAGGCGCGCGCGTCCAACCCCGCGGCGGGCAGCACGACTTGGCGTACGCCCTCCTCGCATACCGCACGCAGCGTCCAGTCGTCGAACAGCCGGGTGCGCAGCGCGACGTAGTCGCCCATCGCGGGGCAGAGGTCGCTGAGCGTGCCGCCGTCCTGGAGCCATGGGAAGGGCCCGTCCGCCGGTGCCGCGGCGTCGACGAAGGCGCCCGCCAGCGGATCGTCGACCAGTCGGTCCTCGCGCGCCGTCTCGACGCGCCGCTCGTTCGCCATGGCGACGGCCGTCAACGCGACGCCGTGCGTGGGGGATTGGGTCATCTTCGCTCCTCGGGTACGGGCGGCGGGGGTGCGCGACGGCGAGGGCCGGGGCGCGGAGGGACGGCGACGACGCAGCACCGGCAGCGCGGGCGGCGCAGCGGGCACGCCTACTTCTTCAGGGCGTCCGCGAAGACCGGGACGACCTTCTTCAGCGCGTACGGGGTGGAGAGCACCGAGTCCGTGGCGAAGGCGGAGCTGAGCTTCTTGTCGCCGAAGACCACGGAGTGGCCCTTGCGCACCGACGGAACGGCGCGGAAGAGCGGGTCCTCACGGACCTTGTCCGCGGAGACGCCGATCGGGGAGACGACGGTGAGGTCGGCGTCGAGCAGGTCGAGGTTCTCGCGGGCGACCGGCACCGAGAAGGCCTTCCCCGCCCTGGCCTCGACCTTCGGGTTGTTGCGGAAGCCCAGGCGTTCGACGAAGTCGACGCGTCCGCCGCCGCGTACGTACGCGCCGTAGGCGTCGGCCGTACGCGACCCCAGCGTGACGGTCGTGCCCTTGAACTCCGGGTGCGCCTTGACCGCCTCGGCGAACGCGCGGTCGTTCCGGGCGATGAGGCGGCGGGCGCGCTCCTCGCGGCCGAGTGCCTTGGCGACCAGCTTGGTCTGCTGCTCCCAGCTGATCTGGTACTGGTCGCCGCCCTCGGGCACGCCCACGGTCGGCGCGATCTTCTTCAGGGTGTCGTAACGCTCCCTGGTGCCACTGGACTTGGTGTCCAGGATCAGGTCCGGCCGGAGGCCGGCGATCTTCTCGTACTCCGGCTCCAGCGTGCCGATCTTCTTCGGGCTCTTCGTGTAGCGTCCCTCGGCCCAGGGGCCGACGCCGTCGCCGCCGAAGGCCAGCCAGTCGCTCTGCGCGACCGGCTGCACCCCCAGCGCCAGTGCGGTCTCGGCGTCTCCCCAGCCCAGAGCGACCACGCGCTTCGGCTTCTCCGGCACCGAGACCTCTCCGAACTTCGTGGTGACCGTACGGCCGCCCGCGGCGTCTCCGTTCCCGTCACCCGTGGTGCCGCAGCCGGTGAGCCCCAGGAGCAGGGCACCCAGGGCGAGTGCGGCAGTGGTGGTGCGGCGCGTCCCAACTCCCGGGCGGCGCGGGGCAGTCGGGCGGCGGAAGGAGACCGGTGCCGGCGCGGGGACCTGGCTCGGCTTGCGCGGGGGATGAGCAACGGGTGTCATCTTGGTTAGGTTAGCCTAAGTTAAGTGAGAGGGGGCTGCTCGCGTGCGGACGGGACGGCCGTTCTCAGTCCCCGGCGACCACGTGGTGCCGCCCGATCGGCACGATCATCGGTGTGTGCGACGACGGGTCGGTGACCACCGAGCAGCGCATGCCGAAGACTTCGGTGACCAGCTCCTCGGTCACGACGTCCGACGGCCGGCCCTCCGCGACGATGCCGCCGTCCTTCATCACGACGAGGTGATCGGCGTACCGGCAGGCGAGGTTGAGGTCGTGCAGCACCACGACGACCGTGGTGGCGGCCGCGCGGTTCAGATCGGTCAGCAGGTCCAGCACGTCGAGTTGGTGGCTCACGTCCAGGAACGTGGTCGGCTCGTCCAGCAGCAGGATGTCGGTGCCCTGGGCGAGTGCCATGGCGATCCACACCCGCTGCCGCTGTCCGCCGGAGAGTTCGCCCACCGGGCGCTCCGCCAGCTCCAGCACGTCCGTTGCCAGCATGGCGCGCGCGACGGCCGTGTCGTCCTCGGCCGTCCGCCTGCGGAACCAGTCCTGGTGCGGATAGCGGCCGCGGCCGACCAGGTCGGCGACCGTGATGCCCTCGGGGGCCACCGGGGCCTGCGGCAGGATGCCGAGCACCGTCGCGATCTGCTTCGTCGGCAGTTCGCCGAGGCTCCGGCCGTCCAGCCGTACGGTGCCGGCCGTGGGGGACAGCAGCCGGGCCAGCGCGCGCAACAGCGTTGACTTTCCACAGGCGTTGGGCCCGACGATCATCGTCACCGCGCCCGGCGGCACGTCCGCCGTCAGGCCCGAGATCACCTCGCGGTCGCCGTAGCCGAGGTGCATCTCCCGTGTGCCCAGGGTGTGTTGGGCACCTCCCTCGACCTGCCGCCCGTCCTTCGCGTACACCGCCACCGTCAACCGCCTTTCCCCACCCGGTTCGTACGCGCCAGCAGCCACAGCAGATACGGCGCCCCGATCACGCTCGTCACCACGCCCACCGGGAACTGCGTCTCCCCGAGCAGATGCTGCGCCACGAAGTCGGCGAGCAGGACGATGAGCGAGCCCAGCAGCGCCGAGTGCGTCAGCGCCGGGCCGCGCGAGGGTGCCAGGCGGCGGGCGATCGGGGCCGATACGAACGCCACGAACGCCACCGGCCCCGCGGCCGCCGTCGCCGCGGCGGACAGCCCCACCGCGCATGCCAGCAGCGCGACCCTGCTGCGCTGCACGGCCGCACCGAGTCCGCCCGCCGTCTCGTCGCCCAGCTCCAGCACCCGCAGCGTGCGCGCGGCAAGGAAGGTGAGCGGCGTGAGCACTGCCAGGGCGCCCAGCAGCGGCCAGACGTGCTTCCAGGAGCGCTCGTTGAGGCTGCCGGTGAGCCAGACCAGGGCCTGCTGCGCCTCGGTCACCTCGGAGCGGGTCAGTACGTAGGAGATGAGACTGGAGAGCGCAGCACCCACGCCGATGCCGACGAGCACCAGGCGGTACCCGGCGACGCCCCGCCGCCACGCGAGCGCGTAGATCAGGGCGCTCGCCACCAGCGCCCCGGCAAGCGCCATGCCGGACAGCGCGATACCGGACAGCCCGAACACGAGGCTGCCCAGTACGGCTGCCGCACTCGCTCCGGCGCTGATGCCGATGATGTCGGGGCTGGCGAGGGGGTTGCGCAGCATGGTCTGGAAGACCGCGCCCGACATGCCGAACGCCGCCCCCGTCAGCAGCCCGGTGAGCGCCCGGGGCAGCCGCAGGTCGAGCAGGACGAAGCGGCTGCCGCCGGTACCCCCGCCGGCAAGGGTGCGCAGCAACTCCGGGACGGGGATGGCCACTTCGCCGTATGACAGGCTCGCGCACAGCACGGCGAGCACTCCCGCGGCGAGCACGCCGGCGACGGCCGCCGAGCGGACGGCCGGTGCGCGGCGGGCACGGCGCACCTCCCGTACGGCGGCGGCGACTTGGGCCTCGGAGAACACCGGCGGGCCCGTGCCGGTCGGCGCGCCCGTGCCGTTCCGCTCGCCGAGCGGCATGGCGTCGGGTGCGGTGAGCCCGGCCACAGCGTGCGCGTGCGGGTGCGGGTGCGGGTGCTGATCCCGGCGGCCGTTCACAGCTCGGCCGTCTTCCGGCGCCGTACCAGCGCGACGAAGGGCACCGCGCCGATCGCCGCGGTGACGATGCCGGCCTGCACCTCGCCCGGCCAGGCGATCAGACGGCCGGCCAGGTCGGCGAGGAGGAGCAGTACCGGTGCCAACAGCGCGCTGTAGGGCAGGATCCAGCGGTAGTCGGGCCCGGTGAGCAGCCGCGCCGCGTGCGGCACCACGAGGCCGACGAAACCGATCGGCCCGGCCACGACGGTCGCCCCGCCCGCGAGCAGCACCACGGCGGCCACGGCCCCGGCCCGTGCCGCCCCCACCCGCTGCCCCAGCCCGCGGGCCAGGTCGTCGCCGAGCGCGAGCGCGTTCAGTCGCGGTCCCAGCAGCAGCGCGCAGCACACGCCGACCGCCAGCAGCGGCGCGACCTGCCACAGCACGCCGGTCTCCCGCGCGGTGAGCGCCCCCACCTGCCAGAAGCGGAACTGCTCGAAGGTCTCATCGTCGGTCAGCAGCACGGCAGTTGTGAGCGAGCCGAGCACGGCGCTGGTCGCCGCGCCCGCGAGCGCCAGCTTCACGGGAGTGGCACCCGCCGGGCCGAGCGCCCCCACCCCGTGCACGAGGGCCGCCGCGAACAGCGCCCCGAGCAGGCCGAACCAGACGTACTGTCCCGGCTCGGTCAGACCGAACACGCTCATCGAGAGCACCACGGCCACGGACGCGCCCGAGTTGACGCCCAGCAGCCCCGGATCCGCGAGCGGATTGCGGGTCACCCCCTGCATCACCGCCCCGGCCAGCCCCAGCGCGACACCGGCCAGCACCCCGGCGAGGGTGCGGGGCACACGCACCTCGCGGACGATCAACTGCGCCTTGTCGGCGGGGTCGTAGGAGCCGCCGAAGGGAGCGACGGCGTGCCATACGGCCGCTGCGGAGACGTCGCCGCTGCCGATGAGGAGGCTGGCCGCCACCGTCAGCAGCAGCGCGATGGCCGCGACCGGCAGCCCGGCGGCGACGACGGCGCGGCCCCGCGGGCGGCGCCATCTGCCGTGCCCGGCACCGGAGTCGGCCGTACGACGCAGATACGCGGCGACGTCGTCCGGAGGCGCGGCCCCGTCCGGGGGTGGCTCTCCGGTTCCTGCGGTGAGGGCCGGAGCGCGTTCGCGGGGCGCGGATCGTCGCACTCTGCTGCCCCTCGTCATGCCCGGCCCGGCGCGATCACGGACGCGGGGAAGGGCTGGCCTGTCGTGAAGTAAAGTTAGGTCAGCCTATCCTAATAACGAACCGCGGCCTGACCGGCGGGCCACCACGTCGCCGGCGGCGCAGGCGCCGAACCGGGAGCAGAAGTGCCGAACCCCCAACCGGCCACCGCCGGCGCCCAGATCACCGTCGAGGACCTGCCGCCGGCCGCCGACCGCACCGGCTTCACCGAGGTCGGCTCCGCGGCCCAGCTCCGCGAACTCCTGGGCGAGCCGCACCCGATCGTGCTGGACAAGGTCCACCGGCGGCTGGCCGACGCCGACTTGGACATGCTGGCCCGCTCACCGTTCTGCCTGCTGGCCACCAGCGACGCGGACGGCAACTGCGACGCCTCCCCGCGAGGCGGCGAACCGGGCTTCGCCCGGGCACTCGACCCGGGAACGCTGGTACTGCCGGACCTGCCCGGCAACCGGCGGGGCGACAGCTTCCACAACATCCTCCGGAACCCCCGCGCCGGGCTCGTGTTCCTGGTGCCCGGCTCGACCGACGTCCTGCGCGTCAACGGGCGGGCGCGGATCCTGCGGGACGCGCCCTTCTTCGACGACATGACGTCGAAGGGCCGCAGGCCCCGACTGGCCCTTCTCATCGAGACGGACGAGATCTACCGGCACTGCCCCCAGTCGCTCAACCGGGCCGGTCTGTGGGGTCACGGCCCCCGCTGACCGCGCGGCCGGGGCCAGGCGCCGCCGGGCCGTCCGTGGCCGGACCGAGCCGGGATCGCCGTACGGGCCGTGAGTGGAGTGCAACCGGTGAACCGCTCGGCTCGCACGGCGAGGCCAACTTCGACCGGGCCGGGGTGGTGAGCTATGACGCGGGCTGACCCGGGCCCGGTCGGGCCGTGCCGTGAGGTGCCGGGCTGATCGATCCCGGGAAGCGATGGACGCACCCCCCGCCGGACGCCCCTCCCAGAGGGCCGGCCGCGTTCCGCCCGAGGCCGTGGTACGGACGGAACGATGGAGCGGGGGGTGCCGGAGAGCTGGCCCATCAGCTCTCGTCAGGGGCCGGCGGCCACGTGTCGGCGAGGCCGCCGGCCGGTTCAGGGGGTCAGCTCCCGTGCGTGGTGCCCGGGGTGCTGCGGGTGCGGCGGTGCGCGGCGCACACCGCTCCGGCACCCAGCGCGGCGAGCAGCGCCGCGCCGCCCAGCAGCGGACCGGAGGGCAGGCTGCTGCCGGTGGAAGCGAGCGCCCCGCTGCCGCCCGCACCGCCGACGCTGCCCGCACCGCCCGCGGAGGCGCCGTCGCCACCGCCCGTACCGCTTGACGATCCGGGACCGTCACCCGAACCCGCCCCGGGCAGTGAGGCGTTCTCGTCGAGCGAGACCGCCGCCGTGACCGGGTCGAGCGCGTCGCCCGCCTCGTAGAAGCCGCCGAAGGCCTCCGCTCCCTCGGTGGTGAGCGTGGCCGGGGCCTTCTTCACGGTGACGACGTCCTTGACCGGGTCCAGCGCGCCGGCGTCCAGCTTGAGGCTCGCGACGGAGAGGGCCTTGTGCGTGGTGACCTTGCCGCTCTCCCGGTCCTTGCTGCGCACGTCGGATATGAGCGTGCCCTTGGTGCCGTCCGCCTTCACCCTGAGGCCGGAGAAGGTGAGGTCGAGGCTGTAGGAGCCGTCTTCCTCGTGGCCGAGGAAGCGGACGCCGCCCTTGAACGAGGCGTTCAGGGAGCCGGATTCGGCCTTGCCGCTGCCGTCGGGGAAGCGGTAGCCGCCGTCGGTGGATCGGGCGCCGTCGGAGAGGACCACCTTGCCGTGGGCGATGGGCCCCGTGACGTATTCGCGGAAGGACTTCTTGACGCCCCAGTCGAGGTTGCCGTCGACGATGGTGCCGCTCCGGGACCCGGCGGTGCTGCTGCCCGCAGCGCTCCCGCCGGAGCTGCTCGTACCGTCCCCCTCCGGACTCCCGCCGGGGCCGCCTGCCGTGCTGCCAGTGTTCCCGGAGCCGGCGGTGCTGCCGGAGCCGGCGGTGCCCGCCGAGCCGCCTGCCGTGCCTCCGCCCCCGGAACCGCCCGAACCGCCGCTGCCCGTACGCACGTTGAGCGTCGCCGGGTCCAGCTTCTCGCCCTCCTTGTAGTAGCCCGCGAAGGCCTTGGCGCCGTCGGCGGTGAGGGTCGCGGGGACGTCCGCGAACGTCGTCGCGCCGTCCTCGCCGGTTCCCGGCTCGACGTCCGTCAGGTCGAGAGCGGCGAGGTCGACGTCCTGCTCGACGTCCTCGGGCTCGTCCGTCCCGTCCGCGCCGGTGCCGGTCGCCACATCGGCCGACAGGAAGCCGCCCTTCCCCTCGGTGGTGACCTTGAAGTCGGACAGTTCGATGTCGAGCGCGCCCTGGTGGCCGTAGAGATGGACGCTGCCGTGGAAGGCGGCGCACACGGCGTGCCCGCCCGTGTCGTACGTGCCCTCGCCCTCCGTGAAGCGGAAGGTGCCGTCCTCGTTCGTCTCCGCGCCGTCCGCGACCGTGATCCTGCCGTTGGCTATCGGCCCCGTGATGTAGTCGCGGAAGGACTTCTTGATGCCCCAGTCCAGGGTGCCGTCCGTGAGCGGGACGGGAGCGGCCGGAGCGGGCCGGGCCCCGGCGAGGGTGTTGCTCCGGGCTCCGGTCGCGGCGTGAGCGGGCAGCGCGAAGGCCGCCGTGCTCAGCACGGTCGCCGTCGCGGCGACCAGAGCGATGGCTCTGCCGCGTGAACGGCTGCGCGGGGATGGTGGGTTGGCGCTCATGGTCGTGTTTCTCTCCTCGGAGTGGCGGACGGTGGGGATCGGAGGCGGGGCGTGCTGCGCGCTCGGCTCAGCCGGCGGGAGGGTCGCCTCGCTTCCTGCGGACGACGGCGAACGCGATCGCGGCGGCGAGGAGTACGGCGGCGACTCCCGCTCCGGTCGCGATCAGCGGCCCCGACGAGGAGGCGGAGGATTCGGAGGCGGCCTTCCCGGACCGCTGCGATCCGGCCTTCTCCTGCGAGGGCGCGGAGGCTCCACTGCCGAGGTCGGGGAGTGCGGGGAGTTCGGCGTCGCGGTCGAGCGCGACGGCGAGCGAGACGGGGTCCATGGCGGTGCCCTCGGCATACATCCCGCCGAATGCCCTGGCGCCCCGGGAAGTGAGCTTCGCCGGCGCCTCGTCGAGGGCGACCAGGCCCTTGCCGTCCGGTTCGAGGGCGGACTTCTTCGCGGTGAAGGTCACCAGTGGCTGATCCTTCGCGGTCCTGCCGCCGGTGCGCACATCGGCGGAGAGGGTGCCTTCGCCGTCGTCGACGCGCACGGAGACCTTCGACAGCGCGAGGTCGAGGTGCTGGCCGGTGAAGCGGACCGTGCCGGTGAAGTCCGCCCGGAGCACGCCCTCTTCGAGGTCGTACTCGCCCTTGCCGTGACCGAAGCGGAAGAGCGCGCCGCCGTCCTGTGCGCCGTCGGTGAGCTTCCACCCGCCCTTGGCGACGGTGCCGGTGACGTACTCGCGGAAGGTGCGGCGCACGCCCCAGTCGACGGCGGCGTCCTCGATGCGGCCCGCGTCCTCCGGCTTCTCCGCGCCGTCCTTCGCGGACTCGTCCTTGCCCGCGTCGCCGCCCTTCTTCCCCTGCCGCGCCGTCAGATCGACGGAGAGGCTGACGGGGTCGAGCGGCGTGCCCTTCTTGTAGTAGCCGGCGAACGACTCGGCGCCCTCGGCGGTCAGGGAGGCGGGCACGTGGGTCAGGACGAGGGGGCTCTTGCCGCCGCGCATGTCCACGCCGGAGAGATCCAGTGCGGCGAGCGGCACTCGGGACCGTACGGACAGGTGTCCGCTGCCCTTGGCCTTGCTGCGGATGTCGGCGTACAGGGTGCCCGAGCCGCCCTTGATCCGGACGGACGGCCGGCTGACGGTCAGATCCAACTCATGGGTGCCGTCGGGCTTCTTGTGCCCGGTGAAGCGGACGCCGCCCCGGAACGCGGCGTCGAAGGCGCCGCTCCCGGGGGAGTAGTCGCCGGTCGCCGAGTGGAACCGGAACTGGCTTCTGCCGGCCGTCGCCGCACCGTCGTCGAGGGTCCAGCGGCCCTTGGCGATGGGCCCGGTCACATAGCTCTGGAAGGACTCCTTGATGCCCCAGTCCAACCGCCCGCCGGAGACGGCCTGTTGGGCCGCGTCGGCCCTGGCCGCTTCGGGAGCCGCGGCCGTCGCCGCCTCCGCGGCGGCCGCCGGCATCGCCGTCAGCGGCAGCGCGGTCAGCAGCGCCAGCGCGAGTGCGCGCGGCAGGCGTCCGGCAAACGGCATCGGTGCTTCTCCAGTCACAGCGGGCACGGCCACGGTGGTCGGCCGGTCGGGCCGGCACTCGGTGGGGCCGGGCGTGGGACCCGGGCGTGGGGCGAGGGACAACCGGGACTAGCAACGTTAGGTAAGCCTAACCTAAGCTATCCGGGACTCGACTGGAACCCCCCGGTTCCGGCACTCCACGCGAAAGGCGCAGAAGTGCATCAACGCCCGCGCACACTCGGGGCCTTGGCGGTCGTACTCGTCCTGGCGCCCGCCCTCCTCGCCGGCTGCGGCGGGGGCGCCGGCGGGGGACCGGGGAAGGGATCCGGGAGCGGTGGGGAGCGGTCCGCGCACTCGGCCGGCGACCGCGCCGAGCCCCTGAGCGGCCCCGCCCCCGAGCCCCGGCTGCCCGCCCGCGTCACGTCCGCGGACGGGCACCGGGTGACGGTGCGCGACGCCCGTCGCATCGTGCCGCTCACCGGGTCCCTCTCCGAGACCGTCTACAGCCTCGGCCTCGGAAAGCGGGTCGTCGCCCGTGACATCACCACCACGTTCGCGCAGGCAAGGAAGCTGCCCGTGGTCACCCGCGCGCACGACGTCTCCGCGGAGAGCGTGCTGTCCCTCAAGCCGTCCGTCGTACTCGCCGAGACCACGACGGGACCGGCCGAGGCCGTCGACCAGATCCGCGAGGCGGGCATCCCGCTGGTCGTCCTCGACCCCGCCCGGGACCTCGGCGACGTGGACACCCGGATCACCGCCGTGGCCAAGGCACTTGGCGTGGAGGACGCGGGCGACCGGCTGCGCGAGCGCACGGACGAGCGCATCGACGCCGTACGCGAGGCCCTGCCCGGCGGCGGCGACCGGCCCCGCGTCGCCTTCCTCTACCTGCGCGGCTCCGCCTCCGTCTACCTCCTCGGCGGTGCACGCTCCGGTGCCTCGTCCCTGATCGAGGCGGCGGGCGGCGTCGACGCGGGCAAGGAGTCCGGGCTGAAGAAGGACTTCACCGCCATCACCAGCGAGGCGCTCGCGAAGGCGGCGCCCGACGTCATCCTCGTCATGTCCAAGGGCCTGGAGTCCGTGGGCGGGCTGGACGGGCTGCTCAAGATCCCCGGCGTCGCCGAGACACCCGCCGGACAGGACCGCCGAGTCGCCTCCATCGACGACGGCGTACTCCTCAACTACGGCCCCCGCACCGACGAGGTGCTCAAGGACCTCTCCCGGCAGATCCACGAGGACGCAGCCAGGTGAGCGCTCCGGTGCGTCCCGGCGAGGGCGGCACGGACACGGAACCGGCGAAGGAGTCGGACCCGGCCGGTCTCAACACCCGTACAGCCGGGGCTCGTTCGCACGCAGCGGGGACGGGGGATCCGGGCAGACCGCCGGCGGACATCTCGGCCGCGAAGACCCCGCCCCGTAACCGCCGGGGCGCTCCCGCGCTGCTCACCGCCGGACTCGTCGCCGCGCTCGTCGTGCTGGGCCTGCTCTCCGCGAGGATCGGCGCGTACGGGATCCCCGTGGGCGACGTACTCGGCTCGCTCGCCCACCGGTCGGGCCTGGGCGGCGCGCCGCTGGACCGGGTCGCCGAGAGCGTGCTGTGGAACGTGCGGCTGCCGCGCGTCGTTCTCGCCCTTCTCGTCGGCGCCTCGCTCGGCTGCGCGGGAGCCCTGATGCAGGGCGTGTTCGGCAACCCGCTGGCCGAACCCGGCGTGATCGGCATCTCCTCCGGAGCGGCCGTGGGCGCCGTCGCCTCCATCGCGCTCGGGCTGACCTTCCTCGGCAACTGGACGGTCGCCGCCTGCGCGTTCGTCTCCGGGCTCGCCACCGTGCTGCTCGTGTACGTGCTTTCGCGCTCCGGCGGCCGCACGGAGGTGGTGACGCTCATCCTCACCGGCATCGCCGTCAACGCGTTCGCGGGCGCCCTCATCGGCCTGTTCGTCTTCTACGCCGACAACGCGCAGATCTCCCAGATCACCTTCTGGCAGCTCGGTTCGCTGGCGCAGGCCACCTGGCCCAAGGTGCTCGCTGTCCTTCCCTGCGCCCTGCTCGGGCTGCTGGTCGCACCCTTCTACGCCCGGAAGCTCGACCTGCTCTCCCTCGGCGAACGGTCCGCGCGGCACCTCGGCGTCGATGTCGAACGGCTGCGTGTCGCCCTGGTGTTGGTCGTCGCGCTGTTCACGGCGGCCGCCGTCGCCGTCGCGGGCATCGTGACCTTCGTGGGGCTGCTCGTGCCGCACCTGCTGCGCATGGCGGCGGGGCCCGGCCACCGGTTCCTGGTGCCGGGCAGCGCGCTCGGCGGCGCCGCCGTCCTCGTCGCCGCCGACCTCGCCGCCCGTACCGTCGCACAGCCCGCCGAACTGCCCCTCGGCGTCCTCACCGCGCTGCTCGGCAGCCCGTTCTTCTTCTGGCTCCTGCGCAGGACCCGGCGACGCCAGGGCGGCTGGGCATAGCTCTCCCGTCTCCGCCCCACGGACTCGTCTCCGCCTCACGGACTCGTCTCCGCCTCACGGAAAGGGCACCGTCCATGGCACGACTTCTCCCCTCCCCGTACCTGCTCCGGCGCTCCGCGCGCTCCTCGCCGCGAGGACGACCCGCCGCACCCGCCGCACCCGCCGAACCGGCCCTGCCGCCGGGCACCCCGGCGGTGGAGGCGCGCGGCGCGACCGTGCGGCTCGGCGGCCGTACGGTGCTCGACGGCGCCGATCTCGCCCTCGTCCCCGGCGAAGTCGTCGCGCTCGTCGGCCCGAACGGTGCCGGCAAGTCCACGCTGCTGGCCGCGCTCGCCGCCGACACCCGCGTCAGCGGGGGCAGCGTGCACATCGCGGGCCGCTCCGCCGGCGCATGGACGGCCCGCGAACTGGCCGTGCTCCGCGCCGTGTTGCCCCAGACCACCACGCTGTCCTTCCCGTTCACCGTCGCGGAGGTCGTCCGTATGGGACGCGCGCCCTGGACGGGCACCCCGCACGAGGACGACGACGAAGCGGCCGTGGCCGAGGCGATGGCGCTCACGGAGGTCGCGGACTTCGCGGCGCGTCCCTTCTCCGCACTGTCCGGCGGCGAACGCGCCCGCGTCGCGCTGGCCCGTGTGCTCGCCCAACGCGCGCCCGTGCTCCTGCTGGACGAGCCCACAGCGGCCCTCGACCTGCACCATCAGGAACTCGTCCTGCGGGTGTGCCGCGAGCGTGCCGCAGCGGGCGAGGCCGTCGCCGTCGTACTGCACGACCTGACGCTGGCCGCCGCCCACGTGCACCGCATCGCACTGCTGGACGGGGGCCGCGTCATTTCGGTGGGCCCGCCCGGCCAGGTCCTGGATCCGGCCGCGCTCACCCGCGTCTACCGGCATCCCGTCGAAGTCGTCCCGCATCCCCGCACTGCGGCCCGGCTGGTGCTGCCCGTACGGGACGTACCGGCGGACACCCGGGCGGATACCCCTGCCGGCTGAGGTCGCGGCGCTCGTGGAGGCGGCAGCCCAACCGCCCCCGCGGGACGGGCCGTTCACGACTGCCAGGCCGGACTCCGCTCATTAGGTTGGGCTTGCCTTACTCCAAATTCGTGTCGCCTGAGGACCCAGGGGGATCCGTGAACGGTCATGGCGAAGAGCAGGAGACGCGGCAGACGAGGGAGACGCAGCGGACAGGGCCGCCGGCCCGGCCACGGGCCGTGGAGCTCGCCTTGGGGGCGATGGCCGCGCAGACCCTGGCAACCGGCCTTCGGCTGGGCGTCTTCGAAGCCTTCCGGGATGAGCCGCGGACCGCTCAGGACGTGGCCGTCGAGTGCGGCACGCTTCCGCAGCCGACGCTCAGGCTGCTGCGTGCGCTGGCCGGTCTCGGCCTGCTCAGGGAGGACTCACCGGGCCGGTTCGCGGCTACGGGGGAGGGGGCCGTCCTGCGCGAGGACCGGCCGGACTCCATCGCCTCGTTCGTGCACGTCTTCACCGATCCGGCGATGCTGCGCGGCTGGGACCGTCTCGACGACAGCGTCCGTACCGGTGAGACGTCCTTCGACGCGGTCTTCGGCAAGGACTTCTTCACCCACCTCAAGGAGAACCCCGGGCTGTCGGCGCGCTTCAACGCCGCGATGAGCCAGGGAACCCGGTCGACCGCCGAACTGCTCCCGAAGCACTACGACTTCACGGGTTTCCAAAGGGTCGTCGACGTCGGCGGCGGGGACGGCACCCTGCTCTCGGCGGTCCTGCGCGCCCAACCGGGGCTGCACGGCGTGCTGTTCGACTCCGCCGAGGGCCTCGCTCAGGCGGGAGCCGTACTCCAGGACGGCGGGGTGGCGGACCGCTGCACCCTCGAGACGGGTGACTTCTTCCGCTCCGTCCCCGCCGGCGGCGACCTGTACATGCTGAAGAGCATCATCCACGACTGGAACGACGCACAGTGCGCGACCGTTCTCGGGCACTGCCGAGAGGCGATGACCGAGGACGGACGGCTTCTGATCATCGAGCCGGTGATGCCGGACACCGTGCCGCACGAAGGCGTCGCGCCCCCGTACCTGAGCGACCTCAACATGCTGGTGAACGTGGGCGGGCGGGAGCGGACCCGCGACGACTTCGCCGCCCTGTGCCGCGAGGCCGGGTTCGCCGCTCCCACCGTCACCGTGCTGCCCGGCAACGGATTCTCCTTGATCCACGCGGCGCCCCTGCGCTGAGCGACGGTCGTACGATGAGCGACGGTCGTACGGGAGCCGCTCATGACCGGGCCCGCATACCGCGCACACCGGTGACGTACCGGGCCCCGCGTGGCCGCGGGGAACGGGGTCAGCGGAGCGGTCGCGCCTTCCGGATGCCTTCCGCGAGGCTTTCGAGCACGGGGGCGTAGCCCTCGTAGCTGTAGCGCTCCTCCATGGCCCACGGCATGGTCTGCCCGGCCCGTACGGCGGGCAACTCCCGCCATGTGGGCTTCCGTTCGAGATCCTCGGGCGTGAGGGCGGCCTCGCGGTTGTCGATCAGGATGAGGTCCGCGTGGTACTTGCCGGCGTTCTCCCAGCTCAGGAACTCCCAGAAGCCCCACTTGTCGCTCTTGCGTCCCTCGACGAGGTCGACGCCCAACTCCCGGTAGTGGACCAGATCGCAGTACGGGCCGGGCACGGCGACGTACATGTTGTCCGTGTCGCCCGTGACCGCCATGACCTTCAGTCCGGGACGGTCCCGCGCCGCCTTGCGCAACTCTTCTTCCGCCCTCTTGAAACGGGCCTTGGCCGCCTTCACCTTCTGCGTGCGCACATCGGCGCCCAGTGCGGCGGCCAACTGCTCATAGCGCCGCAGCGGGTGGGAGAGCGTGGTGTGCGAGGTCTTGATCCCGATACCGGGCGCGAGGGCGAGGATCTTCTTCGCGCTCTCCTTGGGGACGAACCACAGGTCGGGCGGTGGAAGCATGTTGCTGATGAGGAGCTCGGGCTTCAGGGCCGCGTACCGCTCGATGTCGAACTCGCCCCAGGCGGAGCCCAGATCGGTCAGGCCCTTCATCCGGAGACGGCCTGCCTGCGGGTTCGGCCTGCCGTGGACCGGGTCGCTCGGGCCGAAGACGGCGGTGCACCGTACGCCGTAGTCGTACAGGGCCGCCGCGGAGCCGACGTACGCGACGATTCGCCGGGGCGTGCGCCGCGCCCTCGCCGTTTTTCCCCGGTCGTCCTCGAACCGCCAGGCGCCCGGGGCGGATTCGGAGTCGTCGCCGTCGGTGCCGCAGCCGGCAAGCAGCGCGCCGAGTCCCAGCGATGCGGCGCTGCCGAGCACGCGGCGGCGTGGGAGCGGAGCGCGGTGATCGGCACGCACGACGGCCCCTCTCTGGAGACAGAGCAAGTTAGGCAAGGCTAGCCTAAGTTCTCTGTCAGGGATCCGTGCCCGTCGGGAAGCTAGCGCCCGGGGCGGGGCGTCTCCGCCGTCTCCCGGCCGGTTTCCTTCTTGAGGCCGTCGAGCATCTCGTCGCGGTAGTACGTCAGATGGGCCCGCCAGACCGCTGCGGCCTCAGCCGCCTCGCCGGCCTCGATGTGATCGATGACGCGACGGGTCTCCTCGACGTGCCCTTCGCGAGCGCGCGGCTCGGCGAGCGCCTGCGCCCGCAGGTCGGCCCAACGCGACGACTCCGTGTATTTCAGGGCCGATTCGAGGGCATCGGCGAGGATCGGGTTGCGGGCCGCACGGGCGATGGCCCGGTGGACGTGAAGGTCGCTGCGGTACGCGCCCGTTCGCTCGTACTCCTCCTCGAGGTCCGCGCCGGCCTGCCGCAGACGGTCGATGTCCTCGCGGTAGCGCTTCGTCGCCGCCAGTTCGGCGAGGTGGGGCTCGATGGCGAGGCGTGCTTCGAAGACCTGGGTGGGCACCACCTCTATGCCCCAGTTGGCCACATGCGAAGGGGCCGCCACCACCACGGAGCCGCGGCCCTGGTGCGATTCGATCACGCCTGCCAGTTCGAGCGCGGCGAATGCCTCCCGCAGGGTCGGCCGGCTCACCTGCAACTGCTTGGCCAACTCGCGCTCGGGCGGCAGACGTTCGTGCTGCTGGATCCGTCCGTTCTGAATCGCGGCGACGATCTTGTCCGCCACCTGTGCCGCAGCGCTGCGGACGACCACGGGGGCGGTGAACACGTCTATGGATGCTGTTCCTTCAGAGTCTGCCGTCACAGAAAGCCACTATAGACCGGTTGACAGGTGGCCTGGCCAATGTGACGGTTGGCCGGTGACTAATTGGCCTGGCCACCTGGCCCATCTGGTGAATCACGACGACGCTGCCGGCGAGCGCGGAGAACCGACCGGCCAAGGCTCCCGAGAGGTGCTGTTCGGCGCTCAGACGACAAGGGCCCTCGCGAACTTCGACTTCAGCGGGCCCAGGCTGCACGACCACCCGGACCTCCTCCGTGCGCTCGCGATGGTCAAGATCGCGGCCGCACGCGCGAACCGGCGGACGGGAGGCCTCGCCCCCGTGATCGCGGACGCGGTGATCGCCGCGGCCCGCGAGGTCCTCGAGGGGCTGCACGACGATCAGTTCCCGCTGCCCGTCCTTCAGGGAGGCGGAGGCACCTCGACGAACATGAACGTCAACGAGGTGGTGGCCCGGCGCGCCACCCAGCTGCTGAGCGTGCGCGGAGCCGGCGGCGCCGTGCACCCCAACAACCATGTGAACCGCGGGCAGTCGACCAACGACGTGATGCCGACCGTCATCGCCGTGGCGGTGCACACGGCGAGCACGCGGACCGTCGAGAGCCTCGGCCACCTCGTGGACGCCCTCTGCGCGAAGGCCGACCAGTACCCGGAGATGGAGCGGCTCGGCCGCACGTGCCTTCAGGATGCGGTGGCGCTTCCCGTCGATTCCCTGCACCGTTCCCATGCCTACGGGCTCGTGCAGGCCACCGATGATCTGCGTGCCTCGGTGCGGGCACTGCTGAAGGTCCCGCTCGGGGCCACGGCGGTGGGCACGGGGATCGGTGCCCCACCGGGGTTCGCCGAGACGGCGGTTGCGGAACTGGCAGAGCTGTCCGGCTGTCCGGTCGTCGCCGCGGAGAACCCCTATTGGGCGCTGGCGTCGCTGGAACCCCTCGTCGCCGTGAGCGAGGCGATCGACCGCTGTGCTCGTTCCGCTGCCCGCGTCGCGACGGACCTGCGTCTTCTGGCCTCGGGACCGGTGGGCGGCATCGCCGAGATCGAACTGCCCGAGGTACAGGCCGGAAGCTCGATCATGCCGGGAAAGGTGAACCCGGTGATTCCGGAGCTGGTCATGCAGACGTCGCTCCAGATCGCGGGCGAGGCCACGAGTGCCCGAGCGGCGGCCTGCGTCGGTGAGCTGGAGGTGTCGGCCATGGCTCCCGTAGTGACATCGGGCCTGCTGGGGGGCCTTGAACGGCTCTCGTCCGTCGCTCGCATCTTCGCCGACCGCTGCATCTCGGGCCTGAGTTGGAACGCGGCCGGCGTGCGGGCGAATCTCGCCGGTTCGCTGTCACAGGCCGTCGTGGCTGCCGCCTCGGAGGGCTACGACGCAGTCGCAACCCGCGTACGCCATGCGGCACATGAGGAGAACACGGGCGCAGAAGATCCGACCTGACCGTCCCCGACCCGATCAACCGCCCCCGTCCGGCAGGGGCAAGGCCCACAGCCGAGGTGACGCCGCGTCTCCGGGGCTTTCGGCCCGGCCCCTCTCCGGTCGCAGGAACAGCGCACACCGGCCCCCACCCAGGAGTACCGATACCAGGAGCAGCCATGTCCCTCCGAAAACGCCCGCGCCGAACATCCCTTCTCACGGCCGCCGTTCTGAGCCTGCTCGTGCTGGCCTCCTGCGCCGATCCGTCGTCGGTGAAGCCGGACGAGGACGAACCGAAAGGCCGGATCCCCGAGGTGAAGGCCGACCCCGACGTCGTCCGGCTCGTACCCGAAGGCGTCAAGGACAAGGGGAAGCTCGTGTTCGCGACCAACGGTCCGAACGCGCCCATCGTGTTCTTCAAAGGGGACAACAAGACGCTGACCGGCTACACCATCGAACTCGGCGACGCGATCGGCGCCACGATGGGCCTGAAGGTCGGCTGGAAGAACATCTCGTTCGACTCCGTACTCCCCGGCCTGGCGGCCCGCCGGTACGACGCCGCCATGTCCTCCTTCAGCATCGAGCACGAGCGCCTGCCCAGCGCGGACTTCGTGTCCTACTACCTCTCCGGCGGCGGGTTCCTGATCAAGAAGGGTTCGGGGATCAGGGTCAACTCGTTCGAGGGCCTTTGCGGATACCGCGTCTCCGTGAAGAAGGGCGTCAGCCAGGTCGAGGCACTGGGCGACGCCAGCGAGTACTGCCGCCGCCACGGCAAGAAGCCCGTGAAGGTGCTCCAGGTACCCGATTCGAATGCGGTGGTGCTCACCCTTCAGTCCGGCCGTGCGGACGTCGCGATGAACGACAAGCCCCAGATCCTCTACGCCGCCGACCGCTCGAACGGTCAACTGTGCGTGACCAGCGTCTACCAGACCAGCCACAGCATCGCCGGAATCGCGGTGCCCAAGGGCTCGTCCCTGGCCAAGCCGCTTCGGGCCGCGGTCAACTCGCTTCTCAAGTCCGGTGTCTACGACCGGATCGGCGACAAGTGGGGCACCGACGTCACGGAGGCAGGCGCCAAGCTGTCGAAGAAGTACCGGAAGCTCGCCGCCCCCTGGGGTGTGGGCCCCGACGGAAGGGTCGTCGAGTCGAAGATCTTCAAGGATCCGAAGGAGATCAAGCCGGGGCACACGTACTACTACCAGCCCCTGCGCAAGGGGTGTGCGTGAGCCATGCCGAACCGGACCAGCCAACTCCAGGGGCACACCGAGGAATCCGCCGCCCGCGGCCCGGCGGCGGCCGGCACGGCATCGGAAGGACCGCCCGACCTGCACATCAGGCTCGTGCCCAAGCGTCATCCGGGCCGGCTGGTGGGAGCCGGACTGGTCGGCCTCGCGCTGGCCGCGGGCGCGTGGTCCGTGGTCACCAACCCGCGCTTCCAGTGGGACGTGGTCGGCCAGTGGCTCACGGCGCGGACCGTCATGGAGGGCCTGTGGCTCACCCTGTGGCTCACCGCGCTGTCGATGGCCGCGGGCATCGCCATCGGCATCGTCCTCGCGGTGATGAGCAGTTCCAGGAACCGTCTGCTCTCCGGCTCGGCGGCCGCGTACGTCTGGTTCTTCCGCGGAACGCCGCTGCTCGTCCAGCTCCTCTTCTGGTTCAACATGAGCGCCGTCTATCCCCGCATCGTGGTGGGACTGCCTTTCGGCGGGCCCGAGTTGACGTCCTTCAGCGCCAACCACGTCATCACTCCGATGACGGCCGCCTTCCTCGGACTCGCCCTGCACGAGAGCGCCTACATGGCGGAGATCGTCAGAGCCGGGATCCTCTCCGTGCCCGAGGGACAGATCCGCGCGGCGAGCGCCCTCGGCATGACCCGCCTCCAGACCATGCGGAAGATCGTGCTTCCGCAGGCCATGCGCGTCATCGTGCCGCCGACGGGGAACCAGACGATCTCCATGCTCAAGACGACGTCACTCGTGAGCGTCCTGGCCATCCCCGATCTGCTCTACAGCGCACAGATCGTCTACTCGCGGAACTTCCAGACGATCCCCCTGCTGATCGTGGCGACGATCCTCTATCTGGTGACGGTCTCCGTCCTCACCCTCCTCCAGTCCTGGATCGAGCGGAAGTTCTCCCCCGACGCGGAGCCCCGCGGGCAACGCTCTCGAACCTGGTCCCGTACCACCGCAGCCGACCGGAGGCCGTCATGACACCGGAGGTGCTCGTACGGGCCGAGCAGGTGCACAAGAGCTATCAGCGCAACGAAGTCCTCAAAGGCGTGGATCTCGAAGTCCGGCGGGGCGAGGTCATGTGCCTGATCGGTCCGTCGGGTTCCGGCAAGAGCACGTTTCTGCGGTGCATCAACCTCCTGGAACAGATCCAGTACGGCCGCCTCTGGGTCGACGGCGAACTCCTCGGCTACCGCCGGCGCGGCGAGCGGCTGTACGAGCTCTCCGAGAAGGAGCAGAGCCGGCAGCGCGCGGACATCGGAATGGTCTTCCAGGACTTCGACCTCTTCAGCCACTGCACGGCGCTGGAGAACGTCATCGCGGCACCCATGCTCGTACGGGGCGAGTCCAGGGCCGCGGCCGTCGAGCGGGCCACCGCGCTCCTCCAACGGGTGGGACTGGGCGAGAAGTTGGACGTCTATCCGCGCCGCCTCTCCGGCGGGCAGCAGCAACGTGTCGCGATAGCAAGGGCGCTGGCGATGCGCCCCAAGCTCATGCTGTTCGACGAACCGACGTCGGCGCTCGACCCGGAGCTGGTCGGCGAGGTGCTCGACGTCATCGGCGACCTCGCGGACGAGGGGCTCACGATGATCATCGTCACCCATGAGATCGGCTTCGCACGACGGGTCGCGGACTCCCTGGTCTTCATGGACGCGGGCACGATCGTCGAATCCGGGCCCCCGGCGGACGTGATCGACGCACCACGCCACCCGCGCACCAAGGCGTTTCTGTCCAAGGTCCTCTAGCCAGGGAGTACGGAGTGACAAGCCCCCGCATCTACGACGTTGCAGTGCTCGGTCTCGGCGGTGTCGGCTCCATGGCCGCCTGGCGGGCCGCAGCACGCGGCGCCAGCACCATCGGGATCGAGCAGTTCGGAGAGGCGCACGCGCGAGGGTCCTCGCACGGCGGATCGAGAATCTACCGGCGGACGCTCTTCGAAGGGTCCGCGTACGTGCCGCTCGTCAACCGGGCACGCGAGCTCTGGCGTGAACTCGAGGCCGCATCCTCGTCCGTGCTGTTCCAGAGAACGGGCGGGCTGTGCATCGGCCCGCCCCGAAGCGGCGCCATCGAGCGGGCACTGGAATCCGCGCGTGAGGGAGGCTTCGAGCACGCGCTCCTCGAACCCGACGAACTCGCGCAGCGCTTCCCGCAGCACGCCACGATCGCCGACGACGTCGCGGTCTTCGAGCCGGGAGCCGGGGTGCTGAACCCCGAGAGATGTGTGAGCGCCGCCCTCACCATGGCCCGGAAGCACGGAGCCGACATCCGGCTGGGGTCTCCCGTCTCCGCGATCCACCACGACGCGGACGGCGTCCGCATCGCCACCGGGACGGAACAGGTGCGGGCGAGACGCGCGATCGTCGCGACCGGCGCCTGGTTCACCGATCTGATTCCCGAACTCGGGCTGCCTCTCCGTATCGTGCGCTCCCCGCTGGTCTGGTTCACCGGCCCGCACCCCGAGCTCTACGGCCCGGAGAGATTCCCGGTCTTCGTGCGCAAGAGCGGCGATCTCGACGGCTGGGGGATCACCGACGTCGACGGAGCCGGGGTGAAGATCGGCGCGGGGCCGTCCGCGCCGAAGCCGCGCCTCCAGCACGCCGACGACAACACCTACCCGATCGACGCCCGGGACACCGACCCGGCCGAAGCCTTCTGCCGGCGGGCCTTCCCCGGCCTCAACCCGGTGCACACCGCCGCGCAGCCCTGCATGAACTCGGCAACGCCCGACCGGGACTTCGTGATCGGCGTCTCCTCGCTGGCACCCTCGCTGGTTCTCGCTGGCGGCTTCTCCGGGCACGGATTCAAACACGCCACCGCCAGCGGCGACGTATGCGTCGACCTCGCTCTCGACGGCGCCGGCTCGGTGCCGATCGGCCAGTTCTCGCCCGACCGCTTCCGCGACAAGGAGTCCTGAGGTGCAACACCGAACGCTGGGCCGGACCGGCCTGCGGGTCGCTCCCGTAGCACTGGGCACGATGAACTTCGGGCCCGCCACCCCCGAGGCGGAGGCCCACGCCGTCATGAGCGCCGCCCTGGAGGCCGGGGTCAATCTGCTCGACACCGCCGACGTGTACGGAGCGGACGCGAACCGCACGGTCTCCGACCACTCGGAGGCGAAGGGCGAGACCGAGAGAATCATCGGCCGCTGGCTCGCCCGCGATCCGGGACGCCGCGACGACGTCGTCCTCGTGACGAAGGCGTACGGGCGGATGGGCAAGGGCGCCAACGACATGTATCTGTCGGCCAGGCACCTGCGGAAAGCCTGCGAGGCGTCCCTCGCGCGCCTGCGGACGGATGTGCTCGATGTGTTCATGCTGCACCACGTCGACCGCATGACGAGCTGGGACGAGCTGTGGGAGGTACTGGACGACCTCAGGCGTGAGGGAAAGATCCGCTACGCCGGCACCAGCAACTTCGCGGGCTGGCACCTGGCCCGGGGCCAGGAGGCGGCACTGAGGCGGAACCTGCTCGGCATCGTCGTCGAGGAGAGCATCTACAACCTGATGGAACGGACCGTCGAGCTCGAAGTGCTGCCGGCCTGCCGTGCCTACGGCATCGGCGTCATGCCCTACAGCCCGCTGAACTCCGGCCTCCTCGGCGGCGTCCTCGCCAAGGACGAGACCGCCGCACGAACGGCCAGCAAGCGGGCGGCCGATGGTCTCTCCCGCAGCCGGCGGCAGATCGAACGGTACGAGCAGCTGTGCCGGGACATCGGGCAGCCGCCGGCCGTGGTCGCACAGTCGTGGCTGCTGCACCAGCCGGGCGTGACCGCGCCCATCGTGGGAGTGCGCACGATGCGGCACCTCGAAGACGGGATCCGGGCGGCGAACCTGAGCCTGTCCGAGGGCGAACTCGCCGAACTCGACCGGATCTTCCCCGGGCCGGGCGCCGCACCGGAGGCGTACGCGTGGTGACTTGGTCGCGCCGAGCTCGCGGCCTCACGTCCCCTCGGGCAGCGCCAGCTCGACCCAGATGGTCTTGCCGTAACGCCCGGATCTGCTTCCCCAGCGCTGGGTCAGCTGGGCGGCGATGAACAGGCCACGGCCGCCTTCGTCCAGGGAGCGGGCCCGGCGCATACGGGGCTGGGTGTCGCTGGAATCCGTGACCTCGCACACCAGGACCTTGTCGTGGAGCAGTCGCAGCCCGATGGGACTGCCGCCGTAGCGGATGGCATTGGTGACGAGTTCGCTGGCGACGATCTCGACTGTGAAGACGAGTTCGTCAAGGCCCCAGGCGGTCAGTTGCCTGGTGACCAGAGTGCGTGCCTGAGCGACCGCTTCATCGTCCTTCGGCAGCTCCCAGAAAGCGGTGTTCGCCGCCGGGACGGCGTGCGTGCGGGTCAACAGCAGCGTCGCGTCGTCCACCGGGTGCGCCGGCATCATGGCGGTGACGACGTCACGGCTGAGGTCCTGCAACCCGGTGCCGGTCTGAAGGGCGGCGTCCCCGACCTCGCGGCGAAGCTTCTCCATTCCCACGCCCATGTCGCTTTGCCGCCGTGCCACCAGCCCGTCGGTATAGAGGGCGAGCACGCTGCCGGGCGCGAGTTCCAGCTCCGTGGTCTCAAAGGGCATGCCGCCGATGCCCAGCGGAGGCCCCGGATCCAGGCCGACGAAGCCGACCGTCCCGTCGGGCTGGGCCAGGGCCGGTGGCGGGTGTCCCGCGCTGGCAAGAACGCACCGGCGGCTGACGGGGTCGTACACGGCGTACAGGCAGGTGGCCCCCGTCGCGCTGCCCTCACCCGAGCCCGAGGCCGTCTCCTGCTCGGCCGCGGCACGCAGCACGAGGTCGTCCAGCCGTGAGAGGAGCTCTTCGGGGTCCAGGTCGAGATCGGCGAAACTCTGAACTGCCGTGCGCAGACGTCCCATCATGGCCGTGGCCTGTAGTCCGTGTCCGACGACGTCACCCACGACGAAGGCGGACCGCAGCGACGACAGCGGGATGATGTCGTACCAGTCGCCGCTGACGCCCGCCCCTACGCCGGCCGACACGTAGATGCCGGCCGTCTCCGCTGCCGTGCTCTTCGTCGAGGGCCGGGGCAGAAGGCTGCGCTGCAACGCGACGGCCGTCCTGTGCTCATGGGCGAACCGCCAGGCGTTGGTCATGTTCAGCGCCGCGCGCGGAGTGATCTCCTCCACCAGCGCCAGGTCCTCCTCATTGAACGGGACCGTGTCCGCGGTGCGAGCCAGGCCCAGAACCCCGAGCAGGCCCTCGCGGGTGTACAGCGGCGCAACGATCACCGAGCGTGCTTCCTCCGGATAGATCGACCGCAGAAACGCGGCTTGCTCGGGCTCTCCGTGAAAGAGCACCGAGAGGTCGGGGGTGAGGATGGACTGGCCTTGGCGCAGAACGCGGGTCCGCGGGGTCTCCGGCGTCTCGTGCATGACCCTGGCCCGTCGCGCCAGGTCGATGTGCAGGTCGTCCCGTGCCTGGGCGGTGGCTGCCTGCCGCTGACGGGCCGGCCAGGGACCCTCCAGATCCGGCAGCTGATCACCGTCCAGCACCGCGGCGGCCAGATCGACGGCTGCCCAGGACGCGAAGTCCGGGACGAGCACCTTCACGAGGGCCTCGCTGGTGCGGGCCACATCGAGCGAGACACCGATGTTGGCCATGACCTGATGCAGGAGGTCCAGGCGCTGCCGGCCCCGCTCACGGGCCACCGCGTCGCTTGCGAAGGTGGCCGCTCCGAGCAAGTCGCCTCCGGGACCCAGCAGCCGGAAGCCCGTGATCGACTGCACTGTCCCGCCGCCGGGTTCGTGCCGGGGCCGCATGTCGTGTTCCCAATCGACCAGCGGCTCGCCCGTTTTGAGGATCCGTCCGAGTTGATCCTCAAGCGCGTCGGCGTCCTCCGCTTCGAGAAAGTCCCGTGGCCGCTTTCCCACCGCGGAGGTCAGGGGAGGGCCGGCCTGCTGGATACTCAGATCGGGGTTGTAGACAACGAGACCCGGATGGTTCTGAGAGAGCAGAGTACGGATCAGAGCCTCGTTCTGCTCGCGGATATCCGATCGGGGAACGCTGAAGAACAGCACGAGCGAGAAACGGGAATCGTCTTTCACGGCCGGGAATTCGAACTCTTCCACCCGCACATATACAGGGGAGTTCGAGCCGGACCGATTGCGCAGCTCCCTCAGCCCGGCGAGGTCCACGAGGAGTCCGTCCCAGCTTTCGGGGTCGCTGAGCAGGCAGCTCACGTGCCTTCCGCAGAGGTCGCCCGCGGCGTATCCCAACAGCGATTCGGCCGCCGCGCTCCACCCCACGATGATTCCGTCGCCATCGACGACGGCCGCCGCCGTACCGTCGCCGGTGGGCGTCCACCGGCCGCTCTCCGAATCGGGGAGTGAGCCCATCACACCTCACTTCGCGTACGGCGGTCACAACAGTATAATCCTGCGTTTCCGATAGTTCATGCCGTGGCTCTTGAGGTGCGCTGTGCAGTGCGCGATATCCGGTTGACGATTTTGTTCCGTAGCCGATTGTGACGGTGAGTGGCTGGCTGACACAAATGAGCACACTTTTCCGTTGCCTATCCATTGGCTGGAAAAGGCGAATTGCGGCAGGACCCGGCTCAGGTTCCCGCGCCGCCGTCCACTCGCAGGATCGTGCCGGTCACGTAGGAGGAGCGGTCGCTGAGGAGCCAGGCGGCAGCCTCGGCGATCTCGTCGGGGTCGGCCGCGCGGCGCAGCGGGGTCCGGCTCGTGAGCCGCTCCTGGAGGCCGGGCGAATCCGCTTCCCAGGTGCGGATCATCTCGGTCAGCGTGTTGCCGGGGGCGATGGCGTTGACGCGGATGCCTTCCGGGCCGCAGGTGATGGCCGCCGACTCGGTGAGGCTGTTGACGGCCCGCTTCATCGCACCGTAGGCGGGCAGTTCCGGGTTGCCCCTGAGGCTGCCGACACTGGAGTTGTTGACGATGGCGCCGGTCCCGGCGGTGGCCCTGATCGCGTCGATCTCCGCGGTCATGGCCAGCCAGAGTCCTTTCAGGTTGACGGCGTAGAGCCGGTCGAAGTCGCTCTCCTGCACCTGGTCCAGCGGGCCGGGCGGCGTGATGGCCGCACCGTTGTTGAAGGCCAGGTCGATCCTTCCGTAGAGGCCGAGGGCGCGGTCCACCGCGGCGCGGACGCTTGCCGCGTCAGCGAGATCGCACACCACATGGTCCGCGGTGCCGCCGTCCGCCCGGATCTCCGCGGTCACCGCCTCGAGTTGGGACTCCGTACGGGCCGCGAGCAGGACACGGGCGCCCTCCCTCGCGAACAGCCGAGCCGCGGCGGCCCCGATCCCGCGGCCGGCGCCGCTGACGAAGGCGACCTTGCCGGCCAGCAGCCCCGGGGCGGATGTGTCGGTGGTCGGTGTGTTGTCCATGGCACCGAGAGTGCGGCGGGCCGCAGTGTGTATCCAGGCACTGCCGGTACCTGGCTGGGCCCTGCGAATCCGCGCACTATGGGGGTGTGGACAGACGAGAGCTGGCTGATTTTTTGCGCAGCAGGCGTGAGCGCATCGGGCCCGCGGAGGTGGGGCTGCCCGCCGGGCAGCGTCGCCGCACCCCGGGTTTGCGCCGCGAGGAAGCAGCACAGCTGGCGTTCATCTCCACGGAGTACTACACGCGCCTGGAACAGGCCCGCGGCCCGCGCCCGTCGCGGGAGGTGCTGGACGGGCTCTCCCGTGCGCTGCGCCTGTCGGATGCCGAGCGCGATCACCTCCACCACCTCGCCGGGGTGCCGCCGGGCCCCTTGCCCGGGCCTTCGCGCCAGGTGCGGCAGAGCATCATCGACCTGCTGCGGCGGCTGCCGCAGGCCGCCGCGATCGTGACCTCCGCGATGTACGAGGTGATCGCCTGGAACGATCTCGCGGCTGCCCTGATGGAGGACTTCTCCGCCTTGCCCCGGCGCGACCGCAACCTCGTGCGCCGTGTCTTCCTCGGGCCGCACCCGCAGGGGCGGCGGCTGTACGGAGTGTCGGACGTCGACGAGTTCGCCCGCCGTTCGGCCCGAGGCCTCCGGGCCACCGCCGCGCGCTACCCCGGCGATCCCGAGGTGACCCGGCTCGTGAATGAACTCCGCGCCGGAAGCGAGGAGTTCGCCCGGCTCTGGGAGTCCCACGACGTGTGCGCCAAGACCACGCAGCGCAAGACCTTCCAGCACCCGCTGGTCGGCCCGGTCACCGTCAACTGCGATGTTCTCGACATCACCGACCGCGACCAGCAGGTCGTGATCTACACGGCAGCCCCGGGTTCGGCGTCCGAGGAGGCGCTGCGGCTGCTGTCGGTCATCGGCACACAGGACATGGACGTCGCCCACTGAGTCACGCCGGTACGAAGCGGCTGCCGACGGCCGACGGCCGACGGCCGACTGTCGGCTGACGGCTGACGGCTGCCAGCGCCATGCCCATGGCGCTGCGGCCTGGGTTGATGCCCGTACAGGCACCTGCCTTCGCTCCGGAAAAGCGTGAGCGCGAGAAGAGCCGCCGGACTAGTTTCATACGGTGACCGAACAACGAGCAGACGGCAGCGCAGGCGATGCGGACTACGGCGCCATCGGGTCCACCTACAGCTCCTACCGTCGTCCGGATCCGCGGATCGCGGAGACCATCTCCCAGGCACTCGGCGACGCCCGGACCGTGGTCAATGTGGGGGCGGGTGCCGGATCGTACGAGTCCACCACGCTGAAGGTGACCGCGGTGGAGCCTTCACGGTCCATGCGAGCCCAGCGCTCGCCTGCGCTCTCGCCGGCGGTGGATGCGACAGCCGAGCAACTCCCGTTCAGTGACGACAGTTTCGACGCGGCGATGAGCACGTTCAGCGTGCACCAATGGGGCGATCTCGAAGCGGGGCTGAAGGAGATGCGGCGCGTAAGCCGCGGCCCGGTGGTCCTGCTTACGTGTGACCCGGTGCTTGTTCGCGATTTCTGGCTGTACGAGTACGCCCCGCTCGTCCTGGAGACCGAAGCACGGCGCTACCCGGCGACAAGTGAGATCACCGGAGTTCTCGGGGGCGACTCCACGGTGAAGCGCGTCCCGATCCCGATCGACTGCACCGACGGCTTCAACGAGGCGTACTACGCCCGTCCCGAGCTGCTTCTCGACCCCGCGGCCAGACAGGCGTGCTCGGCGTGGAGCTTCGTGGAACCGGCCGTACAGGAGCAGTACACCGACCGGCTGCGATCAGACCTCGACTCGGGGCTCTGGGACGAGCGTTACGGCTCCCTCAGGGAGCAGCCCACCTTGTTGGGGTCCCTCGTGCTGATCCGTGCGGTCCCCTGAGGGGGAGAGGCTTCGCGCCGGTGAGCAACTCGTTGCCGTGCCGCGTCCGGTGCTGCTCGGCGGGCGAACCATTCGCCGCGATATGACGAGAGACGTCCATGGAGTCAGCGCATGACAGACGACGATGAGCGGGCCGTCCAGGCGGCTGTCGCGGCGGAGTTGCGGCTTCTCGACCCTGACGTGCGTGCTTCGCCGGCCCTTGTCTCGGAGCTGCTGGACCCGGAGTTCACCGAGTTCGGAGCGTCCGGGCGCCGGTGGGACGCAGGATCGATCCTCACCGTGACGAGTGCCGGATCGAGCGATCCGGGGCGTCCGGTCGAGGTCAGCGAGATGTCAGGGGCCGTACTCGCCCCGGGGATCGTTCACTTGACGTACTTCTCCGACAACGGAGGGCGCCGGGCCTGGCGAAGCTCACTGTGGCGTCTGACGGAAACCGGCTGGCGCATCTACTTCCACCAGGGCACCTTGGCGGACTGAACGGTGCCTGGGAATTCCCGAGCGCGTCCCATCAGCTCTCAATGCGCATGGCATCTCAATGCACACGACTCAACGTCGGTACGCATCAGGCGAATTGACAGGCAATCAGGCTCAGTTCAGCAGCAGGCCGGCTTAAGTACATCTGAGAGACGGGTCCGGAATGGAGCCGGGTCGTGGAGATCGCGGTGATTACCGCGATCCGAAATCAGCGCACTTCGACGGGCTGATGCCGCGACGGAAGCCGCACTCCGTGGGCGCGGTATGCGAGCCGTACCCGGGCAATGGGGCCGTGGCCGATAGAAGTGACGGACCTAACACCGGACCCCGGATCCTGCAATAGCTTTGCTTGTCGCTGGGGGGCTTCTCACAGGTCCCGACCGTAAATCGTGATCGGGGCGATACGTCGCCGTGAACTGTCCTACCCTGTGGGAGTTCGTGCGCCCTTTGCCGCCCGTCTCATTTGTGCGGGCGGAAGCGGTTGAATGCTCAAGGGACCTCAGCGGGGTCGTGTGGAAGTTCCATATATGGGGACAGCAAGGAGCGATGTGCAGGAGCCGTACGGCCGCGGGTCACCCTTCAATTCCGGCTCCGGGGCCGTGCCCACCGCGAACGCGACGTGCGGTTCGAGGCCGAAGACCTCGATGCCGTGCAGCCCGTTCTTCCCCCGGGACGCTTCACCTGCGACAGCCTCAAGGCTCAGATCGACGAGGGGCAGCGAGATGGACATCGGCCTGACGGTCCGGCAACTCCCGCCGGCCGCGCGTTCCTTCCGTCCCCGCCTGTGTGCTGCTCGCAGACCGACCAGTCGGGAACCCGGTACGCCAGCCGGTCCCGACGTCCCGCCTCCTTCGAGGAAACCGTGACTTCCAACACCTTCCCACCCCCCACATCCGCCCGTCACGACACCGACTCGGGAACGGATTCCAGCGGTGCCGCCGACCGGGACGAGGCAGAGGAGTTCCTGCGCCGGTTCCACGCCGAGCAGCCCGATCAGCCGGTCCCGCTCAGCCGGCGTCTCCGCGAGGTCCGTGCCGCCATCGACACCAAGGGCACCTACCGCCACACCCGCGACGAACTCGCCTTCGGTGCCCGTGTCGCGTGGCGCAACTCCAGGCGCTGCATCGGCCGCCTGTACTGGAACAGCCTGCGCGTCGTGGACTGCCGTGACGCGACGACCCCCGAGGAGATCCACCAGCACCTGCGCGAGCACCTGCGTCAGGCGACCAACGGCGGCCGCGTCCGCCCCATGATCTCCGTCTTCGCCCCCGACGCCCCCGGCAAGCCCGCCCCCAGAGTGTGGAACGACCAGCTCATCCGCTACGCCGGGCATCGCCTGGAGGACGGCACGGTGCTGGGCGACGCGGCCTACGTGGACTTCACCGATCTCGTGCGCCGCTTCGGCTGGCGGGACCCCGAGGGGCCCTTCGACATACTGCCCTGGCTCATCGACGCCCCCGACGACAAGCCCCAGCTCTTCGACGTGCCACGGGAGTTGGTCCTCGAGGTCGAGATCGCCCACCCGCACTGCCCGGGGATCGCCGACCTCGGCCTGCGCTGGCACGCCGTACCGGCCATCTCCAACATGAGCCTGCGCGTCGGCGGCATGGACTACCCGCTCGCGCCGTTCAACGGCTGGTACATGGGCACCGAGATAGGGGCCCGCAATCTGGTCGACGAAGGCCGCTACAACCTGCTGCGCGACGTCGCCGCCTGCTTCGACATGGACACCAGCGAGGAGAGCACGCTGTGGCGCGACCGTGCGCTGATCGAGCTCAACGTCGCCGTCCTGCACTCGTTCCGTGCCGCGGGGGTCCGGATCACCGACCACCACACGGAGTCCCGCCGCTTCCTCACTCACCTGGCCAAGGAGGAGCGCCAGGGCCGGACCGTGCCCACGGACTGGAGCTGGATCGTCCCGCCGGTCTCAGGCGGCATCACCCCCGTCTTCCACCGCTACTACGACGACGCGGACCAGCGGCCCAACTTCTACCCCAACGACCCCGCCCACTACGACGATTCGTTCCACCACGGATGCCCCCATCGGCAGTGAACCCGCACTGGCGGGACGAGGACGCGGCGGAGTTCACGCATCCCGTGGTGTTCCGTTGCTCCTGAGAGCCAAGGCGATCGAGGACGCGAGGAAGGTCAGCCGAGCGGCGGCGGGGCGGGCCCGCACGGCCAGTCGACGTCGCCGTCAGGAGAAGTCCAGCACCAGCCGGCCGCGCACGCCGCCGGCCTCCAGCATGCGATGGGCCTTCGCCGCGTCGTCGGCGGGCAGCACTTCGGCGACGTGCAGCGTCAGCGTGGACTCCTCGGCCTGGCGGCACAGCGTGTTCAGCCCCTCGGTGTCGGTGATGCCGTCCGTCACCATCACCGGGCGCACGCGGACGCCGCGTTCGGCCGGGCCGGACCAGCCCCGCAGCTCGGCCAGCGTTCCGCCGTCCGCGACGGCGGGCACCGTCTCGCTGGTCTGCGTCGAGACGTCGACGAGGCCGGGAACACCGTGGGGTGCCAGTGCGCGAATGCGAGCGGCGACATCGGGGCCGCGCTCGACGACGTGGTCGGCGCCGAAGCCGCGCACCCGGCCGGTGTCGTGCGGGGCGGCGTCCGCGATGACGGTCAGCCCGTCGGCCTTGGCCAGCTCGACCGCGTACCCGCCGACGGCGCCGGCCGCACCGGTCACGGCGACGGTCGCGTCGTGCGGCAGGGCCAGCGCGTCCAGGGCGAGGCGCGCTGTCATGGCGTTCATGAGCAGGGTGGACGCGGCGGGGAAGTCCACCCCCTCGGGCGCCGGCACCACCGAGGCGGCGGGCACGACGACCTGCTCGGCGTAGGCCCCGCCGTGCGGACCGCTGAACAGCACCATGGCGACGACCCGTTGGCCCACGGCGAGCCGGCCGTCGGCGCCGGGACCGAGCTGGTCGATCACGCCGGCGGCGTCCATGCCGGGCACGAACGGGGGCTGACGGCCGGTCATGCGGACGGCGTGGCCGCCGGTCCGCAGCAGGACATCGGTCGGGTTCACCGACGCCGCGTGCACGCGGATGCGGACCTCACCGGGGCCCGCCTGCGGTTCGGGCAGCTCCAGTGCCCGCAGCACTTCCGGACCGCCGAAGTCGTGGAGACCGATTGCCTTCATACCGCGGTGCAACCTGCCTCGCCGGCACGGCATTCCCGGCCTCCGTCTCCGCGCTCGGGCAGCTCGCCCTCACCGCCTCCCGGCGGCGGGGCGGGTGCCGACGGCGGTTGGCGCGCCCGGGGGTTCCGCGCGTGCCGCACCGCGTGCCGACCGCTGTATGGCCGCCTCGTCCGGGTCCAGCACCGGCACGGCTGCCAACAGGGCCTTCGTATAGGGGTTCTGCGGCGATGCGTAGAGAGCCTCCGCCGGGCCCTCCTCCACGACGAGTCCGTCGCGCATGACCGCGACCCGGTTGCTGGCCTGGCGCACCACCGCCAGATCGTGCGCGATCAGGACCATCGAGAGCCCCAGGTCGCGCTGCAATCCGGCGAGCAGGTCGAGCACTTCGGCCTGTGTGGTGACGTCGAGCGCCGAGACGGGCTCGTCGCACACGACGACCTTCGGGGAGGGGGCGAGGGCGCGGGCGATGCCCACGCGCTGGCGCTGGCCACCGCTGAGTTCGTGCGGATAACGGTGGTACCAGCCGGGATCCAGCCCCACCCGCTCCAGCAACTCCCGTACGCGGGCGGTGATCTCCCGGTCGGTCGACGTCCTGGCGGCGCGCAGCGGGTCGGCCACGGACTCCCCGATGCTGCGGCGCGGGTTGAGCGAGGAGAGCGGGTCCTGGAAGACCATCTGAAGGTCCCGGCTGATGCCGTTCAACTCCCTGCCGCGGTAGCGCACTTGGCCGCTGCTGGGCCGCAGGAGCTGTACGAGCACCCGCCCGAGCGTGGTCTTTCCGCTGCCGGACTCGCCGACGACGCCGAGGGTCTCGCCCTCGCGGACGCTCAGGGAGATACCGTCCACCGCCTTCGTGCGGGACGTGCGGCGCCCGAACTCCTTGTGCACGGCCACGGCTTCGAGCAGGGCCTCGCCGTCCGGCGGGGAGGAGGGAGCCGCGAGCGGCGCCTCGATCCCCGGGACCGCGGCGTCGATCCGCGGGACCGCGTCCAGCAGGCGGCGCGTATAAGGCTGCGACGGGGAGTTCAACGTCCGGCGCACGGGGCCTTGTTCGACTTCACGCCCGTCCTTCATCACGAGCATCCGGTCCACGCTGCCCGCGATCACGCCGAGGTCGTGCGAGACCAGCACCAGGCCCAGGCCGCTCTCGGTGCGCAACTCGTGCAGCAGGTCCAGGATTTGGGCCTGCACGGTCACGTCCAGGGCCGTGGTGGGCTCGTCCGCGACCAGGACACGCGGCTCGCACGCCAGCGCCATCGCGATGAGCGCGCGCTGCCGCATGCCGCCGCTGAACTCGTGCGGCCGCGACCGCGATCGGCGGGCCGCCTCCGGGATGCCGACCCGGTCCAGCACGGCGACCGCGCGCTGCCGTGCGGACCTGCGGGTGGCGCCCGGAGTGTGCACGCGGTGGACCTCGGCGATCTGGTCGCCGACCGCGAGGAAGGGGTCGAGGGAGGAGAGCGGGTCCTGGAAGACCATCGCCGCCGTGCCGCCCCGCAGCCGCCTCAACTCGCGTGCGGATGCGCTCTGCACGTCCGTGCCGTCGACTTGGACACGGCCCGTGACCCGTGCCCCGGTGCCCCGGTGGAGGCCGAGCAGGGCGCTCGCCACGGTGGACTTGCCGGAGCCGGACTCGCCCACGATGCCCAGCGCCTCCCCGTGCGCCAGCCCGAAGGTGAGCCTTTCCACGGCCCGGACGGTCTCGGTGCCCACGAAGAAGTCGACGGTCAGGTCCGCGACTTCGATGAGGGGGAGGGGCCGGGTCATGGAAGGGACACCCTTCTGTCGGCGAGGGCGTGCACGACGTCCGCGACGGCGTTCGCGGCGACGACGGCCGCTCCGATGACGAGCACGATCCCGACGACCAGCGGCAGATCGACGACGCGTACACCGTCGATGAGCAGGTGACCGAGCCCCGGCAGTCCGAACAGCGTCTCGGTGAGCACCGCGCCGCCCAGCATCGTGCCCAGGTCCAGCGCGGTGAGGGTGATCACCGGGGGCAGCGCTCCGCGCAGCGCGTGCCGGGCGACGACGGCCCGTTCGCTCACCCCGTACGCACGGAAGGTGCGGATATGGTCCTCGGCGAGCGTCTCCAGGGTCGAAGAGCGGGTCAGGCGCGCGTACTTGGCGCTCTCGAACAGCGCGAGCGTCGTCCACGGCAGCAGCATGTTCCAGGCCCACTGCTCCGGGTCCTCGCCGAGTGGCACGTACGTGGGGAAGGGCAGCCACTGGAGGTAGGCGCAGACCGCCATCATCAGCAGCAGGCCGAGAATGAAGACCGGAGTGCTGCTGCCGACCAGCGTGAGAACGGTGAGGGTGCGTTCGGTCAGTCCGCCGCGGCGCAGCGCCGACAGCAGGCCCGTACCGACACCGAGCAGCAGCCACAGCACCATCGCGCCCACGGCGAGGGAGAGGGTGACCGGCAGCCGGTCCAGCAGAAGGTGAGTGACCTGCTGGTCGTTGCGGTAGGAGATCCCGAGGCAGGGCGCGTCGCAGTGCAGGACGGAGGTGCCCGCCGAGAAGTCGCGGCCGGCCACGACGCCCTGTAGGAAGTGCAGGTACTGGGTGAACACCGGTTCCGTCAGGCCCAGTTGGTGACGCACGAGGGCGACCTGCGTCGGGCTGCACCGCTCCCCGCAGGCCAGCCGCGCCGGGTCGCCGGGCGCGAGATAGAACAGCGCGTATACGGCGGCGCTGAGCGCGAGGAGCACGAGCACGGCCCCCGCCAGCCGCCTGGCTCCGAACCGGACGAGGTTCACGCGGGCTTCTCCGTCTTCTCCCTGCGGGTGCCCGCACGCAACCGGCCGGCTTCGCGGGGGTCGAGCGCAGCCCGCACGGCGTCGCCCAGCACCGTGAAGGCCAGCACGGTGACGAACAGGAACCCGGCGGGCAGCAGCACGTACATCGGGTCGGCGCGGAACCAGGTGGTGGCGGTGGAGAGCATCTGCCCCCAGGAGGGCGTGGGCGGCTGCACGCCGATGCCGAGGAACGACAGGGACGCCTCGACGACGATGTTGGTGGGCAGCAGGATCGCGGCGTAGGTGATGACGGGCGCGGCAAGCGACGGCAGCAGCTCCCGGCGTGCGATGCGCAACGGCCCCGAGCCGCCGAGCCGTGCCGCCTCGACGTGGTCGAGGCGCCACAGCGCCTGGGTCTGAGCCCGTACGACGCGTGCCGTGCCGCCCCAGCCGAGCAGGCCGATGACGAGGATGAGGAGGGCGGGGCGCGGGAAGTCCTCCGGCACCACGGCCGTGAGGGCGACGGCCAGGATGAGCATCGGCAAGGCCACCATCACATCGGTGATCCGGCCGAGGACCTGGTCGGCCCACCGGCTGCCGAGCGCCGCGGTGAGTCCGATGACGACGCCGGCCGCGACTTGCAGCGTCGTGGAGCCGACCGCCACCAGCAGCGAGACCCGCGCTCCATGGAGGAGTCGCGCGAACAGGTCGCGTCCCGTGCCCGGTTCGACGCCCAGCCAGTGTTCCGCCCCGGCGCCCCCGAAGGCGCCCAGCGGCGCACCGCCGCTCGCCGAGTCGATCAGATCGTCGTGGTAGGTGAACGGGTCCTGGCCGCCGAGCGCCGTCAGCAGTGGCGCCGCGAGCGTCGCCAGAACGAGTACCGCCAGTACCGCGGCCGAGACGACGGCCGCGGGCCGGGCGAGCAGTCTGCGCCCGACGCCCCTCCCGCCTGCGGCGGGGCCCGGCGCCGCACCGGGCGGGAGAGGCGCCAACAGGTCCTGTGCGGCCACTACTTGACCGCCACCTGCGAGATGTCCAGCACGCCCGTCCAGTTGCTGATCACGACGTTCTTGACGTCCTTGCCGACCAACTGCCGGTAGACGGGGTGGAAGAGCGGCACGCTGAGGGCCTTGGCGCCGATCTTCTCATCCAGCGCACCCCCGCGCTTCGCGGCGGCATCGGGATCGGTGATGCTGCCGACCTCGTCGAACTCCTTGTTGATCTCCGGGTCGTTCAGGTGCGCGTGGTTGAAGTTGGCGCCGTCCTTGACGATCTGGCGCCCGTCGAAGATCGGCGCGAGGAAGGGCTGGCCGCCGGGCCAGTCGGCGCCCCAGCGGGAGAGGAAGAATCCCGGCTCGCCCTTGACGCCGGTGCGCTCCTCGTAGAAGTCGTTGTCCTCCAGCCCCCGCAGCCTGACCTTGATGCCGGCCTTCTTCAGGGACTCCTGCACGGCGGTGGCGATCTCGGGCCCCGTCTCGCGGTTGCGCTGCGTGGAGTGGGTGAGGGTGACCGTCAGGCCGTCGCCGTGCCCGGCCTCCTTCAGCAGCTTCCCGGCCTTGGCCGGGTTCCCGTCGGCACCCGCCGGGAAGTGGTCGTACGGCCTGTATCCGAACGCCTTCTGGTTCGGCAGGAAGGTGGTGGCGCGCTCGGCGAGAGAGGAGCCGCCCGCGGCGTTGACGACGCTCTTGCGGCTGACGGCGTAGCTGATCGCCTGCCGCACCTTGGGGTCGTCGAACGGCTTCACCTCGGGGTTGAACGCGAGGTAGTCGGTGTAGCCGAAGTGGCCGACGCCGACACGGTCCTTCAGCCCCTCGTCGTCCTTCAGCCGGGCGAGTTCGGCGGGGCCGAGGTTCACGTCGGTGGTGATCGCCTTCGCGTCGGCGCCCGAGCTGGTGGACAGCCGCTGGTTGACCACGGCCTCGTCCAGTCCGGACCGCACATCGATCCTGTCCGGGTAGGCCTTGCGCTCCCTGTCGGTGCTCGCCGACCAGTGCGGGTTGCGCGCGAGTTGCAGCCGCTCGCCGTCGCCGGTGTTCTTGACCACTCTGTACGGACCCGAGGAGAGCGGGCGCTTCTCGTACTCCGTGCCTGTGTCCTTCTTCTCCGGCACCGGCGCGAACTGCGTCTGCGTGGCCAGGAAGGGGAAGTCCCCGACGGGCTTCTTCAGCCGGAAGACGACGGTGCGCTCGTCCGGCGTCTCGATGGAGTCGAGGGATGCGCCCTTGCCCTGCTTCCCCTTCCCGAAGGGGCCCTCGTACTTCTCGCCGCCGATGAGCCAGTCCCGCAAGTACGGTGCGCCGCCGGAGAGTTCGGCGGCGAAGGAGCGCTCCACGCCGTACTTGACGTCCGAGGAGGTGATGGAGGAGCCGTCCTCGTACTTCAGGCCCTTCTTCAGCTTGTAGGTCCACACCGTGGCGTTCTTGCTCGGAGTGCCGAGGCCGGTGGCCAGGTCCGGCACCACCTTCGTTCCCGCGGCGCCGTCGGCGCGGTGGCGGGTGGTGAGCGTACGGAAGACGAGCGAGGGGACGTTGCCGCCGCCGGAGGTGTAGAGCCGTGCGGGGTCGGAGTTCGTCTGCGGATCGGCGTTGAGGACGGTCAGTTCGCCGCCTCTTGCGGGTTTTCCGTCGCCCGGGCCGTCACCGGAGTTCTGCGGCCCGGCGCAGGCGGAGACCCCCGTCAGGAGGACCACTGCGGCGGCCGTGGTGACGGCAGGGCGTGATATCGGTCTGTCGTAACGCATCGAGGACGGGGCCTTTCGGGCTGAATTGCCGTCAGAAGGCAGCCGGAAGGGCCCTGAGCCGTACCCGCGCGCGCTTCCGACGACGAGGGAAGGGAGACCTGCGTCTGGTCGGGACGCCGGACTCGGGGCGCAGTGCCTCGGCGAGCCCGGGAAAGGCTCAGCGACAGTGGATGTCGGAGACCGCGTGCTCGCTCACGCCGAGCAGCACGAGCCGGTAGGCGGTGCGCTCGGGGAGGTGGTGTCGCGGCATGCGCAGAACCCTGTCCGAACTTCCCCGCCCGCACAACCTGTTCTCACCATTCGGGACGTGGTGTCCGATCGGTGGAAACCGATCCGTTGAAACCCCGATTCAGATGACGGTGCCGATGTCCTGGGCGCGGATGGTGTCCATCGCGCGTTCTGCCACGGCGGCGATGGTCATCGACGGGTTGCACGCTCCTGTGGTGCCGGGGATGAGGGCGCCGTCGAGTACGTAGAGGCCGCGTTGGCCGTGCACCCTGCCTTCGAGGTCGCAGACGGTCTTCATGGAGGCGCCGCCGAGCGGGTGCCAGGTGCTGTTGACCAGCCGGTTGGTGTCGGTGAGGGTGCCGAGCCCTCGGGAGACCTTCGAGATCCGCCGGTGGATATGGCTGTGGCTGGCCTCGTCGCCGTTGCGGGGCCAGTGGAGCGCGACGGAATCGGTGGCCGGCTCGTACCGGAAGCGGCCCCGGTCGGCGCTCACCCCGAAGCCGACCAGCATGGTCGTCCTCGCATCGAGTCCCAGCGGGGGCACCGAGGCCTGGATGATGGTGTTGGCGGTCGCCGGTTCGTCCCAGGCCTTGCTGCCGTAGACCACCGGGCCGCCCTGCTCGGCGCCGAAGTCCTCGTCGAGGCTGGTCCAGGCGTAGATCCGGTCGCCGTTGGTTCCCCATCCTTCGCCGAGTCCGGTCGGCAGGTCGCGGATCGCGCCCGTGGCGCCCGCGCGTACGAGGAGCTTGCTGGTGTTGAGGCTGCCGGCCGCCATGACGAGGGCCCGCGTGGTGAGGATCTTCTGCTCGAGTACGCGGCCCGTGTCGTCGGTCCTGTCGACGTGCACTCGCCAGCGGCCGTCCTTGGCGCGGGCGATGCCGGTGACGTGGTGGCGGGTGGCGACGGTGACCCTTCCCGTCGCCTCGGCCTGCTTCAGATAGGTCACGTCGACGGAGTGCTTGCCGCCGTTGTTGACGCCGAGCGCGCAGTCTCCGTTGGTGTAGGAGGCCTTCATCTCGCCGCGCAACTCGGCCAGGGCGTAGTCCCAGTCGATCGGCATGGGGATCTTCTCCAGTCCGTAGCCCGCCTCCCGCACGCGCTCGGCGAAGAACCTCGACGCGGTGTAGTTGGGGGTACGGATCAGCGACTGCGGCGCCGTGGCGACCCGCAGCATCTTCGCGACCCTCGGGTAGTGCACGCGGTGCATGCGCCGGTAGTCCAGTTCCTCGGGCAGCCAGGTGTTGAACACGGCCTCCGACGGCTCCAGCGTCATGCCCTGGTACACCAGCGAGCCGCCGCCGACTCCGGCCGCGCACATGGCCAGGATGTTCTCGCCGAGCACCGGTTCGAGAAGTCCGACGTAGGGCTGGAAGTCCAGCGGAGCGCCGGCGAGCCGCGCCAGCGGCCGGAGGGCTTCCGGGACGGTGCCGTACCACAGGGCGCGCTTGTCCAGGCTCGCCATGCTGGGGAACGTCTCGGCGTCCGGGCCGGTCGGCCAGCGCCGTCCGCGCTCCAGGACGGTGACCGGTACTCCGGCCTGCGCCAGCCGCAGGGCCGCCACACCGCCTCCGAATCCCGAGCCGATGACGACGGCACGGTGTTCCTCCCTCGTCAGCCTCACGCGTGCCGGTGAGGTCGCGGCGGCGGGAGCGGCGAACAGGTTCGCTGCTCCGAGTCCGGCCGCGCCCGCGAGCACGGTGCGCCGTGTGGTGGCCATGGGCAACTCCTTCGGAAGGCTTGATGAGGGAACAGGCAGGAGCCGGACCGGGATTGGGCGCCCGGTCCGGGGGTGTGAGCCGGAGTCGCGCAGCGCATGCGGTCGAGGGGTGATGTGACCTGGAGCGACCTGGAGCGACCTGAACCGCACATGGACGGGGTCCCGTTCTGTGCGGCGCGCGTGTAAGTCCCCCCGGAAACCGAGTAGTTACCGGTGGTACGGGCGGGAGTCTAGAAGGCCGTGTCAGTCAGTGACAAGGCGTCTTCATGTGACACATCGGTGTCTCGTATGCTGCCGTGATCGGACACATGTTGGAGGGGCGGACGGACGTGTACGACAGAGCGGCACGGAACCCGGCGGCGGTCCGGCCCTCCGATCATCGGCCGTCACTCGCCGACCGCCGCAGGGACGCGCTCCGGCTCGACATCGCCCGGGAAGCCGTCCGCCTCTTCGCCGCGCAGGGCGTCACACCCACCACCGGCGAGGAGATCGCACAGAGCGTGGGCATATCGGCCCGCACTCTGTGGCGCCACTTCCCCAACAAGGAGAGCTGCATACGCCCGCTCCTGACGGCCGGCCTGGAGGTCGCGATCGACCACCTGCATCACTGGCCGCGGGAGACGGGCCTGGTGGACTACCTCACGGCCACCTGCCGGCAGGGCAACTTCGCACCGCCCGACGCCGCCGTCCTGCACCTGATCCGGATGACCCGGACCGAGCCCGCCTTGCGAGCCGTGTGGCTCCAGGCCCACGACGACGCGTTGCCGGTGTTCACCGAACTCCTGGCCCGGCGGGCCGGAAAGCCCTCCGACGATCTCCGGGTGAAGGTGCACGCCGCCACGATCAACGGGGCGTTGCGCGCTGCGGCCGAGGACTTCGCGCTGCACTGCACGGACGACGACGCGGACACCTCGCAGAGCACGCTTGCCGCATCCCTGCACGTCGCCCTAGAGGCGGCAGCGGGCGGCCTGCCGTACTGATACGGCAGGCCGTGCTGATGGGTGGCCCCGGCAGCTTGAGCCGGCAGGCCGCGATCACTGCTCGATGCGGATGGCCACGGCGGGGCAGACCGCCGCGGCGTGCTGCACGTCCTCCGCGTCCGCGGGGGCGGGGGAGTCGTCGAGCAGGACCGCGATGCCGTCGTCGTCCCGCTGGTCGAACACCCCGGGGGCGGCCATGACGCACTGGCCCGAGGAGACGCACTTGTCCTGGTCGAGGATGACCTTCACGCTGCACTCCTTACGAGAGGACCCGCCCGGCTTCCGGGCCGGGGGACGGTGGTGTGGGAGGACGGGGCGCCGAAGTCACCAGGTGACCGGCAGTTCGTACACGCCGTAGACCGAGCCGTCGTGCTTGAACGGGACGTCCTCCAGCGCGGCGGCGAGACGCAGGGTGGGGACGCGGCGGTACAAGGTGCCGTAGACGACCTGGAGTTCCATCCGTGCCAGGGGCTGTCCCAGGCACTGGTGGACGCCGAAGCCGAAGGCGACGTGGTGCCGGGCGTCGCGGCGGATGTCCAGGCGGTCGGGGTCGGCGAAGGCCTCAGGGTCGCGGTTGCCGATGTCGTTGGGGATGACCAGTCCGTCACCGGCTTCGATCAACTGCCCGTCGATCTCGATCGGTTCCAGCGCCACGCGGCGCCGTCCGTTGTGGGTGATGTGGAGGTAGCGCAGCAGTTCCTCGACTGCTCCGGCGATCAGCTTCGGGTGGGTCGTCTCGCGGAGCGCGTCGAGTTGGCGCGGGTTCTCCAGCAGGGCGAGCGTCCCCAGCGCGATCATGTTGGCCGTCGTCTCGTGGCCCGCGATCAGCAACAGCACGCCCATGCGTGCCGCTTCGGGCCGGGCCAGCTCGCCGTCCTTCACGCGTTCCGCGAGCCGGGAGAGCAGGTCCTCGGCGGGGCTGCCGGTCTTCTCGCCCACCAGCGCGTCCAGATACTCCGACAGGCGGCCCAGGGCGGCGCCCCGCTCCTCGACGGTGGAGTGGCGGTTGATGATCGTCCGGCTGTTCTCCTGGAAGAAGTCGTGGTCGGCGTAGGGGACTCCGAGCAGTTCGCAGATGACCAGCGAGGGGACGGGCAGGGCGAAGGCCTCGACCAGGTCCACCGGTTGGGGCCCGGAGAGCATGTCGTCGATGAGGGAGTCCACGATCTGCTGGACCCTCGGCCGCAGGCTCTCCACGCGTTTGATGGTGAAGGGCGCGGTCACCATCCGCCGCAGCCGCGCGTGTTCGGGGTCGTCCATCAGGATGAAGCCGATGTTGTTGGTCCGGCTCGCGGCCTGGCTGGGATATCCGGGGCGTGTGATGTCCGCGCTGACCCGGGGGTCGGTGAGCAGTGCCCGCTGGTCGGCGTACCGCGTCACCAGCCACGGCGTACTGCCGTCCCACAGGCGGACCTTGGTGAGCGCGCCCTTCTCCTGCTGTTCACGCAGTTCCGGCGGCGGGTCGAACGGGCAGGCCGCCGCGCGTGGCATCGGGTATTCGGGGATCTCGGCCTGTTGCCGTTCGGCCGGGGAGAGCGTTCCGGTCATGTCGTCCTCTCAACTCGGATGGCCCGCTTCGCCGTTGACGACGCCGTCGGGCGTACGGGCAGGGCGCGGTCGGGCCGGGCTGTGCGGGGGCGTTCGGCTACGGAGTGGAAAGTGGGGAAGGGGCGCAGGGGTCAGGGCGCCGGAGTGAGCGCGGAGTAGGCCTTCACGAGCTCCCGTCTGTACGGAAGCGTCTGCTTCGGCATGTTCCAGCCGAGGACGCCGGTGGTCGCACCGCCGCGTCGGTAGAGGGCGACGAAGCGTCCGTCGGCCATGTCCCCTTCCACGACGGTGAATTCGTCGTCGCCGGCGGGTCGTCCGTGGACCTGGACCTTGACGTCGAACTGGTCGGTCCAGAAGTACGGCACCGGACGGTAGGGCCGGTCCCCGCCCAGGAGCACCGAGGCCACGGCGAGTGCTTGTTCCGTGGCGTTCGTGCGGTTCTCCAAGCGCACATGGGCTTCGAGCACTTCGTGGTGCCAGCGTGCGACGTCTCCCGCGGCGTAGACGCCGTCGGCCGCCCGGCAGCGGGAGTCGCACACCACTCCGTCGTCCGTGGGCAGCCCGCTGCCCTCCAGCCAGTCCGTGGCGGGTACGGCGCCGAGCGCGACCACGACCACGTCGGCGGGCAGCGTCTCACCGGTCTCCAGCCGGACCCCCGTGACGCGCCCCCGCTCGCCGGTCAGGCTCTCCACGGCGGCGCCGGGCCGCAGCCGTACGCCGCGGGAGGCGTGCAGCCGGGCCAGCAGCCCCGCCGCGCCGTGGCCGAGCTGTGCCGCCATCGGCGCGGGCTGCGGGCCCGCCAGGGTGACCTCCGCGCCCATCTGCCGTGCGGTGGCGGCGACTTCACAGCCGAGCACGCCGTCCCCGACGACGACGAGCCGCTTCCCCGAGGCGTCCGGCGAGCCCGATGTCCCCGTTGTCCGGGGTGAGTTCCCCGTTGTCCCGGGTGAGTTCGGCCGGTCCGCCCCGGGCCGCGCCAGCAGATCGGCGCGCAGTGCCAGCGCGTCGTCCAGGGTGTGCAGCACGTGCACCCCGGCGAGGTCCGGCTGTCCGGGGAGCCTTCTCGCCCGTACCCCGGTGGCGAGCACGACGGCGTCGGCGCACAGGCTGCGTCCGGTGGCGGTGCGGACGGTCCGTGCCCCGGCGTCGAGTCCGACGGCACGCTCGCCGAGTACGAACTCCGCGCCCAGCGCGGCCAGTTGAGCCTCGTCCCGGAGGGCGGCCCGCTCGTGCTCCCAGTGCCCGGCCAGCACCTGCTTCGAAAGCGGCGGACGGTCGTACGGCGCGTGAGGCTCCTCGCCGAGCACGGTCAGCGTGCCCTGGTAGCCGCGCCGGCGCAGGATCTCGGCGGTGGCGAGTCCGGCGGCGGAGGCGCCGACCACCAGGACGGAGGCGGGCACGGTCACGAGCCGCTCACGGTGATGGCTCCGGCCGGGCAGACCTCGGCGGCCTCGCGCACCGCCGCCTGTTCCGCGGCGTCTGGCCCGGCGTCGAGCAGGACGACGATGCCGTCGTCGTCACGCTGGTCGAAGACGTCCGGGGCGGCCAGGACGCACGCCCCGGCACCGCAGCACTTGTCCTCGTCCACGGTCACCTTCACGCAGTGTCTCCTTCGTCTTGGGGGAGGCGGTCCCGTAACGGAGCGGGACCGCGGAGGGCGGCGGCGGTCACGGCCCGGTGGTCACCGGCGCCAGCCACAGCCCGGTGATCGCGTCGATGAGGCCCGTGGCGTGCGCGTCCCAGTCCGGCCGCGCGGTGTGGGCGCCGTCCGCGAGCGCCCGTTCGCGCTCGGCCAGGGTGTGCACCAGCAGATGGCGTGCCATGTCGCCGCGCTCGATCCTTACGGGCAGCGGCAGTTCGGGCAGACAGCGGTTGAGCCCGTCCATGGTCCGCTGGATCGACGGCCCGAACGTCTCGTCGACCATCAGCTCGCGGAGCACCGGATCGGTCATGAGCTGGGCGCCGAACCGCGCGTACCAGGTGGGGCACCCCAGCTCCGTCAGATGCCGGGTGCTGGGACGCACCAGGCAGGCCACCCAGTCCCGTACGTCGGCGGAGTCGCCGGCCTCGGCCAGCATCGCGTCGCGCAGCTCGTCGATGCGGTCGCCGTGTTTGCGGACGATGGCCCGCAGCAGATCGGTCTTGGTGCCGAAGTGATATCCGACGGCCGCGTTGTTGCCCTGCCCGGCGGCCTCGCTGATCTGCCGGTTGGAGACGGTGAACACACCGTGCTCGGCGAACATCCGCTCGGCGACAGTGAGGATCGCCTCCCGTGTCGCGGACACCTTCTCCGAACGGGCCGTTCCCGGATTCTCGGAGCGGGCTGCTCTCGGGGTCATCGTCACCACCTCACCGGGACTTCGCGCAGACCGCCGACGACCAGCCCCTCGACCGGACGCAACTCCTCGGGCGGAACGGCGAGTTCGAGGGTGGGCAGGCGGCGCAGCAGCACGTCGAGCACGGTCTGCAACTCCGTACGGGCGAGTGACTGGCCGAGGCAGGAGTGCGGTCCCGCGCCGAAGGCCAGATGAGGGTTGGGGCTGCGGTCCAGCCGCATCCGGCCGGCGTCCTCGAAGGCCGCCTCGTCCCGGTTGGCGGCGGCCATGCTGCACACCAGCGTGCTGCCGCGGGGAACTTCGGCTCCGGCGACCTCGACGTCCTCCTTCACATAGCGGGGCATGCCGAAGCCGGGGTTCGCGTCGAACCGCAGCACTTCCTCCACGGCCGTACGGACGAGGGAGCGGTCGGCCACCAGGCGCTCCCACCGGGTCCGGTCGGAGAGCAGCATCGCCGTCATCTTGCCGATCATGTTCGCGGTGGTCTCGTGCCCGGCGATGAGCAACGCCTGTCCGGTGGCCGCGAGTTGGCCGTCGGTGAGCCGTCCGCCGTCGGTGTCCGTCGTGGTGATGAGCGTGCTGAGCAGGTCGTCACCGGGGTCGCGGCGCTTCGCCTCCAGATGACCGGCCATGTACGCGTGGAACTCCGCCTGCGCCGCGTCGATCTCCTCCTGGCCGTACCGGGTGAGGTTGAGCAGCATGTCGGACCAGCGGGCGAAGCGGTCCCGGTCGGAGTCCGGCACGCCCAGCAGGTCGCAGATCACCCACACCGGCAGCGGGAAACCGACGCTCGCCTTGAGGTCGGCCGGGTGGCCGCGCTCGACCATCTCGTCCACCAGCCGGCCCGTCATCGCCTCGATGCCCGGACGCAGCATCGTCATCCGCTTCGCGGTGAACCACCTGGTCAGCATCCGCCGCCAGCGCTGCTGTCCGGCCCCGGCGAGCGACTCGGCCATGGAGTCGTTGAAGACCCCGCCGGACTCGTTGGCCGACACCCGCGCCGCGTCGTCCGCGTCGAGCTGCCGTGTGCACCGCGGCTCGGACAGCACCTGCTTCACGTCGTCGTACCGCGTCACGAGCGACGCCCCGTCCCCGCTGGGCAGCACCACCGGCGCGATGGGGGACTCCTCGCGCAGCACCGCCCACTGCGCGGGCGGCTCCAGCGCCTCCTCCAACGGCAGTGGGTAACTCAGCGCGCTGCCACGGCCGTTGTCGCTCACCGCTGTCTCGCTGCTCACCACGCTCTCCCTTCGACCCGGGACCGAGGTGGTCAGTGAACGCCGTCCGCTAAGGTAAGTCAAGCGCGTGACTTAAATTGTTCCGTGCCCCGATACCGACCTGCCTGCTCCGCGCCCGTAAGCGCGCGGACGAGAGAGACGGAGGACCTCCGTGGCGTCCACTCCTGCCGCGCCGCCCGACGAGAGCCCGGAGCCGGGGCCCGACAAGAGCCCGCCTGACGAGAGCCCACAGGACGGGAGCCCACAGGACGGGAGTCCACTCGACGGGAGCCCCGGACCCGCCCGACGGGCACGAGCGAACGCCATGGTGGCGGTGCTCGCCTTCGCGGGCATCGCCGTCGCACTGATGCAGACCCTCGTCATCCCGCTGGTGCCGCAGCTTCCCCGGCTCCTCAACTCCTCGGCGGCGGACGCCGCTTGGGCGATCACCGTCACGCTGTTCGCGGGCGCCGTCGCCACACCCGTGATGGGACGGCTCGGCGACATGTACGGCAAGCGCCGCATGCTGCTGCTCAGCCTCGCCCTGCTGGTGGGCGGATCGGTGGTCTGCGCGTTCAGCGACAGCCTGCTGCCGATGGTCGCCGGACGGACGTTGCAGGGTCTGTCCGCGGGCGTCATCCCGCTCGGCATCAGCATCATGCGCGACGAACTCCCCGCCCACCGGCTCGGATCGGCGACCGCGCTGATGAGCGCCTCACTCGGCGTCGGCGGCGCCCTCGGGCTGCCGGCGGTCGCCTTCCTCGCCCAACGCATCGACTGGCACATGCTGTTCTGGGCCGCGGCGGGCATGGGCGCCCTGGCCACCGTGCTGGTGGTGAGCGTCGTAGCGGAATCCCCGGTCCGCACCGGCGGACGCTTCGACGTCATAGGCGCCGCCGGACTCTCCACCGTGCTGGTCTGCCTGCTGCTCGCGATCTCCAAGGGCGCCGACTGGGGCTGGACCAGCGGCAGCACGACGGGGCTGATCGCCGTTGCCGTCGCCGTACTGCTGCTGTGGACCCGGTGGGAGCGGCGCGTGGCGCGACCGCTGGTGGACCTGGCGGCCACCACGCGCCGTCAAGTGCTGCTCACCAACGCCGCTTCCGCCGTCTTCGGCTTCGCCATGTTCGCGATGTCGCTCGTGCTGCCGCAGGTGCTCCAGCTCCCGGAGGCCACCGGTTACGGACTCGGTGCCTCCATGGTGACCGTCGGCCTGGTTATGGGGCCCTCGGGGCTGGTCATGATGGCGATGGCACCCGTCTCCGCGGCCGTCTCCCGTACGAAGGGCCCCAAGGTGACGCTGATGACCGGGGCGCTCGTGGTCGCCGCCGGATACGGCATGAGCATCGCGATGATGTCGGCCCTGTGGCACCTGGTGCTGGTCTCCGCGGTGATCGGCGGCGGCATCGGACTGGCGTACGGCGCCATGCCGGCCCTCATCATGGCTGCCGTGCCGGTCTCCGAGACAGCGGCGGCCAACAGCCTCAACACGCTGATGCGCGCCATCGGGACCTCCGTCTCCAGCGCCGTCGCGGGAGTCGTCCTGGCACAGATGACCATGCCGTTCGGCCCGCTGGCCGTGCCCTCCCAGAACGGATTCCGCACCGTCATGGCGATCGGTGCGTGCGCGGCCCTGACCGCCCTCGCCCTCGCCTCCTTCCTTCCCCGGCATTCACCGGCGGCCCCGCCGCCCCGGCACGACCAGGATCCGGAGCCGGCCACGGCACTCACCGGCAACTGAACGCCCGGCGCGAAAGGGGCACCGCCTCGGGCGACGCGCGGTCGCGGTCGGGTCGTAGTCGCAGTCGCAGTCGCGGGTCCGGAGAGAGGGGGCGCTGCGTGGACGCGTTCGCGGTCCAGGCAGGGGCAGTGTCTACGGATATGGGCCTGCTGCCAGTGGTGTTGAGGATGCGGACGGCACGGCCTCACGCCTCGTAGGTGTAGCTGAGCGCGTTGCTGGTGCCGCCGGGCGTGTGGAGGGTGACGGGAACCGTTCCGGTCCCCGGGGGCGCGGTCGCCACGACGATGGCGTCGGAGACGGCGGCATAGCCGGCGGAAGCCGAGCCGAAGAGGACCTCGTCGGTGTAGGTGAGGTCCGTGCCGTTGATGGTGACGCTGGTACCACCGGCGGCCTGACCGGAGTCCGGGGTGAGTGCCGTGATGGCGGGCTGGTGGAGATAGGTGTAGTACGGGTTGCCGGTGGTGGGTTCGCTTGTGCCCGCCGGAGTGGTGACCGTGACCTCGACGGTGTCGGCGTCGGTGCCGGCGGGTGCGGTGACCGTGATCTGGGCGTCGCCCTGGACGTCGATGCCGGTGGCGGCCTCGGCGCCGAAGTGCACGGCGGTCGTGCCGGAGAGGTTCGTCCCGGTGATGATGACGGTGTTGCCGCCGCCGATGGGCCCGTAATGCGGATTGAGATCGGTGAGGGTGGGCGCCGGCGCCGTGGTGTAGGCGTAGGTGACGCTGTTGCTGGTGCCCGCGGCGGTCGTCACGCTGACGGGGACGGCGCCCTGGCCGGGCGGTGCCGTGGCGGTGATCTGCGTGTCGTTCACGTTGACGTAGCCGGCGCTCACCGCGCCGAAGTGGACGGCTGTGGCGCCGCCGAGGCCTGTGCCGGAGATGACGACCTGATTGCCGCCGCTGGTGGGGCCTTGGCCCGGATTGAGCCCGGTGATGGCGGGGGCTGCCAGGTAGGCGTATGTGAGGGCGTTGCTCGTACCGCCTGGAGTGGTGACGGTGACCGGTACCGAGCCCGAACCCGGCGGCGCGGTGGCTCTGATCGAGGAGCTGCTGCTCACGGTGTATCCGGCGGCTGTTCCGCCGAAGCGCACGGCGGAGGCGCCGACTAGGCTGTTGCCGGAGATGACGACCTGATTCCCGCCGGCGGCGGGGCCTTGAGCGGGATTGAGCGCACTGATCACCGGTTGCATGGAGCGGGCCTCTCTCGCTGGTTGCCGTCGTTCGGACGGGGATGCCCGTAAGGCTTGTTCTTCGCCTCCCGGACCGGCGCTGCACAGTGTGCTCTGGCCTGGGCCAGAGCACACAGGGGCCGGACGTCCGGGTCAGGTGGTGGTGAAGGTGGCCGCGGGGTTGACGGCGGTCGTGCCACCGGGGTTGGTGATCGTGACGTCGAACGCCGTCGCCGCGGGGAGCGTGGCGGGCGTGGTCACGAGCACCTGTGTGTCGCTCAGCCCTGCGAAGTCGGACACGGGGTAGTCGGTCGTGGTGGTGGGATCGGTGAACGTGACGCCGGTGACGTCGTAGAGACCGGTGCCGGTGACGAGGACGCCTTCCTCGCCGGCCGTTCCGGTGCCGGGGGAGACACTGCTGACGGTCGGAGTGTCGTAGTAGGTGTACTGCGAGGAAGCCCCGCTCGGGGTGCTGGTGCCGCCCGGGCTGGTGATCGTGACATCGACGGTGACGGGGGCGCCCGTGACCGGATTGTCCGGTGGCGTGACGGTGAGCCCGAAGTCGCCGTTGTGGCTGACCACGGTGCCGGCGGTGCCACCGAAGGCCACGGCGGTGGCAGAGGCGAGGCCGCTGCCGGTGATGGTGGTGTTCGGTGCATCGGCCTCGGGGCCGGTGGTGACGCTGAGGCCCGTGCACTCCGGGACGGCAACGTAGAAGAAGGCCTTGCCGTTGCTGATGGATCCGGCCGCGGTCACCGTGACATTGACCTGCCCGGCGCACGCGGAGGGGACTGTGGTGGAGACGGTGGTGCCGGCGGCTGTTCCGGCTACGGTCTTGTTGCCCACGCTGACGTTCACCGTGCCGGTTCCGAATCCGGAACCCGTGATGGACAGGGGATCACCGCCCTTGCCCTGGGTGGTACTGAGCGAGGTGATGGTTGGCATCTGAACTCCTTCGTTGAGGTACTCCACTGGGTTGCGCTGGCTCAATCGGCTGTGCTGTGCGCCCAACGGTGAAAGGCGGTGGGGCCTATGGCGCTTTTGGCATGCGCCGCGGTGGGCCGTGGTGGTCTGGGACGGGCCGTGCAGGATCTGCGGACGTCTGCTCCGCGGGCATGGCGAGCTGAACTGTCCGTGCCAGTACGGATTTTGACGGCTGGGTTTGCTGGATTCGGAGAGTCGGCCGGAGTCGCTTGTCGTAGCTTCCAGCTGGTGCCGACTGCTAAAGAAAGGCCAGTCGGTGAATCCGGTCTCCTCCGTTGAAGACGCCCGTGACAACGTTGCTGAGCGGGACGTCATGAAGACCGTGATACGGGCCACCCGACGCCTCAACGGAGGGGAAGAGCAGCTCACTTGATCGGACTTCAGTCAGTAGGCCATAAGTACCAAGCAGAGACAAGGGGGTTGACGAATCCATCACTCGAAAGACGTATTAGAGAGTTCATTTTACGTATATGGATATGACTTCATGGCTGACCGCCGGACGACCACTATGACTGGAACAGTCGCCGGATCCATTCACCGGCGTCACTGGAGTTGACCGGACCCGACCGTTTCAGGATCAACCGGCCGCCGCTGACGTCGAGTTCGTCGCCGCGCCAACCACCAGGCTCTTTTCGCCGTCCCAATTACTGGGAATCACATCCGAGTTGCATAGCACCGCCCCCACGCAGCGTGTGCTGCGTGGGGGCGGCCGGTGTTCTCGACGCGGTCAGTTGTTGGTCACCGTGATGTTGTTCTCATCGTGAATGGAGTTGTTGCTCCCGGCGTTCTCGTTGTTGGTGTAGATGAGGGTCAGACCGCCGCCGGACGGGGGTGTCGGGCCGTCCTGACTCACCTGCACCGTGGTGGTGTCATTGGACGCAAAGCAGTTGTCGTTTCCGTTGTAGCTCGCGGTGATCGTGTGCGTTCCGACGGTTTGGAAGACGGCAGTGACGGAAGCGCTTCCGTCCGGGGCGACGGGCACGGTGGCCAGGATTTCGCCTCCGTCGAAGAACGTCACGCCCAACTGCCCGCTCGGGTCGGCCGTACAAGTGACCTGGCTGTTCAAGGTCACGGGATCGCCCACGGCCACTGATGCGGGAGTCGCCTGGACTGTCGTCGACGAAGGCTCCTCGGCCACGGCCGGCGCCGCGAAACCCAATACCATCGCAATTGCCGCACAGGCGGCCATCTTCCATGTCTTGCGGCTTTGCGCGAACCTCATCAGTTGACTCCTCGTTTCATCCCCCGGTTCAGGCACCCGATTTCGCCCGTCACCTTATGGGGAAGGGTCGTATTCCAGAGGTGAATTCAGTCGCCGTAATGCACACGGACGACCAAGTTCCCCCGTACAGCGCAGGAATCATGAACCCCGGTCGGGCGGGCAGTTGGGCCGGAGGACGGTGTCCGGACGGGCAGAAGCTTCAACTCGCCGCTGGGGGCGGTGGTTGGGGGGCTCGCGGAACGGAACCAAGTGCGGTCTGACGGCATCTCACTGGGCGGTGATCGGTTGGCCGTCGCCGCCCGGTGGGCGGGCGGCCGTGATTCTGGGGCGATATCCGGGATTTCCCCGATTCCTCCCTCGTGGATCGGCTCTATCGTGGCCGCAGACGGAGGCCTCCGGCCTTCGCTCCCCGAAGGAGGCCGGATGAGGGCGCTCGTTCAGGATCACTACGGTTCACCCGATGTGCTGCGGGTGGAGGACATCCCGGTGCCCGCCGCCGGTGCGGGAGAAGTGCTCGTCCGAGTCCACGCGGCCTCCGTCAACGCCCGTGACTGGCATCTGATGCGCGGCGAGCCGCGGTTGGCACGTCTGGCCGGTTCGGACTTCGGCCGGACCGGGCCGAGGTCGAGAGTCCGTGGCACCGACTTCGCGGGGATCGTCGAGGCGGTGGGGCCGGGCCTGACCGCGTGGCGGCCCGGCGACGAGGTGTACGGCGAGTCTGCCGGGGCGTTCGCGGAGTATGTCGCGGCCCCCGCGGAAGTCGTGGCGGCCAAGCCCGCTTCTCTCACCTTCGAGGAGGCGGCCGCGATGCCCCTGGCCGCCAACACCGCCCTGGTCTGCCTGCGCGAAGGCGGCCTGAAGGCGGGACAGGCCGTGCTGATCAACGGCGCGTCCGGGGGCGTCGGTACGTTCGCCGTGCAGCTCGCGAAGTCCTGGGACGCGCGGGTGACTGCCGTCTGTAGCGACCGCAACGCCGATCTCGTACGCTCCCTCGGCGCCGACGTGGTCGTCGACTACGGACGCGAGGACTTCGCGAAGTCCGCCCGGCGGTACGATCTCGTGCTCGACCTGGTGGGCAACCGGTCCCTGTGTGACCTCCGCCACGTGCTGACGCCGGGCGGCTGCATCGTGCTCTCCGGCGGCGGGGTCTCGGGAGAGGGCCGCATCATCGGCCCCATGAGCCTGCTGATCCGCGGCCAGTTGCTGGCGCGCCTCACCCGGCTCCGCCTGATCGTCCCCGAGGCCGAGCCGAGCGCCCGGAACCTGGGCGAGCTCTCGGCACTCGTCGGATCAGGCTCCCTCACCCCGGTCGTCGACCGGGTCTTCCCGCTCAAGGACGCCGCCGAGGCCGTCCGCTACATGGAGGTCGAACACGCCCGCGCCAAGGTCGTCATCACCGTTTGATCATGTACCGGTGCGCGTCGGGCAGTTGACCGGGCCGGAGGCCGGTCGGCCCCCGGCCCGGGTCGAAGGCGCCCTTGGCGCGGCCAAGCGGCGCAAGGCAGTTGGTGTGCAGGTCCGCGCCTCGGCGCCATGACTGGACGACGTCGACCGGGCCATACTGATGCGGTGAACCGATATCTGCTGGACAACCGTCGTCCGGAGGCCGGCGAGCGGTTCGCGGCGCTTGCCGAGATGTTCGACCCGTGGACCTTCCGTCACCTCGACGACCTGGGGCTCGGTGAAGGATGGCGGTGCTGGGAGGTCGGCGCCGGCGGCGTCTCGGTGCCGCGCGGCCTGGCGGAGCGCGTGGGGGCCGGCGGCCGGGTGCTGGCCACGGACATCGACGTGTCGTGGGCCGAGCCCGCGGCCGGCGGCGCGCTGGAGGTACGCCGGCACGACGTGCTCCGCGACCCACCGCCGGCGGAGACGTTCGACCTGGTCCACGCCCGGCTGGTCCTGGTCCACCTGAAGGATCGCGCGGCCGCGATGCGCGTCATGACCGATGCGCTCCGGCCGGGCGGATGGCTGGTGATCGAGGACGGGGACCCGGCCCTGCAACCACTCGCCTGTCCCGACGAACGCGGCCCCGACGAGGAGTTGGCGAACCGGCTGCGCGCCCGGATGCGGCAACTGATGGCCGAGCGCGGGGCGGACCTCGCATACGGTCGCACGCTGCCCCGGCTGCTGCGTGAGTCGGATCTGACGGACGTCGGCGCCGAGGCCTACTTCCCCGTCGCGTCACGCGCGTGCGCGGTCCTGGAGGCGGCCACGCTCCAGCACGTCCGCGATCAGCTCCTGGCCGCGGAACTGGCGACGCCCGAGGAGATCGAGACGCATCTCGCGAACCTCGCGCACGGCGGCCTGGACCTTATGCTCGCACCGATGATCACCGCATGGGGCCGCAAGCCGGCCTGATGCCCCAGCCGGTCTGATACCCCAGACAACCGGCCGCTCGACGCGCGCTCCGACGACCGGCCATGTCCAAGCTCCTGGTGGGTCAACTGGCCGCACCCGGGCTCTGGTTCCGGGGGCCGGGGCATTCCGAGGCCGCCGTGTGCCCCGATCCGATCGGCGGTCTCAGGCGTCAGCCGGCCTTGGCCACCTCAACGGTCACTTGACGCTCGTGCAGCTCCTTGAGGACCGGCTCCGGGGTGCGCTCGTCCACGATGACGACGTCGAAGTCGGTGAGTGGAGCCAGGGCGTGCAGGGCCCGGCGTTCGAACTTCGTATGGTCCACGTACAGGATCCGCTTGGCCGCGACGTCCATCATGGCGCGCTTGAACGACACGGTGTCATGTGTCTGGTGGTAGCAGGTCCCGGCCGTGATGGCGGAGGTGGAGAGCACGGCGAGGTCGACCGAGAGGCTGCGGATGGCGTCGACCGTCATCCCGCCCAGGAAGGCGTCGCCGGCCTCGTGGTAAGTGCCGCCGAGGCCGATCAGGCGGATGCCCTGACCGCCCTTGAGTTCACTGAGCACGGGCAGGAAGTTGCTGATCACAGTGGCGGGCCCGGCGTCCCGCAGGAGCCGGGCGAAGTGGATGCCGGTGGTGCTGTCGTCGAGCAGGATCGCCTGACCCGGCTCGACATGCCTCAGGGCGGCCCGGGCGATGGTGCGCTTGTGGGCGGCCTGGCTCTCCAGTCGTACGGTCACGCTGCTCTCGAAGAGCGCCGACGGCTGCACGCTCGCACCACCGCGGGTCCGGCGCAGCAGGCCCTGACGGTCCAGTGCGGTCACGTCGCGCAGGATCGTCATCACGCTGACCCCGAAGCGCTCGGCGAGGTCTTCGTTCCTCACTGAACCCTGGTCGATGACCTGCATGAGGATTTGCTGCTGACGTTGCGACGGCCGTAGTGGTCCCTGGTTGTCGGTTTCCTCTGCGACCACGAGGTCGTCACTCTCACCCACCGGTGTTGCCTCCTGTCAGGTGCCGAGCCGCTTCAGTGCCTTGCCAGCCTAGTCGTGAGCGTCTCACCGGCTACCACCGAGCCGTCTTTCTTACGTAGGCAATGTTGGAACGAACACTTGACATGTTAGTTCGGGCGCGAGCATCGTCTTAACGAACAGGAAACCTGAGAGGTCGAGGACCGGTGCCCGGCCGCGGTCGAGGCGGCCGCCCGCCCGGTGGCTCCCTCACCGAGATGAGACGGGACAGCCCGATACCAGCAGCAGGTCCGGGACGGGATCGAAGCGGGCGGCGGCGTCGGCGTCACGGACCCGACGGAGAAGGAGGGGAGGTCACATGGAACGCAGCAGCGCCGGCAGGTACGTCATCGGCGTCGACAGCTCGTCGACCGCGACCAAGGCCGTCGTGTTCGACGACGCCGGCCACGCCGTCGGTGAAGGACGTCGCACGTTCCCGCTGCGGCGCCCGTATCCCGGGTGGCACGAGCAGAACGCCCGGCACTGGTGGGACTCCACGCGCGGCGCGCTGGGCGAGGCGGCCTCGCAGGTCGACGCCTCGCAGATCGCCGCCATCGGCATCACCCACCAGCGCGAGAGCTTCGTCTGCCTGGACGGGCAGGGCAACGAACTGCGCCCGGCGATCCTTTGGCTCGACGGCCGGGCGGGGAAGCAGATCGCCGAGTACGGCAGCCCGTCCGTGCATGAGACGTCCGGCAAGCCGCCGGACGTCACCCCTGCCTTCTACAAGTTGATGTGGCTGCGCGAGAACGAACCGGACACCCTGCGCGACAGCGCCCGCGTGGTGGACGTCGCCACCTACCTCACCCACAAGCTCACGGGCCAGTGGCGCACCAGCTGGGCCTCGGCCGACCCGCTCGGGTTGGTCGACATGGCCTCCTTCACATGGTCGCGGCAACTGCTGGAGACCGTCGGACTGACGGAGGATCAGCTGCCGGAGCTGGTGCCGCCCGGTGCCGTGCTCGGAGTGCTGGGCCGCGATGTCGCGGCCGAGTTGGGCCTCCCCGAGGGCATCCCGGTCGTGGCGGGTGCGGGGGACGGCCAGTGCGCCGGCCTCGGCGCAGGTGTCACCCGTCCCGGCCTGATGTACACGAACATGGGCACCGCCCTCGCCGCCGGCACGTGGTCGGACGAGTACCGCTGGTCCCGTGCCTTCCGTACGTTGGGCGGCCCGGTCCCCGGCACGTACACGCTGGAGACCCTGCTGTCGTCCGGCAGTTATCTGATCAGCTGGTTCATGGAGAAGTTCGGCGCGCTGCCGGGCCTGGGGCTGGAGCTGACCGCCGAGGAGATCATGGAGGCCGCGGCCGCCAAGGTCCCTCCGGGTGCGGACGGGCTGATGGCACTGCCGTACCTCAACGCCGCGCAGACACCGTACTGGGACCCCGACGCCCGTGGCGCGATCATCGGTTGGTCCGGATTCCACGGCAGAGAGCACCTGTACCGGGCCCTTCTCGAGGGCATCGCCTTCGAGTTGCGGCTCACCACGGACGGCGTCGCCGACGACACCGGTGTCCCCGTCGAGCGGTACCTGGCGATGGGCGGCGGCTCGCGCAGCCGGCTGTGGACCCAGATCGTCGCCGACGTCACCGGACGTCCCGTCACCGTGTGCGCCGAAACCGAGACCACGGCACTGGGTGCGGCGGTCCTTGCGGCGGCCGCCGTCGGTCTCGGCGGGGTGCACGACATCGGGCAGACGGTGAGCCGGATGGCCAGGAGCAGGGGCACCGTCGACCCCGACCCGGGCGCGCGACCCCGCTACGAGGACCTCTACGGCGTCTACCGCCGCCTGTATCCGGCGTTGAAGGACCTCTTCCCGCCGCTGCTCGCCGCCTCCGGGGCGGCCGGCGGGGCGCCCCGGGCCGAGGAGAGCGCCGATCCTCCCAACTGACGGCCGGCCCATGCGATTTCACACCCCGCACCACACCTGGAGACGAGATGAGCACCATCGCCATCGGCTCTGACGACGCAGGCGCAGCGATGAAGGACGCCCTGCGCGACCACTTGATCGCGAAGGGCCACGACGTGACGGACTACGGATCGGGCGAGGACGAGGACTACCCGGACGTTGCCGAACGCGTCGCCGTGGCCGTCGCCGACGGCAGGCACGACCGCGCCGTTCTCGTCTGCGGTACCGGCATCGGCGTTGCGATCACCGCCAACAAGGTGCCCGGGGTGCGCGCCGCGCAGATAGCCGACGCCTACAGCGCCGAGCGGGCCCGCAAGTCCAACGACGCGCAGATCGCCTGTCTCGGCTCCCGCACCCTCGGCATCGAGCAGGCGAAGGTCTGCCTCGATCACTGGGTCGCCTCCGAATTCGACGGTGGCCGTTCCCTGCCCAAGGTCCGCAAGATCCAAGAGGTCGAGCAGCGCCAGCTCGCCGCGCACGAGGCGAAGAAGTTCGCATGAGCCGGCCCACTGAGACGGTGACCATCCTCGGCGCGGGCGCGATGGGCAGCGCGCTCGCCTCTCCGGCGGCCGACAACGGCCACGAGGTCCGGGTGTGGGGCACCTGGCTCGACGACGAGCTGCTGGACGCGGTCGAGCAGGGCCGCTCTCATCCGCGTACCGGCGTCCCCCTCGACTCCCGGGTGAAGACCTACCGCAGCGGCGAGTTGGCAGAAGCCCTCGCGGAAGCCACGTACGTGGTGCTGTCCATCAGTTCCGACGGCGTCATGGAAGTCCTGCGCGAGGCCGCCGAGTACCTGCGCCCCGGCCAGACCCTGGCCATCACCACCAAGGGCTTCGTCCGCAGCGGCGACAGGGTCGTCACCCTGCCCGAGGCCGTGGCCGGGGTGCTGCGCGAGGCCGCACCGGCCCTGGACCTGTCGCTCGTCGCCATCGGCGGTCCGTGCAAGGCCAACGAGGTCGCGGCCCGTAGGCCCACCGCCGCCGTGCACGCCTGCGCTTCACGCGAGGTCGCCGGGCGCTCGCGCGCTCTGTTCGCCACCGGCGCCTACGCGGTGGAGGTGAGCGAGGACCCCGTCGGCGTGGAGGTCTCCGCCGCGCTGAAGAACGTGTACGCCGTTTCGCTGGGCGTCTGCCAGGGCCTGGCCCAGCACGGTGGCGAGCCCTACCACGACCTACAGGCCGCCGCGTTCGCCCAGGCCGTCACCGAGATGATCCGGATCGCCGAAGCGCTCGGGGGGCGTCCCGAGACCGTCACCGGTCTCGCCGGCGTCGGAGACCTGGAGGTCACCGGGCTCTCCGGCCGCAACCGCGTCTACGGCACCCGTGTCGGCGGCGGCGAGCATCCGTACGAGGCGATGCAGGCGATGCAGGCGGCGGGCCAGACCGTCGAAGGCGTCCCCGCCGCCCGGCTCGCCTGTGAACTCGTCGATCAGCTGATACGTGCCGGTGCCCTGCCGGACTGGTCCGGGCTGCCGCTGCTGCGGCAGATCGCCCGGCTGCTCGACGGGCGGTCCCCCCGCCGTGGCGAGGAACTGTCCCTCGCGCTCGCCCGGGCCGCCCTGCCACACGCCCTGCCGCACGCCCTGACGGAGCGTTAGCTCATGCCGTGCGTCGCACAGGGCGGGGGAGTCCACGGCAGCGGTACGGCCGTCAGCCGCAGTAGAGACGCGCACAAGAGCGCACCGACGCAGACCGCACCGATGCAGACCGCACCCATGACCCCAACGTGCGCCAGGGACACGGCAGTCCAGCAGCAGCGGGAGGCACCATGACGAACACCGCCCTCGAATGCCGGGGCGTGGTCAAGGCGTTCGGAGGGATTCCCGTGCTGCGCGGGATATCCCTGGCCCTGGAGCCCGGCACCGTCACGGCACTGGCCGGTGAGAACGGCGCCGGCAAGTCGACCCTGATGAAGATCATGTCCGGGCAGGTCCGTCAGGACGCCGGAGACCTCATGGTGGACGGCGAGACGCTGCACCACCCGGACCCGCAGCTCGTCCGGGGCCGCGGCGTCGGGATCGTGCCGCAGGAGCTCGCACCGATCCTCGACATGACCGTCTACGAGAACCTCTTCGCCGGCCGCGAGCTGCGCCGTCGATCGGGCCTGCTCGACCGCAACCGGATGGCGGCCCGCGCCCGCGAACTGCTGGAGGTTTTCGGCGTCGCCATCGACCCCCACGTCCCCATGCGCGAACTCACCGTGGCGCTGCGGCAGATCGTCGAGATCGTCAAGAACACCTCATGGGGCGCCCGCGTGGTGCTGCTGGACGAGCCGACCTCCGCCATATCAGGGCATGAAGCCGAGCGGCTGTACGGAGTGGTGAACAAGCTGCGCGACCGGGGCGTCGCCATGCTCTACACCACTCACAAGATGGGGGAGATCCGGGCACTGGCCGACCGTGTGGTCGTCCTGCGGGACGGCGAACTCGTCGTGGACAGCCCTCGCGAGGACATCACGGATGACGAGATCGTCCACGCGATGATCGGCCGCGAGCTGGAGGATCTCTTTCCCGCGCTGCCCGAGCCGGGCGATCAGACGACTCTGCGCGTCGACGGGCTACAGGTGGCGGGGGTTTCGGAGCCGGTGAGCCTCCACGCCCGCGCCGGCGAGATCGTCGGCCTCGCCGGGCTGGTCGGCGCCGGCCGCACGGAGCTGCTCGAAGCCCTCTTCGGCGCCCGTTCCAGCTCCGGCGGCGAGATCACGGTGGCCGGCACCTCCGTGCGCCGCAACTCCACCGGCTCGTCGATCAGTTCGGGCATGGCGCTCGTCCCGGAGGACCGCAAGGGAGCCGGACTGGTCCTCGGAATGAGCGTGCTCGACAACGGCACGCTGCCGCGCCTGTCCCACTTCAGCCTCGGCGGCTGGCTGCGCAACAGGCAACGCACCGGGACCGTCGGGCAGGCGATGTCCTCAGTCCACCTGCGCAGCAAGGGACTCGGCCAGCAGGCCGGCACGCTCTCCGGCGGCAACCAGCAGAAGGTCGTACTCGCCCGCTGGCTCACCGGACACGTCAAGGTGCTGCTGCTCGACGAGCCCACCCGCGGCGTCGACGTCGGCGCCCGCAGCGAGATCTACCGCATCATCACCGAACTCGCCGCCTCGGGCATGACCGTCGTCATGGCCTCCTCGGACATGACGGAGATCCTCGGGCTCGCGCACCGCGTACACGTCATACGTGACGGCGCCATCGCCGGGACCCTGGGCCGCGACGAACTCTCCGCCTCCGACGCCCAGCGTCGCATCTTCCACCTCGCCGCCGGACTCGACGGCGAGGCCTCCGCCAGCGTTTCGCTCATCCAGGACGGCGCGTCATGACAGCCCTTCAGCAGACCAAGCCCGACACCTCGGCAGACCACCCCGAGGCGGCGGCCCCGGCTTCCCGTCTCAGCGCAGCGTGGCTACGGGAGTTCGCACTCCGTCACGCCATGGTCATCGTGATGCTGCTCGTGGTCGTCTACTTCAGCTACCGCAGCGCCACGTTCAGCACGGTCGGCAACTTCCAGACCATCGCCGTCGCCGCGGCACCCTTCGCGCTCATCGCTCTCGGGCAGACCCTGGTCATCCTGACCGGCGGCATCGACCTGTCGGTGGGCAGCGTGATCGCCGCGAGCGCCATGGCGGCGGCCGCGACCGTCGCGGGACATCCCGAACGGCTCTGGCTGGCCCTGCTGGTCGGCCTGGCCGTCGGTCTGGCCGCCGGCTCCATCAACGGGGCGCTGGTGTCCTGGCTCAACGTGCCGCCGTTCGTGGTGACGCTCGGAATGCTCACGGCGGCCTCGGGCATGGCCTTCGTCATCGGCAAGGGCGCCCCGATCAACGGGTTGCCCTCGAACTTCAACAAGATCGCGAACACGAGCGTCCTGGGACTTCAGCTGCCCGTGGTGGTGATGATCCTCGGCATCGTCGTCCTCGCCGTGGTCATGCGGTACACCGCGTACGGGATGCGGATCTACGCGGTCGGCGGCAACCGGACCGCCGCCGAACTCGCCGGCATCAAGACACACCGCGTGCTGTTCAGCGTCTACGCCCTCAGCGGTCTGTTCGCGGGCCTGTCCGGCGTCATCCTCGCCTCGCGCGTCCTGTCCGGGCCGCCCACCCTGGGCACCGGATTCGAACTCGACGCGATCGCCGCGGTCGTCATCGGCGGCGCGAGCCTGATGGGCGGCCGCGGAACGATCTGGGGCACCGTCCTCGGCCTGTTCCTGATGCAGACCCTCAACAACGGCCTCGACATCCTCGTGGTCCCCGCCTACTGGCAGAAGGTCATCAAGGGCGCGCTCATCGTCGCCGCCGTCTCGATCGATGTCTGGGCGAACAGCCGCCGCCGCTGATCACCCCGAAAGGAAAGGTGGTTCTCCCATGCCCCGACGAATAGCGCGCCTTGCGGGAGCCGCAGCCTGTGCGGCCGTACTGCTGACGACGACCGCGTGCGGTGCCGGTGATCCGAACGCCGGCAAGCTCCGCGTGGGCGTCGCCGTCTACGACATGTCCTCCTTCATCAGCCAGGGCCAGGAAGGCATGCAGGCCTTCGCGAAGGCCAACAACGTGGAGCTGGCGTGGAATTCGGCCGGCGGCGACGTCAGCACCCAGGCCAGCCAGGTCGAACAGCTGATCAACTCCGGTGTGGACGCCATCGTCATCGTCCCCGTCGAGGCGGACTCGCTCGCGCCGCAGATCGCCAAGGCCAAGGAGAAGCACATCCCCGTGGTGACCGTGAACACCACGCTCAAGCGCTCCTCCGGACTGGCCGCCACGGTTCTCCCCGACGACGTCAGGGCGGGGGAGCAGGAGATGCGGATGATGGCCGACGAACTCGGCGGCAAGGGCAACATCGTGATCCTTCAGGGCCCGCTCGGATCGTCACCCGAGCTGGACCGCACACGCGGGATCAAGAACGTGCTCGAGAAGCATCCCGGCATCAAGGTTCTCGCCAAGGACACAGCCAACTGGAAGCGGGACCAGGCCGTCGACAAGACCAAGAACTGGCTGTCCAGCTTCGGCGGAAAGATCGACGGAGTCGTCTCCGAGAACGACGACATGGGCCTGGGCGCGGCGCAGGCGCTGAAGGAGCGAGGGAAGAAGCTCCCGGTGGTGGGCATCGACGGGATCGAGGACGGGCTGCGCGCGGTGAAGAGCGGCAAGTTCATCGGCTCGTCTCTGCAACACGGCAGGGTCGAGCTCGCGGAAGGCCTCGCGGTGGCTCGTCGCGTCGCCGAGGACAAGCCGGTTCGAAAGCACTACACGTATGTCATGCCGCCGATCACGAAGGGCAACGTCGACTCGTACCTCGACCACGTGGTGACGGACAAGGAAGCGTTCCTCAAGCGGCTGCCGGCGCTCGTCAACAAGAACCTGCACAGCGGGAACCTGGCCAACGAACGCTGACCCGGCGCTCGTCCCTCTTCGGTGTGCTTCAGGCGATCAGTGCGCAGTAGCATCGCCCGACATCCAACGAGTCCCGACATCCAACGAGGAAAGGCGAGTTCACGTGGTGGACATGAAAGCGGCCGCGCGCAAGGTCTTCGATACGTACGACCTCGACGGCGACGGGCGGATAACGGCCAAGGAATACCAGCAGGTCGTCGCCGAGCTGCGCGGCGAGCACCTCACCGACGAGCAGGCGCAGCAGTTCATCGACGTACTCGACACGGACGGCGACGGCACGATGTCGTTCGAGGAGTTCTGGGCCCCGATGCAGGGCGGCGCGGACTGACCACGGGCCTTCAGGTCACCCCGCGCGCGGCACCGGCGGTGGCGGGATCGCCGCTCCCACGGGGCGTGTGTCATACGTGCGGACGCCGGCCCTTCTCCTGGTGCGGGAGGGTCTGGTCCGCTCCGGGGAGCGTCGGCTTCGGCAGGTTCGCCACTTCCTCCCTCGCCTTCTCCAGCTGCTCCTCCGTGTCGTCGGGGAGCCGCGGCGAGCGGGGGCGGGCGTCGGGGAAGCGGAAGGCGGACGTGAGATCGCCGAAGGTGGCGCGCCGCCATTCGCTGATGTTCGGTTCCTCCACCCCGGTGAAGCGCTCCAGGAACAGCAGGGCGGAGGTGTGGTCGAATGCCTCCGATGCGACCCAACCGCCCACGGTCCAGGGCGAGATGACGATGGCCGGGACCCGGAAGCCGGCGCCTGTCGGCAGCCCCTGGACGTATTCGTCGGGCGTTCCCGCCGGAGCGGTCGGCGGGGCGACGTGGTCGAACAGGCCGTCGTTCTCGTCGTAGTTGAGGATGAAGGCGGTCTTGCGCCACACCTTCGGGTTCGACGCGATCGCCTCGATCTTCGAGGCCACGTAGTCGGCTCCGGCCGCCGGCAGGTAGTCGGGGTGCTCCGACTGGTCGGTCGTCGGAATGATCCAGCTCACCGCCGGGAGGCGGTCGTTGCGGGCGTCGTCCTCGAAGGTGCCCTCGGGCTGCGGGCGTACGCCCCGCTCGTACAGCTCGGAGCCGGGCTGCGCGTTCCGGAACGTCGCGAACTGCTCCAGCATGTTGCACTCGTAGTCGTCGTCCTGCTGGTACACCTTCCAGCTGATGCCGGCTTCCTGAAGACGTTCGGCATAGGTCTTCCAGCGGTACGGCGAGGGCGCGACGTTGCTGATGACCGGGCCGCCCCGGGTGCCGCCCGGGTCGATGGAACCGGTCATCCACATCAGGCGGTTGGGCCAGGTGGGGCCGAGGACCGAGCAGTAGTAGTTGTCGCAGACGGTGAAGGCGTCGGCGAGCGCGAACTGGAACGGAATGTCCTCGCGCGTGTAATACCCCATCACATAGGGGCCGTTGACGCCGTCCGCCTCGCGGTGGGCCGGCAACCACCGGTCCATCTTGCCGCCGTTCAACGCCTGGTGCTGCACGGACCAGGCATGGCTGGTGGACGGGATGGCTTGGGCGCTCGACTTGTGGGTGTCCAGGTGGAAGGGCAGCAGATACCCCTTCGGGTTCTCCTCGTCGGGCTGGTAGAAGACGGAACGCCCGTTCTCCAGCTTGAGGGCCCGCGGGTCGTCGAAGCCGCGGACACCGGACAGGGTGCCGAAGTAGTGGTCGAACGACCGGTTCTCCTGCATCAGCATGACGACGTGCTCGACGTCGCGCAGCGAGCCGTGCTTGGGCGGCTCGGCGGCGACGGCCTTCTGGACACTCGGCGGGAGGAGCGAGAGGGCAGCGGCGCCGCCCAGCGTCCCCGCTGCCGAACCGAGAAGCCTACGGCGTGTCAACTCAGCCATGACGGTCCCTTCTTGAGCGAGAGAGGGATCTCCGGTGACCGCGCCGGCCCGGATGCAGGCGGGGCCGCCGATCACCTTCCGCCCGCGACGGCGAGGCGCGTCAGGGATGCCCGGCGAACATGTGGCCAACGTGCGGGAACGGGTTGGCCAAGTCATGACCGGCAACACCCGCGCGTCGCACGGGTGTTGCCGGCTGTTGGGAAACGATGTCTGCTACATGGATCCGGCCGCAGGTGCAGGCGTCACGCGCGGCCTCCGCTATCGGGGCGCACGGGAGCCGCTGCCGATCCAGAAGCCGCGAATCGAGACCTGCCCAAGTGCACGCATGCCGGGCCGCTTTGATGCCGCCGCAGACTGCCCTTATGCGCGGGACTTGGTGCGCCTGAACGCGACGATCAAGAGTCCGCCAGGGTGGCGCCGGTGAAGTGACCCGGCCCAAGTGCCCTGCTGCGCAACGGAATTGGAGTCTCCGCAGATCCGGACCGATACAGTCGGGCCTGGAGCCGGACTTGGGGGAGGGGCAGGCGTGTTCGAGGTCGTGACGGTGGGAGCGCTGACCGCGTTTCTGACTGCGGTGGGGAACGGCGCCGCGGGGGAGATGGGCAAGCACATCCTGTTGTCGACCGGTGCCCAGGTACGGCGTTGCCTGGGGCGGGAGACGCCGCTACCGGACACCACGGAGGGGTGGGAGATCCTGGCGCGTCAGGTGCACCGGCGCCTGTCCGAGGATCCCCGGCAGAACACCGAGTTCACCCACCTCATGCGGAGCATGTCGGATGCTGCGCCGACGCTGCGGCCGGGGCCGGGTCTCCCGCCCGCTCCGCGGGACTTCACCGACCGCGCCAGGGTCGTGAAGCTGCTTCGGCGCGAGGCCACGCGCCCGGCTGCGGGTCGGCCGAGGGCCGCGCTGCTGTACGGGCGGCCGGGCATGGGCACAAGCGCGGTGGCGCTGCACTGGGGTTCCCTCTGCATCGACCGGTTCCCCGACGGACAGTTCTACATCGACCTCCGCGGCGCCGCGGGGGAGCTCGGACCGGATCCGGCCACCGTCCTTCAGCTTCTGTTGCAGCAGATGGACGTCGACCCGGAGCAGATGCCGTCCACGGAGACGGGTCGGGAAGCGCTCTACCGGAGTCTGACGGCGGGTCGCAGGGCTCTGATCGTGGTCGATCACGCGACCACGGCCGCGCAGGTGCGTGCCCTGATCCCATCCGCGCCGGAGGTCTTCCTGCTGGTCGTCTCCTCGGGTCCCGCCTTCACGCTGGAGGCGGAGTTGATCGAGGTGCCCAAGCTGGAGGAGCGGGACGCGAAACGGATGCTGAAGAAGGTGGCCACGCGGTACGGGGTGTCCTGGCCCGCGGCCGAGGTGTCGGGAACGGTGGCTCGCTGCGAAGGCAACGCCTTCGCGTTGCAGGCAGCGGCGATGCGTCTGCTGGCAGGGGATCCAACCCTCCCGAGCTCCGTGGACGGAGCCACGGCAAACGATCCCGTACGTGCTGTCACACGGGACGCCGTCCACCGCCTCGGGCCCGATGCGGCACGGCTCTGCCGGCTCGCCGCCCTGGGCGGCTGGCCTTCCGTCGACGCCACCCTGGGCGGACGGGCCGCGGACGTCACCCCGCAGGAAGCCGGCCGGATGCTGGCCAAGGCGGCGGAGGTGCAGCTGATGGAGCGCTTGGGCGACGGCCGCTATCGCTTCCGCCCAGAGGTTCGCCGTCATCTGGAGGATGAAGCAGGCCCGGAGCACGGAATTCCGGAGTGTTCGGCCGCCGTCTCACGAGTGCTCGGCGAGCTCCTTGAGCGGGCCTTGCACGCCGCGTGCGCCGCACTGCCGAAGAGCTGGCGGGTGGTGGAGCTCGCCCCGGCCGAGGGGAGCCCGTACCGCGACGAGGCCGAGGGCATGGCGGCTCTGCTGGCCGACCTCGGCAATCTGGTTCGGGCGGTCTCGGTCGCCGAGGAATACCAGCAGTACGGCACGGTCCTGCGCCTGGCCCGCGCGCTGTGGCCGCTTCAGCTGAAGGCCGGTCGCTGGGACGAGCTGCTGCCGGCCCTCCGGCTTGCCGCCCGCTGCGCCGACGAACACCAGTCAAGCTCCCGGATGGCCGGCGCATTGCACTTCCAGCTCGCCCACTGCCTCGGCGAGCTACGGCGCGGGGAGGAGGCCGAACAGCAGGCGCGCGACGCCGTCGCATGCGAGCGTGCGGCCGGCCACGTACGGGGAGAGGCGTCCTCCGTGGAATTACTCGGTCTGCTGCACCTGAACCAGTGGAAGTACCCGGCGGCGTACGAGCAGTTCATCGAGGCGGAGCGCATCTACCGGAGCATCACGCCCGGCCAGAAGGGCGTGGACGATCTCCCGCGTGCTCTCACGTTGGCCGAACGCCACCAAGCGCGGGCCCTGCGCGGTCTGGGACGGCTGGAAGAGTCCCGCAGCCGCCTGGAGTCCGTACAGGACTGGTTCGCCGCACAAGGGGAGGCGTACAACCAGGCCCGCGCCCTCACCGACCTTGCCGACACCCTGCACGAGGCAGGCGACAACTCTGCGGCGCTGGCGAAGATCACTGTGGCCGAGCGCCTGCTCGCCCCCGAGAAGGCTGCTCCGCACCTGGCGTACCTCACCGGTCTGCGGGAGCGCTGCGAGGCTGCGATATAGCAGGCGTCACCGACACCGGGTGCACTTCGCCGGCTGTGCACACCCGGAGGGTCGCTCCGTCGGGCGGCACCGTCCCGTCGCTGCCCAGCCACGCATACAGGGCTGAGACGTATGCCGCAGGGTCGGCGTCCGCTCCGGGGCCCGCGGACACTTGCAGAACGCCGTGCCGTCGGGTGCCTATGGTGCATGTGTCCGGCCCGGTCACGTACGCGGCCATGACGCAGTGCGGGTGCCGACTCAGCACCTCTGCGCTCCAGTTGGCGGGGCCCCCGAGGCGCGGATCGTCCGGCCGGCCCTCGCGCCAGATGACGTCGGCCAGGGCCAGATCACCGGGATCCCGGGTGTCCTCGTGTACGGCGAGGTGCGTGTCACCGGCGGCTCCGTACGGGATCCTCGTGGAGCGCTCCACTGTGACTTCCTCACCGTGGATGCGCGTACGGACGCGCATCGGCGCCGTACGCCGAGGCGGTTCATACTGCGGCAGCGGCAACGGCTCCAGCAGCGCGGGGCCGGGCGGCTCGGGCAGGTCCATCAGGGCATAGAAGTGCCGTCGCAGCAGCGCCGCAGAGGCGCCGGGGCTGGAACTGGCGAACTCCGCAGGGCCCGCGAGCGGGCGGTGCCGACTCAGCAACCTCTCCAACTGCCCCCGCAGCGAGGCGAGCAGATCGAGCCGCGGGGCGTTCCGGACGAACGACGCCAGCGGTGCCTCGGGGTCGAGCCCCTCCTGCGTGGAAGACGCGAGCAGTACAGGGGTGCCCAGAGCAGCCCCGTAGTAGGAGACCGCGCCGAAATCCCCGAGGATCACGTCCGCCGCGAGGAGCGCCTGACGCCACGCGTGCACCGGATCGATCAGCGTCAGCCCACTTCTCCGCGCCCGGTCCAGCCAGGCCCGGATCTGCCCTGGCCCATGGCCGTGCCAGATATTGGGGTGCAGTACCGCGGCCAGCCGAAAGTCGTCGGCGGGCAACTCGGCGGTGAGCCTGGGCAGCAGACCCGGCAGGAGGTCCTGATCGCCGCCGTCGCCGAAGAAACCCTCCGTGTTCCACGTCGAGTTGAGGACCACGAGACGCTGCCCGCGCCGCACTCCGAGGGCTCGACGGTAGCGCTCCCGATAGGGGCGCGCGGCCAGCATGCGGTCGAAGCAAGGATCCCCGGCGAGTACCGCTGACTCCGCGGCCTCCGGGCACACCCTGCACAACCGCTCCAGCTGTTCGGGGTGAGACAGAACGAGCGCGTCGACGAAAGGCTTGCCGTCCACCAGCAGCCAGTCGGGCGAAAGCCCGAACGTCGGGACGGCGTTCGGCGTTCGGCGTTCGGCGTTCGGCGTTCGGCGTTCGGCGTTCGGCGTTCGGCGTTCGGCGTTCGGCGTTCGGCGTTCGGCGTTCGGCGTTCGGCGTTCGGCGTTCGGCGTTCGGCGTAGCCAGCTTCTTAGTATATCCAACTCCATGTGACAGTATGGCCAACTTGCCACGTATCGCGTGGAGTTGACCCCCGAAGCTGGCGGAGACGGCCAGGTGGACCGGGGTCCTCAGCGCCTGCCTCCAGGGCAGCACGGGCAGACCAAGCTCGCCGAACAGGTCCTCGATGCCGCTCTGGAAAGCGGAGGACCCTGTCGACGTCACGATCAACTGGACGCGGAAGTCGTCGTGGAACAGCGGCAGGACATCCAGCAGACGCCCGGCCGAGGTGACGTTGTGTACGACGACGAGCACGCGCCGCTGAGCCCTCCGGCTGCTCCAGCGCTCGGAGTCTTCGCCCACCGGCACTTGTACTCTCGGGCGGTCAGCCGGGCCCATCCGCGATACTCCTCACCTCCTACACGGCCACGAGGACCGTGCGCACTACCCCGACCACGAAAGGCGTCAGCCAAGCCGTTTCGCTCTTCGTCGATCGTCGGCCCGGCGCGCAGCACATTCTCCCTGAGAAGCAGGGCAACGAGCGGGGGCGTCCGCGCACCCCGGCAGGCCCGTACCGCGCAGCGTGTGCCTGCCCCTGCGGCTGCATCAAGGCGTCGACGTCACGGCGCGGGCGACGAAGTCATGCAGCAGGGTCCGGCGGCGCTCGTGTTCGGCGGGGTCGTCCGCCTCGGTGGCGGTGTAGACGCTGCTGGTCGGCGACCAGGCGTTCGCCATGGCGATGACCAGGGTCAGCAGGTCGAAGGGGTCACCGGGGCGCAGCCGGCCCGCGGCCTGGGCCTGGGCGATGGCCGCGATCTTGTGCTCGTGCTGAGAGCTGTCGAACCACCGTCCGGCCGGGCGCCGTTCCAGCTGGATCCAGGCGATGAGTCGCACCAGATTCGGGCGGTGCAGGTTCTCGTCGTACAGCCGCACCGCCCAGCCGGGCAGGTCGTCGGCGTCGAAGGGCAACGCGGCGGTGCTCTGGTCGACGCAGTCGGCGACGACTGCATCGAACAGACCCTCCTTGTTGCCGAAGTAGCCATAGACCTGTGCCTTGTTGGTGCGCGCGGTGGAGATGATGCGCTCGATCCGGGCGCCGGCGATGCCGTGCCGCGCGAACTCCTCGGCGGCGGCGTCGAGGATGCGCCGGCTCGTCGCGGCTCCACGTTGGGTGCTCGGCAGTCCAGGCATGCCGTCAATGCTACAGACAGAATCTTCTGTTTGCGCCTCCGTCGAGCAGCTGTAGGGTCGAATGAAGACAGAAAAGTTTTTCTACTTGGAGGGTCCATGCGCACCACCCTTGGCTGGCAGAGCACCGCCGACGGCTCTACCGCGCTGGAGCGAGCCGTGGTCGAGCGACGCGAGCTGCGCGCCGACGACATTGCGGTGCGCATCGACTTCTGTGGTGTCTGCGGCAGCGACCTGCACAGAATCCAGGGAACTCTGAATGAGGGCGTTCTGGTCCCGGGCCACGAGTTCACGGGCACGGTCACCGCGCTCGGATCCGCTGTGACCTGCTTCGCTCTCGGCGACAGGGTGGCAGTGGGGACCATCGTCGACTCCTGCGGGGCCTGTCCGATGTGTGAGGCCGGGCAGGAGAACTTCTGCTACGAGCATCCGACCACCACCTATGGCGGCACCGACCGTGTGGACGGCACCAAGACCAAGGGCGCCTACAGTCGCGAGTACGTGCTGCGCGAGAAGTTCGCCTACCGCCTGCCCGAGGCGCTTGACCCGTCCGCCGCCGCTCCCCTCATGTGCGCCGGCATCACGGTGTGGGAGCCTCTGCGCGCAGCCGGGATCGGGCCGGGCAGCCGGGTCGCCGTTGCCGGCCTGGGGGGTCTAGGGCACCTCGCGGTGAAGTTGGCCGCCGCTCTCGGCGCCGAGGTCACAGTCCTCAGCCGCAGTCAGGACAAGGCCGGTGACGTCCGCGCACTCGGCGGCGCCGGCCTGGTGCTGACCACCGACGAGCAGCAGACCGAGCAGGCGCGCGACTCCTTCGACCTGATCCTGGACACCATTCCCGCTCCGCACGACTTCTCCCCGCTGCTGCGGATGGCGGCCCTGGACGGCACGCTGGCCGTGCTCGGCTTCCCACTCCCGGCCACGGTGAAGATCCTGGACCTCGTCCAGGGGCGCAAGAAGCTGACATCGGCAGGCACGGGTGGCCGGCTGCATACTGCCGAACTGCTGGCCTTCTGTGCAGAACACGGCATCACCGCGGACGTGGAAGTGCTCCCCTCGGCCCGCGTTCAGGAAGCCCTCACCCGCCTGGGCCGAGGAGACGTCCGCTACCGCTTCGTCCTGGACCTCTCCGACCTCGACCAGGCCGCTGCCTGACGCTCCTGAGCGTCGGCTTCCGACTCAACGTTCGGCGACCCGCGGTCCGTGCGGCCCTGGGCGGCGGGGAGGAATGTGGGCTTGCCCGAGGCGATGCCGGCCAGCGGATGTCAGCTCCACTTCTTCGGGCGACGAAGGTGCCTGCCCGTGGCCGGGTCGGGCACGGCAGGCGGTAGCTGGGATTGCGCAAGTCGTCCGCGGCCGATGGTGAAGGAGCGGGGGAGAAGCTTGCGCAGTTCCGCGGATTGCCGACGTGGAGGAAACGCGGCCACGATGTTGACTCCTGGCGCAGTCTGCTGCGCTGTGCGCACGGCGGGGCACATATCGGAGTCAGCGCTGATGATCAGAGCCGAGTTCGCGTGTCCGGCAGTCACATCAGCGGCCAAGTGGACCGCCATGTTGACGTCGGTTTCCTTCTCCTCATAACTGGTCCACGTCTCACCGCAGTTGCGGCAGCGCATCGTCTTGCGCTGGTAACGGCCCATGATGATCTCGATCTGCTCTCCGCAGTGCGCGGAGAGCGCCTTGAGGTAGGTGCTTTGCCGACTGGCGGCGCCGGGCTCGTCGAGTACGGCGGCGGTGAAGTACTTGACCGTGATCATCGACTCTCTGGGCCGGAGGCGACGGGCCAGCTGGACGAGGTCCAGCCACAGGAAGCGGCGGCCGTAGGCGCTCTTGATGCCGTTGTACAGATTGAAACCGTCGACGTACACGACGAGAGGCAAGGTGATGGCTCCTGCTCTGCGGTCGGCCGCAGCGATACAAAAACGGCCCCTCGTGAGGGGCCGTCTGGCCGGGCCTTCTCAGACCCGGTGGGGTATGCGGACACTCTACCGGGCCGGCCCGACGAAAGCCACACGGTGTGGTGCTCCTGGATGGCGCGTCATGGTCACGCCATCCAGAAGAAGACGGCTGTCATGCGCTTGTCTTCCAGAGTGCTGCCGCAGTAGCCGGTGGCGGTGTGCATCATGTTCGCGGTGTAGAGGAGCAGCCGGTTGTAACGGTGGGGTATGCGCACGTCCTCGACGAAGGCGTCGGGCGATACGAGGCGCGTGCCCAGGGCGTCGACCATGTTGTTGTGCGGCGCCGTCACCATGTTTCCGCCGAGGGTGCCTCCCGGAAGACTCTGCCTGTAGAAACTGGTTCCGCAGTCCTTCGGTGCGTCAGGGCTCAGGTAGAGCACCGCGGCGTAGCGGCACAGGTTGCGCGAGTCGGTGTGCGGGCGGGGCTCGCCCTCGTCCTTGCCGACGACCTGGATGCAGTTGTGGTTGAGAGTGCCACCGCCCGGAGCGACCTCCTGCCACAGCTTCTTCGCGCCCGTGCTCTTCCTCACCAGGCCTTCGATGCGGGCGAGTTCGGCCGGTTCGAGTCCGGGCATGGTCCGCAGTCCGGGCCAGCTCTCGCGCCTGTACGGATAGCCCTCGAGCCAGTCGTCCTTGGCGAGGCAACGGGCGCGCACGTCGTCGACGTTCGGAAGGACGTCGTCCAGTAGCCAATAGTCGCGGTCGCGTGTGGGTTTCCGGTAAGGCAGGACCGGGAGATTCGAAGACTGTGGGGGCATGCGGAAGAAACTAAGGCCCCGGTCCTTGGACTTTTCCCTTCCGGCAGTCAATCCTTTGTCAACTCCTCGCCATAGAGCGGCAATCGACTTTGCCTGCCGGCAATCTCCCATGCCCGGAATAGGGATTTTTCTCATTGCATGCGGCCGATGGCATGCGGCTCGTCACCCCAAGGCCAGGGCCTCCGTTCGGCGACCGGCGGACGTTACCAAGCTCACGATGAACCTCCGATCCGTAGCATCATTTCGTGTATCAGGGTGATTTCAGCAGGCTTGCGCGCACTACAAGCGCGCTCTTCCGTCGATGCGCTGACAGCCTCGGTCCACGCGATGCACATCGCTTGCCCGGTGGTCCCGCACGAATTCCGGTTCGCTGCCCGAGGCACCGCGACCACGGCTGCCCTCCCGTCCGGAACAGGTGAGTTCAGCTGTCACACAACGATCGGACGGAAGCATGAGAAAGAGCGAATCGAGCTTCGACTTCGTGATTGTCGGTGGAGGTTCCGCGGGAAGCGTGGTGGCTCGGCGTCTGGTCGAGGAGACCGACGCCAGTGTTCTGGTTCTCGAGAACGGCGGCGCCGATACGGACGCGCCGACCCTCTACTATCCGGCACGCTGGGTTGAGAACATCGGCTCGTCTTTCGACTACGGCTACGGCTACTCACCCCACCCGTCGACCCATGACCGGCAACACCCTCTCTCCAGAGGGAAGTTGCTGGGGGGATCTGGTGCCATCAACGCGCTCGTCTGGACGCGAGGCCACGAGGCGGACTACGACGAGTGGGCCGCCGCGGGAAACACCGGCTGGGACTTCGAATCCGTCCTTCCCCTCTTCAAGCGCAGTGAGGACTGGGAGGACGGCGAGAGCCGGCTCCGCGGTTCAGGCGGGCCGGTGCATGTCGAGCGCGCGAAGGATCTGCATCCGGTCGCGACAGCGCTGATCGACGCCGGGCGGTCGTTGGGTATGCCCTATCTGGACGACGTGACCGTCGCGGCTCCTGAAGGGGTCGGTCCCGTGAACCTGAACGTCCGTCATGGCCGGCGGGTCAATCCGTGGGATGCCTACGTCACCGCTCTTGAGGACAGCAGCAGACTGACCGTCGTGACGGGCGCGAAGGCGCGGAAAGTCCTTGTGTCGCGGGGCCGTTGCACGGGCGTGGAGTACGTCGTGGACGGCGAACCAGTCCGGGTGTCCGCGCTCACCGAGGTGGTGCTCAGCGCCGGAGCGATCGACACCCCGAGACTGCTGATGCTTTCCGGGATCGGACCGGCGAGCGATCTGAGAGAGGCCGGCATCGATGCGGAGGTGAACCTGCCCGGCGTAGGACGGAATCTCCAGGAGCATCCGATCCTTGCGAGCCTGTGCTTCGAGGCGAACGCCTCGCTCCCGCCGCTGAACAACAACCTGGAGGGCAGCGTCGCATTCTGCCGGAGCCGGCCCGAAGTCGGCAGGCCGGACCTGATGTTCGTGGCACTGCAAATCCCGTACGTCACCCCCGAGATCGGTGCTCGGTTCACCGTCCCTCCGAACTCCTTCAGCATCGCGCCCGGCCTGTCGAGACCCCAGAGCCGCGGATACGTCAGAATTCGGGAGGGCGGCGAGCTGGAGATCCAGCCGAACATGTTGCAGGACGAGGCGGATGTCGCGGCACTCGTCAGGGGCGTGGAGATCGGCTTCGACATGGCAGCCGGTCCTGGCTTCCGCGAGATCACCAAGAGACTGGTGGCACCGGGGGAGAGCATGACGCGTTCCGAGACCGTGTCATTCATCCGGGACGCGGCCACGCCCTACTTCCACCCCGTCGGCACCTGTGCAATGGGAGCGGTGGTGGACGCCGAACTCCGCGTCCACGGTGTCGACGGCCTCCGGATCGCGGACGCGTCCGTCATGCCGACGCTCGTCAGCTCCTATCCGCATGCCACAACCGTCATGATCGGTGAATTCGCCAGTCGCCTGCTGACCACATGAGCTTTCGTCCCGCCCGTCGTCCACGGCTGTGATGAGACCGGACTCGAGACCGGACTCGATCACGTCGCTGCAACGTGCCCGGGTACCGGGCCCCGTACCGGGCGCCGTTCGAGGAACGCCACCACATCAGTGAGGTCGTCATCGCTCCCGCCGGATGCCCCGGCCGCCTCGGTTACGGGGTGGCGGTTTGGGTCAGCCGGATGTGCCAGGACGCTGTGCACCGCGGACTGTTGCCGTGAGCACCGCCGTCAACTGCTCGTTGAAGCGCAGTGCCGAGTGGGCCCAGCGCGGTTCCTCTGCGTACAGCTGCCGAAGTGTCGGGGTCGGCCGGGACAGCTGGTACAGGAAGCCGCCGGTGCCCATCGCCGTGGTGAGCACCGTCCGCGCCCCCTCGATCTCGAGGCGCTCGACGCTGCCGGTGAGCGCGTCGAGCATCTCCTCGTAGGCGACGGTCGCCGCGCGCTTGTACTGCCGGGCCCGCTCGAGGCGGACGGCCCCCTCCAGGCTGAGCGCCGCGTGGGTGAGCAGATCGCAGAAGACCGGCAGCCTCACCAGCGACGTCGTGACGGCCGAGGCGGCGGCGGACGCGTCGAGGCCGTGGGCGCCGCTCAGTTGGGCGAGCAGTTCGTCGCGCCACTCGCCCCAGCCCCGCTCGGTGAGTTCCAGCAGGAGTTCCTCGGTGGACTCGAAGTAGCGGCGCAGTGCCGAGGGATGCAGGCCCACGTGTGCCGTCACCGCGGTCAGGGTGACGTGACGGACGCCGTCCCGAGCTGCTATCTCGCGAGCGGCGTCGAGGAACGCGGCGATGCGTGCCCCCTTGGCCTCCTCGGACCGGGCGCGACGAGCGGTGGATGCCATGGCGCCCGAGTTTAACGCAAGCCGTTTGACGTACTGCGGGTCGCGGACCTACCGTGCTCTCTCTACGCAAAGCGATTGCGTTACGCGAGAGGCGGGACAGGACATGGGCAAGGTGTTCTTCGTGACCGGGGCGTCCAGAGGGCTCGGGCGGCAGATCGTCGAGCAGGCGCTCGCGGCCGGCCACCGCGTCGTCGCCACGGCGCGCGACCCGCAGACACTGAAGACACTCGTCGAACGCCACGGCGACCGGATCCTCCCCCGGGCTCTGGACGTCACCGACTCCGAGGCCGCGCAGGCAGCTGTCGAGGCCGGTGTCCGTGCCTTCGGGCGCATCGACGTCGTCGTCAACAACGCGGGTCAGGGCGACCGTGCATCCCTTGAGGACACGACGCTGGACGCCTTCCGCCGCCAGGTCGAGACGAACTTCCTCGGGACCGTCCACGTCACCAAGGCGGCCGTCCCCGTGCTGCGCAGCCAAGGAGGAGGGCGCATCGTCCAGGTCTCCTCGCTCGGCGGCCGCGTCGGCACCCCGGGGATGACCGCCTACCAGTCGGCGAAGTGGGCGGTGGGCGGCTTCAGCGAGGCGCTGGCCGCGGAGGTCGGCCCCCTGGGAATCAAGGTGACGGTGCTGGAACCCGGCGGCATGCGTACCGACTGGGCAGGCACCTCGATGACCACGCCACCGATCAGCGAACCTTACGAGGAGACGGTGGGCGCCTCGATGCGGGCGATGACGGACTTCGCGAAGACCGCCAACAGCGACCCGGCGAAGGTCGCCGCGCTCGTGCTGCGCGTCGCGGACCTCGACGAGCCTCCCCTCCGTCTTCTCGCCGGCAGCGACGCATACGAATACGGACGCGAGATCTGGAGCAAGCGCGTCGAGAACGACGGCCGATGGGAAGCTCTCAGCCGCAGCACCGACGCGGACGACGCAGGCGACGCCTGGCAAGCCCAGAGAGGTTCGAGCCTGCCCTGACCGCGCCCTGCGCGGTGGAGCGCCCGAGTTGACCGGGGGTCACGCGGTACGGGCCAGGGTGGCGACCTCGGACGAGGAGAGCGCCCGCGGGAACACGCTGACCGCGTCGATACCGCCGCGGAAGCGGTCGGCCACCTCGCCCTCCCACCAGCCGCGCCCCACCGCGAACTTGCCGCTCGCCGACCACACCGGCGTGTGCCGGGTGGTGTCCTGGAGCTGTCCGTCCACGTACAGCCGGATCTCGCGGGCGGGCGCGTCGTAGACCCCCACGACGTGCTGCCACCTGCCGAGCACGGGACTCGCGGCCGACACCGCCTCGTCCTCGTCCAACTCGGAGGAGTCGTCGAAGCCGACCGCCAGCCGCCAGCGGTCGATGGAGTTGTCGTACTGGAGGAAGAAGCCGCTGATCTCCTGGCCGTCCTGGCTGATCGCCGTGGAGAAGTCCTGCTTGGAGGCGAGGTTGAGCCAGGCGGAGACGGTGTAGCTCCGCGTGGTGTCGATCGTTCCCGCGGCCCCTTCGACGTACTGGGACCCGTTCAGCGAGAGCGACCCGCCGTGGCCTCGGCTCAGGGCGCCGCTTCCCGTCACCGTGCCGTTGTTGCCGCGGCCGGAAGTGTCGCGAACGGCCGCACCGCCGGACTCCTCGTCGAAGTTCCACTGGAGGGCGGCGCCGCTCACCGCCGGCTTCGGGGGTTTCGACGGGGAGGGGGTGGGCTTCTTCGTCTTCTTGTCCGGCGGCTTGGCGTGCTCGGAGGAGGCGGACGGGCTCGGGGAACGGCTCGGTACGGACACCGTAGGACCGGCCTGGGACCGGGCCGTTTCGCGGCCTTGCGGTGCGCCGTCGTGTGAGCCGGAAGCGAAGAACGCCGCGGCGGCGATGACCGCCAGCCCGACGGCGGCCGAGGTGATCGCCACCTGTGTGGTGCGCCGTCTGCGGCTGCCCCCGCGGTCGTTGGGGCCGGGGGTGTGCGGCGCCGGGGCGGGCATACCCAGTTCATCCGTCGGTTCCTGCCCGGTTGGCTTCGCGCCGAGCTCCGTGGCGCCGGACTCCGGACCCTCAGGCGCCTGCTCGCGCGCGCCGGCGGACTTCGCACCGGAGCCCAGCCGCGCCGCGACGTAGCGCGCCCCGCCCCACGCCAGCACACCTTCCACGAGCAGGGTGTCGCAGTCGTCCTCTATGCGGGACAGGTCCTCGAAGGCCCGTCGGCAGTAGGCGCAGCCGGCGAGGTGGTCGTCCACGTCGCCGGCGGGGGATATGTGCCGCGTCTCCGCGGCGGCCTCGACCAGCCGCACGAAGGGGCGGCACTCGCTGTCGCCCGTGTCCGCGTACGTCCGCAGGTAGGCATCCCGGAACTTGGCGCGGGCGCTTCCGCGCCAGCCTCGGACGGTGTCGGGCGATGCGCCCAGCAGACGGCCGATGGCGGCGGGCTCCTCGCGCTCGACCACGTCGTGCCACAGCACGACTTGGAGATGGACCGGCAGACCGCTGAAGGTGCTGCGCAGCAGGGCCGGGCCAGGGTCGACGGCCCCGGGTGCGCTGCCGGCCCCCGGTGCGTTGTTGGACCCCGCGTCCTCGGGTACGTCATCCGGGCCGCTCTCCAGCCAGTCCCGGAGGTCGGCGCTCAGTTCCTCGCGGCGGTCGGAGTCCGAGTCGGAGTCCGCCCACCGCAACCTGGCCACCTCCAGCACGGCGGCCAGCAGCCTCGGCCGCAACGCCTCGTCCGGTGTGGCGGGTTCCGCCTCCAGCACGGCCGATCGGATCCCCGCGGCCGCCAGGGTCTCGGCGCCGCCCTCCGCAGAGGCACACAGCGATGCGTAGGCGGTCACCGCCAGGAGGTGGCGTGCGCTCAGCTCCTCCACGACGTGCTCGACCGATTCGGGTTCCCGCGCCGCTCTCTTGACCAGGGCGATGTCGTCCAGGTCGGAGAGTGACCCATTGCCGTCGCCCGGCGCGGCGCCGGTGTCTTGCCATCGTTCGGACAAGTCGTCATTCCTGCGATCTCTGAGGGGGTGTGGGCCACGCGTGTCGGGTCGGTCGGGCCCGGCGGTGCCGTGACCGGCCCTCCCTTCCCGAAAGAGCCACTTCCGACGTGGACGCCGTATGGGCACCAGCGACGCACTGCGCTGGAAGTCATGACAGCACAGTGCGTTGACTCCTGGTAGCCCGAGGCAAACACGTCCACATCGAAGTCACGGACAACGTGGACAACACCGGACATCTGCGATGCGGCCACGTGGGAATGGCGACGCGGCCCGGCCGCCCCGTCAGCGTGGTGACCGCCACGGGCGTCTACCTGGTTCGGCCACACGCGACGTCGGCAGAGTTCGACTCTGCGGCCAAGCGCTTAGAAGGCGCCTGCTCCGTTACCGGCCTGCATCGTCTCGGGAGGCCGCGGGGCTCCCGGCGTGGAAGCCGTGAGCCGTGCGCACCGGTCGGATCTCGTCGCCCACGGGCTTTCGCCGGCATCGGCATCAGTACGCTCGCTCAAGACGAACGCTTCAGAAGAGGTGAGGCGATGGAACGCTCAGCGATCGTCGTCGGCGCCGGGATCGGCGGCCTCGCGGTGACGCGGGGTCTGGCCCGTGCCGGATGGCGAGTCAGGGTCCATGAACGCGCAGGGCAGTTCGGCGCGATCGGAGCGGGCCTGGCCATCGAGCCCAACGCGGTACGCGCCGTGGACTGGCTCGGCCTCGGCGAAGGGTTGCGCGCCCACGGGATGAGACAGGGATCAGCCGGACTGCGGACCGCACGGGGGCGCTGGCTGATGCGGACACGTCTCGCAGACCTTCAAGAGCGGTTCGGTGAGCCGGCGTTCGTACTGCATCGTGCGGACGTGCACCAGCTCTTGATGGCCGGACTCGAGTCCTACGGCAACGTGACGCTGCACCCAGGGCACCGGGCCGTCACAGTCACCGCCGACACCGACCGTGCCACCGTGACGTTCGAGGGGCCCGACGGTCTCACGACCGCACAGGCCGATCTCGTGGTGGGAGCCGACGGCCTCCGCAGCGCCCTCCGCACGGTGGCCTTCCCCGGCCACCCTCAGCCCGAATACGCCGGATACGTCGCCTGGCGCGGCATCGTCCCCGCTCAGCGCACCGCTGGGATCAGCCTTGAGACGGCAGTCGTCGAAACCTGGGGCCGCGGACGGCGGGTGGGGGTAGTGCCCCTTCCCGACGACCGCGTCTACTGGTTCTTCTGCGAATCCGCCCCCGAGGGCTCACAGCAGCAGATCCGGGTGACGGACCTCGCCCACCGCGTCCGCCACTGGCACGCACCCATTCCGCAACTGCTCGCGGCCACGCCGGAATCCGCCTTGATCCGGACCGACGTCTATACGCAGGCGACCCCCTTGCCGTCCTATGTGCGTGGGCGAGTCGTACTGCTCGGCGACGCCGCGCACGCCATGACTCCCGACCTCGGCCAAGGAGCCGCACTCGCTCTCGAAGACGCGGTGACGCTCGCCGTCCACGCCGGACCCGCCCGCTCCGACACCGAAGTCGACACCGGGCTCGGCCGCTACGACCAGGAGCGCCGCCCCCGCACGCAGAGACTAGTCCGCACATCCGCCAAGGCCGGGCGCATCGCCCAGGCTCGCAGCCCGATCGCCGCCGCCGCGCGTGACCTGGTCGCCACCCTCGTCCCGACCGCTCTCTTCCTCAACACCTCCGCCGGCACCTTCTCCTGGACACCCCCGTGACTTCAGTGATCGCGATTCTGCTGGTCATCATGTTCTTCCCTCATGGCCGGCCTCGACATGACCGTGAACGGACCGGCTAGCTCGTCCTGAATCAGGAAGAGAAATCGATCAGGAAGAGGAAATGACGGAACTGGACTGGCACGCAGAACGCGGAGATCTGGAAGGCCTTGCGCAGCTGGATCGCGAACCTGCTGCCGACCAGGGGATCGATCTCGTCGCCGTGCGACGGTACCGGCTGAGCAGAGTCCGATCCCGGATGGCGGCACTCGGCGTGGACGCAGTGATCCTTTCTGATCCGGTCAACATCCGCTATGCGACCGGAGCGCGGAACATGCAGGTCTTCTCCATGCGCAACGCCCCGGCGCGATACCTGCTTCTCACTCAGGACCACTCGATTCTCTACGAGTTCACCGGCTGCATGCACCTCGCCGAAGGTCTTGAGACCATCGACGAAGTCCGGCCCGCCAGGACCGCCAGCTTCGTCGCCGCGGGACCTCAAATCGCCGCGTCCGAGCGTGCCTGGGCACAGGAGATGGCGGAGGAGATCTCCCGGCTTGCCGGAGACCGCGCAACGGTCGGCCTCGAGAGGCTGAACGCAGGGGCTGCGATCGAACTGAACGGCAGTGGAATCCGGGTAGTCGACGCCCAGCATGCGGTGGAGATCGCGAGATCGGTGAAATCGCCCGAAGAGCTGAAGTGTGTCGCTGCGTCGCTTCGGGCAACCGAGATCGGCGTGGGCGCACTCCGCGAGGCGATCGAGCCGGGCCTGAGCGAAGCCGAACTGTGGTCGGTGCTGCATCGGTCGGTCATCGCCCAGAACGGCGACTACATCGAAACGCGACTGCTGAACGCCGGGCAGCGGACCAATCCCTGGTTCCAGGAGACGGGCGGGAACATCGTCGGGGCCGACGAGTTGATCGCTCTCGATACCGACGTCGTGGGCTGCCACGGCTACTACTCGGACTTCTCCAGGACCTTCCACTCGGGGCCGGGGACGCCGTCCCGGGAACAGAGGAAGCTCTACAAGGTCGCGTACGAGCAGCTTCATCACAACATGTCGATCCTGCGTCCCCACATGAGTTTTCGGGATTACGCGAGAGAAGCCTGGGAGATTCCCGAGGATTACTACGCGAACCGGTACTACCTCTCGGCACACGGCTGTGGCATGACCGGGGAGTATCCGTACCTGTATCACGAAGGCGATTTCCCTGCTTCCGGGTACGACGGCGAGATCGTGCCCGGCATGGTGATCTGCGTGGAGAGCTATATCGGCCTGGAGGGCGGAGCCGAGGGGGTAAAGCTTGAAGAGCAAGTTCTGATCACCGAGACCGGCAGAGAGATTCTCTCCCGCTTTCCGTTCGAAGAGGACCTCTTGAAGTAGATCCGGATACGGCCAGGGCCGCCGTTTGCGGTTCCCGCACATAGAGCGAACGTTTAGCGCCCGTGGCCGCCGTCCCCTCCACAGAACCGCCGCTCATTCCGCCGCTCTGGAAGCCCTGGACGCGGGTCCTGCCGGGAAGGACACTCGCCCCATGCAGCTGAGCGCAGCCTCGCTCCTGCCGGTCAACGCGACCCTGGCGGTCCTCCTCGTCGCCCTTCTGCTTGCCGCCGCGGGCATCGCCGCCGTCTTCCACCTGGCACCGGACGGTGGGCGCGGCAGCCGCGTACGCCAGATCCTGCTGGCCGGCGTGCGGGCCACGGTTCAACTCGCCGCCGTCTCCGCAGTGATCGTCTGGGTGGTCCGCTCTTTCCTCGCCACGCTCGCCTTTCTGCTGCTGATGCTGGCCGTGGCCGTCCGCACCGCCGGACGCCGCATCACCGCTGACCGCTCCTGGTGGACGGCCGCGATACCGATCGCCTCGCCCGTGCTGCCCGTCGTCGCCGCGCTCCTGCTCACCGAACTGGTCCCCTTCAAAGGCATCGTTCTTATCCCCGTGACGGGCATCCTCATCGGCGGGGCGCTGACCGCTACCTCCCTGGCAGGACGCCGCGCGCTGGACGCACTCGACCACCGGCACGGCGAGGTGGAAGCGGGGCTGGTCCTCGGGCTGAGCGAGCGGGACGCCCGCCTGGAGATCGCCCGGCCTTCCGCGTCCGACGCGCTGATCCCGGGCCTCGACCAGACCCGCACCGTCGGCCTGGTGACCCTTCCCGGAGCCTTCGTCGGAATGCTCCTCGGCGGCGCCGGCCCCCTGTCCGCGGGCGCAGTCCAACTCTTCGTCCTCATCGCCTTGATGGCCGTCCAAGCCCTGGCCACCGCCCTCACCCTCGAACTCATCGCCCGCGGACGCCTGCACCGCCCCGGGCCGCGGTAGGACGACGGCCAACGGCAGCCGAGCACCAACGGCAGCCGAGCACCGACAGCAGCCGAGCACCAACAGGTCACCCGGGTCAGGCGACCCTGATCCATGGGGCCTACCGCTCGAAGCGGTAGCCCATGCCGGCCTCGGTCACGAGGTGCCGCGGGTGTGCGGGGTCCGGTTCCAGCTTGCGCCGGAGCTGGGCCATGTAGACGCGCAGGTAGTTGGTCTCCGTCCCGTAGGTGGGGCCCCAGACTTCGTGCAGCAGCTGTACCTGGGTGACCAGCCGACCCGTGTTGCGTACGAGCACTTCGAGGACGTGCCACTCGGTGGGGGTGAGGCGGATGTCGGAGCCGTCGCGGCGGACCTTCTTCGCTGTGAGGTCGACGGTGAAGGCCTCAGTCCGGACGACCAGGTCGGCCTCTTCGGAGGGGCTGGCTCTGCGGGTCGCCGCACGCAGGCGGGCGAGGAGTTCGTCCATTCCGAAGGGTTTGGTGACGTAGTCGTCGGCGCCGGCGTCGAGGGCCTCGACCTTCTCGTCGGAGGCGTGGCGCGCGGAGAGCACGATGATCGGTACGCGGGTCCAGCCGCGCAGGCCCTCGATGACCTCGGTGCCGTCCATGTCGGGCAGCCCCAGGTCGAGGATGATCACGTCGGGGTGCCGGGTGGCGGCGAGCTGGAGCGCGGAGGCACCGTCGTGAGCGCAGTCCACGCGGTACTTGCGGGCGCGCAGGTTGATGGTGAGAGCCCTGACGAGCTGCGGCTCGTCGTCGACGACGAGCACCCGTGGCATCCGGCCGACCGGAGGCCGGTCCGGCGTGGCTGCCTGCGATCCGGTCATGAGGTCGTCTCCGCGGGGAGGTCGGGGCGGGCAACGGGCCTGCCGGGGGCGGTCGCGAGAGTCAGGACCATGGTCAGGCCCCCGCTGGGAGTGTCCTCTGCGGTGAGGGTGCTGCCCATGGCCTCGGCGAAGCCCCGGGCGACGGCGAGTCCGAGGCCGACGCCGTCGCCGCGCGGTGCGTCTCCCTGGCGTTGGAAGGGCTCGAAGATGCGTTCCTTGTCGGCGTCCGGTACGCCCGGGCCGCGGTCGACCGTACGCAGTTCGACGCGGTCGCCGAAGGCGCTGGCGGCCAGCAGCACACGGCTGCCGTCCGGGCTGTACTTCACGGCGTTCTCGACGACGTTGGCGACGACGCGTTCGAGCAGGCCCCGGTCGGCGGTCACCATCGGCAGCGTCTCGGGGATGTCGAGCGTCACGGCCGACTCCGGTACGCCTCTGAGGGCGAGCGGCACCACCTCGTCGAGGTCGGTCTCGCGCATCAGCGGGACGACGGCGCCGGTCTGGAGTCTGCTCATGTCGAGCAGGTTGCCGATGAGGTGGTCGAGCCGGTCGGCGCCCTGCTCGATGGCGGCGAGCAGTTCCGCCTCGTCGGCGTCCGACCACGCGACGTCGTCCGAACGCAGCGAGGACACCGCTGCCTTGACCGCGGCCAGCGGTGTGCGCAGGTCGTGGGAGACGGCGGCCAGCAGTGCCGTGCGGATGCGGTCGGTCTCCTCCAGGCGGCGGGCGCGTTCGGCTTCGCCGATCAGCCGCCGGCGTTCGAGGAAGACGGCGGCCTGGGCGGCGAAGGCGCCGAGGACGCGCCGGTCCTCGGCGGGCAGCACTCTGCCCCGTAGCGCCAGGGTCGTGGTCTCCGCCGCCGGTACGTCCACGTCGGCATCGTCGGGACGGGTGGCGGGGTCCGGTCCGACGCTGTCGGCGCAGTTCCACCGGCCACGGGCCTCCGTGCGCTCCAGCAGGGAGGCGGACTCCATGCCGAAGGTCTGCCGGACGCTCTCCAGCAGTGCGGTCAGCTCCGTCCCCTCCTCCCGCTGTGCCGGGGAGCGCAGCACACTGCCCGCGAGGTGGCTGAGGATCTCGGCCTCGGAGCGGAGGCGGGCGGCCTGGTGGGTGCGTCTGGCGGCCAGGTCGACGACGGAGGCGACGGCGATCCCGACGACCACGAAGATCACGATGGCGAGGACGTTCTGCGGGTCGGAGATGGTCCAGGTGTGCGTCGGGGCGGTGAAGAAGTAGTTCAGCAGCAGGGAGCCGACGACTGCGGAGGTGACAGCGGGCAGCAGGCCGCCGAGCAGGGCCGCCGCCACCGTCAGAGTCAGGAAGAGCAGCATCTCGTTCGCGAGTCCCAGCCCCGGGCCCGCTGCTGCGAGCAGCAGCGTGAGAAGCGCGGGACCGGCGGTTCCGGTCAGCCAGCCGGCGACGATGCGGGCGCGTCCCAGGCGTGCTCCCCGGGCGGAAGGCAGTCCCCGCCCCTTGGCCGCGTGTTCGTGGGTGACGATGTGCACGTCGATGTCGGGGCCGGACTCCCGGGCGACGGTGGCACCCACTCCCGGACCGAGGACGTACTGCCAGGTCCTGCGGCGGCTGATGCCGAGCACGATCTGGGAGGCGTTGACGCCCCGGGCGAAGTCGAGGAGGGCTTCGGGGACGTCGTCGCCCACGACGGTGTGGAAGGTACCGCCGAGATCCTCGACGAGGGTGCGCTGGACGGCGAGTTCCTCCGGCGACGCCGAGGTCAGTCCGTCGCTGCGGGAGACGTAGACGGCGAGGATCTCGCTGCCGGAGCCCTTGGCGGCGATCCGGGTCGCGCGGCGGATCAGTGTGCGGCCCTCAGGGCCGCCCGTGAGCCCTACGAGGATGCGTTCGCGGGCGGGCCACGGCGAGGAGATGCCCTTCTCGGCGCGGTACTGCTGGAGGTACTCGTCGACCCGGTCCGCGGTCCAGAGCAGGGCGAGTTCGCGCAGGGCCGTGAGGTTGCCGGGCCGGAAGTAGTTGGAGAGGGCAGCGTCGATCCTGTCGGCCGCGTAGACGTTGCCGTGCGCCAGGCGTCTGCGCAGCGCCTGCGGGGACATGTCCACCAGCTCGATCTGGTCGGCGCGGCGTACGACCTCGTCGGGGACGGTCTCGCGCTGCCGTACGCCGGTGATGGACTCCACGACGTCGGTCAGGGATTCCAGGTGCTGGATGTTGACCGTGGAGATCACGGTGATGCCGGCGTCGAGCAGTTCCTCGATGTCCTGCCATCGTTTGGCGTTGCGCGAACCGGGGACGTTGGTGTGCGCCAGTTCGTCGACGAGAGCCACGGCGGGGGCGCGGGTGAGGACGGCGTCGAGGTCCATCTCCGTCAAGCCGGCGCCCCGATGGGCGAGTTCGCGTCGCGGGATGATCTCCAGCCCGTGCAGCAGCACTTCTGTGCGGGGGCGTCCGTGGCACTCGACGAAGGCCACGACCACGTCTGTGCCCCGCTCCAGGCGCCGGTGCGCCTCGGAGAGCATGTCGTAGGTCTTGCCGACACCCGGGGCGACGCCCAGGTAGATGCGCAGTTTGCCGCGGGCCATGGCTCCATTGTCTTTCAGGTCGGGCGGCGTACGGGCGCCGGATGAGCGCGGTCCCGTACGCCGCCTGGGACGGTCAGCCGTGCAGCGCGCGCAGGCCGAGGTTCAGCTCCAGGACGTTCACGGAGGGCTCCCCCAAGAACCCGGCGACCCGTCCCTCGATGTGCCTCCCGACCAGTTCGCGGACCTCGGCCCGGTCGAGGCCCCGCGCCTCGGCGACGCGGTCGGCCTGTAGCCGGGCGTACGCAGGTGAGATGTCCGCGTCGAGGCCGGACGCGCTCGCGGTGACCGCGTCAGCCGGTACGGCCGGTCGCGGCACGCCGTTGAAGGCCGCGACCTGCGTCCTGCGTGCCTCGACCTGCTTCCTCAGCTCCGGGCTGGTCGCGGCGAGGTTGGAGGCGCCGGAGGCGAGCGAGTCGTACTTCCCGGCTGACGGCCGGGGCTGGAACCACTGCCGTGCCGGTCCGCCGTCCCTGTCGTTCCAGCTCTGGCCGATCAGCGTCGAGCCCACCTCCTTCCCGCCGCTCCTGACCACGGAGCCGTCGGCCTTGCCGGGGAAGGCGGCCTGGGCGATCCCCGTGACGAGCAGCGGGTAGAGAACGCCGGTCGCCAGGGTGAGGACGAGCAGCGCCCGCAGGGCGGCCGCGGCGAGGCGTGAGGTGTTACGGACTGCGGCGTTCATGATGCGGTCCCGGAGAGTAGTGAGATGAGCAGGTCGATGATCTTGATGCCGATGAAGGGCGCGACCAGCCCGCCCAGGCCGTATATGCCGAGATTGCGGCGGAGCATGCCGTCGGCGCTCATCGGCCGGTAGCGCACGCCTCGCAGCGCGAGCGGCACCAGGGCCACGATCACCAGGGCGTTGAAGACGACAGCGGAGAGGATCGCGGTCTGGGGACTGGCCAGGCGCATGACGTTGAGCGCGTCCAGCCCGGGGTAGGCCGCGACGAACATCGCGGGAATGATCGCGAAGTACTTGGCGACGTCGTTGGCGACGGAGAACGTCGTCAGCGCACCGCGGGTGATCAGCAGCTGCTTGCCGATCCCGACGACCTCGATCAGCTTCGTGGGGTTGGAGTCCAGGTCGACCATGTTCCCGGCCTCCTTGGCGGCCGAGGTGCCGGTGTTCATCGCGACGCCCACATCGGCCTGGGCGAGAGCGGGAGCGTCGTTCGTGCCGTCTCCGGTCATCGCGACGAGCTTGCCCCCGCCCTGCTCCTGCCTGATCAGGGCCATCTTGTCCTCGGGGGCGGCCTCGGCGAGGAAGTCGTCCACGCCGGCCTCATCGGCGATGGCCTTCGCCGTCAGCGGATTGTCGCCGGTGATCATCACGGTCTTGATCCCCATGCTGCGCAGCTCCGCGAAGCGCTCCCGCATGCCGTGCTTGACCACGTCCTTGAGGTGGATGACGCCGAGAACGCGGGCGCCCTCGCGGTCCTCGGCGGCCACGAGAAGGGGCGTACCGCCCGAGGCGGAGATCTGCTCCACCGCGTGCCGGGCGTCGCCGGGGACGGTGCCGCCGCGCTCTGCGACCCACGCGGTCACGGCCCCGGCGGCTCCTTTGCGTACGCGGTACGTACGGCTGTCGTCGGCGATGTCGACGCCGCTCATCCGGGTCTGCGCGGTGAACGGGACGAACTCGGCGCCGCTCAGCTCGCCCTCGTCCCGTGCCCGGAGCCCGTGCTGCTGCTTGGCCAGCACGACGACGGAGCGGCCCTCGGGCGTCTCGTCGGCGAGCGACGAGAGCTGGGCCGCATCGGCGAGTTCGGCGGCGCCGGTGTTCCCGAGGGGCACGAACTCCGCCGCCTCCCGGTTGCCCAGGGTGATCGTGCCGGTCTTGTCCAGCAGCAGCGTGGACACGTCCCCGGCCGCCTCGACGGCCCGGCCCGACATCGCGAGCACGTTGCGCTGCACGAGCCGGTCCATGCCCGCGATGCCGATGGCCGAGAGCAGCGCACCGATCGTCGTCGGGATCAGGCAGACCAGCAGGGCGACCAGTACGGTCATCGGCTGCTCGGCCCCCGCGTAGACCGCGAAGGGCTGAAGGGTCACGGTGGCCAGCAGGAAGATGATCGTCAGCGAGGCGAGAAGGATGTTCAGCGCGATCTCGTTCGGCGTCTTCTGGCGGGCCGCGCCCTCGACGAGCCCGATCATCCGGTCGAGGAAGGTCTCGCCCGGCCTGGCCGTGATCCGCACCAGGATGCGGTCGGAGAGGACCCGCGTGCCGCCCGTCACGGCCGACCGGTCGCCCCCGGACTCGCGGATCACAGGGGCTGATTCACCGGTGATGGCCGACTCGTCGACGCTGGCGACGCCCTCGACGACGTCGCCGTCCCCGGGGATGGTGTCCCCTGCCTCGCAGACGACCAGATCACCGACGCACAGGGCGCTGCTGGGGACCGGCTCCTCGGCCCCGCTCCCGACTGCGGCTTCGTCGCCCGAGGTTCCGGCACCACCTCCGGGCACGCGGCGTGCCACCGTGCCCGTCCTCGCGCGGCGCAGAGTGTCGGCCTGTGCCTTGCCGCGGCCCTCGGCGACGGCCTCGGCCAGATTGGCGAAGACGACCGTCAGCCACAGCCACACCGTGATCGACCAGGCGAACCAGCCGGGGTCCACGACGGCGAGCACGGTGGTGAGGACCGAGCCGACCTCGACGACGAACATCACGGGTGACCTGACCATCAGCCGCGGGTCCAGCTTGCGCAGGGCGGCCGGCAGCGACTCCAGCAGTTGCCGGGGCTCGAACAGTCCGGCGGGCGTGCTCGCAGCCTGGGCGGCGGTACGGACAGGAGCATCGACGGTCGGCATGGCAGTGCTGCCCTCCGCTTGATTTCCGAAGTCTGACGGAGCAGATGTGCGAGCGGTCCGTGTCCTCACGACAGCCCCTCGGCGAGCGGACCGAGCGCCAGGGCGGGGAAGAACGTCAGCCCGGCCACGATCAGCACGGCGCCCACGAGCAGACCGCTGAAGAGCGGCTTGTGCGTGCGGAGCGTGCCCGCGCCCACGGGTACGGGGCGCTGCTGAGCGAGCGAGCCCGCCAGGGCGAGGACGAAGACCATCGGCAGGAACCGGCCGAGCAGCATCACCAGGCCGATGGTGGTGTTGAACCACTGCGTGTCCGCGCTCAGCCCGGCGAAGGCACTGCCGTTGTTGTTGGCCCCGGAGGTGTAGGCGTACAGCACCTCGGAGAAGCCGTGCGGGCCGGAGTTGAGCATCGAGTGCGCCGGTGTGGGCGATGCAATAGCCGCGCCGGTGAACGCCAGGGCGAGGGCGGGAGTGACGAGGATGTAGCAGGCGGCCAGCTTCATCTCCCGGGGCCGGATCTTCTTGCCCAGGTACTCCGGCGTACGGCCGACCATGAGACCCGCGATGAAGACGGCGATCATCGCGATGATCAACATGCCGTAGAGCCCGGAGCCCACGCCGCCGGGCGCGACCTCGCCGAGCATCATGCCCAGCAGCAGCACCCCGCCGCCGAGCGCGGAGAAGGAGGAGTGGGCGGCGTCGACGGCACCGGTCGACGTCATCGTCGTCGAGACGGCGAACAGGGACGAGGCGCCCCCGCCGAAGCGGACTTCCTTGCCCTCCATCGCCCCGCCCGCGGCCTGCACGGCGGCGCCGGGATGGGCCAGCTCCAGCCCCGTCACCGCGACCACGGCTCCCAGCCAGACGGCCCCCATCGCGGCGACGATCGCGTACCCCTGCCGCGCGCTGCCGACGAGCGTCCCGAAAGTGCGCGGCAACGAGAACGGGATGACCAGGAGGAGGAAGATCTCGAAGAGATTCGTCAGGGCGCTGGGATTCTCGTACGGATGGGCCGAGTTGGCGTTGAAGAAGCCGCCGCCGTTGGTGCCGAGTTCCTTGATCGCCTCCTGCGAGGCGACGGCTCCTCCCGGAAGGTGCTGAGTCGTGCCCGTCAGGGTGGTGACCTCCTGCGCGGAGGCGAAGTTCTGCACCGCGCCCGCGGCCACCAGTGCGATGGCCGCCAGGGCGGCGACCGGCAGCAGGACCCGTACGACTCCGCGCACCAGGTCGGCCCAGAAGTTGCCGATCTCTCCCGTACGCGAGCGGGCGAAGCCCCGTACGAGCGCGACGGCCACCGCCATGCCCACCGCGGCGGACACGAAGTTCTGCACCGCCAGACCGCCCGTCTGCACCAGATACCCCATGGCCGTCTCACCGGAATAGGACTGCCAGTTGGTGTTGGAGACGAACGACGCCGCCGTGTTGAACGCCTGGTCCGGGGAGACCGGCTCGAAGCCGAGCGAGAGCGGCAGCCGGTTCTGCACCCGCTCCAGCAGGTAGAGGAAGAGGACCGAGACCGCCGAGAACGCGAGGACTCCGCGCAGATACGCGGACCAGCGCTGTTCCGTGCCGGGGCTCACCCCGACCGCCCGGTAGATCCAGCGCTCGACGCGCAGGTGCCGGGAGGAGGTGTAGACGGCGGCCATGTAGTCGCCGAAAGGACGATGCACCAGGACCAGCGCGACGATCAGCGCGGATACCTGGAGCACGTCAGCGAGGACCGTGTTCACCGGGCGCTCAGAACCTCTCCGGGAAGACCAGCGCGACGACCAGATAGACCAGCACCGGAACGGCAACGACCAGACCGGCGACGTTCTCGGCGCTCACAGCCTCGTCACCGCCTTGGCCACGAGAGCCACCAGCGCGAACACCGCGACGGTGGTGAGGACGAAAGCCACGTCGGCCATCGCATGCTCCCCGGGAGAGTTCGGACAGGTACGCCCGCGGATGCGGGCTCACCTGGGAGGAAAGCTCCCCGGACAGCCCTGCGCAGCCCGCCTTGACGAAGCCCTGACGGCCCGAGGCGGGATCCTGACGCGGCTTTGACGACCGTGGCTTACGTGGTCCGGCCGCGCGGCATGCGATGAACCGGCCGGAGCACCCGAGCCAAGTACCGGGGTGAGTCCTCGTACCGGGGGCGAGTCCTCAGCTCCCGTTCGGCTGCCGAGGCGGGCCGGTGGTGCCGGGCGCGTGCAGCACTGCGAAGGCCGCGTCGACGAGAGCCGGCAGGTGCTCGCGGCCTTCACCGTCCACCCATGCGGTGAGCGCGGTCGCCACCGCGGCCAGCGACGCGGACGCCAGGACCCGGATCCGGAAGGCGTCCCCGGACGGTTCGCGTGCCGTGAGCGCGTCGGTGAAGAGCTGTTCCGTCGCGGACTGGTTCTGCCACAGGCGCGCGCGCAGCGCGGGTGTCGTGAGGATCAGCCGGGTGCGTGCGAGCAGTGCCCGCCGGTCCGTCTCGTAGATGCTCTTCAGACCGCCCGCCAGGGCCTGGTGCACGGCGGTGAGGGCGTCTTCCTGCGGTGGCCGCTCTTCGATGAGCCGGGCGATCATCGGGTCGTAGTCGTCCGATTCGACGACGGATTCCTTGGTGGGGAAGTACCGGAAGAACGTCATGTGGGAGACCCCGGCAGCCGTGGCGATGTCCTCCACGGTGGTGCCGTCGTAGCCCTCGCTGAGGAAGAGCCGCAACGCGTGTTCCTGGATGGTCCGGCGGGTCTGTGCCTTCTTGCGTTCCCGCAGTCCCTGAACAGGTGGCTGAGCGTGGTCGGCCGGCGGCGCCATTCTCCTCACTCCCGTCGTGTTCCGCTGTCCTGGTCTCGCCCGTCAGCCGTCACACCGCGGCATGCGACCGGTTCGGCGCCCAGGGCGGTCGTGAGCCATTTCTCCAGCGCGCTCAACGAGGTGCCGCGCCAGGCGAGATGCGCGTCGGGCCGCACGAGCATCACATGCCGCCCGGTGACCGAGGCGGGGGTCAGAGCGGCGACCTGGCCGGCGCCCCCGAGCCGCCGGCCCGCAAGGGCGACGAAGTCCGCTGCTTTTGAGCCGGGCGTCAACAGGGCCCAGCGGGCGCCGAGTTCAGCGTGCAGGCGGGTACGACTGCCGTCCTGTCGTGAGCAGTCCAGGTCGGGCACGCGGTCGCCGGGCCGTGGGCGGCGCGTGATCCAGGCACTCGGGGAGATCCAGGCACTCGGGAAACGGTCTCCCAGGGGGCCGCCGCGGTAGCTGATCTTCAACTGGGATGCCTGCTCCCAGATCAGTCGTTGCAGCGCGGGCCGGTTCATGAGCGGTACGAGCACGTGGTCGCGCAGACCCCGGGCCGGTGCGCTCTGTCCCGCCACCACGCGGGTCATGGCGCTCGTGGACTCCAGCACCTCCTTCGCGATGGGGCGGCGTTCGGTCTGGTACGTGTCCAGCAGCGCCTCGTGCGCTCGGCCCGCGGTGACGAGCGCCAGCTTCCACGCCAGGTTCTCCGCGTCGCCCAACCCGGTGTTGAGGCCCTGGCCGCCCAGGGGACTGTGGATGTGCGCGGCGTCCCCGGCGAGGAGAACGCGCCCCGTGCGGTAGGTCGACGCCAGCCGCCGGTGGATGCGGAAAGTGGAGGTCCACAGGGTCTCCCGGACGGGCACGGAGGTGAGCGCCGCCTCTTCCCGCAAGATCGTGGTGAGCACCTCGACCAGTTCCGTCGAGCCGAGTTCAAGGGCACAGTCCGCGGGAGCGGGAGCCATCACCCTCCAGATCCCGCCGGGGAGCGGGAAGACCCCGCACAGCCGGTCGCCCCGCAGCCACACCGACGCGGCATCCCGGGGGAGCGGCAGTTCTGCCCGGATGTCCGCGAGGAGGAAGCGTTCGATGACGGCGACGCCGGGGAAGTCGATGCCGGCTGCCCGGCGTACGCGGCTGTGGGCGCCGTCGCATCCCACGAGCCACTGCCCCCGCATGTGCCCGTCGGCGACTCCGACGGTGACGCCGTCGGAGTCCTGTTCGGCGGTGAACACCTCGCGTCCCCACTCCACTTCGACGCCCAGGGCCAGGAGGCGACGCCGCAGTCGGGCCTCCACCTCGGCCTGGGAGATGAGCAGACCCGGCCGGGTCACCAGCTTCGTGGGGCGCCCGACTCTCAGCCGGGCGACTGCCCGGCCGTCGACGTGGGTGATCACCTGCCGGATGGGGATCGAGTTCTCCGGCAGATCCTCCAACGCGCCCAGACGGTCGAGGACTTCGGACCCCCGTGGCTGGAGTCCCAGCGCGCGGGAGGTGTGCGCCGGTTCCTTGGCGCGGTCGACGACCCGCACCGGGATTCCCGCCGCGCGAAGGCCGCATGCCAGCGTCAGCCCCGTCGGTCCCGCCCCCGCCACGATCACAGCCGGACGGTCCACCGCCACTCCCCGTGTTAGCTACTAACATTTGTTAGAAGCTAACTTAATGGAGAGTCCGTTGACGGCCAAGCCCGCGGATGAGCGCCGATCGGCGGTGGACGGCTGGTACTTCGAGTACGTCGCAGGCCGTTGAGGAACGTAATCCTGGGCCATCTCCCGTGCCACGGCAGCGCCACCGCGCCCAGCGCGGCCAGCGCGAACAGTCCCGCCGTCACAGGCATCCGCGCCCTCAGGCCGCCCAGCCGGTCCAGATCGCGAACTCCCGTGGCACGCAGCACCGAACCCGACGCACAGAACAACAGGGCCTTGAACGCGGAGTGGTTGACCACGTGGAGCAGCGCCGCTCCCAACGCGAGGGCCGCCGGCGCCTCCCGGCCGGCCGCGGCGAACAGCCCGGCAGCGCCCACCCCGACAAGGATCAGGCCCATGTTCTCGCTGGTCGAATACGCCAGCAGCCGCTTGAGGTCCGAGGCCATCGCGGCCTGAAGGATCCCGTACACGGCCGACAGCCCGCCCAACGTGATCAGGACCAGCCACCACCAGCCCGCACCGCCGCCCAGCAGGTCCAGGCCCCCGGACGACGCCGTAGATCCCCAGGTTCACCATCGCCGCGCTCATCAACGCCGAGATGTGGCTGGGCGCTTCGGGATGTGCCCTCGGCAGCCAGGCATGCAGCGGCACGGCGCCCGCCTTCGACGTGAACGCGGCCGTCACCAGAAGGAACACCACGCCGCGCGTGGCCGGAGACATCCCGGGCGCGCCGTCCCGCAGCGCCGCGAAGTCCTCACCCCCGGCGCTCGCCGCGAACCACACCAGCCCGACCAGCAGCACTACGAGGCCCAGATGCGTCATCACCGCATACCAGACCCCGGCAGTCCGTACCGAGGACCGCTCGCGGTGCTCGGCGAGCACCAACAGCAGTGACGCGAGCGCCATCGCCTCCCACAGCAGCAGGAACGTCGACACCGAGGCGGCCACCGGCACCAGCACGAGCGTCACCGCGAAGAGAGGCAGCACGGTCTGCGCTCCGCGCGAGGCCGCACCGTGCGCTCCGCGCGAGGTCGCACCGTGCCCGCTGTGCCCGCCGTGCCGGGTGTAGCCGATCCCGTAGAGCGACACGGCCGCGACGACGGCCCCCGCCACCGTCATGAACAGCCCCGACAGCGCGTCGACTTCCAGACGGACGCCGGCCAGGGGCAGCAGCCACGGCACATCGGCGGCCCACCGGTCGCCGAGGGATGCGGCCACCCCTGCCCACGCCCCGGAGACACCGCTCGCGCCCGTACACATGCCCACGGCGGTCGCCCGCACACGACCGGCACTCGCCAGACCGGCACCGATGCCGGCTCCCGCGAATCCCGTCGACGCGGCGAGCACGGTCGCTACCGAGTTCACCGGCCGGTCACGGTGCGCAGCGCCGCAACGATCTCCTCGGGCCGCGGCGGGCACCCCGGCACCGTCACATCGACGGGCACCACGTCGCCGACCGCGCCCTCCACCCCGTAACCCCCGGCGAACTCACCGCAGTTCAGCGCGCAGTCACCCACCGCGACCACCACTCGGGGCTCAGGCATCGCCGCGACCGTACGCCGCAGCGGCTCGGCCATATTGCGCGTCACCGGCCCCGTCACCAGCGCGACGTCCGCATGCCGCGGCGAAGCCACCAACCGTGCTCCGTACCGCTCGACGTCGTACACCGGGCCGAACGCCGAACCGATCTCGATCTCACACCCGTTGCACGAGCCCGCGTCCACGCACCGCACCTGCGCCGAGCCGCCCAACTCCCGCGCCGCGTCCGGTACGACCCCCTGCGGCCGCGGCGGGGTCTCTTCGGCCACTCGCCCCGTACCGCGGATCTTGCGCAACAGACTCACCACATGCTCCTCAGCATCGGGCTCGTATCCCACCGAGCTGAGAAGCGGCCGCCCCCTGCCCCGTCACAAGGGGTCCTTCACAAGGGGCGACCGCCGCACATGGGCGCCCTAGGTGCTGCCGCGGCCCGGGGCCTCCTCCTTCTCCGAGGCCGCCGACCGCAGGTCCGCCAGCAACTCGACCTGTCCCGACAGCACTCCGGAGAGAATCGACCGCGCCACCCGCAGCAGCTCCGCCACTTCGGGGCTGGTCAGCGAGTAATAGACCGTCGGCCCCTCCTTGCGGGTCACGACGAGATTCATCCGCCGCAGCACGGCCAGCTGCTGGGACAGATGCGGGGCACCGACCCCCACCTCCGGCAGTATCTCGGCCACGGCATGCTCGCGCTCGCTCAGCAGCTCCAGTACGCGAATGCGGACCGGGTGTCCCAGCGTCTTGAAGAACTCGGCCTTGAGCTGATACAGGGGCGCCGTCACCGAACCGGCCTCCCGAAGCTCCCCGCCACCGGCCGCAGCCCTGTCACCCGCCATCGTTCGTGCCTCATCTCAAGGGCCATACGGTCTCCGCCACTTGCAACGTCCCAGAGATGATCTCGCTAGTTGCCAACTTTCGCAACTAGCTAGTTTGCAGATTAAGGGACTCGTCAGCCGGTACGGTTCATCGCTCCCGCGCCCCGGCTCGGCCTTGCTCGCCCCGGCTCGGCCTTGCTCCGGGTCCTGGCGGCCCGTTCCCGTCCGGCCGGGCAGTCGTGCTACGGGGATTCCCGCAGCAGGTCCTTGATCAGGGTGTCGGTGTCAAGGAAGCGCTCTTCATGCCCTGGCGGGACCAACAGGCAGGTGCGCTCGAGCCATTCGGCCAGTGGGCCCGCCGCGGTCTCCAGCACTGCGTCGCCGTCCGGCGAGTACAGCCGCAGATTGATCTGCGTGTCTCCGTGTGTGGGCCACACACGCACGTCACCGCGTCCTACGGGTCGCACCATGCCCGTCGTCAGCAACTCACGGGAGATGATCCAGCGGACCGGACTCTGTGTGGCCAGGTGAAAGTCGAGCTGAACGGCGAAGGGGTCGGTGGCCCGGTAGGTGAACCGCGCGCGCAGCGGTGCCGCGCACTCTGCGGAGAGCACCAGAAAGACTTCCAAGTCGCGTATCACGCAGGCTTTTCCGGGGCGTTCGACATCGCCGCCACTGCCGCCATCGCCGTCGTCGACGGTGGTGTTCATCGCTCTCACATCCTTCTGCGATCCCGGCTCTGGCTGCTGCTCCTCGGCGGATTCGCCGCATGCGGCGGACAGAACTGGGGGACGACGTGCCGGCGTGCCTGCGTCTCATTTCCCATGCCGAGCACCCCCGTACTGGACGCACTCCGCGAGCCGGCGAAGGTGCGCCGTGGGAATGCGAGAGATCGGGGCAGGCGGGAAGACGCAAATGACCGGGCATGCCGCACAGCGACAGTGGGTGCGTGCTGTCGAGGGGGCCGAGCGGACCCACGACCCGGAGCAGCGGTCGGGCGAGGCAGCAACACCCGTGCCGTCGGGCGTACTTCGGACAGAATGCCACCGGGGTCTGGGGCGACAGGCCGTCAGAGTACTCCCGGGCCCGGCCTCACCGTAACGGGACTTTCGCTGTGGGTGGCGGCTGTGCTATGCGGGGCGGATGCGGCGCTCCGGCCAAGCCCGGAGGAGCGGACTCTCCGCAGCTTTCCGACCGTTCAGCGGGTCAAGTCGTCCGGCGCGGCAGGAAGTTGCTCGGAGCCGTCGACGATCGCCTGCGCCAGATCGGACAAGCGCCGGTTCCGGAGGCGGGCTTCGCCACGAAGCAATGAGAACGCCTCATCGACGCTCACCTTCAGACGTTGGGCGAGCACCCCCTTGGCCTGCTCGACGAAGATGCGACTGTTCAATGCGGTCTGGAGCTGTTCGGTGAGGTTGTCCCGCTGCCGGATGGCCCGTTGTTGCAGCAGCCCGATGGTGGCGACGTCTGCGAGAGCCTGACCGATGCGTTGCTTTTCGAGGTCCATGGCCCCGGCCTTGGTGTCGAAGAAGTTGAGCGCGCCGATGATTTCACTGCGCAAGCGCATCGGTACGGCGTGGACGGAGGAGAAGCTGACCTCCGCTGCCGCTTCGGTGAAGTGCGGCCACCACGGCCCCATGGCAGACAGATCGGAGACCGTGACGGGCTGACCGCTGTGGAAACATTCCATGCAGGGACCTTGTTCGGTCTGAAGCTGGAACAGTTCGAGAAGTCGGGTCTTCTCCGAGGAAGCGGCGACCAGTTGAAGACTGTCCCGCTCGTCGGTCAGCATGACCCCCGCCGCTGTGATGTCCAGCAGCTCGACGCACCTCGCACTCAGCCCGTGCATGAAATCGAGCACGTCGAATTCGTCGATGAGCGTGTCCGCCATTTCCACGAACACGTCGGTCAGCCGGACCTCTGCCATCTCACTCAACCTCGTTCAGGCAACTTCATGCACTTGCGCCGATGATGTCCACACCGGCGTGGAGCGAACGGGACCAGGATCAGGACTCTGATCGCTCGGGAGGAGGCTCGCTCCCGTCCAATTGCAGGCGCCGCGCGACCACGTCTCGGGCGACATCGCGCAGCCGACGTTCACTTGCGAACGCGTAAGCGCGCAGCCTGAGGAGAGCCGACCCTGCGCTCACCCCGAGCTGCTCGATCAGCATCCCGGTGGCCTGATGCACCTCAGGGTGCAGCGGGCCCACCAGTTCGGACCACCGCTCCCCACGGGCCAGCCCTTCGTCCTGCCCCATATCGAGCAGCAGTGCCAAGGCCGTGTCCGCCAATACCAGTGCGTCAGCGAGTTGCTCACTGCTGAGGCTGCCCGCACGAGAGCGATACAGACACATGACGCCCAGACCGACACCGCCGAGCCGCAGCGGCAACGCGAAGAGCGCCCGGACCCCGGCCGCCACCGCGGCCGGGGCGAACACCGGCCAACTAACCTGACACTCCGCCGCGTTCAGATCCGACACCAGGGCAGGACCGCCGGCGCAGGCATCCACGCCCGGGCCTTCGCCGAGCGTCTGGGCCAGCTCTTCCATGTCTGCTGCCATCTGACTGCTCGCGTAGATGGTTTCGCGCGGACTGGCACTGAGCATCACCGTGACGGCGGCCGAATCCGCTCCCGCAACAGCGGTCAGCGCGGCACACACGTGCCCGATAGTGATCTTGCCGCCCTGGGCGCGTTCGACAACATGACTCCACAGCCGTCGCCTGCGATCGTCGTCTTCCAGGCCCCGCCCCATCTCAACGACCGCACAGCAGGGTCTGGAGACCGCACGCGGTGCCCGGCTCCGGTCCTGGCACGCGGTATCGGCCGCGACTGCCGGGTTCACCTCGGACCTGTCCCGAACTCGCTGCCGTAGCCGGCGCAGTTCCGGCGCCGAAGACATCGTTTCGGCAGCCACGACGCATCACGCCCATCCTTCGTGGTCTCACTGGCACGGCCTCTTCCCTCAGAATCGGAGGCCGAGCGACCCGGACCGCGCTACTGGCTGCCTCACTGCCGGGCTGGACTGCCTGACGTAAGGCTATGGGTCTCGTGTCCAAAGAACCAGCAAGGGTTGACGGAACTGGGCGACCCGCGAGACTGCCTGCCACCCTCGACGCCCTTGACCACGTGCTGGGGCGCATGGAAGGCAGCCGACAGTCCTGAGCGCGGTCAATGCCCTGATCGGCTGTGAGCACTCAGGCGCCAAACCCAAGACCGAGAGACGGGTTCCGGGTGGCACCGCGCCCCAGTGATCACCTGGCCCGCCCCAGAGAGGTCAGACCAGCGCCGGGTCGAGCGCCACCTTCAGCCATCCGGGACTGCGCCGATCGAACTCCTGGTACGCCGCCATGACGTCCCGCATGGGCTTGTGCTGGGTGAGGACGCCCTGCGGGTCCACCAGCCCCGACTTCACGATGTCCAGCAGTCTGGGGATGTACCGAGGATGGTTGCCGTTCCCCATGTTGATGGTGAGGTTCTTGTTCATGCAGAAGCCGATGGGGAAGTACCGGTCGGTGGGCGGATAGACCCGATGATGCCCAGCGTGCCGGCCTTCGCCAGCGACTCGACCGCCCATTTGTGGGCCTGCGTCGGAGCGTCCCCCGGCTTCCACTGCCCGTCCTGCTGGTTGGTCTCGGGCGCGATGTGCCGCAGTTCCTCAAGGCGCTGTTCTGCCTGAGCGCGCGCGAGAGGAGCGGCGGGGCCGCTCTTGGGACTCTCGGCGTCCACGCCCACCGCGTCGATGGCCCGGTCGGCACCGATGCCTCGGGTCAGCCGCAGGATCTCCTCGACCGGGTCCATCTCGTTGAAATTGATGACTTCCGCGCCCAGCTCCTGGGCTCGCTCCAGCCGGTCGACGTGGCCGTCGACCGCGATCACCCGCGCCGCGCCGCGCTGGAACGACGACAGGATGGCGAACTGCCCCACGGGGCCGCATCCCCACACCGCCACCACGTCGCCGTCGGAGACCTCGGCGATGACCGCGCCGAAGTAGCCCGTGGGATAGATGTCGGCCAGCGGGAGTGCCTGGTCGTCAGAGATGGAGTCGGGGAGGGGGAAGAGGTTCGTGTGGGCGCACGGCACCCGCGTGAACTCCGCCTGCACCCCGTTGAACGGACCGGTCTCCTCGGGCGCTCCGTAGAACGCGGTGCTCGACCTCGGCCCCTTCGGGTTGATCTCGTCGCACTGCGCGAAGTAGCCGGCCCGGCAGTACGCGCAGGATCCGCAGCCGAGCACCGCGGACAGCAGCACACGGTCACCGCGCCGGATATTGCGGACGTCCTTGCCCACCTCCTCGACCACGCCGACGCCCTCGTGCCCGAGGATCGTCCCCGGCCGCATCCCCGGCACGGTGCCGCGGATGAAATGCAGATCCGTCCCGCAGATGGCCGACGCGGTGATCCGGACAATGGCGTCGGTCGGCTGCTCGATCCTGGGCTCCGGTACTGACTCCAGGCGAATATCGCCGACGCCGTGGTACACGACCGCCTGCATAAGTGCTCTCCGTTCTCGAGACTCGATCCGAGCATCCACCCGCCCATGAGCAGGTCCAGGAGAAACGTATGGGCGAGCCCGGCCGGCCGGCGCGAGGCGCCACAGCGGTCCACCCGTGCAGGCCTCAGGACGCCGTTTGCCCGGCTCAGCGGGGCCGTCTGCCGGACCGGCACAGGTCGTCACGGTGACGTCGGCGCAATGATGCGCGTCACGCTCAGCGGGCCCAGGAATGCACTCGCCGCTATCCGGCGTTTGCAAGCACTGCCGGCGGATCCCCGTTAGCCCCGGCCGCAGCACACCGTTCTCGCACCATCCCTGGGAGCACTCTCGTGAGCACGATATTCCGGCCGTACACGGTCCGATCGCTGACCATTCCCAATCGCGTCTGGATGGCCGCGATGTGCCAGTACAGCGCGCTTCCGGAGGGAGAGCTGACGGGTGTGCCGACCGACTGGCACTTCGCGCACCTGGCCGCCCGCGCGACCGGCGGTGCCGGGCTGATCATCACCGAGGCCACCGCGGTCAGCCCGGAGGGCCGGATCAGCCCTTACGACCTCGGAATATGGAACGGGACCCAGGCGGAAGGGTTCCGGCGGATCACGGCATTCCTGAAGTCACAGGGCGCGGTACCCGGGATTCAACTCGCACACGCCGGGCGCAAAGCCTCCACCGAGCGCACCTGGGTGGACCGGGGTGCACCGATTTCCCCCGAGTCTCCCTACGGCTGGACGCCCGTCGCCCCGAGCGCTACCGCGTTCAAGGAGGGGATGACGACTCCGGAGGAGCTCACGGTCGAGCAGATCGGAGCCATCGCACGAGAGTTCAGCGACGCCGCCCGTCGGGCCCTGGACGCCGGCTTTGAGGTCGTCGAGGTTCACGGGGCGCACGGTTACCTGATACATCAGTTCCTCTCGCCTGTGAGCAACCGGCGAACGGACGCCTACGGGGGCGACTTCGAGGGGCGTACCCGCTTCGCGAAGGAGGTTGTGAAGGCGGTCCGCGCTGTGTGGCCAGAGGATCTTCCGGTCTTCTTCCGCGTCTCCGCCACTGACTGGCTCCAGGAGAACGACGACGAGCGCATCGGATGGACAGCACAGGAGACTGTGCGACTCACCAAGGAGCTTGGCGTCCTGGGCGTCGACCTGTTCGACGTATCCAGCGGCGGCAGCGTGCCGGACGCGAAGATCCCGGCCGGCCCCGACTACCAGGTGCCCTACGCCCAACGAGTACGGGACGAGGCCGGCATGCCTGTGGCTGCCGTGGGGCTGATCACCGAGCCCGACCAGGCCGAGGCCATCGTCGCCTCTGGCAGGGCCGACGCCGTTCTCCTCGGCCGCGAACTTCTGCGCGACCCGTACTGGGCCCGCCACGCGGCCAAGGCGCTGGGAGCGGACATCACGGCTCCAGTCCAATATCACCGCGCCTGAGCGGCCTACGGCGCCAACTCCTGCCTGGCGCTTGAGCGAGGATCATCTGTTCTCAGCCGTCGACCGAGAGCAGTGCCTTGTAGAACGTCGCAGCGGCATGGACGGGTTCGTGCAACTGCACTGGTATTCCCCGGCCCTGGCTGGGGCGTTGCCGGAAGAGCACGACGCTGTCACGGGCCCCGGGCGTCCGGCGGTTTTCCCGGGCGCCCGACTCCTGTTCATGGATGGGCGGGCGGGCTGTATCCGAGGGTGTAGGAGAAGACGGTGAGCAGCGCCAGCGCGATCGGCGCCAGGAATAGCAGCTGGAGGAAGGTGAAGCCCACCAGGTGGCGTGCCCGCAGCTTGAGGATGCCGAGCAGCGGCAGCATCCAGAACGGGTTGATGAGGTTGGGCAGCGACTCGGCGACGTTGTAGACCTGCACCGTCCAGCCGAGGTTGGCGTGCACGTCGTTCGCCGCGTCCATCACGTACGGCGCCTCGATCAGCCACTTCCCGCCGCCGGAGGGGACGAAGAAGCCGAGCACGGCCGAGTAGACCGCGACGACGAGCGCGAAGGGCGCCGCCGAGGACAGCGATGTGAACGCCTGCGTGAGGTAGTCGGCGACCGAGTGCCCCGCGGCGTTCGTCGGACGGGTCAGCACGGCCGCGATCGCGGCGTAGATCGGGAACTGGATCAGCACACCGCTCGTCGCGGGCACCGCCTTGGCCACCGAGGTGAGGAAGCTGCGCGGACGCCAGTGCAGCACCATCCCGAGCAGCAGGAAGACGAGGTTGTAGGTGTTCAGGCCGGAGATGGCCACCAGCGGATCCGACGACGCGAACTCCTGCACCGCCCAGCCGATGCCCAGCGCCACCACGAGCACCGTCAACAGCGGGCTGTACTCCAGCCATTCGCCGGGACGCGAGCGCGGCGGCAGCTTCTCCTCCTCCTCGGCGTCCAGGTCGACGCCGAGGTCACGGGCGCTGCGGACCTGCCGGCCGCGCGGCGCGGAAAAGTACGCGACGGTGACCACCACCACGGTCAGCACGGCGGCGATCAGCAGCGACTGCCAGAGGAAGATGGTGTCGCGGAACGGGATGACACCGGTGATGGGCATCAGGCTCTTGGGGATGCTGTCCGGGTTGGCCTGGAGCTGGGCCGCCGAGGAGCTGATGCCCAGCGCCCAGACGCTGCCCAGCCCCATGAAGGCGGCGGCCCCGGCCGCCCGGTAGTCCAGGTTCAGCTCGTCCCTGCGGGCAGCCTGACGTGCCAGCAGCCCCGAGAAGATCAGGCTGAAGCCCCAGTTGAACAGGGAGCTGACGGTGCTCACGGCGGCGATCAGCGCGACCGCACGCGGCCCGGTGGAGGGCATCGCGGCGATGCGGGCGATCAGCCGGTGCGCCACCGGGGCGGTGGCCACCACGTACCCGCCGATGGCGACGAAGGCCATCTGCATGGCGAAGGGGATCAGGTCCCAGAAGCCGGCGCCGAACTCCCGTGTCACCGACGCCGGGGAGGCGCCGATGGCCAGCGCCCCGGCCGTCACCACGATCAGGGCTATGAGCGCGAAGATGAACGCCTCGGGGAACCACTTCTCGGAGAAGGTCGACATCCGGACGGCGAGGCGGGAGAGCGCCCCGGTCTCCTCCGGTCCGGCGAGGTCCCGTTGGGGGACGGACAGGTCCTTGTTCGCGTGCATCGGTGACTCCTGAGTGCTCCTAGGCGGGGTCGCGGCCCGCGAAGACGGTCACGGCCGCGATGAGGTCGGTCAGTCCGGTGCCGACGGTCTTGAAGACGGTGATCTCCCCGTCCGTACGGGGGCGGGGAGCCGGACGTGCGCAGAGTTCGGGCAGGGTGGCGGCGATGTCCCCCTCGGTCAGCACCCGTCGGGCGAGTGCGGTGGCGATCTCGCCGGCCTCGGTACGGGCGACGTCGTTGTCGACGAAGACCATGGCGCGGCCCAGCAGCGAGGGCTCTACCTCGTGCATCTCCGGGCGGAAGCTGCCGATCAGATCCAGATGGGTGCCCGGCCTGATCCACTCGTCGCGCAGCACCGGCTCCCGGGCGAGCGTCGCCGTGGTGACGATGTCCGCACGGCCGACGGCGGACGGCAGGTCCTCGACGGCGGCGGCGTCGGCGCCGCGCCGGGTGAGGCGCTCGGCGAGCGCCTCGGCGCCCGCCGGGTTGTGCGGGTCGGCGACGAGGGTGGTCGCGATGCCGGGCCGCACCGCGCGGTACGCGTCGTACACGGCGCCGCCGATGTGCCCGGTGCCGACGATCAGATGGACGCGGGCGTCCTCGGGGGCGAGCAGGGACGTGCCGAGGGCCGCGGTCGCGACCGTACGCCGCCGGGTCAACTCGCCCCCGTCGACGAGTGCGAGATGCTGCCCCGTCGTGCCGTCGGCCAGTACGTAGACCGACGAGAGGGCGGGCAGGCCGTGCCGGGCGTTGCCCGGGAAGACGTCGACCAGCTTCACGCCGAGGAACTCGCGGTTCCACGCGGGCATCACCAGCAGCGTGGCCTCTCCGCCGGGGTCCAGGGAGTAGTGCTGCCTGGGCGGTACGGAGGCCTCGGCGGCCATGCCGGAGCGCAGGGCCGGGATGAGGACCGGGTAGTCCAGCCGGTCCGCGGTCTGGGTGGCGTCGAAGTACTGCACGGGTGGGCTTCTCCTCGGGGTCGGACCGGTACGGATCGGTTCGGGGTCAAGGCGGGTCGGAATCAAGGCGGTTGGGGGCGGGACGGTTCGGGATCGGTTCGGTTCGGGATCGGATCTGGATCGGGGCGGCGGCGCGGGACGCCGGTCCCGGTGCGGGCCGTCGTCAGGCGTCGAGTACGACGTCGCCGGTTGGTACGGCCTGGCAGGTGAGGCAGGCGTCCTGCACGTCGGGCGGTTCGGTGAGATGGGCGACGGACCCCGAGACCACCCGCACCGCGCAGCTCTCGCACTGCCCGACCCGGCAACCGCTGGGCAGGCGGAGGCCGTTGCGCTGGGCCAGGTCCAGCAGGGGACCGTCCTGCGGGCGCCAGAGGAGGGTGGTGCCGGAGGCGCGGAAGGTGACCGAGTGCCGGGCGTCCCCCTCGGGCAGGGCCAGGGGCGGTGGGGCGAAGCGTTCGGCGAAGATCTCGAAGCGGGGCACGCCGCGGGCCACCAGACCCTCCGTCACCTCGCGGATCATGGAGTCCGGTCCGCAGAGGTAGAAGCGGGCCCGCTCCTCGACGTCCCGCTGGTCGACGGTTTCGGCGGAGACCCGTCCCGCGTACTCGTAGTCCCGCCCGGGGCGGTCCCCGGGTCCGGGCCGGCTGAAGTGGCGTACGAGACGCAGCCGGGGGATCTCCCCGGCGAGACGTTCCGTACGGGAGCGGAAGCAGCAGTCCGCGCCGTCGCGGTCGCCCTTGTGCACGGTGATCCGCTCGCCCTCGGGGTGGTGGCGGGCGATCGTCTCCAACTGGCTGAGGAACGGGGTGATTCCGACCCCCGCCGCCAGCACGACGACGGGGAAGGGCGGGTCGACGGGGAGGGTGAAGGCGCCGGACGGCGGCCCGAGCGTGACGGTGTCGCCCTCCCGCAGCGCGGTGTGCACACGGGTGGAGGCGGTACCGCCGGGCAGCAGCCGCACCGCGACGGAACGCTCACCGTTCGCCGCGCCCGTCAGCGAGTAGGGCCGGACCACCTCGCCCTCGTCCCGTACGCCGGCGAGCGTCAACTCGACGTACTGGCCGGGCCGGTGCGGGGCCACGGGCCCGCCGTCGGCCGGACGCAGCCGCAGCTCCGTCACATCCCGTCCGCGCGGGGTCATCTCCAGGACGGTGAACGGGCGGGCGCCGCCCGGGAGTCGGGACGGCGGGGCCGGCTCGTCCGCCGCGACGTCGCACGCGACGCCCCGCATCTGGAGCGATCCGCTCACCGGGTCGGCGGGGCGGCCGGAGACGGCGGCGTTGAAGTTGGTCCCGCCCGTGACGGGATCGGCGCCGGGCAGGCCGAGTTCGGGCGACTCCTCCCACCAGCCGTACTCGGCCACGACCACCCGGGGATCGAGGTCCTCGGACAGCACGGCGCGCATCTGGAAGGAGCCGCGGTCCGTCGTCACCCGTACCAGGTCGCCCGCGGCGAAGCCGCGGCCGCGGGCGAGCCCGGGCGCCACCTCGACGGTGGGCTCCGGGTGGCGGCGCCGCAGCGAGGGGAGGGCGCGGTGCTGACTGTGGCAGTAGTAGCCGTTCTTGGCGCTGGTCAGCAGCAGCGGTAGCGAGTCGCCGGCGGGCTCGCCCGCGTCCGGTACGCCGGACTGTCCGGCCCGCGCCAGCCGCGCCGAGTACAGCTCCACCCGGCGGCTGGGAGTGGCGAACCCGGTGACATGGCCGTGCTCGTCCCGCTCGGCGTACTTCCGGTACACCGTGCGCAGCGGCACGCGGACGCCGCCGGGCGCCAGGCGCAGCTCCCGCGTGGTCAGGCCCGTGGGCTCCAGTACGTGGTTCCAGGCGGCCTCGATGTCGCCGTCGAAGAAGTCGTCCCCCATGCCCATCCGGCAGGCCAGATCGAAGACGATCTCCGTGTCGGAGCGGGAGGCGCCCACCGGATCGACCATCCGCTGCCGCAGCTGGACCAGTTCCTGGGCGCGGCGGTCGATCTCGAAGCCCGTCTTGAGGGCCTCGCGCTCCCAGGGGCTGCCGACGGGCAGCACGATGTCCGCGTGCCGTGCCGTGGGGTTGAGGAACAGATCGCAGTGGACGAAGAAGTCCAGCGCCCGCAGCGCGTCCCGGCCGCGTTCCGGATCGGGCTGTGAGACCAGCAGGTTGGCGCCGAACGACATCAACGCCCGTACGCGGTAGGGGACATGGTCCAGCATCGCGGTGTACAGGTCGTGCCCGGTGACCCAGCCGGTGGCGGGGGGACCCAGCGGACGCTGTGCCAGCCCCAGAGTCTTGGCCCGCTGCTCCGGTGCCATCTGGTCGAGCGAAGTGACGGCGCGTACGGACACCTTGGGCAGGACGACGTTTCCGCCCGGGGCGTCGTAACAGCCCTTCAGCGCGTACAGGGTGGCTATCGCCCGCTCGGTCTGGGTGGCGTTGCCGTGCTGTCCGACGCCCGTCCAGGAGTGGTAGGCGACGCTGCGGGCCGCGGCGAACTCCTCGGCGAAGGCGCGGAGTTCCTCCTCGGGTATCCAGGTGTACCGGGCCGTGCGCTCCGGGGTCCACGGCTCGCAGGCCCCCACGTACAGCTCGAAGGCGGGGCGTACGGTCACCGGCCGCCCGCCGTACGGGGTGACGGTGAACTCCCCGCGCAGCGCGAGTTCTTCGGGCCGCTCGGCGGGCAGCCGGCTGTCGTAGCGGCGCGGCCGGTCCGTGGCCGTATCCCAGACGGTGAAGCCCTCGGGCGCCCCGGGGTCGAGTTCGGATGCGGTCAGGGGCTCCCCGGTGTCGTCGCGGATCAGCAGGGGGCCGTTGGTCCAGGACCGTACGAACGCCTCGTCGTAGCCGCCGGAGTGCAGCAGATGCCGGGCGACGCCCAGGGCCAGCGCGGCGTCGGCGCCGGGGCGTACGCGCAACCAGTGGTCGGCGTCCCGGGCGCTGGTCGAGCGCCGCGGGTCGACCACGGCGAGCCGGGCCCCGCGGTCGCGGCCCTCGCGTACGGCGACGGCCTGCGCGAGCCAGGTCTTGGCGGGGTTGTGGCCCCACAGCACGGCGAGGTCGGTCCCGGCGTAGTCGGCGGTGGGCTGTCCGCTGCCGAAGGTGAAGGCGTGCGCGAAGTCCTTGTGCCAGTTGCAGATCTCGGTGGAGTAGCAGGTGTTGGAGGCGCCGACGAGGCGGATGAAGCGCTCGACCCAGTCGATCGAGTCCGACATCGGCGTCCCGCTGGGGGAGGTGACCGCGAAGCCGATCGCCTCGGCCCCGTCCTCGTCCCGGATCGCGGAGAGCCGCTCGGCGATCTCGGACATCGCCTCGTCCCAGGAGATCTCCTCCCAGCCGGGGTCCTCGGCGTCCCTGGGGTTGGTACGTCGCAGCGGGGCGGTCAGCCTGCGGGTGCTGTGCGCGATCTCGGGGGCCGCGCGGCCCTTGGGGCACAGGGCGGTGCCCGTGGGGTGACCGGGGTCCGGCGCCACCCCGGTGATCCGTCCGTCCTCGACGGTGTAGACCGCGCCGCAGCGGGACCGGCACAGCGTGCAGTATCCGCGCTTCCTCTGAGCTGACACGGGCGGATCCTTAACGGGCTGAGAGCGGACCGGAGTCGGGGCCGTCACGGCGGCCGGGCCGCCGGTGCGCGGTGGGGACGCGGCATCGGACGGGGAGGGTAGGCGGTAAGCGATTACCGCTTAGCATTGGCAGGTAGTGTGCAAACCGCTGAATCGCGGTGTCAAGAGTGCTGGGACGAAGCGGGAGGGAGACGCCGGTGCAACGACTGGAGCGGGTGAGCCTGCGGGAGCAGGCCCTGGTGATCGTGCGGCAGGCCATCGTCTCGGGGGAGATCGGCCCGAACGAGATCTACTCGGCGTCCGCCCTCGCCACCCGGCTGGGAGTGTCCAACAGCCCCGTACGCGAGGCCATGCTGACCCTGGTCAACCAGGGAATCCTGGAGCCCGTACGCAACCGCGGCTTCCGTATCGTCCCGATCAGCGAGCACGACCTCGACGAGATCGGCGAGATGCGCAGCATGCTGGAGATCCCCGGTGTCGCCGCGCTGGCCGAGCGGGCGAGCGACCGGGACATCGAGGCGCTGCGCCCCGTCGCCACCGAGATCGCCGACGCCGCGCACTCCGGCGACATCCCCGTCTTCCTGGAGGCCGACCGCCGCTTCCACCTCGGCCTGCTGGAACTGGGCGGCAACACACGGCTCGTGGAGACCGTCGCCCAACTCCGCGACCAGACACGGCTGTACGGGGTCAGCGCCCTCGCCGAGCAGGGCACGCTCCAGCAGACCGCTCCCGAGCACTTCGAGATTCTCGACGCTCTGCTCGCCCGGGATGTCGCGGCGGTCGAAGACATCATGACCCGGCACCTGGGCCATGTCCGCGGCGAGTGGGCGGCCAGGACGCCGGGGCCCGGGCGGCATCTCCGACGGGACCGGCCTCCTGCTGACGCCTCTCACGAAGGGGAACACACCGCGTGACGGCAGCCATTCCGGCCCTGACCGTCTTCGCAGAGAACCTGCATGGTTCCCGGAACGCGATATCTGTAGCGCACCAGTTCACGCTGCCATGCCCGTACGGCTAGTGACGGGGCCGTGCGGCGCCTGCCCACCCGGAACGGAGCAGGTCGGGCCCCCTTGTGCGTGGTTCACGCAGAAGCCCCCGTACGCTCCGGGGAGCCGGTGCGGAGGGGCGCGAGAGCGGCGCCGGCCCGCTTGACCTGCCGGATGACGGGTGAGCTTTCCACCTGGAGCACTCCGCGCAGTGAACCGATGCCGTCGGCCAGGTAGTCGTAGAGCGCGTCGAGGTCGCGGCATACAGCGAACGCGGCCACGTTGGTGGTTCCGCTCGTGGCCGCCGCGTAAGCGATCTCCTCGTGTCCCGCGAGTGCTCGCGTGACGGGTGTCAGTTGGGCGGGCGCCACGGTCAGCCACAGCGTCGCCTGGCAGGTGTAGCCCAGCAGCGCGGGGTCGATGTCGACGTCGAAGTAGAGCACCCCGTCGCGGTGCAGTTGGGACAGCCGCCGACGAACGGTGGACTGCGACCAACCGGTCGCCGAGGCCAGTTCGACGTATCCGGTGCGGCCGTCGGCGGCGAGCGCGCGCAGCAACGACCAGTCGGCCCGGCCCAGTTCCACCGGACCCGGGGAAGCGGCCGGCGGCGCCGCACCGGACGGGAGAGGCGCGCCGGACGGGGCCCTCGGCGCACGGATCCGCTCGGCCTCGGCCGGTGTCAGCGCCGAGGTACGGCCTCGCCAGCCGGCGGTTCCGGCAACGCCTCGCAGCAGGCACTGCGCGGTGACGGTGTGGATCCGCGGCGTGCGCGAGATCTTCTCCAGCAGCAGGCTTCCGCCGGTTTCGCGGGCACGGGCCAGGCACGTGATCTCGGTCCCGCCCGAGGCCACGGCGACCCACGAGGTGTCGTCGCGGCGGGAGAGGGCTGACGCAATCGCCGGCGCCGCGTCCGGAGAGCATCGCAGCCGCACCAGCCAGTCGACCTGTCCCGACCGCCTGCCGTCGGCCAGGCCCACCACCCTCAACCGGCGGCGCGCAGCCTCCGGTACCGGTGGGCGACCGTGCGGTCCGAGCACCGCAGCACGGACGCGATGCGGCTGAACGGCGCACGGCCGTCGACTGCAAGGGAATGCACAAGCTGTCTGTCGAGATCGTCCAGTGTGAGCGTATCCACCAGAAGACCGTAACAACGCTTCGGAATCCGCCCGAGAAATCCGCGTTAGCCGACGTTCGCGCCATCGGACGGAACACTGCGGGCATGTGCGCGGGCAGTTCGCCGGGCACGACGTGAAGGGACATGCCCGGACGGGACAGGCGTCCGGATACGACAACCGAGGAAGCAGCCGATGAAAGACCGCCCCGAAGTGCCCGCCCCCGCCCCGGCAACGGAAGCGCAGCCCCTTGATCCGGTTGCACTGACCGGCCGGCTCACCGCCGCCCTGCGTGCCCGTGAATCCGCAAGCTCCGACCGGCTGTTCCTCGACCCTTTCGCCGACCGCCTGGCCGGGGAGGAGGGCCGCAGGCTGCTGGAGGTCTTCGGCGAGAACTCGACGATCGCCGTGCGGACCCGGTTCTTCGACGACGAACTCACCCAAGCCGCCCGCAGCGGCCCACGCCAGATCGTGATCCTCGCCGCAGGCATGGACACCCGCGCCTACCGGCTGGATTTCCCCGCCGGAACCCAGGTGTTCGAGCTGGACCGGGACGAAGTGCTGCGCGTGAAGGACCAACTGCTCTCCCAGCCGTCCGGAAGCGCTCCGGAGCCGCGCTGCCGGCGCCGCCCCCTCGGCGTGGACCTCGCCTCCGACTGGTCGGAGCCGCTCACCGAGGCGGGCTTCGACGCGAGCAGGCCCACGTGCTGGCTCGCCGAGGGGCTGACCCAGTATCTGACCGCGTCGGACGTCGGCGGGCTGCTCGACCGTGTCACCTCACTGTCCGCAGGCGGCAGCGTCCTCTTCATCGACTTCGTCGGGCAGTCCCTGCTCGACAGCCCCGTCATGCGGCCGCTGATCGAACGGTTCGCCGAGCACGGCGCGCCCTGGCGCTACGGCACGGACCGGCCAGAGGACCTGCTCACACCTCGGGGCTGGCAGCCGGACACCGCGCTGATCAGCACCGTCGGCACCAGGATGGGCCGCTGGCCCTATCCCGACGTGCCCCGCGACACCCCCGGCGTCGGTCAGGGCTTCTTCGTGCGGGCCCGCCGCTGAAAAGGGTGCCATCGCCATCATGACCAGCCCCGAGGGCCCCATGACCAGGGCGACGGTCACCATGGAAGCGCCGAGTCCGTAACCGGTGGCCTCCGGGAGCCGGAGCACCTGCGGCAGTACGAGCGACATCGCGAACGTCGCGGAGCCGGAGCCGGAGCCGGAGCCGAAGCCGAAGCCGAAGACGGCGGACGCGGGGTTGGTGAGCAGCACTTGACGGCGCGTGGCGGCCGCCAGGTCCACCAGCGGCCGTGCCACCCGCCGCAACCACAGCCGCCGCCGATGCGTTCGGTGTTCCCGGCGGCGATTCCCAAGGCATGCGGACAGGCAGCGCAGGGTCAAGTGGACGCCCCAGTCGCTGAACCGCGCTGGCCTGTGGCGCCACGTCCCCCGCTGACGCCGCTGAACGAACCGGACACGCGGTCATTCGTCGTCGGTGCGGGGCTCTGCGGCGGCCACGGACTCCAGCGTGTGTACATGGCCCTGTCCGTAGGGGACTTGGGCAGTCTCCATGTCAATGGAGCCGTCCGCCCCGGCCTCTTGACCGCGGACGTGGTGGCGGCCGATCGGCAGGATCAGGGGGCTGCCGGAGACCGGGTCCTGTATGACGCGGCTCTCCAGGCCGAAGACCGTGCGAACGCAGTCCTCCGTCAGCACCTCGGCGGGGGTTCCGGCGCCGCGGAGCCTGCCGTCCGCGAGGGCGACGAGGTGGTCGGCGTAGCGGGCGGCGAGGTTGAGGTCGTGCAGGACCATGACGATGGTGGTGCCGCGGATGCGGTTGAGGTCGGTGAGCAGGTCGAGGACGTCGACTTGGTGGCTGGCGTCGAGGAAGGTGGTGGGCTCGTCGAGCAGGAGCACGTCGGTCTGCTGGGCGAGCGCCATGGCGATCCACACCCGCTGGCGCTGTCCGCCGGAGAGTTCGTCCACGGCGCGGTCGGCGAGCAGCGCCGTCTGTGTGGCGTCCAGCGCGGAGGCCACGGCTGCATCGTCGCGTGCGGTCCAGCGGGAGAACGCGCCCTGGTGCGGGTGGCGTCCGCGGCCGACGAGATCGGCGACGGTGATTCCTTCCGGTGCGAGGGGTGACTGCGGCAACAGCCCGAGCGTGCGGGCGAGTTGCTTGGCGGGCAGCCGGTGCACCGCCTTGCCGTCCAGTACGACGCGGCCCCCTTGGGGCGCCAGGAGACGGGACATCGAACGCAACAGCGTGGACTTCCCGCTGGCGTTGGCGCCGACGATGGCGGTGATCCGCCCGGGCGGCACGGCGAGATCGAGGCCCTCGATGACGGTGTGGTCGCCGTAGCCGAGGCGGAGGCCTTCGGCCGTCAGGGAGTGGGTGGTGGTCACAGTGAGCCTCCCGCCCGGTTGGTGCGGACGATGAGGTGGACGAGGTAGGGGGCGCCGAGGACGCCGGTGATGACACCGACCGGATATCGGGTGCCGAAGGCGAACTGCCCCGCGAGGTCGGCGACGAGGACCAGCAGGGCGCCGACGAGTCCCGCGGGCACCAGCAGTGATCCACCCGGACCTGCGAGGCGGGCCGCGATCGGGCCGGAGAGAAAGGCCACGAACGCGACCGGCCCGGCTGCCGCCGTCGCGAAGGCGATCAGCCCGACGGCGGCGACCACCACGATGACGCGGGTGCGCTCGACACGGACACCGAGCGCCGCGGCGGTGTCGTCGCCGAGCTGCATCGCTCGCAGGCCGCGCGACTGCCGCAGCAGGACGGGGGAGAGGACGGCCAGCGCCACGGCCGCGGGCGCGATCGCGTCCCAACTCGCCCCGTTCAGGCTGCCGGTGAGCCAGCGCATCGCCTCCTGGCGGTCCCACTCGGCTGCCTGGGAGAGCACGTAGGAAATGACGCTGTCGAGCATGGCGGAGATGCCGATGCCGATCAGGATGAGCCGGGTGCCGGCCACGCCGTCCCGGAACGCCAGGACGTACACCAATAGCGCCACGGCCAGTCCGGCCGCGATCGCGAAAGCGGATACCTCCGCGCCGCCGAGGGAGAGCGTCACGATGGCGAGAGCGGCGGCGGCGCTCGCGCCGGAGCTGATGCCGATGACGTCGGGGCTGGCGAGCGGATTGCGCAGCATCGTCTGGAAGGTGACACCGGCCAGACCGAAGCTGAAGCCCGCCACCACGGCGAGGACCGCCCGGGGCAGCCGCAGCCGCCCGACCGTGAAGGACGCGCCGGGCACCTGCTCGCCCAGGGTCACGCGGATCACGTCGTCGACGGGGTAGAACGTCCGTCCCACCATCAGGGTCGCCGCGAACACCGCGGCGAGGAGGACCAGCAGGGCCAGCACCACGCTGCGGCGGCGACCGGACCGGCGGGCGCGGCCACGGCGCACGCGCTCCAGCGTCGCGGGAGAAGCAGGCGCGACGGTCCCGGCACGGACGGCGCTCGTGCGGACGCCGCTCACAGGGCACGCACCTTCTGGCGGCGGACGATACGGATGAAGAGGGGGCCGCCGATCAGCGCCGTCACGATGCCCACATCGATCTCGGCCGGGCGTGCCACGACGCGTCCGACGACGTCGGCGACGGTGAGCAGCACGGCGCCGAGCAGTGCCGCGAGCGGCAGCAGCCGCCGGTGGTCCACGCCGACCAGCAGCCGGCAGGCGTGCGGTACGACGAGGCCGACGAAGCCGATCGGTCCGGCGACGGCGGTCGAGGCGCCGCACAGCACGACCGCGCCGAGCGCGGCGACGGCCCGGCCGCGTCCCACCCGCTCGCCGAGCCCGGCGGCCAACTCGTCGCCCAGCGCGAGGGAGTTGAGCGTACGGGCCGAGAGCAGACACAGGGCGAAGCCGACGGCGAGGAAGGGCAGGACCTGGAGGATGCGTTCGGCCGATGCGCCGCTGACGCCGCCGATCTGCCACAACCGGAAGCTTCCGGCGATGTCGTTGCGCGGCAGGATGACGGCGCTCACCAGGGAGACGAACGCCGCCGACGAGGCGGCACCGGCCAGGGCGAGCTTCAGCGGGGTGGCGCCGCCGCGGCCCGACGACCCGACGGCGTAGACGAATCCGGCCGCGAGCGCGGCGCCCGCCATCGCCACCCAGATGTAACCGGTTGGCGAGGTGAGGCCGAAGAAGGCGACCGCCGTGACGACGGCCAGCGAGGCACCGGTGTTGACGCCGAGGATGCCGGGGTCGGCCAGCGGGTTGCGGGTCACGCCCTGCATGACGCCGCCGGCCAGCCCGAGCGCCGCCCCGACGACGGCCGCGAGCAGCGTCCGCGGTATGCGCTTGGCTGCGGCGGCCTGTTCGAGGGTGTGCTGCGCACCGCCGAGCGCCGTCCACACGTCGGACCAGGCGACCGTGCGCGAGCCGAACGCGAGGGAGGCCGCCGCCGCGAGGGCCAGCGCGAGCAGCGCGGCGGCGAACCACAGGGTGCGTGTTCCCGCCGTCCGCCGGACCGTGGCCGCGGCGGACGGCGGGGACTGTCGTACGGGTGCCGTCACGGTGCCTTGTCCGCCGCCTTCGCGAGCGCGGCGGCGTAGTCGTCGAGCACGTAGGAGATGGACAGCGGCGTCGGGTTGGCGGCGGTCGCCAGGGGCGAGGTGCTGCCGGGCAGCAGGGAGATCGCGCCGTGGTCGATGGCGGGCATCTTCGACAGCAGCGGGTCCTTGCTCAGGGTCTTCTGCAGCTTGCCCTTGTCGTCGCCGTAGCCGGTGACGATGTCCACGTCGTCGAAGGTGTCGATCTGCTCTGCGCTCCGGGTCAGCGCGAACTTCTCCGTGCTGCGGGACGCCTTCTCGATGCTGCCGGGGATCTTCAGACCCAGGTCCTCGAAGAACTGGGTACGGGTGTCGTGCGTGGTGTAGAAGCCGACCTTGCTGACGTCCTTGGGGTCGACGTGCGTCATGAACATCGCCGTCTTGCCCTTGAGTTGGGGATACTTGCGCGCCGTCGCGGCGATCTCCTTCTCCAGGCGGCCGATCAGCTTCCCGCCCTCGGCCCGCAGACCGAGCGGCTTGCTGTTGACGCGGATGATCTCCCGCCAGGGCGTCGCCCACGGAGCGTCCGGGTAGGCCACCACGGGTGCGATGTCGCTGAGGGTGTCGTAGTCCTCGCGGGTCAGTCCCGAGTAACCGGCGAGGATCACATCGGGCTTGGTGTCCGCGACGGCCTCGAAGTCGATGCCGTCGGTCTCGTCGAAGAGCGTGGGCGTCTTGGCGTGCAGTTTCTTCAGCCGCTTCTCGACCCACGGCAGCACGCCGTCGCCGTCGTCGTCGCCGAAGTCGGCCTTCGCCATGCCGACCGGTACGACGCCGAGGGCCAGGGGCACTTCGTGGTTGGCCCAGTTCACCGTGGCGATGCGCTGTGGCTTCTTCTCGATGGCGGTCTTGCCCAGTGCGTGCTTGACCGTCATCGGGAACGCGGCCGAACTGCCCTTGCTGTTCGCGCCGTCGGCGTCGTCGCCGGAAGAGGCCTGCCCGCCGCATGCGGTCAGGGCGCCCAGCACGGCTGCCGTCACGGCGAGCAGCCGAAGGCGGTGTGAACGTCTCAACTCGTACTCCACTGTCCGGGGCCAGGGTGCCGGTCCGCGCACTCTGGAACCCGGGATGCCGTCGTGGAGCGGTGCACTGCACTGGCGCAAGCAGATGAGGTAAGGCTTGCCTTAGTACCTTATGGAGATTCGTCGCGTGTCGCAATCGAGCTGATGCGACACCCGATGTTGCGATCCGGACAGAGACGGCCCGATGAGTCGGGGCCGGGGAAGGGGGAACGGGAAGGGGCAACTCCCCGGCTGTGGCACGCGGTTGGGGCCCGCCGGTGCGCTCCCGCCGACGTCCCGCGCGGCCCCCGGTTCGCTCACTGACCGCGGAAGGTGCCCGGCGTGAAGCCGGTCGTACGGCGGAAGGCGACGCCGAAGGCGTTGGCCGACGTGTACCCGACCTTCTGCGCGACGGCCTCGACGTTCCAGCCGCGTGTCAACAGGCCGACCGCGTGCTGTGCGCGCACCGTTGTGACCCAGCGCGCGAAGCTGGTGCCCGTCTCCGCGATGAACGCGCGGGAGACCGTACGGGCGCTCACACCCAGTTCGGCCGCCCAGTCGCCGAGGGTGCGCGGGTCGGCGGGGTCCTCGCGCACCGCGTCGGCGATCGGGGTCAGCAGCGCCGACGTCGGGGCGTGCACGATGAGTTCGCGCGGCGAGGGGGTGAGCACGTCGAGCAGCATCGCCTCCGTCGTCTGCCGCGAGCGGGCCGGGAGGTCCGCTTCGCAAAGCCGTTCCAGCAGCAGTTGCAGCAGCGGCGTCATCTCGACCGCCGCCGGGACGCCGGACATGGATGTCGAGGAGCCGGACCCGATGAAGCACGCCCGCAGCCAGGTCCCGGCGAACGCAGACGCCGCGTGCAGGGTGCCCGCGGGCATCCACAGCCCCACGGCGGGAGTGATCGTCCAGACGCGGGTGCCGACGACGGCGGAGGACGCGCCGCGCCCGTTCCACAGCAGTTCGTGGAAGGGGTGGGAGTGCTCCTCCCAGGTGGTGTCGTGCGCGAGTACCTCGGCGTAGCACGCCATGCCCGTTGCGTCCTCGGACCCCGGCTCGGCTATTGGAAGCGAGCGTGTCACCCGCACCGTGAGCGACTTCCGTACGTATACGGGCAGTTCGGAGGAGGGCCGGTGGCGATCGGGGACACGTCCGTGCCGGCGCGCGGCGGACCGGCTCGGGTGCCGCCGACGCCGGCGGTGGATATGCGGGGCACGCCCCCGATCCTATGTCGCCGCTTTTCCGGGTGTTATGGGCGTGAAGCGGGTGTCTGCGGCCGGACGCCGGCGCCACGGGACGTACCGGTATCCGGTCTTCATCAGGCAACCCCCTGCCCGGAGTTGGCCGCCGGCGGTGTGGTGAGCAGAACGGTCCCGGTCCTGGCCGGGCGGCGGGCGTGTTCGATGGCCGCCTCGAAGTCGGCGAGGTCGTAGCTGGCCGCGACTTCGAGCAGGTCCGGCGTGTTCCGTGCCAGGTCCTGGGCGAAGGCGACGTCCTGGGCCCGCTCCTCCGGTGTGCGGCTCATCCACTGCGACACGGTCACGCCCTGCACGGTCAGCGACCTTTGGATGAGTGGCAGCCCCTCCAGCGGGGTGGTGCCGGAGCCCAGTTGCCCGTAGGAGATGAGGGTGCCGCCTTCGGCGAGCAGCTCGGCGAGGTCCCGGGTCATGGCGCCGCCGACGCAGTCGAGGACGATCCGAACGCCCTGCTCGCCGGCTTCGTGGCGGACCCGCTCCCGCCAGCCGTCGTCGCACGTCGCGATCAAGGACAGCGTGGGGTAGAGCGTTCGCATCTTCCGGGCACCGCAACCCGCGGGAGGCACGGTCGGAAGAGGTGAGCCGTCGGCCCCGCGTCCTCGATGGCCATCGACCCCTCGATCGCGAAGATCAGCGTCGGTATCCGCGCTTCACACCCGGTAGTACGTCAAGTTCGGCCGGAGTCCCTGTATGCGTTTTCGTAGGGCGAGGGGTCGAGCACGTCTCACGGCCGGGGTCCGCTGCCCTGCGGCCCAAAGAGGTCCAGGAGCCGTGTGCGGGCTGCGTGCAGGCGACGGGCGATGATCTCCGCTGTGCATCGGGTGAGGGCCTGCCCGAAGACGGGCTCTTCTTCGCACAGTCGTCGTGTGGCATTCGCGTCGAACTCCAGCGCCCTGACAGGTGAGAGCGCGGAGGCACCCAAGTGCCAGGTGTGGGGCGGGAACAGCCACGACCAGCCGAGCAGGTCGTTGGGGCCGAGAGTCTCCACTCGGGCGGCCTGGCGTCCGGGAACATGCAGGTCGAGGGTGACCGAGCCGGTCCGGATGATCCAGAAGCGGTCAGCAGTGCGCCCTTCCTCGAAGATGCGCGCCCCTTTGCGGTATTGCACCTCGTGCGCGAACTGCATCATCCGGTCACGTCCCTCGGGCGGCAGGGCAGCGATCAGCCGCGGGCTTGCTGCTGTCGTCATGAGTCTTCTCCTCTTTGCCGGTCGGCGGCTCAGCGCAGCGCTGCGCTGCGCTGTCTCATGTGTTCGGGGCGGCTGGTCAGATGGGTGCGTTCCTGTTGACGCCGTCCACACGTCGGCGCAGCAGTTCAACGGGCGCGAGCCGACTGGGGACTGGGGATTCGTCCGCGCAACATCACGTATCCGTCGGCCACTTCGACGGTCGGCTGACCGGGCGCCAGTCCGCCCTTACGGGATCAGCGCGGATACGGCCCGGGCCGGGACGCTGGAGGTGTCCCGGCCCGGGCGGGGAGGCCTGTCCGTTCAGATGAGCCAGCGGTTGCGGCTGACGAACGGAAGCCGCTCCCACGTCCTGCCCAGTCCCCAGGCGCGGCCGGCAGAGGCGACTGCGAGCGCGATCAGGACCACGGCGTAGACGAGGTGGTAGTCCAGGACGGGGTTGGTCGACATGCTGGGCGAGCCGTCCGACAGGTGCTGCGCAGGCGGCCATTCGGCGGCCCACATCAGTGCCATCATCACGGTCCCGGCCGCTGCCGTGAGCCGCAGGGCGATTCCGGCCACCAGGGCGGTGCCGATGCCGAGGAGGCCGAGCATGAACAGCCAGTCGGCCCAGGCGGCTCCGGCCCACGAATGGAACGTGGACTCCAGCGGTCCGGCGGCGACGCCTGTCAGGAAGCCCCTGGTCGGCGAACCGCCGTCGATCCAGCCCTTGCCGTGGGGAGTGGCGTACCCCCACCCGAAGAGCTTGTCGAAGAACGCCCAGAGGAATACGCCGCCGACGATCAGCCGCACGACGGCGAAGCTCTTCTCGACGGTGGTGAAGGCGGCGGACTCCGCGATGTCCTGAGTGCTGTGGGCCTGGTGATTGTGCCACCAGCGGAAGATTCGTGAGCTGGGTGCCTGATGAACGGCCATGACGGGTGTCCCTTCCAGAGGCGGCATCGACTGCGGTCTGTGGTGTGCGAATTCAATGTCGCGTGATCCGCGGCGCTGGCTCTGGTGGCGTGAGGCCCTCACCTGGTGGGCCGAACGTCCCGCGCTCGCGGGCCCGTTGGACCGGCCGCCTGGCCGGCGGGTCCAACAGGCCCGTCCGCGAAGGCCGGACGGCGGCCGGCGCCGGGCCCAACGGCCCCTCCGCCCCGCTGGTTCCCGACCGGATGCTGAGTCACGAAGGAACACCGGGGTGTGCCTGGCACACCGTCAGAGTCGGGAAGGCGTCGTTATGAATCGCGCGATAGTTGTCGGGGTGGACGGCTCCGAGGAGAGCATGGCCGCAGCGGCATGGGCCGCGGAGGAAGCGCTCCGTCGCGAGCTGCCCGTTCATCTCGTGCACGCCCGGTTGTGGCAGCCCGTCGATGTGCCCGTCGTCCAGCCCTCGGACGTACAGGAGCAGGCGGGCAAGGACCTGCTGAACCTCGCGGAGAAGGACCTCAACGAGCGTTATCCGACAGTCGAGTTGTCGGCCGAGCCGGTATGGGAGCTCGCAGTCGCTGCGTTGCTGAAGGCCGCCGACCGGGCCGAGATGCTCGTCGTGGGATCCCGTGGACACGGTGCCCTCGCGGGTTTCCTGCTCGGCTCGTGCGGACAGCGTGTGATCGGTGAGTGCACCCGGCCCGTCGTCGCGGTGCGAGCCCGCGGGGACGGGCCCGCACGCCGGGAGGTCGTCGTGGGCCAGCAGGGAGACGCGGACGACAGCCGTGAGGTGCTCCAGTTCGCCTTCGAGACCGCGGCCGCACGGGGCGCGGCGGTGCGCGCCGTGCGGGTGTGGAGTCTGCCGCCGGTCTTCGCCTACAGCGCGGACGGCTCCCTGTGGTACGCCGACCAGGTGGACAGACTGGAACGGGAGGCGAAGGCGGCACTGGAGGCGGCCCTGGAGCCGTTGCGGGAGCGCTTCCCGGACGTGCCGGTCACCACGCAGGTCGAGATGGGCAGTCCGGGAATCATGCTCCTCGAGGCCGCTGAGGGAGCGCAGCTCCTCGTGGTCGGCCGCCGCACACGCCGTGCTCCGATCGGGGCGCGCATCGGGTCTGTCGCCCATGCCTGCCTCCACCACGCGCACTCACCGGTGGCGGTCGTACCGCACGACTGACATGGGCCGATGCCGCGTACAGGAGAGCCGGGCCCAACTGCCCGGCTCTTCCGCGTCCTTCGCCACGTGGCGGCGGGGGGGGAAGAGAGAGTACGACGGCAGTGTCTCCCCTCGGCTGTGAGCCAACGTGCCGTGCGCGATGTCAGCGACGGGGCGTACGCCCATGCCCGGAGGACCCGGTCGCCTTGTGCTGGTCCTGTGCGGCGAGCGTCTGGGTGGCGATCACGGCGGCTTGCACGCGGCGTTCCACACCGAGCTTGGCCAGCAGCCGCGAGATGTTGTTCTTCACCGTCTTCTCTGCCAGATAGAGCCGCTTGCCGATCTCACGGTTGGTCAGCCCCTCGCCCACCAGGGCCAGGATCTCCTGCTCGCGTCCGGTCAGGCCGGGCACGGTCTGCTCCGGTTCCTCGGAGTCGGCGCGGAGCCGGGCCATCAGGCGGGTGGCGGCGCCGGGGTCGAGCATCGACTGCCCCGACGCCACGGTGCGTACGGCAGTGACGAGGTCGGTACCGGTTATCTGCTTGAGGACGTAGCCCGATGCGCCGGCCATGATGGCGTCGAGCAGGGCCTCTTCGTCATCGAAGGAGGTAAGCATCAGGCACGCGAGCTCCGGCATGCGAGAGCGCAACTCCCGGCACACGCGCACGCCGTCGCCGTCCGGCAGTCGCACGTCGAGGACGGCGACCCGCGGGCGCAGGGCGGGAATGCGGACGAGTGCCTGTTCGGCTGTCGCGGCCTCGCCGACGATCGTCAGATCGGGTTCGGAGTCCAGCAGATCGCGCACGCCTCGGCGGACCACCTCGTGGTCGTCGAGCAGGAAGACACTGACAGGGGCTTCCGCTTCCACGCCGTCATCGCTGTCCGTCATCTGATTTCCCGTGCCTTCCGGAGTGGAGCGCATCCCGCTGCCGACACGATGCATCGTCCCCGTAAGCAGGGCCCGAAAGCCAGGGCGGGCCGGGTTTCCGTCCCCGTGCACCTCACCGTGCCGGTGCGGGTGGCTCCGGCCGAGGGAGGAGCAGGGCCGGCGCTGGAGGCTCGCATGCGAATTGGGCTCAGCGCGTGGCCGTGGCGGGCCGTTCGGCCCTGGAGTCCAAGCGCCATGGGAAGCGACGCTGTCGACGTGACCGGACAGGTGTCTGTCCTGACCGGCGGGATCAAGGTGGGGATGATGAGCGAGAGCGCTTCGGGAACGCTGGACGGCCTCGGGGAGCCGGGGGCGCCCCGGCACATGAAACCGCTGGACCGCGCAGAAGCGTTGCGCCTGCTCGCTTCCGTCGCGCTGGGACGCCTCTTCTTCACCCAGCGGGCCTTGCCGGCGGTGCGCCCTGTCATCCATGTCCTCGACGGTGAGGACGTCATCGTCCGGCTGAGCGACGCAGACGCGCTGGCGGCCGTGGCGGCACCGGCCGGGGGCCCGCCGGCCGTCGTGGCCTTCGAGGCCGATGTCATCGACGCCGAACGGCACGTCGGCTGGAGCGTCGTCGTCACCGGCTACGCCTGCCGTATCGGGGACAAGGCGGAGCTGGAGCGCTACGGAAGACTCCTGCGCCACCGGGCACCTCAGGCCGTCACAGGCACGCTGCGGATCCGGCCGGAGCTGATCACAGGATTCGAGTTCGTCGACGCGACCGCGCTCCAGTGACCGTTGCGGAGTTACGGACTGGAGCTGGCCCCGTGCGGCGTACCCGAGCGTGGCGCGGAACCCGGTGGAACAGCCCTCGCGCCGCGGGCTGCGCCCTGTGTGCGCCCGAGTACGGGACTTCCGCCGGTGCTGCCGGGGGCCGGTCCTAACGGTCGCCGTCGGCGTGCAGGGGAGCCCGCCAGACCAGGCGGCTGCCGGCGTCGACCGCCGTATCGATCGTGAACGTCCCTCCCAGGCCGTGGGCCCTGTCCGCGAGGTTCCTCAGCCCGCTGCGCCGGCCGTCGGCGGGGATGCCGCGGCCGTTGTCCGTGACGGTGAGGACGACCTCTTCCCCAGTGGCCTGGAGGCCGATTTCCACGCGAGTGGCATGGGCGTGCCGGGCCGTATTGCTGAGCATCTCGCCCAGGGCCGCCAGGACGTGGTCGGCCACCGCCGGAGGTACGTCCGTGTCCAGCAGGCCTTCCATGCTCAGGCGGGGCGGATATCCCAGCGCCGGGGTGGCCTCTCCCACCGCACGGGAAGCACGCGCCCGCAGGCTGGGACCCGAACGTTCCTCCTGAACCCGCAGCCCGAAGATGGTGCTTCGAATGATCTTGATGGTTTCGTCCAGGTCGTCCACCGCGCGTGAGACGCGCTCGGCGGCACCGGCGTGGTCCACCAGGCGTGCGGCGCTCTGCAAGGTCATCCCGGTGGCGAACAGCCGCTGAATGGCGAGATCGTGCAGATCGCGGGCGATGCGGTCGCGGTCCTCCAGAAGCGTCAACTGCTCGGCGTCGCTGCGGCGTTCTGCGAGTTCGTGCGCGAGAGCCGCCTGCCCCGCGAAGGCGAGAAGCAGGTCGACCTCTCCGTCGGTGAAGACCGGTTCCCCCAGTGACCGCGCCAGCAGCAGCACGCCCAGGCTCCGTTCGGCCCCGCCCAGGGGGACGGCGACCGCCGGCCCCAGGGCTCGGTACTCACCGGGCCCCGAGCGGTAGCGGGGATCGCCCTCGAGACGGGCCGATCTGGCAGGCGTACCGGACCGGTGGGCGGCACCGGAGAGAGTGCCCTCCGTCGGTACGACCAGTCCCCGGCGGGTCATCTCGTCACTGCCCAGGGCGAGTTCGACGACGAGTTCGTCCGTGCCGGGGACGGGGACGGACACATCCGCGAGGGCGGCCCCGGTGATCTGCTGTGCACGCCGGGCGATCAGCTCCAGAACTTCCAGCCGCGGACTGCCGGAGAACAGGCTGTTGGTGATCTCCGCGTTGGCCTGGAGCCACCGCCGGTGACGCTGGGCTCCCTCGTACAGCCGGGCGTTGTCGATCGCTACGCCCGCCGCCACCGACAGGGTGGATATGACGTTCTCGTCTTCGGCGTCGAAGTCCTGCCCGCCCTGCTTGTCGGTCAGGTAGAGATTTCCGAACACCTCTTCCCGCGCCCGGACGGGCACGCCCAGGAAGGTATGCATCGGCGGATGGTGGGCCGGGAAGCCGTACGAGGCCGGGTGCTCGCTCAAGTCGGCCAGACGCAGCGGCTTCGGATTGCGGATCAACTCGCCGAGCAGGCCGTGCCCCGCCGGCAGAGGCCCGATCTTCTCGATCTGCTTGTCGGTGAGCCCGACCGTCAGGAACTGCGCCAGGGTCCGCCCGTCCGGGCCGATCACCCCGAGGGCCGCGTACTGCGCGTCGACGAGCAGGGCGGCTGCCTCGACGATCCGTCGCAGCACCTGGGCGAGATCGAGTTCCCGGCCCACGGAGACGACGGCTTCCAGCAGGCTGTGAACGCGGTCCCGGGTGCCACGGACGGCGTCGATGCGTGTCTGCAGTTCCTCAAGCAGCTCGTCCAGGCGCATCTTCGGCATCTGCGGAAACGGATCCTGCACGCTCACCGGGTCCCCTTTCCCAGCCGCCCTGCCCCACGGGCGAGAATATCGCTCACGCAGAAGGACGGACCTGGTCCCGACGACGCCCGTGGTGGTCGGGAGGCGCCACGAGGCGCCTCGTCCCGCGGTCAGGGCCGTTCTGCCAGTGATCTTTTCGCACACCATCCGGAACGGCCACGGACTTCGGTGGACCGGAGCCCGGGGGCGACGGGGTCAAACAGCGGGACTCCTGACGCTCTTCCGGGGAGCTGAAGAAAACTTCCGCGAGTGTGTAGAGAAGCGCGGGCCGGCTCCGACGTTCCCTGTGCGAGCCGCCCACCACGGGCGGCCCGAGCCGAAGGAGCGGACTCATGAAGTACCTGGTGATGGTGCAGGGCACGCAGGCGGACTACGAGGCCCAGGCGGGCAAGCCCGGCGCCGGTCTCCCGACCTGGAGCGAGAAGGATATGCAGACGATGTTCCAGCACATGGGGGCGATCAACAACGACCTCGCCGAGACAGGCGAGTTCATCGATGCCCAGGGGCTGGCCGAGCCTGCCAGGACCCGCCTCGTCAGCGCCGGCACGGACGGCAAGCCCGTGATCACCGACGGGCCGTACGGCGAGACCAAGGAAGTGATCGCCGGTTACTGGCTCCTGGAGTGCGAGAGCCTGGAGCGGGTCACGGAGATCGCCGCGCGGGTCACCCGGTGCCCCGTTCCCGAGGGCGCGAACACGTACCCCGTCGTCATCCGGCCGCTCGGCGAAGTGTGAGCAGGGGAGACGTTTGAGACGTACGAGCGAGGTCGAGGTCCTGCTGCGCCTGCACGCGCCGCAGGTCCTCGGCGCACTCGTACGCCGGTACGGGCACTTCGACGCCGCCGAGGACGCCGTACAGGAGGCGCTGCTGGCAGCGGCCGGGCAGTGGCCCGAGTCGGGGTTTCCGGACAATCCGCGGGGCTGGCTGATCAGGGTCGCCTCGCGGCGGCTCACGGACGCGCTGCGCAGTGATCAGGCGCGACGGCAGCGAGAGGAGAAGGCGGCGGCGCTCACACCGCGTGACGCCTTCACCGCGCCGGCGCCCGGGCTCGATCGTGCGCCCTCCGAGGACGACACGCTGACCCTGCTCTTCCTCTGCTGCCACCCGGATCTGCCCCCGCCCGCCCAGATCGCGCTGACGCTGCGGGCCGTCGGCGGTCTGACGACGGCCGAGATCGCCCGTGCGCATCTGGTGCCGGAGGCGACGATGGCCCAGCGCATCAGCCGGGCCAAGCAACGGGTGAAGGGCACGCGTTTCGGCCGCCCCGATCACTGGGAGGAACGGCTGCCCGCCGTCCTCCACACGCTCTACCTGATCTTCAACGAGGGCTACACGGCCACCTCCGGAGCCTCCCTCCAGCGGGCCGAACTCGCGGGCGAGGCCATTCGGCTGGTCCGTACGGTGCACCGCCTGCTGCCCGGCGACTGTGAGATCGCCGGCCTGCTCGCCCTGATGCTCCTCACCGACGCCCGCCGCGCTGCGCGGACCGGGGCGGGCGGCGAACTGATCCCCCTCGACGAGCAGGACCGCGGGCTGTGGGACAAGGCGGCGATCGGAGAGGGCGTGGCCCTGGTGACTTGGGCGCTGTCCCAACGCCGCCCCGGCCCCTACCAGTTGAGGGCCGCGATCGCCGCCGTCCACGACGAGGCGGACTCGCCCGACAGCACCGACTGGCCCGAGATCCTCGGCCTCTACGACGTCCTCGTCCACCTTGTCCCCAGCCCTGTCGAACGCCTCAACCGTGCCGTGGCCGTCGCCATGGTCCACGGACCGAAGGCCGGTCTAGCCGAACTGGACGCGCTCGCACCGGAGTTGACCACCGGTCATCGTCTGGACTCGGTCCGCGCCCACCTCCTGGAACGCGCCGGCGACCCCGAGGCCGCCCGAGCCGCCTACGAGTCAGCCGCCGCCAAGACCCTGAGCCTCCCCGAACAGCGCTACCTCCGGGCCCGTGCGGCCCGCCTCGGCGACATCACTTGACGTGTCGCTCGTGCCCGAGCTGACGCACATCACCGAAAGGTCCCTCTGGCACGCGGCCCGCGAGATCGGCGAGCCGCACCTCGAATACGGCAAGAGCTCTACGAGCCAGGCGAATTGACAGGCTGTCAGGCGCCAACATGAGGCCGAGAGATGGGTCAGGCGTTAGCCACCGGTGACGAGTGCGACGTGCTGGGTCATGATCTCCTCTTTCAGGTGTGCGTCGGTGGTGGTCACTGGGCCGCGAGGACGAGGCGTCCAGCGAGCGCGCGGCTTTCCATGCGCTCATGCGCGCGGGCGGCCTCGTCGAACGAGAGCACGTCGACGACCGTCTGGCCGAGGCCTGCGGCGATCGCGGTGCGTGCCGCCTCCAGTGCAGGCCGCACGACCTCGGGGTGCGTCGGCAGGTAGGCGCCAGCGTTGAACCCGGCGATCGTGACGCTGCCCAGCCAGAGCTGGTTGTCGGGGATGGTGTGCTCCCAGTCGCCGCTGGCGTTGCCCGCGGCGATCAGGCGCCCTCCGGGACCCGTCAGCGCGAGGCTCTGCATGCGGACCTCCCCGCCGACGGGGTCGATGACGACGTCGAACTTCTCGTCGCCGAGCTCCTCGGAGAGCCGGGTCGAGTCCACGATCCGGTCGTAGGGCAGCGCCGTGCTCTTCGCGGCGGCGAGCTTGTCGGGGCGGACCGTGCCGACCACGCGCGAGGCGCCTAGCTGCTTCGCGACACCGGGGAACGCACTGGCGAGGCCGCCCAGGGCGCCGTGGACAAGCACGCTCTCGCCCTGCCGGAGGTGCGCGACCTCGGTGAGCGCCACGTAGGCCATCGCGGCGTTGGGGATCATCGACACCGCGAGTTCCGGTGCGATGCCGGAGCCCTCGATCGAGACGATCCGCCACGCGGACGCGACGTACGCCGAGGCATAGCCGCCGGTGCCGGTCTGGGACATCGCCACCACCTGCTCACCGACGCGGAAGCCGGTCACCCCCTCGCCGATCTCTCGGATCGTGCCGACGACCTCGAGCCCCGGAACGTACGGCGGCTGCGGCATCCCGGGCTGGTCTCGGTAGACGCCCTGGCGGAAGAAGAGGTCGATCAGGCCGACCGCGGCGTGGGTGACGTCGATGGCGACCTGGCCGGCACCAGGGGAGGGATCGGGCAGGTCGACGACCGAGAGGACGGTGGGATCGCCGAAGGCGTGGGCCTGGACAGCTCGCATGGGAGGTTCTTCTTCCTCTGGAACGCGTGGATTTATAACGCACCTCATGATGCGTTATGAACCCTACCACGGAAGCCCGAGATAGCGCACCGCGCGATGCGTTAGCATGGAGCGATGCGCGAGAGAGCCCGATCCGCCGAGGACAAGGCCCAGCGGTCCGCAGATCTCCTGACCGCCGCCGAGGCACTCGCTCTCGAGCTCGGGGGCGTCCGGTTCGTGACGGTCGCGGCGGTAACCGAGCGCGCCGGCCTACACCGCACGGGGGCACGGCGGTACTACGCGAGCAAGGAAGAGCTCCTCCTGGAGCTGGCCGAGCGCGGCTGGGGTCAATGGCGGGATGTCGTGCAGAAAGCGACGGCGGAGCGGTTGGGGATCGACGCTGCGGAGGTCGCGATCATCCTGGCCGAGACCATCGCGTCGCTGTCCGTGTTCTGTGACCTGCTGTCCCACGTCGCGATGCGCCTTGAGAACGAGGTCGACCTGGATCGCGCCCGGCGGTACAAGGGCACGGCGACGGCCGCCCACGATGAGATCGTGAGCGCACTGAAGCGCGCCAGCACGATGAGCGCGGTCCAGATCCGCGTCCTGATGGCGACGACCGTCACGGCGGCTGGCGGCCTCTGGCAGGCGGCGCACCCCGGGCCGACCCTCGCCGCTCTCTACCGGCAGGAGCCGACTTGGGCGCACGATGCCCTCGACTTCGAGCCGAGGCTCACGCTGATCCTCCAGGCCACGGCGATCGGACTCGGTCAGATTCTGGCCGAACAGTGACCGTCGCCCTCACGAACTCGGGGCCGGGTTTCTGAAGCCGCTGGGTGCCGCCCGCAACAGCTCCAGGGGCAACACTCCGTTCCCCAGCGCAGCACGTTGCTGAGTCGGCATGATCTAGCGGCCACTCACAGACCGGCTCGCGCCGCCCTTTCTCCGTCTCCCGCTGCGTCGGGTACGGATCGCGGGATCTGTGCAGTGTCTGTTGGAGACCCTGCTCGTTGTTCTTCGACCCTGTGCCGGGTCGTGCCGGGGGTTTGAGGCGGGTCAGGAGACGACGTCCTTGCGGGCGAACCCCCGGAAGGCCAGGGCGAACAGCACGAGGGCGAACGCCACCGAGACGGAGGTGCCCTTGAGCATTCCGGTCCATTCCAGCTCGGGCTGTATCGCGTCCGCCCACGCGTACTGCCAGTGCGCGGGGAGGAACTCCCGCCAGGAGCCCAGGGCTTCGACCGCGTCCAGCAGATTGCCGACGATGGTCAGGCCGACCGCTCCGCCGACCGCGCCCAGCGGCGCGTCCGTGACGGTGGAGAGCCAGAACGCCAGCCCCGCCGTGACCAGTTGGGAGACGAAGACGAAGGCGACGGCGAGGGCGAGCCTGAACACGGCATCGGTGGCGGGGATCGAGCTGCCAGTCGGGCTCCGGAGCGGGTTCCACCCGTAGGCGACGGTGCCCACCGCCAGCGAGAGCAGCGGAAGCAGGACGATCGCGGCCAGGCTGAAGGTCAGCGCCACCCGGAGCTTGCTCCACAGCAGCCGTGCGCGCGGCACGGGCGCGGCGAGCAGATAGCGCAGCGAGGACCAGCCCGCCTCCGATGCGACGGTGTCCCCGAAGAACAGCGCCACGGGGATGACCAGCAGGAAGCCCGCCGACAGGAAGAGCGCCGACGTGGCGAAGTTCAGCCCGGAGACGGTGGCGGTGTCCACCAGGTTGATGCGCTGTTCACGGCCGGCGCCGCCACCGCCACCGCCGTCGCCCCCGATCGCGAAGGCGACGACCAGGACGAAGGGCAGGACGGCCAGGATCACCGCCACCACGGCCGTACGGCGGCGCCGCAGTTGCCGGATCGCCTCCACCCGGAAGGGCAGGGTGCGGCCCGCGCGGTAGCCGGACGCGGTTTCCAGCGGGGCGGTCACGAGGTCTCTCCTTCGATCAGGGTGAGGAAGGCGTCCTCCAGGCGGCGGTGCGGGCCCAGACCGTTCACGGGGATCTCCATCCCGACGAGTTCCGCGAGCAGTTGGGCGGGGGTCGCGCCGTCCAGTCGTACGAGCAGGCCGTCGTCGGTCCGTACGGCGGAGCCGACGCCCGGCAGTCCGGCCACCTTCCCCAACAGGGCGTCCGGGACGGGCGGGCCGTCGACGCCGACGAGCAGCGTCTCGCCGGAGCCGGTGATCTCCGTGACCGTGCCCGCCCGCACCAGCAGCCCGCGGTCCATCACGACGAGATGGGTGCAGGTCTGCTCGACCTCGGCCAGGAGGTGGGAGGAGACGATCACGGTACGGCCCTGCGCGGCGTACCGGATCATGACCTCGCGCATCTCGCGGATCTGCGGGGGATCGAGCCCGTTGGTGGGCTCGTCGAGGATCAGCAGATCGGGCAGGCCGAGCATGGCCTGGGCGATGGCGAGCCGCTGCCGCATGCCCTGCGAGTAGGTGCGCACCGCGCGGTGCAGCGCGTCGCCGAGCCCGGCGATCTCCAGCGCCTCCCCGAGGTGGGCGTCCTGCCCGGGACGGCCCGTCGCGGCCCAGTACAGCTCCAGGTTGGCCCGCCCGGACAGATGCGGGAGGAATCCCGCGCCCTCGACGAACGCGCCCACCCGGGACAGCACCGGCGCGCCGGGCCGCACGGCATGCCCGTAGATGCGGATCTCGCCGTCGTCGGGCGTGACAAGGCCCATCAGCATGCGGAGGGCGGTGGTCTTGCCCGCTCCGTTCGGGCCCAGCAGACCGAGCACCTGCCCTTGCTCGGCACGGAAGGTCAGGTCGCGCACGGCGTAGCGGTCGGCGGAGGTGTCGTAGCGCTTCGTCAGTCCGGTGATGTGCAGCGGCACGTCGGCCAGTTCGGGGTCGGCGGCGGGGGCCGGGGAGCGGCGCCTGCCGGTCACCAGCAGGACGGCGGCGAGCGCGCCGGCGAGAGGGAGGGCCCAGACCCACGCGGGCAGCGGGGCGGTCTCGGTGGTGACACCGCGAGCGGTGGGGACGCTCAGGCCGCCCTCCACCGAGGCGGTGTACGAGGCCGGTTCAGCCGGGGACGCGTAGCCGAGGTCGGTGGCAGCGAGGACGAGCCGCAGCCTGTGGCCCGCCTCGACCTCGTGGTCCACGGCGGGCAGGCGGAGTCGCACGGTCCGGCCCTTCCCGGCGTCGGCGACCCGGACGGGGGAGACGAGTTGGGAGGGCAGGGTCTGCTTGCCGTCCGGGCCGACGTCGTACACCTTCGCGAAGAGCACGGCGTCGTCGGCCCCTTGGGACTTCACGTGCGACTTCACGCGCACCGTGGCCGTGGGGGAGCCGGTGATGTGCAGCGGGTTCCTCAGGGGCCGGGAGTCGAAGCGGGCGTGCTGGCCGGGGAAGTCGACGTTCAGCCCGCCGACGCCGAGCGAGGACAACTGGGAGAGCCCGCCGCCGAGTCCGCCGCCCAGACCGGGAACGGCGGAGATCGAGGGCGGGCCCGCGCCCGGCGGGTTCTCGAAGGGCCTCTCCGCGGTGTCGAGGGCGACGGTGCGTGCGCCGCTGCTCAGCCCGGGATAGGTGTCGCCGACGGCGCCCCGGGTGCGGAGCGTGCCGTCCGTGGAGTCCATCCCTCCGGCCCTGGTGACGCGGAAGGCCGGGCCCGTGTCCACACCCGCCTCGCCCTTCAGATAGCGGTCGAACCAGGCCGTCGTACGGGCGTCGAGGCGGGCCGTCTCGAGGTCGCCGCCGTCGTGCCCGCCTGCGAACCAGTCGACGGAGACGGGCGCCCCGTTGGCCCGGATCGCCTTGGCCATGGCGTCCGCCTGGCCAAGCGGGAAGAGGGAGTCGGTCTGCCCCTGGGCGATCAGCGCGGGCACCTTGATCCGGTCCCCGACGGCGGACGGGCTGCGGGCCTCCAGCAGTTCACGGGCGGCGTGATCGGGCTTGCCGCTCACCGCCACCCGCTCGTACATCTCGCACAGCTCCGCCTCGAATCGCCCGCAGCCGCCTCCGGGAGAGCCGGACCCGAAGAAGACCCCGGACCACAGCTTCTTGAAGACGCCGTCCGGGAAGAGCGCGTCGGCCAGGTTCCAGTACGTCATCCGCGGCGCGATGGCGTCGACCCGGTCGTCGTGCCCGGCCGCGAGGAGCGCGACCGCGCCGCCGTAGGAGGCGCCGGCCACCCCGACCCGCGGGTCGCCGGCCGCGTCGAGGCGCACCTCGGGCCGCCGGGACAGCCAGTCGATCAGACGGGAGACGTCCGCGACTTCGTGGTCCGGGTCGTTGATGCCTATCCGCCCGGTGGAGTCGCCGAAGCCGCGCGCCGACCAGGTCAGTACGGCGTATCCCTCGCGGGCCAGGCTCTGCGCCTGCGCGCGCATGTCGTCCTTGCGTCCGCCGAAACCGTGGCCGAGCAGCACGGCGGGACGCTTCGCGGACCGGGAGCCCGAGGTGAAGTACGAGGTGTCGATCCGCGCGTCCGGCACGTCGAAGATGCGGTCGGCCTGCCGTACGGGCGGCTGTTTGCCGGACGCCACCGCGCTCCACGTGCCCGCACCGGCGAGCGTGACGAGGGCCGCGCCCGCGACGAGCAACCGTCTCCAGCCGCAACGCGTCTTCCCACGCGGTCCGGCCGACGGCGCCGACGGCCGGAACAGGCGCGTCACACGGCTCTTTCGCAGGTCCATCCTCGAACCCTAGAAGTACAGACCGCCGGTATACGGGGGCCTCCAGGTGGATTCCGGGTCCGCTCCCGGGCGTAGGCGCACGTGCTCGCATACAACCGACGGGGTATGCCGTACGCGGACAGCAGTACCTACGCCCCTGGACAGGTAGCCGGTGCGCCCGAACCGTCTGCTCATCTCAACCCCACGCTCTTCTGCCAGCCGACATCAGATCAACAGCAGAGGGAGTTTCCGTGTCGGACGGGACGGACGGGCTGCACGTCCCGCAACCAGAATTGGGACTCGTGAATTCCCCAAGTATCGGCGATGTCGCCGTCATGGCCGTCCTTCAGGTGGCGGCGCCTACCCAGCCATGCCTGTTTTGCGGGCGGGTCAATCGCCGTTCGACCGCCGCGTCTCGACTGCCGTGACTACTGCTTTCCCCTGGATGTGCGGGCTTTCCCTCGGACTGCTGCGGGCTTCTTTCGGGCGGGCGCGTCCTTGGGCTTCGAGCCGCTCTGCCTGTTCACCGCCGATGGCTCACCGCGAGCGATCAAGCCCGCGACAACCAGTATCTGATGGACCTTCCTCGACTCGTAGGTGCTGGCTCCGCGCCGCGCCCGTACGTCAAGAGCCGTACGCATCAAGCGGATTGACGGCTTGTCAGGCGTCAACCTAAGCCCGAGAGATGGGTTCCACTGGCTCGTGTCAGTGCTTGACGCGTACGCTCGATGCCTCGGGTCGATCTTGACGAGGGGTGACGTGATCTCGACTTCGGCTCTTTGGCCTTCTACAAGGGTGCGCACATCAGCGTGCAATGCGGTCATGTGGACGAAGACGTCAGGTCCGCCGTCAACAGCAATGAAGCCGTACCCCTTCTCCGCGTTGAACCACTTCACAGTCCCGGTACGACGGTGAGGCGGCGCCGGATCCTGCTCCTGAGGGGAAGGCGCCGGATCCAGACCAATAGCGGCGAGGTTGTTTCGCGCGAGGAGGGTGTCGGGGTGGTGGGGTCCCAGGATGCGGGTCATGTCGTTGAGTGTCTGCTCGTACAGCGAGGTGGCCCGCCGCAGATCGCCGACAGCCAAGTATGCGCCAGCGAGATTGGAAAGCGAGGTAGTGAGGTCGGCCTCGTAAGCGGACGGGGTGGCCGTCGCAGGTCGACGATAGATCGCCAGGGCTTCCTCGCTGGCTCGCAGTGCCTCCTCTCATTGCCCTGTCGCTGACAGACGGTTGCTGTAGTTGTTGAGGGCGGACGCGAGGTGGGGCATGTCTGCGGGTGGGTTCTGTGTTGCCAGTTCGCGGCAGATCCCGACTGCTTCAGTCGCGGTTTGGAGGGCCTCTTGCTGGCGGCCCAGTTCCGACAGCATCGTGCCGAGGTTGTTCAGCGACATCGCGAGGCTGAGGTGGAAGCGGTCGGGAGACGCACATCAAGGACAAGACGTCGACAGCAGAAAATCCGGTAATGCGGCCCTGGATGTCTGATGTTTTCAATCGCGTCTACGCGCCCGACCCCACCACCCGGCAAGACCGACTCGCTTCGCCCGCCTGGATAACCAACTTGGACAGCCTCGCCGGAATCGCTCCGGCTCTGATCATCACCTGCGAACTCGACCGGCTCCGCAATGAAGGCGTCAGCTACGCCCACGCCCTGGACGCCGTGGGCGCTCTGGTAGAGCACCACGATGTGCCCGGAAACGACCACGGATACAACATCCTCGACTTCGGAACCCGCACGCAGACCGAGCACATTTACGACCGGATCGTCGATCACGTACGCCACGCCACCAGCAAGTGACCGGGGTCGGAGATTTAGTTGGCGTACAGGGACGCCCCGGCACAACTGCTGCCGTCCGCTCGGCCACGGCTCTCCGGAGGCGACGTCCACGCCGGAGGAGCGTCGCAACCCTCGTCGCCAAACGCAGCGTCACAGGAGGCGCCTCAATCAGTCCGCGCCTCGTCCAGATCGCCCTTCACCTTGTCCAGGTCTGCCCCGCGCAGGTCTGCCCCGTCCAAGTGCGCTCCGCGCACGTCAGCCCCGGTCAAATCCGCCTCGAATAGGCTCGCGAAACGAAGGTTTGTCCCGCGCAGGTCCGCCCCTTGCAGGTCGGCCCCGGACAAGTTCGCCATGCGCAGGTTCGATCCGCGCAAGTATGCTCCCCGCAGGTCGGCTTCGTTGAGATTCGTTCGGCGCAGGTCCGCCTCGGACAGCAACGTGTCGCGTAGATCCCCCTTTGGGAGATTCGTTCCGCTCAGGTCCGCGCCAGACAGCGACGCTTCACGCAGATCCACGTTCCAAAGCAGCGCCCCGGTCATTTTTACAAAATGCAATTCCGCACCCTCCAGGTTCGCTTCGCTCAAGTCAGCGAGGCGCAGGCTCGCACCGACCATCTTCGCGTCGCGTAAGTCCGCATCCGCGAGGTTTGTATCGTCGAGGTTGGCATCGGCCAGTTGAGCTCCGCGCAGTTGCGTTGCGTGTAGGTCAACTTCTGCCTGGCCATCATGCTCGGACTCGCGTGCTCCCAGTAGGTTGACAGCGGCGAGAATGTCCTCTCCCGTTCGTCCGTCGTTGCGCTTGGACGAGCGTCCTTGTCTCGTGGCGTCGCTGTGGGTGCGGATGAACGCAGAAAGCACGTTGACGACCGCGGCCTGGTCATCGTGGGAATCGCTCATGATGCGTTGCAGGGCGTACATGCCTCCCAGTCGCACCTCTATGCTCTCGTCACCGAGTTGGGAGACTGCCTTGGTGAACCTGTCGGCGATCTGCGCCTGACGGTCGGTCTCTTGGCCTTGCTGCGCAATCTTCAGTTGATTTTGTGCCTGACAACTGGAAATCCCCGTGAAGAGCAGCGCAGCCACTGCCGCGACTCCCGTGAGCGCCGTACCCCAGGAGTTGAGGCGCTGGTGCCAGTCTGGACGCGTCGTATCGGACTGGCCCCGGCGGTGCGGCCACGCCAGGCGCTGTGAACGCCGTACTCGCGGCGCACGCCCCAACCTCCGCCGTGGCCCGCTGCCCGTACGATGAAGCGTCGGCCGTGGAATCACCTGCTCCCCCTGTCCTCTCAACATCCGTACCGGTCCCGGACAGACGAACCTAGCGATCGCCTCAAGGCCGGGACCCACCGACCTGGTTTCCGGCCGTAGAGCAGTCCTGAGACGCGCCGCCGGCCAAGCGGTTGGAGGAGATGCAGCTGCCGAACACGTTAAGCACCTGGTTCTCTGTCCTGCGAATCGTAGAAACCACGCCGCTATGGCACGTCAAGCGGTACTGTCGCCTGTGTGGAAACTGAATGCGCACGGAAGTGGCGGCTGATAGCAGTCGGAGTCAACCTACTACTCGGAATTCCAGGGTCCATTCCGGCATACTTGCTGTGGGAAAACGTTGATTACGACATTCCCGTGGCCATGGGATGGACCATGCGCGATCCGACGGATAACGACGGCACCATGCCCTTGTTCTTCATGTTCGAGGTAGTTGTGCTGGCGCTCTACCTCTTCCTATGGTGGATCGCAAATCTCCCTGTACAGCGGAGGGCTCTCCTGGGTTTTTGGGGATATTGGACGATTAGCGCGCTTGTTGCCATTGTGTCCTCATTCGCGCTTCCGACCATTCAGATGACGGGCGGCTGATGTCCCCTCGGATGTGCGGTCGATTGACGCTCCTCAACTGCTTTCCGGAGGTAGCCGCCGCAACTCTTAGAAACGTGGGCCCTGGATTGCAGCGGGATCCGGCTATGCCGGGGCAGCGCACGCTGCCCCGGCTGTTGCGTGAGTCAGACCTGACGGACGTCAAACTTCACGCCCGGTAGTACGTCAAGAGCCGTACGCACCAGGCGAATTGACAGGTTGTCAGGCACGAACCCCACGATCATGCCGGCGGTTCTGATCGGGCCACCCGGCAGAGCCCCATCTCGCTGAGAGGTGAGGGTTGGCAACGCACCTGGCCACCCGTATCGCGACAGCATCGTTGGGCACGCGGTCGGTCACGTGACACCGAGGCAAGAAGAAAGCCCCTGATCAACAGGGGCTTCAGGTGGTGTCGGGAGGGGGACTTGAACCCCCACGCCCTGTAAAGGGCACTAGCACCTCAAGCTAGCGCGTCTGCCATTCCGCCACCCCGACAAGGTGTAACCGCCCGCCTCCGGCGTGCAGCAGAGCCAACTTTAACACTGGACCGAGGGGCTCCGATCACCCCGCTCCTGCTCCCCGCACTTGGGAGCCCGCGCCGTACGCGGGAGTATGGGGGCGGACCCCCGCGGCGATACGAGGAGGCAGCGTGAACCAGTCGACCCCCGCACAGACCGGTGGCGGAGCGAGCGCCGAGAGTGAGGTCGTCGATCTCTGCCGCGACCTCATCCGGATCGACACCAGCAACTACGGCGGCAACGAGGGGCCGGGGGAGCGGGCCGCCGCAGAGTACGTCGCCGAGAAGCTCGCCGAGGTGGGCCTGGAGCCCGAGATCTTCGAATCGCGGCCCGGCCGCGCCTCCACCGTGGCCCGTATCGCGGGCGAGGACTCCTCGCGCCCAGCCCTGCTGATCCACGGGCACACCGACGTCGTGCCCGCCAACGCCGAGGACTGGACGCACGACCCCTTCTCCGGGGAGATCGCGGACGGCTGCGTCTGGGGGCGCGGCGCCGTCGACATGAAGGACATGGACGCGATGACGCTCGCCGTCGTACGGGAACGGCTGCGCAGCGGGCGCCGGCCGCCGCGCGACGTGGTGCTGGCGTTCCTCGCAGACGAGGAGGCCGGCGGCGTCTACGGGGCGCGGCACCTGGTCGACAACCACCGGGACCTCTTCGAGGGAGTGACCGAGGGTATCGGCGAGGTCGGCGGCTTCTCCTTCACCGTCAACGAGGACCTGCGCCTGTATCTGGTGGAGACCGCCCAGAAGGGTATGCACTGGATGCGGCTCACGGTCGACGGCACGGCCGGTCACGGTTCGATGACCAACAACGACAACGCCATCACCGAACTGTGCGAGGCGGTCGGGCGGTTGGGCCGGCACAGGTTCCCCGTCCGCGTGACCAAGACCGTTCGGTCCTTCCTCGACGAGCTCTCCGACGCCCTGGGCACCGAGCTCGACCCGGAGGACATGGAGGAGACCCTGGCCAAGCTCGGCGGCATCGCGAAGATCATCGGCGCCACCCTCCAGAACACCGCGGCTCCCACCCAGCTCGGCGCGGGCTACAAGGTGAACGTCATCCCCGGCCAGGCCACGGCGCACGTCGACGGCCGCTTCCTGCCGGGCCACGAAGAGGAGTTCCTCGCGGACCTGGACGGCATCCTCGGCCCGCGCGTCCAGCGCGAGGACGTACACGCGGACAAGGCGCTGGAGACGAGCTTCGACGGCGCGCTCGTGGACGCCATGCAGGCGTCGCTGAAGGCCGAGGACCCGGCGGCGCGCGCCGTGCCGTACATGCTCTCCGGCGGTACGGACGCCAAGTCCTTCGACGACCTGGGCATCCGCTGCTTCGGGTTCGCGCCGCTGAAGCTGCCGCCGGAGCTGGACTTCGCCGGGATGTTCCACGGAGTCGACGAGCGAGTGCCGGTGGACGGGCTGAAGTTCGGGGTGCGTGTGCTCGACCGCTTCCTCGACCAGTGCTGAACTGAGCCGTCGCCGCGCTCTGTTGGCGGCTGTCCGCGCTTTCCGTGCGGACAGCCGCCCTTTTTTGCGTACGGGCAGAGCAGTTGCCGCCCGCCGTCCCCGCCGTAAGTGCCGCGCCCACCGGCCCGTACGGCACCGACCGGCCCAACCAGCCCGCACGGCACCAACCGGCCCGTACAGAAAGGCAATTCGGCCTGTTGTGCGCAGACACCCGGAAAGGGTGAATGCCCGCGTCGGCTCGTACCCGGATTCCTCCGTCTTCGTTACAGGTGATGCGGTTCGTGGTTTGAACTGCATGCCAACTAGGAGGAATTCATGATCAAGAAGGCCGCCGCCGTAGCGGCTGCCGCCGGTGGGCCGTCGCTCACCGGCGCGGGTGCCAACGCCCCCGCGAAGGGCTGCGGCCACACGGTAACCGCGTTCGGGGCAACGGACTTCGCCGACGGCACAGCCTGCCCAGGCGACCGAGGTCGTATCCCGAACGCATGAGGAAAGCGAAGCCCGGGCGGCGCGGCACGCAGGAATGCGGCCTCGGTACCACCGCGTGGGCTTTCCGGGGGCGGATACGCGGAATCCTCACGGCGACCGCAGTCCACTCCCCTTGTGTGCCCTTGAATCACCCACTGGCAGAAAGCAAGACAGGGGAATAAGAACCATGCGACAGGTCACCAGAAAAGGCCTGATCACCGTGGCCGCGGCGGGCGGCGTGCTCGCCACGTTCTCGGGAGGCACGGCGTTCGCCGACACGGGGTCCGGGCTGCTCTCGGGCAACAGCGTCAACGCGCCGATCAATGTGCCGACGACCGTGTGCGGCAACACCGTCAGCGTCCTCGGAAGCCTCAACTCGGCGGCCGCATGCGGCGGCAGCAGCGACAGCCGGTCCGCGGCCCCGTCCGGTACGGCCGTCAAGTCGGACGAGATCGGGTCCGGCAACAACGTCAACGCTCCGGTCGACATCCCGATCGGCGTGTGCGGGAACAACGTCAGCGCCCTCGGTGACGGCAACACCGCGGGAGACTGCGCAGGCTCCGAGGCCGCGCCGCCCGTCAGCGACGAGCCGGACAACCCCGGCCCGGACGAGCCGGGCCAGGACGAGGACTGCGACGAGCCGGGCTCCGACAACCCCGGCTCCGACAACCCGGGCCCGTCGGACGACCAGGGAGGCGGCTCCGACCAGTCCTCGGACGTCAACCCGGCCTCCGACGTACGGACCCAGTCCGAGCCCGGCACCGAGCAGCTTGCGCACACCGGCGCCGGCGACATGCTCGGCGTCGCGGCCCCGTTGAGCGCTGGCCTGCTGCTCGGCGGCTTCGTGCTCTACCGGCGCGCTTCGAAGCTCGCGCGCCGCTGAGCGGACACAGCCTGAGAGACGGCGGAGCGGGCACCACACGGGTGGAGCCCGTTCCGCCGTCTTGTCCTGCCGCCTCCCCGTGCCGGGAGGCTCACCAGGTCGCGTGCAGCTGGCGGATGATCCGGCGGCGCAGCCGCACCCTGCGGCTTCCGTCGGGGTAGAGCCGTGTACGGGCCAACTCCCAGTGCCCGTACTCGGCATGGTCGGTCAGCAGTCGGGTAGCCGCCTTGCGGGAGACCCCGCGAGGCACGTACACATCGCGAAATTCGTATTCCGGCATCTCATCTATTGTGCGGGCAGAGGACGGATCCGGATAGCGTCTGCACTATGTCTGATGCTGAGCAGCCCACCGCTGCCGACGTACGCGCCGCCGCCGAAGCGGTGAAAGCCGCGCTGGACCGGCACCTCGAAGCGGTCGAGCGCCGGGCTGAGGGCGCCGGGAAGGACACCGGGAACGGCGCCTCCGACACCGCCGTCTACGCCGCCTTCGACGAGCTCGCGGCGGCGGGCGAGGCCTACGACGAGCTGCTCTACGAGATCTACGACGAGGTCACTCCATTCGAGATCCCCGGTGGCGACTCGATGCCCGCCTACACGGGACCCGAGGCGCCCAGCGCGCTGAGCGTGCTGATCCGCCGCGACTACACCGTCGTGGAGCCGCAGCGGCTCCTGGCCCAGGCCCAGCGCGTCACCGACCTCGATCCGGACTCGGCCGACGAGGACGGCCAGGCACCGGGCACGGCGGGCGGCAGCGTGCACGCGGCGCTCGGCATCCTCTTCGGGGAGTACGAGGCCGACGAAATCGCCACCCGGCACAAGGAGTTCGGGCTCGACGAGGGCGACTCCACGCTGTGGGTGACCGCGGGCGACGAGCCGAGCGAGCCGGGGGAGTGGCTCAGCGCCCCCTTCGAGCAGGCCGACCCCGAAAGGGTGATCTGCCGCTTCGACGTCAGCTCCGTCTTCGACGAGACGGACATCGAGCTGGACGACGAGGAGTGACCGGGCCGGCGGCGGTGCCGCGTCCGTACGGCCGCCGGCGGGGCCGGTAGCGGCGCTCCCGCTCGCCCGTAACGGCGCGGATCCTCCCGTACGCACCCCTCCTCGCTCCTCGCGCATCCGGATACTGCCGGGCCCAGGCCGTGCCCCTCCTACTCCGGGCCTCCTACTCCGCGCCTCCTACTCCGGGGCGCCGCCCGCGCCGCTCTCCGCCGGTGGGACGGCCGCGGCACGGGCCGCGCGGGCGGACTGTGCCAGCAGCGCACGCAGCCGCGTGGTCCGCGGCGGAGCGGTCACCGACGCGACGGCCTTCGCGAGCGCGTCCTCCGCGCCCTGCACGACGGACAGGTGCCGCTCAGCGCGTCCGAAGGCCGTATAGACCCACGCGCGGGTGAGCGCCGCCGTCGTATCGCCGGGCAGCACCGCGACCACCGCGGGCCAGCGCATCCCCACCGCCTGATGGGCCGTGACCGCCCAGCCGTGCCTGACCTCCTCCGCGACGCGGTCGCGGGCGACGAGGGTGCTCTCGCCCGTGCCGGAGTACTCCAGCCGCAGGCCCTCCTCCTCGCCGGAGACGACCACCGCCGGTGCCGTACGCCCCCGTGACGGGGTGTGGACCACGCGGTCGCCCGGGTCGAAGCCGTCGAAGCGGCCGGGCCCGGGATGCAGCCGCTCCTTCAGGGCGGCGTTGAGCGCACGGGTGCCCGCGGCTCCGCCGTGCCCCGTCGTGATGACCTGGGTGTCGCCCGCGGGGACGCCGAACGCGCGCGGCACCGAGTCGGCCACGAGCTGGACCGTGCGGTGCACGGCCTCGCCGGGGTCCCGCACGGGCACGACGACGACCTCCTTGCCAGGGGCGTCGACCTGATTGAGCTCGCCGATGCCGATCCCGGAGACGAGTTCGCCGACGGGCCCGGGATCCGGCGTACGGGAGGCGATGCGCGGACATGCGCCGCCGGCCAGCACATCGGCGAAGACCTGGCCCGGCCCGGCCGCGCCCAGCACGCCCGGATCGCCGCTGAGCACCAACCGCGCCCCGTCGGGAAGCGACTCCACGAGGGCGGCGGCCGTCTCGGCGTCGAGCTGCGGGGCGTCGCACACGATCAGCAGGTCGAGGGCCCAGGCGCCTTCCGCGTCGCGGCCCGGACCTTCGCGGCCTTCGAGGAGCCCGGCGACGGTGACGACGGACGGGGACCGCCGCCCCTGCCCCGCAGGCTCGCCGTCGCCCTCGCCGCCGCCCTCGGTGCCATGGGCGCTCTCCGTGCCCTCGGCGTCGTGGGTGTCCTGCATGTCCTCGGGGAGGAGCCCCGCGAAGCGGTCGCGGCCGTCGGCGCTGTGCACGGCGGCGCATGCCCGCAGCCCCAACTGCCCCGCGGCGGCGAGGAGTGCGGCCGGCTCGGCGCGCGCGGCCTCGCCTCCGGTGTGCGCGACCAGCCCGTGACCGGCGACCGCCCGGATCAGCTCCGCCGCCGACGGAGAGGGCGCGGACGCGGCGGCGGCCTCCCACTCCTCGGGAGCCGCCCGGCGCACCTCGCCGTCCTCCGGCCCGGAAGCCGGTGACGTATGCGGACCGGCGGCGCTGATCACCCGTCCCAGCCCGTCCGCGAGGCTCTCCTCCGCCAGCGCACAGCGCTCCAGCCCCAACAGCAGCCGTACGGGCCGCTCCTCCGTCCCGTCCTCGCCCGCTGCCGGCGTCTCCGCGGGAGCACCGCCCGGCGGCATGGCGTCGAGCGCGTCCTCGAAGACGAGAACGGCGCCCGCGTCGATCGCGCCGCGCACCGCCTCGTCGGGCTCCGGAACCGCGTACTGCGAGAGGCCCTTGGACAGCGCGGCCGGCTCCAGAGCCGTATGCCCCTTGAGCGCCGCGCGCTCCAGCAGCCACACCACGAGCGCCTGTGCGCGCCGCTCGTCGCCGGGGCCGCTCTCCTCGCCGAGCAGGGCGCGCGCGAAGCCGTCCGCCTGCTCAGGCCGCACGCCCGGGACCGCGAGCAGCTGCCACGGATCCGCGTGCAGCAGCCCGGCGGCCTGCTCGCCGAGCGTCTCCGCGACCCTGGGCGCGAGCGACTCCGGAGCACCGCCCGCCGACAGCGCCTCGCGCAGCCCGTCGGGTACGGCGACCGGGCCGCGCCCGGCGCTCGGGCCTGGACCCGGGGCAGGTGGTCCGGTGGCGGCGGCGGGCCGCTGCAGCGCGCGTGCCGCGGCCTGCTGCTGTCCGGAGTCGGTGAAGAACGACGCGGCCGAGCGCTCGCCGCTCTCCACCGCCCGTACCGCCGCGAGGAGTTCGGCTGCCTTGTCGTCCGTCATAGCTCGCTCCAGTCCTGGTCGGGATAGCGGTGCACCGGCGCCGATACGTCATCCAGCGCGCGGCAGATCTCGTCAGGAAGAGTAAGGCCCTCCACTGACAGCGCCTCGGTGAGCTGGTGAGCCGTGCGCGCACCGACGATCGGCGCGGCCACTCCCGGCCGGTCGCGGACCCAGGCCAGCGCCACCAGCAGCGGTGAGACGGCCAGTCCGTCGGCGGCTGTCGAGACGGCGTCGACGATGCCGGCAGCGGTCTCGTCGAGGTACGGGGCGATGAACGGCGCCAGATGCTCGGAGGCCCCGCGTGAGTCCGGCGGCGGTTCGCCGCGGCGGTACTTGGCGGTGAGCACGCCGCGCCCCAGCGGCGAGGACGGCAGCAGCCCCAGGCCCAAGTCCACGGCGGCGGGCAGGAGTTCGCGCTCGACGCCGCGCTGGAGCAGGGAGTACTCCATCTGTGTGCTCGCGAGCCGGGTGCGCGTACCGGGCGCCGCGAGCTGCCAGGTGGCGGCCTTGGCGAGCTGCCAGCCGCTGAAGTTGGAGACTCCCACGTACCGCGCGCGGCCGCTGCTGACCGCGATGTCCAGCGCCTGCAACGTCTCGTCCAGCGGCGTCGCCGGGTCGAAGGCGTGCACCTGCCACAGGTCCACGTAGTCGGTGCGCAGCCGCTCCAACGACGCGTCGAGCGCCGCGAGCAGATGGCCGCGCGAGCAGTCGAAGCGGCGGTCGGGGTCGGGCACGCTTCCCGCCTTGGTGGCGATCACCAGGTCACGCCGCGGCACGAGCCCCTCCAGCAGCCTGCCGAGGAGATACTCGGCGCCGCCGTCGCCGTAGACGTCGGCGGTGTCGACGAGCGTGCCGCCCGCTTCCCAGAACGTCTTCAGCTGGTCGGCCGCGTCCCTCTCGCCGGTGTCGCGGGACCATGTGAGGGTGCCGAGACCGATTCGGGATACGCGCAGGCCGGTACGGCCGAGGTGCCTTGCCTCCATGGGCGTTGAGGTTACTGGCGAGCGCGCGCTAGAGTCCCCGGGACAGTGACGTTACTGATCAGTAAGGGGGCCGGTATGCGGCTCGGCATCAACCTCGGCTACTGGGGCGCGGGGATGGACGCGGACAACCTCGCCGTCGCCCAGGAGGCCGACCGGCTCGGCTATTCCGTCTGCTGGGCCGCCGAAGCCTACGGTTCCGACGCGCCCACCGTCCTGTCCTGGGTCGCCGCGCAGACCGAGCGCATCGACGTCGGCTCCGGCATCTTCCAGATCCCGGCCCGTACGCCCGCGATGACGGCCATGACCGCCGCCACTCTCGACACCCTCTCCGGCGGGCGCTTCAGGCTGGGCCTCGGCGTATCCGGACCGCAGGTCTCCGAGGGCTGGTACGGAGTCAGGTTCGACAAGCCGCTCGCCCGCACCCGCGAGTACGTCGACATCATCCGCAAGGCCATGTCCCGGGAGCGCCTCAGTCACCAGGGCGAGCACTGGGCGCTGCCGCTGCCCGACGGTCCGGGCAAGCCGATCAAGCTCACGGTCCACCCCGTGCGGGAGGAGATCCCGCTCTACATCGCCGCGATCGGCCCCAAGAACCTCGAGCAGACCGGGGAGATCGCCGACGGTGCGCTGCTGATCTTCTTCTCTCCGGAGCACGCCGAGGAGACCACGCTGCGCCATCTCCGCGCGGGACGTGAGAAGGCCGGCAAGGGCACCGGCGACGGAGGAGGGCTCGCGGGCTTCGACGTCTGCCCGACCGTCCCGATGGCAGTCGGCGACGACGTGCACGCGCTGGCCGACCAGTTCCGCCCGTACACGGCGCTGTACGTCGGCGGCATGGGCAGCCGCAAGCAGAACTTCTACAACCGCCTTGCGCAGCGCATGGGTTACGAGAAGGAAGCCGCCGTGATCCAGGACAAGTACCTGGAGCGCGACAAGGAGGGCGCCGCGGCGGCCGTACCGCACGAGCTCATCGACTCCACCACGCTCCTCGGCTCCGTCGACCGCATCGCCGACCGGATGCGCGCCTACGCCGAAGCCGGGGTGACCACCCTGTCCCTCGCTCCCGCCGGCTTCACCCGCGAGGAGCGGATCGCCGGGCTGCGGGCGGGAGTCGAGGCGCTGGAGCGGGCCGGAGCGGCCTAGCAGTAGCGGCGGCGGTGCGGCTGCGGGTGGAACGGGGACGTGGCGGCCGGCCGCGGACATGCCTACGGCCGTGGAGGGGGCTCGGGGGTCATCCCCGCCACGGCCGTTACGGAACTCAACGCGCCGCGGGCGCAAGGGTTACGCACCGGCCGTCGTCCCCTTCGCGGACCGTACCGCCGTACCGCCCCGGAGAGCCTGGTGCGCGCGTCCGGTGCCGCCGTCATGCCGACCGGTCGCGCGTCACATCCAGCCGCGGCGCTTGAAGACCCGGAAGAGCACCAGGCACGCCGTGGCGATGACCGCCAGCACGGCCGGATACGTCCACACCCAGTGCAGCTCCGGCATGTGCTCGAAGTTCATGCCGTAGATCCCGGCGATGGCCGTCGGGATCGCGAACATCGCGGCCCACGCCGAGATCTTCCGCATGTTGTCGTTCTGCCGGACGCTCATCTGCGCCAGGTTCGCGGAGAGGATGTCGGACAGCAGCCGGTCGAAGCCGTCCACCTGGTCGTTGACCCGCGTCAGATGGTCGCTCACGTCCCGGAAGAAGGGCCGCGCGTCCTCGTGCACGAACGGCACCCCCGCCCGCGTCAGCCGCTCCAGCGGCTCCCCGAGCGGTCCCGTCGCCCGGCGGAAGCCGAGGACCTGCCGCTTGAAGGCATAGGTGCGGCCGGCGATGTCGCGTGCGGCGTACGCCTCGGGGGAGAAGACGTCCTCCTCCAGCGAGTCGAGGCTGACCTGGAGATCGGCCACGACCTCCATGTACCGGTCGACGATGGCGTCCGCGACCGCGTACATCACGGCGGTCGGGCCGTGCCGCAGGACCTCCGGCTCGTGCTCCAGCCGCTCCCGCACCGCTCCCAGCGGATTGGCGTCGCCGTGGCGCACCGTCACCACGAAGGAGTCGCCGACGAACAGCATCAGCTCGCCGGTGGAGACCGCCGTGGCCGACGAGTCGTAGGAGACGGGCTTGAGGACGAGGAAGAGGGAGTCGTCGTAGACCTCCAGCTTCGGACGCTGGTGGGCGTGTAGCGCGTCCTCGACCGCGAGCGGATGCAGACCGAACTCGCTTCTCACATGGTCGAATTCGGCCTCGGTCGGCTCGTGCAGACCTATCCAGAGGAAGGCGTCACCGGTCTCCCTCGCCTCGTCGAGGGCATCGGAGTAGTCGGACGGCCGCTCCATGCGGCGTCCGTCCCGGTAGATGGCGCAGTCCACGATCACGACTGGTCATTGTGCCCCGATGCGCCCGAAGCAACCACCGCTCGGGCCTCACGGACCGCTCGCCTACGCTGGCACGCATGCCCACGCTCATCCTCGTACGGCACGGCCGCTCCACCGCCAACACCTCCGGACTGCTCGCCGGCCGCATGCCGGGAGTGCCACTGGACGAGCACGGCCGCGCCCAGGCCGAGGCGCTTCCCGGCCGTCTGGGCGCCGTGCCGCTGGCCGCCGTGGTCACCAGCCCCTTGCAGCGCTGCCGCGAGACCGTCGCCCCGCTGACCGAGGCCCGCCCGGATCTCCCCGTACACACCGAGGAGCGCGTGGCCGAGTGCGACTACGGCGACTGGAGCGGCCGCAAGCTCGCCGAACTGGCCGACGAGCCGCTGATGACGACGGTGCAGCAGCACCCCTCGGCGGCGGCCTTCCCCGGCGGGGAGTCGATGCGCGGAATGCAGGCGCGTGCCGTGGAGGCCGTACGGGAGTGGAACGTACGGATCGAGGCGGAGCACGGCTCGGACGCCATCTATGCGCTGTGCTCGCACGGCGACATCATCAAGTCGGTCGTCGCCGACGCCCTCGGGATGCATCTGGACCTCTTCCAGCGCATCGCGGTCGGGCCCTGCTCGCTCACCGTCATCCGGTACACGCCCCTGCGGCCCTTTCTGCTGCGGCTCGGCGAGACCGGCGAACTGGAGTCCCTCCTGCCGCCGGAGCCGTCGCCGGGAGACGGCGAGGCGAAGGAGAACGAGGAGGGCAAGGAGGGTGACGACGGGGCGGGCGAGGCCGGTGACGCCGGGGGCGACGGTGCGCCGGGGCCGCAGGACCGGGGAGGCGGGCGGCAGCACGGCAGCGATGCCACCGTGGGGGGCGGAGCCTGAGCAGGAAGATCGGCGCGGGCAGTAGGGTGCCTTAGACCGATTAGACGTCGAGACAACGGAGCAGGACGTGTCCCGTCAGGTGTTCCTCTACGACCCGCCGGACCGATTCATCGCCGGTACCGTCGGGCTGCCAGGACGCCGCACCTTCTACCTCCAGGCGTCGGCCTCCGGCCGTACGACCAGCGTCGCCCTGGAGAAGGCACAGGTGGAGGCCCTGGCCGAGCGCATCGACGAGCTGCTCGACGAGGTCGTCCGCCGCTCCGGCGGCAACGCACCGGTGCCGGCCGTGGCCCCCACCGAAATCGACGACACCGAGCCCCTGGAGACGCCCGTCGAGGAGGAGTTCCGCGTCGGCACCATGGCGCTCGCCTGGGACGGGGACGGTGAGCGGATGGTCGTCGAGGCGCAGGCCGTCGTCGAGTTGGAGGCCGACTCCGACGAGGACCTCGCCGACGCCGAGGAACGGCTGCTCCAGGACGACGAGAACGGGCCGCCGATGCTGAGGGTGCGGCTGGACGGCACCATGGCACGCTCCTTCGCCAAGCGCGCGCTGGAGGTCGTCAACGCGGGCCGCCCGCCGTGCCCGCTGTGCAGCCTCCCGCTCGATCCGGAAGGCCATGTGTGCCCCCGTCAGAACGGATACCGGCGCGGCGAATGAACCAGGCAGCCGATTCCGGGCGCCGGCCGCCGAAGGCCGAGGCGGAGCCTGCCGCTTCGCCCGCGGCGGAGGAGACCCGCACCCGTCTCGCACTGGGCACGCTGTCCGTACGGGGGCAGATCCGCCAGGCCTCCAACGCCGTGCTCTTCGGCGAGGTCGAGCACGAGGGGCACCGGGTGCCGTGCGTGTACAAGCCGGTGGCGGGCGAGCGTCCGCTGTGGGACTTCCCCGACGGGACGCTCGCGCAGCGCGAGGTGGCCGCGTACGAGATCTCCCGCGCGACGGGCTGGGACCTGATCCCGGCGACGGTGCTGCGGGACGGACCGTACGGCGAGGGCATGTGCCAGGCGTGGGTCGGGCCGCTGCCCGATGCGGAGCCCGAGGGCGAGGAGGCACAAGAGGCCGCGGAGGGCGAGGAGTTCGGCGACCCCGAGGGCCACGGCGATCCCGGTGACACCGAAGCGGCCGACGTCGACACCGAAGCCGACGCCCATGCCGAAGCCCATGACGAGGACGAAGCAGCTGGCGAAGCGGAGGACGAAGCCTCCGGGTCCGGTGGCGCCGGCGAACTGCTCGCCATCGTCGAGGGCGACGAGCCGGGGGAGGGGTGGAAGGCCGTGGGGCACGTGGACGCGGGCACGCTCCGTCCGGCGCTGCTCGTGCACGCGGACGACGAGCGGCTGCGGAGGCTGGCCGTCATCGACGCGGTCATCAACAACGGCGACCGCAAGGGCGGCCATCTTCTGACGCTCCCCACGGGCGCGCTCTACGCCATCGACCACGGCGTCAGCTTCCACGTGGACGACAAGCTGCGCACCCTGCTGTGGGGATGGGCGGGCGAGGACCTGACATCCGAGGCGACCGCGACTCTGCGCGCGCTGGCCGCCGCCCTCGCCGAGGGCACCCCGCTCGCCGGCCGGCTCTCCGGGCTGATCACCGCGGCCGAACTGGAGGCGCTGCGCAAGCGGGTCGACGGTCTGATCAGCTCCGGCCGCCACCCGCTGCCCAGCGGCGACTGGCCCGCGATCCCCTGGCCGCCCGTGTGAGACGCGGCGCTTGACGGCGTACGGAGCCGACGACGCCTACGTATGGGTCCGAAGCCGGTCAAGACCGCCTATCCGGCCATTTCCGCAGGCCCGCAGGGGACGGGGCCGTCCCGTCAGGATGGCGAACTCCCGTCCGGGTTAGTCTCAAGGGATGCATGCCTGGCCCGCTTCAGAGGTCCCCGTCCTGCCCGGTCAGGGCCGCGACCTGGAGATCCACGACACCGCGAGGGGCGCCCGCGTCACCCTTGCCCCCGGTCCCGTCGCCCGCATGTACGTCTGCGGGATCACGCCGTACGACGCCACGCACCTGGGGCACGCGGCGACCTACAACGCGTTCGACCTCGTGCAGCGCGTGTGGCTCGACACCCAGCGGCAGGTTCACTACATACAGAACGTCACCGACATCGACGATCCCCTTCTGGAGCGGGCCCGGGAGACGGGCGACGGCTGGGCGGAGCTGGCGGAGCGCGAGACGGCGCTCTTCCGGGAGGACATGACCGCTCTGCGGATGCTGCCGCCGCGGCAGTTCGTCGGTGCCGTCGAATCGATTCCGCGCATCGTCCCGCTCGTCGAGCGGCTGCGTGATCAGGGCGCCGCGTACGAGCTGGAAGGCGACGTCTACTTCTCCGTCGACGCCGACCCCCACTTCGGCGAGGTCTCCCGGCTGGACGCGCACACCATGCGGATCCTGTCCGCCGAGCGCGGCGGCGACCCCGAGCGCCCCGGCAAGAAGAGCCCGCTCGATCCGATGCTGTGGCGCGCGGCCCGGGAGGGCGAACCGCAGTGGGACGGCGCTTCGCTCGGCCCCGGACGCCCCGGCTGGCACATCGAGTGCGTGGCCATCGCCCTGGAGCACCTCGGGATGGGCTTCGACGTGCAGGGCGGCGGATCCGATCTCGCCTTCCCGCACCACGAGATGGGCGCCTCGCACGCGCAGGCGCTCACCGGCGAACATCCATTCGCGAAGACGTATGTGCACGCCGGGATGGTCGGCCTGGACGGCGAGAAGATGTCGAAGTCCAAGGGCAATCTGGTCTTCGTCTCACAGCTGCGCCGCGACGGAGTCGACCCGGCCGCGATCAGGCTGACCCTGCTCGCCCACCACTACCGGTCGGACTGGGAGTACTCGACGGCCCTGCTGGAGGAGGCGCAGGAGCGGCTCGCACGGTGGCGTGCGGCCGTCTCGCGGCCCGACGGACCGCCCGCCGACGCCGTCGTCGAGGAGATCCGTGCGGCGCTCGCCGACGATCTGAACTCACCGGCGGCGCTGGCCGTCGTCGACCGCTGGGCAGCCGAGCAGGAGGCGGGCGGAGGCACCGACGAGGGTGCGCCGGGCGTCGTCTCGCGTGCGGTGGACGCGCTGTTGGGAGTGGCGCTGTAGCGACGTCCTGTGCACCGCGGCACAGCGAAGGGCCGCCCCGCGTGATGAGCGACGGGGCGGCCCTTCGGCCGTTCTCATGGTGTGCGGTCCCGAGGTTCCGGGCGGACGTTCCGGTGTGCGGGGCTCACTCCTTGCCGGGGTCCTTGTCCTTGCCCTGCTCCCTCTCGGGCTCCTTCTCGAAGTCCTTCTCGGGTTCCTCTTTTTCGGGGTCCTGCCCGTCCTGGCCCTTGGCGTCCTTGGCGCTCTTGCGGCTCTTGCCGCTTGTGGCGCTCCTGGTGGTCTTGCCCTTGCCGTTCCGGCTCCCGCCGCGTGGGGACTTGCCGTCCTGGGTCCCGTCGTCCTCCGGCGAGGACGAGTCCGGCTTCGCGTCCGCGCTCTCGTCCTTGCTCCGGCCGTCGTCCTGGGCGGACTTGCCGGTACGGCCGGTGCCACGGGAGGTGCCGCGGGTGCCGCCGCGAGTGGTCCTGCCGCCGCTCTTGCTCCTGCCCGTCCCGGTGGTCCCGGTGCGTCCGGCGGGCTTGGCGCGCTTCGCGGGCTTGGCCTCCGTGGCGCCCGCACCGCTCTTTCCGTCCCCGGCGTCCCCGGCGTCCTTGCCGCTCCTACTGCCCTTGCCGTCCTTGCTGCCCTTGCCGTCCTTGCCGTTTCCGGATTCCGTACGGTCCCCGGCTTCCTTCCCCTCCCCGTCCCCGGCGCCCTCCGCGTCGGCCGTGCCGGTGTCGCCGTCCTCGTCCTTCCGGCCGCCCTTGCCGGTGTCCTTGGAAGTGTCCGCCGGTGCGTCCTTCGCCGGGCGCCTCGAAGGACGGGAGCGTCCGCCGCTCGTACCGCCCGTACCGCTCGTACCGCGCTTCGGGGCCTCGCCGCCGAAGCCCGGACCGCCGGCACCGGGCCCGGGCCCCGAACCCGCCCCGGAATCCCGCGCGTTGCCGCCGGAGGCGCCGCCGTCGCGCCTGCGCAGATACCGCTCGAACTCCTTGGCGATGGCCTCGCCCGAGGCCTCCGGCAGCTCGGCCGTGTCCCGCGCCTCCTCCAGCGACTGCACGTACTCGGCGACCTCGCTGTCCTCCGCCGCCAGCTGGTCCACGCCGAGCTGCCAGGCCCGCGCGTCCTCCTGGAGCTCGCCCAGCGGTACGTTCAGCCCGAGCAGGTCCTCCAGCCGGTTGAGCAGGGCGAGGGTGGCCTTCGGGTTCGGCGGCTGCGAGACGTAGTGCGGCACCGACGCCCACAGGCTCACCGCAGGCACGCCGGCGTGGGTGCACGCCTCCTGGAGGATGCCGACGATGCCGGTCGGCCCCTCGTACCGCGACTCCTCCAGGTTCATCGTCCGGGCCAGGTCCGGGTCGGACGTCACGCCTGTCACCGGCACGGGCCGACTGTGCGGGGTGTCGCCGAGTAGCGCGCCCAGCACCACCACCATCTCGACGCCCAACTCGTGGGCGAAACCGAGGATTTCATTGCAGAAGGAGCGCCAGCGCATGCTCGGCTCGATGCCGCGCACCAGCACGAGGTCGCGGGGTTTCCCCTTGCCGCCGGCGTTGTCGACGCGTACGACCGCGAGCCGCGTCGTGGGCCAAGTGATCTTGCGTGAGCCGCCGTCCAGCCACACCTGCGGCCTGTTGACCTGGAAGTCGTAGTAGTCCTCGGCGTCCAGAGCCGCGAACACCTCGCCCTTCCACTCACGCTCCATGTGCCCGACCGCGGTGGAGGCGGCGTCGCCGGCGTCGTTCCAGCCTTCGAACGCGGCCACCATGACCGGGTCGACCAGCTCGGGAACTCCCTCGAGCTCGATCACCCAGCGCCTCCTTCCGGCCGGGTGGCCGTGCCTCGACGTGCACCCGGCTGCCGTTCCATTCCGTGCGGCAACCAGCCTACGGCGTGACGGCGCGCATGCCGCAGCCCTGGCGGCACCCGCGCGCAGGGGCTCCCGACGGCGTGCAGGAACCGGCGGACGTACGCCCGTTCCCGGCGCCGCCCCGCATCTTGACCTGCGCGGTCCCGGGTGACGAGGCTCTGTTGCGACAACCGGGCAGCGGCTCCCGTGGCGTCGCGGCCCCGCCGTACAGTGCCCCTCGGTCGCCGTACAGTGCCCGTCGGCGCCGGCCCGCATCAGGCCGCGTACGAATCCGGCGTGCGCGGAGATCACCGGGCCCGCGGGAGTCCGCGGAGTCCGCGGAGTCCGCGGAGTCCGCGGAGTCCGTGGAGTCCGCGGAACAGGCCCGCCGCACGCGCCACTTCAGAGAGGACACCGTGACATCCAGCACGTCCCATCAGCCCGCGGAAGCCGACGACGACTGGTGGCGCGAGGCCGTCGTCTACCAGGTCTACGTGCCCAGCTTCGCCGACTCCGACGGCGACGGAACGGGCGACCTTCGTGGCGTCGCCGACCGCCTCGGGCACCTGGCGGATCTCGGCGCCGACGCGATCTGGCTGACGCCCTTCTACCCCTCGCCCTGGGCCGACGGCGGCTACGACGTCTCCGACTACCGGGACGTCGACCCTCGTCACGGCACCCTCGACGACTTCCGGGACCTGCTCGCACGCGCCCACGGACTCGGCCTGAAGGTCATCGTCGACATCGTCCCCAACCACTGCTCGGACCGGCACCCTTGGTTCGTGGAGGCGCTGGCGTCGCCTCCCGGTTCGGCGGCCCGCGACCGCTTCCACTTCCTCGACGGCCGTGAGGCGTCTCCCGGGCGGTCGGGTTCAGGGGGCGGCAGGGGTGGCACGGGCGGGAGCGAACCGCCCTCGGACTGGCAGTCGAAGTTCGGCGGCTCCGCCTGGACCCGCACCCCGGACGGGCAGTGGTACATGCACATATTCGCCGCCGAGCAGCCCGATCTGAACTGGGAGAACCCCGAGGTCGCCGCCGAGTTCGAACGCACCCTGCGCTTCTGGCTCGACCTCGGCGTCGACGGCTTCCGCGTCGACGTCGCCCACGGCCTGCGCAAGGACCTGCTGCCGCCGCTGCGCGACACCCGCGGCGCCGACGCCGCACCCCTCGACTCGCCGCCCGAGGGCGACGACCACCCCTTCTGGGACCGCGACGAGGTGCACGAGACATACCGTTCCTGGCGGAAGATCCTCGACTCGTACGAGCCCGCCCGCGTCGCCGTCGCCGAAGCGGGAGTGAGCGCCGCCCGGCTGCCGCTGTACACCCGGCCCGACGAGCTGCACCAGGCCTTCAACTTCGCCCATCTGCGCTGCCCTTGGGACGCCGCGTCGTTCCGCCGCGTCATCGGCACCTCGCTCGACGGGGCGCGCTCCGTGGGCACCCTGCCGACCTGGGTGCTCTCCAACCACGACGTCGTACGGCACGCCACCCGGTACGGGCTCCCGGAGGGCACCGACTTCGCCGAGTGGCTGGCCTCCGACGGTCGCGAGCCCGCGGCCGACCACGAGCGCGGGCGGCGCAGGGCGCGTGCCGCCGCACTGCTCACGCTGGCGCTGCCGGGCACCGCGTATCTGTACCAGGGCGAGGAGTTGGGCCTCCCGGAGGTCGCGGACCTGCCCTCCGACGCCCTGCGCGACCCGATGTGGGAGCGCACCGGGCGTACGCAGAAGGGTCGCGACGGCTGCCGCGTACCGATGCCGTGGCGGCAGGACGGCCCTTCGTACGGCTTCGGCCCCGGAGGGAGCTGGCTGCCGCAGCCCGAGGGTTGGGGTGCGCACTCCGCGGAGGCGCAGAGCGGAGTGGAGGGTTCCTTCCTGGAGCTGTACCGGACGGCGCTGAGGCTGCGCCGCGGCTTCCGGGGCTCTGGGGGTTCCGGCGGCGCGGCGGACGGCGCGGGCGGAATCGACGGGGGCGTACTGGAGTGGCTGGACTCCGCGGAGGGCGAACTGGCCTTCCGCAGGGGCTCGTTGCTCGAATGCCGCGTCAATCTCTCGGACCGTCCCGTGCCGCTGCCTTCCGGTGCGGTGCCGCTGCTGGCGAGCGATGCGGCGGGGATGCGGCCCGGTGAGGGCACGCTGCCGCCCGACACCGCGGTCTGGCTCGACCCTTCGGCACCGGGTTCCTAAGTCCTGGGCCCCTCTGCCTGGACCCGTCCGTCCCGGACCTTCGGAGAAGCGGAGTTGAACCCGCCGCGATGCGTGAAGCGGACGGGTCCGGCACTCTCGGACCGCAACGCAACGCACGGCACACCTCGACGCACCGCACCCCACGACGCAAGACACCGCACAACGGGCGGGCCCGCGCTCCGGCGCCGGCCCGCCCGCCTGCGTGCCCCGTGCGGTCCCGTCACGGCCGCACGGGGCGCATCTCCCCCCCGGGACCCCCGTTCTGCCCCGCCTCGGGGCCCCTTCTGGCCTCCCTGGAAGCGGCCGGACCCCGGCGCGCTCCCGGCAGGTCAGCTCCTGCGTTCCGCCAGCAGCCTCCCGACCCGCTCCCGCACATCGTCGGTGTCCAGACCGCGGATCGTGAGCGTGGTGCGCCGCCGCAGCACGTCGTCCGCGGTCTCCGCCCACTCGTGATCGCGGGCGTGTACGACCTGCGCCCAGATCTCCGGCCCGTCCGGGTGGATCCGTTCGCCCAGCGACGGGTCCTCGTTGACCAGCCGCGCGATGTCGAAGGAGAGCGAGCCGTAGTGCGTGGCGAGATGGCGCGCCGTCATCGGGTCCATGCGCGGGCCCGGTTCGCGCTCGCGGTCGACGAGCAGCCGGTGCGCCACCGCGTTCGGATTGGAGATGCCGGGCAGCGGGGTGCGGCGCACCAACTCCCGTACGGGCTCCATGTCCTGCGCGATCGAACCGCCCGGCAGCTTGGCCAGCTTGTCCATCACGGCGCGGCCGATGTGCCGGTACGTCGTCCACTTGCCGCCCGCGACCGAGAGCATTCCGCCGATGCCCTCGCTGACCACCGTCTCCCGCCTGGCCGCCGTCACACCGCCGGGACCGCCCGGCAGCACCCGCAGCCCCGCGAAGGCGTAGCTGATCAGGTCCCGGTCGAGGTGCTCGTCCCGTACGGAGAAGGCGGCCTCGTCGAGGATCTGCCGGATGTCGGCCTCGGTGGCGCGCACGTCGGCGGGGTCGCCCTCGTACGCCTCGTCGGTGGTGCCCAGCAGCAGCTGGTCCTCCCACGGGAGCGCGAAGGTGATGCGGTACTTGTCGATCGGCGTCGCCATCGCCGCCCGCCAGGGCGCCTTGCGCCGCAGCACGAGGTGGGCGCCCTTGGACAGCCGGACGCTGGGCGCGGCCCCCTTGTCCTCCATCCTGCGCAGGTGGTCCACCCAGGGACCGGTCGCGTTGAGTACGAGACGAGCGTCGACGCCGAACTCGCTGCCGTCGGTGCGGTCGCGCAGTTCCGCCCCCGTCACGCGGCCGACGGTACGGCGCAGGCCCGTCACCTCGGCGTGGTTGAGGACGACCGCGCCGGAGTCGACGGCCGCGCGCACGGTCATCACGGCCATGCGCGAGTCGTTCATCTGGTGGTCGCCGTAGACCGCGACGGCCTTGAGGTTCTCCGTACGCAGGCCGGGGTTGTCCGCCGCCGCGCGCGAGGGCGAGACCACGCGCCCGACGCCGTCGCCGAACGCCGAGAGCGCGCTGTAGGCGAAGACGCCGGCGCCCAGCTTCGCGGCGCCGTGCGGTCCGCCCTTGTAGACGGGCAGATAGAACTTGAGCGGGTTGACCAGGTGCGGGGCCACGTCCTTGGCCAGCACCCGCCGCTCGTGGTGGTTCTCCGCCACCAGCTTCACCGCGCCGGTCTGGAGGTAGCGCAGACCGCCGTGCACCAGCTTGGAGGAGGCGGATGAGGTGGCGCCGGCGAAGTCGCCGGCGTCCACCATCGCCACCCGCAGTCCCGACTGCGCGGCGTGCCATGCCACCGAGGTCCCGAGGATGCCGCCGCCGATCACGAGCAGGTCGTACGTCGCTCCCGCGAGCAGCTCCCTGGTCTCGGCGCGGCTCGGGTTGCCGCCGGCAGCCGGGTGCGTCCCGAGGGTGGGGACGCTCTGCAGGGTGTTCATGTCGTTCAGTTCTCCTCTTCGATCCAGCCCATGGTCCGCTGTACGGCCTTGAGCCAGTTCTTGTACTCGCGGTCGCGATCGGCCGCGTCCATGTGGGGCGTCCACTCCGCCGCCCGCTTCCAGTTGGCGCGCAGCTCGTCGGTGTCGGACCAGAATCCGACGGCGAGCCCTGCCGCGTATGCCGCGCCGAGGCAGGTGGTCTCCGCGACCATCGGCCGGACGACCGGTGCGTCGAGGAAGTCCGACATCGTCTGCATCAGCAGGTTGTTGGACGTCATGCCGCCGTCGACCTTCAGCGCGGTCAGCTCCACGCCGGAGTCCTTGTTCATCGCGTCGACGATCTCTCGCGTCTGCCAGGCGGTCGCCTCCAGCACGGCACGGGCGAGGTGGGCCTTCGTCACGTACCGGGTGAGGCCGGCGATCACACCGCGGGCGTCGTCGCGCCAGTACGGGGCGAAGAGGCCGGAGAAGGCCGGCACGAAGTAGGCGCCGCCGTTGTCGTCGACGGAGCTGGCGAGGGTCTCGATCTCCGCGGCCGTGCTGATCAGGCCCATCTGGTCGCGCATCCACTGCACCAGCGAACCGGTGACGGCGATCGCACCCTCCAGCGCGTAGACGGGGCGTTCGTCGCCGATCTGGTAACCGACCGTCGTGAGCAGTCCGTTGTAGGAGTTGACCGCCTCGTGGCCGGTGTTGAGCAGCAGGAACGTGCCTGTGCCGTAGGTGGACTTCGCCTCGCCCTCGGCGTAGCAGGTCTGTCCGAAGAGCGCGGCCTGCTGGTCGCCCAGCGCGGAGGCGACGGGCACGCCGGCGAGGGCGCCCGTGGCCTCTCCGTACACCTCGGCGGAGGAGCGGATCTCCGGCAGCAGCGACATGGGAACGCCCATGGACTGACAGATCTTCTCGTCCCAGCTCATGCTGTGCAGGTTCATCAGCATGGTGCGGGAGGCGTTGGTCACGTCGGTGACGTGACGGCCGCCGTCGGGGCCGCCGGTGAGGTTCCAGATGACCCAGGAGTCCATCGTCCCGAAGAGCAGTTCGCCGCGCTCGGCGCGCTCGCGCAGGCCGTCGACGTTGTCGAGCAGCCAGCGGATCTTCGGGCCCGCGAAGTAGGAGGCCAGCGGCAGACCGGTCTCGCGGCGGAAGCGGTCCTGGCCGACGTTGCGGCCGAGTTCGCGGCAGAGGGTGTCGGTGCGGGTGTCCTGCCAGACCAGCGCGTTGTGCACGGGCTCGCCGGTGGCCTTGTCCCAGAGCAGCGTCGTCTCGCGCTGGTTGGTGATGCCGAGGGCCTTCACGTCGGCCTTGGTTATGCCCGCCTTGTCGAGGGCGCCTATGACCACCTGCTGCACGTTGGTCCAGATCTCGGCGGCGTCGTGCTCCACCCAGCCCGGCTTCGGGAAGATCTGCTCGTGCTCCTTCTGGTCGACGGCGACGATCCGGCCGTCCTTGTCGAAGACGATGCAGCGGCTGGAGGTCGTGCCCTGGTCGATCGCGGCGATGAAGGGGCCCTGGCCGTGCGTGGAAGCGCCCGCGGACTGGTTCTCTGTCTCGCTCATGTGTCCTGCTCCAAGTGGTTCGTCGGGAAGGGGCTCTCGGCCGCGAGGCCCGGGCCGTCCGTCCGGGCTTGTGGGCCTGTGCTCGTACGCCGCCGGGGCGGGGATCCCGGCTCCGGCGGCGCAGTGGCGCTCAGGCGAACGCGACCTGGTGGAGACCGGCGGCTATCGCGGAGCCGATCAGCGGGCCCACGACGGGAATCCACGAGTAGGCCCAGCCGGAGCCGCCCTTGTTGGGCAGTGGCAGCAGGGCGTGCACGATGCGGGGGCCGAGGTCGCGGACCGGGTTGATGGCGTACCCCGTCGGGCCACCGAGCGACAGGCCGATGCCGACGACGACGAGCGCCACTATCAGCACCCCCGTGCCGGAGACGCCGACGCCCTTGGTCAGGCCCAGGTTGAGGATCGCGATGACGAGCACGAAGGTCGCGATGATCTCGGTGACGAGGTTCTGGACGGTGTTGCGGATCTCGGGCGAGGTGAAGAAGACGCCGTGCACGGGCCCCGGGTTCTCACCGCGGCGCTCGGCCATCTCGGGCTCTTCGAGCGCCGCGTGGAACTGGCCGTAGTAGGCGAGCCACACCAGCACGGCGCCGATCATCGCGCCGAGCAGTTCGGACACGACGTAGACCGGGACGTCGGCCCACGGGGTGGTGCCCTGGATGGCGAGGGCCAGCGTGACCGCCGGGTTGAGGTGGGCGCCGGATATCTGGGCGACGTAGCCGCCGCTGAGGACCGCGAAGCCCCAGCCGAAGGCGATGGCGACCCATCCGGCGTTGAACGCCTTGGAGCGCTTGAAGGTCACGGCGGCGCAGACGCCGCCGCCGAGCAGGGTCAGTAGAGCGGTACCTGTGGTCTCGCTGAAGAAGATGTCGGAGCTGGACACCCGCGACTCCTTTGTCTTGTCCAGATGGGGAGGGCGGGCCGGTTCCGTCCGGTGTTCGACAATGCCGACCGCCGATGGGGCAGTTTTGCCCCTGGTGGTGGTCTCGTCAAGGGGTGTGACCCAGGACTCCGGCAGTCCCTGTACGCAGGCGAGATCATCTCCGGGCAGCACTCGGCGGCGGGGCCGCGACGAGCCTCACCGCACCGCTGCCGACCGCCCCGCGACCTTGCGGAGAACGGAAGTTCTCAGAATCTCCGGGCGCCCAGATCGCGCGAGACCGCGCGTGCGCAGTCCCGTACGGCCGCGACCAGCGTGGGGCGCAGCTCCACCTCGACCGCGGGGCCGACCGCCCCGCCGGCACCGGCCGCACCCGCCGCGGGAGAGGCCGTACCGACGGCTGCCGTGCCCACGACGCCCGTGCCCGCGGCGACGTCCTCGCAGACCCGCTCCACCGCGCCCGTGACCCCGACCGCTCCCACCGGCATGCGGCGGCGGTCGCGGATGGGCGCCGCGATGGAGGCCAGCCCCTCCCAGGTCTCCTCCACGTCGGCGGCCCAGCCGCGCGCCCGTGTCAGCTCCAGTACGTCCTCGAAGTCGCCGAGCGCGGTGACCGTGCGCTCCGTGAAGCGCCGGCGCTCGCCGTCCACGGCCTCGCTGTGCGCCACCGGGTCGAAGGCGGACAGCACCTTGCCCAGCGCGGTGCTGTGCAGCGGCTGCATCGCGCCGACCTCCAGCACCTGCCGGCTGTTGTCCGGCCGGAAGACGTGGTGGACGATCAGCACGCCCTGCTGGTGCAGCACGCCCAGGTAGACGCTCTCGCCGCTGGAGCGCGCCAGGTCGTCCGCCCAGACCAGCGCCCTCGAACGCAGCTCGTGGACGTCCAGATAGCTCGTGCCCAACCGGAGCAGCTCGGCGCCCAGTTGGTACTTGCCCGTGCCGCCGTCCTGCTCCACGAACCCTTCCTGCTGGAGCGTGCGCAGCAGACCGTGCGCGGTGCCCTTGGGGAGGTCCATCGACGACGCGATGTCGGACAGGCCGAGTCTGCGTTCGCCGCCCGCCAGGAGCCGCAGCAGGGCTGCCGCGCGCTCCAGCGACTGGATGGTCCGGGCCACGGGGCACCTCCCTGACCTGCTTGCTACGGGCTGTCCTGAATCGGGTTCGACAATGCCGAACGGTATCGCTAGATGTCGGCGGACGGTAGCCCGGTCCCACGCAAGAGCGAGCGCATCGCTTTTCGGCCACGCCGGGGCGGGCGCCCCCGCGAACCGCCCCCGCGAACCGCCCCCGTGAACCGGGCCCGCGGAGCGGACGCCACCAGCGCCGCCCGCCCGCACTCGTCCCGCCCCTTTCCGCCCACCACGCGGCCCTGTGTGCGGATACGTGCCTCTCCATCAGGCTCGTTGGCTTTCGACGGCACCCGTACCGTCCGCAGGGCGGAACGCCCGGCTGCGCTCTTGTGCTCGCCCGATACCCTGATCAGGTGCGCCGTCCTCAGCGGAGTGACGGGACCGCGCATAGCCGACAGCCGTCGCACCTTAGGGAGAACCCTTCATGGCCTCGCCGAGCAGTACGCCCGATTCCGCCTTCCCGCGGGCAGCAGCCCTGCGCAAGGCGCTCACGGAACGCGTGATCGTCGCAGACGGCGCGATGGGCACCATGATTCAGGCGCAGGACCCGTCCCTCGACGACTTCCAGCAGCTCGAAGGCTGCAACGAGATCCTCAACGTGACACGTCCCGACATCGTGCGGTCGGTCCACACCGAGTACTTCGAGGCCGGCGTGGACTGTGTCGAGACCAACACCTTCGGCGCCAACCACGCCGCCCTGGGCGAGTACGAGATCACCGACCGCATCTTCGAACTCTCGGAGAAGGGCGCGCGGATCGCACGCGACGTCGCCGACGAGTTCGAGGCCGACGGCCGCGCCCGCTGGGTGCTCGGCTCGATGGGCCCGGGCACCAAGCTGCCGACGCTGGGCCACACCGAGTACGCGACGCTGCGCGACGCCTACCAGAAGAACGCCGAAGGCATGATCGCGGGCGGCGCCGACGCGCTGCTCGTGGAGACCACCCAGGACCTGCTCCAGACCAAGGCCGCCGTCATCGGCGCTCGCCGCGCCATGGACGTGGCCGGAGCGCACGACCTGCCGCTGATCTGCTCCGTGACCGTCGAGACCACCGGCACCATGCTGCTGGGCTCCGAGATCGGTGCCGCCCTCACGGCCCTTGAGCCGCTGGGCATCGACATGATCGGCCTCAACTGCGCCACCGGCCCTGCCGAGATGAGCGAGCACCTGCGCTATCTCGCGCAGCACTCGCGCATCCCCGTCTCCTGCATGCCCAACGCGGGCCTGCCCGTACTGGGCAAGGACGGAGCCCACTACCCGCTCACGCCCGAGGAGCTGTGCGACGCCCACGAGGGCTTCGTCCGCGACTACGGCCTCTCCCTCGTCGGCGGCTGCTGCGGTACGACTCCGGAGCACCTGCGCCAGCTCGTCGAGCGCGTACGAGGCAAGGAGCAGGCCGAGCGCACGCCCGCACCCGAGCCGGGCGCCGCCTCCCTCTACCAGATGGTGCCCTTCCGCCAGGACACCTCGTACCTGGCGATCGGCGAGCGTACGAACGCCAACGGGTCGAAGAAGTTCCGCGAGGCCATGCTGGACGGCCGCTGGGACGACTGCGTCGAGATGGCCCGCGACCAGATCCGCGAGGGCGCGCACATGCTCGACCTGTGCGTGGACTACGTGGGCCGCGACGGCGTCGCCGACATGAACGAGCTGGCCGGCCGCTTCGCCACCTCCTCCACCCTGCCCCTCGTGCTGGACTCGACCGAAGTCCCGGTGATCCAGGCCGGGTTGGAGAAGCTCGGCGGCCGTGCCGTCATCAACTCCGTGAACTACGAGGACGGCGCCGGCCCCGAGTCCCGCTTCGCCCGGGTCGCCAACCTGGCGAGCGAGCACGGCGCCGCCCTGATGGCGCTGACCATCGACGAGGAGGGCCAGGCCCGTACGGCCGAGAACAAGGTCGCCATCGCCGAGCGCATCATCGAGGACCTGACCTCCAACTACGGCATCGACGAGTCCAGCATCCTCATCGACTGCCTGACGTTCACGATCTGCACCGGCCAGGAGGAGTCCCGCAAGGACGGCATCAACACCATCGAGGCCATCCGGGAGTTGAAGAAGCGCCATCCGGACGTGCAGACCACGCTCGGCCTGTCCAACATCTCCTTCGGCCTCAACCCGGCCGCGCGCATCGTCTTGAACTCCGTCTTCCTCGACGAGTGCGTCAAGGCCGGGCTGGACTCGGCCATCGTGCACGCCAGCAAGATCCTGCCGATCGCGCGCCTGGAGGAGGAGCAGGTCACCACCGCGCTCGACCTGATCTACGACCGGCGCAGCGAGGGCTACGACCCCTTGCAGAAGCTCCTGGAGCTCTTCGAAGGCGTCGACACCAAGGCGATGAAGGCCGGCAAGGCCGAGGAGCTGGCTGCGCTGCCGCTCGACGAGCGCCTCCAGCAGCGCATCATCGACGGCGAACGCAACGGGCTCGAAGCGGACTTGGACGAGGCGATGGAGGAGCGCCCTGCGCTCGACATCGTCAACGACACGCTGCTGGCGGGCATGAAGGTCGTAGGCGAGCTCTTCGGCGCGGGCAAGATGCAGCTGCCGTTCGTGCTCCAGTCGGCAGAGGTGATGAAGACCGCGGTGGCCTATCTGGAGCCGCACATGGAGAAGTCGGAGGACGACGACGGCAAGGGCACCATCGTGCTGGCCACGGTCCGCGGCGACGTGCACGACATCGGCAAGAACCTCGTCGACATCATCCTCTCCAACAACGGCTACAACGTGGTGAATCTGGGCATCAAGCAGCCCGTCGCCGCGATCCTGGACGCCGCCGAGGAGAACAAGGCCGACGTCATCGGCATGTCCGGTCTGCTGGTGAAGTCCACGGTGATCATGAAGGAGAACCTGGAGGAGCTGAACCAGCGCAAGATGGCCGCGGACTTCCCGGTCATCCTCGGCGGAGCGGCGCTCACCCGTGCCTACGTCGAGCAGGATCTGCACGAGGTCTACGAGGGCGAGGTCCGCTACGCCCGCGACGCCTTCGAAGGCCTGCGGCTGATGGACGCCCTCATCGGCGTCAAGCGGGGCGTCCCCGGCGCCGAGCTGCCTCCGCTTAAGCAGCGCCGGGTGCCCAAGCGCCCCTCGTCCGCCGCCGGTGAGGTGCCGGAGGCAGAGGTCAACGACGGTTCCGTACGGTCCGACGTCGCCACCGACAACCCCGTGCCGACGCCGCCGTTCTGGGGCAGCCGCGTCGTCAAGGGCATCGGGCTCAAGGACTACGCGTCCTGGATCGACGAGGGCGCGCTCTTCAAGGGCCAGTGGGGCCTGAAGGAGGCCCGTACGGGCGAGGGCCCCGGCTACGAGGAGCTGGTGGAGACCGACGGGCGTCCCCGCCTGCGCGGTCTGCTGGACCGGCTGCACACGGACAACATGCTGGAGGCGGCCGTCGTCTACGGCTACTACCCGTGCGTCTCCAAGGGCGACGACCTGATCCTCCTCAACGAGGACGGCAGCGAGCGCACCCGCTTCACCTTCCCGCGCCAGCGCCGCGGCCGCCGGCTGTGCCTCGCGGACTTCTTCCGCCCGGAGGACTCCGGCGAGCAGGACGTCGTCGGGCTCCAGGTGGTCACCGTCGGCTCCAAGATCGGCGAGGTCACGGCCGAGCTCTTCGCGAAGGACGCCTACCGCGACTACCTGGAGCTGCACGGCCTGTCCGTCCAGCTCGCGGAGGCACTCGCGGAGTACTGGCACGCCCGCGTCCGCTCCGAGCTGGACATCTCCAATGAGGACCCGGCCGCGATGGCCGACATGTTCGCGCTGAAGTACCGCGGCGCCCGCTTCTCCCTGGGTTACGGGGCCTGCCCCAACCTGGAGGACCGGGCGAAGATCGCGGATCTGCTCCAGCCCGAGCGGATCGGCGTGGAGCTGTCGGAGGAGTTCCAGCTGCATCCCGAGCAGTCCACGGACGCGATCGTCATCCACCATCCGGAGGCCAAGTACTTCAACGCCCGGTAACGGCTCCGACCGTACCGTCGTAGAATGGTCGATCCGGTACAGGCCGGTCGTCCGCTCTGCGGGGCGCTCCTGCGGGACGCCCCCGCGGGGTGGGCGGCCGGCCTTGTCGTCCCTCATGGAGGTGTACGCGGATGACCAGCTCCAGCCCCGCGATCGGAACTCTTACGGCCGAAGGCTCGTCGCTCCAGGCAGTGCTCCTGGACATGGACGGCACCCTGGTCGACACGGAAGGCTTCTGGTGGGACGCCGAGAGCGAGGCATTCGCGGAGCTCGGACACGTGCTGAAGGACGAATGGCGCGAGGTCGTCGTCGGCGGCCCCATGACCCGCAGCGCCGGCTTCCTCATCGAGGCGACACGGGCCGACATCACGATCGAGGAACTGACCGTGCTGCTCAACGGCAAGTTCGTCGAGCGGCTGCGCCGCGGTGTGCCGCTGGTGCCCGGCGCGCAGCGGCTGCTCGCCGAGCTGTCGCTGCACGGGATGCCCACCGCGCTGGTCTCCGCCTCGCACCGCACCGTCGTGGACGAGATGCTGGTGTCGCTCGGCAGCGAGCACTTCGAGATCACGGTCGCCGGTGACGAGCTGACCCGTACCAAGCCGCACCCCGACCCGTATCTGACGGCCGCCCGCCGGCTGGGCGCCGATCCCGCTCGCTGCGCCGTCGTCGAGGACACCGTCACGGGGGTGGCGTCGGCCGAGGCCGCGGGCTGCCGTGTGGTGGCCGTGCCGTCCGTCGCGCCGATCGAGCCCGCCGTGGGGCGCACCGTCGTGGAATCCCTCGAAGAAGTGAACCTCGCCTTTCTGCGGTCCGTCGTGCTCATGGCCCGGCAGGGCGTCTCTTGACGCTTCGTGACAATCCCTGACCCGCCCAACGACCCGCTCCGTCAAGCCTCTTGACGTGGCGCGACGCACGCTGTGACATTCAGCAGGCACTTCGCGTCGGCGCCGGTCGCCCGGTCCTCACGGGTGCGAGGCGGTTCGCCGGTGCGCCGTGAACGTCGTCTCCGTCCGCCGAACTGACGCGCTCGTGTACGCGGGCCCGCGGAAAGCCGTGGCCGCCCGCGTCGACCGTACGGCGAATCCGGAGGTGATCCTCATCGGGCTCCGAGTCCGTTGTCAGGACGGCATGTTCACGACCGGCTGTCCGACTCCGCCGACGGTCCTCAGCCCGGGCCCTCGTGCCGTGACCGCGCCGGCCGCAGGAGGGGACCGCGCCCGATGAAGAGCAAGCCTTCGATACTGGCCGCGACGGCCGGTCTGCTGGCGTCCCTGCTGAGCGGGTGCGGAGGGGTCACGGGCAGCGACGATCCGGCGATCGTCGTCGGTACGACCGACAGCTTCGCCGTCACCAAGGCCACACCCGCGCCGTTCGACCCGGCGGCCGCGTACGACGTCAGCTCCTGGAACGTCATGCGCAACGCCTTCCAGACGCTGCTGAGGATGCCCCGCTCCGGCACCCGCCCCGTATGGGACGCCGCGGAGCGGTGCGGCTTCACCGACGAGCAGAACGAGCAGTACCGCTGCACCCTGCGCGAGGGCCTGACCTTCTCCAACGGGCACACCCTCGACGCCCGTGACGTGGAGTACTCCATCAAGCGCATCCTGCGGATCCGCTTCGCCAACGGTCCGGCCTCGCTGCTCGCCGGCATAGCGAAGGTCGAGGCCACCAGCGACCGCGAAGTCGTGTTCAACCTGCGCAAGCCGGACGCCACCTTCCCGTACAAGATCGCCACACCGGCCGCCTCGATCGTGGACCAGGAGAGCTATCCCGAGGACGGCTTCGTCAAGGGCTTCCGCACCGTGGGCTCGGGGCCGTACACGCTCGAGTTCGACACCAGGGCGAACAAGACGGTCTTCACCCGCAACCCCGACTACAAGGGCGGGCTCAACGTCCACAGCGAGAAGGTCGAACTGCGCTCCTTCGCCGACTCCGCCGACATGGAGAAGGCGCTGCGCGCCGGCGACATCGACCTGATGAACCGCACCATCTCGCCCAAGCAGATCGAGAGACTCGACTCGGCCGCCGGTGAGGACCACATCGACCTCGTGCAGCAGCCCGGCCAGGAGATCCGCTACCTCGTCTTCAACACCGACGACGAGACGGCCGGCCGTTCCGCGGTGCGGCGTGCCATGGCCGAGCTGATCGACCGCGAGTCGCTCGTACGGGACGTCTACGCCCGCACCGCCGACCCGCTCTACTCCCTGGTGCCCTCGGGCGTCCCGGGACACCGCAACTCCTTCTTCAACAAGTACGGCGAGCCCGGCAAGGAGTCCGCACAGCGCACCCTGCGCAAGGCCGGCCTGAGCACCCCCGTGAAGGTCGAACTCGCCTACACCACCGACCACTACGGCAGCGTCACGCAGAAGGAGTTCACCAAGCTCAAGGAGCAGCTCAACAGCAGCGGCCTCTTCGAGGCCGACGTGCGGGGGCTGCCCTGGGACACCTACCGGACGGCGGCCCTCAAGGGGAAGTACCAGGTCTACGGCTACGGCTGGTTCCCCGACTTCCCCGACGCCGACAACTACATCGCGCCCTTCTTCGAGAAGAACAACTTCCTCAACAGCCCGTACATCAGCTCCGAGATCCGCGACCACGTGATCCCGCAGACCCGGCAGAAGACCGACCGCGTCCGCACCGAGGCCGGCTTCGGGCGCGCGCAGGACATCGTGGCCGACGAGGTGCCGGTGCTGCCGCTGTGGCAGGGCAAGCAGTTCATCGCGGCACGGGACGACATCAGCGGCGTCGAGTGGGCGCTCAACTCCTCGTCGGTGCTTCAGCTTTGGGAGCTGCGCCGCGACACCGACGAGTGAGGGCGACACCGGCGAGTAGGGCTACACCGGCGGGGGAGGGGCGGAGCGGCGGCACGGGCTGAACGCGGCGAGCCTTGCGGGGCCTATGCGCCCGGCCGCACCAGCCCGCTCTCATACGCGTACACAGCGGCCTGCACACGGTCCCGCAGCCCCAGCTTCGTCAGCACGTGCCCCACATGGGTTTTGACCGTCGTCTCGCTGACGAAGAGGTCCGCGGCGATCTCCGAGTTCGACAGGCCCTTCGCCACCAGCTTCAGCACCTCCACCTCACGGTCCGTCAGCTGGTGCAGCGTGTCCGGCACCGGCTCGTCGCCCGACGGCAGCTTCCCCGCGTACTTGTCGAGCAGGCGGCGGGTGACGCTCGGCGCCAGCATGGCCTCGCCCGCGGCGACCACGCGGATCGCCTGCACGAGCTCCGCGGCGGGTGCGTCCTTCAGCAGGAAGCCGCTGGCACCGGCGCGCAGCGCCTCCACCACGTACTCGTCGAGGTCGAAGGTGGTCAGCACGAGCACCTTGGCCGGGCCGTCCTTCGCGGGACCCGTGATGCGGCGCGTCGCCTCCACGCCGTCCATCCGCGGCATGCGGATGTCCATCAGGACCACATCGGGCTGCAACGCCCGCACCTGGTCCAGCGCCTGGAGGCCGTCGCCCGCCTCGCCCACGACGGCGAGATCCTGCTCCGCCTCCAGGATCATCCGGAAACCGGTACGCAGCAGCGGCTGGTCGTCGACCAGCAGGACGCGGACGGCCACGGGGATCTCCTTCGGCGGGCGGCGGGGAACGGGCACCATTCTTGCCTAAGCGCCGCCGGCCGGTCCGCCCGGCCCGTCCGGCTCCTCCGCCCGCGGCTCCGGCAGCCGGGGCTGCACCGTGAGCGGATACGGCGGGGGAGAGCCGCCGAACTCCGGGCAGCGCGCCTGGTGGTCGCACCAGTCGCAGAGCCTGCCGGGGCTGGGCCGCCAGTCGCCCGACTCCGTCGCCTTCGTGATCGCCTCCCACAGCGCCAGCAGCTTCCGCTCGACGCGGCGCAGGTCCTCCTCGTCCGGGTCGTACGTCAGCACGTCTCCGCTGCCCAGGAAGACCAGTTGGAGGCGGCGCGGCACGATCCCGCGCAGCCGCCACACCACCAGCGCGTAGAACTTCATCTGGAACAGCGGCCCGTCGGAGAACCGGGGAGGCGGCGCCTTGCCCGTCTTGTAGTCGACGATCCGCACCTCGCCCGTGGGCGCGACGTCGACGCGGTCGATGATGCCGCGCAGCCGCAGGCCCGAATCCAGGGTGGTCTCGACGAACAACTCCCGCTCCGCGGGCTCCAGCCGCGTCGGGTCCTCCAGCGAGAACCAGCGCTCGACGAGCGCCTCCGCCTCCGCGAGCCACGCGGCGAGCTGGGCGTCGTCCACCGCCTGCTGCCCGCCGTCGCCGCCGTCCGTGTCGTCCCCGTCTGCTCCGCCGTCGGCGAACAGCTCCTTCAGCTCCGGACGTTTCGCCAGCAGCCGCTCCCATTCCCGGGCGACAAGAGAGCGCGCACGGGGCAGACTGCGCTCTTGCGCGGGGGCGTCGAATAGCCGCTCAAGCACCGCGTGTACGACGGTGCCGCGCGTCGCCGCCGCTGAAGGTTTCTCGGGCAGTTTGTCGATCACCCGGAAGCGGTAGAGCAGCGGGCACTGCATGAAGTCGCTTGCACGGGACGGCGAAAGGGAGTTGGGCGGCGAGGCGACGCGGGTGGTCATGACGTACGACCCTAGGGCCTCGCACTGACAGCGGACGCATACCATCGAGGTCGGCGCACCCGCCCTGCGCGCCCGCCGGGGACAGGCGGCGAAGAAGCGGCGCGGCGGAAGCGCGAGGAGCAGCAGAGGGGAACCGGTGGCGGACACGGAAAACGGCGGCAGGCCGCGTACGGGCGGCTCCGGCGGCTCCGATGACTCCGGAACGGCGCGGGAGGGCACGGCGCCTGTGCCCGCAGACCGTCCGGATACGCCGGCGTACCCGGAGACCGAGGCGACGGCCGACGGAAAGGCTGGCGAACAGGCCGACGGAGCGGTCGACTCGGCGGGTGAGGCGGCACCGGAGCCGGACGGCACGGCACCGGACGGCACTGTGTCGGACGGCACGTCAGAGCCGCGTACGCGCGAGAACTCGCGACCCGAAGCCGATGCGGATACCGACCCCGGGCAGACACCCGGCTCAGGCGCCGCGGACAGCGGCACCGGCACCGGCTCCGACCCGGACGCGGGCCTCGGCTCCAACTCCGACCCGGACGCGGGCTCCAACCCGGATGCCGGCTCCGGCTCCAGCTCCGACGCTGGTCCCAACTCCACCTCCCGCACCGGGCGTTCGGGTTCCGCAGCGGCGGCCCCCGCCGCGGACGCCGCCACCGCCCGGGGAGACAGCGGTGATACGGCGGCGGTCCGCCGCGACACCGCAGCCGCCCGCGGCGAAACTGGAGCAGCACCGCCCCCTGCGAGCGCCAGCGAGAAGAGCGCCCCCACGGAGAAGCCCGGGCACGGAGCCGGGCACCGCCCCGAGCCGGCCCCCGCGCCCGCCCCCGGCCCCACCGGTACGCGCGGCGGTCCGCCCCGGGACGCCCCCGCATACGATCGGCGCCCCACCGGCCCAGCCCCGGGCTCCGCGGCCCCCACCGGCGCAGGCACCGCCCCCGGCACCGGTCGTGACCCCGGCGGCCCGGACGGCCCCGGAGGCCTCGGCCCTGACCAGCCCCGGCGCGCCCGCCCCTTCGGCGGCGGCCTGCTGATGGGCCGCCCGTTCGGCGTGCCCGTCTACGTAGCGCCGAGCTGGTTCCTCGTCGCCGCCCTCATCACCTGGGTCTTCGGCGGCCAGTTGGACCGCGTGCTGCCCCACCTCGGCGCGGTGCGCTATCTCATCGCCCTCTTCTTCGCCGTCGCCTTCTACGCCTCGGTCCTCGTACACGAACTGGCCCACACCGTCGCCGCGCTCCGCTTCAAGCTGCCCGTGCGCCGCATCCAGCTCCAGTTCTTCGGTGGCGTCTCCGAGATCGAGAAGGAGGCGGAGAGCCCGGGCCGCGAGTTCGTCCTCGCGTTCGTCGGACCGCTGCTCTCGCTCGTGCTCGCCGGGGTCTTCTACGCCGGGATGCAGGTGGTGCGGCCCGGCACCGTACCGGGCGTGCTGCTGGCAGGGCTGATGATCTCCAACCTCATCGTGGCCGTCTTCAACCTGCTTCCCGGTCTGCCCCTGGACGGCGGCCGGATGCTGCGCGCCCTGGTGTGGAAGCTGAGCGGCCGTCCCATGACGGGCACCGTCTTCGCCGCCTGGATCGGCCGCGCCCTGGCCATCGCGGTCCTCGTCGGGCTGCCGCTGGCCACGCACGCCGGCGGCATCACCCCGGAGAGCATCGGCGGCGTCGACTCCATCATGGACGCGCTGCTCGCCGCGATCCTGGCCGCCATCATCTGGACCGGCGCGGGGAACAGCCTGCGCATGGCACGGCTGCGCGAGCACCTCCCGGAGCTGCGGGCCCGCAACCTCACCAGGCGCGCGGTCCCGGTGCCCACTGACACGCCCCTCTCGGAGGCCCTGCGCCGCGCCAACGACGCAGGCGCCCGCGCCCTCGTGGTCGTCGACGGCGGAGGCGGCCCCGTCTCGCTCGTACGGGAGGCCGCCATCGCCGGCGTCCCGTCGCATCGCCGCCCCTGGGTCGCGGTCTCCAGCCTCGCCCAGGACCTGAAGGACGGCATGCGCGTCCCAGCGGAGCTCGCCGGGGAGGAGCTGCTGGAGCATCTGCGTGCCACACCGGCCACCGAGTACCTGGTGGTCGAGGAGACGGGCGAGATCTACGGGGTGCTCTCCACCGGCGACGTGGAGCGCGCGTTCGTCGCCGCCATGGCCAAGCCCTCGGCGTGAGGGTCCTGACCAGACCCGTTAGTCTGTGCGCATGTCCGAACCGACCGGTGCAGCCCGCCGTCGCGGGCCCTTCAAGGTCGGGGACCAGGTCCAGCTCACCGATCCCAAGGGACGCCACTACACGTTCACGCTCGAAGAGGGAAAGAGCTTCCACACCCACAAGGGAGCCTTCCCACACGACGAGCTGATCGGCGCTCCCGAGGGCAGTGTCGTCCGTACCACGGGAAACGTCGCCTATCTCGCGCTGCGCCCCCTGCTCCCCGACTACGTCCTGTCCATGCCGCGCGGCGCCGCCGTCGTGTATCCGAAGGACGCGGGCCAAGTCCTCGCGATGGCCGACATCTTCCCGGGAGCGCGCGTCGTCGAGGCGGGCGTCGGCTCGGGATCGCTGAGCACCTTCCTGCTGCGCGCCATCGGCGACCAGGGGATGCTGCACAGCTACGAACGCCGCGAGGACTTCGCCGACATCGCGCGGCAGAACGTCGAGCGCTACTTCGGCGAACCGCACCCCGCCTGGACCCTCAGCGTCGGCGACCTCCAGGACCACCTCTCGGACAGCGACGTCGACCGCGTCATCCTCGACATGCTCGCCCCGTGGGAGTGCCTGGAGTCCGTCTCCAAGGCCCTCGTCCCCGGCGGCATCCTGTGCAGCTACGTCGCCACCACGACCCAACTGGCCCGCATGGTCGAGTCGATCCGCGAGCACGGCACGTTCAACGAGCCGCAGGCATGGGAGACCATGGTGCGCAACTGGCATGTGGAGGGCCTGGCCGTACGCCCCGACCACCGCATGATCGGGCACACCGGCTTCCTGCTCACCGCCCGCCGCCTCGCCGACGGCGTCGAGCCGCCGCTGCGCCGCCGCCGTCCCGCCAAGGGCGCCTACGGGGACGACTACACGGGCCCGGGCAGCACCTCCGGCCGCTCCTGACAGGCCCGTTGGGCCCGCCGCGGCCTCCCGGCCGCTCGGCACGTCCCACATCCCGCACCTCGTCCGTCCCGTCGCCGCACCTCAACCCGGCGGCGGGACGGGCGCGTTGGGGCCGAAAGAGCTGACGCACGGTCAGCATCCCTGCGGAGAACGGAGAACCGCCCCACCTCCCCGTTCCCGTGCGGTGTGACGTATGGCACGATGCTGAGCACCCCCAAGCACACGTCTCACAGGAGTCACCCGGCGTGACGGAACTGCCGCACACCCGTACCCGCGTGGTGCACTGGCTCAGCACCGCCGTGGCCCTCGCCGCCGTCGTCGGAGCCTCGGCCCTCATCCAGCCCGTGGACGCCACGGCGCAGCCCACGCTCACCACCACCTCCGCGGGCCCGGCGCCCGACCCGAAGAAGGCGGATTTCCCCGTCGATTGCGGTTCCCCGTCCGTCAAGGTCGACGTCGTCGACAAGGGCTACGCGGACTTCGACGGCGACGGACGCAGGGAGACGGTCGCGTCCGTGCGCTGCCACTCCGGTACGGGTACGCCGCCCAACGCTCTGTTCGTGCTCGCCGCCGCCGCCCGACCCGGCGACGCTCCGCGCGTCGTGGCCACGATGCTGCGCACCAAGGAGCGGATGACCGTTCAGGATCTGAGCGTCGGCGGCCGTACGGTCTCGGCCAAGCTCCTCGGCTACTCGTCGCCCTCCGTACCGAGCTGCTGTCCGGACAAGCAGCGCAAGGTGAAGTGGGAGTGGAAGGACGGGAAGTTCGCGCTCGAGGCCGCTCCGGTCCAGGGCGGCCCGGAGAGCGTCTGACCGGCAACGCACCGTTTCCCGCCCGGGAATTGGGCACTCAGCGTGAGCGCCGGTGACTCTGCGCGCTAGTCGGCGTCGGGGCCGTAGACTTCAACACTGTCCGAAACACGGCGGACATGGATGCAGTCGCCGGGGCATTCCTTGGCCGAGTCCGCGACGTCGTTGAGGAGTGGAAGCGGTACGGGAGTCGTCGCGCCCTTGTCCTGAAGAAGCTCGTCGTCGGCGCTTTTGACATAGGCCAAGCCGTCGATGTCCAGCTCGAACACCTCGGGTGCGTACTGCGCGCAGATGCCGTCGCCGGTGCACAGATCCTGGTCGATCCAGACCTCGAGTGCGTCGTCCCCGGTGCTCATCCTGTCGCCTGCCGTTCCTGCGCTCGTGATGGAAAGCTGCTGTCCATGAAGGGGTGTTGACAGTTCCGACCCTACAACCGGCCGCTTTCGGATGGTCATGGGTGGGTATTCAGCTGGCGTGAGGGAGCGCGCAAGGGTGAAGATCAGACACACCGCGACCGTCTTTGTGATCTAGGGTTTCAACATGTACCCGCCCAGGTAGGGTCAGGAAGCGTCCAGCTCCCCCTGGAGGAGGTGAGGACCGTGGCAGCCCACGACGACGACATCAACCGCGGCATCCGGCCCGGTCGGGGTTCCGAAGACCCGTCCGGCCAGGTCGCGTATCTGGAGCAGGAGATCGCCGTCCTGCGCCGCAAGCTCGCCGACTCTCCGCGGCACACTCGGATTCTTGAAGAGCGGATCGTCGAGCTTCAGACGAATCTTGCCGGCGTCTCCGCGCAGAACGAGCGGCTCTCCAACACTCTCCGTGAGGCGCGCGATCAGATCGTGGCTCTCAAGGAAGAGGTCGACCGTCTCGCACAGCCGCCGGCCGGCTTCGGTGTTTTCCTCTCCGCGAACGAGGACGGCACAGCCGACATCTTCACCGGTGGACGCAAGCTCCGCGTGAACGTCAGCCCCAGCGTCGAGCTCGAAGAGCTCCGGCGCGGCCAGGAACTGATGCTCAACGAAGCGCTCAACGTGGTCGAGGCGATGGAGTTCGAGACCGCGGGCGACATCGTCATGCTCAAGGAGGTCCTGGAGGACGGGGAGCGCGCACTGGTCGTCGGCCACACCGACGAGGAGCGCGTGGTCCGCCTGGCCGAGCCCCTGCTGGAGTCGACGCTCCGCGCGGGCGACGCACTGCTGCTGGAGCCGCGTTCCGGCTACGTCTTCGAGGTCGTGCCGAAGAGCGAGGTCGAGGAGCTGGTCCTCGAAGAGGTCCCCGACATCGACTACCAGAAGATCGGCGGTCTGCGCGGTCAGATCGAGCAGATCCGTGACGCGGTGGAGCTGCCGTACCTGCACCCGGATCTCTTCAAGGAGCACGAACTGCGCCCGCCCAAGGGCGTTCTGCTCTACGGTCCTCCCGGCTGCGGCAAGACGCTCATCGCCAAGGCCGTCGCCAACTCCCTGGCCAAGAAGGTGGCGGAGGTCACCGGCAAGCCCCAGGGGAAGAGCTACTTCCTCAACATCAAGGGCCCGGAGCTGCTCAACAAGTACGTGGGCGAGACCGAGCGGCACATCCGTCTGGTCTTCCAGCGCGCCAGGGAGAAGGCGAGCGAGGGCACGCCCGTCATCGTTTTCTTCGACGAGATGGACTCCCTCTTCCGCACCCGCGGCTCGGGCGTCAGCTCGGACGTGGAGAACACGATCGTTCCGCAGCTGCTCTCCGAGATCGACGGCGTGGAGGGCCTGGAGAACGTCATCGTGATCGGCGCCTCCAACCGCGAGGACATGATCGACCCGGCGATCCTGCGGCCCGGCCGTCTCGACGTGAAGATCAAGATCGAGCGTCCGGACGCCGAGGCCGCCAAGGACATCTTCTCGAAGTACCTCACCGCGAACCTCCCGCTGCACGCGGACGACGTCGCGGAGCACGGCGGCAACGCCAACGCCGCCTGCGACGCGATGATCCAGTCCGTCGTGGAGCAGATGTACGCGGAGTCCGAGGAGAACCGCTTCCTGGAGGTCACCTACGCCAACGGCGACAAGGAAGTGCTCTACTTCAAGGACTTCAACTCCGGCGCCATGATCGAGAACATCGTCGGCCGGGCGAAGAAGATGGCGATCAAGGCGTACCTGGACCAGAACCAGAAGGGTCTGCGCGTCTCCCATCTGCTCGCCGCCTGCGTGGACGAGTTCAAGGAGAACGAGGACCTGCCGAACACGACCAACCCCGACGACTGGGCCCGCATCTCCGGCAAGAAGGGCGAGCGCATCGTCTACATCCGCACGCTGGTCACCGGAAAGCAGGGTGCGGACACCGGCCGTTCCATCGACACCGTGGCCAACACCGGTCAGTACCTGTAAGCAGACAGCGATCCGGCTGCGGACGCCCCTGGTGGACCCCCGCCGAGGCAGGGGAGGCGTCCCGTGGCCGGATCCTTTTTGAGCAGTGCGAGGAAGTCCGCTGAGTGATCTCCCGACTTCAGGCCGTGCGTTCTAGGCTCGTCCGTAGTGCCGCTGCGTGCAGTGCTGAGGGAAGGACCGAAGACGGGGCGGACGCGCAGCGGGACTTGAGCGGTGACCCACAGGCGGGCCGCTGCCGGGCAAGGAGGACCGCATGACCGTACGGCGAGTAATGGGCATCGAGACCGAGTACGGAATCTCCGTACCCGGCCATCCCAACGCCAATGCCATGCTCACCTCATCCCAGATCGTCAACGCCTACGCCGCGGCGATGCACCGGGCACGCCGTGCCCGCTGGGACTTCGAGGAGGAGAACCCGCTGCGGGACGCCCGCGGCTTCGACCTGGCACGGGAGTCGGCCGACGCCAGCCAGCTCACCGACGAGGACATCGGCCTGGCGAACGTCATCCTCACCAACGGCGCGCGTCTCTACGTCGACCACGCACACCCCGAGTACAGCGCGCCCGAGGTCACCAACCCCATGGACGCCGTCCTGTGGGACAAGGCCGGCGAGCGGATCATGGCGGAGGCGGCGGAGCGCGCCGCCGAGGTCCCAGGCACCCAGGCGATCCACCTCTACAAGAACAACACCGACAACAAGGGCGCCTCGTACGGCACCCATGAGAACTACCTGATGAAGCGGGAGACGCCGTTCTCCGACATCGTGCGGCACCTGACGCCGTTCTTCGTCTCCCGCCAGGTGATCTGCGGTGCCGGCCGTGTGGGCCTGGGCCAGGATGGCAGCGAGCACGGGTTCCAGCTCAGCCAGAGAGCCGACTACTTCGAGGTCGAGGTCGGGCTGGAGACGACGCTCAAGCGCCCGATCATCAACACCCGGGACGAGCCGCACGCCGACGCGGAGAAGTACCGCAGGCTGCACGTGATCATCGGCGACGCGAACCTCTCGGAGGTCTCCACCTACCTCAAGCTCGGCACCACCGCCCTCGTCCTGTCGATGATCGAGGACAACTTCATCGCGGTCGACCTCGCCGTCGACCAGCCCGTGCGCACGCTCCACCACGTCTCGCACGACCCGACGCTGGGCAAGCTGATCACGCTGCGCAGCGGCCGTACGCTCACGGGCGTCCAGCTTCAGATGGAGTACTGCGAGCTGGCCCGCAAGTACGTGGAGGAGCGCTGGGGCGCCGACGCCGACGAGCAGACCAAGGACGTGCTCACGCGCTGGGAGGACGTGCTCACGAGGCTGGAGCAGGACCCGATGAGCCTGTCCGGCGAGCTGGACTGGGTGGCCAAGCGTGAGCTGATGGAGGGCTACCGGCGCCGTGACCGGCTGGGCTGGGACGCCGCGCGGCTGCACCTGGTGGACCTCCAGTACGCGGACGTACGACCCGACAAGGGGCTCTACAACCGCCTCGCCAACCGCGGCAACATCCAGCGGCTGCTGGAGGAGGAGGACATCCAGCGGGCCGTGGGCAAGCCGCCGGAGGACACCCGGGCCTACTTCCGCGGCCGCTGCCTGGAGCAGTACGCGGACGACGTGGCCGCCGCCTCCTGGGACTCGGTGATCTTCGACCTCCCCGGCCGTGACTCTCTGCAACGGGTGCCCACGCTGGAGCCGCTGCGCGGCACCCGCGATCACGTCAAGGAGCTGCTCGACCGCTGCCGCAGCGCGGAGGACCTGGTGAGGGTGCTTTCCGGGGGCTGAGGACGGCTATTCGATGCCGCATGCGGGAATCACCGGGGTGGTACTCCGACGTTGGAGAAGTGAAGGGCCGATGTCAGTCCCTGCTTGTAGGGTCTGATCTTGTACGTCACGCGTACACCGAACCGAGCGGGGTGAGGGATATGGCGACCAAGGACACGGGCGGCGGGCAGCAGAAGGCCACCCGTCAGACCGAGGAAACCGAGGAACAGACTGACGAGACACAGGTCTCCGATGACCTCAAGGAGCGCCAGGAAGCACTCTCGGACGATGTGGACTCCGTCCTGGACGAGATCGACGACGTCCTCGAGGAGAACGCGGAGGACTTCGTGCGGTCCTTCGTTCAGAAGGGCGGAGAGTAGTCGCGTGATCACCGTCCTGCGTCCCCGGAGCCGGGGGCGCAGGACGGATGACTTCCGGGCCTGAGGGTAAGGTCCGTGCAGGATTTCAAGATCTCTCCTCTGACCGACTTCCGATCCGTGGAAGGAAACGTGTGGAAGCCAACACTCGTGACACAGGGCGTCTGCCGGCTGCCTTCCTGACGCCCGGCTCGTCCTCGTTCATGGACTTCCTGTCCGAGCACGCTCCTGAGGTGCTGCCCGGCAGCCGGCCGCTGCCTGCTGTCGAGGGCGCCGTGCAGGCTCCGCACGGCACGACCATCGTCGCGGCGACGTACTCGGGCGGCGTGGTGCTCGCCGGAGACCGCCGCGCGACGATGGGGAACGTCATCGCGCAGCGCGACATCGAGAAGGTCTTCCCGGCTGACGAGTACTCAGCCGTGGGAATCGCCGGCACGGCGGGACTCGCGGTGGAGATGGTGAAGCTCTTCCAGCTGGAGCTGGAGCACTTCGAGAAGGTGGAGGGCTCGACGCTCTCGCTGGAGGGCAAGGCCAACCGCCTGTCGACCATGATCCGCAGCAATCTCGGCATGGCCCTCCAGGGCCTGGCCGTCGTCCCGGTCTTCGCGGGGTACGACGTGGACCGCGAGAAGGGCCGGATCTTCTCCTACGACGTGACGGGCGGCCGCTCGGAGGAGCTGGGCTTCACGGCCGTGGGCTCCGGTTCGGTCTTCGCGCGGGGCTCCCTGAAGAAGCTGCACCGGGAGGACCTGACGGAGGAGCAGGTCTCCACGGTCGCGCTCCAGGCGCTCTACGACGCCGCGGACGACGACTCCGCGACGGGCGGCCCCGACATGGCACGCAAGATCTATCCGACGCTCACGGTCATCTCCGACGAGGGCTGCCGCAAGCTCGCCGAGGAGGAGGTCTCCGCGCTCGTACGCACGATGCACGACGCCCGGCTCCAGCACCCCAACGGGCCGCAGGCCCCGCTCACCTGACGAAGGCCACGGGGCCTTCAGCGCCCTCTGACAGGAGAAGGAAGGGACGGATAGCCGGTGTCGACGCCGTTCTACGTCTCACCACAGCAGGCCATGGCGGACCGCGCCGAGTATGCCCGCAAGGGCATCGCCCGGGGCCGCAGCGTGGTCGTGTTGCAGTACACCGACGGCATCGTGTTCGTCGCCGAGAACCCCTCGCGTTCGCTTCACAAGATCAGCGAGATCTATGACCGCATCGCCTTCGCGGCGGTGGGCAAGTACAACGAGTTCGAGAATCTGCGGATCGGCGGCGTCCGTTATGCGGATCTGCGTGGATTCACCTATGACCGCGCCGATGTGACGGCCCGTGGGCTGGCGAACGTCTACGCCCAGACGCTGGGGACGATCTTCTCCAGCGCGGCGGAGAAGCCGTACGAGGTGGAGCTGATCGTCGCCGAGGTCGGGCCCGGGCCCGAGGACGACCAGATCTACCGGCTCCCGCACGACGGTTCCATCGTCGACGAGCACGGCTCGCTCGCCGTCGGAGGCAACTCCGACCAGATCAACAGCTATCTCGAGCAGCGCCACCGCGACGACATGACCCTCGAGGAGGCCGTGAAGCTCGGCAAGGAGTCCCTGGCGCGCGACAACAACGGCGGTGAACGCGAGGTCACCGCCGACCAGTTGGAGGTCGCGCTGCTCGACCGCAGCCGTGTGCAGCAGCGCAAGTTCAAGCGTGTGCTGGGCAGTCAGCTGCGGCGGCTGCTGGGGGAGGACGAGAGCTCCGGCGGCGGTTCGGGCTCCTCATCGGGTTCGTCTTCGGACGACGACAGCACGGAAGAGTCCTCCGGCGAGGACTCGGAGGAGTAGCGGGCCGCCGGTCCCGGACCGGGTCCCTCATCCGCTGCGATGTGCCCCGCAGGCTCAACTGCCTGCGGGGCACACGGCCTTGGAGGCTCGGGCCTCAAGCCCCGGGCCCGGGCCGCTCGCCGCCAGTGCGGCTTCGGCTCGGCAGTCTCAGCGGGGCCGACGGGGGTCAGTGGCTCTCGGGTGCTCCGGTCCCGGTGCCCGCCTCGGGCGGTCCGGCCGTGGACCCGCGGCGTACGAGCCGCACGGGCAGCACGGGGGCGCCGGGCGCCCGCCCCGCCAGTACGGCGAGCAGCGCGCGCATGCCTGCCGCGCCGACCTCCTCCGCGGGGAGCCGTACCGTCGTCAACTCCGGTTCCAGCGCCGTCGCCAGGCTCAGATCGTCGAAGCCGGTCACGGACACGTCCTCGGGCACCCGCAGCCCCAGTCGCCGTGCCGCCTTGCAGGCCCCGGCGGCCAGCAGGTCGTCGTCGCAGACCAGCGCCGTGGGCCGGGGGCGGGCGGTGAGGGCTCGGGTGGCGGCCCTCAGCGCGTCCTCGACGTCGAGGGCGCTGCGCTCGGTCCGTACGACCGCCCCCGGAGCCGCCGCGACCGCCTCCGACAGCGCACGGGCCCGCTCCCGGAAGGTCCAGGTGTCCACCGCGGCGGCCAGATGCGCGAGGCGCAGGTGACCGAGCCCGAGTAGGTGCCCGGCCGCCTGGCGCATGCCGTCGGCGATGTCGAGATTGACGGTGGCGGCGGCCCGGTCGCCCGCCGGGTCGGTGTCCAGCATCACCAGCGGCAACCCGCCCTCGCGGAGAGCGGCCAGCGCGTCGGCGGCCATCGACGAGGCGATCACGCCGTCGAGCGCGGCCCGCGCGGAGCCGAAGGGGTCGACGGCCGGCCCGGTGCCCGCGGGGGAGGGGTAGAGGACCACTCCGAAGTCGTGCTCGGCGGCGACGCGTGAGGCGCCGGCGTGCACGCGCGCGAAGTAGTCGTGGGTGAGGGCGGGCACGACGAGGAGCGCGGTGCGCGTACGGCCCAGACGGAGGCTGCGTGCGGCCAGATTGGGGCGGTAGCCGAGCTCCCGTGCGGCCGTCCGTACGGTCTCCGCGGTACGGGCCGAGACCCGGCCCTGCCACTTGCCGCCCAGTACCAGGGAGACCGTCGCCTGCGAGACGTTCGCGTGGCGTGCGACGTCGCGGCTCGTGGGGCGGCCGGGAGAGGCCCCGGGGGCGGCAGGCGGCTGGTCCGCTCCGCCGGGACAGCCGGGCCGCCTGCTGCTCGCCATCCGTAGCGCTCCTTCTCCGTCCGTGGCCCGGCCCGGGGGAGTTCTCGGATTCCAGGTGGACCGTGGGGTGAGCGACATGGTACGTATGACGGCGGCCGTTATACGTACAACGTGACAGCGTGGCCTGCTGAGCCTCGGAAGGGAGACGGAAGCCATGGCGACGGGCTATGCCGAGCTGCTGCGGGCCCGCCACGCGATGCGGCTGCTCGCGGGCACGCTGACGGGAAGGCTGCCCAACGCCACGGGCCCGCTTGCGATCGTGCTCTTCACCCGCGCGGAAGGCGGGAGTTACACGCTCGCGGGCGTCCTCTCCGCCGTGTACGGGCTCGCGACCGCCCTCGGCCAGCCGCTGCTGGGACGCCTCGTCGACCTCCACGGACAGCCGCGCGTGATGCTTCCCGCGGCAGTGCTCTCGGCGCTGGGGATGCTGCTGCTCACGCTCGCCGGCACGGATCCGGTCTGGGCCGCCGCCGTCGGCGTGCTCGTCGCCGGGGTCTGCACGCCACCGCTCGAAGGCGGACTGCGCGCGCTGTGGCCCAGCGTGCTGCGCGGGCCCGAGAAGGTGCACAGGGCGTACGCGCTCGACGCCGTCGCGCAGGAGGTGATGTTCGCCGTCGGGCCGCTGCTGGTGACGGTGTTCGTGGCGATGTGGAACGAGGCCGCGGCGCTGCTGCTCATCAACGCGCTCGGCGTGCTGGGTGCCCTGTCCGTCGTCGTATCGCCGCCCTCGCGTGCCTGGCGCTCCGCTCCGCGCGAGCCCCACTGGCTGGGTGCTCTCCGCTCGCCGGGGCTGCTGGCGCTGCTGGGCACCTTCTTCTTCGTCGGTCTCGCGCTGGGCGCCGTCGCCGTCGCGTCCGTCAGTTACGCGGACGATCACGGCGAGGCGCTCATCTCCAGCTATCTGCTCTCCGCGCTGGGCTTCGGCGCGCTCGCCGGCGGCCTCGTCTACGGGGCGCGGCGCTGGCCGGGCGCTCCCGAACGCCGCCTGGTGTGGCTGGTTCTCGCCCTTGCCGCGGGCTATATGCCGCTGGCTCTCGTGCCCGGGGTCGTCGCGATGACGGTCCTTGCGGGTGTCGCGGGTGTGTTCCTCGCTCCGGCGCTCGCGTGCGCGTTCGTGGTGGTCGACCGGCACGCGCCTTCCGGGACCGTCACGGAGGCCTTCTCCTGGCTGGTCACGACGTTCGGCGTCGGTGCGGCCGCCGGTACGGGCGTGGTGGGTCCCGTGATCGAGGCGGGCGGCGCCTCGGCGGGGTTCGCGGTCGTCGGCGGGGGAGGGCTCGCGGCCTTCCTCGTACTGCTGCTGACGGCCCGTGCCCTCTCGGCGGCGCCACCGGCGGGCTCCCGCAGCGCCGCCGCGGGAACTGCGTCAGGCCCCTCTCCCGACCGGGCGGCGGGGTCCGCGGCGAGCCCGGACGGGAGCCCCGGCGCAGCGCTCGCGGCAGGCGCCGCAGCGGCTCCCGGCCACGCGTCGGCGCCGGTCACCGAGGCGGAAAATGATCGCAACGGTGCCCCCCAACCCGGTTTCAGAACAGGCCCTCAGGCGTAATGTTCAGTCATGGACCGCCGAATCTTCGGGCTTGAGAACGAGTACGGCGTCACGTGTACGTTCCGGGGTCAGCGCCGTCTGTCCCCCGACGAAGTGGCGCGGTATCTCTTCCGCCGTGTCGTGTCATGGGGCCGCAGCAGCAACGTGTTTCTGCGCAACGGCGCCCGCCTCTACCTGGATGTGGGCTCACACCCCGAGTACGCGACTCCCGAGTGCGACAACGTGACCGAGCTGGTCACCCACGACAAGTCCGGCGAGCGCATCCTCGAGGGTCTCCTCGTCGATGCCGAACGGCGCCTGCACGAGGAAGGAATCGCAGGCGACGTCTTTCTCTTCAAGAACAACACCGACTCCGCGGGCAACTCCTACGGCTGCCACGAGAACTATCTCGTCGCGCGGCACGGGGAGTTCTCCCGGCTCGCGGACGTGCTCATCCCCTTTCTCGTCACGCGGCAGCTCGTATGCGGCGCGGGGAAGGTGCTCCAGACGCCGCGCGGCGCCGTCTACTGCGTCAGCCAGCGCGCCGAGCACATCTGGGAGGGCGTCAGCTCCGCGACGACGCGCTCCCGCCCGATCATCAACACCCGCGACGAGCCGCACGCGGACGCGGAGCGCTACCGCCGTCTCCACGTGATCGTCGGCGACTCCAACATGTCCGAGACGACCATGCTGCTCAAGGTCGGCGCCACCGACCTCGTGCTGCGCATGATCGAGGCGGGCACGGTGATGCGCGACCTGACCCTGGAGAACCCGATCCGGGCCATCCGCGAGGTCAGCCACGACATCACGGGGCAGCGCAAGGTGCGCCTGGCGAGCGGCCGTGAGGCGTCGGCGCTGGAGGTGCAGCAGGAGTACTACGAGAAGGCGCTGGACTTCTGCGACCGCAGGGGCATCCGCACGGGCCGCGTGGAGCGCGTACTGGAGCTGTGGGGCCGCTCGCTGGACGCCATCCGCACCCAGGAGCTCGACAAGATCAACACGGAGATCGACTGGGTCATGAAGTACCAGCTGATCGAGCGCTACCGGAACAAGAACAACATCACGATGTCGCACCCCCGCATCGCGCAGATAGATCTCGCCTACCACGACATCCACCGTCGCCGTGGCCTCTACTACCTGCTGGAGCGCAACGGCCAGGCCGCCCGCATCTGCAACGACCTGAAGATCTTCGAGGGCAAGTCGGTGCCGCCGCAGACGACTCGTGCGCGGCTGCGCGGCGACTTCATCAGGCGGGCTCAGGAGCAGCGCAGGGACTTCACCGTCGACTGGGTCCATCTCAAGCTCAACGACCAGGCGCAGCGCACCGTGCTGTGCAAGGACCCCTTCCGGTCGGTCGACGAGCGGGTGGAGAAGCTCATCGCAGGTATGTAAGAGGTGCGACAGGGGGGACGGGATGTCCGGACGGGGCCGTAGGGTTGCCCCCGACCGTCCGGACATCCCTACACCGCGAGTTGGACACAATGCTGAAGACCCCCGGGGGAACGACCCCCCGCCCCAGGAAGCCCTTCGTGCGCCGCATCGTCGCGGCTCTCGCCGTATCAGCGCTGGTCGCCTCCGTCGCCGGCTGCGGCGGCGAGGACGAGAACGGGCAGCCCCCGAAGGTCACCGGCGCCACGGACAAGAAGCCCAAGGTGGCCAAGGGCAAGGGCAAGCCTCCGAAGGGCCTGAAGGTGAAGGTCCTGAAGGAGGGCAAGGGGCAGAAGGTCAAGAAGGGCGACTCGCTCAACGCGAACTACCACGGCCAGCTGTGGAACGGCAAGGAGTTCGACAGCAGCTGGAAGCGCGGCCAGCCCGCCACTTTCCAGATCGGCACGGGCAAGGTCATCAAGGGCTGGGACGAAGCCCTCGTCGGCAAGAAGCTCGGCAGCCGCGTCGAGATGGTGGTGCCCCCGGCGAAGGGTTACGGCAAGCAGGGCCAGCCCCCCACGATCCCGAAGAACTCCACGCTGGTCTTCGTCGTCGACCTCGAGAAGATCATGCCGAACAAGATCGACGGCAAGCCGGCCAAGCTCGACCACAACCCGGACCTGCCGAAGGTGAGCACTGAGGTCGAGGCGGACAAGGCGCCCAAGATCACGATGCCGAAGGGCAAGGACAAGGCGCCGGACAAGCTGCTCGACGAGACGATCGTCAAGGGCGACGGCAAGAAGGTCACCGATAAGAGCACCATCCTGACCCAGTTCTCGGCGAAGCTCTGGAAGGGCGGCAGGCAGCTCGACGACACCTGGGCGCAGGGCGGCCCGCAGGAGATCCCCGTCTCCAAGATCCCCGGCTGGTCCGAGGCGCTGAAGGGGAAGAAGGCGGGCAGCCGCGTGGTGATCTCCGTCCCGAAGGACGAGTTCCCGAAGCAGCAGCGCAAGCAGTTCTCCTCGGGCGTGGTCTTCTCCGTGGACGTGCTGAGCGTCAAATGACCCCGCGTGACAGACTGGCGCGGTTGTCCGAATGATTCGTTGCTAGGAGCCATTTCGTGAGCATCGACAAGCCCGAGGTCGACTTTCCCGAGGGCGCGCCGCCTGCCGATCTGGAGATCGTGGATCTCTGGGAGGGCGACGGGCCCGAGGCCAAGGCCGGCGACAACGTCTCCGTCCACTACGTGGGCGTCTCCTTCTCCAGCGGCGAGGAGTTCGACGCCAGCTGGAACCGGGGCAAGCCGCTTCAGTTCCAGCTCGGCGCCGGCCAGGTCATCCCCGGCTGGGACCGCGGTGTGCAGGGCATGAAGGTCGGCGGGCGCCGCCGGCTGACCATTCCCGCCCATCTCGCGTACGGGGAGCAGGGCGCGGGCGGCGGCCGTATCAAGCCGAACGAGACCCTGATCTTCGTCTGCGACCTGGTCTCCGTCTGAGTCCGGGCCGCTGCGCGGTTTCGACCGGGGGTCCCGCCCGAGGGCGGGGCCCCCGGTCTTGCTTTTGCGGGGAACGCCCCGAGCGGTACGGTCAATTGCCGAGAAGAGCACAGAGAAGTACGAGAAGTACGGGAGCACGAGGGAGCCCATGGCGATTGCCAAGGCCGAGCGGCTGATGAATCTGGCGCTGTGCCTGCTCGGGACCCGGCGCCCGCTGACGAAGCGCGAGCTGCGTACCTCGATCGAGGCATATCTGGAGGCCGGCAGCGACGAGGCCTTCAACAGGATGTTCGAGCGCGACAAGGACGATCTGCGCGAACTCGGCCTCGTCATCGACACCGTGGAGAGCCTGGACGGCGATACCGGCTACCGGGCGCAGCGCGACAGCAACCGCCTCCCGCCCATCGCTCTCGACGCCGAGGAGGCCACTGCCCTCGGCCTCGCCGCCCGCGTCTGGCAGCAGGCACGCCTCGCCGGGGCGGCGAGCGGCGCCCTCCAGAAGCTGCACGCCGCCGGCGGCATGCCGCACCACGGCGAGCAGGGCGACGCGGCCGTGCCCTCGGTGCCGCACAGCACGCTGGAGCCCCATATCCCCGCCCGTGAGGCGGCGTTCGAGCCGCTGATGCTCGCGTGCAGGGACCGGCGCCCCGTCGTCTTCGACTACCGCAAGTCCAACGCCGCCCGTCCGGAGCGCCGCCAGGTCGAGCCCTGGACGCTGGAGTGCTGGCGCGGCCACTGGTATCTCGCGGGGTACGACCGCGACCGGCAGGCCGAGCGGGTCTTCCGCATCTCACGGATCACGGGGCCGGTGCGCTCACGCTCGTCGGCGTTCACCGCCGTGGTGCCGGACCAGGTGACCGTACGGGAGACCGTGGAGCGCTGGGCGGGGGAGAGCGCGTCCCGCAGCGCGCGCATCCGGCTGCGCGCGGGTGCGGGCTACCCGCTGCGGGCCCGGGCCACCGAGGTACGTGAACTGCCCGGCGGCTGGGAGGAGTTGGAGATCCCGTACGGCCACGGGCTGGACGCCTGGCTGGTGGAGTTCGGGCCGGACGTGGTCGTGCTGGAGCCGGCCGAACTGCGGGCCGAAGTGGTGGACCGGCTGCGCGCCGTCGCCAAGGGCTGAGGGGGAGCACAGACGTGGCACCGAACGCCATCGACCAGACCCGAAGGATGCTGTCGCTGGTCACGTATCTGCGCGACCGTCCCGGTGCCCGCATCGACGACGTGGCCCGCGCCTTCGGCATCACCTCCGACGAGCTGATCTCCGACCTGGACGTGCTGCCGATGTGCGGCACCAGCTTCCGCGGCGGCGATCTGCTGGAGATCGACACCGACGGCGAGCGGATCTGGTGGCGGAACGCCGACGCCCTCGGCAGCGACACCGCCCAGCCGCTGCGCCTGGCCTCCGACGAGGCCACCGCACTGCTCGTCGCCGCACGCGCCGTGGCGACCCTGCCGGGGCTCCGCGAGAGCGACCGGGACGCGCTGCGCCGTGCCACCGCGAAGCTGGAGGAGGCCGCCGGCGAGAGCGCGGGCGCCAGCTCGCGGCTGTCGGTCACCTTCGAGTCGGAGGGCGGCGTCTTCGCCGACATGGACCGTGCCATCGCCGAGCAGCGCAGGCTGTGGCTGCGCTACTACTCCCCTGCGCGCGACGAGTTGACCGAGCGCGAGGTCGATCCGATCCGCCTCTTCGCGGTGGGGCACACCTATCTGGAGGGCTGGTGCCGGCTCTCCGAGGCCCGCCGTACCTTCCGGCTGGACCGGGTCGCGGCCATCCGGCTGCTGGAGGAGCCCGCGGATCCGCCGGCCGTGGAGCTGCGCGATCTGAGCGAGGGGCTGGTGCAGCCGTCCGCCGACGATCCGGAGGTCGTGGTCGAGGTGGGTCCCGGTGGCCGCTGGGTCGCCGAGTACTACCCGTACGACAGCGCGGAGGAACTGCCCGACGGGGGCCTGCGTGTGACCCTGCGCACTCCCGATCCGGCCTCGCTGCGGCGCCTGGCCCTGCGGCTGGGCCGCGACGGCAGGATCGTGGCGCCCCGCGAACTCGCCGACAGCGCACGCGAGGCGGCGCGCACGGCGCTGGCGGCGTACGGGGAGTAGGGAGGGCGTCCGCCCCCCGCCCCGCTCCCACTAGGCTCGGCTCATGCTCTGGCCCATGTTCTTTCTCGCGCTCGCCTTCTGCGGAATCGCCGTGCTCGGCGTGCTGGCCGTCCGGGTCGGGCTGGAAGTGCGCCGGTTCACCCGGGCCGTCGGCGACAGCTCGGAGCGCATCACCCGTGCCGCAGAGGATCTGGAACGGGCCGCGGTGCCGCTGGCGGGCCGGGCCGGAGCCGCGCGTGAGGCGCACGAGGGTGCGGGCGGCAAACCGGACGACCTACGTGATCAGCGCGCTGACCTGCGAAGCGATCCGCAGGGTGAGGCACGGGCCGACGTGTCCGGCGGTGCGCGGCAGGCCGGGGCGAACGGCACCGGCCCGAAGCGGCACTGAGCGGACGCCGCGACGGAGGTGCACGGGTGCCCTGCCTGGCCCGTACCTTTGAGCGGTAAGCTGCGCAGTGCCGCGTTGCGGCAGCGGGGGGCGAGCGCTACTTCGGGTCAGTGCGGGCATTGCCCGCTGTTCACGGCCCAGGGTTACGATCGCTGGAGCACTCGCTTGACGCAGCCCGTCCGATTCCACACGGCAGGCAAGGACATACGCCGGCCCCGGCGAGAAGGTAGTGGCACATGATCGGCAACCTGAAGCCCCTGGAGATCGTTCTGATCGTCCTGGTCATCCTGCTGCTGTTCGGCGCCAAGAAGCTTCCGGACATGGCCCGTTCACTGGGCAAGTCTGCCCGCATCCTCAAGAGCGAGGCCAAGCAGATGAAGAAGGACGGCGGCGACGACTCCGACGCCGGGACCGCCGACTCGCAGCAGGCGCACAAGACCATCCAGGCCGCGCCCGGCGACGTCGCCAGCTCCCGGCCCGTCTCCGAGCCGAGCAGCCAGCAGCAGCAGAACCAGTCCTGACCGTCGTGTGACCCCGCCGTACGGCGCCGGCACGGCGACGGCGGCACGTATGGCACGACCGGCATTTCCGACACTTCAGACAACGAGGACCTGGGTTGCTCAAGTCAGCCCGTAAAGAGGGCAAAAGGGAGAAGGACCCCGAGGGGCGGATGCCCCTCGCGGACCATTTGCGGGAGCTGCGCAACCGGCTGCTGAAGGCGGTGCTGGCGATCCTCGTCGTCACCGTCGTGGCGATGATCTACTACAAGCAGATCGCCGACTTCCTCACGGACCCCGTGCGCGAATCCGTCGGCTGCACGCAGGGCTTCGGGCGGGCCGCGAAGGACGGCGAGACCTGCGCCGAGATCACCATCAACGGTCTGATCGCCCCCTTCACGATCATGCTCAAGGTCGCGCTGATGGCCGGCGTGGTCGCTGCCTCCCCGATCTGGCTCCACCAGCTGTGGGCCTTCCTCGCCCCCGGTCTGCACAAGCACGAGAAGAAGTACGCGCGCGCCTTCGTCGGCGCCGGGGTCCCGCTCTTCCTCGGCGGCGCCTACCTCGCGTACCTGATCCTGCCCCAGGCGGCCGCGGCGCTCCTCGACTTCACCCCGGACGGCACCGGGAACCTGATCCCGCTGGACGACTTCATCGACATCGTCACGCGGCTCGTGATCGTCTTCGGTCTCGCCTTCGAACTTCCGCTGCTGCTGGTGATGTTGAACCTCACCGGCATCCTCAGCGGACGCCGGCTGCTGAGCTGGTGGCGGGTGATGGTGCTGTGCATCACGATCTTCTCCGCGGTGGCCACGCCGACGGGCGACCCGCTGACGATGTCGGCTCTGGCGGCGCCCATCGTGCTGCTGTTCTTCGGCGCCGTGGGCATCTGCCTCCTGAACGACCGGCGCCGCAGCCGGAGCGATCCGTACGCGGACCTGGACGACGACGAGGCGACGGAGATCGACGCCCCCGACGCCCTCGACCAGGGTGAGAGCGTCCCCGCGCCCCGATCGCTCCCGGAGGGCGAGTCCGGCGGCGGCCCGGGTGAGAACGGCAACGGCCGGCAGGGACGCGACGGTTACGACGACGCGACCTGACCGGGTATGGTCCGCGCGTGACCAGCGAGATCACTCTTTTCGTCAATCCCACGGCGGGCCGCGGCCGTGGGGCCGGCGCCGCGCAGCCCGCGGCTGACGCCCTGCGCGGAGCCGGCTTCGCCGTACGCACCGTCGTCGGCAACGACGCGGACGACGCGCTCGTGCGCGCACGCGAGGCCGTGCAGGCCGGCACCGGAGCGCTGATCGCCGTCGGCGGCGACGGCATGGCCTCCCTCGCGTTGCAGGCCGTCGCCGGTACGGAGACCCCGCTCGGCGTCGTGGCCGTGGGCACCGGAAACGATTTCGCCCGGGCCACGGGCCTGCCGGTGCGGCACCCCGCCGAGGCCGGGCGGGTCGTCGCCGAGGCGCTCAAGGCGGGGCACGAGCGGCACATCGACCTCGGCAGAATCGGGGACCGCTGGTTCGGGTCGGTGCTCGCCTCGGGCTTCGACTCACGCGTCAACGACCGCGGCAACCGGATGCGCTGGCCCTCCGGCAAGGCCAAGTACGACCTGGCGATCCTCGCCGAGCTGGCCGCCTTCAAGACCATCCCGTACCGCATCACGCTCGACGACGGGGAGCCGCTGGAGACCGAGGCCACGCTGGTGGCCGTCGGCAACGGGCCCTCGTACGGCGGCGGCATGCGCATCTGTCACGGCGCCGAGCTGGACGACGGGCTCCTCGACGTGACGGTCGTGGGGGAGTGCAGCCGCGCCACGCTGCTGCGGGTCTTCCCCCGCGTATACAAGGGCACCCATCTGTCCCATCCGGTCGTCACGACTTACCGGGCGCGGAGCGTGCGCCTGGAGGCGCCGGACGTCACGGGATACGCGGACGGGGAGCCGGCGGGGCCGCTGCCGCTGACGGCGCGGGTCGTGCCGCGGGCGGTGCGGCTGCTCGTCGCCCCGTGACCCCCCGCGCCCGCCTGCCTTGCGGCATCGCCACGGCGGGACCCCGTGATCCGTGACCGGACGATGATCGTGCGTCGCTGTCGGAGGTGGCCGGTAGGCTCGTAGTCACGATGACCGAGGATCTGTCCCCCGCAGAGCGATACGCACAGGCGCGGCTGCGCGCCGCAGAGCAGGCCACCGCTCTCGCCCCGTTCCGTGACCTGTACGACTTCGATCTCGACGAGTTCCAGATCGAGGCGTGCAAAGCCCTCGAAGCCGGGAAGGGAGTGCTGGTCGCGGCGCCGACCGGCTCCGGCAAGACGATCGTCGGCGAGTTCGCCGTCCATCTCGCCCTCACGCAGGGCCGCAAGTGCTTCTACACCACCCCGATCAAGGCCCTGTCCAACCAGAAGTTCAACGACCTGGCCAAGCGGCACGGCGCGGACCGCGTGGGCCTGCTGACGGGGGACAACAGCGTCAACGCCGACGCCCCGGTCATCGTCATGACCACCGAGGTCCTGCGGAACATGCTGTATGCGGGCTCGCAGGCGCTCGACGGCCTCGGACACGTGGTCATGGACGAGGTGCACTATCTCTCCGACCGCTTCCGCGGCGCCGTATGGGAAGAGGTGATCATCCACCTTCCCGAGTCGGTCACGCTGGTCTCGCTCTCGGCGACCGTCTCCAACGCCGAGGAGTTCGGCGACTGGCTGGACACCGTCCGCGGCGACACCGAGGTGATCGTCTCGGAGCACCGTCCCGTGCCGCTGTGGCAGCACGTGCTGGCCGGGCGCCGGATGTACGACCTGTTCGAGGAGAAGGGCGACAAGCGCGAGGTCAATCCGGACCTGGTGCGCATGGCCCGCATGGAGAACACCCGGCTGACCGGGCCGCGCGACCGCCGCCGCGGCAGCCCGCGCAGGGAGGCCGACCGCGAGCGCGAGCGGCGCCGGCGCTCCCGCGTATGGACGCCGGGCCGCCCCGAGGTCATCGACCGCCTGGACTCCGAGGGGCTGCTGCCCGCGATCACCTTCATCTTCAGCCGCGCCGGATGCGAGGCCGCGGTGCAGCAGTGCCTGTACGCGGGGCTGCGGCTGAACGACAGCGCCGCCCGCGCGCGGGTCCGCGACATCGTCGAGGAGCGCACCGCCGACATCCCGGACTCCGATCTGCACGTGCTGGGCTACTTCGAGTGGCTGGAGGGTCTGGAGCGGGGCATCGCCGCGCACCACGCGGGCATGCTGCCGACCTTCAAGGAGGTCGTCGAGGAGCTGTTCGTACGGGGCCTGGTCAAGGCCGTCTTCGCCACGGAGACGCTCGCGCTCGGCATCAACATGCCGGCCCGCTCGGTGGTCCTGGAGAAGCTGGTCAAGTGGAACGGCGAGCAGCACGCGGACATCACCCCCGGTGAGTTCACGCAGCTGACGGGGCGTGCGGGCCGCCGCGGCATCGACATCGAGGGGCACGCGGTCGTGCTGTGGCAGCGCGGCATGGACCCGGGCGCCCTCGCGGGCCTGGCCGGTACGCGTACGTATCCGCTGCGTTCGTCCTTCAAGCCCTCGTACAACATGGCCGTCAACCTGGTCGGGCAGTTCGGGCGGCACACCTCGCGCGAGCTGCTCGAGACGTCCTTCGCGCAGTTCCAGGCCGACCGTTCCGTGGTCGGCATCTCCCGGCAGGTGCAGCACAACGAGGAGGGCCTGGAGGGCTATCGGGAGTCCATGACCTGCCACCTCGGGGACTTCGAGGAGTACTCGCGGCTGCGCCGCAGGCTGAAGGACCGTGAGACGGAGCTGGCCAAGCAGGGCGCCCTCCAGCGCAGGGCGCAGGCCGCGGCGGCGCTGGAGAAGCTGAAGCCGGGCGACGTCATCCACGTACCGACGGGCAAGTTCGCGGGGCTGGCGCTGGTGCTCGACCCGGGCACGGGCGGCGGTGGCGGGCGCGGCCCGTCACATCAGCGCGGCTGGCAAGCGCAGGAGGGCCCGCGTCCGCTCGTGCTGACGGCTCAGCGGCAGGTGAAGCGGCTGGGCTCCATCGACTTCCCCGTGCCGGTCGAGGCGCTGGAGCGGATGCGCATCCCGAGGTCGTTCAACGCGCGCAGCCCCGCGTCGCGACGCGATCTGGCGTCGGCGCTGCGTACGAAGGCCGGGCACCACGCACCGCCGCGGCACCGCAAGCAGCGGTCGGGCGCGGCGGACGACGAGGAGATCGCCAGGCTGCGCGCGGAGATCCGCCGCCACCCCTGCCACGGCTGCGACGAGCGGGAGAACCACGCGCGCTGGGCGGAGCGCTACCACCGGCTCAAGCGGGACACGCGTCAGCTGGAGCGCAAGATCGAGGGCCGCACCAACACCATCGCCCGCACCTTCGACCGGGTCTCGGCGGTGCTGACGGAGCTGGACTATCTCCGCGGCGACGAGGTGACGGAGAACGGGCGGCGGCTGGCGCGGCTCTACGGAGAGCTGGATCTGCTGGCGAGCGAATGCCTGCGCTACGGCGTCTGGGACGGTCTGCCGCCCTCCGAACTGGCCGCCTGCGTCTCGGCGTTGGTGTACGAGTCGCGTGCGGCCGACGACGCGCTGCCGCCCAAGCTTCCCGGCGGCGGGGCGCGCGACGCCCTGGAGGAGATGGTGCGCATCTGGGGCCGTCTGGACGGCCTCGAGGAGGAGCACCGCATCAGCCAGACCGAGGGCGTCGGCCAGCGCGAGCCCGACCTCGGCTTCGCGTGGGCCGCGTACCGCTGGGCCGAGGGGCACGGCCTGGACTCCGTGCTGCGCGACGCCGACATGCCCGCCGGGGATTTCGTGCGCTGGTGCAAGCAGTGCATCGACGTGCTGGGGCAGATCTCCGTCGCCGCCCCGGCCGGCGGTGACGTGGCGAAGAACGCGCGCAGGGCGGTCGAGTCGATGCGCCGCGGTGTCGTGGAGTACACGAGCGTGGGCTGAGCGGCCGCGGCGCGGTGCCGCCGACTGCCGGGCAAGCCGACTGCCGGGCAACGGGCGGGAGTTGGCGCGGAGGACGGCTCGGCGGGCGTACGGGTTGGTGCCGTGCGCCGCGCGGGCATGTACAACGCGCCTGATGTTCTCGTGCCCCGCGGGAGGTCGCTGTGCGCACCACGTCCGGAACCACGTCCGGAGCCGTGTCCGGAACCACCGCCGGATCCGGCCCCGTCTTCCCGCCGGCGCGCGCAGCCCGCGCCCGGCGCTGGGCCGCCGCCGCGGCAGCGCTCGCCGCGGCGCTGACGCTCTCGTCCGCGGCTCCCGCTCCGCCGCCCGGCGAGGCCCGCGCTCCGGCGTCGGCGGACGGCCTGCGCGTCACCCAGATCCAGGCGATGGCCACCCACAACAGCTATCACCGTGAAGCCCCGTTCGCGGAGCAGCAGTTGATGGCACGGCACGATCCGGGCTTCCGTACGCTGCTCTACAGCCATGCGTCGCTGCCCGTGCAGTTCGAACGCCAGCAGGCCCGCGGCATCGAGCTCGACGTCCTCCCCGACCCCGACGGCGGCCTCTACGCCGACCCGCTGATCCGCAAGGACGCCGGACTGCCTCCCCTGACCGATCCCCGGCTGCGCGAGCCGGGCTTCAAGGTGCTGCACTGGGCCGACTTCGACTACCGCAGCAGCTGCGTCACGCTCAAGGGCTGTCTGAGCCAGGTGAAGCGGTGGTCCGAGCGCCACCCCGCCCATGTGCCGGTCCCCGTACTGCTCGAACTCAAGCAGACCGACCCGGAGATGGAGGCCCGCGGCGGCGCGAAGAGCCCGCCCTGGGACACGAAGATGCTGGATGCGCTGGACGCGGAGATCCGCAGTGTCTTCCCGGACGAGGCGACGCTCACCGCCGACGACATCCGCCGCCCCGGCGAGACCCTGGAGGAGTCGGTGCTCGCGCACGGCTGGCCGCGTCTGTCCGCCGCGCGCGGCAAGGTCATGTTCCTGATGGACAACGACGACCAGCGGCTACAGGACGCCTACCGCGCCGGCGGCCGGGAGAGCCTCCAGGGCAGGGTGCTGTTCACCGATTCCGAGCCCGGCCGTCCCGACGCGGCGTACATGAAGGTCAACGATCCGACGGGGCCCAACAGGGCCGTCATCCAGGAGCTGGTGAAGAAGGGCTACTTCGTACGCACCCGCTCCGACGAACCGCTCGACCAGGCCGCCGGCGGCGACACGGGCATGCTGCGCGACGCGCTGGCCTCGGGCGCGCAGATGATCTCGACGGACTTCCCCGTACCCGGTCTCGCCGCACGCTACGGCTCGGACTACGTGGCCGAACTCCCGCACGGCAGCGGCCCGGTGAGGTGCAATCCGGTCACGGCGCCGGGGCCGGGCTGCCCGCGCGGGCGGCTGGAGCGCTGAACGGGGACCGGCGGCGGCTCGGGGCCCGTGCCCGCCCCCCTGGCAGGGGCGCCCGGTTCCGCGTCCGGGCCCGCGGCCGGCCGGTCAGTGCGCGCGTCCGCGGTCAGGGACGGCCCTACGCCGGGCCCTACGTCGCGGACTCCTGCTCCGCCTCCACCTGGGCGTTCCACTCTTTCTTCGACGCCTGCCAGCCGTCCTCGTCGTGTCCCAGTCGCCAGTAGCCGGAGATGGACAACTGGTCGCGCTCCAGGCCCCGTTCGAGACGCAGGTGGCGGCGGAGCTCCTTCACGAAGCCGGCCTCGCCGTGCACGAAGGCCTGCACCGTGCCCGCCGGGAAGTCGAGGGCCCGCACCGCCTCCACCAGCTTCGTCCCGACACGGGCCGTGCCGCGGTGCAGCCACACCACGGTCGCGGTGTCCGGCACGCTCAGCTTCTGCTCCTCCTGCGGGCCCTCGACCTCGATGAGGGCCCGCACATCGGCGTCCGCGGGCATGGCTTCGAGCGCCGCGGCGATGGCCGGCAGGGCGCTCTCGTCACCGGCGAGGAGGTGCCAGTCGGCGGCGGGGTCCGGGCCGTACGCGCCCCCGGGGCCGAGGAAGCGGATCTCGTCGCCGGGCCGTGCGTCGCGCGCCCACGGACCGGCCAGGCCCTCGTCGCCGTGCACGACGAAGTCGAGGGTCAGCTCGCGTGCCGAGGGCGCCCAGGAGCGGACCGTGTACGTACGGGTGACCGGCCACTGGTCGCGCGGGAAGTCCGCGCGGACGCGCGCCATGTCCATGGGCTCCGGATACTCCACGCCCGGGACCGGGAAGAGCAGCTTCACATAGTGATCCGTGTACTGGCCCGCCTCGAACCCGTCGAGGCCGGGACCCGAGAGCACGACGCGCACCATGTGGGGCGTGAGCTGCTCGGTGCGGACCACGCGGGCGTGGTGGACCTGGTTCTTGCGGGCCGTGCGGTCTGCCACGTGAAACTCCAGGGGCGCGGAAGCGGGGCGGAGAGGGGCTCATGGGGGAGCCGTGGGGCCGGCGGCCTCGCCGGCCCCGGCAAGTTAGGTTTGCCTAAGTTCCCCAAAGCTACCACTTCACGCCGCGTATGCCGCGCCGGAAGGCAGACGGACGATCTGCGGGATACGGCCCGGCTGCCGGTGCGCGGCGGCCTGCCCGAGCCCTCGCCCGAGTCCGCGCTCAGCCCTCCCGCTCCGCCAGTACGTTCAGCAGCCGTTCCAATGAGCCGCCGAGGCCCCACCGCTCCGCGAGCACATCCAGCGCCCGCGGGTCCCACGGCCGGACCGGCAGGGCCGCGTCGAACTCCGGCAGTGCCACGTCGTCGGCGACCCGCACCACCTTCGGTGCCACCGCCAGATAGGGGCGCGCCTCGGCCAGCCGCTTGCGCTGCGCGGGCGTGATCGCCGACGCCGGGTCGTCGGCGGCCGCGATGATCCCCGCCAGGTCGCCGTAGCGCTCCAGCAGCTTCGCGGCCGTCTTCTCGCCGATGCCCTGCACGCCGGGCAGCCCGTCGCTCGGGTCGCCGCGCAGCAGGGCGAGATCGGCGTAACCCGCGCCGTCCACGCCGTACTTGGCGCGCAGCGCGGCACCGTCGTAGACGTCCAGGTTCCCCACGCCCTTGACCGGATACAGCACCCGTACGCCCCGGGCGTCGTCGATCAGCTGGAACAGGTCGCGGTCGCCGGTGACGATGTCCACGGGCGAGGCCGCGCGGGCGGTGAGGGTGCCGATGACGTCGTCCGCCTCGTAGCCCGCCGCGCCGACGCGGGCGATGCCGATCGCGTCCAGCACCTCGTCGATCACGGGCACCTGCGGCGCGAGAGTGTCCGGGATCTCCTCCGCGTCCGGTCCGGCGGCCGCCTCTTCGGCCACGCGGTGCGCCTTGTAGGACGGGATGAGGTCGACGCGCCACTGGGGACGCCAGTCGAAGTCCATGCAGGCCACCAGCGATTCCGGGTGGCGGCTGCCCACCAGCCGCGCGATGAAGTCGAGCAGCCCGCGCACGGCGTTGACCGGGGTGCCGTCGGGCGCCCTGACCGAGTCCGGCACACCGAAGTACGCACGGAAGTAGAGGGACGAGGTGTCCAGGAGCATCAGGCGTCGCGCGGTCGTCGTAGTCACGGCCCCGATGATGCCGTACAGGTCGGACAGCGGAGCGCAGCGGCTTCGTGCCCCCCGGCACGCCCGTCGGGACCGCTCGTCCCGGATCCCCTCGCGGAGTCTCCGCGACGCGTCCCCGACGCCCTTGCGCGTGGCGCGAATTGGCCTGCCCCATCGGCCGATACCGGCCTACTCTCTTCTCCGTACGAGGAACGCGCCCTCCGGCCGCCGGCAAGCCGCGGCGGGCGACCACCGGGAGGCGGGCCGCCGTACGGGGGAGCGGCGCCTTGGTCGCACGGGGGGCGTACGGTGCCGGTATGGCGCTGACAAGTACCGGCACCGTGCGACGCGTCGTCTCACTCGTACCGTCGCTCACCGAGGCGCTGGCGGCCACCGCGCCCGGCCTGCTGGCCGGTGCCACCGACTGGTGCAGCCATCCTCCGGGGCTGGATGTGCCCCGGGTGCGGGGCACCAAGAATCCGGACGTCGAGCTGATCGTCTCCCTCGCCCCCGACCTCGTCGTGGCGAACGAGGAGGAGAACCGGGAGGCGGATCTCGCCGCCCTGCGCGCGGCCGGTCTGGAGGTCCTGGTCACCGAAGTCCGCACGCTGCCGCAGGCGTTCACCGAGCTGGAGCGGATGCTGACCGCGGGCTGCGGGCTCACGCGGCCCGCCTGGCTCGACGCGGCGGAGGCCGCCTGGCGGGAGGTGCGCGCGGAGTTCGACGTGCGGGCCGTGGTCCCGGTGTGGCGCAGGTCGTGGATGGTGCTCGGCCGCGACACCTTCGCGGGCGCGCTGCTGGCGCATCTCGGGGTGCGCAACGTCTACGGAGGGCACGCGGAGCGCTATCCGAAGGTGCCCGTAGGGGAGTTGAACGAGCCGGGGCGCGCCGATCTCGTCGTACTGCCGGACGAGCCCTACCGCTTCACCGCGGAGGACGGGCCGGAGGCCTTCCCCGCACTGCCCGCCGCTCTCGTCGACGGGCGCTTCCTGACCTGGTACGGGCCCTCGCTCGCCGAAGCGCCTGGCGCCCTCGCTGGGGCGCTGCGCACGGCGCTCAGCCGGCCGCCGGGGCCGCGCGCGCAGGCTCGGCCCGCGCAGGCTCCGCATCCCGACGGGCGGTATCCCGAGGGGCCGCATCCCGACGGTCCGCTTCCGTCCGCGCCGCCTCCACCAGAGCGCGCATGACGCGTACGTCCTGGCCCTCCTCGGGGTGCCACTGCACGGCCAGCACGAACGGGTGCTCGCCGCCGGGGAGTTCGAGCGCCTCGACCGTGCCGTCCTCGGCGTGCGCCCCGGCCACGAGTCCCTCGCCGAGCCGTGCCACCGCCTGATGGTGGTACGTCGGCACTGACACCGGCTCCGGCAGCACCTCCGCGAGCCGGGTCCCGGCCACGGGCCGTACGCCGTGCTCGGCGAAGACTCCCGGGCTGCCGCGGTGGCCCTCCATGTGCTGGACGAGGGTGCCGCCCAGCAGCACGTTGAGGATCTGCATGCCGCGGCAGATGCCCAGCAGCGGCACGCCCTGGTCCAACGCGGCCCGTGTCAGGGCCAGTTCCCATGCGTCACGCTCGGGGTCGGCCGGTCCGCAGTCCGGTGCGGTCTCGGCCCCGTACCGTGCGGGTTCGACGTCCGGTCCGCCGGAGACGACCAGGGCGTCGAGCCTGCCGACGACGCGGGCCGCCTGCTCTTCGCGGTCCGGCGGCAGCAGCAGGGCGCATCCGCCGGCCCGCTGCACCAGGCGGTGGTATCCGGCGGGCAGCACCGCGGCCCGGTGCTGCCACACGCCCCAGCGGACATCGTTCTCCATGTAGGTGCTGACGCCGATCAGCGGTGTCTGCATGAAGGGTGTCTGCATGAAGGAAGCCTCCGGCGGCGGTCTCGTCCACGGTCACCGGCGTCCGGTCGTCGCGGTCCGCCGGTCGTACGGTTCTCCAGCCTACGGGCGCCGTACGGCCCGTCCCGTACGCACCCTTCGTACGGGACGGGGCAGGCGCCCGTGCCGGATGTAACTCGTACCGGATGCGCTAGGAGCGCGGACCCGGCGCGGGAGCGGGCGCCGGTTCGCTGTCTCCGGAGTCGCGCTCCAGCTCCGCCTCGGCCGCCGCGAGCGCCGCGAACTCCTCCTCGGGGGCCGCGGCCACCAGCCGGTGCCGGCTGTAGAAGGCGAAGTAGGCGACGGCCACGGCGTACAGGACGAGGGCGATCCCGGCCGCCATCGGGTCGACCAGGAACGTGGCGACGACCGCCGCGCAGGCCAGCACGAAGGCGACCGACGAGGTGAGGAGCCCGCCCGGTGTGCGGTACGGCCGCGGCAGCTCCGGCTCGCGGCGCCGCAGCACGATGTGCGAGAGCGACATCAGCACGTAGGAGATGGCCGCGCCGAAGACGGCGATGTTGAGCATGCGCGCGCCGTCGCCGGTGGCCGCCGCCAGCGAGAAGCCGATCGCGCCGGGCACCAGCAGCCCCAGGTAGGGCGCCTTGCGGCGGCTCGTCAGCGACAGGAAGCGCGGCAGGTAGCCGGCCCGTGACAGGGCGAAGAGCTGCCGCGAGCCGGCGAAGATGAGCGAGAAGAAGGAGGCCACCAGGCCTGCGAGGCCCGCGTAGTTGACGATCCGGCTCAGCGTCGTCGCCTCGCCGCCGGTGGCCGCCTGGAGCGCCGCCACGAGCGGGTTGTCGGCGTCCTTGATGGCGTCCGAACCGGCAGCGCCGGCAGCGGGGATCAGCGTCAGCACGGCGAGCAGCACCAGGATGCCGATGGAGAAGGCCAGGGCCTTCGGCATGGCCCGTACCGGGTCGCGGGCCTCCTCGGCCGCCAGCGGCACGCCTTCGACGCCGAGGAAGAACCACATGCCGAACGGGAACGCGGCCCAGATGCCCAGCAGGCCCAGCGGCAGCCACGAACTGGAGCCGAAGGCGGCGCCGTCGACCGCGACGTCGTTGAGCGAGGCGTCGCCGAAGTGCGTGAACGCGCCGATGCAGAAGACCAGCAGGGCCGCGACCGCGATGCCCGTGACGACGAAGCTGAAGCGCAGCGCCTCGCCGACGCCCCACAGATGGATGCCGATGAAGATCGCGAAGCACACGAGGTAGACGGGCCAGCCGGCGTGGATGCCGAACAGGCCCAGCGATTCGACGTATCCGCCGATGAAGACGGAGATGGCCGCCGGGGCGAGGATGTACTCGATGAGGATCGCCGTACCGGTCAGGAAGCCGCCCCAAGTCCCCAGCGCGCGGCGGGCGAAGCCGTAGCCGCCGCCGGCGGTCGGCAGGACCGAGGAGAGCTCCGCGAGGGAGAAGACGAGGCAGGTGTACATCGTGCCCATGAGCACGGTGGCTATCGCCAGGCCGCCGAAGCCGCCCTCGGCGAGACCGAAGTTCCAGCCCGCGTAGTCGCCGGAGACGACGTATGCGACGCCGAGGCCGGTCAGCAGCAGCCATCCGGCGCTGCCGCGCCGCAGCGAACGGGCCTGGAGATAGGCCTCGGCGCTCTCCGGGCCGGTATCGGGGGACGAGTGCGAGGACTTGGTTCCTTCGGCCATGACCGCTCCTACCCTCGGCATTGGTGTGGTCACATACCTTTGCTCCGAGGTGGGGCACAGCGCAACCCCTCGCACGTTACGCGGCAGTTACGTGTGCGCGTCCACCCCTCGGGTGCCTCAGAACCCTTCGCGACCGTCCCCCTCACCGGTGCGGAAGCGGCGCGGAAGGTCATGTCAGGAACCCCCGCAGCAGCGCGGCGGTGCCCGCGCAGTGCTCACGGCTGACGCGGCGCGCACGCTCGGAATCGCCCGCCAGCACGGCGTCGACGAGCTCCGCGTGCTGCTGCTGTGCGTGCTCCAGGTTGCGCACCAGCAGCGGGATGCGGCCCAGCAGATCGTTGACCTTGGCGCGTACGGCCGCGTACTGGGCGGTCAGTGTGGGGGAGCCGGCCAGCTCGACGAGGGTGAGGTGGAAGAGCGTGTCGCTGCGCCGGTAGCCGGCCAGGTCCGCGTTGCGCGTCGCGTCGAGCGCGGTGCGCAGCCGTGCGGCCTCGGCGTCCTCCAGCCCGCGGGACGCGCACAGTTCGGCCGCGCCGGTCTCCAGCACCTCGCGGAAGCGGAGGGTGTCCCGTACGTCCAGGTCGCCGGCCGGCCCCGGGGCCCCGGCCGTCCCCGGGGCGCCGCGCCGCAGCTCCTGCGGGGAGCCCTCGCCGGGGGACGGCGGCTGCTGATGCCGCACGAAGGTGCCGCCGTAGCGTCCGCGGCGACTGACCACGAGGCCCTGCTCCGCGAGGACCTTCAGCACCTCGCGCAGCATGACGCGGCTGATGCCCAGGCGTCCGGCCAATTCGCGCTCGGCGGGCAGGCGTTCGCCGTCGGGCACCAGGCCCAGCCGCACGATCTGGAGTATCTGCTCCAGCGCCTCCTCGAAGCCGTTGCCCGCCCGAACCGGGCGGAGCACCGCGGCGAGCCGGTCGGCGTCCTCTCCCGGGCCGGCGGATCCCCCTGCCCCGGTGTCCTGCCCGGCGCTCACTGGCCCTCCCTCATCGGAACCCCTTCCGCGCCAATGGTCTTCCGGACTACCTTATGACTTCCCGCGGACCGACAGGAGGCCAGACGTGGCAGACCGCACACCCCCGCTCTCATTGGACGAGCTGCGCGTGCTCGTCGAACGGGAGGAGATCGACACAGTCGCCCTGGCCTTCACCGACATGCAAGGGCGGTTGCAAGGCAAACGCTTCGCGGCCCGCCACTTCCTCGACGACGTCCTGGAACACGGCACCGAGGGCTGCAACTACCTCCTCGCCGTGGACGTCGACCTGAACACCGTCGACGGCTACACCATGTCGTCCTGGGAGCGCGGCTACGGCGACTTCGCCATGCACGGCGACACCAGCACGCTCCGCCTCGTCCCGTGGAACCCGGGCACGGCGATGATCACGGCCGATCTCGCGTGGCACGACGGTTCGCCCGTCGTCGCGTCGCCCCGGCAGATCCTCCGCCGCCAGCTCGACCGGCTCGCGGAGCGCGGCTGGAGCGCGTACGCGGGCACCGAGCTGGAGTTCATGGTCTTCCAGGACACCTACGAGCAGGCCTGGAACAGCGCGTACCGGGGGATGACCCCGGCGAACCAGTACAACGTGGACTATTCGATGCTCGGCACCAGCCGCGTGGAGCCGCTGCTGCGCCGGATCCGCAACGAGATGGGCGCCGCCGGGATGCGCGTGGAGTCCGCGAAGGGCGAGTGCAACCTCGGCCAGCACGAGATCGCGTTCCGCTACGACGAGGCGCTCACGACCTGCGACCAGCACGTCGTCTACAAGACCGGCGCCAAGGAGATCGCCGCCCAGTCGGGGCAGGCGCTCACCTTCATGGCCAAGTACGACGAGCGCGAGGGCAATTCCTGCCACATCCATCTCTCGCTGCGCGACGAGAACGGCGCCCCGGTCCTCGCCGACGACGACGGCCCGTACGGCATGTCCGCCACGATGCGCCACTTCCTGGCCGGACAGCTCGCCGCGATGCGCGAGTTCACGCTGCTCTACGCCCCGAACATCAACTCCTACAAGCGGTTCCAGCCGGGGTCCTTCGCGCCGACCGCCGTCGCCTGGGGGCCCGACAACCGCACGTGCGCGCTGCGCGTCATCGGACACGGCCAGGGCCACCGGCTGGAGAACCGGGTGCCGGGCGGCGACGTCAATCCGTATCTCGCCACCGCGGGAATGATCGCCGCGGGACTCCACGGCATCGACCAGAAGCTGGAGCCGTCGGAGGCCTGCACGGGCAACGCGTACAACGGCGACGCCGAGCACGTGCCCAGCACACTGCGGGACGCGGCCGAGCTGTGGGAGCGCAGCGCGCTCGCACGCGAGGCGTTCGGCGAGGAAGTCGTCGCGCACTACAGCAACATGGCGGCCGTCGAGCAGCAGGCGTACGACACCGCCGTCACCGACTGGGAGCGCTTCCGCTCCTTCGAGCGCATGTGAGGTACGGGACTTGCAGGACGAGCACCACACGGACGGACTCCCGGTCGTCAACCCGGCGACCGAGGAACTGATCACCACCGTCACGGCCGCCGGGCCCGGGGACGTCGACGCCGCGGTCCGCCGCGCCGTGAGCGCCCAGAGCGCGTGGGCGGCCCTCGCCCCGGGCGAACGGGCCCGGCTGCTGCGCCGGTTCGCCGTCACGGTCGACGAACACCTCGAAGAGCTCGCGGAGTTGGAGGTGCGGGAGGCGGGACATCCGCTCGGGAACGCCCGATTCGAGGCGGGCAACGTACGGGACCTCCTCGACTACGCCGCGGGAGGCGTGGAGCGCCTCAACGGGCGGCAGATCCCCGTCGAAGGCGGCATCGACATCACCTTCGCCGAACCCCTCGGCGTCGTAGGCGTCATCGCGCCCTGGAACTTCCCCATGCCGGTGGCCGCCTGGGGGTCGGCTCCCGCGCTGGCGGCCGGCAACGCCGTCGTGCTCAAGCCGGCGGAGACCACGCCGCTGACCGCGCTGCGCCTCGGCGAACTGGCCCTGGAGTCAGGACTGCCCGAAGGCCTCTTCCAAGTGCTGCCCGGCGAGGGCCCGGTGGCGGGCACCGCACTCGTGGAGCATCCGCGGGTCGCCAAGATCGTCTTCACCGGCTCGACGGCCGTGGGCAAGGACATCATGGCGAGGTGCGCGGCGAGCGTGAAGCGCGTGACGCTCGAACTCGGCGGCAAGAGCCCCAACATCGTCTTCGCCGACGCCGATCTGCCGCTCGCCGCCACCGCCGCCCCCGGCTCGTTCCTCGACAACACCGGGCAGGACTGCTGCGCCCGCAGCCGCATCCTCGTGCAGCGACAGGTCTACGACCGCTTCCTGGAGCTGCTGGAGCCCGCGGTCAAGGCATTCACGGCGGGCGATCCGTCCGACCCGGCGACGTCCATGGGCCCGCTGATCTCGCACCGCCAGCGTGAACGGGTGCGCGGCTACGTGCCGGAGGACGAGCCCGCGCTGATCCGCGGCGAGGTCCCCGCGGGCAAGGGCTTCTGGTATCCGGCGACGGTGCTGGAGGGCCGTCCCGGCGACCGGCGCAGCGCCGAGGAGATCTTCGGCCCCGTCGCCGTGGCGATCCCCTTCGACGACGAGGCCGAGGCCGTACGCATCGCCAACGACTCCGAGTACGGCCTCGCCGGATCCGTCTGGACCCGCGACGTGGGACGTGCGCTGCGCGTCTCCCGGGCGGTCCAGGCAGGCAACCTGTCCGTCAACTCCCACAGCGCCGTGCGCTACACGACCCCCTTCGGCGGCTACAAGCAGTCGGGCCTCGGCCGTGAACTCGGCCCCGACGCCGTCGCCGCCTTCACCGAGACCAAGAACGTCTTCGTCAGTACGGAGGAGCAGCCGTGACCGAACCGCGCACCGACCCCGCCGGAGCAGCCGCCTCCAACTGCCGCCGTCTGACGGGCCGTACGGCCGTCGTCACCGGCGCGGGCAGCGGCATCGGCCTCGCCTCGGCACGGCGACTGGCCGCCGAGGGCGCACGCGTGGTCTGCGCCGACGTCGACGGCGAGCGCGGCAAGGCCGCGGCCGAGGAGACCGGCGGACTCTACGTGGAGACGGACGTCACCGACTCCGACCAGGTCGAGGCCCTCTTCCGTACGGCGCACGAGACGTACGGCTCGGTCGACATCGCCTTCAACAACGCGGGCATCTCGCCGCCCGACGACGACTCGATCCTCAGCACCGGCATCGACGCCTGGCAGCGCGTGCAGCAGGTCAACCTCACGTCGGTCTACCTGTGCTGCAAGCACGCCATCCCGTACATGCAGCGGCAGGGGCGCGGCTCGGTCATCAACACGGCGTCCTTCGTGGCCGTGCTGGGCGCCGCCACGTCGCAGATCAGCTACACGGCGTCCAAGGGCGGTGTGCTGGCCATGTCGCGGGAGCTCGGCGTGCAGTTCGCCCGCGAGGGCATCAGGGTCAACGCGATCTGCCCGGGACCGGTCAACACCCCGCTGCTGAAGGAGCTGTTCGCGAAGGACCCGGAGCGGGCGCAGCGCCGCCTGGTGCACGTGCCGCCGGGGCGCTTCGCGGAGCCGGAGGAGATCGCCGCCGCCGTCGCCTTCCTGGCCAGCGACGACGCGTCGTTCGTCAACGCGACGGACTTCATGGTGGACGGCGGCATCTCGGGGGCCTACGTGACGCCGCTCTGACGGACGCCCCCCCGCTGACGGACGCCCCGCTGACGGGGGCCGTCGGGAGGGTTCTTCGCCGCGGCCCCCGGTCTCGCGCTCTTCGGTGCGTTCCGCCCGGTTCCACCCGCTTCTGCCGGGCCCCGCGCGGGCGTTCCCGCCGGGCGGTGGCCATGTGAATCGTACAACTGTTGTCCTACAGTGCAGTGCGTGAGCATGACGACGCCGCCCGGCTGGTACCCCGACCCCGACCCGGCGCAGAGAGCCAACTCGCCCTCCGCGGAGCGGTGGTGGGACGGCGCCTCGTGGACGGGCCAGACCCGCACCAAGGCGGCGGTACGCGGCCCGCTCGTCGCGGGCGTCGTCGGCGCGGCGGTGCTCGTCACGGCACTCGTCGTCAGCGCGGTCCTCACCTTCGGGGTGCGCGCGGGAGGCGCCGCGCACGACCAGGCGGGCGGCGGAGCGTCCGGCAGTGAACCCGCTCCGCCCGACGGGAAGAAGGGCGGCCCCGGCGACGGGCCGGGAGCACCGGAAGGACCCGAGGGAGATCTCCCGGCCACCGGGATCGATCTGCCCGTGCTGAACGGCTGGGAGCACGACCCGTTCGGGCCGGTGGTGACGACCGGGGAGTACAAGTGCCCCGGCAGCAAGAAGGAGAGCTGTCTGCGCGGCTCGTCCTCGATCGTCGTGGCGCCCACGGACAGCCGCAGCGAGGAGGACACGGCGAAGAACGACATCGAGCGCTTCGCCAGGACCGCCTACAGCAAGGGCACTTACGGCGGCATCACCTCGCACGAGGCGGTGGCCTCCGAGAAGACGTCGGTGGCGGGCGAGGACGCGTACCGCGTGCGCTGGAAGATCGTCAACCGCACCAAGCCGGACGCCTACGTGGAGACGGTGGCCTTCGAACACCCCGACGGATCGGGCGAGATGCTGCTGATGCACACCGGCTTCGACATCGCCGATTCCGCGCCGCCGCTGAGCGACATGGACAAGCTGGCCGAGGGAGTCGAGGAGGCGGACGACGGCGGACAGGACGACCCCGGCGAGGACATCTGAAGACGCGGGCGTATGACGAGGGGTGACTGACGGCGGGCGTACGACCGGGGGTGCCCGACGAAGGCGTCGGAGACGGAGACCGCCTCGGCCGCCCCGTTCAAATGCCCCCGCCCAGAGGGGACTCAGAGGAGACTCGGCGGGGACTCAGCGGCGGGAACTCAGAGGAAGGTGCGGCCCTCGCCCCGGTACGTAGGCAGGGAGCCCGTGACGCGGTCGCCCTCGATCGCGTACAGCGTGTCGAACCGCTCGCACAGCTCACCCGCCTTCGCGTGCCGGAACCAGACCCGGTCTCCCACCGCCAGTTCGTCGGCGGCCGGCCCGAGCAGCGGCGTCTGGACCTCTCCCGCACCCTCCTGCTTGTCGTAGCGCAGACCACGGGGCAGATAGGGCTGCGGCAGCCGGTCGGCGCCGGGTGCCCCCGACGCCGGATATCCGCCGCCCAGTACGGTCACCACGCCCACGCCCGGCCTGCGTACGACCGGCAGCGCGAACAGCGCCGCGGGCCTGGCCGTGAAGGACGTGTAGTGGTCGAAGAGGCGTGGCGCGAACAGGCCCGAGCCCGCCGCGATTTCGGTGACGGCGTCCTCGGCGGCCGTGTACTGCACGCTGCCCGTACCGCCGCCGTTGACGAGCTCCAGGTCGGGCACCACGCGGCGCACCGCGTGCACCGCCGCGGCACGTCGCGCCGCCAGTTCGCGCCGGGCGGCGGCCTGCATCAGCCGCACGCCCCGCGTGCGCGGCCAGTTGCCGGGAGCGTCGTCGCCGACGCCCGCGATGTGCCCCTCGTACGCCATCAGACCGGTCAGCCGGAAGCCCTTGCGGCGGGTGATGGAGCGGGCCAGTTCCGCGAGCAGGGTGGGGGAGTGCAGCGGCGACCGGCGGGCCCCGACCCGGACGCGTCCGTCCAGCATCCGCAGTGAGGTGTCGAGTTCGAGGCAGACCCGGATCTCCTGGGTGCCGCCGTCGCGCGCGGCGTCGATCAGATCGAGCTGTGCGGTGTCGTCCACCATCACGGTCACGCTCTGCGCGAGCTTCGGATCGGCGGCGAGTTCCGCGAAGCCGGACCGGTCGGCCGACGGATACGCCAGCAGTACGTCGTCGATGCCCGAGCGGGCCAGCCAGAGGGACTCGGGGAGGGTGAAGCTCAGTACGCCGGCGAAGCCGTCGCGCGCGAGCACACGCTCCAACAGGGCACGGCAGCGCACCGACTTGCTCGCCACGCGCACCGGCTTGCCGCCGGCACGGCGCACGAGGTCGTCGGCGTTCTCGTCGAAGGCCTGGAGGTCGACGACGGCGAACGGCGCGTCCAGGTGCGCGGTCGCGCGGTCGTAGCGGGCACGGTCGGCGGCGGGACTTGCGGCAGAAGCTGCGTCGGGGCCTGCGGCGGTACTCGCGGCGGGACTTGCGCGATCCGCGCCGCGACGTGCCGCGGGACCTGCGGCGGGCCGTGCTGAAGTACGTGCTGAAGTACGGGCTGAAGTACGGGCTGTGGGTTCCGGATCGGCTTCGGGCACCCCGGCAGCTTGCCAGAGCGGAGCTGTGCGGGACAGCCCTGGCATCTGCCCGACCGGGTTGCCGGGACCACCAGTTCGCACCGTAGAGTGACGGCCGCACGCTGTCATGAGTCTGGACCAGCGGCGTGCTGTCCGATACGAACCGGCATGCCCCGAAAGGGAGTCGTGTGGGGTGGCACTGCGCGCGGGAGGGGTGCAGATGAGCACTGACGCCGACCGCACGCACTCGCCGGACCCTTCATCTGAGCCGGAACGGGACTCATTTCCCAGACGTCCCCAGGCCCCTCCCCGCCCAGCATTTCCCCCGCGCCCGTCCGCGCCTCCGCGCCGGGGCGCGTCCGTGGAGCATCCCCAGAGAGACGAGCCCAGCCCACAGATGCCGCACGACACGGAACCGGACGCGTCCAGGCCCGGCGGACCGCGGTCCCCGTCCGCCCCGTCCGCTCCCTCGGCCGCTTCCGCTTCGTCCGGAGGGCCGCGCATGCCCTGGTCCGCCTCGACGCCTCAGCCTCCGCCGCCCACCGGGGAGCCGCTGACGTCCGAGACGCTGCGGCGAGGGCCGTACGCGAGGGGCACGGACGGGCAGAGCGGCATGTCGGCGAGAGGCGGAACGGGAACGTCCGGGAGCGCGGGCGGCACCGGCGCTCCAGGCCCGGGCACTTCGGGTTCGGGCACTTCGGCTTCGGGCGCTTCCGGTCCGGGCACCTCGGCTCCGGGCGGCGTCCCGTCACCGCGCACGCCGGCGCCCCCCGCACCGCCCGGATTCCCCGGAGAGGCCGGACAGCCCGGCGGCCTCGCCGATCCGGGGCCTCCCACCTGGCAGTTGAGGCCCGTCCGCGACCGGCCCGTGCACAACCGGCCCGCGCCGCGCACCGTCGCAGCCGCCGTCTGTCTCGTGCTCGGCGTCGGACTCCTCGGCGGCGCCGCCGCCGGCACCTGGCTCACCGACGATCCCGGCCAGCAGGCGGTCACGGACGGCTCGTTCGACGAGATGCGCGCCGCCTGGCACAACAACACCGTCGACCAGCTCTTCCCCCGCGTGCTCGAAGGCAAGGGCGCCGGACCCGGCGGCGCCGACCGCCGATGGGTACGCGTCGCCGTCGCGCCCGACAGCAACTGCCGTGGCGCGTTCGACCCGTTGCTCGCCAAGGCGCTCTCTCCCGTCGGATGCAGCCGTCTCGTACGGGCGACATACGCCGACGAGACCACCAGCAACGTCATCACGGTCGGATTGCACTTCACCCGCTCCGAGGGCGCGGGCATGCGCGCGCTGCGCAAGCGGTTCGCCGTGGAGAACCTCAGCGAGCGCACCGACCTGATGCCCCGTCCGTATGCGTCGCGCGGCACGGTCTCCGCCGACTTCGGCGACGCGCAGCGCGCCAGCTGGACGATCCGGGTGCTCTCGGACGCGCCCGTCGTCGTCTACGCGGTGAGCGGCTTCGCCGACGGGCGCGTGGTCAGCGATCCGCAGCCCGCGGCCGAGGCGACGGAGAGGGGCGAGACATCCGCCGCGGCGCAGGCCGGACTCGGCCACGACGCACAGGGCATCGCGGACCGCATCGAGCAGCGGCTGCGCAGCGCGGCGGAAGCAGAGGACGAGTGATGACGTACACCCGCAACACGGACACCGGTGCCGAGGGCGGCCGTCCTGCGGGGAGGGGGCCTGCGGGCACCCGCCGGAACGGCGCGCGCGACCGGTCCCGTTCCGTGCGCGCCGCCCGCCCGCGGCGGGTCACGACCGAGGGCGGGCGCCCGCGGCGAGTCACGGCCGCGCTCGCCGCCGCGCTCGGACTCCTCCTGACGGTCCCGGCCGCCGGAAGCGCCGACGCGGCGGACGGCGAGGGCATCCAGCGGCAGCAGTGGGGCCTGAAGGCGATCCACGCGCCGGACGCCTGGAAGACCACCAAGGGCAGGGGCATCACGGTCGCCGTGCTCGACACCGGCGTCGACCCCGGCCACCCCGATCTGAAGGGCACCGTCCACGGCGGCAAGGACTTCATCGGCATGGGCGCGAAGAAGGGCGACCGCGCCTGGGCCCGTCACGGCACGGCCATGGCGGGCATCATCGCGGGCCACGGACACGGCAAGGGCGGCAAGCTCGGCGTGCTCGGCGTCGCCCCGGACGCGAAGATCATGCCCGTACGGGTCCTGCTGGAGGACAGCGACCCGGAGCGCAAGGAGGCCCGCAACCGGCGTCCCACCGCACTCGCCGCCGGGATCCGCTGGGCCGCCGACCACGGCGCCGATGTCATCAACCTCTCCCTGGGAGACGACAGCAGCTCCGCCCACCCCGAACCCGGCGAGGACGCCGCGGTCCGCTACGCGCAGCGCAAGGGCGCCGTCGTCGTGGCCTCCGCGGGCAACGGCGGTGAGGAGGGCGACCACGTCTCCTATCCGGCGGCCTACCCCGGCGTGGTCGCGGTCACGGCCGTCGACCGTCACGGGGCGCGCGCCTCGTTCTCCACCCGGCGCTGGTATGCGACGGTCGCGGCCCCCGGGAAGCAGGTCATGATCGCCGACCCGGACCGGCAGTACTACGAGGGGTGGGGCACCAGCGCGGCCTCGGCCTTCGCCTCCGGCGCGGTGGCTCTCGTACGGGCGGCACACCCCGACCTCAGCCCCGCGCAGATCAAGGAGCTGATGTCGGACACCGCCCGGCACACCCCCGAAGGGGGGCGCAGCGACGCGCTCGGCACGGGCGTCGTCGACCCGGCGGCTGCCATCGAGACGGGCTCGAACATCAAGCCCCGCAAGCAGGAGCCCAGCAACCCGCCGTACCGGAGCGAGTTCTTCGGCACCGGTCCCGACGACGGACCGAGCGCCGGGTGGCTGGCGACCATCGCCGCCGTACTGGGCCTGCTGCTGATCGGCGGCGCGGTGGCGGTGCACAAGGGCGTGAACCTGGAGACCCTGCGCGGCATCCGCTCCGGGCTGCCCCGCGACTGAGGCTCCGGCGAGGGTACGGACGACCGCGGCAGGGACGGCGCGATCCGGACGGTGGCGGTACGGATCGAGCGGTACGGATCCAGCGGTACGGATCGCGCGTTGCGGACGTCGGCGGTGCCGCCGTGCCTCCACGGGAAGCGGTGCATCCCGCGGAGGCCCGGGCCCATGGCCCCGCCGCCGGGAGGCTCCGGCCCGGAACTAAGCTCACGTTCGTGGCGCTCAAGAACATCCCCGACCCCGGCTTCGCCGACGACACCGGCGCGGCCGATCCCGCCCTCGCCGAGGCGCTGGCCGCCTGGCGGTCCGCGCCCGGGGAACCGGGTGCCGAACGGCGCGTCCTGGAGGCGCTCGCAGGTGCCCGGCTGCTGGTGCCCGTCGTGGCCGTGCTCGGCGAGAGCCACGTCGACGAGTCGGGACTGCGCCGCGAGAAGACCAGCGACATGGCCGTGCCGACGCTCACCTCTCCCGGAGGGCGCCGCGCGCTGCCCGCCTTCACCAGCACCGACGCCCTCGCCCGCTGGAACGCGCAGGCCCGCCCCGTGGCGGTGCCGCTGCACCAGGCGCTCCAGGCGCTCGCTCACGAGCAGGCCGACACCCTCGTACTGGATCTCGCCGGGCCCGTGACGTTCCAGGTCACCGGTCCCGCGCTGCGCGCGCTCGCCGAGGGCCGCACCGCTACCGACGCCGCGGCCGACCCGCAGGTCACGGCTGCCCTGCGCACGCTGCTCGCCGGCCGCCCGGAGGTGGCGGGCGCGCATCTCGCGCCGGGCGGCCCCGGCTCCGACGGCACCCTCGCCCTGACGCTGACCGACGCCGCGGCGGCCGACCCAGGGACCGCCGCCGCGACGGTACGCGGACTCGCGGAAGCGCTCGCCTCCGACGAGGCCCTGCGCTCCCGCCTCGTACGCGGCCTGGAGCTGGCCCTGCTCCCGCCAGGCACCGCACTGCCCGAAGGCGCCCTCTACCGGCGCTGACCGTCCGGTCCGGCACCGGCGACCGGGCGCTGACCCGTCAGGTACGGCCCGTGCCCGCCGCGCACCCGTGGCGTCCCCGCTCGACATGCGAGCCCGGCACGCGCGGCGGAGGATGGTGGACGACCCATCCCGACGTGTCAGGAGTGCCATGCAGACCGAGACGGAGCTGCAGACCACTGCGGCGGAATTCCTGGGAACCCTGGTGCTCGTCTTCTTCGGGGTGGGTGCCACGGTGCTGGCGGGCGAGTACATCGGGACGCTGGGCATCGCCCTCACGTTCGGCTTCACGCTGCTCGCCGTCGCATACCTCTTCGGGCCGGTGTCGGGCGCCCACGTGAACCCGGCGGTCACCCTCGGCATGCTGGCGGCCAAGCGCCTGGACGTGCACACCGCCGTCAAGTACTGGATCGCCCAGCTCGCCGGAGCCATCGCCGGCGCCGCGCTCCTCTTCCTGCTCGCCAAGCAGGTCCCCGGTCTGAAGACCAGCGAGAGCTTCGGCACCAACGGCTTCGGCGACCGCTCCGCCGTGCAGATCAACCTCGGCGGCGCCTTCCTCGCCGAGCTGCTGATGACCGCGCTGCTCGTCTACGTCTACCTGTGCATGACGCACCGGATCACCATCGCGGGCTTCGGCGGCATCCCCATCGGTCTGACGCTGGCGGTGGTCAGCCTGATCGGCATCCCGCTCACGGGCGCCTCGGTCAACCCGGCCCGCAGCCTGGGCCCGGCGATCTTCGCAGGCGGCGCCGCGCTGACCCAGTTCTGGCTCTTCCTCGTCGCGCCGCTCGTGGGCGGACTGCTGGCCGCGGCGATGCACCGCGTCACGCACCCGCCCGCGGGCGCCGACCTGCACCGCAACCTCCAGCCCACGGGCTCGCCGCGCTAGGCGCACCGCCCCCGCCTCTGCCTCAGCTGAACACCGGCCCCGTGAACTTCTCACCGGGGCCCTGACCCGGCTCGTCCGGTACGGCCGACGCCTCGCGGAAGGCCAGTTGCAGCGACTTCAGCCCGTCCCGCAGCGGCGCCGCGTGGTACGTGCCGATCTCCGTAGTGCTCGCGGTGACGAGTCCCGCCAGGGAGTGGATGAGCTTCCGCGCCTCGTCCAGGTCACGGTGGTCCTCCCCGCCCTCGGACAGCCCGAGGTTCACCGCCGCCGAGCTCATCAGGTGCACCGCGACGGTGGTGATCACCTCGACCGCCGGTACGTCCGCGATGTCGCGGGTCATGCTGTCGAAGTCCGGGCCGCCCGCCGCACCGGGAGCGCGGTCGCCCGGGATCTGGGGGCCGTTGGAAGCTGAGTCGCTCATGCGTGCCACCCTAGGCCCCGCCCGCGTCGCGCCGCCCCCGCCCGCCGCCCGGACCCCGTACCGCCCCGGTGGGGAGCGTTCGCGGCCCCTGGTATGCTGGGACATCGACCGGCTGGAGAGCAGTTGTCTCCAGCCCGCAAGTGGAGGCTCCGATCTCCCACCTGACGGCCCTCGGGGCCGCGGGTCAACGGTCAGGCTGCGCCCCGCGGATCTCGCGTCGGTGCTCCAGGTCTTTGAGGAGCCACCGCCTGTGTCCGTCAGGGGCGTTTTCTGCGCCTTGGCGCGGTGGTCACACAGACGACATCACTTGCGCGGCCGTCCGCCAGACCGCCGCGCCGTGTACCCGAGGAGGCCCCATCAGCGCCGAGCCCCGCATCAACGACCGGATTCGCGTCCCTGAGGTGCGACTCGTCGGTCCCAGTGGCGAGCAGGTCGGCATCGTGCCGCTTGCCAAGGCCCTGGAGCTCGCACAGGAATACGACCTCGACCTGGTCGAGGTGGCCGCGACGGCCCGCCCGCCGGTGTGCAAGCTCATGGACTACGGAAAGTTCAAGTACGAGTCGGCCATGAAGGCCCGTGAAGCGCGTAAGAACCAGGCGCACACGGTCATCAAGGAGATGAAGCTCCGGCCGAAGATCGATCCGCACGACTACGACACCAAGAAGGGTCACGTCGTCCGGTTCCTCAAGCAGGGTGACAAGGTCAAGATCACGATCATGTTCCGTGGACGTGAGCAGTCCCGGCCCGAGCTGGGCTTCCGTCTGCTTCAGCGGCTCGCGGACGACGTCGCCGACCTGGGCTTCGTGGAATCCAACCCGAAGCAGGACGGGCGCAACATGATCATGGTGCTCGGTCCGCACAAGAAGAAGACCGAGGCGATGGCCGAGGCCCGCGAGGCGCAGGCCGCCCGCAAGGCCGGCCGCCAGCAGGAGAGCAACCCCGCCGAGGAGCCCGCCGAGGCGTGAGCCCTCCGGGGGCTTCCTGCCTCGGGACACCCAGGACAACCCGTACAAGCGACAGACGGCGCCTGCGCCGGCCGGAACGAGCCGGGCGAGGGCGTCACCGACGAGGAGTGAACGGCGACATGCCCAAGAACAAGACGCACAGTGGTGCCCGTAAGCGCTTCAAGATCACCGGCTCCGGCAAGGTGATGCGCCAGCGTGCCGGTCGCCGCCACCTTCTCGAGCACAAGCCGTCCACGTTGACGCGCCGCCTGGCCGGCAAGACCGAGATGGCCCCGGCCGACGCCAAGAAGGCCAAGAAGCTTCTCGGCAAGTAAGGCCGGTTCGACCGGGACCCAATCGATTCGGGCTGGGTGGTCGTCCCACCAGACCGGCCCCGTGTACCAAGGAGTTATCAAGTGGCACGCGTCAAGCGGTCAGTCAACGCACACAAGAAGCGCCGGGCGATCCTGGAGCAGGCCAGCGGCTACCGCGGCCAGCGCTCGCGTCTGTACAGGAAGGCGAAGGAGCAGGTCACCCACTCCTACGTCTACAACTACAACGACCGCAAGCGGCGCAAGGGCGACTTCCGCCAGCTGTGGATCCAGCGGATCAACGCCGCGGCCCGCGCCAACGGCATCACCTACAACCGCTTCATCCAGGGTCTGAAGGCCGCCAACATCGAGGTGGACCGCAAGATCCTGGCCGACCTCGCGGTCAACGACGCCGGTGCCTTCACCGCGCTCGTCGAGGCTGCTCAGAAGGCGCTGCCGAGCGACGTCAACGCTCCGAAGGCCGCCTGAAGCACACCGCAGGCATGACGCACGGCAGCGGACCCGCGGGCATCACCGCCCGCGGGTCCGCTGCCGTGCGTCATGCAAGGTCACGAACCGGGAAGTGAGCAGCCGCACATGGGCACCCCCGACCCCGATCCGATCTCGCCGCGCTCGGCGCGGGTCGCCGCGGCGCGGCGGCTGCTGCGGCGCAACTTCCGCGCGAAGGACCGCCGTTTCCTCGCGGAGGGGCCGCAGGCGGTACGGGAGGCCGTCGGTGCGCGAGCCGGCGGCGGCACGGGGAGCGGCACGGGCGGCGGGGCGGAAGACGGTACGGGCGGCGGCGCTCCGGTCCTCGTCGAGCTGTTCGCGACGCCGGAGGCCGCGGACCGCCATGCGGGGATGGTCGGGAAGGCCAGGGAGTCGGGCGTACGCGTACACCTCGCCGATCCGCAGACCCTGGACGGAATGACGCAGACCGTCAGCCCGCAGGGACTCGTCGGGGTGTGCCGCTTCACCGACTCCCCGCTGGAGGACGTACTCGCCGCCCGTCCGCGTCTCGTGGCGGTCCTCGCCCACGTACGCGATCCGGGCAACGCGGGCACCGTGCTGCGCTGCGCGGACGCCGCCGGGGCCGACGCCGTGGTCCTCACCGACGCGTCCGTGGATCTGTACAACCCCAAGACGGTGCGGGCTTCGGCGGGTTCGCTCTTCCATCTGCCCGTGGCCGTCGGCGTCTCCGCCGCCGCGGCGGCCGAAGGGCTGCGTGCCGCCGGCGTACGGCTGCTGGCCGCCGACGGCGCGGGGGAGCGGGACCTCGACGACGAACTCGACGCCGGGACCATGAGCGGCCCCACCGCCTGGATCTTCGGCAACGAGGCGTGGGGCCTGCCGGAGGAGACCCGCGCACTGGCCGACGAAGTGGTGCGGGTGCCGATCCACGGCCGGGCGGAGAGCCTCAATCTGGCGACCGCGGCCGCCGTGTGCCTGTACGCCTCGGGCCGCGCGCAGCGCGGCACCGGCCGGTCGCCCGCGCGATGAGCCGTGCGCCCCGGCGCGCGCCCGGGGCGCGTCGCGCCGCCTGCCGTGCGGCTTCCGCTCCACGTCACGGGGAGGGACAGGCGGATGGTGCACTAGTAGGGTGGCCGGGCCCGGGGGTGGAGCCAGTTCGGGCCGGTGGACCGGTGCTGCCAGACAAGGGGGTGCGGCGGGATGAATGTGTGGGCGGACCGCGCGCAGCCGCGTGGTGCCCCGTCCCCGTCGGCGCCCCCGCAGTCCCCACCCTCCGCGGGCGGCACCGGGAATCAGCCTGCGTGCCGCGCGGAGGAGCGTCCCGCGCAGACCGCCGGCTCCCGTAGCGCCAACTCCCGTACCGCGAGCGCGTCTTCGCAGCCGTACGCGTCGTACGTCCCGTACCCGGGCGCCGAAGGACCCGGGGTGCATCCCGACGATCTGCCCGAGGGGCTGGTCGTGGCGGACCGTGCCGGCAGGGTCGTCTGCTTCAACGCCGCCGCCGCCCGTCTCACCGGACTCAGCCCCGACGAGGCCGTCGGCGGCAGTCTCCAGCAGGCGCTGCCGCTGGAGGACATGGACGGCCGCCGCTGGTGGCAGGTGACCGATCCGTACGGCGGCCTCGCGACCCGCACCGGACAGCCCGAGCGCAATCTGCTGCTGCCCGGCGGGCGCGAAGTCCTCGTCGCGGCCCGCTATGTACGGGCCCGCCCCCTGGGTCCCGTACAGCGGCTTGTGGTGACGTTGCGCGGCACGGAGGCCAGGCGCCGCGCGGAGCGCAGCCACGCCGAGTTGATCGCGACGGTCGCCCACGAGCTGCGCTCGCCGCTCACCTCCGTGAAGGGCTTCACCGCGACGCTCCTGGCGAAGTGGGAGCGCTTCACCGACGACCAGAAGCGGCTGATGCTGGAGACCGTCGACGCCGACGCCAACCGCGTCACCAGGCTCATCGCCGAGCTGCTGGACATCTCCCGCATCGACTCCGGAAGGCTCGAAGTGCGCCGGCAGCCCGTGGACATGGCCGCCGCAGTACGCCGGCACGTCGAGGCGCACATCGCGGCGGGCCGCTCGGCCGACCGCTTCGTCACCCGCGTCACCGAGCCGCTGCCCGGACTTTGGGCGGATCCCGACAAGGTCGACCAGGTGCTGGGCAACCTGCTGGAAAACGCGGTGCGCCACGGCGAGGGCACTGTCACCATCGAGGTGGCACCCGCACCTTTCCGCAGCGACGAAGAAGGAACGGCAGTCACCGTGAGCGACGAGGGCCCCGGCATCCCCGAGGAGTCGATGAGCCGCGTCTTCACCCGCTTCTGGCGGGGCAGCAAGCGCGGCGGCACCGGCCTGGGCCTCTACATCGTCAAGGGCATCGTCGAGGCGCACGGCGGGACGATCACCGTGGACCGCGCGGTCGCCGGCGGCGCCCGGTTCCGATTTACCCTGCCCGTGGGCGCCCCGGCCTTCATGGCCTGAGCGGCGCGCACGGGCTTCTCCGCGGTCCGCGGGAGCGCGGCCCCGGCCCGTGACCGTACGGTCACGGCCGTGTCAGGGGCCCGCGCCCCTCCATCTAGACTCGGCTGCCGGGGGTCGCCCCAGTCCCCTCGGGGCGAGGGGGCACCTTGCGCAGCCGGATCCAATCGGAAGTACGGGAATTGATGTCCGCACCCAACAAGTCCTACGACCCCGTCGAGGTCGAGGCACTCAAACCGGAAGCGATCGACCGGGCCAAGGACGAGGCGCTCTCCGCCATCGCAGACGCCGGGGATCTCGAGACGCTGCGAGAGGTGAAGGTCGCCCACGCCGGCGACCGCTCCCCCCTGGCCCTCGCCAACCGCGAGATCGGCGCCCTGCCCCCGCAGGCCAAGGCCGAGGCCGGCAAGCGCGTCGGCCAGGCGCGCGGCGCGGTCGGGCAGGCCCTCAAGCAGCGGCAGGAGGAGCTGGAGCGCGAGCGCGACGAGCGGGTGCTCGTCGAGGAGGCAGTGGACGTCACGCTGCCCTACGACCGCATGCCCGCGGGCGCCCGCCACCCGCTGACGACGTTCTGCGAGCGGATCGAGGACGTCTTCGTCGCCATGGGGTACGAGGTGGCGGAGGGCCCCGAGGCCGAGGCCGAGTGGTTCAACTTCGACGCCCTCAACATCGCGCCCGACCACCCGGCCCGGACCATGCAGGACACGTTCTTCGTGCGCGAGCCGGAGGACGCGCGCGGCGCCGGGGACGTGGACGGGCCGTCCGGCGAGGACAGCGGCGTCGTGCTGCGTACACACACCTCGCCCGTGCAGATCCGTACGATGCTCGACCGCGAGCCACCGCTGTACGTCATCTGTCCCGGGCGGGTCTTCCGCCCCGACGAGCTGGACGCCACGCACACCCCCGTCTTCGCCCAGGTCGAGCTGCTGGCCGTGGACGAGGGCCTGACGATGGCCGACCTCAAGGGCACGCTCGACCACATGGTGCGCGAGCTGTTCGGCGAGGGCGTGCACACGCGGCTGCGCCCGAACTACTTCCCGTTCACCGAGCCTTCGGCCGAGATGGACATGGTCTGCTACCGCTGCCACGGCGAGTCCGTCGGCGATCCGGACCGCCCGTGCCGCACCTGCTCCAGCGAGGGCTGGATCGAGCTGGGCGGCTGCGGCATGGTCAACCCGCGCGTGCTGACCGCCTGCGGCGTCGACCCGGAGAGGTACAGCGGGTTCGCCTTCGGATTCGGGATCGAGCGGATGATGATGTTCCGCCACAACGTCGAGGACATGCGAGACATGGTCGAGGGTGACGTGCGCTTCACCAGGCCTTTCGGGATGGAGATCTGATGCGCGCCCCGCTTTCGTGGCTGCGAGAGTACGTAGAGCTGCCGGCCGGTGAGACCGGACGTGACGTCGCGGCGAAGCTGATCGAGATCGGTCTGGAGGTCGAGACCGTCGACCGGCTCGGCGCCGGGCTCAAGGGCCCGCTCGTCGTCGGCAAGGTCCTCGCCGTCGAGGAGCTGGCAGGGTTCAAGAAGCCGATCCGCTACTGCCAGGTCGACGTCGGGCAGGCCGGGGGAGGCACGGGTGAGCCGCAGAACATCGTCTGCGGCGCCACCAACTTCCGCACCGGCGACAAGGTCGTCGTCGCGCTTCCCGGCGCCGTGCTTCCCGGCGACTTCGCCATCAGCGCCCGCAAGACCTACGGCAAGGTCTCCGAGGGCATGATCTGCTCGGCCGCCGAGCTGGAGATGGGCGACGACCACTCCGGCATCATCGTCCTGCCGCCGGAGTACGAGCCGGGCGCCGACGCCGTGGAGGTGCTCGAACTCGTCGACGAGGTACTGGACATCGCCGTCACCCCGGACCGCGGCTACTGCCTGTCCATGCGCGGCATCGCCCGCGAGACGGCCATCGCGTACGGGCAGCAGCTGCGCGACCCCGCGCTGCTGGACGTGCCCGCGCCCAACCCGGACGGCTTCCAGGTCGACGTCGCCGACCCGCGGGCCTGCGACCGCTTCGCCGCGCGCACGGTCACGGGGCTGCGGCCCGGCGCCACCTCGCCGCTGTGGCTCCGGCGGCGCCTTCAGAAGTCCGGTATGCGTCCGGTCTCCCTGCCCGTCGACATCACCAACTACGTGATGCTGGAGCTGGGTTCGCCGCTGCACGCCTACGACCGCGAGCGGCTGGACGGCCACATCACGGTCCGCCGTGCGGCTCCGGGGGAGCGGCTGACCACGCTCGACGGCACGAAGCGGAAGCTGGACCCCGAAGACCTCGTCATCGCCGACGACTCCGGGCCGATCGGCCTCGCGGGCGTGATGGGCGGCGGCAACAGCGAGGTCGCCGACCCCGAGCAGGACCCGGAGAGCGGCGAGTGGCGCGGCACGACCGAAGTCGTCGTGGAGGCCGCCCACTTCGACCCGGTCACCGTGGCCCGTACGAGCCGCCGCCACAAGATCTCCTCCGAGGCGTCGAGGCGCTTCGAGCGCGGCGTCGACCCGGAGGCCGCCGCCGCTGCCGCGCAGCGCACCGTCGACCTGCTGGTGCTGCTCGCCGGCGGCACCGCCGGGTCGGGCGTCACCGCGTTCGTCACGCCGCACGGGCCGCACACCGTCAAGATCCCGGCCGCCCATCCGGGCCGGGTCGCGGGAGTCCCGTACGACCGGGAGACCGTCGTGCGGCGCCTTCAGCAGGTGGGCTGCGACGTGTACGGGCAGGACGAGCTGACGGTCACCGTGCCTTCGTGGCGCCCCGACCTGACCGACCCCAACGACCTCGCGGAGGAGGTCATCCGGCTGGAGGGGTACGAGAACCTTCCGTCCACGCTGCCCAGGCCGCCGGCCGGGGGCGGCCTGACCGAGCGCCAGCGGCTGCACCGCAGGGTAGGGCGTGCGCTGGCGGGCGCCGGCTATGTCGAAGCGCCCAACTACCCGTTCGTCGGGCAGGATTCGTTCGACCAGCTCGGCCTGTTGGAGGACGACCCCCGCCGCCGTACCGTCGACCTCGTCAATCCGCTCTCGGACGAGGAACCTTCGATGCGCACCACGCTGCTGCCCGGCCTGCTCGCCACGCTGCGGCGCAACGACGGCCGCGGCAGCCAGGACAGCCAGGGCGGGCTGGCGCTCTTCGAGACGGGCCTGGTCTTCCACCCGACCGGGGAGGAGACGAAGGCGGGCCGCCCGGGCGTCGACGCCCGGCCCACCGACCGGGAGATCGCCTCGCTGGAGGCGGCGCTGCCCAGGCAGCCACGGCATGCGGCCGTCGTGCTCGCCGGGCCGCGCGAGCAGCCCGGCTGGTGGGGCGAGGGGCGCCCGTCGGGGTGGGCCGACGCCGTCGAGGCGGCGCGCACGGTCGCGCGCGCGGCGGGCGCGGACTTGACCGTCCACAGCGCCCGTTACGAGCCGTGGCACCCCGGGCGCTGCGCGGCCCTGTACGTGCGGGGCGCGGACGGCGGCGAGCGGCTCGTCGGCCACGCCGGCGAACTGCACCCGCGCGTGGTCAAGGCGCTCGGACTCCCGCAGCGCAGCTGCGCGATGGAGCTCGACCTCGACGCCGTCGAGGAGGCGGGCGGCGGACTCGTACCGGCGCCGCGGATCTCCGGGTTCCCGGTGGCGACCAGGGACGTGGCCCTGGTCGTGGACGATTCGGTGCCTGCGGCCGACGTGGAGTCCGCGCTGCGCGAGGGCGGGGGCGAACTCCTCGAATCGGTACGGCTGTTCGACGTCTTCAGCGGTGAACAGCTCGGCGGCGGAAGGAAGTCGCTGGCGTACGCGCTGCGCTTCCGGGCGGACGATCGCACGCTCAAGGCCGACGAGGTCTCGGCGGCACGTGACGCCGCGGTCGCCGCCGCGGTCGAGCGTACGGGTGCGGTGCTGCGCGGAGCGGAGGCCTCCGCGGGCTCCTGAGAACGGCCGGTACGGCCCGGCCCCGGCGTCGCTCCAACGACGCCCGGGGGCCGGGCCGTTCTGTGTTCCGGGCGGACTTCGGACGAGAACTCAGGCGGGCCTCGGCCGAGAACTCGGGGGGACCTCGGGCGGCCCCCGGCCGGGTCCGAGGGCGGGCCGCGCGCGGGCGGCGCCCCGGGGTGGCACATAAGGACGGCCCCGCGCCGCACAGTCACGCGCCCGCTCACTCAATCGTGTGAGGAATGCCGGACCTTGGTCGTGGCGGCCCGTGGGTCGTACAACATCGTCCTGGTCGTAGGGGGGTTGTGGGGGAGGGGGCGAGGCAGCAGCACGTGAGGGGCGGACCGTCGCCCCGGAGGCCGGAAGGACCACCGCATGACCGGAGACCAAGGACCGCGCACCGGCGTGAGGAGTCCCGGCCTCACCGAACCGAGGGCCGCGGCCGGACGGCCGTATCCGCGCACGGACACGGAGAGTTCGGGCGGCGGGCCGCGCCCGGCGGGCACCTGGAGCGCACGCTCCGCGGGCGTATCGGGAGCACGCAGAGCCGCCTCCCTCGCGCTGCCCGCCTTATGGACCCTGGGCGTTCTGGTGTGGGAGCTGCTGCTGCCCGTGGGCACGCACTGCGTGGCGCTCCTGGCCGCCACCCCCGCGCTGGCCTGCGCCGGTTCGGGCGGACGCGTCGGCGTGTGGGTCGGCGGCGGCTGCGCCCTCTTCGCGCTCTATCCGCTCGGATCGGTGCCCGTCTACGAGGAGATCGGCGGCAGGATCGGCATGTGCGCGGCGATCGTGAGCGTCGCCGTGACCAGCTGCTACACGACGCGGCGCCGCATGCGGCTCACGGACGAGCTGACCCGGACCCGAGAGGTGGCGACCGCGGCGCAGCAGGCGCTCATACGGCCACTGCCGCCGCGCATCGAGGGGTTCACCATCGCCGCCGGATATCTCTCCGCCGCGCACGGTGCCGCGGTCGGCGGCGACCTCTACGACGCGGTGGCCACGGCGCACGGCGTGCGCATCGTGATCGGCGACGTACGGGGGCACGGTCTGGGCGCCGTCAGTACGGTCGCGGCGGTGCTCGGCAGTTTCCGCGAGGCCGCACACGACGAACCCCGGCTGGAGCGGGTGCCGCACCGTCTGGAACGGGCGCTGGACAGGCATCTGGCCGCCCGCCGCCACGCCTCGGCCGGCGCGGTGCACGCGGGCGAGGCGGCGGGGCTCGGCGATGAACCCGGGCCCGCCGGCGAGGAGTTCGTGACGACGCTGCTGCTGGAGGTGCGCGCCGACGGCACCGTCGTCGCCGTCAACTGCGGTCACCCGTGGCCGTACCGGCTGAGCACGGGTGCCGACGGCCGGAGCCGCAGCGAGCCGGTCTCCACCGCCGAACCCGTCCCGCCTCTGGGCCTGTTGCCGCTGCCGCCGGACGGACCGGCGCCCTGCCCGCTGCGACTGCCGCCCGGTGAGCTGCTGTTCCTCTACACCGACGGGGCCGAGGACGCCCGTGACGCCGACGGCCGCTGGTTCCCGCTGCCCGAGACCCTCACCGCGGCGATGGCCGGGGGCAGATCCAGACGGATGCCACGCAGCTGCGGGGGCAGGGGCGGAGGCGCCGTGCGTGCGGTCACCGCGGAGCCGGCGGACGTCGTCGGATCGGTGCGGCGGTCGCTGCTCCGGCATTCCGGCGGGCGGCTGCCCGATGACGTGGCGCTGCTGGCCCTGCGCAACGATCGCGACGACCGCTGCCGCGTCCACGGGCAGGCGCAGGGGCAGGAGGCCCCGGCGGAACGGGCGGACGAGCACGCGGAGTCGGTGTGCTCCTGCTGACGGGCGAGGAGCGATGGGCCCCAACGGGGCCGCGGATACGCGGACTTCGGCCGCCCGGTCCGCAACTCCACACGTACGTACGCCCCTGTGCCCGCGGGCCGGGGGTCGCGGGCCCACAGGTCGGGGGCCGCGGGCCGGGGCCGTGCGGACGGGCGTCCCGTCAGCCGTACGCGTAGAAGCCCGCGCCCGCCTTACGCCCGAGGCGTCCCGCGTCCACCATCCGCTGGAGCAGCGGGGGAGCGGCGTACAGGGGCTCCTTGAACTCCGCGTACATCGAGTCGGCGACCGACGCGACCGTGTCGAGACCGATCAGGTCGGCGAGCTTGAGCGGCCCCATCGGATGCGCGCAGCCCAGCTCCATGCCGTTGTCGATGTCCTCGCGGCTGGCGATCCCGGACTCGAACATCCGCACCGCGGAGAGCACATACGGCATGAGCAGCGCGTTGACGACGAATCCCGAACGGTCCTGGGCGCGGATCGTGTGCTTGCCGAGGATCCCGGAGACGGCCGCCTCCGCCCGCTTGATCGTCTCCTCGCCGGTGGTCAGCGCCGGGATGATCTCGACGAGCTTCTGCACCGGCGCCGGGTTGAAGAAGTGGATGCCGATGACCTGGTCGGGGCGTGAGGTGGCGACCGCGAGCTTGACCAGCGGGATCGAGGAGGTGTTGGAGGCGAGCACGGCGTCGGCCCGGGTGACGACCTGATCGAGGACCCGGAAGATCTCCGTCTTGACCTGCTCGTTCTCGATCACGGCCTCGACGACGAGGTCTCGGTCGGCGAAGTCGCCCAGGTCCGTGGTGAAGGCCAGCCGGCCGAGCGTGGCGTCCCGCTCGCTCTCGGTGATCTTGCCGCGCTCCGCGGCCTTGCCGAGGGAGTTGGCCAGCCGGGTGCGGCCGAGTTCGAGGGCCTCCCCGGTGGTCTCGGCGACCATGACGTCCAGTCCGGCCCGTGCACACACCTCGGCGATGCCCGCGCCCATCTGGCCGCAGCCCACCACTCCGACCCGTTCGATGTCCGTCACCCTCGTGCCTTTCGCTGATTCTTCGGTCCCAGGCGTGACGGGCGAGTGCCCCTGGGGGACGGCCCGCCGGGGAACGGCCCCCTCGAGGAACGGCTGTGCTCCTCCCCCAGGAGCGGTGCGTACGGGGGTGCTCCGACGCCGGCCCCCGACGTTACCTCTGCGGTGTCCCCGCCTCGCGGCCCGGGTGCGAAAGCCCGCACGGGGGCTTGTACGGGCGCCAACGGCACGGCAGCATCGGCGAATTGGTCTCCACCACCCCGGCCGCGCCGGGAAGACGCCGGGACGGCGGACGGCGTTCCGGCATCTTCCCGGCGCGGCCGCGGGGCGACCATGGAGGAGCGGACACGCAGCCGGCGGCCACCAAGTGCGGCTACCACGAACGGGGAAGGGGAAGTCATGCGGCGCATCACACGAAGAGGTTTCGCGGCGGGCTCGGTGGGAGCCCTGGCGGGAGTGGCCGGTTCGTCGAACCTGGAGGCCGCCGCGGCGGAGCGCCGGCACGCCGGGCACGCCCTCGACAGCCGCGGCCCCGGGCACGGCCACGGCGGCGGGGACCGCGAACTGCGCGGCATGTGGATCGCGACCGTCGACAACCGCGACTGGCCCAGCGCGTCCGGCCTGACCCCGCAGGAGCAGCGGGCCGAACTGCTCGCTCATCTGGACACCGCCAGGCGCCGCCGCCTCAACACCGTCTGGTTCCAGGCGAGGCCGACCGCCGACGCGCTGTGGCCTTCGCCGTACGAGCCGTGGTCGCAGTGGCTCACCGGCGTCCAGGGCGAGGCACCGGGCTGGGACCCGCTGGGCTTCGTCGTACGCGAGGGGCACCGGCGGGGCCTGGCGGTGGAGGCGTGGTTCAACCCGTACCGCATCGCGCTCCACGACGACCCGGGCAAGCTCGTGCCCACGCATCCGGCCCGCCGCCACCCCGACTGGGCAGTGCGCTACGGCGGACAGCTCTACTACAACCCGGGCCTGCCGCAGGTGCGCCGCTTCGTCCAGGACGCCATGCTCGACGCGGTCCGCCGCTACGACATCGACGGCGTCCACTGGGACGACTACTTCTACCCGTATCCCGTCGAGGGCGAGACCTTCGACGACGACGCCGCATTCGAGAAGTACGGCAAGGGCTTCCCCGACCGTGCCGCCTGGCGCCGGGACAACATCGATCTGCTCGTCGCCGAGGCCGGGCGCCGCATCCGCCGCGTCAAGCCGGGACTGCCCTTCGGCATCAGCCCGTTCGGCGTGTGGCGCAACAAGTCGAGCGATCCGGCCGGTTCGGACAGCGCGGCGCAGGTGCAGACGTACGACGACCTCTACGCCGACACCCGCAAGTGGGTGCGCGAGGGGCGGCTCGACTACGTCATTCCGCAGCTCTACTGGCACATGGGCTTCGAGGCCGCGGACTACGCGAAGCTCGCGCCCTGGTGGGCCGGGACCGTACGGGGGTCGCGTACGCGGCTGTACATCGGCGAAGCGCTCTACAAGGCCGGGGATCCGGCTCAGCCCGAGCAGTGGCAGGATCCGGCGGAGCTCTCCCGGCACCTCACCTACTGCCGGTCGCTGCCCGAGGTGCGGGGGCACGCCTTCTTCTCCGCGAAGGAGGTCTCGGAGGACGTGATCGGGGCGATGGACCGCGTGGTCGCCGACCACTATCCGCGGCGGCGGTAGCCGGGCCGCCACCGCCGCCGAGAGCCGTCCGTCCTGCCCGTCCCGCAGCGCCCCTCGGGCACTGCCCGAGGCACAGCCCGCTCCGCGGTGCGGGGCGGGGCGGTCAGGTCAGGCGTGCCGCTTGGTCCTGTCGCGTTCCTGTACGACGGAGTCGGGTCCTGGTGACATCACGGCCTCGTGACCGTCGTCGAAGCGCACCCGGAACGGCGGTTCGCCGTCGGGGCCCAGCACCTCGACGATCTCGGCCTCCCGGTCGTGTTCACCCACGACCCGGCCGTGCACCAGCAGACGGTCGCCCGTGTTCGCTCGCATCAGGAGAACCCTCCTGTTCACAGGGGATGCACCGGAACATCCGTACAGTCCACGGTGTGCTGTCCGTACCGATAAGTCTAAGCCGGACGGCCCGGCCTCGCCCGGCCCGTGCGGTGCCCTCGGACGGTCCCGGGCAGTGCCCGGCGACCCCTGGACGAGGCCCGGCGGTGGTGGACGCTGCCCGCAGCATGGCCCTCACGCACCTGGGTACCTGCCACGCCCGAGCAGGGAGGAGCCGGGAGCGATGAGCACACTGCTGGACGGACTGTCCACCGAGCACCGCCGGAGGCTCCGCGACGCGGCACCGGGCGCCGAACTGGCGGCAAGTCCCATGCTGGCGACGCTCAGCGACCGGCGGGACTTCGGCCGCGGCGGCTGGATCTTCGAGCGGAAGCTCGACGGCATCCGCCTGCTCGCCGTGCGGGAGCGGGGCCGGGTCCGCCTCCTCTCCCGTACGGGCCGCTCCCTCAACGGCTCGTACCCCGAGATCGTCGAGGCGCTGGAGGCACAGGACTGCGATGACTTCACGGCCGACGGCGAGGTCGTCGCGTTCTCGGCGGGCCGTACGGACTTCTCGCGGCTCCAGCAGCGCATGCAGCTGACGGACCCGGACCAGGCACGCACCACCGGCGTCGCCGTCACGTACTACCTCTTCGACCTGCTGAGGCTCGACGGCCAGGACGTGCGCGGGCTTCCGCTGCGCGCCCGCAAGTCGCTGCTGCGCTCCGCGCTGCGCTTCCGCGGCCCGCTGCGCTTCACCGCCCACCGCAACCAGGGCGGGCAGGGGCTGCTGGACGACGCGTGCCGCCGCGGCTGGGAGGGGCTGATCGCCAAGGTCGCCGACGGACGGTACGTGACCAGGCGCTCCCCGGACTGGCTGAAGCTGAAGTGCGCCAGCGGACAGGAGTTCGTCGTCGGCGGCTTCACCGAGCCCGCGGGCAGCCGGGTCGGCCTCGGCGCGCTGCTGCTGGGCTACTACGAGGACGGCCGCCTGCGTTACGCGGGCAAGGTCGGCACCGGCTACGACCACGCCACGCTCCTCGACCTGCGCCGCAGACTGGACCAACTGGCCACGCGGCGCTCGCCGTTCGCCGAGCCGGTGCGGGAGAAGGGCGCGCACTGGGCGGAACCGGAGCTCGTCGCCGAGACCGGCTTCACGGAGTGGACGAGGGACGGCAGGCTGCGGCATCCGCGCTTCCTGGGACTGCGCGAGGACAAGAAGCCGGGGGATGTCGTACGGGAACGGCCGCGGCGGGGGTGAGGGCGCCCGGCCGGGACGACGAGCCCGGGTCATGCCGGGACCTGGCCCCCGGGACGGGCGGCGCCGTCACCGCTCCCGGGCGCCTCCGCTACATTGCCGCCTTGCGGCGGGCCTGCTCCTCCGCCTCCCCGGCCTTCTCCGCCCTGCGCCGTGCCTCGCGTTCGGCGCGGTCCGCGTCGCGCTCGCGTCTCCGCGACTCCTTGCGGGCCTCCTCCGCCTCACGCAGCTCACCGCGCAGCTGCTCCAGGCGCTCCTCGGCCGCTTCCCGTTGGGCGCGTGCCGCCGCGGTCTCCCCGGCAGCGGCGTCCGCTTCGCGCCGCAGCCGGCGTGCTTCGTCGGCGGCTTTGCGGGTGGCGGCACGTGCCGCCTTTCCGCCGTCCTGAGCCTTCTGCGCCTGCTTCGCGGGTTGCGCCTGCGTTGCGGTCCGCGCCTGCTTTCCGCTCCGCGCCTGCTTTCCGCTCCGCGCCTGCTTTTCGGGCTGCTTGCGCGCGGGCTTCCGCGGCTCCCTCTCCGGCTGCTTCCGCGCCTGCTTCTCCGGCCGTCGAGCCTGTGCCCGCTTCCGTACGCCACCGGCCGCGGCCGCCTCCCGGGCCGCCGCATCGAAACCGGGCGTCGCGCTCAGTGGCCTCGACAGCCGTCCCGCCGCCCACTCCTGCGCGGCGGCGGGGTCCGCCAGCACCGCGTGCAGCGTCTGCGCGACCTCCTGCTGCGCCTGCGGACCCAACGGCTGCCCGGCCTGCGAAGCGAGCCGTTCCGCCTGTCTCGCCAGTGCGTCCACCAGCTGGTGCTGCCGCCGGGAGAGCGTGCGCAGCTCTTCCCCGTCGAGGTTCCGGTGGGCGCCGCGCAGCTCTTCGCCGAGCCGCAGCAGCGGCGCGACCTGGTCGCCCTCCTCCCGTACCAGCAGATTGCTCGCCCAGGCAGCCAGAGTCGGGCGGCGCAGGGAGCGGATCCGTGCCGCCAGCTCCCGCTGCCCGCCGGTGCGGGCCCGGTGCGCGCGGTCGTCGCGGGCGGCCGTGAACTCCCGCGGCCGCAGCCCGTACAACTCCTCCGCCACCTCGTCCAGATCCACGACCGCACTCCCGTGTCCGCCGCCGCGCACCGACGGCGGCCGGGCGCCCGCCCGGCGCCGAACGGAAGGCGGCCGTACGGCGACCGGGGCAGCCGGGGGTGACCGCAACGCCCCGCAATGACGGTGATGACCGCGATGATGATGTGCGCTTTCATTGCACCGCTCTCGCACAGTGGTGTCCACCACAGTGCCTCCGAGCAGGGGCGGGAATGACGAACGTCCTATCGAAGACGGGCGCTGATCGCTCTACGATCGCCGGATGGCCCTTCGCCTCACGCTGCTGGCATCCAGCCGGAGCTCATCAGTGCTCGATGTGCGGTTCGGGGACAGCCGCTCGCTCGACGCCACGGGATGGCACGAGGTCAAGAGGGTCGGCCCCTCCCTGTCTCATCTGGCCGCCGCCGAACTGCGGTACTGCTCCCCGTCGGTGCGCTGCCGCGAGACGGGGCTCTCCCTCGGTCTCTCCCCGGTGGCTCAACCGGCGCTGCGCGACTGCGACATGGGCCGCTGGAGCGGCTACACCCTGCGTGAGGTCGCCGCCCGGGAGCCGCAGGCGGTGCAGGCCTGGCTGTCCGACCCGCGTTCCGCGCCGCACGGCGGCGAGTCCCTGGTGACCTTCATCCAGCGCATCGGCGGCTGGCTGGACACCCGGCCCGTGGGCGACGGCGGCTGGATCGTCGCGGTCACCGAGCCGGGCGTGATGCGGGCGGCGCTGTGCTACGTACTGAAGGCGCCCCCGCAGGCGTACTGGCAGGTCGACGCGCAGCCGCTGGCGATCCTCACGCTCTCCGGACGGGCGGGGGACTGGAGCCTCAATCTGGGGAACTGACGGGCCGGGCAGGTCCGGGCCGATCCACCGGGGCGGACCCGGCCGGACCGCCGGGCCACACCGGGGCTTCGTGGCCCGGCGCGAGGACCGGAGCGGACCCCGGCTCCGGCGGGCGCGGGAACCCGGCGAAGGGCAGTTCCACATCCTCGGTGCAGCCCTTCTCCCCGCACTCGCAGGCGAAGACCAGCGCCGCGTCCGGCGGAGGGGGCGGCGCCCAGGGGCGGGCGAAGAACTGCTCGTGCTGCGAGACGAGGGCCCGGTTGCCGTAGCGCAGCAGCTCACGGCGTTCCGCCGCCGTGGCCGCCGACGGCCCTTCCGCCAGCGCCCCGGCGAAGGCCGCTTCGACCTCGGCGGCGGTCTCCGCGGCACTGCGCGATCCGTCGACGCGGAGGCTGCGGGCGCCGTACGCCTCCACCTGGTTCTCGATCTCGGTCAGCAGCGACCGGTACAGCCGGAACGCGCCGTCCCGTGGCGACATGCCGCGGCTCAGCAGCCGTTCCCGCTGGACGTCGGGTGTGGGCAGCAGCCACAGCGCACGCTCGCGGTCGCCGGCGACAGGCGGTGTGACGGGCGTGCCCTCGGCGATCGTCGCCGGGGAGGCGGGCAGCGCACGTAGGTCGTCGGCGATCATCGCGCCGCGCTCGTGGTGCAGGGACATCGCGAGGAGCCGGGCCGTCGGGCCCGTCCAGCGTTCGGCGCGGGGCAGCGCCTCCCAGCGCACCGCCCAGGTGTGCCCGGCCGCGAGCGCACGGTCGCGGTGCTCCCAGGTGTGGGCCTCGCCGTTGTACCAGCGCAGCCCGTGCTGGCGGGCGATCAGCCGGGCCACGGTCGTCTTGCCCGCCGCCGGGGGCCCGCCCAGCCACAGCACGGGCGGCCCCTGCTCACGCGCGCTCATGCGCTCCGGTCCCTCCCTCGCCGCCGTACGCCTCGGGCCGCCCCGCCGTGATCGTGCGGACCCGTACAAACGGTGCTCACGTACGTCAGCCGTCCTCGCCGGGGAGGGGAGGCAGCATCAGTCCTCCCTCGGGGTTGCGGACGGCGTCGTCGAGGCAGTGGGCGAGCTTGTCGGCGCACGCTTGCTGGAGTTGGGAGCGCGAGGGCAGGTCGGGCAGCCACTCGGCGGCCTGCCCGCACCGCATCTCGTACCGGCCCGGTGCGGTCAGCGCGACGCAGCCGGTGGTGTCGCGCATGCGCGCGAGGTGGCCCTCGCCGAGGACCTGCCACCAGAAGACACCGTCGACGACCTCGGTCCCCCAGTGCTGGAACAGCCTGGAGCGGAGCTTGCCGCACTGGTAGTCCCCGTTGAAGTCGTAGCCGACATCGAGGTCCACGGCCGCGTACTCCACGTCGCCCGCGAGGCCACGGCCGATGCCGGCCAGCTCCTCGGCGGTGTCGACCCGGTCCTGGGAACCGAACTCGGGTCCGCGCTCCGCCAGCGTGAGCTTGCTGTCGAAGATGGCGCAGGCGTGCACGGTGCGGACGCGCCTGCGCAGATCGCCGGCGACCAGCAGGCAACCGTCGGACCGGCTGTCGATGACGGCGCGCAGCAGCCGGCGGCCGGCGTCGGCGTCGAGCCTGAACTGCACCATGGCGACGTTGGCCCAGAGACCGTCATCGGCGCCAAGGTCGGAGAGCCAGTCCATTGCGGCGTCCACCCAGCTGTCCGGCACGGCCGTGCCGGGCGGCGCCCACGCCACCATTCCGCTCCCGAACGGGTAATCCTCGGGCCGCCAGCTGATCAACTCGTCCAGCGGGCCGCCGCGTTGGGGGCAGGCCACGGTCGCCTCGGACACCCCTGCCTTCCGCAGGGCCTTCGCGATCAGCTTGGGGATCCTGCGGACGGCCATCGCCCCGAGGTCCTCGCCGAGATCGAGCCACAGCATCGGACCGGACGGCGAGGGGATGACGTTCGACATGCACTTCGGGCCGGTGGCGTCCTCGGCGTCCGGATCGGGCCCGTCGCGAGGATCGGCTTCGAGCTGCGCGATCTCCGTGACGGCGGCTTCCAACGCCTTGGTGGCGCCTGCCACTTCGGGTGAGCGGACCTGGATCAGCGCATGGGTCTGTTCGCGTACGAGCTGCCGCGCGGTGCCCTTGGCTATCTCGATTGCCACGCCGCCAACATACGGTCGGGGGCCGCCGGCCGCTTGAATTCCGGATCATCGCCGGAGCGGGACGGCCGGCGGTGCGTCCTCGCCGTCTCTCGCCCCTTCCTCGCCAGAAGCCTTGATCATCCCGCGACGCCGGATGACCGGAAAACGACTTTGCATAAAAGTGCCGACCTGCGTATAGTCATGCTGGCGACGAGGAGGGATCGATGACTGTACGAGCAGCGGTCGCGGGGGCGAGCGGATACGCGGGCGGCGAGATCCTGCGCCTGCTGGCCGCACACCCCGGGACCGAGGTCGGAGCGCTCACCGCCAACTCCAGCGCGGGGAGCACGCTCGGCGCGCTCCAGCCGCACCTGCTTCCGTACGCGGACCGGGTGCTGGAGGAGACCACGGTCTCCGCGCTGTCCGGGCACGACGTCGTCTTCCTCGCCCTGCCGCACGGGCAGTCCGCGGCGGTCGCCCGGGAGCTGGGGGAGGACGTGCTCGTCGTGGACTGCGGCGCGGACTTCCGCCTCTCCGACGCCCAGGCCTGGGAGCGCTTCTACGGCACACCGCACGCCGGCACCTGGCCCTACGGACTGCCCGAGCTGCCCGGTGCGCGCGCCGCGCTCGCCGGAGCCCGCCGCATCGCGGTGCCCGGCTGCTATCCGACCGCCGTCTCCCTCGCGCTCGTGCCCGCCTATGCGGCGGGGCTGGCCGAGCCGGAGGCCGTCATCGTCGCGGCGACCGGCACCTCCGGCGCGGGCAAGTCGCTCAAGCCGTACCTGCTGGGCAGCGAGGTCATGGGCTCCATGAGCCCGTACGGAGTGGGTGGCGTGCACCGGCACACACCGGAGATGGTGCAGAACCTCTCGGCGGCGGCCGGGGAGGCCGTCAGCGTCTCCTTCACGCCCACCCTCGCCCCGATGCCCCGCGGCATCCTCGCCACGTGCAGCGCGAAGGCGAGGCCGGGCTCCGGGACGGAGGAGCTGGGCGCGCAACTGCGTGCCGCCTATGAAAAGGCGTACGGGGACGAGCAGTTCGTCACGCTGCTGCCCGAGGGGCAGTGGCCGGCGACGGGCTCCGTGTACGGCTCCAACACCGTCCAGCTCCAGCTGGCGCTGGACGCGGCGGCGGGTCGCGTCGTCGTCGTCGCGGCAGTGGACAACCTCACCAAGGGCACCGCGGGCGGAGCGGTGCAGAGCATGAACATCGCCCTCGGGCTTCCCGAGGAGCTCGGGCTGCCCGTCGTGGGCACCGCGCCGTGAGCGGCACGGGCGGCGGCGCAGCGGAAGCGGGACCCGCAGCGGGCTCCGCGGCGGTTCTCGAAGCGGGCCTCGAAGCGAACGGAGAAGCAGAGTGAGCGTGACAGCGGCGAAGGGATTCGCTGCCGCGGGCATCGCGGCCGGCATCAAGGACAGCGGCGGCCCGGACCTGGCGCTGGTGGTCAACCAGGGGCCGAGCCGCGCGGCCGCCGGAGTCTTCACCGCGAACCGCGTCAAGGCCGCGCCGGTGCTCTGGTCGCAGCAGGTGATCAAGGGCGGCCGTGTCTCGTCCGTGGTGCTCAACTCCGGTGGCGCCAACGCCTGTACGGGCCCGCTCGGCTTTCAGGACACCCACGCCACGGCCGAGCAGGCCGCCGCCGCACTCGGCCACAGCGCCGCCGAGGTGGCCGTCTGCTCGACGGGGCTGATCGGCACGCGGCTCCCCATGGACAGGGTGCTGCCGGGCGTCGACGAGGCGGCGGCGCAGCTCTCGGAGTACGGCGGTGAGAAGGCGGCCCTGGCCATCAAGACCACCGACACCGTGCACAAGACGGCGGTGGCGCGGGGTTCCGGCGGCTGGACGGTGGGCGGCATGGCCAAGGGCGCGGGCATGCTCGCTCCCTCCCTGGCGACCATGCTGGTCGTGCTCACCACGGACGCCGACCTGGATGCGGCGGCGCTGGACGGCGCGCTGCGCGACGCCACCCGCACCACCTTCGAGCGGGTCGACTCCGACGGCTGCCTCTCCACCAACGACACGGTGCTGCTGCTCGCCTCCGGCGCGTCCCAAGTGGCCCCGGACGCCCAGGAGTTCGCCGAGGCCGTACGGGCGGTCTGCGACGATCTCGCGCAGCAGCTGATCCACGACGCGGAGGGCGCCTCCAAGGACATCCGCATCGAGGTCGTGGGCGCGGCGAGCGAGGACGACGCCGTCGAGGTCGGGCGCTCCATCGCCCGCAACAATCTGCTCAAGTGCGCCGTGCACGGCGAGGATCCCAACTGGGGCCGGGTGCTCTCCGCGATCGGCACCACCGGCGCGGCCTTCGACCCGGACAGCCTCAACGTCGCCGTCAACGGCGTGTGGGTGTGCCAGAACGGCGCGACGGGCGAGGACCGCGACAAGGTCGACATGCGCTACCGCGAGGTGCGCATCACCGCCGACCTCGCCGCCGGCTCCGACTCCGCGGTCGTGTGGACCAACGACCTGACGGCCGACTACGTGCACGAGAACAGCGCGTACAGCTCATGAACGATCCGGCGCATCCCACCCGCAGGCACACCGCGCTGCCCAAGGCGCGGACGCTCATCGAGGCGCTGCCCTGGCTCACACGGCACAACGGCCGGACGGTCGTCATCAAGTTCGGCGGCAACGCCATGGTCGACCAGGAGCTGAAGGCCGCCTTCGCGCAGGACGTCGTCTTCCTGCGCCAGGCGGGCCTGCGCCCGGTCGTCGTGCACGGCGGCGGTCCGCAGATCAGCGCCCAACTGGCCCGTCTCGGGCTGGAGTCGGAGTTCAAGGCCGGTCTGCGCGTGACCACTCCCGAGACCATGGACGTCGTACGGATGGTCCTCGCGGGCCAGGTCCAGCGCGAGCTGGTCAACCTGCTCAACCGTCACGGGCCGCTCGCCGTCGGCATGACCGGCGAGGACGCGCACATCATGGCCGCCACCAAGCGCTATGCGCAGATCGACGGCGAGGCGGTCGACATAGGCCGCGTCGGCGACATCGACAGCATCGAGACCGGAGCGATCCAGGCGCTGCTGGACGACGGCCGCATCCCCGTCATCTCCTCCATCGCCCGCAGCGCCGACCCGGCCGACGACCCGGCTGACGACCCGGCCGGCGGGGCGGACGGCGACGGGAACGGGAACGACGGTGACGGGAACGGTGGTGACGCGTTCGGCGCCGGCGGCCACGGCGGCGTCGGCGTCTACAACGTCAATGCCGACACCGCCGCCGCCGCGCTCGCCGCCGCCCTGGGCGCCGAGACGCTGATGGTGCTCACCGACGTCGAGGGCCTGTACGCGGACTGGCCCAACAGCGACGAGGTCGTCAGCGAACTCACCGCCACGGAACTGGAGAAGCTGCTGCCCGAGCTGGCCAGCGGCATGGTCCCCAAGATGGAGGGCTGTCTGCACGCCGTACGCAACGGAGTCCGCACGGCCCGCGTGCTGGACGGACGCGTACCGCACTCGATCCTGCTGGAGATCTTCACCGACGAGGGCATCGGCACGATGGTCGTGCCCGACAAGCGTGAGGGGGAGCCCGCGCCATGAGCACCGCACACGGAACGACAGCCGGGACCGGCGCCACCGCCGCCACCGCTGCCGCCTCGAACGGCGCCGCGGCCGGCACCGCCGGTCCCGCACTCACGGACCGCTGGGAGTCCGCGCTGGCAGGCAACTACGGCACCCCGCGCATCTCGCTGACGCACGGTCAGGGCAGCACCCTCTGGGACGACCGGGGCAAGGCCTACACCGACTTCGTGGGCGGCATCGCCGTCAACGCCCTCGGCACCGCCCACGACGCGGTCGTACGTGCCGTCTCCGACCAGATCGCCACGCTCGGCCATGTCTCCAACCTCTTCATCGCCGAGCCGCCCGTCGAACTGGCCGAGCGGCTGCTGGAGTTGGCCGGGCGCGAGGGCCGCGTCTACTTCTGCAACTCCGGCACCGAAGCCGTCGAGGCCGCCGTCAAGGCCGGGCGCCGCACGGGCCGTACGCACATGGTCGCCACGGAGGGCGGCTTCCACGGACGCACCATGGGCGCACTGGCGCTGACCGGACAGCCCGCCAAGCAGGCGCCGTTCGAGCCGCTGCCCGGCGACGTCACACATGTGCCGTACGGGGACGCCGAGGCGCTGCGGGCCGCCGTCACCACGGACACCGCCCTCGTCATCGTCGAACCGGTGCAGGGGGAGAACGGCGTCGTCGTACCGCCCGAGGGGTATCTGGCCGCGGCCCGCGACATCACGCGCGCCACCGGGACGCTCCTCGTCGTCGACGAGATCCAGACAGGCATAGGGCGTACCGGCCACTGGTTCGCGTGCCAGGCGCAGGGCGTGGAACCGGACATCATCACCCTGGCCAAGGGCCTCGGCGGCGGTCTGCCGCTGGGTGCGGCGATGTTCTTCGGCGAGACGGCGGGACTGCTCACCGCCGGGCAGCACGGCTCGACCTTCGGCGGCAATCCGGTGGCGTGCGCTGCGGCTCTCGCGGTGCTGCGGACCCTCGCCGAGCAGGAACTGCCCGCGCGCGCGGGCCGGTTGGGGGAGCGGCTGCGTGACGGGATCTGGTCGATCGGACATCCGCTCGTCGAGCAGGTCCGCGGGGCGGGACTGCTGCTGGGTATCGTGCTCACCGAGCCCGTCGCACCTCAAGTGCAGCAAGCGGCTCAGGACGCGGGGTTCCTGGTCAACGCGGTCGCGCCGGATGTCGTACGGCTCGCTCCGCCGCTGATCGTCACCGAGGGCGAGGTGGACGCCCTCGTCCGGGCTCTCCCCGCGGTTCTGGACGCGGTCGACGGCGGGCAGAAGAGCCGATGAGCCGAAGGGGACCGGGCCGATGACCGAGGGGTACGCGCAGGAGCAGGAGCTGGGCAACGGTTACGGGGGCCCCGCCGTGCCGCAGACCCGTACGGCCCGGCACCGCCGGATCGTCGACATCCTCAACCGGCAGCCGGTGCGCTCGCAGAGCCAGCTCGCCAAGCTCCTCGCCGACGACGGCCTCTCCGTCACGCAGGCCACGCTCTCCCGCGACCTGGACGAGCTGGGCGCGGTGAAGATCCGCAACACAGGAGGCGAGCTGATCTACGCGGTGCCCGGTGAGGGCGGCGACCGCACGCCGAAGGCCCCGCTGGGCGAGTCCGCGAGCGAGGCGCGAATGGCCCGGCTGGCGGGCGAACTCCTCATCTCCGCCGAGGCGTCGGCGAATCTGGTGGTGCTGCGCACGCCGCCGGGCGCCGCCCAGTTCCTCGCCTCCGCCATCGACCAGGCCGGCGTCCACGACATCATCGGCACCATCGCGGGCGACGACACGCTCCTGCTCATCAGCCGCGCCCCCGACGGGGGCCAGGCCCTCGCGGGTCATCTGCTGAACCTGGCGCAGAAGGAGCACTGAGCCGCGGCACCGCGCTCGCCGGTCACTCTCGTCGCGGTCGGCCGAGGGCGTCGCGGCCGCCGCGGGCGGCGCCCGTACTCCGGGCCGTTCCCCGGCCGTGCGCCCCGTCCTTCGCTGTCCCACCCTTGAGACATGACCAAGGCGAAGCATGTACGGGTGCGGCGGGTGTACGAGGCGGCCAGGCCGCGGGAGGACGGGCTGCGGGTGCTCGTGGACCGGGTGTGGCCCCGCGGAATGAAGAAGGAGGACGCGCGGCTCGACGAGTGGGCCAAGCAGGTCGCCCCCTCGACCGAACTGCGCAAGTGGTACTCCCACGACCCGGAGCGCTACGGCGAGTTCGCCCAGCGCTACCGCGCCGAGCTGGCCGAGCCGGAGGCCGGTGAGGCGCTGGACCGGCTGCGGGAGCGCATCGACGGCGGCACCGTGACGCTGCTGACCGCGGTCAAGGACGACCAGCTGGATCACAGCCACGCCGCGGTGCTGCGGGAGGAACTCGGCGGCGGACGCTGACCGCCGCCTCCTGCCCTGGCCGCCCCCGGCCCCTCTGCGAGCCTCTGACCAGCCACGTTGACGAAGCATACGGTGCAGTGCATACTTATACCAGTCAGCGTATGCACCGTAAGGAGAAACCCCGTGGCTGAGCGCGTCGTACTCGCCTACTCCGGCGGCCTTGACACCTCCGTCTGCATCGGCTGGATCGCCGAGGAGACCGGGGCCGAGGTCGTCGCCGTCGCCGTCGATGTGGGCCAGGGAGGCGAGGACCTCGACGTCATCCGCAAGCGCGCCCTCGCCTGCGGTGCCGTCGAGGCCGAAGTGGCGGACGCCAAGGAGGAGTTCGCCGACGAGTACTGCCTCCCGGCCATCAAGGCCAACGCGCTCTACATGGACCGCTATCCGCTGGTCTCCGCCCTCTCCCGGCCCACCATCGTCAAGCACCTGGTGGACGCCGCGCACAAGCACGGCGCGACCACCGTCGCCCACGGCTGCACCGGCAAGGGCAACGACCAGGTGCGGTTCGAGGCCGGCATCTCCTCCCTCGCCCCCGACCTGAAGTGCATCGCCCCCGTGCGGGACTACGCGATGACCCGGGACAAGGCGATCGCCTTCTGCGAGGACAAGGGCCTGCCGATCGCGACGAGCAAGAAGTCCCCGTACTCCATCGACCAGAACGTCTTCGGGCGGGCCGTCGAGACCGGGTTCCTGGAGGACATCTGGAACGCGCCGATCGAGGACGTCTACGAGTACACCGAGAACCCGGTCACTCCGCGCGAGGCGGACGAGGTCGTCGTCACCTTCGAGGAGGGCGTGCCCGTCGCACTCGACGGCAAGCCGGTGAGCGTCCTCCAGGCGATCCAGCAGCTCAACGACCGGGCGGGAGCCCAGGGCGTCGGCCGGATCGACATGGTCGAGGACCGGCTGGTGGGCATCAAGTCCCGTGAGGTGTACGAGTCCCCGGGCGGCATCGCCCTCATCACCGCGCACCAGGAGCTGGAGAACGTCACCGTCGAACGCGAACTGGCCCGCTACAAGCGGCAGGTCGAGCAGCGGTGGGCCGAACTCGTCTACGACGGCCTGTGGTTCTCCCCGCTCAAGCGCGCCCTTGACGGCTTCATCGACGAGGCCAGCGAGCACGTCAGCGGCGACATCCGGATGACGCTGCACGGCGGGCGGGCCGTCGTCACCGGCCGGCGCTCCCAGCAGTCGCTCTACGACTTCAACCTCGCGACGTACGACAGCGGCGACACCTTCGACCAGTCCATGTCGAAGGGCTTCATCGAGCTGTTCGGCATGTCCAGCAAGATCGCCGCGAAGCGGGACCTGGCCCAGTAGTCTGCGGTCCACGGCCCGCGGGCCAGGGCCCGCCCGGACCACCTCATCCACCTCATACAGCGCCTCCCCGCCGCATCCGGCGGGGAGGCGTCGCGTTGACACCCACCCCGAGGAGAGCACGTCATGCCCAGCAACGAAGCGCCGCAGCCCGAGGCCACAGGCCAGGACGTACGGCTGTGGGGCGGCCGCTTCGCCGACGGTCCCTCCGAGGCGCTGGAGAAGCTCTCCGCCTCCGTGCACTTCGACTGGCGGCTCGCCCCGTACGACATCGCGGGCTCCCGCGCCCACGCCCGCGTGCTGCACAAGGCCGGTCTGCTGACCGCCGACGAGCTGCGCGAGATGACCGAGGGGCTCGACCGGCTCGAACGGGACGTCGCCGACGGCACGTTCACCGGCACCATCGCCGACGAGGACGTGCACACCGCGCTGGAGCGGGGCCTGCTGGAGCGCCTCGGCCTCGACCTGGGCGGCAAGCTCCGCGCGGGCCGCTCGCGCAACGACCAGGTCGCCACGCTCTTCCGCATGTATCTGCGCGACCACGCCCGCATCCTCGGCGGGCTGCTCGCCGACCTTCAGGAAGCCCTCGTCGGCCTCGCCGAGGCGCACCCGGACGTCGCGATGCCCGGCCGCACCCACCTCCAGCACGCCCAGCCCGTGCTCTTCGCCCACCACGTGCTCGCACACGCGCAGGCCCTCTCGCGGGACGCGGAGCGGCTGCGGCAGTGGGACTCCCGTACGGCGGTCTCCCCGTACGGCTCGGGGGCGCTGGCCGGATCGTCGCTCGGCCTGGATCCGCAGGCCGTCGCCGCCGACCTCGGCTTCGAGCACGGATCGTCCGCGAACTCGATCGACGGGACGGCATCCCGGGACTTCGTCGCCGAGTTCGCCTTCATCACGGCCATGACCGGCGTCGACATCTCGAAGATCGCCGAGGAGATCATCCTCTGGAACACCAAGGAGTTCTCCTTCGTCACGCTGCACGACGCCTTCTCCACCGGCTCGTCGATCATGCCGCAGAAGAAGAACCCCGACATCGCCGAGCTGGCCCGCGGCAAGTCCGGACGCCTGATCGGCAACCTCACGGGGCTGCTCGCGACGCTCAAGGCGCTGCCGCTCGCGTACAACCGCGACCTCCAGGAGGACAAGGAGCCCGTCTTCGACTCCTGCGACCAACTGGAGATGCTGCTGCCCGCCTTCACCGGCATGCTCGCGACCCTCACCGTGCACCGGGAGCGGCTCGCGGAGCTGGCGCCCGCCGGCTTCTCGCTGGCGACGGACATCGCCGAGTGGCTGGTGCGGCAGGGCGTTCCGTTCCGGGTTGCGCACGAGGTCGCGGGGGAGTGCGTGAAGGTCTGCGAGCGCGAGGGTGTCGAGCTGGACGAGCTCACCGACGAGCAGTTCGCCGCGATCTCCCCGCATCTCGGTCCCGGCGTCCGCGAGGTGCTGACCGTGCCCGGCGCCCTGGCGGCGCGGGACGGCCGCGGCGGTACCGCGCCCTCGGCGGTCGCCGTCCAGCTGGCGGAGGTACGGAAGGACCTCGCCGTGCAGCGGGCGTGGGCGGGCGAGCGGGGCTGAGCCGCCCGTGCCGGCGGCCCGCCGCACAGACCCCGCGGACCTGCCCTGACCTGTCCCGACCTGCGCCGATACGCCGTACGCGTAGCCGCCCCGCGGGAGGGCACCCGGCCGCCGGATGCCCTCCCCGATACGAAGCGAGGCGAGACGCGATGATCGGATCTGTGCGTCACCGGCCGGACGAGACGAACCACAACACCGTCGCCGAGCTGGTGAAGCAGGCTTCTGAGCAGCTCAGCGAAGTGGTGCGCAGCGAGATGCGTCTGGCTCAGGCCGAGATGAAGGAGAAGGGCAAGCGTGCCGGCCTCGGCGGCGGCATGTTCGGCGGGGCCGCGATCATGGGAGTGCTGGCCCTGTGGGCGCTGGTCTTCGCGGCGATCGCGGGCATAGCCGTGGCGCTGCCCGTATGGGCCGCGGCCCTGATCGTCGCCGGCGGCCTGCTGCTGGTGGCCGGGGTGATGGCGCTGGCGGGGAAGCATGAACTGGGCTCCGCCACACCGCCCAAACCCGAGCAGACCATCGACAGCGTCAAGGCGGATGTCGATGCGATCAGGGAAGGAGCCCAGCGATGACGCGCAAGTCCCCCGCCGCCACCGACAGCCGTCAGCTGCGGGCAGAGGTCGAGCAGGCCCGTGCGGAGCTCGCGGAGACGGTCGCCGAGCTGGCGGGCAAGGCGGACGTCAAGGCGCATGCGCGGGAGATGGCCGCGCACGCCAAGTCCAAGGCCCTGTTCGAGGCGAACGAGGCGAAGGCGAGGATGCAGCACACGGCCGAGGAGGCCGCGAACCGCGGCTTCACCAAGCCGGGCGCGGCCATGGCGGCCGTGGGCGCTCTCGGCGCCGCTGCCCTCGCGACGTATCTGCTCCTGCATCCTCAGCAGGCCAGGGACCGCATGCACGACATGGGGAAGCAGATGGGCCGGAAGATGCCGGGCATGCACCGCAACCGCGGTCTGCGGCGGATCCCGGGCATGCAGCGGATCCGCGGTACGCACCGCATCCCGGGCGTCCACCGCTCGCACGGCCTCCGGCACCTCCCGGGCATGCATCGCGGGCACGGTCTGCGTGACATGCAGGCCATGCAGTGGATGGACGGCAAGTCCCGGAAGCACGGCGTGATGGGCCGGACCGGCGGTCACGGCCGCTTCGGGAATCCCGGGTCGTCCGGGAAGTCCGGGAAGTGGTGAGCGCAGTGGTCAAGCTGCTCTACAAGCCCTTCGCGATCATCTTCGGGCTGCTCGGCGGCATGATCGCGAGCGCGATCTTCAGCAAGGTCTGGAAGGCCGTCGCGCACGAGGACGACACCCCGGACGCCTCCGACGAGGAGCGCCGCTGGCAGGAGATCCTGCCCGCCGTCGCCCTCAAGGGAGCGATCGCGGGCGTCGTCAAGGCGCTCATCCACCGGGGCGGTGCGACCAGCGTGCGGGGCCTCACGGGGACCTGGCCCGCCTGAACGGTCCGCGGGGTCTGCACGGTCCGCGGGGCCTGAACGATCCGCGGCCTGAACCGGCCGGAAGCGCGCACGAGTTGGGAGCGTCCCCGTGGGGCGGGCCGCCGCGGCGGCGAGCGCGGCGGTCCGCACGACGAGAGCGCCGGGAGGCAGGCACGGCCTCCCGGCGCTCCGTGCCTGTGCGACTCGCTGTACGCCGTGCACGCTCACACGCTCACCGTGGATCCGGCGCCGCGGTCACGCCGCCCGTCGCGGGCCGTCCTCCTCGGGGCCGCCTTCCTCCGGGCCGCCCTTCTCCGGGCCGTTCTCGCCCGGTCCCGCTTCCGGCCGGCGTACCCCTGACTCGGGCCATCTCCGGGTGTCGCGCGGCGCCACGTACGGCTCCTCCCGGCTGGGATGCCCGCCGCTGATGGCCCGCTGCCGCGCCAGCTCCGCGTCGAATTCGAGGCCCAGCAGGATGGCCAGGTTCGTGATCCACAACCAGACCAGGAAGATGATCACGCCTGCGAGGGTGCCGTAAGTCTTGTTGTACGAGGCGAAGTTGGCCACGTACACGGCGAATCCGGCGGAGGCGGCGAGCCAGACGAGCACCGCGAGCGCGCTCCCGGGCGTCACCCAGCGCAGCCCGCGCCCTTTCACATTCGGCGCGCCCCAGTACAGCAGCGCGATCATCAGGGCGACGAGCAGCAGCAGGAAGGGCCACTTCGCGTAGTTCCACGCGGTGAGCGCGGTGCCGCCGAGCCCGAGCGCGTCGCCCGCCTGTGTGGCGAGGGGACCGGTGAAGACGACCAGGACCGTGCTGACGGCGAGCATCACCATCAGCAGCACGGTCAGGCCGACCCGTACCGGTGTGAGCTTCCAGGCGGGCCGCCCCTCGGGGAGGTCGTAGACCACGTTGGAGGTACGGATGAAGGCCGCGACGTAGTTGGAAGCGGACCACAGCGCACCCAGCAGGCCCACGACGGCCAGCACGCTCGCCGTGCTGCTGCTGTCGCGGAGCTGCGACACGGCGTCGGTGAGGATGTCGCGCACCGAACCGGGGGCGAACTTCGAGACGTTGGACAGCAGCGCGTCGACGAAGTCCGCGCCCAGGATGCCCAGTACGGAGACGAGCAACAGCAGCGCGGGGAAGACCGACAGGACCGCGTAGTACGTCAGAGCCGCCGCCCGGTCGGACAGCTCGTCCTCCTTGAACTCCCGGACCGTGCGGCGCAGTACGGCCTTCCACGAGCGGCGGCCGAGTCCGGCCGGGCCTGCGACGGGGACCCTTCCGGCCCCGGCCTCGGCCCTGGCCCCGGATCCGGCCTCGGCCCCGGATCCAGCTCCGGGCGAGGCGGCGGGCTCCGTCTGCTCGCGGTGGGTCCGCGGGCTCCCGGGCTCCTCGGATCTCCCGGACCCTTCGTGCGTACCGGGCGCCCGGCCCCGGTTCCGTTCGCGGTCCCCCGGTGTGCGGCCGTGGCCGTCGTTGTCGCTGTCTGACATGTCTGCGGGGTTGCCGCCGTGCGGCCGGTGAATCAGGGATGTGACGGCTTCACCCGGCCGGGGCCCGCCCGGTGGTGTCCGGCGCCGGGCCGCCCGGCGCCGGGTCGCCGTCCGGCCACGGCCGCCGCGACACCGCGTGAGGGCGCGTCAGGCGGCCTTCGCCTTCGTCGCGTAGACGTCCACGTACTCCTGGCCGGACAGGCGCATGACCTCGCTCATCACCTCGTCCGTCACCGCGCGCAGCACGTAACGGTCGCGGTCCATGCCCTCGTAGCGTCCGAAGTCGAGGGGCTCGCCGAAGCGCACCGCGATGCGGCGTCCCGGAGCGGGCCGCGGCAGGCCCTTGCCGCCGGGCTGGATCGCGTCCGTGCCGATCATCGCGAAGGGCACCACGGGGGCGCCGGTCATCAGCGCGAGGCGTGCGATGCCCGTACGGCCCCGGTAGAGGCGGCCGTCGGGGGAGCGGGTGCCCTCCGGGTAGATCCCGAAGATCCGGCCCTCCTCCAGGATGCGGCGGCCCGTCATCAGCGCGGCGACGCCTCCGCGTCCGCCGTCGCGGTCGACGGGGATCATGCCGACGCCGGTGAAGAACCACGCCATGAGGCGGCCCTTGAGGCTGCGCCCCTTCACGTACTCGTCCTTGCCGATGAAGAACACCTGACGGTCGGTCACCAGGGGCAGGACCATCGAGTCGATGAAGGTGAGATGGTTGCCGGCGAGAATCACCGGTCCGGAGCCGGGAATGCGCTCAGCCCCTTCCACCTGCGGGCGCAACAGCAGCCGCAGCAGCGGGCCGAGCAGTGCCTTGATCAGACGGAAACGGGACAACGGTTCCTCCGGTCGGTGTCGTCGCGCGCGGACCCGCGCAGGTGAGGACGATACTTGCCACCGCAGGCGGCGCGCACACCGGGGTCATCGGACCGATACACGGATTTGACACGGAACGGCGTCTCTTCGCCGTCTTCCGTGCCCCGGGCCGGAGTGCGTCGGAGTGTCATCTCCGACGTGTTTCCCGCATGTTCGGGCCCAAGCCTCCCTCTCGTACGTGGGCCCGACCTACGATCGGCCAGTCGTACGCCCTGGCCGCAGTGTCCGGGCGTACGGATCATTTGTGACACGAGCTGAGGAGAGTCCATGGGACAGGAGCAGCAGCCGGGTCGGAGACTCGTGCTCGGAGCGGCCGTGCTGGGAGCAGCCGGTGCCGCCACGGTCGGCACGGGCGGGAGCGCGCTCGCGGAGGACAAGAGCGGGGCACGCGGGAAGGACCGGCACGGCGGCAAGCTGCCCGTGCCCGCCGTCATCGCTCACCGCGGTGCCAGCGGGTACCGCCCGGAGCACACCTTCGGCTCCTACGAACTCGCCTTCGCCATGGGCGCCGACGTGATCGAGCAGGACGTCGTGCCCACCAAGGACGGGCATCTCGTCTGCCGTCACGAGAACGACATCACGGCCACCACGAACGTCGCCGACCACCCGGAGTTCGCGGGCCGGAAGACGACGAAGAAGGTCGACGGGCAGGATCTGACCGGCTGGTTCACCGAGGACTTCACCCTCGCCGAACTGCGCACGCTGCGCGCCAAGGAGCGCATCCCGCAGAACCGCCAGCGCAACACGCTCTACGACGGGCGCTGGGAGATCCCGGTCTTCGAGGACGTGCTCAAGTGGGCGCAGGAGCAGGGCAGGCGGCGCGGCAGGCCCGTATGGCTGCACATCGAGACCAAGCACCCCACCTACTTCCGCAAGCTCGGGCTGGAGCTGGAGCCGCGGGTGGCGAAGCTGCTGCGCAAGTACGGGCGGCACCGCGCGGACTCGCCGAACTTCGTGCAGTCCTTCGAGCCGAGCAGCATCGAGAAGCTGAAGAAGCTGGTGGGCTGCCCCGGCGTCTGCCTGCTGGACGCGCCGGACTCCCAGCCGTGGGACTTCGTGGAGGCGGGCGATCCGCGCACCGTCGCCGACCTGGTCAAGCCGGAGGGGCTGAAGTGGATGGCGCGGTTCGCCGACGGCATCGGCCCGCTGGTGGACCTCGTCATCCCGAAGAAGGCGGACGGCACCCTCGGCGAACCGACCACGCTGGTACGGGACGCGCACGCGCAGGGGCTGGTCCTGCACCCGTACACGATGCGGAACGAGAACACCTTCCTGCCCGCCGAGTTCCGGCGGGGATCGGACCCCAACGCCTACGGTGACGCGTTCGGGGCGTTCAGCGCGTACTTCCGTACGGGCATCGACGGGATCTTCTCCGACAACGCCGACACGGCGCTGCTCGCGGCGGAGGACTTCCGCAAGGGCTGAGCGGATACACGAAGCGCGGCCACGGCGGCGGCGTCACCCGCGGGGGTGGCGTCGCCGCCGTATGTGCAACCGCCGTGCGGGTCCCGGGCGTTGCGCACGGCATGGACCGCCGTTCCTCCCACACCGGGCCCGGACTCGTACGGGCCGAACTCGTACGGGCCGTAGATGCTCGATCCGTACCGGCTCGGCCCGTACGCGGCCCACGTGCCGTCACGGAACCGTCGCTGCCGCCCGCGCCGCTGCGCAGGCTCCTCGCCGCGGAGTGCGCGGCCGAGGCGGCGGCCGCCGGTGAGGACCCGGAAGAGCTGCAACAGGCCGTATGGCTGCGCCTGCTGGAGGACGAACCGGCGGCGCCGGGGAGCGCCCTGCCCGCTCCTTCCCCCGGCCGGCTGCGTGCCGCCGTACGTGCCGAGGCGAGGCGGGCCCGGCGGCGCAGCAGGCGCGAAGTGCCGCTTCCCGAGGGCGAACCGGCGGGCGGGGCCGGCGCGGAGACCACCGTTCTCGCCGCCGAGCAGCGCCGTCTTCTCGCCGCGGCCGTCGCGCGGCTCCCCGGCCCGTGCCCCGCCGTGATGCGCGCGCTGTTCTCCGGCAGGGACCTCACCTACGCGGAGATCGCAGATGAGTTGGGAATGTCACAGGGGAGCGTGGGCCCGGTTCGTTCCCGATGTCTGGGTTGCCTGCGCAGAATGCTCGCGACGTCGGATTGCGTCCCGTGAACTTGGGGGAATGCTGCGGGAAGCAATCGGCGTCACCAGGGCAGACGGTCCGGGCACGGCAAACCCTCATACGAACCGTGCCCGGACGCACCATGACAAGGGGAGGCAGGCGCACATGGGTATGAGCGTGACCATCTCTGCGGCGGTCGATGGGGACGCCGAGCAGATCCTTAAGCTCCAGTACCTGTGCTTCCAGAGCGAGGCGGAGGCCTACGGCGACTACGCGATCGCGCCCCTCACCCAGACCCTGGAGGGGCTGCGTGCCGAAATGGCCGCCGGCTGCGTGCTGGTGGCCCGCCTCGGTGACGAGGTCGTGGGCTCGGTACGGGGCGCGGTCGACTCCGACGGCACGGCATGCATCGACAGGCTGTGCGTACACCCGAGGCTCCAGCGGCACGGGCTGGGCGGCAGGCTTCTCGCCGCCATCGAGGAGCGGCTCGTCGCGGAGCGGGACGCCAAGCGGTACCAGCTCGTGACCGGGCACCGCAGCGAGGGAAACCTGCGGCTGTACCGGAAGTACGGCTACACCACGTCCGGCAGCACCGAGCGGGACCGCAAGGTGCGGCTGACGTCGATGACGAAGGACGTCGGCGGGAAGGCGGGCGGTGCCCGCGCGGTGGGTGGCCCGGCGGGTTCGGCGGCGGTGGGCGCGAGCGTCTGACCGCGGTTCCGGTGGGCGCGAGCGCCTGACGTCTGTCCCGGTGCCCGGAGCGTCCCGGGTGTCCGCCGTATCCCGGGCGTCGGTCGTATCCCGGCTGTCCGGCGGGAGTCAGTGTGCTGCGGCGCGTGAGCGCCGCAGCCACAGCATCCCCGTCACCGGCAGGATCACCGGGATGAAGAGATATCCCATGCCGTAGTCGGACCACACGGTCGCGTCGGGGAAGGCCGACGGTTCCACGAGCGTCCACGTGCCCACCGTCAGCACGCCCAGCAACTCCACGCAGCAGCAGCCGAGAGCCGCTCGGCGCGCCTTCTCGCCGCCCCGTACGAGCGACAGCGTGATGAACGCGTAGACGAGCGCCGCCACGGCCGACAGGACATAGGCCAGGGGCGCTTCCTCGAAGCGGGTCGTCAGCTGCACGATCGAGCGTGACGCGGCCCCGACCGTGAAGATGCCGTACAGCGTGACCAGCAGGGTGCCGGGGCCCTTGCCGATGCCTTCCCTGACAGCGCCCTTCTTGGCGGTGCCCTTCTTGGCGGTGCCCTCACCGCCGTGGCGTTCACTGCCGGTTCCGCTGCCGGTGCTGCTGCCGGTTCCGGTTCCGGTGCCGGTCTCGGCGCCGGTGTCGTGGCCGTGGGAACCCGTACCGGACGGCTCTGACGGCTCGACCGGCCGCTGCGGCTCACGCGCCATGTCCGCCTCCCCAGATCTCGTGCAGCCGCGCCTGGAGCACCGCGAGCACGAGCGCGCCCGCGGCCACGGTCAGCGAGCCCCATCTGGTGCGCTCCGTCAGGGAGATGAGGCCGACCACCGGTACGCAGGCCGTGACGGCGGCCAGATACGCCACGAAGATGACCGTGCCCTCCGCGGCCTCGCCCCCGCCCACCAACTGGACGATGCCCACGACGAGTTGTGCGAGCGCTAGCAGCGAGACCACGGCCATGCCGATGAAGTGCCAGTCCTTGGTGGGCTGGTCGCGGTAGGCCGCCCAGCCGCACCACGCGGCCAGGACGAGCGCCGCCACGGACAGGACGACGGTGAGCGGGGTGAACACGGTGCGAAGTCTAGAAGGGCCCGCCGGGAGCCCCGCCCTCCGGGCCGCCGGAACGAAGCGCCGCAGTCCGGCGGTGGCCCCGGGCGGGGTCCGCGCGCCGGTCCGGGTGCAGGTCCCCGTATCGACAAGTCGGTTTGCCGTGCCGCGTCCCGCCTGCGAAGGGGCTTCTGGCGCTGCGCATACGGCCTTCGATGCTGCATGCTGTGCACTGCGGCAAACGTCTGGTGCACCCAGGACCCCCGCCGGCGGTCCTCCCAGAGCGGCCGGCAGACCCCGCGGTGGTCTTCTGGGGAGCGACCCCAGCCCCTCGATCCGTATGGAGCGGCGCATGACTTCTACCTTTCCGGACGTCTCGATCAGCACGGAGCGTCTCGTGCTGCGCCCGTTCGAGGAAGCGGATGTCCCCTCGCTCACCGAGATGATGCGCGACGAACTCGTCGCCGCCTGGACGACCGTGCCCGTGCCCTACCGCGAGTCGGACGCACGGGAGTTCATCCTCCGGCGCGCACCGGCCCTGCGCACCGAGGGGCGGGGCATCGCCTTCGCCGTCGCCGAGTTCCTCACCCAGCGCCTGGTCGGGCTCGTCCACCTCGACCACACCGACTGGCGCATCCTCGGCACCGAGGTCGGCTACGTCGTCGCCCCATGGGCGCGCGGCGAGGGCTACGCCTCGGAGTCCGTCCTGGCCCTCGCCCAATGGCTGTTCCAGGACCAGAAGTTCGAGCGCATGGAGCTTCGTACGGCCGCCGACAACACCGCCGCACAGCAGGTCGCGCAGAAGCTCGGCTGCATCAGCGAGGGGGTGCTGCGCAACGCGTGGATAGCGCGCACCCGCACCGAGGACGGCGGCTGGGCCGAGATCCGGACCGATCTCCTCGTATGGAGCCTGCTGCCCGAAGACCTCGACGGCATCCCGGAGCAGCTCGCCGACGCGGACGGCTACGCCCCGTACCCGGACTGGCTCCACTCGCCGCGTTAGCGCCCGCGCTCGGTCCGCGGGTGCAAATCCCGTCGTAGGCAGGCATGTCCGGAAGCGTCCGCACCCGGACTCCGGCACCCGCCGCAGCGGGGGTAGGCTCGATGACCCCCGACCTGCGACGAGCAGACGAGCACCAGAGCCCAGGAGAGCGCACCCATGGCCGACCGCGTCACCGTGATCGGGTGGGACGGTTCGCCTCTGTCAGGAGCCGCCCGCTCGGCCCTCGGCGCTGCCACGCTCGTCGCCGGGGCCGCGCACCATCTCCAGCTGCCCGAAGTGCCGCCGCGCGCCGAGCAGATCAGGCTCGGCAGCGTCTCGCTCGCGGCGCAGCGCATCGCCCGGCACCGCGGCACCGCCGTCGTCTTCGCCGACGGCGACCCGGGCTTCTTCGGTGTCGTACGCACGCTCCGCGCCCCGGAACACGGCCTCGAGGTCGAGGTCGTGCCCGCCGTCTCCGCCGTGGCCGCCGCCTTCGCCCGCGCGGGGATGCCGTGGGACGACGCGCAGCTGGTGGTCGCCAACTCCCGTACGCTGCGCCACGCGGTCAACGTCTGCCGCGCCCACACCAAGGTCGGCGTGCTCACCTCCCCGGGAGCCGGTCCGGCCGAACTCGCGCTGCTGCTCGGCCCGGTGCACCGTACGTTCGTCATCTGCGAGGCGGTGGGCACGGAGCAGGAGGAAGTCACCGTCCTCACCTCGGACAAGGTCGCCGACCACACGTGGCGGGATCCCAACGTCGTGATCGTGGCGGGCGGTTCGACCGGTCCCGCCGCGCCGCGCGCCGGTGCCGCGTCCGGATCCGCGCGCGGCACGGCACCCGGACCGGGAGCGGCGCACGGCGGCCCCGGTGGCGGATGGCTCGCCGCGCACGGCCCCGACTACCCGCCCGCCGTGCGGGGTTGGGCGCTTCCGCTCTCCCAGTACGCCGATGACGGCACGGCCGCCGGCGCCTTCACGGGCAGACCGGGCGAGGCCGCCGCATACGAACCCCCCGCTCCGGCACGGGCGAGCGAATCGCGCCAGCTGCGCGCCTCCCAGCTCTCCCGCCTCGGCCCGCGCATCGGCGACCTCGTGTGGGACATCGGCGCGGGCAGCGGCGCTTTCGCCGTCGAGGCGGCACGTTTCGGCGCCGCCGTCATCGCCGTCGACCGGGATCCGGCCGCCTGTGCCCGTACGGACTCGGCGGCCCGCAGCTTCGGCGTGCAGCTGGAGATCGTGCACGGTATGGCGCCGCAGGTGCTCGAAGACTTTCCCGAGCCCGACGTCGTGCGCATCGGCGGCGGAGGCGTGCCCACCGTCGCGGCGGTGGTGGACAGGCGCCCGGGCTGCATCGTCACGCACGCCGGTACCAGGGACGAGGCGGAGGCCGTCGGAAGAGCGCTCGCAGAGGGCGGCTACGGCGTGGAATGCGCCCTGCTCCAGTCCGTGGAGCTGGACACCTCGGAGTGGGTGGAAAGTGAACGTGCTGTCGTTTTTCTGCTTTCCGGTGTCCGGATCTGAATCTCTGTGGCCGGTGCGTGACGAACCACGACGAAGTGCTGTTTCTCACCCCTCGGTGGACGGACGTGAGCACGGGCCCGGGTAGGCTGACCGATCGTTGTGCCGCCATGCGGTGTTGACGCTTCGTCCGTCAATGTCCGTATGGCGCGTGGCTGATGAACGTGCCGCACGGTGTGCGCGCTCGTTCTTCAACTACGGGGCCCGGCGGCTGTTCGCGGGGCTGTGAGGAGCACTACCGATGGGCGAGGGGTACGCATGACTGACACCGGCAGGATCCCGGGTGAGGGGCAGCCGGAGAATTCAGGCGGGCAGCCGGACGACCGTCAGCCGGGGCTCCCGACTGACGGACCCCACCCCTACACGGGACCGGCCGACGGCCTCGCCGGCGTACCGGGTCCGGGTTTCGCTCACGACGGCATGCACGGGACGATTCCCGGCCCGTATCCCGGCTCGGATCCAGGTCCGAATTCCGGCTCGAATCCCGTCCCGACTCCCGGTGTGGAACCGGTGGATGCCGGGGCGCTGCTGCCGGGGTCGCACGGCGCCAACGCGTGGCACGATCCGCAGGCCGCAGGCGGAGCCGCCCAGGTGCCGGCGCCGCAGGACGCCTACGGGCAGCAGAACGGTTACGTACTCGACGACTCCTACGGGCACTTGGACCCGTACGGCGGTCAGCCGGGGCAGCCGCCGCAGGCCCAGCCGGGGCCCGAGGTCCGGCACGAGACCAGCGCACGGGCCCAACTCCAGGCCATGCAGGAGCAGTTGCTGGGCTCGCAGCCGCAGGCCCAGCCGCAGCCGCAGTCCGGGCAGCAGCCGGAGGTGCAGCAGTACCCGGGAGGTCCCGGCGCGGCCCCCGGCCACGTACCGGGTCCGCACGAGACGGACGGACGCGACTCGGGCTCCATCGACTGCGGCGAGGTGCGGGAGGCGTTCCCGGAGGGCCGTACGCCCGCCCAGGGCACGCCCCGCGCCCAGGCGACTCCCCGCCGTCCGCTCCATCTGGGCCCGCCCGAGCCCGAGCAGTCGGGTGCGGTACGTCCGCTCTCCGACCGTGGGATCAGCGGCGGGCCGCGCGGGTCCAAGCGGCGTGGGAAGCCGGCCCCGGCCACGGGCCAGGACCCGGCTGCCAAGCCGCAACCGCAGCCGGGTCCGGCCGCACAGGCCCAGGCACCCGCACAGGCCCAGGCACAGGCCCAGGCCCATGGTCAGGTGCAGGCTGAGGCACAACCGCAGCCGGAGGTAGAACCGCAGGGTCAGGCGCCGGTCGAGGGTCAGGCGCCGGTCGACGGTCAGTCCGGTGCGGAGACGCCGTCGCACGGCACCGCGACCGGAGTCGCAGCCGCCGCCGAAGTCACGGCGCAGCAGGGCGAGTCCGGCTCTCAGCACGCCGGGCAGTACGGAGCGGCGACGCCCCGGGACGCGGTGCCGGCGACCGGCAGCGTCGAGTATCTGGACGTTGCCCGGATGGACGCCGGCTCCCTGCCGGGCCCCCAACTCGGGGCGCTGCCGCCGCAGGACGAGACGTGGGCAGCGCAGGACGACCCGTACGCCAACGCTGAGAACGGCGCGCAGCCGCAGGAGGCCATGGCGTTCGCCGGTCCCCGACTCACCGCCTCCGCACCCGCGGACGCGCAGCAGCCGGGCGGTGCATCGGAGCAGCCGGGACCGCCCGTGCCGTCCGTGTCGCCCGTGCCGTCCGCAGTTGCCGGGCACGGTCCCGGGCAGCCTGCGGATTCCGTCGCCCCCGCCGATGCGCCCGGAACACCGGCTGCCGGGGGGCAACAGGGCGGGAACGGTGCCCAGTTGGAGAACGGCGGGCAGGAGGAGCCCGGTGTGGCGGACGGACAGCCCGCCGCCTCCCGTACCGGCGGCGGACGCAGGCGGCGGCGCCGCGCTAAGGAAGAGAGCGCCAGCGAGAGCAACAGCACCGGCAACACGTGGGTCTCCTCGCCGGGTTCGACCGCGGTGGAGGCCATCGAGCCCCAACAGCAGGAGAACGGCGGCCCGATCGACGGCGACGTCGACGGTTCGGCGGAGACGGGCCCGGCCGCGCAGGCCCCCGCGTCCGCGGCGGACACGGCGAGGATCCCCGCACAGCAGCAGGGCGTCGAGTCGGCAGCCGCGGAGAACCCGCCCACGGGAGGGGACTCGGACGCCGCCGCGGGAGGGGCCCCGGGCCCGCTCCCCGAGGCGGTCGCCATCCCCGCGCAGCACAGCCGCCGTGCCGGGGCGCCAGGGTCGCCCGAGCAGCAGGCCCAGGCCGGTGCACGCAGCCCGCAGCAGGAAGAGCAGGACCGTGCGCAGGAGCGTACGGAGGCGGAAGGCGGACAGGAGAGCGTGGTCGCAGAGGAGCCCCCCGTGGCTGAACAGCCCCCCGTCGCAGGGGAGATGCCCGCCGCAGGGGAGACCCCGGCCGCCGGGCCCGTCGACGCGTCCACTCGGTCCGCCACCACTCCCGAGGCCCCGGCGCCCGTGGACGCGCAGCCCGGACAGGAGGCGGTTCCGCCGGTCCCCGCCGTTCACATAAGCGAGGAAGCCCAGGCTGTGCCGGAAGACCCGGCTCCCCAAGGCTCGGCCGTAGAGAGCGCGAGCGGGACCGAGGGTGCGGACGCCGCAGGCGTGCCCGCCCTCCATGAGCCTTCACCGGTGCCCGACGGACCGCTTCCCGCCACCGGGCCCGAGGCGGACACTGGCCCGGTGGCCGAAGAGAAGACACAAGCAGAGACCGAGCCCGCGGCACAGGCCGAACCCGGCACCGCCCCCGACTCCGGCACCACCCCCGAGCCCGGAGCCGAGGCCCCCGCACGGGCCGTCGAACCGGCGGAGCTCGCCGACCCCGCCGACCCCGCGGAAACGGCAATCCCCGCCGAACTCGCGGATTCCGCAGACCCCGTGGAGCCCGCGGGCCCCGAGGACGCCGACGGCCCCGAGGACGCCGTCACCGCACCCGAGGGCCCTCCGGCGCCCGGCTACGCGGACGAAGAGCGCGAAGCCGTACACCGCCTGATGCGTGAACGCCGCGACATCCGCAACGGCTTCCGCCCCGACCCCATCCCGCACGAGGTGCTGCTGCGCGTACTCGAAGCGGCCCACACCGCGCCCAGCGTCGGCCACTCCCAGCCCTGGGACTTCGTCGTCATCCGCTCCGAGGAGACCCGGCGTGCCATGCACGAACTGGCCGAGCGCCAGCGCCATGCGTACGCCGAGTCGCTGCCGAAGGCACGCGCGAAGCAGTTCAAGGAACTGAAGATCGAGGCGATCCTCGACACCCCGGTCAACATCGTCGTCACCGCCGATCCGACCCGCGGCGGGCGGCACACCCTCGGCCGCCACACTCAGCCGCAGATGGCCCCGTACTCCTCCGCGCTCGCCGTGGAGAACCTGTGGCTGGCGGCACGCGCCGAGGGGCTCGGCGTCGGCTGGGTCAGCTTCTTCGACGAGCGCGAGATGGTGCGCGCGCTGGAGCTGCCCGAGCATCTGGAGGTCGTGGCGTATCTGTGCGTCGGGTACGTGGACGAGTTCCCGCCCGAGCCCGAACTGGCGCAGGCGGGCTGGTCCAAGCGCCGCCCGCTGTCCTGGGTGGTGCACGAGGAGTCGTACGGACGCCGGGTGCTGCCCGGTTCGGAGCCGCAGGACCTGCTCTCCGACACCGTCGCCGCCATCCGCCCGCTGGACGCCAAGGCGCTCGGCGAGGCGTGGGAGCGGCAGAAGCGCATGACCAAGCCGTCGGGTGCGCTCGGGATGCTGGAGATCATCTCCGCGCAGCTGTGCGGGCTGTCGCGCAAGTGCCCGCCGCCGCTTCCGGAACCTGCCGCCGTCGCCATCTTCGCCGCGGACCACGGTGTGCACGCCCAGGGCGTCACCCCGTGGCCGCAGGAGGTCACGGCCCAGATGGTGGCCAACTTCCTCGGGGGCGGCGCCGTCTGCAACGCGTTCGCGACCCAGGTCGGCGCCGAGGTCTGCGTCGTGGATGTGGGCGTGGCCAGCGAACTCCCAGCCACGCCGGGCCTGTTGCCCCGCAAGGTCCTGCCCGGCACGGCCGATATGACGCAGGGTCCGGCGATGACGCGCGAGGATGCGCTGCGGGCCCTGGAGGTCGGCATCGAGACGGCACGCGACCTGGTCGCGGCCGGCAACAGGGCGCTTCTCACCGGCGAGATGGGCATCGCCAACACCACGGCTTCGGCCGTGCTCGTCGCGGCCTGCACCGGCGCGGACGCGTCCGAGGTGACCGGCCGCGGTACGGGCATCAACGACGAGACGCACGCCCGCAAGGTCGACGTCGTACGCCGGGCCCTGGAGGTGCACCAGCCCGATCCGGAGGATCCGCTGGGCATGCTCGCGGCCGTCGGCGGCCTCGAACACGCCGCCCTGGTCGGCCTCATCCTCGGCGGCGCCTCCCTGCGTACGCCCGTGATCCTCGACGGCGTGAGCGCGGGCGCCGCCGCCCTGGTCGCGCGCTGCATCGCCCCCGAGGCGATGGCCGCGTGCATCGCCGGGCACCGCAGCTCCGAGCCCGGACACGTGGCGGCGCTCACCAAGCTGGGCCTGCGCCCGCTGGTCGATCTCGACCTGCGGCTCGGCGAGGGCACCGGGGCGCTGCTGGCGCTGCCGATGGTGCAGAGCGCGGCGCGCGCCATGCACGAGGTCGCGACGTTCGACTCGGCGGGCGTGACCGGGAAGGGCTGACGGGCCGGACCGGCGGACGCGTGGCCCGGGCGCAGCCGCGCGCGGCCGGGCCGGTGGCGCCAGTGCCGGGCGCCGCCGGTGCCGATCCGGCCGGGCCGGTGCGCGGCCGTATCCGCGAAACCGCGTGCGTACGAGGCCGCGCAGTGATCCGCGGAACAGCGGCCGCGGTCCCGGCGCCATAGGCTGTCCGCGGCAGTCCGTGCGGGTCCGCCGGGCGGCGGCGCCCGGACAGTCGCGCACCCCGGCCGCCAGACACCCCGCACACCACACACCCCGCACACCGGCGGACCGCCGTGCCTCTCCGGCCACGCACTCCGTCCGCCCCGCACGTACACGCCGCTCCAGCGCCGCAGCGGCCAGTTCCGCAACAGCAACACGAGGAGCCGCACCCGCATGTCCGAGTCCGTGCCCGGAACCGGCACCGCTCCCCAGTCCGACTCCGGGACCGAACGCCCCGCCTATCCCGTGGGACTGCGCCTCACCGGGCGCCGGGTCGTGGTGGTCGGCGGCGGCAGCGTCGCCCAGCGGCGACTGCCCACGCTGCTGGCCGCGGGCGCGGACGTGCTGCTGATCGCCCCCGCCGTGACCGCTTCCGTCGAGGCCATGGCCGACGCAGGCGAACTGACGTGGCTGCGCCGCCCGTACGCCGACGGCGACTTGGAAGACGCCTGGTACGCGCTGATCGCCACCGACGACCCGGCGACCAACACGGCCGCGTCGGCCGAGGCCGAGTCCCGCCGCGTGTGGTGCGTACGTAGCGACGACGCTTCGGCGGCGACGGCCTGGACCCCGGCCACCGGCCAGAGCGAGGGCGTCACGGTCGCCGTCCTCACCGGACGCGATCCGCGCCGCTCGGCCGCCGTGCGCGACGCCGTCGTCGAGGGACTGCACAACGGCACCCTCGCGGCGCCCCGGCGCCGCGGCCGCGGCGGGGGAGTCGCCCTCGTCGGCGGCGGCCCCGGAGACCCCGAGCTGATCACGGTGCGGGGCCGCCGGCTGCTCGCCGAGGCGGACGTCGTCGTCGCCGACCGACTCGGGCCGCGCGACCTGCTGTCCGAACTGCCGCCGCACGTCGAGGTGATCGACGCGGCCAAGATCCCCTACGGGCGTGCCATGGCGCAGGAGGCCATCAACGACGCCCTCGTGGAGCACGCGAAGGCCGGCAGATCCGTCGTACGGCTCAAGGGCGGCGATCCGTTCGTGTTCGGGCGCGGAATGGAGGAGGCACGGCAGCTCGCGGAGGCGGGCGTCCAGGTCACGGTCGTGCCGGGCATCACCAGCGCCGTGAGCGTGCCGGGCGCGGTCGGCATCCCCGTCACCCACCGCGGAGTCGCCCACGAGTTCACGGTGGTCAGCGGCCATGTCGCCCCCGACGACCCGAGTTCGCTCGTCGACTGGCCGGCGCTGGCGCGGCTGCGCGGCACGCTCGTGCTGATGATGGCCGTGGAACGTCTCGGCGCCATCGCCGAGACCCTGATGCGGCACGGCAGGGACGCGGACACGCCCGTCGCCGTCGTGCAGGAGGGCACGACCGCGGGGGAGCGGCGCGTGGACGCCACGCTGGCGACGGTGGCGGAGCGGGCAGCCGCGGAGGAGGTACGTCCGCCGGCGGTCGTCGTGATCGGAGACGTGGTGTCCGTCGGAGGTACCGCGCCGGAGGAGGCGGAGGCCCGCTCGGGAACGGACACGAGCGGCGGGTCCGGTACCGACGGCGGTTCCGGGTCCGGTTCCGGCGGCGGGCCGGGTTCGGGTTCCGGGTCCGGTTCCAGCACGGGCTCCGGCTCCCGCTCCGGCGGCGGTACCGGTACGGGCTCCGGAAGCTGACGGGACCGTACGTGGCCGACGTCATCCCCGTCGACGACCCCGCCGACCCCCGCCTGTCCGACTTCACGGGCCTCACCGACGTCGAGCTGCGCCGCAGACGCGAACCGGCCGAGGGGCTGTTCATCGCTGAGGGCGAGAAGGTCATCCGCCGCGCGGCGCAGGCCGGTTACCGGATGCGTTCGATGCTGCTGTCCGAGAAGTGGGTCCCCGTCATGCGGGACGTACTCGACGAGTCGCCCGCACCGGCGTACGTCGTGAGCCCCTCGCTGGCCGAGCAGGTCACCGGGTACCACGTGCACCGCGGTGCGCTCGCCTCCATGGAACGCAGGCCCCTGCCCGCCCCGGAGCACGTGCTGAGCGCGGCACGACGCGTCGTGATCATGGAGGCGGTCAACGACCACACCAACATCGGCGCGATATTCCGCAGCGCCGCCGCGCTCGGCATGGACGGCGTGCTGCTCTCACCGTCGTGCGCGGACCCCCTGTACCGCCGCTCCGTGAAGGTGTCGATGGGCGCGGTCTTCTCCGTACCGTACGCACGGCTCGGCAGCTGGCCGCAGGGCCTGGAGTCCGTACGCGACGCGGGCTTCCCGCTGCTGGCGCTCACCCCGGACGCGGACGCCGTGCCGCTCGACGAGGCCCTCGCGCACCGCCCCGCCCGGGTGGCGCTGCTGCTCGGCGCCGAGGGGGAGGGGCTGACGAGGCGGGCCCTGAGTGCCGCCGACGAACACGTCCGCATCCCGATGGCACACGGTGTGGACTCGCTCAACGTCGGGGCGGCCGCGGCCGTCGCCTTCTACGCCGTGACGAGGAGCTGACGCGGGAACGGCACCGCGCTGACGCGGGGACGGCGCCGCGGGGGCTCAGCCCCGGACAGCCGCGTACCCCGGCGGCACGCGGTGCGGGACCGGCGAGGGAGCCGCGAACTCTCCCTGTACGCCTGCCTCTTGGGCCGGAGCCGACAGGACCGCCCGAGCGGCCGGGCTGCCGGGAACCGCGCCCGGGTCCGCCGGAGCCGCGGCCCCCGGACTCGCCGGACGGCCGTCGCTCCCGCCCAGGCCGCGCGTGGGCCCCTGACAACCCTGGGCCGCCGCGATCCCCAGCGCCACCAGCACGGTCACCGTCACGAACACCACGAGCCGCTGCCGCAGCAGCCGCCGGTCGGCACCGCGCCGCACCGGACCCTGGCCGTGATCACGCCCTCCCGTGCCCGCCGGGCGCCTGGCCCGGCCGCCGCGCCCCGCGGCGTCGCCCGCGCCCGCCCGCGTGGCGGTACGCGGAACCTGATGCCCCTTCGAGTTCTTGGCGCCCTTCGAGCCGGCGCCTTTCGAGCCGGCGCCTTTCGCACGGTCGCCGGGACGCGACGCCGAGGGTCGGGACGCCCCGCCATGGCTCCCTGTGTCCGAAGAGGCACCCGGCGAGCCCCCGGTCCCGGCCGCGCCGCCCGGGTCGCCGTGGTCCCGGGGATCCCGGTGCTCCCTCGGGTCCCTGTGGTTGCGGTGGTGCTCGTGGTGCCTCTCCTGACGAGCGGTCTCGGGCCGCTGCCGCCCCCGGTCACCGGTACGCCGCAGCCGGGAGCGGTCACCGGGCCTCGACGGCGGAACGGACCTGCCGCGCCCACCGGCTCCCGCCGTACCGGCGCCGCCGCCTTGTCCCGCGGAAGCGCCCGGCCCCGCCGAACCCGCCGACGCGGGCGGCCTGTTGGAGCCGGTGCGCGGGCCGCCGGCCCTGGTGGAGGACGGACGCGAGGCCGCCGCCCCGGCGCCGCCGGAGGCCGTCCCTCCGGCAGAGGTGGGACGTGCGCCCGCACCGTTCGGGCCGCCTGCGCCGCCTGCGCCGCCGCCCGTCGGTCCCATCCCGCCCGTACGCTCCGTACCGTCCGCACCGCCCGGCTGCTCCGCCGGACCCCGCGCCTCGCGCGCCGCGATCTCCTTCAGCCGCAGTGAGAGCTGAAGCGGGCTCGGACGGTCCTCGGGCGCCTTCACCAGACACGCGTGGATGAGCGGGGCGAGCGCCGCGTGCACGCTCTCCAGCTGCGGCTCCTCGTGTACGACCCGATAGAGCATCACCTCCGAACTGCCCTGTCCGAAGGGGGAGTCGGCCGTCGCCGCGTACGCCAGCGTCGCTCCGAGGGCGAAGACGTCCGTGGCGGGCGTCACCAGCGCCCCGCGCACCTGCTCGGGCGCGAGGAACCCGGGGGAGCCCACCGCCGTGCCCACGTGCGTGAGAGTGCTCGCGCCCGTGGCCCAGGCGATGCCGAAGTCGATGATGCGCGGGCCCTTGGGCGAGAGCAGGATGTTCGACGGCTTCAGATCCCGGTGGACGACACCGGCCTCGTGCACGGCGACCAGCCCCTCCGCCAACGACGCCCCGATGGACGCCACTTGGCTGGCCGGCAGCGGACCCGAGTCCGTCACCTTGTCGTGCAGCGACGGCCCGGGCACGTACTGCGTGGCGAACCACGGCCGGTCCGCCTCCAGGTCCGCGGCCACCAGACGGGCCGTACATCCGCCCCGGATGCGGCGCGCCGCCGAGACCTCGCGCGCGAAGCGTGACCGGAACTCGTTGTCCTCCGCCAGATCCGGACGGATCACCTTCAGCGCGACCCGCTGCCCCCGCCGGTCCGAACCGAGATACACCACACCCATCCCGCCCGCGCCCAGCCGCCGGTGCAGCCTGAACGAGCCGACGACTCGCGGATCCTCGCGTCGGAGCCGCATCATCGCCATGTCTTCCCCTGCCTGAGGTGTCGGGCCTTCCCTGCCTTCGGCGGGGAGACTCCCAGCCGGACCGGGAGGGCGGTGCCCTGATCGTTCTCTAGCGCGTCCGTCTGACGAGGCACAGCTTACGGACTGCCGCCACGGGGCGACGACAGGCCGCGCACGCGGCGCCGTCGTATCGCCACGACCCGGCGCCCGGAGCCCGCGGGCCCCAACTTGCGCCGCTGCCCGCCCGGAAGCCTCACCCCAATGGTCAACGCCCGCCCGCCCACGGCGACTTGACGGCAGCGCGGAAGGCGCGGCGGACGAGCGGCACCGTCGGGGGACGGCACGGGTGGGAGCCTACGCACGGCCACGCGACGGGAGTTGGGGGTACGAGAGCGCGCCGGCGGCGCATCAGCGGTGAGGGATGTCACCTGTGCACGCAGCCGATGCCCCGCCCTCCGCACGTTCCCGTCCATGCGCGTACGCAGGAGGCCCTGCCCACAGCCGCCGCCACGGTTCCCCTCGGGGAAGACCCCGGTACCGGAGGCCCACTCCTCCACCCTGGGGAGTATCCGGCGGACCCCGCCGTCATCCTGGGGGAGGCCCCGCAGTCGGTACGCGGGCATGACGCCCCGTCCGGCGGCCCCGCCTAGTCTTCTTGCAAGCGGCGGGCGAAGCACTCGTCCCCCGAGGTCAGTCGTCCGCCGCCCCGGGGGAGAAGACAGGAGCGGACCATGGCGCACACGGCAGAGCGCGGGGCACGCGGGGCGCGGGTACGACTGGCGGCGCTGGCCGCCTTCGGCACCCGTGGCAGCGAGCGCCGCCATCCGCTGGTGGCCGCCGCCATGGTGCTGCCACTGGCCGCCGTACTCGCCATCGCGTCCGGCGCGGTGCATGCGGTGGTCGCACAGGCGTCGTCCGTGGCCGGAATGCTGGGGCACTGAGATGCCCAGGGCTCGGGAGAGCGGCCCGAGCCGGGGATAGCCCGGTCATCAGCCCCGTGGGGACGGGGGTGCGACGGACGGCATTGAGGTCCGGGCAGCTGGGGAGCTGCCCGGACCTCAGGTATATGAGGCGCCGATCCCTGAGCGGCCGCCAGGTACGGGCGCCCGTGCATGAACGTCTCCGGCATGAGCGGACGGCCATCGAGCCCGCGTACGATCCCATGGACGATGGACGGTGGCCGCGGAGGTGCCGCCCAGTCTCCGTCGCTGGGGGGACATTGCCGACGACGCTCACGCTCACCGACCGGCTGTACGCACTCGCACGCGAGGCCGCCGCACCGGCCGAGCCCTGCGGCGGGCCGTCCGGTGCACCGCGTCCCGTCGTGCTCGCCGACCGCCCCGACGGTACGGTCGTCGGGCTCGGCGACGTCGTCGCCAAGGCACACCCGCCCGGCCCGCCGGCGGACACCGGCGAACTGACGGTACGTCTGCACATCGCCGCCCACCCGCTGCTCGCGGGCATCATGCTGGCGCCGCTGACTCCCGCCGGGACGCCCCTGCCCGGGGCCGCCCCGGCGCCCGGCGGAACCCCCACCGGGGGCGCGGCCGGCACGTACCCGGCGGACCCCCTGCGCCCGATGCGTCTCCACGACGGGCGGCCGGCCACTCTCTGGCCCCGCGGCCGTCCCGTGGACCCCGACGCCCCCGATTCCGCACCCTGGGAGGCGGCGGGCACGCTCCTCGCCCGCCTGCACTCCGTACGGCTCGATGCGCTGCGCGCCGGACTGCCCGGCCCGATACCGGCGATGCGCGGCCCGGAGAAGGCGGCCCGCGCGCTGAAGCGCATGCGCGCGGCGCTCGATCACGATCACGGCCACGACCCCGCCGCCACTGCCACTGCCACTGACTCTGCCCCCGCCTCCGAACTCACGGCCGCCGTCGAGGCCGTCGAGGCGGCGTGGGCGGTCCTGCCCGCCTGGTGCAGAGGAGAGGAGCCGCCCGAGCCTTCGCGGCTAAGCGCGCTGTGCCACGGGGACTTCCACATGGGCCAGTTGGTCAGCCACCCGGCCGGCGAGGACGGCGCCTGGCAGCTCATCGACGTCGACGACTCGGGCATCGGCGACCCGGCATGGGACCTCGCCCGGCCCGCCGCCTGGTTCGCGACGGGACTGCTGCCCGGCCCGTCCTGGCAACGCTTCCTGCACGCCTACGAGACCGCCGCAGCCACACCCTTCCTCGGCGGGGGCGACGGCACCTGGCCGCCCCGTCTCGACGCACCGGCCCGCGCCCTGACCGTACAGACGGCCGCGCTGGCGGTCGCCAAGGCCCACGCCGCCCGACGCCCCCTGGACGAAGCCGAAACGGCGTGCGCCGAAGCCTGCGAACGCATCGCGACCGCCCACGTACCCGGGCAACGGGACGAAACGGGCCGTACGCTGGATCCGCAGTGACCGAGCGGTGAAAACACCGACGTGGAGAGGAATTTCGACCATGCAGTGTCCCAAGTGCGGTGCGCCCATGCAGACGTTCAACCGCAACGGCGTCCAGATCGAGCAGTGCGGCGGCTGCCGGGGGATCTTCCTCGACTACGGCGAGCTGGAGGCGCTCACACGCTTGGAGTCCCAGTGGTCGCAGCCCGCCCCACCGCCGGCCGCCCCGTACGGCCAGGGCCACGCTCCCCAGTCCTACCCCGCCGCCCCGGCCTGGGGCGCCCCGCACCACGGCCACCACGGCCACGGTCACTACGGCCACGGCCACAAGCGCGGCTTCGGCCACATGCTGTTCTCCTCATGACCCCGGCCACGCCGCGGAGTTGACCCGCGAACGCAGAGTGCCCCGGCCGTCCTCGGCCGGGGCACTCTCACTGTGCGCGGTACTGGGATTGAACCAGTGACCTCTTCCGTGTCAGGGAAGCGCTCTCCCGCTGAGCTAACCGCGCGGGTTGGAACGACAGAGATATTGTCACGCGCTGACCTGCAAGACAAATCCGCGCGGATGCGCGGCCGTCCACCGCGGTCCGGGGCGGTAGTCACGCAGTTGGTCACTCAGCAGCGCACGGTCTGAGGTGTGCCGGGTCGCATCCTGTGCGCTCCTTGCTCCCGCCATGCGCACTTGTGCGACGTCGCTGTCTCACGCACGGTCGTCCGGGCTGCTCTGTCCCTCGGCGGAAGGGAGATCGCCCTTGGCGGCGGCCGTCGTCAAGGTCCTGACGCGAGCACACGAACGGGCACGCAACGGCCACGACGGCGTGCACACGCAGACGCTGGAAGCGTACGGCCACGGTCTGCACGCGGCCCAGTACGAGGAACTGGCGGCCGGGCTAGAAGGCTTCGCCGAGGCCACGCCTGTCCGCCTGCGCGCCCGTACCGTCATGGTCGTCGCCGATCACCTGATCTATCCCTTCCGGTACCCGGACAGGGACCTCCCGGTCACCGCAGCCCGGCTAAAGAAGAAGGACCGCCTGCGGGCAGAGCTCATACGCGAGTTAGGACCGAAGCCGATGCAGGGCGAACTCGACCTGGGCCTGGAGGAGTTCGAGAATCACGAGGTCCACCAGGGTCTCGCGCACGTACCCCGGGACGTCAGCCTGGTCATCGTCGCCTACGCCTGCTCCATGACCGCGGGCATCATGCGACTTGAGTGGGGCATCGCCGACCTCCGCCCGGACCGCTACCTCCAGTGGCACCGCCACGAGCCCCTGTAGCCCCACCGCCGGCACCGCACCTCTCCGAACTTCGGCATAGCCGTACCAGGGCGCAGATCAACCAGAGCGCCCCAGACCGCACCAGTGTGACGACGGCCACCATCCGGCATCGTCTGTCAACGTCGGCCAACCTCGCACGGTCCAGAGACGGTCCAGACTTGTGTCGGGCTCGCTGGGCTGACAGCCCTTGTCTTGAAGTATCTGGAGGCAAGTGAACGACCTCATTGCGAGTACTGCATACTCCCCATCCGGCGTAGCATCTTCGTTCTACGTGCTTATTGGCGTATCGCAAGGCCAAGGGGTCTTCCATGGGGGCATTTTCTAGGATATGGAACTGGTATCAGTTTAGCGCCAGTGTTCCGCAACGGAGAACTGAGGATAGAGAGAGCCAAGAGGAAAATGTAAAGATTCGACGACGCGTTGCAACAGATTTGCACGTCGAGGATACGTCAGATCGCGAGCGTTTGATTGAAGCTTCGCAATTGGCCGCCATAGGTGTCATGTTGCCGGTATGGATGCGCCGCAGACACGACAAGACCGCCATCGCAGGAGCCGGACTTATCACTTTGGGCGGCGCGACCCTTCTCTTATGGGCAATTAATTGGGGCCCAGTTGCACACACCTTAAGAAACGGAGCTACAGCGAGCAAATTAGGTTCATCTCTCATTGAGCAAGTAGAACTGTTGCTCGTGCTGATAGCGGTTGGAGCTACAGGGTCCAGCTTCCGGGGAATGCTTTCATTCCTGCGTGGTAGGCTTCATCCCGCACCTGAAACGGAAAGGCATGGAGTTGACATTGCGCTCATTTTGTGCGCGTCGGCCATAGGTGCCACGCTTGTGGGATTGCCTTGGGCTACTCTACTTGTGCTCCGTTCTTACTATGAGTGGGCAGCGGGTTGGCAAATACTGATTGGGAGTGGCCTCCTTCTAGGAGTCGGCTTCCATCGCTGGGCAAGTGCCTTTAGGCGGTTGCTCGATCGTCATGCACGCGCGGGCTATGAGGAATCAATCGATCAGGTCGTCTGGCAGCTACACTATCTTGCATGGGAGCTACACATAAGCAGGCCTAGATATCTACAGCCGCGCCCGCTTAGACAGGTCAGAGCCGTCATCGAAAAGACTGCGCGCGTGATCGAAATGAATCCGGTGCCTCTTCGTGCTTCAGGTTGGCGGGAGAGGGCGCTTCGGGGTCAGATCCGCCGCGACCATGCTCGTGTTGCCGCAACCCTCCGCGAACTCAGCAAAGAAATTGCGACGTCGCATTCTCTCGAAAACTATGATCGCGTGTGCTCGGCAGTATTAGCGGGTGCCATATCAGCTGCGCATGAAAACTGGGATGAGCTGCTTGAGAATGCCCCGGAGGTAAGTCTCGTCTCTCGGTCAGCGCGCGCTATACGAAGACTTTCTCCTTCCCTTACGCTGGCTGCTTCGGCGCTCGTGATCCCGCTAATACCAGGGGTCGGACACGCATCCGATGGACTCCGTGTGCTACTGCTTGCCACAGCGGTCCTATCTGCAATTCCAACGGGCGACGCCACACGTGCCGCGGTTGTAGGGGCGCTGGATAAGGCACTACTGAAGGGCCCGGGTACTGGAGCTGGAAAGAGCAACTGAAATTCGCGACCCGTAGGAATTGAAGAGGTCAGTGGAGCGGGTTTGGGCTGGAGCTGCTTTGGGGCGAGAGATCGGGGGCTCGTATGCTTTCCGCGACTTGGGCAGTCTCTTGACCTGCCCGCAGTAGCCCGATGTGGGCCCCTGATCTTGGAGGCTCGCTTCAGTGTGAGTGTGGTTGTGGCCTGGTCGTCTTCGTTGGCGCAGGGTCGGTCGTAGTCGGCGGGTGGCTCGGAGGCTCGCTGCCCTGGTGACGGGGCTTGCTTGGGATTTGTCCTCGCCGGCTGCGGCTCGGGCTGACCGGAGTGGCCTGATAGGAGAGTGGCAGCAGCCCCAACTGAGGTATGCCCCCGGTCGGTCTTCACTTCGGCGCGAAGGGTGGCAGGGCGATGCTGGTGATCGGGGTGGACCCTCACAAGGACAGCCACACGCTGGTCGCGGTGGATGGCGCGGGATGCAAGCGCGGCCAACTCACGGTGCCTGCCCGCACGGAGGGCCGTCTGTGGGCGGTGGAGGACTGCCGGCATGTGGCCGGCGGGCTGTTGCGGGACCTGCTGGCCGGTGGTCAGGGCGTGGTGGCGGTGCCGCCGAAGCTGATGGCTCGGACTCGTGCCTCGGTCCGTCAGCGTGGCAAGTCCCATCCCATCGACGCCCTGGCAGTGGCCCACGCCGCCCAGCGCGGGCCGGGGTTGCCGGCGGCCCGGCTGGATGAAGAGGCACTGGAGATGTGGCTGTTGGTCGATCACCGCCGGACGCTGATTGCCGAACGCACCCGGATCATCAACCGCCTGCGCTGGCATTGCCATGCGCTCGATCCTGATCTGGCGCCGGGGCCACAGGAGTTGAGCCGTAAATGCGTGCGGGCGAAGCTTGCGGCGGGTACTCAAGGCCGTGGACGGGCTCGACCCTGCGGAGTGGACGCCCCGGGAACTGCGGCACAGCTTCGTGTCGCTGCTGTCGGACAGAGGCGTGCCGTTGGAAGAGATCTCCCGCCTGGTCGGCCACTCGAGTACGGCCGTGACGGAGAAGGTCTACCGGAAGCAGATCCGTCCCGTGATCCAGACCGGAGCCGTCGTCATGGACCGGGTGTTCGAGGCTGGCGCCTCCGACGTGGGACCCAACTCCGGCCCGTAGTCACGCAGCGCGCCGGCCGAGGGGTTCACGGCCTGCCCGGTGTGCGGTCGTTCGTCAGTGACAACAGGAAGGCGCTCACTGCCGTCGGCGCTTCATCCAGGACGTATCTTCTCCCGCGTGCCCGACTGACCCTCTATCCCAGGCACGCATGTCACGGCGCACCTCTCTCGCGTCGCGAGACATGTTGAACCCATCTCGAATCTGCCTCCCGCGGCGCCGCGCTCGCCAGTCGAGGGTGGCGCCGAAGAGGAGGATTGCGGCGACCAACGCGCCCAGCACCACTAGGACCATAAAGGCAGCCTGCCAGCAAACTGCCCAATCCCGCCAGGAATCGGGGTACTCAGGGCTGTCGACGGCCTCGACACTGCGGACCGGACACCTCGGGAGCTGCGCCACAACTCTGTCTCGCTACTGTCCGACAGAGGTGTCACTGTCCGACAGGGGCATCCCGTTGGAGGAGGTCTCCCGCCTGGTCGGCCACTCCAGTACGGCCGTGACCGAGAAGGTCTACCGGAGGCAGGTCCGCCCCGCGATCCAGACCGAAGCGGTCGTCATGGACCGGGTGTTCGAGGCTGGCGCCTCCGACGTGGAGCCCAACTCATCTTCATAGTCACGCAGTTGGTCACTCACAACGAACCAGGGGCCGTTTCCCTCATCGGGAAACGGCCCCTGGCCTGTGTGGACGATACTGGGATTGAACCAGTGACCTCTTCCGTGTCAGGGAAGCGCTCTCCCGCTGAGCTAATCGTCCTTGGAGGTGGAGACGGGATTTGAACCCGTGTAGACGGCTTTGCAGGCCGTTGCCTCGCCTCTCGGCCACTCCACCGGGCGGGAGTCGTGAAACTCCCACGCAGAGCGGACGACGAGATTCGAACTCGCGACCCTCACCTTGGCAAGGTGATGCTCTACCAACTGAGCCACGTCCGCAGGTGTTGCCGTCCCGGTCGGCTTCCGCGTCCCGGCGACGGGTTGAACTGTAGCGGATAACGCTGCCAGCTCAAATTCTGTTTGCCCTGCGTGACCGTCCGTACGGGCCGCCGAGCAGCGGCGGATCCCCTCCCCGGAGCCGCGCACTCCCCTCCGCGGAGCGCGCGACGAGCCCCTCCGCGGAGCGCGCGACGAGCCCCTCCGCGGAGCGCGCGACGAGCCCCTCCGCGGAGCCGCGTGGCGAGCCCCCTGCGGCGACCTCCCGCCGAGGGCCCGCGAAGCCCCGGACCGCCCGGCACCGCCGCACCATAGACTCGCTCGTGTGTACGCCCCGACGCCCTTCGCCCGCTTCGGCTCGCTCCTCGCCACCGACCTGCGTGACGTCACCAGCGACCCCGCGGCCCTGGAGTCCGCGGGCTGGTGGGCCGTGGTCGCGGACTTCGAGGGGCGGCTGGTGTGCGCACGCTTCGGCGACGTACGCGAGACCACACTGCCCGCCCCACGCTCGGCCCCGCTGCCCCCGGCCGCCGCGCGCTGGCGCGGCCCCGCGCCCGCCGCGTGGACCAGTTCGATGGACCGCGCCTCCTACACCGCAGGTGTACGGCGCATCCGCGAGCACATCGCGGCAGGCGACGTCTACCAGGCCAACCTCTGCCGGGTGCTGAGCGCGCCCCTGCCCGAGGCCGATCCCGAGGCGTCCGACGTCTCCGGCCTCTCGGCGCTGCTGGCACGCGGCAACCCCGCCCCGTACGCCGGCGCCGTACGGCTCCCCGCCCACGGCGTGGAAGTGGCCACCGCCTCACCGGAGCTGTATCTGCGGCGCTCCGCCGGGACCGTCGAATCGGGACCGATCAAGGGCACGGCCCGTACCGCCGAGGAGATGCTGGAGAAGGACCACGCCGAGAACGTGATGATCGTCGACCTGGTACGCAACGACCTGGGCCGCGTCTGCGCCCCCGGATCGGTCACCGTGCCGGCGCTGTGCGAGGTCGAGCCGCATCCCGGCCTCGTCCACCTCGTCTCGACGGTGCGCGGCGAACTCGCTCCCGGGACGGGCTGGCCCGAACTGCTCAGGCACACCTTCCCGCCGGGCTCGGTCACCGGCGCCCCCAAGCTCAGCGCTCTGCGGATCATCGGCGCCCTGGAGACCTCGCCACGAGGTTCGTACTGCGGCGGAATCGGCTGGGCCGACGCCGACCGCGGCACCGGCGAGCTGGCCGTCGGCATACGCACCTTCTGGATCGAACGCGGCAGTCGCGGCGCCGTTCTGCGTTTCGGCACGGGCGCCGGGATCACCTGGGGATCCGATCCCGAAGCGGAGTGGGCGGAGACGGAACTCAAGGCGTCGGGGCTGCTCAAGGTAGCGTCGGGTATGCGCCACCCCGAGGTGCCGGCACCCACGGCGACGAGCGGAAGGAGAGCCCTGTGAAGATCTGGCTCGACGGCGGACTCCGGGACGTCGACGACGCACACGTCTCCGTCCTGGATCACGGACTGACCGTCGGCGACGGGGTCTTCGAGACGGTGAAGACCGTGGAGGGCACGCCGTTCGCCCTTACGCGGCACATCGAACGCCTCGCCAGGTCGGCCCGCGGTCTCGGCCTGCCCGCTCCCGACCCCGGCGAGGTCCGCCGCGCCTGCGCCGCCGTCACCGATGCGGAGCCGATGCCGCTCGGCAGGCTCCGCATCACCTACACCGGCGGGCCCTCGCCGCTGGGCTCCGACCGGGGGGAGGTCACCCCCACCCTCGCCGTCGTGCTCACGGAGTCGCCCCGCCGCCCCGACACCACGGCTGTGATCACCGTCCCGTGGACCCGTAACGAGCGGGGCGCGCTCGCGGGCCTGAAGACGACGTCGTACGGGGAGAACGTGCTGGCGCTCTCGCGCGCGCACCAACAGGGCGCGGGCGAGGCCCTGTTCGGCAACACCCGAGGGCGCCTGTGCGAGGGCACCGGCACCAACGTCTTCGTCGTGCTCGACGGTGAACTGCACACGCCCCCGCTGGAGTCGGGCTGCCTCGCCGGCATCACCCGCGCACTGGTCGCGGAATGGGCCGGAGCGCGCGAGACCGATCTGCCGATGGACGCCCTGGAGCAGGCCGAGGAGATCTTCCTGACGTCCTCCCTGCGCGATGTGCAGGCCGTGCACCGCGTCGACGACCGGCAACTGCCCGGCGCCCCCGGGCCGGTGACGCTCAAGGCGATGAAGCTCTTCGCCGAGCGTTCCGCGGCCGACACCGACCCGAGGTGAGCGGGCGGCCCGCCCGCGGCGACCGGCCGGAGCGGGGGTGACGGGTCACGGCGCAGGCGGTAGAACTCGACCGTGACCACGACGCTGCGCCCGACCGGCCCCGACCAGTACGACGCCGACGGCGTCCGCTCCCGCTCGTACGAGATCTGCGTCAACAGCCGCCCGGTCGGCTTGCTGCGACTCACCGTCGACCCGCAGTACGGCCCCGTCACCGGCCGTGTGACCCAACTCGTCGTCGACGAGCGTGAACAGCGGCGCGGACGCGGCGCCGTCGCCGCCCTCGCCGCCGAGGAGGTGCTGCGCGGATGGGGCTGCCGCCGCGTGGAGATCAGCGTCCCGGCCGGAGCGGAAGCCGCGCTGGGCCTGGCCGCCGGCCTCGGCTACCAGGAGCGGAGCCGGAGCATGATCAAGGAGCTTGCCGGACGGCCGCGGCTTCCCGACGGCAGCACGGACCGCGCCGTGACCGAGGAGGAGTTCCCCGCCTGGCGTGAGCGCGGGCAGCCGCCGCTGCGGCAGGCGATGACCGACCGCGGCCTGCCCGCCGAGGAGGCCGCCCGCAGAGCATCGGAAGCCTTGGATGCGCTGTTGCCGGACGGGGCGTCGACGACCGGCGTGGCGCTGCGCGTCCTGGTACACGACGGCACGGACACGGGACGGATCTGGGTCGAACTCGAACGTAGCCCGCGAGAGGACTGCGACGCCTACGTCTACGAGGTGGAGGTCGACGAGGCACGACGCGGCCTCGGCCACGGACGCACCCTGATGCTCGTGGCCGAACGGGAGGCCCTGGCCGCCGGTGCGCACACGCTCGGACTGCACGTCCTCACCGCCAACACCCCTGCGCTGCGCCTGTATTCGTCGCTCGGCTACCGCGTCGTCGAGCACCACCACTGCAAGGCGCTGCTCTGACAGCGGGATCACGCGGGGATCATGCACCCCCCGGGGAGCGCCGAACCTGCGGAATACGCCGGACCGGCGGGACTACGCGCGCCCGCCGCCGAGCAACTTGTCCGCGATCTCCTCGATCCGAGCCCGCAGCCCCTCCTGGCTCTTGCCGCCGTCCAGCCGCTGCTCGTCGATGACGTACGTCGGCGTGCCCCGCACACCGATCGCCCTGCCCTCCGCCTGGTCCGCGTCGACGATCAGCAGATGACGTCCGTCGATCAGCGCACTCTCGAACTCCCCGTCGTCCAGCCCCAACTCACGCGCCACCTCCAGCAGCAACTCCTCGCCGCGCTCGGCGAGTTCCGCGTGCCGCTCCAGCACGGCCGCCGCGTAGGCGTCTCCCTGGCCCTGCGCGTACGCCTCCTCGGCCGCCTGCGCCGCTGCATACGCGTGCTTGTGCTTCTCCAGCGGGAAGTGCCGCAGCCGGATCTCCAGCCGCTCCCCGTACCGCTCGCGCAGCGCGGCCAGGTCCCCCTGAGCGCGGTGGCAGTCGGGGCACTGAAGCTCGCACCAGTAGTCGAGCACGAGTCGGGAGGGGGCGTCGTCCATGCGGACAGTCTCTCAGCCGCGAACGACTGCTCAGGACCCCGAGATCTCCCTGAATCCAGGTACCGCCGTGGCCTCCCACGTCGGCACGTAGCAAGATGGAGACATGCTGACCACGACCGTGTGCGCCGCGCTCTCCGCAGCCGGCCTGGCCGTCGCCTTCCTGACGGCCTTCCGGCGGCGCTTCGCCGCCGCCACCCGCATCGCGGCGTTCGCGCTGGTGCCGGTCGGACTGGCCATGTCGGGTCTCGCCGGCCTCGCCGGGAAGATCGGCAAGGCGGTCGGCACCTGGGCGGCGGACCTCGTGCTCAAGCCCACGGTCTGGGCGGGCTTCGCGGTCCTCGCCGTCGCGTTCGTGCTGTACGTCGTGGGACGTCTCGCCGGGAAGCGCTCGCGCGGCAGGGCCGCCGAGCAGCCTCGCGCCGCAGCGTCCGCCCCCGGCCGCGCCGCCGCGTCCGGTACGGCGAGCACTCCCGCCCTCGGCAGCGGTACGGCGGCGCCGGCGGGGCAGGAGCGAAAACCCGCGCCGGGCAAGCAGGACCAGGCCTCCGCCGGTGACGACGACTTCTCCGACATCGAGGCCATCCTCAAGAAGCACGGCATCTGACGTACCGATCCGACAGGACCGTCAGCGCACAGCATCCGCAGCCGCGCCCACCCGGCCGCCATCTATCACGTTCCCCTTCACGGCACCGGCAGGACCCGTGAACTCCACCGTGCCGTGGGCGTGTTGACCATCACCGGGGTGCGGGCTGCGTAATCATCACCGCGAGATGGACATGACGCCGAATCCCCCGGCCGAGCTCGCCGAGCCGCCCTCCGCGCCAGCCGCGACCGCACACCCCGTCCACCACGTCCCGGTGCTGCCGGAGGCGCCGCTGCCGGAGCACAAAGGCTGCCTGTACGCGATCTCCCAGCCGCCGCTGATGTTCTTCCTGGCGTTCATCGCGCTGCTCCTCGCGATCACCGGCGCGCACGACCTCCTGTTCAACTGAGCACGGTCCGAACTGCGTGCCGCCTGAACTGAGCGCCGTACGCGGCGGTCTGCCGTACGCCCCCTCAGCCCTGTGCCGTCTCCGCGGACTCCCGCTGACGCGCGCGGTACGCCGCCACGTGCAGCCGGTTCCCGCACGTACGGCTGTCGCAGTAGCGCCGTGAACGGTTCCGCGAGAGATCGACGAACGCACGCCGGCAGTCCGGCGCCGCACACCTGCGCAGCCGGTCCCGCTCGCCGGAGACGATGATGAAGGCGAGAGCCATCCCGCCGTCCGCGGCCAGGTGGTGGGCGACCGAGGCACCGGGCGCGAAGTAGTGCACGTGCCAGTCGTAGCCGTCGTGGTCCGTGAGCTGCGGTGTCGTCCCCGCCTCGGCCACCAGCGCGTTGACCAGCCCCGCCGCCGTACGGTCCTCGCCCGCCTCGAAGACCTCCGCGAAGCGTTCCCGCACCGACCGCACCGCGCCCAGATCGTCCTCGGTCAGCTTCCCCACGTCACTGAGACTGTTCCGCTCCACGTACGCGCCGAGGTCGGCCACGGAGAGGAGCAGATCGGGCTGGTCGCCGTCGGTCGCGGTGTTGAGCAGGTCCACAACCTCGTCGAGCGCGCACCGGGTGTCGTGGTTGATCTGCACGGGTCGCTCCTCGGGTCTGACCGACGGGTCCGGTGCGCAGAGACTAACGCCTGCGCCACACGGCGACGCCGCCACCGCCGGAGCCCGGTGGAGCCGGGTCCGAGGGTGACGGCGTCGTGGTGCGTGCCGTGCTGAGCCGAGGGAGGCGCAGCCGTCGCCCCGAGTCGGACGGCTGCGCAGGACCGGTGGGTCAGCTCTCAGCGAGGATGTGCGAGAGCTCTGTGTCGAGGTCGAAGTGTCGGTGCTCGGTGCCGGGTGGCACGGCCGCGTCGGTTCGCTTGAGGAAGGACTCCAGGGCCCGCGCCGGGGCCTCGAGCAGAGCCTCGCCCTCCGGAGAGCTGAGGGCGATGCAGACGACTCCTTGGCCGTGGCTCCGTGAGGGCCATACACGGACGTCTCCGGTGCCGGTGGGCCTGTGCAGGCCCTCGGCGAGGAGATCGCGCGCGAAGACCCACTCGACGGTCTCCTCGGCGCCGGTGTGGAAGGTGGCGTGGACGGCATAGGGATCGGCCGTGTCGTACCGCAGCCCCGCGGGTACCGGCAGTGATGACTCGCTCGAAACAACGAGGCGCAGGTGCAGCTCGCAGCTGACCGTGGTGTTCATAAGCGCCAGGGCCTTTCGCTCAGTGTGCGCTCGGGGGTTCGCACGTCGGCGAAATCGACATGCCACGTACTCGTCGGTTGTAAACCCCTCTGACCGTTTTGCGAGTAATACAGCCCTTGATATGGCCTGTGGCGTTTTTATGCCGTACGGCTATTCCGGTGACGGCGCCGGAGTCGGTTACGTTGGGGATATGTACGCAGAGAGTGACCGGAGACCCCTGGGTTCACGGGCCCCGCGGTTCATCAAAGCGTCGAGGCCCCTGCACCGCAGCTGGCAGGTGGTGATCTTCCTTCTCGGGCTGGCGATCGTCGCCGGCGGGGTGGTGCTGCTGCCGCTGCCCGGTCCGGGGTGGCTGATCATCTTCGCCGGCATCGGACTGTGGGCGACGGAGTTCCCCTGGGCACAGCGCGTGCTGCACTGGACGAAGCGGCAGGTGCTGGAGTGGACGCACTGGCTGAAGGCCAGGCGTCTGGAGCGCCGGCGGCGCAAGGAGTCGGTGCGGCTTCGCTAGCGGCGGGGGTGCGCGCGGGGTCGGCTGTGCAGGCTTGAGCACGGTCATGAGCACCGTCTGACATACGGTAATCTTGCGCGCGCAGCGGGCGATTAGCTCAGTGGGAGAGCGCTTCGTTCACACCGAAGAGGCCACTGGTTCGAACCCAGTATCGCCCACCGCTTCTGCCGGGGTCCGGGCGAAAGCCGGGCCCCGGTTTTGTGCTTGTACGGGTGCGCGGCCGGCGCTTCGAGGTGAGTTTCCCTCTGGAACGGGAGAGGCGGCGGGAATTCACTTCATCGGTAATTAAGCGGGTCCGCTTTCCTGCTGTGCGACAAGAAGTGAAGTCGCTTCCGTGAGAGACGAATTCGGCGACGAGTCCCGTCGGTGCGGTCCGGGTCGCGTGACAGGATGCGCGCGGGAAGTGCGGGCACCGGGTGCGAACGGCGGTCCGCGGCGAGCCTCGTGAGGGGAGCAGCGATGACCTCCAGCCGCCACCGCTTCGTCTTCCGCAGCGTCTGGCGCCTCGACGCGTCCCCGGAAGAGGTCTATGCGGTGCTGGAGCGTGCGGAGGAGTACCCGGTCTGGTGGCCCCAAGTGCGGGAGGTGCACGCGCTGGAGGAGTCGGTGGGGAGGGCGCGCATCCGTTCCGTACTGCCGCTGGATCTGTGGATCACGGGAAGGGCGGCACGGCACGATCCGGCCGCCGGCGTACTGGAGATGGAGATCGACGGGGACGTGGCGGGCTGGGCGCGCTGGACCGTGACGGGAGATGCGGGCGGCGATGGGGGGTCGCGTTCCGGTGGGGCCGTCGCCGTGTACGAGCAGCAAGTGGAGGTCCGCAGGCCGCTGCTGCGCAGGCTGGCGCTTCCCGCGCGGCCGTTGTTCAGAGCCAACCACGCGCTGATGATGCGGGCCGGGCAACGGGGTCTGGAGCGGCGGCTCAGGAGGGGTTTGGTCGATGACTGAGCGGCACTGTATGGTTCTGCACGTGCCGCTAGCGGGCGATTAGCTCAGCGGGAGAGCGCTTCGTTCACACCGAAGAGGTCACTGGTTCGAACCCAGTATCGCCCACGTGTTTTTCAGACCGGTCCGTCAGCAGACGGGCCGGTCTTTCGTTGTGCCTCAACTCCCTGCCCGGCGGCGTCAGTTCGTGCTGCGCGTGCACCGCTGTGAGGCGGGCCGGCGGGTGCCTGCGGGGGCGCTCCCGCGAGCGGGGCGGGACGTAACCGTTTCGCGGGAAGGGGAGTGCTCTCGGTACGATTCGAGCTGCGCACGACGACGTCCGTCGGCGCTTCGCGGGAACGACAGTCAGGAGAGACCGGTGACCGATGTCCGTGTGATCATCAAACGCGATTCCGAGCGGGAAGAGCGCGTGGTGACGACGGGCACGACGGCCGCCGCGCTCTTCGAGGGGGAGCGCTCCGTCGTGGCCGCGCGGGTCGCGGGCGAGCTGAAGGACCTGGCGTACGAGCCGGTCGAGGGCGACGAGGTCGAGCCCGTCGAGCTGACCAGCCAGGACGGGCTCGACATCCTTCGGCACTCCACTGCCCACGTCATGGCGCAGGCGGTGCAGGAGCTCTTCCCCCGGGCCAAGCTCGGCATCGGGCCGCCCGTACGGGACGGCTTCTACTACGACTTCGACGTGCCCGAGCCCTTCACCCCCGACGATCTCAAGCTCATCGAGAAGAAGATGCAGCAGATCCAGAAGCAGGGGCAGCGCTTCTCGCGTCGCGTCACCACCGACGAGGACGCGCGCGCGGAGCTCGCGGACGAGCCGTACAAGCTGGAGCTGATCGGGCTGAAGGGCTCCGCGGCCGAGGCGGCCGAGGGTGCCTCCGCGGAGGTCGGCGCGGGTGAACTGACCATCTACGACAACCTGGACGCCAAGTCCGGCGAGCTGTGCTGGAAGGACCTGTGCCGCGGCCCGCATCTGCCGTCGACCCGGGCGATCCCGGCGTTCAAGCTGATGCGCAGCGCCGCCGCGTACTGGCGGGGCAGCGAGAAGAACAAGCAGCTTCAGCGCATCTACGGCACCGCGTGGCCGACCAAGGACGAGCTGAAGGCGTATCTGGAGTTCCTCGCGGAGGCCGAGAAGCGCGACCACCGCAAGCTCGGGGCCGAGCTGGACCTGTTCTCCATTCCGGAGGAGCTGGGTTCGGGGCTGGCCGTCTTCCATCCCAAGGGCGGCGTCGTACGCAAGGTGATGGAGGACTACTCGCGGCAGCGGCACGAGGAGTCGGGCTACGAGTTCGTCAACACCCCGCACATCTCCAAGCAGGGGCTGTTCGAGACCTCGGGCCATCTGCCGAACTACGGGGAGTCGATGTTCCCGCCCCTGGAGTTCGAGGGGCAGGACTACCGGCTCAAGGCCATGAACTGCCCGATGCACAACCTGATCTTCAAGGCGCGTGGCCGCTCGTACCGTGAACTGCCGCTGCGGCTCTTCGAGTTCGGGACGGTCTACCGCTACGAGAAGTCGGGCGTGGTGCACGGCCTCACCCGGGCCCGCGGCTTCACCCAGGACGACTCGCACATCTACTGCACCAAGGAGCAGATGCCGGAGGAGCTGGACGGCCTGCTCACCTTCGTGCTGGACCTGCTGCGGGACTACGGGCTCAACGACTTCTATCTGGAGCTGTCGACCCGCGAGGAGGGAAACCCGAAGTTCATCGGGGAGCCCGAGGAGTGGGAGGAGGCCACCGAGGCGCTGCGCGAGGCCGCGGGCAAGCAGGGCCTGGAGCTGGTGATGGACCCCGGCGGCGCCGCGTACTACGGGCCGAAGATCTCCGTGCAGGCCAAGGACGCCATCGGGCGGACCTGGCAGATGTCCACGATCCAGGTCGACTTCCAGCAGCCGAAGCGGTTCGCGCTGGAGTACACGGCGGCAGACGGTTCCAGGCAGCAGCCCGTGATGATCCACCGGGCTCTCTTCGGCTCGATCGAGCGGTTCTTCGCGGTGCTGCTGGAGCACTACGCGGGGGCGTTCCCGACGTGGCTGGCGCCCGTGCAGGCCGTGTGCATCCCGATCGGGGACACGCATGTGCCGTATCTACAGGAGTTCGCGGCGGAGGCGAAGAAGAAGGGCCTGCGCATCGAAGTGGACTCCTCCGCGGACCGGATGCAGAAGAAGATCCGCAACGCGCAGAAGTCCAAGGTGCCGTTCATGATCATCGCGGGGGACGAGGACGTCTCCGCCGGGGCCGTCTCCTTCCGCTACCGCGACGGTACGCAGAAGAACGGCGTACCGCAGAACGAGGCGGTCGCGGAGCTGCTCGAGGCCGCGGCACAGCACTCGTAGCCGCGTGGGCAGGGTTCCTGGGGTCCCCCCTGGGGCCCTGCCCCGTACCTGGAGAGTCCTATGCTGGCCCGCATGACGAGCGAGCCGGAACAGCAGATCGGGGTCGGGACGCCGGATGCGTTCCAGCGCCTGTGGACACCGCACCGCATGGCGTACATCCAGGGTGAGAACAAGCCCACCGGCCCCGGCGCGGACGACGGCTGTCCCTTCTGTGCGATCCCGGCGAAGAGCGACGAGGACGGGCTGATCCTCGCCCGCGGCGAGCACGTCTACGCGGTGCTCAACCTCTACCCGTACAACGGCGGGCACCTCATGGTCGTACCGTTCCGGCACGTCGCCGACTATCCGCAGCTGACGGACGAGGAGACGGGCGAGCTGGCGGAGTTCACCAAGCGCGCGATGAAGACGCTGCGGGTCGCGTCCGCGGCGCAGGGCTTCAACATCGGCATGAACCAGGGGTCGGTGGCGGGTGCGGGCATCGCCGCGCATCTGCATCAGCACGTCGTGCCGAGGTGGGGCGGCGACACCAACTTCATGCCGGTCGTGGGGCATACGCGGGTGCTGCCCCAACTCCTCGCGGAGACCCGCACGATGCTCGCGGAGGCGTGGCAGGACTAGGGGCCTCCGGCGGGCCTCCGGGGCGGGCGGGCGGCGGAGCCGGTGGCGGCGTCGGGCGGCGCGTCGAAGTAGGAGCGCGCCCACTCAGGGCGTGGTGCGGGGCGCGGTGCGGGTCAGCCCGGGAGCGCCGCCCGCCACGTCCACGAGGTGCGGCGGGGGCGGCCCTCCAACTCCCCGCGTCCGGTGCACCACAGCAGCACCTCCACGGGGTCGCCGGACGGGGCGTCGGGGAAGAGGCGGCCGAGGACTACCGCGCACAGTGCACTCGGCGGCGCCCATGGCACCCCCAGTCCTCCGGTGATGTCGTGTGTGTGCAGCAGGGTCTCCGCCACGCCCATGGCCGCGAAGCCCGTGACGTCGCACGGCCCCCAGTGCCAGGCGCGCAGTCCGGGGCCGGCCGTGGCCAGCGCGCCGCTGAGCAGACGTCCGCAGGCGGTGACGGTACGCAGGGTGTCGGCGGGGGAGGCCGCCGGGCGGACGACCAGGTCGAAGGGGAGATAGGCGTCGGAGGGCGCGGCGGTCACCTGGCCCGCGTAGGCGAGCAGGTCGTGTGCGATGTGCGCGGCGGTCTCCAGGCAGCTCCAGTCGAGCGTGCCCGCTCGTACCGTCCAGTCCTCCGCCTCGTGACGTCCGAGCACGCCGACCATCTCGGACACCGCCGCGGCGACGGACCGGTGGTCCGGGACGTGGTCCGGGACGCCGGGGGAGGCCGCGGGATCGCTATGACCGGCACGGCCGGTGGGTCCGGCAGCGTCGTCGGAGCGGTCCGCGCCAGGGGTGCCGCCGCTCGTCGCGGGCGGGGTCATGCGTCGTAGGCGTCGGCCTTCGTGGGCGCCGCGGCCTGCACCTGGCCGCTGAGGACGAGCGAACGGGCCCCGAACTGCTCGGTGTTGCAGCCGTTCTCCTCCAGTACGCGCATGGCCGCCGCGTGGACGACCCGCAGCACCGGCGTGGCGGCGCGCAGCGCGTCGTCGGCCATGAAGCGGTGGCGCCACGGCTTGTCCGCCCACGAGTGCCGCAGTCCGAAGGGCTCCGGCAGGTTCAGCTTGCCGCCGAGGAAGTCGAGCACCGGCGGGAACCACGTGAGCGGCGCGCGGGCGGCGAGCCGCACGACCTCGCGGGCGTGCACCAGCGGCAGCTTGACCTCCCTGGTCTCCCAGAACTTCACGCTCTTGGAGACCTCCTTGGTCTTCGCCTTGGGCTTCGTGGTGAACAGCGGATGCACCGGCCCCAGGGCGTGGCCCGTGACCTCGATGCGCAGCGTGTGGTGGAGCACCGTCACCGTGATCAGCAGCGTGATCACCAACTGGCCGTCCCACAGCACGAACTGGACGCCGAGATAGTGCCTGTTGCCGCTGCCGAACTGCTGCTCGTTGCAGATGCGCTGTATCTCGAAGTCCTTGATCCGGTAGCCCTCGACCTCCTGGCCCTCGGGGCGCTTGACCTCCTTGGCGCCCTCGCCGATGGGGGAGACGATCCAGTGGCGTATGGAGGGCTTGGGGAAGCCGCCGGTGTGCAGCGGTCCGCGCTCCAGCATCCGCAGCTGGTCGTAGATGGCGCGTACGACGTCCCAGCTGCGGAACGGGTTGATGTCCGCCTCGGGGTCCTTCGGGACCAGCTCCTCGGCGAGCTGCCAGCTGCCCCAGCGGGTGCCCATGCCGAGTATCCCCTTGGGGCCCGCGTAGTAGACGAGGTTGCTGGCCTGCTCGGCGCTGAGCTTCGCCAGGCCCAGCCGGATGCGTTCGGCGCCGGCGTCGCCCGGGTCCTGCGGCACGGCCTCGGGGATCTTCGCGCCGACGCCGCTGCCGCCGAGCAGCAGCTCCCACTGCCCGCGGAGCATCTTGGCGGAGCGCTCACAGACCTGCTTCGCCCACAGCCAGCCCACGATCGGGGCGACGAACATGACGCGGAGGTAGACGGCGAGCAGGCCGTCGAAGGGGAGCTTGACCATGAACAGCACGGCCAGCGCGCCCAGCGCCGCCATGGCCGCGATGCCGAAGCCGCCCATGCGCTTGTTCTGCGCGCCGGCGATGGCACGGCGCAGCTGGAAGGCCAGCAGCCACAGCAGCGTCCCCGGCAGGAACAGCACCCCGAAGATGACCATGATCACGGTGAGCCGGGTGTCGCGGTCCTTGCGTATGCGGGTGGCGGCCAGGCAGTGCTCGACCACCGTCTGCGGCTCGATGCCGAAGGACTGGATGAGCGCCTTGCGTGCGCCACCGAGGAGCCGCACCTGCACGGCGCGTGAGAACGCCTCGCCCAGGTTCGGCTCGAAGAGCGACAGCTTCGGCGGCTTCACCGACGCCCCGTCGTTCGCGGCGATCAGATCGGTGACGGCGTCGTCCCGGTACGCGGCGGAGGCGAGGGCCTGGGTGGCCGCCGTCTGCCCGCCGGAGCCCGAGAGGGGCACCTGGGCGCCCGGACTGAAGTCGGACGCGGCCTCGATCCCCTCGAAATCCTCGAACCCGGCCACTGAGCCCCCACTCCCTCAAGCCTCGGCGCTGCCCTGCCCGCGCACGCGCGCTGCCGACCACGGCCTATTCCCAACTGCCGTGGCCGGCACACCTTTTCACGCGCCTTTGTCCAGCGTAGCCGCAGTCAGCCGCCGTTCTGTGCGGCTTCCAGGATCTTGCCGGCCAGGTGCTGCGGCATCGGCTCGTGGCAGGCGTACGAGCGGGCGAAGCGGCCCGTGCCGTGGGACAGCGACCGCAGCTCCACCGCGTACCGGCTGATCTCGATCTCCGGGATCTGCGCACGTACGAGCGTGTGCCCGTCGGACGCCTGCTCCGTGCCGGAGACCTTGCCCCGGCGCCCGGACAGATCGCTCATCACGGAGCCGACGTACTCGTCCTCCACGTCGACCTCCAACTCCGCGACGGGCTCCAGCAGATGGATACGGGCCTTCGCCGCGCACTCGCGCAGCGCCAGCGCGCCAGCGGTCTGGAACGCCGCGTCGGAGGAGTCCACGGAGTGGGCCTTGCCGTCGTGCAGGGTCACGCGGAAGTCCACCAGCGGATAGCCGGCGGCCACGCCCTTGGCGGCCTGCGCCCGTACGCCCTTCTCGACCGACGGGATGAACTGCCGTGGCACGGCCCCGCCGACGACCTTGTCCACGAACTCGATGCCGCTGCCGCCCGGCAGCGGCTCGACGGTGATCTCGCATATCGCGAACTGCCCGTGCCCGCCCGACTGTTTGACGTGCCGTCCGCGCCCCTCCGCCTGCTCGGCGAAGGTCTCCCGCAGCGACACCTTGTGGTCCACCGAGTCGACGTTGACGCCGTAGCGGCTGCGCAGCCGCTCCAGGGCCACGCCCGTGTGCGCCTCGCCGAGGCACCACAGCACGAGCTGATGGGTGTCGGGGTTCTGCTCGAGACGCATCGTCGGGTCCTCGGCGACGAGCCGCGACAGCCCGTGCGACAGCTTGTCCTCGTCGGCCTTGGTGTGCGCCGCGATGGCCACGGGCAGCAGCGGGTCCGGCATCACCCACGGCTCCATCAGCAGCGGGGCGTCCTTGGAGGAGAGGGTGTCGCCGGTCTCGGCGCGGTTCAGCTTCGCCACGCACGCGAGGTCGCCGGCGACGGCCTTGGACAGCGGTCGCTGCTGCTTGCCGAAGGGCGCCGAGAGCGCTCCGATGCGCTCGTCCACGTCGTGGTCCTCGTGGCCGCGGTCCTCAAGTCCGTGCCCCGAGACGTGCACCGTCTCGTCGGGACGCAGAGTGCCGGAGAAGACACGTACGAGTGAGATGCGGCCCACGTACGGGTCGGAGGAGGTCTTTACCACCTCGGCGGCCAGCGGGCCGTCGGGGTCGCAGGTCAGCGCCGGCTGCGGCTTGCCCTCGGGTGTGGTGACGGCGGGGATCTCGCGCTCGGGGGGCGACGGGAAGCCGCCCGTGATCAGCTCCAGCAGCTCCAGGGTGCCGACTCCGTGCTTCGCGCCCTCCGCGGCGGGGGCGGCGGCGAGCACCGGGTGGAAGACGCCGCGGGCGACGGCCTTCTCCAGATCCTCGATCAGGGTCGGGACCTCGCACTCCTCGCCGCCGAGGTAGCGGTCCATGAGGGTCTCGTCCTCGCTCTCGGAGATGATCCCCTCGATGAGCCTGTTACGGGACTCCTCGATCTGCGGCAACCGGCCCTGATCGGGGTCGCGTTCGGTGCGCGCGCCCGAGGAGTAGTCGTAGACGCGCTGGGAGAGCAGGCCGATCAGCCCCTCTACGGGTGCCTGGCCGTCGGCGCCCTGCTCGCCGCGCAGCGGCAGATACAGCGGGATCACGGCGTCGGGGTCGTCACCGCCGAACTCGCGCTGGCACACCGACACCATGTCCTCGAAGTCGGCGCGTGCGGCGTCGAGATGGGTCACGACGATCGCCCGCGGCATCCCCACGGACGCGCACTCCTCCCATACGAGCCTGGTCGCGCCGTCGACGCCGTCGGCCGCCGAGACGACGAAGAGGGCCGCGTCCGCCGCACGCAGACCGGCCCTCAACTCCCCGACGAAATCCGCATATCCGGGGGTGTCCAGTACGTTGATCCTGATGCCCTCCCACTCGACCGGCACCAGCGAGAGCTGCACCGATCGGTGCTGGCGGTGCTCGATGTCGTCGTAGTCGGAGAGGGTTCCGCCGTCCTCCACCCTGCCCGCTCTCGTCACCGACCCGGAGGCCAGCGCGAGTGCTTCGACGAGGGTGGTCTTCCCCGAGCCGCTGTGGCCGACCAGTACCACGTTCCGCAGTTTGGAGGGGTGGCCGGCCGCCGCCGCCCTGCCGGCGGCTCCGGGGTGTGTGCTCGCCTTGTCGCCCATGTGTCCCGCCTTCCGGTCGACACCTGCTGGGGTCCGTCTGGCTTCGAAGCGAAAACCGCGTTACTTCGAGCTTTCCACCGCACCCGGCACGCGTCCATACGTAGGGCGGGGCGGCCCGTGGACCCTGGGCGCGGGGGCCTGCGAGCCTGGCTAACATGGGCCCGCCGGAGGCCGTACCCCGCCGCCGGCCCCGCCATCGATCCACGGGACGACCATGCTGAACAAGTACGCGCGTGCGTTCTTCACGCGTGTCCTCACCCCCTTCGCGACGATGCTGCTGCGGCTGGGAGTGAGCCCGGACACGGTCACCCTGATCGGCACCGGAGGCGTGGTCGCCGGAGCGCTGGTCTTCTACCCGCTCGGCGAGTTCTTCTGGGGCACCGTCGTCATCACGCTGTTCGTCTTCTCCGACCTCGTCGACGGCAACATGGCACGGCAGTTGGGACGTTCCAGCCGCTGGGGCGCCTTCCTCGACTCGACGCTCGACCGCGTCGCGGACGCGGCGGTCTTCGGCGGGATCGCGCTGTGGTACGCGGGCGGCGGCGACAGCGTCCTGATGTGCGGGGTGACGATCTTCTGCCTCGCAAGCGGTCAGGTCGTCTCGTACACCAAGGCGCGCGGCGAGAGCATCGGGCTGCCGGTGAACGTCAACGGCCTCGTGGAGCGCGCCGAGCGGCTCGTCATCACCCTGGTCCTGACCGGGTTCTCGGGCTTCACGATCTTCGGGGTGCCCTACATCGGGGTGCTGCTGCCCGTCGCGCTGTGGGCCGTGGCGCTCGGCAGCCTCGTCACGCTCGGGCAGCGGGTTGTGACCGTACGGCGGGAGGCCGCGGAAGCGGAAGGGACCGGCGCGTGAGCAGCACTCCCGGTGAACGGCTGACCGACTCGCTGTACGGACTGGGCTGGGCCGGAGTGCGCAGGCTGCCCGAACCGGTCGCGGCGGCGCTGGGCCGTTCCATCGCGGACACCGTCTGGAGGCAGCGCGGGAAGGGCGTGCGGCAGCTGGAGGCGAACCTGGCGCGGGTCGTGCCCGCCGCCTCGTCCGAGCGTCTCAGGCAGCTGTCACAGGCCGGGATGCGCTCGTACCTGCGGTACTGGATGGAGTCGTTCCGGCTGCCCGCGTGGCGTGAGCGGCACATACGGGACAACGTCCACATCCACGAGCTGCACCGGCTGACCGACGGCATCGCCTCCGACCGCGGCGTGATCCTCGCCCTGCCGCACCTGGCCAACTGGGACCTGGCCGGGGCGTATGTCACCACGGCGCTGAAGACGCCGTTCAGCACGGTCGTCGAACGGCTGAAGCCCGAATCGCTCTTCGACCGCTTCGTCGCCTACCGCGAGGGCCTGGGCATGGAGGTGCTGCCGCACTCGGGCGGCAGCGCCTTCGGCACGCTCGCGCGGCGGCTGCGCGACGGCGGCCTGGTGTGCCTCGTCGCCGACCGCGATCTGTCGTCGTCCGGGGTCGAGGTGACCTTCTTCGGCGAACGCACGCGGATGCCCGCCGGGCCCGCCCTGCTCGCCCAGCAGACCGGGGCGCTGCTGCTGCCCGTGACTCTCTGGTACGGGGAGTCGCCGCGTATGGAGGGCAGGGTCCACCCGCCCGTCGAAGTCCCCGCGCAGGGCACGCGGGAGGAGAAGACGGCCGCGATGACGCAGGCCGTTGCGGAGCGTTTCGAAGAGGGCATCGCGGACCATCCAGAGGACTGGCACATGCTCCAGCGGCTGTGGCTGGCGGACCTGCCACGGCGTGACGGGGCGCCGAACGGGAAGGAGGCAGCGAAGGCCGGTACGGCGGGGAACGAGACTGTGGGGAACGGCACGGCGGACAACGGCACGGCGGCGAGCGGCACTTCGGGGCGTCCGCACACCGCCCCCGAGGAGGAGCGGGAGGCATGAGGATCGGGATCGTCTGCCCGTACTCGTGGGACGTGCCGGGCGGCGTCCAGTTCCACGTACGGGACCTGGCGGAGCATCTCGCCGCCGCCGGGCACGAGGTCTCGGTCCTGGCGCCGTCCGACGACGAGACGCCCCTGCCGCCCTACGTGGTCTCCGCGGGGCGCGCCGTCCCCGTCCCGTACAACGGCTCCGTCGCACGCCTGAACTTCGGCTTCCTCTCCGCCGCCCGCGTACGGCGCTGGGTGCACGACGGCGCCTTCGACGTGCTGCACATCCACGAACCCGCCACGCCCTCCCTCGCCCTGCTCACCTGCTGGGCGGCGCAGGGCCCGATCGTCGCCACCTTCCACACCTCCAACCCGCGCTCGCGGGCGATGATCGCGGCGTATCCGATCCTCCAGCCCGCGCTGGAGAAGATCAGTGCGCGGATCGCGGTCAGCGAGTACGCACGCCGCACCTTCGTCGAACACCTGGGGGGCGACGCGGTCGTCATCCCCAACGGCGTCGACGTCGACTTCTTCGCGCGCGCCGAGCCCAAGGCGGAGTGGCAGGGCGGCACGATCGGCTTCATCGGGCGGATCGACGAGCCGCGCAAGGGACTTCCCGTACTGATGAAGGCCCTGCCGCGCATCCTCGAATCGCTGCCGGACACGCGGCTGCTGGTCGCGGGGCGCGGCGACGAGGACGAGGCCGTCGAGGACCTGCCCGCGGGCATGCGGGACCGGGTGGAGTTCCTCGGCATGATCAGCGACGAGGACAAGGCGCGGCTGCTGCGCAGCGTCGACCTGTATGTGGCGCCGAACACCGGCGGCGAGTCCTTCGGGATCATCCTCGTCGAGGCGATGTCCTCCGGTGCCCCCGTGCTCGCCAGCGACCTGGACGCCTTCGCGCAGGTACTCGACGGGGGAGAGGCCGGCGAGCTGTTCCCCAACGCGGACGCCGGCGCCCTCGCGGACGCCGCGGTGCGGCTGCTGTCCGACCCGGAGCGGCGGCAGGCGCTCCGCGCGTACGGGAGCCGCCATGTGCGCCGCTTCGACTGGTCCACGGTCGGCTCCGACATCCTCGCCGTCTACGAGACCGTCACCGACGGCGCCGCCGCCGTCTCGCCCGACGAACGCATCGGATTCCGCGCCCGCTTCGGCCTGGCTCGTGACTGAGCGCCGCCGGAGCGCCCGCTGAGGAACGGCGGCGGCTCGGGAAGCCGCGCGCTGTAGGACGGCGCCCGATTGAGCGACGAGGGGAAGAACGAGGGAGAGCGCGGAAGCAATGCCCACCATGACCACCCTGATCCTGCTCGCCGTTGCGGTGCTGCTCGTCGGCGTCTATCTCAGCTGGACGGCCGGGCGCCTCGACCGGCTGCACGCCCGGATCGACGCGGCGCGGGCGGCGCTCGACGCGCAGTTGCTCCGACGGGCCTCCATCGCACAGGAGTTGGCCACCGCGGGCGTGCTCGACCCGGCCGCGTCGATCGTCCTGTACCAGGCCGCGCACGACGCCCGGCAGGCCGCGGAGGAGCAGCGCGAGGTCGCCGAGAGCGAGCTGAGCCAGGCGCTGCGCGCGGTCTTCGGCGAGAGCGCCCAGGTCGAGGCCGTACGGGCGGCGCCCGGAGGAGAGGAGGCCGCGGTCGAACTCGCGGCCGCCGTACGGCGGGTGCCGATGGCGCGGCGCTTCCACAACGACGCCGTACGCGCGGCACGGGCGCTGCGGCGTCATCGCACCGTCCGCTGGCTGCGGCTGGCCGGATACGCGCCGTTCCCGCTGGCGTTCGAGATGGACGACGAGCCGCCGCCGGCGCTCGCGGACCGGGGCAACGGGGGGCCTCAGTAGGGCGGCACCCAGGCCTCCCCGCGGCGCGGCACCCAGGCCTCCCGGCAGCGTGGCAGCGCTGCACCTCAGTCGCGCGCCGTCGAGCGTCGTACCGGCCGGGGACGGCGGCGGTTCAACTGGCCGCCCGTGCCCGCGCTCCCGGAGCATCCCCATTACCTTTTTCGTGGCCCTGCAACGGGGCTCCCGGTCTCTGGAGCTGGCATGACTGAGTCCCCCTGTCGAGTGCATGGCCTGGGGGGTGGTGTCACCGGTTCCGGAGGCACTGACAGACCGCTGATTAGGGACATGGCCACCGGCTTCTTCGCAGGTCGGGAGGCTCTTCGTAATGTGGATGTGGCGATCGGTGCCGTGGGACGGCCGGGCGGGTACGACCGGAGAGTGCACGTGATCGACACCAGTGACATCGGCGT
>NZ_JAASAG010000008.1 GCF_012726265.1 Streptomyces sp. HNM0575 | reverse complement strand
CCCTCCTCTGCCTCGCGAGACGACGAGCCGACGTGCTCTTCGCCATGCTCCGCGACGGCACCTTCTACGACCCCAAGCCCACCCCCACGGGTTGACGAAACCCATAGGGACACCCCCCCCCCGCATCTCCCCTCTCCGCCTTCCCCTCCCCCCCCTTCTCCCCTCCCTCCGCTCGGTCCGAGGAGCGCTCATGGCCGTCGACTACGCAGTGATCATCATCTATCTCGTGGGCATGCTCGCCGTCGGCTGGTGGGGCATGCGCCGCGCCAAGTCCAAGAGCGACTTCCTCGTCGCGGGCCGCCGCCTCGGCCCGGCCATGTACTCCGGCACGATGGCGGCGATCGTGCTCGGCGGCGCCTCGACGATCGGCGGGGTCGGACTGGGCTACCAGTACGGACTCTCCGGCGCCTGGCTGGTGTTCGCGATCGGCTTCGGACTGCTGGCCCTGAGCCTGTTCTTCTCCGCCCGCATCTCGCGGCTGAAGGTCTACACGGTCAGCCAGATGCTCGACCTGCGGTACGGCGGCTCGTCCTCGGTGATCTCGGGCGCGGTGATGTGGGCGTACACGCTGATGCTCGCCGTCACATCCACGATCGCCTACGCCACGATCTTCGACGTCATCTTCGGGCTGGACCGCACCCTGGCGATCATGCTCGGGGGCGGCATCGTCATCGCGTACTCGACGCTCGGCGGCATGTGGTCGATCACGCTGACGGACATGGCGCAGTTCGTGGTCAAGTCGGTCGGCGTGCTGCTTCTGCTGCTGCCCATCGCCGTGTGGAAGGCGGGCGGCATCGACGGCATGCAGAAGCAGTTGCCGGACGACTACTTCGCCCCCATGAACATCGGCGTGGAGACGGTCTTCACATACGTGCTGATCTACTCGTTCGGCATGCTCATCGGGCAGGACATCTGGCAGCGCGTGTTCACCGCGCGCAGCGACACCGTCGCGCGCAACGGCGGCTCCGTGGCCGGTGTCTACTGCCTCGTCTACGCGGTCGCCGGCGCCGTGATCGGCACCTCCGCCAAGGCGCTCTTCCCGAAGCTGGACAGCCCCGACGCCGCCTTCGCCACGATCGTCGGCGAGGCGCTGCCGGTCGGGGTGAAGGGCCTGGTGCTGGCCGCGGCGCTCTCCGCGGTGATGTCGACCTCGTCGGGCGCACTGATCGCGTGCGCGACCGTCGCCAACAACGACATCTGGAAGCGGCTGCGCCGCACACCGCCCGAGCCCGCCGCGGCGGACGAAGCGGGCGGCGGCGGAGGCCATGACGAGGTGCGCGGCAACCGCGTCTTCATCCTGATCATGGGCCTGGCGGTCGTGGTGATATCCATCGCGCTCAACGACGTCGTAGAGGCACTGACCGTGGCGTACAACCTGCTCGTCGGCGGGCTGCTGGTGCCGATCCTCGGCGGCCTCGTCTGGAAGCGCGGCACCGCGAACGGGGCGCTGTCGGCCGTGGCCGTCGGCGGTACGGCGGTCGTCGCGATGATGGTCTGGAAGGGCGTGCTCGCCAACGAGGCCATCTACTACGGGCTGTTGGCCTCGCTGCTCGCATACGTCGTGGTCAGCCTGGCGGGGAAGCCGACGGATCCGGCGGTGCTGGCCGAGTGGCGTGCCCGGCTCGCGGGCCGTACGAGCACCGGGGCGGAAGCGGAACCGGACGCGGCGGACGCAGCAGGCGCAGCGGGCGCGGAGGACGCGGGCGGAAAGCCCGGCAGCGGCGCCCCCGCCGGAGTCTGACCGCGCACCTCACCCGCACCTCACCCGCACCTCACCGGCACCCGCCCCCACCCGGCCGTCCCTGTCCCGACGTCGAAAGGCCCGAGCCCCCGCATGGCCCAGGCATCTCCCTCCGAGTCCCCGTCCGCGCCCCCCGCTTCGCCGGCCGCCGCGGTCCGCACGGGCGGCGATCTCGTCGCCGAATCCCTCACCGCCCTCGGCGCGCGCACCATCTTCGGACTGCCCGGGCAGCACGCGCTCGGCGCCTTCGACGCCGTACGCCGCTCCCCGCTGTCATACGTGGGCCTGCGAATGGAGAACAACGCGGGCTTCGCCGCCGACGCGTACGCCCGCGTCACCGGCACCGTCACACCGCTGCTGATCTCCACCGGGCCCGGTGCGCTGATGTCGCTCGCCGCGCTCCAGGAGTCGGCGGCGGCGTCGGCGCCCGTACTGGGCATCAGCAGCCAGGTGCCGACGTCCGGCCTGGGCGGCGGACGCAAGGGGTATCTGCACGAACTCCGCGACCAGCAGGCCTCGTTCCGCGACGTCGTGAAGTCCGTGCGTACGGTGCGGGCCGTCTCGCAGATCCCCTCGGCGCTCGCGGCGGCATGGGCCGACGCGCTGGAGGCCCCCTGCGGGCCGGTCTGGGTCGAGATCCCGCAGGACGTCCTCCTCGCGCCCACCGACGTGCCGCGCCCCGGCTCGCTCGGCGCCGCGGACGGTCCGGCGCGGCCACGCCCGCTGCCCGACCGGCCCGAACTCACGGCGCGCGCCGCGGCGTTGCTCAACGCGGCCGAGCGCCCGGCCGTGCTCGCCGGAGGCGGCGTCGTACGCGCCGGGGCCCAGGCACAGCTGCTGGCACTCGCGGATGCCCTGGACGCCCCCGTCGCCACCACCTTCGGCGGAAAGGGCGCCTTCCCCGTCGGCCACCGGCTCTCGCTCGGCTCCTGGCTGGAGGACCGGCACACGACCGACTTCCTCGCGGGCGCCGACGTGCTGCTCGTCGTCGGCTCCGGACTCGGCGAACTCTCCTCCAACTACCACACGTTCGCGCCCCGCGGCCGCGTCGTCCACATCGAGGCAGACCTGGGCAAGCTGGAGGCCAACCACCCCGCCCTCGGCATCCACGCCGACGCCCGCTCGGCACTCGAAGCCCTCGCCGCCGCCGTCGTCCCGCGCCCGGCGGGCCGGGCAGAAGCTGAGGTGGCCGCGCTGCTGGAACGTGTCCACGCCCGGCTCGACTCCCAGGGCCTCGACCTCGAACAGCGCGTGCTGGGCGCCGTGCGCCACGCCCTCCCGGACGACTCGCCCAGCTTCTGGGACATGACGATCCTCGCGTACTGGGCATGGTCGGCCTTCGACCCCCGAGAGGGCGCCATGCACTCCGCCCAGGGAGCCGGCGGCCTCGGCTACGGCTTCCCCGCCGCGCTCGGCGCCGCCGCCGCGGACCCCGCGCGCAGCACCCCGGTCCTCGCCGTCTCGGGCGACGGCGGCGCCATGTACTCCATCGCCGAACTCGCCACCGCCCGCCAGTACGGCCTCCCCGTGACCTGGCTCATCGTCGACGACGGCGGCTACGGCATCCTCCGTACGTACATGAACGAGGCCTTCGGCGAGACGACCGGCACCGAACTGGCCCGGCCCGACTTCGTCGCGCTCGCGGAGTCGTTCGGCGTCCCCGCGGTCCGCACCGCACCGGACCGGCTACGCGAGGACCTGTCGGCGGCGCTCGCGGCCCCCGGCCCCTCGGTGGTGGTCCTCCCCGCCGAACTGCGGATGTTCGCCCCGACCCACCTCACGAACGAGGACTGAGCCGCCGTCCCCGGGCCCGGCCCGTCCCGGCGGGCCGGGCCCGCGGCGAGGCCCGGGCAGGGCCGCGGAGGACGCGAACTGGCGGGGCCATCTGCGAGGCCCGTTCGGTGGAATCTGCGCCGCGCCCCGGCGGATGGCGACGGATGGCCGCCACCCTCTCCTTACGGTTCCTGTGACCGACCGCCCGGGGCCCCTCTTCACCCTTCCGTGGGACAGGGCCGGGCAGGGACCAGCAGAGCCAAGGTGAGTGGAGGTGCCCTCAGTGGCAGCACCCCCGGACAACGACGTGCTCTGGGCACGCGGACTGCATTACTCGTACGGCGGTTCCCCCGCACTTCAAGGCGTATCGATCGGCGTCCGCGCCGGCGAGATCGTCTCCGTCACCGGACCCCGAGGCAGCGGCAAGACGACTCTGCTGAGCTGCCTGTCGGGTCAACTCACCCCGCACGACGGTGAGATCTGGTTCAACAGCGTGCCCGTGCACACCCTCTCCCGCACCTCGCGCGAACGGCTGCGGCGCGACCGCTTCGGCTGGGTCGGCAGCGAACCGCAGCTCATCCCGGAACTGACCGCATGGGAGAACGCCGCGCTGCCGATGCTGCTGTGCGGCGCCGGTTCACGCGCCGCCCGCAAGGCAGCCGTCGAGTGGCTGGAACGGCTCGACGTCGGCGACTGCGCGCGCAAGCGCCCCTCGGCACTGCGCCAGTCGCAGCGTCAGCGCGTGGCCATCGCCCGCGCCCTCGCGCCCGCCCCCGCGATCGTCTTCGCCGACGAGCCGACCGCCCCGCTGCACCAGGCGGAGCGCGCCCAGGTGCTGCGCACCCTGACCACCGCAGCCCGTACCCACGACATCACCGTGGTGCTCACCACCCACGACCCGGCGGTGATGCTGCCGAAGGTGACACCGGGAGACCCGGAGGCGGCGGACGCGGTGGGACCCACGCTCGCGGACCGCAACCTCACGCTCGTCGACGGACGGCTCGACGGCGGCCTGGTCCCCCCGGCCCCCGGCGGCACGACCACGGGCGACGGCGACGACAACGGCGGGGACGGCGAAGCCGGTGGCAAGGGCATGGCCACGGGCGACGGCGACTCGGACGGCGAAGACTCCAAGGGTGCCGCGTGCTCGCTCTCCGTCTGACCCGCGGGGGTCACCCGCTGACGCTGCTGCGCCGCCTGCTGGTGGCGTGCGCGACGTCCGTCGTGGGATTCCTGCTTCTCGCCGCCCTGAGTCATGCCCTCTCCCACCCGCAGCAGCCCGGCGGTTCGCTGGTCCGGCTGGTGTGGTGTCTCGTACCGCTCGCGGCGGCAGTGCAGTTCGCCGCGGCGGTCGCCCGTACGGAACCGGGCTCGCGGTCGCGTTCCGCACTGGACGCCGCCGGCATCGGACCGGCGCGGGTCCCGGTGCTCGCCGCCGCCTCGACCGCCATGTCGTCCCTGCTGGGCAGCGCCGTGGCGCTCGTGATCTATCTCTATCTGCGCGGGCAGCTGGCGTCGGCGCCCTTCGGCGGGGCCGCGATGCGGATGCTGGCCGCCGACCGTCCGCTGCCCGTCGCCGCGACGGTCGTGCTGCTGTGCGTTCCGCCGCTGGCGGCCGCGTGCGCCGCGGCGTTGGCGACGCGGCCCGGTGTGCTGCCGGCATTGGCGGGCGGCACGGCGGGCGCCGGCGGGGGCTCCGTCGGCGTCGGCGGCGGGGCCGGCGGTGCGCACACCGCCCGTGCCGTAGCGGACGGAAATGCGGAGGGACAACGGGAGCACGCGGCAGACGACCGTGACGGACAGCCCCTGCGGATCCTGCCCGGCTCGCTTCCCGCGTCGGTCACCCTGCCGTGGGGCGCCGCGTTCATGGCGGCGGGGCTCGCGGCGGAGACATACGCGAGCCGGTCGCCCAAGCCGCTGTCGCTGTCGGCCGTGCTGTCCAACAGCGCGCCCGGCGTGCTGGGCGGCTGGCTGCTCACCGCGATGGGTCTCGTACTGGCCGGCCCCGGACTCACCCAGCTGTGCGGGCGGTTGCTGTCCGTCGGCAGGCCCGGTGCCGTACGCCTGCTGGCGGGGCGGGTGCTCCAGCAGGAGTCGGCGCGCATCGGACGGCCGCTGGGCGTGCTGTGCGCGGTGGCCGCGGGCGGACTGGCGGCCTCCGAACTCTACGGCGCATCACCGCAGGCCGGTGCGCGGATGTTCGGGCCGCTGACGCTGCTCGGAGCCGCGCTGGTGGTCGTCTGCGTCACGGCGAGCGCGCTGACGGCGGCAGCGGAGTCACGCGCGGCTCGCAAACCCGCCAACGCCGCCCTGGTCAAGCTCGGCGCTCCGCGACGGCTGCTGCGCGGGGCGGCGGCGCTCCGCGCGATCGTCGTGTGCGGCGTACTGGGCGCGCTGACCTGGGCGGTGGGACAGCTCGCCGCGCTTCCGCTTACGTCCTGAGGCGGCACTGGCTGGCGGCGGTGCCGATGTTGCGCCGTCGTCCACCGCTTCCGCCGGAGCACCAGAGGCGGCCCCCTTTCCAGTAGAGGGGGCCGCCTTTCGCATCCAGCAAGGGCCCGCCTTTAGCACAAGCGGAGCCGCCCCGGCCGCGTGACGCCTACGCTGAGCGGATGCTCGACCACGAGATAGAGACCCTCGAAGAGTTCGACGACGTCGTGGAGGCGACCGGTTCGCTCAGCGGCTGGCGAGTGCAGTCGGTAGACCTGCGGGAACGGGGCGCGGCTCTGGCCTCGGCAGAGACCGAGGGCGCCGTCTTCCTGGGCTGTGCGATGGCCGCGGAGTCGGTACTGCGGGTGCAGGAGAGCGGCGGGCTGGTCTTCCCGCCGGTGCCGGGGCTGCCGTTCGACCCGTACCGTGGGCGGCTCTACGCTCCCGAAGAGCTCTTCGACGGACTCGCGGGCGGATACGAGCGGACACCCGACGCCCGCTCGTACGACTGGTTCCAGCGGACGAAGAACGACGGCGACGTCTTCTCCTCGATGCTCCGCGCCGTGCACGACGACGCGATCTCCGACGCCCTCGACGAACAGCTCGTCGGCGCACGGGTGGTGGGCGTCATGGGAGGCCACAAGCTGGCGCGCGGCAGCGATGCGTACGCGGGCGCCGCGCACCTCGGACGCGCTCTCGCCCGCGCCGGGCACACCGTCGCGACGGGTGGCGGCCCGGGTGCGATGGAGGCCGCCAACCTCGGTGCGTACTCGGCGCCCTTCGAGGACGGAATGCTGAGCAAGGCGCTGGAGATGCTCTCGGCGGCGCCGGACTTCGCGGCGTCGGTGGGCGAGTGGGCGCGTGCGGCCTTCGAGGTACGGGAGGGCTGGCCCGGGGGCGGTGCGTCGGTGGGGATCCCGACGTGGTTCTACGGACACGAGCCGCCGAACGCGTTCGCGCAGCACATCGCGAAGTACTTCGTCAACGCGGTACGTGAGGACGGCCTGCTGGCACGGTCGAACGCGGGCGTGGTCTTCCTGCCGGGCGCGGCCGGCACCGTACAGGAGATCTTCGACAACGCGACGCCGAACTACTACCAGTCGCGCGGCGCCCCGACGCCGATGGTGCTGGTCGACGAGGAGCACTGGACGCGGACGCTGCCGTGCTGGCCACTGCTTCAGGCGCTGGCCCGGGAAAGGCCGATGGCCTCACGGATCGCCCTGGCGGCGTCGGTCGAGGAGGTCCCGGAGACCCTGGCGCGGCTGACAGCGGACGGATGACGGATGGCGGCTTGCAGGTGACAGGCGGCCGATGACGGGCGACAGATGACAGACCACCGATGACGGATGGCAGATGACAGCTGACAGCTGACAGCTGACAGCTGACAGCTGACGGCGTTTGTCATCCGTCAGCTGTTATCTGCCAGTCGTCATCCCTCAACTGCCGTCCGCCAGTTGTCACTTGTGTCGCTTGTGTCACTTGTCAGTCGGCCCTCGCCCCTGACCCTGCGCCGAGCCGCACCACGTCCCGCCCGTCGGGGAAGGTGACACCGACGCGGGTCCCCGGCTCCGGCGCCTCACGCAGTGCGCAGGCGGCCTCCAGCCGCGGGCCGCTGTCCGGGCTGAGCAACAGCGTCACCGCTCCCGCGTCGCCACCACGGAAGGTGCGCGCCTCGACGGTGCACGCCAGCCCGTCCTCCGGTTCGGTGAGCCGCACGGCGCCAGGGCGTACGAGCAGTCGGCACGCGCCCTCCGGAGTGCCGTCCTCTACGGGCAGCTTGCCCCACGGCGTCTCGGCGGCGCCGCCGTGGACCGTCGCGTCCACGACGTTGTCGAATCCGAGGAAACGGGCGACGAATTCGGAGGCGGGCCGCAGCCACACCTCCAGCGGCGTGCCCGCCTGCGCGACGCGGCCTTCGTTCATCACGACGACGCGGTCGGCCAGTACGAACGCCTCCGCCTGGTCGTGCGTGACGGCCAGCACGGTGGTGCGCAACCGGCGGAAGAGCGCGCGGAGTTCGACGACGAGGCGTTCGCGCAGTCCCCGGTCCAGCTGACCGAGCGGCTCGTCCAGCATCAGCAGCCGCGGCTGCGGTGCAAGCGCCCGCGCCAGGGCGACGCGCTGCTGTTCGCCGCCGGACAGGGAGGTGACCGCGCGCCGCCGGGCGCCGGGGAGGCCGACGAGGCCGAGCAGTTCGTCGACGCGCTCGTCCGTCTCGCGCCGGCCGGTACCGCGCATGCGCAGGCCGAACTCGACGTTGCCGCCCACGTCGCGCTGGGGGAAGAGCTGGTGGTCCTGGAACATCAGCCCGACTTCCCGGCGGTGCGGCGGCACACCGGCCTGGTCCTGCCCGTTGAGCACGACCCGCCCCGAGTCCGGGGCGTGCAGCCCGGCTATGACGCGCAGCAGCGTCGACTTGCCGCTTCCGCTGGGGCCGAGGACGCACACCGTCTCGTGGTCCGCGACCTCCAGGTCCACGCCGTCCAGTGCGCGCCGCCCGGCGCCGAAACCGGCGGTCACACCGTCGAGTCGCAGCATCAGAACTCCCCCGAGGGATGGGTGCGTATCCGTTCCAGCGCGAGGAGCGTCACCGCGCACACGAGCATCAGCAGTGTGCTCATCGCCATCGCCTGCCCGTAGTTGACCTCACCGGCCCGGCCCAGGAAGCGGGCCACGGCCACGGGGAGGGTCGGTGCGTCGGGACGGGCGATGAACACCGTCGCGCCGAACTCGCCGAGCGAGACCGCGAAGGCGAAGCCCGCGGCGACGACCAGCGCACGGCCGACCAAGGGCAGATCCACCTCGCGCCACGCCCGCAGCGGCGAGGCGCCGAGCACGGCCGCGGCCTCACGCAGCCGTACGTCGACGGCCCGCAGCACCGGCAGCAGCGTCCGTATCACGAAGGGAACGCCGACCAGTGCCTGCGCCACGGGGACGATCATCCACGACGAACGCAGGTCCAGCGGCGGTTCGTCGAGCGCGACGAGGAAGCCGAAGCCGACGGTGACCGCTGACGTGCCGAGCGGGAGCATCAGCATGGAGTCGAAGCCGCGCACCAGCCGGCCGACCGCTCCCTCGCTGCCGCCTTCGGCCCCGGAGCGCCCGTTCGCGGCTCCCGCCCCGGCGCCCGTGCCCGCAGCCGCCCCCGTCCGTACGGTCAGTGCCGCGGCCGCGAGCCCCCCGATGACGAGCGCGATCAGCGTCGCGACGGCGGCGTACGCGAGGGAGTTCCCGACGGCGTCCACGGGCGGCACGGTGAAGGTGGCGGTGGTCGTGCCGCCGTCCGTAATCCGCCCCAGCGCACGGTAGTTGGCGAGTCCGTAGCCGTCGGGCCCGTCGAAGGAGCGCAGCGTCAGCACGGCGAGCGGCACGAGGACCAGCAGCGCGGTCACCGCCAGTACGGCACCCGGCAGCACCCACTCCACGGCTCCGCGGGGCCGCCGCGCGGTCTGCTCGGCGGGGACCATGCTCAGCGCGGACTGCCGCCTACGCATGGTGCGCGCGTGCACGGCCAGCAGCGCCGTGACCGTCGCGAACTGGATCAGCGTGAGAACGGCGGCCGTCGGCAGGTCGAGCAGTGCGGCGGTCTGCCGGTAGATCTCGACTTCGAGCGTGGCGTAGCGGGGACCGCCGAGCACCTGGATCACGCCGAAGGACGTGAAGGTGAAGAGGAAGACGATCAGTGCGGCGGCGGCGACCGACGGTGCGAGCGCGGGCAGCGTGACGCGGCGCCACGCCGCGAAGCGGCTCGCACCGAGCACCCGCGCGGCCTCCTCCTGGCGCGGGTCGAGCTGGGACCAGAGGCCGCCGACGGTCCGTACGACGACCGCGTAGTTGATGAAGACGTGGGCGAGGAGGATCGCCCAGACACCGGAGTCGAGGCGCAGCCCGACCCACTCGTCCAGCAGGCCACCGCGCCCCAGCAGCGCCAGGAACGCCGAGCCCACGACGACCGTCGGCAGTACGAACGGGACGGTGACGACGGCGCGCAGCAGCTGTTTCCCCGGGAAGTCGAACCGCGCGAAGACATACGCCGCGGGCAGCGCGAGCGCCAGCGTGCACGCGGTCGAGGCCGCCGCCTGCCAGACCGTGAACCACAGCACGTGGAGGGTGTCCGGGTCGGAGACGACCTGGGTAAGGTGCCCCGGACGCCAGCCGCCGGTGCTCCCGTCGCGCAGGCCGCGCGCGACGATCGCCGCCACGGGGTAGGCGAAGAAGACCGCGAAGAAGGCGACGGGCGGCGCCATCAACGCGAGACGCACGGCGCTTCCCATGCCCCTGCCGCTGCCCCTGCCCGATCCCGTGCCCGTACGGGCACTCCTGCCCGTACGGGTGCCGCTGCCTCCCGTACCGTCGACGCCGCGCGGCCGCCTCGGCGCCGGGCCTCCGGTCACCGGCTCCGACTCCCGCTCCGCGCCCGCCGGTTGCTCCGCTACTTCACGACGAGCGACGTCCACGACTTGATCCACTCTTCGCGGTGCGCGTCGATCTCAGCCGGGTCCATGGCGGCGGCGCCCTCCACCCTGCCCCCGTACTTCCTGAACACCTCGGGTACTTCGGCGTCTTCGCGGGCGGGGTCGACGAACATCTGAAGCGGCAGGTCCTCCTGGAACTTCCTGCTCAGCATGTAGTCGAGCAGCGCCTTGCCGCCCTTGGCGTTGCGTGCGCCGTCCAGCAGCCCGGCGAACTCCGTCTGCTGGAAGCACGTCCGGTCCGCGACGCCCGTCGGTGCCTTCGCCGGCAGCGGCTTCTTGCCGATCACCTCGGCGGGCGGGCTGGTCGCGTAGGAGACGACGAGCGGGCGGTCGCCCTTGCCCTTGCCGCCGTTCGAGCCGCTGAAACGGTCGTTGTACGCCTGCTCCCAGCCGTCGACGACTTCGACGCCGTTCGCACGCAGCTTCTTCCAGTAGCCCTTCCAGCCGTCCTTCCCGTACTTATCGACGGTGGCCAGCAGAAATCCCAGGCCGGGCGAGGACGTTGCGGCGTTCGGGGTGACGAGGAGGTTCTTGTACTCGGGATCCGCGAGGTCGCCCAGGGACCGGGGCGGCGCCAAGTGCCGCTTCTCGAACCACTTCCGGTCGTAGTTCACGCATATCTCGCCGGAGTCGACGGGCGTGACTCGGTGCCGCTTCGCGTCGAGTTGCAGCTTCTCCGGTACGTGGCCGAGGCCGTCGGCCTTGTACGGGCTGAAGACGCCCTTGCCGAGGGCCCTTGACAGCAGGGTGTTGTCGACGCCGAAGAAGACGTCGCCCTGCGGATTGCCCTTGTTGAGCACGGCCTGGTTGACGGCGGCGCCCGCGTCGCCGCCCCGCAGCACCTTCACCTTGTAGCCGGTGCGCTCGGTGAACTCCGCGAGTACGGGCTTGGATACGGCGAAGGAGTCGTGGGTGACGAGGGTGACGGTCTTGTCGTCCTCACCGCCGCCCCCGCCCGATCCGCAGGCGGTGAGCACCCCGGTGAGGGCGAGAACGGTCGTGGTGACGGCGGCGCCCGCGCGCAGCACGTGCTTGCTCATACGGCTCATCGACTTCCTACCCGGCATGACCCGGGCGAGGTTCGAGGGTCTGCGGGCCGTACCTGGCTGCGTACATGTGCGTGCACATGGCGCGTGCGTGACGGCCGCACTCTCAGCGCTGAGTGCGCTCCCCTGTCGGTCTGTTGTCTGTTGTCTCTTGCGGGAGCCCTGATCCGGACGAAGGGTTGATGTGCCTGCGACAAGGCGCCCTTCGACGAAGGTTATCAGCCACCCGTCTTCGGGCGTCGCGCGTGCTTCCTGCCCTGCGGGCTTGCGGTCAGGGGCTTGCGGTTACGGGCTTGCTGCCCTGCTGCGGCGGCTTGAGACCTTAGACCTTGCGGCCGCTTCAGCGCTCCGTCGCCGCCAACTGCCCGCAGGCGCCGTCGATCTCCTGTCCGCGGGTGTCCCGTACGGTCACCGGCACGCCGTGCGCCTCCAGCGCCTCAACGAACGCGGCCTCGTCCTCGGGCCGCGACGCCGTCCACTTGGAGCCGGGGGTCGGATTGAGCGGGATGAGATTGACGTGCACGGGCTTGCCCTTGAGCAGCCGGCCGAGCAGATCCGCGCGCCAGGCCTGGTCGTTGATGTCCCTGATCAGCGCGTACTCGATGGAGACTCGACGCGAGGACTTCGCCGCGTACTCCCACGCGGCGTCCAGCACCTCCCGCACCTTCCAGCGGGTGTTCACGGGGACGAGGGTGTCGCGCAGCTCGTCGTCCGGTGCGTGCAGCGATACAGCGAGGCGGCACTTGAAGCCCTCGTCGGCGAACCGCAGCATCGCCGGGACGAGTCCGACCGTCGAGACCGTGATGCCGCGCTGCGACAGCCCCAGACCGTCGGGCTCCGGATCGGTCAGGCGGCGGATGGCTCCCACGACGCGCTTGTAGTTGGCGAGCGGCTCGCCCATGCCCATGAAGACGATGTTCGACAGCCGCGCCGGGCCTGCCCCGGAGCCGTCGGCCCGGCCGGTGCCTCCGGTGACCTCGCCGTCGCGCAGCGCCCGTACGCCGTCGACGATCTGGTGGACGATCTCGGCCGTCGACAGATTGCGGTCGAGACCCGCCTGACCGGTCGCGCAGAACGGGCAGTTCATGCCGCAGCCCGCCTGCGAACTGATGCACATGGTGACCCGGTCCGGATAGCGCATCAGGACCGACTCCACGAGCGTGCCGTCGTGCAGCCGCCACAGCGTCTTACGGGTCATGCCGTCGTCGCAGCTGATGTGCCGCACGACGTTCATGAGGTCGGGCAGCAGCGCCTCGGCGAGCTTGCCGCGCGCGGCGGCCGGGATGTCGGTCCACTGCTCGGGCTCGTGCGCGAGCCGGGAGAAGTAGTGCTGCGACAGCTGCTTGGCCCGGAAGGGCTTCTCCCCCGCCCCGGCCACCGCCTCACGGCGCTCGGCGGGCGTGAGATCGGCAAGGTGCCGCGGCGGTTTCGCGGCTCCGCGCGGCGCGACGAATGTGAGCTCTCCGGGTGCAGGCATAACCCGTCCAGTCTCGCAGACGGCCGGGGGTGGCCTGGGCCGGAGCGGTGCGACGGTGGTCACCATCCGGCGCCGGCTGTCGGAGGCGGACGCTCAGCGAGTGTGCTGTTCCGCGTTGCCGAGTGCCTCGCGGGCCGTCGCGCGAAAGTTCTGGACGCTCTGGTAGAGCCGGTGTTCCCGCTCCGCGGCCAGTGCGCTGTCGGCTTCGTGCTGAACGTCGTTCCCTGAGCGGGCGTTCTCGACCATGCGCTGCATGACTTCGGAGAGATCAGCGGACGCGTGCGTGATCTGCTCCGCGGCTTCGATGACGTGTCGCGGGCCTTCGAGGATGACCACTTCAGCGGCACGGTGAACCTCGCGGGCCAGAGCGATGAAGTGGGACACCTTCTCATCCACCGCATCGGGACGTGACGCCCCGGGCTGGAGCGCTCCGAGTATGGCGTCCATGGCGATGTCCCGGTCGTGGAGCGCACCGAGGTACTTGGTGTAGGCGTCGCGGCGATGCAGGCGGCTGGCCTGCTCATGTTGTGAACGCGACTGCAAGTGCCCACTGAGCACCGCCGCACCCAGGGTTGCGATGGAGCCGAGGCCGGTGCCGAGCAGCGCTGCGATTCCTGCATCCATCGTGCGAGTCTCGGCGGTCGCGGCGCTCCGTGTCCGCGGATTGAGAGGGCGGGACCAGGAGTCAGGCGCCGCCGACGAAGGCGACGAAGAGCAGCCAGACCACGGGAGCCGTCGGCAGCAAGGAGTCCAGCCGGTCCATGATGCCGCCGTGGCCGGGGAGCAGCGAGCCCATGTCCTTGATGCCGAGGTCGCGCTTCATCATGGATTCGCCCAGGTCGCCGAGGGTGGCGGTGACCGCGACCGCGAACCCCAGCAGCAGGCCCTGCCACCAGCTGCCTCCGTCGATGAGGAACTGCATGCACAGCGCCCCGGCGCCCATCGAGAACGCGACGGCGCCGCCCAGTCCCTCACGGGTCTTGCCGGGACTGATGCTGGGGGCCAGCTTGTGCTTCCCGAAACGCCAGCCGACCGCGTACGCGCCGGTGTCGCTGACGACCGTCAGCAGCAGGAACGTCAGCACCCGCCAGGGGCCGTCGCCGGCGGCGAGCATGAGCGCGACGAACGTGGCGAGGAACGGCACGTAGAAGGCGGCGAAGACGGCGGCCGTGACATCGCGGAGATAGTCGTCGGGTGCTTCGGTCATCCGCCACGCGAGCACGGCGAGCACGGTCAGCGCCATGACCACCCACGCGCCCTCGGGACCGCGCAGATAGCCCGCGATCACCATCGCGGCGCCGCCCACGGCGAGCGGCACCAGCGGCGCCTGGATCTCCTTGCGCTCGGTGAGCCTCGAGGTCAGCTCCCACAGGCCGACGACGACGGCGACGACGATCACGCCCAGGAAGACCGGCTTGTAGAAGAAGAGGGAGGCGAGGATGACCACGCCCAGGCCGACGCCGACTCCTATCGCGGCGCGCAGGTCCCGTCCGGCTCGCTTCTTGCCGCCCAGAGGTGCCGGGCCGGGGTCGGAGGAATACCGGCCGTCGTGGTCGCCGCCGCCCCTGCCGGGCCCGCTCGTACCGCTCGTACCGCCGGAGTCTCCGGGACGCCCGAAGCCGTCTCCGCCTGCGGAGCGGGAACCGTAGCCGCCAGGACCGGAGCCGCCGTGGCCACCGCCAGGGCCGCCCGGATCGGACACGATGGGCATGTGCCGAGTCTGCGGCACACCGCCCGCCTCGTGCGCGGGAGCTTCACCCGCACCGGGCTGGAAGGCACTTCCCGGCGCGGCGCGCCCCTGCTCGGATGCGCCCTGGAATCCGGCGCGGGGCGACGGGGGCGGGGCTCCCCACGTTGAGTCGTTCACAGATGCAGCCTCAGACCTCAGACCTCTGACGGATCCCGGAGGGTCCCGGGACAGATCCCTGACGGATCCCGTGGCGGCCCCCACTCGGGGACCTCAGACCTCGAGCAGCTCGGCTTCCTTGTGCTTGAGCAGCTCGTCCACCTGTCCCGTGTACTTCGAGGTGGTGTCGTCCAGCTCCTTCTCGGCCCGGCGGCCCTCGTCCTCACCGACGTCGCCGTCCTTGATGGCCGCCTCGAAGGACTCCTTGGCCTTGCGCCGGATGCTGCGGATCGAGATCTTCGCGTCCTCGGCCTTGGCCTTGGCGACCTTGATGTACTCCCGGCGGCGCTCCTCGGTCAGCTCGGGGAACGTCACCCGGATGATATTGCCGTCGTTGGACGGGTTGACGCCCAGGTCGGAGTCGCGGATCGCCTGCTCGACGTTGCGCAGCGAGCTCTTGTCGAACGGCGTCACCACCGCCATCCGCGGCTCCGGAACCGAGAACGACGCCAGCTGGTTGATCGGCGTCATCGTGCCGTAGTACTCGGCCACGATCTTGTTGAACATCGCCGGGTGCGCACGGCCGGTGCGGATCGCGGCGAAGTCCTCCTTGGCGACCACGACCGCCTTCTCCATCTTCTCCTCGGCTTCGAGGAGGGTCTCTTCGATCACCACGTGCTCCTGGTTTCCTTGAATGAGCTATGCGGGTAAGCCCTGTTTCCTGCACGGTGTCCGACCGGCAGGCGGTTGTCCACCCCGTGTCCAGCCGTTCGTACGACGGCGAGTCACCCTACGGGCACCGAGCGCGCAGGGGACGCACGCCGGACGGCGAACGTCAGCCTCTCGTCCCCTGGTTGCTCACCAGGGTGCCGATCTTCTCACCCTTCACCGCCCGCGCGATATTGCCCTCGGCGAGCAACTCGAATACGAGGATGGGCAGTTTGTTGTCCCGGCAGAGCGTGACGGCCGTGGCGTCGGCGACCTTCAGATCGCGCGTGATGACCTCGCCGTACTCCAGGGCGTCGAACTTGACGGCGTCCGGATTCTTCGCGGGATCCGAGTCGTAGACGCCGTCGACTCCGTTCTTGCCCATCAGCAGCGCCTCGGCGTGGATCTCCAGGGCTCGCTGCGCGGCAGTGGTGTCGGTGGAGAAGTACGGCATGCCCATACCGGCGCCGAAGATCACGACCCGGCCCTTCTCCAGGTGCCGTACGGCTCGCAGCGGAATGTACGGCTCGGCGACCTGCCCCATGGTGATCGCCGTCTGCACCCGGGAGTCGATGCCTTCCTTCTCCAGGAAGTCCTGCAACGCCAGGCAGTTCATGACCGTGCCGAGCATCCCCATGTAGTCGGAACGGGCACGGTCCATGCCGCGCTGCTGGAGCTCGGCGCCCCGGAAGAAGTTGCCGCCGCCGATCACCACGGCGAGCTCCGCGCCGTCCCGTACGACGGACGCGATCTCGTGGGCCATCTTGTGCACGATGTCGGGGTCGACCCCGAGCCCCCCGCCGCCGGCGAACGCCTCACCGGAGAGCTTGAGCAGGAAACGTTTGCGGCTGCCGCGGCTCCTGCCTGTGTCGGATGTGTCGCTGTCCTTACTCATGAACCAACTCTCCTCGTGCACATACGAAGGAGGCCACTGCCGTCGGATCTCGTGAATCCTTGCTGCGGCAATGGCCTCCTCGTCACAACTGCCCTGTGCCCGACCTTATCGGGCGCGTACCGGTCGCGTACTCACGCGGCGGCATGCTCGTACGGGCCGGGCTGCGGGTATCACCCGGGCCTGAGGCTCCGGGGACTCAGGCGCCGACGCGGAAGCGCGCGAAGTGCTTCAGCGTCACGCCGGCCTCTTCCAGGACCTTCTGGACGGTCTTCTTGTTGTCCTTGGCGAAGGGCTGGTCGAGGAGGGTGTTCTCCTTGAAGAAGCCGTTGACCCGCCCGTCGACGATCTTGGGCAGCGCCTGCTCGGGCTTGCCCTCCTCGCGCGCGGTCTCCTCGGCGATACGGCGCTCGTTCTCGACCGTCTCGGCGGGGATCTCGTCGCGGGTGAGGAACTTCGGCGCGAAGGCGGCGATGTGCTGCGCCACGTCCTTCGCGATCTCCGCGTTCTCCTTGTCCAGCTCGACGAGCACACCGACCTGCGGCGGCAGGTCCGGGCTCGTGCGGTGCAGGTAGGAGGCGACGTACGCGCCGGAGTACTGGGCGAAGCGGTCCAGCACGATCTTCTCGCCGAGGTTGGCGTTGGCCTCGTCGACGTACGCCTGGACGGTCTTGCCGGGCTCGATCTCCGAGGCGAGCAGCGCCGTGGTGTCGGCCGGTGAAGTGGCGGCGACGTGCGCGGCGATGGCATCGGCGACGGCGAGAAACTTGTCGCCCTTGGCGACGAAGTCCGTCTCGCACTTGAGCTCGACGAGCACACCGGAGGTGTTGTCGTCGGCGATGCGGGCGACGAGCGCGCCGTTCGACGCCGTACGGCTCTCGCGCTTGGCGACGCCCTTCTGGCCCTTGACTCGCAGGACCTCTACGGCCTTGTCGACTTCGCCCTCGGACTCCTCCAGGGCCTTCTTGCAGTCCATCATGCCGGCGCCGGTGAGCTCGCGGAGCTTCTTGACGTCGGCGGCGGTGTAGTTCGCCATTCTTTGGTTTCCTTCTGTGACCAGGCTCCGCCTCGGTCTCCGGACTCACACCGTGCGTGCCGGTACCGGGGCGGAACTCGTCCTTCTTGAGGTCTCTTTGCGGCCGCGGGGGCGGGCCTCACGCCGCACGGCGGTCCGGGTGCGGGGCCGGTACGCGGGGCGTCGGCGCCGGATCCGTGCCGCCATCGGCCTCGGCGTCGCGCCGGGGCACGGCCGCGTCTTCCCGCAGGGCCGCCGAACTGGTCACCGGTGCGCGGCGGTCGGCGGCATAAGCGTGCCTCCCGCCGCGCTCCGGTGAACGAACGGAACGTCAGGCGCTCTCGGCGGTCTTCGGCTCGGCGGCTTCCTCTGCCGGCTTCTCGTCGGCCTTGGCCTCGGCCTTCTCCGCGCCCTCGGCCTCCGCTGCGGGAGCCGACTCGGCGGACTGGTCCGCCGCGCCCTCTTCCTTCTCGCCCTTCTCGCCCTCGAGGAGCTCGCGCTCCCACTCGGCCAGCGGCTCGGCGGCCTTGTCGCCGCCCTTGGCCGCCTCGGCGGCGCCGGAGCGGGCGATGAGGCCCTCGGCGGCGGCGTCGGCGATCACGCGGGTCAGCAGCGTGACGGAGCGGATCGCGTCGTCGTTGCCCGGGATCTTGTAGTCGACCTCGTCGGGGTCGCAGTTGGTGTCCAGGATCGCGACGACCGGAATGTTGAGCTTCCGCGCCTCGCCGACCGCGATGTGCTCCTTCTTGGTGTCCACGATCCACACGGCGCTGGGCACCTTCTGCATCTCGCGGATACCGCCGAGGGTCTTCTCCAGCTTCGCCTTCTCACGGGAGAGGACGAGCAGCTCCTTCTTGGTGAGGCCGGAGGCGGCCACATCCTCGAAGTCGATCTGCTCCAGCTCCTTCAGCCGCTGGAGGCGCTTGTAGACGGTGGAGAAGTTCGTCAGCATGCCGCCGAGCCAGCGCTGGTTGACGTAGGGCATGCCCACGCGCGTGGCCTGCTCGGCGATGGCCTCCTGGGCCTGCTTCTTGGTGCCGACGAACATGATGGAGCCGCCGTGCGCGACGGTCTCCTTGACGAACTCGTAGGCGCGGTCGATGTACGACAGCGACTGGAGCAGGTCGATGATGTAAATGCCGTTGCGCTCGGTGAAGATGAAACGCTTCATCTTCGGGTTCCAGCGGCGGGTCTGGTGCCCGAAGTGGACGCCGCTCTCCAGCAGCTCCCGCATCGTGACGACGGCCATGGCCGTTCTCCTTGTATTACTCGGTTGTCGTCAGCGCTGGCCGGGACGGCCATCGCTTGCCTGACGCCTCTGTCGCGCTGTGCCCGCGGGACCTGCCGAGAGGCCCTCGTGGGACCGAGAAGACGCGGCCACCGGGTGAGGGTGGCGAGGCGTGCGAAGTCAGCCCGGTGTCCGGGCCGCCACCAGCAGTGTACGGGACCGGAGAGGGCCCCGGCTCCCTCGTGGGGAAGGTCCGGATTTCCGGACATGCACGTACGCGGCCCGGCGTGCTCACAGGCCGTGCTCACAAGGTGTACGGGCAGCAGCGGGACGCATGATCAGGTGGTGCACTTGTCCACAACTGGCTGCTTTTCCACAGAAGTTCGGCAAGATCCCTGCGGTCGGCCGCTCTGCGGGACAGTCCGTCCAGGACTGCTGATCGCCGGGTTGGTGGCGGAGGCGCCCGGCCCGGGAAATCGACGAACGGGGTGTGGACGGGTTGATGTGGTTTCGGAGCGTTCCGTGTGCGGCGGCGACTCTCGCGCTGGCCGTGGTCGTCGCGGCGGCATGGAGCCCGCCGGCGCACGGCGACGGCGGGCGGCAGCGGCCGGTCGCGCGGGCATCAGGCGCTGACAGGGGCAAGGCCCGCCTGTGGCCGGTGAAGGGGGGCCGGGGTGCGGCGCGGCCCGCGGTCGTGCGCGGCTGGGAGCCGCCCCCCGAACCCTGGGCGGCCGGTCACCGAGGCGTGGATCTCGCGGCTCCGCGGGGCAGTCCCGTGCGGGCGGTCGCCGGGGGAAGGGTGTCGTTCGCGGGAAGGGTCGCCGGTCGCGGAGTGGTGTCGGTCGAGTTGCCGGGGACCGGACGTCCACCGCTGCGCACGACGTACGAGCCGGTGCGGGCCTCCGTCCGGAAGGGGCGGCGGGTGCGAGCGGGACAGATCCTTGGCACTGCGGCTGGCGCGGCGTCCCACTGCCGCGGCGGCTGTCTCCACTGGGGCGTGCGGAAAGGCGAGCGCTATCTCGACCCGCTCTCGCTGCTGCCGGCATCCGTGCTGCGCGGCGGTCCGTCGAGGCTGCTCCCCGTGTTCGGTGTGCCGCTGCCCGAGAGCGGAGGCGCAGAAGACACCGGCGACGGCGCAGGCCGCGGCGGGGACGCGGCCATATCGGGCGACCGGAATCGGGCCGACGGCCAGGATCCGGGAGGTGAGGAGGCGGGAGGTGAGGAGCCGGGGTGATGGATGAGCTGTGATAGTCGGCGGCAGCGGAGACAGCGGAGCCGCGTCAGCTCATCCGTGGAGGCCGCTCAGCGCCATGGAGACTGCCGCTTCGGTGATCTCTTCCGGGGTCTCGGCGGCGCCGAGTTCGATGCGCCGCACCGCCGCGTCGACGACGCCCTGAAGCAGCATCGCCGCAAGCCGCGGCTGGTCATGGCCCAGTGCGCCGAGAGCCTCGACGACCATGGCGACGAGTCCGCCGTGCGCGGCGCGGATCTTCTCGCGTGCGCCCGCGTCGAGTTCACCGGCCGAGATCGCGACGACCGCACGGTGCCGCCTGTCACCCACCAGCGCCAACTGTCGCCGTACATACGCCTCGATCTTCTCCTCCGGCGTCCCGGCTTCGGCCATCGCCGCCTCGACCTCGGCCGCCCATACGGGGAAGTCGACGGCGCAGAGTTCCTCGACGACTGCGCCTCGGGAGCGGAAGTACTCGTAGACCGATGAGCGTGCGAGCCCCGTGCGCCGGGCGAGGGCGGGGAACGTCAGCGCTTCTGTGCCGCCTTCGGACAGCAGGGCACGGGCAGCGTCGAGGAGAGCGGAGCGCTGCATGTTCCGGTGCTCGGCCACTGAGGCCGCTCGAATCCTTGGCACGCCGTCCACCTTACGGAGGGAGGCGCCGGTTCAGCGACCGACGTCGGCCAGCTTTGCCCGAAGCTGAAGGACGGACTTGGTGTGGATCTGGCTCACGCGGCTCTCGGTGACGCCCAGTACCTGGCCGATCTCCGCGAGTGTCAGGCCCTCGTAGTAGTAGAGGGTCACGACGGTCTTCTCCCTGTCCGGCAGGGTGTTGATTGCACGGGCCAGCAGACGCCGCAGTTCGCGGTCCTCGGCGACCTCGACGGGGTTGTCCGCCGCCGTGTCCTCAAGGGTGTCCATGAGGCTGAGCCGGTCGCCGCTTTCGCCTCCGACGTGCAGCAGCTCCTCCAGCGCCACGACGTTGGCGAGGGACAACTGGCTGAAGACACCGTGGAGTTCTTCGAGCGGGATGCCCATTTCCGCTGCGACCTCCGACTCCGAGGGGCTGCGCCGGAGCGTGGACTCCAGTGAGGCGTAGGCCCGTTCGACGGCTCGTGCCTTCTGCCGCACCGACCGCGGGATCCAGTCCAGCGCGCGCAGTTCGTCGATCATCGCCCCGCGGATGCGCGTGATCGCGTACGTCTCGAACTTGATGGAACGCTCGGGGTCGAACTTCTCGATGGCGTCGATCAGTCCGAACACCCCGGAGGAGACGAAGTCCGCCTGTTCCACGTTGGAGGGCAGACCCACGCTGACGCGCCCGGCCACGTACTTCACCAGCGGCGAGTAGTGCAGGATCAGCTGTTCCCGCAGCTGCTCGTCACCCGTGGCCTTGTACGACCGCCACAGCTCGTCGAGCGCGCTGTGACCGGCACCGAGCGCGGTGGCCTCGGTCGTGGCCGGCGCGGCTGCGGTGCCGACGGGCTCAGGCCCGGGGGTGTGCTGGGGCATTCGTCGCCTTGAGCCGTTTCTGCTGAGTAGTCGTCACGCGGCGAGAGCGTGCGCGTGACCGGGTGCCTCTTCCTGGGGAGCTGTGAGCGTAGCGTGACGAAAGCGTCGCAATATGCGATGAGCGCGCGCTCCGGCATGCGCAGATACGTTCCGCTGCCCGCACCGGGGAGTTACTCGCGCATCAGGGCCCAGAACCGGCCTTCGCGGGGATACGGGGCGGAACCAGAGCATACGGATCACCCTTTCATTCGATAGCCGCAGGTCAAGGACCGGCTCATCACTCGATGGTGTGCCCGGCGCCCCTCCCGGGGTCCGGTGCGCGGCTCAACTGCCAGTCGCTGCCGACGCGTTCGACGAAGCCGAGCCCGCACAGCTCCTGGAGCCTCGCTACTGCCGCGTCCCTGGTGATGCCGATCTCCTGCGCCAGCCGCCGGGCCTCCATGGCGCCGCGCGCGGGCAACGCGTCGAGCACCAGCGCCGCCTCGGCGTGGAGCACGTCGCGGGGCAGTGAGGGTCCGCGTCTTCGGGGTGCGAGATCGCCGATGCTGCCTACGAGTTCGATCACTTCGGCGGCATCGGTCACGACGCTCCCCTCCTCCCTCAGCAGCTCGTTCACCCCCGCCGAGAGTCCCGACGTGACCGGTCCGGGAACGCCCATCACGAACCGGCCCAGTCGCCGCGCATGCCGTGCCGTCGACAACGAGCCGCTGCGCAGCGCCGCTTCCACCACGACCGTGCCGCGCGTCAGGGCCGCGATGACTCGGTTACGGAGTACGAAGCGGCTTCGCGAGGGGTGGTCCTTGGGCGGCAACTCGGCGAGCAGCAGGCCCTGTTCGCCGATGCGCGAGATCAACTCGGCGTGTCCGGGCGGGTAGGCGACGTCCACGCCGCACGCCAGCACTCCGATGGTGGCGCCGCCGGTGGCCAGAGCCCCGCGGTGGGCGGCCCCGTCGACGCCGTAGGCGGCGCCGGAGACCACGGTCCAGCCGCGTTGGGCGAGCCCCGCGCCGAGCACTGCGGCCATGTGCACGCCGTATTCGGAGCAGGCACGGGCCCCGACGACCGCTACGGAACGCAGCGCCCAGTACCGCAGGGACGGCTCCCCGAGCACCCACAGCCCGATGGGTCTCGTCACCCCCAGAGCGTCGAGCTGACCGGGCCATTCTTGGTCTCCCGGGCATACGAAGCGGCCGCCCACCGACGCGATCTCCGCCAAGTCGGCCTCGGGACGGGCCCGTTGGGACCGGGAGCGCAGCCCCGTCCAGCGTTCCTGGCTGAACCCGGGCGGGGATACGGCGTCCTCGCGCAGGGCCCGTACGAGCTCTTGGGCGCCGTATGCACGCAGCAGACGTCCGGCCGTCGCGTCCCCGGGCTCCACGATTCGCGTCAACGCGGCACGCGCGAACCGCTCTTGGGGGTCCGCCTCACCCAGGTCCCCGCCCGGCCGCTCACACGAGGTATGGGCGGCGGCGCCCCCAGCGGCGCCGGAAGTGTGGACTTCGGTCACCGGCCCCTCCGGGGTGCGGCAGGGGTCGCCGCGGATGCGGCCGAGACGGTCGACAGGGCGGTGCCCCGCCTGATGCCCGTGCGCAACTCGAGCGCCCAGTCGACGTCCTGTGCCGTCGGGCGGTCGTGCCCGGCCAGGTCCGCGACCGTCCAGGCCACGCGGAGGACCCGGTCCATGCCTCGTGCCGTCAGCAGCCCGTGCTCCATGTCTTCCTCCGCCCTGCTCAGGGCGCCGGGCTCGGCGGGCCAGCGGGTGCGCAGTTCATGCCCCGGGACATCGCTGTTCGCCGACCACGGAGTGCCCACGTAGCGCGCGGAGGCCCGTTCGCGAGCGGCCCGTACGCGCTCGGCGACGGCCGCGGTGTTCTCCGCCTTCCCGTGCAGACCCGCGAGTTCGGAGCGTGAGAGCGGCTTGACCTGGACCCTGAGGTCGACGCGGTCCATCAGAGGTCCGGAGAGCCTCGCCCGGTAGCGCCTGACGGACGCGGGACGGCACTCGCAGCCTCCGCCCGTCATGCCGTGCCGTCCGCAGGGACACGGGTTGGCGGCGAGAACCAGCAGGAAGCGGGCGGGCATTCGCATCATCCCGGAGGCACGGGCGACGACCACGTGCCCGGACTCCAGCGGCTGCCTCATCGCGTCGAGCACGCGCACACCGCATTCCGCGGCCTCGTCCAGAAAGAGAACTCCGTGGTGGGCCATGGACACCGCGCCGGGCCGGGGCAGGCCCGAGCCGCCCCCGATCAGCGAGGCCATGGTGGCCGAATGGTGAGGCGCGCAGTACGGAGGCCGTGTGACCAGCGGCTGCCCGGGCGGCAGCACACCCGCGACGGAGTGCACGGCGGTGGCCTCCAGCGACTCCTGCGATGTCAGCGCGGGCAGCAGCCCCGGCAGGCGTTCGGCGAGCATCGTCTTGCCCGCGCCGGGAGGCCCCCCGAAGAAGATGTGGTGCCTGCCGGCCGCCGCCACCTCCAGTGCGCTGCGGGCCGTGCTCTGCCCGGCGACGTCCGCCATGTCCAGCATCCGCTCCGGCTCCCGCGTGAGGCCCGGCGCCGCCCAGCCGGCACTGTGGAGCGACAGCACGGGCGGGCTGCGCTCCGGGCCCGGCCCGTCCGGAGAAAGGCCTTCCATTCCCGAGTCGTCCGCCGGCGCCTCCTCCGGTGGCGGTTCGTCGTTGAGGAGCGCAATCAACTTCCCCAGGCTGCGGACCCCGATGACGCTCACGCCGGGCACCAGCGATGCCTCCGGCACGGCCTCCTCGGCGACCACGACCTGCCGATGGCCCGCGTCCGCCGCCGCCAGTACGGCGGGCAGCACTCCGCGCACGGGGCGCACCCGCCCGTCCAGCCCGAGTTCGCCCAGCATCATCAGGTCGGCGATGCTCCGCGGGTCGATGCGCTCGGCGGCGCCGAGCACCGCGCAGGCGACGGCGAGGTCGAATCCGCTGCCGCTCTTGGGAACCGCTGCGGGACTCAGCCCTACGGTCAGCTTCCGCTGCGGCCAATCCGCACCGGCGTTGACGACTGCTGCCCTCACGCGGTCGCGGCTCTCGGTGAGGCTCTTGTCGGGCAGCCCAACGAGCGTGAACGTGGCGACTCCGGGCTCGAGGTCGGCCTGCACCTCGACGACGACGCCCTCCACCCCGACGAGCGCCACCGAGCACGTACGCGCGAAGCCCATCAGGCCACCCCTCGTGCGTGCTGCACCAAGGGGGCGCCCCGCTCCGGGAGCAGCACCCCGACCAGGTCGATGCGGACACCGCCGCGGGGCGGCTGCCCGTACCGCGCCAGCCACCGCTCGGTGAGCCAGCGCGAGGCCAGCCTCCGAAGCCGTGCCGACTTGGCGGGGGTGACGGCGGACATCGGATGCTCGAAGGCGCCTCCCCGGCCCGTCCGCCGCGTCTTGACCTCGCAGATCACGAGGGCGTCGCGGTCCCGCGCGACGATGTCGAGCTCTCCGTCGGTGCAGCGCCAGTTGCGCTCCAGCACCACCATCCCTGACTGACGCAGCCGCCGGGCTGCCACATCCTCGCCGTAACGTCCGAGGGCTCTACGGGCGCTCATCAGCACCACCTCCGTCACCGACTGTGATGGAGGTGGAGGAACGAAGATGATCAAGGACGAAATCTGGGGACAACCAGGCCGCTGTGGATAAGCGCGTCACCCTCTGGGCGAGACTTCCGGTACCCGCAACGACCCCGCCGTCCCGCTCCGGTCAGCCCTCCGCTCGGCCCTCTTCGTGCCGAGCGGCAAGCCGCAGCCCCGCCGGTTCAGCCCTTGAAGCCGGAGTTCTCGGGAAGATCGAGGTCGCTCTTGTTGAGCTCCTCGATATTGACGTCCTTGAAGGTCAGGACCCGCACCTGCTTGACGAACCGGGCGGGACGGTACATGTCCCACACCCAGGCATCGGCCATCGAGACCTCGAAGAAGACCTCGCCCTGCACGGAGTGGACCTGCATCTCGTAGTCGTTGGTGAGGTAGAACCGCCGGTCCGTCTCGATCACGTACTTGAAGAGACCGACGACGTCCCGGTACTCCCGGTAGAGCTTCAGCTCCATCTCGGTCTCGTACTTCTCGAGGTCCTCGGCGCTCATGGCATGTTCCCCTTCAGCCGTGCGTCCCCCCATTGTGCGTCAGCCGCGAGTGCCCCGTCCGGCCCGCCGCGCGATCGGGCCGTACGCCGCGCCGCCCATGATCAGGGCCGCACCGGCGACGACGGCGATCAGCAGGGGCTGCAACGGCCCCGGCTTGGACGTACCGCCCGGCAGCCCCGAGAAGCCCGCGGGCCGTGCCAGCATCCCGAGCCCGCTGGTGGGCCAGGCGATGGCGTCCACGCGTGCGTTCACCGCCGTACGGGAGACGGCTCCGTGGTCGCCGTCCGTGAGGTGGACGCGGGAGTCCACCGAGTCCATGCGGTGATCGCCCAGCAGGAAGAGCTTCCCCTGGGGCACCGTGGTCCTCTTGAACGGGGGCTGGGAGTCGGGTCCGGTGTCCTTCAGATACGGCTCCTGCATGGTCTTGCCGTTCACGGAGAGCCGGCCCTGCTTGTCACAGCAGGCGACCTTGTCGCCGCCGGTGCCCACCACGCGCTTGACCATGGGGACCGAGCCCCACACCGAGTCCTGGAAGACGACGACGTCGCCGCGGCGCACGTCCTTGCCGTCTATCCGCTCGGCGAGCACTCTGTCGCCCGCCTTGACGGTCGGATCCATGGAGTCCGTCGGGACCGTGTACGGCTGGTAGAGCACGGCACCCAGTGCGAAAGCGCCCAGGAAGAGCACACAGCCGACTGCGACGGCGACGCCCGAGAGGGCATGCCCGAGGCGACCGTGACTTGTGCCCGTACGTCCAGCCTTGCCCATTCCCGCACTCCCGGTCAGCTCGCCGCTTCGGTCTGGGCGCACCTTACCCGGGGTAGAGAGCCCTGAGTACGGGGGGAGGTCAGCCGTTGACGGCGGGTCCGGCGGAGGGGTCGGGGCCCCGCTCGACGGCCGCCGCCGAGGCACCGCTCGCGGTCTTGGCCGGCGCCTGTGCCGTGCGCCTCCTGCGCCGCCACATCACCAGCGGCACCGCCCCGGCCATGCCGAGAGCCGCGGGCGCCCCGCCCACGGCCTTCGCGGCCAGACCGTTCTCCTCGAAGGTGTCGGGCACCGGCAGCGCGGACCACCGTGTGACCGGCCAGGCCACGACGAGGGCGCGTCCGACGACCCTGTCCGTCGGGATCATGCCGTTGTCCAGCTTCTGATGGAAGCGCGAGTCCAGGGAGTCCTGACGGTGGTCGCCCATCACCCACATCTTCCCGATGGGGACCTCGACCGGGCCGAAGGGCTTGTCGTCGCACGGGGTGTTCCCGGGGAAGAGATACGACTCGTCGAGCGCCTTGCCGTTGACCTTCACCGGGCCGCCGCGCTTGCACTCGACCCTGTCGCCGCCCACGGCGACGACGCGCTTGATCAGGTCCTGCTCGTCGGCGGACGGCATCAGGCCGACGGCGCTGAGCACGGTCTGGATGGCACCGCCGACGCCGCTGGGCTCCGGCACGGGAGCCTCGTTCAGCCAGCCGCCCGGGTCGTGGAAGACGACGATCTCTCCCCGCTCCGGCTCGGACCCGAACCAGGGCGTGAACTTGTCGACCAGCACCCTGTCCCCGACCTGAAGCGTGTTCTGCATCGAGTTCGACGGGATGGAGAACGCCTGGACGAGGAACGTCTTGATCAGCAGGGCGAGGATCAGCGCGATGCCGATGAGAACCGGCAACTCCTTCCAGAACGACCGCTGATGCCTGCCGTGTTGTGCGTCCGACGTGTGATCACTTGTGGTGCCGTCCTCCGCACCCGTGCTCACGCTGATGTCACTGCCTTTCTCTGCGGTCGGCGCGTCACGCGCCGCTGTCTGTGCCTCGAGTCCGGAAGCGGACACGGATGTGGAGGACGCGGATGCGTCAGGGCTCCTGTGCTCCGTGCCGCTCTCGCCCTCGCCCTCGTTCTCGCCGGAACCGGAACGAGCGCCGACCGCCAAGTCCCCCACAACCACTCCTCACAATCCACTGCCGCCTGTCCCAGAGCCGGGACAGGCCCACCACTCCCATAACGAGCGGGAGTTCCGCAGGGATCGGATATTGCGTCACAAGGTCGTCCCCGGCCCCGATCGGCGGACCCGCGGCCGAGGAACCGCCCGCGGCTTGGGGAACCGCGCTGAAGGTGTTCGACGCCTCCAGCTTGCCCCAGTGGTCGAACGGCCAGGCGATGACGACCGCCCGCCCCTGCACCTCGCTCTCGGGAACGGTGCCGTTCCCCTTGTCGCGCAGGTGGAAGCGGGAGTCGGCCGAGTTGGCACGGTGGTCGCCCATGACGAACACGCGGCCCACCGGCACGTTGACGTCGAAGTTGATCTCCGAGGGCTTGTTGCCCGGATTGATGTACGGCTCGTCGAGCGGCTTGCCGTTCACGGTCACTTTGCCCTGTGCGTTACAGCACTTGACCTTGTCGCCGCCGACGGCGATGACACGTTTGATCAGGTCCTGCTCGTCGTCCGACGGCAGAAGACCGATGAAGGTCAGGAGTTCCTTGCCCTGCTTGATGCCGACCGGGTCCTTGCCGCGCTTCTTCTCGCTCGCCGGCAGCCAGCCGCCCGGGTCCTGGAAGACGACGACGTCGCCGCGTTCGGGCTTCGTGCCGAACCAGGGCGTCAGCTTGTCGACCAGTACGCGGTCGCCGATGCGGATCGTCTGCTCCATCGAGCCGGAGGGGATCACGAAGGCCTGGACGAGGAAGGTCTTCAGCACCAGCGCGATGATCAGGGCGACGCCGACGAGTATCGGTATCTCCTTCGTCACCGACAGGCGTCTGCGCCGCTTGACGCGCTTTGCCGCGCGGCGGCGTTCGGCCCGTCCGCCGCTCGGGCCGGGCGGAATGCCGAGCCGCTCGTCCCTGGTCTCGCGGCCGGGCAGATCCATCAGCCGTGCCGAGTAGGCACTGAGCCGCATGGTCTCGCCGGAACTCACCTGGGGCGGCGGAAGCGGGGCGTTCGGCGGGAAGTTGGACGGCGGCGGTACGCGTCCGGGCGGGGCGCCGGTGGGGGACGCTCCCAGGCCGTTGCCGGTGGGGGCGCCGTAGCCGTAGCCGTTGGGTACGGCATAACCGTTGGAGTTCGGGGCGCCATTGCCGCCGGGGCGGCCCTGGGAGCTGCCGAAGTACTCGTACGGTTCGGTGTAGTCGTAGTCGCCGGAGTAGTAATCGGAGCCGTCGGGGCCGCCGTTGCGTCCGTTGAAACCGGGGTACGGCGCTGCGCCGTTCCCATTGCCGTTGGCGTATCCGTTGCCGTTCGGAGCGCCGTAACCGTTCCCGTTGCCGGCGTAGCCGTTGCCGTTGCCGTTGCCGTTGGGGGCGCCGTAGCCGTTGCCGTTTACGTAGCCGTTTCCATTGGCGTAGCCGTTGCCGTTCGGGGCGCCGTATGCGTCGGCTCCGTTCGGGCCGGCGTAGCCGCCGCCGTCCGAACTGCCGTAGCCGTTCGCGCCGTTCGCTCCACGACGGTCGTACCGGCCGTCGTACGGCTCGTCGTCGTAGTCGCTCGGCACGCCGTAGTCGTACCGGCGGTTGCGCGCGGGGCCGACCCTGTCACTCATGGGCACCTCCCCCGCCGCCGCGAACCGCTCCCCAGCGGTCCGTCGGCCACGCGATCCCGTCGGCCCGCCCGATCACCCGCTCTACAGGAACGGTACCTCCACCGGCGTCGCCGAGGTGGTCCCGAGAGTCGCTGGAATCGGAACGGTGATCGCCCATCACCCACAACCGCCCCTGCGGCACTTCGATATCGAACGGCACGGCTGACGGGTCGTCACCGCCATGCAGATAGCCCTCGTCCAGCGGAACACCGTTCACCTCGATCCTTCCGCGCTTGTCGCAGCACCGGACCCGATCCCCGCCGACGCCGATCACACGCTTCACGTAGTCCGTCTCGGCCGGCTCCACCAGGCCGAGCGCAGCACCGGCCCCTCGCAACAGACCGGTCACCGGATTGCCGCCGGTACCCTCCTCGTCCATGAACGAACCTCTGCCGTCGAACACAACAACGTCCCCGCGGGCCGGAGAGTTGCCGATCCGATAGGCAAGCTTGTTCACCAGTATCCGGTCACCGACCTCCAGCGTGGGGGTCATTGATGCAGACGGGATCAAAAAAGGCTGTGCCACGAACGCGCTGACCAGCAGCAGCCCGCTGAGCAGCGACGCAATGACCGCACACAAACGAGCGGAGCGCGACCATCCCCTCCATACCTGCCCCAACGGGCCGGAGGAGCGGTCCCGCTCCGCATCGTCCTGCTGCTGCGTCTCGGTGTCCATCGGGCCGAAAGCCTAGCCGCCCGCCGGACCTCCGACAGCTCGATCAGTTCTCGCGCTTCTCCTTGATCTTGGCGGCCTTGCCGCGGAGCTGACGCAGGTAGTACAGCTTCGCGCGGCGCACGTCACCGCGGGTCACGACCTCGATCTTCTCCACGATCGGGGTGTGAACCGGGAAGGTGCGCTCGACGCCGACGCCGAAGCTGACCTTGCGGACGGTGAAGGTCTCCCGCACACCGCCGCCCTGGCGGCGGATGACGACGCCCTTGAACTGCTGCACACGCGAGCGGTTGCCCTCGATGACGCGTACGTGGACGTTGACCGTGTCGCCGGGCCTGAAGGCCGGGACGTTGTCGCGCAGCGAAGCCGCGTCGAGGTTCTCAAGAAGCTGAGACATGATCGTCTGCTTTCCTCGCCGATGCCACAGGTCATCAGCGGAATGATCGTGATGCTGACTGGAGAGCGCCGCCCCGTGCGGGCGTCGGTCCCCCTGTGGCAGGGTCGCGCGCCGGGTACGGGCAGCCGCCTATTCTTCCACGTGCTCCCCGGTCGGCCAAAATCGGCCGTCCGGTCCCTCGGTCCAGCCCAGGCGCTCCAGCTCGGCACGGTCGCCGGCGTCGAGGGTGGCCGGGTCGCAGCGGGCGATGAGATCGGGGCGGTTCGCGGCCGTACGGGCCAGGGCCTGGTCCCGGCGCCAGCGGGCGATGCGGCCGTGATGCCCGCTGAGCAGCACGTCGGGGATGCCGCGGTCCCGCCACAGCGGGGGCTTCGTATAGACGGGGCCCTCCAGCAGGCCGGCCATCGTCCCTGCCGCGAAGGAGTCGTCCCGGTGCGACTCGGCGTTGCCGAGCACGCCCGGCAGCAGCCGCGCGACGGCCTCCACCATGACCAGTACGGGCGCCTCACCGCCGGCCAGTACGTAGTCGCCGATGGAGACCTCGTGGACTTCGAGGCGCTCCGCGTAGTCGTCGACGACCCGGCGGTCGATGCCCTCGTAGCGGGCCGGCGTGAAGACGAGCCAGGGTGCGCGGGACAGCTCGACTGCCAGCTCCTGGTCGAAGGGACGGCCGCTGGGGGTGGGCACGATCAGCACGGGGGGCGGTGCGGGGGACGCCGCGGCCGGGCCGATGATCTCGTCGAGGGCCTCGCCCCAGGGCTCGGGCTTCATGACCATGCCTGGTCCGCCGCCGTACGGGGTGTCGTCCACGGTGTGGTGCCGGTCGTGGGTCCACGCGCGCAGGTCGTGAACGCGGACGTCGAGCAGGCCGCGGGCTCGGGCCTTGCCGACGAGGGAGACGTTCAGCGGCTCCAGATACTCGGGGAAGATGGTGACGACGTCGATCCTCACCGGCCGTCGTCCTCCGCCCCGGACGCCGATGGTTCGCCGGAACCGCCCGTGGCGGCTTCGTCCAGCAGTCCCGGCGGCGGCTCGACGACGATCCGCTGCGCGGCGAGGTCGACCTCGGGGACGATCTCCGTGACGAACGGGATCAGCGCCTCGCTGCCGTCGTCCCGCCTGACGACGAGTAGGTCCTGCCCGGGCGGGTGCGCGACCTCCTCGACCCGGCCGACGGGCTTGCCGTCGCCGGTGACCACGTCGAGGTCGACGAGCTGGTGGTCGTAGAACTCCTCGGGATCCTCGGGCTGTTCGTCCGGGTCCACCTCGGCGATGAGCAGGGTGTTGCGGAGGGCTTCCGCGGCGCCGCGGTCGTGGACGCCCGCGAAGCGGAGCAGCAGCCGGCCGCTGTGCACACGGCCGCGTTCGATGGTGAGCGGTTCGGGCCGCGGCGGGTCGGTGGCCAGCACCGCTCCGGGCGCGAGCCTCGACTCCGGCTCGTCCGTGCGCACTTCGACGGTGACCTCGCCCTTGATGCCGTGGGCGCGGCCGATGCGCGCGACGACTAGCTGCACTGTGCCTCTCCGTGCTCGACCTGCTCGTACTGCGGGACCGGACCGACCCGGCCCGGCCGATCGCCGGTGCTGCGCATATCGCTCCCGCTGCTCGCTGCTCGCGCGTCCCGGCTCGTTACGCGAACACGGGCCGGGGACGGCCAGTGTCCGTCCCCGGCCCGTGCCGGTGCTGTCTTGGGCGGCTGCTCAGTGGACCTGGTCGACGTCGACCAGGTCGACGCGGACGCCGCGCCCGCCGAGGGCGCTCACGACCGTACGCAGAGCACGCGCGGTGCGACCGCTGCGGCCGATCACCTTGCCGAGGTCGTCGGGGTGCACCCGGACCTCCAGCACGCGCCCACGGCGCAAGGTGCGGGATTCGACCTGCACCTCGTCCGGGTTGTCGACGATGCCCTTGACCAGGTGCTCGAGGGCCTCCTCGAGCATGATCAGGACCCGGTCGACTCGTCGGTGGACTCGGCCTTCTTCTCGGCCTCGTCCGCCTTCTTGTCCGCCTTCTTCGCCTTCTGGGTGATGGCCCCACCCTTGGGCTCGTCCGCCGACTCCTTGGCCGCGGCCTCGAAGAGGGCCTTCTTGTCGGCCTTCGGCTCGGCGACCTTCATCGGCTCGGGCGCGGGCAGACCCTTGAACTTCTGCCAGTCGCCGGTGACCTTGAGGATGGCGGCCACGGGCTCGGTCGGCTGCGCGCCGACACCCAGCCAATACTGGACGCGCTCCGAGTCGACCTCGATGCGCGAAGGGTTCTGCACCGGGTGGTAGAGACCGATCTCCTCGATGGCACGGCCGTCACGGCGCGTACGGGAGTCGGCCACGATGATGCGGTAGTGCGGCGAGCGGATCTTGCCCAGTCGCTTCAGCTTGATCTTGACTGCCACTGCTGTGGTGTCTCCTGGTCTTGACGTGGGTGGACACAACGGGTGACCACGTGGGGTTGCGGTACCCGGAGGTCCGATGGACGCGTCAGCCGTAGGAGAGAGGGGTCCTGTGCGACTGTCGAGTACAGCGCACCATGATGCCACAAGTGACCCGCCCGGCCGAACCGAAGTCCGGACCCCGGCCGCGGGCCTCGCCGCCGGGATCGTACGGAGGGGAACGGCGCAGGCCGGGACGCGGTGAAGCGGACCGGAATCCGGCCCGGCGCCGCCTCGCCGGCCCTCACGGAACCCGGCGCCAGTCGCTCAACTCACTTCGGCGCGGCGGCACTTGGGCTCCGCCCACAAAGCTGGGCTCAACCGACGCCGGCCACGGCCTCCACCCTGTCCTCGGAGCCCGCCGACGCGGCGCGCTCCACCGCGGCGTCCGCGGTGTCGGGGATGCGGAACGGCTTGCGGCACGCTCCGCACACGATCGGGGCCTGCGCCAGCACCGAGGGCACCACGCGCACGTTCCGCCCGCAGTCGCACACGGCCTTGACGCGCACGCCGCCCCCGCTCGATCCGTGCCGCGCCGCCGGACCGCGGAAGCTGCCTCCGCCGTCGGCCTCGGTCGCGGCGCTGTACGCCTTCAGCGCGCGCTGGAGACGCTCGATCGTGGGGCGGTAGGCCCGTCTGGTCTCCGCGGACGGAGTGACAAGCGAGAAACCACTGCTGGCATGCGGCTCTTCGGGGTGCACAAGCCCCAACTCCTCGGCCACGGCGAGGAATCGGCGGTTGTGATAGCGGCCGGCGCGGGAGGTGTCCCTGATTCCGCGCGCGGCGGCGATTCCGTGCACCGCCTCGTGCAGCAGCCTTTCGAAGGAGAGCCCGCTGCCGCATGCGGAAGAGGACTCCCCGATAAGCGATTCGGGCGCGGCCAAGTCCGGCAGCTCCGGGTGGCGGCTCTGAATGTCCGCCCAGGCAGCTGCCAACTCGGCGGCGAGAACTGGTGGTGTCGTGCTCACGTCGTGCTCAACGAGTCGGACCGCCTCAGTGTTCCGATTCCGGGACAACTTGAATATTTTGCACGTACCGGTCAGTTGCGAAGGTGCCGCATCAGCCGGGCGAGCAGGCAGGATTGCGCGTAACCGCTGCCGGCCCGGCCATCCCGGACGTACCTCCGGGATGGGAGGCCGTCGGGAGCGATCGGTACACCTCGGTGACCATACCGACATTCCCCGGAGCCGTGTGCACCGGGGTACCGCCTGCGACCAGGGAGAGAGCAGGATCACTTACTCTCGCCCGTTGGCAATATCCCGGATTCTGGATATTATCCGGCGCATGATCAGCGGCGCCGACGCGCGTTTCCTGACTCGCAACGGCATGGCAGCACGTCAACTGGCCGCGCTGCTGCTGAATCACGAAGCGGACACACGTCTTCCACGACTGCGCGACTTCGCGGGCGAGTTGCAGGTGGGGAACGGGACCGTACAGGCGGCGCTCCAGCTTCTCGAGGAGGCCGGAGCCGTCGAGACCAAGGCACGCGGCCATCTCGGCACGTTCCTGGTGCACTCCGACCGCGCCATACTGTGGCGGCTCGCGGGCCTGGGCACGCTGCTCGCGGCCATGCCCCTGCCGTATTCGCACCGTTACGAGGGCCTGGCCACCGGGCTGCGCGCCGCCTTCGAGCGGGCGGGGGCGCCGTTCGCCATCACGTTCATGCGCGGGGCGTCCACGCGGCTCGGAGCGCTGCTCGACGGAAAGGCCGACCTGGTCGTGCTCTCGCGCTTCGCCGCGGACCGGGTCGCGGAGGAGCATCCGGTCGAGCTCGTATGGGACTTGGGGCCCGGGACGTACGTCGGCTCGCACGGCCTGCTGCTGCGCCGCGGCGCCCGGCTTGAGGCGGAGGGGCTGCGGGTCGCCGTGGACTCCTCCTCCGAGGACCTGCGGATGCTGGCCGCGCGGGCGTTCCAGGGGCGGGAGGACGTGGAGTGGGTGGAGGCGTCGTACATGCAGCTGCGGGGGCTCTTCGCACAGGGACGCGTCGACGCCACGGTGTGGAACCTCGACGAGGTGCGCGACCATCTCGGGCCGGACGTCGAAGTCCTGCCGCTGGACGAGGAGATCGCCCGCGAGCTGGCCTCCCGCAACTCCAGCGCGGCGCTGATCGGGAGGGCCGGTGAGACGCCGGCGCTCGACGCCGTACGGACGTCGCTGGACTTCCGGCTGGTGACCGAGGTGCAGCGCGAGGTCATGAGGGGCGAACGGGTCCCGCAGTACTGAGACTTCGCGCGGCGAGGCGTTCCCGTGCGTGCGCAGATGCGCTTCCCGTTCCGGTCTCGCGCGGTTCTCGCGCGGTCCCTTTCACGCTTCCGGGCTCTTCTCTTTCCGTATGGAGGGTGAAAAAGAACCGCAGCAGGGCTCCCCAGAAAGCAGAATCCTGATTACTGTCGTGGCCGGTGATCGTGCCGCGGAAGGAAGCTCCATGGAGGAGAAGGCGGGCGGGACTCCGGAACGGGAACCGGAACTTGATCCGGATCAGGGACACGACCGTGAGCCGGGCGGTGAGCGGGGCGGAGGCCTGGACGGACAACTCGCCCTTCGCATCGCGCTGTTCCGGGATACGGGTCAAGTACGCGCGGAAGTAACCGAGTTCGTCGAGAGCGAGCTGAGGGGACTGACGCGCGAGGGCCTGCCCGTCTCCGAGGAGACCGCCGGCATGCTCACCAGCCATCTGATGATGGCCCTCAACCGGCTGCTCGACGGCGAGTCCCTCGACGACCCGGCCGCCGGCGAGCAGATGGCGGCCGAACTGGCCGACCGGCCCGGCGCCGTACTGCTGGCGCGGCGGATCGCCCTGCGGGCGGAGCGGACGCTCGGCACGGCGCCGCTCCCCGATTCCGAGACCCACTATCTGGCGATGCATCTGGCCGTGCTGGCGCAGAGCGCAGGCACGGCGGCCGGTTCGCGAGCCGGTGCAGGAGAGGACGTGCGGCAGGGCGCGTCCGTACGGCAGAACGGAGAGCGACCGTGACGAGGATCCTCACCGGAGGGATCGGCAAGACCCAAGTCGCCGAGGAGCTGGGCGGGTTGGGCATCGACGGCCTTGAGGTCACCGTCTCCGGGGACATGGAGGCGGCGATGAAGCTGCGCGCCGGGCAGGCCGACTACTACCTGGGCACCTGCCACACCGGCGCCGGGGCGTCCCTCGGGGTGCTGCTGGGCGTGCTGGGCAGCGGTACGTGCCACACCTTCGGCCGCGGTGTGCCCTCGGAGGCGGAGGTCACCGCGCTGCTGGAGGGCGGTACGAGGGTCTTCGGCTTCGGCGTGGACCAGATCCCCGACACCACGCCCGTGGTCGCGCGCGCCATCGCCGCGCACACCCGCTGACCGCCCGACGAATACAGGGAGCATCCCGTGAGCACTCTTCTTGCCGGCGCGGGGAGCGCGGGCGGGCACGGCCTCGACTTCTCGGGCGCCCAGCAGACCACCGTGATCGTGCTGTGCGCGCTGACCGCGCTCATATCCCATCTGGCGCTGGCCGTATTCAACGACGGCGTACGGCCGTTCATGCTCGACTTCATCCAGGGCCGCAGCACGCGCAGTGCGACGACCGCGGTCTCGTTCGGGCTCTCCGCGGGGTTCATCTTCGGGCTCGGGGCGCCGATGGCGCTGTCGACCGGGGTGCTCAACCCGTGGCTGCTCTTCCTGCCGACCGACGTGCTGGGGCTGCTCTCGCCGAAGAAGTGGCTCGCTCCCCTGCTGGGCGGGGCGTGGGGCGCGCTGGTCGTCTTCGGGCTGGGCGGGGCGAACAAGGTGGCACACGAGCTGCCCGTCGACTTCCTGACTGCCATGCAGCAGATGGCGACTCCGATCCTCTTCCTCTTCACGCTCTTCCCGGTGCTCGCGATCAGCAGGCAGTTCGGCAGGCTGCGCGGCGCGATAGCCGGTGTCGTGGAGCTGGCGCTGGTGATCCTCACGATGAAGCTGTGGCCGGACGTGTTCGCCGGTGCGCCGGCGATGGCGGTGGGCGTGGTCATGCTCGTCGGCCTCGCGACGGCGAAGGACGTGCGGCAGCGGCGTGCGGAGCGGGCGGAGGAGGCCGAACAGGCCCAACAGGCGGGCGGGGACGGGCAGTCGGGCGAGGGCGGGCGCACGGGCGCGGGCGCGGGCGCGGGCGGCGGCAAGGACGTCTCCGAGGCCGAGCTGGAGGACCCGATGCGCTCGCTGTTCAGCGCGAGCGCCACCCGGCTCCGCCGTCATCTGCCGCTGTTCATGGTGCTGGGCGCGGGCGTCTGCCTGCTGGCGCAGATGCACGTCTTCGGCGGCGGCGAGGCCACCAGCTTCCTCATAGCCAAGTCCGACTACTCGGGCGCCGCGCAGGTCGACTTCTACCGCGTCTTCGGCTTCATCCCGCTGATCGCCACCACCGCGCTCGCCTCGGGCGCGTACGCGATCGCGGGCTTCACCTTCGTCTATCCCATCGGCTATCTGCTGCCGAGCCCGTGGCTGGCGCTGCTCGCCGGCGCGGCGGTCTTCGCCGTCGAGGTGCTGGCGCTGTCGTGGATCGGCAGGATGCTGGGGCGGCTTCCGTCCGTACGCGACTCCTCGGAGCATCTGCGGAACGCGATCAGCGAAAGCCTGTGGCTGGCCATCCTGTTCGGGTCGCTGCTGGCGGCCAACACGATGGGCGGCGGTCTGGGCATCCTCATCGTGGGCGGCCTGTATCTGTTCAACGAGGCGACGGGCCGGGTCGTGGTGCGCATGGCCGCGGCGCCGGCCGCCGTGCTCGTGGGCGGTGTGCTGCTCAATCTCCTGTACTGGCTGGACCTGTTCACGCCGGTCAAGAGCTGACCGGGCCCCGCTTCAGGTCTTCGGCCACCGGCAGGGGAGGCGCACCGAGCACCATGTACGAGCAGCGAACTCCGCGTCCCGTGCACCCGCCCCTGCCCGCGCCGCTCCGCACCGTCACGGGGCCGGTGCCTGCCGCGCGGGTGCGCGGACCCGTACTGGCACACGAGCACCTGGCGCTGGACCTGTCGCACGGCGGTGATGCGGCAGCGGTGCTCGACGGCCGTCATCGCGCGGCGGTGAGCGCCGAACTGGCCGTGCTGCGAGAGGAGTTCGGCCTCTCGCTGGTCGTCGAGCTGACGTGTCGCGGCATGGGCCGTGACCTACGCGCCCTCGCCCGCATGTCCCGGAAGTCCGGGGTCGCGGTGGTGGCGGGCACGGGCTGGTACTACGAGCGCTTCCATCCTGCGGAGGCCGCGACCGCGGACGCGTCGGAGCTGGCCGAGTCGCTGATCCGCGAGATCGAGGCCGGTACGGGGGTAGGTAGCGGCACGGACCGAGGCACCGGTACGGACCGAGGCACCGGTACGGACCGAGGCACCGGCGCTGCGGACGGCCGCACGGAGTCCGGGGCGGACGGCGCCGACCACGCCGGGGCGGACGGCCAGTCCTGCGGTACGGGCATCGGGCCGGGCGTCATCGGCGAGGCCGGCAGCCACGGCGACGTACCGACCGGGCAGGAGGTCCGTACGCTCACGGCCGCCGCGCTCGCCGCACGCGCGACCGGCCTGTCCGTGGCCACCCACGCGCAGCTGGGGCGGGGCGGCGCCGCACAGCTGGAGCTGCTGACCGGCGCCGGACTCCCGCCGCACCGGGTGAGCATCGGGCACCAGGACCTGCTCGACGACCACGGGGTGCACCGCGAACTGGCCGCGGCGGGCGCGTATGTCGCCTTCGACACCGTCGGCAAGGAGCACTACCGCAGCGACGACGCGCGGCTTCGGCTCCTTCTCACGCTGCTGGAGGCGGGCCACGCGGACCGTGCGCTGCTCAGCTGCGACATCTCGCGCCACGCTTATCTGAGAAGCGAGGGCGGCACGGGCTACGGGCATCTGTTCCGCTCGTTCCTTCCGCGGCTGCGCGCGGCCGGAGCGGACGACGACCTGGTCGACCTGCTGACGCGGCGCAATCCGCTGCGCTTTCTGACGGGCGGCGACGCGGACGGGAAGGAGAGGGACGAGGAAAGGGACGGGGCGAGGGACGAGGAGGCACCGCGGGGAGGGCGCGCCGGACGGGGAGGAGCGGACGGGGAGGAAGCGCGGGACGCGCCCGCGCGCCGGACGGCCGGTACGAGGAGGACGGAGGGCCCGTGAGATGAACGCGCCACGACTGAACGCGCCACGACTGCCGCGGACTTACCCGCTGCCGACGGTGCCGCTGGAGGAGGCCGTGCGGACGCAGTTCCGGCTGATGGAGTCCACCGCGCGGCACTTCGAGGGCACGCAGCTCTTCGAGCCCGACGCCGGTGTGGTGCCGGGCCTCGGCAGGCCCCGTACCACCGCCCGCGTGGAGGCGGTGCTGGCGGACTTCTTCGGCACCGAGGACGCGGCACTGGTGCAGGGCGCGGGCACGGGCGCGATCCGCGGTGCGCTCGGCGCCGTGCTGCGCCCCGGGGATCCGCTGCTGATCCACCGCGCGCCGGTCTACCGCACCACCGCGGTCACGCTGCGCGGTCTCGGCGTACGGACCCGGGAGGCGGACTTCAACGACCGTGCGGAGCTGCGGTCGGCGCTGTCGGGCGGGGAGTTCCGTTTCGCGTACGTGCAGCACTCGCGGCAGCGGCTCGGCGACTCCTACGACCCGGGGGAAGTGGTGGCGCTGTGCAGGGAGGCGGGGGTGCGCACCGTCGTCGACGACAACTACACCGCGTTCCGGGTGCCGTTGAGCGGCGCCGGGATGGGCGCGGACGCCTCGTGCTTCTCGCTGTTCAAGCTGCACGGGCCGGAGGGCGTGGGCGCCGTCGTCGGCTCCCGCGAACTGGTGGGACGGGTGCGCGAGGACAACTACTCGGGCGGCGGCCAGGTGCAGGGCCACCAGGCGCTGGACGCGCTGCGGGCGCTCACGCACGTGCCCGTGATGTGGTCCGTGCAGTCGCGCACGGGCACCGAGATCGCGGAGCGGCTGGAGGCGGGCGAGGTGCCGGGGGTGGCGGAGGTACGCATCGCCAACGTGCAGGACCGCTGCCTTGTGGTGCGGCTGGAACGGCCGCTGGCGCGCGGACTGCCCGAGCATGCGGCGCGCTACGGGGCCGCGCCTCATCCGGTGGGCGCCGACTCCCGCTACGAGATCGCACCGCTCTTCTACCGGATGTCCTCCTCCGCCCTGGACGACCGGCCCGAACTCGCCGACTGGACGGTGCGGATCAACCCGATGCGTGCGGGGGCCGGTCTCGTACTGGACATCCTCCGGCGCGCGCTGGAAGACCTCTACGCCGCGAACGGCCCGGGAGCGGACTGAGACCGCCACGGCCGCCCGGGACCGCCCGGCCCCCGCGCCCCACGGCTGCCACATCCGCGGCCCCGCACCGCTTCGTCCGCCGTCGCCCCCGGCTCCAAGCCCTTCGCCCGGCCGCCCGGCGGCCGTTCCCCTCCCCCAGTCCCGAAGGACCGACCTTGTTCCTCGACACCGTCCTCGCCCGCAATCCCGGACTCGCGGACACCGCTGCCGCGCTGCACCGGGACGGTGCGATACCGCCGGACACCTACGTCGTCGACCGGGACGCCGTGGAGGCCAACGCCGCGCTGCTCGCCGACCAGGCCCGGCGGTCGGGCCTGACCCTGTGGTTCGTCGTCAAGCAGCTGGGCCGCAACCCGGAGCTGATCGCGGCCGTGGCCCGGCACATCCCCGCCTCCGCCGCGATCGACGCCCCCGAGGCACGCACCCTGCGCGCCGCGGGCGCCCGCGCGGGCAACCTCGGGCACCTCGCGCAGATTCCGCGGCGGGCGCTGCCGGAGATGCTCGCCTGGCGCCCCGAGGCGGTCACCGTCTTCGACCCGGCCAACGCCCGCGCCGTGTCGGACGAGGCGCGCAGGCAGGGCTTCGTACAGGACGTGCTGCTGCGGCTGGCGGGCGGACCCCGCTCGGCCTTCCCCGGCCAGGAGGGCGGGATCCCGCTGGAGGGCGTGGCCGGTTTCGCCGCCGAGGCCGAGGCGATGCCGGGCATACGGATCGCGGGCGTGACCGGATTCCCGTGCCTCGTATGCGATCCGGCTACGGGCACGCCGCGGCCCACGGACACCTTCGGGATGCTGCGCGAGGCCCGCGCCCTCCTGGACAGCCGGGGCCACACCGGCCTCCGGCTCAGCGCGCCCGGCGCCACATCGGCCGCCGCCCTCCCCCTCCTCGCCCGGCTCGGCGCCACGCACGGCGAGCCCGGCCACGCGCTGACGGGCACGACGCCGCTGCACGCGCTCGACCCGGACCAGCCGGAACGCCCCGGCTACGTCTACGTCACCGAGGTCGCCCACACCCTCGCCGACGGCCGCCCCGCCCTCTTCGGCGGAGGCTTCTACGCCCGCGCGCAGATCAAGGACGCGCTGCTGCACCGCACGGGCCTGCGGCTGCCCGTACAGGGCCTCCCCGCGGAGAACATCGACTACTACCGGCTGCTGGAGGCTCCCCCGCCGGGTGCGCCGCCGGTGCGCGCGGGCGACACCGCGCTGCTCGCCTTCCGCACGCAGATGTTCGTCACGCGCAGCAGCGTGGCGGTCGTCTCGGGTCTCGCCTCCGGGGCACCGGAGCTGACCGGCCTGTACGACGCGCTGGGGCGGGCCCTGTGAGCGGCGGCGGACGGCGAGCCGCCCGGGCGGGCTCAACGCGGGCCGCTCCCTCCCGGGTTGTGCGTACGCATCCGTCCGGGGACAGGGTCCGCAGGGCGGTGGTCGTCGTACTCGACGGTCTCGGCATCGGCGCCATGCCCGACGCCGGCACCCTGCGCCCCGGCGACCGGAACGCCCACACGCTCGTGCATCTCCTCGACCACTGCCGCCCCGCCCACGGTGGTGCGGAACCGGAGCTGCTGCTTCCCGCCCTCGGCGCGCTCGGTCTCGGCGTGCTGTGCCCGCACCCCGCCCTCGCGACCGGGACGGCGCTGCCCGTCGCGGTCGCCCGTGCCCGCCTCGGCTACGAGGGCGCGGACACCTATGCGGGCCACCAGACCATGATGGGCGCCGACTTCAGCCGGGTCGCCGTCGCCCGCCTCGCCGCGCACACGGGAGAGTTGGTACGGGCGCTGGAGGAGGCCGGTCACAAGGCGGAGCCCCTGGACGGCGGTCCGGTGCTGCTGGTCGACGGCGACGTCCTCGTGCACGACAACCTGGAGGCCGACCCGGGCGTCAACTGGAACGTCTCCGCCCGCCTCGACGACCTGCCCTTCGAGCGGATCCTCTCCGTGGCCCGTACGGTCCGGGCGGTCGCGCCCGTCGCCCGCGTCATCGCCGTCGGCGGCCACGCGGACGGCCCGCTGCGCTCCTTCGTACGGCAGGGCGAGGGCGGCACCACCGGTCTCGACACACCCGCATCGGGCTTCTACCGCAACGGCGGCCTGCGCGTACGGCACTTGGGGGCGCCGCTGGACCACACACGTCAGCTGCCGGAGCTCGCGGCACGCGCGGGCGCCGCGGTCACCCTCGTCGGAAAGGCGGCGGACATCCTCACGTGCGGGAGCGCGGTGCGCCGCCCTGCCGTACGTACGGACGAGGTGATGGCGCACACGCTGGACGCGGTGCGTGCCGCCGGGAGACGGGAGGGCGCCGCTTCGGGCGGGGACGACGGCCCGGCCCTCGTCGTCGCCAACGTCCAGGAGACCGACCTGGCCGGGCACCAGCAGGACGCCGCGCGCTTCGGCGAGGTGCTCCGGGAGGCGGACGCCGGACTGGGCCTGCTGGTGCGGGAGTTGGACCGGCCCGGCGATGTGCTGATCGTCACCGCGGACCACGGCAACGACCCGCTGATCGGCCATGCCTTCCACACCCGTGAGTACGTGCCGGTGCTGGTTCTCGCCCGCGGTGCGCCCACGGGCGGCCGGGAAGCGGGCCGCGCGCAACCGGCCCGCACGGAACCGTCCCGTACGGAACCAGACCGCGCGGAAACAGGCCGCGCGGAAACAGACCGCACGGAACCGGCCGCGACCGGAACGCGCCGCACGGAAACGCGGAACGCCGCGTCCGGGGCGGTGCTCCTCCCGGACGCGGCGTCACTCGCCGACGTGGGTGCGACAGCGGCACGCTTCCTCGGCATCGGCGACGGGCCCGCGGACGCGAACCCGGACGCGGACGCGAACTCGAACGGGGACGTCACCGGGGGCGTGCCCGAGGACGGCCCCCGAGCCGGGCCGCGCGGACTCGCCGCCGGTTCGCCCCTCCCTCTCTGACCCGCGCTCTGACCCGCTCTGACCCCGACCCGCGGATCAGCCGAAGACGCTGTCCCGCTGATCGGGCACGACACTGCCGTCGTAGCGCCGTACGGCCGTCAGCGCACCGTTCTCCTCGATGTACGCGGACGTCGCGCACGGATAGGGCTCCGGCTTCTGCGGCAGCGGCTCGATGAACATCGGGTTGACGATCCAGCGGCCGTCCTCGTCGTCGTACGCCCGGCACATCACCTCGTCCTTGTTGCGGTTGAGCACGAGGTGGGCGCCCGTGGCGTCGCGTACGAAGGTGACGTCGGTGTCGGCGTCACCGCCGCCCACCGTGATCCGGTGAGCGCGGTCCTGCTGCTTCCAGGCGGCAGGGCCCTTGATCCCGTAGATGTCCTGGTTGATCCAGCAGCGCTTGCCGTCGATGTACGGGATGGTCTCGCCCTCGCTCGCGGGCTCGCCCCCGCAGCCCTCCATGGCCGTGGTGATGCGGCCGTCGCGCAGGATGCTGCGGATCGCGATGGTGTGCTTGCGGTCGATGCCCACGCCCTTCGACCACACCTCGGCCGCGTACTCGACTCCGGCCGAGACGATGTAGACGTCGAAGCCCGCCTTCTGAAGCGTGCTGATGAGGTCCTTCTGCTGCTGGTAGTAGCGCACGTACGCCGGGACGGTGTGGGTGCCGACCTTCATCTCGCTGCCGACGCGGGCCGCGAGGGCCTTCTTGCGGGCGGCAGCCGTGTACTCGCCGACCTGCGCGGGGGTGTGCCCGGCGAACAGCTGCGCCACCCAGGCGTATTCGGGCACCGTGCGGCGGTGGTTCCACTCGCCGCCGAAGGCCGGGTGCCCGTCCATGGTCTGCGCCTCGGCACGGATCTCGAAGATCTCGTCGGTGCAGTCGGTGTCCCCGGAGGTGGGCAGCGGACGGCCCACGGGAACGGACCGGCCGCACGCCTTCGTCAGCGCACGGTTCGCGGCGGGCGTGAGCCACTTGCTCGTGTCGTGCCAGCTGCGCGGCTGGAGGATCTTGTCGTGCTGCAACGCCCAGGCGAGCGTGACGTCGGTGGTGTCGTTCTTGGTGACGGTGTTGTCCCAGTCGAACGCGGCGACGGGCCGGGACTTGCCGGGGCCGGCGTGGTGGCCGCAGAGGCCGCGCTCGTCGATCGTCCGCTGAAGCTCCTCGCGGTTGTGCCCGTACCACTTGAGCTTCTTCGACAGCTGCGGGCAGTCGCCGCGTGCGGAGGCGGGTGCCGCGCCGGCGGCGGTGGTCCCCGAGGCCGCGGCGGCGGGCACGGGAACCGACGCCACGAGGGCGACCGCCGCGAGGCTCACCGCTGCCAGAACGGATCTGTTGCGCATAAGGCTCTCCGGTCTACGAGGGGGTGGCGGAATGCTGTCGGGGCCGTGTCCGAATGACACCGCCCCGGTGGCATGTACCGTACATCTCTGTCCTGGCGGAACGTCAGATGCGCGTCGGTGCGGAGTCGGACGGCGGGGGAAGAGGACGGCGGCCGCGCCGGAAGGCAGTCACGGCAGCCGGTTCCGCGTCGGCGGCCTTCCGCCCGGACGGGCCGTCAGCGGTCGGCGCCCATCCCCACACCCGGTTCGGGCCGGCCCTGCTCCGGGCCCTGCCGCGACCCGTACTGCGATCCTTGCTGCGCCCTGTTCCGCGAGCCGTTGGGGCGGCTGTTCCGCTCGCGCATCCGCAGCGCGGCACGCGCCTCCGGCCATTCCTCGGCGGTGATCGCGAACCGCTCGTGGTCCCGCCAGGCGTCGTTGAGGAAGAGCAGGCGGGGCGAGAACCCCTCGTGCCGGAAGCCCAGCCGCCGCGCCATGGCGGTGGAGCGGTCGTTCTCCGGCTGGACGTTGATCTCCAGGCGGTGCAGCCCCAGACCTTGCGGAGCGCTCTCGAAGCACCGGTCGACGATCAGGCGCATCCCCTCGGTCATCCGGCCGGTGCCCGCGTACGGCACGTAACTGTCGTAGCCCAGCGAGCCGTTGCAGAAGCGGGCACGGACGATGTTCGCGACGTTGACGCGGCCGACGAGCCCGTCGTCGTCGCTGTCGAAGATCATGAAGCTGCGCAGCGCGGGGCCCTGACGCCGCAGCAAGTCGGGAAGGCCGTCCGGCTCGACGGGATTCCAGGGGCTGAGGTGGTCGGCGGAACGGAGCACCGCCTCTCGGTAGGCGGTCTCGTCGCCGGGCTGCGGGGGCCGGATGTATACGCGCATGAACGACATCATCCGCCCCCGGGCCCGATGGTTCACTTCGGGGGCAGCATGTCCTTGAACTCCTGAGGAAGTTCGAACTCCTCCGGGCTCTGCGCCGCGCCCGCTCCGCCGAAGGCGCTGCCCGCGCCCGCGGCCTTGCGCTCGGCGGCCGCCTTCTCCTCCTGCTTGCGCTTCATCGGGTTGCCCGACTGGCGCTTGCCCTTGGCCTTCTTCTGCTGCTTCGGCTTCTTCTTGCCGCCGCCGCCCATGCCCGGCAGCCCCGGCATACCGGGCATGCCGCCGCCCTGCGCCATGCGGGACATCATCTTGCGGGCCTCGAAGAACCGCTCGACCAGGTTCTTCACGGCGCTGACCTCCACGCCGGAGCCCCGTGCGATACGGGCACGGCGCGAACCGTTGATCATGGTGGGCTCGGCGCGCTCGGCCGGCGTCATGGACTTGATGATCGCGGCCGTACGGTCGACCTCGCGCTCGTCGAGATCGTTGATCTGCTCCTTCATCTGGCCCATGCCGGGCATCATGCCGAGCAGCTTGGAGATGGAGCCCATCTTGCGGACCTGCTCCATCTGCGCCAGGAAGTCGTCGAGCGTGAACTCCTTGGGCCCCTTCTGCAGCTTCGCGGCCATCTTCTCGGCCTCTTGCTGGTCGAAGGTCTGCTCGGCCTTCTCGATGAGCGTGAGCACGTCGCCCATGCCGAGGATGCGGGACGCCATGCGGTCCGGGTGGAACGCGTCGAAGTCGTCCAGCTTCTCGCCGTTGGAGGCGAACATGACCTGCTTGCCGGTCACTTGGGCGACCGAGAGGGCGGCACCGCCGCGTGCGTCGCCGTCCAGCTTGGAGAGGACCACTCCGTCGAAGCCGACGCCATCGCGGAAGGCCTCGGCGGTGGTGACGGCGTCCTGGCCGATCATCGCGTCGACGACGAAGAGGATCTCGTCGGGGCTGACGGCGTCGCGGATGTCCGCGGCCTGCCGCATCAGCTCCTCGTCGATGCCGAGGCGGCCCGCAGTGTCGACGATCACGACGTCGTGCTGCTTGTCGCGCGCGTGGACCACGGAGTCCTCGGCGACCTTCACCGGGTCGCCGACGCCGTTGCCCGGCGCCGGCGCGAAGACGGCGACCTCGGCGCGCTCGGCCACCACGGAGAGCTGGTTGACGGCGTTCGGACGCTGGAGGTCGCAGGCGACGAGCAGCGGCGTGTGGCCCTGCTGCTTGAGCCAGCGGCCCAGCTTGCCCGCCAGCGTCGTCTTACCCGAACCCTGAAGACCGGCGAGCATGATGACGGTCGGCGGGTTCTTCGCGTACCGCAGGCGGCGGGTCTCGCCGCCGAGGATGCCGATCAGCTCCTCGTTGACGATCTTGATGACCTGCTGGGCGGGGTTCAGCGCCTGGGAGACCTCGCTCCCGACGGCGCGCTCCTTGACCTGCTTGATGAAGGCACGCACCACGGGAAGGGCGACGTCCGCCTCCAGCAGCGCGATGCGGATCTCGCGGGCCGTGGCGTCGATGTCCGCCTCGGACAAGCGGCCCTTGCCCCGGAGGTTCTTGAAGGTCGCTGCGAGGCGATCGGAGAGAGTGTCGAACACGGCGTTCGCGGGTCCTTCGCGTCTGGGTACTGGGTCAGGTCGGCAGTCGGCCTCCAAGGGTATCCGTCCGTACGGAGTGCGGTCAGGTCCGGGCGACGACCGGCTCCGGAACGGGACGGAAAGGGCGGAAGAGGGCGGACGGGACAGGATGGACGGAGCCCGTGCGGACCCGACCGTCCGGGGGGCGGGTCCGCACGGGACGTGACCGGCCGCGGCCGAGGGGCCTCGGCCTACGCGGCGTCGTCCGGTTCCCGGCCCAGCTCGCGCTCGAGTTCGCGGGCGATCCCCGCGGCCTCGCCGGCCGGCAGCGGGGCACCGTCGGCTCCCGTGAGATAGAACGCGTCGACGGCGTTGGCCCCGAGCGTGCTGACATGCGCGCTGCGTACGAGCACGCCAGCCCCCTCCAGGGCCCGTCCGATGCGGTACAGCAGGCCCGGTGCGTCCTGGGCCCGTACCTCCAGCACGGTCGCTGACTGCGAACCCGCCGGCGCCACGGTGACCCGGGGCGGCGGTGCGTGCCGCCCGGCCCGGCGCCGACGTGGCCTGCGGTAGGCGGCCTCGCGCTCGGCGAGACGGGCCGCGACGTCGAGGGAGCCGTCGAGGACACGTGCGAGGTCGGCGCGGAGCCGCAGCGCGGGTGGCAGCGAACCGTACTCGGCGGCCACCCGCCACGACAGCAGCAGTACGGCCGCCTCCTCGTCGGCGGTACCGGGCAGGCCGGGCACCGCCCCGGTCACCGAAGGCCCGTTCTCCATCGGCCCGTTCTCAGCCGGCCCGTTCTCAGTCGCCCCGCTCACCGCCGCCCCGGTCACCTGGGCGGGCAGCCGCATCAGCCGCAGGTCCGCCGCGCGTACGGTCATCCGGTGCAGTGCGAGGACGCCCGCCACGGCAGGGAGCACGCCCATCGCATACGGGCCGCTGCCGCCGGGGGCGCCGGCGGCGCCGGCCGCTCCGAGCGCGCCCTCGTCACCGGCCGCCTGCGCCGGGTGGTCCGCGGCGGGGCGCGTCGGGACGGCGATCAGCAGCTCGGCCCCGACGGGGGCGCTCGGCCGGTCCTCTTCGCCGTCATTCGCGAGGCCGTGTTCCGCGACACCGTGTTGCGGAAGTCCGTCGCGCCCGTGGTGCTCGTCGCCGTGTTCCGCGTCCCGTGCCGCGTGCGCGGCAGGCGTGCTGAGCGCGAGCGCGGGCCCCCGGCTGCGCCACGCCTCGACCGCGAGCCGTTCCGCCTCGGCCGACGGCACGAACGGTTCGGTGTGCTCCTCCACCGCCTCCCCCGCGAGCACCCCGCCGACCCGCTTGACCAGGTCCGCGACGAGCGTGCCGCGCCATGCCGACCATGCCGCGGGCCCGGTGGCGAGCGCGTCGGCCTCGGTCAGCGCATGCAGGAGTTCAAGGGTTCCCGGCGCACCCACGACGTCGGCGACCGAACGGATCGTCGCCGGGTCGTCCAAGTCGCGCCGCGTGGCCGTCTCCACGAGCAGCAGGTGATGCCGTACGAGCCTTGCCAGCACGTCCGCGTCCGCCGCGTCGAAGCCCATGCGCCGCGCCATGTCGTACGCGATCGTCTCGCCCACCATCGAGTGGTCGCCCGGCCAGCCCTTGCCGATGTCGTGCAGCAGCGCGGCCACCAGCAGCAGGTCGGGACGCTGTACGCGGCGCGTCAGCGCGGAGGCCCGTACCGCCGTCTCCACGAGATGACGGTCGACGGTGAACCGGTGCACGGGGTTGCGCTGCGGGCGGCAGCGCACGCGCTCCCAGTCGGGCAGCAGGCGCCCGGTCAGGCCCTCGGCGTCGAGCGCCTCCCACACCGGCACCGTCGCCTCGCCCGCACCCAGCAGGGTCACGAACTCCTCGCGCGCTTCCGCGGGCCATGGCACCGGCAGCTCCGGCGCCGACGAGAGCCGCCGCACCGCGGGCAGCGCCAGCGGCAGCTGCGCCTGTGCCGCGGCCGCCGCCGCACGCAGCGGCAGCACGGGGTCGCGTTCGGGCCTGGCGGTGCGCGCGAGCGCCGCCTCCCCCTCGTGTTCGACGACGCCCTCGGCGAGCGGCGTGCGCTCCTGCTCCCCCGGCCTGGCGCTCGCCTGGCCGCCCGCCCGGCCCGCCTGGTTCCGCGCCCGGGTCCCCGTCTGGGCCGCGGACCGCGGGGAGCCCGCGCCACCGCCGCCCAGCAGCACCCGCAGCCGCGAGGTGCGTCCCCCGCGGGACTTCAGCACGCGTCCCACTTCGCGCCACGTCACATCGGACGCGTAAGCGATGGTGCGGGCGGCCTCGTAGACCTGCCGCAGCAGGGCGTCTGCGTCGGCGAGGCCGACCGCCGCGGCTACCTGGTCCTGGTCCTGGAGGACGAGCCGGTCGGTGGCTCGGCCCGTGGAGAGGTGCAGCACGTCTCGTACGTCCAGCAGCGACTCGTACGCCCGCGCCAGCCCGCCGCGCGGCGCGTCCGCCAGCCAGGACGCCGCCACCGCACGCAGCGCCGTAGCGTCCCGCAGCCCGCCGTACGCCTCCTTGAGGTCGGGCTCCAGCAGGAATCGCAACTCACCGTGGTTGCGGGCCCGTTCGTCGGCCAGCTCCCGCAGTTCGGGCAGGCGCTTGGGCGCCTGCGCCCGCCACCGTGCGAGCAGCCCGGTGCGCAGCCCCTCGGTGAGCGTCGCGTCGCCGGCGACGTGCCGGGCGTCGAGCAGGCCGAGCTGGACCTTCAGGTCCTCCTCGGCCGTGGCGCGGGCCTCCGAGGTCGTGCGTACGGAGTGGTCCAGGGCGATCCCGAGGTCCCAGACGGGGTACCAGACGCGGTCCGCGATGCGGGAGATCCCGCCCGGGCCCGCGCTGCCGTCGTGCAGGAGCAGCAGGTCGAGGTCGCTGCGCGGCGACAGCTCGCCCCTGCCGTAGCCGCCGACCGCGACGAGGGCGACGCCGGGACCCGCGTCCCCCAGCAGACCGGTCAGCCACCGGTCGGTCAGCCGTGCAAGCTCGGCACGGCGGGGCGCCCCGGCCGCCGTGCCGTCCTCGCCGCGGAGGAGACGGAGCCGGTCCGCGGCATAGCCGCCCTCCGCCTCCGCCTCCGCCTCCGACTGCTGCGCGGCACCGGCCGCGTGACGGGCACGGGCGTCGGCCGCGCCACGGGTCCCGTCACCGACCGCATCACCGGCCGCGCCTTCGGACGTGTCCGGGCCCGCTTCCCCTGCCGTGCCGGGGAGCCCGCCGAGCCCGCTGATTCCGCCGCCCATGCGCCGCCCCTCAGAGGGCGTCCGGCCCGCGCTCGCCGGTGCGGACCCGTACGGCGGTCTCGACGGGCACCATCCAGACCTTGCCGTCGCCGATCTTGCCGGTACGTGCGGACTTGACCACGATCTCCAGCAGCTCCTCGGCCTCCTCGTCGTCGGACAGCACCTCGATCCGCAGCTTCGGCACGAGGTCGACGGTGTACTCGGCGCCCCGGTAGACCTCGGTGTGGCCGCGCTGGCGTCCGTAGCCGCTGGACTCGGTGACCGTCAGGCCCTGCACTCCGAAGGCGCGCAGCGCCTCCTTCACGTCCTCCAGCTGGTGCGGCTTGATGACCGCGGTGATGAGCTTCATGCGTCAACCTTCTTCTCGGAGAGCGGGCCGGACTCCGCCGTGCCGGGACGTGCGGGGGACGAGGCGCCGGACGACGCTCCGTCGGACGACGTGGCCGTGGTCCCGGCGGCAGCCGCCCCGGCGAGTGTCCCGGTGAACGGCCCGGAGGAGGAACCGCCCACCGCACTGAAGTCGTACGCCGTCTCCGCGTGGTATGCGCGGTCGAGCCCGTTCGTCTCGTCCTCGTCGCTCGCCCGCATCCCGATCGTGACGTGGATCAGCTTGGCGATGATCCAGGACACCACGAACGAGTAGCCCATCACGGAGAAGGCTCCGGTGGCCTGCTTGCCGAACTGCGCCAGGCCGGCGTCGCCCCCGGTGGCCAGGAACCCGACCATCAGCGTCCCGATGACGCCGCCGACGAGGTGGACACCCACCACGTCCAGCGAGTCGTCGAAGCCCAGCTTGAACTTGAGGCTGACGGCCCAGGAGCACACGAGCCCGGCGACCAGGCCGATGGCCAGCGCTCCCATGGCGTTGACGTTCGCCCCGGACGGTGTGATCGCGACGAGCCCCGCGATGGCGCCCGACGCGGCACCGAGGGTGGTGAAGGCGCCGTGCCGGATCCGCTCGTAGGCGAGCCAGCCCAGTACGGCCGCACCGGTGGCGAGCTGCGTGTTCATGGCCATCAGGGCGGAGGTGCCGTCCGCGGCCAGCTCCGAGCCCGCGTTGAAGCCGAACCATCCGAACCACAGCAGGGCGGCGCCGAGCACCACTAGCGGCAGGCTGTGCGGACGCATCGGGTCCTTCTTGAAGCCGGCGCGCTTTCCGACGACCAGCACGGCGGCCAGCGCCCCGATGCCCGCGTTGATGTGTACGGCGGTGCCTCCGGCGAAGTCGATGATCCCGAGGTCGAAGAGCCAGCCGCCGTCGGCCCACACCCAGTGCGCGACGGGGAAGTAGACGAGGGTCGCCCACAGCGCGATGAACACGGTCCACGCGGAGAACTTCACGCGGTCGGCGAGCGCCCCGCTCATCAGCGCGGGCGTGAGGATCGCGAACATCATCTGGAAGAGCGCGAAGGCGAAGACGGGGATGCCGCCCTTCTCGGTCAGCGTCCCGTCAGAGATGCCCTTGAACCCGGCGAAGTCGAGATTGCCGATGACGCCGCCCGCGTCGGGCCCGAAGGCCAGCGAGTAGCCGTAGAGCACCCACAGGATGCTCAGCACCCCGAGGGACACGAAGGACATCATCAGCATGTTGAGCGCGCTCTTGACGCGGACCATGCCGCCGTAGAAGAAGGCGAGGCCCGGTGTCATCAGCATGACCAGGAACGCACTGAGCAGTACGAATGCGGTATCGGCGCCGTTCAATGGACGTCTCCTCGAAGTACCGGCCCGCGCCTTACGGACGGGACGGGCGGGTTGATCGGGGTGGCCGGGGGGTGATGCGGCCACAGTCGCCGCGTCCCGTTTCCATTGATGCCGTGCGGTGTTTCACCGTGATGACGATGGGCGCCGCGGTGTTACGGGTGGATGAACCGCCGTGTGGCGGGGCGCCGCGCGGGCCACTGTGGACCGGGCGCTCCCTGACGTGGAGAACCGGCCGCGACCGCACCCTGTACGACTGGCAACGGGGGGAGCCTGTCGGGTGTCCGGGGTACCGGTCACGGCCGGTTGTCATGGGTTGGACGGATCAACTCCCGGGTGGGTTCCACGAGTTCGTAATTCTTTTGAGATCCGTCCCGCCGCGGGCGCCACGCGCGCGGCGATAGCGTGTGGCGGCGTGCGGCCGGGGCCCCTCCCGGCGCGCACGACAGCGGTGCGGCACGCGCTCACCCCGCCGCCGCGGCCGGCGATTCCGCGTCGGACAGCTCGGCCGCGAGCCGCTCGCCGAGCTGCACCACCTCCGCCACCTCCCCGAAGTCGCGCGCCGCCCACGCCGCGGTCCTGCGCAGCCGGTTGTTTACGCGTTCGGAGCGCAGCCTCCTGGCCAGCTCGATCGCCTCCCCCGCGCGGAACGCGCAGTGCTCCGGCTCCTTCTGGAGCAGATGCACGCTCGCCATGCCGAGGAGGTTCAGCGCGTACGAACGGCGGTGGCCGCCGCCCTCCGTCTCCTCCGCCTCACGCCTGAACAGCTCGACGGCCCGCTCCATCGACGGCCGCGCCATCGACGCGTAAGTCGGGCTGCGCCCCTGCGAGTAGGCGAGATCGCGGTAGGAGTGGGCGGTCTCCGCGTTCAGTTCGGCCTCGGAGAAGAAGCGGATCCAGTCCGGGTCGCCGTCGCCCGGCCCGGCGTCCTCGAAGGTGTCCTCGGCCATGCGCACCGCCCGCCGGCACTTCCCCGGCTGGCCCATGTTCGCGTACGCGCGCGCCTCCATCGCGTGCAGCATCGCCTGCGTACGGGCCGTCGCACCCTCACGGCTGCCGTACTGCGCGAGGTGCACCAGCTCCAACGCGTCGTCCGGGCGCCCCAGATGGATCATCTGCCGGCCCATCTTGCTCAGTACGTACGACCCGAGGGCCCGGTCCCCGGCCTCCTTCGCGGCGTGCAGCGCCAGCACGAAGTACTTCTGCGCGGTGGACTGGAGGCCGACGTCGTAGCTCATCCACCCTGCCAACGCGGCGAGTTCGGCCGTCACACGGAACAGGCGGCGCCCGACCGGCTCCGCGTGCCGCTCCTGAAGCAGGTCCGTCACCTCGTGCAGCTGCCCCACGACCGCCTTGCGGCGCAGCCCGCCGCCGCACTGGGCGTCCCACTGCCGGAACATGACCGTGGTGTGCTCCAGAAGCTCGACCTCGGGCATCGACAGCTTCTCCGTGCGCTGCCGCGCTCCCGGTCCGCGGCGGGCGGGCATCGGCGTGACCGCGCCGCCGCTCCCCGTCGCGGACGCCGTGGCTCCGCTGCCGTGCGGGGAGGTCACGACAGCGGAGCCGGCGGCCGCGGAGCCGCCCGCGTCCGCCGCCGAGGGGCTCGGCACCAGCCAGCGCTGCATCGGCTCGATCAGCGACGGCCCGGCGGAGACCGACAGGGAGGCGCCGAGGAATCCGCGCCGGCCCAGCATCAGGTCGCTACGCGTGAACTCGTTGATCATCGCGACGGTCTGCGGGCCCGCCCACGGCAGATCGACCCCGGAGGCGGCGGGCGACCTGCGTACGGGCTGCAACCCGAGGTCCTCGACCGCGACCACGCAGCCGAAGCGCTCGGAGAACAGCTCGGAGAGGATGCGCGGAATGGGTTCGCGCGGCTGCTCGCCGTCCAGCCAGCGGCGCACCCGCGAGGTGTCGGTGCTGATGTGGTGTGCGCCCAGCTGACGGGCCCTGCGGTTGACCTGGCGCGCGAGCTCTCCCTTGGACCAGCCGCTGCGCATGAACCACGAACTCAGCTGCTTGTTGGGGAGCTTGTCGCTCTCACCAACCGGTAACGCCCCCATCAGGCCCCTCACCGCCCCCACGAACCATGCCTCCGGCATACCCACGAGGCGATTCCGCCACCGCGTGTGTACCGAAAGTAATCCTACGATCACGGGCGGGGCGAGGGGGTTCGCAGAATCGCCACCATTCGCCACCCCTTCGAATGAACCCCTCTGTGGCCGCACACGATTCACTTGACACACGACTCGGCCGATACGGGCGGACACCCACGCATGTGTCCCGTCACTGTGCGCAGCAGGCTCGTAACCACAGGCAGGCAGGACCAGTTGGAGGGAGCATGGGCTTCACGATCGGCGCCATCAGCGGCCTGGGCGGCACCCGGGACTCTCATCAACTGCGCTCCGGCGGCCGCCGCCGTCACCGCACCTCCGCGGCCACGACGGTCGCCGAGTACACCGGGCTGTGGGGATGGTCCGTGGTCCCGGGCGCGCGTGCCGCGCGTGGTGCGGGCGGGCGTACGGAGTGCTCGTGCGGCGCGGCCGTCTGCCCCGCGCCGGGAGCACACCCCCTCGACGCCTCCCTGGAGGTGCCGCCCGGCTCGACGCTCGACGAGGCGGGCGCGGCCTGGCGGCAGTGCCCCGGCGCCGCGCTCCTGCTGCCGACGGGACGGCACTTCGACGTGATCGAGGTCGGCGAGGCTGCCGGCCGTCACGCGCTCGTACGGCTGGAACGGATGGGTCTGCCGCTCGGACCCGTCGCGCTCGCACCGCACGGCCGCGCATGGTTCTTCGTCGCACCCGGCGCCGCCGCCGAACTGCCCGAACTGCTCTACCGGATGGGCTGGGACGACGCCCGGCTCGATCTTCGCGGCCTGGGCGAGGGCGAGTACGTCACCGCGCCGCCGTCGGACCGCGGCGGCCTCGGCGCCGTGCGCTGGCTGCGCCCGCCGACCCTGGAGGGCACGGGCCGTCCGCCGCAGGCCCGGCTGCTGCTGGGCACGCTCGCATACGTCTCCCACCGCTCGGCGGCCTGACCGGGGCCGTACGCACCTGCGCCGCGGTCACGCGGCACGCACATCACGCCGACGCGAGAGCGCCCCGTCCCTCACCGTGGGACGGGGCGCTGCGCCGTACGGACCCGGCCGCGACCACGGCGAGGCCCTCGCCGGGACGGGAGCGCGGCGAGGCGGATCACTCCCCGCCGATCAGCGCGTCCACGAAGGCCCCGGGCTCGAACGGCGCGAGGTCGTCCGCGCCCTCCCCGAGCCCGATCAGCTTTACGGGGACGCCGAGTTCGCGCTGCACCGCCACGACGATGCCGCCCTTGGCCGTGCCGTCCAGCTTGGTGAGCACGATGCCGGTGATGTCCACGACCTCGGCGAAGACGCGTGCCTGCACGAGACCGTTCTGGCCGGTCGTCGCGTCGAGTACGAGCAGCACCTCATCGACGGGACCCTGCTTCTCGACGACGCGCTTGACCTTGCCCAGCTCGTCCATGAGCCCGGTCTTGGTGTGCAGCCGCCCCGCGGTGTCGATGAGCACCACCTCGGCGCCCTGCTCGGTGCCCTCCTTCACCGCCTCGAAGGCCACGGACGCCGGGTCGCCGCCCTCCGGCCCCCGCACGGTGCGGGCGCCGACGCGCTTGCCCCACGTCTCCAACTGGTCGGCCGCGGCGGCCCTGAAGGTGTCGGCGGCGCCGAGCACCACGGACTTGCCGTCGGCCACGAGCACGCGTGCGAGCTTGCCGGTCGTGGTGGTCTTGCCGGTGCCGTTCACGCCGACGACCAGCGCGACGCCCGGCCGGTCGACGGGCCCTCCGGTCTCGGTCTGGACCGTACGGTCCAGATCCGGGCCGACCAGCGTGAGCAGCTCCTCCCGCAGCAGCCCGCGCAGCTCCTCGGGCGTACGGGTGCCGAGGATCCGCACACGCTCACGGAGGCGCTCGACCAGCTCCTGCGTGGGTGCGACGCCGACGTCGGCGGTCAGCAGGGTGTCCTCGATCTCCTCCCAGGTCGCATCGTCGAGATGCTCGCGCGAGAGCAGTGTGAGGAGCCCCTTGCCCAGGGTGTTCTGCGAGCGGGAGAGCCGGGAGCGCAGCCGTACGAGTCTCCCGGCCGTGGGCTCGGGCTCCTCGATCGCGGGCTCTGCGGGCGCGGGGGCGGCGGGGGCCTCCGCCTCGGCGGGCGGCAGGCCGACCTCTTCGATCGTTCTGCGCGGCGCCTCGGCGGTGCCGGTGGCCTCCTCGCCGACATGCGGTTCGGCGGGCGCGGTGGTCGTGCCACGGGCGGCGGCGGGCTTCTCGCGCTCGGCGGTCTTCTTCCTACGGCCGCTGACGACGAGCCCGCTGATCGTGGCCAGCACGACGACGGCGATGACTGCAACAAGGATGACGATTTCCATAGCCCGTCCAGTATCCGCCACCGTCAAGTCCGGGACGGCACACCCGTCCCCGCGCACGCCGCCGCCCCGGCCCGCATCGGGGGCCGGGGCGGCGACCGTTCAGAGGAGCGGGCGGCGGGGGTCGGTTAGCCCATCTCCTCCAACGCCTTGCCCTTCGGCTCCGGCACCCACTTGAGCAGGAACGGAATCGAGAGCAGGGCGAAGAACGTGTAGATCACGTACGTGCCGGACAGGTTCCAGTCCGACAGGCTCGGGAAGCTGGCGGTGATGACCCAGTTGGCGATCCACTGGGCCGCCGCCGCGACGCCGAGTCCGGCGGCGCGCAGCTTGTTCGGGAAGATCTCGCCGAGCAGCACCCAGACGACGACGCCCCACGAGAGCGCGAAGAAGAGCGTGAAGGTGTGCGCGCCGATCAGTGCGACGGTGCCCTGGGTGTCCGGCAGCGAGACGTTGTCGCCCGATCCCTGTACGGCGGAGAAGGCCCAGGCCACGAGCCCCAGCGAGATCGTCATGCCGACCGATCCGATGAACCCGAGCGGCTTGCGGCCGATCTTGTCGACCAGCAGCATCGCGATGACGGTGCCGGCGATGTTCACGATCGAGGTCGTGAAGGAGTAGAAGAAAGAGCTCTCGGGGTTGATCCCGACGGACTGCCACAGCGTCGACGAGTAGTAGAAGACGACGTTGATGCCGACGAGTTGCTGGAAGACCGACAGACCGATGCCGACCCAGACGATGGGCAGGAAGCCGAAGCGCCCGCCGAGCAGGTCCTTGAACGTCGACTTGTGCTCGGTGCGCATGCCGTGCTCGATCTCGGCGAGCCGCTCGTCGATGCGCTCGTGCTCGCCCTCGACACCGGCCAGCACCTCGCGGGCCTTGGTCTGCTTGCCCACGGAGATCAGATAGCGCGGCGACTCGGGGATCACGAAGGAGAGCAGGAAGTAGGCGATCGACGGGATCACCATGATGCCGAGCATCAACTGCCAGGCCTCCAGCCCTGCCAGCTTCCCTCGCTGGTCGCCGTCCGCGAGCGTCAGGATCCCGAAGTTGACCAGCTGCGAGACGGCGATGCCCGTGACGATCGCGGCCTGCTGGAAGGAGGCGAGACGCCCGCGGTACGCCGGCGGCGACACCTCCGCGATGTAGGCGGGACCGATCACGGAGGCCATGCCGATGGCGACGCCGCCCAGGACGCGCCACAGCGCGAGGTCCCAGAGCGCGAACGGCAGCGCCGATCCGACGGCGCTCACCGTGAAGATCACGGCGGCGATCTGCATGACACGGATGCGGCCGATGCGGTCCGCGATGCGCCCGGCGAGGGCGGCGCCTATCGCGCTGCCGATGAGCGCTGCGGCGATCACCTGGGCCAGCATGGCGGAGCCGGCCTCGAACCTGCCGCGTACCGCCTCGACGGCTCCGTTGATCACGGAGCTGTCGTAGCCGAAGAGGAAGCCGCCCATGGCGGCCGCTGCTGCGATGAAGACGACACGTCCGAGCGGGGCGGTGTGGCCGCCTTCCGCCGGGGGCGCCGATGCTGAGGTGCTCGTCAAGGTCTCTCCTGCGTGCCCGGCGTGGGGACCGGGTTCGGGACTGTGCCGCCTTCGGTGCGGGCACGCAGACTGCACGCGCCACGGCTTGAAGGTAAAAGTGACGTTGCAGAGACTATGACTTTAAGTTTCGAAGTCAATAGGTCCAGACTGATCAGATGGCAGTTACGACCGTCACGTCGTTGTTCAAGGTGTGAAGAGACGGTGTCCGCCTAGGCGTTGTGGCAGTCGCACCCGCCGGCCCGGGCTCAACTCAGCCGCTGGCTGATGACCTTCGTTACGCCGTCACCCTGCATCGAGACGCCGTAGAGCGCGTCCGCGACCTCCATCGTCCGCTTCTGGTGCGTGATCACGATCAGCTGGGAGCTGTCCTTCAACTCCTCGATCAGGCCGATCAGTCGCTGGAGGTTGGTGTCGTCCAGCGCCGCCTCCACCTCGTCCATCACATAGAAGGGGCTGGGGCGCGCCTTGAAGATCGACACCAGCAGCGCCACGGCCGTCAGCGAGCGCTCGCCGCCGGACAGCAGCGACAGCCGCTTGACCTTCTTGCCCGGAGGCCGGGCCTCGACGTCGACCCCTGTGGCGAGCATGTCGTCGGGGTCAGTCAGTACGAGCCGGCCCTCACCGCCGGGGAAGAGCCTGGAGAAGACGCCCTCGAACTCCCTCGCGGTGTCGTAGTAGGCCTCGGTGAAGACCTGCTCGACCCGCTCGTCGACCTCCTTCACGACCTGGAGCAGGTCGGCACGGGTCTTCTTCAGGTCCTCCAGCTGCTCGCTGAGGAACTGGTGCCGCTCCTCGAGCGCCGCGAACTCCTCCAGCGCCAGCGGGTTGATCTTCCCCAACTTCTGATAGGCCCGCTCGGCCGTCTTCAGCCGCTTCTCCTGCTCCGCGCGTACGAACGGCACCGGCTTGTTGCGCGGGTGCTCCGGATCCTCCGGAAGCTCCTCGCCCTCCGCGGGCGGGGACGGCGGTACGAGCTGATCCGGCCCGTAGTCGCTCACCAACCCCGCCGGCTCGACGCCCAGCTCCTCCAGGGCCTTGGTCTCCAGCTGCTCGACCTTCATCCGCTTCTCGGCGCCCAGCACCTCGCCGCGGTGCATCGAGTCGGTCAACTTGTCCAGCTCGTCCTTGAGTTCGCGGCCCTCGTTGCGCTCGGCGGTCAGCGCGCGCTCGCGCTCGCTCTTGGCCTGCGCCGCCGCCTCGCGCTCCTCCTGGGCCCGGCCCAGCGAGGCCTCCACGTGCGCGAGCAGCTGCCGCGCTCCGGAGGCCACCGCCCCGGCGACCTCGGCCTCGTGCCGCATACGGGCGCGGCGCTGCTCCGCGCGCGCCCGGGCCTCACGCTCGGCACGCGCCGCACGGTCGAGTGAATCCGCCCGTCCCGCAAGCGACTTGACCCGCTCCTCGTGCGTACGCACCTGGAGGCGGGCCTCCATCTCGGTCTGCCGCGCGTTGGCACCGTCGGCGGAGAGCCGGTCGCGCAGCGACGTGTCGGGCTCGGTGTCCTCGCCCTGCTCATCCTCTTCGGCGACGGAGAGGCGTTCCGCCAGCTCCTCGGCCTCCTCGGTCGCCCTCGCGAGCGCGGCCTCGGCCTTCGCCACCGCGGCAGCCGTGCGCTCGGCCTCGCCGGCCGCGCCACGGGCCTGTCCGCCCAGCGTGCCGAGACGGCCGGCGATCTGCGACTTCTCCTTGTCGGCTGCGCTGCGCCGCGCCCCCAACTCCTCGACCTGCGCGGCGCACTCGCGGCGCCGCGCCTTCGCGCTCTCCTGCTGCTCGCTCAGCTCCGTGTGCCGGGTCGCGAGCTCCTCCAGCTCCGCCGCGGCCTCGTCGACGGCCGCCTGTGCCTCCAGCAGGCTGGGCGCACCGGCCGAGCCGCCCTGGGCGAAGTGGGCTCCCAGAACGTCGCCCTCGGCGGTCACGGCCACCGTGCCGGGCCGCTCCGCGACCGTCTGCTCGGCGTCCTCCAGCGTCGTGACGACCACCATGTCCCGCAGCAGCCCGCGCACCGCCGGCATCAGCTCCGCGGGAGCGCGCACGAGCCGCGCCACCGGTGTCGGCCCGCCTTCGCCCTGCGCTACGGGGCCGGACTCGTGGGATCCGGACCCGTACGCCTCGTGTCCGTCGTACGGGCCGGACTCCGAGGCCAGCAGCAGCGCCGCCCGTCCCGCGTCGTGCTTGCGCAGCAGCCGCAGCGCGTCCGCGGCCGCCGAGGCCCCGGAGACCGCCACGGCGTCGGCCGCCGCCCCCAGTGCCGCGGCGACCGGGACCTCGAACCCCGGTGTGACGCTGAGCAGTTCGGCGGCCGGGCCGAGCAGCCCGCTCAGCGCGTCGCCCGCGGAGAGCAGCGCGCCCGTACCGTCCTTGCGGCGCAGGCCCAGAGCGAGCGCGTCGTGGCGTGCGGAGGTGGCGGCCCGCTCCCGCTCGACGGTGGTGACGGCTTCCCGGGCCGCGGAGAGCGCGGCCTCGGCGCCGGCGAGCTCCCGCTTGGCGGCCTCGTGCTCGTCGGCGAGCCGGCTGTCGCCCTCGTCCAGTCCCTCGACCTCGGCCTGAAGGCTCTCGTACTCCTGCTGCGCGGCGGCGGCGCGCTCCTGCGCCTCATCTCTCGCCGTCGTCAGCCGGTCGATCTCGGACTGTGCCGAAGTCGCCCTGCTACGGGCGGCGTTGACCTGCCCGTGCAGTCTCGCGAGGCCCTCACGCCGGTCGGCGATGGCGCGGGCGGCGTCCTTGAGGCGGCGTTCCTCCTCGTGCAGCTGCCGCTCCAGCTCAGCCCGGTGCGAGACGGTGTCGTCCAGCGCCCGCTCGGCCGCCTCCAGCGCGGCCTCCAGCTCCGCCTCCTGCTCACGGATCCGTGCGGCCTCGCGCTCCATGTCCTCGGGGTCGCGACCGCGGCGCTCCTCGACCGGCCCGGCCGCCGCATGCTGTACGCGCTGATCCGCGAGGCCGATGGTGCCGCGCACCCGCTCGGCGAGCTGCGAGAGCTCGTACCACGTCTGCTGCGCCCGCTCCAGACGCGGCGTCAGCATCCGCACCTGGTGCTCCAGGTCGGCCTCGCGCCGCAGTGCGTCCTTCAGTCTCGATTCGACGTCGTCCTTGCGCTCCTTCAGCGCGGCCTCGTCGGCGATCTCGGATCTGAGGGCCTCCTTCAGGGCCACCAGGTCGTCGGCGAGCAACCGCAGTCTGGCGTCCCGCAGATCGGCCTGGATCACCTGTGCCTTGCGGGCCACGGCGGCCTGACGCCCGAGCGGCTTCAGCTGGCGCCGCAACTCGTCGGTGAGGTCCTGGACACGGGCGAGGTTGGCCTGCATCGCGTCCAGCTTCCGCAGCGCCTTCTCCTTGCGCTTGCGGTGCTTGAGGACTCCCGCGGCCTCCTCGATGAAGGCGCGCCGCCCGTTGGGGTCGGCGTGCAGCACACCGTCGAGCTGCCCCTGGCCGACGATGACGTGCATCTCCCGGCCGATCCCGGAGTCCGACAGAAGCTCCTGGATGTCCAGCAGCCGGCACGTGTCTCCGTTGATCTGGTACTCGCTGCCGCCGTTGCGGAACATGATCCGCGTGATGGTGACTTCGGAGTAGTCGATGGGCAGGGCGCCGTCGGCGTTGTCGATGGTGAGGGAGACCTCGGCGCGGCCGAGCGGCGGACGCCCGGTCGTACCGGCGAAGATGACGTCCTCCATCTTCCCGCCGCGCAGCGACTTCGCGCCCTGCTCGCCCATCACCCACGACAGGGCGTCCACGACATTCGACTTGCCGGAGCCGTTGGGGCCCACGACGCACGTGATCCCGGGCTCGAACCGCAGCGTCGTGGCGGAGGCGAAGGACTTGAATCCCCGCAGTGTCAGGCTCTTCAGGTGCACGCCGTCGGACTCTAGTCCACTTGCCGCCGCAACCTGTCCGGGACCGGCATCGAGCGCGGCGAACTCCCGCCCGTTCCATTCGGTTTCACCGTGTCAGGCCATGGGCACATCAGTCGGTAAGCGCAGCGCCAACTACTCACGGCACACGATGTGGTGAAGGAAGAGCCACCCCGGAGGACCTGGAAACAACGAAGGGACGCCGAAGCGTCCCTCGCGGATTTCATGAGCGGCAGCCTGTACGCCAGGCCCGGCCCGGGAGCAGGTCGAGTCAGGTCAGCGCAGGCTCTGCCTGGTGTACGTCGATGTCGATACCTTCGAGCATCGAGTCCTGATGCCGAGCGGCGGCGGACAGAGCGTCGTTCTCGGCCTGCATCCGTACAAGCTCGGATTCCAGGTCCTGGACACGCTGCTGAAGCCTTCGCATCTCGCCGAGAACTCGGGGGTCGGAACCGCCGACGTAACCGAGAAGCGCCTTTGCCATGATCGATGGTCCTCCACACTGAGTGACCAACCCGAGTGGTGGCTGGTCGTGAGGGAAAAAATCGCGCCCGCTGTACCACTTCTGAACTTGTTTTTCCGGAGCAAGCAGTCCGGCTGCGGGGGACTTCAAGCTTCTCACCAAAAGGTTTGACGGTCAACACGATCACACCCCGCGGCCCTGGGCGGCCCTGGCTCGACGGCGCTCAAGCACCGGAGGCGGCGGCCCGCGGGGGGCGTGAAGATCACTCTCAACCACTCGTTGCGGAAGCCTTGCATGGTCAGCCCCGATTGGCAACCGCTTTGGATCATCGAATGGCGAAGCCGGCATAGGCTCCGCGCGGCCTGTCCCAGATCTCCGTCACGCCGTCGACCTGCCCGGGCGTGTCGTCGGACCGCAGCCATTCCAGGAGCCGTTCGCACTCCGCCCGCTCCCCTTCGGCGACGACCTGGACCCGCCCGTCCCCGAGGTTGACGACGAAGCCTTGGAGCCCGCCGATGCGCAGAGCGGCGGCGCGGGTGAACCAGCGGAAGCCGACTCCCTGGACCCGGCCGCGGACCCAAGCGGTCATGCGCACCGGTGTTACTGACGCGTTATTGTCACTCGGCTTCGTATTACCCGCAGTCATTGCCGGAGGCTATCCGGACATTTCCTCGGTCGGCACGTGCGCCCCGTCTGTCATGCCGTAAAGTCCCGCGCAACGAGCCTCACCCGATCGGGGGGCTTCGAAGGCCAACACATGTGAGGACTTTCTGAGATGGGCCGTCACAGACGTGTTTCCCACGCTCCCGAGCCTGTCGTCACGTACGACATGGGGCCTCGGCAGCGCGGCTCGCACCGCAGGCCGACCCCCCCTACTCCTCAGCGGGGCGGGTTCTCGGCACGGGCGGGACTTCTGGGAGCGTCCGCGGCGATGGCGATGGGTGCGGTGGCCGTCGCTTCGACGGTGCTCCCGCAGCCCGGAGGCGCAGCAGGTACTCAGTACAGCGACGTCCAGGCCGGCGGTCCTCCCGACCAGTCGTCGAAGCCGAACGTGCCTGCGCCCGAAGGCGGTTCGGACAACCCGGTCCCCGGTGACGACGGGTCACAGGGCGGCGGCAACGTACCGCCGAACACCTCGCCCGGAAACCAGAGCCCCGCACCGACGCAGCCGTCCGAGCCGGGCGGCGGCAACGACTCGCAGCAGCCCGGCACCGGCAAGGGACAGGGCGGCGGGAGCGGCAAGGGCAGCGGGAGCGGGAACGCCCAGGGCGGCGGCGGTTCGGACAACGGGTCCGGCGCCGGCAAGGGCACCGGCTCGGGCTCCGGCAAGGGGAAGGGCGGCAGCGACACCGGCGAGTCCTCCAGCGAGGTGAGCCAGACCACCCGCGACGAGGCCCGGGTGCTCTCGCTCGTCAACGACGAGCGAGAGGACGTCGGCTGCAAGCCCGTCAAGGCCAGCAAGCAACTCGCGGACCTGGCCGGGGACTTCAGCCGCGACATGGGGATCGAGGACTTCTTCAGCCACCTCGCCCCCGACGGCTCCAGCCCCTGGGACCGTGCCGAGGGCCTGGGAATCCTCGACCTGGGCGGCGAGAACATCGCCCGCGGTCAGGAGACACCCGAGGACGTTGTTGACGACTGGATGAGCAGCCCCTCGCACCGGGCCAACATCCTCAACTGCGAGTACAAGACGATGGGCGTCGGCGAGTACGTGGACGACGACGGCCCCTGGTGGACTCAGGACTTCGGTTACTGAGAGACGGCCGGGCTGCCCGCCCGCCCCGGCGCCACGGACACCGTGGGCCGCGGGCGCGGCGGGCGCTGGCATGTGGGGCAGTAGTAGCTGGAGCGGTTCATCCACGGGCGGCGGCGCATCGCGGTGCCGCAGCGCCGGCAGGGCTCGTCCTCGCGCCCGTAGGCGTCGAGTGACCGCTCGAAGTAGCCCGACTCTCCGTTCACGTTGACGTAGAGGCTGTCGAAGCTGGTGCCTCCGGCGGCGAGCGCCGCGTTCATCACGTCGCGGACGTGGCCCAGCAGCTCGGTCGTACGGGGGCGGGTCAGCGATGCGGTCGGGCGCTCGTAGTGCAGCCGGGCTCGCCAGAGGGCCTCGTCGGCGTAGATGTTGCCCACACCGCTGATCAGGGACTGGTCGAGCAGTGCCCGCTTGATCGTCGTACGGCGCCGGCGCAGCGCCGAGTGGAAGATCCGCTCGTCGAAGAGCGGGTCCAGGGGGTCGCGGGCGATGTGCGCGATCACGTCGGGGAGCGCACCGGAGTCGGGGACGACGGATTCGGGATGCACGGACAGCCCGCCGAAGGTCCGCTGGTCCACGAAGCGCAGCTCACCCGCAGCGGGGTCCTCGAAGGTGACGCGGATCCGCAGATGCCGCTCGTCGGGGGCGTCGGAGGGCTGGATGAGGAGCTGACCGCTCATGCCGAGGTGGGCCAGCACGCAGAAACCGGGGTCGAGCGGCAGCCACAGATATTTGCCGCGGCGCCGGGCCGGCCCGAAGCGGTGGCCGCGGAGCCTGGCGGCGAAGTCCTCCGGGCCCGGGGTGTGGCGCCGTACCGCGCGGGGGTGCAGCACCTCGACGCCGGTGATCGTACGGCCGCTCGCCCAGCGCTCCAGCCCGCGGCGGACCACTTCGACCTCGGGCAGCTCGGGCACGGCTTCTCCTCAGTTGGGCGGGCCCGCCGGGGCGGGCCAGGACGCCGGGGCGGCCGGGCGCCGGGCCGTGGTGCGGCCCGGCCGGCACCGGCCGGAGCGTCAGCGGCCCTGCGACGAGGCCGTGGCGTCGGTGGTGGCGTCGTTCGTACCGACCGTGGTGCCCGGGGCGTCCTGCCCGGACGTACCGGACGAGGACGACGAGGCGTCGCCGTCCGCGGCCTCCCGGATCGCCCGCCAGGCCGTCTCCGCCGCCTGCTGTTCCGCTTCCTTCTTGCTGCGGCCGGTGCCGGTGCCGTACGCGACACCACCGACGCGGGCGGCAGCCGTGAAGATCTTCTCGTGGTCGGGGCCGGTCTCCGTCACCAGATACTCCGGGACGCCAAGGCCCTCGGCGGCGGTGAGCTCCTGGAGGCTGGTCTTCCAGTCCAGGCCCGCGCCCAGGTTCGAGGACTGCTCGATCAGCGGGTCGAAGAGCCGGTGGATGAGTTCGCCGGCCGCCTCCAGGCTCTGATCGAGATAGACGGCACCGATCACGGCTTCCAGGGTGTCGGCCAGGATCGAGGCCTTGTCCCTGCCGCCGGTGCCCTCCTCGCCCCGACCGAGCCGGATGAAGGCCCCCAGGTCCAGGCCGCGCGCGACCTTCGCCAGGGCCCGCGAGTTGACCACCGCTGCGCGCAGCTTCGCGAGCTGGCCCTCCGGGAGGTCGGGGTGCAGGCGGTAGAGAGTGTCGGTGACGACGAGGCCGAGTACGGAGTCGCCGAGGAATTCGAGGCGCTCGTTGGTGGGCAGACCGCCGTTCTCGTACGCGTACGAGCGGTGGGTCAGCGCACGCACCAGAAGGGCGGGCTCGAGTTCGTACCCGAGCCGCCCTTCCAGAGTCGCGTGGGACGAGGCCTCATCCACGGCATCCGCCGCCGGCGGCGCCCTGTGGCTTCCGCCGCGGCGGTCAGCGCCTCCATGGGCCGGAGCGTCTGACATGGAGCCTGTCACCAGCCGATCAGACCTCGAGGACCTGTCGCTTGTTGTAGGTGCCGCAGTTCGGGCACGCGATGTGCTGCTGCTTGGGCTCCTGGCAGCGCTCGCACTTCACCAGGGTGGGGACCGCAGCCTTCCACTGCGACCGGCGGTGGCGCGTGTTGCTGCGCGACATCTTCCGCTTCGGAACAGCCACGGCTACTTCTCCTGTGAGTCATCCCCGGCTTCGCGGGGCGCGTCCTTCTCGCCGTCCTTCATGGAATCGGCGAGTCCCTCCAGTGCCGCCCAACGGATGTCGACGGCGTCATCGTGATCGTGTCCCGGGTCGTCCGCCAGACGCGCACCGCACTTGGCGCACAGCCCGGGGCAGTCTTCCCGGCACACCGGCTGCAACGGCAGTGACAGCACCACCGCGTCCCGCAGCACGGGCTCGAGGTCGAAGTAGTCGCCCTCGATGGAGAAGGTGTCCTCCTCCTCGGCGTCGTCGCCGGCTTCCGCACCGCTGTGGCTCCGGTCGTCGGCGTCGGGGTAGGAGAACAACTCCTGGAAGTCCGCCTCGCATTCCTGCTCCAGCGGCTCCAGACACCTTACGCACTCCCCCTTGAGCGGCGCACGGGCGGTGCCCGTGACGAGCACACCCTCCATGACCGACTCCAGGCGGAGGTCCAGCTCGATCGTCGCGTCATCCGGCACACCGATGACCTCGACTCCGAGGTCATCGGGAGACTTCACCGAGCGGGAGAGCTCCTTCATCGCGCCAGGCCGCCGCCCCAGCTCCCGTGTGTCGAACACGAGGGGGGCTCGGGGGTCGAGGCGGGCGTTCAGAACTTCCTGCTTTCTACGGTGCGGTGCCGCCCGGCGGTGAACTCCGGGCAGCAGTCATCGCCATGAGCGCGTGACCGAAGAGCCAGGATACTGGACCTTCGCGCCCCCGCCCAATCGAGATCCGGCCGTCTCAGCCGCCCTGGCCGTAGCCGTGGCCCTGGCCGCCGCCGTGGGCGCCCGGGCCGCCGCCGTGACGGGCCTCGTACTCGCGCACCTGGTCCAGGTCGATCATGCTCGTGTCGAAGAAGCTTGTCTCGTCGAGCTGCTGCTGGGGGTGCTGGGGCTGCTGCGGCTGTCCCTGCATCTGCGGGTGGCCCTGCTGGGCCTGGGGGTGGCCCGCATAGGCCTGGCTCTGCTGGAGCCGGGCCTGCTGGATCTGCTGCATCTCGGCCTGCTGCGCGTAGTACGGGTCGGGCTGCTGTCCGTAGTAGGCGTATTGCTGCTGCTGGTAGGCGTAGGCGTCCTGGCCGCCGTAGTACGCGTCCTGCTGTGCGTACGAGTCCTGCTGTGCCTGTGCGGCGTACGGATCGGCGGCGCCCGCGACGGGCTCGTACCCGGGCTGGACGGGTGCGGGAGGCACCGGGGGCGCTGCCGGTGCCGGCGCCTCGGCGGGCTGGTCCTGGCCCAGCGCCGCGAGGTCCGCCATGAAGTCGGCGTCGCTGGTGTGCACGCCCTGGTCGGCGGCGTCCTGCGCGGCCATGTGGGCACCGAGCTCGTCGGACGGACGGTGGCCCAGCAGCTTGGAGCGGCCCCTGCCGACGGCCTCCAGCGTCTTGGCGAGCACCGCCGAGACCGAACCGAGCCTGGAGTCCACGTAGTTGTCGGCGCGCTCCCTCAACTCCCGTGGGTCGGTGGAGCGTTCCGGTGCGTCCTCGGCGTACTCCTCGTTCCACTCCTCGGAGCCGGGGCCGCTGCCGAGCAGCTTCTCGCGTCCACGCTCGACGGAGCCGATCGTCTTGCTGAGCACGACCTCGAAGTTGGCGAGTTTGCTGTCGACGTAGTCGTCCGCCTCGGCGCGGACCTCCGCCGCCTCCTGGCGGGCCTGGGCCAGGACCTGTTCGGCCTCGGCCTGCGCCTGGCGGGCCACCTCCGTGCCCGAGACCAGCGAGCCGCGCTCCGCGTGTCCGGATTCGATGATCCGCTGTGCTTCGGCCTGTGCCTCGGCCACCATCTGGTCGCGGCCGCCGAGCAGTTGCTCGGCCTGTGCGAGCGAACCGGGCAGGGCCTGGCGCACTTCTTCGAGCATGGCGAGCAGTTCGGCCCGGTTCACCACGCAGGAGGCCGACATGGGCATCGCGCGAGCGCTGTCCACGGCCGTCACGATCTCGTCGAGTTTCTGCTGAACGTCCACGGGAGCGACTGTACGGCCAGTGGCGCTCGGCTCGACAGCGGATGCCCCTACTCGGCCCGCGCGGAACTGTTCAAGGCTTGGCGAGCCGCTCCGTCAAGGCCCGGTGCACAGGCTCCGGCACCAGGTGGGAGACGTCGCCGCCCCAGGTGGCGACCTCCTTGACGAGGCTGGAGGAGAGGAAGCTGTAGGTGGGGTTGGTCGGCACGAAGAGCGTCTCGACGCCGGAGAGACCGTTGTTCATCTGCGCCATCTGCAACTCGTAGTCGAAGTCCGAGACCGCTCGCAGTCCCTTGACGATGGCGGGGATGTCGCGGTCCTTGCAGAAGTCGACGAGCAGGCCGTGGAAGGCCTCGACTCGTACGTTGCCGAAGGCGGCGGTCACTTCGTGGATGAGGTCGATGCGCTCCTCCACGGAGAAGAGCCCCTGCTTCGACTTGTTGATCATCACGGCCACATAGACCGAGTCGTAGAGCTTGGAGGCGCGGGCGATGATGTCGAGGTGTCCGTTGGTGATGGGGTCGAAGGATCCCGGACAGACTGCGCGACGCACTGGTGGTTCCTCGCTCTCCGGACGATGGGGGAACTGTGGGGTGTCCGCGGAGTTCAGCATGGTGTGGGGGCGCCTCCGCTTGCGGCGGCGCGACCGTACCAGAGCGTCCCCTCGCCGTAGCGCCGGGACCTGAGCCCCTCGAAGCCCTCCGGCCAGGCGAACCGGCCGCCGCGCGTGCTGCGCTCAACGGTGACGAGGGCTTCGGCGGCGAGCCAGTGCCCGGAGCGGAGTGTGAGCAGAATCTCGCGCACGCTTTCGTCGGCGACGGCGTACGGCGGGTCCAGGAAGACCAGGTCGTACGGATCCGCGGGCGGCGGTCCGGCCACGGTCTGCTCGGCCTTGGCGTGCCGCACCTCGGCTCCGGGCAGGGCGAGCTCCCGTACGTTCTGCCGGATGGTGCGGGCGGCGCGGGCGTCCGACTCAACGAGGAGCACGTGGGCGGCGCCGCGGGAGAGCGCCTCCAGGCCTACGGCTCCGGAACCGCCGTACAGGTCGAGCACGCGTCTGCCGTGCCAGGCGGCGGTGCCGGAGGCGCCCAACTGGGCTTCCCAGCTTGAGAACATGCCCTCGCGCGCACGGTCGGAGGTGGGGCGCGTGCCCTGGCCGGGCGGCACGGTCAGCCGCCTGCCGCCGACGGCACCTGCGATCACGCGCGTCATGGTGGGGGTGCCCTTCGTCTGTCGTGGGGGTCGTCTCTTGTGGAGGCCGTCTCTCGTGGCGTCTCTCGTGGGGGGCCGGTGTGGGGGTCGGTCGCCGGAGGCCGGCGGGGGGGGCGGGGCCGGCGCTCTCGTGCGGCGGGCGTACGCCCCGGATCCGGCTCCCGCGGGCCCGGCTTCGCAACCGAGGATCCCACGGCGCCGGTGCGGGCGCCCTCCCCTGTCCGTCCGCGGTCATCCCTTGTCGAGGTAGTCCTCGCGCTCCTCGTCGAGCAGCGCCGCAAGTGCCGTACGCAGCTCGGGCAGGGACTCCAGCTCCGGGTCCTCCTCGACCACGGAGTTCGCCGCCTGCCGTGCCGCCTCGATGATCTCCTCGTCCTCGATCACCGCGAGCATGCGCAGCGACGTACGGGCGCCCGACTGCGCCTGCCCCAGCACATCGCCCTCGCGGCGCTGCTCCAGGTCGATACGGGAGAGCTCGAAGCCGTCGAGCGTGGCCGCGACCGCCTCCAGCCGCGCACGCGCCGGGCCCGCCTCCGGGGCCTCCGTGACCAGCAGGCACAGGCCCGCGGCAGCGCCACGGCCGACGCGTCCGCGCAGCTGGTGCAGCTGGGAGACCCCGAAACGGTCGGCGTCCATGACGACCATGACCGTGGCGTTGGGCACGTCGACGCCGACCTCGATAACGGTCGTGGCCACGAGGACGTCGACCTCGCCGCGGGCGAAGCGGCTCATCACCTCGTCCTTGGCGTCGGGCTGCATCCGCCCGTGCAGCGCCTCCACGCGCAGGCCGGCGAGCGGTCCCTCGCGCAGCCGGGCCACGGTGTCGAGCACGGAGAGGGGCGGCCGTCCGGCGTCGTCCCCGTCGGCGCCGCCCCCGGCGTCTCCGTCGTCGGGGCTGCCGTCGGTGCCGCCGCTGCCGTCGTCGGACCGGCTGCCGGAACCGCCGTCGTCCCCGCGCCGCCCGCCCGGCGCCGCGGACTCCTCCTCGTCGCCGATGCGGGGGCAGACCACGTACGTCTGGTGTCCGGCCTCCGTCTCCTCCCGTACGCGCTCCCACGTACGGGCCAGGAAGTGCGGCTTGTCCCTCGCGGGGACGACGTGGCTGGCGATCGGCGAACGGCCCGCCGGAAGCTCGTCCAGCACGGAGGTCTCCAGATCGCCGAAGACCGTCATCGCGACCGTGCGGGGAATGGGCGTCGCCGTCATCACCAGCAGATGCGGCGGCTGAACTCCCTTGCTGCGCAAGGCGTCACGCTGCTCGACGCCGAAGCGGTGCTGCTCGTCGACCACCACGAGGCCGAGGTCGTGGAAGCGGACCTTGTCCTCGATCAGCGCGTGGGTGCCGATGACGATTCCGGCTTCGCCGGTGGTCAGGTCCAGCAGGGCCTGGCGGCGCGCCGCCGCACCCATCGAGCCGGTGAGCAGCACGACCTTGGTGGCGTGCTCCGCGCCGCCGAGCATGCCGCCCTCGGCGAGGTCGCCCATCATCGCCGTGACGGACCGGTGGTGCTGCTGGGCGAGGACCTCGGTGGGCGCGAGCAGCGCGGCCTGGCCGCCGTCGTCGACGACGGTGAGCATCGCGCGGGTGGCCACCATGGTGTTGTGCGTGACCGTGAAGTGGTCGGTGACGTAGGCGCTTTCGGGGTGACGGACGCTGATGCACCGCACCGGTCTGCGTCCGGCCGGCTCCGCCGCACGCACGCAGCGGCGCAGCGACTCCGGGTCCGTGACCGTGCCCGCCCGCCGGGCGGTGCGGCCCTCCGAGCGGAACGGAGGGTGCTCCGGGGGAAGCAGCAGCTCGACCCTGGATTCGGGGGCGGGTTGGGAGCCGGGTGCAGCGCCGGACCCGCGACCGAGGCCGTGGCCGGATCGGGGGCCGGGGCCCGACTGCGGTCGGCTGCCGGGGCCCGCCGGTGGCCGCTCCGGGGTGATGCGGGCGTGGCCGCCGAGGGAGCGGGCCAGCCAGGCCACGTCCTCCACGAGGGCCCGCGAGCCGGAGCGGAAGACGACGGCGGCCCCCTCGCCCGGGACGTGCCCGTGCCCTCCCCCCGGGACGTGCCCGTGCCCTTCCCCGGGGGCGTGCCCGTCCTCCTCGTCCGCGCCGGCGTCCAACAGGCCCTGGAGCAGGGCCAGTCTGTACTTGAGCGACTCCTCCTTGCACTCCTCCGGGACAGGCCCGTGCCCGCCGGGACAGCCGAGCCTCCGGCCCGTCGCGTACGGATCTTCCCGGCCCTCCGCCGGAGCGCCCAGGTCCACCGGCGCGGCCCGCGGCAGATACCACTTGGGCCGGCCCCCAGGCGTGGTCAGGTCGTTCCTGATCTCGCGGGTGGACAGCACCCGCGGCCGCTCACCGCGCCGCCATGCCTCGGCCGTGCCCGCCAGCCACAGATGCTCGTCGTCGCACTCCACTGTGCTGCCGTCGGAGAGCGTCAACCGCCATACGTCGCGCTCCCCTTGGGGGAACACGCCGTCGACGGACGCCGGCTCCCCGGACGGCGTGACCACCTCGTCCCCGACCTCGATCTCCCCCATCTCGCGGAAGCCGCCCGGGGTGAGCACGAGGGCGTCCAGCGGCTGGGCCTTGCCTGAGCCCACCTCGCCCTGGAGGAGGCGGTGCATGGGATGTCCGGCCGCGAGGTCGCCGAAGATCTCCCGGCTGACGTGCTGCTGGCCATCGGTGAGGGTGAACGGCAGCTTCGCGTCGAACGAGTCCAGCAGGCCTCCCGCCACGGGTACGCGAGGGACGGCGGGCAGCCTCGCCTCCGCCACCCGGCGCCTGGCGAGGGCGACTTGGAGGATGAACGCCTCGTCCCACTTCAGCCTGTCGCGCGCCGCCTCGACGTCCGCCTTCGAACGCGGCCTGTGCACCTTCTCGAAGGCCTCGGGCAGCGTGATCAGCCGCCGCTCCTCGCGAATGGCCGGGGGCAGCGGATCGACGAGTCCGTCCCAGCCCGTGGCCTCCATCGAGGCGAGGAGCATCCCGACCGACTTGGCGATCTTCCAGGACGCCATCTGCGCGACGGCCGGATAGATCGGCATCAGTCTGTTGGCGAACGCGTCGACGTCCTCGCTGCCGCTTCCCGCCCCGAGCTTCTCGTACTGCGGATGAGCCAGCTGTAGACGCCCGTTGAAGACCCCGACCTTGCCCGCGAACATCGCCCGCGTGCCCGGCTGGAGGTCCTTCTGCGGCGCGAAGACGCCCCGCCCGAAGAAGACCAGCTGCAACTGGCCGCTGCCGTCGGTGAGAACGACCTCCAGCCGCTGGCCCCTGCCGCGGTTGTACTTGTGCACCTTGGACTTGGCGACCTGCGCGACGACGGTCACGTGCTCGTCCAGCGGCAGATCGGACAGGCGCGTCAACTGGCCGCGCTCCTCGTACCGCCGCGGATAGTGGTGGAGGAGATCGCCGACCGTGTGCAGGCCGAGGTGCTCTGCGAGCACCTTCGCGGTGCTGCCGCCCAGGTGCTTCTTCAGGGATTCGTCGAGCGTCACTGACACGCACCCATTGCACACCATCGCGCTGACAGAAGCGGTGCGACGGGCGCGATGCCCGGGCCCCTGCCGACTTGCCCTTCGACCTGCCCGGCCTGCTCCGCCTGCTCGGCCCTCTCGCGCTACTCGGCCTGCTCGACCTGCTCGGCCCCCTCGCGCTACGCGCCCTGCTCGACCTACTCGACGCCGATCAGCAGCGGAGAGGAGTGCCCGCGGCCCTCGTAGACCACCGTGTCGACGGCGAGATGGCCGCCGCGCACCTGCTCCTCCAGCCGGTCCGCCAGCCCGTGCGGAGCGTGTTCGCCGACGACGAGCGTGACCATCTCCCCGCCCGCCGCGAGCATCCGCTCCAGCACGTCCGCGGCCGTGTCGCCGACGTCGTCGCCCATCACCACCACGTCGCCCTCCACCAGGCCGAGCACGTCGCCGGGTTCGCAGACTCCGGCCATGGTCCAGAACGCGCGCCCGGCGACGGTCACTTCGCCGTATCGGGTCGCTCCGGCGGCGTTCGTCATGGCGACGGCGTCGTCGTCGAAGCGGCGTTCCGGATCGTGTACGGCCAGGGCCGCGATCCCCTGCACGGCCGCCCGGGTCGGCACGACCGCCACGCGCAGCTCCGGTACGGCGGCACGGGCCGCCTCCGCGGCGCGGGCCGCCGCTGCGTGCAGTTCGGCGTCGTTGGGCAGCAGCAGGACCTCGGCCGCGCCGGTCGCCCGCACCGCGGCGGCCAGGGGTTCGCCGCCCTCCTCGCCGCCGGGAACTTCCTTGGCCCGTACGACGAGTGCTCCCGCGTCCTCGCAGAGCCCGGCCAGTCCGTCGCCGTCGACGACCGCGACGACGGCGCGGCCCCGCGGGGCGCCGGTGCCGGGGTCGGGGCCGGGGCTGGTGCCCGTGTCGGCGCCGGTGCCGGGGCTGGTGCCCGTGCCGGGACTGGTTCCCGTGCCGGTGCCGGTTCCGGCGGCCGTGGCCGTTCCGGCCGTGGCCGCGTCTGCGGGATCCGGGCCGCAGGGCTCGCCCGCCGCACCCCGCGTGAGGTGGGTGATGCGGATGCGGTGCGGCCTTCCCACGCCGACGCCCGCCTCGACCGCCGCACCGGCGTCGTCGACGTGCACGTGGACGCTCCACAGCCCGTCTCCGCCGCCTACGACGAGGGAGTCGCCCAGACCGTCGAGGCGTTCACGCAGAGCCGCCACGGCGGCGTCGTCGGCGTCGAGGAGGTACATCACCTCGTACGCGCCGCCTCCGTCACCCCCGTCGCCCCCGTCCTCGCCGGACGGGCCGGTCCCCGTACCCGTTCCGGACGAGCGGGACGGGCCGGACGGGCCGCCTCCGGGTGCGTCTAGACGTACGTACGGACCCGTGGCGCGCTCGCCCGCGACGGCGTCCGCCAGCGCACCCAGCACGGAGACCAGCCCGCTGCCTCCCGCGTCGACGACCCCGGCGCGGCTCAGCACGTCGAGCTGGCCCGTGGTCTCGGACAGTGCCTCACGGGAGCGTTCGTAGGCGGCGCGGGCGACCGCGGCCGCATCGGCGGCGGGATCGTCGTCGGCCGTGCGCAGGGCGGCGTCGGCGGCGGCACCGGCGACGCTGAGCATGGTGCCCTCCACGGGGTGTGCGACGGCCGCGTACGCGGACTCGGCGGCCCGGCGCAGCGCCTCGGCCAACAGCCGTCCCCCGCCGGGCACTTCGGCCCTGCCGTCGGCGACCCCGGCCCCGGCGGCGCCCCCTCCGGTACCTTCACCGGCGCTTTCACCGGCGCCCCCTCCGGTGCCTTCACCGGTCCCATCTCCCGTGCCGTGTCCGCCGGTTCGGCCGCCGGCCCCCGCTGCCGCGTACGCATCCGCCATGCCGCCCAGCAGTTGAGCCAGGATCGTGCCGGAGTTGCCGCACGCGCCGAGCAGCGCGCCGCGGGCGAGTGCGCGGAGCGCGGGCGCCGCGGAACCGGGGTCCGTGGAACCCGGGGCGGAGTGGGCGTCGCCGTCGCCCTCCGCGTCGAGGGCCTGTGCAGCCGCGTCCAGCGTCCGGTGGAGATTGGTGCCGGTGTCACCGTCGGCCACGGGGAAGACGTTGATCGCGTCGATCTCCTCGCGCCCTTCCCCGACGGCCTCCAGGGCGAGCGCCGTCCATGCCCGTACCACCGTGGAGTCGAACGGCTGCGGCACGTGAGGACCTCCTCCGGTCTTTGTCCCGTGTGCGGCCGTGGGTGCGGCCGTCGCTGCGGTTTCCGAAGGCTAGATGAGAGCACCGTCGAGGTGCGGAGCGGAACCCGCATGCCGGTGCGGGACACCGGTATCCCGGCGGACCGGGCAGATTCCGGCGGATCCTGGGAGATCCGAGGAGACGCGGGCCGGATCCGGAGAGGTACGGACGGACCACGGAACGGACGGACCACGGAGAGGGATCGGGGCGTCCCCGGCCCGGGCCGGGGAGAGCGGGTACCGCAGGGGCCCTCATGGGCTGGTTTCGCTGTTGATGAGCAGCCGTTGTATGCTGCTCCGGTTGCCTGACGAGTGTGAGTGTCAGGCGTCATGACTCCCTGGCAGTGCCGGTCGCTCACTGTGCCTGCGTCGCCGGGATTTTCCGTACATGCATCTGAAGTCTTTGGAGTTACCCGTGGCTGCCAACTGCGACGTCTGCGGCAAGGGGCCGGGCTTCGGCAACAGCATCTCCCACTCGCACCGCCGCACCCCGCGCCGCTGGAACCCGAACATCCAGCGCGTGCGTGCAGTGGTCAACGGGACGCCGAAGCGCCTCAACGCCTGCACCTCGTGCATCAAGGCCGGCAAGGTCTCGCGCTGACGAGCAGCGCGGTCGCCTGGCTGGTTGCTTTTCGGAGCCGGTCCGTCATCACGACGGACCGGCTTCTCGCGTTCGGGGCAGCTGGTACGCCTCAGCCGGTACGCAGCCTCCACCCGTGGTCCACGGGCCCCAGGCCCGCCCCCAGCGGGAACCCGGCCGCGACCGCACCCGTCACGTACTCCTTCGCCGCCCTCGCCGCCTCCGGCACGGGCATGCCGCGCGCGAGCTGCGCCGCGAGGGCGCTCGCGAGAGTGCAGCCGGTGCCGTGCGTGTGGCGGTTGTCGTAGCGCGGAGCCCTCAGCCAGTGCTCCTCGTCGCCGTCGGTCAGCAGGTCGACGGCCTCGTCGCCCGCCGAGAGGTGCCCGCCCTTGATCAGCGCCCAGCGCGGTCCGTACGACAGCACCGCCGCGGCACCCTCCCGCAGACCGGACTCGTCCGTGACGCGTACGCCGGTCAGTTGGGCGACCTCGTCGAGGTTGGGAGTGGCGACGGTCGCGGTCGGCAGGAGCTTGGTGCGTACGGAGTCCAGCGCCTCCTGTGCGAGCAGTGAGTCGCCGTGCTTGGAGACGCCCACCGGGTCGACGACCACGGGCTCGCGCACTCCGGCGAGCAGCCCCGCCACGGTCTCGACCAGCTCCGCCGACGCGAGCATTCCGGTCTTGGCTGCCTGAATGCCGATGTCGTCGACGACGCTGCGGAACTGTGCGCGCACGGCCTCGGCCGGAAGCTCCCAGTAGCCCTGCACACCAAGGGAGTTCTGCGCGGTCACGGCTGCCACGACGCTCATCCCGTGGGTGCCGAGCGCCAGCATCGTCTTCAGGTCCGCCTGGATGCCCGCGCCGCCTCCGGAGTCGGAACCGGCGATCGTCAGCACGCGGGGCGGCGCCGAGTGGGCAGTTGTCGTCTCCATGTGCACAAACGTAGCCGTACGGCCCGTACCGGTACGAGGGCCGGGGCCCACCTCGCCGCTCGGGGCCCGTGCGCGCCGCCGGACCGCCTCTCCCACACCGGGCCGGTCAGCGCTGTCCCTTCCACGCCGGACCCGTCAACTCCGGGCCGCTCAGCCCCGCCCCGTCAACTCCCGGCCCTCAACTCCCCGCCGCTCAGCTCCCGTCGCCGTCCCCGCCGCTGCCGAAGTGGTCCCAGCCGCCCGCCCGCTCCCACGGTGCGCCGTCCACGGTCACCTGCGGCTGCGCGGCCGGTGCCAGCACCTCGCCGATCTTGCGCCAGCGCGCCGGAAGCTTCGCCTCGCGCGGGAACGTCGCCACGAGGGCGTGGTCCTCGCCGCCGGTGAGCACCCACTGCAACGGGTCGACGCCCACCGCCCTGCCGATGTCCGACATCTGCGCGGGCACGTCGAGATCCGCGGAGCGCAGATCGATGCGGACCTTGCTGGCCTCGGCGATGTGCCCGAGGTCCGCCACCAGTCCGTCGCTGACGTCCGTCATCGAGGTAGCGCCCAGATCGGCCGCCGCCGGGCCCGCGTGGTACGGAGGTTCGGGCCGCCGGTGCGCCTCCACGAAGGCCCGCGGCGAGCGGAAGCCGCGCGAGAGCACCGCGTGACCCGCCGCGGACCAGCCCAGCCAGCCGGTGACGGCGACGGTGTCACCGGGGCGGGCGCCGGAGCGCGTGACCGGTTCCCTGCTGCGCAGATCGCCGAGCGCGGTGATGGAGACGGTGATCGTCCCGCCCCGTACGACGTCGCCGCCGACGACCGCCGCGGCGGCCACCTGTGCCTCGTCGCGGATGCCGTCCATGAGCTCCTTCGGCCAGTTCGCGGGGAGTTCGGCGGGGACGATCAGCCCGAGCAGCAGCGCCGTCGGTACGGCTCCCATCGCCGCGATGTCCGCGAGGTTCTCCGCGGCGGCCTTGCGGCCCACGTCGTACGCCGTCGACCAGTCACGCCGGAAGTGCCGCCCCTCCAGCAGGATGTCGGTCGTGGCGACGACCCTGCGGTCGGGCGCGGAGACCACCGCCGCGTCGTCGCCGGGCCCGATCCGCACGGCGGGCGTGGTGGGCAGCCGGGACGTCAACTCCCGGATCAGACCGAACTCTCCGAGCTCCCCGACGGTGCCGGGCGTCCGCGTCCGGCCCCCGCGGTACTCGCCGCTCAGATGCATCGCTGCGCCCTTTCGCCTGTCTCCCTCTGCCCGGCCCCCGCAGCGCTCCCCGGTGCCGCCGGCGGCACCGATCCGCCGTCACGGGCCGTGCTGCGGGTCTCCCGCGCGGTAGCGGCTACGCGGTACCGTTGCGATCCCTTTCTCCCCATGATCCTCGTAGCCGCCCTGGAGGTTCCGTGGTACAGGCGTACATCCTGATCCAGACCGAGGTCGGCAAGGCATCGACCGTCGCCGATGTCATCTCGAAGCTTCCGGGGATTCTCCAGGCGGAGGACGTGACCGGTCCGTACGACGTCATCGTGCGCGCGCAGTCCGACACCGTGGACGAGCTCGGGCGCATGGTCGTGGCCAAGATCCAGCAGGTGGACGGCATCACGCGGACTCTGACCTGTCCGATCGTTCATCTCTAGTCCCCCCGTATGCTCGCCCGATGAGCACTTCCCTCCGCCGGGCGTCCCGCACCGTCGGCTTCGCCGTCACGGCCGCCGTGGTGGCGGCCGCCGGCTGTACGGCGGACGACGGCGGCCCGGCGGCGCCCAGCCCCTCCGGCGAGGCCGCCAGGACGTGCCGGTCGCTCCACGACCGGCTGCCGGGGCGTTTGGACGGGCAGCAGCGGATCACGCTCGACCCCGCCTCGAAGTACACCGCGGCGTGGGGCGATCCGGCCATCGAGATGCGCTGTGGTGTGCCGCGGCCCGAGAAGCTCTCGCCCGGTAGTGAACATTACAACCCCACGGCAGAGGCGGCGGAAGTCAACGGGGTCTCCTGGCTGCTCGAACAGCGCGACGACGGCTACCGCTTCACCACCACCGACCGGGCCGCGAACGTCGAATTGTCCGTGCCGAAGGACTACGCGCCGGAGGTCAACGCCCTTACGGATCTGGCGAAGCCGATACGTGCCACGGTGCCGCGGCGTCACTGACTTCTCCCCCGCGCACGCGGCCCGCTCACGGATCCCCGCGGCGCCCTGCTCCGTACACGTACACCGGCCCGGCGCCCGGCCGTGTGCGGCTACCGCAGTCCCGTCTCGCGGTTCAGCGCCGCCTGGATGAGACGGTCCACCAGCTCCGCGTAGCTCACGCCGCTCTTCTGCCACATTCGCGGATACATCGAGATCGGCGTGAAGCCCGGCATCGTGTTGATCTCGTTGATGACGAACTCGCCGCTCTCCGTGAGGAAGAAGTCGGCCCGCACGAGCCCCTCGCAGGACGCCGCCTCGAAGGCCTGCACGGCCAGCTCCTGCACGCGCTCCGTCTGCTCCGGGGTCAGCGGCGCGGGCACGATCCCGGACGCGGAGTCGATGTACTTGGCCTCGAAGTCGTAGAAGTCGTGCGCGCTCACGGGCGGGATCTCGGCGGGCACGCTCGCCCGCGGCCCGTCCTCGAACTCCAGCACCCCGCACTCGATCTCGCGCCCGTGCAGCAGCGATTCGACGATCACCTTCGGATCGTGCCGCTGCGCCTCGGCCACCGCGTCGTCGAGGCCGCCGATGTCGTCGACCTTCGTGATGCCCATCGACGAGCCGCCGCGTGCGGGCTTCACGAACAGCGGCCAGCCGTGCTCGCCCGCCAGGTCCACGATCCGCTTGCGGGCCGCGCCCGGGTCCGTACGCCACTCGCGGGGCCGGATCGTCACATACGGGCCGACCGGCAGCCCGAACGAGGCGAAGACCCGCTTCATGTACTCCTTGTCCATGCCGACCGCCGAGGCCAGCACGCCCGCGCCGACATAGGGCACCCCGGACAGCTCCAGCAGCCCCTGGAGGGTGCCGTCCTCGCCGTACGGGCCGTGCAGCACGGGGAAGACGACGTCGACCTCGCCGAGCGCCTTGGGCACCGAGCCCTGCTCCTGGTACGTCACCTCGCGGTTGCCCGGTTCGAGCGGCAGCAGCACGCCGCCGGGCTGGGCGTCGGCCAGTTCCGCGACGCTGGGCAGCTTCCGGTTCTCGATCGCCATCCGCTCGGGTTCGTCGGCGGTGAGCGCCCAGCGGCCGTCGGCGGTGATGCCGATGGGCAGCACCTCGTACTTGTCGCGGTCGATCGCGCCGAGCACGGCGCCCGCCGTGACGACGGAGATCGCGTGCTCGGAGCTTCGGCCGCCGAAGACGACGGCGACACGGGGCTTGCGGGAGGGGCTCTGGCTGCTCATATCGCGTCGACTGTACCGCCTGGCTCCGAACGCGTCAGGGTCCGCGGAAGCCGCGTCGTCGCCGCGCTCTGCGCCACCGGCGCGGGAGCGCGCGAGCGGGCCGTGCGAGAACGGCCGCGGCCCCAACTCCCTTGACCGGGCGGGGAGGTAGGGGTGCCAGGGCGGACGCTAGACCCGTTCCGCTTTGGCGCTGCGCGACATGAGTTCCTTGAGCGCCACCAGCGGCGGCTTGCCCTCGTGCACGATGCCGACGACCGTCTCGGTCAGCGGCATCTCCACGCCGTGCATACGGGCCAGTTCACGTACGGACTCGCACGACTTGACACCTTCCGCGGTCTGCCGTGTGACCGCGATCGTCTCCTCCAGCGTCATCCCGCGGCCGAGGTTGGTGCCGAAGGTGTGGTTGCGGGAGAGCGGCGAGGAACACGTGGCCACCAGGTCGCCCATGCCGGCCAGGCCCGCGAAGGTGTGCGCGTCGGCGCCCATCGCCAGCCCGAGGCGGGTGGTTTCGGCGAGACCGCGGGTGATCAGTGAGGCCTTGGCGTTGTCGCCGAGCTCCATTCCGTCGGCGATGCCGACGGCCAGCGCGATCACGTTCTTGACCGCGCCGCCGAGTTCGCAGCCGACGACGTCGGTGTTGGTGTACGGACGGAAGTACGGGGTGTGGCAGGCGGCCTGGAGGCGCTGCGCCACGGATGCGTCCGTGCAGGCCACCACGGAGGCCGCGGGGCGTCGGGCGGCGATCTCCTTGGCCAGATTGGGTCCGGTCAGCACGGCCACACGTGAGCGTTCGACCCCGGCGACCTCCTCCACGACCTCGCTCATCCGCTTCGCCGTGCCGAGTTCGACGCCCTTCATCAGCGATACGAGCACCGTGTGCGGGTGCAGGAGCGGCGCCCATCCGGCGAGGTTGCCGCGCAGCGTCTGGGACGGCACCGCCAGCACCGTGAACCCGGCACCGTCCGCCGCCTCGGCGGGGTCCGTCGTCGCCCGTACGGAGGCCGGGAGTTCGACGCCGGGAAGGTAGTCCGGGTTGACGCGACGGGTGTTGACCGCCTCCGCCAGTTCCGCTCTCCTCCCCCAGAGGGTCACCTCGCAGCCCGCGTCGGCGAGCACCATCGCGAAGGCGGTGCCCCAGGAACCGGTGCCGAATACGGCGGCTTTCGTCACGCGTTCTCTCCCCCGGCGCCGCCCGGGGGCGCCGTGTCGTGCTGTGCTCGTTCTGTGCGCTGTGCCGGCTCCGCGGGTACGGACTCCGACTGTGCGCCGGATTCTGCCTGCTGTTGTGACGGCATCTGCTCGCGGTCCCGCTGTGCCGCGGCGCGGTAGTCGTAACGTTCGGCGGGCGCGGGCTCTCCGCGGATCTCCGACAACAGCGCGGTGATCTCGTCCATGATGCGGTCGGTCACCGCGCGCAGCACCGCCGCCGTCGGCTCCTGTCCGTAGAACTCCGAGAGATCTACGGGCGGTCCGGCCTTCACGATCAGCGTCTTGCGCGGAAAGAGCTTGATCTCGCCGCGCTTCGGATACGGCGGAACCGCGAGATTCGCGCCCCACTGCGCGACAGGAATGACGGGCGCCCGCGTCTCAAGTGCCACACGTGCCGCACCGGTCTTGCCTTTCATCGGCCACATCGCCGGGTCGCGCGTGAGAGTTCCCTCCGGGTAGAAAGCGACGCACTCGCCCTTGTCGATGGCTTCAACGGCGGCTCTGAAGGCCCCTATGGCGTCCTTGGACTCGCGGAAGACGGGGATCTGACCGGTGCCCCGCATCGCCCTTCCCACGAACCCGCTCCTGAAGAGGCCGACCTTCGCGAGAAACCTCGGGACCCTGCCGGTGTTGTACTGAAAGTGCGCATAGGAAAGCGGGTCCACGGCGGAGTTGTGATTGACGACGGTGATAAAGCCGTCATTCTCCGGAATATGTTCCATTCCGCGCCAGTCCCGCTTGAAGAACACCAAGAGCGGCGGTTTCAGCAAAACCGCGGCAAGGCGGTACCAGAAGCCGATTCTGCGGCGGGACACCCGGACACCATCTCCTCTTGCCTGTTCGAACAGCCACGTGGGTCCCGGCGGGCGGCTTGGCACGGGCCTGCCGCGGGGGTGGGCGCGGGACCCTCGGCACGGCGGGCGTGGGCCTGACCGGCGCGTCCGGCGTGCGTTCACCCCGGCGCGCGAGGGGCAAGTCTCACCCCGTACCCCCCACCGTGTCGAGCACACGGTTCGTCTGCGTCTGCCCCGCAACCGTAGCCGGGCGCCTGCCCGGCCCTTCCGGCGGCGGGTGAGAATGAGGGCGTGCACCCACAAGTGACGCCCGTCGCGTGGACCCTCGTGGTGCCCTTGAAGCCGCTGGCACGGGCCAAGAGCCGGCTCGCCGCGACCGCGGGCGACCCGGCCCGCAGACGGCTCGCGGCGGCCTTCGCACAGGACACCGTGGCGGCCGCGCTGGCCTGTACTTCCGTGCGCGGTGTGGCAGTTGTCACGGACGATCAGCAGGCGGCGCGTGAGCTGGCGGGGCTCGGCGCGCACATCGTCCCGGACGCCCCCGGCGCGGGTCTCAACCCGGCGCTCGCGCACGGTGCCGCCGAGGTGCGGGCCCTGCAACCGGACGCGGCCCTCGCCGCGCTCAACGCCGATCTGCCCGCCCTGCGCCCCGAAGAGCTGGCCCGCGTACTGGACTTCGCAGCGCGCTTCCCCCGCGCCTTCGTCGCCGATGCCGCCGGTACGGGCACCACGCTGCTCTCGGCGCTGCCCGGCCATGCGCTCGGACCGCTCTTCGGGCCCGCGTCGGCTGCCCGGCACCGCGCTTCGGGAGCGGAGGAGATCGTGCTCCCCGGTGTCGACAGCGTGCGCCGCGACGTCGACACGTCCGAGGACCTGGTGGCCGCCCGCGCCCTGGGGATCGGCCGGTTCACCTTGCGCGCGTGCCAGGAGATCCCCTGTGAGGGCGCCGCGACCGCGCCCGCCGGCAACGGCCGGTGACCCTCTAGGCTTCGCTGCATGCAGGCCACTTCGTACACCTACGACGCCGAGACGCGCACGGGCAGCGTGCTGCTCGACGACGGAACGCCGCTGCCCTTCGACGCGGCGGCCTTCGACGCGGGCGGCCTGCGGCTGCTGCGGCCGGGACAGCGCGTGCGCATCGAGGTCGAGGGAAGCGGCGACGGGCGCAGGGTCACCTTCGTGACGCTCCAGACCCTTTGACCGATCCGGCCCGGCCGGCCGGCTGCCGGACCCGCGAGGGCCGGAAGCGGTCCGGCGACAACGGCCTATAAACGCCCGCCGGGCCGGACTCCCGGCGGGAGTCCGGCCCGGCGCTGCGGGACGTCGTGCATGTTGTGGATCCGGTCCGTATCCCGGTGCGGCTCCGAGCCGGCACCCCGATACGTCCGTACGGTGCGGGACTCAGCGCTTGCGTGCCGTGGCCCTCTTTGCGGTGGTCTTGCGGGCGGCGGTCCGGCGGCCGGGCGCCTTCCTCGCGGGAGCCTTCTTGGCGGTGCCCTTCTTCGCGGTCGACTTCTTCGCCGTCGTCTTCTTCGCCGCAGCCTTCTTGGCCGTCGTCTTCTTCGCGGCGCCGCGCTTGGCGGTGGTCTTCTTCGCCGTCGTCTTCTTCGCCGGCGTGCGCTTCGCCGCGGTCTTCTTCGCGGTGGTCTTCTTGGCGACGGCGCGCTTGGCGGCGGTCTTCTTCGCGCCGGCCCGCTTGGCCGTCTTCTTCGCGGAAGTGCCGCCCATCAGGCTGCCCTTCGGGGCCTTCTTCACCGCGACATCGTTCTTCGGAAGCTTCTTCGCCCCGCTGACCAGTTCCTTGAAGCCGGCGCCCGCACGGAAGCGCGGCACCGAGGTCTTCCGCACGCGCACCCGCTCGCCGGTCTGCGGGTTACGGGCGTATCTGGCGGGCCGGTCCACCTTCTCGAAGGAGCCGAACCCGGTGACCGAGACCCGCTCCCCTTGCACAACGGAGCGGACGATCGCGTCCAGTACGACATCGACCGCGTCGGCGGCCTGCTGACGTCCACCGAGCTTGTCCTGGATTGCTTCGACGAGCTGCGCCTTGTTCACGTCTTCCCCTTCGGAACTATTGCAGGAACGAATGTGTTCAAGCTTTTTCGCACGCTAGGCAGATATATACCGCGAATCAAACATGAAACGGGCGAATCACCCTTGTGCCGCAACGAACTCGCCCTTCATCGAGTTCCGTCAGCGCGCTTGCCTGCCTGTTCCTCGGGGAAGCGCCCCTCGTCGATATCCGTCATCAGACGGTCCACGCGCCGCTCCGCGTCGGCGAGATCGTGCTTCGAGGCCGCGGTGATGACCAGCAGTTTGCGCTGGAGCGCCACCCGTACGCCCTCGGGGACTTGCAGTGTGCGCACTCGTGTGTGCGCCTCCTTCAAGCGGGCGGCGAGCCGGTCGTAGAGATCGAGTTGACCGTCGCGTTCCATGCACCGATTGTGCCATCTGCGGTGAGTTGTCGCATACCGGCTTCCCAACGCGCACTCGCGCCCCACGCGTGAGGGCGCGGGGCGCGAGTGCCGATGCGGTTGTGATGCCGCGCGATGCGGGCTGTGCGTGCGTGCCGTACGGGTGCCGGGCGGGGTGCGCCCGGACGTGCGTCAGGCCTGCTGCGTAAGGGGTTTGAAGGCGGGGCGCTTCGATTCGTAACCCGTGATGACGTCGTCGTTCTTCAGCGTGAGGCTGATGTCGTCGAGCCCTTCCAGCAGCCGCCAGCGGGCGTTCTCGTCCAGCTCGAAGGCGGCCTCGACGCCCGGCGCGAGGACCTTGCGCTGTACGAGGTCCACGGTGATCTCCGTGCTCGGGTCGGCCTCGGCCAGTTCCCACAGCCGCTCCACCGTGGGATACGGCAGCACGACCGTCAGCAGGCCGTTCTTCAGGGAGTTGCCGCGGAAGATGTCCGCGAAGCGGGGCGAGATCACGGCCTTGAAGCCGTAGTTCTGGAGGGCCCATACGGCGTGCTCGCGAGAGGAGCCGGTGCCGAAGTCCTCGCCGGCGACGAGCACCGTGCCGCCCTTGAACGCCGCCTGGTTGAGCACGAAGTCGTCCTGCTTGCGCCACGCCTCGAAGAGCCCGTCCTCGAAGCCGTCGCGGGTGACCTTCTTCAGCCAGTGCGCGGGGATGATCTGGTCGGTGTCGACGTTGCTGCGGCGCAGCGGTACGACCCGGCCGGTGTGTGTCGTGAAGGCTTCCATGGTGATGCTTCCTCCTCAGACGCCGGCGGGCACGCGTACGTCGGTCAGGTCGGCGGGCGATGCGAGGCGTCCCAGCACCGCGGTGGCGGCGGCGACCTGCGGCGAGACCAGGTGCGTACGGCCGCCCTTGCCCTGCCTGCCCTCGAAGTTGCGGTTGGAGGTGGACGCGGCGCGCTCGCCCGGCTTGAGCTGGTCGGGGTTCATGCCCAGGCACATCGAGCAGCCCGCGTGCCGCCATTCGGCGCCGGCCTCGGTGAAGACCTTGTCCAGGCCCTCCTCGACGGCCTGGAGCGCGACGCGTACGGAACCGGGCACGACCAGCATCCTGGTGCCGTCGGCGACCTGACGTCCGCGCAGCACGGCGGCGGCCGAACGCAGGTCCTCGATACGGCCGTTGGTACACGAGCCGACGAAGACCGTGTCGACGCCGACCTCTCGCAGCGGCTGCCCGGCCGTGAGCCCCATGTACTCCAGCGCCTTCTCGGCCGCCACCCTAGAGGCGTCGTCCTCGAAGGAGGCCGGGTCCGGGACGGACGCCGACAGCGGCGCGCCCTGGCCGGGGTTGGTGCCCCAGGTGACGAACGGCGCCAACTCCCCGCCCTCGATGACGACCTCGTGGTCGAAGACGGCGTCGTCGTCGGTGCGCAGCGTCCTCCAGTACTCGACAGCGGCGTCCCAGTCGGTGCCCTGCGGTGCGTGCTCGCGGCCCTGTACGTAGTCGAACGTCGTGGCGTCCGGGGCGATCATCCCGGCGCGGGCGCCCGCCTCGATGGACATGTTGCAGATGGTCATCCGCGCTTCCATCGACAGCTTCTCGACGGCCTCGCCGCGGTATTCGATGACGTAGCCCTGGCCGCCGCCGGTGCCGATCCTCGCGATGACCGCGAGGATCAGGTCCTTCGCCGTGACGTCGTCGGGCAGTTCGCCGTTGACCGTCACCGCCATGGTCCGGAACGGGGCCATCGGCAGGGTCTGCGTGGCCAGTACGTGCTCGACCTGGCTGGTGCCGATGCCGAAGGCGAGCGCGCCGAACGCGCCGTGCGTCGAGGTGTGCGAGTCGCCGCAGACGACCGTCATGCCGGGCTGGGTCAGTCCCAGCTGCGGCCCCACCACGTGCACGACGCCCTGCTCGACGTCGCCCAGCGGGTGCAGCCGTACGCCGAAGTCCGCGCAGTTCTTGCGCAGCGTCTCCAGCTGGGTGCGCGAGACGGGGTCGGCGACGGGCTTGTCGATGTCGATGGTGGGGGTGTTGTGGTCCTCGGTCGCGATGGTGAGATCGGTCCGGCGCACCTGCCGGCCGTTCTTACGGAGACCGTCGAAGGCCTGCGGGCTGGTCACCTCGTGCAGCAGGTGCAGGTCGATGTAGAGGAGGTCCGGCTCTCCCTCAGCGCGCGTGACGACGTGGTCGTCCCAGACCTTCTCGGCGAGTGTCCGTCCCATCGCTTTCCCTCCGGCCGGCCGCACTGCCGGCCCACATGTCGAGATCCAATGGCACATCCCGCCCAGAGTCCGCTCGGACCGCGGGTGTGCTCCGCCACTCCAGGGTGGCGGGTGGCGCCGGAAAAGGAACTTGCGTTTCACACTCTGAGACGCGAGTATCGACGCATGGACAACTCTAGCGGCGTCGGCGTTCTCGACAAGGCGGCTCTGGTACTGAGCGCTCTGGAGTCCGGTCCGGCCACCCTCGCCGGACTGGTCGGGGCCACCGGCCTGGCACGTCCGACGGCACACAGGCTCGCGGTGGCGCTGGAGCACCACCGCATGGTCGCGCGGGACATACAGGGGCGCTTCATCCTGGGCCCGCGCCTTGGCGAACTGGCCGCGGCGGCGGGCGAGGACCGCCTCCTCGCCTCCGCCGGGCCCGTGCTGACTCACCTGCGCGACGTGACGGGCGAGAGCGCGCAGCTCTACCGGCGCCAGGGCGACATGCGGATCTGCGTCGCCGCCGCCGAGCGGCTGTCCGGATTGCGGGACACCGTGCCGGTCGGTTCGACGCTGCCGATGAAGGCCGGATCGGCCGCGCAGATCCTGATGGCCTGGGAGGAGCCGGAGCGCCTCCACCGCGGCCTCCAGGGCGCCCGCTTCACGGCGACGGCGCTCTCCGGCGTACGACGCAGGGGATGGGCACAGTCCGTGGGCGAGCGCGAGCCGGGCGTGGCCTCGGTCTCGGCGCCGGTGCGCGGCCCGTCGAACCGGGTCGTCGCCGCCGTGTCGGTCTCTGGCCCCATCGAGCGGCTCACCCGGCACCCCGGCCGCATGCACGCGCAGGCGATCGTGGACGCCGCGGCGCGGCTGAGCGAGGCGCTGCGCAGGACGACGGGCTGAGCGGGCGGCGCGGCCTCCCCGTGACACCGCGCCCCGCCGCCGTGTTGACCACGTCGACCGCCGCGTGAGGACCGCCTCGACCGCCGGTCCGCTTCAACCGCCCGTGCTTCCGTACGACATCCGCTCCGCGGCCCGTTCACCGCGCCGGTCGGCGGGCTCGTTGCCGTGCGCAGCCGCGAGACCGTACGGCGGCATGTTCACGTACAGCGTCTCGTAACGGCCCGCCGGGACCGCATAGGTCTCGTGCCAGATCCCCACGTCCGAACCGCCGTTGCGCGCGCGGCGGTTGTACGCCGCCCACGCCGGGCGGTGCTCCTTGCCGGCGGCCGAGGCGTACGCGAACAGCGCCTCATGGGACTCCCAGTACTGGACGACCGAGATGTCGCGCAGCCCGCCGACCATCACGCGGAAGCCCAGCAGGCCGCCGGCGGGATCCTTCGACAGCTCCTTGAGCATCCGCGGCATCGCCGTGAGGACGGGCACCCAACTCCGCAGCGCCCGCAGCTTGTTGATGCGCATCCCGATCAGGAACACGACCGCGTCGCCGCGCACCGCGGCCGTCGTCCGCCCCGCCCGCACATCGCCCGCCATGACAGACTCCTTCTGTCGCTGGGATACTTTCACTATCCAAAATAGATAGTGCTACTCTCCAACACCAAGCGCAAGCGGTTCGCAAGCGGTCGGCGAGCGGATTCGCTCGCGGTACGACGGGAGCGGAGAACGGCCACGGAATGCGTCTTGCGGAACTGAGCGAACGCAGCGGAATCAGCACCGCCACAGTCAAGTACTACCTGCGCGAGGGGCTGCTGCCGCCGGGACGCCGCATCTCCGCCACCCAGGCCGAGTACGGCGAGGCGCACCTGCGCCGGCTGCGGCTGATCCGCGCGCTGACACAGGTCGGCAGGCTGCCCGTGGCGACGGTGCGCGAGGTGCTCGGCAGCATCGACGAACCGTCCAAGGACCAGCACAGCCGCATCGGGACCGCCGTGTGGGCGCTGCCGCACGGTACGCAGCCGGACCCGGACTCCCCGGAGGCACAGGACGCGGAACGCACCGCCCAGGCTCTTCTGAAGGACCTCGGCTGGAGCTTCTCGTACGAGGCAGGAGCCGCGTCCCCCGCGTACCGGATGCTGATCGGCGCGATCGCCGCCCTGCGCAGGCTCGGCTACCCCTCGGCGATGGAGCACCTGCTCCCCTACGCGCGGGCCGCCGGACAGGCGGCGGAGGCCGACGTGGAGTTGATCGCCGGCTACGACGACCCGGAGCAGCAGATCGAGGCCGCCGTGGCGTGCACGGTGCTCTATGAACCGGTGCTGCTCAGCCTGCGGCGGCTCGCGGAGGCCGAGGAGTCCAACAGGCGCTTCCGCGCGGGGAGTTGAGCGGACGCGGACGGGCGGCTCATGGACGCGGAGGGACAATGGAAAAGCCCCCCGCGTCCCGCGGGGGGCTTCCGTCGAGTACCCCCGACCGGATTCGAACCGGCGCTACCGCCTTGAGAGGGCGGCGTGCTAGGCCGCTACACAACGGGGGCCCCAGCTACCGGTGATGGCCCTCAGCCTCACCGGCCCGTACCCCCGACCGGATTCGAACCGGCGCTACCGCCTTGAGAGGGCGGCGTGCTAGGCCGCTACACAACGGGGGCCTCGATCTTGTGACTTACGCCTCTGACGCCTCTGAAATGCGCCGATATCAAGATCGCGCTGGGCTACCAGGACTCGAACCTAGACTAACTGAACCAGAATCAGTCGTGCTGCCAATTACACCATAGCCCACCGAAACGCAACCCCCAGCCGCAATGTGCTGCGGGGTCCTTGTCCGGGTGGCCGCCTCCGGTCGGGCCTTCTCGGCCCCGTCCCGTTCGGCGACAGGAAGAACAGTACCCGATCGGCGACGGCGCTCCAAAACGGGTTCCGGGAGGTACGGGGTCCCTTCCCGGGGCCCGGTCACAGCGCGGCCCCGCCCCGCGCTCCCGGCCACGCGCTCCGGCGGAAAACGCGCTCAGGCCTGCTTCAGTGCCCGTACGGGCACCGCACGGCGAGGGGACGGGACCGCCTCGGCCCCGGCCCCACTGCGGGCTGCGTGGTGCGGCTCAGGCCGCGTCCAGTTTCGCCAGCGCCGCGTCCACGCGCGCCAACGTACGCTCGCGGCCGAGGAGTTCGAGGGACTCGAAGAGCGGGAGGCCGACCGTGCGGCCCGTGACCGCCACCCGGACCGGGGCCTGGGCCTTGCCGAGTTTCAGCCCGTGCTCCTCGCCGGCCGCCAGCACTGCCTCCTTGAGGGCCTCGGCCTTCCAGTCGGCGTCGGCGAGCTTCGTGCGGGCCGTGCGCAGCACCTGCTCCGCGCCGGGCTTCATCGCCTTCGTCCAGGACGCCTCGTCCTCCACCGGCTCGTCGAGGAAGAGGAAGTCGACGTTCGCCGTGATGTCGGAGAGGACGGTCAGCCGGGTCTGCGCCAGCGGGGCCAGGGCCTCGAAAGCCGCCTGATCGAAGGCCTCCGGGCGCCATGGCGCGTACGGGGCGTGCAGCCAGGGCGCGCAAGCCTCGACGAAGTCGTCCAGGGCGAGTTCGCGCAGGTGCGTGGCGTTGATGGCCTCGCACTTCTTCAGGTCGAAGCGGGCCGGGTTGGCGTTGACGTCCGCGATGTCGAAGGCGGCGATCATCTCGTCGAGGGTGAAGATGTCGCGGTCCTCGGCGATCGACCAGCCCAGCAGCGCAAGGTAGTTGAGCAGGCCCTGCGGCAGGAAGCCGCGCTCGCGGTAGAGGTTGAGGGACGCCTGGGGGTCGCGCTTGGAGAGCTTCTTGTTGCCCTCCCCCATGACGTACGGGAGATGGCCGAAGACCGGCGTGGTGCCGTTGCCGACACCGAGCTGCGCGAGAGCGCGGTACAGGGCGATCTGGCGCGGGGTGGAGGAGAGCAGGTCCTCGCCGCGCAGCACGTGCGTGATCTCCATCAGCGCGTCGTCGACGGGGTTGACGAGCGTGTAGAGGGGGGCGCCGTTGGCGCGGACGATGCCGTAGTCGGTGACGTTCTCCGGGGCGAACGTCAGCTCTCCGCGCACCAGATCGGTGAAGGTGACCGGCTCGTCCGGCATCCGGAAGCGGACGATGTGGGTGCGTCCCTCGGCCTCGTACGCCGCGATCTGCTCGGCGGTCAGGTCGCGGCACTTGCCGTCGTAACCGGACGGCCTGCCGGCCTTGCGGGCGGCCTCGCGGCGCACCTCCAGCTCCTCGGCGGTGCAGTAGCAGGGGTAGGCGAAGCCGCCCTCCTGGAGCCTGGCCGCGACGTCGGCGTAGATCTCGGAGCGCTGGGACTGCCGGTACGGACCGTGCGGGCCTCCCCCTGGGCCTGCGGCCCGGGCGGTACCCCCAGGGCCGCCCGAGACGGCGTCGAAGGCCGTGGGGCCCTCGTCCCAGTCCAGGCCGAGCCAGCGCATCGCGTCCAGCAGCTGCTCGTACGACTCCTCGGTGTCGCGCGCCGCGTCGGTGTCCTCGATGCGGAAGACGAGGGTGCCGCCGTGGTGGCGGGCGAACGCCCAGTTGAACAGGGCGGTGCGGACGAGGCCGACGTGGGGGTTGCCCGTCGGGGAGGGACAGAACCGTACGCGAACGTCCTTCGTGACGGCCGTGGACGGGGGCGCGGTCGCGGTCGCGTCAGTCACGCTTGACCACCTTGTTGGTGAGAGTGCCGATGCCTTCGATGGTGACGGCGACCTCGTCGCCGACGGCGAGCGGGCCTACGCCCGCGGGGGTTCCGGTGAGGATGACGTCGCCGGGCAGCAGCGTCATCGCCTCGGTGATGTGGACCACCAGGTCCTCGACGGAGCGGACCATCTCGCTGGTGCGTCCCAGCTGGCGCTGCTCGCCGTTGACGGTGCACATCACGCCGAGGTCGGACGCGTCCAGCTCGGTCTCGACCCACGGGCCGAGGGGGCAGGAGGTGTCGAAGCCCTTGGCGCGGGCCCACTGCGACTCGGCGCGCTGGATGTCGCGGGCGGTGATGTCGTTGCCGCAGGTGTAGCCGAGGATCACGTCCTTGACGCGCTCGCGGGGCACGTCCTTGCACAACCGGCCGATGACCACGGCCAGTTCGGCCTCGTAGTGCACCTCGGAGGAGAAGGACGGGTAGGTCACCGGGTCGTGCGGGCCGCACACGGCGGTGGACGGCTTGAAGAATACGACCGGGGTGTCCGGGACCTCGTTGCCCAACTCCCGGGCGTGCTCGGCGTAGTTGCGGCCGATCGCGACCACCTTGTTGGGCAGTACGGGCGGGAGCAGCCGCACCTTGTCCAGCGGGAGCTTCTGGCCCGAACGCTCGAACTCCGCGAAGGGATGGCCCTTGATGATGTCGAGGACGGGGCCGCCTTCGGTCTCCGCGTCCCCTTCCACGACGCCGAAGGCGACGTTTCCGTCGAGGGAGAATCTTGCGATGCGCACGGGTTCGGGCTGCCCTTCGGATGAGGCCGGTGTGGCGGTACGGGGGTGACGACGCTCCAGCGTATGCGATGCGGTACGGCGGGGGCTCCGCCCCCACCGTCCCCCGCCCGTGGCGCAGCCCCGGGGGCCCCGGGTGCCCTCGGGTGGAGCGGTGGGCGGAAGCGGCGCCCGGGCCGGGGCGGTCGGGCCTCTGTGCGGGGCGGGGCCCGTCGCGCGGACCCCGGTACGTGAGCAACCGCCGGACACGCGCGTCGCGGTGCGGCACCGTCGCGGCGGAAAAAGGGTAGGCCCGGTATGTGGACAACCGCCGGGCACGTGCGTCGGGGTGCGGCACCGTCGCGGCGGAAAAAGGGTAGGCCCGGTACATGGACAACCGCCGGGCACGTGCGTCGGGGTGCGGCACCGTCGCGGCGGAAAAAGGGTGGGCCCCGTACGTGGACAACCGCCGGGCACGCGCGTCGGGGTGCGGCGCCGTCGCGGCGGAAAAAGGGTGGGCCGGGAGCGGCGCCGCGGGCGGGAGAGCCCGGGGATGCGAGGAGCCGGACCCCTGGGGGTCCGGCTCTTCGGGGGCGGCGCGCGGAAGCGCGCTAGCGCAGGCGGGCCATCAGCGCGTGCTCGACCAGCGTGATCAGCGCGCTCTTCGCGTCCGCGCGGTGACGCGCGTCCGTGGTGATGATCGGGGCGTCCGGCCCGATCTGAAGGGCCTCGCGGACCTCCTCCGGCGTGTAGGGCTGGTGCCCGTCGAAGCCGTTGAGGGCGATCACGAAGGGAAGGCCGGAGTTCTCGAAGTAGTCGACGGCCGGGAAGCAGTCCGCGAGGCGGCGCGTGTCGACCAGTACGACCGCGCCGATCGCGCCGCGGACCAGGTCGTCCCACATGAACCAGAAGCGGTCCTGACCGGGCGTACCGAAGAGGTAGAGGATCAGGTCCTGGTCGAGGGTGATGCGGCCGAAGTCCATGGCCACCGTGGTGGTGGTCTTGTCGGCGGTGTGCGACAGGTCGTCGATACCTGCCGACGCCGACGTCATCACGGCCTCTGTGCGCAGCGGATTGATCTCCGACACGGCACCGACGAAGGTCGTCTTGCCCACACCGAATCCGCCAGCAACCACGATCTTCGCGGAAGTGGTGGAACGGGCAGCAGCGCCGCCGCTAGAGCTTCCGAAGTCCACTGAGCACCCTTTCGAGCAGTGTCACGTCTGGCTGGCCGTCGGAGTTGGCGTCGTCGCCGCCAGGCTGGTGGATGGCGACGAGACCCGCTTCGGCCAGGTCGGCGACGAGGATACGGGCGACGCCGAGGGGAATGGTGAGAAGTGCAGAGATCTCAGCTACCGATTTGATCTCGTAGCACAGGCGGCAGATCCGCTGGTGCTCGGGCAACTGGCCCTGGAGCCTCGCGGGTTCGGCCGACGTGTGCACCAGCGCCTCGATGGCTAGCTGGTAGCGGGGACGGGTCCGTCCACCCGTCATTGCGTACGGGCGCACCAGGGGCTGCTGCTCGCTGCGGCCGCCCTGCTCGGGCTTCTTGCGCGGCTGCGGCTGCACCGGCTGGATGCGGGGCGGCGGTGCCTGCTCGAACTGGCGGCGCTCGTACTCCCCGTAACGCGAGGAGTCGTAGAGACCCTCGTCATAACGGGACGGCTGCCGGCGCCGCGGCGGTGGCGGCGGCTGCTGTCCGTGCCCCTGCGGCTCGTCTCCGGGCTGCTGCGGAGCGGCGTGCCGGCTGCTGGGCGTGGAGGGGAAGTTGAAGCGCCTCGGGCGCCCGTTCTCATGACCGCTGCCGTACGACGACGGGCCGCCTGGGGGCATTGTCATGTTTCCTCCTCCGACTTACGGACGTGCGGGCCACACATTGTTCCGTCCTGCTCCGGCACCACCTTCAGCGGGCTCCGCACCTCCGCACTTTATGGCGCTCGGGCGCAACGCGCACTGCCTGTCTGCCGGTTGAGGACTAGTTCAGCAGGCTTCCTTGCAGTTCGGCACGGAGATCCGGGGTCAGGACCGTACCCGCGCGATCGACGAGAAGTGCCATTTCGTACCCGACGAGGCCGATGTCCGCCTCGGGGTGTGCAAGAACCGCGAGCGAAGAACCGTCCGAGATGGACATGATGAAGAGAAATCCACGCTCCATCTCCACAACCGTCTGGTTCACTCCGCCGCCCTCGAAGATCCGGGAGGCTCCGGCCGTGAGTGAGGTCAGCCCGGACGCGACCGCCGCCAACTGGTCGGCGCGATCGCGCGGGAAGCCCTCGGACATCGCGAGCAGAAGTCCGTCCGCGGAGACCACCACAGTGTGGGACACACCTGGGGTGCTCTCCACGAAGTTGGTGATCAACCAGTTCAGGTTCTGCGCCGCCTGGCTCATCGGGCTCACACTAACGCTCCTGATCGTAGGTGCTGCCGGGGCCGAAGCCCTGTCGGTCATTCTGGGAGGCGTCACCCGCTCCGCGCCCTCGTCGGATGCCGCGGTGGAGGTTGCTCAGCCTGCCGCGGACGTCCTCGGGTGCGCGGGAGACCATGGGGCCTCCCGTGGGGTTCGCTTCGGCGGTGCCCGCGACCAGGTTGGCCCTGGGCACCCGCCGGGGAAGGCCGGATGAAGTGACCCCGCTGGTCTGTGGATCACGCACTCGGCCGGCCCGGCTCCAGCGCTCGTCGTTGGCGTTACGCCAATCCTCGGAGGGTTCCGGTTGAGGCTGGTGCTGCTGGTGTTGCTCTGCCGGCCCGTCCACCTGCCGTGACTGCGCCGTCTCCCGGCGCGGAAGACCGGCGCCGGTCGTGGTGCGGTAACTGCTCGGGGCCGGGCCCGGACGGTCGAAGCCTACGCGGTCAGGCCCATCTTCGTGAACGCCCGTACCGGATTCCGCTTCTGGTCCCGGTGAAGCGTAGTGGCTCCCGCCGGAGTACAACTGGTCGGGTTGCGAGGGCAGTTGGGGTTCCGGCGGCTGCGGCCCCGGCTCGGGCTCCCGCTGGCCGCGGAAGGCCGGGAACGACGGGCGGTCGGGGAACTGCTGGCGAGGGGGGAACTCCGGTGCCCGTCCCGGCTCACGGGGCTCGCCGCGCTGCGGCGGCTCTCCCCACTGCCCGAACTCCTGAGGCTGCCCGAACTCCTGAGGCCGCTCGAACTCCTGAGGCCGCTGGAACTCCTGGGGCAGCGGGAACTCCCCGGTCCGGCCGGGCTCCTCGCGCTGCGGAGGCACCTGGCCACGTGGAGGCTCCTGACCCCGCGGGGGTTCCTGCCACCGGTGCTGTCCGCCCGGCGCGTCCCACACGTCGTCGCGCGCGTACTCCGCCTCCTCGCGCTGCCGGGCCTCCATCGCCTCGCGGGCCTCGTCGCGCAGCTGCGCGCGCCCTATCGGATGGACGGGGCCGAGCGAGGAGAGGTCGTCGGGCACCTCGTAACTGCCGCCGTCGTAGCCGAGTTCGCCCGCGTTGCGGGACGGCGGCAGTCCGCGGCCGTACCCGGGCGGCTCGGGCATGCCCGGGCCCGGCGGGACCTCGGGCATGATGCGGGAGACCGTGAAGTCCTCGTAGCCCTCGTCCTCGCCGCCGCCGCCCTGGGTGATCCCCTCGGGGAGCATGACCAGGCACGTCGTGCCGATCTGCTCGCCGGAGGGCCGCAGTTGGACGCGGATCCCGTGCCGGTCGGCGAGGCGGCCCACGACGTACAGGCCCATGCGTCGGGCGAGGCTCGCGTCGACGGTCGGCGGGTTGGCCAGCTTGTGGTTGATGTCCGCGAAGTCCTCCGCGGTCAGTCCGACGCCCTTGTCGTGGATCTCGATCACGACCCGGTCGTCGGGCAGGCGGGTCGCGGTGACCTCGACCCGGGTCTGCGGCGAGGAGAACGAGGTGGCGTTCTCCAGGAGTTCGGCGAGCAGATGCACGAGGTCGTTGACGACGTCGCCGTGGATCTCGGTCTCGGGGACCCCGGAGAGTTCGATGCGCTCGTAGTGCTCCACCTCGGACGAGGCGGCGCGGAGGATGTCGACCAGCGGCACCGGCTCGTTCCAGCTGCGGCCCGGTTCCTCGCCGGCGAGGACGAGGAGGTTCTCGCCGTTGCGCCGCATACGGGTCGCGAGGTGGTCGAGCCGGAAGAGGCTCTCCAGCTGCTCCGGGTCGGCCTCGTTGTTCTCCAGGTCGGAGATGAGGCCGAGTTGGCGCTCGATGAGGCCCTGCGTGCGGCTGGAGAGGTTGGTGAAGATGGCGCTGACGTTTCCGCGCAGCAGCGCCTGTTCGGCGGCGAGACGCACGGCCTCGCGGTGCACCTGGTCGAAGGCGCGGGCGACTTCGCCGATCTCGTCGGTGCTGTCGAGCGGAATGGGTGCGACACGGGTGTCGACTCGGCCCGGATCCGTGCGCGACAGCTGGTCGACGAGCATCGGCAGCCGCTGCTCGGCCACGTCGAACGCGGCGTTGCGCAGACTGCCCATGCTGCGGCTCATCGAGCGGGCCATCATGCCCGCGAGGAAGAAGGCGAGCAGCAGGGCGACGAGGACGATGACCCCGTTGATCAGGGCGTCGCGGGCGGCGTCGTCGGAGATCCGGGCCGTCTCCGCGACGGCGCGGTCGGCGAGTTCCTTCTCGACGGCGCGGTACGCGTCGAACTTGCCGGTGCTCGTCGCGAACCAGCTCTCGGGGGTGATGCCCTGGGCGGCGAGCGCGCGCTTCCCGGCGCCGGAGACGATGACGGGGATCGCCTTCTCCGTCGACGGCGGGGGCACGAACTCCTTGCCCGCCGCGGTCGCTTGGGCCCTGGCCTTGGCCACACGGGCCTTGCCCTTGGCCTCGGCCTTGGCGGTCTCCTCCTTCAGCAGCTTCACGTCCGTGGGGCGCCCGCCGCCCACGTACTCCTCCAGGGCGATGCGTTCGAGGTACGCGTAGGAGGTCAGGGCCGTGTTCTGCCGCTTCGTGTCCGCCTTGCCGGGGCCGGGGCTCAGCAGCAGGTGCATGCCGATGGAGCGCTCCAGCGACTGGGCGGCCTTGCCGAGCGAGACCGAATAGACCGTGCGGCCGTAGGAGGTGACGTTGCCGGTGCCGAAGCCGAGTTCGTTGGAGAACTCCATCAGCGGGTGCTGGACCTCGACGTAGCCCTCCTCGGTCTGCACTCCGCCCAGCCGCTTGGTGTACGCGGCGGCGCGCAGGGGGCCCAACTTGGGCTCGCCCTTGCGGAAGACGGCGAGACGTCGCTGGAGGCCCGGCTTGTCCGGCATGGCCGCCACCGCGTCGTCGAAGTCCTTCTTGGCGCGGTCGGTGACCTTGCGGGCCTTGTCGACCACCGGGTCGTTGCGGTGGCCCGCCAGCAGAGGTGCGGCGGTGCGGTCGCGCTCGTCGAGGATGGCGTTGCCGTACGCGGCGGCGGCGCGGACGAGTTCGGCGGTGTGCTGTGCGTCCTCGGCCTCGTTCCAGGTGTCTATCGAGTCGTTGACGCGGAAGCCGCCGAAGACCAGACCTACGGCCACGGGGATGAGGAGGATGGCGTAGAGCCTCGTACGCACCCGCCAGTTGCGGACCGCGAAGCGGCTGCCGGGGCGTCCCGGCCCGTCGGGCAGGTCGGATGTCGCCGAAACCCGCGACGGCGGGGTGAAGTTGCCTCTCGACTCCACCCGGGTCCCTGTCGCAGCGCCCGTCTTGCTTCGCCTCACGCGACTCCTCACCTCTTGACCCCCGGTGTCCGTATCCGACGTCCACGGGCCGGCGACGTGCCAACTCACTACCGCTGAGTTTCAGCGCATTTCAGCACGTCAGGACTGCGTCAGCCAAACACTTCATCGAGGCCGGTACGAGGGCTCGACGGGGCTGCCGAATAGGGCATAAAGGGGCGAGAGGTGCGAAGAGTCCGGGATTTGTGAGCAGAGTGAAGCCTTCTGCTCGCCAGCCGTATTCACAGCTTCGTAATTCACTGTCGAAACGTTATGAACCTGAAGGAGCGCGCGGCGGGACGCGGCCGGGCGGCGCTGAATCGCCCGGCGAAGCTTCCCGGCGGCTGCCGGAGCGGGCGCCAACTCGGGTCCGTACGGGGCGAGTCGGGCACCGGCATGCGGCGCTCGGGTGCGCACGGGCCGCTCGCCGACGAGGCCGCACCCGCCGGTCAGCCGCGGCCGTCATGCCGGCCGGTGGGCGAACCGGCCGGCGGCGCGGCCTACTTGAGGCGGGCGAGCAGCGCGTGTTCGACCAGCGTGATCAGCCCGCTCTTCGCCTCGGCACGGTGGCGCGCGTCCGTGGTGATGATCGGGGCGTCGGGCCCGATCTGAAGGGCCTCGCGGACCTCTTCGGGTGTGTAGGGCTGATGCCCGTCGAAGCCGTTCAGCGCGATGATGAACGGCAGGCCGGAGTTCTCGAAGTAGTCCACGGCCGGGAAACAGTCAGCCAGACGCCGGGTGTCGACGAGGACCACGGCGCCGATCGCACCGCGCACCAAGTCGTCCCACATGAACCAGAAACGATCCTGCCCGGGTGTGCCGAACAGATACAGGATCAGGTCGTCGTCCAGCGTGATGCGGCCGAAGTCCATGGCCACCGTCGTGGTGGTCTTGCCGCCGGTGTGGGTCAGATCGTCGATCCCGGCGGACGCGGACGTCATGACCGCTTCCGTACGGAGCGGGTTGATCTCGGAGACGGCGCCCACGAAGGTCGTCTTGCCCACGCCGAAGCCGCCGGCCACCACGATCTTCGCGGAGGTCGTCGCACGGCTCGGGGCCGGTGCTCCTGCTCCGTAACCCACCATCTGGCCCGTCTGCGGGCTAGAGCTTGCGAAGTCCACTGAGCACCCTTTCGAGCAACGTCACATCTGGCGCGCCGCCGGGCTCGGAGCCGCCGCCGGGCTGGTGGATGGCCACCATTCCGGCCTCGGCGAGATCGGCGACCAGGATCCGGGCCACGCCCAGCGGTATCGCGAGCAGGGCGGAGACCTCCGCGACCGACTTGACCTCACGGCACAGGTGGCAGATGCGCTGGTGCTCCGGGAGCAGACCTTGCAGTTGGACCGGGTCGGCGCTCGTGCTCACCAGCGCTTCGATGGCGAGCTGGTACCGCGGCCTGGTTCGGCCACCCGTCATCGCATAAGGGCGCACCAGCGGCTGGTCGCCCTCACCTCCGTACGGTGCGTGCTGGTATGGGGCACCGTACGGGCCGGGCGAGGCTGGCGGGGTCATGGCTCCTCCGGGCGAGGCATGAGGTCGGGGTCGAGTAAAGGTCTGAGGTGGCTCATGTAGCGGGAGCTTTCAGATCAGTTGAGGATGCTCCCCTGAAGTTCAGCGCGCACATCAGGGGTGAGGACGGTTCCCGCACGGTCCACCAGCAGCGCCATCTCGTATCCGATGAGACCGATGTCGGCCTCCGGATGGGCGAGGACTGCGAGCGACGAACCGTCGGATATGGACATGATGAAGAGGAAGCCGCGCTCCATCTCCACCACTGTCTGGTTGACAGGACCTCCTTCGAAGATCCGGGAGGCTCCCGCGGTCAGTGAGGTCAGCCCGGACGCGACCGCCGCCAACTGGTCGGCGCGGTCGCGCGGGAATCCCTCGGACATGGCCAGAAGGAGGCCGTCCGCGGAGACCACCACCGTGTGCGACACACCTGGGGTGTTGTCCACGAAGTTGGTGATCAACCAGTTCAGATTCTGCGCCGCCTGGCTCATCGGACTCAACTAACGCTCCTGCTGGTAATGGGGGCCCACGCCGCGGCCGTTCGTCGTACCGGCTTGTCGGCCCTGCTGGATGCCGCGGCGGAGGTTGGTAAGCCGGCCACGGACGTCATCGGGTGCACGCGAGACCTGCGGTCCTGCTTGTGCGGAGGACTGCTGCTGGGCGGTGCCCGCGACCAGGTTGGCCCTGGGCACCCGCCGCGGCAGGCCGGAGGTGGTCACCCCGCCCGCGGCGGGCTGGCGGACCTGCTCCGCGCGGCGCCAGCGCTCGTCGTTGGGCGAGGCTCCCCAGTGGGCACCTGTGTCGTGGGACGCGTGCGCCGCGTGCGAGGAGTTGGCCGCGTGCCGCTGCGGCATCGGCGGCACGGCCGAGGCCGGCTGACCCGGCCGGGGCGCGTGCGCCGGAGCGGGACGCTCCGCCGCCTCGGGGGACTCCCGCTGCGGGGGCGGGGGCGGAGGCGACGACGCGGCGCGGAACCAGTTGGACTCGATCGACTCGAAGATCGGCGTCGGTGCGTCGGCGGCCGCCGGCGGACCCGAGGGTATTCCGAAGTCCGGGTCGTACGCGGTCTCCTGCTCGCTCTGCGGCTGCTCCGCCTGCTGCTCGCGGCCCGGTGCGGCACCCTGGCCGCCGCTGGTCGCGCCGGTGTACCCGGGGCGGGCGAACTCGCCGGTGTCGTTGGACTCCGACTCGTCGTGACCGCGGGGCCCGTCCTCGCCGGGGCCGGAGGCCGACGCCCAGCTCGGACGCGGCTGGTCCCAGTCCTGCGGGCGCATGAACTGCGAGGTGTCGCTGGGCCCCCCGGGCTCCGGACGCTGGAACTCGCCGGTGTCCGAAGGCGATTGCGGCCGCCGGAACTCACCGGTGTCGGCGGGCGACTGCGGGCGCTGGAACTCACCCGTGTCCGAACCCGACCGGGGACGCGCGAACTGGCCCGTGTCCGAGGGCGATTGGGGACGCTGGAACTCGCCCGTGTCCGAACCGGACTGCGGCGCCGCGTACTCGCCCGTCGTCTGGCTCTCGCGCTCCCAGGGCGCGGAACCGCCCCAGTCGCCGCCGGGACGCTCGAACTCGCCGGTGTCCTGGCCGCCTTGGCCGCCGCCGGCTCCCGCGCCGCCTGGCAGTGCGCCTGCCGGGCCGGTGCGCTGCGGCAGCGGCGGAACCTGGCGGTTCGGCCGCCCGGCACCCGGGCCCTGACGGTCCTGGCCGCCCTTGGGGGGGCCGCTGTCGCCGAAGAAGTTGGTGGTCGGTGCGCCGCCGTCGCCCTGGCCGGAGCCGGCGCCCACCGGGACGTCCGAACCCGGCAGCGCGGGCCGGGGTTCGCCGCCGCCCACCTGACGGGTGGGGAGCTTGGCGGCACCGCCGGGGCCGCCGCCCGGGCCGCGCTGGAGCGCAGCCGCGAGACCGGCGCCCTTGGGGACGCTCGCGCCGCCGCCGGGGCCACCGGCCGCGCCGGGCTTGCCCTTGACGCCCTGCGGGCCCTGTGCGCCGCCCTGCGCGACGTCGACGGGCAGCATGACCAGCGCCGTCGTACCGCCCGAGTCGGACGGGCGCAGCTGGATGCGGATGCCGTGACGCAGCGAGAGGCGGCCGACCACGAACAGGCCCATGCGGCGGGAGACCGACACGTCGACGGTCGGCGGGCTGGCCAGCCGCTCGTTGATCGCGGAGAGGTCCTCAGGGGAGAGGCCGATGCCGGTGTCGTGGATCTCGACCAGCACCCGGCCGTCGGGCAGGGCGTGACCGGTGACCTTGACCTTCGTCTGGGGCGAGGAGAACGACGTGGCGTTCTCCAGCAGCTCCGCGAGGAGGTGGACGAGGTCGTTGACCACGCGGCCCGCGACCTCGGTCGCCGGCACGGAGTTCAGCTCGATGCGCTCGTACTGCTCCACCTCGGAGGCCGCGGCACGCAGCACGTCGACGAGGGGGACGGGCCTGGTCCAGCGGCGGCCCGGCTCCTCGCCCGCGAGGACGAGGAGGTTCTCGCCGTTGCGCCGCATGCGGGTCGCGAGGTGGTCCAGCTTGAAGAGCGAGGAGAGCTGGTCCGGGTCGGCCTCGCGGGACTCCAGCTCGGAGATGAGCGAGAGCTGACGCTGGATGAGGCCCTGGCTGCGGCGCGAGAGGTTGGTGAACATCGCGTTGACGTTGCCCCGCAGCAGGGCCTGCTCGCCGGCGAGCCGGACGGCCTCGCGGTGGACGTCGTCGAACGCGGACGCCACCTTGCCGATCTCGTCCCGGCTGTGCACGCCGACCGACTCGACGGACGTGTCGACGTCCTGCGGCTCGGACTCGGACATCTGGCGGACCAGCTCCGGCAGCCGCTTGCGGGCGACGTCCTGAGCGGTGTCCTGGAGGCGCCGCAGCGAGCGGACCATGGAGCGGGCGACGACGAAGGCGCCGACGAGGGAGATGCCGAGGACGAGGAGGATGACGGCGCCGTTGAGGAACGCCTCGCGCTGCGCGTCGGAGCGCAGTTCACGTGCCTGCTGCTCCATCTGCGAGAGCAGCGTGGACTCGATCTTCCCCATCTCGTCGATCTTGGAGCGGTCCTGGTCGTACCAGTCGGGGTACGAGCGGTTCTCGCTCTTGATGCCGTCGGGGTTGTTCAGCACGCGGTCGCGGTACTTGTCCGCCAGCGTGATGTTCACGACGCCGCCGTCGAGCGGCTTCGTCAGCTCGGAGGCGCGCTCCTCGCCGTAGATCTGGTTGAAGCTGCCGAGGGAGGCGCTCTCGCTCTCGGCGGCCGTCTTGGCGTAAAGCCGGTCGCTCTCGGAGAGTTCGGGGCCGCCCTTGCGCGCGAGACCGGCGGAGATGATCGCCCGCTGGATCGACGCGTACTCCTTGGCGGTGGAGAACGACGACAGGGCACGAGTGCTCTGGATCATCTCCGAGTTGTTCGTCGCCTGCGCCATGTCCTGGGAGAGCGACAGCAGCGAATCGATCAGCTGGTTGTAGCTGTTGACCGTCTGGGAGACCGACGACGGGTTGTCGTACGCCCGTTCACGGATGTTCTTGATCGCGGTCAGCTGCCGCGTGATGTCCAGAACGGTGGACTGCACGCCCGCCATCGACCGGTCGCTGCCGTCGATGTCGGAGGTGGCTTCCTTGAACGCCTGGAAGGACTGGTCCGTCTTCTCACGCGGGCCGACGACCGTGTCGTCCTTGGAGTCCCCGGTCGCCGTCAGCGGGCCGGCCGAGCGGTCCCGCTCCTCCTGGAGCGCCGAGGCGAGTTCGGTCGCCTGCTCGGTCATCTCCGTGAGCAGCTTCATGTTGTCGAGCTGGTCGACGTTGCCGAGGGAGTCCTGAATTCGCAGGGCACCCAGGGTCGTTGCCGCGACAACGGGGAGAGCGAGCAGCGAGACCAGACGCGTACTGATGCGCCAGTTGCGCAGGGCAGCTCGCGAGCCCGGCCCGGGAGGCGTCCTGAGCCGCTGCTCGGCGCCCTTGGCGTCGCTCTTCACGGCCGGACGATTCGTCGCCGCGCCGTCCTCTTCATGCACGGCGGCCGTGGGGCCGCTCTGCTGGGCGCGCTGGGGTGTGGATCCGCGGTCCGTCATTCCGCGCGGCTCCGGATCCCCCGCAGCGCTGCCATCCCTCTTGAAACGTCCCTGCACTAGCGTCGCAACCTCTGGACCAGGCGCCCCTCCGCTTGGGACGGCGGGACGGTATCGAGTCGTGGGGGTCCCAAGGCCCCCCTGGCGGTCGTGAAGTGACCGGCGCGCGTCCCCTGACCGCCACGCGGCGCTGCTCTGCGCCCCTGCGCGCCGGTTGTTTCCCGCAGCGGTCCGTGGAATTCCAGCACAGTGCCGGATCTCCAACAAGGCCTGTGGAGAACCCGGGAGAGCATGTGACACTCCGGCAACATGCGGTCACTTACGGTGCAGCGCACTTGCCGTGATTCCGGACTTTTCCTCTGCGGGTCTCCGGCCTTCACGCCCCAGCCCTATCAGCCGCGGAGGCGGAACCTCACGTCTGGCCCCGATGTCCGCTTCGACCTGCGGAGCGGCTCATCACGTAAGTCCCTTTTGCCCGCGCTCCGGTGAGGAAACTCACACGCTCCGCGTTGCCGGTGTCACGTACGGGAAGGAAGTGGCGTCCTAATCTTGTTTACAGAACACCGCGTAGCGACAAGTCAATTGGAAAGTGCGAGGTACGGTCGAGCGTGAAGACCACCCTTATCATGCGCAATACAGCCAACCCGCGCCGCACCACCCTGGCTCATCTCCAGGACGCGGACGAGCTGACCACGATGACCGTCGCCGCAGAGGCCGCAGAGGGCCCCGACGGCCTTCCCGCACAGACCGCGAATCCCGAGCGCACCGTGCTCGAGGACGCGGCCACCGGCTGACTGGGCGCGGCGCCCGGGATCTTCCCGATACACAGCAGGACGGCCTCCCGTGGGTTCACCGGGAGGCCGTCCTTCGTTCGTCCGGCCGGTGTTCGTCCGGCCGGTGTTCGTCCGGCCGGTCTTCCGCTTGCGGGCCGGGGCACGCACACGAGTCGGCCACGGGCCGTGCGCCGTGCGTACGCCCTCAACGGCGCCCGCACGGGCGGGAGTCGGCCGGGAGCCGGGCGGTTCAGCCCTGCCAGCTGTGCGGCGCGCGGAAGCCGCGGGCACGCTCCAGGCGGCGCCAGCGCGCCTTGCCGCTGCCCGCGCTGCGGGAGGCGGGGATCTGCGCGTGCCGGGCGGAGGCGGCCGCGCGGGCGAGCAACAGGGCCGTGACGGCGGCGAGTTCTTCCTCGCTCGCCTCGCCCTTCTCCACGCGGACGAGACGGCTGCCTGTCGTGTCGGTCGCATTCATCGAAGTCTTCATCCCTTGCTGCGAGGTCACTGCGGGGGGTTTCCGTGCTTGCGTGAGGGCAGGTCGGCGTGCTTGCTGCGGAGCATCTGGAGGGAGCGGACGAGGACTTCGCGGGTCTCCTGGGGCTCGATGACGTCGTCGACGAGTCCGCGTTCGGCCGCGTAGTACGGGTGCATCAGCTCGGCCTTGTACTCCTTGACCATCCGCGCGCGCATCGCGTCCGGATCGTCCGCGCCCGTGATCTCCCGCCGGAAGATCACGTTCGCCGCGCCTTCCGCGCCCATGACCGCGATCTCGTTCGTCGGCCACGCGAAGGTCAGATCGGCGCCGATGGACTGCGAATCCATCACGATGTACGCACCGCCGTACGCCTTGCGCAGCACCACCGAGATCCGCGGCACCGTCGCGTTGCAGTACGCGTACAGCAACTTGGCGCCGTGCCGGATGATCCCGCCGTGCTCCTGGTCCACGCCCGGCAGGAAGCCCGGCACGTCCAGCAGCGTCACGATCGGGATGTTGAACGCGTCGCACATCTGCACAAAGCGAGCGCCCTTCTCCGACGCCTCGATGTCCAGCACTCCGGCGAGCGACTGCGGCTGGTTGGCGACGATGCCCACCACCTGGCCGTCCATCCGGGCCAGGCACACGATCAGGTTCGTCGCCCACCGCTCGTGGATCTCCAGCAGATCCCCGTCGTCGACGAGCTCCTCGATCACCTTGCGCATGTCGTACGGGCGGTTGCCGTCGGCAGGCACCAGGTCGAGCAGCACCTCGCCGCGCCGGTCGGCCGGGTCGGTGCACTCCTCGGCCGGAGGGTTCTCCCGGTTGTTCGACGGCAGCATCGACAGCAGGTACCGCACCTCTTCGAGGCAGGTCTGCTCGTCGTCGTACGCGAAGTGCGCCACACCCGACGTGGCCGCGTGCACGTCCGCACCGCCCAGCCCGTTCTGCGAGACCTGGGCGCCGGTCACCGCCTGGACCACGTCCGGGCCCGTGATGAACATCTGCGAGGTGTCGCGGACCATGAACACGAAGTCCGTGAGCGCGGGGCTGTATGCGGCACCGCCCGCGCACGGGCCCAGCATCACCGAGATCTGCGGGATGACCCCGCTCGCCCGGGTGTTGCGCTGGAAGATCCCGCCGTAACCGGCGAGCGCCGAGACGCCCTCCTGAATACGGGCGCCCGCACCGTCGTTCAGCGAGATCAGCGGAGCCCCGGCGGCGATGGCCATATCCATGATCTTGTGGATCTTCGTCGCGTGGGCCTCCCCCAGCGCCCCGCCGAAGATGCGGAAGTCGTGCGCGTAGACGAACACCGTCCGCCCGTGCACCAGCCCCCACCCGGTGACCACACCGTCCGTGTACGGCTTCTTCTCCTCCAGCCCGAAACCCGTGGCACGGTGCCGCCGCAGCGGTTCCACCTCACGGAACGTCCCCTCGTCCAGCAGGAGTTCGATCCGCTCCCGGACGGTCAGCTTGCCCTTCGCGTGCTGAGCCTGCGTCGCCCGCTCGCTGGGACCCTCCAGCGCCTTCTCACGCAGGGCACGCAGCTCCGCCACACGCCCCCGTGCGTCCCGCGCATCCGGCCCCGCGGCTTCGGGCGCCGGCGCGGACTCCTCCGCGGCCTGCTCCGCCTGCTGCGACGACTGGGTCTGATCGGTCATGTATAGACCCTACGAAACGACAGGGTCATTCATCCTCGTCAGATTCAAACAGTGTCCGGGCACGATTCATGGTCGCGCTGGACAGAACGGCGCCACAGCAGGGCCTGTGGGCAGGGAACTCTCACATGTGGGGCGCACCGGGCTGTGGAATTCCCACAGCCCGGTGCGGAGCCCGTGACGAGGCCCTGCCAACCAGCGGGGACGGTCGCAGCTGTCCGACGGCCACAGTCCAGGCAGCCGCAGCTCAGGGCGGCCGCAGGTCAGGGCGCCGCACCGCACAGCCCACGCCCGTACCACCGGTCCCCTGGCCCACCGTGCTCCCCGCTTCACCACCGGGCGGCTTGGCCTGCAACTCCCTTGTGCGGAAGGGGTGTTGAGCGGAGCCTTTGGCCGGAGTCCTCTGGCGGCCGGGGGCGCCGGTCCCGTCCGCCCGCCGCCCGCCGCCGGCCCGCAGGAGCACCGTCCATGACCGAAGCACCCGAAGCACCCGGGGGACACATCACGCCCGAGGGACACGTCACGCCCGAGGCACCGGGGGCACCCGAGCCGCCCGAGACACCCGAGCCGCCCGGCGCGCCGCACCGCCTGGACCCGCGCGGAGTCGCCCAGCACGCCGTCAACGAGCGGCTGCGCCGCCGGGGCCCGGCCGTCGCCGTGACACTGCCGGGCGGTGTCGAGGCGGCGGCCGTCACCGGGCACGCGGAGCTGCGGGACTTCCTCACCCATCCCCAAGTGGCCAAGAACGCCTGCCACTTCGCCGCCCTCCAGGAGGGCCGTGTGCCCGAGGGCTGGCCGCTGACCGTCTTCGCCACGGTCGAGGGCATGACCACCGCCGACGGCGAGGACCACAGACGGCTGCGCGGCCTGGTCAGCAAGGCCTTCACGGCACGCCGCGTCGAGGGCCTGCGGCCGCGCGTCGAGGAGCTGACCGCCCGGCTGCTGGACGAGCTGCCGGACGCCGCCGGCCAGGACGGCGAGGACGGCGTCGTCGACCTGCGGCAGCACTTCGCCTATCCGCTCCCGATGGGCGTCATCAGCGAACTCCTCGGCGTCGACGACGAGTTGCGCGACCGGCTGCACGAGCTCTCCGGCGTGCTGGTCAGTACGAGCGCGGAGCCGGCCGAAGTGGTCGCCGTCAACCGCGAGGTCGTCGAAGTCCTCACGCACGTCGTCGCCACCCGTCGCGCGGTCCCGGGGAGCGACCTCACCAGCGCCCTCATCGCCGCCCGCGAGGAGGACGGCGACAGGCTGAGTGAGACCGAACTCGTGGGCACCCTGATGCTGATGATCGTGGCCGGGCACGAGACCACGCTGAACCTGATCACCAACGCGGTGCGCGCGCTGTGCGCCCACCGGGACCAACTCGCCCTGGTCCGCGCCGGATCCGCCTCATGGCAGGACGTCGTCGAGGAGACGCTCCGCTACGACAGCCCCGTCAGCTACTTCCCCTTCCGCTACCCCACCGCGGACCTCGCCGTCGGCGGCACGGTCATCGCGCGGGGCACGCCGGTACTCGCCGGCTACACGGCCGCCGGGCGCGACCCCCGTGCGTACGGACAGGACGCGGCGGCCTTCGACGTCACCCGCGCCGACAAGCGCCATCTCTCCTTCGGGCACGGCGCGCACTTCTGCATCGGGGCACCGCTGGCCCGTATGGAGGCGGCCGTCGCCCTGGAAGCCCTCTTCGGCCGCCACCCGGACCTCGAACTCGCCGTGCCGGAGGAGGAGTTGACCCCGCTGGGCAGCTTCGTCGGGAACAGCACGCGGACCCTGCCCGTACGCCTGGACGGCTGAGCTGTTACGGCGCGGGGCCCGGGGAGGCGCGGGGCCCGGGGACGGCGTCCGCCCCCTGGCACCCGGCCCTGGCACCCGGCCCCGAACGCCGCCGCGCCTGCCGGCACTCACTCGTGCGGTTCGACGCCCGCCCTCAGCAGCCCGTAGGTGTATCCGTCGTCCAGCGCCTGCCACGAAGCGGCGATGATGTTGTCGGCCACGCCCACCGTCGACCACTCCACGCGCCCGTCGCTCATGGAGACCAGCACCCGGGTCGTGGAGTCGGTGCCGTGGCCGCCCTCCAGGATGCGGACCTTGTAGTCGACGAGAGAGAGCCTGGCCAGCTCCGGATGCAGCCGCTCCAGCCCGCTGCGCAGCGCGCGGTCGAGCGCGTTGACCGGACCGTTGCCCTCCCCGGTCGCGATGATCCGCTCGCCCTTGGCCCACAGCTTGACCGTCGCCTCGTTGGCCTGGTCGCCGTCGGGGCGCTGCTCGACGATGGTGCGCCAGGACTCCAGCCGGAAGAAGCGGCGGGGCCGGCCGTGCACCTCGTCGCGGAGCAGCAGCTCGAACGAGGCGTCCGCGGCCTCGTAGGTGAAGCCCTTCAGCTCCTGCTCCTTGACCCGCTCCACGATCCGCCCGACCAGGTCGCGCTCGCCCTCCAGGTCGTAGCCGAGCTCCTTGCCCTTCAGCTCGACCGAGGCGCGCCCGGCCATGTCGGAGACGAGCATCCGCATGGTGTTGCCGACCAGTTCGGGCTCGATGTGCTGGTACAGGTCCGGATCGACCTTGATCGCGGACGCGTGCAGCCCGGCCTTGTGCGCGAAGGCCGAGGTGCCGACGTACGGCTCGTGGGTGGAGGGCACGAGGTTGACGACCTCGGCGATCGCGTGCGAGATGCGGGTCATCTCCTCCAGCGAGCCCTCCGGCAGCACCTGCTTGCCGTACTTGAGCTGGAGCGCGGCCGTGACGGGGAAGAGGTTGGCGTTGCCGACGCGCTCGCCGTAGCCGTTGGCGGTGCACTGGACGTGGGTGGCACCGGCGTCGACGGCGGCGAGGGTGTTGGCCACCGCGCACCCGGTGTCGTCCTGCGTGTGGATGCCGAGCCGGGCCCCGGTGTCGGCGAGGACGGTGCGTACGACGGCCTGGATCTGCGCGGGCAGCATCCCGCCGTTGGTGTCGCAGAGCACGACGACCTCGGCGCCCGCCTCGTGTGCGGCGCTTACGACCTGCTTCGCATAGCGCGCGTCGGCCATGTAGCCGTCGAAGAAGTGCTCGCAGTCCACGAAGACCCGGCGGCCCTGCTCGCGCAGATACGCCACGGTGTCGCGGACCATCTCCAGGTTCTCCTCCAGGGAGGTGCGCAGCGCCAGCTCCACGTGCCGGTCGTGCGACTTCGCGACGAGCGTCACCACCGGGGCGCCCGAGTCCACCAGCGCCTTGACCTGCGGATCGTCGGCGGCGGCCGTGCCCGCCTTGCGGGTGGCGCCGAAGGCGACGAGCTGGGCGTGCCGGAAGCCGATCTCCTCGCGGGCCCGCTGGAAGAACTCGGTGTCCCGCGGGTTGGCGCCCGGCCAGCCGCCCTCGATGAAGCCGACGCCGAACTCGTCGAGGTGACGGGCGATCGTCAGCTTGTCGGCGACGGTCAGATTGATGCCCTCGCGCTGGGCGCCGTCGCGCAGTGTGGTGTCGAAGATGTGGAAGTTGTCGTCCGGGGCGGCCGGGGCGTCCGTGCTCATGGCTGCTGTGGCTCCTGGTGGATGCTGTGCTCCTGGAGAGGGGGATCCGTACTGCCGGGATCCGCTCGTCCCTCGATTCTTCTGCTTGCGCCTACTGCTCGCGCTCCCTGGTGCGCTGTGCTGCCGGCACGTCCCTGCTCGCCCTTGGCGCCGTCGCCTCCGGCTGCGGGTGGGCCGGAAACCAAAAAGACCTCTCGCGGGTGCGAGAGGTCTGGCGCGCGGGTCTGGGACACGTTGACCGCTGCCGCTCGGGTCTTCCGCGGCAGTCGGTCACTGAGGACCGGCGCGCCTGCTGCCGATAATCATGGCGAACGAGGACACGGGGGGAGTCTTGCACATACCGGCCCGGTGTCCGCAAGGCGTCTCACCATCCGGAAACGAGCACGCGGCGGCGGGCGCTCGCGGTCTGCGGATCGCGGGCCGCGGCTCGCAGGCCCCGCCACCGGCGGGCGCCGGGCGCCAGGGGCGGCGAGCGGCAGGCGGACCGGGCCCGGGCCCGCACCGCGACGGAAGACCGGCCGCGCCGGTTCGCAGGGCAGGCCCCCGGGACACGCACCGGGGGCCTGCTCCGCGGGGCAGCGCCGCCCCGCTCGTCTCGTCGTCTCGTCAGGCCAGCGGCCGCATCCAGTGGTGCCGGTCCTCCGCGTGGCCCGTCTGCACCGCCAGCAATTCCTCGCGCAGCCGCATGGTGATCTCGCCGGGCTGCCCGTCGGCGACCTTCCAGCCGCCGCTCGCGCACTTCGCCTCGCCGACCGGCGTGATCACGGCCGCCGTTCCGCAGGCGAAGACCTCGGTGATGCTGCCGTCCGCGTTGCCGTCCCGCCAGTCGTCGACGGTGATACGGGCCTCCTCCGTCGCGTAACCGAGGTCCGCGGCGAGCGTGAGCAGCGAGTCCCGGGTGATGCCCGGCAGGAGCGTGCCGGTGAGGGAGGGCGTGACGATCCTCGCGTCCGCGCCGGAGCCGTGGACGAAGTAGAGGTTCATGCCGCCCATCTCCTCGATGAAGCGGCGCTCGATCGCGTCGAGCCACACGACCTGGTCGCATCCCTGCTCGGCGGCCTCGGCCTGCGCGACGAGCGAAGCGGCGTAGTTGCCCGCGCACTTGGCCTCGCCCGTGCCGCCGGGCGCCGCACGCACGTACTCCTGGGAGAGCCAGACCGACACCGGCTGCACCCCGCCGGGGAAGTACGAGCCGGCGGGCGAGGCGATCAGCATGAAGAGGTATTCGTTGGCCGGCCGCACGCCCAGGCCGACCTCCGTCGCGAACATGAAGGGCCGGAGGTACAGCGACTCCTCGCCGGTCCCCGGCACCCACTCCTTGTCCTGGCGCACGAGCAGCTCGCACGCCTCGATGAACGTCTCCTCCGGCAGCTCCGGCATGGCCAGCCGGCGGGCGCTGCGCTGGAAGCGCCGGGCGTTGGCGTCGGGGCGGAAGGCGGAGACGGAGCCGTCCGCCTGCCGGTAGGCCTTGAGCCCTTCGAAGATCGACTGCGCGTAGTGCAGCGTCATGTTGGCGGGATCGAGCTGGAGAGGCGCGTACGGCTGGAGCCGGGCGTCGTGCCATCCGCGGCCCTCGGTCCACTTGATCGTGACCATGTGGTCCGTGAAATGACGGCCGAAGCCCGGGTCCGCCAGCACCGCCTCGCGCTCCGCGGCGGGAAGCGGCTGCGAGGAGGGCTTGAGGTCGAAGTCGATTCGAGGCGTCGTCATGTGAGCGCGTCCTTCACTGTGTGTCGTGGCGGACCGCGCTCCCGTGCACCCGCGTCGCGTGCCAGGACGTGCGGGCATTGCCTCGTGCGTCGGTCCCGCGTCCGATTGTCGCGCGCGGCACCCTCGCCGAGGGAGTCCGGGTGAGCGGCCCCTGGATGGATGGTGGCACCCCGACCCCTCACTGGCCCAGCGGCCGGGTACCGATGCCCGGCCTGAGTCCTGGACCGGGTCAGCCGGATACCGCCGCGGCCAGGGCGTCGCCCGTCTCTTCCGTGCTGCGGGCGCCGGCGCGTGCGGCCAGGTCGGCCGTGACGGCGTCCTCGACGCGTGCGGCCTCACCCTCGAAGCCGAGGTGGCGCAGCATCAGCGCGACGGACAGCACGGTGGCGGTCGGGTCGGCCTTGCCGGTGCCCGCGATGTCGGGCGCGGAGCCGTGGACCGGCTCGAACATGGACGGGAACTCGCCGGTCGGGTTGATGTTCCCCGAGGCGGCGAGGCCGATGCCGCCGCTGACTGCGGCGGCGAGGTCGGTGATGATGTCGCCGAAGAGGTTGTCGGTGACGATCACGTCGAAGCGTTCCGGGTCGGTGACGAGGAAGATCGTCGCGGCATCGACGTGCAGGTAGTCGGTGGTGACCTCGGGGTACTCCTCGCCGACCTTGTCGAAGGTGTTCTTCCACAGGTGACCGGCGTGCACCAGCACGTTGTTCTTGTGCACCAGGGTCAGCTTCTTGCGGGGGCGGGCCTGTGCGCGCTCGTAGGCGTCACGGACGACGCGCTCCACGCCGTACGCGGTGTTCACGCTGACCTCGTTGGCGACCTCGGCGGGCGTGCCGGTGCGGATGCTGCCGCCGTTGCCGACGTACGGGCCCTCGGTGCCCTCACGGACGACGACGAAGTCGATGCCGGGGCGGCCCGCCAGCGGGGTCCCGGTGTTCGGGAAGAGCTTCGAGGGCCGCAGGTTGACGAAGTGGTCGAATGCGAACCGCAGTTTGAGCAGCAGCCCGCGCTCCAGCACCCCGGAGGGCACGCTCGGGTCGCCGATGGCGCCGAGCAGGATCGCGTCGTGCTGCTTGAGCTGCTCCAGCTCCGCGTCCGTGAGGGTCTCGCCGGTGGCGTGCCAGCGCTCGGCGCCCAGGTCGTACTGCTTCGTCTCCAGCTTCACGTCCTGAGGAAGGACGGCGCCGAGGACCTTCAGGCCCTGCGCCACGACCTCCTGGCCGATTCCGTCACCGGGGATCACTGCGAGGCTGATGCTGCGAGACATGCGGAGACCCTACCTGCCGTCCCAGGAGCTGACATCGCTGTCCATATTCCGGACTGACGCGGCTCCTGGGCGCGGCTCCTGACCGGCGGCTCCTGGGAGCGCCGGGCGGTGCCGGCGGTCAGTGGCCGGTGGCGCCGCCGTTGTCCCGGCGGTCGAGGGCGCGCTGGAGGGCGGCGGCGGCGTTCCTGCGGTCGGCGTCGCGGCTCGTGCGGGCCGTGCGGGCTGCGTGCCGGACACGGCGGCGGGCGGTCTCATCCATGATCAGCAACTCCTTCTGCACACAAGGGCTTCGAGAAGGGAACGCGGGGCTGCATGCGATGCCGGAATGGGCGGGGGCGGGCGGTGCGTCAGAGGTCGCAGGGGTCGCCTGCGCTCGTGCACCGGGCCTCATCCGCCGTTCGCTGGATGAGCGAGACGTTCGGCTCTCCACAAAGGTAGAACCGGATCGCCGTGATGTCTCGCCAATTAGTTGGCCTTCCTACTATCTGAGACGAACACCACTCGATTCAGGCCACCCACCCTCCGGGCCTCCCGTTCTCCGTGTGCCGGAGGGCACGCGCGGCGGCCCGGCACCGCTCGTGAGAGGTGCCGGGCCGCGGGGTCGGGCGTGCGCCGCAGGGCGCGGGTCAGCCCATGTGCGGGTACCGGTAGTCGGTCGGCGCCACCTGGGTCTCCTTGATCGCGCGCGGCGACATCCAGCGCAGCAGGTTGAACTTCGAGCCCGCCTTGTCGTTGGTACCGGAGGCGCGGGCGCCGCCGAAGGGCTGCTGGCCGACGATGGAGCCGGTGGGCCGGTCGTTGAGGTAGAAGTTGCCCGCGGCGAACCGGAGTTGCTCGCTCGCCTCGGCGAGCGCCGCACGGTCCCTGGCGAGCACCGCACCCGTCAGCGCGTACGCGGCGACGGACTCCATCTGCTCCAGCATCGCCGCCCAGTCGCCGTCCTCGTAGACGTGCACGGCGAGGATCGGCCCGAAGTACTCCTCGGAGAAGACCTCGTTCGCGGGGTCGGTGCAGGCGATGACCGTCGGCTTCACGAACCAGCCCACGGAGTCGTCGTATTCGCCGCCGACGAGGATCTCGCACGTGGGGTCCTGCTTCGCGCGGTCGATCGCGGCCTTGTTCTTCGCGAAGGCGCGGTCGTCGATCACGGCGCCGATGAAGTTGGACAGGTCGCTCACGTCGCCCATCGCCAACCCCTCGGTCTCGGCGAGGAGTTCGTCCTTGAGACCGCCGTCCCACAGCGAGCGCGGAATGTACGCACGGGACGCCGCCGAGCACTTCTGACCCTGGTACTCGAAGGCGCCGCGCACCATCGCCGTCTTCAGCACGGCCGCGTCCGCGGTCGGATGGGCGACGATGAAGTCCTTGCCGCCGGTCTCGCCGACGATGCGCGGATACGACTTGTAGCGGTCGATGTTCTCGCCGACCGTGCGCCACAGGTACTTGAACGTCCTCGTCGAGCCGGTGAAGTGCACGCCCGCCAGGTCCGGGTGGGGCAGCGCGACCTCGGAGACCTCCTTGCCGTCGCCCGTGACGAGGTTGATGACGCCCTTGGGCAGTCCGGCCTCCTCCAGCATCTCCATCAGCAGCACGGCGGAGTGCGTCTGCGTCGGGGAGGGCTTCCAGACCACCACGTTGCCCATGAGGGCGGGTGCGGTCGGCAGATTCCCGGCGATGGCCGTGAAGTTGAAGGGCGTGATCGCGTAGACGAAGCCCTCCAGCGGCCGGTGGTCGAGCCGGTTCCACACGCCCTTGGGCTGGATCGGGGGCTGCTCTTCGAGGAGTTCGCGCGCGAAGTGGACGTTGAAGCGCCAGAAGTCGATCAGTTCGCAGGGCGCGTCGATCTCCGCCTGCTGCACGGTCTTGGACTGGCCCAGCATCGTCGACGCGGCGATCGTCTCCCGCCAGGGCCCCGACAGCAGTTCCGCGGCCTTGAGGATGATCGCGGCGCGGTCGTCGAAGGACATCGCGCGCCAGGCGGGCGCCGCGGCGAGCGCGGCGTCGATCGCGTCCTGGCCGTCCTGCCTGGTGGCGTTCGCGTAGGTGCCGATGACCTTGCCGTGGTTGTGCGGCTGTACGACGTCCACGCGGGCGCCGCCGCCCATCCGCTTCTCGCCGCCGATCGTCATCGACAGATCCGCCGGGTTCTCGGCGAGTTCCTTCAGCTTGCGCTCCAGCCGGGCGCGCTCGGGGCTGCCGGGCGCATAGGTGTGCACCGGCTCGTTGTACGGGGCGGGGACCTGGGTCACAGCGTCCATGGCTGCCGTCTCTCCTTCGTACGAGGGCACTTTCGGGGTTGTTCCGGCGCCTTGTTCCGGCGCGTTGTCCGGGCGCGTTGTCAGGGCGCGCTGTTCAGCCGCGGGTGGCGAGCGAGCGGAGGAAGAATCCGAGGTTGGCGGGACGCTCCGCGAGGCGCCGCATGAAGTATCCGTACCAGTCGGTGCCGTAGGGGACGTATACGCGCATCCGGTGGCCCTCGGCCGCGAGCCGTAGCTGCTCGCCCTCGCGGATCCCGTACAGCATCTGGAACTCGAACTCGTCGTGCTTGCGGCCCAGACGCCGCGCCAGCTCCTGTGCGACCGTCACCATCCGCGGATCGTGCGTGCCGACCATCGGATAGCCGCTGCCGGACAGCAGGATCTTCAGGCACCGCACGTACGCGCGGTCCACATCGGCCTTGCGCTGGTGGGCGACCGACGCCGGTTCCTTGTAGGCCCCCTTCACCAACCGTACGCGCGAGCCCTTCCCCGACAGGGCCTCGCAGTCGTCCTCCGTGCGGAAGAGATAGGACTGGAGCACGGCCCCGGTCTGCGGGAAGTCCGCGCGCAGCTCGGCGAGGACGGCGAGGGTGGAGTCCACGGTGGTGTGGTCCTCCATGTCCAGGGTCACGGTCGTGCCCGCACGGGCCGCGGCCTCGACCACCGGCCGTACGTTGGCGAGCGCGATGTCGTGCCCGCCGTCCGGCAGCGCCTGCCCGAAGGCCGACAGCTTCACCGACATCTCGGCACGAGCGCCCAGGCCCTCGGCGGCCAGGGCGCGCGCGAGGGCGAGATAGGCGTCGCGGTTGCGCAGCGCCTCGCTGCGGTCGGTGGTGTCCTCGCCGAGATGATCGAGGGTGACGTCGAGACCGCGGTCGGTCAGCGACCGTACGGTCTCCAGGCATGCGCCCAGCCGCTCTCCGGCCACGAAGCGGTTCACGACGGGACGCGTGACGGGCGCGGTCGACACGAGACGGCGGATGCCGTCACTGCGCGCGGCGGCGAGGAGCACTGGTCCGAACACGGGCACCTCCACTGACGTTCCTTCTTCGCGCTCCAGGCGTCGTGTGGCGGCCCCGCGAACCGGAACGGAACGGCTGCTGAGGACGGGGCGCCACGGCGTCGGAAGCCACCCTGAATCTAAGGATCGCGCCGTACGGGGACCATCGACAGCTGTCACGCATCCGTGTCCCAGATCTCAGACATCTGTACGAGAATGGTGGGGCGGAAGCGGTGGCCGGTGCGGCGGGCCGGTGGACGGCCCGGTCCGGCGGACCGGCGGGCGCCCGGCGCCGCGCAGGGACAAGCGCACCGGATGGTCCCGGCAGGGCTGGACTGGGCAGGGCAGGGCAGGAAGATCATGCGCGAGGACGACTACCAGGCACTCGTCGACGAGGTCTGCGCGCTGCTCGGCACCCCCGCGACGCTGGAGGGCCGCGACTTCGCGCTGATCGCCTTCGGCGCGCACGAGGGCGACGGTGACGGTACGGAGCCCGCGCTGGACCCGGTCCGCAGACGCTCGATCCTCGGCCGCCGTTCCAGCGCCGAGGTGCGGGCCTGGTTCGAGAGCTTCGGCATCACCAGGGCCACCGGGCCCGTACGCATCGATCCGGAACCGGCCGCGGGCGTGGAGCACGGCCGCATCTGCCTGCCCGTGCGGCACGCGGGCGTCGTGCACGGATACATCTGGCTGATGGACGACGGCGCGCTCGACCTGGCCGATCCGCGGCTGGCCTCGGCGATGACGGTGGCCTCGCGGATCGGGGCGCTGCTGGCGGCGGAGGAGCACGCGGAGGCCCGCACGGGCGAGCTGCTGCGGACCCTGCTGGTCGAGGACGAGCGGGGAGCGGGCGGGAGCGGGAGCCGGAGCGCCGGCGAGGAGGCCGCGGCCGAGCTGGGCGAACTGCTCGGACCGGCGGCCTCCGGAACGCTGGCGCTGCTGGCGGTCCTGCCCTGGCGGACCCGGGACGAGGCCGGGGGAAGCGGCGGGAGCCGGGAGGCGGGCGGTGGTCCGCCCGCGCCCGTACCGCCGCATGTGCTGGCCCGCTGTCTGCTCGTGCTGCCGCCGGACCCGGCCCGGCCGCACCGGAAAGGCGACGCCCGTGACGGACCGCCCGCCCTCGCCGCGCTGGTGCGGCTGCGCTCGGCGGACTCGCTCGACCCCGCGCATGCCGCCGCGACGCAGCTGCTGCGCGTGCCGCTCTCCCCCGCCACCGCCGGCGTGAGCGCGCCCCGACGGGGTCTCTCCGGCGCCGTACCGGCCTGGCGGGAGGCGCTCGCCGCGGCACGGGCCGCCGCGGCGGAGCCGGGACGGCTGGGGCCCGTGGCGGAGTGGGCGGCGATCGGCCCGTACCGGCTGCTCGCCGCCGTACCGGCCGGGGCGGACGCCGCGGGCGACCCCGCCGTACGCGCGTTGCTCCGCCCCGCGCACGCCGAACTCGCCCGCACCGCCGAGGTGTTCCTGGACCACGCGGGCCAGGCGGGCCGCACGGCCGCGGCGCTCGGCATACACCGCCAGACCCTCTACTACCGCCTCTCCCGGATCGAGTCGCTCACCGGCCTCGACCTCGACGACGGCACGTCACGGCTGCTGCTGCACATGGCGCTGAAGGCGGCGCGGCTGTGAACGGGACGCGTTCCTCGTCCCCCGCTCCCACATCCCGGCCGCGTGCCGCTTCGTGAAACCGGGGACGACCGCCCGCAGCGGGTAGTCCAGGTCTTCCGGACGAAGACCGTCGTGCGGCGCGGGGTGCTCGCGGTCCCGCTCGTCGAGCCGGCCCCGGTGCGGCGGTGTCGCGATGCCTCACGGGCGGTGCCTCACGGATGCGGCGGCCCCTCACCGGCGGTGCCTCACGGATGCGGTGGTGCCTGACGGGTGTCGCGGTGCCTCACGCGTGTGACGGCTCGCTTGTCACGGCGTGGTGAGCGGCCCATTGCTTATGGATCGGCACGATATGCCCGTACCGGCCCGTGTCCTGCGGCGCCGACACCGGGTGGCCGCCGGACCGCTTCTCCCCACGGCCGAATGCGACCACGTGAGCGATCGGAGAGACCAGAATGACCAGTCGTCGTACGGTCCTGCGGTACGGAGCCCAGGCGTCACTGCTGGCGGGAGCCGGGCTGCTGAACGGCCCCTCGGTGCGCGGTGCTTACGCGGCCGACGGAGGCGCGCGGAGAGCGGCACGCCGGCTCCCCGCGTCGGCATGGCGGGATCTGGCACGGGCGCTGAGCCCGGGTGCCGGGCTGTACCGCCCGGGGGACGCCCCGTATGAGCGGCTGGCCCTGCCGGACAACCTCCGGTACGCGAAAGTGCAACCTGCCGGCATCGTCGCGTGCGCGACGGAGCATGACGTGCGTGCGGCCCTCGGCTGGGCCGCCGACCACGGGATGCCGTTCGCGCCGAGGTCCGGAGGGCACAACTACGCCGGATACTCCACCACCACCGGCCTGCTGATCAGCCTGCGGCGCATGAACGACGTGACGCCCAGCGGCCGCACGCTGGTGCTGGGCGGCGGCGCCACCAACTCGGACGTCTCCGACGCCCGGGCGGCCGACCTCTATTTCCCGGGCGGACGCTGCCCCGGCGTCGGCGTGGCCGGGCTGACGCTGGGCGGCGGGCTCGGCTTCAACGACCGCCGGTGGGGCATGACTTGCGACCGGCTGCTGGAGACCCGGCTCGTGCTCGCCGACGGTTCCCTGGTCCGGGCGAGCGCGGACGAGAACGCGGATCTGTTCTGGGCGTGCCGCGGCGGAGCCGGAGGCAACTTCGGCATCAACACCGGTTTCGTCTTCGACGCCGTCGACGTCTCCGGGCTGCGCGCCACCGTCTTCGACGTGGCCTTTCCCGCCCGGCGCGGAGTCGAGGTGATGAACGCCGTCCAGGAAGTCCTCGCGGCGGACGAGCGCGACGACTTCGACGTCCGGATCGGCTTCAGGAACGACGGGGACGGAAGCGCGCCCGTCCTGTGGCTGCTCGGCCAGCGGCTGGGCCAGGAGGACCGGCTGCGCCGCGCCCTCTCCCCGGTGCTGCGTCTGGGCCCGGAGAAGGCGTTCGTACAGGAGCGGCGCTTCTGGAACGCCCAGGACTTCCTGATGGATCGCCCCGGCGCTCCGGCCGCCATGGCGTCGAAGTCCCTTGTCCCCCACCAGTGGCTCGAACCGCGCACCGTCGAGGACATCGTCGAGTGGATCACCCACTGGCAGCCCGGCCGGAACGGCAACGCCGGCTACGTCACGCTGTTCGCCATGGGCGGCGCCAGCTCGAAGCCCTCCCCGCACGAAACCGCCTACCCGCACCGCAGGGCCACGTTCGTCATCGACATCGGCAGCAACTGGGCGCCCGGCACCCCGGATGACGTCGTCGGTCACCTGCTGGCCCAACTGCGCGCCATGCACCGCACATTGGTCCGTGCGTCCGGGACGTCGGCGGCGTACGTCAACTTCCCCGACCCCGACCTGCGCCACTGGCAGCACGCCTACTACGAGGGCAATTACGAGCGGCTCGTGACCGTCAAGCGGCGCTACGACCCGACCGGCCTGTTCCGGTACGGCCAGAGCATCGGCGAGCGAGCCGGCCTCCGGTCCGCCGGGCACTGACAGGCCTCCGGTCCGCCGGGCGCTGACGCCCCCGATCGGCAGCGGCGGCGCCGCATTAGCATGGCCGCTGCCGCCGTACGGCGCGGCGTGATCGTCAGGAGGTCGTGTGTCTCGTCCCGGCGCCATACCCCTCTCGCGGCGCGCGCTCGTGGGCGTCTGCGGGGCGGCCGCCGTGGCGGTGGCCGCCGTGTCCGCGTCCTGGTGGCCGGGCGACCGGCCTCACGACGGTGCGGTTGCGGCCGCCGACGGCCTGCCGCACACGGGAGTCGAGGTCTCCGGGGGCAAGTGCGGGCGCGGCTGGGACCATGCCCGTCCGGGCATCCAGGTCTTCGAGTTGCACAACGGGTCCGACAGGGCGGCCGAGGTGTATCTCAGGGACGCGCGCAGCGGAGCCGCATACGGCGAGGTGGACGGCATCGGGCCGGGCACGACCCGCACGCTGCGCGCCGATCTCGGCGACGGCACCTACTCCTTCGCCTGCTTCCCGGACGACGGCGCTCCCGCCGTCGGGCCCAAGGTCCGGGTGCACGGCGGCCGGGGAGGACACGGCGGCCCCGCGGCCCGCCCCGTCGACCAACACGACCTGATCCCGCCCACGTTGAGCTACCAGCACTGGATCGCCGGCCGGATGGGCCCGCTCCTCGACGCGACGGAGAAGCTGCGTTCGGCCATCGACGACGGCGATCTCGCGCGGGCCCGCGAGGCCTGGCTGCCCGCGCATCTCACGTACGAGCGGATGGGCGCCGCGTACGGCACGTTCGACGACGCGGACGGGGCGATCAACGGCACCACGGCGAGTCTGCCCGGCGGCGTGCACGACAAGGACTTCACCGGCTTCCACCGCATCGAGCACGGGCTGTGGCACGGGGAATCGGCGTCGTCTCTCCGTCCGTTCGCGGACCGGCTGGTCGAGGACGTACGTACGTTGCGCAAGGACTGGAGCCAGGCGCGCATGGACCCCCTGGACCTCGGCCTTCGCGCGCACGAAATCCTGGAGAACACCGTGCAGTTCGAGCTGACCGGCCGCACCGACTACGGCAGCCACAGCAACCTCGCCACGGCACGCGCCAACCTCGACGGCACGCGCGTCGCCCTGTCCCGGCTGCGCCCGCTGCTCGCCTCGCGCTATCCGCGGATGGGGCGGCTGGACGACGAACTCGACGGCATGCAGGCACGCTTGGACGGCCACGAGCACGACGGGCACTGGACGCCGCTGGGCGAACTCGGCCGCATGGAGCGCGAGAAGGTCAACGCCGACGCGAGCGAGCTGGTGGAGCGGCTGGCGGACATCGCCGCCCTGTGCGACGTACGGAGAACCCGATGACGGACGACAGCGAGGTGCGCAGGCGCGGCTTTCTGCGCGGAGCGGCAGCGGGGGTCGGCGGGGCCCTGGCCGGTACGGGTCTCATAGCCGCGGACCACAGCACGGCGGAGGGCCCGCCGGGTGCCGCATCGGCGGCTGCCGCCTCCGGCGACGGCGCGGGCGCCGGCGTGGGCGGCGCGGGCTCGGGTGCCGGCGCCGAAGTGCCCTTCCACGGCGTCCATCAGGCGGCCATCCTCACGCCCCCGAGACGCACCACCGCCTACGTCTGCTTCGACGTCACCGCCGAGAAGCGGGCCGAACTCGCCGATCTGCTGCGCACGATCACCGAGCGGGCCCGGCTGCTGACGCGGGGCGGCACGCCGTCTCCCACCGGGATCACCGCGCCGCCGCCGGACTCCGGGATCCTCGGTCCCCGGCTGCCGTCGGGGCGGCTCTGCCTGACGGCGGCGGTGGGCGCATCGCTCTTCGACGACCGCTTCGGACTGGCGGGACGCAAGCCCCGCCGGCTGCGCACCATGGAGCCGTTCGCGGACGACGACCTCGACGAGGACCGCTGCCACGGGGACCTGAGCCTCCAGTTCTGCGCCGACGACAGGGACACGGTGCTGCACGCGCTGCGTGATGTCGCACGGCACACCCGGGGCGCCATGCAGGTCCGCTGGCGCATCGACGGATTCTCCAACCCGCCCCGCCCGTCGGGCGCTCCGCGCAACCTTCTGGGGTTCAAGGACGGCACCGCCAATCCGTCGCCGCTCGACGCGCGTGCCATGAAGCGTCTGGTGTGGGTGGGACGCGGCTCCGCGGAGCCCGCGTGGGCCGTCGGCGGCAGCTATCAAGTGGTGCGGCTGATCAGGATGCTGGTGGAGTTCTGGGACCGGGTCTCGCTCACGGAGCAGGAGCGGATGTTCGGCCGCAACCGCGAGACGGGCGCGCCGCTCGACGGCGACCACGAGACCGACGTCCCGCGATACTCCCGGGACCCCAAGGGCGACGTGATCCCTCTGGACAGCCACATCCGCAGGGCCAATCCGCGTACGCCCGGCACCGGTGAACAGCGCCTGCTGCGCCGCGCGTACAACTACGACCTCGGCACCGACGCCAACGGCAACCTGGACATGGGGCTCCTGTTCAGCTGCTACCAGCAGGATCTGGAGCGGCAGTTCGAGACGGTGCAGAAGCGACTGGAGGGCGAGCCGCTCGTCGACTACGTATCGCCGTTCGGGGGCGGCTACTTCTTCGCGCTCCCGGGGGTACGGGACGGTTCGGACTGGCTGGGGCGCGGGCTCCTCGCAGACAAGGACACATGACGCCCCGCCAACTGCCGGTCGCGGTCAAGTCTTGGCATGTTCTCTCTGAAGAGAAGGTCACTTCCGGGTCATCGGAATTCAACCGCACGATGATGAACTGCGTGCCGGGGACGGGCGATCCGACCGGACCACGCACGGCACGGAATCATCATCCGGACAGCAGTGGAGGGCAGGCCGCATGGGAAGCGCAGCGAGAAGGACGGGCGCACGTCGCTGGGGCGCGCTGGCCGGAGCCGCGGCGCTGACCGTCCTCGGCGGGTCGGCGCCGTCCTGGGCCGCTGCGCCCGCCTCGCAGCACCAGCGGCCGGCCACACCGGTCAAGCACCTGGTGGTCATCTTCGACGAGAACATCTCCTTCGACCACTACTTCGCGACCTACCCGAAGGCCGCGAACACGGACGGCACGAAGTTCCATCCGTCCCGGCACACCCCGAAGGACATCGACAACCTGCGCACGGCGGGGCTGCTGAAGAAGAACCCGAACCAGTACCTGCCCAAGCGCCTCACCGAGGAGCAGGCGGTGACCTGCGACCAGAACCATTCCTACGGACCCGAGCAGTACGCCTACAACGGCGGCAAGGCCGACAAGTTCGTGGAGAACACCGACTCCGGCAAGTGCTCGGGCGACCTCTTCGGCGAGCCCGGCCTGGGAATGGACTACTACGACGGCAACACCGTCACCGCGATGTGGAACTACGCCCAGCACTACTCGCTCAGCGACCGCTCGTTCGGCTCGGCGTACGGGCCGTCGACGCCCGGTGCGATCGAGCTGGTGTCGGGCCAGACGCACGGCGTGGTCTCCACCGACCCCGAGTCGTCCACGGAGCACCCGAAGCAGACCGACAAGCCCGACCCGGCCGCGGTCTCCTCGCCCGACGGCAAGGGCGTCGGCACGATGATCAACGACCCCGATCCGGCGTACGACGATTGCAGCGGCGAGGACCACACCAAGGACGACTCCTTCGCGGAGCTGAAGGGCAAGAACATCGGCGACCGGCTCAACGAGAAGTCGGTGAGCTGGGGTTGGTTCCAGGGCGGCTTCCGCCCCGGCAAGGCGTGGGACGGAAAGGACTCGCATCACGCCGAGTGCGGGGACGTCAAGCACAAGAACGTCGGCGGTGAGGAGGTCGTGGACTACAGCCCGCACCACAACCCCTTCGCGTACTACAAGTCGACGGCGAACCCGCACCACATCTCCCCCCGCTCGGTCTCCGAGATCGGTCACGACGGCAGGGCGAACCACAACTACGACCTGACGGACTTCGACGCGGCGCTGAAGTCCGCGCATCTGCCCTCGGTCAGCTTCCTGAAGGCACCGTCATACCAGGACGGGCACGCCGGCTACTCCGACCCGACAGACGAACAGCACTTCCTGATCAAGCAGATCAACAAGATCCAGCAGGCGCCGCAGTGGAAGGACACCGCGGTCGTCCTGGCCTACGACGACTCCGACGGCTGGTACGACCACGTCTACGCCAAGCCGCAGAACGGCTCGAAGGACAAGACGAAGGACACCGGCGGCAAGCCCGTCGACTCACCGGCCTGCCGCAAGGGCCCGAAGGCCGCGGGCGGTTACAAGGACCGCTGCGGTCCCGGTACGCGGCAGCCGCTGATGGTGATCTCGCCGTACAGCAAGGTCAACGACATCGACCACACGCAGACCGAGCAGACCTCCGTCACCAGGTTCATCGAGGACAACTGGCACACGTCCGCCATCGGCGACCACTCCTTCGACGCGCGGGCCAAGTCGCTGACGGGCATGTTCGACTTCCGGCACCCCAACGGGAAGCAGGTGCTGCTGAAGAAGGACGGGTCGGTCAAGTCCGTGAGCGGCATCACGGACGTGAAGCCGGTGAAGACGCAGATCCAGGACCGGACCGCGGGGCGGCAGGAGATGACCGAGTCGGGGCTGCCGGTCCCGGGCGTCGCCCTCGGGATCGGCGCGGGCGTCATCGTGATCGGCGGCTTGGGTGCCGTGCTGGCCGTACGGCGTCGCCGTGCGACCGCTGACGCGTGAAGGGCGAAGGGTGACGGCTGACGGCTGACGACGCCCCCGGGGGGGCCTGCTGCCCGGCATGAGCAGGCACCCCGCGGCCGTCGTTCCGCAACGTCCGCTCCGCCCACGCGAACCGGAGCCTCCGCACCGGCCGCGCGCGCCGTCAACCCTCCAGCGCCGCACCCCACTTGCGCCGGATCTCCGCCAGATGTTCCGGGGCGCTGCCGACCACCTCGGGGAACGAGCCGAGGCGCTCATAGGGGCGGCATGCGTCGATGATGGCGCGGTTGTTGTGGGGGGTGGCGCCGTCGGGAAGCATCGGGTCCAGCCTGCTGCCCCAGGTGCGCCGCATGACCTCGAAGTCCTCCGCCGGGTCGGTGCGCGTCGAGACGGCCCAGATCACCTGGTCCAGGTCGCGCGGGTCGATGTCGTCGTCGACGACCACCACGTACCGGTTCATATACGCCGCTGCCGGCAGCTGCGCGGCGAGGTGCGCCACCTGGCGCGCCTGCCCCGCGTAGCGCTGCCGGAGCGAGACGGCGATGAACAGCCGCCCCCCGCCTGCCTCGTGGGCCCAGGCCGCCTCGACGCCCGGCACGCCGGTCGCGACCAACTCGTCGTGGATCATCGCCGACTTCATCACGGTGCGCATGTAGGAGTAGTCGTGCGGCGGGCGGCCCGGCGGCGCTCCGAGCAGGATCGGATCGTCCCGGTGGTACATCCTCGTGATCTCCAGCGCGAGGCACGGCCTGCGCCTGCCGGTGTAGTAGCCGGTCCACTCGCCGAACGGGCCCTCGTCGCGCTTGTGATCGGGGCGCAGCCACCCCTCGACGGCGATCTCGCCGCCCGCCGGGATCGGCAGTCCGGTGTCGGGGGCGAGCACCACGGGGACGCCTTCGCCGAGCACCGCCCCGGCGTAGGCCAGTTCGGAGACGCCGGCCGGCACCTCGGTGCCGCCGAGGACGAGCAGCAGCGGGTCGTGCCCGAACGACACGGTCACGGGCGCGTACCCGTGGCGGGCGAACCACCGCTCGACGTTCTGCGCGCCGTGCTTGCCGGGCACCGCGGAGATCGTCACCGATGCGCCCTCGTCCTGGACCTCCATGCGGTAGCAACCGCCGTTGTGCACACCGGTGTCCGGGTCGCTGGTGACGACGAGGCAGCCGGTGCCGATGAACCGGCCGCCGTCCCGGTCGTGCCAGCGCGGCACCGGGAAGTCCAGGAGGTTCACGTCCGCTCCGGCGACCTCGTTGGCCAGCAGCGGGGCGCTCTCCACGGGGCGTACGGGGTGGTCGGCCGCGGCGGCCGCCCAGGCCGACGGCTTGCCGCGCAGCGCCGCCACCAGCCCCACGTCGTCCAGGTCGTCGCCGAGCCGCAGCGTACGGCCGAGGCGACGGGCGGAGCCGGTGCTGCCGGTGAGCACCCGCAGGCCGGGGGCGTATCCGCGGATCTCGTCGAACAGCACGGCGGGCGGCTCGGGCATCCGGTAGCTGAGTTCGGCGATCGCGCCGAGCTCCAGGTCCCAGTCGGCGCCGCGTACGTGCCGCAGCTCGCCGAAGTGCTCGATCGCCGCGATGTGTTCGCGGAGGCTCAGCGCGGGCTCGGGCATCGCGGACGGCTCAGCCATCGCGGCTCTCCTGCACCAGGTCGCCGGCCAGGTGACGGGCGATCAGCGGCCACGTGCCGGGGCGCTCGACCAGGCTGAGGTGCCGGGTCGCCGGCAGCACCCGCAGCGTGGCGCCGGGGATTCCGTCGGCGAGCGCCTCCGCCATCGCGGGCGGTGTCGCGTAGTCCTCGTCGCCGACGAGCACGAGCGTGCGGGCCCGGATGCCGCCGAGCAGCCCGGTGGCGTCGAGGTCGCCGAGCGCCGTGCAGGCGGCGGCGTGCGCCCGCGAGTCCGTGGCGCGGAAGATGCCCGCGACCCGGTCGGCCTCGGCACGGTTCCGGTGCAGGAAGTCCGGGGAGAACCAGCGGTCGAGCTGGAACTCCACCTGCTCCTTCCGCGGGGTGGCGAGCGCCTTGCGCGCCCGCTCGGCCCAGGTGTCCACCCGGCCGGGCCCGTAGCAGGCCGTCGTGTCGGCGAGTACGAGTCCCTCGACGAGGTCGGGGCGTGCGGCGGCGAGCACCACGGCGGTGCTGCCGCCCATCGACAGGCCCACGACGTGCGCCGGCCCCAGGTCCAGCTCCTCGATGACCGCGGCCGCGTCGCCGGCCATGTCGGCCACGGTGAACGGCTCGCCGTCCCAGCCGGAGCCGCCGTGGCCGCGGGCGTCCGGCGCCGCCACCCGGTGCGACTCCCCCAGGTATTGGGCGACCGGTTCCCAGACCGCGCCGCTGAGCGCCAGCGGGTGCAGCATCAGCACGGGCGGCCCGTGATCACCGGTGCGGCGTACGTGGAACCGGCCCCGGGAGGTCTCGACGATCATGCGCTTTCTCCCATCAGGTCTCCGTCACGGGCCTCGGCCCGGCGCTCGGCCGCCGACTCGACGGCCGCGACGATCTCCGAGTAGGTGCCGCAGCGGCAGATGTTGCCCTCCAGGTGGTCGGTGATCTCCTCACGGCTGGGCGACGGGTTCTCCGCCAGCAGCTCATGGCTCATCAGCACGAAGCCGGGGATGCAGTATCCGCACTGCATCGCTCGGTTCGCGACGAAGGCGTCGACGACCTCGTCGCCGTCGGGCAGCCCGTCCGCCGTCGTGATGCGCGCCCCGTCGTACCGGGCGGCCAGGGCCAGGCAGCTGCTCACGCTGCGGCCGTCGGCGAGCACGGTGCACGCACCGCAGGCACCCACCCCGCATCCCTCCCGCACGCTGGTGGCGTCGGCGCGGGTACGGAGCACGTCGAGCAGCAGGTCCTCGTCCTCGACGACGACCCGGTGCGCGACGCCGTTGACGATCAGTTCGACGGTCGCGCTCATGCGGTGCCGCCTTCCGTGTCCCGGTCGTGGAGAGCGGTGAGGATGCGTTCGGGGGTCAGCGGCAGCCGCGTGAAGCGGATGCCGAGGGCGTCGCGCACCGCGTTGGAGATCGCCGGTGCGAGCGGGATGATCGCGGTCTCGCCCACGCCCTTGGCGCCGAACGGGCCGGTGCGGTGCGGACTCTCGACGATGATCGGCGTGAGCCTGTCCGGCATGTCCTTGACCGAGGGCAACTGGTAGTCCAGCAGCGTCCCGTTGACGATCTGCCCCTCGTCGAAGACGAGTTGGTCGAAGAGCGCATGCCCGACGCCCATCACCGCGGCACCGGTGAGCTGCTGCTCGACCAGTGCCGGGTTGATCGCGTGCCCTACGTCCCCGGCCACCGCCAGGTGCTCGATGTGCACTCGTCCGGTGGCGGTGTCCACGTTCAGCCGCACGGCCGCGGCCCCGGCGAACCAGTGCTCGGTCACCTGCGGCGAGCGCCCGGTCTCCTTGTCGTAGGGCGCCCAGGACGTGGTGAACTCGGCCTCGGTGGTGAGCGTGGTGCCGCGCGCGCCGAAGTGCGCGTGCAGCAGCTCTGAGATGCCCACGGTGCGCTGGGTCTGCGCGCTGACCAGTCCGTCCGGGGTCAGCTTCACATCGGTCCGTGCGACGCCGAAGTGGTCGGCGGCCAGGGCGGAGAGCTTGTCGCGCATCGCCTCCGCGGCCCGCCGTACGGCGTTGCCGGTGTGGTACGTGGAGCGACTGCCCGCGGTGATGGTGTCGTACGGCGTGACGTCGGTGTCCGCCGTCACCACGCGCACCCGCCCCTCTCCCAGGCACAGCACCTCGGCGGCGATCTGCGCCATGATCGTGTCGCTGCCCTGTCCCATGTCGACCGTGCTGATCAGCAGCGTCGCCGAACCGTCCTGGTTGAGCTGGAGGGTGGCGTTGGAGATCGTCGGGGTGAGCACGGCCTTGATGCCGACGGCGACGCCCCTTCCGCGGCGCAGCCGGCCGTCCTCCCTCCTCAACGGGCCGTCCCAGCCGACCGCTTCGGTGACCGCGTCCAGGCAGGCGGTGAAGTCGGCGCTGTGCATGGGCGTGCCCATCGCCGCCTCGTCGCCCTCGCGCAGCAGGGTGCGGCGGCGGAACCCGGCCGGATCCTCGCCGCGTTCCCGCGCCAGCTCGTCGATCAGCGACTCGTGCGCCCAGGTCACCTGGGGTACGCCGAAGCCGCGGAACGGCCCGGCCGACGGCTTGTTGGTGTATACGCAGCGGGAACGGACACCGGCGTTGGCGATCCGGTACGGGCCGTTGGCGATCATGCCGGACTTCGCCGTGATGCGCGGGCCCACGTCGGCGTACGCACCGGTGTCGTACCTGACGTCGGCGTCGGCGGCGACGATCGCGCCGTCCGCGTCCGCCGCCATGCTCCCGGTGACCGCGGCCCCGTGGCGCGTGGTGAGCAGGAACGCATCCTCGCGGCTCGCCGCGATACGCACCGGCACGCGCTGCGTCCAGGCCAGCGCGGCGGCCAGCGGTTCGAGCCGGTCGTACATCTTCGCGCCGAAGCCGCCGCCCAGCGGCGCGCAGCGCACCCGCACGCGGTTCAGCGGCAGTTCCAGCAGATCGGCGAGGGACTGCCGGACGTACGACGGCGTCTGCGTGGTGGTCAGCACCTCCAGGCGGTCGCCCTCGGGCCAGGCCGCGGTGTAGGGCAGCTCGATCGACACGTGGTGGGTCGGCGGGCACCAGAACTCGCCGCTGACGGTGTGCGTCGCGCCCCGTGCGGCCTCCTCCGGGTCGCCCTTCCTCAGCACGTACTCGTAGTTGACGTTGGTGTCGCGTACGCCGTGGAGATGCCGCAGGTCGCCGAAGACGGACGACGGGCGCAGCTCCTCGTGCACGTATGCGCCGCCCTCGACCGCCGCGTCCACGTCGTGCACCGGCGGCAGGTCGTCGTATTCGATCTCGATCTCGTCGGCGGCCTCCCGGGCCGCCGCTGCGGTGTGCGCGATCACCGCGGCCACCGGCTCGCCCACGTACCGCACCTTGCCGACGGCCAGGCACGGCTGGTCGGTGAAGGCGGGGCCGGTGAAGATCCGCTCGCCCAGCAGCCGGTACAGGTCGCCGCCGGTGACCACCGCGACCACGCCGTCCACCGCGGCCGCGCGTTCGGTGGCGACTGCGGCGATGCAGGCGTGCGGCCGGGTGCTGCGGCAGACCGCCACCTCACGGCACGCGCGCACCGGTTCGTCGGCGGCGTACCGCAGTTCGCCGCGGACCCTCGCCCGGCCGTCCGCGCGGGCCCATCGCTCACCGACCGCGACGCCGCCCGCTGAGGAATCCACGTTCATCCGAGCGCTCCTTCCATGCCGATCGCACGGCCTCGTCGACGGCGACGAAGGCCAGCCGGGTCTTGTACTCCACGCCGCCGCGCACGTCGGGGATCGGGTCGATCAGCGGCTCGACGGCGGTGCGCGCGGCCTCGGCGGCGTCGTCGGCCGTGGCGTCACCGGGCAGCTCGACCTCGGTGAACACCGGCGTGGACGCGACCGCTCCGAGACCGAGCCGCAGATGTGCCGGACCGCGGCGTCCCAGCCCGCGCGCGCGGCCGTCGACCAGCGCGGCAGCCGACGCACACGGCCAGTCGTTCGCCGACAGGCTGCTCAGCTTGGTGAACCCCGCACCCGCTGCCTCCGGTTGAGCGGGAACCTCGACCGCGGTGACGATCTCGCCGGGCCGTACGGCGGTCTCCTGGAAACCCACGAAGAACTCGCGGACCGGTACCCGCCGGGCCCCGGACGGACCGGTCAGCTCCACGACGGCGTCCAGCACGAGCAGCGCGGTGGGCGGGTCGAGCCGGTAGTCGCCGTGCGCGAGGTTGCCGCCGACGCTGGCGGTATTGCGGACCCGCGGGTTCGCCACGTGCCCGTACACCCGGGCGGCGAGCGGCGCGACGCGGCGGGCGGCGGAACCGGTCTCGACGGCGCGCAGCGGCGTCATCGCGCCGATGCGCAGGCCGTCCGCGGTCTCCTTGATGCCGGACAGCCCGGGGATGCGGGATATGTCGACCAGGTCCGAGGCGAACAGCACGCCCTGCTTGGAGAGGATCTGCACGGCCGTGCCGCCCCCGTACACCATCCCGTGATCGCATTCGGCCAGCAGCGCGCACGCCTCGTCCAGCGTCTCCGGGCGGTGCAGGACGGGCATCACGCGCTCCGTCGGCGCCGCAGGAAGGCCAGCAGCCGGCGCCACCGGGAAGGACGGCGGGGAGGAGCATCGTCCTTCCCGGCCGGTGCCGTTGCGCGGCCGGTGCCAGCGGGGGCCGGGGCGGGCGCGTCGCCGGCCACCACGGCCACCGGCTCCCCGGCGCAGATCCGGGTGAAGGCCTCCACGAACTGCCGCTCCACCTCGGCCGACCGGCGCCTGACGATCGCCTCGCCGAGCCGCCCGATCTTGCCCCACAGCGCGATGTCGAACCCGTAGGTCACGGTCGAGGCGTCTCCGTCGGGGCGCACGGTCAGCAGTGCGTCGATCTTGATGGAGCTGCCCAGCTTGCGGTCCTCGCCCTTGAGCACCGCGCGCACCTGCTCCGGCTCCCGCATCTCCGTGATCTCCGCGGAGAACGCTGCGCTGAACCGGACGTGCGCGATCTCGTTGACCAGCCGCCCCTGGTAGTGCGTCTCGTCGGTACGGGCCAGCTCCGTGCAACCGGGCACGCAGGAGCGCATCGCCTCCGGGTCGAGGAAGGTGCGGAACACCCGCCCCGGTCCGGCGGGGACGGCGAATGACGAACCCAAGTTCATTTGACCACCATAGGAGACTCCTTGTCCTGTATACAGGACACTAGGTCCAGGCGGGAATGCCGTCAACGGCCCGGACACCGGATCATGCCGGCCACCCGACGTCGGCTAACGTGACCGCTGACCCGCCCGCATCCGCCCGCCCATGCCGAACTGCGCCGCCAGGAGGGGAACATGGCCAGCGACGTCCCGGCCGTCACGAACGCGGTCCGCGTCCTCGAGCGGATCGCGCGCGACTGGCCGGACAGCGTCGCGTCCGGGTCGCTGATCGAGGATCTCGGGCTGAACCGCAGCACCTGCTACAACATCCTCGGCACGCTGCAACGCGCGGGCTGGGTCGCCAGCCGCGGCGACCGTACGGGCTGGTCCCTGGGACCCCGGCTGCTCTCGCTCACCGGCATGTCCACCGAGATGGTCGTCGACGTCGTACAGCAGGAACTCGACGACCTCAGCCAGCGGTTGGGGTTCATCGCGTTCGCCGTGCAGCGGCACGGCGCCGACGAGTACGCCGTACTGGCCAAGGCCGAGCGCGGCCAGGGCATTCGCATCACGGTGAGCATCGGCGACACGTTCCCCTTCTCCGCTCCCGCGATCATGCGCGCCTTCCACGCCTGGTCCGACGCCGACGAGGTGGACCGGCAGGTGAAGCGGAACGGCCTGAAGGCGTTCACCTCCGAGACCGTCACCAAGCCCGCGAAGCTGCGCACCATCCTCAAAGCCACCCGCGAGCGCGGCTACGGCATCAGCGTGCGCGAGTACGACCTCGGGCAGTCCGGGGTGGCGGCACCGGTCTTCGACAGCCGGGGCCGAGTGGCACTCGTGCTGTGCTCGCTCGCCTTCTCCTCCGAGCTCAACGAGGAGAACGTGGACCACGCCGGAACGCTGATCCGCGAGTGCGGGCTGCGCATCACGGCACGCACCGGCGGGGTCGCACCCGGCGCCGACTGAGGCATCGCCGGCCCGGCGCCACGGCGCACCCCGCGGCGCACCCCGTGGGACACCCAGCAGCACACCCAGCAGCGCACCCACCCGGCAGACACCTCTGTCATGTGCATTGACGCCGCATGCATCCCCTCTTAATGTGCCGCCTGCGAGACTCCACGTCCTACATACAGGACAAAGCCAGGAATGTGAGGCGGCGCGACAGGGAGGCGCCCGATGAGCGAAGTGACGGCAGCAGAGCGCGCGCCGTGGTATCGCGGCATCGGCCGGGCCCAGTGGCGGTCGCTGTTCGCCGCGAACCTGGGCTGGCTTTTCGACGGCTTCGAGACGTACGCGCTGATCCTCACCGCGGGCACCGTCCTGCACCAGCTCGAACCGGGCGCGCCCGCCGGGCAGGTCTCGTTCCTGACCGGCGCGACCATCGCCGTGACCCTGCTCGGCTGGGGCGTCGGCGGCATGCTCGGCGGCGTCTTCGCCGACTACTTCGGGCGCCGCCGCGCGCTGCTGACGTCGATGGTGGCGTACGCGGCCTTCACCGGCCTGACCGCCGTCTCCTGGTCGTGGACGTCGTTTCTGGTGCTGCGGTTCGTCACCGGCTTCGCGCTCGGATCGGAGTGGGGCACCGGCACGTCGCTGGTCGCCGAGATGTGGCCCGCGCGGGCACGGGCCAAGGCCGCCGGACTCATGCAGTGCGGCCTCGGCCTCGGATTCTTCATCGCGTCCGCGTGCTGGTACTTCGTCGCGCCTCTCGGGCCGTCCTCGTGGCGGTACATGTTCCTGATAGGCGTGCTGCCCGCCGTGTTCGCGCTGTGGCTGCGGCGTACGGTCCCCGAGTCGAAGCCCTGGGAGGGAGCCCGGCGGCAACGCCGCGATCTGCGGCGGCGTGACCGCGCCCAACTCACCGAGCGGGAGCGCTCGTACACCACGTTCACGCTGCGCGCGATACTCACCGACCCGAAGCTGCGCCGGGTCACCGTCATCGGCTCGCTGATGTCCCTGGTCACCACGCTCGGCTGGTGGGGCATCTCCACGTGGGTGCCCGCGTACGTCGCCACGCTGGCCGCCGGCTCGGGCGAGAACGGGGCGGCGTGGGCCAGCCGGGCCGGGATGATCTACAACGGGGGCGCGATCGCCGGGTACATCGCCTTCGGCTTCCTCGCCGACCGGCTCGGCCGACGGCCCGCCGTGATGCTCTTCTTCGGGGCGTCGCTGGTGCTCACCCCGGTGCTGTTCCTGTGGACGCACAGCCTCCAGATCGCGGTCGTCGTGCTGATCGTCAACGGCTTCTTCACGCTCGGCCAGTACACGTGGATGCCCGTATGGCTGCCCGAGCTGTACCCCACGCACCTGCGCGCGACCGGAGCGGCGTTCGTCTTCAACGCCGCGCGGTTCATCGCGTTCCTCGGGCCGCTGCTGTCCGGGGCGATCATCTCCCAGCTCGGCGGCTACGGGACAGCCGCGACCACCGTCGGCCTGATCTACGTACTCGGGCTGGCCATCGCCCCGATGTGTCCGGAGACACGCGGCGTCCGGCTCCCCGAGAGCTGACCGGAGGGGTCCGGCCCCGCCGCCACGCGGAAGGAACTCGATGTCCACCGTCTTGACCAGCAAGGGCGCGGACGGCACCACCGGCGTGCCGGTGCCCCGCCGCGAGATCGCGCTGACCCTCTTCTTCGCCTTCCTCGGCACGCTCTTCGACGGTGCCGAGCTGAACCTGGTCGGCTACCCGCTGGCGTACATCTCCGACACCCTGCACGTCGGCACCTTGCAGCTCATCCAGGTCGTCACGCTCCAGGGCTTCGCCTCGATCGTCGGCGGCATCGCCTTCGGCTGGCTCGGCGACCTGGTCGGCCGCCGCTGGACCTACACGATCTCGGTGCTGCTGTTCGGCATCGCCGCCATCGCAGGTGGGCTCGCCCCGACGTACCTGCTGTTCCTGCTCAGCCGACTGGTGGCCGGGGTGGGCATGGGCGGGCTGTTCGGCCTGTCGTTCTCGATGTTCGCCGAGTGCTGGAAGACGAGGAAGCGCGGCCTGATGGGCGGGTCGATCCAGTCCATGTACTTCGTCGGCCAGATCGTCACCGAGGGCGTTCTCTACTTCTGCATCACCGAGTTGGGGCCCGACGCCGGCTGGCGGACCGGGTACGTGCTGCTCGGCGCGGCCACCGTGGTCATCGCGGCCCTGGCCGCCTTCCTGCTGCCGGAGTCGAAGCAGTGGCGCGCGTACCAGACGGAGCTTCGCGCCGGGCGCCTGCCGGAGGGACTGCGCCGCAACAAGGTGCCGCTGGTGGACCTCTTCCGCCGCCGGTACGCCTTCGGCACCGTCCTGTTCGTGGTGCTGGCGACGGCCATGTTCCTCACCACCAACTCGATGATCGCGTACCTATCCACGTTCCTGATCAAGGTGGAGAAGGTCTCGCTGGGCACCACGAGCGTCATCGTGCTGCTCGCGCTCGTCTGCACCGCGATCACGTACCCGCTCGGCGGTGCGCTGTCGGACGTCCTCAAGCGCAAGTGGGCCTTCCTCTGGTGCTGCGCCTTCGGCGTGATCGGCTTCGCCTGGTTCCTCGGACTCGTGCTGAGCGGCTCCGCGCATGTCGCCGGGGACTTCTGGACGTACCCGACGTTCTGGGCTCTGATGCTGTGCGCGGGCGCGTGCGGCGGGTTCGGGATCCTCGGGGTGTGGATGGCGGAGTTCTTCCCGACCCGCGTCCGCTCCACCGGGTCCAATCTCAGCTACTACGCCGGGCGCGGTCTGGGCGCCGGGGTGTTCCCGCTGTTCGCGCTGACGGTCGCGGGGACGGTGCCGCTCGCGCTCGCTCTCGGGATCGTCGGCCCGGTCCTCGGAGCGGTGCTGGCGGTGGCCGCTCCGGACCACACGGGCCGCACCATCGAGGCCGTCGAGTGAGCCGAGCGAGCCGAACCAGCCGAGCGCGCCGAGCCGTTCGAGCCGGTTCCGGCGCCCGCCTGTCATCGTCCGTCGCGTGACTCCCGGGCCGCCCGGCGCCGCGTCGGCGCGGGAGCGGCGAGCGGCACGGTGTCGACGCGGGTGTAGGCGCCCGGTGTCTGCCCGGTGGCGCGGCGGAAGGCGTTGATGAAGGCTCCGGTCTTCCGGTAGCCGACGGCCCGGGCGGTGGCACCGACCGATTCACCGTCGGCCAGGAGGTGCGCGGCGGCGCGGATGCGGACACGGGTGCGCCACTGCGCGAAGGTGAGGCCGGTCTCGCTGAGGAAGAGGCGGGAGAGGGTACGGACTCCGGCGTGCACCTCGTGTGCCCAGCCGGCCAGTTCGCGTGGGTCGGCCGGGCTGGCGACGAGCCGTTCCGCGATCGTGCGCACCCTCGGATCGGCGGGCATCGTCACGTGGATCGTGCTGGACGGCAGCGGGGTGAGCAGGTCGAAGACGAGAGCTTCGGCGTGACCGCGGCCCGGAGCGGTGGGCCCGTTCCGGGCCAGGTGAAGGATGAGTTCGCGCAGCAGCGGTGTCACGGCGAGACCGGTGGGCTCGGTCCATGCGATCGGACAGTGCGCGGGCGCGAACCGGATGATGCACCCTTCACCGGCCTGCTGTGTCGCCCCGGTGTGCTCGGTCCCGGCGGGGATCCACATCCCGTACGCCGGGGGCACCAGCCAGTCGCGTTCCGTGGTGCTCACCGTCACGGTCGCGGTCGCGGTCCACAGGAGCATGGGCTCGGGGTGGGAGTGCGGCTCGATGCGCGTATGGGCGTCGACCTCGCCCCGCTCGATGCTGAGGATCGGCGACGTCCCGCCGTCCGGGCCGTTCGGGCCGTCCGGGCCGTCCGGGCCGTCCGTCGGAGTCCGCCTGTTCGCCGTGGTCATGGTGTCGATCGTCCGCTCCCCCCGCCCGTACCGATCCGGCGGTCCGGAGGTCGGCCGTTACGAGGCATCTGATGGCCGACCTGCGCCGGAACGGCGGCCTACGTTGAGGGTGCCTGATCAACGGGCCGGTGTCCCGGCGCCGTTCCGGCTCCCGGCGGTCGCGCTCGACGGCTGCGTCCGCCCGCGTGTGCCGGTCTCGCTCACCGGCCCCACATCGACCTTCGAGGAGAAGACATGGACTCACTGACCGCCGCACCGGTCTCCGACGTACTGACCCGCCTGTTCGACGAAGCGAGCGTCGCGGACCGGAAGCTGTACGAGGAGTTCGCCGACGGCTCCGCCTTCGGCGGCGAGAGCGTCAGCCGGCTGCTCGAGCAGGAGGCGAAGGACTACAAGAACGTCTACAGGAACTACGCGGGCAACTTCCTGAACGTATCGGCCGAGTTCGGCAGGTTCCTCTATGTCTGTGCGAGGGCTCGCCAGGCGAAGCGCATCGTCGAGTTCGGCACCTCGTTCGGCGTCTCCACCATCCATCTGGCCACCGCGTTGAATGACGGCGGCGGCGGACGGCTGGTCACGACCGAACTGGAGGCGTCGAAGGCCCGGCGCGCACAGGAGAACCTCGAAGCGGCCGGACTGGCCGACCTCGTCGACATCCGGGTCGGCGACGCGCTGGAGACGCTCCGGGACGGCGTCGGCGGAGAGGTGGACCTGGTGCTGCTCGACGGCGCCTTCAGCCTCTACCTGCCGGTCCTCCGGCTTCTCGAACCGCATCTGCGCCCCGGCGCCCTGGTGATCGCCGAGAACGCCATAGAGCCGTCGACGGACTACCTCGGCCATGTCCGCGACCCGGACAACGGATACCGCACCGTGTCGCTCCCCTTCGAGGAGGGCCGCGGAAACGAGATGTCGGTGTTCACGCGATAGCCCGCGGCCGGCGGTCTACCGGGGCTCTTCCCGGAGAAGCCCGCGCCCCTCGCGGTGCGCCTTCGCCACTGAGCGCTCGGTGATGCCGGCGACCCGCAGCGCGGCGTCGGCGGTGGCGTCGGCGAGCTCGGACGGCGGCCGTCCGGGCTCCCGCCTGCGTACCAGGATCACGCTCTCGACCAGACCGAAGAGCAGGTCCGTGCGCAGAGCGCCCTCCTCCTCGGGGAGGGATCCGCCGGCCGCCGTGGCGGCCAGCAACCGGCCGTAGGCGGCGCGGAGTTCGGCGCGCAGCAGGTGGAAGTCCGCGAAACGGCCGCCTTCACGGACCTCCGGCAGCAGGTACAGGGCGCCGAGGTTGTGCGGCTCGGCGCTGAGCAGCCCGGCGTCGGACCGGCACAGCGCCCACAGTCTCGCCTCGGGCGCGGCGTCGGTACGCGCGATCAGGCCGCGGGCGATGTCGAGCGACGGGCGCACCGTCCCCTCGACGAGCGTGGCGAGGAGCGCCTCCTTGCCGTCGAAGTAGTGATACATCGACGCCTGCCGCATCCCCGCGCGCTCGGCGACGGCACGCGTCGTGGTGGCGGTGTACCCGTACGCGGTGAACAACTCGGCCGCGGCGGCGAGCAGTTCGGCACGCGGCGGCAGGGCGTCGGTCCTGCGTTCCCGGACGCGCGGACGCCCGACTCTTCTACCGGTGCTGGTGCCCACGCGGCGATCTTCCCATACGGGGGCGGGCCTTCGGCCGGGCCGTCGCGCACCAAGCCGTCGCACGCCAAGCCCTCGCACACCAAAGGGCCGTGAGCGATGACTTACTGGGCGGATACGGGCGCGATACGCAGGGGCAACGGGCCGTACCTAATTTCTGTCGCCTGACAGGAAAGTGTTCCGCCGCTCACCACCGGGACGACGACATGCCCGTACCCGATCCCGCCACCGTCCCGCAATCACCCGCCTCCTCCCCGACGGGCCGAGTCCCCTGCGAACTCAAGGGCCTGTGGCGCCGCACGCTGCTGACGGCACCCGGCGCCCCGGCCGACACCACCACTCACGTGTCCTGGCTTCAGGGCCGCCGGTGCTATGCCGACCTCCGGCAGCCCGCAGGGTTCGCCCACGCCCCGCGTACGCGCGGACTGACCGATCTCACCCGCGCCCAACTGGCCTGCCTCGCCCGACAGGAGGCCTTCGCAGGCGAGTTGAGCCACGAAGGCGATGTGTGCCACTGGCACCACTCCGTCGACCTCCAGCCGCCCGCCGCCTTCCCCGACAGCGGCAGGGTGCGCACCGAGAACGGACTGCTCGTCGAAGAGGGCGTGCACGAGACGTATACGGAGCACTGGCGCCGGGAGATCTCCCCGGGGATCGCGGCGGTCACGGAGAGCCCCCATGACGCGGCCGCGCCGACGGGGGCTCCGCTCGCAGGGGCGCTGCTGCACGAGCCGGAGACGGGCCGTGCGGGAGTCCTGGTCCGGGCGGGGCCGTGGTTCGCGTACGCCCGCGGCCGGAATCCGCTGACGCACCTGCCCGCAGGGGCGTCCCTGGCCGAACTCGTCGCCGGCGCCGCATCCGTCCACGACGCCCGGCGCCTCCTCGACTGCGAGGTCTCCCTCGGCCGTGTGCGGGAGTCCGGCTGGCATCTGTCCCGTTCCACGCTCCCCGGGCGCACGGGCCGGCGGTTCATGGCATGGGCGTCCGGAAGCGACGGGCTCCACGTGAGCGACCTGGCCTCCGACGGAACACCCGTCACGCGCAGTTGGCGGATCACCGGCGCGGACGGGCCGCTCTCCCGTCTCCTGCCCCACTCCGGAACCCGAGGAGGCCCGTCGTGAGCTCACTCCAGGACTTCTCCGCCGTACCCGTCGTCGACATCTCCGGACTCCGTCTCGGTACGCCCCGCGAAGCCTCGGCCGTGGCGGACCGACTCGGCCGCGCCGCCCGCGAGGTGGGCTTCATGTACGTGGCGGGGCACGGCGTGGAGCCGGCGCTCTTCGAGCGGCTGCTGACCGTGACGAAGGAGTTCTTCGCCCTCTCCCACGAGGAGAAGATGCGCAACTACATCGGGCTGTCCCGCAATCACCGGGGCTACGTGCCCGAGGGCGAGGAGGTCTTCGCGGGCGGCACCCCGGACCGCAAGGAGGCCTTCGACCTCTCCGCCGAACTCCCCGCGGACGACCCGGACTTCCGTGCGGGCAATCCTCTCCTCGGCCCCAACCAGTGGCCGGACTCGCCGGATTTCCGTACGGCCGTCACCGCCTGGTACGACACCGTGGCAGCCCTCGGCCGCACGCTCTTCCGCGGCTTCGCCATCGCGCTCGGCGAACCGGCGGACGCCTTCGAGCCCCACCTCACCAAGCCGCCGAGCCAACTGCGGCTCATCCACTACCCGTACGACGCCGATGCGGCGGACCGGCCCGGCATCGGCGCGCACACCGACTACGAGTGCTTCACGCTGCTGCGCCCCACGGCTCCCGGGCTGGAGGTGCTCAACGGCGCCGGCCGCTGGATCGACGCGCCTCCCGTCGGGGACACCTTCGTCGTCAACATCGGCGACATGCTGGAGCTCTGGTCGAACGGCGAGTTCACGGCCACCACCCACCGCGTGCGCAAGGTCGCGGAGGAGCGCTGGTCCTTCCCCCTCTTTTGCAGTCTCGACTACGCCACGCCGGTACGCCCGCTCCCGCGGTTCGTGACCGCGGCCAGGCCGGCACGCCCCGGACTCGTCGCCGGGGAGCACCTGTTCGCCCAGACCGCCCAGACCTTCGGCTACCTCAGGCGCCGGATCGCGGCAGGCGAGGTCCGGCTGCCCGACGGCTCGCTGGCACTGTCCTCCTTCGGCCACTCCGAGACCGGGTCCTGACGCCCCGACGACGGGCGACGACGCCCTGACGCCTGCCGCCCGGCCCTCCGCCCCGAGGTCCTCCGCCTGACGCCCTCCACCCCGACGCCCGCCCGCCGGCTCCCACCCGAGCACGAGTCACGAGAGAAGAGAGCTCCCATGACCACCACCGCACCTCCCTCCACCGAACCCGCGGCTCCGCCGCCGACCGCCGCCCCGGAACACTCGCTCGTCACGTTCGGCTATCGGCAGGAGCTGCACCGCCGGCTCGGCCGGTACGCGTCCTTCGCCGCCGGCTTCTCCTTCATCTCGGTGCTGACGACCGTCTTCCAGTTCTTCGCGTTCGGCTTCTCCTTCGGGGGCGGCTCGTTCATCTGGACCTGGCCCGTCGTGCTGTGCGGACAACTGCTCGTAGCGGCCTGCTTCGCCGAACTCGCCGCCCGCTACCCGATATCCGGCGCCATCTACCAGTGGTCGTCGCGCCTGAGCACGCCCTCGTTCGGCTGGCTCGCCGGCTGGGTCATGGTGATCGGGCAGATCGTCGTCGTCGCGGCAGCCACCCTCGCCCTCCAGGTGGTCATGCCGGCCATCTGGCCCGGCTTCCAGCTCGTCGGCGGCGACCCCGCGCCCACCTCACCGTCCGGCGCCGCCAACGCCGCACTGCTCGGGCTGATCCTGCTGTTCCTCACCACCGTCGTGAACCTGCTCGACAACCGCGTGATGTCGTTCATCAACCGGCTCGGCGTCACCGCGGAGATCGCCGGCGTCGCCCTCATGGTCGTCCTGCTCTTCACGCACAGCGAGCGAACGCCCGGCGTCGTGGTGCACACCGGCGGCGCCGGAGGCACGATCGGGGCCCTGCTGATCGCCTCGTTCACCGCCGCCTACGTCATGGTCGGCTTCGACAGCGCGGGCGAGATGAGCGAGGAGACCCGGTTCCCGCGCCGCACCGCACCACGGACGATCCTCAGCGCGCTGGCCGCCGCCGGGCTCTGCGGCGGACTGCTCATACTCGGCGGGCTGCTGGCCGCCCCGAGCCTCAGCGACGGCCGCCTCGCCACCGACGGCCTCGGCTACGTGCTGACCAGCACGCTCGGCGACGGCGTGGGCAGGCTGCTGCTGGCCGACGTCGTCGTGGCGATCTGCGTGGCCACGCTGGCGGTGCAGACCTCCGCGTCCAGGATGCTGTTCTCGATGGCGCGGGACGGCGTGCTGCCGTTCTCGGCCCGGCTGGCCAAGGTCACACCGCGCACCGGCATGCCGGCCGCTCCCGCCGTCGTCGTCGCCGTGCTCGCCGGCGTGTGCCTGCTCCTCAGCTTCGCCGCACCGTCGGCCTTCCTGGCCCTCGGCACGACCTGCATCGTCATGCTGTACCTGGCGTACGTGATGGTCACCGGCCCGATGCTGGTGCGCAGGGTCCAGGGGAGGCTCCCCGCGGACCGCGCCGGCGGCCTCGACGAGACGGGCCGCCCGCTGTTCTCGCTGGGCCGCTGGGGAGTGCCGCTCAACGCGATCGCTGTGCTCTACGGGCTGGGCATGACCGTCAACCTCGCCTGGCCCCGCGCCGAGGTGTACGACCCGGAGGGCGGCCACTGGTACCTGCAATGGTTCACGGTCCTGTTCCTCGGGGCGACCATCGTCCTGGGCGTCGGCTACCGGTGGTGGCGGCATGTCAGGCGCGCCGCGGAGCGCTCGGCCGCGCGGGCACCCGCGGCGGGGACCGCCGCGGGCGAGGAGCCCGCGGAGGTCACCGAAGTGAGCGCGTGAGGGCTGCCGCGATCGGTCGCGAACACCGCGCGCCACGGGGCCGGTTCGCGGGTTCGCCGGTTCGCCGGTACAGGCCTGCGGTCACCGGCGAGTTGCGCACCGGCGCCCCGGTCCCTTCCGGGCGGGGCCCCGGTGCGGCCCCTCCGACCCGTACGCGACCGTCCGGCGCGTGACCTGACGCCCCGAACTCCGAGCCGAACTCCCCGTCGCCGCCGCACCGTTCAGCTCCGGGGCAGCGGGAGACACACACGTATGGGACCGCCCGCGCCCGCCCCGGTGCCGTCCCGGGCGCGGGCCCCTCCGACCCGTACGCGACCGTCCGGCACGTGACGCCCCGAACTTCCCGCCGAACTCCCCGTCGCCACCGAGCCGTTCGGCACGCGCCCGCCCCGGTCCGGCAATCGCGGGCGGGGCCGTCCGCAATCACTTCCCGCGGAGTCATCGGTAACGGCCGGGAAACGGCCGGGCAACTGCGCGGACTTCCCTCAGCCCTAATTTCTGTCGTGCGACAGAAATACCCGCGTCAAAGACGTCTGCCCAAGACGCCCGGACCAAGACCCCAGTCAGCGACGCCAGCCGAGCCGGAGGTGCAGACATGGCGACAGCCACCACGTACGGCGCCCGCGACCATGCCCGCGCACAGCAGGACACCCGTGTCGAGACCATGCCCGTGCTTCCCGCCGCCGACTGGCCCACGCCGCCGGAGGGCGTGCGCTCCGCCGACCTCGTATGGGCCGAGACCGTCGCGGGCGGCAACTACACCCACAAGGTCCTCGCGCGCGGTACCGAGTTGCGGCTCACCGACCTCACCGGGGAGGCCTGCGCGCACGTACTGCTGTATGTCGAGGGACGCCCCTGGGAGCGGCTCAACGCCGCCGACACCGTCAAGGTGCTGTGGAACGCCTACCTCGGCGAGGGCTCGCTGCTCCTGTCCGACCAGGGCCGGGTGCTGGCCTCCGTCGTCTCGGACACCTCGGGGCGCCACGACGCCCTGTGCGGCACGTCGACCGCCGCGCGGAACGTCCGGCGCTACGGGGACGGCGCACCACAGGGGCCCTCACCCGCCGGGCGCGAACTGCTCAAGCTCGCCGCGCTCAAGAACGGCCTGGAGCCGCGCGATCTGCCGCCGTCCGTCTCGTTCTTCCAGGGAGTCCGGGTGCTGCCGGACGGCGGGCTCGAGTACACCGGGACGTCCGGTCAGGGAGGCGAGGTCGTGCTGCGCGCGGAGCAGCCGCTCACCGTCCTCGTCGCCAACGTGCCGCATCCGCTCGACCCGCGGTCCGAGTACGTCTCGGGTCCGCTGGAGGTCCTGGCCTGGAAGGGGCGGGCGACGGCGCCGGGTGACGACCTGTGGGACGCGACCCCCGAGGGCCGCAGGGCCTTCCTCAACACCGCCGAGCACCTCATCGCCAGGGGGATCGCATGACCGCCGCAGCCGTGAACGGCGAGACCGGGACCGTGCCCACCACGACCGACCCCGCGACCGCGACCGACGCCGCCGGGACCGCCCCCACCGGAGCCGCCGCCGCGGCCGACGCCGCGACCGACGCCGCGCCCGACGCCGCCGGGGCCGTCGTGACCGAAGAGACCGTTCCCGCCCGCGCCCCCTGGTCGGCGTTCGTGCGCCGCGGGCAGCAGTTGACCATCACCGACCTGCACGGCAACCAGGCCGTCGACTTCCTCGTATACGACGCCCACGACACCGACGTCCGCTACAGCGCGGCCGACACCGTGCACGCGCAGGGCGGCATCTTCCTGACCACGGGCAGCGTGCTGATGTCCAACGAGCACACGCGGCTGATGACGATCGCCGAGGACACCTGCGGCCGCCACGACACCGTGGGCGGCGCGTGCTCCAAGGAGTCCAACACCCTGCGCTACGGCCACCACACCTGGCCGCAGCACGGATGCGTGGAGAACTTCCTGCTGGAGGGCGCCAGGTACGGCCTGGGCAAGCGGGACCTGGTCTCCAACGTCAACTGGTACATGAACGTGCCGGTCGAGGAGGACGGCACGCTCGGCATCGTCGACGGCATCTCCGCACCGGGCCTGAAGGTGGTGCTGCGCGCCGAGCGCGACGTCCTCGTGCTGGCCTCCAACTGCCCCCAGATCAACAACCCTTGCAACGGCTTCGAGCCGACGGCCGTCCGCATGACGATCACCGAGGGTGCCGCGTGACGACCGCCGCGTTCGACACCTTGCTCGTCGCCAACCGCGGCGAGATCGCCGTCCGCATCATCCGCACCGCCCGCCGCCTCGGGCTGCGCACCGTCGCCGTCTTCTCCGACGCCGACCGCGCCGCCGAGCACGTACGCCTCGCCGATCACGCCGTACGCCTGGGCCCGGGACCGGCCAAGGAGAGCTACCTCGACGCGGACCGGGTGCTGCGGGCGGCGCGGGAGAGCGGCGCCGGCGCGATACACCCCGGCTACGGCTTCCTCTCCGAGGACGCCTCGTTCGCCCGCCGCTGCGCGGAGGAGGGCGTCGTCTTCGTCGGTCCGACTCCCCGTCAACTGGAGCTGTTCGGCGACAAGCACAGCGCGCGCGCCGCGGCCGAGGCCGCCGGCGTCCCCCTCTCCCCCGGCACCGGTCTGCTGCCCGACGTCGACGCGGCGCTGGCCGCGGCATCGCGCATCGGCTACCCGGTGATGCTGAAGGCCACCGGCGGTGGCGGCGGCATCGGCATGCAGGCCTGCCACGACGCGGCGGAACTGGCCGACGCGTGGGCGCGCGTGGAGCGCGTCGCGGCCGCGTCCTTCTCCTCCTCGGGTCTCTTCCTGGAGCGGCTGGTGGAGCAGGCACGCCACGTGGAGGTGCAGGTCTTCGGCGACGGGCACGGCCGCGTCGTCACCTTCGGCGACCGCGACTGCACGCTTCAGCGCCGCAACCAGAAGGTCGTGGAGGAGGCGCCGGCGCCCGGCCTGCCGGACCGGCTGCGGCGGCGACTGGCCGACTCCGCAAGGGACTTGTGCGCCTCCGTGGACTACCGCTCCGCGGGCACCGTCGAGTTCGTCCACGACGCCGCCCGCGGAGAGGTCTGCTTCCTGGAGGTCAACACCCGCCTCCAGGTCGAGCACCCCGTCACCGAGGAGATCCACGGAGTCGACCTCGTCGAGTGGATGCTGAGGCTGGCCCGGGGCGAGAGCGGCCTGGTCCGCGAGCCCGGCGAGCCGCGCGGGCACGCGGTGGAGGCCCGCCTGTACGCGGAGGACCCCGGCCGCGGCCACCGCCCCGGCACCGGTCTGCTCACCCGCGTCGAACTGCCCCGCGGGCTGCCGGGGATCCGGGTCGACTCGTGGATCGAGGCGGGCACCGAAGTGACCGGCTTCTACGATCCGATGCTCGCCAAGGTGACCGCCCACGGCGCCGACCGGGAAGAGGCCATGAACCGGCTCGCCCACGGTCTCGACGCGACGCGTGTGGACGGCGTCGAGACCAACCTCGGCCTGGTGCGCGCCGCGCTGGACGACGCGGACGTGCGCTCCGCCGCGCACACGACCGCGACCCTCGCAGCGGTCGCCGACCCGACGCCCCGCATCGACGTCGTCTCACCCGGCACGCTCACCACCGTCCAGGACTGGCCGGGACGCACCGGCCTGTGGCACGTCGGCGTACCGCCCTGCGGGCCGATGGACGACCTGTCGTTCCGGCTGGGCAACCGCGCGCTCGGCAACGACGAGGGCGCACCCGGGCTGGAGTGCACCCTCCAGGGACCGGCGCTTCGCTTCAGCCGCACCACCACGGTGTGCGTGACCGGCGCCCCCGCTGCCTGCGCCGTGGACGGGGAACCGGCACCCCAGTGGGAGCCGGTCACCGTCCCCGCCGGCGGCACCCTGGAGGTCGGCGCGCCCACCGACCGCGGGCTGCGTACCTACGTACTGCTCGCGGGCGGCCTGGACGTCCCGGACTTCCTGGGCAGCGCGGCCACGTTCACCCTCGGCCGGTTCGGCGGGCACGGCGGCCGGGCACTGCGCGCGGGCGACGTGCTGCACGGCGGGGAGGTGTCCGGGCGGCCCGCCCGCATCGCACCGGCCCTGCGCCCGGCGTTCGGCACGACGTGGCACATCGGGACGGTCGAAGGACCGCACGCGGCACCGGAGTTCTTCACCGAGGAGGACGTACGGGACTTCTACGCCGCGGAGTGGAAGGTGCACTTCAACTCGGCGCGCACCGGCGTACGGCTGGTGGGGCCGAAGCCGCGCTGGGCCCGAACCGACGGCGGTGAGGCGGGACTTCACCCCTCCAACATCCACGACACCCCCTATTCGGTCGGCGCCGTCGACTACACGGGCGACATGCCGGTCCTGCTCGGCCCGGACGGCCCCTCGCTCGGAGGCTTCGTCTGCCCCGCGACCGTGATCACCGCGCAGCGCTGGAAGCTCGGCCAGGTGCGCCCGGGCGACACGGTGCGCTTCGTGCCCGTGAGCGAGACCGCCGCGGCCGTGCTGCGCCGCAACCCGGCCCGCACCCCCGCAGCGTCACGCGCCGCGAGCCGTGACGGCGGACTGCTGGGCCGGCTGGAGGAGTCCGCCACCCGTCCCGCCGTCACCTACCGGCGCGGCGGCGACGACAACGTCCTGATCGAGTACGGCCCGATGCAGCTCGATCTGGGCCTGCGCATGCGGGTCCACGCGCTGTCCGAGGCGCTGGCCGCGCTGGACCTGCCGGGAGTCGTGGACCTCACCCCCGGCATCCGCTCTCTCCAGGTGCACGCCGATCCGGACGTGCTGCCGCAGCGGGAGCTGCTGGACGTGCTGCACCGGGCGGAGGAGCAACTGCCGCCCACCGAGGCCCTGGTGGTGCCCAGCCGCACGGTCCACCTCCCGCTGTCCTGGGACGATCCGGCGACGCGCGAAGCGACCCGGCGGTATATGACGGGCGTTCGGGACGACGCCCCCTGGTGCCCCTGGAACATCGAGTTCATCCGCCGCGTCAACGGGCTGGAGTCGGTGGAGGAGGTGTACCGCACCGTGTTCGACGCCGAGTACCTGGTGATGGGGCTGGGCGACGTGTACCTCGGGGCGCCCGTCGCGACCCCGCTCGACCCCCGCCGGCGCCTCGTCACCACGAAGTACAACCCGGCGCGCACGTGGACGGCGGAGAACTCGGTGGGCATCGGCGGCGCCTACCTGTGCGTCTACGGGATGGAGGGGCCGGGCGGCTACCAGTTCGTCGGCCGGACCGTACAGGTGTGGTCCGGCTGGCAGCAGCGCGGGCCGTTCGAGCCGGGCAGGCCGTGGCTGCTGCGCTTCTTCGACAGGATCAAGTGGTATCCGGTTCAGGCCGGCGAACTTCTCGCGATGCGCGCCGACATGGCGGCCGGACGGCTTGAACTCAGGACCGAGGAAGGCGAGTTCTCCCTCGCCGAGCACCGGCGCTTCCTGGACGAGAACGCCGAGTCCATCGCCGGTTTCCGTGCCCGCCAGGCCCGTGCGTTCGCCGCGGAACGCCAAGTGTGGGAGGAGAACGGGGAGTTCGACCGGACCGACGAGCCGGGGCCGGGGCCGTCGGCCGCGGCCGCACCGCCGGAGCGCGTCAGCGTCCCGCAGGGCGGCGTGGCGCTGGAGGCCGAGTTCGCCGCGAGCGTCTGGCAGGTCTCCGTACGGCCGGGCGAACGGGTGCGTACGGGCCAGCAGTTGATGTCCCTGGAGGCGATGAAGATGGAATCGCCGGTCACGGCGCCGAAGGACGGCGTCGTCGCCGGGATCCTGGTGACGCCGGGAGACCAGGTCGAGGCCGGGACCGCGCTGCTGACCCTGGCCCCCTCGGAGGCGGCGGCGGCATGACGGCACTCGATCGCGTACGGGACGCCTACCGGCGGATCGCCGAGGCCCGCAGGCCCGAGATATGGATCGGCCTCCGGGCACGTGAGGCGGCGGAGGAGGACGCCCGCGCCGTCGACGCACGCGTCGCCGCCGGTGAGGCCCTGCCGCTCGCCGGCTCCGTCCTCGCCGTCAAGGGCAACATCGACGTGGCCGGACTGGAGACCACGGCCGGCTGCGCCTCCTACGCCTACCGGCCCGCGCGGGACGCCCCCGCAGTCGCCCGGCTGCGCGCCGCCGGAGCGGTCGTGCTCGGCACCACCAACCTGGACCAGTTCGCGACGGGCCTCGTCGGAACCCGCAGCCCGTACGGGGCAGTTCGCAACGCCGTGGACCCGGACCGCATCAGCGGCGGCTCCAGCTCCGGCTCCGCGGTCGCCGTCGCCCTGGGCATCGCCGACCTAGCGCTCGGCACGGACACGGCGGGCTCCGGCCGCGTGCCCGCCGCCTTCAACGGCGTCGTGGGCCTCAAGCCGACACGTGGCCTCGTCCCCACCGAGGGCGTCGTTCCGGCCTGCGCCAGCCTGGACTGCGTCAGCGTCTTCGCCCGCGGGGTGCCGGAGGCCGAGCGCGCCCTGACGGTGATGGCCGCGCCGCCCGGCCGTACGGCACCGCCCAAGCCGAACCGCGCACAGGGCCCGTGGCGGGTCGCCGTGCCACCGGGCGAGCAGCTCGGCGAACTCGCCCCGGGCTGGCGTGCCGCCTTCGAGACCGCGGCCCACCGCCTTTCCCTCATGGGCGCCCGGCTGCTGACGGTCGACCCTGCCCCGTTCCTCGAAGCAGGGAAACTGCTCTACGACGGCGCGTTCGTCGCCGAACGCCACAGCGCAGTAGGAACGTTCGTCGACAGCGCGCCCAGCGACGCGGACCTGGACCCGGTCGTCGCCGGGATCATTCGCAGGGCGGGCACCGTCCCCGCCCACCGGTTGTTCACGGACATGGCGGCCCTGGAGGCGCTGCGCGACCGCGCCGACGCGGTGCTCGGCGACGCCGACGCCCTGCTGCTGCCCACGGCGCCAAGACACCCCACCCGTACGGCCGTTGACGCCGACCCGATCGGCGTCAACTCGGACCTGGGCCGCTTCACCAACTGCGCCAACCTGCTCGACCTGTGCGCCGCCGCCGTCCCCGCGGGCGAGGTCGACGGGCTGCCGTTCGGCGTGATGCTGGCGGGCCGCGCGTTCGCCGACGACCGCATCGCCCGCATCGCCTCGCTGCTCGACCCTCCCGTCCGGCTGGCGGTCGTCGGCGCCCATCTCTCCGGTCAGCCGCTCGATCACGAGCTTCTGCGGCAGGGCGGACGCCTGCTGAGGGCCACCACCACGGCTCCCGCCTACCGGCTGCACGCCCTGCGGACGGACCCGCCCAAGCCGGGGCTGGTCCGCGCCGCCTCGGGCGGCGCCGCCGTCGAGGCCGAGGTGTGGGAACTGCCGCCCGCCGGGCTCGGCCGCCTCGCGGCAGCGCTGCCGTCTCCCATGGCGCTGGGTCCCGTCGAGCTGGCGGACGGTGAGCACGTCACCGGATTCCTCTGCACGCCCCAGGCGCTGGAGGGAGCCGAGGACATCACGGCATACGGAGGCTGGCGCGCCTACCGCGCACACATGGCGAGTTGACGGCCGCGACGTCCGGGAGTTCACGCAACGAAGGCAGCGTCAGGCGGGGGCCGTTGCCGTGCGGCGGCTCATCGTCGGAGCTGACACGCCACCTCGGCCGGTGAGTTGGGCGTCGGCGTGGATTCGACAGGTGAACTCATCGCAGACTCTTGACGGTTGGGTGAAGCTGCATGACAGTGACTTGTGAATGAGAGCGCTCTCAGCGGCCGTTCCGCGCGACCGTTCCAGTCGGCCGTTCCGAGCGGCCGTTCCGAGCGCGCCCATCCACCTTGTACGTGCTTTTCCCGCTTCTGTCGGGCTCGCGTGTCCGTACGTCACCAACCGACGTTCCTCCGAGTGAAAGCAGCCCCCCATGTACAAGCTCACTCCCCCACGCAGGACGGCGAACCGCCAACTCCGGCCCAGGCGACGCTTCTTGATTCCGCTGGCCGCCGTATCGCTCGCGCTCCTGGGCCTCACCGCGTCCTCCGGTGCGGCCGCCGCCGGCGAACCGGCCGGACCCGCCGCCGCGAACAAGACGGCTCCGGCCGAGACGAAGGCAGCCGCGGCGAAGACAGGCGAGACGAAGGCAGCCACGGCGAAGGCCGGCGACGCCGCTTCCGCGGCCGACTGGACCACCGTCTTCAAGGACGACTTCGACGGCGCCGCGGGCACCGGCCTCAACCGCGACGACTGGCTCTACGACATCGGCACCGGCTACCCGGGCGGTGCCGCGAACTGGGGCACCGGCGAGATCGAGACGTCCACGGACTCGACCGAGAACGTCTACCAGGACGGCGAGGGTCACATGGTGATCAAGCCGATCCGCGACGACGCCGGGAACTGGACCTCGGGCCGCGTGGAGACCCAGCGCACCGACTTCGGCGCCCCGGCCGGCGGCCAGATGGAGATCAGCGCCTCCATCCAGCAGCCCAACCCGGAGAAGGCGCTGGGCTACTGGCCCGCGTTCTGGGCCATGGGCGCCGACGCCCGCCCCGTCGGGGCCACCAACTGGCCGAGCATCGGCGAGATCGACATCATGGAGGCCGTCAACGGTCTCAGCCAGCACTCGACCACGTTCCACTGCGGCGAATGGGCCGGGGAGTGCCACGACCCGGACGGCATCACCAGCGAACTGCAACCCTGCGAAGGCTGCCAGACCGGCTATCACACCTACTCCGTCATCGTGGACCGCACCGACGCCTCCGCCGAGCAACTGCGCTTCTACCTCGACGGCGACGAGACCTTCACCGTGAACCAGAACCAGGTGTCCGCAGCGACCTGGGAGAAGGCGGTGGACCACGGGTTCTTCGCCATTTTCGACGTGGCGATCGGCGGTTCCTACCCGAACAAGGTCTGCGGCTGCACCTCGCCGGGGGCGGACATCACTTCGGGCGCGGGGATGAGCGTCGACTGGTTCAAGGTGAACGTGAGCGAGTAACCGCACAGCCCCCGGCTCTCGGGGCCGCGCATCGGCAGGCCCCGAGAGAGCCCCCCGAGAGCTACCCCAAAGAGACCCCGTCCCTCCACGTGGGACGGGGTCTCTTCAACGCCGTTCCTCAGCTTGCTCTTTGGGGGGTCACGCGTCCCCTTCCGCGTCCGCCGTCTCCATGGCATGCTCGCGCTCGGCACTCACATGAACAGGGTTCACATATATACATGGTGAGGGGTGGCGGCAGTGCGGCACTTCGGGAACGTCGGGAACGTCAGCAGACGCGGCGTACTGGGCGGGGCGATCGCAGTGGCCGCCGCGGCGATGACCGGAGGACCTGCCTCCGCCGCCACCGCGGGCGGCGGCCGACTGCCGGACATCTGGCGCGAGTTCACCGAGACCCCCTACCGGCACTCGCAGATTCCGTACATCGGCCGTGCCGGATACCGCACCGGCAGCACCGCCTTCGCCCGCCCCCGCCGCACCCTGCGCGCCGAGTCCTATGGCGCCGTCGCCGACGGCGCGACCGACTGCGCGCCCGCGATCAACCGTGCCCTCGCTGCTGCCGGAAGGGCCGGCGGGGGCACGGTTCTCCTCGGCCCCGGCACGTACCGGATCGACGGCCTGATCCACATCGGCCACGACGACGTCGTGCTCAAGGGCGCCGGCAGCTCCCGCACCAGGGTCTACGCCACGAGGAGCCTCACCGAACTGATCGGCGTCTACGGTTCCCGCTACGGCGGCGACAAGTCGTCCTGGTCCTGGGCGGGCGGCCTGATCTGGCTCTGCCCCGAGGACCGCTTCCGTGCGCTGACGGATGCCATCAGGGCGAAGGCCTGGCCCTTCGAGGGATGGACCGGCAACGAGCGCGACGAGTGGCAGACCCTGACGAGCGTTCAACCGGCGGGACTGGGCTCCTGGTCGGTGACGGTCGCGGACCCCGGCCGGCTCCGCGAGGGCGACCTGGTCCTGCTCCGCCTCGCCGACGACGCCGGCCACACGCTCCTGGAGCACATGGCGGGCGGCGGGCCCGGACCCGAGGCGTACGCCTGGGACGACAAGACGAAACTGACCTCGTACGTCCCCTACGAGTGGCCGGTGCGCATCGCCTCGCTCCAAGGGGACCGGGTCACCTTCGAACGCCCGCTCCCCCTCGACGTACGACCCGAGTGGGACCCGCGCCTCACCACGCACGTCAAGGCCCTTACCGGCGCCGGGGTCGAGGGCCTGACCCTGGAGGCGGTCGAGACCCCGCAGTCGCCGCATCTGCTCGACAAGGGCTACAACGGGGTCGCGCTGCAATGCACATACGACTGCTGGGTCGACGACGTCGCCGTGGTCAACGTCGACAACGGCTTCGGGCTCGTGGCGGCGTCCGCCTCGACCCTGCGCCGCACGCGGGTCGGCGGCCGCGGCGAGCACCACCCGTACTTCTGCCGCGAGGGCTCGCACGACAACCTGATCGAGGACTTCACGCTCGAGCAGCGCACGGTCTCGGCCCCCGCGGACACCCAGCTCCACGGCATCAACGTGGAAGGCCTGTCCTCGTACAACGTCTGGTCGCGCGGCCGGATGGAGACGGGCACCTTCGACTCGCACCGCGGCATGCCGTTCGCGAACGTACGCACCGACATCACCGTGAACAACGACGGCGTCCACGGCGGCGACGCCTCGGCCGGGCCGCTGTTCGGAGCGCGCTTCACCCACTGGAACATCAGGGTCACCAACGAGCGCGCGGGTCTGATGAAGCTCGACGAACTGGCGCCTTGGAGCGCGACCGTCGGCATCAATACCGTCCGCGAGTTCGGCCAGATCGACGTCCCCGACTTCACCGGCGACCTCGAATCCCGCCTGGAGCTGTACGGCACGACGGACGAGGTCCGCCCCCGCAACCTGTACGAGGCTCAACGCGCCGTCCAGCCGGGCTAGTTCCGTGACCGCACAGATTCGCCGGGTCGGTCGTCGTGGCGGTGCGACGGCGGCACATCCGGAGCACAGCCGACGACCCCCGGCAGGCGACAGACGACAGGTGACAGACGACTACGCCGTGAGGCGGTCCGCTTCGGCCAGCAGCAGATCGCCGAAGGGCTGAAAGCCGATACCGCAGGCGTAGACGCCGCTGACGACTCGGTGGATGGTTCCCCATTCCCAGATGGCGGTGGCGTCCACGCCCGTGCGGGAAGCCAGTTTCCCGGTCCGCGCCCGGAGGTCGTCGCCGAGGTCCGGGTTGCAACGCACGATCGTGCCGAGATCGCAGGCCGGTTCGGCCCGCAGCCCGGCTGGATCGATGAGCTTGTAGCCGCCGTCACTCGCCTTCAGGGCGTTCATCTCGTGGATGTCACCGTGGACCAGAACCGCGGACCGGTCGTCGTGGGCGAGGCGACGACGGTTCATGCAGTCCAGCGCGTCCGTCACGGTGGCCGGTGAACACGGTCGCCCCGCCTCCTCCCATAGTTCCGGGAGCCGGTCGGCGTACTGCTCGGCCAACTTCGCGCCGGTCGGAAGGTCGATGCCGGGACCGATCGGACGCCACAGGCGGACCGCCGCTTCGCACAGCAAGTCGTGGCGGCTCGTGGGGTCGGTGACGATGTCGTGCATCGGAGCCCCGAGGCGCTCCAGCAGAAGGGCTTGCCGCCCCACGTCCTCGCCCAGCAGCTCGGCGCATCCCTCTCCGTTCGCCAGGCGCAACGCCGTTGCCTCCTGCCCGACGTCCCGGCCCGGCACACCGATCTTGAGGACCGCCGGAGTCCCGTCGACAAGCGTCACCTCGACGACCAGGGCGGCGTGACCGCCCGCAAGGCCGGACCCGATCGTCAGGGACCACTCCTGGGCCAGCGAGTCGACCACGCCCGGCAGTTCGTCCAGCCAGGACTCGTTCCCGTCGGCCATGACCGTCTTGCGGACCTGGTCGGGAATGTGGAGGCTCATGCCGCCAAACCTAGTGCCGTGACCGGCCGTACCTCACTTCCGTACGTCCCGGGTCGCTGCACCTGACGGCGCCGGGCGGCGTGGACGCCGTGATCGGCTCCGGCTGCTCTCCCGCACGGCGGCCGGAGTCTCCCGTACGGGCCGCCCGTGCCCCGTGGGCGCGTAGCGTCGGTGCCGTGACGACCGACGCCGAACTGCTCGCCGTGTACGACGAGTCGATGCGCGGAGCGCCCGCGGTGCCCGGGCCCGGTGTGGTGTACGAGCGTGACGGGCCGCTGACGCGGGCCGTCGGGGGCTTCCGGGGCTTCGTGTTCGGGCCGCGCGACACCGGGCTGCGCGGCGCCGCGCTGGACGGGCTGATCGCACGGCAGCGGGACCGCTTCGCGGAGCGCGGCGAGACGGTGGAGTGGCGGGTCCATGCGCACGACGGGCCGCCGGAGTTGACGGAGCGTCTGCTCTCGGCGGGCTTCGCCGCGGGCCGCACGATGTCCGTACTGGTGGGCGCGAGCGCGGAGTTGGCCACGGAGCCCGTGCTGCCGGACGGGGTCGTGCTGCGCCGTGTGACCCGGGCGCGGGACATGCGGCGGATCGCCGCGCTTCAGGCCGCCGTCTGGGACATGGACCTCGGCTGGCTCCCCGGCTTCCTCACCGCACGGATCGCGGCGGCGCCCGACGACACCGTGGTCCTCGTCGCCGAGCACGAAGGAGAAGCCGTCTGCGCCGCGTGGATCTTCCTGTGGCCGGACCGCCGTTACGCGGGACTCCGCGGCGGCACGACCGTGCCGGAGTGGCGCGGCCGCGGCGTCTACCGGGCGCTGATCGCCGAACGGGCCCGGATCGCCGCCGCACGGGGCGTGCCGTATCTCCAGGTCGACGCCTCGGACGACAGCTTGCCCGTCCTGCGGCGGCTGGGCTTCCGCACGGTCACGACCATGACGCAGTACGTCTGGTCACCGAGCGCCCCCTGATGCCCGCGCCGCTGACGCCCGCGCCCCGCTGACGATCGCGTGTGCTGACGATTGCGGGCGCTGACGCCCGCGGGCGCTGACGGGGGCGCCCGCCAGGACTCCGCATCCGCCCGGCTCCGCCCTCAGACCCCCGTCGTGCCGTCGACCGCCTCGCGGAGCAGATCGGCGTGCCCGTTGTGACGCGCGTACTCGTGGACGAGGTGCAGCATCACCAGGCGCAGCGAGACCTCATCGCCGGTGCGGGCGTTGCGCCCCGTCACATCGAGCGACGCGGCCTCCCGCTCGATCCGGCGCGCGTGGGCGATCTCGGTCTCCCAGGCGGTGAACGCCTCGGTCCGGGTGGAGTGCCCCGCGTCGTACGCCACCTGGAAGTCGCCCTCGTCGGACCACACCAGCGGCACGTCCTCGCCGGCGATCGTGCGCCGGAACCAGGCCCGTTCGACCTCCGCCATGTGCCGTACCAGCCCGAGCAGGGACAGCGTGGACGGCGGTGACGAGGCTCGGCGCAGCTGCTCGTCGCTCAGGCCCTCGCACTTCATCGCGAGGGTCTCGCGGTGGAAGTCGAGGAAGGCGCGCAGCGTTTCGCGCTCCGTGCCGGTCAGGGGCGGAGCGGTGCGTTCCTCCCCCTCGGCCCTGAGGGGCCTGCGGGAATCCCCGGTCACTGCGGTGCCCTGCCTTCCAATTGCCGTGCCCTGGCCCTCGGTTGTGTACAGGTCGCGTACAGGTCGCGTACAGGTCGCGTACGGGCCGCGTACGGGCTGCGTACGGGGCCACCCGCAGCCCCTTGAACAGGCGCGCGCCCGGGCGGCTTCGTCCTCACCGCCCGGGCGCGCCCCGGTGTGCTTCCGCTTCAGGTCAGTCGGAGAGGTCCACGCTGCGCGCGGACGTCGCCCCGATCTCGCCCTTGATCTCGGTGAGGACCGGTGCCGGGATGTCGTCGTCGACGGTGAGCGCCACCAGCGCCTCGCCGCCCGCGACCGCGCGGGCCACCTGCATGCCGGCGATGTTGATGCCCGCCTCGCCCAGGATGCGGCCGACGGTGCCGACGATGCCGGGGCGGTCGGCGTAGCGGAAGAACGCCATGTGCTCGGCGAGCGTCAGGTCGACGTCGTGCTCCCCGACCGCGACGATCTTCTGCTGGTGCTTCGGCCCGGCGAGCGTCCCGGACACGGAGACCTCTTCGCCGCTGCTGAGGGTGCCGCGCACGGTCACCATGTTGCGGTGCTCGTTGGACTCGCTGGACGTGGTGAGCCGCACCTCGACGCCGCGCTCCTGTGCGAAGAGCGGCGCGTTGACATAGCTCACCGTCTCGTCGACGACGTCCTCGAAGACGCCCTTGAGAGCGGAGAGTTCGAGGACCTTCACGTCGTGCTGAGTGATCTCGCCGTAGACCTCGACGTCGAGGCGGACCGCGACCTCTCCGGAGAGGGCGGTGAAGATCCGCCCCAGGCCCTCGGCGAGCGGCAGCGCAGGACGTACGTCCTCGGCGATGACGCCGCCCTGGACGTTGACGGCGTCCGGCACCAGCTCGCCCGCCAGCGCCAGGCGCACCGACTTGGCAACGGCGATGCCCGCCTTCTCCTGGGCCTCGCCGGTGGAGGCGCCCAGGTGCGGCGTGCACACGACCTGGTCGAACTCGAAGAGGGGCGAGTCGGTGCACGGCTCGCTCGCGTAGACGTCCAGCCCGGCGCCCGCGACGCGGCCCTCCTTCAGGGCGGAGGCCAGCGCCGCCTCGTCGACGATGCCGCCGCGTGCGGCGTTGACGACGCGGACGCTCGGCTTGACCTTGTGCAGCGCGTCGTCGCCGATCAGACCGAGGGTCTCCGGCGTCTTCGGCAGGTGCACGGTGATGAAGTCCGAGACCTCCAGCAGCTCGTCGAGCGAGAGCAGCTTCACGCCCATCTGCGCGGCCCGGGCGGGCTGCACGAACGGGTCGTAGGCGACGACCTTCATCCCGAACGACGACATCCGCTGTGCGACGAGCACGCCGATGCGGCCGAGACCGACGACGCCGAGGGTCTTCTCGCTCAGCTCCACGCCGGTGTACTTGCTGCGCTTCCACTCGCCGTTCTTCAGCGCCGTGTTGGCCTGCGGGATGTTGCGGGCGCTGGCGATCAGCAGGCCGCAGGCGAGCTCGGCGGCGGTGACGATGTTGGAGGTGGGAGCGTTCACCACCATCACGCCGGCCTTGGTGGCGGCCGGGACGTCGACGTTGTCCAGCCCGACTCCGGCGCGGGCGACGACCTTGAGTTTCGCTGCGGCGGCCACCGCCTCCGCGTCGACCTTCGTGGCGGAGCGGACGAGGATCGCGTCCACGTCGGCGATGGCGGTGAGGAGTTCGGCCCGGTCGGCACCGTTGCACTGCCGGATCTCGAAGTCCGGTCCGAGGGCGTCGACGGTGGCGGGCGAGAGCTCTTCGGCGATCAGTACTACGGGTTTGCTCACGTGGTCTCCAGTATGGGGGCACCCCCGGGCCCGAGGCCCAGGGGGAGGATCATCCTCGCTGCGGGCAGCGGCGGGGAGCACGGCCGCGTCCCGGCGACCGTGGACAGTGGAGGGGGTCATCCCCGCGGGGCGGCGGCGCAGGGCAGACGCACGACGCTGTGAGCCTGTGGCGCGCTTGGCTTGTCCGTGCAGTGTAGCTACGTACGCACGGTGCGGGCTGCCCCTCCCCGTAAACGATCTTCGACGGGCGGGCGCGGGGCATCACGCCGGGGCGCTGTCGTCCGCCCCCGCACGCACGCTCACCTCCCCGCGCACATCGCGGCTGGAGTGCGCCGTGAGCAGGCGGTACTCACCGGCAGGGGTGCGCCAGACCCGGGAGTCCTCGTACCACACCTGGAAGGCGCGGGGCTCGACGGCGACGACGGCCCGCACGGTCTCGCCGGGCGCCGCCTCCACGACGGTGAAGCCGGCGAGCGAGCGCAGCGGCCGGTGCGGACGGTCTTCGCCCCGCGGCGGCTCCACATAGACCTGTACGACCTCACGTGAGGGCCGGTCGCCCTCGTTGCTCACGGGCACCGTCACCTCCAGCGGCTCGCCGTCGCGCCAGGGCCCGGCGGACGGCTCTCCGTACGACCAGTCCGCATAGCCCAGGCCGTAGCCGAACTCACGGGCGGGCTCGCGGCCGAGGCGGTCCCAGCCGCGATGGCCGACGTCGAGGTCGTCGGTGTAGTCGATCACGCCGTCGCGCGGTACGCCGTCGGGCACCGGGACGTCCTCGGCCGCGGCCGGCAGCGTCCACGGCAGCCGCCCGGAGGGTTCGCACGCGCCGGTCAGCACATCGGCGAGGGCTCCTCCGGCCTCCTGGCCCGGCAGCCACCACCACAGCACCGCCGGTACGTCCTCCAGCCACGGCAGCAGTACGGGCGCGCCCGCGTTGACCACGACGACCGTTCGGGGGTTGGCCTCGGCGACGCGGCGCACCAACTCGTGCTGGCGGCCCGGCAGTCCGAGGTCCGCACGGTCCCAGCCCTCGGACTCCGACTCCGGGTTGGTGCCGACGACCACGACCGCCGCCTCCGCCTGCCGGGCGGCCTCCACGGCCTCCGCGATCTCCGCGTCCGGGCCGGGCTCCGGCGGCAGATGGCGCAGCTCCAGGCGTGCGAAGCGGCCGAACGAACCCACCTCGACGACCTGCACCGTCGCCGACAGCGTCAGCTCCAGGCCGGACTCGGGCACGGAGATCCTCCGCACCCGGCCCTCGGGGCTGCCGGCCGAGGCGTCGAGCAGGACCTCCTCGGCCACGCGGCGGGTGCTCTCGCTGAGCAGTTCGCCATCGATCTCGACGCGGTGCGCGCCGACGGGGGCGACCTCCAGCAGATGCTCGCCGGGCTCCTCCAGCCGCAGCCGCGCCTCGGCCCGTACGTACGAGGCCCCCTCGGGCAGCTCCCGCGGCGGACGCAGTGAACCGTCCCACGGAGCGGTACGGGTCAGTGCGGTCAGCTGCCTGCCGTCGGCGTCGTGGACGGTCAGCTCCACGGACCCGCCGGACAGGGCGCCGGGCTGGACGAGCGGTGCGTGGCGCAGCGTGCGGCCGCCGCGGTGCGCGGTGATCTCCGCGGACGGGAAGGCCTCGCGCAGCGCGTCGAGCGGACGGCTCAGATGCGGCGGCGTGACGTGCGCGCTGCCGCCGCCCTGGACGAACGGGTCGAGCGCGTTCGCGCCGATGAGCGCGATGCGGGAGGTGCCGGGAGGCAGCGGCAGCAGTCGGTCCTCGTTGCGCAGTACGACGGTGGCGCGGGCGGCGGTCCTGCGCAGCAGGGCGCGGGTGGCGGGCTGGTGGCCGGACGGCTGCTCGACGGAGGACGTGCCCTCCGCGGGCTCGGGCAGCGGCCCGGAGTCGACCGGCGTACGGGAATCGGGCGGAGCGCCCGGACCGGACGGGGCACCCGGACCGGACGGGGCACCCGGACCGGACGGGGCACCCGGACCGGACGGGGCACCGGGACCGGACAGTGCATCGGGTTCGGACAGCGCGCCGACCCGGGCCGCGAGCCGCAGGATGCGGCGCACCTTGTCGTCCACGTCCTCCCGCGGCACCTCGCCCGCGCGCACGGCTTCCAGCAGCGCGTCGCCCTCGGCCCACGGACCGTCCGGGCCGGGCATCACCAGATCGAGGCCGCCCACGGCCGAGGCGGCGGTGCTCTTCGTCGCGAGCCAGTCACTGACCACGACACCGTCGAACTCCCATTCCTCCTTGAGGAGTTCACGCAGCAGCCAGCGGTGCTCGGTGGCGGGCGCGGGCCCGTCCCCGTTCGAAGGTCCCAGGTCGAGTCCGTTGTAGGCGGCCATGACCATCCACACCCCGGCGTCCTTCACCACTCGCTCGAAGGGCGCCAGATAGACCTCGCGCAGCGCACGGGCGCTCAACCGCGAGTAGTAGGAGGCGCGTTCGGTCTCCGAGTCGTTGGCGACGAAGTGCTTCACGCACGCGCCGACTCCCTGCCGCTGGAGCGCGGTCACATAGGGGACGGCCATGCGCCCGCTGAGCAGCGGATCCTCGGAGAAGCACTCGAAGTGCCGCCCCGCGAGCGGCGTCCGCTGAAGGTTGACCACGGGTGCCAGCACCACGTCCGCGCTCTTCGACCGCGCCTCGGCGGCCATCAGCGTGCCCGACTCCGCCGCGAGCGTCTCGTCCCAGGTGGCGGCGAGAGCGGACGGCGCGGGCATCTGCGCGGAGGTCGTGGAGGCGAGCCCCCTGCCCCGTACGCCGATGGGCCCGTCGGAGAGCGTGACCGCCCGCAGCCCGGCGGACGGCAGCGGATACAGCATCCAGATGGTCTCACCGGTGAGCACCCGCACCCGGTCCTCGAGACTCAACCGGCCCAGCAGCGCGTCGAGTCGGTCGTCGGTCGGCCGGCCCGACGGTACGGGCCTGCCAGCGGCGGTCATCAACTGCCTCCCGGTGGACGTCGTTGCGGCGCACGGCCGCTTCACCGCACGCATCCTCCCCAGGCATGGCCGTCCGAACCACGACCGGCACCGCGACCGCACGGGCGCAAAGGCCCACGGGCCCACGGGCCCACGGGAGTTCGGGAGTTGGGGAGTTCGGGATCCAGCGGCAGAGTTCGTACGCCGTCCCGGCCCCGCGCCCTCACATCCCCGCAAACGCGCCCGCCCTGTCTCCCCGCCGACGTGGGCGGGGAGACAGGGCGGGCACAGGCACTTCGGGTCGCCCGGCGGCGCGAGCCGCCTTACGCGTCCTCGTCGACCCAGCTCATCAGCCCGCGCAGCTTGCGGCCCGTGCTCTCCAGGAGGTGGTCGTTCGCGGCCTTCTTGTACTCGTTGTACTTCGGCAGGCCCGCGTTGTACTCCTTCATCCAGTTGTTGGCGAAGCTGCCGTCCTGGATGTCGTCGAGGAGCTTGCGCATCTCGGCCTTGACCTGGTCGTTGATGATGCGCGGACCGCTGACGTAGTCGCCCCACTCGGCGGTCTCGGAGACGGACCAGCGCATCTTCTCCAGGCCGCCCTCGTACATCAGGTCCACGATCAGCTTCAGCTCGTGCAGACACTCGAAGTACGCGATCTCCGGCTGGTACCCGGCCTCGACCAGCGTCTCGAAACCGGCCTTGACCAGCGCCGACGTACCGCCGCACAGCACGGCCTGCTCACCGAAGAGGTCCGTCTCGGTCTCCTCGGTGAAGGTGGTCTTGATGACGCCGGCGCGGGTGCCGCCGATGCCCTTGGCGTAGGAGAGCGCCAGCTCGAACCCGTGCCCCGTCGCGTCCTGTTCGACGGCCACGATGCACGGAACGCCGCGGCCCTCCTCGAACTGGCGGCGCACCAGGTGGCCCGGGCCCTTCGGCGCGACCATGCACACGTCGATGTTGCCCGGGGGCTTGATGAACTCGTAGCGGATGTTGAGGCCGTGGCCGAAGAAGATGGCGTCGCCGTCCTTGAGGTTCGGGGCGACGGACTCCTTGTAGACCTTGGCCTGGATCGGGTCCGGGACGAGGATCATGATGACGTCGGCCTCGGCGGAAGCCTCGGCGGGAGTGGTGACCCGCAGCCCCTGCTCCTCGGCCTTCGCGCGCGACTTGGAGCCCTCGTGCAGGCCCACCCGCACATCGACGCCGGAGTCGCGCAGGGACAGCGCGTGGGCGTGGCCCTGGCTGCCGAAGCCGAGAACCGCCACCTTGCGGCCCTGGATGATGGACAGGTCGGCGTCGTCGTCGTAGAACAGCTCGGCCACTTGGGAAATCTCCTCTTTCGGGGTCCGGGGGCTACCCCGGGTCGTTCTGAAGGGGTTTTCGAAGGGGATGCGCCGCCCAACCTACGACGCCCGTACGGCACGTACGCCGCGGGGTCGCCGGCCGGTGCCGCGGTGGCGCGCCGCGCTACGCGGACCGATCAAGCGCGCGCAGGCTCCGGTCTGTGATGGAGCGGGCGCCGCGCCCGACGGCGATGGTCCCCGACTGCACCAGCTCCTTGATGCCGTACGGCTCCAGCATCTTGAGCATGGCGTCGAGCTTGTCGCTGCTGCCGGTGGCTTCGATGGTGACGGCCTCCGGCGATACATCCACGGTCTTGGCGCGGAAGAGCGAGACGATCTCGACGATCTGGGAGCGGGCCTCGTTGTCGGCACGGACCTTCACCAGAACGAGTTCACGCTGGACGGCCGAGGCCGGATCCAGCTCAACGATCTTGAGAACGTTGACGAGTTTGTTGAGCTGCTTGGTGACCTGCTCCAGCGGCAGATCCTCCACGTTCACGACGATCGTGATACGGGAGATCTCGGGGTGCTCGGTCACGCCGACCGCGAGCGAGTCGATGTTGAAGCCGCGGCGGGAGAAGAGCGCGGCGATCCGGGCGAGGATGCCGGGGGTGTTCTCCACCAGGACGGAGAGCGTGTGCTTGGACATCTGTCGTTCCTTCTCTGGATGCTTCCTGAACCCTCGGCTCACTCTTCGTCGTCGCCGAAGTCGGGGCGGACGCCGCGCGCCGCCATGACCTCGTCGTTGGAGGTGCCCGCGGCCACCATCGGCCAGACCATCGCGTCCTCGTGGACGATGAAGTCGACGACCACGGGGCGGTCGTTGATCGCGTTGGCCTTCTCGATCACCGCGTCCAGCTCCTCCGGGTCCTCGCAGCGGATGCCGACGCAGCCCATCGCCTCGGCCAGCTTCACGAAGTCGGGGCAGCGGGTGCCCTTGTTGGGCTGCTGCGCGTCCTCGTCGCCGGGGCCGGTGTGCAGCTTGGTGTTGGAGTAGCGCTGGTTGTAGAAGAGCGTCTGCCACTGGCGGACCATGCCCAGCGCACCGTTGTTGATGATCGCGACCTTGATCGGCACGCCGTTCAGCGCGGCCGTGGCCAGCTCCTGGTTGGTCATCTGGAAGCAGCCGTCGCCGTCGATGGCCCACACCGTGCTCTGTGGCCTGCCGACCTTGGCGCCGAGCGCCGCGGGCACGGCATAGCCCATGGTGCCCAGGCCGCCGGAGTTGAGCCAGGTCGCCGGCCGCTCGTAGCCGATGTAGTGGGCGGCCCACATCTGGTGCTGGCCGACGCCCGCGGCGTAGACGGTGTCCTCCGGGGCCAGCTCGCCGATGCGCTCGATGACCTGCTGCGGGGAGAGGCTGCCGTCCTCCGGCAGGTCGTAGCCGAGCGGATACGTCTCGCGCCAGCGGTCCAGTTGCTTCCACCAGTCCGGATAGCCGGCGGCCGCGGCGGAACCCGCGGTCACCTCGCTCATCTCGGCCTGCACTGCCACCACGAGGTCGGCGATGACCTCCCGGGCGTCGCCGACGATCGGCACGTCGGCGGCGCGGTTCTTGCCGATCTCCGCGGGGTCGATGTCGGCGTGCACGATCTTGGCCAGCGGCGCGAACGAGTCGAGCTTGCCGGTCACGCGGTCGTCGAAACGGGCCCCGAGCGCGACGATCAGGTCGGCCTTCTGGAGCGACGTGACGGCCGCGACACTGCCGTGCATGCCCGGCATGCCCAGGTGCTGCGGGTGGCTGTCGGGGAAGGACCCGATGGCCATCAGCGTCGTCGTCACCGGGGCCCTGGTCAGCTCGGCGAGCACCTTCAGCTCCGCCGTCGCCTTCGCCTTGACCACGCCGCCGCCCACGTACAGCACGGGCCGGCGGGCCTCCGCGATCAGCTTCGCCGCCTCGCGGATCTGCTTGGCGTGCGGCTTGGTCACGGGACGGTAGCCCGGCAGGTCGCAGACGGGCGGCCACTCGAAGGTCGTACGGCCCTGAAGCGCGTCCTTGGCGATGTCGACCACGACGGGACCCGGGCGGCCGGTCGAGGCGATGTGGAACGCCTCGGCGATGGTGCGCGCGATCTCGTCGGGGTCGGTGACGAGGAAGTTGTGCTTGGTCACCGGCATCGAGATGCCGCAGATGTCGGCCTCCTGGAACGCGTCCGTGCCGATCGCCCCGGAGGCGACCTGCCCGGTGATCGCGACCAGCGGCACGGAGTCCATGTGCGCATCGGCGAGGGGCGTGACCAGGTTGGTGGCGCCCGGGCCCGAAGTGGCCATGCAGACGCCGACCTTGCCCGTGGCCTGCGCGTACCCGGTGGCCGCGTGGCCCGCGCCCTGCTCGTGCCGCACCAGCACGTGACGCACGCGGTCGGAGTCCATCAGCGGGTCGTAGGCCGGAAGGATGCATCCACCCGGGATGCCGAATACGGTGTCGGCGCCGATCTCCTCGAGCGAGCGGATGAGGGACTGGGCGCCCGTCATCCCGGCCGGCGCGGCCTTCTGCTGTCCGACGGTACGGGCCCGCGGCTGCGGCTTGGGGGCCGCGGTGGACTGCTCGGTCATCGGTGATCTCTTCTCGGAGATTGAGGGTTGACGCTCGTGTCGTGCGGTGAGTGGTGAACTCGGTGGCTGCGGCGGCTGCGGCGGCTGCGACCTCTGTGACGCCTGCTGCGGCGGAGCCCGCGCTCCGGCGCTGATGCAACAAAAAACCCCTCGTGCCGTGAGGCAAGCGAGGGGAGCGCGTCGCTGTGGTCGCAGGTCCTACGGAACCCGGTCAGTCGACGCGCTTTCCAAGTACGAGAATTCGGGTGCGCATGGCACAGACCCTCCCCCCAGCGCACTTTCCGTGTCAAGTGGGTGGGACGCGCGTCTCAGCATGCGAGCGGGGGTGCGGGGCCGGGGTGACCGGGGCCACATCCTCCCGCATGTCCCCCGACACCAGCCACGGCTGCATGCTCTCCCGCAGCTCCTGCAATCGTACGGGCAGGGCCCCCGCGACCACGACCGAGCGGCCGGCCCCGCGGGCCCCCTGGGCGAGCCCGCCTCTGCCGCCCGCCGCCGCGCCTCCCGAAGGCCCGGAGGGCTGCGGGCCGCCGCACCCGGGCAGACCGCGTGCGAGAGCACGCTCGTCGGGCACGGGCAGGACCCCGCGGGAGAGCGCATGCCGCAGGCGGTGCTCGTCGAGCGGTCCGGAGAAGAGCGTGCCCTGGGCGTGGGTGCAGCCCATCTCCCGTAGCAGCACGGCCTGTTCGGGCAGATCGACGCCCTCGGCGACCGAGGTCAGACCGAGATCGCCCGCGATGCGCAGCAGCCCCTTGGTGATCTTGCGCTGTCTCGCCGAGTCCACGATGCCCTCGATGAGGGCGCGTTCGAGTCTCACGATGTCCACGGGCAGCCGCCGCAGGGCCGACACCGCCAGCGGTCCGCCGCCGAAGCCGTCGAGTGCGATACGGGCGCCGAGGCGGCGCAGTGCGCTCAGTCTGGCCTCCAGCTCGTCCAGGCCGGAGCGGGTGTCCGTGCCTGTCAGCTCCAGGATCAGCGAGCCGGGAGGCAGCGGCCGCCGGGCCGCCACCCCCTCGACCGTACGGCCGCTGCGCGCGGGCTCCATGAGCGATACGGCGGGCAGCCGCACGGAGACGGGCACATGGAAGCCGGCGCTCTGGCGCGCCACCGCCTGCTGCACTGCCTCCTCCAGCAGCCGCTGGCCCGCCTCGGCGGCTCCCCCGGAACGGGCCGCGGAGACCGTCGCCGTCTCCATGTGGACGGCTCCGGCGGCGTCGCCGCCCCCGGCCGCATGCGTGAACTCGGCGGGAGTGAACAGGACGCCCTGCGCCGAGCGTCTGCGCGGGAGCGCCGTCACCGCCGCGATCCTGCCACCGGCCAGCGCCACGACGGGCTGGTGTAGCAGCGTGAACTCGCTTCCGGCCCGCGCCGCGGCCGCCCTCACGGAAGGGCTCACGGCCTCGTGCGTGTCTCCGACGGCGCCGGGGTGACCGGAGCGGCCGGCCTGGCCCGCCGGAAGGGCACGGGCGGTGTCCCCGCGCCGGTGCTCCTCCGCCGCGCCAGCCGTGCCGGCCGTGCCGGCGCCGGGCGCCGGGCCTCCGGACGTGCTCTGAGCGGTGCTGTGCGGTGTGCTCACGGGGACGGTCGGCGTCGTGCTCTCCGGGCTCTCCGGACTCTCCGGGCTCGTGGAACTGTCCGGGCTCTCGGGGGTGTTCGGAGTGCCCGGGCGCTCGGTGGTGCTCCGCGACTCGGCGGCAGCCCCTGCCGGAACTCCTGCCGGAACTCCTGCCGAAGCCCCCGCCGAAACCGCTGCCGACGAAGCCGCCGACACCTCTGCGGTCCCTGCGGGCGTCCCCGCGGCGACGGCCGCCGCCGCGCCCGATGCGCCCTCCTCCGTCCGCGGCGCATACAGCTCGACCCTGGCCTTGCCCGCCTGCTTGGCGCGGTACATGGCCAGGTCCGCGTTGCGCATCAGCGCCGTGGGAGAGATCCCGGGCTCGGCGAAGGCGATGCCGATCGACGCGGCGATCCGCACCTCTCTGCCCTCCACCCGATAGGGCTCGGAGAGCGTCATCCGCAGCCGGTCGGCGATCTCGTGGATGCGCAGCTCGCGTTCGGCGGCGGCGTGTGTGCTCGGGTTGCCGTCGCCGAGGATGAGCACGGCGAACTCGTCGCCGCCGAGCCGGGCCGCGGTGTCCCCCGCCCTGACCGACTCCTGGAGGCGGCGGGCCGCCGCCACGAGCAGCTCGTCGCCGCCCTGGTGGCCGATGGTGTCGTTGACGGCCTTGAAGCCGTCGAGGTCGATGAAGAGCACGGCGTGCTCGCTGTCCCCGCCGCGCCGCCCGACCAGGGCCTTGCGCACGCGCTCGGTGAACAGCGCCCGGTTGGGCAGGTCGGTGAGCGGGTCGTGGGACGCGTTGTGCTGCAACTGCGCCTGGAGACGGACCCGTTCGGTGACGTCACGGCTGTTGAAGATGAGGCCGCTGCGGTAGCGGTTGACCGTCGACTCGACGTTCAGCCAGTGGCCGCGGCCGTGCCGGATGCGGCACTCGATCCGCGTCGACGGCACCTGCTGGTGGGACGTCGCGAGGAAGCGGCGCAGCTCGTGCAGTACGCGGGCGAGGTCCTCGGGGTGGATGAGCGCGGCGAGTTCGGAGCCGATGAGGGCGTCCGCGTCCCTGCCGTAGACCCCGGCCGCCGCGGGCGAGACATAGCGCAGCATGCCCGTCGGGGAGGCGATCATGATGACGTCGCTGGAGCCCTGGACCAGGGACCGGAAGTGGTTCTCCTTCTGGGCCAGTTCCTGGGTCAGGCTGATGTTGTCCAGCAGCATGATGCCCTGGCGTACGACGAGGGCGAGCACGACCGTGCAGGCGGTGAAGAGCACGACGCGGTCGATCTCCCGCCCGGAGACCGCGTTGTAGAGGATCCCCAACGTGCAGACCGCGGCGGCCAGATACGGCGTGAGCGCGGCCAGGGAGCCCGCGATCGGGCGGCTCGGGCTGTCGTCGCCGTGGAACTCACGGTCCGCGACGCCGAGACGGTCGCGGCCTGCGGCGCTCCCGGCGGATCGTGCGGCCCGCGCGGACTGAGCCGCCTGAGCCGCCTGTGCCGCCTGCCGCTCGCCCTTGACCCACGGCGCGTACGCCAGCAGCAGCGAACCCGCGAACCATCCGGCGTCGAGCAACTGCCCCGAGGTGTAGTGCTCCCGGAGCAGCGGAGAGGTGAACAGGGCGTCGCACAGCACGGTCAGCGCGAGAGCGCCGATCGCGGTGTTGACCGCCGAACGGTGTGCGGCGGAGCGCCTGAAGTGGAGCGCGAGCACCATGCTCACCAGCACGATGTCGAGCAGCGGATACGCCAGGCTGAGCGCCGCGCGGGCGACCGAGTCGCCCTCCCAGTACGCGGTGTGCACGAGCGCGAGCGACCAGGAGATCGTCAGCAGCGAACCGCCGATCAGCCACGAGTCCAGGCCCAGGCAGACCCAACCGGCGCGTGTGACGGGCCTCTTGGCCAGTACGAGCAGGCCGATGATGGCGGGCGGCGCGAAGAGCAGGAAGCAGAAGTCGGCGGCGCAGGGGCGGGGCACGGGCTGGTGCAGCACCACCTCGTACCACCCCCAGACCGCGTTGCCCGCCGCCGCCATCAGCGACGAGAGCGCGAACAGCAGCCATGCCGGGCCCAGTTGGGTGCCGCGGTGCGCGCGGGCGTATCGCACGCAGGAGGCGGCGGCGAGGATCCCGGCGGCGCTCAGCCCGAAGTCGCCCATGATCAGCGACAGTTGGCGCGAGCCCCACCCGAAGGCCGCGCCGATCGCATAGCCGCCGCACAGTGCGACGAGCAGCAACTGCGGCAGCACGCTCACCGACGGGGCGCACCTGCGCGCACCGGCCGGCTCACCCGCGGGCGCAACGGTCCGCGCCGCGGGGACCGCACTTGCCTGCCCGTCTCCCTGCCCGTCGCCGTGGCCGCTTGCGTGCTCGCGCTCCCGCACCGGCGCACCGAGGACGGCCGTGCCGGTCGCGGTGGCACCCGCCCCCAACGGGCCGCCCTCGGGCGGCACTTCACCGCCGTGCGGCGACCCGGCGCGCGTCGACGGCGGAGCGAAGGCCGGCGCACCGGCCGGTGTGCGCACAAGGCTCTGGCGCGTGGCCGCGCCCCCCGGGGTCACCGGGTCCTCCTCTGGGACGGAGGCTTCTCGTACCTCCGGTCCGCGCGGACGCGGCACAGGCACACGGACATGCCCGCGCTCCGGCCCCGCCCCGGGACCGGCCGACGGCAACTCGTCCGTGGCGTACTGCGTTTCGTCCACCGGCAATTCGTCCATTGGCCGCGCATTCGCCCGTCGCCCCCCTCGTGTCCGGGTTCGCCCCCCTCTTGGAGGTTACACCAGAACCGTCACAGAGGGACATAGTGCCGATACAGAACGTGACGACCAGGGACGTTGCGGATACGGCGAGCGCTCGTACGCCTCCGGAGAGTATTTTTCGGTGCTTTGGGGAAGCCTTATGGGCGACTCCGGGCCCGCCGGGAGGCAACTCCCGCGGCCCGCAGGGTCATCGGGGCAACTCCTGCGCCCCGCAGGGTCATTGGGCCACGGCCACCGTGTGCTCCAGCGGTTCACCGCGCGCCCAGCGGCCCAGCTGATCGCGCAACAGCCGCTTGGCGCGCGGCAGGAAGGCGGTCGTCGGACCGCCCACGTGCGGGGTGATGAGCACCCCCGGCGCGTGCCACAGGGGGTGCCCGGCGGGAAGCGGCTCCGGGTCGGTGACGTCGAGCGCCGCGCGCAGCCGTCCCGATTCCGCCTCCGCCAGCAGGGACTTGGTGTCCACCACACCGCCGCGCGCCACGTTGACCAGCAGTGCGCCGTCCTTCATTCGGGAGAGGAACCCGGCGCCCGCCAGCCCCCGCGTCTCGTCGGACAGCGGCGTGCAGAGGATCACCACGTCGGCGTGCGGCAGCAGCCGGGGCAGGCTGTCCAGCGCGTGCACCGGACCGTGCGGCGCTTCACGCGCCGTGCGTGCCACCCGCGTCACCTCCGCCACCTCGAAGGGCAACAGCCGCTCCTCGACGGCCGAACCGATCGCCCCGTAGCCCACGATGAGCACGGACTTGTCCGCGAGCGCGTCGTAGACGCCGGGGGTCCACTCCTCGGCGTCCTGCGCCCGTACGAACAACGGCAGGCGGCGCAGCGCGGCCAGCGTGAGCGCCAGCGCCAGCTCCGCGGTCGAAGCGTCGTGCACGCCGCGGGCGTTGCACAGCACCGTGCCGGCGGGCAGGTCCGGCAGGGCGCCCGCGACATGGTCTATCCCCGCCGTCAGGGTCTGCACCACGCGCACCCGCGGCATCTCCGGCAGCGGGCGTACGGCGACGGCCTGACCCTTCATGTAGGGGACGACGTAGAAGGCGCAGCGGGCCGGGTCTGCGGGGAACTCCTCGTCGCCGTCCCAGAAGTGGTACGTGAGTCCGTCGGGGAGTCCGTCGATCTGAGCGGGCGGAATGGGCAGCCAGACGTCCGTGGCGTCCGGTGATGCGGATTCCTGCGGTCCGGGTGAAGGTGCCATGGTCAGAGGCTAAATGCTTCGGCCGGGTACGCGGACGGTGCGGGACGGCGGCCGTACGGACGCGACCGGGGAATAAGGCCCGAACGAGAGCCCGAACGAGGGCCGGGACAACGGCCGGGACAACGGCCGGACAAGGGCGGAACAGGGGCCGGGACAGGGCCGTAATGACGCTCGGACGGGGGCCGTTGGCGCGGCGGGGACGGGGTGCCTCGTCCGCCGCTGTCGCCGGCAGGGTTTAGTTTGGGGTCCGTCAGAGGGGAGTCGGGTCCAGGTGGAGCGCAGGGCAATCGGCGCGGCGGCGCTCGGAGTCGGTGCGATCGGCCTCGGCTGCATGCCGATGAGCTGGGCGTACTCCACGTCCGAGCAGAGCGGCGAGGAGTCGCTCCGTACGGTCAACGCGGCGCTAGACCGGGGCATGACGCTGCTGGACACGGCGGACATGTACGGGCCGTTCACCAACGAGCTGCTGATCGGGCGGGTGCTCAAGGAGCGCCGGCACGACGCATTCGTCTCCACCAAGTGCGGTCTACTCGTGGGCGAGCAGCACATCGTCGCCAACGGCCGCCCCGGCTATGTGAAACGGGCCTGTGACGCTTCGCTGCGCCGCCTCCAGACCGACCACATCGACCTCTATCAGCTGCACCGCGCCGACCCCGAGGTCCCGATCGAGGAGACCTGGGGCGCCATGTCGGAGCTGGTGACCGAGGGCAAGGTCCGCGCGCTGGGCTTCAGCGCGGTCGGTGCGCGGGCGGATCAGCGCGCCCGCGACACCGCGTCCGGTATGCACGCCGCGACGATCCGGCAGCTGGAGCGGGTGCAGGGCGTCTTCCCCGTGAGCGGCGTACAGGCCGAACTGGCCGTCTGGTCACGGGAGGCGCTGGATTCGCTGCTGCCGTGGTGCGTTTCGCACGGTGTGGGTCTCATGGCCGCGATGCCGCTGGGCAACGGGTACTTGAGCGGCACCCTCACGCCCGGCGGCGGCTTCGAGGAGGACGACGTACGCGCCAGGCACCCGCGCTTCACCGCCGAGATGATGGCCGCCAACCAGCCCGTCGTGGCAGGTCTGCGCCGGATCGCGGAGCGGCACGACGGGGCGACGCCCGCGCAGGTGGCGCTCGCGTGGCTGCTGGCCCAGGGGACGCAGGTGATCCCGCTGCCGGGCGCCAAGAAGGAGCGCTGGGTCGTGGAGAACGGCCAGGCGGCGGACCTGGAGCTGACACCCGCGGACATGGCCGAGCTGGACGCGCTGCCCGCGGCGCAGGGCTCGTGGGAGTAGCGGAGTAGCGGAGTAGCCGCCGACGCGTGACGCGACGCCCGCCACCCCTTGCCGCCTCTTCCCGCCTCCGCTCACCTCTTCTCGTCTCCTCTCGTCACGGTCCCTCGCCGTCGCCCGGGCACCCCGCCGGGCCTCAGTACGCGCATCCGTACGGGAAGTTCCGCCGCACCCGGCACCGCCGCCCTCGATGTGGTGTGCTGAGTCCACCGTTCACGCTGTGCTCCGAGCACACACCGACTCCGGGAGGCGCTGCCCGTGCGAAGCCGTTATCTGCCGTCCGTACGAGCCGCCGCGGCAGGGTTCGCCGCACTGGCGCTGCTGACCGCGGGCTGCTCCGACGACTCCGGCGGTCCCTCCGGTGAGAAGTCGTCCCCGGCCTCGCCGAGCGGCGGGTCCGGTCCGAACGCGACGGCGTCGGCCGCGCCCGCGAAGGGCTCCGTGAAGGTGGAGCGCACCCTCACGACGAGGCTCAAGTCGCCGTGGGGGCTGGCGCCGCTGCCCGGCGGCGGTCTGCTGGTCTCCCAGCGGGACGACGGCAAGATCGTCCGGGTCGACGAGCGCAGCGGCAAGAAGACCGAGGTCGGCACCGTGCCGGGAGTGCAGGCGAGCGGCGAGGGCGGCCTTCTCGGCATCGCCGTGCCGCCCGACGACGCCAAGATGGTCTACGCGTATCTGACCACCGCGTCCGACAACCGCATCGTCCGCATGCTCTACGACCCGAAGAAGCCCTCCGGCGACCAGCTCGGCGCCCCCGACACGATCCTCAAGGACATCCCCAAGGGCGAGATCCACAACGGCGGGCGCATCGCCTTCGGCCCGGACAAGATGCTCTACGCCGGTACGGGAGAGTCCGGGCAGGGCGGCCTCGCCCAGGACAAGAAGTCGCTCGGCGGCAAGATCCTCCGCATGACGCCCGAGGGTGAGCCGCCCGGCCAGGGCAACCCCGAGTCCGGTTCCGTCTTCTACACCTACGGCCACCGCAATGTGCAGGGTCTCGCCTGGGACTCCGAAAAGCGCCTGTGGGCAAGCGAGTTCGGGCAGGACACCTGGGACGAGCTGAACCTCATCCGCCCCGGCAAGAACTACGGCTGGCCCGACGCCGAGGGAAAGGCGGGCAAGTCCGGCTTCGTCGACCCGCTGGAGCAGTGGCGCACGGCCGACGCCTCCCCCAGCGGCATCGCGATCGTCAAGGGCTCGGTGTGGATGGCGGGCCTGCGCGGTGAGCGGCTGTGGCGCATCCCTCTGAAGGGCACGGCACCGGCCGCCCGGCCCCAGGCCTTCCTGAAGGGGAAGTACGGGCGGCTGCGCACCGTCGTCGCCGACGGCAGCGACGGCCTGTGGCTGATGACGAGCGAGACGGACGGACGCGGAAGTCCGGAAGGCGGCGACGACCGTATCCTGAAACTGAAGGTGAGCTAGGCACGGGTCCGTCTCGGGCCCTGGGCCGGCCGCCGAGCGGAGGACCGATGTTCAACCTGATCGAGGAGCTCTTCTCCCCGGGCCGCCGGCACACCGAGGACGAACGCCGGCGGCTTGAGCACACACGGGTCGAAGAGGGCAGCAACGATCCGGGGCAGGGTCCGATCGACCTCACCTCGGGGCATGTGCTGATCCGCCCTCCGCAGCAGCGGAGCGCGGAGACGGACACAGGCGCGGACGCGGGCACGGACACCGACGCAGGCACGGACACCGATCAGGACGCGGATACAAGCGGGGAGACGGATACGGGCGCGGAAGCGCGCAGCGGCGTGGGCGCCGAAGCGGGCAACGGCCAGGACGGCGACAGGAGCCGGTGATGGACATAGCGGGCAATATCTTCCTTCCGAGCCAGCAGCACGCTCAGCACGAGCAGCAGCGGCTGGAGCACACCTACGTCGTGGAAGGCGCCGCCGACGGCAGCAACCACCGCGGCCACGGGCCCGTGGACCTGGGCTCCGGAAAGATCGTGATCGCGCTCCAGGAGCAGCACGCCATCCTCCCTGCGCGGCCGAAGGTCGAAGAGGAGGCGGAGGGGGACGACTCGGGCGACGGCGGGGACCCGCCCGACCTCCCCTGACCCCCGTCTCTCCGCGCAGCGATCCCCGTCTCCGAGCGCAGCCGCCGTCTCCGAGCGCAGCCGCTCCGTGCGGGCCATTCGTCCGTCGGCACGGGCCCGGGCCGCATAGGCGCTCAGCCCGCGGCGGACCGCTTCTCCACGCCCGTCACGTCCGCGACGGGCGCTGAGTCCGTCGGACCCGTCACGTCCGTCAGCAGCCGCAGCCGGTAGGCCATCGCCGCCGCCTCGCCGCGTCCGCCCACGCCCAGCTTCGCCAGGATGTTGGAGACGTGCACGCTCGCCGTCTTGGGCGAGATGAACAGCTCCTGCGCTATCTGCCTGTTGCTGCGGCCCGCGGCCACGAGGTGCAGCACGTCGCGCTCGCGCTGCGTCAGCCCGAAGGTGTCCGCGGGGCCCTCCGCCCTGGCCGGCGCCCCCGCCGCTTCCGCCCGGGAGCCGCCGGGCACCGCCTGCGCGGCCGGCGTCACCGGCAGCCGTGCCCGTACCGACAGCTGCTCGATCTCCGTACGCAGCGGCTGCGCTCCGAGCCGCACCGCGACCGCGTGCGCCGCCGCCAGCAGCTCGTTCGCCCGCTCCCGCGCCTCCGCACGTGCCTGCGCGCCGTCCTCCAGCAGCGCCTCCGCCCAGCGCTGACGGGCCAGCGCCAGGTGATACGGACGCTCCTGCGCCTCGAAGGCCCGCGTCACCGCCTCCCACGCCCCGGGTGCCGAGCGCCCTTCCGCACGCTCCGTCTCCGCCTTGACCAGCGCCGAGTGCGCCTCCCAGACGGGCGCCGGGTGCGGGAGCCGCCGTACGGCCGTGCGCAGCTCCGTCAGCACGGCGGCGCGGCCCTCCTCGGCGGCGGGCAGGCCCCGCAGACCCGCCTCGTGCACGGCGGCGGCGTGCAGCAGCGGCCAGGCGTAGCGGTGCGTGCCCGGCGGGAAGCCCGCCTCGATCGCGGCCCTCAGCTGAGCCCGTACGACCGTGAAGTCGCCGCGGCCCGCGGCCACTTCGAGCGCGAAGTGCCGGAGCTGGACGGAGGCGTGCGTGGACGCCGCATGGCTGCCGAGCGCCTCGCGGGCCGCCGCCGCGGCCGCCTCCAGCGCCTCCAGGTCGCCGCGGCCGAGCTGGAGATGGGCTCGCATCAGGGCGGCGAAGCCCCTGGTCTCCGCCGAGCGTGCGGCCGCCGAGGCCTCCTCCGTGATCCGGGCGGCCTGCGCCCACTCGCCCATCGCGTACAGCGACTCGGCCTGATTGCCGAGCGCGAAGCCGCGCAAGTCCGGGCGCCCGTGCGTCGCCGCGCCCTCCGCGGCACGAACGGCCGCAGCGACCGCCTCGCTGGAGCGGCCCATGGACTCCAGCTCCGTGGCGATGTTGATGTCGGCCCGCCCGACGACTCCGAACGCGCCCGCCCGCATGGCCTGTTCGCGTGCGTGGGTCATCTCGGCGATGCCCGCGTCCAGGTCTCCCGACTCGGCCATCAGTATGCCGAGGGTGATGCGGCCCTGAAGCTCGATGACCGTGGCGCCCACGACGCGGGCCAGCTCGACGGCCCGTACGGCCGTGCTCATGGCGTCGGGGCCGGGCCGGTGCATCATGCCCCAGCCGGCCGCACTGGTCAGCACGTCAGCGTGGACGGCGGACGGCGGCAGTCCGCGCACCAGCTCCTGGGCGCGGGCGATCTCGTCCCAGCCGTCGCCTCGGCCCAGCGCCTCGACGCTCCTGGAACGGCTGACCCAGAACCACGCACAGCGCAGCGGGTCGGTGTCCTCGTCGAGCAGGTCGAGGGCGCGCCTGGTGAGAGCGAGGGCACGCTCGACGTCGCCGCCGGTGCGCGCCGCGACGACGGCCTCGGCCAGCAGGTCCATGAACGAGAGCGATTCCGCCGCCGGTTCGCCGGGGCAGCCGTCCGGCCGTGGATAGACCTCCACCTCGTCGATCGGACGCAGCCGCTCCCGCACCTCGGCCGGTGCCTCGTGCCACAGCTCGATCGCGCGCTCCAGCAGCTGGTGCTGCTCGGCGAAGGCGTGCCTTCGGCGGGCCTCGACGGCCGCCGCGAGCACGGCGGGCAGCGCCTTCGCGGTGTCGCGGCCGTGGTACCAGTAGTGCGCCAGCCGCGTCGTGCACTGCTCGGACCGCACGAGCGACGGGTCGGCCTCCAGGGACCGGGCGTAACGGCGGTTGAGCGCCGCTGCCTCGCCCGGCAGCAGGTCCTCGCCTACGGCTTCGCGCAGCAGCGCGTGACGGAAGCGGTAGCCGTCGCCGTCGTCGGTCGGCAGCAGCACGTTCGCACCGACGGCCACCCGCAGCGCGTCCAGCAACTCGGCCTCGGGGAGGCCGCAGACGGCGGCCAGCAGGGCGTGCTCGACGGCGGAGCCGCCCTGCGCGGCGATTCTCAGCACCTGCTGTGCCCGCTCGGGCAGCGCCTCCACCCGTACGAGCAGCAGATCGCGCAGGGAGTCGCTGATGCCGCAGGTCGCGCAGTTCGCCGTGAGCTCCTCGACGAAGAACGGATTGCCCTCGGAGCGCTCGAAGATGACGCCGGCCTGCTCCGGGTCGGGCTCGGGCACGCCCTGGATCGCGGCTATCTGCGCGTGCACCTCAACGCGGGTCAGGCGCGGCAGTTCGACGCGGCGGACGCTGCGCAGCCTGTCGAGCTCCGCGAGGAAGGGCCGCAGCGGGTGACGGCGGTGGATGTCGTCCGAGCGGTACGTCGCGAGGAGGACCAGCCGGCAGGTGTGCACCGAGCGGAAGAGATAGCCGAGCAGCTCGCGGGTGGAGCGGTCCGCCCAGTGCAGGTCCTCCAGGGCGATCACGACCGTACGCCCCGTGGCCAGGCGCTCCAGCAGCTGTGCGGTCAGCTCGAAGAGGCGGGCGCGGCCGTCCTCCTCTTCGTACGCCTCGGCGCGCGCCGCTCCGGGACTGCCGGGCGCGGGCGCCAGATCGGGCAGCAGACGGGCCAGCTCCGCCTCCCGGCCGGCGACGGCCGTGGAGACGGCGGCCTCGCCGAGGGCGCGGTGCAGACCGCGCAGCGCGGTCGCGAAAGGCGCGAACGGCAGCCCGTCCGCGCCCAGTTCGAGACAGCCGCCGACGGCGGTGACCGCACCGGCTGCGGCCGCGGCGGACAGGAACTCCTCCAGCAGCCGGGTCTTGCCCACTCCGGCCTCGCCGCCGAGCAGCAAGGCCTGCGGCTCGCCCGCGTCGGCGCGGGCGAGCGCTCCCGTGAGCAGCGTCAGCTCGTCCTCACGGCCCACGAATACGGGACTGATGGTGGAATGACTGGACACGTCGTACAGCATGGCATCGGCCACCGACATCGCGTCAGCCGCTTTCCGCCACGGTCCTTCCGGCCGGGGCACCGACGCGTTCCCCGTTCCCCGCAGCGTTCCCCGCAGCGCGACGACTCCGCCGCTCGCGGGAGCCGGGCTCATGCGGTACGGAACCAGTAGCGGCCCGCACGGCGTGCCAGGCGCCGGGACTCCTCGTGGTGCTGGCGGCCGCTCTCCACGGCCTCGCGGGCTCGCCGTTCGGCGGCCGCCTTCGCCCGCAGTTCGGCGATGCGGAGGAAGCCCGCCTCGTAGCCGTAGTACATCTCGCACTCCCCTGGTGTCGACGGATCGGACTGCTTCGTCCGGTGTCCACGGTCGTCTCCCAGGGGGGTGTGCCACATCGGGCGTCTGCCCCGTCTTGTGACCGAAGGGGGCCTTAGCCGCGGAGGGGGAGGTCTTAGACGGCCGGTACCGGCCGCGTAGGACCACCGCGCGGGTACTTACGACTTACGCGGACGGTCCTGCTCCACGGGGGCCGGGCATCCGGCGCCCGGCAGAGGTCGAATGCGGAACGGCCGCCGGGGCGTCGGCGAACGGCCGGAACGGCACACGGCCGAGCCGCCCGGCGCCTGTCCGTGGACATGCGACGCGGGGCGGCTCGGCCGGCGGTTCCGTCAGAGGCGGAAGCGGATCACTGCGCGGGCGGGGTGGGCGCGCTCGGGACCTTGGGCGCCGCGGCGAACAGGTCGAGGTACATGCCGCCCGCCACGAGCAGGCCGATCACCCCGAGGACGAGCCCGCCCAGCGCGACGGCCTTCACCCAGGAACGGGTCTCGGCACGCTTGGCGACGAGCGCCAGCAGCACACCGCCGACGAGGACCGCGAGCAGCGCGAAGATCCCGTTGAGGAGCGCGGTCGCGTGCCAGGGCGCCCCGTAGAGCGCGTTGATCTGGTCGGCACCGCCGCCGCCCTGCTGGCCCTGGGCGCTGCTCTCGATCTGGCCGATGAGCTGTTTGCGATCGCGCAGCATCTCGCTGAGCGAGGTGCCGGTGATGGAGCTGAGCCCCAGTCCGGCGCTGACGACGGCGGCGGCGCCGGCGCCGAACCCGCCGCGTGCGCGGACCGTCGTGACGGGCTCGTCCTCCGCGAAGTCCTCGTCGGCGTGCACGTCGTCCGAGAGGATCTCGGTGTCCTCGGCGGGGGCCGCGGAGGCGTCCTTGGCCGCCGTGTCCTTGCTCTTGGTGTCCGTGCTGGTGGTGTCCTTGTCGAGGCCCGTCTCAGTCGCGGCGCCGGCCTCTTCGGTCTTGTCGGTCTTGGTCGTCTCGGTAGCCATGCTGCGTCACCGTAGGGGCCGTTTCTGAGAGTCGGATGAGAGCCCGTTGTGGGGCTCGTCGCGAGGCGCCGGCACCGCTCCGCCCACACCGGCGACGACCGGTTCGGGCACCGGCTCGGGCACGGGTTCGGGGATGGGCTCGGGCTCGATGCTGATGCGCGGAAGCCAGCGTTCCATCCAGCGCGGCAGCCACCAGTTGGCGCTGCCCAGCATGTGCATCAGGGCGGGGACGAGCAGCGTGCGCAGCACGAACGCGTCCAGCGCCACGGCCGCCGCGAGGCCGATGCCGAACATGGCGATGATCCTGTCGCCGCTCAGCACGAACGCACCGAAGACCGCGATCATGATGACGGCCGCGGAGTTGATCACACGTCCCGTCTCGGCCAGCCCGACGCGTACGGATCTGCGGTTGTCGCCGGTCAGACGCCACTCCTCGTACATGCGGCTGACCAGGAAGACCTGGTAGTCCATCGACAGCCCGAAGAGCACCGACACCATGATCACCGGCAGGAACGGCTCGATCGGACCGGAGCCGCCGAGCCCCATCAGACCGCTGCCCCAACCCCATTGGAAGAGGGCGACGACGACTCCGCAGGCGGCCGCGACCGCCATCACGTTCATCAGCGCGGCCTTCAGCGGGATCCCGATGCTGCGGAAGGCGACCAGCAGCAGCGCACAGCCCAGCGAGACCACGACGCCCACGAACAGCGGCAGCTTGCCGAGGATCACCGAGGCGAAGTCGTCGTGTGCGGCCGTGACTCCGCCGACCTGCACGTCGAGGGAGCTGGAGCCGGTCGCCTCGGGCAGTACGTCCTTGCGCAGGTCCTCGACGAGCTGCGAGGTCCGCTCGGCCTGCGGTGCGCTGTCGGGTACGACGGTGATGACGCCGGTGCCGCCGTTGCCGTCCAGTTCGCTGCCCGAGACGTGCGCGACGCCCTCGACGTCGCGCAGCTTGTCGGGCAGCTTCTCGAAGTCGAGCTTGGCCTTGGCGTCGTCGATCTCGCCGACGAGCGTGAGCGGTCCGTTGGTGCCGGGGCCGAAACCGTCGGCGAGCAGGTCGTACGCCTGCCGGGTCGTGGTCGTACGGGGGTTGCTGCCCTGGTCGGAGGTGCCCAGCTGAAGCCCGGTCACGGGCACCGCCAGCACCACCATCACCAGCGCCGCGATGCCGCCGAGCAGCCGCGGGTGGCGTGCCACGAAGGCCGACCAGCGCGCGGTGGCGCAGGCGCGGGCGCGACTTCGGGGCTTGTGCGCCGCATCGGAGCCGGCGGCTTCGCCCGCCCCGTCGCCGGCATCGTCGCAGTCGCCGTCATGGCCCCCGGCCGCGCCGTCCGCGACCCGCGGGCGTGCCGCATCGCCGGAGGCAGCCCCCACCGGGCCCGCGCCCACCGAGGTCTCCCCGGCGCAGCTCTCCTCCCCGCCCACATGCAGTCCGTCCGGCAGCTCCGGCCCGTGCTCCGCGAGTCTGCGCCGCTCGCGTCTGCTCAGGGCGCGCTTCCCGATGACCCCCAGCAGCGCCGGTACGAGCGTCACCGACGAGAGCACGGCGAGCACCACGGTCAGCGAGGCGGCGACGGCGACCCCGTTCAGGAAGCTCAGCCGCAGCACGAGCATGCCCAGCAGGGCTATGCACACCGTCACTCCCGCGAACACCACCGCGCGCCCCGCCGACGCGACGGCCCGCTCGGCCGCCTCCCCGACGGGCAGGCCCTCCTTCAGGCCGCGCCGGTGCCTGGTGACGATGAAGAGCGCGTAGTCGATGCCGACGCCCAGCCCGATGAGGGTGCCGAGCATGGGCGCGAAGTCGGCCACCGTCATCACGTGGCTGAGCAGCCCGATGCCGAGGGTCGCCGTGCCGACGCTGACCAGCGCCGTCACCAGCGGCAGGGACATCGCGGCGAGCGAGCCGAAGGCGACCAGCAGCACGACGGCCGCCACGGCGATGCCGACCACCTCGCTCATATGGCCTTCCTGCTTCTCCGTCAGCGCGATGCCGGGGCCGCCCAGCTCGACGTCCATGCCCGGTACGTCCTGGCCCGCGCGCTGTGCCGTGTCGACGACGCGCTGCACGTCCTTCTTGTCGAGCTTGTCGACGGGCGCGTCGAAGGTCACCGTCGCGTAGGCGGTACGGCCGTCACGGCTGACGCGCTCCTGCTGCTCGCGGTCGCCGGAGCCCGGAGCGGAGCGCGAGCCGGAGCCCGAGTCGGAACCGGAGCCGGAGTCTGTGCCTGAACCTGCGCCGGAGTCGGTGGCCGAGCCGGAACCGGAGCCGCCATAGGGGCTCTGTACCTTGCCGACCCCCGGCAGTGCGGCGATGCGGTCGAGGGTCCGGTCCATGGTCTTCTCGACCTGCGTGTCCCGGACGTCGTCGGTGGCTGCGTCGGTGCCCTTGCCGGTGTGCCAGACGATCGTGTCGCTGTCGCCCTGCCGGTCGGGGAAGTTCTGGCTGATGAGGGTGTTCGCCCGCCCGGACTCGGTGCCCGGCACGTCGTACTGGTTGGAGTAGGACGATCCGCCCACGAGCGCGGAGGTGCCGACGCCCAGCAGCACGGCGCACCAGAGAAGGATCACTGCCAGACGGCGGCGCAGGCACCAGCGAGCGAGAGCCGTCATACGCGTTTCGACCTTTTCCGGGGAGGGCGGTGCGGTTCTTCCGTACGGGTCTTCCGTACGGGAATCCACGCGGTGCCGGGCGGGCGGGAGAGAAGCGGCGAACGGCGCATCGTGGGGACCGTGAGGATCGTGATGCGCTTGTGATGTTCCGTCCTGGCAGAGTGACACCGCGGAAAGATCGTTTGCCACCTTTGTGTCTATGACCACAAATGCGGCGCCGCCCTTGGTGTTACGGCACGTCATCACGTACGGGCGCCCGCAGGTAAGCACCGTCCGAGCCGTGTGCGAACGCGAATCTCCCGGTGCGGGGCGCCCCGCCCGTACGGCGAAGGAGGCGAAGAGCGCGACGAAGGGGCGGCCCGCTCGGGCCGCCCCTTCTCGATGCCCCAGGTCCTCCCCGGGTCAGCCCTCGACGCCGAGCTTCTCCAGGATCAGCTCGCGTACGCGCGCCGCGTCCGCCTGCCCGCGCGTGGCCTTCATGACCGCGCCGACGAGCGCACCGGCGGCCTGCACCTTGCCGCCGCGGATCTTCTCCGCAACATCGGCGTTGCCCGCGATCGCCTCGTCCACGGCGGCGCCGAGGGCGCCCTCGTCGGAGACGACCTTCAGACCGCGCTTCTCGACGACCTCGTCCGGCGTGCCCTCGCCGTCCAGCACCCCTTCGATGGTCTGCCGCGCGAGCTTGTCGTTGAGCGAGCCCTCCTGGACCAGAGCGCAGACCCGGGCGACGTCCTCCGGGCCGATGGGCAGGTCCGCCAGGTCGGTGCCGGACTCGTTGGCGCGGCGGGCGAGTTCGCCCATCCACCACTTGCGGGCCTGGTCGGCGGGCGCGCCCGCGTCGACCGTCGCCACGATCAGCCCGACGGCGCCGGCGTTGAGCACGGACTGCATCTCGTGCTGCGAGATGCCCCACTCCTCGCGCAGCCGGTTGCGGCGCACCCGCGGCAACTCCGGCAGCCCGGCGCGCAGTTCCTCGACCCACTCACGCGAGGGCGCCACCGGAACCAGGTCGGGCTCGGGGAAGTAGCGGTAGTCCTCCGCCTCCTCCTTGACGCGGCCGGACGTGGTGCGGCCGTCCTCCTCGTGGAAGTGCCGGGTCTCCTGGACGATCTTCTCGCCCGCGTCCAGCACCGCCGCGTGCCGCTGGATCTCGAACCGGGCCGCACGCTCCACGCTGCGCAGCGAGTTGACGTTCTTCGTCTCGCTGCGCGTGCCGAACTCGCTCTCGCCCTTCGGGCGCAGCGACAGGTTGACGTCGCAGCGCATCTGGCCCATCTCCATGCGGGCCTCGGAGACGCCCAACGCCTTGATCAGCTCCCGCAGTTCGGCGACGTACGCCTTGGCGACCTCGGGAGCCCGCTCCCCCGCGCCCTCGATCGGCTTGGTGACGATCTCGATCAGCGGGATGCCGGCGCGGTTGTAGTCGAGCAGCGAGTGCGAGGCTCCGTGGATGCGGCCCGTGGCGCCGCCGATGTGCGTCGACTTCCCGGTGTCCTCCTCCATGTGGGCGCGCTCGATCTCCACACGGAAGACCTCGCCGTCCTCCAGCTGTACGTCGAGGTAGCCGTCGAAGGCGATCGGCTCGTCGTACTGGGAGGTCTGGAAGTTCTTCGGCATGTCCGGGTAGAAGTAGTTCTTCCGCGCGAAGCGGCACCACTCCGCGATCTCGCAGTTCAGCGCGAGACCGATGCGGACGGCGGACTCGACGCCCGTCGCGTTGACGACCGGCAGCGCGCCGGGCAGCCCCAGACAGGTCGGGCAGGTCTGGCTGTTGGCGTCCGCGCCGAGCGTCGTCGAGCAGCCGCAGAACATCTTCGTGGCGGTGCCGAGCTCGACGTGGACCTCCAGCCCCATGACGGGGTCGTAGGTCGCCAACGCCTCCTCGTACGGCACCAGTTCGGTGACGGTCACTGGAAACTCGCCTCTCAGTCGTCGAAGAGGACGTCGTCGACGTCGAGCCGCCGCAGCTCACGCACCAGCAGCGCCACGCCCGTGACGATGCCCGCCGCCGACACGGCGACGTCGAGCAGCTGAAGCGTGTCGCCCTCGCGGCGGGCCTCCCTGCCGCGCTTGACGGTGCCGACCGCCCCGAAGAGGGAGGCCGCGATGGACACGTACATCCCGGTCCGGGACTTCTTGAAGCCCTTGGCCTTCTGTAGCTTTCCACTCACAGCGACGGTGCCTCCTCAAGCAGCGGGTGTCCCCAACGTGCCTGGTGAGCGGCTTCGAGAGCCGCACCGACACGATAGAGACGGTCATCGGCCATGGCCGGGGCGACGATCTGGAGTCCCACGGGGAGGCCGTCCTCCGGGGCCAGACCGCACGGTACGGACATGGCGGCGTTCCCGGCCAGGTTGGACGGGATGGTGCACAGGTCGGCCAGATACATGGCCATCGGGTCGTCGGCGCGCTCGCCGATCGGGAAGGCGGTGGTCGGGGTGGTGGGCGAGACCAGCACGTCCACCTCGCCGAAGGCGCGCTCGAAGTCGCGGGTGATGAGCGTGCGCACCTTCTGCGCCGAGCCGTAGTACGCGTCGTAGTAGCCCGAGCTGAGCGCGTAAGTGCCCAGCATGACGCGGCGCTTGACCTCGTCGCCGAAGCCCGCCTCACGGGTGAGCGCGGTGACCTCCTCCGCGGAGTGCGTGCCGTCGTCGCCCACGCGGAGGCCGTAGCGCATCGCGTCGAAGCGGGCGAGGTTCGAGGAGCACTCCGAGGGCGCGATCAGGTAGTACGCGGCGAGCGCCTTCGTGAACGACGGACAGGACACCTCGACGACCTCGGCGCCCAGCTCCCGCAGCAGCTCCACCGTCTCGTCGACGCGCTGGAGCACGCCCGCCTGGTAGCCCTCGCCGCGGAACTCCTTGACGACGCCGACCCGCAGGCCCGCCACGTCGCCGTTGCGGGCCGCCGTGACCACGTCCGGGACGGGCTGCTCGATGGAGGTCGAGTCCAGCTCGTCATGGCCGCCGATCACGGAGTGCAGCAGCGCCGCGTCCAGCACCGTACGGGCGCAGGGCCCGGCCTGGTCGAGCGAGGAGGAGAAGGCGACCATGCCGTAGCGGGAGACCCCGCCGTAGGTCGGCTTCACGCCCACGGTGCCGGTGACGGCGGCGGGCTGGCGGATGGAGCCGCCGGTGTCGGTGCCGATGGCCAGGGGCGCCTCGTACGCGGTGACGGCCGCGGACGAGCCGCCGCCCGAGCCGCCGGGGATGCGGGTCAGGTCCCACGGGTTCCCGGTCGGCCCGTACGCGCTGTTCTCCGTGGACGACCCCATGGCGAACTCGTCCATGTTGGTCTTGCCCAGGATGACGACGTCCGCTTCCTTCAACCTCCGCACCACGGTCGCGTCGTACGGCGGGATCCAGCCCTCGAGGATCTTCGAACCGACCGTCGTGGGCACGCCCTCGGTCGTGAACAGGTCCTTCACGGCAACGGGCACACCGGCCAGCGGACCGAGCCGCTCACCGCGTGCGCGCTTCTCGTCGACCTCGCGGGCCTTGGCGAGCGCGCCCTCCCGGTCCACGTACAGAAAGGCGTGCACCTTCTCGTCGACGGCGTCGATACGGGCGAGATGCGCCTCGGCCACCTCGACGGCGGTGACGTCGCCGCTCGCGATCCGCTCCGCGGTCTCCGCCGCGGTCAGTCTGGTCAGATCGGCCATCGCTCAGTCCTCCCCCAGGATCTGCGGCACCTTGAAACGCTGCTGTTCCTGTGCGGGGGCGCCCGAGAGCGCCTGCTCGGGCGTCAGGCTCTGCCGGACCTGGTCCGGGCGCATGACGTTGGTGAGCGGCAGCGGGTGGGAGGTCGGCGGTACGTCCTCGTTGGCGACGTCGGAGACGGTGGCGACTGCACCGATGATGTCGTCGAGCTGACCGGCGAAGTGATCCAGCTCTTCGTCCTTCAGCTCCAGGCGCGCCAGCCGGGCGAGGTGGGCGACCTCCTCGCGCGAGATGCCAGGCATGCAGCGGTCCTCTGGGTGAGTTTCGGATTGTCCGGGCCCAATCCTATGGCTCCGCGGCGGGGGCCCGTGCCGCCGGGCGGTTTCGGCGTTCGCGGGGGCGGTGTGCGGGGGGGGTGCGGGGCGGCGGTGGTGTGCGGCGGGTGGCGGGTGGCGGGTGGCGGGGGCGTCCCGCTCCGGCGCACATGTCCGGACGGCATGATTTACGCCCGACCTCACGGGACCAGATTGCAGGGTTCGCATCGGGCACAAATCACGCTTGAGTGTCCGGCCACGCACGCCTGCGCGGCCCGCCCCCCTCCCGTGCGCTCGCGGCTATCCCAAGTGGCCGGACACGCACGCCTGCGCGGCCCGCCCCCGAAACCACACACGCTCCGGAGGCGAACACGGCCTGCCCCGTTACTGCACCGGCTGCCATCCCGTGGGGCGGTTTGCGTCGTGGGACTGGGTCGGGTTGGAGGGGCCGCCCGACGACCGCTGGGTCCCGCTCGCCGGGCCCGGGTGGGAGCGGGTGGAGCCGGCGGCCGACGCCGAGGGGCCGCGCTCCAACTGGGGCCGCGCACGGGCGCGTTCCAGGGAGTGGGGTACGCCGTCCCGTGCCCGCAGCCATGCCGTCGTCTCGTCGGGCGGCATCGCCGCCGCCACGAGCCACCCCTGCACCGCGTCGCAGCCCAGGTCCCGCAGGCGCTCCCAGGTCTCGTCGTCCTCCACGCCCTCCGCGACGACCAGCAGGCCCAGCGAGTGCGCCAGGTCGACGGTGCAGCGCACGATCTCCGCGTCCTCCGCGTCCACGGCGAGCCGGGCGACGAAGGAGCGGTCGATCTTCAGCTCGCTGACCGGCAGCCGCCGCAGATGTACGAGCGAGGAGTAGCCGGTGCCGAAGTCGTCGAGTGACATCTTCACGCCGTGCCCCGCGAGCGCGGCCAGCGTGTCCGCCGCGCGCTGCGGGTCCTCCAGCAGAACGTGCTCGGTGATCTCCAACTGGAGCGCGCCGGCGGGGACTCCGTGCCGTGCGAGTCGTCCGGCGACGCCGCCCGCGAAGCCGGGGGCGTGTACGTCGCGCGGTGAGACGTTCACGGCGACCGGCACGGTCAGACCGTCCGAGCGCCACTTGGAGACCTGCCCGAGGGCCGTCTCCAGCACGTACTCCGTCAGGCGCGGCATCAGCCCCGACGTCTCGGCGATCGCGATGAACTCGTCCGGGGGGACGCGTCCCCGCTCGGGGTGCACCCACCGCACGAGCGCCTCCAGGCCGGAGACGACGCCGTCGAAGCCGACCTTCGGCTGGTAGTGCAGCTCGACCTCGCCCGCGTCGAGGGCGCGGCGCAGGTCGGCGAGGAGGGCCAGCCGGTCGGGGGTGTTGCTGTCGCGCGTGGCCTCGTAGACCTCGACGCCCGTACGGTCGCGCTTGGCCTCGTACATCGCCACGTCGGCCCGGCGCAGCAGCCCCTCGGCCTCGCGGGCGTGCTCCGGGAAGACCGCGACTCCCGCGCTCGCCTCCAGCACCAGCGTCAGGCCGTCCAGGTCCAGCGGTGAACCGAGGGCCGAGACGAGGGTGCGGGCGGCGCGCATCGCGCTGGTCGTGGAGTCGGCCAGCGGCAGCAGTACGGCGAACTCGTCGCCGCCGAGCCGGGCGGCCTCCGCGCCGCGCGGCAGCTCCGCGCGCAGCCGTTCCGCGATCTTCAACAGCAGCCTGTCGCCCGCGAGATGGCCGAGGGTGTCGTTGACGGAGCGGAAGCGGTCGAGGTCGATGAGCACGAGCGCGGAGCGCGCCTCCGTGCGGTCGGCCTCGTCCAGTGCGGACCAGGTCCGCTCCAGCAGCCACTGCCTGTTGGGAAGGCCCGTCAGCGGATCGCGCAGCGCCTCCTCGGCGCGGACCCGGGCGATCCACAGCGTGGAGTCCAGGGCGATGAGCGGCACCGCGAACAGCGGCAGCAGTATCGACCGGTACGCGGCGACCACGGCTATCAGCGGCGATATGCCCAGCAGCGCGACCACTACGAGGCCCTGGCGCAGCAGCGCCCTGCGAAGCGCGGTGGGCAGACCCGTCTTGTGCGGCACGTGCGAGAACCACAGCAGGACGCGGGTGACCAGCAGATAGGCGAAGGACGCCATGACGATCTCGGGCAGGGCCGTATAGCCCCAGTCGCCGGGCATCCAGGGATTCGCGACGGACGCGTGCACGCCCACCGCCGCGAGCGACAGGGCCGCGGCGCCGATGCCGAGGATGTCGACTGCGCCCTGCACCACCGCCTGCCGCCAGCGGTGCCGGCGCACGGCGCCCACCAGCACCACCACGGCGAGGCTGACCACCACGGCCGGCGCCCAGCCGTAGAGCAGCAGGATCGCCAGGGTGAGCGCGGCGCCCGAGCCGGTGCCGCTCCACCAGCGGTCACGCCCGAGCGCGACGAGGTGACCCACGATCAGGCCCGTCAGGACCGCCAGCGACCACCCCGTGACCGCGTCCGGGAAGAGCGCTCTGCCGTCGGTGACGACCCGGAACACACATGTGCCGAGAACGATCCCCGCCCCGACGACGACGAGAACCGGCAGTCCGGGCACGCGCAGCGCTGCCAGACGCTGCACCCACGGCACGTCCTCCGCTCCGGCCGTGGACCCCGTACTCCCGCTCGTGCCGTCGGGCAGGCTGGAGTACGGGGGGCCGTGGCCCCCAGGAATTTCCTGCATGCCCGTCCCTCCGCCGGCCGTCTGTGCCTGCTTCCCCAAACCAGGCACACACATCAACAGTAGGCCGCGCAGCGCCTTCAGGGCAGCGATCGGCCCGGGTTGACTGTGTGCGACCCGGCTGATCCGGCCCCATTCACGCACAACAGCCGATAACTGTGCGGCTTCTGAGTGCATACCCGGGCGCAAACGCATGGGACACCTGTGACGGGAACTCAACAGTGGGGAAACCGGGATGACTTGAAGGGCCTTCAGTGCCCTATTCGGGATGCTTTTCGGCCACTTCGCGGGCAGCGTCCGGGCCTTCCTCCAGAAGAACGGCGAGACCGTCATCGTCCAAAATAGGCACCTTCAACTGGACGGCCTTGTCGTATTTCGACCCGGGGCTCTCTCCCACCACCACGAACCCGGTCTTCTTCGAAACGGATCCGGTCACTTTCGCACCACGCTCCTGTAGGGCCTCCTTCGCACCGTCCCGCGTGAACGTCGCGAGGGTCCCGGTGACCACTACGGTGATCCCCTCCAGGGGTCGCGGGCCCGACTCGCCGGAGCCCTCCTCCTCCATCCGCACGCCCGCGGCCCGCCAGCGCTCGACGATCTCGCGGTGCCAGTCCTCGGCGAACCAGGCCTTGAGGGACGCGGCGATGGTCGGCCCGACGCCCTCGGTGGCCGCCAGCTCCTCCTCGTCGGCCTCGGCGATGCGCTCCATCGAGCGGAACTCCCTGGCCAGCGCCTCCGCGGCGACCGGCCCCACATGACGGACCGACAGCCCGGTGATGATCCGGGCGAGGGGACGGTCCTTGGCGGCCTCGATGTTCTCCAGCATCGTCAGCGTGTTCTTCCGCGGCTCGCCCTTCAAGTTGGCGAAGAGGGTGACGACCTTCTCCTGGCCCGTCTCCGGATCGCTCTTCGGCAGGCCCGTGTCCGGGTCGAGGACATAGGACTTGATGGGCAGCAGGTCCTCGGCCTTCAGGTCGAAGAGGCCGCCCTCGTCCTTCAGCGGCGGCTCGGACGGCTCCAGCGGCTGGGTCAGCGCCGTGGCCACCACATACCCGAAGTGCTCGATGTCGAGGCACTTGCGCCCGGCGAGATAGAACAGCCGCTCCCTCAACTGGGCCGGACAGGAACGGGCGTTGGGGCAGCGCAGGTCGATGTCGCCCTCCTTCATGGGGCGCAGCGCCGTACCGCAGTCGGGGCAGTGCGCGGGCATCTCGAACTCGCGCTCGCTGCCGTCCCGCAGATCCGCGACGGGGCCGAGGATCTCCGGGATCACGTCGCCGGCCTTGCGCAGCACGACCGTGTCCCCGATGAGGACGCCCTTGGAGCGCACCACCTCCTGGTTGTGCAGGGTGGCGAACTCGACCTCCGAGCCGGCGACCGTCACCGGCTCGACCACCGCGTACGGCGTGACCCGGCCCGTGCGGCCGACGCCGACGCGGATGTCGACCAGCCTGGTGTTGACCTCCTCCGGCGCGTACTTCCACGCGATGGCCCAGCGCGGTGCGCGCGACGTCGACCCCAGGCGCCCCTGGAGGCGCACCTCGTCCAGCTTCACCACGACGCCGTCGATCTCGTGCGCCACCGAGTGCCGGTGCTCGCCGTAGTGGGCGATGAACTCGCGGACGCCGGCGAGGCCTTCGACCACCTTCGTGTACTGCGAGGTGGGCAGGCCCCACTCGTGCAGCAGCCCGTACGCCTCGCTGAGCCTGGCGACGTCGAGGCCCTCGTGGGCGCCGATGCCGTGCACCACCATGTGCAGCGGGCGCGTGGCCGTCACCTTCGGGTCCTTCTGGCGGAGCGAACCCGCCGCGGCGTTGCGCGGGTTGGCGAACGGCTTGTCACCGGCCTCCACCAGACGTGCGTTGAGCTCCTCGAAGCGCTCCATCGGGAAGAAGACCTCCCCGCGGACCTCGACCAGCTCCGGGATCCGCTCGCCCGCCAGCCGCTCCGGGACGTCCGCGATCGTGCGCACGTTGGGCGTGATGTCCTCGCCCGTGCGCCCGTCTCCGCGGGTGGCGGCGCGGGTGAGCCTGCCGTGCTCGTACGTCAGGTTGACCGCCAGGCCGTCGATCTTCAGCTCGCAGAGGAAGTGGTGCTCCACGCCCTCGAGTTCGCGGGCGACGCGCTCGGCCCACTCGCCCAGCTCCGTGTCGTCGAAGGCGTTGTCGAGGGACAGCATGCGCTCGCGGTGGGCGACTTCGGTGAACTCCGTCTCGTACTGACCCGCGACCTTCTGGGTCGGCGAGTCGGGCGTGACGAGCTCCGGGTGCCCGGCCTCCAGCGCCTCCAGCTCACGCAGCAGCCGGTCGAACTCGGCGTCGCTGACGACCGGGGCGTCCTTCACGTAGTACCGGAAGCGGTGCTCCTCGATCTGCTCGGACAGCAGCTGATGCCGCTCGCGCGCTTCGGCGGGCGCTGCCGCCGGCTTCGACGTCTGCTCTTTGCCGGCCACCGTCTCGTCCTCCCGTCACTCAGGGTCGTCGGCGAGGGATCTCGCCGCCCGGACACAGTGGGCGAGCGCCGCACGCGCATACGCGGGCGAGGCTCCCGCCATACCGCACGCGGGGGTGACCACGACCGACTCCGTGAGGAGAGCGGGGGACAGCCCGAGCCTGCGCCACAGCGCCCTGACACCACTGACGCTACCGGCAGGGTCCGACAATCCAGCCGACGGCGGCCGGTCCCCCGGCACCACCCCGGCGAAGAGCACCGTCCCGCCCTCGACGGCCTCGCCGACCGCGTCGTCCTCACCCTCGGTGAGCAGGGCGGCGTCGAACGAGACGCCGGCGACGCCCGCGCGGCGCAGCAGCGCGAACGGCGGCCGCGGCGCGCACGTGTGCACGACGACGGGCACGTCCTGCGCCGCGAAGGCGCCGGTGATCTCCCGCAGCGCGCCCTCGGCCACCGCACGGTCCACGGCGCCGTGGCTGCGGTATCCGCTCGCGGTGGGCACCCGCCCCAGCAGCACGGCCGTCAGCATCGGCTCGTCCAGCTGAAGCACGGGGCGCGCACCGGGCACCCTGCGCCGTAGGTCCGCAAGGTGCGCCAGCAGACCCTCGGTGAGGGACGCGGTCACGTCGCGGCAGGCGCCCGGGTCGCCGAGGACGGCCTCTCCGTTGCGCCGCTCCAGGGTGGCGGCAAGAGTCCACGGGCCGACGGCGGAGAGCTTCAGCGCGCGCCTCCCGCCGTCGCCGCCCCACGCGTCGCCCTGTGTGAACTCCTCGACCGCGTCGAGGTCTTCGCCCAGCCACGACCGTGCACGCCGGGTGTCGCGTCCCGGCCGGTCGCTGATCCGCCAGCCGCTGGGTTCGAGGTGCGCGTACAGCTCGGCGAGCAGTCCCACGGTGCGCCCCGTCATGTCGGCGCCGGGCCCGCGCGCCGGGAGCTCAGGGAGGAACGGGAACGCCTCCAGCGTGCCCGTGACCGTACGGGCCGCCTCGCGTGCGTCCTCTCCGGGCATCGAGCCGATGCCGGTGGCGGCGCCCGCGCCCCACACGGGGCCGCCCGCGTTCCCCGCGCTCTGCCGGTCCTGGGTGCCGTGCGCGCTGTGGGTGCTGTGCGCGCTGTGGGTGCTGTGCGTGCTCATGCGACCGGCTTCACTGTCAGGTCCGTGACCTCCGCGCCGCGCGGCATGTCCAGCGCGGTCAGCAGAGTCGTGGCGACGGCCTCCGCCGGGATCCACCGCCCCGGGTCGTACTCCTTGCCCTCCTGGCGGTGCACCTTCTCCTGCATGGGCGTGGCGGTGCGCCCCGGGTAGACCGAGGTGACCCGGATCCCGTTGCCGCTCTCCTCGGCGCGCAGCGCGTCGGCGAGGGCCTTCAGACCGTGCTTGCTCGCCGCGTACGCCGACCACTGCGGATTGGCGCGCAGCCCCGCACCGGAGTTGACGAAGAGCACGTGGCCGCGGGCCAGACGCAGCTGCGGCAGCAGCAGGCGGGTCAGCTCCACGGGTGCGACGAGGTTCGCGGCGAGCGTCTGGTTCCAGACCCTCGCGCTGAGTTCGCCGACGCCGCCCAGCTCGACGACGCCCGCGATGTGGTGGAGCGAGTCCAGCTCCCCCGGCAGGTCCTGCTGGCCGAGGGCCCAGGAGAGCCGCTCCGGTTCGCCGAGGTCGCCGACGACCGTACGGGCGCCCTCGAAGCGCTCCCTCAGCTCCTTGGCGCGGCCGGCGTCGCGCGCCAGCAGCCACAGTTCGTCGCCGCGTTCGAGAAGCCGCCGGGTGACGGCGGCGCCGATGCCCGAGCCGGCACCGGTGATCAGATGCGTTGCCATGCCCCCATCGTCTCCCAGCCGCGGTACGGCAGATGACCCCGGTGGCGGGCGGGCGCCGCCGCACCGGGTGCCCGCCGCTCACCGATGAGTTTCCGCGGGGCGTCCGGTCTGACCGCTGTGAGCCGGGCGGCACCCGTGTACGGGCGTCCGGGAGAGGTTCGTACGAGGGAGGCAGCGGTGCCGGCGGACACGGACGCGGAGACGGCCACGGCCACAGCCACAGCCACGGCCACGGCCACGGAGACAGTCACGGAGACAGTCACGGGCAGAGACGAAGGCACGGTCACGGGCGCGGGCCCGTACCACGGGGCGGCCGCGGAGACGCCCGCCGCCGAGACGCACGGCCTGGTGAAGGTCTTCGGCGTCGACCGCGCGGTCGACGGCATCGACCTTCGCGTGCCCGCCGGTTCGGTCTACGGGGTGCTCGGACCGAACGGCGCCGGGAAGACCACCACCGTGCGGATGCTGGCCACGCTGCTGCGCCCGGACGGCGGGCAGGCACGCGTCTTCGGGCACGACGTGGTGCGCGAGGCCGCCGCCGTGCGCGCCAGGGTCAGCCTCACCGGCCAGTACGCCTCCGTGGACGAGGACCTGACCGGTACGGAGAACCTCGTACTGCTGGCACGGCTGCTCGGCCACGCCAAGCCCGCCGCACGCGAGCGCGCGGCCCGGCTGCTGGACGCCTTCGGGCTGGCGGACGCGGCACGGCGCCAGGTGAAGCACTACTCGGGCGGCATGCGCCGGCGCATCGACATCGCCGCGAGCATCCTCGGCACGCCCGAACTGCTCTTCCTCGACGAGCCGACGACCGGGCTCGACCCCAGGAGCCGCAGCCAGGTATGGGACATCGTGCGCGCGGTCGTCGCGCAGGGCACCACGGTGCTGCTGACCACGCAGTATCTGGACGAGGCCGACCAGCTCGCGGACCGCATCGCCGTGATCGACCACGGGCGGGTCATCGCGGAGGGCACGCCGGGACAGCTCAAGTCGTCGGTCGGGGCGGGCTCGGTGCATCTGCGGCTGCGCGACGCGGGGCAGCGCGAGGCGGCGCGGCGCGTGCTCGCGAAGGCGCTCGCCGCTCAAGTGCAGCCGGACAGCGACCCGGTGGCGCTGACGGCGCGGGTGCCGGGGGACGGGACGCGGGGCGGAGCGACCGCACAGGCCGCGCAGGCGCTGGCCGAACTCGCGCGCGCAGGGATCACCGTCGACCACTTCTCCCTGGGCCAGCCCAGCCTCGACGAGGTCTTCCTGGCCCTCACCGACCGGCCGGCGCACGCCACGGCAGGCGCCACGGCGGACGCGACCCCGAACGCGACCGGCACGGACACGACCGCCTCAGCGGCGGCCGCGACCGCACCCGCGACGACCGCACCCGCGACGACCGCTTCGGCAGAGGAGGCGACCCGATGAGCACCGCTGCCGGCCGGTCCGTACAGCCCCGTACGCCCGCGCCTCGTGCCGCGGCACAGCCGCAGCCCCCGGCCGGGCCGGCGACCGGACTGCCCGCCGGGCTGCTGGCCGGCAGCCGGCCGCCCCGTCCGGGCGCGCTAACGGTGTGCATGGCGTTCGGGCACCGGGCGATGCTGAAGATCAAGCACGTGCCCGAGCAGCTCTTCGACGTCACCGCGTTCCCGGTGATGATGACGCTGATGTTCACGTACCTCTTCGGCGGTGCGCTGGCTGGCTCGACGGGCGAGTACCTCCAGTTCCTGCTGCCGGGGATCATGGTGATGAGCGTCGTGATGACCACGATGTACACGGGGGTCTCGGTCAACACCGATATCGGGAAAGGGGTGTTCGACCGCTTCCGTACGCTGCCGATCTGGCGGCCCGCCCCGATGGTCGGCTATCTGCTCGGCGACGCCTTCCGCTACACCACGGCCTCGGTGGTGATCCTCGGCGTGGGGCTGCTGCTCGGCTTCCGCCCGGCGGGCGGCGTGACCGGGGTGCTGGCGGGGATCGCGCTGCTGGTGGTGTTCTCCTTCGCCTTCTCGTGGCTGTGGACGATGTTCGGGCTGCTGCTGCGCACGGAGAAGTCGGTGATGGGCGTCAGCATGATGGTGCTCTTCCCGCTCACCTTCCTCAGCAACATCCTCGTGGAGCCGGCGACCATGCCGGGGTGGCTGCGGGCGTTCGTCGAGGTCAACCCGGTCACCCATCTCGTCGCGGCGGTACGGGGGTTGATGGCGGGCGAGTGGCCCGGCGCCGAGATCGGCTGGACGCTCACGGCGGCCGCCGTGCTGGCCGCGGTGTTCGGGACGCTGACGATGCGGCTCTACAACCGCAAGTAGACGGCGCCGCGCCGGACGCCGCGCCGGACGCCGCACCGGGCACCTGCCCGGACGCCTGCGCGGCCCGGCACGCGCCCCAGCCGTAAGGCCCCCGTCACGCCTCCAGCAGCCGCAGCGCGCTCGCCCCGTCGTCCGCGAAGGCGACCAGCTCCGACAGCGGCAGCGGCAGGAAGCCCTCCGCCTCCATGCGGGCGAGCTGCTGCCGCAGGCCGTCGTAGTAGCCGGCGGTGTTCAGCAGCACGACGGGCTTGGCGTGCAGCCCGTGCTTCTTCAGTTCAAGGATCTCGGTGGCCTCGTCCAGGGTGCCGGTACCGCCCACCATGATCACGAACGCGTCGGCGCGGGCGAGGAGTTGAGCCTTCCGCTCGGCGAGGTTCGCCGTGACGACCATCTCGTCCGCGTCCTCGCGGGCCTTGCTCTGAAGGAACTCCACCGAGATCCCCACGAGCCGTCCCCCGGCCCCCTGCACGCCGTCCGCGACGACCTTCATCAGTCCGACGTCCGATCCGCCCCAGACCAGGGAATGTCCCCGGCGGCCGATAAGCTCGGCGAATTCGCGTGCCGACTCCGTGTATACGGGGGCGAGTTCGGCCGCGGAGCAGAAGACGCAGATGTTCAAGGGGGAACTGTCCTTGGAGACCATGGACAGCAGCCTAGGGCGGGGCCTGCGCGGGCACATGGTGGTCTGCGGTGACAACGCGCTCGCGCAGCGGGTCACCAGGGAGCTGGCCACGGTCTACGGACAGCACGTCACGGTCGTGCTGCCGTCGCTGCGCGGCGGCAGCCACGGCCCGCAGATCGCCGGACTCATCGACAGGCCGGGGATGTGGGTGGAGGCCGTCGAGACCCGGGTGCCCGACGACGACGCGCTCGTACGGGCGGGCATCGAGCGGGCCAGCGCGCTCGCGCTCACCTCGGGCGACGACCAGCTCAACATCTACACCGCGCTGCGCGCCCGCCGGATCAACCCGCGGGTGCGGCTGGTCATCCGCATGTTCAACGGCAACCTGGGGCAGTACCTCGTGGATCTGCTGGACCGGGCCGCGCGGCTCAACAGCCCGCGCCGTCGCGGCAGTCGGCAGACGTCCTCCGCGGAGGACGCCACCACGACGGTGCTCTCCGACTCCGACACCGCCGCGCCCTCGATCGTCGCGGCGGCCGTCGTCGGCAGCGCCAAGGTGCTGTACGCGGACGGGCTGTTACTGCGCGCCAAGGAGCGCACCCTGCGCACCGTCGACCGCCGCAATCCGCTGTGCACTCTCGCGCTGATGCCCGCCACCGGGGACACCGAGAACGGCGAGGGCGCCTCCGACGACAGCGAGAGCGAGAGCGACCAGGAGGGCGCGGGCGACGGGGGTGGCGACGGCGACGGGGCTCAGACCGCCGACGACGGGGGCGGCGCCCGTGACGACCGGAGCGACCGCGAAGACCGGGGCGACCGGGGCGACCGGGGCGAGGCCCACGGGAACGGCGGCGCGCCCGCCGGTCACGGCCCCGGCGGCTCCCAGGGTTCCCACGGCTCCCACGGCCCCGGCACCGCCGCGGGCTCCGTCCCCGCCCCGGGCTCCGGCACCGCCCCGGGCCGTGCGCCCGGCCATGCGCCCGGCCGCGCTCCCCGCCACCGCGGCGCCCCCGGCCGCGGTCCCGTACTGCTCCCGGACGACGAGGAGTTGAGCGGGCTGCCGCCGTCGCGCGAGGCGGTCGTGCTGGAGGCGATCACCCGCAGGCCCAGCCACGCGGCCGGCCCCCGGTCGTCGAGGCTGCCGCGGATGCCCGCCGTGCAGCGGCTGTTCTCGCGCCGGCTGCGCTACTCCCTGCTGGCCATGGCCGGCGTGGTGCTCGCCCTCGCCGCGGTGCACTGGGTGATCAGCCGTGACTCCCCCCTGCACGCGGGATACGTGACGCTTCTCGACCTGTTCGCCATCAACGAGCCGAACCTCGAGGAGCCACCGGCCGAACAGATCCTCCAACTGCTCGCCGGGCTGACCGGGATGGCGCTGCTCCCGCTGCTGCTCGCCGTGGTCCTGGAGAGCTACGGCTCGTTCCGCAGGACCGCCGCCCTGCCCACTCCCCCGCGCGGCCTCGGCGGCCACGTGGTGCTGGTGGGTCTCGGCAAGGTCGGAAAGCACGTGCTGGAGCGGCTGCTTGAGCTGAACATCCCCGTCGTGTGCATCGAGCAGAACGACGAGGCGCGCGGCATAGCGCTCGCCCGCAGGCACCGGGTGCCGACGCTGATCGCCGACGTCACGGAGGACGGCGTGCTGGAGGACGCCAAGATCAAGCGCAGCCGCGCCCTCCTCGCCCTCACCAGCAACGACGGCATCAATCTGGAGGCTTCGCTCAACGCCCGCCAGATCAAGCCCGAACTGCGCGTGGTGATGCGGCTGTTCGACGACTCGTTCGCCACCACCGTGTACCGCACCCTCCGCGACACCTATCCCGCGGCGCAGACCCACAGCCGCAGCGTCTCGGCCCTCGCGGCCCCCGCGTTCGCGGGGGCGATGATGGGCCGGCAGGTGCTCGGCGCGATCTCGGTGGGCCGCCGGTGCTGGTCTTCGCCGCCGTGGAGGTCCGGGGCAATCCGCTGCTGGAGGGCCTCACGGTCGAGCGTGCCTTCCAGACGGAGGCCTGGCGCGTGGTCGCCATGGACACGGCCTCGGAGGACGAGCGGCAGCAGGACCTCTCGTCCGTCACGTACACGGGCGCGAGCGAGCTGGAGTGGCGTCTGCACCCCGGTTACGTGCTCAAGGCGGGCGACCGCGTCGTGGTCGCCGCGACCCGGCGCGGTCTCAGCCGGCTGCTCGCGGCCGGTCCCGCACCCAGCAGGCCGCACATCCCGGGCACCGGGGAGCACCGGTTCCCGGACCCGCGCACGCCCTGATCCGTGCGCGGGGTCCGTACGCGGCCTTCAGTACAGGGAGTTCAGTGCACGGCGTTCAGTGCACAGCGTTCAGTACGCGGTGATCCCGTACGCCCGAACCCCGTTGGGGGGTCCCCCCGAACACGCCAGGGGGACCGTGCCCCGCCCCCGTACGAGAGGGGCGGGAGCAGACAGCAAAATCGTTTCTCAAAGCCTGAAGTGGAAGATTCCCCAGGTGAGTTGACGCTGATTGCCGCCGCTGACCCAGTGGCCCAGGCCCTTCTTCATGTTGGTGAGGTACTCCGAACTCACCTTCCCGGCAAGCCCTTCGATCCCCAGCGCCTCCTGGCGCTCGGTCTCCTCCAGCACGCGCCCGTAGTGGTTCACGAGCTGCTCGCGGTGCTCCTCGAAGCCTCCGCTGCTGGCCGAGCTGAACCCGAGCCGCGCCAGCTCACGCCGGTAGAAGCCGGGCGAGCCCATCGTGTCGAGATGGATGCGCTCCAGGATCGGCTTCAGTACGGCCGTGGAGGTGCCGTCCGCCGCCATCGGGTCGGTGAAGACGAGCTGTCCGCCCGGCCGCAGCACGCGCGTGACCTCCTCCAGCACCCGTGTGCGGTTGCCGCTGTGCAGGAAGGCGTCCTGCGACCAGACGACGTCCACGCTGTCGTCGGGGTAGGGGATGCTCTCGAACGAGCCGTCCACGACCTCGACCTTGTCGGTGAGGCCGCGCTGGGCGTTGAGTTCGCGGTTCCGCTCGTTCTCCACCTCGCTGAGGTTCAGCGCGATGACGCGGCTGCCGTACGTCTCGGCCAGGTACCGCGCCGAGCCGCCGAAGCCCGCACCCAGGTCGAGCACCACCGACGACTCGTCGAGGTCGAGCTTCTCCGCCATCCGCTGCACGGTGCGGCGGCTGGCGTCGGCGATGGGCTCCTCGGAGCTCTCGTAGAGACCGATGTGGATGTCCTCGCCGCCCCACACGGATGCATAGAACTCGTCGGCGTCGGACGAGTTGTAGTACGTGCGGGCCGTGCTCACGGCGGCCGAGTACGCACCTTCGCCCTCCTCGTCCATGCGGTACTCCTTCTCCGCGACGTGCACAAAGAAGTCCGGCTGTTCCTCACGGTAGGTGTGCTGGAAGTCGCCGTAGGTCTCGATGTGCTGGAATCCCACCTCGGACATGAGCCGGCGCGTGTAATCCTTGCGCAGCGGAAACATGTTGAGGTGATACACGGAGCTGTCGGAGAAGTTGTACCGCATGCGGCACAACCCCTCGTCCAGATACTCCGGTTCGACGGCCACGTCCTCGCCGCAGTAGTAGTACGTGTGCTTGCTGGAGAATCCGCGGTCCAGCATCGCGTCGTAGTTCCGCTGGTCGAGGATGAGCACTCCGTCGTGCTTCAGCATCGCGTAGAACTCGGCCAGCGCCTTGCGGCGGTCGCGCTCCGAGAACAGGTGCGTGAAGGAGTTGCCGAGGCAGACGATGGCGTCGTACTCCCCGTGCACGTCCCTGTTGAGCCAGCGCCAGTCCGCCTGGACGACGCGGAGTATGTGACTTCCGTTCTCCATTCCGTTCTTGAATGCCTTCGACAGCATGTCGGCACTGCCGTCCGCACTGACGGCGTCGAATCCTGCTTCGAGCAGTCGCACCGAGTGGAACCCGGTCCCCGTGGCGACGTCGAGCACACTCTTCACGCCCCGCTTGCGCAGCAGGTCTATGAAGAAATTGCCCTCACTGTGTGAGCGCTTTTCCCAATCAATGAGAGAGTCCCATTTGTCGACGAAGCTCGGGACGTATTCCTCCGTGTAGTGACCGGTTTCCCGGACGTCGACAGGGTTCTCTCCGAATTCCTGCGTCGGTCGCGCGGTAATGGGGTACCTCCGATTGCTGAGAGGGTGGCCTACGGCGCGGCCGACCCGGGACGCCAAGGCTTCAGTCACGGGCACCGCGCGCTCGGACTCCAGCGCATAGCTATCCACCCAAGCCCGGGTCTATGCCACCTAACCGAACGGTCGGCTCCTTGTTCGAGCGTGAACCGCGCTCCCACCAGCACGTTTGCGATCTCAGGTTTCCGGAGGCCGAGTTGTCCCGAAACCAGGACAGTTGGGTATGCTGCAAGCCCAGCACGACAATTCGGCACACCCTGCACCGAACACGGCGAGAACACATGGCGAAGAGCACCTCGTTCAGCACGCGTGACATCGGCATAGACCTTGGCACCGCCAACACGCTGGTGTACGCGCGCGGACGCGGCATCATCCTCAACGAACCGTCGGTCGTGGCGGTCGAGTCCCGCACCGGAAAAGTGCTCGCCGTGGGCACGGAAGCGAAAGAGGCAGTGGGCCGCACTCCGGGCTCCATCACCGCCACGCGTCCTCTCAAGGGCGGCGTCATCACGGATTTCGAAGCCACCGAGGGAATGCTGCGGCATTTCATCCGCGCGGCGAGAGTGGGGCGCGGCAGAGGACCGCGGGTCGTCGTATGCGTTCCGAGCGGCGTCACGGGAGTCGAGCGGCGCGCGGTCCTTCAGACGGCCGCGAGGGCCGGTGCGCGTTCCGTGCATCTCATCGAGGAGCCGATGGCGGCCGCGATCGGCGCCGGGCTGCCTGTGCACGAGGCGCGCGGCTCGATGGTCGTCGACATCGGCGGCGGCAGCACCGAGGTGGCGATCATCTCCCTGGGGGGCACGGTCGTCACGCACTCCGCACGCGTCGCGGGCGACGCCCTGGACGCGGCCATCGCGTCGTACATCGAGCTGCACTTCGCCATAGGGGTCGGTGAACGCACCGCGGAGGACGTCAAGATGTCGATGGGCAGCGGCGTTCCGACGCCGGTGCGCGGCCGGGACAAGGAGACCGGCATGCCCAAGACCGTGGAGCTGAGCGAGGACGAGATCCGCGAGGCGACGGAGAAGCCGGTCGCGGCGATCGTCGACGCGGTGCGCACCGCGTTCGACGCGTGCCCGCCGGAGCTGTACGGCGACATCATGGAGCGCGGCATCGTGCTGACCGGCGGCGGCGCCCTGCTGCACGGCCTGGACGAGCGGTTGACGAAGGAGACGGGCATGCCCGTCTATGTCGCGGAGGAGCCGCTGAGCTGTGTCGCCGTGGGCACGGGCCGCTGCCTGGAGGAGTTCGACAAGCTGGAGAAGGTCTTCAGCGGCACGGTGCACGGGGCGTAGGCGCCCGGCCCCCGGCTTCGGCCGGGGCGCCACGGGCACGGCGGGCGGCCCCCGGGGCGGTGGCGTTCCGCAAGTCCCCCGGCGGGCGGCCCTGTTGCGGCCGCCCGCCGTGAAAAGTCTCTCCGTCAGGCGCTGTTGACGCCCGCGGGGCTGGTCCGCTCCGTCGTGGCGATCGTCGCCGAGCCGATGACGCGCGTGCCGTCGTAGAGGACGATTGCCTGGCCCGGGGCCACGCCGCGTACCGGTTCGGTGAAGCGGACCCTCAACTCGGCCCCGTCGTCCGCCGGTTCGGCGGTGACCTCCGCCTCGCCGCCGTGGGCGCGCAGCTGGGCCGTGTACGTGCCGGGTCCTGCGGGCCCGGTGCCGCACCAGCGGGGCTTGACGGCGGTCAGCGCCGCGACGTCGAGGGAGGCGGCGGGGCCGACGGTGACCGTGTTGTCCACCGGTGAGATGTCCAGCACGTACCGCGGCTTGCCGTCGGGCGCCGGGTGCCCGATGCGCAGGCCCTTGCGCTGGCCGATGGTGAAGCCGTAGGCGCCCTCGTGGGTGCCGAGCTTGTGGCCGTCCTCGTCGAGGATGTCGCCCTCGGAGGTGCCGAGGCGGCCGGCGAGGAAGCCCTGGGTGTCGCCGTCCGCGATGAAGCAGATGTCGTGGCTGTCGGGCTTCTTCGCGACGGCGAGGCCGCGCCGCTCCGCCTCTTCCCTGATCTCGTCCTTGCTGGTGAGCGTGTCGCCGAGGGGGAACATGGCGTGCGCCAGCTGACGGGCGTCGAGCACTCCGAGGACATAGCTCTGGTCCTTGGCGGCGTCGCTCGCGCGGTGCAGCTCGCGGGTGCCGTCGTCGCGCGTGACCACCGTGGCGTAGTGGCCCGTGCACACCGCGTCGAAGCCCAGGGCCAGCGCCTTGTCCAGCAGCGCCGCGAACTTGATCTTCTCGTTGCAGCGCAGGCACGGGTTCGGCGTACGGCCCGCCTCGTACTCGGCGACGAAGTCCTCGACGACGTCCTCACGGAAGCGCTCGGCCAAGTCCCAGACGTAGAAGGGGATCCCGATGACGTCCGCGGCGCGGCGGGCGTCCCGGGAGTCCTCGATCGTGCAGCAGCCGCGGGCGCCGGTGCGGAACGACTTCGGGTTCTCGGAGAGGGCGAGGTGCACGCCCGTGACGTCGTGGCCCGCCTCGGCGGCGCGCGCGGCGGCGACGGCGGAGTCCACGCCGCCGGACATGGCGGCGAGGACACGCAGCCTGAGAGCGCCGCCGACGGGCGGCCCGTGGGTGCGGGAAGCGTCAGTCATAACCCGTCCAGGGTAGACGCAGCGGGCCGCGTCCCCGTAAGCGAGCGGAACCGGGACGGCGGGCGCGAGCGTTTGACCGGTCATGGGATCGGTCTCTCGGCGCACTTGGCTCATCGGCGGCGGCAGCGGCGTGGCACTGGCCGCGGCCGCCGCCCTCAACTGGGACACGGCCTCGCGCCTGTGGTGGCGCGTACCGGGGGTCGACAAGCAGCGCAAGGAGGGCGAGGTCGACGAGCCCGGCGTGCACTGGGTCGCCGCCTCGGAGGGGAATCTGCGCTTCGCGGACCGGCCCGCCGACTACGTCATCGACCGCGTCGTGATCCACGTGACCGAGAGCGACTTCCGTACGGCTGTGAAGGTGTTCCGCGATCCCCTGCACGAGGCCGCCGCGCACTATGTGGTGCGGGCGAGCGACGGGCGGACGGTGCAGATGGTGCGGGAGCTGGACGTCGCCTACCACGCGGGGAACCGCGGCTACAACGAGCGCAGCATAGGCATCGAGCACGAGGGCTTCGTCGACCGTCCGCAGAACTTCACGGAGGCGATGTACCGGTCCTCCGCGCGGCTCACGGCCCGTATATGCAAGCGGTACGCCATACCCGTCGACCGGAAGCACATCGTCGGGCACAACGAGGTGCCGGGCGCCGACCACACCGATCCGGGGCCGCACTGGGACTGGAAGCGGTACATGGGCTACGTGCGCGAGGCTCGCGAGGCCGAGGCGCGGGGCGGCTCCGCCGCGCGTCGGTGAAGCGGCAGGGCGGTGGGCCGCCGGGCGGTCAGGCCCTCGGTGAGCCGCCGGGCGGGGTCAGTAGCCGGCGGCGGCCACGACCGGCCGCCACGGCCCGGCAACCGTCACGGCCCGGCAGGACCGACCGCCCGGCGCCGGGCCGTGACGAAGGTGCCGAGACCGTGAGGGAGGGGTCACCGCGCGGACGCGCCCTCGCGCCGGGCGGGGAACTCCACGACCTGCTGGTAGGTGGGCCGGTTCTGCCAGGCGATCCGCGGCACGGTGATGCCGCCCATCGCCCGGTGCACGATCGAGTCGGCGCACACCTGGTCGCCCGCGTCGCACTCCTCGTCGCCGGGATAGGTCTTCTCGGCGGGGACGGCGGCGGCCTCGGCCAGCGTCGTCAGCAGCATCCTGCGGCACTCGGCGAGTGAACCGCCGCCGCAGTAGGGCCTGTCGAGCGGGGACTCGACGTCCTCGCCCTGCACGGCGCGCAGATCCTTCTGCACGAACGACCACCAGCCGTGCTGGAGCGCCGAGCCCTTGTGCGGCTGGCCGGCTCCCACACCGCCGCTCCCTTCGCCGCCGTTCTGGCCGCCGGACGGCGACTCGTTCACCGGCGCGAGCGAGGTCAGCGACCGGTAGAGCTTCTCGCCCAGCTCCGGTTCGAACTCGCCCTTCACCAGCAGCGGCCACCAGGCGTCCAGCACCCTTATGGCTTCCGCGTGTTCATACTCGCCGTCGTCCCGCGCGGCCTCGCGCCGCTGCGAACCGGACTTCACCCACGCACGCAACTCCCCGACCGTGCGGGCCAGTTCGGAGTCCGTCACCTTGGACGAGCCGATGACATCGAGGACTTCGGGCAGCACCTTCTCCGCCCGCAGGTCCGCAGCCGCCGCGTTCTCCATCGCCTGTACCAGCTTCGTACGCGTCACGGAGCCCTGTTTCACCAGTGCGGCGACCCTGGTGTCGAGCAGGTCTCCCCGGTGCACCGGGCCGTTGGCCCAGTCCGCGGAGTAGCCGTCGGCCTGCTTGTTGTTCCAGTTGACGAAGTAGTCCTGGTCCACGGAGTTCGGATGCTCGGCGGGCGGCGTCACGGCGGACGTGTTGGTCTGCGGGTCCCAGTCCTTCCACTCCTGCGCCTTGCCCGCCCGTATCGGCTGGTCGGGATCGGTGTCCTTCGAACGCACCGGATTGTCACCGGAGTTGAAGTACGCGGTGTGATCGGCGTCCGCATAGAACCAGTTGAAGGTGTAGCCGATGTCCTGCGCCGCCCGCTGGAAGCTGCGCGCGGAGGTGATCGCCGAAGGGTCGTTGAACTTCTGGAAGCCGATCACCGAGTCGGCTTCGTGGAGGTACGTGGAGCGCAGCGCGGTGAAGGCAACCGGCTTGCCGTCGACCTTCCCCGTGTGGCTGACCAGGCCGTACGCGGAGCGGAGCGTCACCACGTCGTACGAGCCGGCCTTCGTGCCGTCGGCGAGGGTCGGCTTCCACTCGTTGTGCCTGGAGAGCCTGTCGAACGGCGTGCACTCGCCGTGCAGCATGTAGCTCTGCGACGCCGTGGTGGGCTCCGCGCCGGACTGCTCGCAGAGCTCGACGGCGAAGGTGTCGGTGATGTCCTGGCCCGCGGATGTGGCGCTCCAGGAGTAGTCGAGGCCGCGGCCGAGCTCCACGTAGAAGCCCAGTCCGGGGAAGGAGGCGCCGCGAGAGCGCAGTCCGGGCCCGTCCAGCTCCTGCACCATCAGGATCTGCGGAGAGAAGTAGCCGGTCTGCGGGCCGAAGACGGCGATCGGACTGCCGGAGGCGGTGTGCCTGCCGGAGACCATCAGCGCGTTGGACATGCCCTTCCTGGCGCTGATGAGGTCGCCGGGCAGCACGCCCGTGCTCCGCGCGGCGGCGTCCGTGCCGTCCTCGTTCTGCGAGTGGTCGTATGCGGTGACGGAACCGCCGTCCGGTGCGGCCACGCCGCGCGGCTTCTTCGGGGAGCCGGCGTACGGAAACTCCTTGCCGTGCACGGTGGTTGTGGCCCCGGTGTCGTTCTGCGCACGCCACGCCGTGTACGCCTCGTCGCCGGCCGTCTTCCCGTACTGCTGCCGGAACGCCAGCCTGGCCAGGGCGTTGCCGACCTCGCCGCCGCCTCCGTTGCCGAAGATCGCGCCGATGACGGAGGCGATCGCGACGACGTCGGTGACCTTGAAGTCCTCGATCTTCGAGCCGTGGCCGGTGAGCACGTACTCGCCCGGGTAGTCCAGCGCACCGCGGCTGTCGTCGATGTAGGCGTTGAGCCCGCCGACGTAGCTCTTGATGTCGTCGTAGGCCAGGGCGCCGCGTGCGCCCGAGTCGCGGATCCGGGCGACCTGCCGTTCGAGGTCCTTCTCGGTGTACGGGGCGGTGGCCCAAAGGCTCTGCTCCAGCTCCCGGTTGCCCTCCGCACCGCCCGCGAAGGACGACAGCCGGCCGCGTCCGACGTGCCGGAGGACGTCGATGAGCCACAACCGGTCCTGGCCCGCGGCGTATCCGGCGCCGAACTCCGTCCCGGCACGGGTCGTGCCCTTGATGTGCGGCGTGCCCGTGGCCTTGTCGCGGGTGACGGTCACATCGGCACGTGGCTTCTCGGCGCTCTCCACCTGGTCCGCGGGCACGCCGAAGGAGGCGTCGTTGAAGTAGTCGCCGAGCTTGTCGTCGCTCAGGCCGGAGTAGTCGTGCAACAGGTCCGCGTACGGGCCGAGTTGGTCGGCCGAGTGCTTCGGGCGCAGGCCGGTGGCCTTGTGCAGCAGTATCTCGGTGAGGGTGGCGTGGCCGTTCTGCCCGGCGGGGAGGATGTCGCGGCACTGGCCCCGGCAGGGGTCGCCGGATGCGGGCCCGGACCGCGCCGTGTGTGCGGCTCCGGCCGCGTACGCCGGTGAAGCGCCCACGAGGGGTGCGAGAAGCGCGGCCGCGGCGACGGCGACCACCGTGCGGCGCAGCCTCTTCGCGGTGAGCCGGGTGCGCCGGGTGAGCCGGGGCTCCCAGGTGCGCCGGGTCCGCGAGGTCCGCCAGGTGCGCCGGGTCCGCCATGTTCCGTACGAAGCACGGGAGTTGATCACCGGAATCTCCTGCGGGGTGAGATGCGGCAGCTTGCGGCGAACGTTAACCCTCGTTACTACCCCTGGGTAGATGCGCGGACGGCGGTACTCACACAAGGCGCAAAACAGCCGCTCCCCGCACCTGGAGCGCAGGTGCGGGGAGCGGGCCGTTCACCGGGCTCGGTCAGCCCGCGTCGTAGCTCACCACCCCGGCCCGGCGGAAGTTGGCGTCGCCGTGCGAGCCGAGCGTGATGGTGCCCCCGCACCACACCTGGCGCGTACCGGGCACGAGGACCGCCTTGTCGTTCACGAAGCCCTGCTTCTTGTCGACCGGTTCGACCTTCCCCGAACGGCCCGGCACGGGCTCGGCCTTGGCGATCTTGTGAAGTGCGCCGTCCTTGGTCATGTGCAGGTCGGTGTCCAGCATCAGTCCGCCGTCGCCGTCGGAGGCCAGCATCTCCGCCTTCTTCGCCGCCTTCTCGGGGGCCTCCTTCCACGCGTTCCCGTCCCAGCGAAGCAGGATGACCTCGTCCTCCGGTTCGGGGCCTCCCTCACCGTGGTTGTAGTCGTGGCGGCCCAGGGCCCACACCTCGTTCTCCGAGACGGCGACCACGGCGTCCAGGCTGGAGGCCTCCTCCGCCGGCGGGTCCGGGAAGTGGTACTCGGGGGTCTCGGCGGTCTTCCACTTCTTCCCGTCCCAGTGCATGGCGGACGGCTGGCTCATCGGGCCGCCACCGTCGTCGTCTCCCGTGTCGCGGAGGCCGACGGCCCACACGTCCCGGCCGCCGGTGCCGGCGATGTCCATCGCCACGGCGGGAAGCTGGGACTTGGTCCACTTCCTGCCGTCCCAGTGGTAGGCGTTCCGTTCCCCGCCGAGCAGCCATACATCGTCGGCGGCGAGCACGGCCGTCGAACGCGGGCCCTCCCAGCGGTCGTTCGCGACGGGCACCTTCATCTCGTGCCACTGCTTCCCGTCCCAGCGGAAGGCGACGGGCGGCTTCTCGCCGGCGGTCTTCATGCCGAAGACCCATACGTTGTCCGGGCCGGAGGCGTCGACCCGGGTGAGAAGGGTCTTCTCGCCGCCCTCAGGGACCGGGCTCGGCTTCCACTCCTTGCCCTTGCGGTGCAGCAGGATCTGCTTGGCCTCCCCGCTGCCGTCGTCGTTCCGCGACGTGCCGACGGCCCAGCCCTCGTCTGCCGAGACCGGGGCTATGTCGGTCAGTTCGGCCTCCAGCGACTTCCCCCAGTACGAGACCTTCAGCTTCGGCGCGGCCGGTGCCTGCGCGCTGGGCGCCATCGAGGCCGGCGCCGGGGAGGTGGATCCCGACTGGCGATGCGGCCCGGATTCACTGCCGAAGGCGGTCTGGTACCCGACTCCCACCAGTGCGGCGGCGGCGAGCGCGGCCGCACCCTTGAGATGCAACGGTTTCATGCTTTCCCTCTGGAATCACGTGGTCTTGCGCGCGGCCCCGCTTTCCCGCCTCGTGCTTGTGCACGCCGTCACGCACGCTCCCCCGTTCGGTCATCTGACACGACGACAGGAGACCGTTCGCCGGTTGCAGTCGGGGCGCCGGGGCGCCGGGGGCGCCGGGCCGTCAGACCCGGAAGACCGAGCCGACGTACTCCGTCAGCAGGCGCTCCTTGAGCGGCACGGGCAGCGCGTCGAGCAGGGCGAGGACGGGAGCCATCCGTACCGTGCCCGCCGTGCCGCCGCCGTCGGCCCCGCTGCCGCTGCCCGCGCTGTCGCTGCTCCCGCTGTCGTCGCTGCCGTCGAGGGTGCCGTCGAGGCCCGCGTACGACAGCACGGCGGCGACCTCGTCCGGGCCGAGGGTGGAGGGGTCGAGCCCCTTGGCGAGCCGTGCGAGCTGCGGGTCGACGCCCACGGGGGCGAGCGCCCGCGCGGCCGTGAGCGCCTCGCGGAGATCGGCGAGCAGCGCGTCGACCTGGCCCGCCGTCGCCGGGGTCAGGGTGAGATGCAGATTGGGCGGCATGCCTTCGAAGCCGAGCTGGGGCTGGAGGTACCAGCCGCGGATCCGCATCTCGTCGGCGAGGTGCAGCACGAGGCTCAAGTCGCCGTGGGGCGCGCCGGGTTCACCGCTGCCGCCGGGGTGGTCAGCGCCGCCGGGGTGGTCACCGCTGCCGGGGTCACCGCTTCCGGATGCGGCCCCGGGCTCGCCGCCCCCGGCCGCAGCGCCGCCGTCGAGCGTGAACGCGACCAGCCCGGCCTCCGGCCGCCCCAGCACCCGTACGCCCTCCAGCTCCCCGAGCCCCGGCAGCAGCCGGTCTGCCGCGTCCGCGATCCGCCGCGCCAGCTCCTCGTACCCGTCGTCGCCCACGTGCCGCAGCACCGCCCACGCCTGCGCGAGCAGCCCGCCGGACTTGGTGCCCTGCACGGTCGGGTTGACCACTGGATAGCCGGGCCAGCCGGCGTGCGCGAAGAACTGGTACCTGCGCAGCTCCGCGTCCCGGTACAGCACCACGGACGCGCCCTTGTCCGCGTACCCGTACTTGTGCAGATCCACGGAGAGAGAGGTGACTCCCCTCAACTCCATCCCGAACGGGGGCACTTCACGTCCCGCACGGCGCAGGTACGGCAGCAGCCAGCCGCCGATGCAGGCGTCGACGTGGCACAGCACTCCCTTCTCGGCCGCGGCGAAGGCGATGCGCTCCACCGGGTCGACGACGCCGTGCGCATAGGACGGAGCGGAGGCGACCACCAGCACGGTCCGCTCGTCGGTCGCCTCGTCCATCGCCGCGGCGTCGGCCCGGTAGTCCGCCGGGTCGACGGGCACGACCACCGGCTCGACCCCCAGATACGCCGCCGCCTTGTGGAACGCCGCGTGCGCCGTGGACGGCAGCACCATCCGGGGCTCGGTCACCTCCCGCACCGAACGGGCGTGATCCCGCGCCGTCTTGACGGCGAGCAGGATGCTCTCGGTGCCGCCGCTGGTGAAGGTGCCCTGGGTGCCGGGAGCGCCGAGCAGTGCGGCGGCGCTGCGCACGATGTCGTTCTCCAGCCGGGCGACGCTCGGAAAGACCGTCATGTCCAGGCCGTTGACGGTGGCGTACGACGAATAGGCCGCGGACGCAAGCTCGTCGAGCCCGCCGAGCGCCGCGTCGTATACGTAGGCGAAGGTGCGGCCGCCGCGGGTGGGCGCGTCCCGGCCGCGCAGCGCGCGCAGTTCGGCGAGCACCTCGTCCGCGGGACGCCCCTTCGGCAACGGGGCGGCTCCGTCGGGGCGGGCCGCCGAACCGGCAGGGCGAGCGGGGTGAGCAGGGCCCGAGGTGCCGGAGGCGCCGGACGGGCCGGAGGCGCCGGACGGGCCGGAGGCGCCGGACGGGCCGGAGGTGCCGGACGGGCCGGAGGTGCCGGAGGCGCCGGACGGGCCGTCCGGGCCGGGCGCGGATTCAGTGCTCACTGCGGGTCTCGTCCTCCAGGGTGCCGGGGGCCGCCGCCGCAGGCGACGGCTCCTCGTGCTCCTCCCGGTACCTGCTCAGCAGCCACAGGCTCACCACCGCGAACGCGGCGGGCACCAGGCTCATGCCGAAGGTGATCCCGGTAAGCGCCGAGCCGGGCTGCTCCACCGCGTGCGCCGCGTCGGAGGACCGGAAGCCGGTCACGGCGAGTACGGCCGCGAAGGCGCCCGCGCCCAGCGCGAACGCCAGCGTCTCGGCCGCGGTCCACAGCCCGGTGAAGGTGGCGGCACGCTGCCGTCCCGTACGCACCGCGTCGGCGGCGAGGTTGTCGGCGAGCATCCGCAGCGGCAGCAACTGAAGCCCGCCGTATGCGACTCCGACCGCGGCGATCGTCGCGTACGCGGGCCACGCGCCCGCCCACGGCGTGAGCACGAGTACGAGCGAGGCGCCGAGGAACACCCAACTGGCGCAGAACTGCGCGTACTTGACGCCGCGCGCACGCGCGAGCCGGTTCCACAGCGGCATCACCAGCGCCAACGGGCCGATCATGCAGGCGAACAGCGGGGTCACGGCGCTCGCCGAGCCCAGTACGTAGGTGGCGAAGTACTGCACTCCCGCCAGCATCACGCCGACGGCAAGGGCCTGCGCCATCCACATCCCCACCAGATACAGGAAGGGCACGTTGCTGCGCGCCGCCGTGAGCTGGGCCCGCAGCGAGGGCTCTGCCGTCGTATGGGCGGCGCCGGGCGCCCGCCGCGTGCCCCGCCACGCGGCGAGCATCCCGCACGCGAGCAGCGCCGCCACGGAGAGCCCCATCAGCCGGTAGCTCGCGGGCGTGTCCCCGCCCGCGTGCGCGATGGCCGGTGCGACGGCCCCGGACAGCAGGATCGCCGCGCCGAGGAAGCCCACGCGCCAGGCGAGCAGCCTGCCGCGTTCGCCGGTCTCGTCGGTCATCTCCGCCGGCATCGCCACGTACGGGACCTGGAAGACGGCGTAGGCGGTGGCGGCCAGCATGAAGAGCACGGCGACATACGCCGCCGCCGCTGCACCCCGCACCGGGGGCGCCGCGAAGAGCAGCGCGAACAGCGGCGGCAGCGTGCACGCTCCGGCCAGCAGGAACGGGCGGCGCGGTCCGCCGCGCAGCCGGCTGCGGTCGCAGACGACGCCGACGACCGGATTGATCAGTACGTCCCACGCCTTGGGCAGGAAGAGGGCGACGCCCGCGAGCGCCGCGGGCACGGCCATCACGTTGGTCAGGTAATAGAGCAGCAGCAGCCCGGGCACGGTGGGGAAGGTCCCGGTGCACAGCGAGCCCAGGCCGTATCCGATCCGTACGGTGGCGGGCAGCGGCGGGCCCGCGCTGTCCGCCGGTGCGTACGCCTGATCCCGGGTCGGACCGCCCACTGCCCCTCCTTCGCCGAGCGCGGGACGCCGGTCGCGGAACGCGGGGATCCGGCGCGGCCCTGCCGCTCACCGGCCGGGTGCGGGCTGCACGGGCCGGGGGTCGCCAGTCAACGGCACAACGGGCCGGGCGTCCAGACGGTGATCGGCAACGTTCGGGGAAACAGCCGACGTTCGGAGAAAGGAGGGGAGGAAGCGGCGGGGGCGCGTTCGTTGGAGAGTCGCGGAGAGCGGAGAGTCGCGCAGAGCGGTCGCGGGAGGTTCGCGGGACGGGCGGCTCGCTCGAAGGGCGGCTCCCCCGAAGGGCAGCTCAGCTCAGCCCCGCGCCACGCGCCCGCTCCACCGCCGGCCCGATCGCCGTCGCGAGCGCTTCCACGTCGGCCTCCGTGGAGGTGTGCCCGAGCGAGAAGCGCAGCGTCCCGCGCGCGAGATCGCGGTCCGCGCCGGCGGCGAGGAGGACGTGGCTGGGCTGGGCGATCCCCGCCGTACACGCGGAGCCGGTCGAGCACTCGATGCCCTGCGCGTCCAGGAGCAGCAGCAGCGAGTCGCCCTCGCAGCCGGGAAAGGAGAAGTGCGCGTTTCCCGGGAGCCGCCCGGCGGGGTCGGGGTCGCCGTTGAGCACCGCGTCCGGCACCTCCGTACGCACGCGCTCGATCAGCTTGTCCCGGAGCGCGCCGATGTCCCGCTCGAAGTCCGCGCGCCGCTCGGCGGCGAGTTCGGCGGCGGTCGCGAACGCGGCGACGGCCGGCACGTCCAGCGTCCCGGAGCGCACGTCGCGCTCCTGCCCGCCGCCGTGCAGCAGCGGTACGGGGGTCTGCTCGCGCCGCAGCAGCAGCGCACCCACGCCGTAGGGGCCACCGATCTTGTGCCCGGTCAGCGTCAGCGCGGCCAGCCCGGACGCGGCGAAGTCCACCTCCGCCTGGCCCACGGCCTGCACCGCGTCCGAATGCAGCGGGACGTCGAACTCGGCGGCTGCCTCGGCGAGTTCGGGCACCGGCATGGTGGTGCCGATCTCGTTGTTCGCCCACATCACGGTGGCCAGGGCGACGCTGCCGGGATCGCGCGCGATCGCTTCGCGCAGCGCCCGCGCGTGCACCCGGCCGTATCCGTCGACGGGCAGCCACTCGACGTCCGCGCCCTCGTGCTCGGCCAGCCAGTGCACCGTGTCGAGTACGGCGTGATGCTCGACGGGGCTGGCGACGATCCGCGTACGGGCGGGGTCGGCGTCCCTGCGCGCCCAGTACAGGCCCTTCACCGCGAGATTGTCGGCCTCGGTGCCGCCGGCCGTGAGGACGACCTCGCTGGGGCGCGCGCCCAGCGACGCCGCGAGCGCCTCACGCGCCTCCTCGATCGTGCGGCGGGCGCGGCGGCCCGACCCGTGCAGCGAGGAGGCGTTCCCGGTGACGGCGAGACGGTCCGTCATCGTCCGCACCGCCTCGGGATACATGGGCGTCGTGGCGGCGTGATCGAGGTAGACGGAGCGAGCCATGATCCCTCGATTCTACGTACGGACGTCTGCACCCGCTTACGGCGGCTTACGGAGGCCTACGGCGGCGAACGTCACGTGCGCGGACGCTCCGCCCGGCGCCCGGACTCACCGGCCGCGCCGTCCGCCCCTGCTGTTAATGTTCCAGGCGCCGCTACCGTGGCGGCGGGTCCGGACACAGCCCGTGTCAACACCGGGGCGTGCGGCGGTTATTCCACAGGTTCCGGAGCTTCCAGAGGTCCGGCAGGTCCACGGAATCCCACAGATGTGCCGGGCCGCGGAAGGCGGCGGGGCCGAAGAATAAGAGGGTCAGGGGGGTGTGGCGATGCCACAGGTGCGGGTGCTGGGCAAGGGCGCACGGATCACCGGGGGGATCTTCTGTCTCCTCTTCGCACTGCACACGTGGATCTGGGTGCTGCGCGACATCCAGGAACTGGACTTCGCCACCACCTGGGACGTCTGGACGGGAGCGTTCGGCGCCGGAGCCCGCGCCGGCCAGCTGACCGACATCCCCGCCACGACCCCGGACGACATCGGCCTCGGACTGCTCCAGCTCGCGGCGGCCTTCGCCGCTTTCACCCGCGCCTGGACGGCGGGCGGCCTGCTGGCCGCCACGACGGTGCTCACCCTCGCCTGGCGGCTCCCCGTGATCTGGCACGCGGGGCTGCACTCCGAGTCCTCGCCCTACTACGCGCTGCCCGGCTTCGCCGACGACCCGTCCATGGACAGCGCGTTGGCGGGAGCGGTCGGGATCGTGCTCTTCTGCCTGGTGCTCGGGATCGTGCTGGCGGCGGGCAACCGTCCCTGGACGGGGCAGCCCGCACGGTCGGCATCACCGGGCCCGCAGGCGCAGCCGTACGGACAGCCACCGCAGTTCCCGCCCCCGCCGCAGTTCGCCCAGCCGCCCCAGCCCCAGTTCCAGCCCCACCTCCAGCCCCAGCCGTACGAGCCGCCGCTGCCGAGCGAGTCGCCGCAGCGGCCGACGGGGGCGCATGCGGCCGTGACGGCGGTCTTCTTCGGCGTGGTGGCGCTGTTCAGCATCGGCTGGAACATCCAGGCCGTATCGACGGCCGGCGGAGGGTACTGGCTCCGCCTCTTCACCGGCGAAGGCACCGTCTTCACCCTTCTCGACGTCTCACCGGGCTGGTCCTGGCTGACGCTGATCGCCGCGGGCGGCACCGCCGCCGTGCTGGCCATGACGCGTGCGCTCTCCGCCCGCGGCTTCTCGATGGGCCTCGCCGTGGCGCTGCTGCCGCAGGCCGTGACGACTCTCTGGGCCTACGCCGACGCCGGGACCTTCTTCGAACTGGGCGACGTGGCGCCCGTGTCCGGGGCGTTCAGCCGTCTCCAGCTGCTGATCGTGCTGGCCGGGTCGGTGACGCTGATCGTGCTGACGCTCCGGCCCGGGGTCGCGGCACAGCCGGGGAGCGGGCCGGTGGCGGCTCAGCCCTTCGGAGCGGCGCAGCCCTTCGGGGCCGCCCAGCCCTTCGGGACGCCGATGCCGGGGGCACCCGTCCCCGGCGGGCCCGTGGCGGGCGGGCCGATGCCGGGGGCGCCAATGCCGGGGGCGCCGATGCCCGGGGCTCCGGCGCCGGGGGCCGCCGCGCCGTTCGGGGCGCCGGTGCCCGGGCAGCCGCCGCAGGGCCAGCCCCAGCCTCAGCCGTACTTCCCGCCCCAGCCGGGCCCGGCACCCGCGGGTCCCGGCCCTGTGCCCGCCGGTCCGGGGCCTATGGGCCCGGCACCCGCCGGACCCGCACCCGCCGGTCCCGGGTACGCACCGCCCGCGCAGCCCGCGGGGCCGCCACCGGCAGGACCTCCCCCGGCCGCGCCCCCGGCGATGCCGCCTGGTGCCCCGCCCGGGACTCCACCGCCTCCGGCCGCCCCTCCCTCCCAGGAGACGGCCGAGGCCCCGGACCGCCCGGACGGCGCGGACTCCTCAGGCGCCCCGAGCGACGGCCCGGACGCTCCGGAAGGTGACCAACGGCCCGGCACCGGCGGCACGTTCGGGCCTCCGCCGGTCTACTGACGGTCCACTGACCATACGGACGGCCCCGGAGCGTGCGCGGTGCGTGCCGGGACCGGGTCAACCGCCGTCGCGGGACTCGCCCTTGGCCGCGAGCGCGGCGGTGACGGCCGCCTCGGTGACGGTCTTGTCGATGCCCAGACCCGTCAGCGTCCCCTCACCGTCCTCGAGTTCCAGGAGCGCGAGGAGGATGTGCTCCGTGCCCACGTAGTCGTGCCCGAGGCGCAGGGCCTCCCGGAAGGTGAGCTCCAGCGCCTTCTTCGTCTGCCCGTCGAACGGGATGAGCTCGGGCGCCTCCTCGCCGGAGCGCTCGGGCAGCGTCCCGTTCACCGCCTCGCGCACCGAGTCGAGCGACACCTTCTGGGAGACGATCGCCCGCCCCGCGAGCGCTTCGGGTTCGCCGAGGAGTCCGAGCACCAAGTGGCCTGTGCTGATCTGGTGGTGGCCGGCCCGGCGGGCCTCCGCCTGTGACTGCACCACGACTTTCCTGGCGCGGTCGGTGAAGCGGTTGAAGCCCTGAGCGACGTCGAGGTCCGGGCCCTCGCCGGACGCCTTCGGCACGAACCGCTTCTGCGCGGCCTGCCTCGTGACGCCCATGCTCTTTCCGATATCCGTCCACGAGGCGCCGGAACGGCGCGCCTGGTCCACGAAGTGGCCGATGAGATGGTCCGCGACGTCCCCGAGGTGGTCCGCCGCGATCACGGCGTCGGAGAGCTGGTCGAGCGCGTCGGAGTGCTGGTTCTTTATGGCTTCGATCAGGTCGTCCAGGCGTACCCGACCGGCGATGGGAAGAGGATCCGTCATATGGCAACCTTAGGTTGACACCGAGGTCTCGTCAACCCGTGGTTGACACTATCGGGGACGGCCGGCTGAGACACTTGCCGGACGGCGGGAACGAAACGGCGGTGTACGGCACCGCCGGCACCGGTGCCCGGCCAACGCCCGCACCGGCACCGGCAGTTGGCGATGTGGATGCCGACGCCGAGGGCGGTCGCCCGCTTCGACTTCCAGGGGGAGTAGCCGATGCCCGTGATCGTGCCCGTACTCGCGATGTGCTCGGCGGCATACGGTGCGGTCGCGGGCGCCCTTCTGCCGCGCGCCGTCTACCGGTTGGCGGTGCCGCCGGAGACTCCCTGGCGGCGGCAGTGCCCGTCGGGCCATCGCCTCGCGGGCCCCGCGCATGGATGGCTCGGCCGCGCGCGCTGCCCGGCATGCGCGGGCGCGACCCCCGAAGTCCCGGCGTCCTACGGGACTTCGGAGCGCCTGCTCGCCGGGATCTGCGCCTCGGCGTGCGCGGCTCTGGCCCTTTCCGTGGGCGTACGGCCGGAGTTGGCGGTCTGGCTGACGGCCGCACCCATCGTGCTGCTGCTGACGGCCGTCGACATCCGCGCTCAACGCCTCCCGGACATACTGACGTTGCCGCTCACCGCGGCCACGGCGGCGCTGCTCGGCGTCGCCGCCCTCGCGACGGGCGCCGGCGGCAGCTGGACGGGCGCACTGCTCGGCGGGACCGTGCTCGCCGCCGGATTCTTCGTGCTCTTCCTGATCAACCCCCGTGGCATGGGCTTCGGCGACGTGAAGCTGGCCGCGCCCCTCGGCCTCGCCCTCGGCTGGTACGGCTGGGACACGGTCCTCGCCGGCACGCTGCTCGCCTTCCTCTTCGCCGCGGGCTACGGCGTGACGCTACTGCTGGCAGGCCGAGCGAGCTGGAAGACGTCGGTGCCCTTCGGCCCCTTCCTGGCGGCGGGCACCCTGGCGGGCATCGTCCTCGGCGGCCTCACGACGTGACGGAGGCGGGTCCGGCGGGCCGGCGGCCTCCGGACCGATACGGGCGGGCGGGGCCCAGGTCCAGCCTGAGCCCCGCCTGAGACGGGTCGCCGGAAGCGCCCCGACTCCCCCGGCTGCCCCGGGATCAACTGCCGTTCTCTGCCTGGAACATCCAGTGGTGCTTCTCGAGGTCACCGATGAGCTGTATGAAGATGTCCTCCGTCACCGGGTCCGGCTCGCTCACCGAGGCCATGCGCTCGCGGCAGCGGCCGATGACCGACTCCAGCGCGTGGACCATCGTCCGTACGGCGTCGGTGTCCTTCTGCCAGCCCTCCGGGACCCTGTCGATCGCGCTCGTGGCCGACACGGTCGTCGAGCGGCCGTCCGGGGGCAGGCCCAGCGCGGAGGCCCGCTCGGCGACGCTGTCCGAGTAAGAGCGTGCCGTGGAGACCACCTCGTCGAGCTGGAGGTGGATGGACCGGAAGCGGGGCCCGATCACGTTCCAGTGGATCTGCTTCGCGACGAGCGAGAGATCGACGAGGTCGACGAGCGCGCCCTGCAAGGCCTCGCCGACGGTCTTCAGGTCGTCGTCCGGGAGTGTGCTCTTCACTGCGTAGGTCACAACCTTCTCGCTTTCTGACGGCCGGCCCTGTACTTCGCACTCCTCGGGTAACCCGACGAGCGACCGCAATTCATGTGCGCCGGACCGGGGGGCCGTGACATCACGCACAGGCGCCGGCCGCTTGCGCACAGCCACACCTGCCGTCGCAAGGCAAACCGGGGTGCGGGCTCCCCTGCCGCTCGCCGAGACTGGGCGGATGACGGTGCGGAACGCCGGGGCCCCCGGAGCCTGGGAGAGCTGGGCCGGGACCCTGGACCAGACGTACGAGAGCTCGTCCGGCACGGTCCGGTGGGGCCGGCTGGGCCCCGACGACGGGCCTCCCCTGGTACTGCTGCACGGGACGCCCTGGTCGTCCTACACGTGGCGGGAGATCGCGAGGGCCCTCGCACAGCGATTCCGGGTCCACGTGTGGGACATGCCCGGATACGGCACGTCGGCGATGTCCGACGGCCAGGACGTCTCGCTCGCCGCACAGGGCCGGATCTTCGCCGAACTCCTGGGCCACTGGGGCCTCGGAGCGGACGCGGCACACCAACCGGCCGTCGTGGCCCACGACTTCGGCGGCTGTGTCGCCCTGCGCGCACATCTGCTGCACGGGGCCCGATACGCGCGCCTGGCGCTCGTCGACGTGGTGGCGCTCGCCCCCTGGGGGTCGCCCGCGTACCGGCTGCTGGGCCAACAGGCGGAAGTCTTCCGGCAGTTGCCGCCCGCACTGCACGAGGCGCTGGTACGTGAGTACGTCGCCTCGGCGAGCGCGCGGGGCCTGGACCCGCGGGTGCTGGACGCGCTCGCGGAGCCCTGGCTGGGCGAGGCGGGGCAGGGCGCGTTCTACCGGCAGATCCAGCAGAACGACCAGCGGTTCACGGACGAGATCGAGGGACGCTACGGCGAGGTCGAAGCCCCCGTCCTCGTGTGCTGGGGCACGGCGGACACCTGGATCCCCGTCGACCGCGCGCACCGGCTGGCCGGGCTGATCCCCGGGGCACGGCTGGAGCTGATCGAGGGTGCCGGCCATCTCGTACAAGAGGACGCACCGGCTCAACTGGCCGCTGTCCTACTGGAGTTCCTGCACGGCAGCGCGCGGTAGCCGCTCGTCGCAACGGTGGCCGGGCGGGCCGCGCAAGGCAGAAGGTACCCGCAACTCCCCCTCGATCTTTGCAAAATCGCTGCATCGTACAGAAAAAATTCGAAGGCGGGCTTCCGCTCCTAGCGTGCGGCAGATGCTCCATGCAGGCATCGAACGGGCTCCGCTCCCCCCACTGCGTGCTGAACCCGCCCCCGGTGCCCGTGACTTACCGGTGGTGCCGGACCGGGACGGTACGGGCGAGACGGACCGTGCGGGCCCCGCCGCGGCGCGGGAGACGCGCGGCGTGCGGGACGAGCGGGACGGCGGCAAGCCGCGCGACCCGTACCTGGACAACGCGAAGTACCTGACCATCGTGCTCGTCGCCGTCGGGCACGCGTGGGCGCCGCTCACGCTCGGCAGCCGTTCAACCAGCGCGCTGTACTACTTCCTGTACACGTTTCACATGCCGACCTTCATCATCGTCTCCGGCTATCTCTCCCGCCGTTTCGAGTGCAGGCCGCGGCAGATCAAGCGGCTGCTGACCGGCCTCGTCGTGCCGTACCTCGTCTTCCAGGCGGTCTTCACCCTCTTCATGCGGTGGGCCGGCGACGATCCGGAGCGTGAATGGAGCTTCCAGGAGCCCGCGTTCGCGCTCTGGTTCCTGGTGGCGCTCTTCCTTTGGCGGGTGACCACGCCGATCTGGCAGCAGTTGAGGTGGCCGCTGCCCGTGTCCGTGGCCGTCGGCGTCGCCGCGAGCGTGACGCCGACGATGAGCGACGACCTCGGGATGATGCGGGTGGCGCAGTTCCTGCCGTTCTTCGTGCTGGGTCTGCGGCTGCGCCCGGAGCACTTCGAGATGGTGCGGCGCCGCGCCGTGCGGATACTGGCCGTGCCCGTCGCCGCCGTCGCGCTCGCGGTGTCGTACGCGGCGGTCCCGTACATCTCCGGCGCCCCGTTCCTGCACGACAAGGACGCACAGAGCCTGGGGCTTCCGGCGTGGCTGGGAGCGGCCATGACGCTCACCTCATACGGCTGTGCGCTGGTGATGACCGTGTGCTTCCTGGCCTGGGTGCCGCAGCGCGGCATGTGGTTCACGTCGCTCGGCGCGGGCACGCTCGGCGCCTATCTGCTGCACGTCTATCCCATCGAGTACGCCAAGGAGATGGGCTGGTTCGAGGCCGACGGGGCCAGCCATCCGCTGGACCGCTTCGCGATCACGGTGCTCGCCGCGGGGATGATGACGCTGCTGTGCACGCGGCCGGTGCGGCGGGCGCTCCGCTTCGTGGTGGAGCCGAGGCTGCGCTGGTTCTTCACACCTGAGGCGAACTCCGGCCCGGCAGCGGCTCCCGAGGCGGCGGGCCCGGGCGTCCCGGCCGTGGGCGCTCCCCGGCTGCCGAACGCCACGGGCGCGGGTGCGCCGGAGCTGCAACCGGCGCCGGCGCCCCCGCGGTCCTCCTTCACCGGTCCGGAGACGGAGGGCGCGGTAGAGGCGGAAGGTCCGGGCAACGGCGGTGTCGGCGGCACCGGCGGCGCCTCCGCAGGCGGCGGGCCTGCCGGTGCCCACGGCGCCTCCGCAGGCGGCGGGACGTAGACCGGGCACCGCCGGTCCGGGGATCGGGACCGGGAACCCGGCTTCCCGGCCTGCCGCGCGCGCCCTACCTGCGGGGCGGCAGCTCACCGGATGTCGCAGCTCACCGGGCGCCTCGGGTCACCGACCGCGTCAGGTCACAAGCCCGTGGCGGTACGCGTAGACGACGGCCTGTACGCGATCGCGGAGCCCGAGCTTGGCGAGGACGCGCGACACGAACGTCTTCACGGTCTCCTGGCTGATCACGAGGGTCGCAGCGATCTCGCTGTTGGAGAGGCCGTCAGCGATGAGACGCAGGACCTCCAGTTCGCGCGGGGTCAGCGGAATGTCGTCCGTGCTGCCCTCGGCGGGCCGGATCCGGGCGGCGTACATGCCCACCAGCCGGCGCGTCACCTCCGGGGCCAGCAGTGCCGCGCCCGTGGCCACGGTCCTGATCCCGTTCAGCAGCCGGTCCGGCGGCGCGTCCTTGAGCAGGAACCCGCTCGCTCCGGCGCGCAGCGCCTCGTATACGTACTTGTCCAGGTTGAACGTGGTCACCACGAGCACCTTCACCGGATGCGGAACCCCGGCACCGGCCAGCCGGCGGGTGGCCTCGATGCCGTCGAGCACCGGCATGCGCACGTCCATCACGACGACGTCGGGGCGCAGCCGGGCGGCGAGTTCGACCGCGGCCTGCCCGTCCCCGCACTCCCCCGCCACCTCCAGGTCGGGCTGAGCGTCGACGATCGTCACGAGGCCGGTGCGGACCAGCATCTGGTCGTCGCAGATCAGGACCCGTACCGGCGCGGTCACGACGGGTTCCCGGCCGGTATGCGGGCCCGTACGAGGAAGCCGCCGCCGCTCCCCCGGCCCGCGCTGAAGTCGCCGCCCAGGACCTCGACCCGCTCCCCGAGACCGGCGAGGCCCCGCCCGCCACCGCCGGGCGACCCGCGCCGCGATCCTTCCCCCGAGCCGGAACCGGAGTCCGAGCCGGAACCGGAACCCGAGCCGGGCCCGGGGCCGTCCGTGCCGACCTCCACCGTGATCTCCCGTTCGCCGTGGTGCACATGGACCGACGTACGGCTGCCGTGCGCGTGCTTGAGGGCGTTGGTCAGTGCCTCCTGTAGGACCCGGTAGGCGACGAGGTCGGCGCTTCCTGCGGACTCCGCGGGCGTGCCCTCCTCGGTGAACTCGACCGGCTGCCCGGCCCGCCGGGTCTGCTCGACGAGCGCGCTCAGCCTGCCGGCCGGTGGCGTCCTTGCCTCGCTGTCGCCATCACCGTCGCCGTCGCCGTCGTGGCCGGGGTCGAGCAGGTCGAGCAGGTTCCGCAGGTCGGTGATGGCCTGGCGGCCGGTGTCGGTGACTGCGGTCAGGGCCGTGTCGAGGCGGTCGGGTGCGCCGGTGAGATACCGCGCGGCCTCGGCCTGCACGACCATCGCCGTCACGTGGTGGGTTACGACGTCGTGCAACTCGCGGGCGATACGGGTGCGTTCCGCGGCGCGGGTGTCCTCCGCAACGCGGCGGCGGCGCTCGGCCTCGGCGGCACGCGTGGAGCGCAGCCAGGCCCCGCCGCCCCAGGCGAGGGCCAGCGCCAGGTAGAAGGTCACGAACTCTTCCACCGGTTCGCCCGAGCCGAGCCGGAAGAGCGTGACCGCCAGCGGCACGTAGGCGGCGGAGAAGAGGAGGGCGGTGGCCCGCCTGTGCCGTTCCAGGTGAGCGCCGGCGCTCAGCAGCGCGACGGGCAGCGCGGCGCCCGCGACCGAGTGGTAGCCGCCGAGCTGGTCGGCGGCGAAGCCGAGCGAGACGAGGGCGAGACAGACGACGGGCCGACGCCGGCGCATGGCGAGCGGAAGGCACTGGAGGGCGACGGCCGCGAGGGCCGCCGTGTCGAAGGGGCGGGCGGGGACGCCGCCGAGCTGCGTCCCGTGGCTCTGGAACGCCGGCAGGAACGACAGGGCGAGGAAGAGCAGTCCCAGCGGGAGGTCCCGGAGCGTGACGTCCGACCGCCGCCACAGTTCCGGGACCCGCCGAAGTTCGGTCACCGGGGGATTGTAGTGGGCGCGTCGGCCCGGTCGGCCGGGCGCCGGCGGGGCAGCAGCCGGCCGCGACGGTGTGCCAGCCGCAGGAACACGGCCGTCGCCAGCACGCCGAACAGCACCGAGTACACGCTTCCCTCAGGCCCGAAGTCGCCGCCGGTGATCAGGACGGGCCCGGAGGTCGAGGCGTCCAGCAGTCCCTGCGGGGTGCCGTTGCCGGAGACCTCGGTGCTGAAGATGGCGGAGGCGGCGAAGTTCCAGCCGAAGTGCAGTCCGATGGGGAGCCACAGGCTGCGGGTGGCGGCGTACGCGGCGGCGAGCATGGCCCCGGCCTCGATCGCGATGGCGACGGCGCCCCACAGGTCGGCGTGCGGATTGAACAGGTGCACCATGCCGAACAGCACGCCTGTCAGCGTCAAAGCGATCCATGTGCCGGTGCGTTCCTCGATGATCCGGAACAGGACGCCGCGGAAGATCAGTTCCTCCGTCGCCGCGGCGGCGGCCATGAAGCCGATCAGCCCCACCGCGCCCGTCGCCGATCCCGCTCCCTTGACCTCGTAGCTCCCGAGGAAGGCGAGGTTCGCGATGACGGCGCCGAATATCGCGGCGCCCGTCAGCAGCCCACGGCCGGCCGCGGACACCGCGCCCTCGCGGGCCAGTTCGGTGACCGGGCGCTGCTCGGTCCGCCGCACCACCTTCCTGTACACGGCCACCGAGAGCACCGCGGTCAGTGTGCCGAGGACGAGCGTCAGCCACGGGTTTCCCTGCACCGCGGCCACGGACCGGCCGCCGATGAAGGCGACCGCCGCCACGGCCGCGAGCTGCCAGACCAGTCTCATGAGTGCTCCTTCGCCTGATCCGCGGCCCGGACGGCCGCGGCTGTGCCCACACGCTAGGGAGCCGGCGGCCCGGAATCGTCACCTCGGAGTGGACACCTGCGCGTAGCTCGCACGGGGGACAGGCCGGGGGCGACCAGCATGATGGCCGCCCTGTGGCACCGGTCGGCAGCGGTGGTGCCGGCTGCCGGCGCGGGCCGCCTGCGACTGGTGCCAGGCGGCGGGGGCCGGTTGCCGGACGGCAAGGGTCAGTTGACGGCGGTCAGTTGACGGCGATCAGGGAAGCGCGGGCGGCCGGGACGCAGAGGAGGCCGTCACCGGAGTCCGGCACCCGGCCGCGCCCGGCTGCACCCCGCTGCGCCAGGCTCGTTTCAACTCGCCCGGGCCAGCTGCCGGGACTGGGTGACCAGCCGTCCTGCGCTGTCCCAGATCTCGACGTCCTCCTCCAGGAAGCCCCCGGCGAGATTGACGGTGGTGACGGAGATCCGCAGCGGTCCCGGAGCCGGGCGGGCGCGCACGTGCACGGTCAGCTCGACGGTCGGCACCCAGCCGCTGAGGCCCAGCTCGAAGGCGGTGGGCGGCAGCGCGTCCACGGCCATCAGCAGCGAGAGGGGATCCGCGTCGCGGCCGTCGGCCAGGCCGAACCAGGCGCGCATCTCACCGCGTCCGCTGGGCGCCCCGACCGCCCAGCCGCACGTCGCGGGGTCGAGCCGCAGATCGAGGCGCTTGCCCATCTCCGGGCCCGCGTCCGGCCCCGCCGGGTTGTCCTTAGTGCTGAAGCACCGCTCACGGGGCGGCATGGCGGGCGGCTCGGCGCTCGTACGGACGTCGCCTTCGACGGTGTCCAGATCCCCGTACGAGGCGAGGACGCGGATACGCTCGGTCTCCTGGCCGTCCGCGCCGGTCTGGAGGAGGCTCGCCGAGCCGGTGGACAGGGTGCGCCCGGTGCGCACGGTCTCGCTGCGGATGACGGCTGGACCGTGGGTGGTGGCCGAGAGGTAGTGGGCCGTGATCGTGAAGGGGTCTGGGTGCGGCAGCGTCTCGCCGAGGGCGCGGGCGACGGTCGCCAGGAGATAGCCCCCGTTGAGGGCGTGGCCGATCGCCCAGCCCGGGGAGAGGCAGGCGTCGTGGACACCGGGCCGGCGCAGCCGTACGGAGGTGTCGCGGTCGAACTCGCTGAGGGTGGCTTCGGAGATGGTTCCGGACATGTGAGCACCGTACACGGAGAAGTTACCCACGGGTAGTCACGTCACGGGCGGCGCCCGTCCCGGGCGCTCCGACCGGGCTCCCCCCGGCCCCGATCCGGCCCTGATCCGGTCCCGATCCGGCCCCGGCAGCCCGGCCCCAAGAGGCCCGGCTCACGTGCTGCCCGGCTCCGGATCCTCCACCGTGGAGCGCCGGTGCCACGCACGCGGTGCGCGCCACCCGAAGCGCAGCGCCAGCAGCCGCACGACGAACGCCAGGGTCGCGGCCAGCAGCATCGTCACGGCGTTGAGGGTCCCCGAGCCCAGCAGCAGGGCCGTCACGCTGGCGCCCACGATCGCGGGCACGGCATAGAGGTCCCGGTCCCAGCGCAGCAGCGAGGGGACCTCGTTGGCGAGCACGTCGCGCAGCACACCGCCGCCCGCCGCGGTGGCGAGGCCGAGGACGGCGGAGGCGGACAGGCCGAGCCCGTATTCATGGGCTTTCACGGTGCCGGCGACGCAGAAGAGCCCGAGGCCGGCGGCGTCGAAGACGTTGATCGCCTTGTTGATCCGCTCCACGTGCGGATGCAGAAAGAAGACGAAAACGGTCGCGATCAGCGGTGCGTGGAAGTAGCCGAGGTCCGTGAAAGCAGCGGGCGGCACGGCGCCGATCACCACGTCCCGGAAGAGCCCGCCGCCGAGCCCGGTCACCTCGGCCAGTACGGCCATGCCGAAGACGTCGAAGTTCTTCCGCACGGCGAGCAGGGCGCCGGATATCGCGAAGACGAAGATCCCGGCGATGTCCAGCCAGTGCTGCACGTCCGGGTCGAGCAGTTGCTGATTCACGCGGCCCATTCTTCCCCCGGCTCCGGGGGCCGCCGCACCCCCACGACCTGGGGCGATGATGCTTCGCCATGAATACGGACAAAGCACCACGGGAGCGTGCCCATATGTGTTCCGGCGAGCACGGGGCGTCGATACGGAAGGCGCCCCGTGTGAGGCGGCGCATAAGACCCACGTCACATATGAACCCGTTTAGTAGCGGGACCGCACCACCTTTCCTCTTGCCACGGCATAAGGCAGCCCTCAACTCCGGCAATCCGCTCAATACCGGCATATCAATCCGTAGCCGCTTAGTACGTCACATATTTGGGCCCGGGTGGCGCCTGCCTTTACCAATGTCAGCGTCGCTTCGCGCCGAAGACCGAACTCGGCGCTCCCGCCGGAATCCGGCTCTCACGCGACGAAGGCAATCGAAAGGTATTCGCTCTTCCATGCGCATTTCCGCTATCAACCGCCTGACCAGGACCCAGAAGTCCGCCGCCGTCGGCCTCGCGGCCGCCGCAGGAGCGGTCGCCCTGACCGCCGGCGCAGCGCCCGGTGCCCACGCGGACGCCCAGGACCGCGGCCCGGCCAAGCCGGTTGCCGGACACTCGGTGAACGTCGCCGGCCACCCCTCGACGAAGGCGGCCAATCTGGCCACGGGTGCGGGCGACCACGCCACCGACAACACGCGCAGCCACCTCCCGGCCAAGCCGCTGGTCAAGGGTGAGCAGACCAAGCAGGTCTCCGCCGCCAAGCCGGTCTCCACGACCGACAAGGGCGACAAGGCCGAGCAGGCAGAGAAGGCCAAGGAGGCCCGCGGTGACAAGGCCGACCGCAGCGGTCGCAGCAGCCTGAGCGCCGAGCGCGCCACCAAGGGCGACAATCTGGACGGCTGGATCAAGCAGGCCCGCTCCATCATGAAGGAGGAGGGCATCCCCGGCTCGTACCACGGCATCAAGAAGAACATCATGCGCGAGTCGGGCGGTGACCCCAACGCGATGAACGACTGGGACGTCAACGCGCAGAAGGGCACGCCCTCCAAGGGCCTGCTCCAGACCATTCAGCCGACGTTCGACCAGTACCACGTCAAGGGCACCAAGCATGACCTGACCGACCCCGTCGCGAACATCGTGGCCGCCTGCAACTACGCGCAGGACAAGTACGGCTCGATGGACAACGTGAACTCCGCGTACTGATCCGGCGCGGGGGATGAGCACCACAACAGGACAGACAGCAGAAGAGACAACAGCGGACAACAGCACAGAACGGCTACGAGAAGGGCGGTCGCGGCTCACGCGGCCGCCCTTCTTCGCGCCTCGGCCCGCGGCCCGGCCCGTTCAGCCCGTCCGTTCGGTCAGCCCGTTCAGCCCGACCGTTCAACCCGTCCGTTCAGCCGGCTCGTTCAGCAGGTCCCCCGCGGCCGTGCTTCAGCTCGCCGCCGGCCTGCTGTCCTCCGGGTGCCGGTCCGGCGCGTTCTCCGGGTGGTGGCAGGCGGCCTCGTGACCGGGCGCCATGGAGACCAGCGGCGGCTCGGCCGTCTTGCAGATCTCCGTCGCCTTCCAGCACCGGGTGTGGAAGCGGCAGCCGCTCGGCGGCTTGATCGGCGAGGGCACGTCGCCCTGGAGCAGGATCCGCTCCCGGCCGCCCTCCGCCCGGCGCCGCGGGTCGGGGACCGGCACGGCGGACAGCAGCGCCCGCGTGTACGGGTGCATGGGCGACTCGTACAGCGACCGCCGGTCGGTCAACTCCACGATCTTCCCCAGGTACATGACCGCGATCCGGTCCGAGACGTGCCGGATCACCGAGAGGTCGTGCGCGATGATCACGTACGTGAGGCCGAGCTCGTCCTGAAGGTCGTCGAGGAGGTTGATGACCTGCGCCTGGATCGACACGTCCAGGGCCGAGACGGGCTCGTCCGCGACGACGAGCTTGGGGCTGAGGGCCAGCGCGCGTGCGATGCCGATGCGCTGCCGCTGGCCGCCGGAGAACTCGTGCGGATAGCGGTTGTAGTGCTCCGGGTTGAGACCGACGGTCCCCAGCAGCCGCTGCACCGCCTTCTTCACGCCGCCCTCGGGCGTGACGCCCTGGAGCTTGAAGGGAGCGCTGACGATCGCGCCGACGGTGTGCCGCGGATTCAGCGACGAGTACGGGTCCTGGAAGATCATCTGGACGTCGCGCCGCAGCGGGCGCATCCCGCTCACGCCGAGGTGCGTGATGTCCCGGCCCTCGAACTCGACGGTGCCCGCGCTCGGTTCGAGCAGCCGCGTGATCAGCCGTCCCATTGTGGACTTGCCGCAGCCGGACTCGCCCACGACGCCGAGGGTCTCCCCCGCCCGCACGTCGAAGTCGATGCCGTCGACGGCTTTGACCGCGCCGACCTGCCGCTTGAGGATCCCCTTGGTGATCGGGAAGTGCTTCTTCAGGCCCGAGACCCGCAGCAGCGACTCGCCGGGCTCCGGGTCGGCCTTCGTCTGCACGGTGCCGGCGGCCGTCTCGGCCCCGGCGGCAGCGCCGGCGCCGTTCGCGCGCTGGGACGGGATCGTCATCTGCTCGTCCTCACTCACAGCTTCGGGGCAATCTCTTCGTTCCAGATGCGGTCCCGGTCCGTCTTGTCCATGTGGCAGGCGGAGAGATGGCCGGCGCCCACGTCCCGCAGTTCGGGACGTTCGGTACGTGTGACATTGCCCTTGGGCACATCCGCGTACGGGCAGCGCGGGTTGAAGGCGCAGCCGGCGGGGATGTTGATCAGGCTGGGCGGCGAGCCCTTGACGGGGATGAGCCGTTCGCTCTGGGCGCGGTCGATGCGCGGCATCGAGCCCAGCAGGCCCCAGGTGTAGGGGTGCTGCGGTTCGTAGAAGACGCTCTCGGCGGTGCCGTACTCGACGCAGCGGCCCCCGTACATCACGAGGATGTCGTCCGCGAGCTCGGCGACCACCCCGAGGTCGTGGGTGATGATGATGACCGCGGAACCGAACTCCTTCTGGAGGTCCCTGATCAGGTCGAGGATCTGCGCCTGCACGGTGACGTCGAGCGCGGTCGTCGGCTCGTCGGCGATCAGCAGCTCGGGGTTGTTCACCAGCGACATGGCGATCATGGCGCGCTGCCGCATGCCGCCGGAGAACTCGTGCGGATAGCTGCCGAAGCGCTGGTCGGGCTGTGGAATGCCGACGCGGTCGAGGAGTTCGACGGCGCGCTTCTTGGCGGTCGCCTTGTCGACGTCGTTGTGGACGCGGTACGCCTCGACGATCTGGTGCCCGATGGTGAAGTACGGGTGCAGCGCGGAGAGCGGGTCCTGGAAGATCATCGCCATCTCGCGCCCGCGCAGCCTGCGCACCGAGTCCGGGTCGGCGGAGAGGAGTTCCTTCCCGTCGAGCCAGATCTCACCGGACAGCTGCGCCTTGCGCTTCCCGTACTGCCCGACGGTGTGCAGGCCCATCACGCCCAGCGACGTCACGGACTTGCCCGACCCGGACTCGCCGACGATGCCGAGGGTTTTGCCCTTCTCCAGCTGGAAGGAGAGCCCGTCGACGGACTTCACCAGGCCGTCCTCGGTGGGGAAGTGCACGCGCAGATCGCGCACTTCGAGGAACGAGCGGGCGGGGCGGCCGACGGCGGGCTCGTCGACAGCCGAAGCACCCGTCTTGTGGGATTCCGTCATGCGAGCCTCACTCGGGGATCGATCACGCCGTACAGCAGGTCCACGACGAGGTTCGCCACGACGACCGCGGAAGCGGTGATCAGCGTGACGCCGAGGATCACCGGCAGGTCCTTCTCACCGATGGCCTTCAGCACGGCCTGGCCGAGGCCCGGGAGGCTGAAGGTGGTCTCGGTGAGGATCGCGCCGCCCATCATGGCGCCGAGGTCGACACCGAGGAGGGTGATGACGGGGGTCATCGTGGAGCGCATGGCGTGCTTGCGGATGACTACCGGCTCGCGTACGCCCTTGGCACGGGCGGTACGGATGTAGTCCTCGCCCATCACTTCGAGCATGGTGGCCCGGGTGAGCCGCGCGTACATGGCGCCGAAGAGGAACGCGAGGGTCAGCCAGGGCAGGATCATCCCGCTGAACCACTGCGGGAAACTCTCCTCCATGGGCGTGTACTCGTTGCTGACCAGGTTCAGTCCGTAGGAGAAGACCGCCAGCGACAGCAGACCGGTGAAGTAGATCGGCAGGGAGACCCCGCCGAGGGCGATGCTCATCGCCGCGCGGTCCCAGAAGGTACCGCGGCGCAGCGCGGAGACGACGCCGGCGGAGAGACCGATGACCAGCCAGATGATCGCGGCACCGATCGCGAGGCCCAGGGTGACGGGCAGCCGGTCGGCGAGGATCGTCCACACGGCCTGCTCGGTCTTGAACGAGTAGCCGAAGCACGGCGCCGGGCAGTGGAGGGTGTCGCCGGCGCTGGTGTAGTCACGGCCGACGAGGACGCCTTTGAAGAAGTCGAAGAGCTGGACGAGGATCGGATCGTCCAGGCCGAGCTTCTGCCGGATGCCCTCCAGCGCCTCCGCGTCGGTGTTCTTGCCGGCGAACATCGTGGCGGGGTCGACCCCGGACCACTTCGGGATCAGGAAGAAGATGGCGAACACCGCCAGCATGACGACGATCAGCATCACGATGACGGCGATGAGCCGCCTGATGAGATAAGTGAGCACTGCTTCCGGCCCGGAGGGGCCCGGTGAACACGCCCCGGATCACGGGGAGTTCACCGGGCCCACCACTGCGGCCCTCACCTGCCCTTCGTGACTGGCGGCGGGTGCGCCGACAGGTTCGGACGGGTCACTTGACGCCCAGCAGGGCGTAGTCGTAGCGGCCGCTCCACGCGTCCGCCGTGCCGACGTTGGTCAGCCTGCTGGAGCGCCAGATGATGTTCTTCTCGAACGTGAAGGGCAGGTAGTAAGCGCCCTTCATGACCTCGGCGTTGATGTCGGCGTACTTCTTGGCCGCCTTGTTCTTGTCGAGTTCCGCGATGGCGCCGGCGAACATCTTGTCGATCTTCGGGTCGTCGATCATGGCGTAGTTGTTGTTGCCGTTGGGCAGGATGTACTTGCTGTGCCACAGCGGCATTCCGTAGCCCTGGCCGGACGGGAAGTCCGGGCCCCAGCCCATGATGATGATCCCGTAGTCGTGCTTCTTGACGTAGTCCGGGTTGCCGATGATCCCGGTGGTCTGCGCGCCGTCGTACTCGTCGACCTCGGCGTCGATGCCGATCTTCTTCAGCGACGCCTGCATGGCCTCCGCCGAGGCGATCTCGACCTGCTTGTTGTTGCGGACCGCGATGGTCGTCTTGAAGCCGTTCGGCTTGCCGCACTTCTTCAGCTCGGCCTTGGCCATCTTCTCGTCGGCGGCGCCGTCGTTCTTGGCGATGCCGTACGGGTCGAACTTCAGGTCCGAGCCCGGGACGAGGGCCGGCAGCATGTTGGTGCCGATGTCGCCGCCGGCGAGCGGGCCGCCGCGGGCGTTCTGGATCGACTTGTGGTCCGAGCCGTAGATCATCGCCTTGCGGCAGTGGATGTTGTCGAAGGGCTTCACCGTCTGCGGGAAGACCGCGTAACGGATGTAACCCGTGCTCGGGTTGTCGATGTTGTCCTTGTTCTCCTTGAGGGCCTTCTGCCGGCCCGCCGCCTCCATGCCGGTGGCGTTGATGTCCAGGTCGTAGTCGCCGGCGATGAGGCGCTTGTCCATCTCGTCGGAGTTGGTCAGCAGCGTCAGCGTGATCTTGTCCGGCAGTGCCTTGCGGACGTCGTCCGAGGACTTCTTCCACTCCGGGTTGCGGACGAGCGTGAGCTTCTTGTTCGGCGTGTACGACTGGAACTTGTACGGGCCGTTGGAGAAGGGCTTCAGGCCGTACTTGGACTTGGTGTCCTTGTCCTGCCGCACCGGGGCCGCCGCCGGCATCGCGAGCATCTGCTCGAAGTCGCCGTTCCGCTTGGGCAGATGGAAGACGATCTTGTTGTCGCTGGGCGTCTCGATCGCGTCCAGGCCGAGCTTGTCCTTGGCCTTGTCCTTGTAGGGGCCCTTGTACTTGTCGTCGGGGTCGAGCACGTCCTTGAGGTAGACGGGACCGCCGGACAGCACGTCCTGCGCCCACTGACGCTCGATGCCGTACTTGATGTCCTTGGAGGTGACGGGCTTGCCGTCCTCCCAGGTGATGCCGTCACGCAGCTCGTAGGAGTAGGTCTTGCCGTCGTCCGAGATCTTCGCCTTGGACTTGGCGAGGTCGGGGACGAGGTCCGCGCTCTCCTTGCCGGCGACGGGCTTGCTGGTCATCAGCGTGCGGCTGTAGTAGCGCATGAAGTCCCAGGCGAAGCCGTAGTAGCCGCGCGTGGTGTCCCAGGAGTCGGCGTCCTGGGTGCCGATGAACTTCAGCGTCCCGCCCTTCTTGTCCGACGCGTTGGCCAACTTGCCCTTGGCCGCGTTGAATCCGGGCGCCTTGCCGTCTGCGTCGTCGTCGCTGCCGCCGCCACAGGCGGCGGTGGACAGGAGGGCCGCGACCGCGACGGCCGATGCGGCGATCCTGCGCCTCGATGAGCGTTGGGTTGTCACGATTCGCATCCTCCGTTGTGAGTCACGGCCCGGACGGCTTCGCCGGGCCGGGGTCCAGAACCAGGACGGACCTGGCGATGGGTGGTGTGGGGGGTCGTCGGCGTCATCGGGAACCCTTGGGGTCGAGCGCGTCGCGCACTCCGTCGCCGAAGAGGTTGAAGGAGAGAACGGTGATGAAGATGGCCACACCCGGCACCACCATGTACATCGGGTCCGCCTCGTAGTAGTGGACGGCCTGCGAGAGCATCTGCCCCCAGGACGCCGTCGGCGGCTTGACTCCCACGCCGAGGAAGCTGAGCGCCGCCTCGGTGAGGATGTTGGTGGGGATCATCAGCGTCGTGTAGACGGTGATGGGCGCGATGAGGTTGGGCAGCAGCTCCTTGAAGAGGATGTAGCGCCGCCCCGCACCGAGACTGCGCGCCGCCTCGACGTACTCCCGCTCGCGCAGCGAGAGCGTCTGCCCGCGGACGATGCGGCCGATGTACGGCCAGCCGAAGAAGCCGATCACCAGGATCATCACGGTCAGGCGCACGCCCGTACCCGTGAGCCCGAACATCGAGTTCGGCACGACGGAGATCAGCGAGATGATGAACAGCAGTTGCGGGAAGGCCAGCAGCATGTCCATCACGCGGCTGATCACCGCGTCCAGCCAGCCGCCGAAGTAGCCCGCGAGAGCGCCCAGTACGGTGCCGACCACCACGGCGACCACCGCGGAGAGGAAGCCGACGAGCAGCGAGACGCGCGCGCCGTAGACGATGCGGCTGAAGACGTCGCGTCCGTTGCCCGGTTCGACGCCGAGGAGATGGTCGGGGCCGATGCCGCCGAGCGCGCCCTTCGGCACCTGGAAGAGGGGATCGATCGCGTCCTCGTTGTGCTGGTCCGGCGGATGTCCCAGCAGGCTGACGATGAGCGGCGCGCACACCGCGACCACGATCAGCACGAGTACGACCGCGCCGCCGGCGAGGGCCACCTTGTCGCGCTTGAGGCGGTTCCACGCGATGCGTCCGAGAGAGCGCCCCTCGATGGACTTGCTGTCCTTGCCGTCACCGAGAGCAGGATCGACAGGCGCGGTCTCCGCGGTCGTGTCGTGCAGTGGTGCCGTCATCGTGGGGGAACCCTCTCTCGGCCGGGGGGTGACCAGCCACGTCCGCCGCTGTAGCGGCCAGTTCGCAGGTAATGCGTTCACAGGGCCGAGTGCACTCGACGGTCGGGAGTCTTCATCGGCCCCGCGATCACCCGCCAGTCCCCATCTGGAAAGGATGCCTAACTGTGATGTGACACGTCAGATTCCGTTATACGAACGGGAACCGGCGACTATCGGATCGGCATCAATGCGCGTGGACGACCGCCCACCTGCGGTTCCTTCCGCCACCCTCCCCCGGCCCGGAGCCCGTTGGGAGCCGACCGGCCGGACGGGCGGAAATGCGCGCGGCCGCCCCGCGGATGCGTGCGGCAGTCATGAGCCGAGCGGGAAACCGGGCGGAAACCGACCGGCAATCCGACGGAATCGGGGCGGGGTTCGGACGCGGATCCGACGCGGATTCTGATGCGTATCGGATGCGGATCCGATGCGTACCGGACACGCATCGGACGTGGACCGCACACGCGGGTTCGTACACGGACGGACCGGACGTGGACGGACGCGTGCATGTACGCGGATACGACCGGACGCGTACGTGTACGTGCACGCGGATACGAGTCGCCCCGTACGTCAGGAACGCGGATAGCCGTAGCCGTGCTGCGGCGCGGCCGGTGCCGTCGTCACGTCACGGTCGAAGAACGGCCGCGAGTTGCGCCGCAGCCACATCGCCACCGGGTCGTAGTCGTCGGACATGGCGACGCTGGAGACCGGCAGCCCGTCCGGCACCGCGGCCACGGACTGACGCATCATCTGCTGCGCCGACTCGACCGCCTGCTGCCCCGTGTCGTACAGATCAAGGCCGATCGCGAGATAGCCGGCGCCCAGCGCGGGCTGCACCCAGGCGCGGCGCAACGAGCGCACGGCCGGGGTGCGGTGGGCGTTCTGGCTCAGCTGTGCGTAGAACTGCGCGACGTCCAGGCTCGGTTCGCTGATGCGCAGCGGTCCGGCGGGCAACTGGCCCAGGCCCAGGGCGATGCGCCGCAGATCGAGCCACGGAATGCCGACGCCGCCGCCCGGCGCGTGCGGATTGAGCCAGATCCCCCAGCGCTCCGGGAAGAGCGCGGACGCGATCTCGCGGCCCGTGACGATCTCGTGCGAACGGTCCCAGCCGGAGGCGGCGAGCTCCTGGGCGGAGGTCACGCAGGGCGCATAGCCGTACCCGTCGACCTCCATGTTCCCATACTGCGCGTCGGGCGCTCCCGGGCGGCCGTTCCACAACAGCATCCACACCTCGCCGTCGGTGAGCGCATCGAGCAGCGCCTCATAGGTGTCGTACCTCGCCGGGGACACCTGCCCCAGCAGCTGCTCGACGCCTGCACCCGCGCTCACCTGGCCGCCCTTCCTGCGTAAACGCTCCCGCACCTCGCCGGCCTCCCCCAGGGCCTCCGCCCCGGGTGCCGGCCCCCCGTGGGGGCGCCACCCGGCGAAGCCAGGAGGAGCAGCCAGGGAGCGTACCCCCCGGCCGCGAGGCCGGTGAGGGAGCGGTATCCCACCATGATCCTTACAGGGCCGGCGAACGCGGCCCTCCCCGTCGTCCCCGTCATCCAACCAGCTTACGAGCAGGCACCGACACGGTGCGTCCTGCTGAAGCGCTACGTCCTGGGGCGGAGCGGCGCGGGGCGGCGCCCGGCCCCGGTCGCGGACGGCGGCCGGCCGCGGGTGCCGTCCGGCGCTTCCGGGTGCGGCCCGTCGCGGGCGCCCGGCGGCCCCCGGCGCCGTCAGCGAGTCCCGCGTACAGAGCCGTCAGTCCCGCGTATGGAGCCCGTCAGTCCCGCGTATAGAAGGGCCGCACGCAGTGGCGCATCCAGTCGACGACCGGATCCTGAGCGGCGTCCATCATCACCAGCTGCACCAGCCACTCCACGGGTACGAGACCCAGGGCGCGGGCGAGCGCGTCGTGGACCGCCTGCCGGATCTCCGGGTCGAGCCGGTCCAGCTCGATGCCGACGAAGAGCGCGGGAGCGTCGCCCTCGGAGCTGGCGAGCGCGCGGCGTGCCGTACGCAGCCACGGCAGCGCGGAGAACTCACCGGCCGCCGCGGCGAGGAAGTCGACCGGCTCCTCCTGCCAGTTCGGCTCGAAGAGCCGCACCCGCGCGCCCCGCGCCACTCCCCAAGCCGCCTGCTCGCCGGGGGTGTTGGCGCACAGCTCGGCGACCGCCTCGGGCGGAAGCGGCATGCCCACGGTGCCCTCCGGGTTGACGGCGATGCCGACCTGCGGCGGCAGTCCGCGGGCGAACTCCCGCGCGGGCGCGACCGTGAACGACATATGGGCGCCGACGACGTGCAGGAACTGCTGCTCGGAGCTGAAGACCGGCACGTACACACCGCCGTTCAACTCGACGGTCGGCAGGTCGAGGTCGGGGCTCTGCGGGCCACCGCCCTCGGGCAGCGGGACCCAGAGACTGCTGCGCCCCAGCACCTCCAGCAGCCGGGCGCCCGCGCCGGGCACTTCGAGGGAGGCGGCGAGGGCCTCCTCCAGCTCGTTGCCGGGCCAGCCTCCGCCGTGGCCCGGTCCGTACTGCTGAGGAATGGTCATGGGCCAACCCTAGTGCGGTGGTCACAGGGGGTCGCGGGCGGTCCTGCCGCTGCGGCGGGGCCTCACGCCGGCACGTCCGGAACGATCGGAACGGACGGGGACGAAGGGGAACGGACGGGCCCGCGGCCGGGCGACGACCGGCTCCCGCGACCCACGGCCGCGCGCCCCACCACCCGCGACCCGCGACCCGCGACCCGCGAGGTCGCATCGCATCCGGGAATGCCGGGCCCGGGACCGCTACTCGAAGGCCATCCCGGCGAGCGCCCCGGCGGCGCCGCGGTCGAGGAGCACCACCGACTCGATCCCGGGAGGCAGCCGCCCGGCCTCGGCGTCGGCGATGAGCCGGCGCACGGCTCGGCGGTGACGCGCGAAGGCGTAGCCGGAGACCGTGCGCCCGCGCTCGGCCTGGCTGCGCAGCGCCGTCGCGGGCGGCACGTCGAGCAGGACCAGATGGAGGCCGCGTCCGCGTACGCGCGCGTCGCGGGCGAGCCAGTTGCGCACCCACGCCTGGCTGCCGCAGTCGTGTACGACGACGCTCGCACCGGAGGCGAGGGCGCGCCGCAGCCCCGCGTAGTGCGCGATGCGCACGAGGGGCCGGTAGACGGCGTACGGGAGGCGGCGGGGCAGCGCGGCGGCCCACCCCTCCCGCACGTCCTGCGAGTCGATGCGGCGCACCGCGTCCTCCAGCGCGAGCACGCGGCGGATCAGCGTCGACTTGCCGCTGCCCGGGAGGCCGGAGACGACGACCCGGTCACCGGTGGGGAAGCGCAGGGTGCGCCGGGCGGAGGTGCCGCGCAGGTCCTGCCACGGCGCGGAGCCGCCGTCCGGCGCGGGCACGGCGGCGGGCACGGCGCCAATCGCGGGCACATGAGCGGACGTTGACGCGGCGGGCGTCGACGCGGCGGGCGGTACGGCGACGTGCCCGGTCTTCCGGCCGGGCGCGGCGGACGGTGCCGCGGCCTCAGTGACGGCCCCCGTGACGCCGTCCGTCAGCGTGTCCGTGTCCGCAGTGGCGTCCGCAGCCGTGTCCGCGCCCGCGTCCGCAGTGGCGCCGGCCGCGTCTCTGCGCTGGCCGGAGACCGGAGCCCCCCAGCCCGTCACGGTCGCGTACGCACTGCGCAGGCTGCCCACCTGATCGCCCTCCCCGGATCCTGCCGCCGTCCCGGCGGCTCGCCCCCGAGAGTGTCAAGGAAAGGTAATGCGCAGCAAGGCGGCATCGCTCCCCGGAGGGCTCTCCCGGGTTGAGTGCAGTCGTACGGGCAGTCGTACGGGCAGTCGTACGGGCGGTCGCAGGGGACGTCGTACGGCCGTCGCACGGGCGGGAAACGCACCGTCGACGCCCCTGTCCCGCCATGCCATGATGAGCGGGCCAGTCAACTGGATACCGGCCGTTTGAATCCACGCGGGAGAGTCCCCGGGCGCGCGCAGCGCGCGGCATGCCGGGGCGCCGAAGGAGCAAGTCCTCCCTTGAATCTCTCAGGCACCGATACCGCGCAGGACGAGGCAGATCTGAAAAGCGGGCCGCCACGGGGCGGCTCCACCCACGGTGCAAGCCGCAGCCTCTGCGAGGGGGCTCGTGGCGAACCTCTCAGGTTCCGATGACAGATGGGGAGGACATCCGCGTCACCGAGTCACGGGAGCCTGACATGAGCGACATCCACAGCGGCGCCGCCGACGGCCCGCGCACCACCGCGCTGGACGCCGTACACCGCGCGCTCGGCGCGACGATGACGGACTTCGCCGGCTGGGACATGCCGCTGCGCTACGCCAGCGAGCGGGACGAGCACATCGCCGTACGGACGCGTGCGGGCCTCTTCGACCTCTCCCACATGGGCGAGATCACGGTCACCGGGCCACAGGCGGGCGAGCTGCTGGACTACGCGCTCGTGGGCGAGCTCTCGCGGCTGTCCGCGGGGCGCGCCCGCTACACCATGATCTGCGACGCCTCGGGCGGCATCCTCGACGACCTGATCGTCTACCGCACCGGCGAGGAGACGTACATGGTCGTCGCCAACGCCGCGAACGCGCAGACCGTGCTCGACGCCCTCCGCGAGCGCGGCGCCGGCTTCGGCGCCGCCGAGGTGCGCGACGACCGGGACGCCTACGCGCTGATCGCCGTGCAGGGCCCCGAGGCCGGCGGCATCCTGAAGGGCCTCACGGACGCCGACCTGGACGGGCTGAAGTACTACGCCGGGCTGCCGGGCACCGTCGCCGGGCGCGACGCCCTCATCGCCCGTACGGGATACACCGGCGAGGACGGCTTCGAGCTGTTCGTCTCCCCTGCCGACGCGGTCGCCGTATGGGAGGCGCTCACCGAGGCGGGCACGCCCGCGGGTCTCGTGCCGTGCGGGCTGAGCTGCCGCGACACCCTGCGCCTCGAGGCGGGCATGCCGCTGTACGGGCACGAACTGACCACGCGTACAACGCCGTTCGACGCCGGCATGGGCCGCATCGTGAAGTTCGGGAAGACCGCCAACGACGGCGCGTTCGTCGGGCGTGAGCCGCTGGAGGCGGCTGCGGCACGGGCGGAGACGGCGCCGCCGCGCAAGCTGGTCGGCCTGATCGCGGAGGGCCGCCGCGTGCCGCGCGCGGGATACGCGGTGGTCTCGGCGGCGGACGGTTCGGTGATCGGCGAGGTGACGTCGGGCGCGCCGTCGCCGACGCTCGGCAGGCCGGTCGCCATCGCGTACGTGGAGCCCGAGTTCGCGGGGCCCGGCACCGAGGGCGTCGCCGTGAACATCCGCGGGAAGCACGAGCCGTACGAGGTCGTGGCCCTTCCCTTCTACAAGCGGCAGCGCTGAGTTCGCCGTACGGGCGGCAGCCGGACCGCCCGCGCGCCGCCGCCGGTGCGGGCCCGGTGACGTGCCCGTGACGCGGCCGGTGAGGCGGCCCGTGCGAGGCGCCTGCCGCCCCGGGGTCCGCGTCCCCCGACGTGTCATCCGTCCCACTGACCAAGACCGGTTCCCTCCGTCCCCCTCTCATCCAGGAGAATCCTCACCATGAGCAACCCCCAGCAGCTGCGCTACAGCAAGGAGCACGAGTGGCTGTCGGACGCCGAGGACGGCGTCTCGACGGTCGGGATCACGGCCCACGCCGCCGACGCCCTCGGCGACGTCGTCTTCGTACAGCTCCCCGAGACCGGGGACACGGTCACCGCGGGCGAGCCCTGCGGCGAACTGGAGTCGACCAAGTCGGTCAGCGATCTGTACGCGCCGGTCTCCGGCGAGATCACGGAGATCAACCAGGACGTCGTGGACGATCCGGCGCTGGTCAACTCCGCCCCGTTCGAGGGCGGCTGGCTGTTCAAGGTGCGCGTCTCGGACGAGCCGGACGGCCTGCTGTCCGCCGACGAGTACGCCTCGTTCACCGCGGGGAGCTGACGCCCGGCCGCTCAGGATCCGCACGCCGCACGCCGTACGCCCGACGACCCGCGACCGCTCGCTTACGCGCTCGGACGCACGCCCGCCCGTATGTCCGCCAATGTGCCCGACCGGCCTGCCACCAGGGATGGTTCCATGTCGCTTCTGAACAGCTCTCTCCACGAGGTCGACCCGGACGTCGCCGCCGCCGTCGACGCCGAACTCCACCGCCAGCAGTCCACCCTCGAAATGATCGCGTCGGAGAACTTCGCCCCCGTGGCGTCCCTGGAGGCCCAGGGCTCCGTCCTCACCAACAAGTACGCCGAGGGCTACCCGGGGCGCCGCTACTACGGCGGCTGCGAACACGTAGACGTCATCGAGGACATCGCCCGCGAGCGCATCAAGGCCCTCTTCGGCGCGGACGCCGCGAACGTGCAGCCGCACTCCGGCGCCTCCGCCAACGCCGCGGCCATGTTCGCCCTGCTCAAGCCCGGCGACACGATCATGGGCCTGGACCTGGCCCACGGCGGTCACCTCACGCACGGCATGAAGATCAACTTCTCCGGCAAGCTCTACAACGTCGTCGCCTACCGCGTGGACGAGGAGACCAGCCGGGTCGACATGGACGAGGTCGAGCGGCTCGCACGCGAGCACCGTCCGCAGATGATCATCGCCGGCTGGTCCGCGTACCCCCGGCAGCTCGACTTCGCCGCCTTCCGCCGCATCGCGGACGAGGTCGGCGCCCTGCTCATGGTCGACATGGCGCACTTCGCGGGCCTGGTCGCGGCCGGACTGCACCCGTCCCCCGTGCCGTACGCCGACGTGGTCACCACCACGACGCACAAGACCCTCGGCGGGCCGCGCGGCGGCGTGATCCTCTCCAGGAAGGAGCACGCCAAGAAGATCAACTCCGCGGTCTTCCCCGGCCAGCAGGGCGGCCCGCTGGAGCACGTCATCGCGGCGAAGGCGGTCTCGTTCAAGATCGCGGCGTCGGAGGAGTTCAAGGAGCGCCAGCAGCGCACCGTGGACGGCGCCCGGCTGCTGGCCGAGCGGCTGCTGAAGCAGGACACGGTGGACGCGGGCGTCTCCGTGCTCTCCGGCGGCACGGACGTCCATCTGATCCTCGTCGACCTGCGCGACAGCGACCTGGACGGCCAGCAGGCCGAGGACCGCCTCCACGAGATCGGCATCACGGTCAACCGGAATGCCGTCCCGAACGACCCGCGCCCGCCCATGGTCACCTCCGGGCTGCGCATCGGCACTCCTGCGCTGGCCACCCGCGGCTTCCAGGAGGAGGATTTCCGCGAGGTCGCCGACGTCATCGCCGAGGCGCTGCTCCCCGGTTTCGACGAGGACAAGGCGAAGTCGCTGAGCGCCCGCGTCACCGCGCTCACCGAGAAGCACCCCCTCTACCCCGGCCTGGGCGAGTAGCACGCCCCCTGCCGCCGCGGCGCGGACGCTCCGCGCCGCGGCGGCACGGCCCCGCACGGAAAGGAGGCGCCTGCCATGGCGGTCTCCGTCTTCGACCTCTTCTCCATCGGCATCGGCCCGTCCAGCTCCCACACGGTCGGCCCGATGCGCGCAGCCCGCATGTTCGCCCGCCGCCTGAAGAACGAGGGCGTGCTGGCCCACACCGCGTCCGTACGTGCCGAGCTGTACGGCTCGCTCGGCGCGACCGGCCACGGGCACGGCACCGCGAAGGCCGTGATGCTGGGGCTGGAGGGCGAGTCGCCGCGCACCGTCGACGTCGAGGGCGCCGACGACAGGGTGGAGCGGATCCGTTCCTCGAAGCGGCTGCGGCTGCTGGCCGCGGACATAGGGGACGCCCATGAGATCGGCTTCGACGAGGCGTCCCAGCTGATCCTGCACCGGCGCCGCTCGCTGCCGTACCACGCGAACGGCATGACGCTCCTCGCCCGCGACGCCTCCGGCGCCGCGCTGCTGGAGAAGACGTACTACTCGGTGGGCGGCGGCTTCGTCGTCGACGAGACCGTGCTCGGCGAGGGGGACGAGGCCGGCGCCCGCATCAAGCCCGACGACACCGTGCTGCGGCACTCCTTCCGCACCGGTGACGAACTGCTGCGGCTCACCCGGGAGACCGGGCTGTCCGTCTCCGAGCTGATGCTCCGGAACGAGAAGGCGTGGCGCTCCGAGGAGGAGATCCGCGCCGGGCTGCTGGAGATCTGGGAGGTCATGCGGGCGTGCGTCGCGCGCGGGCTGAGCCGTGAGGGCATCCTGCCGGGCGGCCTGAAGGTGCGCCGCAGGGCGGCTACCGCCGCACGCCAGCTGAGGTCCGAGGGCGACCGCGCGGCTCACGCCACGGAGTGGCTGACGCTCTACGCGATGGCGGTGAACGAGGAGAACGCGGCGGGCGGGCGCGTCGTCACCGCGCCGACCAACGGAGCGGCGGGCATCATCCCGGCGGTGCTGCACTACTACACCGAGTTCGTGCCCGGTGCCGACGAGGACGGCATCGTGCGTTTCCTGCTGGCCGCCGGGGCCGTCGGACTGCTCTTCAAGGAGAACGCCTCGATCTCCGGCGCCGAGGTGGGCTGCCAGGGCGAGGTCGGCTCGGCCTGCTCGATGGCGGCGGGCGGCCTCGCCGAGGTGCTGGGCGGCGGCCCGGAGAAGGTGGAGAACGCCGCGGAGATCGGCATCGAGCACAACCTCGGACTGACCTGCGATCCGATCGGCGGGCTGGTGCAGATCCCGTGCATCGAGCGCAACGGCATGGCGGCCGTGAAGGCCGTGACCGCCGCCCGCATGGCGCTGCGCGGCGACGGCCGGCATCACGTGTCCCTGGACAAGGCGATCAAGACGATGAAGGACACCGGGGCCGACATGAAGGTCAAGTACAAGGAGACGGCCCGCGGCGGCCTCGCGGTCAACGTCATCGAGTGCTGAGCCGGCCGCCTCCTGCCAGGTCGGCCGGGCCCGCGCCGGTCCGGCCCGGGCCCGGCCGTCCGGCTCAGGCGAGGTGATGGACCTCCTGGAGGCCGTGGACCGGGGTGGGGACGCCTTCGTAGCGCGCCTTGAGCTGTAGGGCGAGATACAGCGAATAGTGCCGGGACTGGTGCAGGTTGCCGCCGTGGAACCACAGGCCCGGCTGCTGGGTGGGCTTCCACATGTTGCGCTGCTCGCCTTCCCAAGGGCCGGGGTCCTTGGTGGTGTCGGAGCCGAGTCCCCAGCACTTGCCGACCCGGTCCGCCATCTCCTGGCCGCACAGGTCGGCGACCCAGCCGTTCATGGAGCCGTACCCGGTGGCGTACACGACGAGGTCGGCGTCCAGTTCGGTGCCGTCGGCGAGCACGACACCGGTCCGGGTCAGGCGGTCGACCTGTCCGTGGGCGAGCTTGATGCTGCCGTCGGCCACGAGCTCGGCCGCGCCAACGTCGATGTAGTAACCCGAGCCGCGGCGCAGGTACTTCATGAACAGGCCCGACCCGTCGTCGCCCCAGTCGTGCTCGAAGCCGGCCTCGGCGAGGCGCTCGTAGAAGTCGGCGTCGCGCTCGCGGATCCTGTCGTAGATCGGTGTCTGGAACTCGTGCATGATCCGGTAGGGCAGCGACGCGAAGACCATGTCGGCCTTGTCGGTGGTCATGCCCGCGCGTACGGCGCGTTCGGAATAGAGATCCCCGAGGCCCAGGTCCATCAGCGAGTCCGACTTCACGATGTGCGTCGAGGAACGCTGGACCATCGTCACGTCGGCACCGTGTTCCCACAGCGCCGCGCAGATGTCGTGCGCGGAGTTGTTGGAGCCGATCACGACCGCCTTCTTACCGGCGTACCGGTCCGGGCCCGGGTGCTGCGACGAGTGGTGCTGGTCCCCCTCGAACTCGTCCGCGCCGGGAAACGAGGGCACGTTGGGCTTGCCGGACATGCCGGTGGCGAACACGAGGTGGCGGGGCGTGAGCACGACTTCCTCGCCGTCCCTGTCGACCACGACCGTCCAGGTCCCGGTCGTCTCGTCGTACGCGGCCGAAGTGACCTCCGAACGCGTCCAGTACGGCACGTCCATGACCCGGGTGTACATCTCGAGCCAGTCCGCGATCTTGTCCTTCGGCGCGAACACCGGCCAGTTGTCCGGGAAGGGCAGGTAGGGAAGGTGGTCGTACCAGACGGGGTCGTGCAGGCACAGGCTCTTGTAGCGCTTCCGCCAGGAGTCGCCCGGCCGGTCGTTGCGCTCCACGACCAGGGCCGGCACGCCCAGCTGACGCAACCGGGCGCCGAGTGCGATCCCGCCCTGGCCACCGCCGATGACGACCGTGAACGGCTGCCGGCCGTAACCCAGTTCCTCCTGCTCCAGTTCACGCTCCTCGGACCAGGACAGGCGGTTCTCGACCGCTCCGTGCCGCGTGCCCGTGGGCCGCAGGTCGCCGCGTGGCTCGGGGAAGTCCTTCAGCTCGCGAAGGCTGGTCAGCAGCGTCCACGCGCCCTCGTCCTTGAGCCGCAGATGGCCCGTCGCCCGACCGGCCGCGGTCTCGAACTCGATCCACGCCTCGACGACGCCGTCCGCCTCCGCCGGCGTCTCGGTGGTACGGAAACCGGACGGATCGGTGTTGCCGAGGCATGCCGTGAGCAGGTCCGCGACTCCGGCCCGCCCCTCCACGGTCTTGATGTTCCAGGTGAAGGCCACCAGGTCCCGCCAGTAGCTGTCGACGGCGAACAGCGAGGCTGCGGCCTCCACATCGCGGGCCACGAGTGCGGACTCGAACCGGGCGAGCCAGTCGTCCGCACGCGTCTGAGGGGAACGCTCCTGCTGCGCCGCGTCCATCGTCTGTGTCATCGCGACTCCCTCCGATCGGCGCTCATGCCGTAGTGCCGATCACACGCCGACCGGGGATCCGTCGACAAGGGTTGCATCGAATTGCACGCGCGCACGGCCGTGGTTATTGGCCCGGCCCGCTCCTATCCTGAAGCGGCTGACGCGATGGTGCGGTAGCCCGGAGGTGGTGGTGCGCGTGCGCGGTGCCGTCCCACAGGGCCGGAACCTCCCGACCCATGCCAGGGACCTGGTCCGGATGCATGAGGCGGTCATGTCCGGCACGCCCCCGCCGGTGCGTCCGCGCGACGTCGTCTCCCACTCCTGGTCGCGGATGCTGCAACTCGGCCTGACCGCGGACCGCGTGAACAAGCGCGACTTCTTCTCGGAGGACGAGGTCGCACGCCGGCGTCACGACTCGCCGCTGCGCGACGTCGTCGACCGCATCGCCAAGATGTTCAACGCCTCCTCGGACGCGGCGACCATGATGCTCGTCGTGACCGACGCCGACGGCGCCGTCCTGTGGCGGGCGGGCACTTCCGCCGTCCGCCGCCGGGCCGACGAGCTCGAGTTCACCGAGGGCGCGGACTGGACCGAGGCCAAGGTCGGCACGAACGCGATCGGAACCGCGCTCGCCGAGGCCGCACCCGTCGAACTCCTCGCCGGCGAGCACTTCGAACAGGGCCAGCACGCCTGGTATTGCAGCGCCTCACCGATCCACGACCCGCGCACCGGTGACGTGCTCGGAGTCATCGACGTCAGCGGTCCCGCGCTGGCCCTGCACCCCGCGGTCGGTGTGCTGGTCGAGACGGCGACGCGGCTGGCCCAGGCGGAGTTGTGGCTGTCGCACCAGAAACGGCTGGACGCGCTGAGGCAGCTCGCCGAACCGCTGCTGGCCGGGAGCACGGAACCGTCCATGGTGGTGGACGACGACGGCTGGGTCGCGCACCGCACGGGCGTTGCCGTGGGCGACCGGATCGCCGCGCCGCGGGCCGGGCAGGCGATCGCCGTGCCCGGCCTGGGCACTTGGCTGCCGGAGAAGCTGGCACACGGCTGGCTCGTACGCCCGCTGGGCCGCGCCCGTACCGTGCTGCTCGGCCTCGATCTGTCCAGGACGCCGGTGCTGCGGGCGAGTTCAGGCGACGCCGGCTGGCGCCGGAGCATCACCCGGCGCCACGCCGAGATCCTGCTTCTGCTGCACGCGGCCGGACCGGACGGACTGACCGCGGCCGCGCTGAGCCGGGCCCTGTTCGGCGACCCCGACCACCTCGTCACCGTGCGGGCGGAGGTCAGCCGGCTCCGCCGCCTGCTCGGCGCCGTCGTGGCCACCCGGCCCTACCGGCTCGCCGACGGCGTGCAGCTCTCCGTCCACCCGTCCCGGACGGTGGCGGATCACCTTGCCCGCTCGCGTGGTTGCTGAGCATCCCGCGCGCGGGCGGCGGCAGGGCCGCCGGGGTCCTGCGAGGCCAGGGGCCGACGGATCGGTGAGGCGACGGATCGGTGAGGCGGGTCAGCGGGCCGGGTGCGCGGTCGCCGACGTCGGCGCGGATTCCGTGGATTCCCTGGATTCAGTGGGCCGAGGCGGGTGCGATTCGCCGGCACGCAGCCGTACGGCCGCCACCGCGAGCACGAGCAACGCACCGAGCGCCAGCACGATGTGGCTCAGCAGCTGGACCGCGTGCGTCGCGGGCACGAACGGCCTGGTCTGGAACCCGTGCCAGGCGTAGGTCAGCAGTGCGCCGCCGGCGAGGGCGAGTTGGTGTCCCCGCGTCCAGCCCGTACGGGCCGACCAGCGGGCGACCAGCAGTACGGCGGCGAGCCAGGCGACGAGTACGGCACCGGCGAACACCCACGGCTGGATCGAGGGCCGGCCCCCGTACCACGCGATGACGAAAGCGGAGGTGAGGATCAGCGACTCCGTGCCCAGCAGCAGCGGAGCCGGCACCCGCCCGGCGGCCGACGACCCCGCGGCCGACCGACCGGCGACCGACCGCGACGGCTCGCCGTCCGCCCGCCTCCGGCCGGCCCGACGCCCCAGGAAGACCGCCAGCCCGGTCAGCGCGACCAACACCAGTGCGCTCACCGTCAGTTGGGCGGTCGAGGCGGTGAACCCGCCCTGTGGGCGCGACTGGAAGAAGTTCACGGACACTCCGGCCGCGCAGACGACCGCGACGACCGCGAGGCCGATCCGCCCGAGCCACGGAGTGCCGCGGCGCTCGTGGACGATCGACTCCACCAGCACGATCGGCACCGAGATGCTCCACACGACGTGCAGGGAGAGGACGAACAGCGTGTACGGCAATGCGATGCCGAGCGCCGGTACGTAGCCCCGGTCGAGCAGATGGAGATGCCTGCCGCCCCAGTCGGGGTCGAACAGCGACTGGGTGACGATCGTCTCCTCCAGGATGCTGTACGCCAGCGCCAGGATGAGCATGCTCGGCCAGCCCCACCCGAAGCGGCGGCAGACCTCGCGGATCAGCAGCGCTGCGCCGCCGTACATCGGGGCGAGCACGACGAGCGCGAACAGCGCGGTGACGGGAAGGTCGCCGAGCAGGTACTCCGCCACCAGCGGCGACAGTAAGAACAGCCCGATCGCGGGCAGGATGCGGCGCATGAAGTCCTCCTGGGGACATGGGTGTTCGCGGCGCCGGCCAAGCCGGCATCGGCGCCGGTGTCTGCGAAGGTGCGAGGTGCGAGGTGCGTTCGGGGGAGGGTGCGGTTCGCGGGCGGGCTACGGGACGGGCAGCCCCGCCGCGAGTTGACGGATCGCGTCCTGGAGCTTCGGCGCGACCGGACCCGGCGCATCGGTGTGCACCCAGTGCAGCGTGGCGCAACGAAACGCCCCGCTGACGGCGGCGGCCACCAGATGCGGATACATGTCGCGGTCGAGGTCGGTGCCCGTACGGTCCGCGATCGCGGCGGCCAGCTCGGCCTCCTCGGCGACCCCGATCCGGGCCAGCTCGCCCCGCACGGCGGGCTCGGTGAGCATCAGGCGGATCCCGGCGACCCAGTGCTCGTCGGGGGCGCCCCGCCCGTTGCCGCCCTGGCCCAGGCTCAACTGCGCCAGGACCGCCTGCTCGATCGCCTCCCACAGCGGCTCCGACGCCGGCCGGTCGCGCAGCTCCCCCGCGATCCGCCGGGCACGGTCGAGCTGCCGGGTGGCGACGGCCTCGGCCTTGCCGGAGAAGTAGTTGTTGAACGTACGCGCTGTGACGCCGACTTCGGCGGCGATGTCCTCCACCCGTACGTTGGCGAACCCGCGCTCGACCGCGAGGCGGATGGCGGCCCAGCTCAGCGCGATGCGGGTCTCCTGCTTCTTGCGTTCCCGCAATCCCGTGCGGGCGTCGTCCTGGGTCGTCATGGGAAACAGCATGGCCACTTTTTTCGGAGCGCGCAAGTTTTCTTGCCGCGAAATTTTTCCGATACGCCGGGCCCGCGTTCGCGATCGTGGCTGGAATCACACCCCGACTGGTCGGCTTCGCCCGCTTCCGTCCCGTTGCGCTCGCACCTGCGGCATCGGCGGGCAGCCGGGAGGTTTCGGGGAGATGCTCCACATACGCCAGTGCCTTGCACGGCACGCGAATTCACAGGTCAGCGGGTTACCGGCCATTAGCCCCACGGGTGTGCCCGTGATCCCCGGATCCATGGGTACGGTGGTCCTCGCGAGGTCGCGCCGTCCCCGCCGCAGCCCCTCAAGTCAGCCATCAGAGGCGCTGCGCTCCTGGCCGGTCTCGAGCCCTTGACGTCCCCGAGAGGCAAGAGCGTTGACGAGCGAGACCGGCACGATGCTGCGCGAGTTCCTGCGATCACCGGCCGAAATCGGCGCGGTGGCCCCCAGCTCCCCCAGATTGGCCGAAGCAGTCACCGCCCCGGTGCCGGAGCTCGGCGACCCGGTGGTGGTCGAACTCGGCCCCGGGACCGGAGTGGTCACCAGCATCATCGAGGAGCAGCTGAGCGGCCGCGGACACCAGCTCGCCGTGGAGGCCAATCCGCGGCTGGCCGACCAGCTGCGCGACCGCTGCCGTCGCGTGGAGGTGCTGAACGCCGACGCCTCCAAGCTGCCGGGGCTGCTCGCCGAGCGCGGCCTGGACAAGGCGGACGTGGTCGTCAGCGGCCTTCCCTGGGCGTCCTTCTCCGACGACGTGCAGCGCGAGATCCTCTCGGCCGTGAGCGATGTGCTCGCGCCGGACGGGGCGTTCACCACGTTCGGGTACATCCACGCCCTGCGGCTCTCGTCGGCTCTCCGCTTCCGCGACCTGCTGCACACCACCTTCGAAGAGGTGGTGCCGGGACGCACCGTGTGGCGGAACCTGCCGCCCGCGCTGGTCTACCACGCCCGCCGGCCGCGGGCGTTCGCGTCCCGCGGCATCGCCACGGTGCCGTCGCGCCGGTACCCGGCGGGCGTCCCGGATCCGACATCGGTGCGGTGAACTTCCCTGCTTCCGTGAAGGAACAGAGGTGGCATGACGGGGGGCCTGTGAAAGGCCCCCCGTCATATGTCCATCACGCTTGGGTCCCAACTACCCGCGTAGCGAAGCGGGTTGGTCTGGGCCGACGGAAGCGGAACGGGCGCCGCCAGAGCGGGAAACGGGCACGCCCTACCGCTCCGTAATGACTTCTTCACTGGTGAGCGAAGTCGAACCCAGCCTCAACTCGGGCAAAAGCAGGCAGGATTGACGGCTATTCGGGCTTTTTCTCCGGTATCACGGGCATGTAGAACTCTCCGCACGATCGGCGTCACACTGCGTACGGGTGCCGACCACACCCCTACGCAGGGCTGCGCAAGAACCACGACTAGGAGAGCCCTGTGTTCAAGTCCCGGTTCGAATCCGGATGCAGAGGGAGGACGGTAAGAGTCGTGATGGCCGCGGCCGTCACGGCGAGTCTGCTCACGGCTTGCACCTCGCAGGACAAGACCCCTCCGGAGAAGAAGTCCATCAAGGTCCTGATGGTCGACAACCCTCAGATGCTGGAGCTGAAGAAGCTCACCGCCGAGCACTTCACCAAGAAGACGGGCATCAAGGTCGACTTCACCGCGCTGCCGGAGAACGAGGTGCGCAAGGAGGTCCACTCGGACTTCGCCACCCAGTCCGGCCGCTACGACCTGGCGACCATCAGCAACTTCGAGACGCGGAACTACGCTGCCCGCGGCTGGCTCAGGCCGCTGGACACGTTCATCACCAAGGACCGGGGGTTCGACCAGAGCGACATCCTGCTGCCGATCCAGCTCTCCCTCAGCGGCGCGAACGGGAAGATGTACGCGGAGCCGTTCTACGGCGAGTCCTCGTTCCTGATGTACCGCAAGGACGTGTTCGACAAGCTCGGCCTTGAGATGCCGAAGAAGCCGACCTGGGGCCAGATAGCGGAACTCGCCGACCGCGCCGACCGCCCGAAGAAGGACATGAGCGGCATCTGCCTGCGCGGCCAGCCGGGCTGGGGCGAGATGACCGCGACGCTGACCACCGTCGTCAACACCTTCGGCGGCACCTGGTTCGACAAGGACTGGAACGCCAGGCTCACCGACCCGGCCTTCGCCGACGCCGCGCAGTTCTACGTCGATCTCGTACGCGACCACGGGGAGGACCACCCGGAGAAGTCCGGCTACGCGGGCTGCCTGCGCAACATGAAGAACGGCAAGTCCGCCATGTGGTACGACGCGACCGCCGGCGCCGGGTCCCTGGAGGCCGAGGGGTCGCCTGTGAAGGACAAGATCGGTTACGTGCCGGCGCCGATAGAGAAGACCAGCTCCTCGGGATGGCTGTACACCTGGGCGTGGGGGATGCAGAAGTCCACGGAACAGCCCCGTTCGGCGTGGAAGTTCATGTCGTGGGCGTCGAGCAAGGAGTACGAGAAGCTGGTCGGACGTGAGATCGGCTGGGCCAACGTACCCGCCGGGAAGCGGGAGTCGACGTTCGACCAGCCCGCGTACAAGAAGGCGGCCGGCGCCTTCGACGACGCCATGGAGAAGGCCATAAGGGAAGCCGATCCGCGCAGGCCGGGCGTGCAGAGGCGGCCGACGCTCGGCATCCAGTTCGTCGGGATACCGGAGTTCACGGGCCTCGGTGACAGCGTCTCGCGGGAGCTGAGCGCTGCCATCAAGGGGGAACAGTCCGTGGCCACCGCGCTCCGCAAGTCGCAGACCGCCGCGTGGCGGGTCGGGGCGAAGTACCAGACGCGCTGAGGATCGGCCCGTGCGTGCCGGTCCCGCCGCCCGGAGCGCCGCACTCGGCGGTCCTCCGGGCGGGACCGGCCGTGCTTCCAGGCGGGACGGGCCGCGGCCGGTTCACCAGTCGTGGACGGTCCCGTCGGCGAGGCGGTTGACGGGCAGATAGGCCGGTTCGTACGGGAAGCGGGCCGCCGCGTCCGTATCGAGCTCGACGCCGAGGCCCGGGGTCGCGGACGGATGCAGCAGCCCGTCCTCGAAGGTGTAGGACGTACGGAAGACCTCCAGGGTGTCGGCGGAGTGCCGCATGTACTCCTGGATGCCGAAGTTGTGCACCGCCAGGTCGAGATGGAGGGCGGCGGCCATCCCCACGGGCGAGATGTCGGTCGGCCCGTGCAGGCCGGAGCGGATGCCGTAGACGGCCGCGAAGTCGAGCAGCTTCTTCATCGCCGTGACGCCGCCGGTGTGGGTGACGGCCGAGCGCACGTAGTCGATGAGCCGCTCGCTCAGCAGAGTCGTGTAGTCGTGCACCGAGTTGAAGACCTCGCCGATGGCCAGCGGCGTGGTGGTGTGCTGACGGATCAGCCGCAGGGCGGCCTGGTCCTCGCCGGGCGTGACGTCCTCCAGCCAGAACAGGTCATACGGCTCAAGGGACTTGCCCAGCTTCGCCGCCTGGATCGGCGTCATCCTGTGGTGCCCGTCGTGCAGCAGCGGCAGCTCCGGACCGAACTCCTCCCTCACGGCCTCGAAGACCCGCGGCACATGGCGCAGATAGGCCCGGGTGTCCCAGGTCTCCTCCACCGGCAGGGCCGGTCCGCCGGCGGTGCGGCGGGCCGGCTCGTAGTCGTAGCGCTCGCCGGAGCCGGCGCTGGAGGCGGCCACCCCGTAGACCGAGTCGAGGCCGGGGACGCCGGTCTGGACGCGGATCGCGCGGTAGCCGTCGTCGAGATGTGCCCGTACGGAGTCGAGGAGCTCGGGGATGTCGCGCCCGGAGGCGTGCCCGTAGGCGAGGGCGCCGCGGCGGCTGGCACCGCCGAGCAGCTGGTACAGCGGCATGCCCGCCGCCTTCGCCTTGATGTCCCACAGGGCGGTGTCGACGGCGGCGATCGCGGCCATGGTGACCGGGCCCCGCCGCCAGTAGGCGCCGCGGTAGAGGTACTGCCAGGTGTCCTCGATGTTGCGGGCGTCCCGGCCCGTCAGCAGCGGCGCGACATGGTCGCGCAGATACGAGGCGACGGCCAGCTCACGGCCGTTGAGCGTGGCGTCGCCGAGGCCGGTGACGCCGTCGTCGGTCACCAGACGCAGGGTGACGAAGTTGCGGCCGGGGCTGGTGACGACCGTCTCGGCGGACTCGATCCTCATCTGGCGCTGTTCCTCTCCTCGTCACGGCCCTCGCGGGGACCTCGAAGCGGTCGTGACCGCAGTCCTCACCGCGGCCCTTGTCCGGGATCCCCGTTCGGGCCGTGTGCTGCGCACAACGGTCAGCGTGCCCACACCGTGCGGTACGGCACGGTGCTCACGGTGCCATCTCCCCCACGACCACCTGGAAGGGGGGCAGCTCGAATTCGCGCAGCTCCTCGCCGCCGGGGCCGGTGAGCCCCGCCCCGGCGGCACCGCCGGAGAGCACCGGCCGCACCGTCAGCGGCTCGTCGTGCTGGCTCACGAACCACACGAAGCGGCGGCCGTCCTCGTGCTCCATCAGCGACGTCATCACCCGCGGATCGGCGACCGACACCTCCGGTGCCGCCCCGGACTCGGCCGCGAGCGCCGCGTACAGCCGCCACGTCGGCTCCGGGTTGACCCGCGGCGTACGGGCCGCCATGTGCTCCACGGGATACGTGCACAGCACGAACGCGCCCGCGCCGGTGCGGCGGCGCAGCAGCGCCGGGCGGCCGTGCGCGTCGGTCGCGAGGACGTCGGCGCCGTCGGGCTCGACGGGCAGGTACGAGCGCGAGTTCTCCGTGCCGCCGACGGGGAGGACCAGCTCCTCGCCCGCGGCGATGCCGCCGAAGTCCCGCCGGAAGACCATGCGCAGCTCGTCGTCGTCGACGGGGTCCGCGAGCCCGTAGCGCAGCTGCTTGCGCACACCGAAGGTCTCGTCGAGCTTCGGCCACCACGCGCCGCGCTGGTGCGCGTGCTCGCCCGCGTAGTACGAGGCGTAGACGGTCGCGCCCGACTCCGCGAGCCGCCGCAGCCGCGTCCAGCCGGGCGCGGTGAGCTGCTTCGCCGACGGCAGCAGGTACAGGGCGCAGTCGCCGGGGATCCCGTCGGCCTCCCTGGCGAGGCCCGCGCCCAGATCGGCCTCTCGTGCGGCGACGTACGACTGGCGGGTGTTGGTGAAGACGGCGGTGCGGTCGTCGGGCTGGGTGAAGGGATACATCTTCTCCAGGAACGACGAGACGACGATCGCGACCCGGGCGTCGGGTCGGCGCAGCCGCGGGGCGTCGGTGCGGCCCAGCACCTCGGTGAAGCGCCGGATCTCCCGCAGCTGCTCCTTGGGGCGGCCCTCGCTGTCCGTGATGCCGAAGTGCATCTCGAACGGGTGGTGGCTGTAGGGCTCCTGCTCCTCCAGCGCGTCGTAGTCGGTGTTGTTCCAGGCGATCCAGCCGGTGGCGCCCGCGAGGAGGGTGTTGTGGAGGACCTGCCGGTAGTAGTGCGCGGCGTTCTCCTCGGAGGCGTAGTCGGAGGTGAGCCCGAACTCCTCCATGATCACGGGCTTTCCGCCGATGTCGAGCAGCTCGCAGACGAACGCCGCGCCCAGGTGCTGGCGCACGACGTCGTTCTCCATGTTGTAGACGTGCGGCCCGTGGAAGTCGACGAGCGCGGACAGTTCGCGGATGCGGAAGCCGTTGTCGGCGCCGGAGGTCTCCACGCCCCAGGCGCCGTCGCCGATGGAGACCGGCTGGGCCGCGCCGGTCGAACGGACCGCGTCTGTCAGGGTCTTGGCCCAGTCGGTGACCGTGGGGGCGTCGAGGGTGCCGATGCCCCGCGAGGGCCAGTCGGCGTAGATGGGGATCTCGTTCGTCAGCAGCCAGCCCGCCACGGCCGGGTGGTCCTTCCAGCGTGCCGTCGTCTCCCGTACGTACCACTCCTGCTGGGCGACGAACGACGCGTCACCGAAGACGTCGCGGCCGTCGCGCCAGGCCGGGTCCCAGTTCTGCCCGGACATGTGGCCGACGAGGTAGGTGGGGACGGTGTGCATGCCGAGGGCCGCGTGCCGCTCCAGGAAGTCGTCGAAGCGCTCCAGCATCACCGGATCGAGGGTGTTCTCCTCGGGCATGAAGTCCGGCCAGTAGAGGAAGCTCCGGGTCAGGGTGACGCCGTGGTCGCGCATGGTGCGCAGCTCCTCGTCGACCACCGCGGCGTCGTAGTGCCGCCACATCAGCGGACCGCCGGTGCGCGACCAGTAGTTGACGCCGACCCACAGCAGCGGCGTCCCGTCGGGGGTGCGGAGTTTCGCGAAGTGGCGCTGCATGGCCTGCCCTTCCTCTACGAGGCGGCCGGTGCACCGCCGCTCCGGCGGTCCACCCTCCGCCGCGGGGCGATCAAGGGCAAGGGGGCGGGTCCTGCCCCCGCTCGTCACTTCTCCGCGGAGATCCTCGCGACGGCGCTGTCCTCGCCGATGGACGTGAACTCCATGGTCACACCGTTCATTTCGAGCGAGCCCCTGGTCCTGCCGAGGCGTCCGCCGCACGACCCGTTCGAGCAGGAAGTGGAGGACACCTGCGCGCCCTTGGCCGACATCGAGACGCGGCCGCCGCTGAAGGCCGCCGTCCACGTGATCACGTGGTCCTCGATCTTCTCGACGGTGAACTCGTCCACGCCGTGCGACGAGCGCGGGTGCAGTTCGTCGCCCGCGGAGAGCTCCACCTCGCACTCGGCGTCCTCGCAGGCTCCGGTGTCGGTGCCGTCCGCGGCGGCTGCGGCTCCGGATCCGTCCTTGTCCGAGTCCTCGCCGCCGGATTCCTCGCCGTCCTTCCCCGCGCCCGGCGAGGAGGAGGCCGACGGCGGTGAACCGGCCCTGTCCCCCGGCGACTTGTGCGACGAAGGCTCCCGGGGCGCGGGCTTCCTCACGTCGCCTTCGCCGTCGTCGTCCGCGCAGCCGGCCACGCCCATGAGCAGAGCCAGCGTCAGCAGCGACGCACAGAGCAGCGCCCTCCGGGGCCTGGAACTCCCGTGCCGCACAGCCTGCATGCTTCTCGTCCCCCGTGCTCGTCGTGCCGACGGGGCGCGCCGTCACGCTGAAGTGCCATCGCCCGTCCCCGTCCTGGAAGTCCGTACGGACGGACCTGACGGACCTTCCGTACAACGCCGCACAGTATGCCGGACATGACTGACATCGCGTCGGCGGCGACGCTCCGGGCCGCCACTGACCGTCGGCCGGCCGTCAGTTGCCGATGCGCATCTCGAACCAGGTCGTCTTGCCGCGGGGCAGCAGGTCGACGCCCCACCGGTCGGAGAGGGTGTCGACGAGGAACAGGCCGCGTCCGCTGGTGTCGAGGCCGTGCACGGGCAGCAGGCACGGCAGCCCGCGCGAGGGGTCGCGCACCTCGACCCGGATCCAGCCCCGGCGGCGCATCATGCGCAGCCCGAAGACGAGGGCGCCCGTGTGGCGGACCGCGTTGCCCACGAGCTCCGAGACGAGCAGCACCGCCTCGTCGGTGACCGATTCGGGCAGCGACCAGTGGGACTCGAGCACGGTACGGGCGAGTCTGCGGGCGCGTCTCGCCGACTCGGGACGGTTGGGCAGACGTACTTCACCGATCGTCGGGTCGCCGACGAGATCGAGAACACCGCCCGAGAGCTCGTCGTCGCTCGACGGTTCACCGGGGACCTCTGGCATTCGCTCGCTCACGCTCGCCACTTCTCCCTGTCCCGCCATGACCACCATCATGGCGCGAGCAGGGAGGGCGTGTGGCTGTTCAGCCAGATCCCGATTCCCCGGACAACTCGCCCGGTACTGCCCGACGTTGGGCACCCGCTGCCCGACGGGCGCGCGCGGACCGCTCTGACCTGGTACGCGACCTCGTGCGCGCGGGCGGCCGGTCCCGTGCCGGGGGGCGCGCGGGACGCCGGGCGGACTTCTGCCCGTGGTCCCCCACAAGAGCGGCGGGTCCCCCACAAGGGCGGGGCCCAGGGCGTCGGCGCGGTGCGTCGTTCCGGCCGCCCCGCCCCGCGCCGGGCTCCGCGCCCGGCTCCGCGGTGCCCGTTCGGTGCCCGGTTCGGGGCACCGTTCGGTGCCCGGTTCCGGGGTCCGATGCGGCGCGCCGTGCCACCACGCCTTCGTGCCCGGCGCACCCGCCCTCCAAGAGCCGCCCCTCCGGGAGCCGCCCATCCGGAAGGTCAGGCGAACTTCGCCTTCCCCGGGCCCTCTTCGACGAAGCTGCGCATGCCCGTCGCACGGTCCTCGGTCGCGAACAGCCCCGCGAACCAGTTGCGTTCGACGGCGAGCCCCGTGTCGATGTCGGTCTCCAGACCGGCGTCGACGGACTCCTTCGCCGCACGCAGCGCGATCGCCGGCCCCTTGGCCAGCCGCTCCGCCCAGGCCCGCGCCTCCTCGTAGACCTGCTCGTCGGGCACGACCCGGTCGACCAGGCCCATCTCCAGCGCCTCGGGTGCCTTGACCTGCCGCCCGGTGAAGATCATGTCCTTGGCCTTGGCGGGCCCTACGAGCCGGGCGAGCCGCTGGGTGCCGCCCGCTCCGGGGATCAGGCCGAGCAGGATCTCCGGCTGCCCGAGCCTGGCCCCCTCACCCGCGACGCGGATGTCCGCGCACAGCGCCAACTCGCAGCCGCCGCCCAGCGCGTAGCCGGTGACGGCGGCGGCGACGGGCTTGGGGATGCGCGCCACCGCGGTGAAGGAGTCCTGGAGCCCCTTGGAGCGCTTGACCATGGCCGCGTGGTCCATGGCCTGCATCTCCTTGATGTCGGCTCCCGCGGCGAAGACCTTCTCGCCTCCGTAGATCACGACGGCCCGTACGTCGTCGCGTGCCGTGGCCTCCTCGGCCAGCTCGCGCAGCCGGTCCTGGGTGGCGACGTCCAGCGCGTTCATCGGGGGACGGTCCAGGCGGATCGTACCGACGCCGTCGGCGACTTCGAGATTCACAGTCATGGGGGAAGGTTAACGGGCGTTACGCGCGGGGCCGACGGCGCGGCCGCAGCGGATCCCCGCCCCTCCCGGCCGCACGGGTCTCGGCCGCACGGGCCCTACTTCTGCGGGGCCTTCCACTCGTCCCAGTCCATGTTCCAGCCGTTGAGTCCGTTGTCCGGCTGGACCGTCTTGTCCTTGGAGTTCTTGATCTCGACGACGTCGCCGACGATCGACTCCTTGAAGAACCAGGCGCCCGGCGTGCCCTTGTCTCCGCCGCCCTTCTTGTCGAAGAGCCCGACGCATCCGTGGCTGGCGTTGACCGTGCCGAACTGCTGCTGCGTCAGCCAGTAGTTGCCGTGGATGAAGGTCCCGGAGGTGGACAGCCGCATCGCGTGCGGCACGTCCTTGATGTCGTAGCCGCCGGCTTCCTCGTCCCGCCCGAAGCCCACGGTGTCGCCGTCCATGCGCGTCTCCTTGTGACGCTCGCTGATCACCATGCGGCCGTTGTACGTGGGGTGCTCCGCGCTGCCCGAGCTGATGTCGACCTTCCTGAGCGTCTTGCCGTCGCGCTTCACGGTCATCTTCTTCGTCTTCGCGTCGACGACGCTGACCTGGCTGCGGTCGATGGTGAAGTCCACGGACTTGTCCTGCTGGCCGTAGACGCCGTCGTAGCCCTCCACGCCGTCGAGGTCCAGGTCGAGCCGGACCTTCGTGCCGGCCTTCCAGTAGTCCTCGGGCCGGAAGTCGAGGCGGTTGTTCCCGAACCAGTGGCCCTCGACGTCGACCTGCGGATCCGAGGTGACGGAGATGGCCTTCTCCACGGCCTCACGGTCCTGGATGGCGTGGTTGAAGTTGATCGAGACGGGCATCCCCACGCCCACCTTGGCGCCGTCCTCCGGGGTGAAGCGGCCTATGTAGGTGCTGTCGGGGGTGAGCGTGGTGAAGCGTGCCCGCTTGGTGGCCTTGCGGCCCTCGGAGTCCTTGGCGAGGGCCTCGACGGTGTACTTCGTCTTCGTCGTCAGGTGCTTCGCGGGCGTCCAGGACTTGGCGCCCTTCGCGAGCTCACCGTCGACCGCCTTGCCGTCCTCGTCCTTGACGTCGACCTTGACAAGCTTGCCCTTGTCTGCGGTGACCTTCAGGGCGTCCTCGGTGCCGACGCCGTGGGCGCCGTCCTTCGGCGATATCTCCACCACCGCACGGGACTTCTGCGGCTTCCCGGCTCCCGTCTTGCCGCCGGCTCCGGCGCCGCCGCACGTCGTCAGCGTCAGCAGCAGCACCACCGCGAGAACGACGAGGCCCACGGCGGACCCGCCTATGACCTGAACCCTGCTGTCTCCCTGCACGGACCCCTTGAGTCCTTGCAGAGCCCCCCGTATCGCCTCCGGGTTGAGCTTTTCCTTCGCTTCCCTGGCGACGGTCTTCAGATCCACAGCGGGCTACTCCCCTCGCACGGCTGCATGCACCATCGTGCGGTCCCCGGGCCGAAAAATACGACTGTGCAGGCGCTAGGTAATCACACCGAGATGGAGATGGAATCCCCGAGAGTGTCACCGTTCCGTCGCGATTTCTTTCCTTCCGCGACGGTCGTCAACCCCCCTCCGGTACCCGCCGGGGAAAGCGCGCAGTCCAGCGCACGCACGGCGCTCGCGAAGCCCGTCCGGCGCCGAGCGGACCGGCGCGTGAGGCAGCGCGTGGAACAGTACGCGAATCAGTGAGCAGACCGGTACCGGAAGGGAAGCCGGCCGGTACCGGGGCCCGTGCGGGATCCGTGGGTGGATCAGCGCCGCAGTACGCCGCAGTGCGCCTCAGTGCGCCTCAGTGCGCCGCCGCGGGCAGCGCCGAGCCCGCCGTCCACTGGCTCCAGCCCATGTTCCAGCCGCTGAGGCCGTTGCCGGGTGCGACCGTGCGCTCGCCGGAGTTCTTCACGGTGATCACGTCGCCCGTGAGGGAGTCGCGGAAGAACGCCCCGGCCGGACTGCCCGGGTCGCCCCCCTTCCTGTCGCGCAGCCCGATGCATCCGTGGCTGACGTTCGCGCGCCCGAACGTCCGCTTGGAGGCCCAGTAGTTGCCGTGCAGGAAGGTGCCGCTGTCGGTGAGGCGCATCGCGTGCGGCACGTCGTCGATGTCGTACTCGCCGCCGAACCCGACGGTCCGCGCGTTCATGCGGGTCACCTTGAACTTCTCGCTGATGACCATGTCCCCCGCGTACGTCGGGTTCTTCGCGGAGCCCGTCGTGACGGGCAGGGTCTCCACGACCCGGCCGTTGCGCGTCACCGTCATCGTGTGGCGGCGGGCGTCGACCACGCTGCGCTGGTCCCGTCCGACCGTGAAGTGGACGCGCTTGTGCTGCACTCCGTACACGTCGGGGGCGGCGCGCACGCCGCGCAGCCGAAGATCCAGCGTGACGCGGGTGCCCGGCTCCCAGAACTCCTCGGGGCGGAAGTCCACACGGGACGTGCCGAACCAGTGCGGCGCGACCTTCACGGGCGGGGACGCGGAGACGCGGATGCCGCGCTCGACGGCGGCGCGCTCGATGATCGGACGGTTGAACCTGATCGAGAGGATCATTCCCGTACCGACGGTCTGCCGGTGCTCGGGCGTGAAGAAGCCGATGAAGCGACGCGGCTGCGCCTTGGTGGTGAACGTGGTGTGCCGGGCGGCACGCCTGCCCTGCTCGTCGAGGGCGACGGCGTCGACCCGGTACTCACTGCCGAGTTGGAGCCGGCGCGCGGACCCCGACGGCCGCCACGTGCGCCCGTCGGAAGAGATGCTGCCGGGGACAGCGTGCCCCGCACCCTTGCTTCTGCGGGTGACCCGCACCTCGTCCAGCCGGCCCTCCGTCGCGTTGACGCGCAGGATGCCGTCCTTCGTCACGTCCTTGCTGCCGTCACGCGGCAGCACCTCGATCAGCTGGGCGGGAGTCCGGGGTTCGACCATCGCGCCGCAGCCCGCCAGCAGAGCGCCCGCCGCGCACAGCGCCGCCGACGAGCACCTCAGCATCGTGCTTCTCAGCAGCAGGCCCCTCCGGCCCGCTCGTCCCGTCCGCCCCACCCGATCCATGTCCGCACTCCCCGTGAAGCTCGTCCGTACGGAGACCAACGACCCGCCGCCGCAGGGGAAACGAATCGGTCACGCACGGTGCTGGAGACATTCCGTAGTGGAAGCATCGCGGGCGGACGAGCGACGTGCGAGCACCGACTCGGCGCGAAAAAAGCAGATGAAGCACGCAACCACCCGACCGTAGTCTCAGGCCGGTGACGACCGGGGCGGGGACGACCAGCGGAGCGGACGGGGACGCCGGCGACGGAGGCGGCGACGCGGCAGGTGACGGTACGGGCGGCGGCGCGGGCGCCCGTGCGCGGCCGGGGCCCGTGCCGTGGCCGAGGACCGTGCCGTGACCGAGGACCGTGCCGTGACCGGGGACCGTGCCGTGGCCGGCGCCCGTGCCGTGACCGGGGACGGCGACCGCTCGGTGGTGCGCTCGCTGCTGCGGATGTGGCCGTATGTACGGCCGGTGCGGGTCCGGGTGTTCGGCGCGGCGCTGGTGGCCGCGCTCGCCTCGTGCACGGGTCTGGTGATCCCGCTCGTACTGAAGTGGCTCGTCGACGGGCCGGTCGCCGACCGGGACACCGCGGGCGTCTGGGCGGGCGGTGCGCTGCTGCTGGGGGTCGGGCTGCTGGAGGCCGGGCTGTTCGCCGTGCGGCGGTGGCTGAGCGCCCGTCCGCTGGCGGGTGTCGAGGCGGCCATGCGCGCGGACTTCTACCGGCATCTCCAGCGCCTTCCGGTCTCCTTCCACGACCGCTGGCCGAGCGGGCAGTTGCTCTCCCGCGCGACCACCGACCTCGAACTGCTGCGCAGATTCCTCTCCTTCGGCGTGACCTTTCTCCTGGTGAACGTCGTGACGGTGGTGGTCGGTTGCGTCATTCTGCTGTCGCAGCGGTGGACGCTGGGGCTGGTCGTCCTCGGCCCGTTCGTGCCGCTGGTGTGGCTGTGCACCGTCTTCGAGCACCGGTACTCGCGAGCCGCGCGCCGGGCCCAGGACCAGATCGGGGACCTGACGACGCTCGTCGAGGAGGCGGTGCTCGGCATCCGCGTCATCAAGGGCTTCGGGCGGCACCGCAGCCAGGCGCTGGCCTTCCGCGCGCTGTCGGGCCGGCTGCTCGGCACGGAGCTGGACAAGGCGCGGCTGCTGGCCCGCATCTGGGCCGTGATCATGCTGCTGCCGGAGCTGGCGGTCGGGGCCGCGCTGGTGCTCGGCGCCATGCAGGTCGCGGAGGGCGCCCTCTCGGCGGGCACGCTCGTGGCCTTCCTCTCCACGGCGCTGGCGCTGCGGTGGCCGGTGGAGACGACGGGGTTCCTGCTGGCGCTGAGCAACGAGTCGGCGACGGCGACCGACCGCTTCTTCGAGGTCCTCGACGAGCCGCTGCCGCGGGACGTGCTGCGCGACGCGCACGAGGCGCGCGAGGCGCATGGCGCGACTGACGTGGACGGCGGCCTTAGGAAGGGGCAAGCGGCGGCGACGGCCGGGGAACCGACGACCGGGGACCGTGCGGCGGACGGGCCGGACGGGCTGCGCTTCAGCAGTGTGGTGTTCCGCTACGCCGACGCACCGGATTGGGACCCGCCGGTCCTGGACGGCGTCGATCTGCACGTACGGCACGGGGAGACGATGGCCCTCGTCGGCGCGACGGGGAGCGGCAAGACGACGCTGACGGCGCTCGTGCCGCGACTGCACGAGGTGACGGCGGGTCACATCACCCTGGACGGCGAGGACATCGGGGCCATGCGCCGGGCGGAGCTGCGCTCCCGGGTCGCGGTGGCGTTCGAGGAGCCGACGCTGTTCTCGGCGAGCGTGGCGGAGAACGTACTGATGGGCGCGGACGGGGAGTTGGACGCGGAGCCCTACGGGACGCTCGGCGCGGGGCCGGGCGCGACACCCGGCTTGGCGCCCGACACGGCGCCCGACGCGGAGGGGAACGCGGCGCCCGACGCGGAGGGGAACGCGGCGCCCGACGCGGACCGGGATGCGGCGCCGGACGCGGACCGGGGCGTGGAGCCGGACAGCGTGCCGTACGCCGAAGTGCCCGCTCTCGTACCGGCGTCGGCGTCCGCTTCCACACCCGGCTCCGTATCCACACCCGGCTCCACGACCGACTCCGCATCCACACCCGGCTTCACATCCGCATCCACGCCCAACTCCGCATCCACACCCGGCTCCACACCCGGCTCCGTATCCAGAGCCGTTCCGGGTCCGCTGCCCGAGCCCCGGGCGGCGGCCGCCGACGGCCCGGGTCCGCAGGCCGGGCTGGACCGCGCGCTGCGGGTCTCGCAGGCGCACGAGTTCGTCGCCGCCCTCCCGCAGGGCCCTCGGACCCAGGTCGGGGAGCAGGGACTGAGCCTGTCGGGCGGCCAGCGGCAGCGTCTCGCCCTGGCCCGTGCCGTGGTCGGCCGCCCGCCCTTCCTCGTGCTCGACGATCCGCTGTCGGCACTCGACGTGCACACGGAGGCGGCGGTCGAGGCGGCGCTGCGCGAGGTGCTGACGTCCACCACGGCGCTGGTGGTCGCGCACCGGCCGTCGACCGTGCTGCTCGCGGACCGTGTGGCGCTGCTGTCGGGCGGACGCATCACAGCGGTCGGCACGCACCACGAGCTGCTGCGCGGCAGCGCCGAATACCGCCGTCTGATGTCCGGTGACGGCGACAGGCAGACGGGGGTGGGGAGTTGACCGGCGGCACGGCGGACGCTCGGGAGGACCAGCGGCACCGCACGGAGGACGCGGACGTACGCCCCGATGGGTCGGACGGTTCCGGCGGTACGGGCTCGCACGGCGCGGGCGGCGTTTCAGACTCGTCCGGCCTGCCCCAAGTCCCGGGCCCGTCCGATCCGTTCGACGGCGACGCCCTGCCCGCTCCGCCCCACGCCGCGCGCACCCTGCTCGCCTCGCTGCTGCGCCCGCACCGTCTGCGCGTCGCGGTCACCGGTCTGCTGCTGCTCCTCCAGCAGGCCGCCGTGCAGGCGGGCCCCCTGCTGGTGGCCTTCGCCATCGACCGGGCCGTGCCTGCGCTGCGCGGGGAAACCGGCGGCGGCGCGTCCGGCCACGCGCCCCTCGGCACCCCGGACCACGGCCCGCTCGTCGCGGTCGGTCTCGCATATCTGGTCTGCGCGCTCGCGTCGGGCGGCTTCCAGTACGCGTTCATCGTGGCGGCCGCCCGCGTCAACCAGCGGGTGCTGCTGGATCTGCGCGGCCGTATCCACCGGCACGCACAGGCCCTCGACGTCGACTTCCACGACCGCTACACCTCCGGCCGCCTCATCTCCCGTTCCACCACGGACGTCGCGTCCCTGCGCGAACTCCTCGACGAGGGGCTCCAGGAGCTGCTCGCCGTCGTCGTCTCCGTCGTGTACATCGTGATCACGCTGCTCTGGCTGGACGCCGGTCTCGGGGCGGCGGCGCTGGGCAGCTTCGTTCCGCTGGCGCTGCTCGTACGGAACTTCCAGAGCCGCTCGAAGCACGTCTACCGGGGCAAGTCGACGGCGATGGCGGCCGTCATCGTCAAGTTCACCGAGACCGTGGGCGGAATCCGCGCCGTTCAGGCGTTCCGGCGCGAGCGCGCGAACGACGCCGCGTTCGCGAGGCTCAACGGCCGCCACTGGAAGGTGAACGGCGACTCGCTGCTGGAGATGGCGCGTTACGTCGTCGGCTCCCGCGCGACGGCCAATACGGCGATCGCCGCGATCGTGCTGTGGGGCGCCTATCGCGTCGCCGCCGGAGACCTGGCGCTGGGCGTGCTCGCCGCCGCGGCGCTCTATCTGCGCAGGCTGTACGACCCGATCGACCACCTCGGGATGTTCCTCAACTCCTATCAGTCCGCGGCCGCTTCGCTGGAGAAGATCGCGGGGCTGCTGGCCCAGCGGCCGTCCGTGCCGGAGCCGTCCGCGCCGCGCGCCCTTCCGCCGCGCCCGGAGGGACGGCACGGGCGCGAAGTCGTCTTCGAATCGGTCTCGTTCGGCTACCGCACCGGCGGCGAGGTGCTGCCGTCGTTCCGGCTGACCCTGCACGCGGGACGGACGGTCGCGCTCGTCGGCGCCACGGGCGCGGGCAAGTCCACGCTGGTGAAGCTGCTCGCCCGCTTCTACGACCCGACGGGCGGGCGGGTGCTGCTGGACGACGTCGACCTGCGCGACCTGGAAGCTTCCGAACTGCGGCGCAGTGTCGTGATGGTGACCCAGGAGGCCTTTCTCTTCTCCGGCACCGTCGCGGAGAACATCGCCATCGGCCGCCCGGACGCGACCCGCGAGGAGATCGAGGGCGCGGCGAAGGCCCTGGGCGCCCACGACTTCATCGCCGCGCTCCCCGAGGGGTACGACACGGACGTACGGAAGCGGGGCGGGCGCATCTCGGCCGGGCAGCGCCAACTCGTCGCGTTCGCCCGTGCGTTGCTCGCGGATCCGGCGGTGCTGGTGCTGGACGAGGCGACGTCCTCGCTGGACATTCCGGGCGAACAGGCCGTACAGCAGGCGATGTCGACGGTGCTGCGGGGACGTACCGCGGTGGTCATCGCGCACCGTCTCTCGACGGTGGAGATCGCGGACCGGGTGCTGGTGATGGACGGCGGCCGGCTGGTGGAGGACGGCACTCCGGCCCAACTGACCGCCGACAACGGGAGATTCGCAGATCTTCACAGCGCGTGGCGCGACAGTCTGGTCTAGCGGCACCCGCCGGCGGCCGCACCGCCGTGACCAGCGGCGATCCCCAACTGACCTTTCACAGACGTCCGTTATCCGGATAACGAGCGCTCACCAACGGACAAAAGTTGGTCAAGCCGTGAACGCCGTCTGGCGGAAACGGTGACATGCGCGCGTACCCGACAGTAGTCTGAGGCGGTCGTGCATTCGCACGATGAACAACACTTCGCATCTGTTCCACAGTTCTGCACGGGCAGCCCGAACATGGCAGCCGCCCGGCCCCCACGGCAGAAGGAGCCACCGAGTGAGATCCATCAGCAAGAAGCAGCGGATATCCGCCCTTGCAGCCACGGCCGCGATCGTCGTGGCCGGCATCACCGCCGGCACGGCCACCGCCGGCCCCTCGGACAAGGAGTCCACCGCGAAGGCCGGTGCCCAGCCCGCCGCGGTGAGCGCGACCCAGCAGACCCAGCTCATCAAGAAGGCCGACACCACCGAGGCGAAGGCCGCGGACGCCAAGGCCCTCGGCCTCGGCTCCAAGGAGAAGCTCCAGGTCAAGGACGTCATCAAGAACGCGAACGGCGCGACGCACGTCCGCTACGAGCGCACCTACGACGGCATGCCCGTGCTGGGCGGCGACCTGGTCGTCCACAAGGCCAAGTCGGGCAAGCAGACCGGTGTCACCAAGGCCACGAAGGCCGACATCAAGGTCTCCACCGCGGGCGTCACCGCCGCCGCGAAGCCGGCGACCCCCAAGGCGAAGGGCAGCAAGGCCCCGCGCAAGGTCGTCTTCGCCTCCCACGGCAAGCCCGTACTGGCCTGGGAGACCGTCAAGGGCGGCCTCCAGAAGTCCGGCGCGCCGAGCAAGCTGCACATCATCACCGACGCCAAGACCGGCAAGAAGCTCGACCAGTACCAGGCCATCCAGGAGGCCGACGGCACCGGCACCGGCCAGTACGCCGGCGACGTCAAGCTCACCACGGAGGGCTCGGACGGCAACTTCACGCTGACCGACAAGTCGCGCGGCGGCAGCAAGACCACTGACCTGGGCAACAGCGAGAGCGGTGACGGCAAGGAGTTCACCGACAAGGACAACAAGTGGGGCACCGGCAAGCCGGACGACGCCCAGACCGCCGCTGTCGACGCCCACTTCGGCGGCGCGGCGACCTGGGACTTCTACAAGGACGTCTTCAAGCGTGAGGGCATCGCCGGTGACGGCAAGGGTGCACCCAGCCGCGTCCACTACGGCGACAACTACGTCAACGCCTTCTGGGACGACAGCTGCTTCTGCATGACGTACGGGGACGGCGAGGGCAACAAGAAGCCGCTCACCTCGATCGACGTCACGGGCCACGAGATGTCGCACGGTGTCACCGCGGCGACCGCGGGTCTCGAGTACGCGGGCGAGTCCGGCGGCCTGAACGAGGCCACCTCGGACATCTTCGGCACCGCCGTCGAGTTCCACGCCAAGAACAAGGAAGACGTCGGTGACTTCCTGATCGGCGAGAAGATCGACATCAACGGCGACGGCAAGCCGCTGCGCTACATGGACAAGCCGAGCAAGGACGGCAACTCGCTCGACGAGTGGAGCGACAAGGCCGGCGACGTCGACGTGCACTACTCGTCCGGCATCGCGAACCACTTCTTCTTCCTGCTCTCCATGGGAAGCGGCAAGTCCGAGCTGAACGGCGTCAAGTACGACTCGCCGACCTCCGACGGCTCCACCGTCAAGGGCATCGGCATCACCAAGGCCCAGCAGATCTGGTTCAAGGCGCTGACCGAGAACATGACCTCCAACACGGACTACAAGGCAGCCCGTGAGGCCACGGTCAAGGCGTCGGACGACCTGTACGGCAAGGACAGCACCGAGTCCAAGGCCGTCGAGGCCGCCTGGACGGGCGTCGCGGTCAAGTGACCCCGGCTGACCGGCTCGTCGGCTAGTCCGACGGCACAGCACACCGGCGGGGCGGGCACCGTGCGCGGTTTCGCGCACGGCACCCGCCCCGCCGTCATGTCCGGCGCCTTCACATACGGCGCCGCTTCAAGCGCTTCCGCTTCAAGCGCCTTGTTCACCCGCTTCAAGTGCCTTGTTCAGACGCCCGGTTCAGACGCCCGGTTCAGACGCCCGGTTCAGACGCCCGGTTCACACGCCGGCGCCGCCCGGCGTCTCGTCCGCCGCGTCCGACGGCACGGCGGCCAGGCCCAGTTCGGCGCCCGACGCCAGCAGAGGGTGCGCGGGCAGCACCCGCACCGTGTATCCGTAGGGGCCCGCGCTGCCGGGCGTGACGGTCCCCTCGTACGTCCAGCGGCCGTCGAGGTCCGCGCCGCCGCCGGCCGAAGTGACGGGCTTGAGCGGGACCTTCAGCGCGTCACCGCCCGCGATGCGGTCCGAGCCGTCGACGGGTCCGGCCACCGCCTGCACCTCGACGTCCTCCGGTGACAGCCCTCCGAGGGCGACCTTCGCACGCAGTGTCAGGCTGGCCCCGAGACGCAGCCCGGAACCGGCACCGCCGCCCGGCTGTTCGTGCTCGCCGCCCCGGTTCTGCTCGCCGTGCCGTTCGTGCCCGCCCTGCCGGTCGTCTTCGCCGTTCCCGTCGTCGGCGTCGTGCTCCACGGACCCGAGGGCGACCGACACCGAGGGCCACGCCGCACGCACCCGCGCCTTCCAGGCGCCCAGTCCGCGGGCCGCCGCCTCGTCGCTCAGCTCGCGGTGGGAGCGGGCAGCGGGCCCGTACAGCCGCTCGACGTACTCGCGCACCATCCGCTCCGCCTGCACCTTCGGACCGAGCCGTGCGAGGGTCCTGCGCACCATCCCCACCCAGCGGACGGGCACTTCGGGCACCCGGCCGCCCTCCGGTGCCCGGCTGCCTTCCGGTGCCCGCCCGCCTCCCCGCACGCCGCCGCCGTCGTAGAAGCAGGGCGCCACGTGATCCTCGATCAGCGAGTACAGCGCGGCGGCCTCGACGCCGTCCCGGCGGTCCTCGTCCGCGGCGGCGTCGCCGTCGGCCGTGGGCACGGCCCACCCGAAGTCCGCGTCGAACCACTCGTCCCACCAGCCGTCCCGCACCGAGAGGTTGAGACAGCCGTTGAGCGCGGCCTTCATTCCGCTGGTACCGCACGCCTCCAGCGGCCGCAGCGGGTTGTTGAGCCACACGTCGCAGCCGGGGTAGAGGTCCTGCGCCATGTCCATCCCGTAGTCGGGCAGGAAGACGATCCGGTGCCGTACGCGCGGATCGTCGGCGAACCGCACCAGCTCCCCGATCAGCCGCTTGCCGCCCTCGTCCGCGGGATGCGCCTTGCCCGCCACCACGATCTGCACCGGGCGCTCCGGGTGCAGCAGCAGCCGGGTCAGCCGCTCCGGATCGCGCAGCATGAGCGTGAGGCGCTTGTACGACGGCACCCGGCGCGCGAACCCGATCGTCAGCACGTCCGGGTCGAACACCCCGTCCGTCCAGCCGAGTTCGGCGTCCGCGGCGCCGCGCTCCCGCCACGAGGCGCGCAGCCGCGCCCGTACGTCGTGCACGAGCTGTTCGCGCAACGTGCGGCGCAGCGCCCACAGTTCGGCGTCGGGCAGCGCCGGCGCGTCGGCGGGCATCCGCGGCGAGCGCCAAGTCGGCGCGTGCACACCGTTCGTGACGGAGGTGATGGGCACCTCCGCCGGGTCGAACCCGGGCCACAGCCCCGCGAACATGGTGCGGCTGACCTCGCCGTGCAGGCTGCTCACGCCGTTCGCGCGCTGCGCCAGCCGCAGGCCCATCACCGCCATGTTGAACAGGCCCGGGTCGCCGCCGGGGTAGCTCTCGGCGCCGAGCCGGAGCACGTCCTCCGTGGCGACGCCCTCCAGTTCGCCGTCGTCACCGAAGTGGGAGGCGATCAGAGAGGTCTCGAAGCGGTCGATGCCCGCGGGCACGGGGGTGTGCGTGGTGAAGACGTTGCCCGCCCGCACCGACTCCAGCGCGGCCTCGAACTCCAGCCCCCGCTCCCCCAGTTCGCGGATGCGCTCCAGCCCCAGGAACCCGGCGTGGCCCTCGTTGGTGTGGAACACCTCGGGCTCGGCGTGCCCGGTGCGCCGGCAGTACGCGCGTACGGCACGCACACCGCCGATGCCGAGCAGCATCTCCTGAAGCAGGCGGTGTTCGCCGCCTCCGCCGTAGAGCCGGTCGGTGACGCGGCGTTCCTGTTCCGCGTTCGCCTGCACCGCCGAGTCGAGCAGCAGCAGCGGTACGCGTCCCACCCGTGCCTGCCACACATGTGCGTACAGCGATCGGCCGCCCGGCAGCCGCAGCGCGATCCTCACGGGCATGCCGTCCGCTTCGCGCAGCAGCCGCAGCGGCAGCTCGGCCGGGTCGAGTTCGGGGTAGTCCTCCTGCTGTGAGCCGTCGCGGGACAGGCTCTGCCTGAAGTAGCCGTGTCTGTAGAGCAGTCCGACGCCGATCAGCGGAACGCCCAGGTCGCCGGCGGCCTTGAGGTGGTCCCCGGCGAGGATGCCGAGGCCGCCGGAGTACTGCGGCAGTGCGCCGGTGATGCCGAATTCCGGCGAGAAGTAGGCGACGGCACGCGGGAGACCGGCGGAGGCCGCGGCCTCCCGCTGGTACCAGCCGGGTTCGTTGAGCGCGTCGTGGAGGTCGCCCGCCGCGACGGCGAGCCGCCGCAGGAAGGCGCTGTCGGAGGCGAGTTGCGCGAGCTTGGAGGGCGGCAGCGCGCAGAGCGTGCGCAGTGGGTCGCCGCCCGTCCGCCGCCAGGCCTCAGGCGCCAGGTCGCGGAAGAAGCGCCGGGTCGGCGGGTGCCAGGACCAGCGCAGATTGTGCGCCAGTTCGCTCAGGGGACGGAGGGGTTCGGGGAGTACGGGGTGCACGGAGAAACGACGAATGGCCTTCACACCCCGACCGTAACGGGGCATACGTACGCATAGCGGCAATGATCCATTTCATCCGCGGTGTCCACCCTGACGCGGCCCGCGCGGCGGCCCGTGCGGGCCGCACGGAAGCCCGCGCGGAGGCCGGATGGAGGTCCGGGCGCGGCCGTGACGGGTGCGGCGGCGCGTATGACCGCCGATCACCAACCCGCCGTTCGCGGCGGCCACTCGGCGCCGCCGCAGTCACATCCGTCACATCCTCCGGGCAATTCCGCTCGTCACAGGCCCGGGCCGGAATGCCCAGCTCCACCCCCTCGACCGCGCTCCGCATCTCCTCCTAAGCTTCGTGACCTCAGTACAGGGGGCACGAGTTCTGCACGTACCACCTGCGTCTCTGCACATCCGGCGCGGACGTCGTGTGCGTGCGGAGACCACGGAGGTGACCGGAGAGCAACGGCGCGGGCCGCACGGCGCGGCCCGGGGCACGCTCGCTCCCCGACGGGGTGAAGCGTGACGGCGCAGCAAGCGGCGGGTTCCTGACCAGTTCCCGAATGCCGCCTGCGCCGCTGGAACCGTCCGCCGGCGAGGCCGCGCGCCTTCCAGCCCCGCCCTGTGTACGCAATCGGTCGCGATCCATCACACGGAAGGTTTTGCATCGTGACGGCGTATCAACACGCCCACAAGGGGGAGTACGACTTCTTCGGGACGTCTGCCGCCGCACCGGCCCCGCCGCCCGGCTGTCCCGCGCACGCCGCCGGGAAGGCCGTGCCGCTCAGCGGTCCCCGCTTCCACACCGACCCGTCCGGCCACTACCGCGAGATGCGCGGCGAGCACGGCCCCGTCGTGCCGGTGCTGCTGCCCGGCGAGGTGCCGGCCTGGCTGGTGATCGGCTATCAGGAGATGTACCAGGTCACCACCGACTCACGGCTCTTCCCTCGCGATTCGGGGCTGTGGAACCAGTGGGAGACGCTGCCGGAGGACTGGCCGCTGCGGCCCATGATCGGCCAGCGCCAGCCGTCCATCTACTACACGGTCGGCACCGAGCACCAGCGGCACCTGTCGATGGTGCAGACGGCCATGGAAGGCATCAGCCCCCTCGAACTGCGCACGCACTGCGAGGAGTTGGCCGACCAGCTGCTCGACGCGTTCTGCGCGCGCGGCGAGGCGGACATCATCTCCGAGTACGCCAAGCCGCTGCCGATCCTCGTGCTCGCGAGGCTCCTGGGCTTCCCGGACTCCGACGGTCCGGGCCTGATCAAGGCGATGACCGATCTCGCCGACGGCGGCGCCGACGCCCTGGAGGGCTTCCAGCACTTCGGCGCCAAGATCCACGAACTGGTCGCCGAGAAGCACGCCGCTCCGGGCGCCGACCTCACCTCCTGGATGCTCGCCCACCCCGACGACTTCACGGACGAGGAGTACGCGCTCGACCTGATGGCCATCACGGCCGCGGGCCATCTGCCCACCGCGGACTGGATCGGCAACTCCGTACGTCTGATGCTCACCGACGAGCGCTTCGCCGCCTCCCTCACCGGAAACCGCCGCAGCATCCCCGAGGCGATGAACGAGGTGCTGTGGGAGGACACCCCCACCCAGATACTCGCGGGCCGCTGGGCCTCCGCGGACACCTGGCTCGGCGGGCAGCACATCCGCAGCGGCGACATGCTGCTGCTCGGCCTCGCCGGGGCCAACGCCGACCCGAAGGTGCACGTCACCGCGGAGGGCGCGGACACGGGGCTGCGGGGCGGCAACAGCGCCCATTTCGCCTTCAGCCACGGCGAGTTCCAGTGCCCCTTCCAGGCGCAGGAGATAGCGGAGACGATCGCCCGCGTCGGTATCGAGGTGCTGCTCGACCGGCTGCCCGAGATCGATCTGGCCGTACCGGCGGGCGCTCTGGCGCGGCGCCCCTCCGCGTTCCTGCGCGGCATGACCGCCCTGCCCGTCCACTTCTCCCCCACTCCCCCGATCGAAGGCAGGTCATGAGCCTCCCCGCATCCAGCTCCTCCGCCGCACACGACGGGACGGGGCACGACGCGACCGGCCACGGCGGTTGCCCGATCGTCATCGACCCGATGGTGGGCGACCTCGACGGGGAGACCCGCAGGCTGCGCGACGCGGGCACCCTCACCCGCATCGAACTCCTCGGCGTACCCGCCTGGTCCGTGACTCGGCACGCCGCCGCGAGAAGGCTGCTCACGGACCAGCGGCTGGTGAAGGACATCAGCCGCTGGACGCTGTGGCGCACGGGAGAGGTCACCGAGGAGTGGCCGCTGATCGGCATGATCGACGCGGGCCGTTCGATGTTCACGGTGGACGGCGCCGAGCACCGGCGGCTGCGTACGAAGACCGCGCAGGCGATCACTCCGCGCCGCCTGGAGGACATGCGCCCGGTGATCGAGTCCATCACCCACCGCCTGCTCGACGACCTGGAGGAGCAGTCCGCTGACGGTCCCGTGGACCTGAAGCAGGTCTTCGCGCTGCCGCTGCCGATGTCCGTGATCAGCGTGCTGATGGGTGTGGACCCTGCGCTCCATCCACGGCTGCACACCCTCTACAAGGCGTTCTTCTCGATGCTGACGCCGCAGGACGAGCGGCTCGCCGTGATCGCCGAACTCGACGGAATCTTCACCGACATGGCCAGGGCGCGTACGGCCGAGCCGCGCGACGACCTGACCAGCGCGCTGATCCTCGCCGACCAGGGAGGCGAGCCCCTCACCGAGGAGGAGGTCGTCGGCAACCTGAAGGCGATGGTCGCCGCGGGCCACGAGACGACGATCGGTCTGATCCTCAACGCCGTACGCGCGCTGCTCGCCCACCCCGACCAGCTGAAGTCCGTGCTCGCCGGAGAGACCGGCTGGGACGCGGTGATCGAGGAGACGCTGCGCTGGGACACCCCCACCACGCACCTGCTGATGCGCTTCGCGACGGAGGACATCGAGGTGGACGGCACCGTCATACGCGAGGGCGAGGGCGTCGTCGTCTCGTACCGCGCGATCGGCTGGGACCGTGACCAACACGGCCCGGACGCCGACCGGTTCGACATCACCAGGCCGTCGCCGAACCGCCATATGACCTTCGGCCACGGTCCGCACATCTGCCCCGGCGCCGCGCTGTCGAGGCTGGAGGCGGGCATCGCGCTGCCCGCGCTCTTCGGCCGCTTCCCGGGCATCCGCCTCGCGGTCCCGGTCGAGGAGATCGTCAACCAGCCGGTGCTCACGCAGAACGACCTCCAGTCCTTCCCGGTACATCTGCGCGGCGATTGAAGAGGACACCGATACGCCGGCCGTCGCCGCGGCCGCGGCCCGGACCCCGCCCCGGGGCCCGGGCTTTCGGCGCGGCCGGGGTCCGGTTCGCGGCACGCACCGGATCCGGCCACGGCCCCGGCGGGCGGCCCGGCGGGCGGCCCGGCACGGCGGAACCCCGGCCGGGCCGCCGGGCGGGTGAACGCGCGTCACGGCCATGCGCGCGGCACCGGCGCTCCAGGCGAAGCAGATAGAACAGGCGGAAGATCACAAACCGTCCGCCTGTTCCACTCCGCACCAAGGTGAAGCAATGATCGGTCGCATCCCCGTCCTCGACGTCCGGCCCCTCGTCGACTGCGGGCGCCACCCCGCAAAGGCCGTACCGGGCGAGACGTTCCAGGTCTCGGCCACCGTCTTCCGCGAGGGCCACGAGGCCCTCGGCGCCAACGTCGTACTGCGCGACGCCACCGGCCGCCGCGGCCCCTGGACGCCCATGCGCGAACTCGCCCCCGGCACCGACCGCTGGGCCGCCGACATCACCCCCGACAGCGAGGGGAGATGGACGTACGCGATCGAGGCGTGGAGCGACCCCATCGCCACCTGGCGCCGCGAGGCGAAGCTGAAGATCCCCGCCGGCATCGACACCGAAGCGGTGCTGGAAGAAGGGGCGGTGCTGCACGAACGCGCCGCCGCCGACGTGCCCAGAAGCGAGGGCAGGGACGGCGTCCTGGCCGTGGCCGACGCGTTGCGCAGCCGCGGCCGCGGTGTCGCCGCACGGCTGGCGGCCGCCCTCACGCCGCAGGTGACGGCCGTGCTGGAGCGCCGTCCGCTGCGTGAACTGGTCACGTCGACGCGTCCGCTGCCGCTCCAAGTGGAGCGCGAGCGCGCGCAGTTCGGCTCGTGGTACGAGTTGTTCCCGCGTTCCGAGGGCGCGGTGCTGCCGGAGAAGGAGGGCGAGCCGCCCGTCCACGGCACGTTCCGCACCGCCGCCGCACGGCTGGAGGCCGTGGCCGCCATGGGCTTCGACGTGGTCTATCTGCCGCCGGTGCACCCCATCGGCGACCAGTTCCGCAAGGGGCCCAACAACGCGCTGTCCGCGGGGCCGCACGACGTCGGCTCACCCTGGGCCGTCGGTTCGGCCGCGGGCGGCCACGAGGCGGTGCACCCCGGCCTGGGAACGGTGGAGGACTTCGAGCACTTCACCGAACGCGCCCGCGCCCTCGGCATGGAGGTCGCCCTCGACTTCGCGCTCCAGTGCTCGCCGGACCATCCCTGGATCAAGGAGCACCCCGAGTGGTTCCGGCACCGTCCGGACGGCACGATCGCGCACGCCGAGAACCCTCCGAAGAAGTACCAGGACATCGTCCCCCTCGCCTTCGACACCGACCCGTCGGCCTACTCCTCGCTCGTACGCGAGACGCTGCGGCTGCTGCGGCTGTGGATGGCCAGAGGCGTCCGCATCTTCCGCGTCGACAATCCGCACACCAAGCCGGTGGGCTTCTGGGAGAAGGTCATCGGGGACGTCAACCGCTCCGATCCCGATGTGGTCTTCCTCGCCGAGGCGTTCACGCGTCCCGCGATGATGCACGCCCTCGCGAAGGTGGGCTTCCAGCAGTCGTACACGTACTTCACGTGGCGCAACACCAAGCAGGAGCTGACGGAGTATCTGACGGAACTGGCGGGCGAGGCGGCCGCCTACATGCGTCCCAACTTCTTCGTCAACACCCCGGACATCCTGCACGCGAGCCTCCAGGAGGGCGGGCGCCCCGTCTTCGAGACGCGCGCCGTGCTGGCGGCGACGCTCTCCCCGTCCTGGGGCGTGTACGCGGGCTATGAGCTGTGCGAGGCAAAGGCCGTACGGCCGGGCAGCGAGGAGTACCTGGACTCGGAGAAGTACCAGCTGCGCCCCCGCGACTGGGCCGCCGCCGAGGAGTCCGGGAAGACCATCGCGCCGCTGATCGGACAGCTCAACCGGCTGCGCCGTGAGCATCCCGCGCTGCACGGGCTGCGCTCGCTCACCTTCCACCACTGCGACAACGACCAGGTCATCGCCTACTCCAAGCACCACGACGGGCCGGAGCCCGACGCAAGCCCCAACGCAGGCCCCGGCGCGGGCACCGGCGGCGACACCCACAGCGGCACCGGCGGCGACACCGTCATCGTCGTGGTCAGCCTCGACCCGAACCAGGCGCAGGAGGCGACGGTGACTCTGGAGGAGCACGATCTGCGCCGCTTCGGCCTGACCCCGGCGCAGGCCGAAGGGCGGGACAGCTTCCCGGTGCGCGACCAGCTCACCGGGCGGACGTACGACTGGAGCAGGAGCAACTACGTGCGCCTGGCGGCCGGAGGGGACTCCCCCGCCGCAGCGCACGTCCTCACGCTGCGGCCCGACCCCGGTGGTGCCTGACGGATCCCGTCCGACACCACCGCCGACCCGAAGGGCACTCACCCATGACCGTGAACACCCCCGTACACGACACGTTCGAGGACACGCCCGCCAAGGACCGCGATCCGGACTGGTTCAAGCGGGCCGTCTTCTACGAGGTGCTCGTCCGCTCCTTCCACGACAGCAACGGCGACGGCATCGGAGACCTGAAGGGGCTCACCGCGAAGCTCGACTATCTCCAGTGGCTCGGGGTCGACTGCCTGTGGCTGCCGCCGTTCTTCAAGTCGCCGCTGCGCGACGGTGGTTACGACGTCTCCGACTACACGTCCGTGCTGCCGGAGTTCGGGGACCTGGCGGACTTCGTGGAGTTCACGGACTCCGCGCACCAGCGCGGCATGCGCGTCATCATCGACATGGTCATGAACCACACCAGCGACCAGCACCCGTGGTTCCAGGAGTCCCGGCACAATCCCGACGGGCCCTACGGCGACTACTACGTGTGGGACGACGAGGACACCCGCTACTCCGACGCGCGGATCATCTTCGTCGACACCGAGGCCTCCAACTGGACGTTCGACCCGGTCCGCAAGCAGTACTTCTTCCACCGCTTCTTCTCCCACCAGCCGGACCTCAACTACGAGAACCCGGCCGTGCAGGAGGAGATGATCTCCGCGCTGCGCTTCTGGCTCGACCTCGGCGTGGACGGCTTCCGCCTGGACGCCGTCCCCTACCTCTACGCCGAGGAGGGCACCAACTGCGAGAACCTGCCCCGCTCACACGACTTCCTCAAGCGGGTGCGCGCGGAGATCGACGCCCACTACCCCGACACGGTGCTGCTCGCCGAGGCCAACCAGTGGCCGGAGGACGTCGTCGACTACTTCGGCGCCTTCGACAAGGGCGGCGACGAGTGCCACATGGCCTTCCACTTCCCGGTCATGCCGCGCATCTTCATGGCCGTACGCCGCGAATCGCGCTACCCCGTCTCGGAGATCCTCGCCAAGACCCCGCCGATCCCCTCCGGCTGCCAGTGGGGCGTCTTCCTGCGCAACCACGACGAACTGACGCTGGAGATGGTCACCGACGAGGAGCGGGACTACATGTACGCGGAGTACGCCAAGGACCCGCGCATGCGCGCCAACATCGGCATCCGCCGGCGCCTCGCCACGCTGCTCGACAACGACCGCGACCAGATCGAGCTGTTCACCGCGCTGCTGCTGTCCCTCCCCGGCTCCCCCATCCTTTACTACGGCGACGAGATCGGCATGGGCGACAACATCTGGCTCGGCGACCGCGACGCGGTGCGCACGCCGATGCAGTGGACGCCGGACCGCAACGCGGGCTTCTCCTCCTGCGATCCGGGCCGGCTCTTCCTCCCCACGATCATGGATCCGGTCTACGGCTACCAGGTCACCAATGTCGAGGCGGCGATGAGTTCGCCGAGTTCGCTGCTGCACTGGACGCGGCGGATGGTGGAGATCCGCAAGCAGAACCCGGCGTTCGGGCTCGGCACGTACACCGAACTCTCCTCCTCCAACCCGGCCGTGCTCGCGTTCCTGCGCGAGGTGCGGCTGCCGGACGGCGGCGACGACCTGGTGATGTGCGTGAACAACTTCTCCCGCTTCCCCCAGCCGACAGAACTCGACCTCCAGTTCTTCAACGGGCGCGTCCCGGTGGAACTGATCGGCGGCGTCAGCTTCCCGCCGATCGGCGAACTGCCCTATCTGCTGACGCTGGGCGGCCACGGCTTCTACTGGTTCCGGCTGCGCCGGCAGCACTGAGAAGCGGGCGACGGACAGGGACGCGCCCTTCCGAGAGCGCGAACGAAGAAGGCCCGGAGCCGATAGCGGCTCCGGGTCTTCCGCCGTCGGCCGCCGGGTGAAGATCTCCGACACGGCGTGCACAAGCGGACACAGAACATCCCATTCAGCCACAATCTGCGTGCTTTTCGTATACCCGGGGAAAGGACGCCAGACGTCATGTCGGAAAGTTCCTTGTCCCGCACAGCTCTTCGGACTCCTCGGACTGCTCGGACTCCTCGGACGGACGCCGTCCCCTCGGCCGGCGAACTTCTCGGCTCCCTCGCCGGGCCGCTCGCCGAATGGCTGCCCCGGCAGCGGTGGTTCGCCGGAAAGGGCCGCCCGATCAGCGGTTTCACCATCGTCGCCGCCACCGAACTGCTGCCGTGCGACGGTACGGGGGAAGCGCCCGGGCTGATCCATCTGCTGGTGCGGGCACGGCAGCCCGGCGACGACGCGGAGTCCGCCGACTGCTACCAACTGCTGCTCGGAGTGCGCGATCCCACCTGCCCCGTGCCGCCGGCGCTCGACGGGTCGCTCATCGGGCACCTGACCTGCGGGCCGCTACGGGGCAGCACGGTCCACGAGGCGCTGTCCGACCCGCTGCTCGCGGAACGTCTGCTGGAACGGCTCGCGACCCCGGGCCGGCTCGGTCCGCTGCGGTTCCGTCGCGAGCCCGACTCCGCGATGCCGAGGGGACTCACGCCACGGCCGCTGGCGGCCGAGCAGTCCAACTCCTCGGTGGTGTACGGCGATCGCTACATCCTCAAGCTCTTCCGCCGCGTCGAACCGGGCGTCAACCCGGACCTCGAACTGCCGCTCGCCCTCGCACGGCACGGCTCGCGGCGGGTTCCGGCGCCGACGGCGTGGTTCGAGGCCGAGACCTCCGGCCCGCGTACCGGCACGGAGCACGGGAGCGGACCAGGCGGGGCACACGGGGTGCGCTCCGCCGCTGCATCGGCGGCCGGGGCCCCGCTGACGCTCGGCGTGCTCCAGCCGTATCTGCCCGGCTGCCGCGACGGTTGGCAGCTCGCCCTCGACGCGCTCGCCGAGCGGCGCGACTTCACCGCGGAGGCCCGGAGCCTGGGGCGCGCCACCGCCGAGGTGCACACCGGGCTCGCCGAGGCGCTGCCCACGTGCGTACTGGAGCGCGACGAACTGGAGCGCACGGCGGCCGCCATGACGGAGCGGCTTGACGCGGCGGGGCGCGCGGTGCCCGAACTGCGCCCGTACCGGCCGGGACTGCGGGACGCCTTCCGCGCGCTCGCCGCGCTCGGACGCCTCGGTCACACCTGCGACGCGCAGCGCGTACACGGCGATCTGCACCTGGGTCAGGTGCTGTACGGGCCGGAGGGCCGCTGGTCGCTGATCGACTTCGAAGGGGAGCCGGCGCGTCCGCTGGCCGAGCGCCGGGTGCCGCAGCCGGTCGTGCGCGACATCGCCGGGATGCTGCGCTCCTTCGACTACGCGGCGTGCCGGCGGCCGGGACCGGCGGAGGCGGGTGCCGGGGGACGGGACACGGGCGACCACGGCTCCGGCCCGGGCACCGGCTCGGGCACCGGCTCGGGCACGGGCTCGGGCTCGGGCACCGGCTCCGGCTCCGGCTCCGGCTCCGGTGACGCGTTCGCGCGGCGGTGGGCCGACGCCAACCGCGAGGCCTTCTGCGCCGGTTACGCCGAGGCCTCCGGCCGCGATCCGCGCGAGGAGGCCACGCTGCTGCGCGCCTACGAGACCGACAAGACCGTCTACGAAGTCCTCTACGAAGCCCGGCACCGCCCCACCTGGCTGCACGTACCGATGTCCGCGATCCGCCGTCTCGCGGCCACGCCGGCCCACCGGTGACCGGCGGGCGGCGTTTGCGTACGCGCCCCGACCGCCAGCCGTCGACAGCCGTCGACGACGTACTCAGGAGGTTCCGACCGTGACCGTCCCTCAGCTGCCCGACCCGAACGGGAACCAACGGCCGCACGTGCCGGCCACCTTTCTGCGCGGACGGGCCAACGGACCCGCGGGAGACGCCCGTTGGGGCCGGTCGCTCGCCGCGCTGACCGGGCCGCTGGCCGGCCCGCCCGGCGGACCGGCCGTCCACGAACCGAACGGTCAGGGCGCGGCAGGCAGACAGCGGTCGCGGCTGCCGCAGCCGGCGGCGGCGCAGCAGCGGGCCGCCGTACGGGCGGCGACGGTACGGGCCACGGGGAGGCGGACCGCGGGCAGGCGGACCGCGGGCGACCCGGCGCTGCTCGTACCGCCGCCGGAGCGCGAGGAGCAGGCGGATCGCGGGGAGCGCCGGGCGCCCGGCGGGCGGCGGGAGCCCGGCGAGCGGGTGGCGTCAGCGGATCCCACAAGCTCTCCGGAAGCCCCCGCGCCCGCGCCCCCGTCCGGGAGCGAGAGCGGGACCGGGGCCGGGATCGGGAGCGAGGGCGGGACGGGATCCGTAGCGGACCGGCCGCGCGCACCCCGCGCCGCCGCCGTGCCCGCCCTGCCCGCCGAGGACCGCGAGCGGCTGCTCGCCGGCACCCACGACGACCCGCACGCATGTCTCGGCCCGCGGCTCACCGAGTCGGGCGGCATCGCCTTCCGCACGCTGCGCCCGCACGCCCGCTCGGTGAGCGTCGTCCTCCCGTACGACGACCCCGAAGGCGACGGCGACAGCGACAGACACGACAGCGACGGACACCGTGGCGAAGGCGCGCGGGTCGCCGAACTACTCGACGAGGGCGACGGCTTCTTCGCCGGAGAGCTGCCGCCGCCCGCCGCCGGGCCCGGCCTCCGCGACGGGCTGATCCCCGCCTACGAGCTGCTGGTGCGCTACGGAGACCGGCGGGACCACCAGGCGGGCGGCCGAGGGAACGACCCGGGCGGCGACGCCGTCCGCGTCGCCGATCCCTACCGACTGCCGCCCGCGCTGGGCGAGTTGGACCTGCGCCTGTTCGGCGAGGGCAGGCACGAGGTGCTGTGGCGGGCGCTCGGCGCGCGGACGATGACGCATCTCGGCCTCACCGGCACCCGCTTCACCGTCTGGGCGCCGAACGCGCGCGGCGTGCGCGTCGCCGGCGACTTCAACGGCTGGGACGGTACGGGCTGCCCGATGCGTGCGCTCGGCACTTCGGGGGTGTGGGAGCTGTTCCTTCCGGGCGTCGGTGACGGCGCGCTGTACAAGTTCGAGGTCGTACGGGACGACGGGACTCGCGAACTGCACGCCGACCCCATGGCGCGGGCCGCCGAGGTGCCGCCTGCCAACGCCTCGGTCGTCCACACCTCCGGCTACCGTTGGGGCGACGGCGACTGGCTGGACCGCCGTGCTGCGGGGAATCCGCTCGCGGCTCCCATGTCCGTCTACGAGGTGCATCTGCCCTCGTGGCGTCCCGGCCTGACGTATCGCCAACTCGCCGAGCAGCTCCCGCAGTACGTACGCGAGACGGGCTTCACGCACGTGGAGCTGATGCCGTGCGCCGAGCATCCCTTCGGGGGCTCGTGGGGCTATCAGGTCACGGGCTTCTACGCGCCGACGGCACGCCTCGGCGGCCCCGACGACTTCAAGCACCTCGTCGACTCGCTGCACCGGGCGGGCGTCGGCGTGCTGATGGACTGGGTACCGGCGCACTTCCCGAAGGACGAGTGGGCGCTGGCGCGCTTCGACGGCTCCTCGCTCTACGAGCACCCCGATCCGTCCCGCGCCGAGCATCCCGACTGGGGGACGCTGGAGTTCGACTTCGGACGGCCCGGGGTGCGCGACTTCCTGGTCGCCAACGCCGTCTACTGGTGCGAGGAGTTCCACATCGACGGGCTCCGCGTCGACGCCGTCGCCTCGATGCTCTACCTCGACTACTCGCGCGGGCCCGGTGAGTGGACGCCCAACTCCCTTGGCGGGCGGGAGAATCCGGACGCGGTGGCGCTGCTCCAGGAGATGAACGCGACGCTGCACCGCCGTTGCCCGGGCGTCGTCACCGCGGCCGAGGAGTCCACGACGTGGGACGGGGTGACGCGGGCGACGGACCAGCCGGGCGAGTGCGGCTTCGGCGGGCTCGGCTTCGACTTCAAGTGGAACATGGGCTGGATGCACGACTCGCTCGGGTACATGCGGCTGGAGCCGGGCGAACGTGCCTACCGGGGCGGGCAGTTGGCGCGGGCGATGAGCTACGCGTACGCCGAGAACTTCATCCTGCCCGTCTCCCACGACGAGGTCGTGCACGGCAAGGGGTCGCTCGTGGCGAAGATGCCGGGCGACGCCTCGCGGCGGCTGGCGGACCACCGTGCGTTCCTGGCCTTCATGTGGGCGCACCCGGGCAAGCAACTGCTGTTCATGGGACAGGAGTTCGCGCAGGACACGGAGTGGTCCGAGGAGCGCGGGCCCGACTGGGAACTGCTCGCCGCGTCCTCACCGGACGGCGGCGGGCGGGACGGCGGGCGCGGCGTGTGGAAACTGGTGCGCGATCTCAACGCCCGCTACACCGGCACACCTGCGTTGTGGCAGCTGGACACCGACCCGGCCGGATTCGCCTGGGTCGAGGACGGCAGCAGCGGGCCCGCCGGTACGGATCCCGGCGAGGCGGGCGTCTTCGCCTTCCTGCGCTACGACGCCGCGGGGGACGCGCTGCTGTGCGTGAGCAACTTCTCGGACGCGCCGGTGAGTTCGTACCGCCTGGGCGTGCCGTACACGGGCGGCGCCGGCTGGCGGGCGGTGCTCTGCACCGACGACGTGCGCTACGGCGGTGCCGGTAAGGGGACGGGCGACGGCGGGATCCTCACGCCCGAGGCGCATCCGTCGCACGGGCGGCCGGTGTCCGTCACGCCGGAGCTTCCGGCGCGGTCGACGCTGTGGTTCCGCCCGGCCTGACGGGCAGCACCGGGCCGGAGCGACGCGGCACCTGATACGACCTGCGACGGCCTGCCACGACCTGCCACGACCTGCCACGACATACGACCTTCAGGGCACCTGCGACAGCGAGGCCCGCACGGTACGGCGAGTGCGCGTACCGTGCGGGCCTCGTGCGCAGGCCTCCTACCGCAGGCCTCGTGCCGCGGGGCATGGGCCGTACGGACCGGGCGGGAAGTCAGCTGCCGGGCGAGTGTTCGTCAGCCGTCGCCCTTCGCGGTGGAGACGGGCTCCTTCGTACCGCCGGAGCCGCCGGAGCGCGCCCCGGGCACCTCTCCCTCCGTACCGCCGTGGTCCGTCCCGGCACCGGAGTCCTGGAGCGACGACTCGTCGAACGGCAGCTCCCCGGACAGCACCCGGTTCACCCGCTCCCTGTCGATCTCCTTGGTCCAGGTGCCGACCAGGACCGTGGCCACCGAGTTGCCCGCGAAGTTCGTCAGGGCGCGGGCCTCGCTCATGAAGCGGTCGATGCCGACGATCAGGCCGACGCCGTCGACCAGTTCGGGCCTGTGCGACTGGAGGCCGCCCGCGAGGGTGGCGAGTCCGGCGCCGGTGACGCCCGCCGCACCCTTGGATGCGACGAACATGAAGATGAGCAGCGAGATCTGCTGACCGATGGTCAGCGGATCGCCCATGGCCTCGGCGACGAAGATCGAGGCCATCGTCAGATAGATCATCGTGCCGTCGAGGTTGAAGGAGTAGCCGGTCGGCACCGTGATGCCGACGACGGACCTGCTGACGCCCAGGTGCTCCATCTTCGCGATGAGCCGCGGCAGCGCGGACTCCGAGGACGAGGTGGAGAGGATCAGCAGGAACTCCCGCGCCAGATACCTGAAGAGCGAGAGCACGTTGATCCCCGTGATCGCCTTCAGCAGCAGTCCCAGCACGCCGAAGACGAAGACGACGCAGGTGGTGTAGAAGCCGACCATGATGATGGCGAGGGATTTCAGCGCATCGAGTCCGGTCTCGCCGACCACGGCCGCCATCGCGCCGAAGGCGCCCACGGGCGCCGCCCACATGACCATGGCGAGCACCCGGAAGATCAGCCGCTGAAGGTGGCCGATGCCCCGCAGGACAGGCTCGCCGGCCGTGCCCATCGCCTGGAGCGCGAAGCCCACGAGCAGCGCCACCAGCAGCGTCTGGAGGACCTGGCCCGCGGTGAAGGCCGAGATCAGCGTCTTCGGGATGATGCCGAGCAGGAACTCGGCCGTGCTCGCGCTGGCGCCCTTGGCCTCCGCCGCGCCCGCGTCGCGCGCCTCGTCGGTCAACTGGAGCCCGTGGCCCGGGTCGAGCAGGTTGCCGACGACCAGGCCGATGGCGAGGGCGACCAGGGACATCGCGAGGAAGTAGCCGAGCGCGAGGCCTCCCACCGCGCCGACCTTCGCCGCCTTCCGTACCGAGCCCACGCCCAGCACGATCGTGACGAAGATGACGGGCGAGATCATCATGGTGATCAGGGAGACGAAGCCCTCACCGAGCGGCTTCAGCTCCTTCGCCGCGTCGGGCGCGATGAGGCCGAAGGCCACTCCGAGCACGACCGCCCCGATGACGGCCAGGTACAGATAGTGGGTGCGGTCCCGCCTGGCAGGGGTCCGCTCGGGCGGCGCCGAAGACGGCGGTGTCTGCTGGGACACGTCGGGCTCCTCGTTCTGCGTCGTTGCGGCTCTGACCCTCTTTCCGCGCCCCGCGGCCCCGGTGCGGGGCCGTCCGGACTCGGTCCGGGTCCCGGCGACTATGCATCGCGGAGTGACGCCCGTCACTGTTCCGTGCATTACGTGCACGGAAATTCCACCAGGCAGACTGGCCGCATGCGCACTCCCCGTACACCGCGGCCTCCCCGCAGCCTGGCCGGCCAGCTCTTCGCGATGCAGGTCGTGCTGGTGGCGGCGGTGGTGGCCGGGTGCGCGGTCTTCGCCTACGTGACGGACCGTATGCAGGCGGAGGAGTCGGCGCGGCACCGCTCGTCGGCGACGGCCGGCGCGATCGCCCGCTCCCCGTCCGTACGGGAGGCGATCCGCGGGCCCCGGCCGAGCGAGCAGCTGCAACCGTACGCGGAGAAGGTCCGCCACGACACGGGCGTCACCTTCATCACCATCATGAACACCGAGGGCATCCGCTGGACCCACCCGAACCCGCGGCGGATCGGCGGGCGCTTCGTCGGGCACATAGGTCAGGCGGTCGAGGGCCGCGCCTTCTGCGAGACGTACACGGGGACGCTCGGCCCCTCGGTGCGCGTCGTGACGCCGATATGGGACCACGGGCGAGTGGTGGGCCTGGTCAGCGCGGGCATCGCCGTGGACACGATCACGGAGGAGCTGCGCCGCCAGGTGATGCTCCTGGTGGGGGTGGCGGGCGGCGCGCTCGCGCTCGGCGGCATCGGCACGTACGTGATCAACGCACGGCTGCGGCGGCATACGCACGGCATGAACGCGGCCGAGCTGAGCCGCATGCACGACTACCACCAGGCGACGCTGCACGCGGTACGCGAGGGGCTGCTGATGCTGGACGGACAGAAGCGGGTGGCCCTCGTCAACGACGGTGCCCGCGAACTGCTGGGGCTGCCGGGCGGCCGCGCCGAAGGACACGGGGGCGACGGGCCCAGGGGCGACGAGCCCGATGACGACGGACCCGGGGTGCTGGGCCGGAGCGTGGCCGAGCTGGGCCTGCCGCGGACGCTGACGGGTGCGCTGCTGGCCTCCGAGCCCCGCGTCGACGAGGTGCATCTCACCGACGACCGCGTGATCGTCGTCAACACCTCCCCCGTGGACGGCGGTGAGCAGCGCGGCACCGTGGTGACCCTGCGGGACCACACCGAACTCCAGTCGCTCACCGGGGAGTTGGACTCGGTACGCGGCTTCGCGGAGGCCCTGCGCTCACAGGCGCACGAGTCCGCGAACCGGCTCCACACCGTCATCTCCCTGATCGAACTCGGCCGCACGGACGAGGCCGTGGAGTTCGCCACCGAGGAGCTGGAACTCGCACAGGCCCTCACCGACGAGGTCGTCGCGGCCGTGGCCGAGCCGGTGCTGGCCGCGCTGCTGCTGGGAAAGGCGGCACAGGCCAACGAGCGGGGCGTGGAGCTCTCGCTGACCCCCGACAGCCACATCGACGACGGGCTGCTGCCGCCGAGCCTCCCGCACCGCGACGTGATCACGGTGCTGGGCAATCTGATCGACAACGCCGTGGACGCGGCGGCCGACTCGGGCAAGGAGCACGGCACTTCGCGCGTGGGCGTGAGCGTACGCGGCGAACGGGACGCCGACGGCGGCACGTCGGCGCTGCTGCTGACGGTCACCGACACCGGCCCGGGCATACGGCCGGAGGAGGCCGAGTCGGTCTTCGAGCGCGGCTGGTCCACCAAGTCCCGGGCGGAGCACGGTGTTCGGGAAGACACGGACGGCAGCGAGCCGGATGGGACGACCGGCGGTCAGGCCGGCGTGGAGACCGGCGCGGAGACCGGCGCCGGAACCACTGCCGGAGCCCACAGCGGCCACGGCCACGGTACGGGCCACGGCCACGACCCCGGTACCGGCAACGACCCCGGCAACGGCAACGGCCACCGCGACCCCACGGGCGGAGCCCACGGCGGCAGCCGCGGCCTCGGACTCGCCCTCGTGCGCCAGGCGGTCCGGCGGCACGGCGGCACGGTGGTGGTGGGCCGGGCACCGCAGGGCGGCGCGGAGTTCGCGGTGCGGCTGCCGCTCCCGGGAGGACAGCGGTGAGCGGCGACGGCGGCGGCCCCACGGAGACCGCGGACATCCGGGTGCTCGTCGTCGAGGACGACCCGGTGACGGCCGACGCGCACGCGCTGTACGTGACGCGGGTCCCCGGCTTCGCCGTCGCGGGCGTCGCGCACTCGCGCGCCGAGGCGCTTCGCGTGCTGGAGCGCACGGCGGTCGACCTGATCCTCCTGGATCTTTATCTGCCGGACGGTCACGGGCTGGCGCTGCTGCGCTCGTTGCGCGCCGCCGGCCGTACGACGGACGTCTTCGCGGTGACCTCCGCGCGCGATCTGACCGTCATCAGGGAGGGCGTCTCGCTCGGCGTCGTACAGCATGTGCTGAAGCCGTTCACCTTTCCGACGCTGCGTGAACGGCTGTGCCGCTACGCCGAGTTCCGCACCACGACGGCGAACGCGCAGGGTGTGGCGGGCAGTCAGGCCGAGGTGGACAGGGCGCTGTCGGGCCTGCGCTCCGCTCCCCGTACGAACGCTCTGCCCAAGGGACTCAGCCCGGCGACGCTGGAGGCCGTGACGGGAGCGCTCCGAGAGGCGGGCGAGGCGGGGCTGTCGGCGAGCGCCGCGGCCGGGGCGCTGGGCGTCAACAGGATCACCGCACGGCGGTACTTGGAGCATCTGGTGGCGGACGGCAGCGCCGCGTGCAGCCCGCAGTACGGGCAGGTGGGGCGTCCGGAGCTGCGCTACCGCTGGCGCGGCTGACGGGCCGGAACGCGAGGGCCGCGCCACGGATCCCGGCCCCGTTCCCCGCTCCCCCGATGCATGGGCTCCAAATCGACTGGAACCTTTCCTTACTTTTCTATTGTCTGGACCAAAGCGGGCGCGCTAGCGTGCGGCTCCGCACCACGCTCCCGGGACGGCGGCAGGCCGTCCCCGGACCATTCGTGCATCCCGAATCCCAATCCCGATTCCCCCATCCACGACGGGAGTTCGACGTGGCCCCCCACCTCACGCCGCGCAGACGCATCGCGCTCGCGCTCGCCGCGGCCATCACCGGCTCGGCGGCCCTCGCGGTCAGCGCGTACGCCACCGCGGAGAAGAGCGACGACGGCGCCAAGGCGAAGGCAGCCGCTCCGAGCGGGCTCAACGGCCCGTACCTCTACCTCGGTTGGGGCGACCCGCCGAAGGCGGCCGACGTACTGAAGGAGTCCGGCCTCACCCAGCTCACCATGGCCTTCGTCCTCTCCGACGGTGGCTGTTCGCCCGCCTGGGACGGCAGCAGGCCGCTGGAGGGCGGCCAGGACGCGGAGACCATCAAGTCCGTGCAGGACGCGGGCGGCGACGTCACGCCCTCGATCGGCGGCTGGAGCGGCAACAAGCTCGGCGAAGCGTGCTCCAGCGCCGAGGAGTTGGCCGGCGCCTACCAGAAGGTCATCGACGCGTACGGGCTGAAGTCGATCGACGTGGACATCGAGTCCACCGAGTTCGAGAACGCGGAGAGCCGCCAGCGCGTCATCGACGCCCTGAAGATCGTGAAGGAGAAGAGCGCCGACACCAAGGTGTATCTGACCTTCGGCACGGCCACGAACGGCCCCAACGACAACGGCAAGGACCTCATCAAGAAGGGCGCCGACGCCAAGCTCGACGTCGACGGCTGGACGGTCATGCCGTTCGACTTCGGCGACGGCACCACCGACATGGCGGCGGCCACAAAGTCCGCCGTGGACGGACTGGCCAAGACGGTCGGCGAGGCGTACGGCATCTCCACCGACGACGCCTACCGCAAGGTCGGCTTCTCCTCGATGAACGGAAAGACGGACCAGGAAGGCGAGTCGGTCTCGCCGGCCGACTTCAAGGCGATGGTCGACTACGCCAAGGAACACCACCTGGCGCGGGCGAGCTTCTGGTCCGTCAACCGCGACCGTCCGTGCAGCGGCGGCGGCGCCGACTCGTGCGGCGGCATCGACCAGGAGCCCTGGGAGTTCTCCAAGATCCTTGCCGGCTACACGGGTTGAGGACGAGCCGGAGGACGCCGGGGTGACGGCCTCGGCGTCCACGGTCCGGGTGCGCCGAACACGGCCCGTACGACGTTGATAACAACGTTGTCACGGTGTTGAACTGCGCGTCTGCACGGCCATTGACCTGGACACGGCGGACCGGGAGATTGTACGGACAAAGCCGTCCCACGCGGCCTGCGGCCCCCTCGGCGCCCCGGCCGTGGCCCGAGGAGGTCATGCCCGTGAAGCCCGTGACGCTCAGACTCCGCAGCAGCAGCCCGATGGTCCTCGGCATCGCCGCCGTCCTCGCCGCAGGCACTCTCACCGCCTGCGGCGGGGGCGCCGGCAGCGATCCGGACACCATCAAGATCGCCTTCCCGAAGGACACGGACAACAAGGTCACCGTCCGGGACAACTACGTCAAAGACATGGCCGAGGAGTTCGAGAAGGAGCACAAGGGCAAGAAGGTCGAGATCATCCCGATCCAGGCCTCCGCCCAGGACTACGTCACCAAGCTCCAGCAGATGATGCGCTCCCCGAAGACCGCGCCGGACCTGGTCTACGAGGACACCTTCCTCATCAACTCCGACATCAAGAGCGGCTACCTCCGCCCGCTGGACGACTACACCGGCAAGTGGGACGACTGGAAGCAGTTCGACTCCACGGCCAGGTCGGCCGCCAAGGGGCAGGACGGAAAGATCTACGGGATCCTCGACGGCACGGACACCCGCGCCCTGTGGTTCAACAAGAAGATCTTCAAGAAGGCCGGACTGCCCGAGGACTGGAAGCCCAAGACCTGGGACGACGTGCTCGAAGCCGCCCGTACGGTCAAGAAGAAGGCGCCGGACAAGATCCCGCTGAACGTCTTCACGGGCAAGGGGGTCAGCGAGGCCGCCGCCATGCAGGGCTTCGAGATGCTGCTCTACGGCACCGGCAAGGACCCGCTGTACGACGAGAGCTCGAAGAAGTGGGTCAAGGGCAGCAAGGGGTTCAAGGACAGCCTGAACTTCGTCAAGACCGTCTACGGCGAGGGCCTCGGTCCGGAGGTCGACCAGGCGCTGAGCCCCACCATGCAGACCAAGGTGGTCACCGACCTGCTGCCCAAGCAGAAGCTCGCCATAGCCCTCGACGGCTCCTGGCTCGGACAGCAGTGGCTGAAGACGGGCGGCAGCCCGTGGCCCGGTTGGGACGAGACGATGGGGATGGCCCCGATGCCGACCCAGAACGGTGAGGCGCCCGGCGAGGTGAGCATGTCCGGCGGCTGGACCTGGTCGATTCCTCAGAAGTCGAAGAACCCCGAGCTGGCCTGGCAGATGATCGAGCACATGCAGAGCAAGAAGAACGCCGTCGAGTGGTGTGTGCGCGGTGCCCAGATCGCCGTACGCGACGACGTCGCCGCCGACCCGAAGTACCTGAACTCGATGCCGGGCATCAAGTTCTTCACCAAGCGGGTCGAGCACACCCAGTACCGTCCCACGCTGCCCGTCTACCCCCAGGTCTCCACCGCCATCCAGGAGGCCATGGAGGGCGTGACCACCGGGGACGCGTCGGTCGGCGAGGCGGCGAAGTCCTATGACGAGCAGCTCGAGTCGATCACCGACGGAGCGGTCGTCAAGAAGTGAGCACCACCGACCTCGCCGCTGTCGGCAACAAGGTCCCGGGGCGGGGCGGAGCGCCCCGGGACCAGCGGCCCGTACAGCGGAAGAACACGTGGCGCTGGCTGCCCATCGCCCCCGCGACCGTCCTGCTGCTGCTCTTCCTCGCCGGGCCCATCGCCTACTGCGTGTACATCGCCTTCACGGACATGCAGTTGACGGGACAGGCGTCGGCGTCCTTCGTCGGCTTCGACAACTTCAAGAAGGCCTTCGCGGACGAGAACTTCCGCAACTCCGTCCTCCTCACGCTGGTCTTCACGCTCATCTCCTCCATCCTCGGCCAGAACACGCTCGGTCTGACGCTGGCCTCGCTGATGGCACGCTCGACGAGGTTCATCCGGTCGGTGACGGGGTCCGTCGTGATCTGCGCCTGGGTGCTCCCGGAGATCGTGGCCGGCTTCCTGCTCTACACCTTCTTCAGCAAGGAGGGCACGCTCAACGAGATCCTGGCGTTCCTCCATCTGCCGTCCCAGAACTGGCTGTTCACCCTGCCCATCATCGCCGTCTCGTTCGCCAACGTCTGGCGGGGCACGGCGTTCTCGATGCTGGTGTACTCGGCGGCGCTCTCGGAGATCCCGAAGGAGGTCACCGAGTCCGCGGAGGTCGACGGCGCCGGATCGTGGCAGCGGCTGTGGCACATCACGCTGCCGATGATCCGCCGCTCCATCGGCACCAACCTGATGCTCAACACCCTCCAGACGCTCTCCGTCTTCGGGCTGATCTGGGCCATGACGCGCGGCGGTCCCGGCAACCGCAGCCAGACCCTGCCGATCTTCATGTACGACCAGGCGTTCAACAAGTCGCTCATCGGCTACGGCACCGCGGTGGCGCTGCTGCTGCTGGTGGTCGGCGCGCTCTTCTCGCTCGTCTATCTGCGCCTGATGCGCGAGGAGGTCTGAGACCGCATGGCAGCCATCTCCGAAACCCCCGCCGCCACGAAGGCCGCGGCCTCGGCCGGCCCGGCGGCCCGGCGGCGCTCCCCTCGCCCAGGGGCGGCACTCAGCCGCGGCACCCGGCAGCGGCTGGCCGCCGATCTCGGACTGCTCGTCCTCCTGGGGGCGTTCGTACTCCCGCTGATATGGCTCGTCTTCGCCTCGGTCGACACCGACCCGTCGATGAAGGTCGCACCGCCGTCGGGCCTCACGACGGAGAACTTCTCCAACGTGCTGACCGACGAGATCACCTTCACGCCGATGCTCAACAGCCTCGTGCTGTGCGGCAGCGCGACCCTGATGACGGTGACCGCGGCGGCGCTGGCCGCCTATCCGCTCTCCCGCTACAGGGCACGCTTCTCGCGCCCGTACCTGCTGACCATCCTCTTCAGCACGTGCCTGCCGATCACGGCCGTCATGGTGCCGGTCTACGGGCTCTTCGTGCAGGTCAACCTGATCGACACTATGCACGGCACAATCTTCTTCCTGGCGACGTCCCAACTGCCCTTCGCCGTCTGGCTGATGAAGAACTTCATGGACGGCGTGCCGATCGCGCTGGAGGAGGCGGCCTGGACGGACGGGGCGAGCTGGCTACAGGCCCTTACGAAGGTCATCCTCCCGCTGATGGGCCCGGGCTTCGCCGTCGTGACCGTCTACAGCTTCATCCAGATGTGGGGCAACTTCTTCGTCCCCTTCATGCTGATCATCAGCCCCGATCAACTCCCGGCGTCCGTCAGCATCTTCACCTTCTTCGGCAACCTCGGCTCCATCGCCTTCGGAGAGCTCGCCGCGTTCTCGATCCTCTACTCGACACCGGTGCTGCTGCTCTACATCCTCATCGCCAAGCGGCTGGGCGGCGGCTTCACACTGGGCGGAGCGGTGAAAGGCTAGCGCGCGTTCCCGGGGACGCCGCGCACCCGTGACGCCCCCGGGTCCGTGAACTCGCGGCGGTCACCGGCCGATTCGGCTACCCGGACCGGCCGCCCGCCCCGCCCCTGGCCCCTCCCCCGTCCTCGTGGTGGCGTACCTGCTCGATGACGCGGCGCAGCACCGCGCGTGCCGAGGCGATCTCGTCCTCCGCGACGCCCTCGCCCCACGCCCTGTGCGCCTCCGCGGCGCGTTCGGTGATCCGGCGCAGGGTCCGCCGCCCCGCGGACGTCAGGCCGAGGAGCGGAGAGCCGCGGTGGTCGGGATTGGCCTCGAACGCGGCCAGTCGCTCGCCCACCAGATCGTTGGCGACCCGCTGCACCCCCTGGCGGGAGATGCCCAGGCGCCGGGCAGCCTGCGCCACGGTCAGCGCCCGCTCGGAGACGACACTGAGCAGTTGCCACCGCGCCTGCGTCTGGCCCTCCGCGGCGGCGACGCCCTCGCCGGAGCGCCGCAGCACACCCGCCGCCTCGTAGACGTCCGCGACCAGCAGAGCCATCTCGTCGGCCATCCGCCCTCCAATTGACAACATGTTGTCGTCTCGACTATCTGTTGTCAGTGTAGCCGGGGGACGTCCCGGCTCCCCGCCCCTTCACCGGGGACTACTCACCGGAGACGCCCATGAACGACGCGATCACGAATCTGCGGGCCGCACTGGAACGCGCCGAAGACGTCCGCCCCGCCGTCGGCGGATTCCCCCACCTCGCCGAGACGCTGCGCCAACACGGCGTCACACACTGCCGGATGGCCGTCCCGTCGAACGCGATGCTCTACCTCACCGCGTACGGGCCCGTCGCCGTACAGGGCGGGCCGCTGATCACCGGCATGACCGGCGTCCCGGACTTCGACAGCGGGGCACTCGTCACGGCGCTCCGCTCGGACCAGGCGGGAGAGACGACGTTCCCGGAATTCGTCCGGGGCTGCTGGAGGGCCGGGGTCGTCTGGTACGAGGTCGACCTCCAGGCCCGTACATGCACCTACGTCGGAGCGTCCGGCGACAGCTACCGGGAGGAGTACGCAGCGGTGACCCTCTGAGTCGTGTCCGCCAAGTCCCGTCCGCTGCGCGGGTCCTGGCGTCTCCGCCCGACGCGACGCTCGGAGCGGGCGCCGCGCGCGCAGCGCTCAGTACACCGACTCCGCCTCGTCCATGCGGTCCTGCGGCACACGCTTCAGCTCGGTCACCGCGTTCGCCAGCGGTGTCATGACGATCTCCGTGCCGCGCAGCGCCGTCATCCGGCCGAAGTCGCCGCGGTGCGCCGCCTCCACCGCGTGCCAGCCGAAGCGGGTCGCGAGTACGCGGTCGTACGCCGTGGGGGTGCCGCCGCGCTGGACGTGGCCGAGGATGACGGGCTTGGCCTCCTTGCCCAGGCGGTGCTCCAGCTCGCTCGCGAGCCGGTTGCCGATGCCGACGAAGCGCTCGTGCCCGTACTGGTCGATCACGCCCCGCTCGTACGGCATGGAGCCCTCGGCCGGGACGGCGCCCTCGGCCACACAGATCAGCGCGAACTTCTTGTCGCGCGAGAAGCGCTCCTCGACCATCTTCACCAGGTCCGCGACCTCGAAGGGCCGCTCCGGGATGCAGATTCCGTGCGCGCCCGCGGCCATGCCGGCCTCCAGCGCGATCCACCCCGCGTGCCGTCCCATGACCTCGACGACCATGACGCGCTGATGCGACTCGGCGGTGGTCTTGAGACGGTCCATGGCCTCGGTGGCGACGCCGACCGCGGTGTCGAAGCCGAAGGTGCGGTCGGTCGCGGAGATGTCGTTGTCGATGGTCTTGGGCACGCCCACGACCGGGAGGCCCGCGTCCGCGAGCATCCGGGAAGCGGTCAGGGTGCCCTCGCCACCGATGGGGATCAGGGCGTCCAGGCCGAGGCGCTCGATCAGCTCCTCGGAGTTGTCGCACGCCTCGCGCAGGCGGTCGCGCTCCAGCCGGGCAGACCCCAGGATGGTGCCGCCCCGGGCGAGGATGCCTGCGACGTCGTTGGTGTCGAGCCTGCGGTAGCGCCCGTCGAGCAGACCCGTGAATCCGTCCTCGAAGCCGATCACTTCGTCATGGCGGTCGTGCACGGCCCGGTGGACGACGGAACGGATCACGGCGTTCAGACCGGGGCAGTCGCCACCTGCCGTGAGGACTCCGATGCGCATGGGGGTTGTGTCTCCTGGGTCGGTGAGCGGCCCTGCGGTAGGGGCCGCCGCTGCTGCTGATCCATGGGTCGAGCCGGGAGCGAGTCTTTCATGTGTTGAACACACGTCGCACAGCCCGTCCGCTCCTCGGACCCCGCCGGCCGCTGCGCCGGCTCCCGCTGTCCGCACCGGCGCGGCCGGCCGCCGGTGGCCGCGGGTACGGTCAGGGACATGGGGGACGCCTTCGCACGCACGCCTTCGGGCGGGGAGGCGGGCCCCGGTGACGTCTCGGCCCCGGGTCCCCCGGGCGACAACTATTCCACGCCCGTGGGCCACGGGCGTACGGTCCCCGACGAGAGGAAGAACACCCGTGACCCGCAGCGTGTACGTGACGGGAATCGGCCGCGGCGACGGCCGTCAGGTCGTCGAGCTGGGAGTCATGGAGCTCCTGACCCGCCGGGTCGACCGCGTCGGGGTCTTCCGCCCGCTGGTGCACGACGGCCCCGACCGCCTCCACGAGCTGCTGCGCAGCCGCTACCGCCTCACGCAGCCGACGGAGACCGCCTTCGGCATGACGTACGAGGAGGCGGCGGCGCTCCAGGCGGGACGCGGCGAGGACGAGCTGGTCTCCCGTCTGATCGAGCAGTTCCACGCCGCCGCCGAGGGCTACGACGCCGTGCTCGTGCTCGGCACCGACTACGCGGACACCCAGCTCCCCGCCGAACTCGGCCTGAACGCCCGCCTGGCCAACGAGTTCGGCGCCGCGGTGCTGCCCGTCGTATCCGGCAAGGACCAGGACGCCGGCTCCGTCGCAGCGGAAGTCCACAACGCCCACCACGCCTTCGCCTCGCTCGGCTGCGACGTCGTCGCGACGGTCGCCAACCGCGTGCGCGGCACCGAGCGGGACGAAGCCGCGCGCCTCCTCGAAGGGCGCCTGCCCGAACCCGTCTACGTGCTGCCCGAGGAGCCCGCGCTCTCCGCGCCGACCGTCGCGCAGGTACGGGACCGGCTCGGCGCCGACATGCTGCTCGGCGACCCCGCCGCCCTCGGCCGGGACGTGCGCGACTTCGTCTTCGGCGGCGCCCACCTGCCCGCGTTCCTGCCCGCCCTGACCGAGGGGTGCATGGTGATCACCCCCGGGGACCGTGCCGACCTGGTCGTGGGCGCCCTCGCCTCGCATGCGGCGGGCTCCCCGGCCATCGCGGGCGTACTGCTCACCCTCGGCCAGCTGCCCGGCCCCGAGACCATGGCTCTCGCGGCACGGCTCGCCCCGGGCACGCCCGTACTCGGGGTCTCCGGCAGCTCCTTCCCGACCGCGGCCGAACTGCTCGCGCTGGAGGGCCGGTTGACGGCGGCGACGCCGCGCAAGGCAGAGGTGGCGCTGGGCCTCTTCGAACAGCACGTGGACACCGTGCAGTTGGCGGACCGGCTCGCGGTCGTACGGGGCGAACGCGTCACGCCGATGATGTTCGAGCACCAACTCGTCGAGCGCGCACGCGGACACCGGCGGCACATCGTGCTGCCGGAGGGCACCGAGGAGCGGGTGCTGCGCGCCGCCGAGGTGCTGCTGCGCCGCAACATCTGCGACCTGACGCTGCTCGGCGAGCACACGGCCGTACGGAAGCGCGCGGCGGAGCTCGGCGTCGACCTCACCCTGCTCGCCGAGGACGAACTGCCCTCCACGGCACAGGCGTCCGTGCGCACCGTCGACCCGCAGTCCTCGCCGCTGCGGGAGCGCTTCGCCGAGTCGTACGCCAAGCTGCGCTCCCACAAGGGCGTCACCTTCGAACTCGCCCACGACGTCGTCGCGGACGTCTCCTACTTCGGCACCCTGATGGTGGGCGAGGGCCTGGCCGACGGCATGGTCTCCGGCGCGGCGCACTCCACGGCCGCGACCGTGCGCCCGGCCTTCGAGGTGATCAGGACCAGCCCGGACGCCTCGATCGTCTCCTCCGTCTTCTTCATGTGCCTGGCCGACCGCGTGCTCGTCTACGGGGACTGCGCGGTCAACCCCGACCCGGATGCGGAGCAACTCGCGGACATCGCGGTCCAGTCGGCGACGACGGCCGCACGCTTCGGCGTCGAACCGCGCATCGCGATGCTGTCGTACTCGACGGGCGCCTCCGGCTCGGGCGCGGACGTCGACAAGGTGCGCGAGGCGACGGAGCTGGTGCGCGAGCGCAGGCCGGACCTGCTGGTGGAGGGCCCGATCCAGTACGACGCGGCGGTGGAGCCCTCGGTCGCGGCCACCAAGCTCCCCGGGTCGCAGGTCGCGGGACGGGCGACCGTGCTGATCTTCCCGGACCTCAACACCGGCAACAACACCTACAAGGCGGTGCAGCGCTCGGCGGGCGCGGTCGCCGTCGGCCCGGTCCTCCAGGGCCTGCGCAAACCGGTCAACGACCTCTCACGGGGCGCGCTCGTCTCCGACATCATCAACACGGTCGCGATCACGGCGATCCAGTCCCAACGGGAGGGGCCTTCGGCCCCGGAGTGACGGCCGGCGTAACCGCCGGAGCGAACACGCGACTTGCGGCCCTCCGCGCCCCACCACGCGCCAGCGCGCAAGCGCTGCGCGCGCCGCCCGGCGACCTCGGCACACGCCGCGACGACAAGCGCAACCGGCACCAACCGTCACAACGCACCAGCACCACGCGCGCGCAGGCGACTTGCGGCCTTCCGGGCCCCACCACGCGCCAGCGCGCAAGCGCTGCGCGCGCCGCCCGGCGACCTCGGCACACGCCGCGACGACGAACGCAACCGGCACCAAGTGGGCCAGCGCAGCCAGCAAACCCCGGGCATGGGGCGCCACCACGCGCCGGACATGCCTGCGCGCCAGCGCGACCGCGCACGCCCTGGCGACCGCGGCACAACGCCGCGACGACGAACACAACCGGCGCCGGGCGGTTGGCGCGTCGAGCACGCTGAGGGCACATCCGCGCGGGCGCGGCGCGACGGGGTCGCGACGCGGCAACCCCCAGCACCGCGTTGCGGCAACGAACACGAACACGCCGCGGCGGCCTGCGCGACAGCACGCCGCGACCATGAACCCAGCACGGCGCCACGCGACTTGCACCGCGAGCAAAGCCCGGCACCAACCGTCACAACGCACCAGCACCACGCCCGCGCAAGCGCGGCAACGCGAGGAGCCGCCGACGATACGAACGCGAAAGCGCGGCACAGCGCCGCGACGGCGAACGCAAGAACCACGCCGCGCGGCAAGCGCACCCCGGGGCCCGAGGCGCCGCCACGCGCCGGAGATGCCTGCGCGCAAGCGCGACCGCACACACCCCCGGCGGCCTCGCGCGGCAGCGCGTTGGCGCCCCCGGCGCCGCGACGTCTGCGGCGGCGATATCGTCGTGCGCGCGCCGCCTCGCACATGCGCGCCCGTACGTCCGCGCGTACGCGCGGCACACGCACCACCCCCACCGCACGCCGTCCGCCAGGACACCACCGTCCGCCAAGGACACCGCAGAAAGCCGAGCCGCCCGTGACCGCGTCCTCCGCGTCTCCCCCGACCCCCGGGTCCGCCGCGAACTCCGCGAACTCCGCGACTTCCGCGGACTCCGCGACCCCCACGAACTCCGCGACCCGCGTCCTCGTGCTCAACTCCGGTTCCTCCTCGGTCAAGTACCAGCTGATCGAGATGGCCGACGGCTCGCGGCTGGCCGCGGGCCTCGTGGAGCGGATCGGCGAGAAGGGGTCGCGCCTCGTGTACTCGCACTCTTCCCCCGCCCACGGCGGAGAGACCCCACCCGGCGGGGAGACCCCACCGGCTTCAGGAGATGAACGCCGGGAGCGCGTCGAGGAGTTCGCGGACCACGAGGCCGCGCTGCGGGCGGTCTCGCGGGAACTGGCGGCGGACGGCCACGGCTTGGAGGACCCGCGGCTGGCCGCGATCGGGCACCGCGTGGTCCACGGCGGCCAGACCTTCACCCAGCCGACGCTCGTCGACGACGACGTGATCGCGGAGATCGAGCGTCTGATCCCCGTGGCGCCGCTGCACAACCCCGCGAACCTCGAAGGCATCGTCACCGCCCGCGCCCTCAATCCGCGGCTGCCGCAGGTCGCCGTCTTCGACACGACCTTCCATACGACGATGCCGGAGTACGCCGCCCGGTACGCCATCGACACCGCCACCGCCGATGAGCACCGGGTGCGCCGCTACGGCTTCCACGGCACCTCGCACGCGTACGTCTCCCGGAAGACCGCCGAACTGCTCGGCAAGGACCCCTCCGAGGTCAACGTGATCGTGCTGCACCTCGGCAACGGCGCCTCGGCCTCCGCCGTGCGCGCTGGCCGCTGCGTGGACACCTCGATGGGGCTGACGCCGCTTGAGGGCCTGGTCATGGGTACCCGCTCCGGTGACGTGGACCCTGCCGTGGTCTTCCATCTGGTAAGGGTCGCGGGCATGTCGGTCGACGAGGTCGACGAGCTGCTGAACAAGCGGAGCGGGCTCGTCGGCCTGTGCGGCGACAACGACATGCGGGAGATCCGCCGCCGCATCGACGAAGGGGATGAGGCCGCCGCGCTCGCCTTCGACATCTACATCCACCGCCTCAAGAAGTACATCGGCGCCTACTGCGCGGTGCTGGGCCGCGTGGACGCCGTGGCCTTCACCGCGGGAGTGGGCGAGAACTCCGCTCCGGTACGGCGGGCCGCGCTGGAGGGCCTGGAGGGTTTCGGACTGTCCGTCGACGACGCCCGCAACGAGGCGCCGCGGGCCGGCGAAGGCTCGAAGGAGCCCGCACTGATCTCGCCCGACGGAGCCCCCGTCGCGGTGGCCGTCGTACCGACCGATGAGGAGCTGGAGATCGCCCGGCAGACCTATGCGCTGGTCAGCGAGGCGGGTTCCGCGGCTCGCCGCTGACCCCCCGCAGGCCCCCTCAAGCACTCGTGATCCACTTCACCCCCGATACGTTCCGCGTTTGAACAAACCGTTAGGATCGTCCCCATGCGCCGTTCCAAAATCGTCTGCACCCTCGGCCCGGCCGTCGACTCGTACGAGCAGCTGAAGACGCTGATCGAGGCCGGCATGAACGTGGCCCGCTTCAACATGAGCCACGGCAGCCAGCCCGAGCACCAGGAGCGGTACGACCGTCTCCGCAAGGCCGCCGAGGAGACGGGCCGCGCCGTGGGCGTGCTCGCGGACCTCCAGGGGCCCAAGATCCGTCTGGAGACGTTCGCCGAGGGCCCGGTGGAGCTGGTGCGCGGTGAGGAGTTCATCATCACCACCGAGGACGTCACGGGTGACAAGACGATCTGCGGCACCACCTACAAGGGGCTGCCGGGCGACGTCACCAAGGGCGACTCCGTACTGATCAACGACGGCAACGTCGCCCTCCAGGTGGTCGAGGTGGACGGCGCCCGCGTGCGCACCATCGTGATCGAGGGCGGCGTGATCTCCGATCACAAGGGCATCAACCTGCCGGGTGCGGCGGTCAACGTCCCGGCGCTGTCAGAGAAGGACGTCGAGGACCTGCGCTTCGCGCTCCGCATGGGCTGCGACATGGTGGCGCTGTCCTTCGTGCGGGACGCCTCCGACGTACGGGACGTGCACCGGATCATGGACGAGGTCGGACGCCGCGTCCCGCTGATCGCCAAGGTCGAGAAGCCTCAGGCCGTGGCGAACATGGAGGACGTCGTCATGGCCTTCGACGGCGTGATGGTCGCCCGTGGCGACCTGGCCGTGGAGTACCCGCTGGAGCGGGTGCCGATGGTGCAGAAGCGGCTCATCGAGATGTGCCGGCGGAACGCCAAGCCGGTGATCGTCGCGACGCAGATGATGGAGTCGATGATCACCAACTCCCGTCCCACGCGCGCCGAGGCGTCAGACGTCGCCAACGCGATCCTCGACGGCGCGGACGCCGTGATGCTCTCCGCCGAGTCGTCCGTCGGCCAGTATCCGGTCGAGACGGTCAAGACGATGTCGAAGATCGTGGAGGCCGCCGAGGAGGAGCTGCTCAGCCGCGGGCTCCAGCCGCTCGTGCCGGGCAAGAAGCCCCGTACACAGGGCGGTTCGGTGGCGCGCGCGGCGGCGGAGATGGCGGACTTCCTCGACGGCAAGGCGCTCGTGGCCTTCACCAAGTCCGGGGACACGGCGCGCCGGCTCTCCCGCTACCGCTCCTGCCAGCCCATCCTCGCCTTCACCACCGAGCCCGAGACGCGCAACCAGCTCACCCTGAGCTGGGGCGTGGAGACCTATGTGGTGCCGCACGTCCAGCACACCGACGAGATGGTCGAACTGGTCGACGCGGAGCTGCTGAAGCTCCAGCGCTACGACGCGGGCGACACGATGCTCATCACCGCGGGCTCGCCTCCCGGCGTTCCCGGCACCACCAACATGGTGCGGGTGCACCACCTGGGCGACACCCGGAGCTGACGCCGGCCCCGCCGGCGTTCCCTGCCGGCGGCAGGCGAGCAAGTAGCAGGGCCCGCGGCCTCGTTGAGAGGTCGCGGGCCCTGCTGTATGCGGCTCCCGGCTGAAGTCTGCTGTGGTGGCGCTTCAGTCGTTCTGTTGTGCTGTCGTGCGGTCCTGCTGTCGTGCCCGTTCCGTACGTACGGCCCGTACGGCCGACGCGGTCTGCTCAGTCGATCGTCTGGTGCATTCCGGGAACAGTGAGGTTCCCGCCGAACTGACCGGCCTGCTTGACCTTCACGTTGGTGAAGTACGCCTCCGGGATGTTCAGCGGCGGTGGGTGCTCCGGGTCGAAGGTGATCGGGATCAGGCCGAACAGATTGCCCTTGAGCTCCTCGGTGTACATCGTCACCTTGCCGCCCTTGACCGTGGAGGTGGAGCCCTGGGCAGCGCGCACGTGATAGTTCGTGCCGTCCGGGCCCGTCACGATCTGGTGCAGGTCGCCGATGTCGAGGCTGCTGGCGGTGAACTTGAGGGCCTGCTTCGTCTTTCCGTCCTGAGTACGGATGTTGACGACGCCCTCGTAGTCCAGGCCGTGCAGTCCGAGCGAACTGGCCTCCAGCCGCCACGCTTCGTTGGGCAGGGTGTTCGGGGTCTGCTCGTCCTTGCCGGCGGACTTCTTCTCCTCGACGCAGGGGAAGTCCTTGCCGTCCTTGCGGGCGGTGTCCTTCCCTGCCTCGTCGTCGCCGCCCGCCGAAGGCAGCTTGTCCTTGGCACCCTTGCCGACGTCCTCGACACCCTTGCCGAGCTTGTCGGTGGTGTCCTTGAGGCCGTCGCCGACCTTGCCGACGGCGTCCTCGACGGGCTTGTCCGACTTGGAGGCCGAAGAACCGGACGACCCGGAGCCGGAGTCGGAAGAAGCCTTCTCCTCTTCCTTCTTCTTCTCCTCGGCCGCCTTCTCCTTCTTCTCCTTCGGGGTCAGGACGTCGCCGATCGCGTCGCCGATGCCGCCCAGCAGGCCGCCGTCGTCGTCGCCGTCGTCCTCATCGGGGTCGGACGGCGACGGGCTCGGCGACGGGTCCCCGGAACCGCCGCTGCCGCCGCTGTCACCGGACGGTGAGGGGCTCGGGTCGGGCTTGGAGGAGTCCGAGCCGGAACCGGGCTTGGAGTCGGAGCCGTCCTTGCCGGCTTCTTCCCGCTGCTTCTCCCTCTCCTTCTCCGCCTTCTCCTTGGCCTTCTCGAGCCTTTCCTTCGCGGCCTTGTCCTGGTTCTCGTCCTTGTCGGGCTGAGACACACAGGCGCCGCCCTTGAAGGGGTTCTTGGGCAGCGGCTTGGCGCTGGCCAGCTGGGGCGTCAGCCCCATCCCCATCAAGACCGCGGACGGCATAGCCGCGATGGCTATCGCCTTGCCCGCGGGAACATGCAGACGGTTCAGCAGCGGCTTCCTCGGCGCCGCGTGCCGCGGTCCGATTCTTCCCCGGCCGGCGTCGGACGCTTCTTGCGCCGACGGCACCGCCTCCTCATGAACCTCGTCACCCGGCACGGTGCCTCCCGTTCCCGTGGTTCGCATCGGCGGCTCCGGTCGACGAAGCCGTTCCAAAGACTGAAAGGTCGTCCTGGGCCGTGCCCGTCAGACGTCCGGTGTCCGCGCCCTTGTCCTTGTCCGCGCCGGTGGGCGACGAGGAGTACGTCGGACTCGAAGGCGCCCTGCGGGCAGGCGCGTCGTCGGCGTCCAGAGGCTCGTCGTCTTCGGCCTCACGCTTGGCGAGGGGCTTTCCCGGCCCCCAGGAGACACCGAGGGCACCGCCGATCAGACCCAGCAGGAATCCGATGACATAGCCGCCGAAGTTCGAGACGACCAGGGCGACAAGGGACAGCAGAATCGCCGCGATACCGGCAAAGACCCGAGAGTGCGGCTGGAACCACATCGTCAACCCGAGTACGACGAGCAGAACGCCGATGATCAGCGAGCCTGCGCCCGCCGTCGTCGACATCCGGATCGTCAAGGACCCCAACGTGAGGTTGTGATACGGGATGTACGCGATCGGAAATCCGGCGAGAAGCGTCAGCAGTCCGCCCCAGAACGGGCGCTGTCCGCGCCAGTCCCGGAAGGAACTGCGCTTCTGGCCGAATCCGGTCGTCAGCCTTTGTCGCGTCTCGGCGCTCATGTCGTACAGCTCCTCGGGACTGGCAAAAAGCTTGCGTTGGTGGAGCAGACCGGACGGGCGCGGGGCGGCACAGAGCAGCCGCGCCGCACCCGTCCGGTCAGTGAGTGCTTGTCAGTAGCACTCGTTCTTGCCTTTCTTCACGCCCATCTTCAGGCCGCTGAGCTTGAAGGTGCCGGCGGTGGTCGCCCAGGCACGCTGCTTGACGTCCGTGAACGTCGCGCTGTCTGCCTGCTGGGCGAACGAACCGGGCGCGTACTTGTCACCCTTGTTCGGACCGGGGCCCTTCGAGGTGCTGTCGGTCGCGACGCCGATGTCGATGTTGTTGAACGTGGCGTTGGCGCCGATGTCATCAGCATCGATGTACAGCTTCTTCGCCTCGACCGGGGCCGACGCGTCGGCCCCCGCGCTCAGCTTCATCGTCACGTCGCCGAACGCCGGAACCGGCACGACGACGGACTGGCAAAGATTCTTGATCTTCGCCTCGTTGAAGCCGACGACTGCGACGGGCTTCTTACCGGCCTTGGTCGAGTCGACAGCCCCGTACTGGACGAAGCCCTTGCCGTCCAGACGGTCGGCCGTGACCTTGAACTGCTGGCCGGAGACGCTGAACGACGCCGCCAGCGCACCCTGCGAAAGTGCCACACCTATCGCTGCGGTGGCAGCGACACTCGGCACCATGACGACGGCGAACCGCTTCCATCTGGTCCCGCCACGAGCCAGGGACTCCATGACTTTCCTCCTTCTCGGACGTACATCTCCGGCCTGGACGGACCGCTCCTGAACGGCCCGCTCCCTGACCTGGGATGGGAGAAGTGCTACGTCCTCGGGAAGGAGAGCGCCGTCATCGACAGACGTACGTATACGTCACGTCCGAGCTGTCGGCGATCACCCCCGAGCGACAACCACTGGCCACGCTCTCGCGCAACCTGCTTTTCCGGACAGGCCCTGCCGGTTCGGCAGAGACCCCCCTGTCCGTAAGACCGGCGATGTTGCTGGATGGGGCTCAAGTTTGCGTGCCGGTCCTGCCCGGTGGGGATCCAAAGTCCGCGAAGCGCCGAATGGTTGCCGGGCTGCGGGCGATGGACCGAGCTTGGCCGATCGTGGTGCATCCGAAGCCTGCGCACAAGGGGGTGCGTTACCAGTGAGTAACGGCCAGATAACTGGACGGCGGCCGATCAGCATAGGCCAGACACACAGGGTCGTCACCCCCGGGGCACGAAGCCTGGAACCAACCGGACATCCAAGAAGAAAGCGCGCGAGGTCATTTACTACGAGTAACAGCGGCTGCGATTACCAAGTTTTGGCAAAACACAGCCGCTGATGTCGCTAAAACCACCTGTCGTGACAGCACGTGCGAGACCGCAAGCGCCCGTCAGAACAGCACGCGTGCAAGGGCACTACGCGCGGTGACTACCCGTGGATCCTCCGCACCAATCACTTCGAAGAGCTCAAGTAGCCGCAGGCGCGCAGTCTCCCTGTCGTCTCCAGCACTCCTTTTCACCGTCTCCACAAGCCGGCCGAAGGCGTCCTCCACATGGCCGCCCGCCATGTCCAGGTCCGCCGCGCGGAGTTGGGCCGCCACGTCCGCGGGCTTGTCCGCGGCCTCCTTGCGCACCTGCTGCGCGTCCAGGTCCTGCACGCGGGCGAGGAGCTCGGCCATCGCGAGGCCGACGCGGGCCTCCGTGTGACCCGGGTCGTCCGACAGGACGTTCTTGTACGCCTGCACGGCACCGTTCAAGTCGCCCGAGTCCAGGGCCTCCTGGGCGGCGGCCAGCGCGGGGTCCTCCGGCGCCGCCGGTGCCTCCGCGGCCTCTTCGTCGCCCTCCTCGGCGAGGGCGCCCTGCACGCCGGTGATGCCGAACCGCTCCTCGGAGACCTGGATCAACTGGTCGAGGGTCTGGCGGATCTGGGCCTCGGGGGCGGCTCCCTGGAAGAGCGGCAGCGCCTGCCCGGCCACCACCGCGAACACCGCGGGGATGCCCTGGACGCCGAACTGCTGCATCAGCATCTGGTTCTTGTCGGCGTCGATCTTCGCGAGCAGCACGCGCCCGGCGTACTCCCGCGTCAGTCGCTCGAGCACGGGCGACAGCTGCTTGCAGGGCTCGCACCACTCGGCCCAGAAGTCGATGACGACGGGGACCTCAGCGGAACGCTGGAGGACCTCCGCCTCGAAGCCGGCCTCGTCTACGTCGAACACCAGGCTCACCGGGGCTCCCGCCCCGCCGCCCGGATCCGCTGAGCGTGCCGCCCTGGCCTGCTCTGCCTTCTGCTTGGCCTCACCGGCCGCTTTCACCGCGGAGAGGTCGACCACTCCGCTCATGGACATGTTGCGTGGCTGCATGAGTCCAGTCTCCCCCTTTCCCACCGTGATGTGCGTCGCGCCGGGGCCCCGTCCCGTCCCGGCGGTGGTCGTGTGCTCGTGATGACGGTCGTGTGCTCGTGGTGATGTCCGGGGCACCACGCCTGTCATGCCGGTCGTGGCTGCGGTGCCTTCGGTGGTGCGCGTGGTCAGGCGCGCGGTCGTGGTCGTCGCACCGGAGATCCCCGTTTTCCGATACGGACCGTAGCGTAACGCGTCCGGGGGCCGGTCGCGCAAGCCCCCCTGCTCATTACCGGAACGGGCGGGACGGGCACGGCGGTTCCCGGCTCCGGGTCGGCTTCCGCCTCCGGTTCCGGCTCCGGCTCCGGCCCCGGGAGGGTGGCGCGGGTGCGGAAGGGGTTGCGGAGGGGTGCGCGGGCTCGGGTGGGATGCGCGGGTGCGGGCGGTCCGGATCCGTTTGCCCGGTGCCGCTGACCGGCCGGTATGGTCTGGCGGCATGCCCTCATCCGCCCCCTCTCCCCGTCGCGCGGGCAGGCCGCGCAGCACCGAGGCCGACGCCGCGATCCTGGACGCGACCCGTGAGGCGCTGGTCGAGGTGGGCTGGAGCAAGCTCACCGTGGGGTACGTCGCGGCGCGCGCGGGTGTCGCGAAGACCACGCTCTACCGGCGCTGGTCCAACAAGGGCGAACTCGTCGTCCACGCGGTCGCCGCGCTCTTCGACGAACTCGAACTGCCGGACTGCGGAAGCCTCCAGGCCGACGTCGAATCCGTGGTCCTCGCCTTCGGGGACATGCTGCAACGGCCCGGTACGAACGCTTCCCTGATGGCCGTCGTCGCGGAGTCCACGCACGACCCCGCGCTGCGGGAGCACATCCGCGAGGCGATCGTCGAACGGCAGAAGCGGCTGGTCCTCCAGGGCCGCGAACGGGCCCAGGCGCGCGGTGAGTTGCCGCCGGACGCGGCCGATCCGGAGGAGGACGCCCGGCTCGTCGACCTGATCTTCGACGTCATCGCCGGCGCGGTGGTCCACCGGACGCTGGTGAGCGGGGAACCGGTGGACGCGGACTGGGCGAGCCGCTTCACGACGCTGATCCTCCACGGTCTGGCGGAGGCCTCCGCGGGGGCGCCCTGACGGGCGCCTTTACCGGCCCCTCGGGGCGGGGGCGAACGGTGGCGCGCGGTTGCGCGCGCGTGTGTGTGCGCGTCCATGTGTGTGCGGCAGTTCGGCACCGCCGGGCCCCAGCGTCCGGGTTGCGCGCCGTCGCGGCGGAGACGAGGGCGTGAGCGACGCCCCCCGCAACGCACCGCCCCTGCCAGTGAGTTCGGCACCGCCGGGGCCCGGCGTCCGGGTTGCGCACCGTCACGGCGGAGATGGGGGCGTGAGCGACGCCCCCCGCAACGCACCCGCCCCGCGGGTGAGTTCGGCACCGCCGGACCCCGGCGTCCGGGTTGCGCGCCGTCGCGGCGGAGACAAGGGGGCGGTGGCCACACCCCCGGACAACCCCTCCCCACAACAACACACCCCGCCCCGCAGGCCAGTTCGGCACCGCCGGGCCACGCCATCTACGTTGCGCGTCGTCGCGGCGGAGACAAGGGGGCGCGGTAGCCAGGCCCCCGGACAACCCCTCCCCACAACAACACACCCGCCCCGCGGGCCAGTTCGGCACCGCCGCACCCCGCCGTCCGGGTTGCGCACCGTCACGGCGGAGACAAGGGGGCGGTGGCCACACCCCCGGACAACCCCTCCCCACAACAACACACCCGCCCTGCCGGTGAGTTCGGCACCGCCGGACCCCACCGTCGGGGTTAAGCACCGTCGCGGCGGAGACAAGGGGCGGTTTGCGCGAAGGGGACGGGCGCGTGTCGGGCCCCCGCGGCGCAGCCGCACCGTCAGCGGCGGTGGAGCCGGAAGGCCGCGGCGCCCACGGCAAGGGACGCGGCGCCCGCGACGACCGAGGGGAGCGGGAGGGCGAAGGCCATGGCCAGGCAGCCGGCGAGGCCGAGTGCCGGGACGACGCGGCGGCGCCAGGCGGACGAGCCGCCCGCAGCCGTCGAACCGAGGGTCCACGCCGACGCGTTGGCGATCGCGTAGTAGACGAGCACCCCGAAGGAGGAGAAGCCGATGGCACCCCGTACATCGGTGGTCGCGGCCACCAGCGCCACCACGGCGCCGACCGCCAGGCCCGCGCGGTGCGGCACCCGGAAGCGGGGGTGGACGGCGGCGAGCGCGTGCGGGAGATGGCGGTCGCGTGCCATGGCCAGGACCGTGCGGGAGACGCCGAGTAGCAGGGTCAGCAGGGCCCCGAGCGCGGCGACGACGGCGCCCGCCCGTACGGCCTGCTCCAGGCCCGCCACACGCGCCGCCCGCGCGGCCTCCGCCAGCGGCGTGCCCGTGCCCGCCGTTCCCCCGCCGCCCAGGGCGGCCAGCACGGCGACCGCGACCGCCAGATAGACGGCCAGCGTGATGCCCAGCGCGAGCGGCACCGCGCGCGGAATGGTGCGTGCCGGGTCGCGGACCTCCTCGCCGAGGGTGGCGATGCGCGCGTACCCGGCGAAGGCGAAGAAGAGCAGGCCGGCGGCCTCCAACACCCCGTGGAAGGTGGGTGCTTCGCCGGATGCGAGCCGCTCAGGGCGCGCCGCGCCGGAGGTGAGCACGGCGGTCACCGCGGCGGCCAGTACGGCCAGTACGAGGGCGACCACCGCACGGGTCGTCCATGCCGACTTCTGCACCCCGGCGTGGTTCACCGCCGTAGTCGCCACCACCGCGGCCACGGCCACCGCGTGCGTCTGCTCCGGCCACGCGTAGGACCCGGCGGTCAGCGCCATCGCCGCGCACGACGCCGTCTTGCCCGTCACGAAGGCCCATCCGGCGAGGTGCCCCCAGAAGTCGCCGAGCCGCTCGCGGCCGTAGACGTAGGTGCCCCCGGATTCCGGATAGCGGGCGGCGAGACGGGCCGAGGACGTGGCGTTGCAGTACGCGACGGCGGCCGCCAGCGCGAGGCCTGCCAGGAGTCCGGAGCCGGCGGCACGGGCGGCGGGCGCGAGCGCCGCGAAGATCCCGGCGCCGAGCATCGAGCCGAGGCCGAGGACCACGGCGTCGAAGAGTCCGAGCTGCCTTGTCAGCCGCACCTGCGGGCGTGCGGCACCGTCCGGTGTCTGGTTCACGTACGGCTCCCTGTACGGCCCGCCGCCTGCCGTTCGGGCGCCGGACTCGGCGCGGCACGGGCCGGGTCTGCTCTGGTACGGGCGTACATCGTACGAGCCTGCCCGTCCGCGCCCGGGCGTCGCGGCCCGCAGCCGGCAGGGCGGCGGCGGGCAGACGCCGCCGCCCGGACGGAGCCCGCCGAAGCATGCCGGAGCTACGCCAGAAGGCTGTCGGGAGCCGTCACGAACGCTCCGGCCCGGTCCGGAGCGATCCACGCCGTCAGAAGACCGGCGGCTCCGTGTAGACGCCCCACTCGTCCCGCAGCGCGCCGCAGATCTCGCCGAGCGTGGCCTCCGCGCGCACCGCGTCCAGCATCGGCTCGATCATGTTCGCGTCGCCGCGGGCGGCCTCCATCATCCGCGCGAGGGCCGCCGAAACGGCTGCCTCGTCACGCTCCTTGCGCCTCGCGCCCAGGGCACGCACCTGCTCGTGCTCGACCTCGTGGCTGACGCGCAGGATCTCCAACTCGCCGGTGACGGAGGAGGTGTGGCAGTTGACGCCGACGACCTTCTTGTCCTCCTTCTCCAGCGCCCGCTGGTACGTGAAGGCGGCCTCGGCGATCTCGCCGGTGAACCAGCCGTCCTCGATGCCGCGCAGAATGCCCGAAGTCATCGGCCCGATGGGGTGGTTGGAGTCGGGCACGGCACGGCGGCCGCGCTCCTTGATCTGCTCGAAGATCTTCTCCGCGTCGGCCTCGATGCGGTCGGTCAGCGCCTCGATGTACCACGAACCGCCCAGCGGGTCCGCGACGTTGGTGACCCCGGTCTCCTCCATCAGCACCTGCTGGGTGCGCAGCGCGATCTCCGCGGCCTGCTCGCTGGGCAGCGCGAGTGTCTCGTCGAGGGCGTTGGTGTGCAGGGAGTTGGTGCCGCCGAGCACCGCCGCGAGGGCCTCGACCGCGGTGCGTACGACGTTGTTGTACGGCTGCTGCGCGGTGAGCGAGACCCCGGCCGTCTGCGTGTGGAAGCGCAGCCACTGCGCACGCTCGCTCCTCGCCCCGTACTCCTCACGCATCCAGCGCGCCCAGATCCTGCGCGCCGCACGGAACTTGGCGATCTCCTCGAAGAAGTCGACGTGCGCGTCGAAGAAGAAGGAGAGGCCGGGTGCGAAGGTGTCGACGTCCAGGCCGCGGCTCAGGCCGAGTTCGACGTATCCGAAGCCGTCGGCGAGCGTGTACGCGAGCTCCTGCGCAGCCGTCGAACCGGCCTCCCTGATGTGGTAGCCGGAGACCGAAAGCGGCTTGTAGTCAGGGATGTTGCGGCTACAGTGCTCCATCAGGTCGCCGATCAGGCGCAGATGGGGCTCGGGCTGGAAGAGCCACTCCTTCTGGGCGATGTACTCCTTGAAGATGTCCGTCTGGAGCGTGCCGTTGAGCGAGCCGGGGTCGGTGCCCTGCCGCTCCGCCGCCACGAGGTACATGCAGAAGACGGGCACCGCGGGACCGGAGATGGTCATCGACGTGGTGACCTCGCCGAGCGGGATCCCGGCGAAGAGCTCGTCCATGTCGGCGGCGGAGTCGACGGCGACGCCGCAGTGGCCGACCTCGCCGAGCGAGCGCGGGTCGTCGGAGTCGCGGCCCATCAGGGTCGGCATGTCGAACGCGACGGACAGGCCGCCGCCGCCCGAGTCCAGGATCATCTTGTAGCGCTCGTTGGTCTGCCGGGCGTTGCCGAAGCCCGCGAACTGGCGGATGGTCCACGTACGTCCGCGGTAGCCGGTGGGGTAGAGGCCACGCGTGAACGGATACTCGCCGGGCCAGCCGATCCGCTCGAACCCCTCCACCGTGTCCCCGGTGCGCGGCCCGTAGACCGGCGCGACGGGGTCGCCGCTGAGGGTGGTGAAGTCGGCATCGCGCTTGCGGGCGGCGTCATAGCGGGCCTGCCAGCGGCGGCGGCCCTCCTCGATCGCGTGAGCGTCCATACCGTCGAATTTACTTGGACGTCCTACTAGTTGTCGACCGAGCTTCGGGGGTTGTCTGCGACAGGGTTCGAAAGGAGGGGTGCGCGGTGCGCGCGAGCGGTGTGACACGGCCCGCGCCGGCCTCGGCGGCAGGGCCGTCGGGCGCCCGGCGGGCCCGGGTCTACGCGGTCTACGCCTCGGCCGTGGCCGTCCGCCCGTCCTCGACGAGCGGCGCGACCTCCCGTACGACCTTGCGCTCCACGAAGAAGGCGGCGGTCGGGATCGTCCCGGAGATCAGCACCCACAGCAGCCTGCCGAACGGCCAGCGGGCCTTCTGGCCCAGGTCGAAGGCGACGACCAGGTAGATCATGTAGAGCACGCCGTGGATCTGGGAGACCACGAAGGTCAGATCCTCGCCGGTGCCGAAGCCGTACTTGAAGATCATGCAGGTGCACAGCACGAGCAGCATCACGGCGGTGACGTAGGCCATCACCCGGTACCGGGTCAGCACGGACTTCTTCATGGGCACGAGCGTAACCGCCCGATCCGCGGTCCTTCCGGGCGCCCCCGGGCATCCCGGAGGCGGGCCCGGCCGGGCAGACCGGGGGCGGGCCCGCCGCCGGACCGGTTCCGCTGCCCGGCTACTCCTCCGAGAAGTCCTGCGCCGAGACGCGCAACGGCCGGAGCATCGCAAAGATCTCGCCGCACTCCTCGGCGTCGTACGCGCTCATCCCGAAGTCGACGGCCATCAGCTCCCGTGTGGCCGCCTCGCACACCTCGCGGCCCTTGTCCGTGATGGAGGCGAGGGTGCCGCGCCCGTCGTCGGGGTTGGGGCGCTTGGACACCAGCCTGGACCGCTGGAGCCGGTCGACGGTGTTGGTGACCGAGGTGGGGTGCACCATCAGCCGCTCGCCGATCTTCGACATCGGCAGCTCGCCGGCCCGCGAGAAGGTCAGCAGCACGAGGGCCTCGTATCTGGCGAAGGTCAGTCCGTACGGCTTGACCACCGCGTCGACCTGGGCCAGGAGGATCTGGTGCGCTCTCATGATCGAGGTGATCGCGGCCATGGACGGCACCGATCCCCAGCGCTGCTTCCAGAGCTCGTCGGCGCGGGCGATGGGGTCGAACGTCAGACTGAGCGGCTTCGGCACGCGGTAAACCCTAGTGGGCGCTCACATGTCGCCCATAGGCGTCTCGGGGACCGGTCCCTCGGCGCTCTCCCGGCGGTCCGTGTCCGGGACGGCGGGCACGGCGGGTGCGGGAGGTGCGGGAGGTGCGTGAGGTGCGGGAGGTTCGGAAGGTGCGGGAGGTGCGGGCGTCGCGGCGGGCAGGTCCCGTACGGCCGGTGCGATCGTGGCGGCCGGTGCCGGACGCGGGGCCCGGGCGGCGTACACCGCGTGGACGGCGGCCGTCACGCACACGGTGCCCGCGGCCCCGGCCGCCACGATCGCCCAGTGCGGCGCCATGAACTCGGCGGCGGCTCCCCCGGCCGCCATCCCCACGCCCTGCACGGTCATCAGCCCCGCCGTCATCACCGTCATGGCACGCGCGCGCAGCTCCTCGGGGACGGCGTCGAAGAACCAGCGGTCGAGCCCCAGCGTGTACGCGATGCCCGAGCCCGCGAGCAGCAGCCCCGCCAGCGCGAGCGGCAGTCCCGGACGCCAGGCGAAGAGCAGGAACGGCAGCAGCAGGCAGCAGGCGAGGGGCAGCACCAGCCGCTCCCGTGCGGGCGGCTTCAGCAGCGCGCCCGCGGCCAGTTCGGCCGCGACACCGCCCACCGGCATGGCCGCCAGCAGCAGCCCGACGCCCGCGGGCCCCGCCCCGATCTCCTCGGAGTAGGGGGCGGCCAGTCCCTCCGGTACGACGAGGAAGGCGGGAGGCAACCAGTTCAGCAGGATCAGTGCCCGGATCCGGCGGTCGGCGAAGAGGGCACGGGTGCCGGGGGCAACCGAGCCGCGGGCGCGGGTGCCGACGGCGCGGATGCCGCCCCGCCCTCCGCCGCCCGCCCCGGTCCGCGCGCCGTCCGCCGCCGGGTCCCGCACCGCGGCCGGACGGTCCGCCGTGCCGACGCGCAGCAGCGTCGCCGAGGCCAGGAACCCGGCGACGGTGGTGAGCAGCGCACCGCGCGGAGGCAGCACCACCAGCAGCAGCCCCGTGGCCGCGAAGCCCGCGATCTGCGCCCCCTGTGCGGAGATCCTGATCAGCGAACGCCCCAGCACGAAGGCGTCGCCCTTCAGGAACTCGCCGAGCCCGGCGGCCCGTACGCCCCCGAACAGCGGCTGCACGAAGGCCGTCACCGCACGCAGCACCAGCAGCGCGGCCAGCGGCATACCGGGCACGGCCATGCCCGCGACGCTCACCGCGCAGACCAGATCGCAGCCGATGAGCACCGGCCGCGCCCGTAGACGCTCGGCGACGGGCGCGAGCAGCGCCCCGCCCAGCGCCTGCGGCATGAACCCCAGGCCGAAGGTGAGGGCGGACATCAGGGGCGAGGCGGTCTGCGCGTACACGAGCACGGGCAGCGCGACGTGCGATACGACCGCGCCCAGCAGGGAGAGGACGTGCGCGGCGAAGACGAAGCGGAATTCGCGCACCCGGAGGACCGCGCCGTAGCCGTGCTGAGAGGTCATGACGGAAGACTGTCGCCGCGCCGGCGGCCTCTCTAGTCTTTCGGCACACCGCGAATCGACGGAAGCGGGGACGGACCGGCAGCGCGGCCTCATCGCGCGAAGGCACGTCCCAGAGCCCGGGCAGGCAGCGGAGAGCGGGGAGGCAGCGGAGAGCGGGGAGGGCGCGGAGAGCGGGGAGGGCGCGGTCATGCCACTGCATCTGCGGTTCGGCACCGACGACTTGCTGCGCTGCCGCTTCGCGCTCTCTCCGCTGTGCGAGACCCACGCGGCCATCCGCGCCGTGCGCCGTACGGATCAGCCCGCCTACCACCTGCCGTGGCTGCGCCGCGTACACGACACCGTCGAAGAACTGGATCTGGCCGCCCTGTGGCTGCTGAAGCCGCGGCGCGGCTACTCGCCGGACTTCCTCAACCCGCCGCCCGAAGCGAACCGCGGCACCGGCTCGGCCGCCTCGTTCGACGACGAGCTGGACCGCGTACGCGCGGTCGACCCCGCGCTGGCACGGGACGAGATCGCCCGCGCGCTGGCGGCCACCCCCGGCGCCGCCGAGTCAGCGCGCGGACTGGCGATGCTGGAGGACCCGGCGCGTGCCGTGCAGGAGCTGGCCGACGCCGTCGAGCGTGCCTGGAAGGCGCTCATCGCGCCGGACTGGCCCCGCCTCCGCGATCTGCTGGAGGCCGACATCGCCCACCGCACACGGCAGTTGGCCGAGGGCGGCCTGGAGGAGCTGTTCGCGGATCTGCACCAGGAACTGCACTGGCGGGACGGGACGCTGTGGATACGCACCAATCTGCGGGAGACGATCGAGCAGGAGCTGAGCGGGCGCGGGGTGCTGCTCGTGCCGAGCGTGTTCGTCTGGCCGGACATGGCGAGCGGCTTCGAGCCTCCCTGGCAGCCCACCGTGATCTATCCGGCGCGCGGTGTCGGCGGACTGTGGCAGCGGCCCGCGCCCGGCTCGGCGAAGGCTCTGGCACGGCTGCTGGGCGCCAACCGGGCAGCCGTACTGGGCGAGTTGGAGGAGCCCGCCTCCACGTCGTCGCTCGCGCGGCGGCTCGGCCTCGCGCCCTCGTCGGTGTCGGCGCATCTGTCGGCACTGCGCGACGCGGGACTGCTGACCTCGCGCCGCGCTCGTCACCGGGTGCTCTACGAGCGGACGCCGCTGGGCATCGCGCTGGTCGGCGGCGCGGGCAGACGCACGGACGACGGCGCACCACCGGAGGATGGCGCGATCCCGGACGGCGGCACCGGCCCGGACAGCCGCACAAATCCGTAGAACGGCACAGACCCGTAGAACGGCACAGACCCGTAGAACGGCACAGGTCCGAGAACAGCACAGGCCCAGGCGACGGCACCCGTCAGCCCTGACCGTCGAGCCTCAGCCCCGACCGTCGAGCTGCCGCTCCACCGACTCGACCTTCGCGGTGAGCCCGTCCGTCACGCCCTGCCTGATGTCGGCCTTCAGCACCAGCGATACGCGCGGCGCCCGCCGCTCCACCGCGGCGACGGCCCGGCGCACCACGTCCATGCACTCGTCCCAGTCGCCCTCCAGCGACGTGAACATCGCGTCGGTACGGTTCGGCAGCCCCGATTCGCGGACGATCCGTACCGCCTCCGCGACGTACTCGCCGACGTCCTCGCCGACTCCGAGCGGCGTCACCGAGAAGGCGACGATCATCGGCGCTCCACGTTCGAGGGCCGGGCGTTGGCCTCCTTGCGGGCGCGGGCGGCGATCACGCCGGCCTCCGTCTCGCGGCGCAGCACCCTGTCGGCGAAGAAGCCGCCGAAGGGCAGCACGGCCAGGACGAACAGCAGGGCGGCACGGCCGACGGACCAGCGCACGCGGTTCCAGGCGTCGGCCCAGAAGAGCAGATACAGGATGAAGAGCACGCCGTGCACGGCGCCCATCACGGGGACGGCGTTGAAGTCGGTGGTCCGCTTCAGCACGGAGCAGCCCAGCAGCACCAGGAACGAGATCGCCTCGGGGACCGAGACGAGGCGGAGACGGCGAAGGGCGGAGACCGACTTCGGAGGCAGGCCGGTCGGGGTTTCCAGAATGGACACGGGACGACCTCGATCATTTTGTGAAGAGATGCACAAGCCCTGTCCATTGTGGCAGCCGTGCCCGGCGCGACGGGGCCCAGGGTAGGTTTCCCATGTGCCTCAGTTCCGACTTCACAGTTCGAAAGTGCTCGCCGTATCGATGAGCGGCGACGCGGTGAAAGCCAAGAACGGTTCCATGGTCGCCTACGACGGCGAGATGGCGTTCAAGAAGATGTCAGGCGGCGGCGAGGGCCTGCGCGGCATGGTGACCCGGCGGCTGACCGGCGAGCAGATGACGATGATGGAGGTGAAGGGACACGGCACGTGCTATTTCGCCGACCGTGCCTCCGACATCAACCTCGTGCAGCTCAACGGCGAGACCCTGCACGTCGAGGCGAGCAATCTGCTCTGCACGGACGCGGGCCTGCGCACCGGTACGACCTTCACGGGGCTGCGCGGCGCCTCGCAGGGCAACGGGCTGTTCACGACGACCGTGGAGGGCACCGGCCAGGCGGCGCTGATGTCGGACGGGCCCGCGGTGGTGCTGCGCGTCACACGGGGCATGCCGCTCCAGGTCGACCCGGGCGCGTACATAGCGCACCAGGGCGGCCTCCAGCAGCACTTCCAGTCCGGCGTGAACTTCCGCACGTTCATGGGCGAGGGGTCGGGAGAGTCCTTCCAGATCCGCTTCGAGGGCGACGGGCTGGTGTACGTGCAGCCCAGCGAGCGCAACACGGTCGGGGGCGATGTGTGATGCCGTTCCGTGAGATCAACTCCAAGCTGGTCGAGGCCCAAGTCCAGCCGGGCGGGCGGCTGTTCAGCCAGCGCGGCGCGATGATCGCGTACAAGGGGGACGTCCGCTTCACGCCCAACATGCAGGGCGGCCAGGGCGGTCTGGCGTCCATGATCGGCCGGCGGGTGGCGAACGAGGCGACGCCGCTGATGACCGTCGAGGGGCAGGGCACCGTGATGTTCGGGCACGGCGGCCACCACGTCGAGGTGATCGAGCTCGACGGCGACACCCTCTGCGTCGAGGCCGACCGGCTGCTCGCGTTCGACGGGACGCTGGAGCAGGGCACCCTCTTCCTCGGCTCGGACGGCGGCGTGATGGGCATGGTGCGCGGCCAGGTCACCGGTCAGGGGCTGTTCACCACGACCCTCAAGGGCAAGGGCGCGGTCGCGGTGATGGCGCACGGCGGGATCATCCAGCTCCCGATCGCCCCGGACCGGCCGGTGCACGTGGACCCGCAGGCGTATGTGGCCCACCACGGCGACGTACGGAACAAGCTGTCCACGGCGCTCGGCTGGCGCGACATGGTGGGCCGCGGCTCCGGAGAGGCCTTCCAGCTCGAACTGACCGGAAACGGCGCGGTGTTCGTACAGGCAAGTGAGGAGAAGCTGTGACCACGGCCCCGCAGGTACTGGACGTCACGACGCTTCCGTCCGACGACAACGTCAACCCCTACACCTTCTGCGTGGAGCTGAACGGCCAGTGGTTCCTCCAGAAGGGCAAGATGATCGCCTACTACGGGCAGATCGAGTTCAACGGCGTGGGCCACGGCCATCTCGACCGCCTCGTCGCCACGAGCTTCCACTCCCCGCTGCACGCCGCCGACTGGGTCGTCGCCGAGGGCAACGGGAAGATGCTGCTCGCGGACCGCGCCTTCGACGTCAACTCCTACGACCTGGAGGACGGCAACCTCACGGTGCGCTCGGGGAACCTCCTCGCCTTCGAACCGTCGCTGTCCCTGAAGCAGTCGATCATCCCGGGATTCCTCACGCTGATCGGGACGGGCAAGTTCGTCGCCGCCTCCAACGGCGCGGTGCACTTCGTCGAGCCGCCCGTGCGCGTGGACCCGCAGGCCCTCGTCGGCTGGGCGGACTGCCCCTCGCCCTGCCACCACTACGACCACGGCTACCTCAAGGGCGTGCTGGGCGGCATCCGCGCGATGACAGGCATCGGCGGTGCCTCGGGCGAGGAGCACCAATTCGAGTTCGTGGGCGCGGGCACCGTCCTCATCCAGTCGAGCGAGACGCTCATGGCAGAGCAGGCCACGGGCGCCGTGCCGTACGAGGCGGGCGTACCGGGCGGTGGCCCCGGACCGCAGGGCGGCCAGCACGGCGGGCAGCAGACACCGCAGCTTCCGGGCCAACTGGGAAGTCTCCAGCGGAGGTTCGGGCTCTGAGAGCGCCCGCGGGCGGGCCGCCGGGACCGCGCTCGGGGCTGTGCTCAGGACAGTGCCCGTGAAGGTTCCTGTGAGGATGCACGTGCAGCTTCTGGCCGGGAGCAGGGCACACCCGTACGAGCGCTATGTAAAGTCTCGTGCATGGACACCGACGACGGCACCGACGGCACCCGTTGGCTCACCGCTGACGAGCAGAAGGCCTGGCGCGTCCACCTGGATGTGAACCGTCTGCTCATGTACCAGCTGGAGCGTGACCTCCAGCCGTTCGGCCTGACCATGAACGACTACGAGATCCTGGTGAATCTCTCCGAGTCCGACGAGCACCGGATGCGGATGAGCGATCTCGCGGCCTCCACGCTCCAGTCCAAGAGCCGCCTCTCGCACCAGATCACGCGCATGGAGAAGGCGGGTCTCGTCCGCCGTGAGAACTGCGAGTCCGACAAGCGCGGGCTCTTCGCCGTGCTGACCGAGGACGGCTGGGAGACGATGCGCGGCGTCGCACCGCACCATGTCGACTCCGTGCGGCGGCACTTCATCGACCGCATGGCCCCCGAGGACGTCGAGCACCTGCGGGAGACCCTGCTGCCGGTGGCCGAGAAGCTCCGCGCCGAGCGGGGCCGCTTCTAGCCGGTTCCCCGCCCGCCGTCCCGCCCATCGCCCTGTTCGTCTCCCCGCTCGCTTCCCGGTCCGTCCTCAGGGCCGTCTCCCTGATCGTCACGAAGGGCGTCCGCCTGCCCGTCACCCATCGTGTCCGCCGGTCCGCTGCCCGTCCCCTTGCCCGCACCCTTGCGGGCCGCGGGCAGTCGCAGGACGAAGCGGGAGCCGGCCGGGACCGTCAGCGTCCCGCCGTGCCGCTCCGCGACGTCGCGGGCGATGGCCAGGCCGAGGCCCGCACCGCCCTCGTCGCGGCTGCGGGCGTCGTCGAGCCGTACGAAACGCTCGAAGATCCGCTCCCGCTCGGCCTCCGGGACCCCGGGCCCGTCGTCGTCGACCTCCAACTCGACCCAGGGGCGGCCGTCTTGGCGCACCTCCCGTACGGAGGCCCGTACCTCCGTGGCCGCGTGACGCTGGGCGTTCTGGAGCAGGTTGACCACCACGCGCGCCAACTGGGCCCGCGAGCCGGTCACTTCGCCGTCGGCCATCGTCCCCAGCCGTACCGGGTGCGCGCTCGGGTCCTGCTGCTGCGCCAGCTCCTCCCGGACGAGCGCGCCCAGCGACACCCGGCCCTCCCCCGGCCGCTCGCCCGCGTCGAGACGTGCCAGCAGCAGCAGGTCCGTGGCGAGCTGCTGGAGGCGCACCGTGTCCTGGACCGCGCCGTCGACGTCCAGCAGATCGGGGTGGGCGGCGCCCACCTCCAGCTGGGTGCGCAACGAGGCGATGGGGCTGCGCAGTTCGTGCGAGACGTCCGCGACGAAGCGCCGCTGGCGCTCGACGGAGGACTCGAGGGCGGCCAGGGTGTCGTTCGTCGTACGGGCCAGCCGCGCCACCTCGTCGCGCGCGTGCGGCTCGGGCACCCGCCGCGACAGATCGGCGCTCGCCATGATCCCGGCCATCTCGCCGCGGATGCTCTCGACCGGCCGCAGGGCACGCCGCGTCACCAGCCAGGTCACGCCACCGACGACGACCAGCAGCGCGGGCAGGCCGATGAGCATCGCCTGCGTCACGGACGAGACGGCCTCCTGCTGGTCCCTGAGCGAGGCCCCCGCGTAGACGGTGACGGGGACGCCGTCCCGGGTGACGCTCTGCACCGCGACGACCGTGAAGTCCTCGGTCCTGGCGCTGTCCTCGTCGACCGGCAGCCTGACGGTCCGCTCCTCGACGTCCCTGTCGACCTTCGAGGGCTCGTCGGACTCGTCCGGCTCGTCGCTCTCGCCGCCGTCCGGCTCGCGGGTGCCGTCGTCGCCGGGGCCGTCTTCGCCGGGGCCGTCGTCCCCCTTGTCATCGGCGCCCTTGTCGTCTGCACCCTTGTCGTCGGCGCCGCCACGGCCGCTGTCGTCGTCGCCGTCGTCGCCGCTGCCCGGGCCGCCGGAACCGCCGTGTCCGCCGCCGTCCTCGGCCTCGTCGCTTCCGTGCCCCGCGCGAACGCCGGTCTCGGTACCGGTCCGGGTCCCGTTGCCGGTCGGGGTCCCGGTCTGGGCCACGGCCATGACGTGGATGCCGGTGCCGGTCCCGGCCTGGGCGGCGCTGCCGTCGCGGGTGCCGGTCCCGGTCCTCCCCGACGCGTCGGCCTCCGGGCGGTTGAAGTCCGCGACGGGGCCGCGCCCCCGCAGCGTCTCGTCCGCTCCCAGCACCTGCCCCTTCGGGCCGACGACCTGCACGGGTTCGTTCTTCTCCAGGCCCTCCACGTTGCGTACGTCCCGCGCCGGTACGTCCGAGACCTGTGCGGCCACCTCGCGGGCCGCCGACTCGGCCTTCAGCCGCGCGTTCCCGGCCAGCCCGTCCCGCAGCACCATGACCACCGCGATGCCCGCGGCCACCAGCGCCACCGCCACGACGAGGGTCGCGCCGAGAGCCGCGCGCGTGCGTACGGATCCCCTACGCACCGGCGTCCACCAGCCGGTAGCCGGCACCGCGCACCGTGACGATCCAGCCTGGGCCGAGCTTGCGGCGAAGCGCGCTGATGTAGACCTCGACGATGTTGACGTCGCCTTCGTAGGCGAAGTCCCACACGTGCTCCAGGATCCCGGCCTTGGAGACGATGTCGCCCGCCCGCACGGCCAGTTGCTCCAGCACCGCGAACTCCTTCGCGGTCACCTCGACGTCCCGATCCCCCACCGCGACCCGCCCGCTGCCCGGATCGACCACCAGCGCGCCGAGGCGCAGCACCGTCTTGGCTCCCCTGGTGCGCCGCCGCAGCAGGGCCCGTACGCGGGCGAGCAGCACGACGTACGAGAAGGGCTTGGTCAGATAGTCGTCGGCACCGGTGTCCAGGCCCTCCGCCTCGTCGTACTCGCCGTCCTTCGCCGTCAGCATCAGCACGGGCGTCTCGTCGCCGGCCGCGCGCAGGGCGCCGCAGACCCGGTAGCCGTTCATGCCGGGCAGCATGATGTCGAGCACGATCAGGTCGTACGTGCCCTCGGTCGCGCGGTGCAGGCCCTCGGTCCCGTCGTGCGCGACGTCGACGGCGAAGCCCTCGGCGGTCAGGCCGTCGGCGAGCGACCGGGCCAGCCGCCGCTCGTCCTCCACGATCAGCAGGCGCATGGGTTCACTCTCCCCCATCGGACCTGAAGTGATCTTCAGGTGGCTTCAGGCTGCGTTCAGCATCAACGCGCCACGGTGGGCCGCGACATCGGACGTACTCGGGAGGAACCATGAGGCGCAAGATCGCCATCGCCGCCGTGACCGCCGCGGCGCTCATCGGCACCGGCGGAGCAGTCGCCTTCGCGCAGGACGACGACCCGCGGCCCTCGGCCGGCTCTTCTTCGGCCAGTCCTTCCTCGGCCGGCCCCTCCTCGGCACAGCATGACGGCACTTCCGGGTCGGGGAAGCGTACGGCCGCCGAGGCGGCGGGCCTCGCGCAGAAGGCCGCCGGGGGCACGGTCACCGGAATCCAGCTCGACGACGACAGGCAGGGACCCGTCTGGGAGGTCGACCTCGACCGGGACGGCGGCTCGAAGGAGGTCAGGCTCGACGCCCTCACCGGCAAGGTCTTCTCCCAGGAGGACGAGGGCCAAGAGGACGCGGTCCCGGTCGGCTTGAAGGTCTCGGCGGCGGACGCCGCCCGCAAGGCGGCCACCGCGGGCACCGTGACCTCCGTCGACATCGACGACGACAGCGGCGACGACAGCGGCGACGACAGCGGCGACGCCTGGGAGGTGGAGACGAAGGGCCAGGACGGCAAGGTGCACGAGGTCAGGGTCGACGCACAGTCCGGCGAAGTCACCGAGGGGGCCGCCGCGGACGCGCGGGACGACGACGGCGACGACCGCGACGACGGACGGGACGACGACCACGGCGACGATCACGCCCGCCACCACGACGGTGCGGACGACCGCCGGGACGACGACCACGGCGACGACGACGGCTATGCCGACGATGACGACGACAGCGGCCGACACGGGCGCCACCACGGTGGGGACGACGACGGTGACGACCGCGACGACGACGGCAGTCGCCACGGCGGCAGCGGCCGCCACTGAGCCGGTGCCCCGCCCGCGCGGCGCACCGCCGGGCGGGGCCACGCGACACCACCGCCCCGCCACCGGAACGGTCCGGTGGCGGGGCGGTCCTGTGGCGGGGCAGTCCTGTGGACTGCGCAGGGCCCATGACCGGGACGCCCTGCCATCCGGCAGCACCTGCGACCGCTCATGACCTCGCCCAACGGGGCGCAGCGGAGCCGTACATGACCGCACTCGGCCGCATCTGTCCGCCACCGGGCCGAACCGGGCCCAACTTGCCCGTGATTGGCCCCACTTGGCAGCACTCGGCCCTACTTGGCCGTACTTGCCTCGGCCGTAGTTGCCGTGCCCGTACTTGCCGTGCCCGGCGCCATCCGCGCCGCAGGCAACCGCCGTACCGCACCCGAGCGGACCGCCGCGCATCGCACGCGCCGCCGCAGGGAGTTGCCGTACCGCACCCGGGCGGACCGCCGCACGCCGAACCGTCACAAGGCGCCGCACGCGCCGCACGCGCCGAACGCATCGCACACCAAACCGCCAGAGCGCGCGCCGCGCTACCGCTCCGTCACGCCCGCCACGAGTTCGTCCGCCGCCGCGTACGGATCGAGGGAGCCCCCGCTGACCTTCGTGGCAAGCGCGTCCAGCCGCTTGCCGCCGCGCAGCTCTCCCATCCGCTCGCGCAGCGCCGTCACCGCGATCGTCTCGATCTCGCGGGCCGCGCGCCGTTCGCGGCGCTCCGCGAGGACGCCGTGCTCCTCCATCCACGCACGGTGCTTGTCCAGGGCGGCGATGACCTCGTCGACGCCCTCGCTGCGCGCCGCGACGGTCTTCACGATGGGCGGCCGCCAGTCGCCCGGCGCCCGCGCCTCGCCCAGCCCGAGCATGTGGTTCAGCTCGCGTACGGTCGCGTCCGCACCGTCACGGTCGGCCTTGTTGACGACGTACACGTCGCCGATCTCCAGGATTCCCGCCTTCGCGGCCTGGATCCCGTCGCCCATGCCCGGCGCGAGCAGCACGACGCTCGTATCGGCCTGCGCGGCGATCTCGACCTCGCTCTGGCCCACGCCGACGGTCTCCACGAGCACGACGTCGCATCCCGCCGCGTCCAGCACCCGGATCGCCTGCGGTGCCGCCCAGGCGAGACCGCCGAGGTGGCCGCGCGTCGCCATGGAGCGGATGTAGACGCCCGGGTCGGAGGCGTGCTCGCCCATCCGAATCCGGTCGCCGAGCAGTGCGCCCCCGGAGAACGGCGAGGACGGGTCGACCGCGAGGACCCCGACCCGCTTGCCCGCGCGCCGGTACGCGGTGACGAGAGCCGAGGTGGACGTGGACTTGCCGACGCCGGGCGAACCCGTCAGCCCCACCACGTACGCGCTGCCGCAGTGCGGTGCGAGCGCCGCCATGACCTCGCGCAGCTGCGGGGACGCCCCCTCCACGAGGGAGATGAGCCGGGCGACGGCCCTCGGCCGTCCCTGCCTCGCCTGCTCGACCAGCTCGGAGACGTCCACCGCCATGCTGCTGCGCTCCCCTGTCCTCTGTCTCATCGCCGGGACCCGCCGTCCCTTCACCGGGACCCGCGATCCCTTCACCGGGATCCGCCATGCCGGCGGGTCCCTGCCGGTACGGGCGGCGCCTGCCCGGGTCCTGCCCGCGCGCCGGCCCCCGGCTCCTACCGGTCCGCGTTCCCTGGAACCCGCACGAGCAGCGCGTCCCCCTGCCCGCCGCCGCCGCACAGCGCGGCGGCTCCGGTGCCGCCGCCCCGGCGCCGCAGTTCGAGGGCGAGGTGGAGGACGATACGCGCACCGGACATTCCGATCGGGTGCCCGAGCGCGATGGCGCCGCCGTTGACGTTCACCTTTTCGGGGCCGACCCCGAGATCCTTCGTTGACTGCACGGCGACGGCCGCGAACGCCTCGTTGATCTCGATGAGATCGAGGTCGGCGGCCTTCAGCCCGGAGCCGTCCTTCGACAGCGCGTGCTCGATCGCGCGGGAGGGCTGCGACTGGAGGGAGTTGTCGGGGCCCGCGACGTTGCCGTGCGCGCCGATCTCCGCGAGCCATTCGACGCCGAGCTCCTCGGCCTTGGCGCGGCTCATCACGACGACCGCCGCCGCCCCGTCGGAGATCTGCGAGGCCGAACCGGCCGTGATGGTCCCGTCCTTGGCGAAGGCGGGCTTCAGCTTGCCCAGCGACTCGGCCGTGGTCTCGCCCCGGATGCCCTCGTCCTCGCTGAAGACGACGGGGTCGCCCTTGCGCTGCGGGATCTCGACCGGCGTGATCTCGGCTTCGAAGAGGCCGTTCTTCTGCGCCGCGGCGGCCCGCTGGTGCGAGCGCGCGGCGATCTCGTCCTGCTCGGGACGGGCGATGCCGAGCCGGGTGTTGTGCTTCTCGGTCGAGGCGCCCATGGCGATGTTCTCGAACGAGTCGGTCAGGCCGTCGTGGGCCATCGCGTCCAGCATCTCGACGGCGCCGTACTTGTAGCCCTCGCGCGACTTGGGCAGCAGGTGCGGGGCGTTCGTCATCGACTCCTGTCCGCCCGCGACGACGATGTCGAACTCGCCCGCGCGCACGAGCTGGTCGGCGAGTGCGATCGCGTCGAGCCCGGAGAGGCAGACCTTGTTGACCGTGAGAGCCGGCACGTTCATCGGGATGCCCGCCTTGACCGCCGCCTGGCGCGCGGGAATCTGGCCCGCGCCGGCCTGGAGCACCTGGCCCATGATCACGTACTCGACCTGGTCGCCGCCGATCCCGGCCCGCTCCAGCGCGGCCTTGATGGCGAATCCGCCGAGGTCGGCCCCGGAGAACGACTTCAGCGAGCCGAGCAGCCGTCCCATGGGCGTACGGGCGCCGGAGACGATGACCGAGGTGCTGTTGACGGGCGTACGGGACGGCGTACCAGTCATCTGGTTCAGATCCTTCCTGAGGGTCCCCCGTGCCGAACGGGCCCGGGGGTTGGAAGTTAACGAGGGTTAAGGGCGGTCACGCCAATGTACTGAGCAGTACGGCACCGGGTCACCGGTCGGCGGGTGTGACCGTGCGCACGTTGCGTAACCGAGCGCCGGGAGGCTGCACTGGGGAGATGCTGACGCGTATCGACCACATCGGGATCGCCTGTTTCGACCTGGACAAGACCGCCGACTTCTACCGTGCCACGTACGGCTTCGAGGTCTTCCACTCCGAGGTCAACGAGGAGCAGGGGGTCCGCGAGGCCATGCTCCGCATCAACGGCACCGACGACGGCGGCGCCTCCTACATCCAGCTCCTGGAGCCGGTGCGCGAGGACTCCACCGTCGCCAAGTGGCTGGAACGGCACGGTGAGGGCGTGCACCACATCGCCTTCGGCACAGCCGACGTCGACGCCGACTCGGAGGAGATCCGCGGCCGCGGCGTACGCGTCCTCTACGACGAGCCGCGCAGGGGTTCCATGGACTCGCGCATCACCTTCCTCCACCCCAAGGACTGCCACGGAGTGCTCACGGAGTTGGTCACCGCGGCAAGCCCGCAAGCGGGCTCACATCCCGCCGCTGAAACCCCCGGGGACTCATCGGCAACAACGAGCCACTGACGGCTGCTTCTCCGCCCGGTAGAGTGGCCACTCGGCCGGGGCGGGTCTCCGCACCATCCCGAGGAGGGTCCGGGCCCGGATATCCGGGCCCGGGGGACGGGCCGGAGCTCTGCCGATGATCTGACACCATCACCAAGAGGGTCAGTTCACCACGACAACCAGGGGACGGATGGGACCGCGCAGTGCGGGGCTACGACCGCTACGAGGCTGACGACCACCTCTCGCAGTTCGAGGCCGAGATGGAGCGGCTGAAGAAGGAGCGGGAGAAGGCCGTCGACCATGCCGACGACCTCGGCTATCAGGTCGAAGTGCTGCGTGCCAAGCTCCACGAGGCGCGCCGCGCTCTCGCCACGCGTCCGGCCAGTTACGACAACCTCTCCCAGCAGGCCGAGTCGCTGCTGCGCAACGCCCAGCTCCAGGCCGACCAGATGCGGGCCGACGCCGAGCGCGAGCTGCGCGACGCACGCATGGAGACGCAGCGGCTGCTCCAGGAGCGGGCCGAGCAGCAGTCCAGGCTGGAGTCGGAGCTGCACGCCGAGGCGGTGCGCCGCCGTCAGCAGCTCGACCAGGAGCTCGCCGAGCGCCGCTCCACCGTCGAATCGCACGTCAACGAGAACGTCGCCTGGGCCGAGCAGTTGCGCGCCCGTACGGAACAGCAGGCGCAGCGCCTCATGGAGGAGACCCGCGCCGAGTCCGAGCGCTCGCTCGCGCAGGCGCGTGAGGAAGCCGAGCGCCAGGCGGACGACACCCGCAGCAGGATCGACTCCGAGGCCGAGAAGGCCCGTTCGGAGGCCGACGCGATCCTGCGCCGGGCGCGCACCGAGGCCGAGCGGATGCTCAACGCCGCCTCGACGCAGGCGCAGGAGGCCAGCGAGCACGCTGAGCAGCTGCGCACCTCCTCCACCTCCGAGTCCGAGTCCTCCCGCCGCGAGGCCGCCGATCTGGTGCGCCGGGCCGGCGAGCGGATGCAGGAGGCCGAGGCCGCGCTGCGCGAGGCCCGCGGCGAGGCCGAGCAGAAGCTGACGAAGGCGACCGAGGCGGCCGAAAAGCTGCTGGCGGACGCCGAGTCGGACAACGAGCAGCGCCTGCGCACCGCGAAGAACGAAGTGGCACGCATGGTCGCCGACGCCACCAAGGAGTCGGAGGCGCTCAAGACCGAGGCCCAGCAGCTGCGCGACGAGGCCAAGGCGGAGGCCGAGCAGCTCATCGAGGAGGCCAAGGCGGAGGCCCGCAGCCGGTCCGCCGAGGAGTCCGCGAACCAGCTCGCGGAGGCCGCCCGTACCGCCGAGGACGCTCTCGACAAGGCGTCCCAGGAGGCCAAGGCCACCACGCGCAAGGCGTCCGAGGAGGCCGAGCGCATCCGCCGCGAGGCCGAGGAGGAGGCCGAACGGCTGCGCAGCGAGGCCCAGCAGCTCGTCGAGGAGCTGGAGGGTGCCGCCAAGGACGACACGAAGGAGTACCGCGAGAAGGCCGTCGAGTACCAGGAGGAGGCGCGGCGGCTGCGCGGGGAGGCCGAGCAGCTGCGCGCGGAGGCGGTCGAGGAGGGCGAGCGCATCCGCGACGAGGCGCGCCGCGACTCCGTGCAGAAGATCGAGGAGGCCGCGAAGAACGCGGAGGAGCTCCTCGTCAAGGCGAAGGCCGACGCGGAGGACACCCGGTCCGAGGCCGCCAACGAGAGCGAGCGCGTACGCACCGAGGCGATCGACCGGGCCACGTCCCTGCGCCGCCAGGCCGAGGAGACCCTGGAGCGTGCCAACTCCGAGGCGGAGGAGCTGCGTTCGACGGCCGAGCAGCAGGCGGGACAGACCCGTGCGGACGCCGACGAGGCAGGCAGGCGCATCCGCGAGGAGGCCGAGCAGGCCGCCAAGGACCGCAAGGCCGAGGCCGCCGCGGAGCTGGAGCGCCTGCACACGGAGGCCGAGTCGAAGGTCTCGGACGCCGAGCGCGAACTCCGCGAGGCGCACAGCGAGTCGGAACGGCTGCGCGAGGAGGCCCGCGCCGAGACCGAGCGGCTGCGCGCGGAGGCCGCCGAGCGGATGCGCACCCTCCAGCAGCAGGCCGAGGAGGAGGCCGAACGGCTGCGCAGCGAGGCGCACTCGGACGCCTCCCAGGCCCGCGCCGAGGGCGAGGCGCTCGCGGTGCAGCTGCGCAGCGACGCCACGTCCGAGGCCGAACGGCTGCGCAACGAGGCCCAGGACACCGCCGACCGCATCAGGGCCGAGGCCAACGCCGCGGCGGAGCGTACGAACACCGAGGCCGCCGAGGCCCTGGAGGCCGCCCGCGAGGAGGCGGACCGGCGGCGGCGCGAGGCCGAGGAGCTGCTGTCCGGCGCCCGCGAGGAGGCGCACAGGGAGCGTACGGACGCACGCCGCCAGAGCGACGAGCTCCTCGCCACGGCCCGGCAGCGGGTCGAGGACGCGCAGAACGAGGCGGCGCGGCTCGTCGAGGAGGCGGAGCGTCGCGCGGCGGACATGGTCAGCGCCGCGGAGGAGACCGCCCAGCAGGTGCGCGACTCGGTCACGGGTCTCCACGAGCGTGCCGAGGAGGAGATCGCCCAGCGGCGGGCCGCGGCGGAGAAGGCGGCCGCGGAGCTGCGCCAGGAGGCCCAGGAGGAGTCCGACGCCGCCAAGTCGATGGCGGAGACGACCGTTTCGGAGGCGCTGGAGGAGGCGGAGCGCTCCCGTACCGAGTCCGAGCGGGTCCTCGACGAGGCGCGCGAGGAGGCCGCCCGGCGGCGCAACGACGCGGCGGAGCAGGCCGACCGGCTGCTCGCCGAGGCCCGCGAGGAGGCCCGCCGTACGCAGACGTCGGCGGAGGAGCAGGCCGACAGCATGGTGGGCGCGGCCCGCCGGGAGTCCGACCGGCTCCTCGGCGAGGCCCGCGACGAGAGCCGGCAGATGGTGGAGAAGGCGCGCAACGACTCCAACACCATGCTGGAGGAGTCCCGTAGCGACGCCGCCGCCATCAGGGAGCGTACGCAGGAGCAGCGCACCCGTGTGGAGCGCGAGATCGAGAAGCTGCACGAGCGTGCACGCAGGGAGTCCTCCGAGGCCATGCAGGCCGCCGGGGAGCGCTGCGACAAGCTCGTGAAGGCGGCGCAGGAACAGCTGCGTGACGCCGAGGAGAAGGCGGCTCGCGTCGTGCGCGAGGCCGACAACGAGGCGGGCAACGTACGCGTGTCCGCCGTGAAGAAGGCCGAGGGGCTGCTCAAGGACGCAGAGCAGCGCAAGGCCCAACTCGTGCGCGAGGCCGAGCAGATCCGTGACGAGGCCAGGGCCGAGGCGGAGGCGACCGTCGAGGCCGGGCAGCGTGAACTGGAGGTGCTGGAGCGCCGCCAGGACGACATCAACGCGGAGATCTCGCGCGTGCAGGATGTACTGGAAGCACTGGAGTCCTTTGAAACACCCGGAGCGGGCGGCGGAGCCGAGAGCAAGAGCGGCAAGAAGGGCAAGCCCGACTCCGGCTCAACCAATGGCGTGGCAGCGGGAGTTGGCGCAGGTACGACTCGGTCCGCCGGCAAGGAGTCCGGAAGTTAGCCACTCGAACGAGCGCACATTCTCCAGATCAAACCCGCAATGGCTCGATGACACGCCGTCTTGGCCCCTAGGATTCCCCTATCACTCCCCGTCTGATAACCCGTCTGACTCGACAGGAACCCCATGAGCGACACTTCCTCCCCCTTCGGCTTCGAGCTCGTGCGACGTGGCTACGACCGCGGGCAGGTGGACGACCGCATCACGAAGCTCGTCGCCGACCGTGACAGCGCACTCTCCCGTATCACCTCGCTGGAAAAGCGGATCGAGGAACTCCACCTCGAGACGCAGAACGCCCAGGCCCAGGTAAACGACGCCGAGCCCTCTTACGCCGGGCTGGGCGCACGGGTCGAGAAGATCCTCCGCCTCGCCGAGGAGGAGGCCAAGGACCTGCGTGACGAGGCACGCAGGGCCGCCGAGCAGCACCGCGAGCTCGCCGAGGGCGCCGCCCAGCAGGTGCGCAACGACGCGGAGGCGTTCGCCGCCGAGCGCAAGACCAAGGCCGAGGACGAGGGCGCGAGCATCGTCGAGAAGGCCAAGGGCGAGGCCACCGCGCTGCGGACCGAGGCGGAGAAGGACGCCCAGTCCAAGCGCGAGGAGGCCGACTCCCTCTTCGAGGACACCCGCGCCAAGGCCGCCCAGGCCGCCGCGGACTTCGAGACGAACCTCGCCAAGCGGCGCGAGCAGTCGGAGCGCGACCTCGCCTCCCGCCAGGCGAAGGCGGAGAAGCGCCTCGCCGAGATCGAGCACCGCGCGGAGCAGCTGCGGCTGGAGGCCGAGAAGCTGCGTACGGACGCGGAGCGCCGTGCCCGTCAGACGGTGGAGACGGCCCAGCGCCAGGCCGAGGACATCGTGGCCGACGCCAACGCCAAGGCGGACCGCGTGCGCAGCGAGTCCGAGCGCGAGCTGGCGGCCCTCACCAACCGCCGCGACAGCATCAACGCTCAGCTCACCAACGTGCGCGAGATGCTCGCCACCCTCACGGGCGCGGCGGTCGCCGCCGCGGGCCAGGGCGGCGAGGAGGGCGAGGCCGCGGTCGACGAGGAGTCGGCCGCGCGCAGCGTCCCCGCGCAGCAGTCGCGCTGACGCGCACCCGTCGCGCTCCGGCGCACGGCACATCGCGGATACGGGCCCGGCACATCGTGTGCCGGGCCCGTACGCGTGTCCGGGGCCGTGCGCGTGGCGGGCCCGTGGCTCGTAACGGCGGGCCGCCCGCCACCGGCCGTGGTGCAGGGCCGGTGCACGAGCGAGCGTCTGCGGGCGGTGCGGATGACGCGCGTCGTCCCGCCGGCACCGCTCACTTCCGTTACGTCCATATACGCCCGCAACCTCCCGAAGGCCCGTTACCTGCGGCGACGCCTTGCGCACGCAGGTGAGTGAGCCCGCGTACCCACTGGCATCGGCGCCTGCGCACGCATAGCGTCGGCGCATGATTGAGCTGCGCGGGCTGACCAAGCGGTACGGGGACAAGACGGCCGTCGACCACCTGACGTTCACCGTGCGACCGGGCATGGTCACCGGCTTCCTCGGCCCCAACGGTGCGGGCAAGTCCACGACGATGCGCATGATGCTCGGCCTGGACAGCCCCACGAGCGGCGACGTGCGCATCGACGGCAAGCGCTACGACCAACTGCGCGACCCCCTCGGCCACATCGGCGCGCTGCTGGAGGCCAAGGCCGTGCACGGCGGGCGCAGCGCCTACAACCACCTGCTGTGCATGGCGCAGGCCAACAACATCCCGAAGAAGCGGATCAACACGGTGCTCGATCTCGTCGGGCTCGGCGACGTCGCGAAGAAGCGCCCCAAGGGCTTCTCGCTCGGCATGGGCCAGCGGCTCGGCATCGCGGCGGCGCTGCTCGGCGACCCGAAGATCCTGATGTTCGACGAACCCGTCAACGGCCTCGACCCCGAGGGCATCCACTGGATCCGCAACCTGATGAAGCACCTCGCCTCCGAGGGCCGCACCGTCTTCGTCTCGTCCCACCTCATGAGCGAAATGGCGCTCACCGCCGAGCACTTGGTGGTCATCGGGCGCGGCAAGCTGCTCGCGGACACCACGATGGCCGACTTCATCGCCAAGAACTCGCGCACGTTCGTACGGGTGCGGACCCCGCAGCCGGAGAGGATGCGGGACGTGCTGGGCAGCGTCGGCGTCATGCCGGTCTTCGAGCAGGACGGCGCGATGCAGGTCGAGGGCGTCGAACCGGCCCGCATCGGCGAACTCGCCGCCTGGTACCAGGTCGTACTGCACGAACTGAGCCCGCAGAAGGCCTCGCTGGAGGAGGCGTTCATGCAACTGACGGCGGAGTCCGTCGAGTACCACGCACACGATCAGGCCCAGCAGCAGCCGGCCCGCCGGGCGGACCAGGGCGGCGGCGCCAAGCCCGTCAGGAGGAAGCGGTAGACCATGCCACATACGACGCGCGTACTCCGCTCCGAGTGGACGAAGATCCGTTCCGTGCGCTCCACGCTGTGGACGCTGGCCACCGCGCTGGTGGTCACGGTCGGGCTCTCCGCCCTCATCTGCGCTTTCACCGCCACCCAGTTCGACAAGCTCGGCAAGCAGCAGCAGCTCACCTTCGACGCGACGCAGACCAGCTTCTCGGGCTCGGGCCTCGGACAGCTCGCGATGATCGCGTTCGGCGTGATGGTCGTCTCCAGCGAGTACAGCACGGGCATGATCCGCAGCTCGCTGGCGGCCGTGCCGCAGCGCACCGTCTTCCTGCTCTCCAAGATCTTCGTCGCGACCACGCTCGTACTGGTGGTGGGGATGGCCACCAGCTTCCTCGCGTTCTTCGTCGGCCAGGCGCTGCTGGGCGAGCACAGCGTCTCGATCCAGGACGAGGGCGTGCTGCGTGCGGTGCTGGGCGGCGGCGCCTACATGACGCTGATCGCGCTCTTCTCGATGGGGCTGAGCTTCGTGCTGCGCAGCCCGCTGCTGGCCTTCGCGATCCTGATGCCGTTCTTCTTCCTGATCTCGAACATCCTCGGAACGGTCAGCGCGACGAAGAAGTACGCGCAGTATCTGCCCGACCAGGCGGGCAAGACGATCACGGCCGTGGTGCCGGAGTCGCTCAACCGTCCTTACGGGCCTTACGAGGGGCTGGCGATCATGGCGGCCTGGGCGCTGGCGGCACTGGTGGCGGGCTGGATCGTCCTGAAGCGCCGCGACGCGTAGCCCTTGCCGGGCGGGCGCTCATCCGTCCCGCGGAGCGGCCCGGGGGCGGTGCGAGGAGCGTGCGCCGCACTTCACCGACTCCGGCGACTCGGGCGGGCGGGCCCGCGGCCCTCGCCCCTCGGCCCGGCTCGCCTCCGGCCCGGGGCGGGCGAAGCCGGGCCGACTCCGGCTTCAGGGCCGCCAGTTCGGGCCCAGAGCTTCTGCGCCGGGCCTGCGGCCCGGGTTCCCGTGGGCCGTTGCGGTGGGCGTCGGCTGGAACCGAAACGGCGCCTTGTAGCCTCCTAGGCCATGTCCGGGGGCGAGTGCGCCCCGAACTTCGTCCAGGGACAAAACGGATGATTGAGGCGTACGGCCTGACAAAGCGCTACGGCGCCAAGACGGCCGTCTACAACCTGTCCTTCCAGGTGCGGCCGGGGACCGTCACCGGCTTCCTGGGACCCAACGGCTCCGGCAAGTCGACGACGATGCGGATGATCCTGGGCCTGGACGCGCCGACGGCGGGCCAAGTCACCGTCGGCGGCCACCCGTTCCGCAATCTGCCCAACGCGCCGCGCCAGGTCGGTGCCCTGCTCGACGCCAAGGCCGTGCACGGCGGCCGCTCCGCGCGCTCCCATCTGCTCTCGCTCGCGCAGCTGTCGGGCATTCCCGCGCGCCGGGTCGACGAGGTGCTCGGCGTGGTCGGACTCCAGCAGGTGGCCAGGAAGCGCTCGCAGGGCTTCTCGCTCGGCATGGGCCAGCGGCTCGGCATCGCGGCGGCGCTGCTGGGCGATCCGCAGGTGCTGCTCTTCGACGAGCCCGTCAACGGACTCGACCCCGAGGGCATCCTCTGGGTCCGGAACCTGATGAAGCAGCTGGCGAGCGAGGGCCGCACCGTCTTCGTCTCGTCCCACCTCATGAGCGAAATGGCGCTCACCGCCGAGCACTTGATCGTCATCGGCCGCGGGCAGTTGATGGCCGACACCTCGGTCAAGGAGTTCATCGCGCAGAACTCGGTGGGCTTCGCCCGCGTACGCACGCCCGAGGGCGACCCGGCGCAGCGGGAGAAGCTGACGTCGGCGCTCCGGGAGGCCGGCGGGCAGGTGCAGCCGGAGGAGGACGGTGCGCTGCGGATCAGCGGGCTGCCGCTGCCGCACATCAGCGATCTCGCGCACAAGGCCGACGTACGGCTGTGGGAGCTGTCGCCGCATCAGGCGTCGCTGGAGGAGGCGTACATGCGGCTGACGCAGGGCGCCGTCGACTTCCGTTCCACCGCGGACCAGCGGTCGGGGCTCCAACACCAGCAGCAGCCGCAGCAGTTGGCGCCCGGGCAGCTCGGGGTGCCGATGCCGCCCGGCGGGCCGGGGGCGCCGGGCGTGCCGCCCGGTGTGCCGGGCATGCCCGGGGCGATGCCACCGCAGGGACCGCCGCAGGGACCGCCCCCGCAGGGTCCGGCGCAGGGTCCGCCCGTGGTCCCGGGAGCGCCTGGCGGTGGCTGGGGGCCGCCGCCGGGTGGAGCACAGGTGCAGCAGGGTCCGTACGGGAGCGCACCGGACCCGTACGCGCACATCGCCGCTCAGCAGCCGCAGGGCGGCCCGCCGCCGGTGCCGCCGACGCCGGGCGCACCCGCGGCACCCACGGCGCCTGCCGCCCCCTCCGACGCTTCCCGGCCCGACAGCGAGGACGACGCCCGATGAGCACGCCGAACCCGCAGCAGCAGCCGTACCAGGCCCCGCAGCCCGCGCAGGCCCCGCAATCCGCGCAGGGCCCGCCCCCGCCGCCCGCCGCGCCGCAGGCCCAACAGCCGCACCCGGCCCACGACTTCCAGCACCGGCAGCCGCAGCCGCAGCAACCACCGCAGCAGCAGTACGCGGGCGGCCCCCCGGCCGGCGCCGCCGCGACGGCGACCGCCACCGCGCCGCCGCAGCAGCAGTACCAGCCGCAGCCGCAGCCCGGCCCGCCGCCCGGCGGCGGCTACGCCTCGCCGATCCCCGTCACCCGCACCCACCTCGGCCACGCGATCGTCTCCGAGTGGACGAAGATCCGGTCGGTGCGCTCCACGGTGTGGACGCTCGGCGTCATGTTCGTCGTCACCGTGGGGATCGGATTCCTCACCGCGTTCGCGCTCAGCGGCACCGAGTTCGTCGGGATGCCGCTGCTCGCCCCCGGGCTCTTCGGGCTGATGCTCGGGCAGATCTGCGTCATCACCCTCGGGGTGCTGGTGGTCACCTCCGAGTACGGCACCGGCATGATCCGCACCACGATGACCGCGTGCCCCAAGCGGGGCCGGGTGCTGATCGCGAAGTCGTTGATCTTCTTCGTGCTGGCGTTCGTGATGACGACGGCGGCCTGCTCGGTCACCGCGCTCGTCAACTCCGCGATGCTCAGCGGCCAGAAGGTCCCCGCGTACGCGGGGAAGGTGGACGCGTTCAAGGACTCCGTGGAGAACGGCGAACTGGTCGCGAGCGGCAGCCAGTGGCTCGGCGCCACGGTCGGCGCGGGCCTGTACGTCGCACTGCTCGGCCTGCTCGCGCTCGCGGTCGGCGCCCTGCTGAGGCACTCGGCCGGGGCGATCACGACGATGCTTGGGCTCGTGCTCCTGCCGCTGGTCGTGTCCCTCTTCATGCTCGGCGAGACGCTGGGGAAGGTGCGCGAGGTGCTCATGGAGTACTCGCCGCTCAACGGGCTCGCCTCGCTCTACCGCATCCCCATGTCGGAGGATCAGAGCGCCACGGGCTGGCCGTTGCTGGGCATCCTCGCGGCGGTCACGGCGGCGACGCTGATCGCCGCCTACGCGCTGCTCAACCGCCGGGACGTGTGACCCGCAACCCTCAGGGCGTCTGACCCGGGCACGGACCACCGAGCACGAGTGACCCGGCACATGTGACGCGGCACATGTGACGCGGCGTCCGGGCCGCGGGTGCGCGCACGCCGTGACCCCGCGCCCCGCGACCCCGCGCGCCCCGTCGCCCGCCCTCTCCACACGTCCGCCGGATCCCGCCCGCCCCCACGCGTAAACCCGGACCAGGGGGGCACTGGTCCCGCGCTATGACGTGAACGCGTGGACGGAGGACGGCGATGGGCGTGCGCACCTGGCTCGAGAGCTGGCCCGTGTACCGGCAGCTCACCGGAGACGATCCGCTGGGGCGCGGCGCCGCCGCCGCCTCCGCGTACACCCGGCAGCTGCGTCCCCGCACCGAGGACGCCGACCGGGTCGTGAAGTCGGTCTGCCCGTACTGCGCCGTGGGCTGCGGGCAGAACGTCTACGTCAAGGACGGCGATGTCGTCCAGATCGAGGGCGACCCCGACTCCCCCGTCAGCCGCGGCAGGCTCTGCCCCAAGGGCGCGGCGACCCTCCAGCTCACCACCGGCGACGCCCGGCGCCACGAGGTGCTCTACCGGCGCCCGTACGGAGAGGACTGGGAGCGCCTGGATCTGGACACCGCCATGGACATGGTGGCGGAGCGGGTGATCCGCACGCGCCGTGAGACCTGGGAGAGCGAACACGAGGGCCTGCGCGTCAACCGCACGCTCGGGATCGCGACGCTGGGCGGCGCGGCTCTCGACAACGAAGAGAACTACCTGATCAAGAAGCTCTTCACGGCTCTCGGCGTCGTCCAGGTCGAGAACCAGGCCCGGGTGTGCCACAGCTCGACGGTCGCCGGCCTCGGCACGTCCTTCGGGCGGGGCGGCGCCACGACGTTCCTCCAGGACCTCCAGAACTCCGACTGCATCGTCATCGAGGGCTCCAACTTCGCGGAGGCGCATCCCGTCGGGTTCCAGTGGGTGATGGAGGCCAAGGCCCGCGGTGCCAAGGTGATCCACGTCGATCCCCGGTTCACGCGTACGAGTGCGCTGGCCGATCTGCACGTGCCGATCCGCGCGGGCACCGACATCGCCTTCCTCGGCGGCATCGTCAACCATGTGCTCAGCACGGGCTCCGACTTCCGCGAGTACGTGCTGGAGTACACCAACGCGGCCACGATCGTCGGCGACGAGTTCCGCGACACCGAGGACCTCGACGGCGTCTTCTCCGGGCTGAACCCCGAGACCCGCCGCTACGACATGACGACCTGGCAGTACGAGGGAGGCGGCCCGATACAGGCCGCCTCCGGCGAGCGTGACGCGCTGTACGACGAGCGGGTGCAGGGTCCGCGCGCCCCCGCGGGCTCGGGCAAGGCGGAGGCCGCGGGCTCCGGCGGACCGGCCCTCTCCGGCGAGTCGGAGTCCCGCCAGGACCGCACGCTCCAGGACCCGCGCTGCGTCTACCAGATCCTCAAGCGGCACTACTCGCGCTACACCCCGGAGATGGTCGAGGAGACGTGCGGCATCCCGAGGGAGACGTTCCTGGAGGTGTGCCGCGCGCTGGTGGAGAACTCCGGCCCGGAGCGCACCAGCGAGTTCTGCTACGCGGTCGGCTGGACGCAGCACACAGTGGGCGCCCAGTACATCCGTACGGCCTGCATCCTCCAGCTGCTGCTGGGCAACATCGGCCGCCCCGGCGGCGGGATCCAGGCGCTGCGCGGCCACGCCAGCATCCAGGGCTCCAGCGACATCCCCACCCTCTTCAACCTGCTGCCCGGCTACATCCCGATGCCGCACGCGCACGAGAACGAGGACCTGGAGAAGTACATCGAGGCGGTGCGCGCCGACAAGGGCTTCTGGGGCAAGATGCGCTCCTACTTCGTCAGCCTGATGAAGGCCTACTGGGGCGACGCGGCCACGGAGGAGAACGACTACTGCTTCGACCACCTCCCCCGCCTCACCGGCTCGCACAGCACGTACGACACCGTGCTCAACCAGCTCGACGGCGTGTGCAAGGGCTACTTCCTCATGGGCGAGAACCCGGCCGTGGGCTCCGCCAACTCCCGTATGCAGCGCCTGGGAATGGCCGCTCTGGAGTGGCAGGTCGTGCGGGACTTCTCGCTCATCGAGTCGGCGACCTGGTGGAAGGACGGACCGGAGATCGAGAGCGGCGAGCTGCGCACCGAGGACATCGGCACCGAGGTCTTCTTCTTCCCCGCCGCGTCGCACACCGAGAAGGCCGGGTCGTTCACCAACACCAACCGGTACGTGCAGTGGCACCATCCGGCGAAGGAGCCGGGCGGCGAGGCCCGCAGCGACCTGTGGTTCGTCCACCACCTGGGCAGGCGCATCCGGCAGCGGCTGAAGGACTCCACGGACCCGATGGACCGGCCGCTGCTCGACCTCACCTGGGACTACCCGGCCGAGGGGCCGCTTGAGGAGCCCAGCGCCGAGGCGGTGCTCGCCGAGATCAACGGCCACGACGCCGAGGGCCGTCCCCTCAGCCGCTACCAGGAGCTGAAGGACGACGGTTCGACCGCGTGCGGCTGCTGGATCTACTGCGGCGTGTACGCGGACGGCGTCAACCAGGCGGCCCGCAAGAAGCCCCACACCGAGCAGGACTGGATCGCCTCCGAGTGGGCGTGGGCCTGGCCGGCCAACCGCCGCATCCTCTACAACCGCGCCTCGGCCGACCCGGAGGGCAACCCCTGGAGCGACCGCAAGGCCCTGGTGTGGTGGGACGAGACCAGCCGCCGCTGGACCGGGCACGACAACCCCGACTTCGTCGCGGACCGGCCGCCCTCCTTCCGGCCCGGTCCGGACGCGAGGGGCCCCGACGCGCTCAGCGGCGTCGACCCGTTCATCATGCAGGCCGACGGCAAGGGCTGGCTCTACGCGCCCGCGGGACTCCTCGACGGCCCGCTGCCCACGCACTACGAGCCGCAGGACTCCCCCGTCGCCAACCCGCTGTACGGGCAGCAGCGCAGCCCCGTGCGGCAGATCTTCGACGAAGAGCACAACCGCTACCACCCCAGCGGCTCGGAGCCGGGTCACGGCGTCTTCCCGTACGTGGTCACGACGTACCGCCTCACCGAGCACTTCACCGCCGGCGGCATGACCCGCTGGTCGCCTTATCTGGCCGAGCTCCAGCCGGAGTTCTTCTGCGAGGTCTCGCCGCAGCTGGCCGCCGAGCGCGGCCTGGAGCACGCGGGCTGGGCGACGATCGTCACGGCGCGCGGCGCGGTCGAGGCGCGGGTGCTGGTGACCGAGCGCATGTCCCCGCTGCGGGCGGGAGGCCGCGTCGTGCATCAGATCGGCCTGCCGTACCACTGGGGCCGCAACGGCTATACGACGGGCGACTCCGCGAACGAGCTGACGTCCATCGCCCTCGACCCGAACGTGCACATCCAGGAGGTCAAGGCCCTCACCGCGGACATCCGTCCCGGGCGCAGGCCCCGCGGCCCGGACCTGCTGCGGCTGCTGGAGAAGTACCGCGAACGCGGCGGCATCGGCGCGGAGACCGGAATGGAGGTGCGCGGATGAGCTCGCTCATCGGCCGCAATCTGCTGGCGGGCCCCGAGCGGGATCCGGCCGGGGACGCGGGGCACGGCGCGTCCGGCGAACACCCGCCCCGCATGGGCTTCTTCACCGACACGTCCGTCTGCATCGGCTGCAAGGCGTGCGAGGTGGCCTGCAAGGAGTGGAACGCCATCCCGGAGGACGGGCTCGATCTCACCGGGATGAGCTACGACAACTCCCAGGGCCTGGGCGCCTCGACGTGGCGGCACGTCGCGTTCATCGAGCAGAGCAAGCCCGTCGGGCACGCGCACGCGGACGTCGACCACGGCGAGGTCGACGTGCTCGCGCTCGCCTCGCGCGGATCGGGCACGGCGCCGGAGGACGCGGCGATCACGCCGACGACGCCCGCTGACAGCGCCGGCCCGGGAGACGGAGACGGCCATGGCGACGGCCGCGGCGAGCTGCGCTGGCTGATGTCCTCCGACGTCTGCAAGCACTGCACGCACGCCGCGTGCCTCGACGTGTGCCCCACCGGCTCGCTGTTCCGTACGGAGTTCGGGACCGTCGTCGTACAGGAGGACATCTGCAACGGCTGCGGCTACTGCGTACCGGCCTGTCCGTACGGCGTCATCGAGCAACGGCCCCACGACGGGCGGGCGTTCAAGTGCACGATGTGCTACGACCGGCTCGGCGCCGGGCAGGAACCGGCGTGCGCCAAGGCCTGCCCGACGGAGTCGATCCAGTACGGGCCGCTCGACGAGCTGCGCGTGCGAGCGCAGGAACGCGTCGACCAGCTGCGCGAGGCGGGCGTGAGCGACGCACGCCTGTACGGGCACGACCCGGAGGACGGCGTCGGCGGCGACGGGGCGTTCTTCCTGCTGCTGGACGAGCCGGAGGTCTACGGACTGCCCCCGGACCCGGTCGTCACCACACGCGACCTGCCCGCGATGTGGCGGCACGCGGGAGCGGCGGCGCTCACGCTGCTCGGCGGGCTCGCGGCCGTATTCGCGGCACACGGACGCAACCGCGCACCGGCGAGGAGGTTCTGGCGATGAGCGGCGGCACGGAACACGGCGACGGCACGGGAGAGGGCCCGGCAAACGGCTCGGGAAACGGCTCGGGCAGGCGTTCCGGGAACGGCTACAAGCCCGGTGAGACGTACGGCAATCCCGCGGAGGAACGGGAGCACGGCAGCGTCGCGGACGTCACGAAGGAGGGGCTGCGCGGCGTACGTCCCGGACGTGCCGCGCTCGTCGGCGGACAGGACCTGACGGACGGAGGGGGCGACGGCTCGCGGGCGGCGGAGCACGGCGGACGCGGGGGTGCGGGACAGGCCGCGGAGGCGGATTCGTGGGCGCGCGTCGAAGCGGACGCGGGCGCGAGCGCGAGCGCGGGCCCGGCGTACGGCGAAGGAAAGGGCTCCGGCAGGGGCAGGGGCCGTGGCAGGCACCGCGGTGGCCGCCGGCGCGGCCGCAAGGGCGAGCAAACCATGGTGCCGGAGGCCGAGTTCACCTCGTACTACGGCAGGCCGGTGCTCAACCAGCCCGCGTGGCAGCCGCTGAACATCGCCGGCTACTTCTTCCTCGGCGGCCTGGCCGGCGCCGGCTCGGTGCTCGCGGCGGGCGCGGAGACGACGGGACGGCCCGTCATGGCACGGGCGCTGAAGACGAGTTCGGCCGTCGCGGTCGCGGGCTCGGCCGCAGCCCTCGTCCACGATCTGGGCCGTCCGTCGCGGTTCGTCAACATGCTGCGGGTGTTCAAGCCGACCTCGCCCATGAGCGTCGGCTCGTGGCTGCTCGCGGCGTACGGACCGGCGGCGGGCGCGGCGGCCCTGTGCGCACTGAGCGGCAGGCTGCCGCGGCTGGGGCGCGCCGCCACCGCCGGTGCCGCCCTGCTCGGCCCGGCGGTCGCCGCGTACACGGCGGTGCTGGCGGCGGACACCGCGGTGCCGGGCTGGCACGACGGCTACCGCGAGCTGCCTTTCGTCTTCGTCGGCTCCGCGGCAACCGCCGCCTCCGGCATGGCACTTGCGATGTCGCCGACCGCGGAGAACGGCCCGGCGCGCAGCGCCGCACTCGCCAGCACCGCGCTGGAGAACGCGGCGCTGAAGGCGATGGAGCGCAGGCTCGGACTGGTCGCCGAGGTCTACCGGGACGGCACCGGGGGCCGCTGGATGCGTGCCGCGGAGGTGCTGTCCGCGGCGGGCGCGGCGGGCGCCGGGCTGCTCGCGGGGCGCAGCCGCGTGGCCGCGGGTGTCAGCGGGCTCGCCCTGCTGGCGGCCTCCGCGTGCACGCGGCTGGGGGTCTTCCACGCCGGGCTGGAGTCCTCGAAGGACCCCAAGTACACGGTCGTGCCCCAGCGGGAACGGCTGCGCCGCCGCGAGCAGGACGGCGAGGGCGCCGGCTGAGCGGACGGCGGCCCCCGCGCCCCGGCGGCGGCGCCCTTACGTCCCGTCGGGTGCCGCGCCCGGTCCGGGTCCTGCTCCCGCTCCGGATTCCGCACCCGCTCCGGATTCCGCATCCGTTTCGGATCCCGGTCCCGCTTCGGATCCCGCTCCCGCCAGCAGCTCTCGGACCTCGTCCGCACCCGCGCTCCCGCCCGTCTCGTGCAGCTCCTCTCCGACGAGCAGCCAGCGTGTGACCCCGACCGCCTCCAGGAAGCGCAGGTCGTGCGCGGCGATCACCATCGCCCCCTCGTACGAGGCGAGCGCGGTCGTCAACTGCCGTACGCCGCCCACGTCCAGGTTGTTCGTCGGCTCGTCCAGCATCAGCAGCTGCGGTGCGGGCGACGCCAGCAGCATCGCGGCGAGGGCCGCCCGCAGGCGTTCCCCGCCGGAGAGGGTGCCGGCGAGCTGTTCGGCGCGTGCCCCCCTGAACAGGAACCGCGCCAGCTGCGCCCGGATGTGGTTGTCGGTCGCCCCGGGGGCCGCGCGCGCCACGTTCTCGGCGATGCTCAGCGTCCCGTCGAGCACGTCGAGACGCTGCGGCAGGAAGCGCAGCGGCACGGACACCTCTGCCTCGCCGGACAGCGGCTCGATCTCACCGGCGAGCGTGCGCAGCAGCGTGGTCTTGCCCGCGCCGTTGCGCCCCACGAGCGCGACCCGCTCGGGCCCCCGCACCTCGAACGAGGCCTCCCGCAGCCTCCCGTGGCGCGGACGCAGCCCGTGCACGCGCAGCACGGTGCGGCCCGCGGGCACCGCGGTACGCGGCAGGTCCACCCGGATCTCCGCGTCCTCGCGCACGGAGCCGGCCGCCTGCTCGCGCCGCTCCCGCGCCTCCTCCAGGCGGTCCTCGTGCAGGCCGCGCAGCTTGCCCGCCGACTCCTGCGCGGAGCGCTTCCGTCCGCCCGCGACGATCTTCGGGGCGCGCTTCTCGGCGTCCATCTTCCGGCTGTTGCGACGGCGGCGGGCCAGCTTCACGTGCGTCTCCTCCAGCTCGCGCTTCTGCCGTCGTACGTCGGCGTCGGCGACGCGCAGCATCCGGACGGCCGCCTCCTGCTGGGCCGCGAGCCCCTCCTCGTACGCCGACCAGCCACCGCCGTACCAGCTCACCGAGCCCGAACGCAGCTCAGCGATACGGTCGACGCGCTCCAGCAGCTCACGGTCGTGGCTCACGACGAGGAGCACGCCGGAACGCCAGGTGTCCACCGCCTCATAGAGACGCTGCCGGGCGAACAGGTCGAGGTTGTTGGTGGGCTCGTCGAGCAGCAGCACGCCGGGGCGCTCCAGCAGCAGGGCGGCCAGCCGCAGCAGCACGGTCTCGCCGCCGGACAACTCCCCGACCGTGCGGTCGAGTCCGACGTCGCCGAGGCCGAGCGAGCCCAGCGTCACCAGGGCCCGCTCCTCCACGTCCCAGTCGTCGCCGACGGTCTCGAAGTGCTCCTCCGCCACGTCCCCCGCCTCGATGGCGCGCAGCGCACGCCGCCGCGCGTCGATGCCCAGCGCCTGATCGACCCGGAGCGCGGTGTCGAGGGTGAGGTCCTGCGGGAGGTAGGCGACGCCGCCGGCGGCCGTCACGCTGCCCGCGGCGGGACGCAGCACGCCCGCCACCAGCCGCAGCAGCGTCGACTTGCCGGAGCCGTTGGCCCCGACCAGTCCGGTGCGCCCGCGGGGGACGGTGAGCGAGAGGTCGTCGAATACGGCGGTGCCGTCCGGCCAGCGGAAGGAGAGGGCGGAGCACGTCACGGAGGGGCCCGGCGTCTCGGGGCTGATACGGGCGTTGGTCATGATCTGTTCTCACAGTCGTGTGCGCGGGGTGGCAGGGGCTTCGTATGCGAGCACCACGCGTCGGCACGAGCCTGAGAGAACGAGATGAGTGGGGGTGCTGCCCTGGCCCTGACGGGCGGGGGACGGCTCATGCACCGAGGTCGCATCCACGCGGTTCACGGCGGCGGGCGTTCACGGGCGGCGGGAAGCCTGCTCTGCGTGACGCTCGTACGGAGAGTGCCCGTACGGGAGTGCTCGTACGGACCGTGCCGTGGCGCGTGGTGATCGCGGACCTCAGATGCGCAACGTCCACCTCAATCGGAGACGACAGGACCCTGCTGAGGATACCGGCCCGGGTCCCGCCGCGGCACCCGGATTTCCGGCCGCCCCGGCAGCGGGGGCAGGGGCAGGGGGCAGGGGGCAGCCGTCCGGGCGCCGCACGCGACAGCCCTGCGGACGTCCAACTGCCCTAGTACCGGGGCGCGTTGCGCGAGCGCTGGATCCGCGTCCCGCGCCTGTCCCGCGCGTTCCAGCACGCCTTGTGCCAGTGCCGCCGGTCGTCCACGCCGCCCGTCCGCGGCCATGCGACGACATGCGGCACTCCCGGCGGGATCTCCTGGTCACAGCCCGGGCAGCGATACCGCTTGCCCGTGGTGCCGCCGATCTGCCGTACGGCCCACTCCTCGCCGCGCCACTCCTCCGTGCGCTCGATTCCGTACCGGGTGCCGGCCCCCTCCTCGCGGCCGCCGTCGGCGGAGGACTTGGCTGCACCGCTGCGGGGGCGGTTACGACGCGGCGACACGGAACACCTCGAAAGCTCGGAGAGCGCGGATCGCTCCCACAGTAGCCACAGACCTCGCGTATGCCCGCAGCCCGGGCGGCAGAACCGTTGCGTCCGGTCCACAGACTGTTGCCACGTGCCGTTCATCGGAAGAATCTCCTGTCCAGGCCGTGCCTTTGGCACGTGTCAGCCGTTATTGCCTGGAGGCCGGAAAGATCAAGAGGACGGAGCAGCATGCGAGTTGGAGCATTCGTACTCGCCGCGCAGTTCCCCGGGCAGGGCCAGAGCGAGCCGCTGCACCGTGCGGTACGTACGGCCGAGACGGCTGAGGCGGCGGGGCTCGATTCGGTCTGGCTGGCCGAACACCACTTCGTGCCCTACGGGGTGTGCCCGTCCGCCGTGACTCTCGCCGCGCTGCTGCTGGGGCGCACCCGGCGCATCGGCGTGGGCACGGCAGTCTCCGTACTACCCAATGCGCATCCGGTCGCCCTCGGCGAGCAGTCGGCGCTGCTGCACCTCACATCCGGCGGCCGCTTCACGCTCGGCGTCGGACGGGGCGGGCCCTGGATCGACCTGGAGGTGCTGGGCGGCGGTCTCGACGCGTACGAGCACGGCTTCCCGGAGGCGCTGGACCTGCTGCTGCGCTGGCTGCGGGAGGAACGGGTCGGCGCCGACGGCGAGCGCTACCGGTTCCGCGAGGTCGACGTGGTGCCGCGCTGCGACGAGCCGTTCGCGCTCGCACACGACGTGGGCGGACAGGGTGCGGGCCACCAGGTCACGGGCGCCGGCGACCTACCCGCCCGCGACGCACCGGCCGCCGACACCACCGCGGACGCACCCGGGGAAACCGCTCCCGGCGAGGGCCACACGGGCCCGGCACCGTCCCGCCCGGCGTCCCACCCGGCGGTCGTCGTCGCCTGCACCTCGCCCACCTCGGTACGGCTCGCGGCCCGGCGCTGTCTACCGATGCTGCTGGGCATGCACTGCGGCGACGCGGAGAAGGCGGAGGTCGTCGCGCTGTGGCGGCGCGAGGCACGCGAGGCCGGGCACGACCCCGATGAGATCGCGCGGGCCGCCGCGCTGCACATCTCGGCGGGTGTGGCACAGGTCGCCGACACCACCGCCGAAGCGGCCGAGTCGCTGACGAAGGCGATGCCCGGCTGGTTCCGCACCGGACTCGGCGCGCACCGCACCGTCGACGACCGCAACCGCACCATGCGCGATCCGCTCGCCTACACCGAACTGCTCTGCGGGCTGCATCCGGTGGGCACTCCGCGGCTGTGCGCGGACCGGCTGGCCGCCACGTACGAACGCACCGGAATCGGCCGCTTCGCGCTCCTCGTGGAGGGCACCGGCGACCTGGCGGCGACCGAACGCAATGTGCAGCGACTGGGCGAGGAGGTCCTGGCTCTGCTCCCCCCGGGGCCATAAGTCCCTTGGGCCTCCCCGCCGTTCACTCACCGCGCGGCTCGCTCACCGCGCGGGGCGGAACGCGCCGCACGGGCTCACGCACCGCACGGCCCGTCACCGGCATCCACGGCACGCTGCCGCTGCCCACGGGAGCAGCGGCAACGTGGCACAGGTGCCGGCCGCCGGGTCAGCAGTCGCGAAGCGCCGGCGACTGGTTGAGCAGCTGCCCGCGGACGGAGGTGAAGCGCGCCAGCCTCTCGTCGACCGCCGGGTCCAGGGGGAAGACCGCGACACGGTGGCAGTTCTGGAAGGCGAGCCGTACTCCGAAGTGACGTTCCAGCGCGCCGCGTATCGCATTGCTCGCGAGCGCACGCAGCAGCTGACCACGGGCCTGTTCATCCGGTGGCGGCGTCTGGTTGTCGGCGAATTCGCCGCCGTCCACCTTGAGCCGTGCCACCAGGTTGCTGACCATCTCCCATGCGTACGGGAGCGACGTACGGACGCAGTCGACGAAGTCACGCTCGTCGACTTCGCCCCGTTCTGCCTGTGCCAGCAGGTCCGGTGAGACGTCGAGCGACATTGGGATCTCCTCTCGCGACCCCTGGGGATTTAGGGGTCTTCCTGATGGATTGGAAGGGACCCCGCTCGGCGCCGGGTGATTACACGACTCCGTACGGCGACACCCCCCATCGTTAACGGTAAGGGGCGGACAGTGACCGCACCATGCGAATGGGCATACATCCGGCCACACTCGAAGAGGGCGATCCAGGGGCGAATCGCATCGCCGGGGCCGGGCCGGTAGCGTGACCGCCCATGCGTCTCGTCATCGCCCGGTGCTCCGTCGACTACGCCGGCAGGCTCACCGCTCATCTCCCGCTCGCCCCACGGCTGATCCTGGTCAAGGCCGACGGTTCGGTCTCCGTACACGCGGACGACCGCGCCTACAAGCCGCTCAACTGGATGTCGCCGCCATGCACCGTGAAGGAGTCCGAGGACGGCGCGGGCTCCGTGTGGACCGTGCAGAACAAGTCGGGCGAGAAATTGATCATCACGATGGACGAGATCCTGCACGACTCCTCGCACGAACTCGGCCCGGATCCGGGGCTGATCAAGGACGGCGTCGAGGCCCATCTCCAGGAGCTCCTCGCGGACCGCATGGAGACCCTCGGCGAGGGCTGGACGCTGATCCGGCGCGAGTACCCGACCGCGATCGGGCCCGTGGACATCCTCGGCAGGGACGAGTCGGGCACGACGGTGGCCGTCGAGATCAAGCGGCGCGGCGAGATCGACGGCGTCGAGCAGCTGACCCGCTATCTCGACCTCCTCAACCGCGATCCTCATCTCGCCCCGGTCAAGGGCGTGTTCGCCGCCCAGGAGATCAAGCCGCAGGCCCGTGTGCTGGCTTCCGACCGCGGCATCGGCTGCGTCACCCTCGACTACGACTCGCTGCGCGGTATCGAGGACGACAAGCTGCGGCTCTTCTGAACGGCAGCGCGACCACGGGCCGCTCTGCGCATGCTCTGCGCATGCCCGTCCGGTTGATCCGTTCTTCTGAGAAGCGCGCGTCCGTAAGGGTCGTGTCCCCGCCGCACACCTCATGGCTCACGGAACGGCCCGCCGGGCGGGGGTAGCGTCCGGCTGTTCGCGCCGGGGGCCGCCCGGGCCCCCGGCCCGTGGGACCCGGGAGTGTGCGGTGCGGATTCTGCTCGTGGCCAGCGCGTTCAACAGCCTCACTCAGCGCGTGTACGCCGAACTCACCGATCTCGGCCACGAGTTGGACCACGTATGCGGCGGGGACGACGACGCCCTGAGGGAAGCCGTACGGCGCCACCGCCCCGAGCTCGTCGTCGCGCCGATGCTCAGGACGGCCCTCCCGGAGGACGTGTGGTCGCGGCACGTCTGCCTCGTCGTACATCCCGGACCGCCCGGCGACCGCGGCCCCTCCGCCCTGGACTGGGCGATCGACTCCGGCGCGCGCAGTTGGGCGGTGACCGTGCTCCAGGCGGACGCCGCGATGGACGCCGGTGACGTATGGGCCACCGTCCCGTTCGCGCTGCCGGAGGACGGCGCGGGCAAGAGCGACGTGTACCGGAACGAGGTGTCGGACGCCGCGTCTGCGGCGGTGAAGCTCGCCGTCGCCCGCTTCGCTTCGGGCGACTTCAAGCCGCAGCCGCAGGCGGAGGCGGCACACGAGGTGGTGTGGCGGCCGTACTTCCGGCAGGAGCTGCGCCGCATCGACTGGGCCTCGGACCCGACGGACACTGTGCTGCGCAAGCTGCGCGCGGCGGACTCCCAGCCGGGCGTGCTCGACGAACTGCTCGGCGCGGAGTGGTTCCTGCACGGCGGCCACCCCGAGCGCGAACTGCGCACGGACGGGGCGGCGCCGGGCGAGATCGTCGCGACCCGTGCCGGTGCCGTCTGCCGGGCGACCCGCGACGGCGCGGTGTGGATCCCCGAACTGCGGCCGCGGCGCACTCCGGGCGGCCCGCGCACGTTCAAGACACCGGCGGTGGACGCGCTGGGCGCACGCCTGCCGCAGTCCGTACCGGAGGTGCCCGCCCCCCTCGAAGGCGATCACGGCGGCTGGTCGGACATCCGCTACGAGGAGCGGGGCGCGACCGGCTTCCTCTGGTTCTCCTTCCCGGGCGGCGCGATGAGCACCGGCCACTGCCGGCGGCTGCTGACCGCCTACCGGCACGCGCTCACCCGCCCCACCTCGGTGCTCGTCCTCGGCAGCCGCCGCGACTTCTTCTCCAACGGCATCCACCTCGGCGTCATCGAGGCCGCCGCCGGCCCGGGCGAGGAGTCCTGGGACAACATCAACGCCATGGACGACCTGGTCGAGGCCGTGCTGCGCACGAGCGACCGGCTGGTGGTGGCGGCGCTGGGCGGCAACGCCGCCGCCGGCGGCGTGATGCTCGCGCTCGCCGCGGACGAGGTGTGGTGCAGACGCGGCGCCGTGCTCAACCCGCACTACCGCCTGATGGGCCTTTACGGGTCGGAGTTCTGGACGTACGCCCTTCCCCGCCGCGCCGGCGCGGAGACGGCGGGACGGCTGATGCGCGAGGCGCTGCCGATGAGCGCGCAGGCCGCCGCGGAGGCGGGGCTGGTGGACCGTCTGGTGGCGGCGGCGCCCGCGGACTTCGCGGACGAGACGTCACGGATGGCGGTTGAGCTGGCGCGGACGCCGGTGCTGCGCGAGCGCGTCGCAGGAAAGGCGGCAGCGCGGGCGCGCGACGAGGCGGCGAAGCCGCTGGCGGAGTACCGCGGTGCCGAACTGGCCCGCATGCACCGGCAGTTCTTCGGGCGGCACGAGCCGTATCACGCGCTGCGCGGGGCGTTCGTACGCAAGGAGCCGGTGCGCGGCACGGGCGGCGGGCGCGGTACGGGCCAGGCGGGCGGCGCGGGCGCTGCGAGCGGCGCGGCGGGCACGGCCCGTCCGTAGCGTCCACGGCGGTCGCAGCGGCCACCGCGGTCGGGCGAGCGTCCGGCCGGGCCGCCGGGCGGGCGTCGGCTCGGCCCGTGGCGACGACCGGGCGGTGGCCGCACCGGCGGTGTCGTGACCGACGACATCATCGGGTCCCTGACGATCAGCCGACGGGCCTCGGCACGCGTTGCGTGGTGCTCATCCACCACACGGGATGCGGCTTGGCCGTCAGACGGCGAAGTAGCCCGGGTCGGTGGTCGGCGCGAAGCCCATGGCGCCGAGGATCGTGCCGCTCGTGGTCCCTCCGGTGCCGGAGCTTCCGCCGCCGTCGTTGCCGCCGTTGTTGTTGCCTCCGGTGGTACCGCCGGTGTTGGTGCCGCCGGTGTTGGTCCCCCCGGTGCTGGTACCGCCGGTGGTATCGGTGCCGCCGTCGTCCGTACCACCGTCGTCCGTACCACCGTTGTCGGTACCGCCGTCGTCCGTACCACCGTTGTCGGTACCGCCGTCATCGGTACCGCCGTCATCGGTACCGCCGTCGTCCGTGCCGCCGCTGTCCCCCGGACTGCCGGTCGGGGAGCCGTCGCCCGAGCCTCCGGCGTCGCCCGGCTCGCTGCTCGACGACGGGTCGTCGGGTGCCGAACTGCTCTTGCTGGGCGACTCCTTGCTCGCGCTCTCGGACGCCTCGGGGGAGTCACTGGATTCGCTGGGGCTGCCCGACTTGCTGCTCTCCCGGCTGCTGGGGCTGCCGCTGCCGGGCTCGTCCGCGTTCAGTTCGCTGTGGTCGTCCCGCTGCGACGTCGACCCGGGCTTGCCTCGGTCCAGCGGGCCGGTGCCGTCGTCGGGCATCCGGCCCAGCCCGACGATCGTGGCGAGCACCGCGATCAGCACGGCGCCTGCGCCCGCCGCGGCCAGATTCCTGCGGGCCCCGTACGCGACCGCGTTGCGGGCGGAGTGGACGAGCACGGGCCTGGTGTCGGCGGCCTGGCCCACCGCGCCGGCCCGCGGACCGGCGATCGAGGCGGCGACCGTACGTGCCGTCTCGGGCTCCTCGTCCCGCCGCTCTCCCCGTCTGTGCCCTCTGAGAGAGGCCGCGAGCGAGCGCGTGGGTCTGTCGTCGCCGTCGTATGCGACGGGTTCCGCCCCGGCCTGACCGTGATGAGCGGCGGCAGCGGGCTTGTGCTCTCCCGGTACGGAGGGCGCACCGGGCCGCCCTCCGGCGCCCGGCACCCCGGGACCGTCCGCGGGGCCGGGCCCCACCGGAGCCGCGGGATGCTGGGCGACGAGCAGGTCCGTGGCCAGCGCGAGCGCGCGCCGCCCCGCGAAGGTGCCCTGCTGATCAGCGAGTGCGCCGCGCAGCGCGATGGACGCCTCAAGCTCGGCGACGGCCCGCGGCAACTGCCCGGCGCAGAGCGCCAGCACACCCAACTCGTGGTGGAAATACGCCTCTTGAGCCACTTCGCCCGATGTGCGCGCGGCCTCCAGACCGCCGCGCAGCACCTTGTCCCACGCGCTCCAGCGCAGCGAGGCCGCCAGCGCCGGAGCCGCCGAGCGCGCCAGCAGCACCGCCGCGCTCGCATGGCCGCCGCGGTGCGCTCCGTGCAGGGCGGCGAGCACGGTGTCCGCCTCGGCGGCGGCCATCGCGGGAGTCACCGAGGGGTGGCCGGCCCACCAGCCGTAGTGATGCGCCGCCATCAGGGCGCGGCCGCCCGTACCGTCGGCGAACCCCGCCGCGGACAGCGCGTCGGCCACTCCGGCCGCAAGCCGGTAGTGCCCGCCCGCGGCGGTGACGAGCCCGGCGCGTGCCAGCTCGCCCTCCGCCTCGTCGGCCTGCGGATCCCCGACGAGCGCGGGCAGTTGGGTGCGGTGCGGCAGTTCGCCGCCGAGGGAGAGCGCGAATCGCAGCACGTCGCGTGCGGCGGCGGACAGCCGCTCGGCGACACGTGCGCTCATGGCGCTGTTGCGGGTCCCGCTCAGCTCGCCGGTGCGGCCGCCGTAACGCAGCAGCGCGCCCGCTTGTACGAAGCGCAGCGGCAGACCGCCCGAGGACTCCTCGGAGGCGAACCACATGTCCTGCGCGGCGTCCGCCTCCTCGTCGGTCAGCGGTCTTCGTACGGCGTGCTCCAGCAGCTCCAGGCATGCGGTGCGGCTGAGCCCGGCGAGCCGGAACTCCTCCACGTGGACGTCGCCGGAGGCAGGCGCGACGTCCGGGGTGACCGCGAAGAGGAAGGCGCATTCGGGCGTGGCTTCGAGGAGTTGATCGAGTGCGTCACCGCCGAAGGAGAGGTCGTCGACGACGACCACGGCGCCCACGCCGTGCAGCGCCGCGCGTATCTCCTCGTCGTCGGGGCGGTGGAACGGTGCGTCGTGCACCGCGGCGAAGAGTTCCTGAAGGAGGTCGGAGACCGTACGGCGGTGGCCGCTCAGCCGGATCACGCCGTCCGGCGCGAGGTCCGCGACATCGGAGGCGACCGCGTCCAGGAGCGTGGTGCGTCCGGAACCGGGAAGGCCGGTCAGCCGTATGGAACGGCCGCGGGCCAGCTGCCCTGCCAGGCGCTCGCGGTCCTCGTCCCGTTCGAGCATGGGTATCGCGCGTCTGCCGGGAGCGCCGGGCGCCGGCGGCTGCCCGCCGTCAGCCTCCCCGTGCGGCCCGGCTGTGGAGTCCGGTATGGAACCGGGTCGGCCGCCGCCGGTGTCACGCGCGTACGCCGGGCCTTCGCCGCCCGGGCTCCGGCCTCCCGCACGCTCGCGCTCAGCGCGTTCGCCAAGGGTCAGCCGTCGGGGCTCGCCGGGCGCCTCGGTGGGCGGGCAGGGCTCCACCTCGCTGCCGTCGACGGGGTTCACGGTGAGCAGCTGCCTGCCGACGACCAGCCGTACGGGGCGTCCGGGGCCGGGCTCCGCCGCGTATCCGCCCATGCCGCCGCTCTCCGCGCCGCCGTGTCCGCCGCCGTGCTGAGTGTTGCCGTGCTGAACCATGGTGGAATGCCCCCAGTTGCTCCGGTACGAGCACGCCCCGCCTAGATCGGCATCTCCCGTCGCAGGTCGGCGCGAACGGCAGCACCGGGCGCTGCTTCCGGCACAGTATTACCGCGAGCGCTCAGGCTGAACCGCCGTGCACGTCAAGCTTGGTGAGAATCTGCGCCTCGGAGGCCGTCAGCCCGCCTTCGATGGCGAGGATCCGGTGCAGCCGGGTGGCCACCAACAGCCGCTGCATCTGGGGCGGAACGTCGCGCAGCACCAGTCTGCGGCCGCAGCGGCCGGCTCTGCGGTGCGCGCCCATGATGACGCCGAGACCGGTCGCGTCCCATGAGTCGAGTCCGGCGAGATCCAGCACCAGGTCGCCGTCGCCGGAGTCGACGGCGGAGTGAAGGACCGTACGGGCGTCCGCCGCGCTCCGGACGTCGAGGCGACCCCCGACGGCCAGCTCGGCGTGGTCGCCCCTGATCTGCATAACCGCTCCCCGGATGTGTCTCTGCTGCGCGTACCTTCACGTCTTGTATGTCTCACCACAACTGACTGCGATTCCCGCAGCCCGGTTGCCGTCCGTGCTCGAACCGATACGGAAATCACCCTCGCGGGCGATGCCCTCTCGAACGCGCCGCCGTAGAGCGGCAGTCGGTCCGTCGTGTGTGCGTTCCTGCGTGTGCGTGCGGTGCGTGCCCGCGTCTGTGCGTGTGCGTGCGTGTGGTCAGTGGTCGTAGTAACCCCGGCCGCTCTTACGGCCGATGTCGCCCGCGTCGACCATCCTGCGCATCGATTCGGGCGGCGCGAACTTCGGGTCGCGCGACTCGGTGTAGATGTTCTCGCTGGCGTGCAGCAGGATGTCGACGCCTGTCAGGTCTGCCGTGGCCAACGGGCCCATGGCGTGCCCGAACCCCAGCTTGCAGGCCGTGTCGATGTCTTCGGCGGTGGCCACGCCGGACTCGTGCAGCTTCGCCGCCTCGACGACGAGCGCCGAGATGAGCCGCGTGGTGACGAAACCGGCGACGTCGCGGTTGACGACCACGCAGGTCTTGCCGACGGACTCCGCGAACTCGCGTGCGGCGGCGAGGGTTTCGTCGCTCGTACGGTGACCGCGCACCAGCTCGCACAGCGTCATCATCGGCACGGGCGAGAAGAAGTGTGTGCCGACGACCCGTTCGGGACGCGACGTCGCGGCCGCGATCTTCGTGATCGGGATGGCGGAGGTGTTGGAGGCGAGGATCGCGCCGTCCTTCACCAGGGTGTCCAGCCGGCCGAAGATCTCCTGCTTGACCTCGATCTTCTCGAATACGGCCTCGACGACGACGTCCGCGTCGGCCGCCGCGTCCAGGTCCGTGGTGGTCGTGATGCGCGCGAGCGCGGCCTCCGCCTCGGCGGCTTCGAGCTTGCCCTTGCTCACGAACTTCTCGTACGACGCCTTGATGCCGTCGGTGCCGCGGGTGAGCGCCTCGCCGGTCACGTCGCGCAGGGTCACGTCCCAGCCCGCCCGGGCCGAGACCTGAGCGATCCCGGACCCCATGAGTCCGGCACCGACGACGGCGAGCTTCTTCCCCACGACAGCCACCTGGCCCTACCTGCCCTTGCCTTTGCGAGAACGCCTGTTGGGCGGACATTAGCGCTTCGTGCAGGCCTTGTGGCGGCGAAGAGACACGCGTCACGTCTCACATGGCGGACATCACACCGGAGGTGTCCAACCCGCACGGCTCGCGGGAGCAGGGGCACACAGGGGCCGTTCTTCCCCGCGCTGCGCGGCCCGCCGGAGCGGACCACCCGGACCGGGTCCGCGGCTCATTCCCCGGGCCGCCGCGCGTAGTTGAGCAGCTCGTCGGCGACCAGCGACTCGAAGACGTCGACGCGGTGCAGGGCGTCCTTTACCACCTCGTCGCGGTCGGTGCCACGGGAGACGGCGATGGTGGTGTCGCGGAACAGGGCGTTGGTGAACTGGAGCAGCTGCCCCGCCACCAGTTCGGGACGCGGATCGCCGGGGGCCGCGCCGGTCTCCTCGCGGAGGGTGGCCGCGAGCCGGTCGGCCGTGCGCTGGTGCATCACCATCATGCGGGCCATGAGGGTGGACGCCTCGTGGATGCACCGGGCGAACCGGTCGTATCCCTCGACGACTCCGCCGTGCAGGCTGCGGTCGGCGATGTCCTCGCGGAGGCGGGCCAGCAGCGCGCCGGCCGCGGACTGACCGGGCCCGCGCTCCCGGACGATGCGCGAGGGGCGCTCCGTCATCTCCCCTTCCCGGTCGAAGAAGATGTCCTCCTTGGACGGGAAGTAGTTGTAGACCGTGTTGACGGAGACGTCGGCGCTCTCGGCGATCTCGGCGACGGTCACGGCGTCGAAGCCGCGGTCGAGCATCAGGCCGGTGGCGACGTCGGAGATCCGCTGCCTGGTCTCCCGCTTCTTGCGCTCCCGACGGCCCTCCGGCGCCGCGTCCGATGCGTCCGCAGCGCCCGTGGCGTCCGCGGCGTCCGCCTCGACTCGCGCACCCCGCGCACCCCGCGCACCTGCACCTCGCGCACCCCCCGCGTTCCGCCCGCTCCGGGCACCGGTCGCCCCTCGTCCACTCGCCATGGCGCCCATCGTAGGCACATCGCTGCATACGTTGAAAACTTGGCCACAGGCCAAAGTTGGGGGCGGTTGCAATTTTTAAGCCGCTCTGTTTTTGTAATCGCCATGACTTCACCCGTACTGCTGACCTCGCGGCTGGCCCGCACCTTCGAGACGAAGCGCGGCACCGTCGAGGCCGTCCGCGGCATCGACCTCACCGTCCGGCGCGGGGAGATCCTGGGCTTCCTCGGCCCCAACGGCGCCGGCAAGACCACCACGCTCCGCATGCTCACCACGCTGCTTCCGCCGACCTCGGGCAGCGCGACCGTCGCGGGTCACGACCTCGCCCGGGACCCGGCGGGCGTACGGACGAAGATCGGGTACGTGGCGCAGTCGGGCGGTGTCGATCCGGCCGTGTCCGTACGCGAGGAGCTGACCACCCAGGCGCGGCTCTACCGCCTCACCAAGCCCCAAGCGGCCGCCAGGGTCGCGGAGTTGGCGGACGAGCTCGGTCTCGGCGACGTAATGGAGCGGCCGTGCGCCACGCTCTCCGGCGGGCAGCGGCGCCGGCTGGACATCGCGATGGCGCTCACCCACCGCCCCGGGATCCTCTTCCTCGACGAGCCGACGACCGGCCTCGACCCCGGAAGCCGCGCCGGACTGTGGGCGCTGATCCGGAGGCTGCGCGACACCTCCGGCACCACGGTCTTCCTCACGACGCACTACCTGGACGAGGCCGAGGCCCTGGCCGACCGCCTCGTCATCGTCGACCACGGCGGGATCGCGGCCGAGGGCACGGCGGAGGAGCTGAAGATCCGGTACGGGGGCGGGCCCGGCGCCACCCTCCAGGAGACCTTCATCAGCATCACGGGCCGCGGCACGGTCACCGGCGACAGCGGCACCGGCGAGCCCGTCGCGGTCTGACGGCGCGGACCTACGGCCCGCAGGAAGCACAGCCACAGCCACGACCACAGCGGAACGACCACAGCCACAGCGGAACGACCGCAACGGAAACGACCGCAACGCAAGCGAAGGAAGAACCCCCATGCTCCGCCTCTTCACGGACACCGGCGTCATCTTCGGCCGCTACGTCCGGCAGACCCTGTCCTCACGGGTCTCCCTGCTCTTCGGCCTGCTCCAGCCGCTGATGTTCCTGATCCTCTTCGGGCCGCTGCTCCAGAAGGTCCCGCTGGGTGGCGGAGGCGACTCCTGGCAGACGCTCGTACCCGGGCTGCTCGTCCAACTCGGCCTGTTCAGCTCGGCGTTCGCGGGTTTCGGCATCATCCTCGAGAAGCACCACGGGGTGATCGAGCGGATGCGGGTGACGCCGGTGAGCCGGCTCGCGCTGCTCCTGGGCCGCCTGCTGCGCGACGTGCTCCAGCTGCTGTTGCAGTCGCTCGTGCTGGTGGCCGTCGGGGTCGCCTTCGGTCTGCGCGCACCCGTCGCGGGAGTGGCGGTGGGCTTCGTCTTCGTGGGGGTGCTCGCGATGTCGCTGGCGTCGCTGTCGTACGCGCTCGCGATGCGGGTCGGATCACCGCAGGAGTTCGCCCCCGTGGTCAACGCCTTCAATCTGCCGGCGATGCTGCTCTCGGGCATCCTGCTGCCGATGGCGCTGGCGCCGGGGTGGCTGGACGCGGTGTCGCGGTGCGTGCCGTTCCGGTATCTGGTGGACGCGGTGCGGGCGGCGTTCGTCGGGGAGTACGGGGACGGAAGGCTGGCTCTGGGGGCGCTCGTCTCGGTGCTGCTGGCCGCCGTCTCCACGACGACAGGGGCACATCTCTTCCGCCGCGCCGGCGCATGAAGCACACAAACGAAACTTGTGCCTTTCGTCACGTCATCGCTGGAATTCCGCCCAAAATAACGGCCTCAGTTCCTGGGGGTTTTCCGCGAAACACAGCTCGTACTGGACAGATATGGGGTAGCGCGCGCACCCTGCTGTGGTTCCGTCGAGCCGTGTACCCGATCACGGCCGCGCAGGCGAGTAGGACACGGTAATCAGGAGGAGGCCGCTACATGGCCGTGGACAGCAGCCCCGAGGCACCACTTCACGAGGGCGGCGACGACAACAAACTCAAACGGGAATTCGGCACAATCGGGCTGCTCTTCACGGCGGTCGGCTCCATCATCGGCTCCGGCTGGCTCTTCGGAGCTCTCGACGCGTCTCAGCTCGCGGGGCCCGCATCCATCGTCTCCTGGGCCATCGGCTGCGTCATGTTCGTCATCATCGGGATGACCTACTCGGAACTCGGCACGATGTTCCCGCACTCGGGCGGTGTGGCCCGTTATCCGCACTATTCGTTCGGTTCCTTCACGAGCTTCTCCATCGGGTGGGTCACGTGGATCGCCGCCGCCGCGGTGGCACCCGTGGAAGTCCTGGCGGTCGTCCAGTATTCCACCAACTACATTCCGTGGCTTCAGGAGATCAAGGAGAAGGAAGCCGTCCTCACGCCTGCCGGCACCGCGGTCTCCGTCGTACTCATGGCGGTCTTCGTGATCGTCAACTTCTTCGGCGTGCGGTGGTTCGCCCGGATCAACAACATCCTGGTGTGGTGGAAACTCGTCGTCATCCTGGTCGTCATCGGGGTCTTCTTCGGGCTGAGCTTCAACCCGGAACACATCACGTCGCCCGAATTCGGCGGATTCGCACCGTACGGCTCACAAGGGGTGTTCTCCGCGGTCGCCACCGCGGGCATCGCCTTCTCCTTCTTCGGATTCCGTCAGGGCGTGGAACTCGCGGGCGAGACCGACAACCCGAAGCGGAATGTGCCGCTGACCCTCATCGGTTCCGTCGTCATCTGCGGCATCATCTACATCCTGCTCCAGATCGCCTTCCTCGGCGCCGTGCCGAGCAGCGCCATCAAGGCCGAGGGCTGGCAGGCAGTCGGAGCCCACTTCAGCTCCCACGGGGACGTACTGGCGACGTTCGGTCCGCTCGCGGCGATCGCGGGCATCCTCGGTGCGGTGTGGCTGGCCGGCATCCTCTACGCCGACGCCATCATCTCCCCCGGAGACACCGGCCTGATCTACGCCGGCGTCACGGCCCGCATCTCCTACGCGATGGGCCGCAACGGCAACGCGCCCGCCGGTCTCTCGAAGGTCAACGCCACCGGCGTCCCCTGGGTCAGCCTCATCCTGGCCTTCGTCGTCGGATGCTTCTTCTTCCTGCCCTTCCCCGGCTGGAGCAAGCTGGTGGAGTTCGTCACCAACTCCACGGTCCTCTCCTTCGGTTGCGGACCGCTCGTCCTGCTGGCGATGCGCAAGCAGATGCCGGACCACCCGCGCCCGTTCCATCTCGGCAACAGGTTCGGCTGGGTCATCGGATTCCTCGCCCTGTGGTCGACGAACCTGATCATCTACTGGACGGGCTGGGACACCAACTGGAAGCTCTTCGTCGCGATCATCCTGGGCTATGTGCTGATGGCCGTGTACTACGCGGTCGCCAAGCAGCAGACGCCCCCGCTCGACTTCAAGCACGGCTGGTGGATCCTGGTCTGGTACGCCGGGCTGGCCGTCATCAGCTACGTCGGCGACTACCCGGAGCAGAAGGAGAAGGCCGGAAACCTCGGCCTCCTCGACTTCAACCTCGGCGCCGTGGCCTGCCTCGTCCTCACCGCCATCGTGCTCTGGCTGGCGCTGCGCTCGGCGCTGCCCAGGGAGCGGGTGCAGGAGATCCTCAACAGGCAGGACGCATCTGAGGGTTCACCGCCGCAGGCCCACTGAGCCTCCGGCCGGACCGCGCAGAACAGGAGGGCGGGTCCACGGCGTACCGACGCCGTGAACCCGCCCTCTGCCATGAGTACGGCCCGTCCGTCGGCTCACCCAGGGCGGGCGGGGAACGTCCCGTACGCCGCCTGATGCGGACGGACCCGCCGGGCCCGTCCGGGCGTGACACCGTACGCTCGGTACATGGTCAACCTGACGCGCATCTACACACGTACCGGCGACTCCGGCAGCACCGCCCTCGGCGACATGAGCCGCACCGCCAAGACCGACACGCGCATCGCGGCCTACGCCGACGCCAACGAGGCCAACGCCGCGATCGGCGTCGCCCTCGCCCTGGGCGAACTGCCGCAGGAGATCACCACCGTGCTCGTACGCGTGCAGAACGACCTCTTCGACGTCGGGGCCGATCTGGCCACACCCGTCGTCCAGGACCCGGAGTTCCCGCCGCTGCGCGTCGAGCAGAGCTACATCGACAAGCTGGAGGCGGACTGCGACGCCTTCCTCCAGGAGCTGGACAAGCTGCGCAGCTTCATCCTCCCCGGCGGCACGGCGGGCGCGGCGCTGCTGCACCAGGCGTGCACCGTCGTACGCAGGGCCGAGCGCTCGACGTGGTTCGCGCTGGACGAGCACGGCGACACCATGAACCCGCTGACGGCGACCTATCTCAACCGCCTCTCCGACCTGCTGTTCATCCTGGCGCGCTCGGCCAACAAGGCCGTCGGCGACGTGATGTGGGTGCCGGGCGAGAACCGCTGAGCGACCACTGAGCGGACTGGTGGCCTTCGCGCCGCACGGCCTGCACAGCCCCGACAGAGCGTCAGGAGTGCCTCCGGCCGCGGCAGATCCGGGGATCCGCCGGTATCGCGACGGCGAGTGGCATGCCCTCGCGGCCGGCCTGCCGGCAACGGCCTAGTCGCAGTCGAGGAGGCCCGCCGCGGCCTTCGCCTCCACCACGCGCTTCGCGTCCGCCTCCACGCGGGCGCGGAACTCCCCGTCCGTACGGGCCCGTTGGAGCACCGCGTCGACCATCGCGGGGACCGCGTGCGCGTCGACGCTGAGCACGACCGTCCCGCCCGCCGTGAGGAAGCGCAGCGCGCGCTCCCCCACGGGCACGTCCTCGACCGCCTTGGCGGCGCCGAGGTCGTCGGAGACGATGACGCCGTCGAAGCCGAGGTCCTCGCGGAGCATGCCGGTGAGCACCGTGGAGGAGAACGCGGCCATGGCGTCCGGATCGATCCTGGTGTAGCGGGCGCTGGAGATCATCACCATCGGCGTACGGGCGGAGGCGACGGCCTTGCGGAACGGTTCGAGGTAGGCGTCGTCCCGCGTGGTGACGTCGTCCCGCACGTCCTTGGTGTCGTCGGTGTTCCCGCGCACCCGTCCGAGTCCGGGGAAGTGCTTGACGGCGGGTGTCACGCCCGCGTCGGCCATGCCCGACTGAAAGGCGGTGCCGAGGGAGGCGACCGCTCCGGGCTCGGTGCCGTAGTTGCGCTCCAGGAAGCCGACCGGCTTGTTGCCGCTGCCGAGTTCCGGGGGGGGACGGTGTCGAGCACGGGCGCCAGATCGACGTTGACGCCGGCCGCACTCAGCTGCCCGCCCCAGCGCTTCGCGCGTGAGCGCAACTCCTGCGCACCGAGCCTGCCCTGCCCGGGCGCCGTGGGCATCGCGTCGAAGCCCGGACCCTTCAAGTGCTGGACCTTGCCGCCCTCCTGGTCCGCCGAGACCCACAGCGGCACGCCGCCCGTTGTCGCCGCCTCCTGCACGCGGTCGCTCACCCGGCGCGTGGTCCCCGTGCCGGCGCCGGTGCCGCCGGTGAGCACGACACCGCCGAGGTGCAGATCGCGTACGGCGGCGATCTCGGCGTCCGCGGGTGCGTCGGCGTCAACCCCGCTGACGAACAGCTGGCCCGCCTTCTGCTCCAGGCTCATCTCCGCGGACTGCCGTACGGCACACGAAGGGGCGTCGGCCCGTGCGGTGGGGACCGCACCGTAGCGGCCCGCCGGGGAGGCGTCGGCCGTGAGCGCCAGGGGAACGACGGCGGCGAGGGCGGCGGCACCGGCCGCTGCGCGGGCGGTCGGGGTCTTCGGCATCTTCCCGGGGCCTCCAGGTCGGGGCGGCGTGCGTGGCGTTCGGGATCGCGCGGGGTCGGGTCGGGATCGGGTCTCGTCGGCGGGCGGGCGGCGCCAACCGGCGTGGCGCGCACGGGTGTCGGGCAAGCGCGCCCGGTGCGGGCACGCAGCACAGTAGGGGTCACGCGGTCCCTCGCGCACGTGTCCGCCGGGCACGCACATCGCGTGATCCGGCCGTGCCCCCGGGAGTCACCGGTGCGCCCGATGCGCCCCGATGGGCCCGCAGGACGAGTCCCATCAGGCCGGAGATGCCCGCAAAGCACCCGCCCTGCGTCCGTTTCCGTACCGTTCCCCGGATCCCTCCGTACGCTTCCGCATACATGCTCTGCCGAATGGGCAGAACGATTCCGATCCACCGCTCAAGACACTTCCATTTTTACGGGGAACGGTTCTGCACGCCTTCTTAAGGAAGCCTTAAGGTTAATTTGAGGCTCTCCTGAGGTTTCTCTGTGAATAGTGCTTCCATCGCGGATCCCACGAGCCGAAACCCCAGGTCAGACGGCGTACAAGACCTGCAATCCGCATTGCTGCGACAGATTCTGCAAACCATCGGACCCGCGGACGGACTTACCTAATCCGGACGTACGGCATTTCTTTTCCACGCCGGTCGCGCCCGCGCCGGTGAGAGCTACGCCACATTCACCGCGGGCGACCTCGTGGTCTTCCCGCGTAGCGGCCGTGCAACGGCAATGAGTTTCCGATTTCTCTTTCAATTCTGCTTTCTGTGAGTACCATCACTCCTACAAGGCCTGTACCAAAAATGCTGGTCAGGCACGAGGGGTTGGAGTCCCGTATGGCCACCGACACAAGAAGGCGTACTCGCATCACCGTTGCCGCAGTGGCACTGCTCGCCGGCGTCATCGCCGTACCGGTCGCGAACGGCGCGGTCTCAGGGCAGGGGAGCGGCAGCGCCGCCAAGGGGCAGGGGAACCACTGCCGGCTCGACGCGAAGAGCGGCAAGACGCAGTGCTTCAAGAGCCTCGACTCGGCGACGGGCATCCAGGGCAGCGAGCGCCTCCTCGACGCTTCCACCGGCAAGGCCAAGGCCCTCGGCGAGACCCGCGCCGGGGACAAGCCGGTCGCCTCGTCCGGTGTGTCGACGAAGGACGAGAGCAACATCATCGGCGCGACGGTCTTCGAGGACACCAAGTACGGCGGCGCCTCGCTGACCATCACCAACACCGCGCTGTGCGACGGCGACGCCGACGACGTCGACTTCAAGATCGACCTGGGCGACGACTGGAAGAAGAAGATCTCCTCCATCCAGCCGTGGGGCAACTGCACGCTCAACCTGTACTCGGAGCCGGGACAGGGCGGCGACCGTGACGGCCCCTTCGACGAGCTGACTCCCAACATCGGCAACGTGATGGACGACCGCACGCAGTCCATCACCTTCAGCTGAGGCGGCAGCACCCGTTGCGTTCCATGCACCCGGTGCACCAGGCGCGCTCCGCGCGCACAGCCCGTCCAGAGGCGAACCCGGCAAGAGCCGACTTACCCCCACCCTCGTCGGAGGCATCATGACCCGCCGCAAGAAGCTGTCCATGCTGGTGATAGCCATCACCACCGCGGGCACGACGGCGCTCTTCCCCACGGCCGCCCAGGCCGACGATGAGCAGCCCACCACCAGAGAACTGCTCGAGAAGTGCAACGACGGCACCGACCTGTGCGTCTTCCACCCCTCCGGCCAGCCCGTGGACTCCATGGGGGACGCACACCAGGTCGGCGACAGCGCCTTCAACTGCACCAAGGACCTTCAGCGTTCGACCGTCGGATGGTCCGACACCACCGGTGAGACCAACACCGTCGGCGTCTCCATGAGCGCCGAGTACGGCTTCACCGAGCTGTTCAAGGTGACCATCACCGCGAGCTACGAGCACTCCTGGCAGAGCTCGCACACCGAGGAGCAGCAGACCAACGTCGAGGTCAAGCCCGGCGAGGTCGGCTGGATCACCCGCGAAGCGGCGATGGAAGAGGTCAACGGCACCTACGAGATGCACTTCGAGGACGAGTTCTACGGCCACCGCATCTGGTACGTCCCCTTCACCGCCAAGGGCCCCAAGGCAGACGCCCCCAGCACCAAGACCCAGCACACGCGGAAGATGACGAAGAAGGAGAAGCAGGAGCACTGCGGCTGATCCCGACCCGTCCTCCTCGAAGGCAGCCGTCCTCCGCGCACCAGGTCCTTCGATGAGCCCCCAGCGACAACCGCCTTACCCCCACCCTCATCGGAGGCACGATGAACCGCCGCAAGAAGCTGTCGATGCTGGTGGTCGCCATCACGACCGCAGGCGCCACAGCCATGACGCCGTTGGCCGCGCAGGCCGACGACGCGGAGCAGCCCACGACCAGAGAACTCCTCGACCAGTGCGACAACGGCACCGACAAGTGCGTCTTCCACCCCTCCGGCCAGCCCGTGGACTCCATGGGAGACGCACACCAGGTCGGCGACAGCGCCTTCAACTGCACCAAGGACCTTCAGCGTTCGACCGTCGGATGGTCCGACACCACCGGTGAGACCAACACCGTCGGCGTCTCCATGAAGGCCCAGTACGGCTTCACCAAGCTCTTCAGCGTGACCATCGAGGCGAGCTACTCGCACGCCTGGGAGAGCTCGCACACCGAGCAGCAGCAGACCAACGTCGAGGTCAAGCCGAACGAGGTCGGCTGGATCACCCGCGAAGCAGCCATGCAGGAGGTGAACGGCACCTACGAGATGCACTTCGAGGACGAGTTCTACGGCCACCGCATCTGGTACGTCCCCTTCACCGCCAAGGGCCCCAAGGCAGACGCCCCCAGCACCAAGACCCAGCACACGCGGAAGATGACGAAGAAGGAGAAGCAGGAGCACTGCGGCTGACCCCTCCGCTACGGGCTCCGCTTCTCCCCACTGGCCCACCCCCCACACTGATCGGCCCGGCCACGCGTTCCCCTGCACGCGAGGCCGGGCCGTTCCATGTGCGCCCGGGCGCTCACCGGGAAGCCGCTCTATGGTGAAAAGAGCGTTCTGCCCGTATTCGCACCGGCAGGGAGCGGCATGAGCGACACGGATCACGGAGCTGAGCAGGGGAATCCGGAGGAGTACGGCCCGGACTACGACGACGAGTACGAGGAGCCGTACGAGCCGTACGACGCGTACGACGACGGGGGCGGCGAGGGGGACGGCGGCCGGGAAAGCGAGGCCGGTCTCCCCGCCACGGCAGGCCACGAGGACCCGGACGTCCTCCTCGACGTACCGCAACTGCACGTCGAGGAGATCGATCTCGAGGTCGAGGACCTGCGGGCACGGGTCTCGCTTCAGGCCGAGGTCCTGGACATGCTCAAGCTCAACGTCGGCGCGGACGTCGCCCTCGGCAAGGTCCAGCTGGACATCAAGGGTGTGGACGCCCAGGCGCTGCTCAAGGTCCGCCTGGACAACGTCGCCCAGATCATCGGGCGCGTGCTGACCACCATCGACCGCAACCCGCAGATCCTGGAGCAGATCACCGCCGGACTCGGCTCCGCGACGCGCGAGCTGGGCAGCGGGGCGGGCGAGGCGGTCGAGGAGGTCGGCGAGGGCGCGGGCGGCGCGGTGCAGGACGTCGGCAAGGGCGCGAGCAAGGCGGTCGAGGACGTGGGCGAAGGCGCCGGAGAGACCGCGAAGGAAGTCGGCCGGGGCGCGGGCAGAGCCGTCGAAGATGTGGGCGGCGGCGCGGGCGAGGCCGTCGGAGACGTGGGCGAAGGCGCCGGCGGCGCTGTCGGAGACATCGGCAGGGGTGCGGGCGAGGCCGTCGAGGACGTGGGCGGCGGCGCCGCGGAGACCGCCGGAGAGGTCGGCCGGAGCGCGGGCAGGACGATCGACGAGTCCGGCCGTACGGTCCGTAAGGCGGCCAAGACCGCCAGGTCCGCCACCCGTACGGCAAGGCGGGCAGGCGAGGATGCGGCCGGAAACGGAAACGGGCACCGCTCGGAGCGTTCCGCGCGCTCCGCCCGTTCCGCCCGCTCCGGCGAGCGGCCCGCGCGCCGCGCCCCGCGCAAGCGCGGACGCGAGGAACCGCCCTGAAAGCGCGACGGCCGCCGCGACAGCAGCACAAACGGCACCCCGGGCCCCGGTCCGGGTCCCGGTCCCGGCTCCCGCACCGCTGACCCGGGCTCCCCCGCCCGGCCCGACATCGAGCTGACTGCATCGGTCGCGGCCGATCGCCTCCGCTTCGGCAGCGAGCCGGAGACCGAGGTCCGCTTCCACGGCTCTCCCGGGCGCGACACCGCCTCGGGCGACGACCGTACGAACCTTCCCGAGCACGTCGAGGCCGCCACCGACTACCACGACGTACGAGTGAACTACCTGCTGGCCACCGCCCTGCGCCGCGGCGACGCCCGCCGCCTCCGCGAATCCCGCGATCCCGCGAACCCCCGCGAGGACCGCGAGAACCACGAGAACCACCACCGGGACAGGAGCCGGGCCCACCCCCACCACCGGGACCGGAGCCGGGACCGTGAGAACCGGCGCTAGCCGGACGGCAGCGCGATGCGGCGGGCGACGCGCGAGGCGGCGTCCGGGACGGCGCCCGTCAGCGGCGCTCGCTCACCGAGGGCGACGCGACCCGGCCGTCGGTCCCCGCCGCACGACGACGGGGCCGCTTCTTCGGCCAGATCGTGTAACTCAGCGCCACGATCAGGCTGATGCCCGCCACCAGGCCCATCCGCATCTGCCACATCCGAAGCGACTCGCTCTGCGCCGCGTCGCCCACGTACCAGCTCGCGAGCTGGAGCAACGCCGCCGCGATCGCCGCACCGCCGATGGCACGCGCGCTCATCTTCCACTCGTGCACGGCCCGGGCCGTTCCGTGACGCGGCGGCTTCACGGGCGCCGGACCACCGCCGAAGCGGTGCAGGAAGTGGCCGTCCGCCCACTTGACCATGTAGTGGCCGTGGGTCGCGGTGAAGCCGATGTAGACGGCGGCCAGCCCGTGCTTCCAGTCGGGCTCCGCGCCTCCTCGCAGGTCGACCGCCGTGACGACCAGCAGCACCAGCTCCAGCAGCGGCTCGCACAGCAGCACCGCGGCACCCGTACGCGGCATCCGGGCCAGGTAGCGCAGCGCCAGTCCGGCCGCCAGCAGCACCCAGAAGGCGACCTCGCAGATGACGATCAGCGTGACGATCACGCCGGCCTCCCCGTTCCTCGTCCGTCCATCTGCCACGACGGTCCCATCAGGGCGAGCCCCCGCACGTCCTCACCAGCGACGATCCCTGCGAGCGTGCCTGCATCCTTCGATGTAGTACGGGCCTTGCGCGCTGGTCCCCGGGGCCGACGCCCCCGGCCGCCCGGCGTGCTGAGATGGACACATGCCTCGCCCACTGCCCCTGACCCCGTTGCCGTCCCGGCGGCTGCGCCCGCACCGCGACGGAGTGCTCATCGCGCTCGCCGGGCTCGCTGGCGGCCTGGTGCTCTGGTGGTTCGGGCTCTTCAACAACCCGCGCGTGGGCGGGAGTTACGGCGCCTGGCTGCTGATCCCCCTCGCCGTCATGTGCCTCACCGCGCTCGGGCGCAGGTCAGCGCAGCCCTGGGTGCTCCCGGTGGCACTGGCCGCACTCGCCGCCGATGTCGCCATGGGCTCGCTGCTGGCTACCATCGTCGTCTTCACCGACATCGTCTACGCGGCCGTGATGTACGGGCCGCCGCGCGTCTCCCGCTCGATCCTGCCCGTGAGCGTCGCGGTGTCCGTCGCGGTCACGCTGGGCATGATGGCGGCCTTCCGCAAGCCCGAGATGCTGCTGCTGGGGGCGTTCTGCGCGGGCGTCACGGTCGCGCCCGCCTGGACGGGGGTGGTGATCCGCGACCACCGCAACTCCGCCGCGGCCGAGCGGCTGCGCGCCGAACAGACCGCGCTGCTCGCGGAGATGGACCGCGTCCAGGCCGTGACGTCCGAACGGGCCCGCATGGCGAGGGAGTTGCACGATCTCGTCGCCAACCACCTCTCCGCGATCGCCATCCACTCCACGGCCGCGCTGTCCCTCGACCCTCCGGACGACGACGCCGTACGCGACTCCCTCGGGGTGATACGGGAGAACAGCGTGCAGGGCCTGGCGGAGATGCGGCGCCTCATCGGGCTGCTGCGCGACGCCTCGGCCGACGGTACGGGCGACACCGCCACAGGCGCCGAGGCGGACGGCACCGGCGGCGTCACGGGCGGCACCCCGGCAGACGGCACGGGCGCCCGTGCGGCCTCCGGCGCCGCGCTCTCCGCCGCCACCCCCACGCTCGCCGGGCTAGACGCCCTGCTGGAACGGGCGCGCTCCGGCGTCGGCAACCCCGGGCTCACGTTCTCCCTGTGCGACGAGCGCGGGCCCGCCGGCGCCTCGCTGCCCGCTCCGGTCGAACTGGCCGCGTACCGCGTCGTACAGGAGTCCCTCACGAACGCGCTCAAGCACTCCGCTCCCGGCCACGTCACCGTGGAGGTCGCCCGCGCCCGTAACCCCGGACCGCTCACCGTCCGCGTGACCAGCCCGCTCGGCGGACTGCCCGCCAGCCCAGGCCCGCGGGCGCCCGGCTCCGGCGCGGGACTGATCGGCATGCGAGAGCGCGTGGAACTGCTCGGCGGCGCACTGCGCGTGGGCCCCGCCGACGCCGCCCACGAAGGCGCGGAGGTGTGGGAGGTACGGGCCGAACTGCCCGTCGAGGAAGGGAGCCTGCTGTGACGGGCGCCGGGAGCGGCACGGGGCGGCACGGCACCGGAGGACGGCACGGCACCGGCGACGGCACAGGTGCGGCGGCGGACGCGCACGCCGGCACACACCCGGGGTCCCGTCCTGCGACGTCAGCACCGCCGGAGTCCGAGCCCGGCGCTGCGCCCCCGCCCCCGCACCCGGTCCGCGTGCTCGTCGCCGAGGACCAGCTGTCCGTACGCGCAGGGCTCGTGCTCATCCTGCGCGGCGCCCACGGAATCGAGGTCGCCGGCGAGGCGGGCGACGGCGAGGAAGCGGTGCGCCTCGCCCGCGAACTGCGGCCCGACATCGTGCTGATGGACGTCCAGATGCCCCGCCTCGACGGCGTCTCGGCCACCGCGCGCATCACCGGCGAGCAACTGGCCGACGTGCTGGTGCTGACCACCTTCGACCTCGACGAGTACGTCTTCGGGGCACTGCGCGCGGGCGCCTCCGGCTTCCTGCTCAAGGACAGCGAGGCGTCGCAGGTCGTGGACGCCGTACGCACCGTGGCGCACGGCGACGGCATCATCGCTCCGGCCGTGACCCGGCGGCTGATCGCCGAGTTCGCCCGCACCGGAGGCACGGGAAGGACGCCGCTGCCCGGGTCCGCGCCGGGCGCCCACCCCGGCCTGCATGAGCTGACGCCCCGCGAGCAGGATGTTCTGCGCTGCCTCGGCCAGGGCCTCTCCAACGCGGAGTCGGCGCTGCGGCTGGGACTGGCGGAGGCGACGGTGAAGACCCACGTGAGCCGGCTGCTGGGCAAGCTGGGGCTGCGCAGCCGTACCCAAGCGGCGGTGCTGGCACAGGAGTCGGGCCTGACCGGAGGCTGATCGCCCGCCTCCGGCGCGCTGCCCGGGGGCGGAACGGAACTGGCGGGACGGGCCCGCGGGCACCTCATGGACGGGCCCCGGCCGCAAGCGTTTGCGGGCCACGCGGACAATCGAGACGTGAACGATGTGACGAAGGCGCCCCCGCACACCCGGCGGACGGGACCACGATGGGCGGAGTGATAGCGGGCTTCGGCGTCATAGCCTGCGTCATCGTCACCGGCTATGTGCTCGGCAGGCGGGGCCTCCTCGGCAGCAGCGGGCCCGAGATCCTCACCAGGCTCGCCTTCCATGTGGCCACGCCCGCCCTGCTGTTCGAGACGATGGCGAAGGCCGACCTCCGGGTCCTCGTCTCGGACCAGATCCTGATCACCGCGCTCACCACGTTCGCCGTGGCGGCGCTCTACTGCGCGGCGGCCGCGCTGCGCCGGTGGCCACCCGGCGAGAGCACCGTCGGCGCCATGTGCGCGTGCTACGTCAACGCCGGCAACCTCGGCATCCCGATCTCCGCATACGTACTGGGCGACGCCTCGCTGGTCGCCCCCGTGATCCTCTTCCAGCTGCTGGTTGTCTCACCGGTGGCGCTCACCGCGCTCGACGTCTTCTCCGCGCCTTCCGGCCGCGAGCCCGGCGAACGCCCGGGCGTCATACGCGTGTTGACGACGCCCCTGCGCAACCCCATCGTGATCGGCTCGCTCGGCGGCGTCGCCGTCGCGGCCACGGGCGTGCGGCTGCCGGCGCCCGTGCTCGAACCGTTCCACCTGGTCGGCGCGATGTCCGTGCCCGCCGTGCTGCTCGCCTTCGGGATGTCCCTGCGCGGCAGCGCCGTACTCTCACGCGAGCACGACCGGTCTCCGGTGCTGCTCGCGGTGGTGCTGAAGACGGTGGTCCAGCCGCTCGTCGCGTGGGCGCTGGGAGCGGGCGTCTTCCAGCTGCCGCGTGCCGCGCTGTTCGCGGTGGTGGTGACCTCGGCCCTGCCGTCGGCGCAGAACCTCTTCGCCTACGCGTCGCGCTACGGCACGGGCACGCGCCTCGCCCGCGAATCGATCCTCGTCTCGACGCTGGCGGCGGCCCCGGCCCTCGTCCTGGTCGCGGCCCTGCTGGGCTGATCAGACTGCGGCGCCGGCCGCGCCCCGTGCTGCGGCGGACTCACGCAGAGCCCTCAGGCGACATTGACGCGCTGGCCGGGCGGCGCCGCCTCCAGCCAGGCGAGAAAGCCGGTGAGCGCGTCCTCGCTCATGGCCAGTTCGACGCGGGTGCCGTGCAGGGAACACGCGAGGATCACGGCGTCGGAGAGCAGCGCCAGCTCCTCCTCGCCCTCCGGATCCCGGCGTTGCAGCACCTCGATGCAGTGGCGCTCCAGAAAGCGGCGGGGACGCGGTGCGTAAGAGAAGACGCGGAACCACTCGATCTGGTCGCCGTTGTAGCGAGCGACGCCGTACGCCCAGCCCTTGCCGCCGCCCACACCACGGCCCCCCGCACCGTGGCCGTCCGCGCCCGCGGTGCCCTGTGCGTCCCCGGGCCCCTGCCCCGCCCCGCGGTCCGCGTCGTCGCCGGCCGCCTCGCCGGCGTACTCGGCGAGCGGCGCGGGAGCGTTCCAGCGCAGATTGCAGTCGAAGGTGCCGCCCGAGCGCTGAAGCAGACGGCGCCGCAGACCGAAGGCGAACAGGCCCGCCAGCGCCAGCAGCAGGGCCACGCCGCACAGGGACAGAACGAGGACCATCATCACCGACCTCCTCGCACTCTCTCGTACCACGCGTGGCGCGGTGCTCGCGGAGCCGAAGGACCTCGTGGATCCCGCGTCCCCCTCTGTATGGGCTCAGCCGCGGGTCGCTCCGGGATGGTGACCCGGAACAGCCCGCGGCTGAGCTTCGTACCTGTCGTGCCCGGCTCCGCGCCCGGCGTCGGCCGCCTCCTCAGCGGACCGCCACCGCTCGCATACGGACCTCGGCACGCCGTTCGGCTGCGGAGTCTTCCTCCGACTTGGCCCGCTCCAGCGCCCGCTCCGCCCGGTCGGTGTCGATCTCGTCGGACAGCTCGGCGATCTCCGCCAGCAGCGACATCTTGTCGTCCGCGAAGGAGATGAAGCCGCCGTGCACCGCCGCGGTGACCGTGCCCTCGCCGGTCTCCCCGGCGGTACGGATGATCACCGCGCCGGGCTCCAGCACGCCGAGCAGCGGCTGGTGGCCGGCCATGACGCCGATGTCGCCGGACGTGGTGCGCGCGACGACCAGGCTGGCCTCGCCGGACCAGACCTTGCGGTCCGCGGCGACCAACTCGACGTGCAGCTCAGCCACTGTGGCTCCTTCGTAGGTTAGGAAAAGGATAAGGGGTGCGGGAACGGCGCCGGACCGAAGGGCTGTGCCCCGCGGTCCGGCCCCGCCCGGCGCCGGACCCGTACGTCAGGAGACGCCGAGGTCCTTGGCCTTGGCCTTCAGGTCGTCGAGGCCGCCGCACATGAAGAACGCCTGCTCCGGATAGTGGTCGAAGTCACCGTCGGCGATGGCGTTGAACGCGGTGATCGACTCGTCGAGCGGCACGTCCGATCCGTCGAGACCCGTGAACTGCTTCGCCGCGTGGGTGTTCTGCGACAGGAAGCGCTCGATACGGCGGGCCCGGCTGACGGTGAGCTTGTCCTCCTCGGACAGCTCGTCGATGCCGAGGATCGAGATGATGTCCTGAAGGTCCTTGTACTTCTGGAGGATCCCGATGACGCGGTTCGCGCAGTCGTAGTGCTCCTGCGAGATGTAGCGCGGGTCCAGGATCCGGGACGTCGAGTCCAGCGGGTCCACCGCCGGGTAGATGCCCTTCTCCGAGATCGGCCGCGAGAGCACCGTCGTCGCGTCGAGGTGCGCGAACGTGGTGGCCGGGGCCGGGTCGGTGAGGTCGTCCGCGGGCACGTAGATCGCCTGCATCGAGGTGATGGAGTGGCCACGGGTCGAGGTGATGCGCTCCTGGAGCACACCCATCTCGTCCGCCAGGTTCGGCTGGTAACCCACCGCGGAGGGCATGCGGCCGAGCAGGGTGGAGACCTCGGAACCGGCCTGGGTGAAGCGGAAGATGTTGTCGATGAAGAACAGCACGTCCTGCTTCTGCACATCGCGGAAGTACTCCGCCATGGTCAGACCGGCCAGGGCGACCCGGAGACGGGTGCCCGGCGGCTCGTCCATCTGCCCGAAGACCAGCGCGGTCTGCGGGAGCACGCCGGACTCGGCCATCTCGTCGATGAGGTCGTTGCCCTCACGCGTGCGCTCGCCGACGCCGGCGAAGACGGAAACACCCTCGTGCAGCTTCGCCACACGCATGATCATTTCCTGGATGAGGACGGTCTTGCCGACGCCGGCGCCGCCGAACAGGCCGATCTTCCCGCCCTTGACGTACGGGGTCAGCAGGTCGACGACCTTCAGGCCCGTCTCGAACATCTCGGTCTTCGACTCGAGCTGGTCGAAGGCCGGTGCCTTGCGGTGGATGGACCAACGCTCGGTGACCTCGGACTCGGCCTCGGGGTCGTTGAGGATCTTGCCCAGGGTGTTGAACACCCGGCCCTTGGTGACGTCGCCGACGGGGACGGTGATGCCCTCGCCGGTGTCGGTCACCTCGGCCTGGCGGACCAGGCCGTCGGTGGGCTCCATGGAAATGGCCTTGACGAGGCCCTCGCCGAGGTGCTGAGCGACCTCCAGCGTGAGGGTCTTCTTCTTGCCGGCCTGAGCCGGGTCGGCGACCTCGACGGTCAGCGCGTTGTAGATGTCCGGCATCTGGTCGACGGGGAACTCCACGTCGACCACCGGGCCGATGACGCGTGCGACGCGGCCCGCCGCCGTCGTCTTCTCAAGAGTTTCGGTCATGGTTAGCGGTCACTCCCCGCAGAAGCGTCAGCCAGCGCGCTCGCGCCACCGACGATCTCGCTGATTTCCTGGGTGATGTCGGCCTGGCGGGCCGCGTTGGCAAGCCGCGTCAGCGACTTGATGAGGTCTTCGGCGTTGTCCGTCGCCGACTTCATCGCACGGCGCGTGGCCGCGTGCTTCGAGGCGGCGGCCTGGAGCAGCGCGTTGTAGATGCGGCTCTCGACGTACCGCGGAAGCAGCGCGTCGAGCACCTGCTCGGCCGACGGCTCGAAGTCGAAGAGCGGACGGACCTCCGGGCCTCGCTTGATGTTGTCCTGGATGACCCCGGCCGACTCCTCCGCGGTCGCCTTCAGCGTGAGCGGCAGCATCCGGTCGCTGACCGGCGTCTGCGTCATCATCGAGACGAACTCCGTGTAGACGATGTGGAGTTCGTCCACGCCGTTCTCCGCGCCCGTGTCCGCCGTGATCGCTTCGATCAGCGGCGCGGCCACGGCCTTGGCGTCCGCGTAGGTCGGGTTGTCGGTGAAGCCGCTCCAGGACTCCTTGATCACACGCTCACGGAAGCGGTAGTACGTCACACCGCGGGTGCCCACGATGTAGTTGACGACTTCCTTGCCCTCGCCGATCAGCCGGTTGGTCAGCCGGTCGGCCGCCTTGATGGCGTTGGAGTTGTAGCCGCCCGCCAGTCCGCGGTCGCTCACGATGAGCAGGACCGCGGCCCGGGTCGGGCGCTCCGCCTCCGTGGTGAGGGTGTGCTTCACGTTCGAGCCGGTGGCGACCGCGCGCACGGCGTTGGTCAGCTCCTCGGCGTACGGCTCGGAGGCCGCCACCCGGCGCTGCGCCTTGATGATGCGCGAGGCGGCGATCATCTCCATCGCCCTGGTGATCTTCTTGGTCGCCGTGACGGACTTGATCCGCCGCTTGTAGACCCTGGTCTGAGCGCCCATGCTCAGTCCTCGCCCAGCAGCTTGCCGTCCGAGGTCTCGAACTGCTTCTTGAAGGAGTCCACCGCTTCGCCGAGCTCCTGAAGCGTGTCGTCGGACATCTTGCCGCCCTCGACGATGCTGGTCAGGAGGCCCTTGTTCTCGCGGTGCATGAACTCCAGCAGCTCGCGCTCGAACCGGCGGATGTCCTCGACGGGGACGTCGTCCATCTTGCCGTTGGTGCCGGACCAGACGGAGACGACCTGGTCCTCGGTCGAGAACGGCTGGTACTGGGCCTGCTTGAGCAGCTCCGTCATCCGCTTACCGCGCTCCAGCGCGCCCTTGGAGGCGTCGTCCAGGTCGGAGCCGAAGGCGGCGAACGCCTCCAGCTCGCGGTACTGGGCGAGGTCCACACGGAGCGAACCGGTGATCTGCCGGATCGCCTTGTGCTGCGCGGAACCACCGACGCGGGAGACCGAGATGCCGACGTTCAGCGCGGGCCGCTGGCCGGCGTTGAACAGGTCGGACTCCAGGAAGCACTGGCCGTCGGTGATGGAGATGACGTTGGTCGGAATGAACGCCGACACGTCGTTCGCCTTCGTCTCGACGATGGGCAGACCCGTCATCGAGCCCTTGCCCATGTCGTCGGAGAGCTTGGCGCAGCGCTCCAGCAGACGGGAGTGGAGGTAGAAGACGTCGCCCGGGTAGGCCTCCCGGCCCGGCGGGCGGCGCAGCAGCAGGGACACGGCGCGGTAGGCGTCGGCCTGCTTGGTCAGGTCGTCGAAGACGACGAGCACGTGCTTGCCCTGGTACATCCAGTGCTGGCCGATGGAGCTGCCGGTGTACGGGGCGATGTACTTGAAGCCCGCCGGGTCGGACGCCGGGGCCGCGACGATCGTCGTGTACTCCAGCGCACCGGCCTCCTCCAGGGCGCCGCGCACGGACGCGATGGTGGAGCCCTTCTGGCCGACGGCGACGTAGATGCAGCGGACCTGCTTGTCCGGGTCGCCGGAGCGCCAGTTGTCGCGCTGGTTGATGATCGTGTCGACGCACAGCGCGGTCTTGCCGGTCTGCCGGTCGCCGATGATCAGCTGACGCTGGCCGCGGCCGATCGGGGTCATGGTGTCGACGGCCTTGTAGCCCGTCTCCATCGCCTCGTGGACCGACTTGCGGTCCATGACCGAGGGGGCCTGGAGCTCGAGGGCGCGGCGGCCCTCGGACTCGATGTCGCCCAGGCCGTCGATCGGGGCGCCCAGCGGGTCCACGACGCGGCCGAGGTAGTTGTCGCCGACCGGAACCGACAGGACCTCGCCGGTGCGGCGCACCTGCTGGCCCTCCTCGATGCCGCTGAACTCACCGAGGATCACCGCACCGACCTCGCGCTCCTCGAGGTTGAGGGCGAGGCCGAGGGTGCCGTCCTCGAACTTCAGCAGCTCGTTCGCCATGGCCGAGGGAAGACCCTCGACCTTCGCGATGCCGTCGCCGGCAACGCTGACCGTTCCGACCTCTTCGCGCGAGGCCGCGTCCGGCTCGTACGACTGGACGAAATTCTCCAGCGCGTCCCGGATCTCATCCGGCCGGATCGTGAGCTCCGCCATCTGGGTTCCCTGCTCTCCTTGTTGGGACCGTATCGATCTTCTACGGCCCAACTCGGGCCGCTAAGTGATGCTGTTGAGTTGGTGTGGCGCGGCCGCCGCCGCGCCCCGGGGCCGTCCTCAGCCGGCCAGCCGCCGCTCGGCCTCGCTGAGCCGGTCCGCGATGGAGCCGTTGATGACCTCGTCGCCCACGCGCACCCTGATCCCTCCGAGGATCTCCGGGTCCACGTCGAGATTCAGATGCATCTGGCGTCCGTACAGCTTCGCCAGCGCCGAACCGAGACGCTGCCGCTGCTGGTCACTGAGCGGCACCGCGGAGGTGACGACGGCCACCGACCTGCCGCGTCGCTCCGCCGCCAGCCGGGAGAGGGCCTCCAGCCCGCCTTCCAGGCTACGTCCTCGCGGCTGGGCCACCAGCCGCGTGATCAGCCGCTCCGTGGCCTCCCTGGACTTGCCGCCGAGCAGCGTGTGCAGCAGCTGCACCTTCGCCGAGGGCGCGGCCTTCTCGCTGGTCAGCGCCGTCCGCAGCTCGGGAGCCGAGGCGACGGTGCGCGAGAACCGGAACAGCTCGTCCTCGGTCTCGTCCAGCGTCCCGGCACGCTCCGCGGCGATGAGCTCGGCGGTGTCCGCCAGCTCCTCCGCCGCGTCCACCAGGTCACGCGGGGCGGACCAGCGGGACCGCACCATCCCGGAGACCAGGTCGACGGTCGCCCCGCCCACCTGCTCGCCGAGCACGGTCGCTACCAGCTCCGCCTTGCGCTCGCCGCTGCGCGACGGGTCGGCCAGCACACGGCGCAGCGCGACCTCGCGGTCCAGCAGCGCCGTCACCACGGCCAGCTCGTCCGCGAGGACCTTCGGGTCGGCCGACGTGCTGTCGGTCAGCGCCGTCAGGCTCTCCCGGGCTGCGGCGAGTGCGTCACGGCTCGCGCCGATCATCGTGCGGCCTCTGCCTTCTCCTCGAGGTCCTCGAGGAAGCGGTCGACGACGCGGCTCTGCCGTGCGGCGTCCTCAAGGGACTCGCCGACGACGCGGCCCGCCAGGTCGGTGGCCATGCGCCCGACCTCCTGGCGCAGCGCGACCGTCACCTGGCGGCGGTCCGCCTCGGTCTGCGCGTGGCCCGCGGCGATGATCGCGTCACGCTGCCGCTGCCCCTCCTCGCGCATCTCCGCGATGATGGACGCACCCTGCTCGCGGGCCTGCTCGGTGATCCGGGCCGCCTCGTGGCGGGCCTCGGCGAGCTGGGCCTTGTACTCCTCGAGTGTCTGGTTCGCCTCGGTCTGGGCCTCCTGCGCCCGCTCCAGGCCGCCCTCGATCGCGTCCTGCCGCTCGTCCAGGGTCTTCTGGATGGTGGGCAGCAGCTTCTTACCGAGGACGCCGAAGACGATGAAGAAGGCGATCAGGCCGATGACCAGCTCCACGGGCTCGGGAATGAGCGGATTCTGCGCCCCCTCCTCGGCCAGGAAAGTCATCATGTCCGATCCTTTCGTCGAAAAATGGCTACGGGTCGTCCCGGCTTACTTGAAGATGAAGGGGACGACGAGGCCGAGGAGCGCGAGCACCTCACAGAGGGCGAAGCCCAGGAACATGTTGGTGCGGATGATGCCCATGGCCTCGGGCTGACGGGCCATGGCCTCGATGGAGTGACCGAAGACCACGCCGATACCGACACCGGGGCCGATGGCGGCGAGACCGTAGGCGACGGCTCCCAGGTTGCCCGTGACTCCGGACGCGGCGATGTTGACAAGCTCAGCAGACATCTTCTTCTTCCTGTGTGATGCGGTCCGCTGGGGTGGTTTCCAGCGAAGTTCCGTTCGTACGAGGGGAGTTCGGTGGGGCTGTCGGTCAGTGGGCCTCTTCGAGCGCACCGCTGATGTAGATCGCGGCGAGCAGCGTGAAGATGTACGCCTGAAGGAACTGGATCAGCACCTCGAAGGCCGTCATGCCGACCGCCAGGAGGAACGAGCCGCCCGCGGCGACCGCCAGGAACGACGGGGTGACCAGGTACCAGGCGGCGATGCTGAACATCACGATCAGCATGTGGCCCGCGAACATGTTGGCCCAGAGCCGCACCGCGAGGGTGAACGGCCGGGAGATCACGTTCTGGATGAACTCCAGGAGCACCATCAGCGGCACGAGGGGCTTGGGCAGCCCGCTGATCCAGACGAGGTTCTTGACGCCGCCCCTGAAGCCGTGGGTCTTGAACGTCAGGAACATGTACGTCACGAACACCAGCGCCGCGAGCGCCACCGGGTACGCGAAGTGCGACGTCGAGGGGAACTGCGCGAGCGGCACGATGGCCATGATGTTCATGATCCATACGAAGAAGAAGATCGACATCAGGAAGGGGACGTACTGCTTGCCCTTCCTGCCGATCACCTCGGTGGCGATGCTCCGCGCGACGAACTGGTAGCCGATCTCGCCGATCAGCTGGAGCTTCCCCGGGACCAGCTTCGGCTTGTTGAACGCGGCCCAGAAGAAGCCGACGACGATCACCATGGAGACGACGGCGATCAGGCTCGGCTTGTTGAACTCGACGCCGCCGACGGTGAAGAGCGGCTTGAACTGGAACGAGTGGAGGCCCGGCGCGGGAAAGGCGCAGCCTGCGTTGATGTGGCAGTCGGTGTTAGCCAGCAGCGTTAGGGCGCTCACCCGTGACTCCTTCGTCGTGACGCATAAGTGACGGCAACCTTGTGTGTCAGCGCGGCTGGTGAGACCGCTTTTCGGCACGGGGGACAGAGTGTGGCGGTGCCACTGCGGTCGACTCGGAGAGTGCACCGAGGACCGGGCACCCGGGATCCACGCTGCGGCCACAGCTGGGGATCCGAGTACACCGCAGGCCGCCGGGGCGCTGCGCTCCTCAGACGAGCGGGCCCCACACGGCCGGATGCGTTTCCGGACGATAGCAGATGCGGATCAAGCCCTTTCCGCCTCCCCTCACCTCTCATCGCGCGACTCCGAACTCCCCTTGCGCGCGGGCTCTTCGGCCGGCACGGAAGGCACGGGATCGACGTAGAGCATCCTGCTCGTGAGGCTGTGGCGGACCTGGCCTCCCACCCACGCCAGGGCGGTGACGAGCAGAGTGAGGGCGAACGCCCGGCTGTTGAAGAGCGTGGTCCCGCTGAAGACGATGATGAAGACGCCGATCATGAGCATCTGCACCGTGTAGACCAACATCCCCGCCATCATGGTCACTTGGGGCTTGTCCTGGGTGAGGCGCATGAGCGCCGCGAACCCGAGTCCGAAGAAGACGGCGACGACCGCGAGCGCCACGAGGGCGCCGATGAGACCCTTCCCACCGGCCAACACCGCACTGGCAACGGTGGCGACGAGTCCCACCGGGGCGGCGAAGACGGCCGCGCCCCGGAGGATCCGGGCATCGTTGGACTGCATGAGGGCAGCTCCGGCGAGGTCGGGGGCGATTTGATGCTTGTCCCGGCCGGTCACGGGCCGTGAGGCCGCAACCTGCCGATGACTGACCGCCGGTGACGACGCCCTTTCTCCGACTCGGATACGGACTCGGCGACGAGGGGGTCGAAACCGCAGTTCCGGGGCAGCGTCCACCGCTCCGGTCTCCGGCTCATCCGGCTTTCGTGAACGCTATCACAAACTATTTGATGAGGTCTTTACCTACTTGGTGTGCTCGCCGTCACACGCGGGGTCCGAACTACGGGCGCCCCGTTGATCGTTGCGGCCGATCGCGGTGGCGCCGTTGAGCCCCGCGAATGCGGGCTGAGGTGCGCTCTTCGCCTTTTCCGCGTTCTCGGCGCGGGCCGGCTCGGCCGAATTCCCGTTACCCGCGGCGAATTGCGCATTCTTCTCGAAATCGACCAAAGAAGGCGAATCGGACGGATTGCTGGATTCCGCTCCGGACGGGCTGGAGTTGTCCGTCACGCTTTCCGCGGCGGCCTCCATCGCGGGCTCATCCGCGGGCTCCCCCGCGGGCTCCCCCGCGGCACCCTCCGCGTGCATCGCGTCCTCCCCCGGACGCCGGTAGCGCGGCGGCACGAACGCATAGGCCCAGCGCGGCACTTGCGGCGTGAAGCGCGGCAGCAGCAGCACCACCAGACCGATCGCGCTCAGCAGCACGATGGCGAGCACGATCGCGAGGCTGGAGGACTGCACCGAGAACGCCACCGCGCCGAAGGCGATCAGCGCCGACCAGAAGTACATGATCAGCACCGCGCGGCTGTGCGAGTGCCCGATCTCCAGCAGCCGGTGGTGCAGATGCCCCTTGTCCGCCGCGAACGGCGACTCCCCGCGCCAGGTCCTCCGTACGATCGCGAGCACCAGGTCGGCGACCGGGATCGCGATGATCGTGAGCGGCAGCAGCAGCGGCATGTACAGCGGAACCATCGTGTGCACCGCGGACCGCACGGAACCGGTGTGCTGCACCATGAGGTCCGGATCGACCTGGCCGGTGATCGAGACCGCGCCCGCGGCCAGTACGAGACCGATCAGCATCGAGCCCGAATCGCCCATGAAGATCCGCGCCGGATGCATGTTGTGCGGCAGGAAGCCCAGGCACATGCCCATCAGCAGCACCGCGAAGAGCGTGGCGGGAGCGGCCGCTTCGACGCCGTAGCCGTACCAGATCCGGTACGCGTACATGAAGAACGCCGCGGCCGCGATGGTGACCATCCCGGAGGCCAGGCCGTCCAGGCCGTCCACGAAGTTCACCGCGTTGATGGTGATCACGACGAGCGCGACCGTCAGCAGCGTGCCCTGCAACTGGGTCAGTGCGACGTTTCCCACACCCGGGACGGGCAGCCACAGGATCGTGAGCCCCTGGAGCACCATGACGCCCGCGGCGATCATCTGCCCGCCCAGCTTGACCAGGGCGTCGACGCCCCACTTGTCGTCCAGTACGCCCAGCAGCCAGATCAGCCCGGCGCCGGAGAGCAGGGCGCGCGGCTCGTCGGAGAGTACGAACAGCTCGCCGATGTTGGTGAGTTGGGCGGCGACCAGCAGACCCGCGCACAGACCGCCGAACATCGCGATGCCGCCGAGGCGCGGCGTCGGCTCACGGTGCACATCGCGCGCCCTGATCTGCGGCATCGCCTTCGCCGCGATGGCGAACTTCCGCACCGGCCCGGTCAGTAGATAGGTGACCGCGGCCGTGACACAGAGCGTCAGCAGATATTCACGCACTGGCTCCCCAGGGGTTTCGCTGTTCCTTGGCCCCACACCATAGGACACCTGCGCGGGACCGGCGGTTTCAGATGGCGCCGTATCGGCTGTGGCCCGTACCGCGGCTGCGGCGCCTCACGTGCGGCGGCTCGGGGCGGGAACGCCCGTCAGCGCCGTGACGACGGGGTCCAGGGCCTTGCTGATCTCGTCGCCCACCGACCGGAAGTACGGGATGGGCGCACCGTACGGATCATGGATCTCGTCCGCCTCCGGGCTGGGCGCGAGCAGCCAGCCACGCAGCGCCGCCGCGGCCTGCACGAGCGCCTGTGCCCGCTCGACGACGCCCTCGGCGGAGCGCGCGTCGGGCAGCGTCGCCGCGTCTATGGCCCGTACGAGCCGGGTGAACTCCTTCAGCGTGAACGTGCGCAGCCCCGCCGAGTGCCCCATCGAGACGACCTGCGCACGGTGGTCGCGGGTCGCGGTCAGCACGAGGTCGGCGCGGATGACGTGTTCGTCGAGCAGCTCACGGCCGCGGAAGCCCTCCGGGTCCGCTCCGTGCTCCAGCAGCACCTCCGCCGCGTGGTCCTCCATCGGTGCGCCCTCGTGGCCCCAAGTCCCGGCGCTCTCCACGAGGATGCCGCCGCTGCGGCCGCCGCCGAGGCGCTCCGCCAGGGCATGACGCGTCAGCCGCTCGGTCAGGGGCGAGCGGCAGACGTTGCCGGTGGAGACGTGGAGGATGCGGAAGGTGCCGGCGGCGCCCGATCCCGTGGCCGGGCCCGCTCCGGGACCCGTTCCCGGTCCCGGGCCCGCGCCCCGGCCCGTACCGGGCCCGCTGCCGCCGCTTATGCCGCCGGGGTCCGCGGTGCCACGCCCGTGCGGGGTGTTCACTGCGGGCATCTCCCGGCCCGCCCGTACGCGAGAGCGCCGCCGGGCCGCAGCGTCCGCTCCGCCCGCACGGTCTCCGTCCGTACGACCGGCAACGTACGCTCCGCCCGTGCGGCCGCCCCCGCCGCGCTCACGACGCCACCTCCAGCCCTGGTACCACCTTGCGCAGCTCCTCGGCGCTCACCGCGCCCGCGCGCAGCAGCACCGGCGTCGTGCCGGTGACGTCGACGATCGAGGACGGGACCGAGTCGGCGGTGGGGCCGCCGTCGAGGTAGACGGCCACGGAGTCGCCCAGCATCTCCTGCGCGGCGTCGCAGTCCTGCGGCGCGGGATGGCCGGTGAGGTTGGCGGAGGAGACGGCCATCGGCCCGAACTCCTTGAGCAGCTCGATCGCGACGGGGTGGAGCGGCATCCGCACGGCCACGGTGCCGCGTGCGTCGCCCAGGTCCCACGTCAGCGACGGCTGGTGCCTGGCCACGAGCGTCAGCGCGCCCGGCCAGAAGGCGTCGACCAGCTCCCAGGCGGACTCGGAGAAGTCGGTCACGAGTCCGTGCAGCGTGTTCGGGGAGCCGACGAGCACGGGCGAAGGCATGTTCCTGCCGCGGCCCTTGGCCTCCAGCAGGTCGCCTACGGCGTCCGGACTGAAGGCGTCGGCGCCGATGCCGTACACGGTGTCGGTGGGCAGCACGACGAGCTCACCGCGGCGTACCGCCGAGGCGGCCTCGCGCAGGCCGGTCTTGCGGTCGGTCGCGTCGGTGCACTCATAACGCCGTGCCATCACGGCACCTCCCTGCGGGCTGTGGCGAATCGGGGCCTGTTGTTGAGGTCGGGGTGGTCCGCCGCATCGGCCCAGCCGCGGTCCTCGGTGAAGATCCAGGGGACTTGGCCGCCCTGGGTGTCGGCGTGCTCGATCACGACGAGGCCGCCGGGGCGCAGCAGCCGGTGTGCCGTGCGCTCCAGACCGCGGATCGTGCTCAGTCCGTCCTCCCCGGAGAACAACGCCAGCTCCGGGTCGTGGTCGCGGGCTTCGGGTGCCACATACTCCCATTCGGTGAGCGGGATGTAGGGCGGGTTGGAGACCACCAGGTCGACCTGGCCGTCGAGTTCGGGCAGGGCGTTCAGCGCGTCGCCCTGATGCAGGGTGACGCGGCTGCCCTCGACGTTCTTCGCGGCCCAGCCGTACGCGCCCTCGTCCAGCTCGACGGCGTGCACACGCGAGCGGGGCACCTCCTGCGCGAGAGCGAGCGCGATGGCACCCGAACCGGTGCACAGGTCGACGATCAGGGGCTCGGCCACGTCCATCGCGCGTACGGCGTCTATCGCCCAGCCCGCCACCGACTCCGTCTCCGGGCGGGGCACGAACACCCCCGGCCCGACCTGAAGTTCAAGGTAGCGGAAGAAGGCTCGGCCCGTGATGTGCTGAAGCGGCTCACGCGCCTCACGGCGCGAGACGGCCTCCCAGTAGCGGGCGTCGAAGTCGGAGTCGGCCACCAGGTGCAGCTCGCCGCGCTTGACGCCGTGCACGTACGCCGCGAGCTCCTCGGCGTCGAAGCGCGGCGAGGGCACCCCGGCGTCGGCGAGCCGCTGGGTCGCCTGTGCCACTTCGGCGATCAGCAGGCCGCGTGGGTTCTGGGGCCGCCCCCCGGACGAATGCAGCATCTTCTCTTCCGTACCAGCCGTCCGTACGCGCGCTTACTGGGCCGCGGCCAGCTTGGCCGCGGAGTCGGCATCGACGCAGGCCTGGATCACCGCGTCGAGATCGCCGTCGAGCACCTGGTCGAGGTTGTAGGCCTTGAAGCCGACCCGGTGGTCGGAGATCCGGTTCTCCGGGAAGTTGTACGTCCGCACGCGCTCCGACCGGTCCACCGTACGCACCTGGCTGCGGCGGGCGTCCGACGCCTCCTGGTCGGCCTCCTCCTGCGCGGCCGCCAGCAGCCGGGCGCGCAGGATGCGCAGCGCCTGCTCCTTGTTCTGGAGCTGGCTCTTCTCGTTCTGGCAGGAGACGACGATGCCGGTGGGCTCGTGGGTGATGCGCACCGCGGAGTCGGTGGTGTTGACGGACTGGCCGCCGGGCCCCGAGGAGCGGTAGACGTCGATCCGCAGGTCGTTCGAGTTGATCTCGACGTCCACGTCCTCGGCCTCCGGCAGCACGAGCACGCCCGCGGCGGAGGTGTGGATGCGGCCCTGCGACTCCGTGGCGGGCACGCGCTGCACACGGTGCACCCCGCCCTCGTACTTCAGCCGGGCCCAGACCCCCTGCCCCGGCTCAGTCGCGCCGCCGCCCCCCTTGGTCTTCACGGCGACCTGCACGTCCTTGTAGCCGCCGAGGTCGGACTCGGTGGACTGGATCAGCTCGGTCTTCCAGCCGACGCGCTCCGCGTAGCGCAGGTACATCCGCAGCAGATCGCCCGCGAAGAGCGCCGACTCGTCGCCGCCCTCCCCCGCCTTGATCTCGAGGATGACGTCCTTGTCGTCGCTGGGGTCGCGCGGCACGAGCAGCAGCCGCAGCTTCTCCGTCAACTCCTCGTGCCTGGCCTCGAGTTCCTTCACCTCGGCGGCGAAGTCCGGGTCGTCGGCGGCGAGTTCGCGGGCGGTGCCGATGTCGTCCCCCGCCTGCTTCCAGGAGCGGTACGTGGCGATCACCGGGGAGAGCTCCGCGTACCGCTTGTTGAGCCTGCGTGCGCGCGCCTGGTCGGCGTGGATCGCGGGATCGGCGAGCTGCTTCTCCAACTCGGCGTGCTCGCCGACCAGTTCCTCGACCGCCTCGAACATCGTTTGTCCCTTTACGTGAAGAAGGAAGTGCCAGGCAGCGCGAAAGAGCGCCGGCCCCTCACGCCCGGGGGGCGTGCCGAGGAGACCGGCGCTCGGGTGGTGCTACTTCTTGGCGGAACCGGCGCCCTTGCCGAAGCGCGCCTCGAACCGGGCCACGCGGCCACCGGTGTCGAGGATCTTCTGCTTGCCGGTGTAGAAGGGGTGGCACGCGGAGCAGATGTCGGCGCGGATCTGGCCGCCGCTCACGGTGCTGCGAGTCGTGAAGGAGTTGCCGCAGGTGCAGCTCACCTGGGTCTCTACGTACTCGGGGTGGATGTCGTGCTTCAAGGTGTCTCCTATTTCCTGGAGGGCACCGGGTCGGAGGACGGGCTTGTCCCCCGTGAACCGGGGCCGACGGTCCAGTCTGCCATCACTGGCCGTACCTCCCAAAACCGGGGGCGGGCGGAGGATATTCCCACCGGAGAGGCGTCGAGCGGCGCCGCGGCGGGGGTGCGGACGGGGCCGAGCGCCGGGTGCGGGCGGTGCCGCGCCCCCGGATATGAGCGGGTGCCGCTCACGGATATGAGCGCGGGCCCGGCAGCCGCGAGACCCCTCACCGAGCCGTGCCACCGGGCCTCAGCCGACGACGCTGCCGGCGTCGTTGCCGTCGCTCGCTGAGCCCTTCTCCGCGGACTTCGGCACGTCGGCGTCCCGCTTGATCGCGGCCCACATCTTCTCCGCCTTGGACTTGATCGGCACGACGCGGTTGGGGTCCTGCGGGTCGTAGGTGACCGGCAGCGTCGACATGTGGATGTCGTCGGACTTGATGCCCTTGAGCATGTTCGCCAGCCCCGCCAGATCCCCCACCGAGTCGAGGTCGGAGTCGGTGGTGACGGCCGAGGTGGCGCTGTCCGCGAGGTCGTAGAGCTTCTTCGGGCTGCTGAACACCCCGACGCTGTTCACCTGGTCCATCAGCGCCTTCACGAACGCCTGCTGGAGCTGGATGCGGCCCAGGTCGCTGCCGTCGCCGACGCCGTGGCGCGTACGGACCAGGCCGAGCGATTGCTCTCCGCCCAGCTTGTGCGGGCCCGGCGACAGGTTCAGATGGCTGTCCGGGTCCTTGATCGGCTTCTTGGTGGTGACCTCGACGCCGCCGAGGTCGTCGATCAGCTTCTTGAAGCCCGCGAAGTCGACCTCCGCGTAGTGGTCCATGCGTACGCCGGACATCGACTCCACCGTCTTCACCGCGCAGGCGGGACCGCCCGTCTCGTACGCGGAGTTGAACATCGCGCGCTGCGGCGGCGCGGTGCCGCCGCCGTCGTCCCGCTCGCAGCCGGGGCGCTCGACGACGGTGTCGCGCGGTATCGAGATGACGCTCGCCTTGTCGTGCTTCTTGTTGATGTGGACGACCATCGCGGTGTCGGAGCGTGCGCCGGGCTGGTCCTGCCCGTACCGGCCGTCCGTGCCGGACCGCGAGTCCGAGCCGAGCACGAGGATGTCCATCGACCCGTCCGGGGTGTCGCCGGGCCTGTGCTTGCCGAGCTTCGCGTCGATGTCGACGCCGGAGATGTTGCCGTCGAGCTTGAAGTAGGCGAAGCCGAGGCCGGTGCCGCCGAGCACGACAGCGGCCGCGGCGGTCCAGGCCGCCGCCTTGAGGATCCGGCGACGGCGCGTGTGTGGCGCGCGCCGGCGGCCGGAGGGGCGGATCGCGCCTCCGGTGCGGCGCCTCGCCCCGGGCCGTCCGCTCGTGCTGTCGTCCGCCATCGTCGCCTGCCTCAGTCCTCAAGTCCTGCCGTGGTGTGGATGTGCCGGAGTGGTCTGCCGTGGGTCGGCCGTGCCGGCTATGCCTTGTGTGTACGGCCGTTGCGAGTACGGCCCGTTGACGTGGAGCCCTGGGCTGCGCACGCCCGCTGCCTGCGGTGGTCCGCGCCGCCGTGGACTCCCCGTACGCGACCGGACTCCCCGTACCTGCGAGGTGCCGCCGGAGGGCGTGGGCACCGCCGCGGACGCCGTACGCGCCAGGGCGCCGCACGCGGGCCCGCACATCACGCGTATGTCACGCCAACGGGAAGGGTTGCACACCCGGTGACGGTGCCGCCCTCTCCACGAAGGCCGCGCCGGTTTCGCGTCGACGGGGCGCTCTACCTCCTGTGACCTGGGCAATCGCATCCTTGGGACCCGGCTCGCGAGAGCATGCGACGCCGGGTGGCCTGTGGTCAAGCTCTCAGCCCTCGTCACACAGGGCGAGGGCCGCCCCACCTGATGTGGTGGAACGGCCCTCGCTGTGTTGCCTTCCGGTGTTGCCCTCCGCGAACCGGTCTGCGGCTGTCAGTCGCCGCCGTTGCCGGGTGTGGGGGTGGTCTTCTGGATCTGGAGGAGGAACTCGGTGTTGGACTTGGTCTGCTTCATCTTGTCCAGCAGCAACTCGATGGCCTGCTGCTGATC
>NZ_JAASAG010000007.1 GCF_012726265.1 Streptomyces sp. HNM0575 | reverse complement strand
TCGTTCGACTTGCATGTGTTAAGCACGCCGCCAGCGTTCGTCCTGAGCCAGGATCAAACTCTCCGTGAATGCCTCAAAAAGACAGACCACAAAGAGCGGCACAACCAGGAGGAATAATCCCGGCCATGCACAACATCCTCGCTGTCATCAAAGAAATCCCCACCCCAAGGACCAAGCCCCAGGGCACGGGGTATCAACATATCTGGCGTTGACTTTTGGCACGCTGTTGAGTTCTCAAAGAACGGACGCTTCCATCACAACCCATAACAGGCCGCTCCGGGCGCTTCCCTCTCGGTGTCACTACTTTAACGGATTCCCTCGCCGACTCCTAATCAGGGTCCGCGGGGCAGACTTTATGGCGCACCAAAAGCCGATCCCGTCAGGGAAATCGTAGGTAGTGTTTTGTCACTTCCGGGGCGGCGTCTGCGCGGCTTCGGGGCCGTGCCTACCGCCTCTCCGTTTCAGCGACTCGGTCAACGTTAGGTCGTTGGACCTTCAGAGTCAAGTTACTTCTGGCGCCGCCTGGGCTGATGTGGCCGGTAAGGGCTCACCGTGGGGTCCTGGTCGAGCCAGTAGCGCCAGGGGTGGACTGCTCCCGCGCCTCCTACCCCGGTGCGTGGGCCGCTTCGGAGTCGTTCGGGGTCCAAGTCCTCACCAGTCAGGATCCGGAGCGGAGCGTGCTCCTCCGGCGCACAGACGTCTGTGCCGTTCAGGGTCCGGTCCACGTCGAGGGCCGTCGCCAGCCGGGCGGGCCCCTTGGCCAGTTCCGTGTCCTTGCGTGCCTTGGGGCGGCGCTTGCGTGCATGTTCCTCGCCCGTGAGGATCTCGCCGGCGCGCAGCAGCACACCGCTCGCGTGACCCTCGGGGCCGCAGACGAGGTTGAGGCTGAACCACATGCCGTAGATGAAGTAGACGTAGGCATGACCGGGCGGGCCGAACATCGAGGCGTTGCGCTGCGTGCGTCCCTTGTACGCGTGCGAGCCCGGGTCGGCCTCGCCCGCGTAGGCCTCCACCTCCGTGATGCGCAGCACGATGCGTCCGTCGGGTGCGGTGCGTACGAGATAGCGGCCGAGGAGTTCGGGGGCGACCTCCAGGACGGGGCGGTCGAAGAACGAACGGTGCAGCGGTGTGTGGCTGTCGTCGTTCCTTCGCGTACGGTCTCCGCCGGTGATCATGCCGACCGAGGGTAGCTGCTCCGGAGGTCTGGGCTTCCGGTGGGTGATCCGATCATCCTGCTCTGTGGCCGGAACCGCCGGCCGTCGCCGGGCGTACCTCGTAGCGGAGTACGTCGAGGGACGTCGAGATCACGAGTGTTCAGAAGAGGGCGCACGGAAGTGCCTGGGAGGGACTTGAGAGATGGGTTTCAAGAAGCTGTTCGCGAGCCTGGGGGTCGGGAGTGCGTCCGTGGACACCGTGCTCCACGAGCCGAACGTGGTGCCCGGCGGTGTCGTACAGGGCGAAGTGCACATCGAGGCGGGCTCGGTCGACCAGCAGATCCAGGGACTCTCCGTCGGTCTCATGGCGAAGGTCGAGGTGGAGACCAACGACGGTGAGCTGAAGCAGAACATCGAGTTCGGACGGCAGCAGCTCGGAGGGGCGCTGGAGCTCAAGGAGGGGGCCAGGCACACCGTGCCCTTCCAGTTGGGGGTGCCGTGGGAGACGCCGATCACGATGTTCATGGGGCAGCAGCTGACCGGTATGAGCATCGGGGTGTCGACGGAGCTGGCCATCGCGCAGGCCGTCGACTCCACGGACATCGACCCCGTCAACGTCCACGCGCTCCCCGCGCAGCAGGCGATCCTGGACTCCTTCGGGACGCTCGGCTTCCGCTTCCGCTCGGCCGACATGGAGAAGGGGCGGATCCGCGGTACGCGGCAGCAGTTGCCCTTCTATCAGGAGATCGAGTTCACGGCGCCCCAGCAGTACCGGGGGCTGTCCCAGGTCGAGCTGTCGTTCGTGGCCGACGGGCAGCAGATGGACGTCGTGATGGAGATGGACAAGACGCCGGGGATCTTCACGAGCGGCAGTGACTCGTACCGTGCGTTCCAGGTGGATCTGACCGACTTCCACCAGACGGACTGGACGGCGTTCATCAACCAGTGGCTCACGGAGGTCGGGGGGCGCCGCAACTGGCTCTGACGGAGGGGCCCTTCGGGGGCGGTACCGCGCCGACAGGCTGTGCGCCCGGGTCAGCCGAGCAGCACGGAGAGCGGTGCGTCCCGCACGGACCAGTAGCCGACCGCCGCCGTGAACACGTTCACGGCGGTGGCGGCGGACTTGGGGTCGGCCTGCTCGAACCCGGGCCAGCCGGCGGTCATCAGCAGGTATCCCTCGGTCTCCCCCCACCAGGACAGGTCGGTGAGGGAGTCGGCGAGCGCGTCCCAGTTGCGGCCGAACCAGCCGGGCAGTTCGAGACCTGTGGCGCAGCGGTTCATGAACTCGGCCTTGTCGGTGACGTCGCTGAGGTCGATGACCGCGCCCGTCCAGTTCGCGGCGTCCGCCTGCATCAGTACGTCGGGGCCGACGGATTCGCAGCGGTAGACCCCGGGGGGCACACTGCCGTCGAAGAGGCCAGGCAGACCGCCGTCGGGCAGTTCAGGCAGTTCGGGCAGGTCCACGGGACTGGTCATCGTCGCACCACCGCATTGAGGTCTCGTCGTGGCTCCCATGGTGACAAAGAGCGCGTCAACGGCTCGTTAGGCTGGCCGGTGCAGCGATTCGCGCCATCAGGAGGTACCGACGTGACCGAGCAGACGCAACGGCCGCTCCCGCACGACTTCCACCCGCCCGTCCCCTCTTTCCAGGTGGTGAGCGACGACGTCTCGGAGGGCGGCCGGCTGCGCCCGGACCAGCTGTACTCGGAGGGGAACACCTCTCCTCATCTGCGCTGGGAGGGCTTCCCCGCGGACACCCGGAGCTTCGCCGTGTCGTGCTTCGACCCCGACGCTCCGACGGGCAGCGGCTTCTGGCACTGGTTCGTCTTCGACATCCCCGTATCGGTGACGGAGCTTCCGGCGGGTGCCGGGACCGGTGGGATGAAGGGGCTTCCCGAAGGTGCCGTACACGTACGCAACGACTTCAGCACGCGGGACTTCGGCGGGGCCGCGCCGCCGCCCGGCGACGGTCCGCACCGCTATGTCTTCACGGTCTACGCGGTCCAGGACGAGAAGCTCGGTCCGGACGGCGACGCCTCTCCGGCCTTCGTCGGTTTCAATCTGCGGTTCAAGGCGATCGGCAGGGGCCAGCTGATCGGCGTCCACGAGGAGACCGGGGGCTGAGCCGGCAGTAAGGGCCCGGGGCGCCGGGCTGAAATTCCTTTGCGCCCCGTCGTCCCCGGATCGCACAGCGGTGGCGGGCAGTCGGCACCGCAGTGCGGGGACGGCGGGGCGCTTGTGTCTGCGCCGGCCGTCCGCCGGAGCCTGGCCGGGGGCCGGCGACCGCGCCGACTGCCCTTCGTCCCGGCGGGGCTGCTTTCCAGGCGGGCTCACTTTCGCCTCTCCTTCGGGGCTCATATTCCGTACCGGCTTTCTGCATTCCGCGGTACGGCTCTCGTTCTCCTTTCCCTTCACGTCAAGCCTGCGCCGCCTCGGCTTCGGCCTCCGTACCCGGGGCGGAAATTGCGTTGTCCGGCGATCATCGCGACGGCAGAGTGGAGCCACCGCCGCAGGGGCGGAAGGAAACGGGAGGTGGGGGGATGCGCGAGACGCTGATCCTCAATGCCAGCTTCGAGCCGCTGTCGACCGTCTCGCTGCGTCGGGCCGTGGTGCTGGTCATGCAGGACAAGGCCGTGGTCGAGCACGCACATCCCGGGCTCCGCATCCGGGCTGCCGACATCGACCTTCCCGTGCCGCGGGTGATCAGACTCTGCCGGTACGTACGGGTCCCGTTCCGACAACGGGCGCCGTGGTCGCGGCGCGGTGTCCTCGTACGGGACCGGCAGCGGTGCGCGTACTGCGGGCGCCGGGCGACCACGGTGGACCATGTGGTGCCGCGTTCGCAGGGCGGCGGGGACACCTGGCTCAACACCGTCGCGGCCTGCGCGGCGGACAACCACCGCAAGGCGGACCGCACGCCGGCGCAGGCCGGTATGGCGCTCTCGGTGAAGCCGTTCGAACCGACGCCCGCGGACGCGCTGCTGCTCGCCTTGGGCCTCAAGGACGGGGAGAGGCTGCCGGATTGGCTCGCCGTGCCCGGTGCGTCCGTATCCGCGCCGCGGCTTCCCGCGACGGCGTGACCGTACGGAGAGGAGGGGACGAGGGCGAGCGGAAAGCCCTGAACGCCCTTCCTCAGCGCAGCAGTTGCTGGATGATCGCCGCCGTGCCGACCGCGACGACGATCACGCGCAGCGCGGTCGGCGGAAGTCTGCGTCCCACGACGGCGCCGAACTGGCCGCCGACCGCGCTGCCTCCGGCGATGAGCAGTACGGCCGTCCAGTCGAAGTCGGCGACGAAGAGGAAGAAGACGGCGGCGGTGCCGTTCACGAGGGCGCCGAGCACGTTCTTCACGGCGTTGGTCCGCTGAAGCGTCTCGTCGAGGAAGAGTCCCATCAGGGCGAGGTAGATGATGCCCTGGGCCGCGCCGAAGTAGCCGCCGTAAGCGCTGGCGCACAGCATCCCGCCGGAGAGCATGACTCCGCCGTTCTCACGGGCCGACTTGCCGCGCTTCTCCCTGCTGCGTCCCGCGGCACGGGCGAGCCACGGCTGGACGGCCACGAGCAGCAGCGCGACGCCGATGAGCACCGGAACGATCATCTTGAACGCGCTGGACGGCAGCGCCACCAGCAGCACGGCTCCGACCAGCCCGCCGACGAACGCCACGGCGCTCAGCACCAGCACCCGCCGCCGCTGGCCCCGCAGTTCGCGTCTGTAGCCGATGGCGCCGCTGACCGATCCGGGGACGAGGCCGAGGGCGTTCGACACGTTGGCGGTCACGGGCGGGAGACCGACGGCGAGCAGCACCGGGAACGTCAGCAGGGTGCCGGAGCCCACGACGGTGTTGATCGCGCCCGCGCCGACGCCTGCGGCACAGACCGCCACCGCCTCCCAGATGGTCACGCGCAAGCCCCTTCGAGATCAGTGCCGTACACACTGATCATGCCGGAGAGGCTTGCGCCGTGCGCATGCGGGGTTGGCTCATGGGGCGTGCGGGGCGGACGGGGGTTCTCGAAGCGGGGCCTCCGCTTCCGCCCCCGGCGCCAGTTCCGGCCCCGGCTCGGCCCCGCCTCGTCCCCTGCTCCCGCCCCGGGCTCAGTCGAGCTTCGGACTCAGTCGAGCTTCGGGCTCTCCCGCGGCGGCTTCACCATGCTCCCCGCCTGGCCGCCGGAACTCCCGCTCGCGCTGCCGCCGTTCCCGCCGCCGGGCTTGAAGCCGTCGAGCGCGCCGCCCAGTCCCTTGAGCGCGTCGCCGATCTCGCTGGGGACGATCCAGAGCTTGTTGGCGTCGCCCTCTGCGATCTTCGGCAGCATCTGGAGGTACTGGTACGAGAGCAGCTTCTGGTCCGGGTCGCCGGCGTGGATCGACTCGAAGACCGTACGGATGGCCTGCGCCTCACCTTCGGCGCGCAGCGCGGCCGAGCGGGCCTCACCTTCCGCTCGCAGGATCGACGACTGCTTCTCGCCCTCCGCGGTGAGGATCTGCGACTGCCGTACACCTTCCGCCTGGAGGATCGCCGCGCGCTTGTCGCGGTCGGCGCGCATCTGCTTCTCCATCGAGTCCTGGATGGACGTCGGCGGCTCGATCGCCTTCAGCTCGACGCGGTTGACGCGGATGCCCCACTTGCCGGTGGCCTCGTCGAGGACGCCGCGCAGTGCGGCGTTGATCTCCTCGCGGGAGGTGAGCGTCCGCTCCAGGTCCATGCCGCCGATGATGTTGCGCAGCGTGGTGACCGTGAGCTGCTCGATGGCCTGGATGTAGCTGGCGACCTCGTACGTGGCGGCGCGGGCGTCGGTCACCTGGTAATAGATGACCGTGTCGATGTTGACGACCAGGTTGTCCTGGGTGATGACGGGCTGCGGCGGGAAGGGCACGACCTGCTCGCGAAGGTCGACCCTGTTGCGGACCGTGTCGATGAAGGGGACCACGATGTTCAGACCCGCGTTGAGAGTGCGGGTGTAGCGGCCGAAACGCTCGACGATGGCGGCGCTCGCCTGCGGAATGACCTGGATCGTCTTGATGAGTGCGATGAAGACCAGCACCACCAGGATGATCAGGACAATGATGATGGCGTCCATGCGCCCCCCTGCATGTATGTCACTGATATGAGGTCGTCGGGACCGACAACAATCGTCCCACCGCAAGTCGCCGTGTACTCGCGGTTGTTGAGGTTACTGCTGTCCGTCATCTCATCACGACCGCTGTGGCCCCGTCGATCTCGACCACGTCCACCTGTGCGCCCGGCTCATAGGCTTCGCCGGTGTCCAGGGCGCGCGCCGACCAGACCTCGCCGGCGAGCTTGATCCTTCCCCCCTGACCGTCGACCCGCTCCAGCACCGTCGCCTGGCGCCCGGTGAGCGCGTCGACTCCGCTGCTGAGCTTCGGGTGCTGCCTGCGGGAGCGGCGGGCGATCGGCTGCACGACGGCGATGAGCGCCGAGGAGACCACGGCGAAGACGAGGACCTGCGGCACCATTCCGCCGCCCAGCCCGGCCGTCACGGCACCGGCGACACCGCCCATGGCGAGCATCCCGAATTCGGGCATCGCGGTGAGGACGAGTGGAATTCCCAGCCCCACGGCGGCTATCAGCCACCAGATCCATGCATCCACATGGACATGGTAGGCGCGCGATCAGCTCAGGGGCAGACCCTGAGCGGTCCAGCGCTCTCCCCGGCTCTCCACCACCAGCGGCAGCCCGAAGCAGCGCGAGAGATTGCGCGAGGTCAGCTCGGTCTCGATCGGGCCGGCTGCCAGCACCTGTCCCTGACGGATCATCAGTACGTGCGTGAAGCCGGGCGCGATCTCCTCGACGTGGTGGGTGACCATCAGCATCGAGGGTGCGTACGGGTCGCGCGCGAGGCGGCCCAGTCTGCGCACCAGGTCCTCGCGGCCGCCGAGGTCGAGTCCGGCCGCGGGCTCGTCCAGCAGCAGCAGTTCGGGGTCGGTCATCATGGCGCGGGCGATGAGGGTGCGCTTGCGCTCGCCCTCGGAGAGGGTGCCGAACTTGCGGTCCAGGTACTCGGTCATGCCGAGCCGGTCGAGAAAGGCGCGTGCGCGCTCCTCGTCCACCTCCTCGTACTGCTCCTGCCAGTGCACCGTCATGCCGTACGCGGCGGTCAGCACCGTGCGCAGGACGCTCTGGGAGCGGGGAAGCTTCTCCGACATGGCGATGCCCGCCATGCCGATGCGCGGGCGGAGCTCGAATACGTCGACGGCGCCGAGCCTGTCGCCGAGGACGGTGGCCGTGCCCTTGCTGGGGAAGAGGTAACTGGAGGCGAGGTTGAGCAGAGTCGTCTTGCCGGCGCCGTTGGGCCCGAGGATGACCCACCTCTCGCCTTCCTTGACCGACCAGGAGACATCGTCCAGCAGAGCATGGCCGTCGCGGACCACCGATACGTCCACCAGCTCCAGTACTTCGCTCATGAGCGCGTTGTCTCCCAAATGCAGTCGCCGTTACCCGTGCCTTGTGAGCAGAGTCCCCAGCCAAACCTACGCCACGCGTTCGAGGGCGCGTTCCCTAGGCTGGGGACATGCTCGATGAACCACGTTCGGGACGCCTGGCCGCTTGGGGAAACGCCTTGCTCGCCGCGCTCGTCTCGCCCGACGAGAGCGCACAGCGGATCACCGGCGAGGACGCGGTGCATCGCGTGGTGGGGCTTCCCGCTGCCTCCGGTGCGTACGCGGACTCCGGTGCGTACGCGGAGACGGAGCCGGAGCCCGTCGGGCTGACCCTGGCGCTGGGCCGGCTGCGGTCGCTGGGCACGCTGGGGTTTCGGGTGGCGCTCCCCGTGCCGGGCCATCCGCTGGGGCTGAGCGGGCCGCCGGAGTTCAACTCCCGTGCTCTGGAGGCCGGTGAGGCCGTGATCGCGACGGGCGCCGCCCTCGGGCTGGTGCCGGAGGCGTACGAGGTGGGCCCGGAGGGCGACGTGCACGCGGAGGTCACCTGGCACTGCCTGCCCGTACGTGAGGCGCCGCCCGCCGACGTGCCCTCGCTCGGTGAGGCCGAACGCGAACTGGCCGAGGCCATGCGGGACGCCACCGAGGTGCTGACGGAGCTGGACGTGGCGGGCTCGGGCCCGGTGGCGGACGCGGCGCTGGCGGCGTACCGGGCGCGCATGGAGGCGGGGAGGCAGCTGCTGGCGCCGGGATATCCGTCGCGTGCGGTGCGGGTGCTGGAACTGGCGCAGCGGGTGCGGGCGCTCGTGGCGATCGCGTACGGGGAGGAGGGCGACGGCCGTCCCGGCGGTGCCGGCGGCGGCGTGGCCGGCACCGGCGGCCGTGAGCACGGCGGCGCGGTGAGCGCTTCGCAGATCGCCGCCCGCGCGGAGGCGCTGCGTCCGGTGGAGCGGACGGCGAGGCGGGCGCAGGTCGCGGCGTACAACGCCTATGCGGAGGAGCTGGAGCGCAAGCGGTCGTGAGGAGGGCCGGACGCCCTTCGCGCCGGGGCACCGGGGCCGCCCCGCCGGGGCACGGGGGCCGTCCGCCCGGTCACCGGGTCCGGCCGCCGGGCCGTCAGTCGGTGAGCCCGTGCCGTACGGCCCACAGCGCGGCCTGGGTGCGGTCGGCGAGGTCGAGCTTCATCAGGATGTTCGACACGTGCGTCTTGACCGTCTTCTCCGAGAGCACCAGGGTCCGGGCGATCTCCCGGTTGGAGCGGCCGTCGGCGATCAGCTCCAGCACCTCCCGCTCGCGCTCGGTGAGCACGGAGCCCCGGCCGCTGCCCGTGCCGCCTCCGGCGTCGTCCGCGAGCAGCGTGCCCGCCACCTCGGGCTGGAGGAGCACATGGCCCGCGTGTATGGAACGGATGGCTCCGGCGAGGGCGTCGGGGTCGACGTCCTTGTAGACGTATCCGGCCGCGCCTGCGCGCAGCGCGGGTACGACCGTGCGCTGCTCGGTGAAGCTGGTGACGACGAGGATCCGTGCCGGGTTCTCAAGGCGCCGCAGCTCCCGCAGCGCCTCGATGCCGTCCATACCGGGCATCTTCACGTCCATCAGGACCACGTCGGGGCCCAACTCCCCGGCGCGCGCGACCCCTTCCTCTCCGTCGGCGGCCTCGCCGACCACCTCGATGTCGTCCTGGATCTCGAGGAAGGTGCGCAGTCCGCGCCGTACGACCTGGTGGTCGTCGACGATCAGTACGCGGATCGGGTCAGCCACCCGGCACCTCCAGTGCGACGACCGCTCCCTTCCCGGGCGCGGATTCGACGGTGAGCGTGCCGCCTACGCCGGCCGCCCTGTCCCGCATGGAGACCAGGCCCAGATGCCTGCCCGCCTTCCGTACGGCCCGGGGGTCGAAGCCGCTTCCGTCGTCGGTGACGCGCAGGCGCGCCCCCGTGCCGGCGTAGGCGAGTGTGACTCCGACGTGCGAGGCCGCCGCGTGGCGCAGCGCGTTGTGCAGGGCCTCCTGCGCGACGCGCAGCAGCGCCTCCTCCTGGGCGGCCGGAAGAGCCCGCGGGGCGCCCTCACCGTCGAAGGTGACCCTCGCGGAGTGGGCGCGGTCGAGGACCTGCGTCTGGGTACGAAGGGTGGCCACGAGCCCGTCCTCGTCGAGGGCGGCGGGGCGCAACTCGACGACGGCGGCGCGCAGTTCCTCGGAGGCGTCGGCGGCGAGACGGCCGATCTCGTGGAGTTCGCCCTTGGCGCGGGCGGGGTCGCGGTCGACGAGCGCGGCGGCGGCCTGTGCGGTGAGCCGCAGAGAGAAGAGCTTCTGGGCCACGGCGTCGTGCAGGTCGTGGCCGATGCGGGCGCGCTCGCCGGCGATGGTCAGCTCACGGCTGCGTTCGTAGAGGCGGGCGTTGGTGAGGGCGATGGCCGCGTGCTGCGCGAGCAGGCGCAGCAGCTGCTCGTCGTCCTCGGTGAAGGCGCAGACGCGCTCGTGCTCCCCGGTGACCGGGGACTGCGAGCCGGCGTCGGTGCCGGTGTCCGAGCCGACGTCTGCGTCCGCGTCTGCGTCTGCGTCTGCGTCTGCGACCTGACGTCCCGGCGTGCACTGCTTGTTGGCGAGGAAGAGCGCGGCGAGCACCTCTTCGCCGTCGGCGACGGGCATGCCGAGGAAGTCGGCGAGTTCGGGGTGCGCCTTCGGCCAGCCCTCGAAGCGGGGGTCCGTGCGTACGTCGGCGAGCCGCTGCGGTGTGCCCTCCTGGAGCATCGCGGCGAGGATTCCGTGCTGCCGCGGCAGCGGTCCGATGGACCTCCACTGCTCGTCCGTCACGCCGTCCACCACGAACTGCGCGAAGCCCCCGTGGTCGTCGGGCACGCCGAGGGCCGCGTACTCGGCGTCCAGCAGCTCGCGGGCCGAAGTGACGATCGTCTGGAGCACGTCGCGCACTTCGAGCTGTCTGTTCATCGAGAGGATCGCGGCGCTGACGGCCGTGAGCCCTGAGCTGCGGAGCATGCCGTCACCGTACTCGCGGGAGGTGCACGGCGGATCGGGCACGGGCCGGGCCGCGGCGGGGGTCCGGAGACCTAGGACCTGAGACCAGCTGCGTGACTCTGCGTTTATAGCTTCTACACACTGCGTAAATGTAATCGGGTGTGTGGTGTGAGTCGCCGCATAGGACCCAGATCACTTACGAACCCGCTTAGTAGTCATTGTCCACTGACCGGACGTGCAGCGCTGGCACGTCAAGGCCTCCGCTCTGCTCCGATTCCACTACCAAGGTTAGTAATGGTGGTTTTTGCCCGGTGACTTAACGGCAGCTGAGAATGTCTGCCGCCGTAGCGGCCACCGTCGCTGCGGTCCGCGAACTGGAAGAGGTTTCCTCCCATGAGCGTTCCCAATCCCGAACGCCACGGCAGGCTGTCCCGTCTGCACAAGATCTCTGCGGCGACCGGTGCCGCAGCCGTCGGTGTCACCGCATTCGCGTTCACCGTCGTACCAGGTCAGAAGAGCAGCGGGAGCGTGACTGCCGGATCGGAGATGGCTGCCAAGCCCGTCGCGCTCCAGACCGCCGCGGACGGCCCGGCGGCGCAGAAGGTGAGCATCGACGCTCAGACTTCCGCCGCCGACGACCGCGCACGCGCCCACGCCAAGGCCGAGGCCCGCAAGAAGGCCGAAGCGAGGGCGGAGGCACGGCAGCAGGCAGCCAAGAAGGCCGAACGGGACCGTGAGCGCAGGCTGGCAGCCAGCCGCTCGGCGGAACGGACCAAGGCGTCGCCCTCGGGTTCACCGAAGCAGGTCGCACGGCAGATCATCGGCAGCGAGACGCAGTTCCAGTGCTTCTCCCAGATCGTCGAGCGCGAGAGCGGCTGGAACATCCACGCGCAGAACCCCAGCGGAGCGTACGGACTGGTGCAGGCGCTGCCCGGCTCGAAGATGTCCTCGGCCGGGCCGGACTGGCGCAACAACGCGGCCACGCAGGTCAAGTGGGGGCTGAACTACATGAAGGACCGTTACGGCAGCCCCTGCGGCGCGTGGTCCTTCTGGCAGTCCAACAACTGGTACTGAGCCGGGTGCCCGGCGGTTCCGGTCGGGCGGGTCCCGGTCCGGCGTCGTAAGGGCAACGCGGAAGAAGAAGGGCAACACGGGAGAAGAACGCACAGCAGAACGGCAGAACGGCAGAACGAGGCGGCGGCATCCCCGAGGGGGTGCCGCCGCCTCCGTGCGTCGTGAACTGCCGTGCCGTCGCCGCTACTTGCGCATGACCTCCGGCTCGTGACGGCGCAGCAGCCGTGCCACCACGAAGACCAGAGCGACGCCGAGGCCCAGCAGGACGATCATGTCCAGCACATAGGTGCCGGCGGTGTGCTCCCACAGCGGGTCCGGGTTGCCCTTCTCCCACGGCAGCAGCGTGTTCATGTCGGCCGTGGCGCCCATCGCGGCGACCGCCCAGCGGGAGGGCATCAGCCAGGACAGCTGGCCCACGCCCGGGGTGTCGAAGAGCTGGAAGAGGACGCCGGTGAAGACCACTTGGACGATGGCGAACATCACCAGCAGCGGCATCGTCTTCTCGGCCGTCTTCACGAGCGACGAGATGATCAGGCCGAACATCATCGAGGTGAAGCCGAGCGTGATCACGGCCACGGTCATCTCGACGGCGGGGAGGTTCTCGGCGAGCACGCCCTCGCTGGGCATCTCGCGCGGGGCGAAGCCGATGGCGGAGATGATCACGCCCTGCACGGCGGTGACGAGGCCGAGCACGAGCACCTTGGACATCAGATACGCCGAGCGGGACAGGCCGGTGGCCCGTTCGCGCTCGTAGATGACCCGCTCCTTGATCAGCTCCCGCACGGAGTTGGCGGCTCCGGAGAAGCACATGCCGACCGCGAGGATGAGCATGATGGTGCTGGCGTCTCGGTTGGTGCGGCCGTTGGTCAGCGGTCCGTAGCCCAGGCCGTAGTCGCTGGGGATCAGGGTGCTGACTCCGCCGAGTACGAGCGGAAGGAGCACGGTCAGCGCGAGGAAGCCCTTGTCGGAGGCGATGACGGAGGTGTAGCGGCGCACCAGCGTCCAGAACTGGGAGCCCCAGCTCTGCGGCTTCTGCGTACGGGCGGGCGGCGCGTGCACCTGCTGGGCCTGCTGCGGGGCGGTGGAGTCGAGGTCGGCCGCGTACATCTGGTAGTGCTGCGAGCCGTGCCAGCGGCCCATCCAGTCGTAGTCGCGGTAGTTCTCGAAGGCCGAGAAGACGTCCGCCCAGGAGCTGTAGCCGAAGAAGTTCAGCGCCTCCTGGGGCGGTCCGAAGTAGGAGACGCCGCCGCCGGGGGCCATCACCAACAGCTTGTCGCACAGGCCGAGTTCGGCCACGGAGTGGGTGACGACGAGGACCGTGCGGCCGTCGTCGGCGAGGCCGCGCAGGAGCTGCATGACGTCGCGGTCCATGCCCGGGTCGAGGCCCGAGGTGGGCTCGTCCAGGAAGATCAGTGACGGCTTGGTCAGCAGCTCCAGGGCGACGGAGACGCGCTTGCGCTGGCCGCCGGAGAGCGAGGTGACCTTCTTGTCGGCGTGCACGTCCAGCTTGAGTTCGGCGAGCACCTCCTCGACGCGGGCGTTGCGCTCGGTCTCGGCGACGTCGCCGGGGAAGCGCAGCCGGGCGGCGTAGCGCAGTGCCGTACGGACGCGCAGCTCCTTGTGGAGGATGTCGTCCTGCGGGACGAGGCCGATGCGCTGCCGCAGTTCGGCGAAGTGCTGGTAGAGGTTCCGGTTGTCGTAGAGGACCTCGCCGACGTCGGCGGGGCGGTAGCCGGTGAGCGCGCGCAGCAGCGTCGACTTGCCGGAGCCGGACGGGCCGATCACGCCGATCAGCGACTTCTCCGGTACGCCGAAGGTGACGTTGTCGAGGATCACCTTCCCGTTGTCGACCTTCACCGTCAGATGGCGGGCCGAGAAGCTGACCTCGCCGGTGTCGACGAACTCCTCCAGCCGGTCGCCGACCAGCCGGAACGTCGAGTGCCCGACGCCGACCGTGTCCTGCGGAGTGATCACCGTGGAGCCGGACTTGGGGAGGGGCTGGCCGTTGACGTACGTGCCGTTGTGCGAGCCCAGGTCGTGGATCTCGAAGCGGCCGTCGGGAGAGGCGCGGAACTCGGCGTGGTGGCGGGAGACCTGGAGGTCGGAGACGACGAGCTCGTTCTCCAGGGCGCGGCCGATGTGCATCACCCGGCCCAGGGCGAGCTGGTGGAAGGTGGTGGGGCTGCGGTCGCCGCCGCCCTGCTGGGCTGTCCCTCCCTGCTGGGATATTCCCTGCTCGGGGCGGGGGTGGGGATGCACGGGCTGCCCGCCCTGATGGCCTTGCTGCGGCGGGACGCCGGTTCGTCGGTGCTGTTGCGGAGGCGGCGCCTGCTGTCCCGGCTGCTGTTGCTGCCAGCCCGGGTGCTGCTGCGACTGCTGCCAGCCCTGCTGTTGAGGCGCCTGCGGCTGCTGCGGCGGTCGCTGTTGCGGCGGCGCCTGGGTCGCTCCCGCCTGCGCCGCCCCGGGACCTCCGGCCCCCTGCTGCCGGGGCTCCGGTCCGGTGGCGGCCTGCGCGCTGTGGACGGCACCGCCGGGCGCCGCCGCTGCCGCTCCGCTCCCCGACAGGTCCAGCCTCGGACCGTCCTGCGCGTTGCCCAAGTGCACGCTCATGCCCGGGCGCAGCTCCATCTGCTGGATGCGCTGCCCTCGTACGTACGAGCCGTTCGTGCTGCCCTGGTCCTCGATGACCCAGCCGTGACCGCCCCACCGGATGGTGGCGTGACGCCACGAGACCCTGGCGTCGTCGATCACCACGTCCCCCTGGGGATCGCGTCCCACGCGGTACGGTCTCGACGGTTCGAGAGTCCAGGTCTTTCCGTTCAATTCCAGTACGAGTTCCGGCACTCCATGCCCCATAAAGTTGTCCCCCGAGTGACTCCCTGCGCGGGGAGCCTAGGGATGGCGAACATCGGGGGAACTATTTCAGGCCCCGCCCGCCGACAGGAAGTCGCCCCATGTCACAACCCCTCGTCAGCTGTGACAGGACGGCCACCGCGACGGGCCGGGAATGCAAGGGGACGGCGAGTGCGGCTGCCCCTCCGGGCCGGTAGGCCTTGCGGAGCGCTTCCCCGCTGCCGGGAGCCCCGGGAGGGTCGTGCACACCCCGCAGCGATACCGTTGGACACACCATGACCACATCGCCGGCCACTCCGTCCTCGTACGCCGACACCCCCACACTCCTGGTGAAGATCTTCGGGAGGGACCGGCCCGGCATCACGGCCGGACTCTTCGAGACCCTGGCCTCCTTCTCCGTCGAGGTCGTCGACATCGAACAGCTCGTGACCCGTGGCCGCATCACGCTGTGCGCCCTGGTCACCGCCCCGGGCACGGGGACGGCCGGCACCGGTGAGGCCGCCGCGCACGCCACCGCGAGCGAGGGCGAGCTGCGGGCGACCGTCCACGGCTGGGCCGAGTCGATGGGGCTCGAAGCCGAGATCATCTCCGGCATGGGCGACAACCAGCCGCGCGGCACCGGCCGGTCCCATGTGACGGTGCTCGGACAGCCGCTCACGGCCGGCTCGACGGCCACGATCGCCGCCAGCATCACCTCCACGGGCGGCAACATCGACCGCATCTTCCGTCTCGCCAAGTACCCGGTCACCGCAGTGGAGTTCGACGTCTCCGGCGCCGAGACGCCCACGCTGCGCACGGCGCTCGCGCTGGAGGCCGCCAGGCACGGCGTGGACATCGCGGTGGTCGCCTCCGGCCTTCAGCGCAGGGCGCAGCGGCTGGTCGTGATGGACGTCGACTCCACGCTCATCCAGGACGAGGTGATCGAGCTCTTCGCCTCCCACGCCGGATGTGAGGACGAGGTCGCCGAGGTCACCGCGCGCGCGATGGGCGGGGAGCTGGACTTCGAGCAGTCGCTGCACGCGCGCGTGGCGTTGCTGAAAGGGCTGGACGTCTCGGTCGTGGACAAGGTGCGCAAGGACGTACGGCTCACACCGGGCGCGCGCACTCTCGTACGTACGCTCAAGCGGCTCGGATACCAAGTGGGCATCGTCTCCGGGGGGTTCACGCAGGTCACCGACGCGCTCCAGGAGGAGCTGGGTCTCGACTTCGCCGCCGCCAACACCCTCGAGGTGGTGGACGGAAAGCTCACGGGCCGCGTCACCGGCGACATCGTCGACCGGGCGGGCAAGGCGCGGCTGCTGCGCCGATTCGCGTCCGAGGCGGGCGTGCCGCTGGTGCAGACGGTCGCCATCGGCGACGGCGCGAACGACCTGGGAATGCTCAACGCGGCAGGTCTCGGCGTCGCGTTCAACGCCAAGCCGGTGGTACGGGAGGCCGCGCACACCGCGGTCAACGTGCCCTTCCTCGACACCGTGCTGTATCTGCTCGGTGTGACGCGCGAGGAGGTCGAGGCGGCGGACTGCACCGGCGACGAGGACGACGCGAAGGACGCGGAGAACGCGAAAGACGCCGGATTCGAGGGGCGTGGAGGCGGCCCCGCCGAGGGCTGACCCGTTCGTACATGCGCCGGTCCCGGCCGGAACTCCGGCCGGGACCACGGTGGTTCGCACAACGGGTGCACGTGCTGATCGCGTATCGCGTATCGCGTATGGCTCGGTCTGCGGACCGCCCGCCGATTCGCGTAGGTGCCGATTCACTTGGGGACTCGCGAACGGTTCGCGTCATGACTCGCGTACGTATCCGCTGCCGCGTACGTATCCGCCTGCGGAGGGCCCGCACGGCCCGTGAGATCACTCCGGAGGCTCGTGCGGCTCCCAGTAGCTGGTGAGGGTCGCGACTCCCGGCTCGACGGACTTCCACGAGCCGTCGAAGCGCAGCACCGCGACCGTCGAGGTGGGAAAGCCGTTGCGAGTCATGCGCTCCAGCGAGTCGCCCTCGGCGTCGCCGGTCAGGGCCTCCGCGACTCCCTGGATTCCCGGGTTGTGCCCGATGACGAGCAGGTCGTGCACGTCGTCGGAGACTCCGTTGAGCACGGTGATGATCTCGCCGGGCGAGGCTTCGTAGAGACGGTCCTCGTAGACGGTCTTGGGACGCTGCGGCAGGTGGTGGGCGGCCAGTCTCCAGGTCTCACGGGTGCGGACGGCGGTCGAGCAGAGGGTCAGTCCGGGGGCGATGCCGTGCGTGGCGAGCCACTCGCCGACAGCCGGCGCGTCCTTGCGGCCGCGGTCCGCGAGGGGGCGCTCATGGTCTGCCACATCAGGCCAGTCGGCCTTGGCGTGCCGGACTAGGACGATACTGCGGGGCACATCGACGCTCATGTTCTCCAGCTTCGCACGAAAAGCGGTGCTGGGCGGAGGGTGTTGACGGTGCACAGAAGACGGTACGGGGAGGGGGCGGGGCCACGGGCGGGAGCCACGGGGCCGGGCCCGCGGTCAGCCCAGCAGCATGTGGGCCGCGCGTTCCAGCACGGCGAGGACCACCGCTCCCCCGGACCCTTCGGCCCGCTGCTGCGCGGCGTTCGCCTGCGGCCCGCCGACCAGCAGCATCAGCAGCATGGCGAAGGCCAGCACCGGCAGAGCCGCGGCCCACCACGGCAGGCGCGCGCGGCCAGCCGCGGGCGGAGGCCCCCGGCGCGCGGCCGGAGGCGGGGAGGCGGGGCGGTGGCTGCGGGCCCGGGTCGTGGTCATGGGCTCGTCTCCCTGGTCCGTGGTTCGTCGGCGTCGATACGACGCTACGGACGCGGAGGCGTGCGCCCCATCCGGTGATCCACCCACTTACCCCTGACTCAGCCCCCCTAGGGGTGGTGGGGCCAGCACCACCCTTGCCCGCAGGGCCTCTTGAGCGTCCTGAGGCATCGCGGGCGACTACGGGAACGAGGTCTGGCGGATACGGGAACGAGGCCCGGCCGGCACGCTCGGCCCGGGCCCGGCAGCACGAGCAGCTCGGACGGCCAGGCGCCCCCGGACGACAGGGGCAGCCCGGACGGCACGCTCGGCTCAGGGCGCGACGAGCGTCGCGACGACCCCCACGAGGATCAAGATCCCGAAGATCACGGCGAGGATCCCGAGGAGCTTCTTCTGCCCGTTCTGCGGATCCGGTTCAAGCACTGGCATGCGGTCAGTCTCGCACCCGGCGGTCGTCCTCGATCACCCGGTCCCGCCCCGCCAGCACGCCCGTCACGGTCTGTGCGACCAGCAGCGCCGTCATCAGCAGCAGCGGTACGTCCCATCCGCCCGCTGCGTCGTGCAGCGCGCCCACGAGCAGCGGCCCGGGGATGGAGAGCAGGTAGCCCGTGCTCTGTGCGAAGGCGGAGAGCTTGACCACGCCCGCGCTGCTGCGCGAGCGGAGGCCGATCATCGTAAGGGCCACGGGGAAGGCGCAGTTGGCGATCCCCAGCAGCAGCGCCCACACCCAGGCTCCCGCCGCGGGGGCGAGCCACAGCCCCGCATAGCCGGTCAGCCCGCTCACCCCGAGGGCCACGACGAGAGGGCCCTGGTGCCGCATCCGGGCCGCCAGCCTCGGGACGACGAAGGCCAGCGGCACGCCCATGCCCATCGTTACGGCGAGCATCAGTCCGGCGGACGAGGCGGAGACCCCGGCGTCGCGGAAGATCTGCGGAAGCCAGCCCATGATGATGTACGCGGCGGACGCCTGGAGCCCGAAGAAGGCGCCCAGCGCCCAGGCGGTGGGCGAGGTGCCGATGCGGATCCGCGTGCCGTCGGGCGCGGAGGACCGCCGGTCCGGCCGTGGCGTTGTTGTCGCTGTCCCGGAGCCGCCGGAGGTTCCGGGGGTGCCGGAGGTTCCGGGGGCGGCCGAGGTTCCGGGGGCGGCCGTAGTCGAAGGGGCGGCGTCCGCGGGGCTCTCCGGCCCCGTGTCCCGTGCCGTACCTCCCGTGTTCTCTTCCGCGAGCCCCGGATCGTGCTCCGCGAGCCCCGGATCGTGCTCCGCGCGGCGGCTGTACGGATCCCTGAGCACCACCGCCCACGGCAGCAGCGCCAGCACCCCGAGCAGCGCCCACGCGCCGAGCCCGGCACGCCAACTGCCGCCCAGCGCCCCGGTCATGGGCACTGTGACGGCCGCCGCGCAGGACGTGCCGAGCGCCAGGCCCATCGAGTACAGGCCCGTCATCGAACCGACCCGGGTGGGGAACCAGCGCTTGACGACGACCGGCATCAGCACGTTGCTCACCGCGATTCCGGCGAGCGCGAGGGCGCTCGCGGCGACGAAGGCCGCCGTGCCGCCGGCGAGCGGCCGCAGCGCGAGCCCCGCGGTGATCGTGATCATGCCCGCGAGCACGACAGGAACGGGACCGCGGCGCCGCGCGAGCCGGGGCGCCAGGCTTCCGAACACTGCGAAGCACAGGGCCGGGACGGAGGTCAGCAGGCCCGCGACCGTGCCGCTCATGCCGAGGTCGCTGCGCACTTCCTTCAGCAGCGGGCCGAGTGCCGCGATGGCGGGACGGAGATTCAGCGCGGCCAGTACGAGCCCCACGGCGACCACGCGCACCGCCCAGCGCGGGGCGCGGGCGGCGGGCGAGGGGCCGGAGACGCCGGAGACCGGTGCGGTGCCGGGCGCCCCGCAGGTCCCTGATGCCCCGGCCTTCGCGTCGAGTTCGTTGCGCTTCAGACCGTCGTCCGTCATCACCATGGACCCCATCATAGAATCATGGGATGAATAACCCCTACCGGTGTCCCGGTACCGGAGAACCCGTCGTGACAAACGCCTCAACACGGGCCGGCGCCCCCGGATCCGATCGGTCCGCCGGATCTAATGGCTCTGCCGCACCGGCCGCATCGGCCACGTCGGCCGGACCCGCCGGACCCGCCGGACCCGCCAGATCAAGCGGACCCGACCGGCCGGCCACCGGCCCCAACCGCCGGACCGCCACTGGGAGTTGCAGATGACCCTGTCCTCGCCGCAGCGCTCCGCCCTCGCCGACCAGGTGATCGCGGCGCTGCGTACGCAGATCACCTCGGGTGAGTGGCCGGTGGGCACGCGCATCCCCACGGAGCCCGAGTTGGTGGAGGAGCTGGGGGTCGCGCGCAACACCGTCCGCGAGGCCGTACGGGCGCTCGCGCACAACGGTCTGCTGGACATCAGGCAGGGCTCGGGCACGTACGTCGTGGCGACCAGCGAGCTGGCGGGGGTCATGCAACGGCGTTTCGCCGACGCCGATCCGCACCATGTCGCCGAGATGCGCGAGGCGTTGGAGACCTCCGGGGCGCGGCTGGCGGCGCTGCGCCGCACCCGGCAGGATCTTGCGCAGCTGGACACGCTGCTCGAACGGCGCGAGGCGGCCTGGAAGTCGGGGGACGCGGAGCGCTTCGTCGAGGCCGACGCCTCACTCCACCTGGGCGTGCTCGCCGCCTCGCACAATGACGTGCTGACGGCCGTGTACGCGGATCTCGGCGAGGTGATGCGCGACTTCCTGCGGCTCGACATCGGCGAGGAGCTGCGTCCCGAGGCGCACATGGACCACGCGGGGCTGATCGGCGCCATCCATGCCGGGGACGCGGAGGAGGCGGCCCGTGAGGCCGCCTCCCACACCCAGGAGTGGCGCTGCGGCTCGGACCCGGGGAATTCGGGGAAGGCGAAGTCCCCGCTGTCCGCGGAGAGTTCGTAGTCCGCCGGCGGTGGTCCGGGCCGCGTACGGCGCACGCCGGAGGCCGCACGCCCGCCGTGTCAGGAGCCTCGGAGACGTCAGGGGCGCGTCAGGCGCCCATCATGTGCACGCCGCCGTCGACGTGCACGATCTCCCCGGTCGTCTTCGGGAAGAAGTCGGAGAGCAGTCCCACGACGCCGCGTCCCGCCGGATCCGGGTCGGTCAGGTCCCAGCCGATCGGGGCCCGGTGGTTCCACACGTCCGCCAACTCCTCGAAGCCCGGGATGGACTTGGCAGCCATGGACTTGATGGGGCCGGCCGAGACGAGGTTGCAGCGCACGTTGCGCCCGCCCAGATCGCGGGCCAGATAGCGGTTGGTGGACTCAAGTGCGGCCTTGGCGACGCCCATCCAGTCGTACTTGGGCCACGCGATCTGCGCGTCGAAGGTGAGCCCGACGACCGAACCGCCCCGTGTCATCAGCGGAAGGCAGGCCGTGGTCAGGGACTTCAGCGAGTACGCGGAGACCTGTACGGCCGTGCCGACGTCCTCCCAGCTCGCCTCCAGGAAGTTGAACGCGCCCTGCGGCCCGAAGGCGATGGAGTGCACGATCCCGTCGAGCCCGGCGCCCTCCCCCAGGTGCTCGCCGATCTTCTCCGCGAGGGAGTCCAGGTGCTCCTGGTTCGTGACGTCCAGCTCGATCACGGGCGCCTCCTTGGGGAGGCGCTTGGCGATGCGCTGCACCAGGGTCAGCCGGCCGAAGCCGGTGAGCACGACCTCCGCGCCCTCCTCCTGCGCGATCTTCGCCGCGTGGAAGGCGATCGACCCCTCCGTCAGCACGCCCGTGACGAGGATGCGCTTGCCTGCGAGGATTCCGCTCATCTCAGTGCCCCATGCCCAATCCGCCGTCGACAGGAATGACGGCTCCGGTGATGTACGCGGCCTCCTCGGAGGCGAGGAAGCGGACGGAGGCGGCGACCTCCTCCGGCCGGGCGTAGCGGCCCAGCGGAACCTGCTTGACGATGTTCGCGCGCTGCTCGTCGGTGAGCACGTTCGTCATGTCGGTCTCGACGAAGCCCGGCGCTATCACGTTGCAGGTGATGTTGCGGGAGCCCAGTTCACGGGCGAGCGACCGCGCGAACCCGATGAGACCCGCCTTTGAGGCCGCGTAGTTGGTCTGTCCCGCCGAACCGAGCAGCCCGACGACGGAGGAGATCAGCACGACGCGGCCGCTGCGCGCGCGCAGCATCCGCTTGGTGGCGCGCTTGACCACGCGGAAGGTGCCGGTGAGGTTGGTCTCCACGACGGCGGCGAAGTCCTCCTCGGACATCCGCAGCAGCAACTGGTCGCGGGTCACACCGGCGTTGGCGACGAGCACCTCCACCGGGCCCTGCTTCTCCTCGATCTCCTTGTAGGCCCTCTCCACCTGTTCGGGGTCGGTGATGTCGCACCGGACCGCGAGGCAGCCGAGGTCCGCGAGTTCCTTGGGGGGCTCGCCCGTACGGTAGGTGACGGCGACGTCGTCCCCCGCTTCGGCGAAGGCCCGTGCGATGGCGAGGCCGATGCCGCGGTTGCCTCCCGTGACGAGTACCGAGCGGCTCAAGGTCGGACCACCCTTTCTGCGATCTCCCGCGCTGCCGCGTGCGTGACGAGGAGGCGGCCGGTGTCTGTCCCTAGGAAAGCTATATGTGCGCGGGGCGATTCAGGGAATCGGGCTGCGACAGGGGGCCGTACGGCCTGCTGTGGGATCTCCACAGACGCCTGCGGACATCCGCCGGTGCCGGCGGAGGGGGCGGTGGCCCGCGGTGCACCGGCGGCCGTGGCCGGTCACCGCCCGCACACCAATAGACTCTGCGGCGAAACCGATCCGCTTCTATCCCCAGGACAGAACGTGACACGCCTCGGCGACTCCGTACAGCGCGCCAGCCTGCTGCTGGACCAGGACCTCTCCTCCGACGCCACCGTCGAGCAGCTGCTCGCCGAGACGGGGTCGCGGCGCTATCTGGATCTGAGCGATCTCCCGGCGAAGGAGCAGGCCGCGCTGATCGGTGCGCGCGCGGTTGAGGTGCTGCCGTCGGAGGAGAAGCTCGCCGAGGCGATCGAGGCCAAGCAGGCGCAGGGCAAGGGCCTGCATGTGAAGCTCGGCATCGACCCGACCGCAGCCGACGTTCATCTGGGCCACACGGTGCCGATGATCATCCTCAGCCGTTTCCAGCGCATGGGGCACGATGTCACGCTGATCATCGGCGACTTCACGGCGAAGATCGGCGACCCTTCGGGGCGTACGGCAGAAAGGCCCGCGCTGACGGACGAGGACATCGCGAAGAACCTGTCCGGCTACCAGGACCAGGTCAGGCCGTTCTTCGACTTCGAGAATGTCAGTTTCCGCAACAACAGCGACTGGCTGGGCGAGATCGGCTTCGCGCAGCTGATCACGCTGCTCGCGCAGGTGCCCGCCTCCGCGCTGCTCCAGCGCGAGGACTTCCGCAACAGGCTCGCGCAGGGCTCCGGGCTGACGATGTCCGAGCTGATCTACCCGGTGGCGATGGCGCTCGACTCCGTCGAGCTGGACTGCGACATCGAACTCGGCGGCGTCGACCAGCTGTTGAACATGCAGATGGGGCGCCGCCTGATGGAACTGCACGGGCAGCGCCCGCAGATGATCGCCACCATGCCGCTGATCGAGGGCACGGACGGCTCGGGCGCGAAGATGTCGAAGTCGAAGGAGAACTACATCGGCCTGACCGCCGGTGCGGACGACGTGTACGGCAAGATCATGTCGATTCCGGACCGGCTGATGGTGCCGTACCTGCGCGCCTGGACGGAGTGGACGGACGCGGAGACCGACCGGGTCGTCGCCCGTATCGAGGCCGGGACGCTGCACCCGATGGACCTGAAGAAGGTGCTGGCGGGCGAGGTCGTCTCGGCGCTGCACGGCGCGGAGGCCGCCAAGTCGGCCCGTGCGCACTTCACGGCGCAGTTCTCGAAGAAGTCCTTCTCGGACGTGGAGACGCTGCCGACGGTGGACGCCGCGGAGCACGGCGGCGAGGGCGTCGCGGCGATCCTCACGAAGGTGCTGGAGTTCACCCCGAGCGCCTCGGCCGCCCGTCGCATGGCCAAGCAGAACGGGCTGCGGCTCGTCGTCGAGCCCGCCGACGGCGGCGAGCAGCACAGCATCGTGCTGCCCGAGGCGGATGCGCTGCGTCCGCTCGGCGAGGTCGTGCCGGAGAAGCTGGACGAGGCGGGCGTCGGCGGGACGGTGTACCTCAAGGCGGGCCGGAAGATCGCACAGATCGAAGGCCTCTGACCGGTACCGGGGGGGGCAGTGAGCGGGCCCTGAGGCTTCGGGGTCCGGGCCCCGGGGTCCGGCTCTCGCCCGGCTCCGGGCTTTGGGCTTTGGGCTCCGGCTCCGGACGGCCCGGGTGCGGGCAGCCCGAGTACGGGCGGCCCGGGTGCGGACGGCCCGGGTGCGGACGGCCCGGGTGCGGACGGCCCGGGTGCGGACGGCCCGGGTGCGGGCGGCCCGGCTCCTGGCAGCCCGAGTGCGGGCGCGCGCCCAGGCCGCCTCGGTCACATCCGGGCCCGCTGCCCCCTCCGGTTCCTGCCCCTGATGCTTCCCCACAGCGGCGAGCCGAGCGCCACCAGCAGTACGGCGCCGCCGAGTTGGAGGCCGTGGCGGATCCAGTCGAAGCCACTCGTGGTGCCCACGCCGGCCCATGTGGCCACGGCGTTGCCGAGCACTCCGCCGAGGAGACCGAAGACCACCGTCAGCCAGAGCGGGATGGCCTGCCGCCCCGGGATGATCGCGCGGGCGAGTACGCCCAGCACGAGTCCCACGATGATCGCCCACAACCAGTTCATCGGACCTCCGAGTCCTGCCGGAGCACGCGTGCGCGGCGCACGGTGCCCGCCGCACCGTGCGCCGCCAGCTTGGGGCCGCGGGGCCTACGCCGCATTGCGGACTAGGCCGTACGCGTCCCGTCGCAGGCCGCACGGTCCGCCCCACAGAGCAGCCCGCTCTCGAACACGTCCGAGTCGAGGCGTACCGTGAGAGAAGCCGGACCCTGCCGGAAGGCCGGGCGACCAGGCACCGGGTGAGGTGGTGAGAGTGATGCGGAAGCGGCGCGAGGCCGAGGTCTTCCAGATCACCGGAGCCCGTCAGTCGCTGGAGGACGACGTACGCGGCAGGCAGCGGCGTTACGTCATCTCGATGCTGATCCGCACCGCCTCGGTGCTGCTGACCGTGCTGCTGTGGAACGTGGAGCGTCCGCTGGCCGTTGTGACTCTCGTGGTGGGCGCGCTGCTGCCGTACGTGGCGGTGGTGGTCGCCAACGCGGGCCGGGAGAACCCGAGTTCGATGCCGTCGGCCTTCGTGCCCACTCACCAGCGGCCCGCGCTCACGGCCTCCGACGCCGTACCGGAAGCGGACGGGAGGGCCCCCGACGGGGCTTCGGGCGACCGCAGTTGAAGCACTCGCGGCCGGACGGAAGCCGGCGCGGCGGTAAAAGCTCAAGAAAAGCTCAGATCAATCATGTTGTTCGGCTGCACCTCACGGGCCTCCCCGTGCCATACTTCATAAGCGCTCCGCATCCCCCGTCGGAGCGACAGACCGACGCCGGGCGGCTCCCCCCGTGGCTGCCCGGCGTCGCTTGTCGTCCGGGCCCGGGTGTTGGATGGGGACCGTGTCTTCTTCTCCGAACTCGTCTTCTCCCGGCCTCCCCTCGCAGCCGCTCGGCGGCGCCGCCGGGCCCGGGACCGTGATCTGCTCGGCCAAGGGGTGCCGCGCGCCGGCCGTGTGGGTGCTGGCCTGGAACAACCCCAAGCTGCACACGCCCGAGCGCCGCAAGACATGGCTGGCGTGCGACGAACACCGGGAGCACCTGTCGTCCTTCCTGGACATCCGGGGCTTCCTCAAGGACGTCGTACGCCTCGCCGAGTGGGAAGAGAGCGGCGGCCGGTCCGGGCCCTCAGCCGCCGATGGCTGACATCGGACGGTCGGGCTGGACGAAGGACGGGTCGTCGATGCCGGCGCCGGCCTTCTTGCCCCACATCGCCAGCCGCCAACGCGCCGCGATCTCCCCGTCGTCGGCGCCGGAGCGGAGCGCGCCGCGCAGATCGGACTCCTCGGTGGCGAAGAGGCAGGTGCGCACCTGCCCGTCCGCCGTCAGCCTCGTACGGTCGCAGGCGCGGCAGAAGGGCCTGGTGACCGAGGCGATGACGCCGACGCGGTGCGGTCCGCCGTCGACGATCCAGCGCTCGGCGGGCGCCGAGCCGCGCTCCTCCTCGCCCTCGGTGGTGAGGGTGAACCGGGTGCGCAGCGACTCCAGGATGTCCGCCGCGGTGATCATGCCGTCGCGCTGCCAGCCGTGCTGGGCGTCGAGCGGCATCTGCTCGATGAAGCGCAGTTCGTAGTCGTGGGCCATGGCCCACGCCAGCAACTCGGGCGCCTCCGAGTCGTTCAGCCCCGGCATCAGAACGGAGTTGACCTTCACGGGAGTCAGGCCCGCCTCATGCGCTGCGGCCAGGCCGCGCAGCACGTCGGCGTGGCGCTTGCGCCGGGTCATCCTCTGGAAGACGTCCGAATCGAGCGTGTCCAGCGAGACGTTGACCCTGTCGAGACCGGCGTCGCGCAGGGCGACCGCCGTACGCTCCAGGCCTATGCCGTTCGTCGTGAGGGACAGCCGCGGGCGCCGCGGCAGGTCCGCGCAGCGCTCGACGATGCCGACGAGCCCGGGCCGCAGCAGCGGCTCGCCACCTGTGAACCGGACTTCCTCGACGCCGAGTTCGCTCACGGCGACCCGGACCAGGCGGACGATCTCGTCGTCGGTGAGCAACTCCGGCTTGGCAAGCCACTGCAAGCCCTCCTCGGGCATGCAGTACGTGCAGCGCAGATTGCAGCGGTCGGTCAGCGAAACGCGCAAGTCTGTGGCGACCCGGCCGTAAGTGTCGAGCAGCATTGGTGGCGGCCTTCCCACGGTTGTGCCGATGCTTCGCAGCGTACGGGACGCCACCGACATTCAACACTTCGTTGAAGTCGATGGCGTCCCGTCGCCGTGGTGTCTCTCAGAGCGCGCCGTGGCCCGTGAGCGAACGCACCTCCAGTTCGGCGTGCTTCTTGACCGCCTCTTCCTCCTTGGAGACGACGGAGCCGATCCAGCCCAGCAGGAAGCCGAGCGGGATCGAGACCAGCCCCGGGTTCTCCAGCGGGAAGAGCGCGAAGTCGGCGTCGGGGAACATCGACGTCGGCTTGCTCGTGACGACCGGCGAGAAGAACACCAGCACCACCGACGAGATGAGACCGCCGTAGATCGACCACAGCGCGCCCCGCGTGGTGAAGCGCTTCCAGAACAGGCTGTAGAGGATCGTCGGCAGGTTCGCCGAAGCGGCCACCGCGAAGGCGAGCGCGACGAGTCCCGCGACGTTCAGCCCGCCGGCGAAGATGCCGAGGCCGATCGCCACCGCGCCGATCACGACCGAGGAGATGCGGGCCGCGCTGACCTCCTCCTTCTCGGTCGCCTGTCCCTTGCGGATGACGTTCGCGTACAGGTCGTGCGCGAACGACGACGACGAGGCGAGGGTGAGCCCGGCGACCACCGCCAGGATCGTCGCGAAGGCGACGGCCGAGATCATCGCGAGCAGGATCGCCCCTCCGGTCGAGTCCGCGCCGCCGCCGATCTCCTGCGCGAGCAGCGGTGCCGCGGTGTTGCCCGCCTTGTCGGAGCCGATGATCGTGTCCTGCGAGAGCAGCGCCGCCGCGCCGAAGCCCAGCGCGATGGTCATCAGGTAGAAGACGCCGATGATGCCGATCGCCCAGTTCACCGATTTGCGGGCCGCCTTGGCCGTCGGGACGGTGTAGAAGCGGATCAGGATGTGCGGCAGCCCGGCGGTGCCGAGCACCAGCGCCAGCCCCAGGGAGATGAAGTCGATCTTCGAGGTCGTGGTCACCCCGTACTTCAGACCCGGCTCCAGGAAGGCCGCGCCCTTGCCGCTGTTCTCCGCGGCGGCGCCGAGCAGGCTGGAGAGGTTGTAGTGGAACTTGTGGAACACCAGCACGGTGACGACGAGGGTCCCGCCGATGAGCAGGCAGGCCTTGATCATCTGCACCCAGGTGGTGCCCTTCATGCCGCCGATCGTCACGTACAGCACCATCACGACGCCGACCAGGACGACGATCAGGTTCTTGCCCGTGTCGCCGGTGATGCCCAGCAGCAGGGCGACGAGCGCGCCCGCGCCGACCATCTGGGCGAGCAGGTAGAAGATCGAGACGACGATCGTGGAGATGCCGGCCGCGGTACGGACGGGACGCTGGCGCATCCGGAACGCGAGGACGTCGCCCATCGTGTAGCGGCCGGAGTTGCGCAGCGGCTCGGCGACGAGCACGAGGGCCACCAGCCACGCCACCAGGAACCCGATGGAGTAGAGGAAGCCGTCGTACCCGGCCAGCGAGATGGCGCCTGCGATGCCGAGGAACGACGCGGCCGACATGTAGTCGCCGGAGATCGCCAGACCGTTCTGGAGACCGCTGAACTCACGGCCGCCGGCGTAGAAGTCGGTGGCGTCCTTCGTCTTGCGGCCGGCCCACACCGTGATGCCGAGCGTGAGCAGGACGAAGACGATGAAGAGCGTGACGATCAGGGTGCGGTGCTGGCTTGCGCCCGCGGCCGCCAGCTGCACCTGCCCCGTGGCCGGGGCGAGCGAGTGCGTGAGGCTCATGCTTCACCGTCCAGACGGTTCTTGATGGCCTCGCCCTTCGGGTCGAGCTTGGCCGCGGCGTGACGGGAGTACCACCAGGCGATGACGAAGGTGGTCAGGAACTGGGCGAGACCCAGGACGAAGGCGACGTTGACGTTGCCGGCGACCTTGGTCGCCATGAACCCGCCGGCGTAGTTCGACAGCAGCACGTACAGCAGGTACCAGGCGATGAAGCCCAGAGTGAGGGGAAATGCGAATGACCGGAAAGTGCTGCGCAGCTCTCCGAACTCCGCACTCTGCTGCACCTGCGCGTAGTCCGTGCCGTCCGGTGGCGCGGACCTCTCGTTCTCGGGTGCTGAGTCCACGTTGACTCCAGTCGATGTGGGTTTTCGGTGAGGAAAGTGAGCAGGTCGGGGTGTGGTTACCAGCAGTGCAGTGCCGCGAAGCGTAGATCTTCACAGGGGGCAGCAACAGGGGGACGTCGTTGAATCACGGAAGAGTTATCGAAGACAAACCCAACCTTCCTCGGGATTCCGTTGCTGAGGGGCACCGATCGACGCTAAGTTCCCATCTCTGTGGTCAACTTCGGACAACATGGAGATCCCATGGATTCTCAGCCTTCCAGGCGGTGGCGAAGACTTGCGCTCCCGCTGGGACTGGTTCTGACGGCTTCGCTCGGGCTGGCGGGAGCCGCCGTGGCCAGCGGTCAGGACACCCCCGAAACCCCGAAGAAGGACGGGGAAAAGCTGAGCTACGTCGTCAACACCGAGACGGACGCCGGCACCGTAGAGCGCGTGAAGAAGGAGATTGCGAAAGCGGACGGCAAGGTCGTCACCGCATACGCACAGATCGGCGTCATCGTCGCGCACTCCACGAACGCGAAGTTCGGCAAGGAGATGCGCTCGGTGAAGGGCGTGGAGTCGGCGGGCGCCACCCGCACCGCTCCGCTCGAAGCCGCCGGCACCACTGACGTGGGGAAGCCGAAGTACCTGAAGGTGCCCGCGTCGGCCACCGGCGCCCAGGCGAAGGCGAAGGCCGAGGCGGACGGCAAGGAGCCGCTGGAGTCCCTCCAGTGGGACAAGCGGGCCATCAAGGCGGACAAGGCCAGCAAGATCGACCAGGGCAGCAAGGACGTCACCGTCGGCGTCATCGACACCGGCATCGACGACACGCACCCCGACCTGAAGGCCAACTTCTCGGCGGCGCAGTCGGCCAGTTGCGTCGGCGGCAAGGCCGACACCGGGGCGGGCGCCTGGCGGCCCTTCGACCCCGCCGAGGACTACCACGGCACGCATGTCGCGGGCATCATCGCCGCCCCGCGCAACGGAGTCGGCGTCGCGGGCACCGCGCCCGGCGTGAAGGTCGCCGCCCTGAAGGTCTCCGAGCCGAAGACGTCGCTCTTCTTCAGCGAAGCGGTGGTGTGCGCCTTCGTGTTCGCGGCCGACCACGGCATCGACGTCACCAACAACAGCTATTACACGGACCCCTGGCTCTACAACTGCTCCGACGACCCTGATCAGAAGGCCATCGCGGACGCCGTCGGCAGGGCCGTGAAGTACGCGACGGACAAGGGCGTCACCACCGTCTCGTCCGCGGGGAACTCCTCACACGACCTCGCCGCGAGCGAGATCAAGGACGACACGAGTCCCGACGACGGCAAGCCGGTCGAGCGGACCGTCGACCCGGCGGAGTGCCCCGACGTGCCGAGCATGCTGCCCGGCGTGACGTCGGTGTCCTCCACGGGCGCGGAGGACGGCAAGTCCTACTTCTCCAACTACGGCCTCGACCAGATCGACTTGGCGGCACCCGGCGGCGACCGCCGCTACCAGACGCCGAAGGAGCCGGCCAAGGACGGCGGCGTCCTCTCGACGATGCCCGACGGCGACTACGCCTACCTCCAGGGCACTTCGATGGCCGGACCCCAGGTGGCCGGAGTCGCGGCGCTGCTCAAGAGCAAGCACCCCGACTCCTCCCCCAAGGAGATCGCCTGGCTGCTGAAGGCCCAGGCGAAGAGCGTTGCCTGCCCGGACAAGTACGACCCGGACGGCAAGGGCACGTACAAGGCCGACTGCACCGGCCTCAAGGGCAACAACAGCTTCTACGGCCACGGAATCGTGGACGCCCTCGCGGCCGTGAAGAAGTAAGCGCACCTGAGGCCGGATGAACTCCGGTGCCCGCGCCGCCTCTTGACCTCCGGGTCAGGACGTGACGCGCGGTGCCGGGGAGTCCGCCGGCGAGGGGCCGGGCTGCTCGGGCGGCCCGGCCTCCCGCATGTCCGCGGGCTCCGGCTCCTTGGTCCGCGCGGGGGCCGCCGTGGACTCCGCGGAGTCCGCGGACTCCGCGGACTCTGCGGGTCCTGTGGCCCCCGCTGCCCCCGTGGCCTTGGCGACCGCCGCGGACGGCTCCACCGGCGCCCAGCCGGGGCCGCGGAAGACCCTTCCGGCGCGCTCGTTCCAGCTGCGCGCCGCACGCAGATCGCGTCCGATCGCGGCGTACTCGTGCGTGGCCACACGCAGCGGGTTGAACGTCGCGATGTTCTTCGTCAGCCCGTAGACGCACGGCTCGGTCTCCGGCGTGAACGAGCCGAAGAGCCGGTCCCAGACGATCAGGATGCCGCCGAAGTTCCGGTCCAGATAGCCGCCTTGGGACGCATGGTGCACACGGTGGTGCGAGGGCGTGTTGAAGACGAACTCGACCGGGCGCGGCAGCTTCCCGATCCGCTCGGTGTGGATCCAGAACTGGTAGACGAGGTTCGCCGAAGAGCAGAACGCGAGCGCGGCCGGGTGCACGCCGAGCGCGATCATCGGCACGTAGAACGGCCAGACGGTCCAGGTGGTCCACGGCTGGCGCAGCGCGGTGCTCAGGTTGAACTTCCGGCTGGAGTGGTGCACCACGTGGCAGGCCCACAGGATGCGGATCACGTGGTGCCCGCGGTGCGACCAGTAGTAGAAGAAGTCCTGCGCGAGCAGCATCAGGGGCAGCGTCCACCACACCACGGGCACGCGCAGCGGCGTCAGTTCGTAGATCCCCGCGTAGATCGCCACGATCGGGATCTTCCACAGGGCGTCGAAGACGAGGCTGCCGAGACCCATTCCGATGCTGGTGGCGGCGTCCTTCGTCTCGTACCCGGCGGAGTCCTCGTCCGGATGAAAGCGATAACTCACGATTTCGAGCACCGTGAGCAGAATGAAGGCGGGTATCGACCACAGTACGACGTCGGGCAACTGAGACGGCATGTCAGCAAGGTAAGCGCCGGACGCCGCCCCCGCTAGGGGTTGTTACCGACAAGTATAAAATGAGTGACCGTCAGGTCTGCGCGCCGCTTCGTCCCGTCCGGTGGTCCTCGTCCCCTTCGCGCCGCCTCGGAAGCCCTTTACCGGGGTACGGTCCGGGCCCGAACGCGCCTCGCGCACACGGGCGTTGACGGCCCGTTCGGGCACTGTCAGTGGCGCCCCGTATTCTCTGTGACCATGCTCGAAGACCAGACGGCGTCCCCGGGTGAGGAGCCCGGGGACGGGGCGGCGGCAGCCGCCCGTATCCCCGCCCAGGCGCCGGCCGTCTCTTCCGGAGCAGAGTGCGGATGGCCCGACGGCTATCCGCAGGGCTATGCCGTGGTCGACGTCGAGACCACGGGCCTCGCCCGCCACGACCGCATCGTCTCCGCCGCCGTCTACCGCCTGGACGCACGGGGCGAGGTCGAGGACCACTGGTATTCGACGGTCAATCCGCAGCGCGATCCCGGCCCCACCTGGATCCACGGCCTGACTTCCGAAGACCTCGCGGACGCACCGCTGTTCACGGAGATCGCCGACGATCTGGCCACCCGGCTCGACGGCCGTGTCCTCGTCGCGCACAACGCGGTCTTCGACTGGTCGATGATCGCCAGGGAGTACGCACGCGCGCGGCGCACGCCGCCCGTGCGCCAGCGGCTGTGCACCATCGCCCTCTCCAAGCAGCTCTCGCTCCCGCTGCCCAACCACAAGCTGGAATCCCTCGCCGCGCACTACGGCGTGTCCCAGCGGCGCGCGCACCACGCGCTCGACGACGCGCGAGTGCTGGCCGAGGCGTTCCGGCCGAGCCTGCACCTCGCGGTCCAGCAGGAGGTGCGGCTGCCGCTGAACGCCTGCCGCCCGCTGGCCGAGTGGCCGGAGGGACCGGACGTGGCAGGCGCGTACGGCGACGGCGGCGGCAGGAGTTTCCGGGGCGTGCGGCACGGCTGGGGGCCGGGCGGTCCGCGGCCGTACGGGCACGGCTGGCGCCGGCCTCGCAAGCGGCCGGCATGCCCGTATCCCAACCCGGGGCGGTACGAGCCGGGCGGACGCCTCGTGCAGGGCATGCGCGTGGCCATCTCGGGAGACACCTCGGTCGACCGCGAGCTGCTGGAGGACCGGGCCACCGAGGCCGGGCTGCACATCTCCTCCCACGTCTCCAGCCTGACGAGCCTGCTGGTCACGAACGATCCGGGCTCCCTCACCACGAAGGTGGTCAAGGCGAAGGCGCACGGCACCCCCGTGCTGGACGAGGAGACCTTCGGACGGCTCCTGGGCGACGTGGCCCCAGCATCCGAGCGGTGACGGCCGGGGAGTACCGTCGTCAGACGTGTACCGCTTCCTGTTGTCCAGGCAGTGGGTGATCCTCACCCTCCTCGGCCTCGCCCTCATCCCGGCGATGATCAAGCTGGGCTTCTGGCAGCTGCACAGGCACGAGTCCCGGGTGGCGCAGAACGAGCTGATCTCCTCCAGCCTCGCCGCCGCGCCCGTGCCCTTCGACCGGCTCAGCAGCACGGGGCGGGAGCCCGCGGAGGACGACCGTTTCCGTACGGCCAAGGCCACGGGCCGATTCGACACCGGACACGAGGTCGTCGTACGGCAGCGGACGGCGGCCGACCAGAAGTCCATCGGGTACTTCGTCGTCACACCGCTGATCCAGGACGACGGCAGGGCGGTGCTGGTCAACCGCGGCTGGATCGAGGCGGGCGGCGACCTCACCCGCTTCCCGAAGGTGCCACCGCCGCCGCGCGGCCAGGTCACCGTCACCGGCCGCGTCATGGCCGACGAGACGAGCGAGGCCAGCGGCATCAAGGACAAGCGGGGCCTGCCGCCCCGCCAGGTGATGCTGATCGACAGCCGGAAGCAGGCCGGGACGCTGCACCGGCCGGTGCTGCGCGGCTATCTCGAACTGACGGCGATGAAGCCGCAGCCTGCGGGCGCGCACCCCCAGCGGATCCCCGAGCCGGACCACAGCAGCATCGGGCCGCACATGGCGTACGCGGTGCAGTGGTGGCTGTTCGCCGCGGGGGTGCCGTTCGGCTGGGTGGTGCTGGTGCGCCGCGAACGGCGGGACCGGCTGGCGCAGAGCACGGCCGGGGACTCGGCCGGGAGTTCGGCCGGGAGTTGCGCCGGGGGCTCGGCTGGGGATTCCGCCGGGGACTCGGCCGCGAGTTCCGCCGGGGTATCCGGAGGGGATGCGACCGGAGGCCCGGCGGTGCCGGCGCCGGGGACGAGTGGCGCCGACGGTCCGGAGGGGCCGGAGTCCGCGCCGGCCGACGAAGGGCCCGCGCAGGAGCCGGCACCGACCGAGGCGGCCGCGGCGACGGAGGCGCCCGAGCCCACCGAGGCCGGCGAGGCGACCGGCACGTCCGCCGCGCACCGGACGCCGACGGGCGCACCCATGAGCGGTTCCTCCCCCGCGGACTGACCCTGCCTGCGCAGGCAGGCGAACGGTGGCGCACACTGTGAGCCATGGATCTCGGGCTGAAGGACCGCGTCTACATCATCACCGGCGCCACCCGCGGGCTCGGTTTCGCCACGGCGGAAGCGCTCGTCGCCGACGGAGCCAAGGTGGTCGTCTCGGGCCGTACGGATGAGGCCGCGACCGAGGCCGCCGCACAGCTCGGTGCGGGATCGGCCGTCGGCATCGGGGCGGACAACGCCGCGCCGGACACGGCCGAGCGCCTCATCGAGACGGCCAAGACCCGCTTCGGGCGCTTCGACGGCGTGCTGATCAGCGTCGGGGGCCCGCCCGCCGGCGTACCGGCCGACTCGCTCTCCGACGAGCAGTGGCAGTCCGCGTTCGAGACGGTCTTCCTCGGTGCGGTGCGGCTGGCGCGTACGGCGGCGGGCGAGCTGGGCGAGGGCGGCGTCATCGCCTTCGTGCTCTCCGGCTCGGTGCACGAACCGATCCCGGGGCTCACCCTCTCCAACGGGCTGCGCCCGGGCCTGGCCGGTTTCGCGAAGACGCTCGCGAACGAGGCCGGGCCGCTGGGCATCCGCGTGCTCGGGCTGGCGCCGGGCCGGATCGCCACCGAGCGGCTGCACTACCTCGACTCGCTCTCCGGCGACGGCGACGCCGCACGCGAGCGCAACGAGGCCGCGATCCCGCTGCGCCGCTACGGGACCCCGGAGGAGTTCGGGCGTACGGCAGCGTTCGTGCTGTCACCGGCGGCGTCGTATCTGACGGGCGTGATGCTGCCCGTCGACGGCGGTGCCAGGCGGGGTTTCTGACCGCTCCCGGAGGACCGGCGGCAGACGGCACCGGGCGGCGGCCCGCGGCGATCGGAAAGCTCCACGCCGGACGGGCACCGCGTCGCGCACGCGACCTCAGTCGGGCCCCAAGAGGACCAGGTCAACCGGCCCCCGCCCGACGGACCTTGGCGGACGGCCTCGCCGCACGTGCCGTCAGACCGTACGCAGCGTCAGACCGTACGCGCCGTCAGATCACGCGCTCCGGGCGGTGCCTGACCGTGCGCAGCCGCACCTCCGCGGGCAGCGCGTCCAGCGACGCGGACGACCGTGCGTTCTCCAGCGCTTCGCCGGAGACGCGTCCGAGCACAGGGCCCGGCTCCGCACGTGCCGACAGCATCAGCTCGACCGAGGCACGCGGTGCGGTGCGCCGACCGGTCAGCCGTACCGCGGCCTTGTCGACCCCGGGCAGGGACGCCGCCTCGGCCTCCAGCACGTTGGACAGCGCCCGGCCGCGCAGCAACGCGCCCTCCCCGTCGCCGCTTTCGACCAGCACCTCACCGAGCCTGCGCCTGCGCAGCTGCGCGAGCAGCCACCACAGCATGAGGATCACCAGCAGGCCCAGCCCGGCGAAGACCGCGGGCCACCACCAGCTGTCGTCGCGCCACTTGGTCCGGTCGGTGCCGGACAGCAGCACGTCGTCCGCCCTGGCCCAGGGCCAGCCCGAGGGCATGTCGAAGTTCCAGTGCCGCGGCAGGTCGAACCCGCCGACGAGCGCCGCGAGTCCGAGAGCGAGCAGCAGCAGGCCGGCGAGTGCCAGCAGTACGCGGTTGACGCTCCGCAGGGCTCCGTCCATCCCGCTCACCTCCTCTTCGGGCGCTCGACGTGTACGGACAGGCCCGGCTGTCGCGCCAGGCCGAGTTGCCGGATGCCGTCGCCGAGGGTCGAGTCGAGATCTCCGCGTACGTCGTGCAGGTCCCTGAAGCCGGCCCGCGCACGCGCCCTGACCTTGCGCCGTCCCACGGCGACGCGCACCGACTGCACTCCGGACACCTGCATGGCGCGGTCACGCAGCACGAGCGCGGCGGCCGTACGCTCCAACCCCGCCCGCGCACCTGCCGTTTCACGCATCGGCAGCAGCCCGCGGCGGCCGGGCGTGACGGCCAGGGTGATCAGCCACACGCCGAGCAGTGCGACGACGCAGGCGGAGGCGAGGACCTTGGGGTCGTCCACGGGGGTCGTGGCCATCTCGTCGGCGAGGGTGCGGCGCCAGGCCATGGCGGAGTTGCCCGCCCGTACCGACACCAGGTCGTAGAGGAGCAATCCCGCAGCGGCGAGGGCGAGCAGGGCCACGATGCCCGCCGGCAGGCGCCGTACGGACCAGAACCGCCCCGTGCGGCCCGTCTGTTCGGGCCGGTCGGCCGGACCGTAGCCGGCCGCGGACGTCGTCTGTTCCAGGTCTGCCGCGGTCGCCTCCCGGGCCGTGTGCGGCGCCGGTTCCTTCTCCAGCGTGGGCAGCCGCTGGGTGCGCTCGTCGCTCACCGGACCCTCCCGGACCTCTCGCCGTCCAGCTGCTCTGAGTGGAGCCGCTCCACGCCCACGGCCACCTCCGGCACATCGATGCCGGCCAATTGCTTTACCCGCGAAGCGACTTGTCGACGCACCGCAGCACACTGCGCGCCGATGTCGGAAGGGTAGCCCAGCTCCACGAGCACGCGGACCCGGGCCGTCCCGTTCCGCAGCTTCGCGGATGCACGGGGCCAATGAGCGGGCCCCGACGGCACCTTGCGGGCCGCTGACCCGGAGCGCAGTGCCTCACGCGCGGCCTGCACCGCGACCTTGGCCACGACGCGTTCGAACACGGTGGTCTCGCCGAGTTCCGTCTGCGCTCCCTCGCGTTCGGCAGTAGCGGGTTCCGCGGTAGCGGGTTCCGCGGTAGCGGGCTCCGCGGCGCCGGAACCCGCGGCGGATTCCGCTTCGCCGGCCGCCGCTGCCGGCTCCGCCTCGCCCCGTTCTCCGGTCACCGGACCGGCCCCGTCCCGGGCCCGGTCACCGTCATCTGCGGCGGCTCTCGTCACGGATACGGAAGAAGTCCTCCGCTCGCAGGTCACCGTCGAGGAAGCGGCCCACGACGAAGCCGAACCCGCCCAGCGCCGCCACGAGCAGGAAGGCGCCGAACCCGCCGAAATATCCGGCGAAGCCCAGCGCCATCCCTGCGATCAAGCCGATCACGGCCATCGTCATCGTGAGCCCCTTCGCTCAGTACGCATCTGTGCCGGGGTGGTGTGCCGCCGCTACTGCACTCTGCCGCGGCCGCCGCCCGACTCCTCTCCTTCTTCCTCCTGCTCGTCGGGCAGCTTGACGTCGCTGACCGCGATGTTGACCTCGACGACCTCCAGGCCCGCCATCCTCTCGACGGCGGAGACGACGTTCTCCCGTACGGAACGGGCGAGGTCGGCGATGGCGACCCCGTACTCGACCACGATCTCCAGATCGAGCGCCGTCTGGATGTCGCCGACTTCCGCGCTCACGCCCCGCGCAGGGGACCTGCCGCCGCCGGGCACGCGGTCGCGCATCGCCCCGAACGTGCGGGCCATGCCGCTGCCCAGCGCATGCACGCCGGGCACGTCGCGTGCCGCGAGGCCCGCGATCTTCTCCACGACGCCGTCGGAGATGGTGGTACGTCCGCGGCTGCCGGCGTCCTCCTTGGGCCGCCTGGACTCCCCTGCTCCGTCGCGTGAGGCAATGCGCGACCCCTGTCCGGGGGTCTCGAAACGGTTGCCGGTCTTGGTGTCCGCCATGGCCTTCGCCCCTTTCCGAGAAGGAAGCGGTCCGGAATCACCGCTCTTGTGCCACATTAGGGCTGCTCGCACCGATTCGCCTCGTACGTACGCGATCGGCCGGGTAAACCTGGGTTCTCGGCCCGTCCGGGTGCATGGCGCCGTCGCCCGCCGCCCGCCGCCTTTCGCCGCGCAGGGCCCCCGGACCGATTCGCAAGAGGACGGAGCGTGGCTCGATGGATGCCGAAGGGCTGTCACGGGCGGTACGGCAGCAGCTCGGGCTCGGCCGGCTGCTGCCCCTCGGGGACGCGGCGGACGGAGCGTGGCTCGTGGAGAGCGCGGCGGTGGCGGTGCTGCGCAGAGCCGTATCGGAGTCGCTGCCGGACGTGCGCCTCTCGGGCCTGCGGCTCTGTCTCGCGGATCCGGACGGCGCCGGGGCCCCCGCCGTACCTCCGCCGCCGTCGGCGCTGCCTCCCGGTCCGCTGCACATCGACGCCGAGTTCGCCTCGGCTCCGCACGCGCCGCTGACGACGATGGCGGAGCTGCTGCGTGGCGCTCTGCTGAGGTCCGCGGACCGGGAGCTGGGGCTGCGGGTGGTGTCCGCGGACCTGCGGGTCACCGATCTGCTGGAGGGCGGGAACGGACACGACGGCCACGGGCAGGACGGTCGTGGGCGCGACGGCCACCGTGCCTTCTCCGGAGGCACCAGAGGCGGCGCCTCGGCCGCCCCTGACGGTCCATGGCACCGCGCGTACTCAGAGCGCCGCCGCCCCGGCGGCCCCCCGGCCGAGCATCCGCCCGCGCCCGCGGACGACCCCCGGGGCACCGCCACCGCACAGGCGGTGATCTCCGTACCGGGAGTGACGCGGCTCGCCCCCGTGCTGGGATCGGCGCACGGCGGTCTGCCCGCCGACGCCGTGAGCGTCACGGGCACCACGGACGGGAACGGCCGGACGACGGGCAGACATCTCCGGATCCAGCTCGCGGTCGCCGAGGGTTCCAGGGCCCTGGACGTGGCGCGGGCGGTACGGCACGCGGCCGGGAAGGCGGCCGCGTGGGACGCGGAGGAGCCGGGTGCGCCGGTGACCGTCGCCGTGCTGGTCGGGGCGATCGACTCCGCGGGCCGGTGACGGCCGGCGCACCGCCACCGCCTACGGAAGCGGACCGCGCTCGTTCAGATCCGTACCGCCCGGCCCGCCTTCTGCCGGACTCCTGCCGGACTCAGTCGCCGGCCCCCACGAGATCGCGCAGCCGCCGCGTCTGCGCGGCACGCTCGGCGGCGCGCTGCTCGTCGTACGTACGCCCCGGCGCCCCCTGGAGCAGCGCCTTCGTCTCGATGAGCGCATCGCGCGGGGCCTCCAGCAGCGCGGCCGAGAGATCGGCGACGGCACCGTCCAGCTCCGCCGCAGCGACCACGAGGTTGGCGAGGCCGGTGCGCTCCGCCTCCGACGCGTGCACGAAGCGGCCGGTCGCGCAGATCTCCAGCGCACGGGAGTACCCGAGAAGACCCACCAGCGGATGTGTGCCGGTCAGATCCGGAACGAGCCCGAGGCTGGTCTCCTTCATGGCGAACTGGACGTCGTCGGCGCACACCCGTACATCCGCTGCGAGCGCCAGCTGGAAGCCCGCACCGATGGCATGGCCCTGCACGGCGGCGATGCTGATCACGTCGGGACGGCGCCACCAGGTGAACGCCTCCTGGAAGCCGGCGACCGTCTCGTCGACGGTCTCGTCGGAGGCGCGCGCGAGATCGACGAACGACAACTCGCCGTCGATCCCCTCGGGCGTGAACGCCTGCCGGTCCAGGCCCGCCGAGAAGGACTTGCCCTCGGCGCGCAGCACCACGACCCGCACATCACCGGGCAGGGAGCGCCCGGCCTCCGCCAGTGCCCGCCACAGCGCCGGCGACTGGACGTTGCGCTTGGCCGGGTTGCACAGCGTGACCGTGGCCACGGCGCCGTCCACGGCGAGACGCACGCCGTCCTTGTCCAGCAGGGTCATCGACATCCTCCGGTGGCTACTCAGCGGCTAAGTAACCGAAGAGTAACCACCGGGAGGGATGCCTGGAAGCCCTGTCAGACCGAGGCCCGTCAGGCAGAGGCCGACTTCTTGCCTCGTGTCGCGCCGCCTCGACCCCTCAGGGCCACACCGGACTCGCTGAGCATCCGGTGCACGAAACCGTAGGAACGACCTGTCTCTTCGGCCAGCGCCCGGATGCTCGCGCCGCCGTCGTACTTCTTCTTGAGGTCTGCCGCGAGCTTTTCGCGCGCGGTGCCGGTAACCCGGCTGCCCTTCTTCAGAGTCTCGGCCACCCGTGCCTCCTCATGGGAAGTGCGCTTTGTGACTCTCATGATCACCCCTCCCCCTGCTTCTGGCCACCCATTCGGCAAGGTCCGTGGAAGTGCCGTGACCGCCGGACTACGGCCCGTGGCCGCCGGAACCCGTGATTTAGGTGGCCGGATTTACCCGGTCCCCGGCCGGGCATCGGCGAAATTCCAGGTCAGGGAGGGAGATCTTCGTCACGGAGCCCGCATCCCGGACGACTGCCACAGGTTCGTGATCCCCGAGGGCGGCCACGCCGGGGGTACGAGCCGCCCTCACTCATATGAAGGATCAAGCGTCGGCCGAATGATCCAGCAGAGATTGATCAAGAAGGGGCGGGAGGCGTCGGCGGGGACCGCGCAGCGGCGCCGGCCGGTCAGGCACCGGCGGACACCGGCCCGGCGAGGGCCGGGCACCGGTCAACTGCCGGTCGGGCAGCGGTCGTCAGGCGAGGGCGACGAGATCGGCGTACTCGTCGTTCCACAGGTCCTCGACGCCGTCCGGGAGCATGATGATGCGCTCCGGCTCCAGCGCCTCGACGGCGCCCTCGTCGTGGGTGACCAGCACGACGGCGCCGGTGAAGGTGTGCAGCGCCCCGAGGATCTCCTCACGGCTGGCCGGGTCGAGGTTGTTGGTGGGCTCGTCGAGGAGCAGCACGTTGGCCGACGAGACGACGAGGGTCGCGAGCGCGAGACGTGTCTTCTCGCCGCCGGACAGGACGCGGGCCGGCTTGTCCACGTCGTCGCCGGAGAAGAGGAACGAGCCCAGCGTCTTGCGGATGTCCACGAGGTCCATGTCGGGTGATGCCGAGCGCATGTTCTCCAGCACCGTGCGGTCCGGGTCGAGGGTCTCGTGCTCCTGTGCGTAGTAGCCAAGCTTGAGGCCGTGGCCCGGGACGACCTTGCCGGTGTCGGGGTCCTCGATTCCCCCGAGCAGGCGCAGCAGCGTGGTCTTGCCCGCGCCGTTGAGGCCCAGGATGACGACGCGGGAGCCCTTGTCGACGGCGAGGTCGACGCCGGTGAAGATCTCAAGCGAGCCATAGGACTTGGAGAGGTCCTCGGCCATCAGCGGCGTCCTGCCGCAGGGCGCCGGGTCGGGGAAGCGCAGCTTGGCGACCTTGTCGGACTGCCGCTCGTCCTCCAGGCCCGACAGCAGCTTCTCGGCGCGCCGCGCCATGTTCTTGGCGGCGACCGCCTTCGTGGCCTTGGCCCGCATCTTGTCGGCCTGTGAGTTGAGGGCGGCGGCCTTCTTCTCGGCGTTGGCGCGCTCGCGCTTGCGGCGCTTCTCGTCGTCCTCGCGCTGGACGACGTACTGCTTCCAGCCCATGTTGTAGACGTCGATGGCGGAGCGGTTGGCGTCGAGGTAGAAGACCCGGTTGACGACGGTCTCGATCAGGGCCAGGTCGTGGGAGATGACGACGAGGCCGCCGCGGTAGGTCTTGAGGAAGTCCCGCAGCCAGACGACGGAGTCGGCGTCGAGGTGGTTGGTCGGCTCGTCGAGCAGGAGGGTGTCGGCGTCCGAGAAGAGGATGCGGGCCAGCTCGACGCGGCGGCGCTGGCCGCCGGAGAGAGTGTGCAGGGGCTGGCCCATGACCCGGTCGGGCAGGCCGAGGCTGGCGGCGATGGTGGCGGCCTCCGCCTCCGCGGCGTACCCGCCCTTGGTGAGGAACTCGGTCTCCAGCCGCTCGTACTTCTTCAACGCCCGCTCGCGGGTGGCTCCCTGGCCGTGCGCGATGCGGTCCTCGTTCTCGCGCATCTTGCGCATGACGACGTCGAGGCCGCGGGCGGAGAGGATGCGGTCGCGGGCGACGACGTCGAGGTCGCCCGTGCGCGGGTCCTGCGGGAGATAGCCGACCTCGCCGCCGCGGCTGACGGTGCCCGCGGCGGGGGTGGCCTCGCCGGCGAGGCACTTGGTGAGGGTGGTCTTGCCCGCTCCGTTGCGGCCGACGAGGCCGATGCGGTCGCCCTTGGCGATGCGGAAGGTCGCGGACTCGATGAGGATGCGGGCGCCGGCGCGCAGCTCGAGGCCGGAGACGGTGATCACGGACTACTCCAGGCAGGGTCAGGTCGTACGTACGGACGGGGACTGGCGCGTACGTACGTCGCTAATGCATCGGATGAGCAGCCATGCGGCCAGTCTAGCGGCGCGCCACAAATGCTTTTCCCGGCCCGGCTCCGGGCGGCGGCCCTCGGCTTCACGGGCCTCCGGGCTGCGGGCGTCCCAGCGGCGCGGGCTGCGGGCGTCGCTGCGGCGGGCGGTCAGACACCGCCCGTGTGGACCTGGAACGCCGCGCGGCGCACGGCCTTGGCGAGGGCCGGGTCCGGGTGCGCGGCCGCGAGGGCCACCAGCACCTGGACCGTGCGCGGGTGGCCGACGGCGCGCACCTCCTCCAGCAGCTTGGGGACTGTGCCCTGTACGGCGGTCTCCAAGTGGTCGACCAGAAGCCGCTGTTCACCGTGGTCGGTGACCGCCGCCGCGGTGTCCACCCAGAGCCAGGTCGCCTCCTGCCTGCTGAGCACGCCCGGCGCTCCGCCCGCGAGGTCCTCGGGGTCGACTCCGTCGAGCTCGGCGAGCCAGAGCAGTGCGTACGGGCGCAGATGCGGCTCCTCGGCCGCTTCCCTTACGGCCGGTTCGGCGGGGGCGCCGACGACGCGCAGCGCTTCGAAGGCGAGCCCGCGGATGAGGGCGTCCTCGCCGCGGGCGGCGGCGAGGAGTTCGGTGATCGCGGTGCCGTTGGAGCGGGCGGCGATCCAGGCGCGGTACTCGTCGCGTGCCGGGCCGGGGGTGAGCCGTGCGCAGCCGCGGAGCATGTCCTGGGCGGACTGCTCGATGTTCCCGGCGGGGCTCTGGGCCGCGACGCAGATCTGCTCGAGCTTCGTCCACACCGCCCAGTTGCCGAGGGGGGTGAGCACCGCGGAGCCCTCCCGCAGGGCCGTGCCGTCCGCCGCCGTCGGCGCCGCCTCCGCCACGGCGCCGGCCGGGCGAAGGGACCCCTCGTCGGTGCAGCGGGTCAGGGCGCCCACGGCGGCGAAGCCGTCGAGCGCCCAGTCGAGCAGGCCCGGCAGAAGCACCTGCTCGGCCTGCTCCGACTGCTCGGGGCGACTCGGGCTCGCGGCAGCGGTGTCGGTGCCGCCTTCCGCGGCGGGGACCTCGTCGGCGGAGTCGCGCTCGGCGCGCAGCTCGGCCACCCGCTGGGCGAGCAGGTCGTGCAGCGCGGGGAAGGTGACGGGGCCGGCGGTCAGATGCATCACGGACAGCAACTGCGGTGCTGCCTCGACGACTTCGGCCACGAGCGCAGGGTCCGCCGGGGTCGGCGCCGGATAGGCGAGCGACCACGCGTCGAAGAGGGCCATCCAGCCGCGCAGCACGGCGCTGTCGTCGCGCTCCCACGCTCGCAGCCGCCAGCCCGGGCGTGCGGTGCCGCCGTGCAGCTCGATGAGGCCCGCGAGGCGTGCGCGGTCCCAGTGGGTGCGTACCTGCTCGGCGGGCATCCGCAGGGCGGCCGCCGCCCGCTCGCGCTCCGGGCCGCTGCCGGGCAGGGCCTCGTGGCGCTCGGCCCAGCGCGCCAGCACGACGGCGTCGGCGAGCGCGGCCCTGGCCTGCCGGGCGAGCTGCTCGCGCGGCGGCAGCCCCTCGGGGGGCGGCGGGGACGGGCGCGCGCGACGGGCGGTCACGGTGCGCCGGGCCGCGGCGATCGGCCGCGTGGGGACGAGGCGGAGCGGGTTGTCTCGCGGGGTACGGGACGGCGTCACAGGAGCAGTCTTCACGGTCTGCGGCGCAAATCCCAAACGGGGGTGCGGAATTAACGAATCCACTTCCCTGGGCGGGGTGGAATTCCGGGCAGCGACGGGCATTTGAGACGCCGAATCGGGTCGGCGTCGCGGCTGCCGGCAGGTGTCGATGGCAGCGCTTCCATCCGGTCTGCCGAGCGCTTGCCGGGCGGTGTCCGGATCAGGGTTCGCGAGCCGTCACATCAGGGCCGTCACATCAGGGCCGTCACATCAGAGGCGTGAGGAAGCGGCGCACCCGGTCCTCATACGCCTCGGGGTCGGCGTTCCACATGGCCGCGTGCGGTGCGCTGGGAACGACGTGCAGATCCACCGACACCCCGCCGGCCTCGGCCAGTTCCCTGGAGCGCTGCCAGGAGGCGACGGTGTCGTCCGGTCCGTGCAGCACCAGCACCGGCACGTCCAGCGCCGCCGGGTCCACGAGCTGCCGCATCCGCTCCGGCTCCTGCACATGTGCGCGCCCCTGTGCCGCCCGTACGGCCAGGGGCAGCAGCGCCCGCGGGGTGTGCCGGGCGGCGGCCAGCGCGCGCACCGCGGCCCACCAGTCCAGTACGGGCGAGTCGAGCACGAGACCGGCGATCCTGCCGACGGCGGCCGGATCTGGAGTGCCGTCGGGGGTGCCGTCGTGCGTGCCGTCTCCGTCGTCGGCACGGGCACCGGTATGAGCGTCGGTGTCGCCATCGGTACGGGCCTCGGTACCGGCGTCGGCGCCCGTGCGGCGGCTGCTCAGCCGCTCCGCCGCGCTCAGCGCCATCGACGCCCCGCTGGACCAGCCGTGCAGCACGACCTGGCGGGCACCGCTCTCCACGGCGTAGCGGACAGCCGCCTCGACGTCCCGCCACTCGGTGCCGCCGAGGTGCCGCACGCCGTCGGGCGGTGGCGGCGCACCGGCGTCGCCGCGGTAGGCGAGGCCGAGCACCGGCAGACCGAGCCCGGCGTAGAAGGGAAGCAGGGGCAGCGCCTGTGCGGGGGTGGCACCGAGGCCGTGCAGCGTGACGACCCAGGTGTCACGCGTGCCGGGGACGAACCAGCCGGGCAGCGGGCCCAGATCGCCGGGCACCTGGACCGCGGTACGGAGCGGAAGGCCGTCGTCCCCTGTGCCGGTCTCTCCTCCGGTGCCGGCTCCCCCGGCTCCCCCGGCTCCCCCGGTTCCCCCGGTGCCGTCCGAGGCGTCCGCGGGCCCGCCTGCATCGTCGGCGTAGATCTGCGGCGTCAGCCAGACCCTGCTGCCGGGCTTGAGTTCACCGCGGTCGACCCGTTCCAGCCGGCGTACGACGGTGTCGGCGGGCGCCTTGGCGGGCTCGCCGTCCAGTACGGGGCCCACGACGGCGTGGCAGTCACGTCCGACGAGCCCGTAGACGCCCGGAAGCTGCGCGGTCAGGGAGCGGGTGAGCGAGACGTGCCCGTCGCCGACGGTGTGCACGGTCAGCGGAGGCCCGCCGAAACCCGCGGGCAGCTGCGCCCGTCCCGGGGAGGTGCCGGGGCGTGCGGGGCGGAGCGCCGCGTCGGCGGCGTACCGCCCTGCTGCGAGGGCCGCGGCACCGGCGAACGTCACGGAGGTGGCGGCGAGGGCCGCGGTACGCAGACACATTCGGCCAGTGTCGGTGACGGAGCGGCCAGGGGGCCAGTAGGAGGTGCCGCCGGGGTGAACTCGGCCGCCGCGGCCGGTGCATGGGCATACGGACGGCCGCGCGGCGACGGTCCGTGGGACGCTGCTCGGTTCGCGATCGGCGCCGTGACCGAGTGCGCACGCCCTCCGCCCGCGAACGCACGCACCGCCGCTGCCACGCGCCGTGCGCCGCGCCCACCGCGAACGCGCGGCCCCGGCCACATGCGTCCCCGCGCCCGGCGCTCACTCCGGCGGCGGCGCCTGCCCGTACCCCTTCAACTTCTCCTCGACACGGGCGAGTTCGGCGTCCGGGATCAGCGAGGGGGTGCGCCCCGGCACGGAGGAGGCGGCGAGCCAGACGCGGCACATCCACTCCAACTGGGCGGTGCGTTCGTAGGCCTGGGCGAGGTCGTCCCCGTAGGCCATCGTGCCGTGGTTCTGGAGCAGGCAGGCGTTGCGGCCGTCGAGTGCGGCGAGCATGTGACGGGCGAGCTCGTCGGTGCCGTATGTGGCGTACGGGGCGACGCGGACGGGGCCGCCGAGCGCGGCCGTCATGTAGTGGATCGCGGGGAGTTCGCCGACGAGAGCGGAGACCGCGGTGGCGTGGACGGCGTGCGTGTGCACCACCGCGCGGGCGCCGGTGTGCCGGTATACGGCGAGATGCATGGGGAGTTCGCTCGTCGGCGACAGACTGCCGGCGGTGCGCCTGCCCTCCAGGTCGACGGCGCACAGGTCTTCGTCGCCGAGCCGGTCGTAGGGGACGCCGCTGGGCGTCACCAGTACGGTGTCCGCGACCCGTACGGAGACGTTGCCCGAGGTGCCGACGACGAGCCTCTCGGCGGTCGTCCGCCGGGCGGTCGCCGTCAACTCCCTCCATGCGCCCAGGATTTCCCCCCGGTCAACCTCGTGGTTCATCGCGGGGTCAACCGGCTCCGCGCAATCTGCCCGTTCCACTCGTCCTCCAGGGTCCGACGGTCTTCTCCGGCCGTGCGGGGCGTCTCCGAACACCCCGCACGGAGTTGCAACAAGACTGCGAGGGAGGGCGAAGATGCAGGTGGGACGGGAGTGTGACGCCGCTCACAACAGGCCTCCGTGAGCGACACTCACAAGCCCGCCGCAGTTCATCTCCCGTTCACTCACCGTCCCTACGTTCATCTGGACATCAAACATCGAGCGGATTGTGCCTGGGTGAATGGAACACATCACGCTTCTCATCGGGATCGTGATCGTCACGGCCTTGGTGTTCGACTTTACGAACGGCTTCCACGACACAGCCAACGCCATGGCCACCACCATCTCCACCGGGGCGCTGAAGCCCAAGACGGCGGTGGCGATGTCGGCGGTCCTCAACCTCGTCGGGGCCTTCCTCTCCATCGAGGTCGCCAAGACCATCTCTTCGGGAATCATCGACGAAAGCTCCGGCATCCGGCCTGAAGTCATCTTCGCCGGGCTGGTCGGAGCGATCATCTGGAACCTGCTGACCTGGCTCGCGGGACTTCCCTCCAGCTCCTCGCACGCGCTGATGGGCGGCCTGCTGGGAGCGACCGTGGCCTCCGCCGGAATCGGCGCCGTCAACGGCGACACCGTCGTGATGAAGGTGCTCATTCCCGCCGTCGCCGCGCCCCTCGTCGCCGGACTCGCCACGCTCTTCGCGACGCGGCTGACCTACCGGGCGGCCCGTAACGCCGACGAGCAGCAGACGGCCAGGGGCTACCGGGCGGGGCAGATCACGTCCGCCGCGCTGGTCTCGCTGGCGCACGGTACGAACGACGCGCAGAAGACCATGGGCGTCATCACCCTCGCCCTGATCACCGGCGGTGTGATCGCCCCTCAGGCGGACCCGCCGACCTGGGTGATCATCTCGGCGGGCGCGGCCATCGCGCTGGGCACGTACCTGGGCGGCTGGCGGATCATCCGCACCATGGGCAACGGCATCACCGACATCAAGCCGCCGCAGGGCTTCGCCGCGCAGACGTCCGCCGCGGTCACGATCCTCGCCTCCTCCCACATCGGCTTCTCGCTCTCCACGACGCACGTGTGCTCCGGCGCCGTCATGGGCTCCGGACTCGGCCGCAAGGGCGGCATCGTGCGCTGGTCGACGGCGGGCCGCATGGTCGCGGGCTGGGGCCTGACCCTTCCGGCCGCGGGAATCGTCTCCGGGGGCGCGGCACTGCTGGCCCGGCAGGGCGACTGGGGCGTCGGCTCTGTCGCGGTGCTCGCGCTGGCCATAGGCCTCGGGATCTGGATGCTCGCGCGCCGTCAGCCGGTCGACCACACCAACGTCAACGACGCGGCGCTGCCCGGGTCTTCGCAGCCCGAGCCGACCGGAGTGGTCACCGCGGCGCTGCGCACGGTCGCTCCGCCGCCCGCCGCGGCAGCGGTGCACGGCAAGGCGGGGAGCACGGCGAACACGGCGAGCACGGCGAGCGGCAACGGGAACGGGAACGCGAGCGGGGGCGGGGCCGGGGGCCCCAACGGGAGCGCCGACGGCAGGCCGCAGGGCACCGCCGAGGGCGTACCGGAGGGCATACCGGCGGCGGCGCAGCACGCGGAGGCGTAGCCCGTTCACCGGTCCCGGTCCAACGGCCGCCGTACGCACGGCAGTTGGACCACCGGGGGCCCGCCCCCCCACCGGGATTCCGCACGACCACATCGCACGACCAAATCGCACGACGGACCCGCACGACCGACCCGCTGGACGAAGCGAACAGACAAGGAACTGCTATGGACATCGACTGGGCAGCACTGGGCCAGGTCTTCGGCGTCAGCCTCGTGGCCTCGGTCGGCCTGGTGGGCGTGTTCACGCTCGGCATTCTGGGCACCTCCGCGGGCAAGGCGGACGGCTCGCAGGGCGGCGGCGGCACGCCCGTGCTCGCCCGCCGCACCGGCGCGTACGTCTGCTTCGCGCTGTGCGCGGCGGCCGTGGCCTACGGGATCTACATCATCACCGCGCCCTGAACCCACGGCCGGAGGCAACCTCAACCACCGGGCGCCGGCGGGCAGTCGACAGTTCACCCGTCCGGCATCCGCGCAGGGGTACGGAGCAGCACGCTCCGTACCCTTTCTCATGCGCATCTCATGCGCACCTTTGCATCCCCCTTCCATGCGCCGGTTTCATGCGCCGTGTCCGTCCGCGGTCGCGGGTCCCGGTGCGCCCGCCGTGTATCTGCTCACACTCTCCCGTCGCAGGTCAGCGGCGAGTTGACGGTCTTGTCGGTACGTGGTGGACTGCCGGATGCCCAACGGCGGCAGGAGAGGAAGCCGGTGCGAATCCGGCGCGGTCCCGCCACTGTCACCGGGGAGCGCACCCCCAACCGAAGGTCACGGCCCGCCTGTTCGAGGGCTGGAAGGCCGGGGGACGCAGCGATCCGGGAGCCAGGAGACTCTCGCCGCCGGCACGTCGAACCAGGGCGAGGACCCTGAGTGAGGACTCCGTCATGCGTGGCTTGCCAGCCTCTCCGACACCTGTGTCCGCTCCGGCCCGGCCGACGGCACACGTAACGGCTCACGCCCCCGCCCGGCCAGGGGCTCCCGCTTCCCCGTACGCAACGGTTCACACGAGGGTTCACGCGACGGCCCGGCCGACGGCTCGCTGACGATGCGGGCTGATCGGGCCTACGTGTGCGCCGCGGCCCTCGGTCACCTCGGGGACCTGCTGCTCGGCGACCCGCGGCGCGGGCACCCGGTGGCCGTCTTCGGCGGGGCCGCCGCGGCTGCCGAGGGCGCCCTGTGGCGGGACCACCGTGCCGCGGGCGCGCTGCACACCGCGCTGTGCGCAGGCGGTGCCGCCGCGGCCGTGACCGCGCTCGGTCGTACGGTGCGCGCCCTCGCCGGCGCACGCGGCGCCACGCTCTTCGACGCCGCGGTGACGTGGACCGTGCTGGGCGGCACCGGGCTCCGCGAGGAGGCGCTGGCGGTCGCCGCGGCGCTGGAGACGGACGATGTGGCGGGCGCGCGGCGGCTGTTGCCGAACCTGTGCGGGCGTGACCCGGAGGCACTCGACGCGGACGCCATCGCACGAGCCGTGGTGGAGTCGGTCGCGGAGAACACCTCGGACGCCGTCGTGGGAGCCCTCGTGTGGGGCGCCGCCGCCGGTGCTCCGGGCATGGCGGCCTTCCGCGCGGTCAACACGCTCGACGCGATGTTCGGGCACCGCTCCCCGCGCCATCTGCGCTTCGGCTGGGCCGCGGCCCGTCTGGACGACGCCGCGGGCTGGCCCGGTGCGCGCCTGACCGCGGTGCTCGCCGCGCTGGCCGGGCCCTCGCCGCGCGGAGCGCTGCGGACCTGGCGCGCGGACGCCCGGAGCCATCCGAGCCCCAACGCGGGCCCCGTGGAAGCCGCGTTCGCGGGCGCGCTCGGCGTGCGGCTCGGCGGCACCCTCAGCTACGCGGGCCGCACCGAGCACCGGCCCGTGCTCAACTCCCGTGGGCGCGCCGTGCGTACGGACGACATCGTGGAAGCGGTGCGGCTCTCGCGGCGCGTCGGCCTGCTGGCGCTGCTGATCACCTCGGCCGCCGGGGCGCTGCGGATCAGGCGCGCGCCGGTGGGAGAGCCCGTGGGAGAGCCGGTAAGAGAGCCGGAGGGGGAGAAAGCGTGAGCGGGGAAGGCGTGAGCGGGGACGCGGGGCCGCCCGTGAGGCGGGGCCGGGGCCGCACGGAGGGGCTCGGCGGCGGGCTTCTCGTCGCGGGTACGACGTCCGACGCGGGCAAGAGCGTGGTGACGGCGGGGATCTGCCGCTGGCTGGCGCGCAAGGGCCTGAAGGTCGCGCCGTTCAAGGCGCAGAACATGTCGCTGAATTCGTATGTGACGCGGGAGGGCGCCGAGATCGGCCGGGCGCAGGCCATGCAGGCCGCAGCCGCGCGCACCGAGCCGACCGCGCTGATGAACCCGGTGCTGCTGAAGCCCGGCAGCGACCGCACCAGCCAGGTGGTGCTGCTGGGCAGGCCCGTCGGGGAGATGAGCGCCGGCGGCTACCACGACGGCAGGCAGGAGCAGTTGCTGGACACGGTCGCCGGCTGCCTCGAGGAGCTGCGGCGCAGCCACGACGCGGTGATCTGCGAGGGCGCGGGCAGCCCCGCCGAGATCAATCTGCGGCGCACCGACATCGTCAACATGGGCCTGGCCGGGGCCGCGGGGCTGCCCGTGGTGGTCGTGGGCGACATCGACCGCGGCGGCGTCTTCGCCTCGTTCTTCGGTACGACGGCGCTGCTGGCGGAGCGCGACCAGGCGCTGCTCGCGGGCTACTTGGTCAACAAGTTCCGCGGGGACGTGGCACTGCTGGAGCCCGGTCTGGAGATGCTGCACGGCCTGACGGGACGGCCGGTGCTGGGCGTGCTGCCCTTCCGGCACGGGCTGGGCATCGACGAGGAGGACGGGCTGAATCTCTCTTCCCGCGCCTTCGGCGGACGGGGGCCACGGGACGGTGCCGGCACAGGCACAGGCACAGGCACCGGCACCGGCAGCGAGTCCTCGACCGCATCGCCGCACGGGACGGACCTGCTGCGCGTCGCGGTCGTCCCGCTGCCGCTGATGTCGAACTTCACCGACGTCGACGCGCTCGCCGCGGAGCCCGGCGTCGTCGTCCGCTTCACCGACCGTCCCGAGGAACTGGCCGACGCGGACCTGGTGGTGCTGCCCGGCACCCGTGGCACCGTGCGGGCGCTGGCGTGGCTGCGTGAGCGCGGTCTCGCGGACGCGGTGGCACGGCGCGCGGCGGAGGGACGGCCCGTGCTCGGCATCTGCGGCGGCTTCCAGATGCTGGGCGAGCGGATCGAGGACGAGGTCGAGTCGCGCGCGGGCACCGTCGAGGGGCTGGGTCTGCTGCCCGTGCGGGTGCGGTTCGCGCACGGCAAGACGCTCGCCCGTCCCTCGGGGCACGGGCTCGGCGAGCACGCGGAGGGCTACGAGATCCATCACGGCGTCGCCGAAGTCATGGGCGGCGAGCCGGTGTTCAGCGACGCGGACGGTGCGGCCCTGGACGGCTGCCGCGTCGGTTCCGTACGGGGCACGCACTGGCACGGGGCCCTGGAGAGCGACGGCTTCCGCCGGGCCCTGCTGCGTACGGTGGCCGCGGAGGCGGGGCGCGGCGGGTTCGTGCCGGCGCCGGACACGGGTTTCGCGGCGCTGCGCGAGGAGCAACTGGACCGTCTGGGAGACCTCATCGAAGAACACGCCGATACGGACGCGCTGTTGCGGCTGATCGAGAAGGGACCGCCGGCGGGCCTGCCGTTCGTCGCACCGGGTGCGCCGCCGGCACGGCACGCGGGGACGGCCGTCTCATGAGCGCTGAACGAGCCCTGTATGAGCGCTGATCCGCTGTCCCGTCCGCCACGAGACCCACGACACCGTCCGCAATCGGAACCGCAACCAGGACCGCGATCAGATCCGCCACCCGGTCTGCCATCCGGTCCGCCGCAAGGTCCGTCCCAGGGAGGGAAGAGGGCATGAGCACCCCGTACCCGTTCACGGCGCTCGTCGGAATGCGGGACATGCAGCTCGGGCTGCTGCTGAACTCCGTGAACCCCGCCATCGGCGGCGTACTCGTCCGCGGTGAGAAGGGCACCGCCAAGAGCACGGCCGTGCGCGCGCTTTCGGCGCTGCTGCCGCGGCTGGAGGTCGTGCCCGGCTGCCGGTTCTCGTGCGATCCGGCGGCGCCGGACCCGGAGTGCCCGGACGGACCGCATGAACCGGGCGCGGGGGCGGGGGCGCAAGGCGCAGGGGGAGAGATGCGCGCCGCGCGGCTCGTGGAGCTGCCGGTGGGCGCGTCGGAGGACCGTCTCGTCGGCGCACTCGACATCGAACGGGCCCTGTCGGAGGGGGTGAAGGCCTTCGAGCCGGGCCTGCTCGCCGACGCGCACCGCGGCGTGCTCTACGTCGACGAGGTCAACCTCCTCCACGACCACCTCGTCGACCTGCTGCTGGACGCCGCCGCCATGGGCTCGTCGTACGTGGAACGCGAGGGTGTCTCCGTACGGCATGCCGCGAGGTTCCAGCTCGTCGGCACGATGAACCCCGAAGAGGGCGAGCTGCGGCCGCAGTTGCTGGACCGCTTCGGGCTGACGGTGGAGGTGACGGCGTCCCGCGAGACGGACGAGCGGGTGGACGTGGTGCGCCGTCGCCTCGCGTACGACGCCGATCCGGCGGCGTTCGCGGCGAGTTGGGCCGACGAGGAACAGGAGCTGCGGCAACGCATCGCGGACGCACGGGAGTTGCTGCCGCGGGTGCGGCTCGGGGACCGGGCGCTGCGGCAGATCGCGGCGACGTGCGCGGCGTTCGAGGTGGACGGCATGCGCGCGGACCTGGTGATGGCCCGTACCGCGACGGCGCTCGCCGCCTGGGCGGGCCGCACCGACGTGACGGCCGAGGACGTCCGGCAGGCCGCCCTGCTGGCGCTGCCGCACCGGCGCAGGCGCAATCCGTTCGACGCTCCGGGGCTGGACGAGGACAAGCTCGACGAGACGCTCCAGCAGCACGCGGGCGACGACGAGGGCGGAGGGGACGGCGACGACGACCCGGACCCCGGCCCGGACGACCCCGGCGGCCCGGACGACGGGGACGGCCCTTCCCCGCAGGACGGTCCCCCCGAGGACGGCCGGCGGGACGAGACGTCCCTGCCCCCGCAGCGCGAACAGGCCCAGGACGAGCAGCCGGACGGCCCGCAGGAGGAGCCGGCGCCCGCGCCCTCCTCCGCCTCCTCCCAGGGCGAGCGGGATGAGCGCGACGAGAACGACGAGGGCCGCCCGGCAGGAGGGGCGCCGGGCCCGGAGAAGCCCGCCGCGTCCGCCTCCGAACCCTTCCGCGCCCGCACCCTCCGCGTCCCCGGCCTCGGTGAGGGCGCCGCGGGCAACCGCTCCCGCGCCCGTACCGCGCACGGCCGCACCACCGGTGCCCGCAGACCGCACGGCACGCTGGGCCGGCTGCACGTTGCGGCCACGGTGCAGGCGGCGGCGCCGCACCAGCGTGTGCGCGGCCGCGACGGCCGCGGCCTGGTGCTGCGCCGGGACGATCTGCGCGAGGTCGTACGCGAGGGACGCGAGGGCAATCTCGTGCTGTTCGTGGTCGACGCCTCCGGTTCGATGGCGGCGCGACAGCGGATGAGCGCGGTGAAGGGCGCCGTGCTGTCACTGCTGCTCGACGCCTACCAGCGGCGCGACAAGGTCGGCATGGTCACCTTCCGCGGCACGGAGGCGGCGGTCGCCCTGCCGCCGACGTCGTCCGTCGAGGCCGCGGCGGCGCGGCTGGAGTCGCTGCCGACCGGGGGCCGTACGCCCCTGGCGGCGGGACTGCTCAAGGCACATGACGTGCTGCGCCTGGAGCGCATGCGGGATCCTTCGCGCCGTCCGCTGGTCGTCACCGTCACCGACGGGCGGGCCACGGGCGGCTCCGAGCCGGTGGAACGCTCCCGGCGCGCGGCGCGCCTGCTGGCCGCCGACGGCACGGCGTCGGTGGTGCTCGACTGCGAGTCAGGGCCGGTACGGCTGGGGCTCGCGGGCGAACTCGCCGCCGAACTGGGCGGCAGCGCGGTCACGTTGGAGGAGCTGCGTGCCGAGGCGGTCACGGATCTCGTACGGGACGCCACCGGCACCCGTACGGCTGCCGCGCCGGCGGGCACCGCGAAACCGGCGGGAGCATCGTTGGGGACACCGGCGGCGGCAACGGCAGGCACACCGGCGCGGACACCGGCGGGCGCACCCGCGGGAACACCCGTGCCGGCGGCCGGAAACCCCGTACCGCCGCGGGACCCGCGGGACCCGCAGCATGGTTCACCGCACACCGAACCGCAGAGCCGGAGGGCCGCGTAATGCCGAAGGGACAGCCGAACTCCGTGCCCGACGACGGGCTCACCACACGGCAGCGCCGCAACAGGCCGCTGCTCGCCGTGCACACCGGCACCGGCAAGGGCAAGTCGACGGCGGCCTTCGGGCTCGCGCTGCGGGCATGGAACCAGGGGTGGCCGGTCGGGGTGTTCCAGTTCGTGAAGTCGGCCAAGTGGAAGGTCGGCGAGGAGCGTGCGCTGCGGGTGCTGGGCGACAGCGGCGAGGGCGGCACCGTCGACTGGCACAAGATGGGCGAGGGCTGGTCGTGGATCCAGCGCGACGGCGAGATGAGCAGCGAGGAGGCGGCCCGCGAGGGCTGGGAGCAGGTCAAGCGCGACCTGGCCGCCGAGACCTACCGCCTTTACGTGCTCGACGAGTTCGCGTATCCGATGCACTGGGGCTGGGTCGACGTGGACGAGGTCGTGGCGGTGATGCGGGATCGTCCCGGCAGCCAGCACGTGGTCGTCACGGGGCGCAACGCTCCGGAGAAGCTGACCGGCGCGGCCGATCTGGTCACCGAGATGTCCAAGGTGAAGCACCCCATGGACACGGGCCAGAAGGGCCAGCGGGGCATCGAGTGGTGAGTGCGTGAGCGAGCGCTGTGTGAACCCTCCGCGCCTCGTCGTTGCGGCGCCGGCCTCCGGCAGCGGCAAGACGACGGTGGCGACCGGGCTGATGGCCGCCTTCACCGAGGCGGGCCTGACCGTGTCGCCGCACAAGACCGGCCCCGACTACATCGACCCGGGCTATCACGCCCTGGCCACCGGGCGTGCCGGGCGCAATCTCGACGCGTACATGTGCGGTCCCGAGCTGGTGGCGCCGCTCTTCGCGCATGCCGCAGCGGGCACCCAACTCGCCGTCGTCGAGGGCGTGATGGGCCTGTTCGACGGTGCCTCCGGCGCAGGCGAGCTGGCGTCGACCGCACAGGTGGCGAAGCTGCTCGAAGCGCCGGTGGTGCTGGTGGTGGACGCCGCGTCGCAGTCGCGTTCGGTCGCGGCGCTCGTGCACGGCTTCGCGTCCTGGGACCCGGAGGTGCGGCTGGCGGGCGTGGTGCTCAACAAGGTCGCCTCGGACCGGCACGAGGCGCTGCTGCGGGAGGCGATGGACGGCGCGGGGGTACCGGTGCTCGGCGCGCTGCGCCGCGACGCGGTCTCGGACACCCCGTCCCGGCATCTCGGTCTGGTGCCCGCGGCCGAACGCCGCGCCGAGGCCGTGGAGTCGGTGGCTGCGCTGGCCGCCCACGTACGCGCGGGCTGCGACATGGAGGCGCTGCTCGCACTCGCGCGGAGCGCTCCCCCGCTGCCCGTGACGCCCTGGGACCCGGCGGTTGAGGTGCACGAGGCGGCAGGCGGGATGCACGGTGCGCGCCGCGGGGAGGACGACGGCGGGGGCTTCACGGGTACGGCTTGCGGCGGCGACCACGGGCCCGAGCGGCGTGCACGGCGTACGCGGCGTGAGCGGCCGCGTATCGCCGTCGCGGGCGGGCCCGCCTTCACCTTCTCCTACGCGGAGCACACCGAACTGCTGCACGCCGCGGGCGCGGAGACCGTCACCTTCGATCCCCTGCACGACGAGGCCCTGCCGGAGGGCACGAGCGGTCTCGTCATCGGCGGCGGCTTCCCCGAGGTCTACGGGCCGGAGCTGTCGGCGAACAAGCCGCTCCGCCTCGCCGTACGCGAACTCGCCCTCGCCGGCGGCCCGGTGGCGGCCGAGTGCGCGGGAATGCTGTATCTCGCCCGTGAACTGGACGGCGAGGAGATGTGCGGGGTGCTCGGCGCCACGGCACGCATGACGGAACGGCTCACACTCGGCTACCGCGAGGCGGTCGCCGTCGGCGACAGCGCACTGGCACCGGCCGGAGTACGGGTACGGGGCCACGAGTTCCACCGCACCGCCGTCACACCGGACTTCGGCGGCGGCAGGAGCAGGGGCGCCGGGGAAGGCGGCGGCAGGGACGGCGGCGAGGGCGACGGCGGCGACGCACCCGCGTGGGGCGTCGTGCGCCCGGACCGGCGCAGGGAGGGCTTCGTCGGCGGCCCGTCGGGCAACGTACACGCCTCCTATCTGCATGTGCACTGGGCCTCCGCTCCCGTGCTGGCCCACCGGTTCGTCCAGAGGTGCAGGGCGTGCGGGGGCTGAGCGGAGCGGGCGCGGGCACCGGCCATCCCCCGGCAACCGGCGTCCCCGGTAAGGGAGTCGGGGGCGGAGCCGAGGTGCGGGGCAGGGAGCGGAACCGGGAAGCAGACGGGAGCCGAGAAGCCGCCGCTCCGGAGAAAGCCGCAGCGCCCCGTCCTCCGTCGCTGGCGGTCGGCATCGGCGCCGGGCGGGGAGTCGGCGGCGACGAGGTGATCGCCTTGATCGAGCGGACGCTCGCCGGGGCGGGGCTGTCGCTGCGTTCCGTGACGGCGCTGGCGACGGTCGACGCCAAGGCGGGCGAGCCCGGGCTGCTCGCGGCCGCCGACCGGCTGGACCTGCCGCTGCGCACCTACGCGGCGGACGTGCTCGCCGCGGTCGACGTACCGAACCCGTCCGGCGCCCCGCAGACGGCCGTCGGCACGCCGTCCGTCGCCGAGGCCGCGGCCCTCACCGCCGCCGGCGAGGACGGCAGGCTGGTCGTCCCCAAGTCCAAGCCGGCGCCGCTCGACGGCACTCCGGCACCGGTCACGGTCGCCGTGGCACGCGGCCGCCCGCCGGGCCGCGGGAGGCGGTCATGACCCGCGGCACACGGCGCACCGGCGCCGACGGGCCCAACGTCCCTCTCCACGCCGGGAGTTCAGCCGGTGACGACGGGCGGCACCCGGCCGGGGGCGGCACCCGGGCGGACGAGTCCCCTCACGGACGTACGGACACGGCCGGGAATACGGGAACGAACGGCGGCGGGGGCAGAGGCCCGGGCATCGGCTCCGGCGACGAATCAGGCGTGGGCACAGCCGCGAACGCGGGCGCTGGTACGGGGACGGGCGCGAGCCCGGGGACCCGCGCGAGTACCGGTAAGGGCACGGGTGCAGGCCCGAACACCCGCCCGAGTACCCGCACGGACATGGCCGTTGAGACCGCGGGCGCGCGGAACGGCGACGGGGCGAGCCGGGGCGACACCGCCCTGCGGCACCACGGCGACGCCGAAGTCCGCGGTGACGGGCGGGAGTTGACGGACCTCGCGGTCAACGTGCGTACGGGCACTCCCCCTTCCTGGCTCAAGGCCCGCATCGCCGCGTCCCTCGACCGGCTGGCCGCCTACCCGGACGGCCGCGCCGCCCGCCGGGCCGTGGCCGCGCGGCACGGTCTCGACGAGGAGCAGGTGCTGCTCACGGCGGGCGCGGCCGAGGCGTTCGTGCTGCTGGCGCGGGCGCTGGACGCGAGCCGTCCCGTCGTGGTGCACCCGCAGTTCACCGAGCCCGAGGCGGCGCTGCGGGACGCCGGGCACGACGTGGAGCGGGTGCTGCTCGCCGCGGACGACGGCTTCCGGCTCGACCCGGCGACCGTCCCCGCGGACGCGGACCTCGTCGTCGTGGGCAACCCGACCAACCCGACATCGGTGCTGCACCCGGCGCGGACGCTCGCGCGGCTCGCACGCGAGGGACGCACGCTCGTCGTCGACGAGGCGTTCATCGACGCCGTGCCCGGCGAACGGGAGTCGCTGGCGCCGCTGTTCGCTCAGCCTGCCGACGGCCGGGGCTCAGGGCCGCGGCTCCCGCTTCCGGGCCGTGTCCTGGTGCTCCGCAGCCTCACCAAGACTTGGGGCCTGGCGGGGCTGCGCATCGGCTACGTGCTCTCCGACGCCGCCACGATCGCCGCCCTCGGGCGGCAGCAGCCGCTCTGGCCGGTCTCGGCGCCCGCGCTGACGGCGGCGGAAGCGTGCTGCGAGCCGCGGGCGCTCGCGGAGGCCGAGGACGCGGCGCACGCCGTCGCCCGCGACCGGGACCATCTCCTGGCGCGGCTGGGCGAGTTCGCACCGGCCGGGCTCTCCGTGCACGGGGTTCCGCGGGCACCGTTCGTCCTCGTACGGCACCCGCGCGCGGCCGCGCTCCGCGAGGGGCTGCGGTCGCTGGGCTTCGCGGTACGCCGGGGGGACACCTTCCCCGGGCTCGGACCGCAGTGGCTGCGCATCGCGGTACGGGACGAGGAGTGCACGGACCGGCTGGCCGCAGCCATCGGCGAACTGCTCGCCGAACGACCCTGAACGGAGCGGGAGTTGCCCGGCCCCCCGGGGGCGGGGCGGGGCGGGCGAGTGCGTACCGAACACCCGTATGCGGGGAGCCCGTTCGGGCTGTCCACGGGTCACCGTCTACGGCCCGGGCCCACGTTCCCGGCTCACGTTCCCGGCCCAAGGCCCGGCTCAGGACCTGCGCGCAGAGCCCCGGTTCACAGCCTGGGTTGGGGTTCCCGACTCAGGACCCGCGCTCACAACCCGGGTTCACGTTCCCGGCCCAGGGCCCCCGCTCACAGCCCGGCCTCACGGTCACGGCTCACAACCCGGGTTCACGTTCCCGGCTCAAGGCCCGCGCTCACAGCCCGGCCTCACGTTCCTGCCTCAAGACCCGCGCTCACAACCCCGGCTCACACTCGGCTACCGCGAGGCGGTCGCCGTCGGCGACAGCGCACCGGCACCGGCACCGGCACCCGCCGGAGTGCGGGTACGGGTACGGGGCCACGAGTTCCACCGCACCGCCGCCACACCGGACTCCGGCAGCGGCAGGAGCGGGGGCGCCGGGGAAGGCGGCGGCAGGAACGACGGCGAGCGCGACGGCGGCGAGCGGGACGGCGAGGACGGAGGCAACGCACCCGCGTGGGGCGTCGTGCGCCCGGACCGGCGCAGGGAGGGCTTCGTCGGCGGCCCGCCGGGCAACGTACACGCCTCAGAGCACCCGCTCAGGGCACCCGCTCAGGCGGCGTCGCTCCGCGACGCCCCGTTCTCGCTGCTCCGTACGCCCACGATCCCCCGTGCGACGCCAAGCCGCACCACGTCCTGCGGGCGCAGCATCAGTTCGTCGGCCGTCGCGGCGGCCTCCTCAGGGGGACGCTTGAGAATGGCGGCGGCCAACTCCGGTGCGATCACCGAGAAGTAGCTGTCCGGGGTGACCCACAGCCTGCCGGGCGCGGCGAGCGCGAGCGCACCGCCCGAGCCGCCCTCCCCGATCAGCAGCGACGTGACCGGCACGGCCGCCTCCGCGACGGCGGCGAACGCCTCCGCGATCGACGGCCCGGCTCCGGCGCTCTCGGCCTCGGCGTCATTGGCCGCACCCGGGGTGTCGATGAGGGTGAGGACGGGGATGCCGAGCCGGTCCGCGGTACGGATGAGCCGCGCCGCCGTGCGGAAACCGGCGGGCTGGTTGGCGGTGCCGTTCTGCGCGGCGTAGGCGACCGTACGGCCGTCGCGGCGCCCGAAGCCACAGAGCATTCCCGGGTCGACGCCTCCGCAGCGGTCGCCGCGCACGTCCTCGCGCCAGTCGAAGTAGTCGTCCAAGTAGGCGGCGGCGCGCGGCCGTTCGGCGGTACGGGCGCGTGCCACCGCCTCCTGTCCACTGGACGGCACGGGCTGCGGGGCGTCGTCCCGAGCGGAGGGCGCGGACGGCGCGGGGACCGGCAGGGCCCGGGGCACGGGCGCCGGGCTGACGTCGGCGATCGCGGCGCCGGCGCCGTCCGGGCCCGTACCCGCGGCGGAAGACGGGCCCGCAGCGGCCTCCGCGGTCGCCTCCGTGCCGTTCTCGCCCGTGCCGTTCCCATGGCTCCGCACCCGGCCACCGCCCGTGAGCAGAATGAGCCAGCGCTCCAGCACCGCGCCCAGCTCGTACGGCTCGACGATCCGGTCGATGTGCCCGGCGGCGTACTGCCCCTCGGCCGTGTACGCCGCCGTGTCCGCGTCGGCGGGCCGCACCCGGGAACCGGCGAAGGCGACCTGGGCGCCCGGCAGCGCCAGTACGACGTCGGCGCCCGCACCGAGCGTGGCCCAGCCGCCGCCGGTCGCCGGATCGCGCAGCACCGCGATCTGCGGCACCCCGGCGCGGCGTGCCAGCGCCGACTCCCGTGCCACGCGCTGAAGTTGGCTCAGCGCGACCATGCCCTCCTGCATGCGGCTGCCGCCCGTCGCGATCAGCGAGACCAGCGGCATCCGGTGCGTACGGGCGTACTCGTACGCGGCGGCGATCCGGTCGCCCGTGCGGGCGCCGAGCGATCCGCCCAGATAGCCGAACTCGAAGGAGAGCAGCACGACTTCGGTCCCCTCGGCACGCCCCGCATCCGTACCGCCTCCGTTCCCCGTACGGCCCCCGTCCTCAGTAGGACCGCCGTTCCCCGTACGGCCGCCGATCAGTGCCGTGCCGCAGACCACCGACTCGCTCTCGCCGGTGCGCTCCCGCGCGCGCTCGCGCGCCGCATCGTAGCCGCGCCAGCCCAGCGGGCCGTCCGGTGCACCGCCGTGACCGCCGGGCACGGCCGCGTCCGGGACCGCGGGCGGCTCGAACTCCCTGAAGCCGCTTGCGACTTCGCGCACCGCGGCCCGCGCCGTGCCGCCCGTGCCACCCGTGCCACCCGTGCCACCCGAAGCGCCCGATCCGACCGTGCCGCCCGGTCCGCCGTCCCCGCGGGGACGGGCCTCGCCGCCCTCGCGGGCTCCGCGCCCGCGGGCTCCGCGCCCGCGGTCCACGCCGTGACGGTCACTCATGGAGCGCACGCTTCATCAGCTTGCCCATGTCGTTGCGCGGCAGCGACTCGCGGAAGCGCACCACGCGCGGCCGCTTGTGCGGAGAGAGCTGTCCCGCGACGTGGTCGGCGAGCTCCTGCTCGCCGGGGGTGCGGGCGCCGGGGACGACCCAGGCGACGATGCGTTCGCCGAGATCGTCGTCGCTCTCCCCGGTCACCGCGGCCTCGGCCACGTCGGGGTGTTCGAGCAGCGCGTTCTCGATCTCGCCCGCCCCGATCTTGTATCCGCCGCTCTTGATGATGTCCGTTGCCTTGCGGCCCACGATCCGTACATAGCCGTCGGAGTCGCGCGCGGCGACGTCGCCCGTGCGGAACCAGCCGCCGTCGAAGGCCTCCGCGGTCGCGTCGGGCCGGTTGAGGTACTCGGTGAACAGGTTGCGCCCGCGGACCTGGATCTCCCCCACCGTCTCCCCGTCCCACGCCTCCACGGTCCGCCCGTCGTCGTCGACGAGCCGCAGCTCGACTCCCTCCAGCGGCAGGCCCACGGCGCCGGGGCGGCGCTCGCCGTCGGCCCGCACGCTGGTGTTCATCAGCGTCTCGGTCATGCCGTAACGCTCGACGATCCGCTGCCCGGTGGCGGCGGCGATCCGCTCGTGGTCGTGCACGGGGAGCGCCGCCGAGCCCGAGACCAGCAGCCGGGCCCCGGACAGGGCCTTCGCCAACTGCCCGTCCTCGCCCACCTCTTCGGCGATGCGGTGGTACATCGTCGGTACGCCGAAGAGCATCGTGCCGTCGCCCTCAAGGGCGCGGCGCACGCCGTCGGTGGAGAAGCGGCCGAGGTGCCGCACGGTGCCGCCGCGGCGCAGCGGACCGAGGATGCCGAGGATCAGCCCGTGCACATGGAAGAGCGGCAGCCCGTGCACGAGGACGTCGTCCTCCGTCCACTGCCAGGCGTCCTGGAGGGCGTCGAGGGTGGCGGTCAGCGCGCGGCGCGGCAGCACGGCGCCCTTGGGCGAGCCGGTGGTGCCCGAGGTGTAGACGATCACCGCGGGTGCCTCGTCGTCCGCGTCGGCGGGCAGCGGCACCGTGGCAGGCGGCGGGGCCGTGTCGATGCCGGTACGGGGCAGCGCGTCGAGCGCGCCCGGCAGTTCCACGTCGTGCCCCGCGAGTACGAGCGCGGGCTCGCTGTCCCCCACGATGTGGGCGAGTTCGCGCTCCCCGGTCTTCGGGTTGAGCGGCACGACGGGTGCTCCGGCGAACAGCGCGGCCACCACCGCCACGCAGGTCTCCATGGTGGGCGTGGCCCAGACGGCGACCCTGCGGCCGGGGGGCAGCTCCGCGGCGAGCGCCCCCGCCACGTCGGCGAGTTCGGCGTAGGTGAGCGACTCGTCGCCGAATCGCAGTGCGGGCTTCGCGGTCGGGGCGGTCAGCGCCGGAAACAGGGTGGGCACGGGACTCTCCTCGCAGTCTTGCTTGTTCGGTCGCTCGGTCGCTCGACGGCGGATGCGGCGGGCGCTTCGCGGGCGGGACGGTTCGGCCGGACGGTCGGGACGGTGAGCCGGTCGGCCGGGTCGGCCGGTCGGTCCGCCGGGGCCGAGCCGCCGCGGCGGGAGGGCGGACGAGCGCCCGGGACCGGGCCTGGTGGACCGCCCGTCACGGTCCCGGTGCCCGTCCGCCGGTCACCCGAACCCGGGTACGACCATGGCCAGCCATACCAGCGCCGGCACCGCGGCCGTCACCACGCCTCCGTAGATCATCAGTTGGCGGAACAGCCGGTCACGGCCGCTCTCCTCGGCGCTGGCGAGGACGAGCGCTCCGTTGGTGGAGAACGGGCTGACGTCGACGACCGTGGCCGAGACCGACAGCGCGGCCACCATCCCCACCGCTCCGATCTCGCCCTTCTCCAGGAACGGCACGACGAGCGGTATGAGGGCGCCGATGATCCCGGTGGAGGAGGCGAAGGCCGAGACGAAACCGCCGATGTAGCAGAACAGCAGCGCGGCGACCAGCGGCACCCCGATGGCGGCGACGCCTTCGCCGGCCCACTCGATGGTGCCCATCTCCTCCAGGACCGTTACGTAGGTGAGCATTCCGCAGACCAGCAGGACCGTCGGCCACGCGATGCCGTTGACGGCCTCCTTGCTGTCGGCGGGCCAGATCACGGCGAGCACCACGGCCAGGGCGATGGCGGTCAGACCCGCGTCGAGTTCGAAGCCGAGCACGGCCACCACGAGCAGGACGAGGCCGGTGAGCGTGGCGGCGCGTGCCGGGTTGAGCCGTACGGTGCCGGGCTCCGCACCCGGCCCGTAACCGGAGGCGGTCCCTGTGACTGCGGTGCTCTCGCGGGTGCGCGTGGCCGCCGCCGTTCCGCCGGAGCCCGGGCCCGTCGCGGAACCGGAACCGGGGCCGGGGCCGGACGCGGAACCCGGACCGGACGGCACCGCACCGCCGGCCCCCGCACCGCCGGGCCACTCCCCGGCGACTCCGTTCCCGGCGTCTCCGTCCCACTCCCTCGCGCCCCGCAGCCGCATGCCGCCGCAGGCGACGAACACGGCTCCCGCGATGAGGACGTTGACGACGAGGCTCGCGGCGAACAGGGCGACCTCGTTCCCGGGCAGGCCCTCCCTCGCCACGATGCTGTTGACGGTGGTCCCGTAGATGCTGATCGGCGAGAAGCCGCCCGCCTGTGCGCCGTGCACGACGAGCGCGCCCATGAGCAGGGGATGGATGCCGTAACGCGCGGCGAAGCCCATCGCGACCGGGGCGATGATCGCGACCGCCGCCGGGCTGACCGCGCCGATGGCCGTCAGCACGCCGGTGACGGCGAACATCACCCACGGGATGAGCACGACCCGGCCCCTTACCAGCCTGATCCCGGCGTGCACGAGCCAGTCGGTGGTGCCGTTGGCGCGGGCGATGGAGAAGAAGTACGTCACCCCGACGAGTACGACGAAGAGGTCGCCGGGGAAGCCCGAGAAGACCTTCTCCGCGTCGAATCCGGCGGCGAGCGTGCCCACGCCGAAGGCGGCGGCGAAGGCGAGAGCCCCGATGTTGACGGAACGCGTCGTGGCGACGACGAAGATCACCGCCAGCACCAGGATCGATATGAGTTCGGCAGACATGGGGCTCCCGTCCTTGGGCGCCGTCTTGGCGGACACCGGATCGAAGGCGGCGCCATGCGCAGGAAGGCAATGGCGCAATGGCCGAGTGGCTGGACCAATGTGCGCACAGGCCAGGACGGTGTCAACGGTTCGGACAGAATTGGTCCGGCCACTCGGCCAACGGTCCACCGGACCGCCGGTCCACCAGCCCATTGGGCCATTGATCCGCGGTGCTAGGCTCCTGGCCCGTGAACCGAGGGGGCTGAGGGGGCCGCGATGACCGACGACGCGCTGCGACCGATGGCCCGCCCGCGCCTGTACGAGCAGGTGCTGGACCGGCTCCGCGCGTACGCCGTCGATCACGAACTGAGCGCGGGCGACCGCCTTCCGCCCGAGCGCGAACTGGCCCAGCGCCTCGGCGTCAGCCGCTCCTCCGTGAAACAGGCCGTGGTCGTGCTGGAGGTGCAGGGACTCGTCGAGACCCGGCACGGCGGCGGCACGTACCTGGTGCGGGACACCCTCGACGCGGAGCCGGTCGAGAGCCTCGTGGACCGCCGGCGCCGCCTCCCCGACGTGCTGGAGGCACGCGAGGCGCTGGAGACCAAGCTCGCCGAACTGGCCGCGGAGCGCCGCAGCGAGAAGGACCTGGAGGAGATGCGCTCCGCTCTGCGCGCCATGGAGTCCGACATCCACTCGGGCGGCCACGGCGTCGACGGCGACCGCCGGTTCCACGCCGCCGTCACGGCCGCCGGACACAGCACGCTGCTCGCCGAGTTCATGGGCTCGATCTCCGAGTCGGTCGCCGAGAGCCGCAACGAGTCGCTTCGCCAGCCCGGCCGCCCCACCCGCTCGCTCGACCAGCACGCACGCATCCTCGCCGCCGTCGAGCGCGGCGACCCGAAGGCCGCCGCCGCGGCCATGCGCCGCCACGTCCGTACGGTCGCCAAGGTCCGGCTCCTGGAGTGGAATCCGGACGAGGACGGCAAGGGCGACGCGGACGGGACGACCGCCGGCGGCTGAGCCGCACCACCGGCCGCACACCACTCACACCGCGCACACCGCTCACCGAGCCGGGCCGCCGCCGGGCTCCGCCCGCCAGGACAGGCGCGGAAAGGGCTCAGGGCTCAGGACTCACTGCTCAGGACTGGTTCAGGACCGCTCCAGCAGCGCGGGCCGCACCCGCCGCACCCAGCCCGTCTCCCGCTCGTAGGCGTGCGCCAGCCGCAGCAGCTCCAGGTCGGCGCCGTGCCTGCCGATCAGCTGGACCCCCATGGGAAGCCCCTCCGGGCCGAAGCCCGCCGGCATCCCGATCGCCGGCACCCCGGCCAGCGTCCATGGCACGACCGTCTCCATCCAGCGGTGGTACGTGTCCATCTCCCGGCCGCCGACCCGCTCCGGCCAGTGCGTCTCCCGGTCGAAGGGGAAGACCTGCGCGGCCGGGGCGAGCACGTAGTCGTAGTCGTCGAGGAAGCCCCGCAGCGCCTCGTACCAGCGGTCACGTGCGACCGCCGCCTCCGCGATGTCGAGCGCGCCGAGCGGCAGTCCGCACTCGATCTCCCACACGGCCTCGGGCTTCATCCGCGCCCGCGTCGCGGGATCCGCGTACAGCTCGTGCCGCTCCAGGTTCGCCCACCAGCGCCAGGTCAGAAACGTCCGCCAGATCTCCTCCGGCGCGAAGTCCGGCCGTGCGTCGGTGACTTCGCACCCCAGGGCCTCGAACGCGGCGAACGACGAGCGGCACACCTCCAGCACGCCCGGCTCCGTGGCCAGATACCCGTCCCAGTCCCCCGTCCACGCGATGCGGGTGCCGCGGAAGGCGCCCTCCGGGCGTTCGAGGCTCTCCGCGAAGCGCTCGCCCTGTGCCTGCCCCGCCGCCAGCGGCGCGCTCCCGTCCGGTCCGGCCATGACCGACAGCAGCCGGGCCAGGTCGGCCGTCGTACGGGCCATCGGCCCCGCAGTCCCCAGCTGCGCCGTGAACCCGGGCGAGGGCACGAGACCCCAGCTCGGACGCATGCCGAAGACGTTGTTGAAGGCGGCCGGGTTGCGCAGCGACCCCATGTAGTCGCTGCCGTCCGCGACCGGCAGCATCCGCAGGGCGAGCGCCGCCGCCGCGCCGCCGCTGCTGCCGCCCGCCGTGCGGGAGGGATCGTAGGCGTTCCCCGCCGCGCCCCACACCTCGTTGTACGTCTGCGAACCCAGCCCGAATTCAGGGGTGTTCGTCTTGCCGATCACCACGGCGCCCGCGGCCTTGACGCGCTTCACGAGCAGCGCGTCCTGCTTCCCGACGCGGTCCCGGTACAGCGGCGAGCCCTCCGTCCAGGGCAGCCCCTCGGCCTCGGTCAGGTCCTTCACGGCGTGCGGGAAACCGTGCAGCGGCCCCGGCGGTTCGCCGCGCCGCAGCTGCTCGTCCCGCTCACGGGCCAGCCGCAGCGACGTCTCCGGTGCCTGGAGCCCGACGACTGCGTTGACGTGCGGGCCGATCCTGCCGATGTGCTCCAGGTACGCCTCCATGACCTCGACGCACGAGACACGGCGGTCCGCGACGGCACGCCACAGTTCGCGGGCGTCCCACGAGACGATCTCCTGCACGACGCTCCTTCCTCCTCCGCCCCCGGCCTCCGGGCCGATGGCGCCCGGTACACAGCGCACCGCCCTGCCCCAGCCGGACGCCGACCGCCGGACGCCGCCCCGCCTCTGCCCGGCGCCGATCGCCGCCCGCCACATCGGACCGAGCGGCCGGACACGGCCTAGCGCACCGCCCGCCCCCGCAGCACCACATGCCGCGGGTCCCCCAGCACCCGTACGTCCCCGCGCGGGTCGGCGTCGAAGACCAGCAGGTCCGCCGGGGCGCCCTCCTCCAGCCCCGGCCGCCCGAGCCAGCGGCGCGCGCCCCACGTCGCCGCGGAGACCGCCTCGGCCGCCGGGATCCCGGCCGTGACCAGTTCGGCGACCTCGGCGGCGACCAGTCCGTGCGCCAGCGACCCCCCGGCGTCGGTGCCGGTGTAGACGGGGATGCCCGCGTCGTAGGCGGCGCGCACGGTCTCGTAGCGCCGCTCGTGGAGCCGGAGCATGTGCTCCGACCAGCGCGGATACTTGGCGCCGCCCTCCGCGAGCTGCGGGAACGTGGCCGTGTTCACGAGGGTCGGGACGATGGCGACGCCGCGCTCAGCGAAGAGCGGGACGGTCTCCTCGGTGAGACCCGTGGCGTGCTCGATGCAGTCGATGCCGGCCTCGACCAGGTCGCGCAGGGAGTCCTCGGCGAAGCAGTGCGCGGTGACACGGGCGCCTTCCTCGTGTGCAGCGGCGATGGCCTCGTCCAGCGCCCACCGGGGCCAGCATGAGGCGAGGTCGCCCTCACCGCGGTCGATCCAGTCGCCGACGAGCTTCACCCAGCCGTCGCCGCGCCGCGCCTCGCGCCGCACGTACGCGGCGAGGTCGCCGGGCTCGATCTCGTGCGCGTAGTTGCGGATGTAGCGCTTCGTACGGGCGATGTGCCGGCCGGCGCGGATGATGCGCGGCAGGTCCTCGCGGTCGTCGATCCACCGGGTGTCGGACGGGGAGCCCGCGTCGCGGAGCAGCAGCGCACCGGCCTCCCGCTCGGTCAGTGCCTGCTTCTCGCTGGTCGACTCGTCCACGGGGCCCTGCTGGTCGAGGCCGATGTGGCAGTGCGCGTCGACCATGCCCGGAAGCACCCAGCCCCGTGCGGTGACGATGTCGCGGGCGGCCCGTGAGGAAGTGCCCGTGGGCCTTTCATAGGTGATGCGCCCGTCCACCACCCACAGTTCGTCCCGTATGTCCTCGGGCCCGGCAAGCACGTGCCCCTTGATGTGGAGGATCTGGAGATCGCCGCGGTCGTTCATGCTCCGCACCCTATGGGCCCTGCCGCCTCGGGCTGCACCCGCCGGACAAGGACACCGCGCTTCGGGCACATACGCACAGTGGTGATCCAGTACGGTGGTGATCCAAAAGGTGACCGCATTGCATACCCGGCGGAAAGATGCGACATCGGAGCCGATACGGGAGAATGCATTTCCCGTGGCTATGAAGAGCGTAGCTGCCCGTATTCTTCTGCCCGCTTTCCGCTTCGTTAAACGCTTAGTTTTTCACCGGTTATCGTGGCGTAATTCGCCTCCGGGTCAAGGTCGTTACGGCAATGTGACGGACTCCACAGGACGCCCGTTGTGCCCCGGAAAGTGCTGATATGCCAGGGCGAAACGGTGCCCCTGAGCTCACGTGCGCGCCTGCGCGCGATAACACAGGACCCCCCTCTTGCGTAACCCCGTCCCGCCGTGCGTTTTCAGATTCTGCTGGGTAAATTTAATACCCATGACCGCCGCACAAGCAGACCATGCACGTGCCCACAGAGATTTCCAGGAAATGCCGGAAGGGCTGACACTCGACGCTCCACGGCTGGAGGACGGAGCGGCGCTCTGGCGCATCGCCCGCGACTCCCGGACGCTCGATCTCAACTCCTCCTACAGCTACCTCCTGTGGTGCCGCGACTTCGCCGCCACCTCCGTGGTGGCGCGTGACGCGGGCGGTGAGCCGGTCGGTTTCATAACCGGCTACGTACGCCCCGCACGCCCGCGGACCCTGGTCGTCTGGCAGGTCGCAGTCGACGAGGCGGCACGCGGCCGCGGACTGGCGGCGGCGATGCTCGACGGGCTCGCGGCCCGTACGGCACGGGAGCTGGGGACCGACAGGATCGAGACCACCGTCACCCCGGACAACACCCCCTCCAACCGCCTCTTCACCTCCTTCGCGGAGCGTCACGGGGCGGCGGCGGAGAAGGAGGTGCTCTTCGATGCCGGGGTGTTCCCCGAGAGCGGTCACGAGCCCGAAGTGCTGTACCGGATCGGCCCGGTGGCGTCCCCGGACGGCCTCGCCCCGGTGCCCGCGCGCTGAACCCGCGTGCTCTCGGCGCCGTTCGGCGCCCCGGAGGCACGGACCGTGCGCGACGCCGTGGCCCCGCGGCCGATCCGCAGAATCCAGACCCCGACCAGTGACCGACTTCCAGAGACCGCCCCGACTCCCCGAAGCCCCCACGAACTTCGCACGCGACTCACTCCCAGGAGCATGCCGTGACCATCATCCAGCCCGACCTCAGTGTCTTCGAGACCGTCGAGTCCGAAGTCCGCAGCTACTGCCGCGGCTGGCCCACGATCTTCGACCGGGCCCAGGGCTCCCACATGTACGACGAGGACGGCCATACGTACCTCGACTTCTTCGCCGGAGCCGGGACCCTCAACTACGGGCACAACAACCCCGTGCTGAAACGGGCGTTGCTGGACTACCTGGAGCGCGACGGGGTCGTGCACGGCCTCGACATGAGCACCACCGCCAAGCGCGCCTTCCTGGAGACCTTCCAGGAGAAGATCCTCAAGCCCCGCGGCATGAACCACAAGGTGATGTTCCCGGGCCCGACGGGCACCAACGCCGTTGAGGCCGCGCTGAAGCTGGCCCGCAAGGTCAAGGAGCGCGAGTCCATCGTCTCCTTCACCAACGCCTTCCACGGCATGTCGCTCGGCTCGCTCGCCGTCACCGGCAACGCCTTCAAGCGCGCCGGCGCCGGCATCCCGCTGGTGCACGGCACGCCGATGCCCTTCGACGACTATCTGGGCGGCACCACCGACGACTTCGTCTGGTTCGAGCGGCTGCTGGAGGACCAGGGCTCCGGCCTGAACAAGCCCGCCGCCGTGATCGTCGAGAGCGTGCAGGGCGAGGGCGGCATCAACGTCGCGCGCCCGGAGTGGCTGCGCGCCCTGTCCGAACTGTGCGAGCGGCACGACATGCTGCTCATCCTCGACGACATCCAGATGGGCTGCGGCCGCACCGGCGCCTTCTTCTCCTTCGAAGAGGCGGGCATCAAGCCGGACATCATCACGCTGTCCAAGTCCATCGGCGGTTACGGGATGCCGCTCGCGCTCACGCTGTTCAAGCCCGAGCTGGACGTGTGGGAGCCGGGCGAGCACAACGGCACGTTCCGCGGCAACAATCCGGCCTTCGTCACCGCCACCGCCGCGTTCGAGACGTACTGGACCGACAGCCAGATGGAGAAGCAGACGCTCTCCCGCGGCGAGCAGGTCGAGAACGTGTTGCGCGCCATCTCCGAGGAACACGCGGACGATGTCGCCGACTTCCGCGGCCGCGGGCTCGTGTGGGGCCTGGAGTTCCACGACAAGTCCCGTGCGAACGCCGTCGCCAAGCGCGCCTTCGAACTCGGTCTGCTCATCGAGACCTCCGGTCCCCAGAGTGAGGTCGTGAAGCTCCTTCCGGCGCTTACGATCACTCCGGAAGAACTGGACGAGGGTCTGCGTGTGCTGGCGAGGGCGGTGCGCGAAACCGCCTAGCCGACTCCGCTCACGGCCCGCTCCGGTTGCGACCGGGGCGGGCCGACCCCGTAATGAATAGAGAAAGGTCAGTCAGAACGTGATTGTTCGTTCTTTCAAGGACATCGAGAACACCGACCGTCACATCAAATCCGCATCCGGCACCTGGGAAAGCAAGCGGATCGTGCTGGCGAAGGAGCGTGTGGGCTTCTCCCTGCACGAGACCGTGCTGTACGCCGGGACGAAGACTTCCATGTGGTACGCAAACCACATCGAAGCCGTACTCTGCGTAGAGGGCGAGTCCGAACTCACCAACGATGAGACCGGTGAGAAGCATCTGATCACCCCCGGCACCATGTATCTGCTCGACGGGCACGAGAAGCACACAATGCGCCCGATTACCGACTTCCGGTGCATCTGTGTCTTCAATCCGCCCGTAACGGGCCGGGAAGATCACGACGAGAACGGCGTCTATCCGCTTCTCACAGAGCCTGACGATGCCTGACGACTGAGCCCGTCACGGCTCGGCCTGCTCAGGCTCGTCCGGCGGCTCCGGCGCCGCCCGCGGCTTCGGCCGCTCGCCCACCGAACAGGGCCGTACGAGAGGAGAGGAAGGCAACACCATGACCACCGCACCCGAGCGCACCGCCGACCTGTACCCGACTCGGGGAGCCACCGAGGTGGCCACCCCACGCATGGACCCCGTCGTGTGGTCCGGCGCGGGTGCTCCGGGGCCCATCGCGGCCGCGGATCTGGCGGACTACGAGCGGGACGGGTTCCTCGCGGTCGATCAGCTCATCACCCCCGATGAGGTCGAGACGTACCGCAGGGAACTGGAACGGCTCACCACGGATCCGGAGATCCGTGCCGACGAGCGCTCGATCGTCGAGCCCCAGTCGGACGAGATCCGGACCGTGTTCGAGGTGCACAAGATCAGCGAGGTCTTCGCCGGCCTGGTGCGGGACCCGCGTGTTGTGGGCCGGGCTCGACAGATCCTGGGCTCGGACGTCTACGTCCACCAGTCCAGGATCAACGTCAAGCCCGGCTTCGGTGCCACTGGCTTCTACTGGCACTCCGACTTCGAGACCTGGCACGCGGAAGACGGTCTTCCGCAGATGCATACCGTCTCGGTCTCGATCGCACTGACACGGAACTACGACACCAACGGCGGCCTGATGATCATGCCGGGGTCACACAAGACCTTCCTCGGCTGCGCGGGCGAGACGCCGAAGGACAACTACAAGAAGTCCTTGCAGATGCAGGACGCGGGGACTCCCTCCGACGAGTCCCTGGCCAAGTTCGCCGACGCACACGGCATCAAGCTCTTCACGGGCGATGCCGGCTCCGCGACCTGGTTCGACTGCAACTGCATGCACGGGAGCGGTGACAACATCACTCCGTATCCGCGGAGCAATGTTTTCATCGTCTTCAACAGCGTGGAGAACGAGGCCCTGGAGCCCTTCGCCGCGCCGGTCCGCCGTCCCGACTTCATCGGGGCGCGCGAATTCAACCCCGTGAGGTGATGCGGGGCGTCACGCTCCGCACACGCTGAAGAGGGGGAGGCCGCGCGCTGCGGTCTCCCCCCTTTTCGGCTTTTCTCCGCACTCTTCGGGCCCGTTCCGGGCTTCTTCGGGTCCCGGAACGGCGTCCCGGAGCGAGGTCCCGGAACGGCCCCGGCAGCGGCCCGAACGAGGCGACTTACACGCGCGTGGTTCAGTTCTCCCGGCGTCCGTCCACACGCCGCGGCAGCCCCAGCGGGTTCGCATCGTGCAGCTCCGGCGGCAGCAGCGCCTCGGGCGCGTCCTGGTAGGCGACGGGCCGCAGCCAGCGCTCGATCGCCGTCGCCCCCACCGATGTCGACGTGGAGGTCGTGGCCGGATACGGGCCGCCGTGGTGCTGCGCGGGTGCGACGGCGACGCCCGTGGGCCAGCCGTCGACCAGTACGCGGCCGGCGAGCGGCGTCAGCGCCGCCAGCAGCCTTGCGCCACGGCCGCCCTCGCCCGCGGACTCGGCCTCGCCGAGGTGCACGGTCGCGGTGAGGTTGCCGGGCAGCCGGGAGAGGGCCGCGGTGACCTCGTCGTCGTCCTGGTAGCGCGCGATGACCGTGACGGGGCCGAAGCACTCCTCCAGCAGCAGCTCGTACTGCTGCTGTCCGAGCCTCTCCGCGGCGACGGTGAGGAATCCGGCGCTCACCGAGTGCTCGTCGTCGCCCGGGCCGCCGGCCACGGGCGCCTCCACTCCGTCGAGTCCCGCACGGGCGCCGAGACCGGCGAGGAAGGCGTCCCGCATGCCGCCGTCCAGCAGCGGCCCCTGCGCGGACTTGCTCACGGCCTCCCGCAGCGCCTCCAGCAGCCGGTCGCCCGACTCGCCCTCCGGCACGAGCACGAAGCCCGGCTTGGTGCAGAACTGGCCGGTGCCCATGGTCATCGACCCGGCCAGCCCCTCGCCGATCTGCTCGGCGCGCTCGGCCGCCGCCGCGCTCGTGACCACGACGGGGTTGAGCGAGCCGAGTTCGCCGTGGAAGGGGATGGGTGCGGGACGTGACGCGGCGGCGTCGAAGAGGGCGCGCCCGCCGCGTACGGAACCGGTGAAGCCCGCGGCGGCCACCAGCGGGTGCTTGACGAGCTCGACACCGGCCTCGAAGCCGTGCACGACGCTCAACACGTCCTCGGGAAGCCCGACTTCGGCCGCGGCACGGCGCAGCGCCGCACCCGTCAGCTCGGACGTCGCCGGGTGGTCCGGGTGCGCCTTGACCACCACGGGGCAGCCCGCGGCGAGGGCGCTGGCGGTGTCGCCGCCCGGCACGGAGAAGGCGAGCGGGAAGTTGGAGGCCGCGTAGACGGCGACGACGCCGAGCGGGATCTTGTAGCGGCGCAGGTCGGGGCAGGGCGGCGTCGCGTCCGCGTCCTTGTGGTTGATGGTGACGCCCAGGTACGCGCCGTCCTCGATCTCGTCGGCGAAGGCACGCAACTGCGCCTGCGTACGGGCCAGTTCACCGGTGAGCCGGGGCCGCCCGAGCGCGGTCTCCGCGTCGGCCGCGGCGAGGATGTCCTCGCTCGCCGCGTCGAGCTGCGCGGCGGCCGCGCGGAGCAGGGCCGCGCGCACGGTGCGGTCGGCGAGCGGCTCCCTGGCGGCGTTCGCCGCCCGTACGGCCGCGTCCACGTCGCCGGGTGTGGCCTCCGTGCCGACCTGTTCACGCCGGTTTCCGGTCCGGGGGTCGACGCTCCACACTGGTGCTGCTGCCACCGTGATTTCCTCCTGCCGCGTGCTTGTCTCCGCAGAGAGGCCGTTCGATATGCTGAACAACATCTCTGTCAGTGAACCTGCCGGGGAGCCTAGGAGCGCCGCAACAGAGGGGTCAAGGACGATGTCAGCTGGCGAGACGAGCGCATCGCAGGTCAAGTCGGCCGTGCGCACTGTGGAGCTGCTGGAGTTCTTCGCGGGACGGCCGGGGATGCACTCCCTCGCCGATGTCCAGGAAGCCGTCGGCTATCCCAAGTCCAGTCTCTACATGCTGCTTCGCACGCTTGTCGATCTGGGCTGGGTGGAGACCGACGCCACGGGCACACGGTACGGGATCGGCGTACGCGCCCTGCTGGTCGGGACCTCCTACATCGACGGCGACGAGGCGGTGGCCGCGGCCCGGCCCACCCTCGACCGGCTCTCCGACGACACCACGGAGACCATTCACATGGCGCGGCTGGACGGCACGAACGTCGTCTATCTCGCCACCCGCCAGTCGCAGCACTATCTGCGTCCCTTCACGCGCGTGGGGCGGCGGCTGCCCGCCCACTCCACCTCCCTGGGCAAGGCGCTGCTCGCCACGTACGACGACGAGCAGGTGCGCAAGATGCTCCCGGAGACGCTCTCCTCGCTCACCGAGAACACCCTCACCGACCGCGAGGCGCTGATCGAGGAGCTGGCGCTCGTACGTGAGCAGGGCTACGCCGTCGACCGCGAGGAGAACACGCTCGGACTTCGCTGCTTCGGCGTGGCCATCCCCTACCGGACGCCGGCGCGGGACGCCATCAGCTGCTCGGTGCCGGTCGCCAGACTCACCCCGGCGCACGAGCAGACGATCAAGGACGCGCTCTTCGACGCACGGGACCGGCTGACGCTGGCGACGCGGCGGCTGTGAGACGGAGGCACCCCGGCGACGGGTGAGCGGCGCCCGCCGGAGGGTAACTTGGCGGCATGGCTGAGTTGTTGCACCTGACGGAGCGGTCCCTCTGGGAGGCGGCCCGCGAGTCGGGCACGTACGAGATGTCCACGCGCGGCCACACCCTGGCCGAGGTCGGCTTCATCCACTGTTCGCAGCGCCACCAACTGCCGCCAGTGGCACGCATGTTGTACGGCGGCTGGGACCCGGCCGAGCTCGTGCTGCTCGTCATCGACAGCGAACGGCTCTCCGTGCCCGTCCGTTACGAGGCGCCGGAGCCTGCCGCCGCCTGTGCCGACGACGGCGGCAGCGGGACGCCGGACGGCGGCGCCGTCGAGGAATTCCCGCACATCTACGGGCCGTTGCCCGTCTCGGCGGTCGTCGCCGAGGAGGCGTGGAGCTGGGACACGCCGGTGTCCGGGGGCAGTTGAGCCGCGGCGCAGCGTTCCGGCGCGCGAGCCCCAGCCGTCAGGAGTCCGCCGGTCCGGAAGCGCCGCCCTTCCCCGCGGGCTCCACGGGCCGCACCGCGCACTGGTCGGAGAAGCCCTGACCGACCAGCCCCAGCGCGGCGTTGATGCGGGACCGGTGGTTCTCCACGGCCACGATCGCGGTCAGCTCGACGAAGGCCGGTTCGCCCAGCCTGCCGATCAGCTCCCGCGTCATCCCGTCGGTCACGGCGGGCTCGGTCTCCGTCATCGCCTCGGCGAACTCCATGACGAGCAGCTCCAGTTCGGTGAAGCGCTCGCGGTGCTCCCGCCAGGCAGGCACGTAACGGATCTTCTCCATCGGCATGCCCAGGTCGTCGGCGAGCCAGTATCCGAAGTCCACGCACCAGGAGCAGCCGATGCGGGAGGCGGTGACCAGCTCGGCGATGTGCTTCAGACCGGGGTCGAGGGCCCGCCACTTCGCGACGCGCGACTCGTAGAGGCTCACGGCGCCCAGCACCTTCGGGTTGTGCCCCGCGGCCCGCAGCGGGTCCATGACCTTGCCGTACTTGCGGCGGGAGTACCACGCGGCGATGCGCAGCATGGCGCTGCGCGGCGGGTCGAGCGAGATGCGTGCCATGACCGGTGCTCCTTCGTCCCTGGTTCGCGTCGTCCTGCCGGACCGTGTGCCCCGGCTGACACGTCTACGACGGGGCGGGGCGCGCGGATGTGACACGCGCCGACGGGTCACCCGGCCGTGTGCGGCGAGGCCAGTTCGCGCAGGGCCTGCCCGACGGCCGCGAGGTCGGCGTCGGGGGCCAGGCCCGCATGGTAGAGCCGCAGCTCGGCGGCGCCCAGGTCGCGGGCGTGTGCGGCGTCGGCGGCGAGGGTGTGCGGCGAGCCGCCCATGCCGGAGACGACGGTGAAGTTGGCGGCGACGGTGAACCTCCCGCGGATCCCGGTCCCGGTCCCGGACCCGGACCCGGATCCGGATCCGTCGCCCGCTTCGCGCCCGGGCACGCGCCCTGCCCCGGGCCCTGACTCCTCCGCGGCTCTCGCTCCGGCCGCGCCAGCCACCCCGGCTGCCTCGGCCGCCTCGGCCGCCTCCGCGAACGGGCCGAGCGCTTCGGCCCGTTCGGCGGCTCCTCCCCCGCACGGGACCACCACGCCGTCCGCGTCCTCCACCGCCTGGGCGGGGGCCACGCCCGCGTTCGCGCCGAGCCGGTGCGGCGCCGGATCGGCGTGCAGCATCACCCTGAAGTCCGGCCCGGCGGCCGGTGCCGTGGCCGTACGGACGCCCGCGGTACCGGCGGAGGCACGGGCGGCGGCCGCCGTACGTACCGCCGCGACGGCCTCCCGTCGCAATCGCCGCGCGGCCTCCGCACGCCAGGACGCGCAGACCGCCGCAGCGTCCGCGCCCAGCAGCCCGGCCACCCGCAGCCACTCGCCCTCGCGGGTCCGGTCCGCATCGGCCGCCTCCAGACCCGTACCGGCACCGGTACGCGGGGCGGCGCCGCTCCACACGGGCTCCAGCGCGCCCTTCACCCGGGCCCGCAGCTCCTCCGGATCGGCGCCGAGCCCGGCGTACCCGGCCACGCACACCTCGCAGAAGCACAGCGACATCAGGTACTGGGCGGCGCCGTCCAGCCGGGCTCCCCCGGTCTTGTCGTGAGCGTGCAGATGCGCCAGCCCGTACCAGCCGCACGACTCCAGCTCCGTACCGCTCGTGTACGGACGCACCGCGGCCTCCCCGGCCAACGCAACGAGGTACTCGCGCACTTCGGGACGGGCGACGCACGGCGCCCAGGCGTAGCGGTCGCCGTATGCGTTGCGGACGGTGATGTGCGCGTGCTCCTCGCCGAGGCGGGAGTTGTGCGCGAGCACCACCCAGGAGTGCACCTCGATCCCGGCCTCGCTCAGGGCGCGGGCCGCCTCGCCGTACGGGCCGCCCGGGTCCTCGCAGTCGATCCAGCCCTGCTCGTACGGACGCAGCGCCCGCCCGCTCCAGCGTTCCGCGTCGGGCGGGTAGAGCACCGCGGAGTGCCGGGCTGTGACGACGCGGCGGCCGGGGTGGCGGGGCGTGAGGGCGCGTACGGAGTGATAGGCCGAGGCGAGCGTGGCCTGGCGGACGCCCAGGGACGCGAGGCGCGGCGCGGCCTCCGGATCGCCCACGACGTCCCACGGGTAGAGGAACGCTCCGGCGCGCATCAGCGGGATCCGCCGGTGCCTGTGCCTGTGCCTGTGCCTGTGCCTGTGCCGGTGCCGGTGCCGGTGCCGGTGCCGGTGCCGGCCGCCAACTCGAGCCCGCGCTCGATCAGTTCGGCCAGCTCCTTCAGATGGGCCGGTGACGGTTCGCTCAGCGGGGGACGCACCTCGCCCACGTCCAGTCCGCGCAGCCGCACGCCCGCCTTCACCAGCGACACGGCGTATCCGCGGCCCCGGTCGCGCAGCTCGACGAGGGGGCGGAAGAAGCCGTCGAGCAGGCGGTTGACGGACGCGTCGTCGCCCGTGGTGAGCGCGCGGTGGAAGGCGAGGGCGATCTCCGGTGCGAAGCAGAAGACCGCGGAGGAGTAGAGCGTCACGCCGAGGCTGCGGTAGGCGAGGCCGGTCTGCTCCGCGGTGGGCAGCCCGTTGAAGTAGCGGAAGGCGCCCGCGGCCTCCTCCCCCGCCTCCGTGCGGACGGTGCTGATGATGCGCTGCATCAGGTCGAGGTCGCCGTAGCCGTCCTTGAGGCCGATGACGCCGGGAGTGCGTGCGAGCCGCGCCACGGTGGACGGAGCGAAGACGGCGTTGTCGCGCTGGTAGACGATGACGTCCAGGCCCGTCGATCCCGCGAGCGCGGTGTAGTGCTCCAGCAGGCCCTCCTGCGAGGGGACGACGAGGTAGGGCGGCATCGCCAGCAGCCCGTCCGCGCCCGCCTGTTCGGCGATCGACGCGAAGTGCCGGGCGAGCGCCGTGCCGTAGCCCGTACCGGCGACGACGGGCACCCGGCCCCCCGCCTCGTCCACGGCCGCGGCCACGACCTCGCCGTACTCCCCCGGCTCAAGCGCATGGAACTCTCCGGTGCCGCAGCACGCGAAGACGGCTCCGGCGCCCGCGTCCAGGCCCGCGCGCACGTGCGCGCGGAAGGCGTCGAGGTCGACCGCGCCGTCCGGGCCGTAGGCCGTGACCGGGAAGAAGAGCAGCCCGTCCAGGCGCTCTGCGAGGGGACGCGGCTGCTGCGGCGCCGCCGCGGAGGAGGACGAGGAGGGTGAGGTCATTGCGCGCTCCTGCTCGGGCCGGTACGGAAGCGGGCCACGGAGGCACGCGGACCGCACCCCCGCATCCGTACACGAACCTGTACACGTTTCTGATCTGCGTCTATATTCTTGAACCAGCTAACCGTAGGCCAGTCCATCCTGGCCGGTCAAGCGCGCCGCTCGCCGAAGAACCCGTGGTGAACGGAGCCCCGTCCGGGCCCGCCGCACACCCCGCAATCTTGACGCCGCAGCGCCCCGCTCCATAGCGTGTCCCCATATATGAACCTTGTCTACGGACGGAGATCCCGCCGATGACCGCCGCCCGCCCTCGCACCGTTCTGCTCACCGGCGCCGCCGGCGGCCTCGGCACCCTGATGCGCGGGCTGCTCCCCGGATATGGATACCGGCTGCGCCTCTTCGACCTCCGCCCCGTCGAGGGCGAACCCGCCGCCGTCACGGCCGACTTGACGGACGCGGCGGCGCTGCGCGAGGCCGTAAAGGGCGTCGACGCGATCGTCCACCTCGCGGGGATCTCGCTGGAAGCCCCCTTCGAGAAGATCCTCCACTCCAACATCGAGGGCGCCTACCGGCTCTACGAGGCCGCACGCGAAGAGGGCGTGCGCCGCGTCGTCTTCGCCTCCTCCAATCACGCCGTGGGCTTCACCCCGCGCCCGGCCGACGGCGGCCCCCTCATCCCCGTGGACACCCCGCACCGCCCCGACACCTACTACGGGCTCTCCAAGTCCTTCGGCGAGGACCTCGCCCAGCTCTACTGGGACCTGCACGGCATCGAGACCGTCTCCGTACGCATCGGCTCCTGCTTCCCCGAGCCGACCTCCGTGCGGATGCTCTCGCTGTGGCTCAGCCCCGCCGACGGGGCCCGGCTCTTCCATGCGGCGCTCACCGCACCGGACGTCGGCCACACCGTCGCCTACGGCTCCTCCGCCAACACCCGCCTGTGGTGGGACCTTTCCACGGCCCGCGCGCTCGGCTACGAGCCACAGGACGACTCCGAGCCGTACGCGGACGAACTCATCGCAAAGCAGGGGGAACCGGACCCGGCCGACCCCGAACACGCCCGTCTCGGCGGGCACTTCTGCACACGGCCTCCCATCTGGCCGCACTGAAAAGGGAGTCGGGGGGCATGATGGACCCGTACCGATCACCCAGGCCGCTCACGGGGAGGGCACCAGCATGTACTTCGTCGCAGACACCGATCCGGACACCGCGTTGTCGGGGCTCGTGGACTCGGGGCTGATCAGCTGGCTGATCCTGGGGCTCATCGCGGGCACCGTCGCCAAGGTCATCCTGCCGGGCCGCGACCCGGGCGGTCTGTTCGGCACCATCCTCATCGGCATCGCGGGCGCGTTCATCGGCGGCTGGCTCTCCTCCACCTTCCTGGACCGCTCGGTGGACCACGACTTCGTCGACCCGGCGCTGTGGGTCTCGGCGGTCGCCGGTTCGCTGGTGCTGCTGATCGGATACCGGATCTTCTTCGGGCACTCACGGGAGCGCCGCCGCTGAGACCCGGGGCCCGGCGGGGCGGAGCCACGGCGGTACCCACGGCGGTGTGCTCCCGAGGACTCCGGCGCCCGCTTCAGCCGCCCCAGCCCTTCCCCGTACGTTTCTCGAACACGTCGGTGCGGGACGGCAGTACGGGCGTGTAGCCGGAGTCGATCAGCCGGGGAAGGTAGTCGCGCAGCGCGGCGACGGTCTGCGAGCGGTTTCCGCCGCCGTCGTGGGAGAGCAGGATCGCCCCCGGCCGCACGGTCTTCAGGACGGTCGAGGTGATCTCCCGCGTCCCGGGTTCCTTCCAGTCGCACGTGTCGACGGACCAGCCCAGCGGGCTCATGCCGAGGGAGGCGGATATCTCCAGCGTCCGCTCGTTCCAGTCGCCGAAGGGGGCGCGCGCCAGGGTGGGCGGGGCGCCCACGGCCTTGTCGACGACGTCGCAGGTGCGGGCCAGCTGTTCACGGACCTCGCGGGGTCGCATCCGGGTCAGCTGCGGATGGCTCCAGGAGTGGTTGGCTATCTCGTGGCCGGCGTCCGATATGGCCTTCAGCAGCCAGGAGTTGGCGGCGGCCTCCGTGCCTATGACGCAGAACGTGGCCCGCACGCGGTGACGGCGCAGCACCTCCAGCACCTGTGGCGTGTAGACGGGATCGGGGCCGTCGTCGAAGGTGAGGGCTATCTCCTGCTTCTTCCGCTTCCCGGCGTCCAGCGTGTAGGCGACGTCGGTGCTTCCGCGTGCTCTCGCGTGGATCTCGCCCGTCTCGGGCCGCAGCCGGTAGGACTGCGGCGTCCCGGCACGGGCCGCCGCCGGCCGCCCGTGCCGCAGTGCGTGCCAGGAGGCGCCCTTCGCGTCGACGGCGCCGCCGGTCCCGGGGCCGCCGCCTGTGGCGTGCGCGCGGTTCGCGGCGCACGCGCCGGCTATGAGCAGTCCGCCGAGGAAGACGCGTCTCGTGTTGGTGTGCGCGCTGCCGTTCGCTCTCGTTCGTGATTCAGAAGTCATGCCGGACGTACTGCCACGCCGGAGAGTAGTCACACATGTTCGCTGGGTGACACCACTCGTATGCCTCAGCCGATCTCCGCCGTGCACGGGACCGCCTCTGTTAAAGCACGGCGAACCCGCGCCACGGCGCTCCGGCAAAGGAACCGCAAAGCGCGGCCGCTCGTTACGACCGGCATGACGGCAATGACTCCCGGCTCGAACATCCCGCTCGGCACGGCCCAGGTGGCCGTGGAGGTGACCGCACCGTCCCGGCTGGACGTCTCAGGACTCCTCCTCGGTGAGAACGGAAAGGTCCGCTCCGACGACGACTTCGTCTTCTACAACCAGCCGGCGGGCCCCGGCGTGACGCACAGCAGCGGTGCCGCCGACACCATCACGGTCGACACCGGCAAGGTGCCGGCGGATGTGCAGAAGGTCGTGGTCACGGCCAGCCCCGACGCCCCCGGCGCCACCTTCGCGGGCATGGAGCCGACCGCCACCCTCCGGGACGCCGCCACGCAGGAGGTGATCGCGACCTTCACCCCGCCCTCGCTCGGCAGCGAGACGGCGCTCGTCGTGGTCGAGGTCTACCGGCGGGGCAACGCCTGGAAGGTACGGGCCGTGGGCCAGGGCTACGCCGACGGACTCGGCGGCATCGCCACCGACTTCGGGGTCAATGTGGAGGAGCCCGCCGCACCGGTGGCCACACCGGCGCCGGCGCCCGCACCTCAGCCGGCTCCGCCCCCGCAGGCACCGCAGGCGCAGCCCGCGCCGCCGCCCACGCCCGCCACCCAGGCCGCGCAGTCCCCGTCCCCCGCCGCTGCCGCTCCCCAGGCCGGAGCCGGGAAGATCAATCTGGACAAGGGCAAGGTCAGCCTCCAGAAGAACCAGACGGTCTCGCTCACCAAGGGCGGCCGCCCAGTGCTCACGAGCGTCCGGATGGGCCTGGGCTGGGAGCCGGTGTTCCGAGCGGGCCGCCGGGCGAAGGAGGTCGACCTGGACGCGTCCGTCATCGCCTACGACGCCGGGCGCAACAAGGTCGACGCCTGCTACTTCGGCAAGCTCGTCATCCTCAACGGCGTCGTGCAGCACTCCGGCGACAACCTCACGGGCGAGGGCGAGGGCGACGACGAATCCATCACCGTCCATCTCGGGGACCTTCCCCCGCAGGTCACGGGCCTGGTCTTCACCGTCAACTCCTTCTCGGGGCAGAAGTTCAGCGAGGTGGCCAAGGCGTACTGCCGCCTCGTCGACGCCGCCAGCGGACAGGAGCTGGTCCGCTTCGACCTCACCAACGCCGAGCCGCGCACCGGCGTGCTGATGTGCAAGCTCGTGCGGCAGTTCTCCGGCGAGTGGGACATGACCGCGCTCGGCGAGTACGTCGACTCCCGTACCGTCCGCGGGATGGTCAAGCCGGGCGGCGCCGCGCTGTGAGCCGCGGGGCGCCTGCTCCGGCCTAACGGAGCGGATCCGGGGTACCGCGAGGGTGCGGACGCGTGTGCGCTCCGGGGCCGTCGCGAGCGCCCGCGCGCGGTTTCCGGAGCGCTTCGGGTGCGTCGCGACGTACGCGCGCAGACGCACGCACGCGTGCGGGCATACGTACAGGCACGTACAGGTACAAGCACGTACAGGTACAAGCACGGGCGAGTACGTGTACGTGCAGAGGCACGAGCACGTACGCACAGGGACACGTACCGGCACCCGTACAGGCACGCATCAAGCAGCCGAAGGAGGCGCTCACATGGCCATCGCCACGGTGAATCCGGCCACGGGCGAGACGCTGAAGACTTTCGAACCGCTCAACGCCGGCGAGATCGAGGAGCGGCTCATCAGGGCGGACCGCGCCTACCGCGAACACCGCCTCACCGGCTTCGCGCAGCGCTCCGCGCTCATGCACCGGGCCGCGGACCTGCTGGAGGAGGACCAGGACGCCGTCGCCCGCATGATGACGACGGAGATGGGCAAGCCCCTCGCGGCCGCCCGCGCCGAGGCCGCCAAGTGCGTCAAGGCGATGCGGTGGTACGCCGAGCACGCCGAGGCACAGCTCGCCGACGAGCATCCGGCGCCCGGTGACGTGAAGGACTCGGGCGGGGTGCGGGCCTTCGTGCGCTACCGGCCGCTGGGCCCGGTACTGGCGGTCATGCCGTGGAACTTCCCGCTCTGGCAGGTCGTGCGCTTCGCGGCGCCCGCCCTCATGGCCGGCAACACCGGCCTGCTCAAGCACGCGTCGAACGTGCCGCAGACGGCGCTGTATCTGGAGGAGCTCTTCCGCCGCGCCGGATTCGCCGAGGGCGTCTTCCAGACCCTCCTCGTCGGCTCGGGCGCGGTCGCCGACCTGCTGCGCGACGACCGGGTCGTGGCCGCCACCCTCACCGGCAGCGAGCCGGCGGGCCGCTCGGTCGCCTCGATCGCCGGGGACGAGATCAAGAAGACGGTGCTCGAACTCGGCGGCAGCGACCCCTACTTGGTGCTGCCCTCGGCCGATCTGGACAAGGCCGTGCGGACGGCCGTCACCGCCCGCGTGCAGAACGCCGGGCAGTCCTGCATCGCGGCCAAGCGCTTCATCGTGCACACGGACGTCTACGAGACGTTCACGGCCCGCTTCGTGGAGCGGATGTCCGCGCTGAAGGTCGGCGACCCCATGGCGGACGACACCGACGTCGGGCCGCTCTCCAGCGCGCAGGGACGCTCCGACCTGGAGGAGCTGGTCGACGACGCGACGCGGCGCGGTGCCACGGCCCTGTGCGGCGGCGGACGCCCGCTGCACCTGCCCGACGGCTGGTACTACGAGCCGACGGTACTCACCGGCGTCACCGACGAGATGAGGATCCACCGCGAGGAGGCGTTCGGACCGGTCGCCACCGTCTACCGCGTGGACGGCCTGGACGAGGCCGTCGAGCTGGCCAACGGCACGTCGTTCGGCCTGAGTTCCAACGCCTGGACGCGCGACTCCGCCGAGCAGGAGCGGCTCACCCGCGATCTGGAGGCGGGCGGCGTCTTCTTCAACGGCATGACCGCCTCGCACCCCGGCATGCCCTTCGGCGGCGTCAAACGCTCCGGCTACGGACGGGAGCTGGCCGGGCACGGCATCCGGGAGTTCTGCAACGCGACCACGGTGTGGTTCGGCCCGGAAGAGTGACACTGGTGGTGTCCGGCCCCTGAGTCGTACGGGACGCCTCGACGCTTCGGACGTATGAGACGCGGACGTACGGGAGGCGGACGTACGAGAGGGGCCGGGCCGGTGGGAAGCACACCGGGTCCGGCGGGGACCGGGCGGGCGGACCGCACGGCTCCGCCGTCGACGCGGGACCGCGTCGCCGGCGGGAGGTCCGCTCGCCCGGCCTCTGCCGTATCGGCCGGGCCGGTGCGCGCGCCCCGATGGCGACGGCGCCGCCCCGGATGGCCGCCCCGTCCCCGGCGGGCAGGCGGCGTCGCGATGCAGCGACATGAGGCAGCGACAAGTTGCAGCGACATGAGGGCCCGACGTGAGGCAGCGACATGAGAAGCTGCCGCTTCACGCGCGCCCGTCCGCCGTCTCCGCTCTCCCCCACCCGCCTCCGGCGGGACCGCCGGTAGTCTCGGCAGCGCTCTCACAGCCGCCCGCGCCGCACCGCCGGCTGTCACCGTCCGCCGTCCCCCACCGGAGGTCGCCATGGCAGTACGTACCGAGAAGCAGGGACCGGTCACCACCGTCGTCCTCTCCAGACCCGAAGCGCGCAACGCCGTCGACGGCGACACCGCGTCCCGGCTCGCCAGAGCCTTCCGTGACTTCGAGGCCGACCCGGACGCGCTGGTCGCGGTCCTGTGGGGCGAGGGCGGCACGTTCTGCGCCGGAGCGGACCTCAAGGCCATCGGGACCGACCGCGCCAACCGTGTCGCGCCGGACGGCGACGGGCCGATGGGCCCCACCCGGCTGCGCCTGACGAAGCCCGTGATCGCGGCGGTCAGCGGCCACGCGGTCGCCGGCGGCCTCGAACTCGCCCTCTGGTGCGACATGCGGATCGCCGAGGAGGACGCCGTCTTCGGTGTCTTCTGCCGGCGCTGGGGCGTGCCCCTGATCGACGGCGGGACCGTACGCCTGCCACGCCTGATCGGGCAGAGCCGTGCCCTCGACCTCATCCTCACCGGCCGTCCGGTGCCCGCGTCCGAGGCGTACGACATGGGGCTCGCCAACCGGCTCGTGCCGCACGGCGAGTCCAGGGCCGCGGCCGAGGAACTCGCGGCAGGGCTCGCCCGGTTCCCGCAGACCTGCCTGCGCGGCGACCTCGCCTCGGTGCACGAGCAGGAGGGCCTGTCCGAGGAAGGGGCGATGACCCGCGAACTCCGGCACGGACAGGCCGCGTTGCTGGAGGCCGCGGAGGGAGTGGCCCGTTTCGCGGCGGGCGCGGGCCGCCACGGGGACTTCGAGTCGATCTGACCGGACGGGGCGCGGCGACCCACGCACCGCGCGCGCACCGCTCTGGCGCCCGCCTGCCCGTCAACTGCCCGCGTTCCGCGAGAAGTTGCCCCCGTGGCTCATCCCGGGCACCCTGTGCTGCACAGGGGGTAACCATCTACGCGCTCGCGGTCGACGTGCACTGAGCGCAGGGCGCACCCGCGGCCCATGGCTCGGGACCCGCGGCCCGGAACCGGGGGGCCGGGGGCCCGTTCGCCGCGTTCAGTTCAGCCGGCTGCGCGCCTTGAAGGCCGCCTTGCGGGCGTCCTTCGCCGTCTGCTTGTCGGGATGCACGCGGCCCATCGCCTCCAGGACGTGGCCCGTCGCCGGATGGTCGACCTTCCACGCCTTGTCGAAGAAGCCCGCGTGCTGGTCGACCAACCCCCGTACCAGTTCCCGGAGTTCGTCCGCCTCGCCCGCGGTGGCCAGCTGCGCGGCGATCGTGTCCACGGTCAGCCAGAAGACCATCTCCTCGTCCGGCTGCGGGACATCGGTCGCGCCGTGCTCGACGAGCCACACCCGCGCCAGTCCGCCCAGCTGCCGGTCCTCCAGCACATCGCGCAGCGCCGGTTCCGCGTCCGTGCCGATGAGCGAGAGGGCCTGCTGGCATGCGAGGCGGCGGGACGGCGCGTCCTCGTCGGTGCCGCGGGCCGCCGAGAGCAGTTCGCGTGCGGACCGGAGCGGCGTACGGGCGGCGAGCCAGGACTCGATCTCGGCCTGCGCGTTCTCCTCGGTGTAGGCGATCAGGGCACCGAGCAGCTTCTCCGCGTCCGCGTCCGCGAGGTCGCCGACGGCCGGCGCCTCGGCGCCCGCCTCCAGCAGGCGTACGCGCACACCGTGGATGCCGAGCGGAGTCAGCCGGACCATGCCGTAGCGGGAGACGTCCTCGTCGTCGGGGGTCTCCGGCAGCTCCACGTCCTCGTCGGTCTCCTCGGTCAACGCCTCGTCGACGGGCTGGTATTCGACGAGCCCGGTGGGCGCGAGCATCCGGAACTGCTCGTCGAGCTTCATCATCGCCGCCGAGACCTCTTCCAGCACGGCGTCGGTGGGCTCCTCCATGTCGTCCGGGACGATCATGGACGCGGCGAGCACCGGCAGCGGCACCATCGCACCGGCGGACACGGCCTGGTCGGTGGCGGTCAGCACGTAGAGATTGCCGAGTGCGCCGTCCAGGAAGTCGGCCTCCTGCTCCGGATTCCAGTCGAGGGAGTCGAGGTCGATGGCCTCCGGGTCGATCTGGCCGTCCTCACCGGTGACGTCCTCGAGACCGCCGATGAGGTCCTCGAAGCTCGGGGTCGCGGCGTCGGCCAGCACGCTCTCCATGCCGCCCTGCCAGATCTCCAGTACGTCCCCGGGGGCGCCTTCGCCGCGGAGCAGGGCGAGTTCGGGGCCCGGGCGTGCGGTGCCCACCGGCTCCTCGGTGAGGGACGGGGCCTGACCGGCGGTGCCGCCGTCGCCCCCTCCGTCGCCACCGCCCTCGTCCGGCCCGCCGTCCGCGCCGCCCTCCGCGTCACCGGCTTCCCCACCGGCCGCGCCGTCGCCGTCCGCCTCGTCAGCCCCGGCCGCCTCGTCGTCCTCCACGTCCAACAGGCCCACGTCGACGGCGAGTTGCCACGCCTGCGCCGTGTGCATCTCCCCGTCCTCGTCGTCGGAGAGCCCGAGATGGGCGACCGCCTCCTTCAACTGGGGCGCGAGCAGCTCGCCTCCCGCGCCGACGGGCACGCCCTCCGCGCCCTCCCCGCCGACGCCCCCGGTACCGCCCCCGGTGCCGCCCTCCGCTCCGGCCCAGACGGCGAGCCGTGCGGCCCATTGGAAGAGCGGTGCGGCCAGTGCGTCCCGCGCGAGTTCGGATTCGGAGGACAGCCGCACGGGCGGCATGGCTGCGGGGCGGTCGCCACCGGTCGGTTCACCGGACATCAGCGCGTTCATCTCCTACGGGGGCTGCACGTTGCGGGAAAGCTGCGGCCCCCAGCGTAGACGGGAGTGTCCCGTGCTGCCCGAATCGCGCGCCCGCGAACCTCCCACCCGTGGGTGACCGTTCCGCGACTCTGAGTGCCACCGGGCGCCGCCCGCACCGGAGTTGCGGTGCGCTTGTACTCAATGGTCCGGCATCCGCTTGACAAGTGAGGAGAGCACGACAGACTTTTACGCGCGTAGAGATTACCGGTCCGTAATGGCGCCCGGACCGGGAGAGTTCGCCCGCCACCCCCCACCGGAGGCACCGTTGTCCCGTCTCGCCCGTACCTCGGCCCTCACCGTCGCGGCGGTGTGCGGCTCCACACTGCTCGTCATGACCGCCGTCTCCGCGTCCGGCAACACGGCCGAGGAAGCACGTATCCACGACATCCAGGGCGACACCCGCGTCTCGCCCCTCGCGGGCAAGCAGGTCACGGATGTGCCCGGTGTCGTCACGGCCGTGCGCGGCTTCGGCAAGGCACAGGGCTTCTGGCTCCAGGACCCGAAGCCCGACGACGACCCCGCCACCAGCGAGGGGATCTTCGTCTTCACCGGCGAGGAGACCCCCGACGTCGAAGCCGGCGACTCCATACGGATATCCGGCAAGGTCGCCGAGTACTACCCGGGCGGCGAGGAAGCCGGCGCCCAGTCGGTGACACAGCTCACCGACGCCGAGTGGAAGGCCGCGTCCAAGGCGAAGCAGAAGCTGCCCAAGGCCACCGCCCTGAACGCGGACCGCGTACCGGACTCGTACGCGCCCGAAGGCAAGGGCGACGACGGGAACATCGAGTCGCTGAAGCTCCAGCCGAAGAAGCACGCCCTGGACCTCTACGAATCACTCGAAGGCATGCGCGCCGGACTGAAGGACGCGCCGGTGACCGGCCCCACCACGGAGTACGACGAGCTGTGGGTGACCGCCGACCCGGATGAGAACCCGACACCGCGCGGCGGCACCATCTACGGCGGCTACGACCAGCAGAACGGCGCCCGCATGAAGGTCAGTTCGCTGCTGCCGCGCGAGGAGCACCCGTTCCCGAAGGCCGACGTCGGCGACGCCCTGAGCGGCACCACGGAGGGGCCGGTCGACTACGACAACTTCGGCGGCTACACCGTACGGGCCACCACCATGGGCAAGTTGAAGGACAACAAGCTCAAGCGGGAGAAGACCACCAAGCAGGGCAAGGACGAACTCGCCGTCGCCACCTACAACGTGGAGAACCTCTCGCCCAAGAGCGACGCCGCCAAGTTCGACCGGCTCTCCGAGGCGCTCGTGCGCAACCTCGCCTCCCCCGACGTCGTCGCCCTGGAAGAGGTGCAGGACGACTCGGGCCCCGACGACGACGGCACGGTCTCCGCCGGGAAGACCCTCGACAAGCTGACCGCGGCCATCAAGAAGGCCGGCGGCCCCGCGTACGAGTCGCGCCAGATCAGCCCCGAGAACAACGCCGACGGCGGCGAGCCCGGCGGCAACATCCGCGTCGCGTTCCTCTACAACCCCGGCCGGGTCGACTTCACCGACCGCAAGGGCGGCGACGCGACCACGGCGGTCAAGGTGACCGGCGACGGCGGCAAGGCGAAGCTGTCCGCCAACCCGGGGCGCATCTCCCCGCAGGAGGAGGCCTGGAAGGACAGCCGGAAGCCGCTGGCAGGCGAGTTCCGCTTCAAGGGCCGCCAAGTCTTCGTCGTGGCCAACCACTTCAGCTCCAAGGGCGGCGACCAGCCGATGGAGGGCCGCTTCCAGCCGCCCACGCGTGAGTCGGAGAAGCAGCGCACGGCACAGGCGAAACTCGTCAACTCCTTCGCCGAGAAGGTCGAGTCGGTCGACAAGAAGGCGACCCTCATCGCGGCCGGCGACTTCAACGACTTCCCCTTCTCCCCCAGCCTGGACGCCATGCGCAAGGGCGGCGTCTTCACCAGCCCCATGAACGGACTGCCCGCCGACGAGCGCTACGGCTACGTCTTCAACGGCAACTCCCAGGTCCTCGACCACGCGGTGACCAGTCCCGGCACGGGCAAGGTCGACTACGACATCGTGCACATCAACGCCGAGTTCCACGACCAGGCCAGCGACCACGACCCGTCGGTGATCCGCCTCAAGCGGTAAGCCGCGACAGCACGCCGAACCGCGCTCCGGCCCGCCGGCGGGTGCCCTTGAGGGTGGGGCACCCGCCGGCGTTGGGCGTGACCTGGCTTCGAGTGCCTGCCTAGCGAGGGCCCCCGCGAGTCCAGGGGCCCAGCCGCGGGTCCCGGACCGGATCCGGCGCAGGGGAAGGGGACTTGGGAGCGCCGGGTCCGGGGGCGTGCGCTGAGGACGCCTCCGCCGCCGGCGGGCCCACCGCGCCCCGGCCACCGCCGTACCGACCCGGATCGGCCTGGCCCTCACCGCCATGACCGTCATGACGGTGACCGTCCCGGCCCTCGCCGTCCCGGTCCTCGCCGTCGTCCCCCTCGCCGTCATCCGCGTCCCGCCCCTCGTCCTCGCCCGTCAGGTCCCTTACGAGCAGCGCCGCGCCCGCGACCGCGCCCGGCATCAGCAGCACCGCGACGAGCGGCACCAGGAACGCCAGGACCAGTGGTACGCCGAAGCCGAGCGCCAGCGCCCTGCGCGTACGCAGCATGCGCAGCCTCTCCCGTACGGAGATCCCGCGGCGCTGCATGGCCACCGAGACCAGCTCCAGGGTGAGGAAGAAGCCCGAGACGCAGAAGCCGAGCGCCGGAACCAAGGTCTGTCCGACGACCGGAAGGAAGCCGAGGAAGAAGAGCGGAACGGTGAAGAACAGCATCCGCCGCAGCACATAGAGGCTGTCGCAGAGGGAGATCCACGCCTCACGCCACATGGGGAGCTCCGGGCCACGGGGCGCGCCTCCCTCCTGCTCCTCGACCTGCTCCGACAGCTTCTCGTAGAAGGGGTCGCCGATCACGAGCGTCACGGCGGTGAAGGTCAGCACCGACAGCAGCAGCGCGGCCAGCCACAGCAGCACCGCGAACAGGATCCGCAGCGAGTCCCGCCACGGCTCGCCCCAGCCGTCGGCGAAGGGCGTGGCCCAGGCGGCGATGTCGTCGGAGAAGAAGGCGAGGGCGGTGAGGGCGGCGACGTAGAGGACGAGGGCCACCAGCGCGGGCAGCAGCCCGAAGCCGAACCACCGCCCGTGGCCGAATACCCACCGCTGCCCACGTCCCAAGTACCGCATCCCCGCGGCGAGATCACCCATGCCCGCAAGCCTAGACGGCCCGCGGTACCGGGATACCGCCCCGTGGAGCGCACGCGGAAGCGGCGACGGCGGTCATTCCCGCGGCACCGGCATCGGTACCCGCACCGGCGATCACTCCCCGGCACCGGCACCGGCACCCGCACCCGCACCCGCGGTCATTCCCCCGGCACGAAGTCCACCTCGGCGAAGTCAGCGACTTCGCGGTAACCGATGCGCTGATAAAGGGCGTTGCTCGTGGGGTTGGCGAGATCGGTGAAGAGCAGCACGTCCCGCACTCCCGCCTCCAGCGTCCGCCGCGACAGCGTGGCGGTGACCGCGGAGGCGTAGCCGCGGCCCCGCAGAGGCTCGGGTGTGAAGACGGGACCGATCCGCGCCGTGCCCGCCGCGGTGCGGCTCACGCCCGCCAGCGACACCGGCTTCCCGCCGTCCTCCCAGAGCATCAGCCCGCCGTAGGACAGGCGGTCCTCCACCGAGCGGGCCGCGTCCTCCCGATGGGACCGGTCGAGTTCGGAGCTGAACGCCGCCCACCAGTCGACGAGCAGCGCCCGGTCGGCCGCCTCCGCGATACGCCCGAAACCGTCCGCGGGGACGGCGGGCGGCTGCAACCGTGCCAGACGGTAGAGGCGTTCAGCGCGTCGCAGGCGCCAGCCGGTTCCGGTGAGGCCCGCCCATGTGCGGGCGAAGGACAGCGCCACATCCTCGGGCCCGAAGACCCCGGCCAGGCAGGGCTGTTGGCGGAGATATGCCTCGGCGAGCGGTCGGCGTGCTGCATTCGGCAGGCGGGTCAGGACGAGTCCACGAGGCGGCGTCCTCAGGAACGCTCCTGTCGCGGTGCCGTCCTGCTCCGGCCACCACCCGAACTCCGCCGGGGCGTCACCGAAGGCGTCCGGCCCCTGATGACGCAGTCGCTCCACGAGGGTCAGCAGAATGGTGTGCTCGGCGGGCCGGGAGCGCAGGAAGGCACCCGTGGCGTTCTCGAACGCCCCCATGTCAGACGTCGTTGTCCATGCCATGCCGCATTCTCGTCCGCCCCGAGGCATCCCGGCAGCCGAATTTCCGCCGGCGGCCGGACCGGCGGCCGCCGCCGTTCCGTCCCGTCCCCGCCACCGTTCCCGTCCCCAAGTCAGAGCGCCGCCACGTCAGTTGTGGCTGTGCAGCGCCTCGTTGAGCCCGCCCCACGAGCCGCTGCGCTGGATGACCTCGACCTTCCCGGTCGTCGAATTGCGGCGGAAGAGAAGGTTGTCCGCGCCGGAGAGCTCCAGCGCCTTGACGATCTTCCCGTCCGGCAGGGAGACCCGCGTACCGGCCGTGACGTACAGCCCCGCCTCCACGACGCAGTCGTCGCCGAGCGAGACCCCGATGCCGGCCTCGGCGCCGAGCAGGCAGCGCTCCCCGATGGAGATGGTCTCCTTGCCGCCGCCGGAGAGCGTGCCCATGATCGACGCGCCGCCGCCGATGTCGGAGCCGTCGCCGACCACGACGCCCGCGCTGATGCGGCCCTCCACCATGGACGTGCCGAGCGTGCCCGCGTTGAAGTTGACGAAGCCCTCGTGCATGACGGTGGTGCCCTCGGCGAGGTGCGCACCGAGCCGGGCGCGGTCGGCGTCGGCGATGCGCACGCCCTTGGGCGCGACGTAGTCGGTCATGCGCGGGAACTTGTCGACGCTGGTGACGCTCAGGTGCCTGCCCGCCGCGCGCGCCGCGAGCCGGGCCTGCTCCAGCCGGTCGACGGCGACGGGACCGAGGCTGGTCCAGGCGACGTTGGCGAGCAGCCCGAACTGGCCCTCCAGGTTCAGCCCATGCGGCCGTACGAGACGGTGGCTGAGCAGGTGCAGACGCAGATAGACGTCGTGGGTGTCCGCGGGCTTGTCGTCGAGCGAGCCGATGACCGTACGCACGGCCACGGTCTCGACCCCGCGCACCGGGTCCTCGCCCAGCGCCTGCGGAGCGGCCTCGCCGAGCGCCTCGGCGGCGCGCTCCGGGCTGAGCCGCTCGCTTCCGGCGGGTCCTTCGGGGGCCTGGACCAGCTCGGGTGCCGGGAACCAGGTGTCGAGCACCGTCTCCTCGCCGTCGCCTCCGCGGGAGATCGTGGCGAGGCCGACGGCGACGGCGCCGGTGGTACGGGTTGGGGTGGCTGCTTGCGTCATGCCTGGCACGTTATCCGCCCTGGCACGGGCGGGGCCAACCGGTCCCAGGTCACGGAATATCCGCCTCCGGAGGCTGCCGCGGAAGCTCGCTCCCGCCCGTGACGCGCGCGAGCGCCGTGCGGACCGCCTCGCGGTCGAACGACCGGTCCGTGAGCAGCAGTTGGAGCAGCAGCCCGTCGATCAGCGCCACCAGCACGCGGGCCGTGGCGGCGTCCGGGGTGTGGCGGCCGATGACGTCGGTCATCTCGTCCAGCCACGCGGCGGCGACGGGCTGGAGCGCCGGGCGGCGCAGAGCCGCGAGGTAGAGCTCGTACTCCAGGCGGATACGGCCACGGCCCCCGTGTGCGTACTCCTCCAGCAGGCGCGTGAGCGCGTCGGCGAGCGCCGGCCCGCCCTCGCCTGCCAGCAGCGCCTCGTCCCAGTCCTTCATGGCGCCGCGAGGCCCGCCGCTGACCTGTTCCAGAGCGGCGACGAGCAGGTCGTCGAGACCCGCGAAGTGGTACGTGGTGGACCCCAGCGGCACGCCCGCCTCCGCCGCCACGGTGCGGTGGCTGAGCGCCGCTATGCCCTTGAGCTCGACGATGCGGATGGCGGCCTCGATGATGCGCCGGCGGCGCTCGGGGTCGTACCGGCGGGCGCGGGCAGCCATCAGTGGATCCCTCCGAGGTTGAGCACGACGACGCCGAGGATGACCAGCACGATCCCGGTGATCTTCAGCAGCGTCACCGACTCCCCGATGAAGGTGATGCCGATGGCGGCGATGGCGGCGGTGCCGACACCGGCCCAGATGGCATAGGCGGTGCCGACCGCCATCGACTTCAGCGTCTGCGCGAGCAGTATGAACGCCACCGCGTAGCTGACGGCGGTGATCAGGGAGGGGAGCAGCTTGCTGAAGCCGTCGCTGTACTTCATGGCGGTGGTGCCAAGCACCTCCGCCATGATCGCGGCGGCGAGCGTCACATAGACCATGCGTACGAGCGTACACAACGTTGTGTACGGCCGTACACAACAACTCGGTCTTTTACGGACGACGATCCGCGAACTCCACGAACTCCACGAGGTTCCTGCGCGGCCGCAGCACGCAGAACTCGTTGCCCTCCGGATCGGCCAGGACCACCCACGACCTCTCCCCGCCCTGACCGATGTCGATCCGCCGGGCGCCGAGCGCGACAAGCCGCTCGACCTCGGCCTCCTGGTCGTCGGGGGCGAGGTCGAGGTGCAGCCTGTTCTTGACGGTCTTGCGCTCCGTCACCGGCATGAAGCAGATGCCCGTCGGGGCGGACGGGTCGGTCCCGATGATGACTTCGCGCTCCTTCTCGGAGAGCACCCGCCAGTCGAGGACCCGGCACCAGAAGGCCGCCAGACCCGGCAGATCGTGAGCGTCGACGATGATGTGGTGCAGCGAAACGGCCATGGCCCCAGCATCTGGGGCCATGGCCGTCGGCGCACTCGAATTCGTCTACGGACAAGGGCGGGGCGGGGGCGGGGGACGCGCTCGGCCCGCGCCGCTCAGACGTTGAAGCCCAGCGCCCGCAGCTGCTCGCGTCCGTCGTCGGTGATCTTGTCCGGGCCCCACGGGGGCATCCAGACCCAGTTGATCTTCAGCTCGTCGACGATGCCCTCGGTCGCGGACTTCGCCTGGTCCTCGATGACGTCCGTCAGCGGACAGGCCGCCGAGGTGAGCGTCATGTCGATGGTCGCGATGTTCGACTCGTCGATGTGGACCCCGTAGATCAGGCCCAGGTTGACGACGTCGATGCCCAGCTCCGGGTCGACCACGTCGAGCAGCGCCTCACGGACCTCGTCCTCGCTCGCGGGCTTCGCGGTGGTCTCGGTCATGCGGTCCTCTCCTTTACCGAGTCCTCGCCCAGCGCCTGGGCGGTGGCGTCCTTCCAAGCCATCCAGCTCAGCAGAGCACACTTCACACGCGCCGGGTACTTCGAGACCCCGGCGAAGGCGACGGCGTCCTCCAGCACGTCCTCCATGGCGTCGTCCGGCTCGATCTGCCCCCTGGACTGCATCAGCTCCAGGAAGGTCTCCTGGATGGTGCGAGCCTGGTCCAGCTCCTTGCCGACCAGCAGCTCGTTGAGCACCGAGGCGCTGGCCTGGCTGATGGAGCAGCCCTGCCCCTCGTAGCTGACGTCGCTGATCGTCTCGCCGTCGTAGCGCACACGCAGGGTGATCTCGTCACCGCACGTCGGGTTGACGTGGTGCACCTCGGCGTCGCCCTCACGCAGGCCCTTGCCGTGCGGGTTCTTGTAGTGGTCCAGGATCACTTCCTGGTACATGGAGTCCAGCTTCACGAGTCAGTCCGTCCGTCCAGTCCTCTGCGGCCGCGCCGTCGTCCTAGGCGAAGAAGTTCCGTACGTGCTCCACACCCTCGGCCAGGGCGTCCACCTCGGCCGGCGTGGAGTACAGATAGAACGACGCCCGCGTGGTCGCAGGAATTCCGTACCGCAGACAGACAGGCCGTGCGCAGTGGTGTCCCACGCGGACGGCGATGCCCAGCTCGTCGAGCACCTGGCCCACGTCGTGCGGGTGGATGTCCCCGAGCGTGAAGGAGATCGCGGCGCCGCGGTCCTCGGCCGTGGTGGGGCCGATGAAACGCAGGTCGGGGATCTCGCTCAGCCTGCTCACGGCGTACTCGGTCAGCGCGTGCTCGTGCTCCTGGATCCTGTCCATGCCGATGGCCGAGAGATAGTCGACGGCCGCGCCGAGACCGACCGCCTGCGCGATCGGCGGGGTGCCCGCCTCGAACTTGTGCGGGGCGGGCGCGTAGGTCGACGAGTGCATCGTGACCGTCTCGATCATCTCGCCGCCGCCGAGGAACGGCGGCAGGTCGTCCAGCAGCTCCTGCCTGCCCCACAGCACGCCGATGCCCGTCGGGCCGCACATCTTGTGCCCGGTGAAGGCCACGAAGTCGGCCTGGAGCGCCTGCACGTCCAGCACCATGTGCGGCGCGGCCTGGGAGGCGTCGATGACCACGAGGGCGCCGACCTCCTGGGCACGCCGCACGATCGTCTCGACCGGGTTGATCGTGCCCATGATGTTGGAGACGAGCGTGAAGGAGACGACCTTGGTCTTCTCGGTGATGACCTCGTCCACGGCCGTCAGGTCGAGCCTGCCGTCGTCGGTGAGGCCGAACCACTTCAGCTTCGCGCCCGTACGCTGCGAAAGCAGCTGCCACGGAACGATGTTGGAGTGGTGCTCCATCTCCGTGATCACGATCTCGGTGTCGTGCTGCACGCGGTAGGGCTCGTCGGCCCAACCCAGCATGTTCGCCACGAGGTTGAGCGACTCCGAGGCGTTCTTGGTGAAGACGACCTCGTCGCGGCTGGGCGCGTTGATGAAGGCGGCGACCTTGTCCCGCGCGCCCTCGTACAGCGCCGTGGCCTCCTCGGCGAGCACGTGCACGCCGCGGTGGACGTTGGCGTGATGCCGCTCGTAGTAGTCGCTCACGGCGTCGAGCACCTGGCGCGGCTTCTGGGAAGAGGCCGCGTTGTCCAGGTACACGAGCTTCTGCCCGTCGTGGACCGTACGGTCCAGGATCGGGAAGTCCTTGCGGATCGCCTCGCCCAGTAGTCGATCAGATCCAGCGAGCAGACCCGGAAGCGTCACGTCGCTCACGAAGCGGCGCCTCCCTTCACATACGCCTCGTAGCCCTCTTCCTCCAGCTTGTCGGCCAGCTCCGGGCCGCCGGACTCGGCGATCCGGCCCTTGGCGAAGACGTGCACGTGGTCGGGCTTGATGTAGCGCAGGATGCGCGTGTAGTGGGTGATCAGCATGGTGCCGACCTCGCCGTTCTCACGGACGCGGTTGACGCCCTCGGAGACGACCCGCAGCGCGTCGACGTCGAGGCCGGAGTCGGTCTCGTCGAGGATCGCGATCCTCGGCTTGAGAAGCTCCAGCTGGAGGATCTCGTGCCGCTTCTTCTCACCGCCGGAGAAGCCCTCGTTGACGTTCCGCTCGGCGAAGGACGGGTCGATCTGGAGGCGCTCCATGGCCTCCTTGACCTCCTTCACCCACAGCCGCAGCTTGGGCGCCTCGCCGCGCAGCGCCGTGGCCGACGTACGCAGGAAGTTGGAGACGGAGACGCCGGGCACCTCGACCGGGTACTGCATGGCGAGGAAGAGGCCGGCGCGGGCGCGCTCGTCGGGGGTCATCTCCAGGACGTCCTCGCCGTCCAGGGTCACCGAGCCGCCCGTGATCGTGTACTTGGGGTGGCCGGCGAGGGAGTAGGCGAGCGTCGACTTTCCGGAACCGTTCGGCCCCATGATCGCGTGCGTCTCGCCCTGCTTCACGGTCAGGTCGACGCCGCGCAGGATCTCGTTGGGACCGTTCTCGGTTTCCACGGAGACGTGCAGGTCGTTGATCTCAAGCGTTGCCATGGGGACTTCAGGACTCCTGTGTGACGGAGACGAGCACGGCCGCGCCGGGCCCTTCGCCTTCGATTCGTACGGGGTATACGGGGATGGGGCGGGTCGCGGGCAGACCGGACGGCTTGCCCGTACGCAGATCGAAACTGGAGCCGTGCAGCCAGCACTCGATCTGGCAGTCCTCGACCTCGCCCTCGGACAGTGAGACGTTCGCGTGCGAGCAGATGTCGTTGACCGCGAACACCTCTCCCTCCGTATGGACGAGAGCGACCGGCACGCCTTCGAGCTCCACCCGCTTGGGGGTGTCCTCCTCCAGCTCGCCGAGCGCGGCCACGCGCACGAAGCCTTCGCCGTCGCTCATACCGACGCCTCCAGCTCGGCCTCGATCTTCTCGATGAGGCGCTCCTCCACGTCCGGCAGGCCGATCTGCTGGACGAGTTCGGCGAAGAAGCCGCGCACGACCAGCCGCCGCGCCTCCTGCTCGGGGATGCCCCGGGCCTGGAGGTAGAAGAGCTGCTCGTCGTCGAACCGGCCGGTGGCCGAGGCGTGGCCCGCCCCGACGATCTCGCCGGTCTCGATCTCCAGGTTGGGCACCGAGTCGACCCGCGAGCCGTCCGTCAGCACGAGGTTGCGGTTCAGCTCGTAGGTGTCGGTGCCGGTGGCGTCGGCGCGGATCAGCACGTCGCCGATCCAGACGGCGTGCGCCTCCTCGCCCTGGAGAGCGCCCTTGTAGACCACGTTGCTGCGGCAGTTGGGCCTGTCGTGGTCGACGAAGAGCCGGTGCTCCTGGTGCTGGCCGTTGTCGGTGAAGTACAGGCCGTAGAACTCCGCCTCGCCGCCGGGGCCCGCGTAGCTCACGCGGGGATGCAGGCGTACGACGTCACCGCCGAAGGTGACGACGACCGACTTGAACGTGGCGTCCCGGCCCACCAGCGCGTTGTGCTGCGAGCAGTGGACGGCCGTGTCGTCCCAGTCCTGCACGGAGACGACGGTCAGCTTGGCGCCGTCGCCGAGCACGAACTCGACGTTGGCCGCCCGCACGGCGTCGCCGGTGTGGTCGATGACGATGACCGCCTCGGCGAAGTCCTTCACCTCGAAGATCGTGTGGCCGTAGCTGACGCCGCCCTCGCCGTGCAGGGAGACCCGCACCGGCTCCTTCAGCACGGCCTCCTTGGGCACCGTCACGACCGAGGCCTTCTCGAACGAGGAGAACGCCTGCGCCGCGACCCGGTCGACCGGCTTGCCGGCCCGGCCGACGCGCGGGTCGTCGCGCCCGACCGTCTCCACCGTCACGCCCTCCGGCGCGTCGACCTCGGCCTTGAGAGCACCCGACGCCTCGGCGGAACCGTCGTGCAGTCCCTTCAGCCGCTCGATCGGAGTGAAGCGCCACTCCTCCTCCCGGCCGTGGGGCACGGGGAAGTCCGCCACGTCGAATGAGGGCGGTGCGCTCATCCGCGTGGCGACGGTGGACTCAGCCGCCACCGCGACGCCGCCCACGGCGGTGGAACCCGCTGGAATCTTCTGAGCCTCGGCCATAGCTGTCGTCGTGCTCTCTTTCTGCCTTCGGTCCTCTCGCCCGGCTGCGGGCGCGTGTGCGGTGCCGGGACCGGTCCCCTGCCCGGGTCCTCGGCCTCTTCCCGGCCTCCGGATCCGGCTTTCCCGGCGCCGCACACTCGGTGACGTGCGGAACGGTTACGCGCTCGCAGCCCGCGCGCTGGGCTGAGACACGGCGCCCACTGTTCGTCGTGCGGCGCCGTGTGCCGGGCGGCTAGCCGACCGCGCCTTCCATCTGAAGTTCGATGAGCCTGTTGAGCTCCAGCGCGTACTCCATCGGCAGCTCCTTCGCGATGGGCTCGACGAAGCCGCGGACGATCATCGCCATCGCCTCGTCCTCGGACAGGCCACGGCTCATCAGGTAGAAGAGCTGGTCGTCGCTGACCTTGGAGACGGTGGCCTCGTGGCCCATCGTCACGTCGTCCTCGCGGACGTCGACGTACGGATAGGTGTCCGAGCGGGAGACGGTGTCCACGAGCAGCGCGTCGCACAGCACGTTGGACTTCGACCCCTCGGCGCCCTCGGCGACCTCGATCAGACCGCGGTAGGACGTACGGCCGCCGCTGCGGGCCACCGACTTGGAGACGATGTTGGAGGACGTGCGCGGCGCCATGTGCACCATCTTCGCGCCGGCGTCCTGGTGCTGGCCCTCACCCGCGAAGGCGACCGAGAGCGTCTCGCCCTTGGCGTGCTCGCCCATCAGGTAGACGGCCGGGTACTTCATCGTCACCTTCGAGCCGAGGTTGCCGTCGACCCACTCCATGGTCGCGCCCTCGTAGGCCACCGCACGCTTGGTGACCAGGTTGTAGACGTTGTTCGACCAGTTCTGGATCGTCGTGTAGCGGCAGCGGCCGCCCTTCTTGACGATGATCTCGACGACGGCGGAGTGCAGCGAGTCCGAGTTGTAGATCGGAGCCGTGCAGCCCTCGACGTAGTGCACGTAGGCGTTCTCGTCGACGATGATCAGCGTCCGCTCGAACTGGCCCATGTTCTCGGTGTTGATGCGGAAGTAGGCCTGGAGCGGGATGTCGACGTGCACGCCCGGCGGCACGTAGATAAACGAACCGCCCGACCACACCGCGGTGTTGAGCGCGGCGAACTTGTTGTCACCGGGCGGGATCACGGTGCCGAAGTGCTCCTGGAAGATCTCCGGGTGCTCGCGCAGCGCCGTGTCGGTGTCCAGGAAGAGGACGCCCTGCTGCTCCAGGTCCTCACGGATCTGGTGGTAGACGACCTCCGACTCGTACTGCGCGGCGACACCGGCGACGAGGCGCTGCTTCTCCGCCTCGGGGATGCCGAGCTTGTCGTAGGTGTTCTTGATGTCCTCGGGCAGGTCGTCCCATGTCTGGGCCTGCTGCTCCGTGGAGCGGACGAAGTACTTGATGTTGTCGAAGTCGATGCCCGACAGGTCCGAGCCCCAGTTGGGCATGGGCTTCTTCTCGAAGAGCCGGTGCCCCTTCAGGCGGAGCTTGAGCATCCACTCCGGCTCGTTCTTCTTCCCCGAGATGTCGCGGACGACCTCATCGGAGAGGCCGCGCTTCGCCGCGGCACCGGCCGTGTCGGAGTCGGCCCAGCCGTACTCGTACTTGCCCAGCCCTTCGAGCTCTGGGTGAGCAGTCTCCGTAGGAGAGGTCATGCGGGGTTCCTCCCGGCGGTGTTCGCAGGTGCTGTGGTGGCGTTGCTCGCCTCGGTCTTGCGGTTGTTTCTCGTATGGCCCGTGCTACTCGTGTGGCCGGTCTTGTTCGTGGTCTTGCTCGTGTTCTTCGTGTCGCTCTTGTGGTCCGGTGGCTCGCCGGCGGTCGTGCCCGCCGCCGTGCCGCCCGTCCCTGTGACGTCCCGGGGGCGGGACGGGGATCCGCCGGCGCCTCCGGACCGGTCGCCTGCCGACGGCGGCCGGGTCTGCGGGACGAAGGTGGTGCACACCCCGTCTCCGTGGGCGATCGTCGCCAGCCGCTGGACGTGGGTGCCGAGCAGTCGGGAGAAGACCTCCGTCTCCGCCTCGCACAGCTGCGGGAACTGCTCGGCGGTGTGCGCCACCGGGCAGTGGTGCTGGCAGAGCTGCTCACCGCCGGGGGTGCCCCCGATGGAAGCGGGCGCGCTGCGCGCAGTGGCAGCGTACCCGTCCTCGGTCAGTGCCTCGGCCAGCGCACGGGTGCGCTCCTCGGGCGGCACCCGCTCCAGCGCGCGTCTGTACTGCTCGGCCTGCTCGGCCACGCGGGCGCGGGCGAAATCCGCCACCGCCGCGTCGCCGCGCTCGCCGCCGCCCGCGGTCCGGGCTATCCAGCGCAGCGCGTCGGCGGCCAGCCTGTCGTAGTCCTGGTCGAAGGCGTCCCGGCCGCAGTCGGTGAGCGCGAAGACCTTGGCGGGGCGGCCCCTGCCGCGCGAGCCGTAGACCCGCTTCGCACGCGGCTCCACGACACCCTCGCTCACGAGCGAGTCGAGGTGGCGGCGGACGGCCGCCTGGGTCAGCTTCAGCCGCAGCGCCAACTCGGCTGCGGTGGAAGGGCCGTGGTCCAGGATGGAGCGCGCCACCCTGTTCCGCGTGCCCTGCTGCTCGTCATGGCCTCCCGAACCACCGGAGGCGCCGGACGGCCCGGACACAGGCGCACCGCCGGCGGCCGCCCGGGCCGCCTCTCGCGTCTCATGTCCATCAGCCGACTTTTTCACAACGTCATTGTTGCGTAATTCTTCGGGACGCGGCAAGCCGCGATCTGACCTGGTGGGATGGCCTGCATCACGTAAGGGGAGCCTTACCTGCCGCCCGCGTGACGGCATACGGGCCCGCAGCCGCCGGGCACGCGAGGATCGCGAAGCTCTGTCACACATCTCAACCCCGGGCCGTATAAGGCACTTCGGAATCCTTAGACTCCCCCGTATGGGAAGCGGTGGGGCCCTCGAGATCGCGGGCCTGGTGAAGCGGTTCGGCAGGAAGACCGCGGTCGACGGTCTCGGTCTGTCCGTCCCGTACGGCACGGTCACGGCTCTGCTCGGACCGAACGGAGCGGGCAAGACCACCACGGTCGAGACGTGCGAGGGCTATCTCAGACCCGACGGCGGCAGCGTGCGGGTCCTCGGGCTCGACCCCGTCGCCGACGCCTCCCGGCTGCGTCCCCGCGTCGGGGTCATGCTCCAGAGCGGCGGGGTGTACTCCGGGGCGCGCGCCGAGGAGATGCTGCGCCACATGGCCGGCCTGTACGCGAACCCGCTGGACGTGGACACGCTCGTCGACATGCTCGGCCTGGACGGCTGCGGCCGTACGCCCTACCGGCGCCTCTCCGGAGGCCAGAAGCAGCGGCTCTCGCTCGCGATGGCCGTCGTCGGACGGCCCGAGCTGGTCTTCCTCGACGAGCCGACCGCCGGTCTCGACCCGCAGGCACGCCGCGCGACCTGGGACCTGGTGCGGGCGCTGCGCACCGACGGCGTCACCGTCGTACTCACCACGCACCACATGGACGAGGCCGAGGAGCTGGCCGACGACGTCGTGATCATCGACGGCGGACGCGTCGTCGCCCACGGCACTCCGGACGAGCTGTGCCGCGGCGGCGCCGAGAACTCGCTGCGCTTCACCGGGCGTCCCGGCCTCGACCTGACCTCCCTGCTCAAGGCGCTGCCCGACGACTCCGCCGCCGCGGAGCTGGTGCCCGGCGGCTACCGCGTCACCGGCACCGTCGATCCGCAGCTGCTCGCCACGGTCACCTCCTGGTGCGCGCAGCACGGCGTCATGCCCGACCGCATCTCGGTGGAGCGCCGCACGCTGGAGGACGTCTTCCTCGAACTCACAGGCAAGGAGCTTCGTTCGTGAGCGCCGGCACCTTCACCCCCGCACCGGCCGCCGCCCCGCTGTGGCGGATGATCGGCGCGCAGACGGCGCTGGAGACCCGGATGCTGCTGCGCAACGGCGAACAGCTGCTGCTCACCGTCGTCATCCCGACGCTGCTGCTCGTGCTCTTCAGCTCGGTCGAGGTGGTCGAGCTCGGCGGCGGCGCGCGCGTCGACTTCCTCACCCCCGGCATCCTCGCGCTGGCCGTGCTCTCCACCGCCTTCACGGGCCAGGCCATCGCCACCGGCTTCGAGCGGCGCTACGGAGTGCTCAAGCGGCTCGGCGTCTCGCCGCTGCCCCGCTGGGGACTGATGGCGGCGAAGACCGGATCGGTGCTGGCCGTCGAGGCGCTACAGGCGCTGCTGCTGACCGCGGTCGCGCTGGCGCTCGGCTGGTCGCCGCACGGGAGCCCGCTCGCGGTGGCGCTGCTGCTCCTCCTGGGCACGGCCGCCTTCTCCGGGCTCGGGCTGCTGCTCGCGGGGACGGTGCGGGCCGAGGCCACCCTCGCCGCCGCCAACCTCGTCTTCATCCTGCTGCTGGTGGGCGGGGGCGTCGTCGTACCGCTGGACAGGTTCCCGGAGGCCGCGCAGGGGGCGCTCGGGCTGCTGCCGATCGCGGCGCTCTCCGGCGGTCTGCGCGACGTGCTCCAGCACGGCGCCGCGATCCCCTGGGGGGATCTGGGCGTGCTGGGCGTCTGGGCCGTGGCGGGGCTGGGTGCCGCGGCGGCCTTCTTCAAGTGGGAGTGAGCCCGCCTCAATCGGGAGTGAGCACGACCGCCGGCGCCGTCCCGCCGGAGGCCTCCGCCGGGACCTCCCGGGACCCTCGTGAATGTGCGCACAAGCTCGCCCGTACGATGTCTGCCGTGCATCTCGTGCCGAACCTGTTCGAACTCGTACGCAATCCCATCGCGTACATCGCCAAGCGCTGGACGCCCGCCCCCGAGACCCTCCGGCGGGCCGCCCTCTCCGCTCTCGCGATGAGCGTCGTCATCATCGTGACCGGCGGCGCGGTGCGGCTGACCAGCTCGGGGCTGGGCTGCGACACCTGGCCCAAGTGCAGCAGCGACAGCCTGTACGCCACGTCGGAGATGGGCGTGCACGGGGCGATCGAGTTCGGCAACCGGATGCTGACGTACGTGCTGAGCGCGGCCGTCGGCTGGGCCATCGTCGCGGCCCGCTCGGCGAAACCGCGCCGCCGCGGGCTCAGCCGGCTGGCGTGGGCGCAGTTCTGGACGGTCATGGGCAACGCCGTCATCGGCGGTGTCACGGTGCTGACCGGGCTCAACCCGTACACGGTCGCCGGGCACTTCCTGCTCGCGACCGGGCTGCTCACCGTCGCCACCCTGACGTGGCTGCGGGCGGGCGAGGGCGACGTGCGGCCGCGACCGCTGGCGGGCCCGCCGGTCGTGAAGCCGGTACGGGTGCTGGTCGTGGCATCCGCGGCGCTGGTGACCGCCGGCACCGTCGTCACGGGCGCGGGGCCGCACGCGGGCGACAGCAGTGAAGTGCCGCGCATGCCCGTCGCGTTGGAGACGGCCGCACAGGTGCACGCCGCGCTGGCCTGGATCGTGGTCGCGCTGACGCTGGTGGTCTGCCTCGTGATGCGGGCGTTCGACGCGCCGCCGGGACCGCGGGCGCGCGCCCGCGAGCTGCTGATCGTGCTGCTCGCGCAGGGCGTCGTCGGCTACGTCCAGTACTTCACGGAGCTGCCCGAAGTCCTCGTCGGGACCCATCTGTTGGGAGCGTCGCTGGTGTGGATCGCCACGCTGCGGCTGCTGCTGTCGCTGCGGGAGCGCGGACTGCCGCCGGGCGGTACGCCCGCTGCCGATGCCGCGCACGTACCCGTGGAAGAGGGGCACGGGCAGGCGGCGCACGCGGGCGCCACACAGACCTCCACGCGGAAGGCCCGGATCCCCGCACCCGCCGGGGCGGACGACGAGCCGGGCCACACCACGACGGTCACCTGACGCCCGCAGCCCGCCGCCGGCGGCCCGCCGAACCCTGGGCACACGCGCGTCACCAGCGGACCCGGGCCCGGCTCGACCCCGTCCGGTCCGCAGCCCTGATCAGCAGCCCCGATCCGCCGCCCCGGCCGACGGCCCGGGCTCACAGCTCCGTGGCTCGCTCGTGCCTCGGCTCGTACATGCCGACCTCGCCTCCTCCCGGCAGCCGGAATCTCGTCAGGCGCCCCCAGCCCGCGTCGGTGACCGGCTGCGTGAACTCCACGCCCTCCGCGGTCAGTCGGGCCACCGTCGCTTCGACGTCGTCGCACATGAAGTAGAACTCGTGCGCCTCGGACCCCTCCGTGTCCACGGGATGCACGGCGATCTCGGCGGGCGGCAGCTTGAAGATCAGCCACCCGCCTCCCGCGTCGACGTGCGGATACTCCAGTACGTCCCTGAAGAAGGCACGGTCGGCCTCCGCGTCGCGGCTGTAGATGATGACGTGTCCACCGTTGATCATGAGGCGACCCTAGGCCCCGACACCGACAACGGGGCGCGGCCCGTGTGGCATGGGTCTCCCGGCACACCCGGCCGTGGTCGCGGAGGTATACCCGCCGGTAGCATCGGGGCATGGCAGACAGCAGCAAGCGGGCGGCCAGGCTCGCCAAGGAGATCGGCGACTTCGCGCGGCGGCACGGCGGCAGCGCGGAAGGGCAGATCGCCTACGTGGGACAGACCGGTGCCCGCATCGCCCTCGTCGGCGCGGACGGCACCTGGGGCGATCTCATGGCCCCCTCCGTGGAGACGGCCCGGCAGGCCACGGAGCGAGCGGGCATCACCGTCCACGACTCCTTCGCGGGCGAGATGGCCGAGAAGGTGCGGACGGGCCCCTACGAGTGGAGCCGCATGGCGGGCATCCAGCTCGGCGGTCAGCACGGCGCACAGCCGGAGAAGCGGCCCGCAGGCGCCTGACGCGGCGCATCCGCGTCTCACAGAGCGTTCCCTGCCGGGAGCGGTGAGGGCCCGGACCACCGTCACTGGTCCGGGCCCTCACGTATGGCCGCGGGCAGTTGGGCGGTTCACGCCGCCCGCTCGCCCGCTGCCCGCGGGCTCGTCCGTCGCTGCTCGTCCATCGCCGTCCGCGGTCTCGCTTCTCCCGGTCGCGGGCCCGTCCGCCTCGCCATCGGGCCGTCCCGGCGTCGCGTTACGAGGTGGTGTTCCCGGGCCCGTCGTGCCGGGCGTCCCGAGCGGGGCTGCGTCGGCGTACGGCCTCAGTTCCCGCGCACGCCCTCAGTTCCAGCGCACGGCTTCAGCGCCCCCGTACGGCCTCAGTTCCAGCGCACGGCTTCAGCGCCCCCGTACGGCCTCAGTTCCCGCGCACGGCTTCCGCTCCCGCGTACTGCCTCAGCGCAGGAAGGGGTCGATCGCGACCGCCACGAACAGCAGCGAGACGTATGTGATCGACCAGTGGAAGAGGCGCATCTCCTTCAGCTTGGCGCCCTTCGCCCCGGACTTCGCACGTGTCAGCAGCGCGTGCGCCTCCCACAGCCACCAGCCGCCGGAGGCCAGCGCCACCGACGTGTAGAACCAGCCGACGTACCCGAGCGGCCACAGCATCAGCGAGACGGCGACCATCACCCAGCTGTAGAGCACGATCTGACGGGCGACCGCGGAGTTCGTCGCGACGACGGGGAGCATCGGCACGCCGACGCGCGCGTAGTCCTCGCGCACCTTCATCGACAGCGGCCAGTAGTGCGGCGGCGTCCAGAAGAACATGACGAGGAAGAGGATGACGGCGGCCCAGCTGACCTCGTTCTTCACCGACGACCATCCGATGAGGACGGGCATGCAGCCGGCGATGCCGCCCCACACGATGTTCTGCGAGGTGCGGCGCTTGAGCACCATCGTGTAGACGAGCACGTAGAAGAGCAGCGCGCCCAGGGAGAGCGCCGCCGAGAGCCAGTTGACGAGCAGCGCGAACCACAGGGTGGAGACGGCCGCCAGGCTCAGCCCGAAGACGAGACCGGCGCGCGGGCTCACCGCGCCCGTCACCAGCGGGCGGCTCTCGGTGCGGTGCATCAGCGCGTCGATGTCGCGGTCGATGTACATGTTCAGCGCGTTGGCGCCGCCCGCGGAGAGATAGCCGCCGACGCAGGTGATCAGCACGAGCCACGGGTCGGGCACGCCCTGCGCGGCGAGGAACATCACCGGAATCGTGGTGATGAGAAGCAGTTCGATGATGCGGGGCTTGGTCAGCGCCACGTACGCCTTGAGCCGGGCAGCGAACGACCGGTCCGCGGTGCTGGTCTCTAGCACCCCCGCAGGACGGGATCCGACGGCCGTCACGAACACCCCTGATCACTCCATGAAATGCGAGCGTGAACGGTGCACATTCCGTTAGGGCTCGCGCGTACCACGCCACTTTAGACGGCGCCGGTGCACGCGCCGCGAGCGGGGTACCGCGGCACTCCCGGGGCGGGTGCGCGTGCCGCGGTGCAGGCCGGGGCGCGTGGGGACCGGCGCGGGCGCGATGCGGCCCGCCGGGGGAATCCCCGGGCGGCGCCTTCTTGTTGTCGTGTGTGACGCGGTTCTCGCGGTGGCTGCGGCTGCTGTTCTCCGCGGGTTTCCTCCGCGGTTCTCCGTGGCCGTGAGTGTCGCCGTAAGTGTCGGTGCGCCGTTGTTGAGCACCCTGAAGAGATGCGCACAGCACAGGGGTACGCTCGACACCGCCGGTGAGCGCAACGCACCGACAGCCGACATCGGAGAGGAGCCCTGACCCAGGGTGAGCACCAAGCCGACCACCACCGATCTCGAATGGACCGATCTGGACCAGCGGGCCGTCGACACCGTCCGGGTCCTGGCCATGGATTCAGTGCAGAAGGTCGGCAACGGCCACCCCGGCACGGCCATGGCCCTCGCTCCCGCGGCCTACCTTGTCTTCCAGAAGCTGATGCGCCACGACCCGCACGACCCGGACTGGCCGGGCCGTGACCGGTTCGTCCTCTCCGTCGGCCACTCCAGCCTGACGCTCTACATCCAGCTCTACCTCGCCGGTTACGGCCTGGGGCTGGAGGACCTCAAGAGCTTCCGCACCTGGGGCAGCAAGACACCCGGCCATCCCGAGCACGGTCACACCGTCGGCGTCGAGACCACGACGGGCCCCCTCGGCCAGGGCGTCGCCAACGCGGTGGGCATGGCGATGGCGTCCCGCTACGAGCGCGGCCTGTACGACCCGGACACCGCCGCCGGCGAGTCCCCCTTCGACCACACCATCTGGACGTTCGCCAGCGACGGCGACCTCCAGGAGGGCGTCTCCGGCGAGGCGTCCTCGCTCGCGGGCCACCAGCGGCTCGGCAACCTCGTCGTGATGTGGGACGACAACCACATCTCCATCGAGGGCGACACCGAGACCGCGTTCTCCGAGGACACCGTGAAGCGGTACGAGTCCTACGGCTGGCACGTGCAGCGCGTCGACCCGCTGCCCGACGGCGACCTCGACCCGAAGGCGCTGTACAAGGCGTTCGAGGCGGCCAAGGCCGAGACCTCCCGTCCGTCCTTCATCGCCGTGCGCTCCATCATCGCCTGGCCCGCGCCCGACGCCCAGAACACCGGGGCGGCGCACGGGGCGGCGCTCGGCGAGGAGGAGGTCGTCAAGACCAAGAAGGTCCTCGGCTTCGATCCCGAGCAGCACTTCCAGGTGGACACCGACGTGCTGGAGCACACGCGCAAGGCCTGGGACCGCGGCCGTGAGGTGCGTGGCACCTGGGACAAGCGGTTCACCGAGTGGCGTTCGGCCAACCCGGAGCGTGCGGCCGAGTTCGACCGCATCCGCGCGGGCGAGCTGCCCGAAGGCTGGGAGAAGGCGGTGCCCTCCTTCGAGGCGGGCAAGGAGATGGCCACGCGCAAGGCGTCCGGCGCCGTGCTCAAGGCGCTCGGCCCGAAGATCCCGGAGCTGTGGGGCGGCTCCGCCGACCTGGCGGGCTCCAACAACACGACGTGGGACGAGAGTTCGTTCCTGCCGGAGGGCAACCCGCTGCCGGGCGCGGACCCTTACGGGCGCACGCTGCACTTCGGCATCCGCGAGCACTCCATGGGCTCGACCATGAACGGCATCGCGCTGCACGGCAACACCCGCGTCTACGGCGGCACTTTCCTCACGTTCTCCGACTACATGCGTCCGGCCGTACGTCTCGCGGCGCTGATGAAGGCGCCCGTGACGTACGTCTGGACGCACGACTCGATCGGACTGGGCGAGGACGGCCCGACCCACCAGCCCGTCGAGCACCTGCCCGCGCTGCGCGCCATCCCCGGTCTGAACGTCGTCCGCCCGGCCGACGCCAACGAGACGGCGATCGCCTGGACCGAGGTGCTGCGCCGGCACGGCGAGAAGCCGGCCCCGCACGGACTGGCGCTGACCCGGCAGAACGTCCCCACCTACGAGCCCAACCCCCAGGCCGCCAAGGGCGGTTACGTGATGTTCGAGGCGGACGGCGGCGAGCCCCAGCTGATCCTCATCGGCACCGGATCCGAGGTCCAGCTCGCCGTCGAGGCCCGCGACGTCCTCCAGGCGGAGGGCGTGCGTACGCGGGTCGTGTCGATGCCGTCGGTGGAGTGGTTCGAGGAGCAGGACCAGGCGTACAAGGACAGCGTGCTGCTGCCGACCGTGCGGGCGCGGGTCGCGGTCGAGGCGGCCGTCGGTCTGACCTGGCACCGGTACGTCGGTGACGCGGGGCGGATCGTCTCGCTTGAGCACTACGGTGCCTCGGCCGACTACAAGACGCTCTACCGGGAGTTCGGACTCACCGCCGAGGCGGTCGTCACGGCCGCGCGGGAGTCCCTGGAGGCCGCGTCCCGCTGATGCCCCACCCCGACACGTACAGAAGCTACGACCAGCAGGAGATGCAATTCCCATGACAGACGCTCTCAAGCGCCTCTCCGACGAAGGCGTCGCGATCTGGCTGGATGACCTGTCCCGTCACCGGATCACGTCGGGCAACCTGGGCGAACTCATCGACGAGCAGCACGTGGTGGGCGTCACGACGAACCCGACGATCTTTCAGAAGGCGATCTCTTCCGACGAGAAGTACGACCAGCAGGTCTCCGATCTCGCGTCGCGCGGCGTGACGGTCGAGGAGGCGCTGCGCATGATCACCACCGCCGACGTGCGGGACGCCGCGGACGTGCTCCGGCCCGTCTTCGACGCCACCGGCGGCAAGGACGGCCGGGTCTCCATCGAGGTCGACCCGCGGCTCGCGCACAAGACGAAGCCGACGGTGGCCGAGGCGCGGCAGCTGGCCTGGCTGGTGGACCGCCCCAACACATTCATCAAGATCCCGGCGACGAAGGCGGGCCTCCCCGCGATCACCGAGACCATCGGCAAGGGCATCAGCGTCAACGTCACGCTGATCTTCTCCCTGGAGCGGTACCGGGAGGTCATGGACGCCTTCCAGGCCGGCCTGGAGAAGGCCAAGGCCCTCGGCCTCGACCTCTCCGCCATCCACTCCGTGGCGTCCTTCTTCGTCTCCCGCGTCGACACCGAGATCGACAAGCGGCTCGACGCGATCGGCACGAAGAAGGCCAAGGAGCTGAAGAGCAAGGCCGCCGTCGCCAACGCGCGCCTCGCCTACCAGGCGTACGAGCAGGTCTTCGGGCCCGCCGACGGCTCCGCCGAACCGCCCGAGCGCTGGCGCGTGCTGGAGCGCGCCGGGGCCAACAGCCAGCGCCCGCTGTGGGCTTCGACCGGCGTGAAGGACCCCTCCCTCCCGGACACGCTGTACGTGACCGAGCTGGTCGCACCGAACACGGTCAACACCATGCCGGAGGCCACCCTCAAGGCCGCCGACGACCACGGTGAGATCACCGGCGACACGGTGCGCGGAAGCTACGCCGATGCCCAGGCGGTGCTCGACGCCGTCGCCGCGCTCGGCGTCTCCTACGACGACGTCGTCCAGGTGCTGGAGGACGAGGGCGTCGAGAAGTTCGAGGCGTCCTGGAACGAACTGCTGTCTTCCACCGAGGCGGAGCTCAAGCGCCTCACGCCGAAGGAGGCGTAAGGAAGTTGACCGACGCAGCCAATCCGCTGCGTGACGCACTGGACCGGCGGCTCCCCCGCATCGCGGGGCCGTCGGGTCTGGTCATCTTCGGCGTCACGGGTGATTTGTCACGTAAAAAGCTGATGCCTGCCGTCTATGACCTCGCCAACCGGGGGCTGCTCCCGCCGGGCTTCTCCCTCGTCGGGTTCGCCCGCCGGGACTGGGAGCACGAGGACTTCGCGCAGGTCGTGCACGACTCCGTCAAGGAGCACGCGCGCACTCCCTTCCGTGAGGAGGTCTGGAAACAGCTGTCGCAGGGGATGCGCTTCGTGCCCGGCGTCTTCGACGACGACGAGGCCTTCCGCACGCTGAAGTCGACGATCGAGGAACTGGACAAGTCCCGTGGTACGGGCGGGAATTTCGCCTTCTACCTCTCCGTGCCGCCGAAGTTCTTCCCCACTGTCGTCTCGCAGCTGAAGAAGCACGGCCTCTCGGACGGCGGCGCGGGCTCGTGGCGCCGGGCCGTCATCGAGAAGCCCTTCGGCCACGACCTGCCGAGCGCACAGCAGCTCAACGCGGTCGTGCACGACGTCTTCAATCCCGACCAGGTCTTCCGCATCGACCACTACCTGGGCAAGGAGACCGTCCAGAACATCCTGGCGCTGCGCTTCGCCAACACGATGTTCGAGCCGCTGTGGAACCGCAGTTACGTCGACCACGTGCAGATCACCATGGCCGAGGACATCGGCATCGGCGGCCGTGCCGGCTACTACGACGGCATCGGCTCGGCCCGGGACGTCATCCAGAACCACCTGCTCCAGCTGCTCGCCCTCACGGCCATGGAGGAGCCGGTCTCCTTCGACGCCAAGGCGCTGGTGACCGAGAAGCTCAAGGTGCTCAACGCGGTGCGTCTGCCACGCGAGTTGGGCAAGCACACGGTGCGCGGCCAGTACACCGCGGGCTGGCAGGGCGGCGAGCGGGTGCGCGGCTATCTGGAGGAAGACGGCATCGACCCGCAGTCGAAGACCGACACCTTCGCCGCGATGCGCCTGGGGATCGACAACCGCCGCTGGGCGGGCGTGCCGTTCTACCTCCGTACGGGCAAGCGCCTCGGCCGCCGCGTCACCGAGATCGCGGTCGTCTTCCAGCGGGCCCCGTACTCGCCGTTCGACGCGACGGACACCCAGGAGCTCGGGCAGAACGCCCTGGTCATCCGGGTGCAGCCGGACGAGGGCATCACCATCAGGTTCGGCTCGAAGGTGCCCGGCACGCAGATGGAGATCCGCGACGTGACCATGGACTTCGCGTACGGCGAGTCCTTCACCGAGTCCAGCCCGGAGGCGTACGAGCGCCTGCTGCTCGACGTCCTGCTCGGTGACGCGAACCTCTTCCCGCGGCACCAGGAGGTCGAGCGCTCCTGGGAGATCCTCGACCCCGTCGAGCACTACTGGGACAAGCACGGCAAGCCCGAGCAGTACGCGTCCGGCACCTGGGGCCCCCAGGCCGCCGACGAGATGCTCGCACGCGACGGACGGAGCTGGCGCCGGCCATGAACATCGACCTCACGGACACCACTTCCAGCCAGATCAACACCACCCTCGTCCAGGCGCGGCGGTCGATCGGCTCCCCCGCCGTCGGCATGGTCCTCACCATGGTCATCGTGACCGACGAGGGCAACCACTACGACGCCCTGAAGGCCGCGAGCGAGGCCTCGAAGGAGCACCCCTCGCGCATCCTCGCCGTCATCAGGCGCCCCGGCCGCTCCCCCCGCGACCGCGCGACGGCCAGGCTCGACGCGGAGGTGCGGGTCGGCAGCGACTCCGGTACGGGAGAGACCGTACTGCTGCGTCTGCACGGCGAGTTGGCCTCGCACGCCTACAGCGTCGTACTGCCGCTGCTGCTGCCGGACGCGCCCGTCGTCGTCTGGTGGCCGGAGGACGCTCCGGACAACCCGTCGCAGGACAGGCTCGGCACGCTCGGGCAGCGGCGGATCACCGACGCCGCGGCGTCCGAGGACCCGCTCGCGGCGCTGCGGCTGCGCGGCGAGACCTACGCGCCCGGCGACACCGATCTGTCGTGGACGCGGCTGACGCCGTGGCGGAGCGTGCTCGCGGCGGGCCTGGACCAGCAGTCGCTGAAGGTGCGTTCGGCCGTCGTGGAGGGCGAGGCCCACAACCCCTCGACGGAGCTGCTCGCCCTGTGGCTCTCGGAGCGGCTGCGCGTGCCCGTGGAGCGCGAGGTCACCGACGGGCCGGGCATCACGGCCGTACGGATGGCGACCGCGGACGGCGACATCTGCCTGGACCGCGCCGACGGTTCGCTCGCTGAACTGGCCGTGCCGGGGCAGCCGGACCGCCATGTGGCCCTGCACCGGCGCGGCACGGCCGAGCTGATCGCCGAGGAGCTGCGCCGCCTGGACCCGGACGAGGCCTACGCGTCTGCTGTGCAGTACGGGACGAAGCAGACCGGCCGGGGGCGCGGCGGCAACGGCGGCGGGACCGGGGGCGGCCGCGGTAACGGCGGCACCGGCGGTGGCGGTGGCGGTGGCGGCTCCAGAACCGGCAAGTCCGCCCGGACGCATGCGGCCCCGCAGCCGGAGGAGGAGTCGGCGAAGCAGCCCGCCGCGGCCAAGAAGGCCGCCAGGTCGACCGCGAAGAGGGCAGCCAAGAAGTGAGCGCCGCCGCCCAGGTCTTCGTGCACCGCGACAAGGACGAGATGGCCCGGGCGGCGGCCGCGCGGCTCGTCGCCCGGGTCGTCGACGCGCAGTCGGCACGCGGCAGCGCCTCGGTCGTGCTGACCGGCGGGCGCAACGGCAACGGCCTGCTCGCCGCGCTGGCCTCCTCCACAGCCCGTGACTCCATCGACTTCTCACGGCTGGACGTGTGGTGGGGCGACGAGCGTTTCCTCCCGGAGGGCGACCCGGAGCGCAACGTCACGCAGGCCCGCGAAGCGCTCCTGGACTCGGTGCCGCTCGACCCGGCGCGCGTGCACCCCATGGCGCCCTCGGACGGCGCGTACGGCAACGACGTGGAGGCCGCGGCCGAGGCCTACGAGGCCGAACTGGCCGCCGCCGCACGCCCGGAGGACCACTCCCCCGTCCCCTCCTTCGACGTGCTGCTGCTGGGCGTCGGCCCCGACACCCATGTGGCGTCGCTGTTTCCCGAGCACCCCGGCGTGCGCGAGACGGAGAGCATGGCCGTGGCGGTGCACGGCGCCCCCAAGCCGCCACCGGTACGGATCTCGCTCACGCTGCCCGCCATCCGGGCCGCCCGCGAGGTGTGGCTGCTGGCGGCCGGCGAGGACAAGGCGGACGCGGTGACCCTCGCACTGTCCGGACCGGGCGAGATCCAGGCCCCGGCGGCGGGTGCGTACGGCCGCAGCCGCACGCTCTGGCTCCTCGACGAGGCGGCGGCGTCGAAGCTCCCGAGGGACCTCTATCCGCCGCTGTCGTGACTCCCCGCAGCATGACGGCGCCCCGCGGCCGGAGAGATCCGGTCGCGGGGCGCCGTCGTCGTGTGCGCGTGAGGTGAGGCGCGGTCAGGGCTGGCCGGAGGCCGACTCGTCGGCCTCCCCGGGGTAGTACGCCGGGAACGCGGCCGCGGGCTGCCGCCCCGTCTCCAGAGGGGACTCGGTCAGGTCCGCCGCCTCCGGGAGCCCGCCGCTCGGCGGGTGCACCACGGTCTCGGCGACGTCCGCGACGGTGCCGGCACCGGCCTCCGGCTCCTCGTCCAGGGTGAGCTGCTGCTCCGGCTCCAGGGCGGGGAAGAGGTCGCGGAAGGCCACCGCTCCGCCGTACTCGTCGATCAGGCGCTGCGAGTTCTCCTTGGAGAACAGGATCCCCTCGGTCCGCATCGACATCCCGCTCTCGTCGGCACGGTCCAGCAGGTCCCGTACCAGCGGACGGATCTGCGCCGACAGCCTGCTGCATGCACCTGCCGGGCTGACCACCTCGCCGAGGATGACCCACCAGGCCCCGGCGGCCGCACCGGTGTTGGCGATGAAGTCCGGCACGACCACGACCCCGCGCTCCAGCAGACGCTGCTCGGCCTCGGGAGTCGTGGGCACGTTCGCGGCCTCCACGACGAACCTGCCGCGGATCCGGTCGCAGTTGTCCTCCGTGATCGTGTGCCCGACGGCGGCCGGCACCAGCACGTCGACGTCCTGGTCGAGCCACTCGTCACCGGGGCGCTCCACGTCGTCCTCGCGCAGTACGGAGCGGTCGATGACGCCGCCGGTGCTCCGCGCGGACAGCAGCAGCTCCACGTCGAGGCCCCGCGAGGTGTTGAGGATCATGCCCTGTGCGTCCGTGATCCCGACGATCTTCACCCCGGCGTGCTCGAGGTAGAGCGCGGTGGAGCCGCCCATCGCACCGAAGCCCTGAACGACGGCGCTCGCCGTCGCGGCGGGGATGTCGCGGTGCTCAAGGGCCGCGAGCGCCGCCTCGGCCACGCCGTAACCGCCGACCAGCTCGGACAGCAGCAGGCCCTCCGTGCGTGTGTTGAACGCCTGCTGGATGCGCGAGCGCACCTCTGCCTCGTCATCGGAACGCACCACCGCGGCGTGGAACGAGGTCTCGCCGATGCCGACCCGCGCGAAGGCCTGGTCGAGCTGCTCCTGCTGCGTACCGAGGTCGCCCGCCGTCACCCAGAAGCGCTCCAGCAGGGGCCGTACGCCCTCCAGGAACCGCCCCCGCACCTCTTCGGCCCGGGGATCCGTGGGGTCGAAGTCGATTCCGCCCTTGGCGCCGCCCACGTGAATTCCGTAAGCGCCCATCTTGAGCGTCATTTCCCGTGCCAGCTCGGCCACTTCACCGATCGTGCACCCGGGCCGCATGCGCAGGCCGCCGGTGGCGATGCCCGTCACCAGCTGGTCGATCACGACGAAGCCACGAGCGGAGGTCTGGGAGTCACGCCATGTGACCTGCAGGAAGGGTTCATGCTCGAAAACCTGCATCGGCGTCTCGACAGCAGTAGGTGTCACTTGGCACTCACCCTTTCCAGTCACTGATAGGCACTTACTCACACGTACGGGATCAGCCGGCCCGGCCATTGGAGGACCAGGAGTAACGGCCGCCCATTTTGGGGAACTGCTCAAATTATTTCGCCGATTCGAGCATGCGGACACATTGAGTTAACTCGCAAGCAATCGGCGTCCGTACGGGCAGGACGAATTACGCCGCAGGCACACTTGTGGCGGGCCGTCAGAGGGCGCAAGAAGGTTCTTCGGAATTACGCAGAGAAGGTATCGCGTTGCGTTGTGCGTAGCGCCTACTGTGAGGTCCCGCTTCGCCCCTTGTCAAGGCATGTCTTGGGGCCGGTGCCCTGGCGTTTTTCCGCTGCCGGGCACTTAATTCGAACAGGAAAGAAAAGGCGGCTCAGGGCCGCGTCCCGTGCCGAAGAAAAAGGCTGATGGGAAGCCGTGCACGCCCCGGCGTGGCGTACGAATCCGCACCCCGGCACAACGGCGTCCCGGAGCCGCCGCCAACGTCCTTGCCCGGCTCTTCCGCGCTCCGTCCGAGCCCCCGGTCCGAGATCCCTCCGAGCCCCGTTCAAGCAGCAGCCCGGGCGCCGGACCGCGAAGTCCGGTGCCCGGGAGCGCGAAGTCCGGTGCGGCGGACGGTCAGCGGCCGCGAAGCCTCCGGTAGCGGCCGACGAGTGACGACGTCGAGGCGTCCAGACCCTCGGTCCCGGCGCCGCTCGTCAGGGCCGGTTCGAGCCGCTTGGCGAGGACCTTGCCCAGCTCGACGCCCCACTGGTCGAAGCTGTCGATGTCCCAGACGGCGCCCTGGACGAAGACCTTGTGCTCGTAGAGCGCGACGAGCTGTCCCAGCACGGACGGGGTCAGCTCCTCGGCGAGGATCGTGGTCGTCGGGCGGTTGCCGGGGAACGTGCGGTGCGGCACCTGCTCCTCGGCGACGCCCTCGGCGCGTACCTCGTCGGCGGTCTTGCCGAAGGCCAGCGCCTGGCCCTGCGCGAAGAGGTTCGCCATCAACAGGTCGTGCTGCCCGGCGAGTTCACCCAGGCCGGGGGCCGGGCGTGCGATGCCGATCAGGTCGGCGGGGACCATCTTGGTGCCCTGGTGCAGCAGTTGGTAGTAGGCGTGCTGCCCGTTGGTGCCGGGGGTGCCCCAGACGACGGGGCCCGTCTGCCAGTCGACGCGGCGCCCCTCCCGGTCGGTGGACTTGCCGTTCGACTCCATGTCCAACTGCTGGAGATAGGCGGTGAACTGGGAGAAGTAGTGGCTGTAGGGCAGCACGGCGTGGGACTGCGCGTCGAAGAAGTCGCCGTACCAGACGCCCAGAAGTCCCATCAGCATCGGGGCGTTGGCCTCGGGAGCCGCCGTACGGAAGTGCTCGTCGACGAGGTGGAAGCCCGCGAGCATCTCGCCGAAGGCGTCCGCGCCGATCGCGACCATCAGGGAGAGCCCGATCGCCGAGTCGTACGAGTAGCGCCCGCCGACCCAGTCCCAGAACTCGAACATGTTCTCCGTGTCGATGCCGAACTCGGAGACCTTCTCCGCGTTCGTCGAGACCGCGACGAAGTGCTTTGCTACCGCGCCCTGTTCGCCGCTCATGCCTTCGAGCAGCCACTGCCGGGCGGCGGTCGCGTTGGTGATGGTCTCGATGGTGGTGAACGTCTTGGACGCGACGATGAACAGCGTCTCGGCGGGGTCCAGGTCGCGCACCGCCTCATGCAGGTCGGCGCCGTCCACGTTCGAGACGAAGCGGAAGTCCATGTCGCGCTGGGTGTACGGGCGCAGCGCCTCGTAGGCCATCTTCGGGCCGAGGTCGGATCCGCCGATGCCGATGTTGACGACGTTGCGGATGCGCTTGCCGGTGTGGCCCTTCCACTCGCCCTCGCGCACCTTGTGGGCGAAGAGCGCCATCTTCGCCAGCACCGAGTGCACCTTCGGTACGACGTCCTCCCCGTCGGCCCGGACACGGGACGCGGCAGGCGTACGCAGCGCGGTGTGCAGCACGGCCCTGTCCTCGGTGACGTTGATCTTCTCGCCGGCGAACATGGCGTCCCGCAGCTCCACCACCCCGGCCGCGGCGGCCAGTTCGCGCAGCAGCCGCAGCGTCTCGTCGGTCACGAGCTGCTTGGAGTAGTCGACATACAGGTCGCCCACCTCTACGCCGAACCGCTCGGCACGGCCGGCGTCGTCGGCGAAGAGCGTGCGCAGATGCGTGTCGCCGAACTCCTCACGGTGCTTGGCCAGCGCGTGCCACTCGGGCAGCTGATCGAGCCGGGTGCGGCGGGCTGCGTTCATCGGCGGTCGTCACCTTCTCCTCGTGCTGAATACGCCGCGCACCAACCTAATTGACCGGCGACCGGGCCGCGCGCACCGCATGCGCGCCCGCGCATCAGGCACCCGTGACAGCACGGAGGGCCGCCTCCGTCGTCCCACGACGAGCGGCCCGTCCCGCTCAGATCTCGCCGCGGAGCTTGGCGAGGGCCTCCGCCAGGATGGCCTCGCCGTCCTCGTCGCTGCGCCGCTCGCGCACGTAGGCGAGGTGGGTCTTGTACGGCTCGGTGCGCGGCGGGTCCGGCGGATTGTCCTCGTCCGTCCCGGCCGGGAAGCCACAGCGGGGGCAGTCCCAGGTCTCCGGGATCTGCGCGTCGCTGGCGAAGCTGGGCTGCGTCTCGTGTCCGTTGGAACACCAGAAGGAGATCCGAAGGCGCGGCGCGGAATCGCCCCGCTCGGCCTCTCCCATAGGCCCCGCCCCGACCCGGCTGCCCCGGATCGCGTTGCCACTTGCCACGGTCGTAACTCCCTGCCTCGCGGTGCCGCGGAACATCGACGATGAGTCCGTCGCGGGCGCCCTAGTGTACGTAGGGCCCAACGCGCGTCCAGTGACCGGAGTTACTGCGTCGGCTCCGGACGCGAGCCTCATGATAGGCCGCGTACGGTGACTTGCGGCTGCCCTTGCAAGGCCGGAGACGCTCCCGCCGACGGGGCGCAGGCCGGGAGCCCGGAACGACGTACGAGGGGCAGGACCGGGTCCCGCCCCTCAGCCGGCTCGGCTCCGCTCCGCGGGCGTCAGGCCTGGAGCTTCGTCAGCAGCCCGAGCACCACGATGATCGCGAACCAGATCAGTCCGACCACGACGGTCAGCCGGTCCAGGTTGCGCTCGGCGACCGAGGAGCCGCCGACGGACGACTGCATGCCGCCGCCGAACATGTCGGAGAGGCCGCCGCCCTTCCCCTTGTGCATCAGAACCAGCAGCCCCAGCAGGAAACTGAAGACGATGAGGGCGATAGAGAACCCCATGATCACGGCTGGACCAACTCTCTCGGACTTCGCGGAAGACTTCACATGTGCTGTGCGGGGGCCGGACTCGGGCCCGGCCCCCGACAGCGTACGACGGGTCACTGCCCGGCGTCATACGCCTGCCCTTTCGGGCTACCCGCCACTGCTCGTGTACGGACCGTACGGGCGCCGTACCGGTCGTGCGGGCCGTACCCGTCGTGCGCCGTACTCGTGCCACTGACCGCGTGGCCGCGCCCGGTCACTGGTCCCGGAAGCGCACGATCTTGACGAACTCGTCCGCGTCCAGCGAGGCGCCGCCCACCAGGGCGCCGTCGATGTCGGGCTGCGCCATGATCTGCGCGACGTTGCCCGACTTCACCGAGCCGCCGTACTGGATGCGGACCTCGTCGGCGACGTCCTGCCCGTACAGCTCGGCGAGGCGGGCGCGGATGGCGCCGCAGACCTCCTGGGCGTCCTCGGCGCCGCAGGTCTTGCCGGTGCCGATGGCCCACACCGGCTCGTATGCGATCACGAGGGTGGCCGCCTGCTCGGCCGGTACGTCCTTCAGCGCACCGTCGACCTGGGCGAGGGTGTGCGCGACGTGGTTGCCCTCCTCGCGCACCGGAAGCTCCTCGCCTACGCACAGGATCGGCGTCAGGTCGTACTGGAAGGCCGCCTTGACCTTGGCGTTGACCAGCGGCTCGTCCTCGGCGTGGTACTGGCGGCGCTCGGAGTGGCCGATCGCCACGTACGAGCAGTTGAGCTTCGACAGCATCGGCCCGGAGACCTCGCCGGTGTACGCGCCGGACGCGTGCGCGGAGATGTCCTGTGCGCCGTACTTGATCTTCAGCTTGTCGCCGTCGACGAGGGTCTGCACGGAGCGCAGATCGGTGAAGGGCGGCAGGACCGCGACCTCGACGGCCGCCAGATCCTTGTCCGTGAGGGCGAAGGCGAGCTTCTGGACGTGGGCGATGGCCTCGAGGTGGTTGAGGTTCATCTTCCAGTTGCCCGCCATCAGCGGGGTGCGGTTGGTCACGGGGTCAGTCCTCCATTGTTCGCTTCTCCGCCTCTGCTGGGGGTACCGCCCACCGAAGGTAGGGGGAGCAGAGGTGCGGGCAGAGAGCCGCCTGCGGCTGAGCGGGCCGCACGCGCGTCGCTCACGAGTCCTCCAGTGCGGCGAGGCCGGGCAGCGTCTTGCCTTCGAGGTATTCGAGGCTGGCGCCGCCGCCCGTCGAGATGTGGCCGAATGCGTTCTCGTCGAAGCCGAGCAGGCGGACGGCGGCGGCGCTGTCGCCACCGCCGACGACGTTGAAGGAGCCGCTGTCGAGCAGCCCCTGGGCGACGGCCCGGGTGCCCTCGGCGTAGTCGGGGTGCTCGAAGACGCCCATCGGGCCGTTCCAGAAGACGGTCGCGGCGTCGGCGAGCTTCGAGGCGTAGAGCTTGCGGGTCTCCGGGCCGATGTCCAGGCCCATGAGACCGGCGGGGATGGCGCTCACGGGGACCGCCGCCGGGTCGGCCGGCGCCTTGGTCTTCAGGTCGGGGAAGCTCTCGGCGGCCAGCACGTCCACGGGCAGCACGAACTCCACGCCCAGCTTCTCCGCCTGCTCCAGATAGCCCTTGACCGCGGGGATCTGGTCCTCCTGGAGCAGCGAGCCGCCGACCTCGTGCCCCTGCGCCTTGAGGAAGGTGTACGCCATGCCGCCGCCGATGAGGATCCGGTCGGCCTTCTGGAGCAGGTGCTCGATGACGCCCAGCTTGTCGGAGACCTTCGCGCCGCCGAGCACCACGGCGTACGGGCGCTTCACGTCCTCCGTGAGCTTCTTCAGCACACCGACCTCGGTGGCGATGAGTCCGCCCGCGGCGTGCGGCAGACGAGCCGGAAGGTCGTAGACGGAGGCGTGCTTGCGGTGCACGGCACCGAAGCCGTCGCCGACGTAGAGGTCGGCCAGCGCGGCGAGTTCATCGGCGAAGGCGGCGCGCTCGGCGTCGTCCTTGCTGGTCTCGCCGGGGTTGAAGCGCAGGTTCTCCAGGAGCGTGACGCCGCCCTCCCCGGTCGCCTCCACCGCGGACTTCGCGCTGTCGCCGACGGTGTCGGTGGCGAACGTGACGTCCAGGCCGAGGAGTTCACCGAGCCGCTTGGCGACGGGTGCCAGGGAGAACTGCGGGTCCGGCGCCCCCTTGGGCCTGCCCAGGTGCGAGGCGACGACGACACGGGCGCCGTTCTCGGCCAGCTTGCGGATGGTGGGTACCGCGGCCCGGATGCGGCCGTCGTCGGTGATGTTCCGTTCCGCTGCGGATGCGTCCCCGTCGAGCGGGACGTTGAGGTCGGCGCGGACGAAGACCCGCTTGCCGCCCACTCCTTGGGCGATGAGTTCGTCGATCGTCTTCATGCTTGCTGGTGCTCTCCTTGGAGTTCAGGCCCTCGGTGCCCTCGTGCTGTCCTCATGCGTCAGGGCTCGCCGGGCGCCTCATAGCGCCCTGCGAGCCCTGCCACGTATGCCATCTCTCGGCGCTGCTCAGCTTCTACGCCGTGGAGTGCTCAGAGCTTGTCGCCGACGAAGGTGGTGAGGTCGACGAGACGGTTGGAGTAGCCCCACTCGTTGTCGTACCAGCCGACGATCTTGACCTGCTTGCCCTGGACCATCGTCAGCGACGAGTCGAAGGTGCAGGACGCGGGCCAGTTGACGATGTCCGAGGAGACGATCGGGTCCTCGGTGTACTCCAGGATGCCCTTCAGCTGGCCCTCGGCGGCCTTCTGGAATGCGGCGTTGACCTCGTCCTTGCTCGCCTCGCGGTCCAGCTCCAGGACCAGGTCGGTCACCGAGCCCGTGGGCACCGGCACCCGCATGGCGATGCCGTCCAGCTTGCCCTTGAGGTGCGGGAGCACGAGAGCGGTGGCCTTCGCGGCGCCCGTCGACGTCGGGATGATGTTCTCCGCGGCGGCGCGGGCCCGGCGCAGGTCCTTGTGCGGGAAGTCCAGGATGCGCTGGTCGTTGGTGTAGGCGTGGACGGTCGTCATCATGCCCTTGACGATGCCGAAGTTCTCGTCGGCGACCTTCGCCATCGGCGCCACGCAGTTGGTGGTACAGGAGGCGTTGGAGATGACGTCGTGCTTCGCCGGGTCGTAGGCATCCTCGTTGACACCCATGACGACGGTGATGTCCTCCTCCTTGGCCGGAGCCGAGATGAGGACCTTCTTCGCTCCCGCGGCCAGGTGCTTGGCCGCGTCCTCGCGCTTGGTGAAGATGCCGGTGGACTCCACGACGATGTCGGCGCCGAGCTCGCCCCAGGGCAGCTGGGCCGGGTCCTTCTCAGCCATCGTCTTGAAGGTCTGGCTGCCCACCGTGATCGTGTCGTCGGTGTGGCCGACCTCCTGCTTGAGGCGTCCCAGGATGCTGTCGTACTTCAGCAGGTGAACCAGGGTCGCGTTGTCGGTCAGGTCGTTGACACCGACGATCTCGATGTCCGCCCCCTGCTCGAGCAGTGCGCGGAAGTAGTTGCGACCGATGCGGCCGAAGCCGTTGATGCCTACGCGGATCGTCACGAACCGATCTCCTCGTTGGTACGCCGGTACGGACACCGGCAAAGCTGTATGGGATGTCCCCGACCGCTTCCGACCCTACCGCGCCCCACTCGTTACGGTGACATCGGCCACCCGGGGCGCAGCGGGGGCGGGCGGGCCGCGGAACGCCGCGCCGTCGGGCCTCAGGTCACGGCCCGTGGTGCGGCCCGGAGCCTTCCGGACCGCCCACTGACAGTGCGGCCCGGCCGCGGTCGGTCGTGGTCGGTTTGGTCGGTCGCGGCCTTCCGCGCCGTCAGCCGACCATCTCCTCCGTGAGGCTGGTCTCCGTACCCGGGATCCCCAGGTCCTGGGCGCGCTTGTCGGCCATCGCCAGCAGCCTGCGGATGCGTCCGGCGACGGCGTCCTTCGTCAGCGGCGGATCGGCCAGTGCGCCCAGCTCCTCCAGCGACGCCTGCTTGTGGTCCATCCGCAGACGCCCGGCGGCGGCGAGGTGGTCGGGCACGTCCTCCGCGAGGATCTCCAGCGCGCGCTGCACGCGTGCGCCCGCCGCGACCGCCGCGCGCGCCGAGCGGCGCAGGTTGGCGTCGTCGAAGTTGGCGAGGCGGTTGGCGGTGGCCCGCACCTCGCGGCGCATCCGGCGCTCCTCCCACGCCAGCACCGACTCGTGGGCGCCGAGCCGCGTCAGCAGCGCGCCGATCGCGTCACCGTCACGGACGACGACGCGGTCCACGCCGCGCACCTCTCGCGCCTTCGCCGCGATCTGGAGCCTGCGGGCCGCGCCGACCAGCGCCAGCGCCGCCTCCGGGCCAGGGCACGTGACCTCCAGCGAGGAGCTGCGGCCCGGCTCGGTCAGCGAGCCGTGCGCGAGGAACGCGCCGCGCCAGGCGGACTCCGCGTCGCAGGTGGCCCCCGAGACCACCTGCGGCGGAAGGCCGCGGATGGGTCGTCCGCGGCTGTCGACCAGGCCCGTCTGACGGGCCAGTTGATCACCGCCCGCCACGACCCGTACGACATAGCGGCTGCCGCGGCGCAGCCCGCCCGGTGCCATCACCACCAGGTCGGAGCTGTGCCCGAAGATCTCCAGTACGTCCTTGCGCAGCCGGCGGGCCGCGATCCCCGTGTCGAGCTCCGCCTCGATCACGATCCGCCCGCTCACCAGGTGCAGGCCGCCCGCGAACCGCAGGATCGACGAGACCTCGGACTTCCGGCAGCAGGTCCGGGTGACGGGGAGCCGGGAGATCTCGTCCTTCACCGCAGCCGTCATCGCCATGGGCCGATCCTTCCATGCATCCGAAAAATACGGTCGTACGCGGCGGCCAGCAGCTCCGGATCGTGCCTGGCTGCGCCTCCCCCGGGCCCTTCGCCCCGGGACGCGCCTCCGGTCGCTGCGACCGGTGACAGCTGAGCCGTCGCTCCGAGCCGCTCGGCGGCCTGACACAGGGAATCCTGGTCGGGGACGGCGTCCTCGTCGGCCAGCACCACGTCGAAGGCGAGTTTAGGGGCGTGTCGGGCCAAAACCTCCAAATGACGCTGCGGGGAGAAGCCTTCTGTTTCACCCGGCTGTGGCGCGAGGTTCAGCGAGAGCACCTTGCGGGCCTTGGTCTGCGTCAGGGCGTCCAGCAGCCCGGGGACGAGGAGATGCGGGATGACGGAGGAGAACCAGGAGCCGGGGCCGAGCACGACCCAGTCCGCGTCCAGCACGGCCCTGACCGCCTCGCTCACGGCGGGCGGGTCGTGCGGCACGAGATGCACCTGCTGCACCTCGCCCCTGGTCAGCGCGACCGTCGCCTGGCCGCGCACGGTCGTGACCTCGTCGGGGCGCTCAGGGTCGTGGCCTCGTACCAGCGCCTGGAGCTCCAGGGGGACGGCGGACATCGGCAGCACCCTGCCGTGGGCCCCGAGCAGCTTGCCCACCAGATCGAGTGCCTGCACGTGGTCGCCGAGCTGCTCCCACAGCGCGACGATCAGCAGATTGCCGACCGCGTGGTCGTGGAGGTCGCCGCGGCTGACGAAGCGGTGCTGGACGACCTCGGCCCAGGTGCGGCCCCAGTCGTCGTCGCCGCAGAGGGCGGCGAGCGCCTTGCGCAGGTCTCCCGGCGGCAGTACGCCCAGCTCGTCGCGGAGGCGGCCGCTGGAACCGCCGTCGTCGGCGACGGTGACGACGGCGGTGAGGTCGCCGGTGATGCGGCGCAGCGCCGTGAGAGAGGCGGACAGGCCCGCGCCGCCGCCGAGCGCCACCACCTTCGGCTGGGCGCCGCGCCGTGCCGTGCGTGTGCCGACAGGGCGCCGCAGCCGGATGGTCCTACGAGGCATGCGCGTTTCTCACGTCCACAGTCCGCAGTCCGTCCACAGTCAGTCCCTCGGAGCCCTTCAGTCCCTTATTCGCGTCCCATGTCGCGGTGCACCACCACGGTCTCGACGCCGGCTCCGCTCAGCCTGCGGGCCAGCTTCTCCGAGACGGCGACGCTGCGGTGCTTGCCGCCCGTACAGCCGACCGCGACGGTGACATAGCGCTTGCCCTCCCTGCGGTAGCCGGCGGCGATCAGCTGGAGCAGCTCGGCGTAGCGGTCCAGGAACTCCTTGGCGCCCGGCTGGTCGAAGACGTAGCCGGAGACCTCCTCGTTCATGCCGGTGTACGGGCGGAGCTCCGGGACCCAGTGGGGGTTGGGCAGGAAGCGGCAGTCGGCGACGAGATCGGCGTCAACCGGGAGCCCGTACTTGTAACCGAAAGACATCACGGTGGCGCGGAGTTCGGGCTCCTCGTCCCCCGCGAAGCGGGCGTCGAGCTTGGCCCGCAGCTCGTGGACGTTGAGCCCCGAGGTGTCGATGACGAGGTCGGCGTCGCCGCGCAGCTCCCGCAGCAGGTCCCGCTCGGCCTCGATGCCGTCGACGATGCGCCCGTCGCCCTGGAGCGGGTGCGGGCGGCGCACCGACTCGAAGCGGCGCACCAGGGCCTCGTCGCTCGCCTCCAGATAGACGATGCGGCGCTTGACCTGGCGCTGGGAGAGGTCGGCGAGGGACTCCCTGAGGTTGTCGAAGAAGCTGCGGCCGCGTACGTCCACGACGACTGCGATGCGCGCGACGTTGCCCTGCGAGCGCGCGCCGAGGTCGACCATGGTGGGGATCAGCTCCGGCGGGAGGTTGTCGACCACGAACCAGCCGAGGTCTTCGAGGCACTTGGCGGCGGTGCTGCGCCCGGCGCCGGACATGCCGGAGATGATCACGAGCTCGGGGATCACCGGCTCGCCCGCCGCGTCGGTGACCGCGGGCGCGTCCGTGTCCGGGCCGGCACCAGTGCCCGTGCCCGTGCCGGGCTGCACCGGCTGAGCCGCCCGTACCGTCTGCGAAGGGTCAGCCGCCTGTGCCGGCTCTCCCGGCTCTCCCGGCTGTGCCCGAGCCGGATCCCCCGCGGGGCCGGCCGACGGGCGTCCGGGGGCCGCCTGCCCCTCCTGCGCACGCCGCTGTCCGTCCCCGCGTTCCTCACGCTGCCTGCTGCTCATGTTCTCCGCCCCCGTCCTCGTGACTCACTCTTCTTCAACGATCTCACCGGTCGCCGTGTTCACGGCCGGTCCGGAGGACTTCGTGACAAGCGCCGCAGCGACGGCCTCCGCCGTCTTGCGGCCCACGCCCGGCACTTCGCAGATCTCCTCGACGGTCGCCGCGCGGAGTCGCTTGAGCGAGCCGAAGTGCTTCAGCAGCGCCTGCTTTCGGGACGCTCCGAGGCCGGGGACGTCGTCGAGCGGGCTCGCCTTCAGCGCCTTGGAGCGTTTGCTGCGCTGATACCTGATCGCGAAGCGGTGCGCCTCGTCCCGCACCCGCTGGAGGAGATAGAGGCCCTCGCTCGTACGGGGCAGGACGACGGGGTCCTCGTCCTCGGGAAGCCAGACCTCTTCGAGGCGCTTGGCCAGCCCGCATACGGCGACGTCGTCGATGCCCAGCTCGTCCATGGCGCTGCGCGCCGCGGCGACCTGCGGCCGGCCGCCGTCCACGACGATGAGCTGCGGCGGGTACGCGAACTTCTTCGGCCTGCCGTCCTCGTCGCGCACGGAGGCGCCGGCAGGTCCTTCACCGGAAGCCGGTGACCCGGCGGCGGCCCCCGCCTCCGCGGGCCCTTCACCGGCGTCCTCCGAGAACCCCGCCCCCAGACCTTCCGCGGGCTCCGGGCCCTCTCCTTCGGCGAGCTCCTCGCCCTGGCCGCCCCACTCCCCCGTACGGCGCTTCTCCTGGAGATACCGGCGGAAGCGGCGGCTGATGACCTCGTGCATCGAGCGCACGTCGTCCTGCCCGGCGAAGGACTTGATCTGGAAGCGCCGGTACTCGCTCTTGCGGGCGAGGCCGTCCTCGAAGACGACCATCGACGCGACCACGTCGTCGCCTTGGAAGTGGGAGATGTCGAAGCACTCGATGCGCAGCGGCGCCGAGTCCAGGCCGAGGCTCTCGGCGATCTCCTCCAGGGCGCGCGAGCGCGTCGTGAGGTCCGAGGCGCGCTTGGTCTTGTGCAGGGTGAGGGCCTGTCTTGCGTTGCGGTCGACGGTCTCCATCAGGGCGCGCTTGTCGCCGCGCTGCGGCACGCGGAGGCTGACGGCGCTGCCGCGGCGGCCCCCGAGCCACTGGGCGGCCGGCTCCGGCGGATCGGGGAGAGCTGGAACCAGCACCTCCTTGGGCACGGCCTCGCCGCTCTCCTCTCCGTAGAGCTGCTGGAGCGCGTGCTCGACCAGCTGGGGCGTGGCGATCTCCTCGACCTTGTCGGTGACCCAGCCGCGCTGGCCGCGCACCCGGCCGCCGCGGACGTGGAAGATCTGGACGGCCGCCTCCAGCTCGTCCTCGGCGACGGCGATCAGGTCGGCGTCGGTGGCGTCGGTGAGGACGACGGCGCTCTTCTCCATGGCGCGCTTCAGGGCGTCCATGTCGTCGCGCAGCCGCGCCGCCCTCTCGTACTCCATGTCCTCGGAGGCCTGCGTCATCTCCCGCTCCAGGCGGCGCAGATACGAGCCGGTGTGGCCGGCGACGAAGTCGCAGAACTCCTCCGCGAGTTCACGGTGCTCCTCCGCCGTGACGCGGCCGACACAGGGCGCCGAGCACTTGCCGATGTACCCCAGCAGGCAGGGCCGGCCGATCTGCGCGGAACGCTTGAACACCCCCGCGGAGCACGTCCGTACGGGAAACGCACGCAGCATCAGGTCGACGGTCTCGCGGATCGCCCAGGCATGTGCGTACGGACCGAAGTAGCGCACGCCCTTCTTCTTCGGGCCGCGCATCACCTGGACCCGCGGATACTCCTCGTTGAGGGTGACGGCGAGGGACGGATAGCTCTTGTCGTCGCGGTACTTGACGTTGAACCGGGGGTCGAACTCCTTGATCCAGGAGTACTCCAGCTGAAGCGCCTCCACCTCCGTGGAGACCACCGTCCACTCCACGGAGGCGGCCGTGGTGACCATGGTGCGGGTGCGCACATGGAGACCGGCCGGGTCCTGGAAGTAGTTCGCGAGCCGCTGGCGGAGGCTCTTGGCCTTGCCCACGTAGATGACCCGGCGGTGCTCGTCGCGGAACCGGTAGACCCCCGGCGAGTCGGGGATCTCACCCGGGTCGGGGCGGTAGCTGGAGGGGTCTGCCATGCCGCACAGCCTACGTCCGTGCGCTGACAGGCCGTCCCCTCGCCCGCCGCGGCCGGAACGCCGTCCGGCCTGCGGCGAAGGGGACCACCGCCACCGCCGCCGCCACCGCCCCGTGAGCCCGGGGCGTCACCAGCCGCGCTCGCGCCACTCCGCCAGGTGCGGGCGCTCCGCGCCGAGGGTCGTGTCGCCGCCGTGGCCCGGGTACACCCAGGTCTCGTCGGGGAGTTGGGCGAAGAGCTTGGTCTCCACGTCGTTCAGGAGGGAGGCGAACGCCTCAGGATCGTCATGGGTGTTGCCGACGCCGCCGGGGAACAGGCAGTCGCCGGTGAACAGATGGGGATGCCCGTGCGGGTCGTCGTAGACGAGGGAGATCGAGCCCGGTGTGTGGCCCACCAGGTGGCGGGCCGTCAGGACGATCTCGCCGACGCGAACCGTGTCGCCGTCCTCGACGGGCACGTCCGTGGCGACGGGGATGCCCTCGGCGTCGAAGCGGCCCGCGTACGTGCGGGCGCTCGTCGCCTCGACGACGGGCGCGAGCGCCTGCCAGTGGTCGCCGTGCCGGTGGGTGGTGACGACGGACGAGACGCCGTCCGTGCCGATGAGTTCGAGCAGCGTCCCGGGCTCGGCGGCGGCGTCGATCAGAAGCTGTTCGCCGGTCCTGCGGCAGCGCAGCAGGTAGGCGTTGTTGTTCATGGAGCCGACGGCGACCTTGGAGATCATCAGGTCGGTCAGCTCGTGTACGTCGGCAGGTCCCCCGACCTGCACCTCTCCGGTGTAAGCCATGGGGACAGCCTAGGGGGCCCGCCGCCGGTGTACGCCAGAGCCGCGTCGCGTCATCCCGCGCCCGTCCGCCGCGTCACAGCGCGGGCAGGTCCGGGAGCGGATCGCGCGCGGACAGGCCCGTGCCCGTGCTGCGCCCGGTCAGCCACGCGACCAGCGCGGTGGGACTCCCCGCCACGACCACGGTCTTCTCCGCGCCGTCCTCGGCAGCGCCCGTACGCCAGGTGACGCCGTCCTCCGTGCGCAGCTCCACCGGCACGCCGAGGCCGGGGTGGCCGGCGAACCGCCGTGCCATGTTGGCCAGTTGGCGCTCGATGAAGGCGGCGGGGAGATCGTCCATGGCGTAGCCGACGCCGAGGTCGACGTGGTGCAGCTCGACCTCGATCCAGCGGCGGAACGGCAGGGAATACGCGCGGTCCGTCACGCCGTTACGCAGTTCCACGGTGCGTTCCCAGTCGGAGTCGCGCTGCGCGGCGAAGGCGCCGTCGAGGCGTGCAGCACTCTCGCGTACGTCGACGAGGTGCTCGGCCACCTCCCGGTGGGCGTCCCGCTCGATGTCGGCGTCGCGGCCCTCGGCGCCGGCGTACATGGGGCGCCCGGCGAAGACGTTGATCAGCGCGTCGGCGTTGCGGGCGAGGTGGGCCAGCACATGGCCGCGGGTCCAGCCGGGCAGCAGCGAGGGCTTGGACGCGGTGGCGTCGTCGAGCTGCTCGACGGCGGCGAGCAGCCGGTCGGTGGCTCCGCGCAGCGAGGCGGCGTCGGCGGCGGGGTCCGGGGCGGAAGGGGCGGGGTTCGCTGACTGCGTCATGATCCCCAAGCTAGTCCCGGCACTCGTCCGGGTGGAAGACGGCGCAAGCCTCCGGAAACGGGTGCCGGTGACGACCACCGGGCCCGAGGCCGAAATCGGCGGGGGAGGCTCAAAATCGAATGCACGTGCTATAAGCTCTGAGGGCGGTACCGATACGGTCCGGGGCACACTCGGGCGGCACCGCCTCTAGTCTTGAGCGGGGGGCTCCTGCGCAGTCGGGGCACCCTGCTTCTCACACGAAAGGTGCCAACCGGCGTGGCCTCTGACCGTCTTCTCGTCCGTGGCGCTCGCGAGCACAATCTCCGGAATGTCTCGGTCGACCTCCCGCGCGACTCGCTCATCGTCTTCACCGGCCTGTCGGGCTCCGGCAAGTCCTCGCTCGCCTTCGACACGATCTTCGCCGAGGGGCAGCGGCGCTACGTGGAGTCGTTGTCCGCGTACGCCCGGCAGTTCCTCGGCCAGATGGACAAGCCCGATGTGGACTTCATCGAGGGCCTGTCCCCCGCCGTCTCCATCGACCAGAAGTCGACCTCGCGCAATCCGCGCTCGACGGTCGGCACGATCACCGAGGTCTACGACTACCTCCGGCTGCTCTTCGCCCGCATCGGCAAGCCGCACTGCCCCGAGTGCGGGCGGCCCATCGCCCGGCAGTCGCCGCAGGCGATCGTCGACCGGGTGCTGGGCCTGGAGCCGGGCAGCCGTTTCCAGGTGCTCTCGCCGCTGGTGCGCGAGCGCAAGGGCGAGTACGTCGACCTCTTCAACGAGCTTCAGACCAAGGGCTACAGCCGCGCGCGCGTCGACGGGCAGACGATCCAGCTGTCCGAGCCGCCGAAGCTGAAGAAGCAGGAGAAGCACACGATCGAGGTCGTCGTGGACCGGCTCACCGTCAAGGAGAGCGCCAAGCGGCGGCTGACGGACTCGGTCGAGACGGCGCTCGGGCTCTCCGGCGGCATGGTGATCCTCGACTTCGTCGACCTGGACGAGGACGACCCGCAGCGCGAGCGGATGTTCTCCGAGCACCTCTACTGCCCGTACGACGACCTGTCGTTCGAGGAGCTGGAGCCGCGCACCTTCTCCTTCAACTCCCCCTTCGGCGCCTGCCCGGACTGCACCGGCATCGGCACCCGCATGGAGGTCGATCCGGAGCTGATCGTCCCCGACGAGGAGAAGTCACTCGACGAGGGCGCGCTGCACCCGTGGTCGCACGGGCACACCCGCGACTACTTCGGCCGCCTCATCGGCGCGCTCGCCGACGCCCTCGGCTTCCGTACGGACATCCCCTGGGCGGGGCTGCCGCAGCGGGCCAAGAAGGCGCTGCTGCACGGGCACAAGACGCAGATCGAGGTGCGCTACCGCAACCGCTACGGGCGGGAGCGGGCCTACACCACGGCCTTCGAGGGCGTCGTGCCGTTCGTCAAGCGCCGGCACCAGGAGGCGGAGACCGACAGCAGCCGGGAGCGCTTCGAGGGGTACATGCGCGAGGTGCCGTGCCCCACGTGTGAGGGCACGCGGCTGAAGCCGATCGTGCTCGCGGTGACGATGCAGGGGAAGTCGATCGCCGAGATCTCGGCGATGTCGATCAGCGAATGCGCCGACTTCCTGCGGGAGATGACGCTCAGCGACCGGGACCGGAAGATCGCCGAGCGGGTCCTGAAGGAGGTCAACGAGCGGCTGCGCTTCCTCGTCGACGTCGGCCTGGACTACCTCACGCTCAACCGCGCCGCCGGGACGCTCTCGGGCGGCGAGGCGCAGCGCATCCGGCTGGCCACCCAGATCGGCTCAGGCCTCGTGGGTGTGCTGTACGTGCTGGACGAGCCGTCGATCGGGCTGCACCAGCGCGACAACCACCGGCTGATCGAGACGCTGGTGCGGCTGCGGGACCTGGGCAACACGCTGATTGTCGTCGAGCACGACGAGGACACCATCAAGGCGTCCGACTGGGTCGTGGACATCGGCCCGGGCGCGGGCGAGCACGGCGGTGAGGTCGTGCACAGCGGCACCATGAAGGAGCTGCTGGAGACGGCGGATTCGGTGACCGGCGACTATCTGGCGGGCCGGAAGAGCATCCCGCTGCCGCAGGCACGCAGGCCCGCCGATCCGGAGCGGCAGCTGACGGTGCGCGGCGCCCGCGAGAACAATCTCCGCGACATCGACGCCTCCTTCCCGCTCGGCGTGCTCACGGCGGTGACGGGCGTATCGGGGTCGGGCAAGTCCACGCTCGTCAACGACATCCTCTACACCCACCTCGCGCGGGAGCTGAACAACGCCAAGTCGGTGCCCGGGCGCCACACCCGCGTCGACGGCGACGACCTGGTGGACAAGGTCGTGCACGTCGACCAGTCGCCGATCGGCCGTACGCCGCGCTCCAACCCCGCGACGTACACAGGGGTCTTCGACCATGTGCGCAGGCTCTTCGCGGAGACGACGGAGGCGAAGGTGCGCGGCTACCTGCCGGGGCGCTTCTCCTTCAACGTCAAGGGCGGCCGGTGCGAGAACTGCTCCGGCGACGGCACCATCAAGATCGAGATGAACTTCCTTCCGGACGTGTTCGTGCCCTGCGAGGTCTGCCACGGCGCGCGCTACAACCGCGAGACGCTGGAGGTCCACTACAAGGGCAAGAACATCTCCGAGGTGCTGGAGATGCCCATCGAGCAGGCGACGGAGTTCTTCGAGGCGGTGCCCGCGATCGCCCGCCACCTGCGGACGCTGAACGACGTGGGGCTGGGTTACGTACGGCTCGGGCAGCCCGCACCGACCCTGTCGGGCGGCGAGGCACAGCGCGTGAAGCTGGCGAGCGAGCTCCAGAAGCGCTCCACGGGACGGACCGTGTACGTGCTCGACGAGCCCACGACGGGGCTGCACTTCGAGGACATCCGCAAGCTGATCTCGGTGCTGGACGGCCTGGTCGACAAGGGCAACACGGTGATCGTCATCGAGCACAACCTGGACGTCATCAAGACCGCGGACTGGGTCGTCGACATGGGTCCCGAGGGTGGTTACGCGGGCGGCCTGATCGTCGCCGAGGGCTCCCCGGAGCAGGTGGCGGCGGTTCCCGCGAGCCACACGGGGAAGTTCCTGCGCGATGTGCTCGGGGACCGCGTGAGCGACGCACCGCCGACGGCCGCCGGCGCCAGGAAGGCCGCGCGCAAGGGGAGTTCGTCCGGGGGGAACGCGCGGAAGCGGGCGCCGAAGGCCAAGCGGTAGGCGAAGTCCTGGCGGTGGGGCCCTCCTTGGCGGTGGGTCCCTTCCCGGCTTTGGGCTCCTGGCGGTGGGTGCCGGTACGGCTTCCGTCACGCCGCCGCCCGGCCCCGGCCCCGGCCCGGTTTTTCCCCCGCCCAACTGAACGCGGTGGCCCTGGAGTTGAAGGGCATCGTTCTCTTCGAATTCTCTTCGGACATCTGGTGCGTCCCGGCATGCGCTGAGACGCTTTGCGGCGCTGTGCGCAAATCGCGTACGCAACAGCCGTGTTCATAGGGGATGTTGTGATACGAGTAAACGTACGCAGAAGAGTCCTCGCCCGGTCGTTGCTCACCGCAGTGACCGCTTTTTCGTTTCTGGCGGCCTTTCAGGCACCCTCATCGACAGCAGCGACGACGACACGGATCAGCGCCCCACAGCACACAGCCCGTCCGACGGCAGGGGCCGCCCTGCCCGCCGGGATACCGGACGGCGACGGCATGGAGCTGTCCCGCACCAGCCGCCCCGTCGCACCGGGCGCCCGGCTGACGTCCTTCCAGCGGCTGGAGTCCGACAAGTGGCTCCGGGCGGACGCCCTCAGCGTGAGACTCGGCGGCGGAAGCGGCAGCGGAAGCAGTAGCGAAAGCAGCCGCGGAGACGGCGGCGACGACAACAGCAAGATGCGCGACGGCAGTTCAGGTAGTACCGGCGACGGCAGCAGCAAGGACGGAGGCACCCGCGCCGAATACCTCTCCAGCGGAGAGGTGTCCACCCGCGAGCCCCTGAGCGAGCAGGTCGACTCGTACGACCCGGGCAAGGGCCGCCGTACCGTCGCGGCCATCAACGCCGACTTCTTCGACATCGACGAGACGGGGGCACCGCTCGGCCCCGGCGTGCGCGACGGCCACCTCACGCACTCACCGGCCGCCGGCAACAGCGAGTCGCTCGGCTTCGGACCCGACGCGGCGGGCCGCATACTCGGGCTCTACTTCGACGGCACCCTCACCCTCCCCTCCGGCAAGCAGCCCCTGACCGCCTACAACGCGGCCAACGTGCCCGTGGACGGCATCGGTGCGTACAACTCCCGCTGGGGTAAGGCCGATCGGGACCTCACCACCGACGACGACCCCGAATCCACCGAGGTGCGGCTGCGGCACGGCCGGGTCACCCGGGTACTGGACGAGCCGGGCAGCGGCCCCATATCCGACGGCACCACCGTGCTGGTCGGGCGCGACTCCGGCGCGAAGGCCCTCGACGGGCTGAAGGCCGGCGACCGCGTGTCGCTGGAGTACCACATGCGTACGGACGACGGCAGCGCCGTGCCGCGGACGGCGGTCGGCGGCCGTGGCCTGCTGGTCGTCGACGGCAAGGCGCAGAACTGGGAGGGCAGGCCCAACAACGAGACCGCGCCGCGAACGGCGGTCGGCTTCTCCAAGGACGGCACGACGATGCACGTGATGTCGGTCGACGGGCGGCAGGCCGCGTCCGACGGCGTCACGCTCACCGAACTCGCCCGGATGATGAAGGACTTGGGCGCGTACAACGCGCTCAACCTGGACGGCGGCGGCTCGTCCACCCTGCTCGTACGCGAACCGGGAGCGAAGCGCCCCCAGTTGGAGAACTCCCCCTCCGACGGCGAGGAGCGCGAGGTGCCCAACGGGCTTGCGCTGACCGCCCCGAAGGGCAGCGGAAAGCTGAAGGACTACTGGGTGGAGCCGGCCGCCGACCCGGCGTCCGCCCCCACCGCGGACAACATGCCCGTCGGCCATCCGGAACGCGTCTTCCCGGGCCTGACACGGAAGTTGACGGCCGCCGGCTACGACGAGTCCTACGGTCCCGCCGGGGGCGGCGGCCCGCAGTGGTCGGCCTCCCGTCCCGGCGTGGGCACGGTCGACGGGCGCGGTGTCTTCCGCGCACGTCACGCCGGCTCCACGAGGGTGTCCGCACACCGGGGCAGGGCGCACGGCTCCACACGGCTGTCGGTCGTGGGCGGGCTTTCGCGCATACGGCCGACCCGGGAGCGGGTGGGGCTCGCGGACGGGGCCGCCGAGGGCTCGTTCGGCATCGTCGGCTTCGACTCGCAGGGCACCAGCGCGCCGGTGGATCCCGCCGACTGCCGCCTGGAGTACGACCGTTCGCTCTTCTCCGTCTCGCCGGACGACGCCCGTGGCGGCTTCACCGTGAAGGCGCGGGACGGGCAGGAGTCGGCGTCCGGCATCGTCACCGTCGACGTGCAGGGGCACAAGTCGAAGCTCGCCGTCACCGTAGGGCTGCACGACGAGAAGACCGCCGGCTTCGACGACGCCGCCGAATGGAAGTTCAGCGCGGCACGTGCCGAGGGTTCCCTGGCGCCCGACCCGGACGGCCGCGAGGGCATGGGGCTGAGGATGACGTACGACTTCGGCCGGTCCACGGCCACGCGCGCCGCGTACGCCACCCCGCCGCAGGAAGTGCCCGTGCCTGGGCAGCCGTTGAGCTTCACGATGTGGATCAAGAGCGACGGCAAGGGCGCGTGGCCGTCGCTCCATCTGAAGGACGGCGCCGGAACCGACCAGGTGCTGCGCGGCGAGCATCTCACCGAGCCGGGCTGGCAGCAGGTCACCTTCGACGTACCGGAGACGGTCACATACCCGCTCCGGCTGCACCGCTTCTATCTCGCCGAGACCAGACCCGGCGAGCAGTACACCGGCGAGGTCGTGCTGGACGAGCTGACCGCGCGCGTACCGCCCGACGTCGATCTGCCGGAGGCCACACGCCCGCACGATCCGCTGATCTCGACCGCTGCCGACGTCGCCGGGCGCGACTGGCGCTTCGCGGTGATCTCGGATGCGCAGTTCGTGGCGCGCGATCCCGGAAGTCCCGTCGTGCAGCAGGCGCGGCGCACCCTGCGGGAGATCCGCGCCGCGAGACCCGACTTCGTCGTCGTCAACGGCGACCTGGTCGACGAGGGGTCGAAGGAGGATCTCCGCTTCGCTCGGCGGGTGCTGGAGGAGGAGCTGGGTGACGCGGTCGACTGGTACTACGTGCCGGGCAATCACGAAGTGATGGGCGGCAGCATCGCCGACTTCACGGCCGAATTCGGCCCGGCGCAGCGCACGTTCGACCACAAGGGCACGCGCTTCGTCACCCTCGACACCTCGTCGCTGACGGTACGCGGCGGCGGATACGCCCAACTCCAGGAGCTGCGGCGGCAGTTGGACGAGGCGGCCGGCGATCCGTCCGTCTCGTCAGTGGTGGTCGTCCAGCATGTGCCGCCGCGCGATCCGACGGGGCAGCACGCGAGCGAGCTCACGGACAGGATGGAGGCCGATCTGCTGGAGCACTGGCTGGGCCGGTTCCGTGCCCGTACGGGGAAGGGCGCGGCCTTCGTGGGATCGCACGTGGGCGTGTTCGACGCGTCCCGTGTCGACGGGGTCCCCTACCTGGTGAACGGCAACTCCGGTAAGGCGCCCGCGGCGCCGCCCGGCAGCGGGGGCTTCACCGGCTGGTCGCTGCTCGGCGTCGACCGGACGGACCGGCCCGGGGGTTCCGGTGGCAGCGGCGGGAGCGGCGGTGGCGTTGGCGGCCACGGGCGGGACTGGATCGCCGCGCAGACCAGGGCGCATGTCGACGGCCTCACGATGGACGCCCCCGACGAGCTGCGGGTGGGCGGATCCGCACGGGCAGCGGCCACCGTGGTGCAGGGCAGCGGCGATACGGCACGGAAGGTGCCGGTGGGCTGGCCGCTCAGCGCGGACTGGTCCGGATCCGGGAACCTGTGCGTCAAGGGCGGCCGTGCAACCGCCGCCGACGATGTGCGGACGCGCTGTGCGGCTTCGTACGACCCGCGGACCGGGAGCCTCACGGCGTACCGGCCCGGGGTCGTGACGCTGGCGGTGGACGTCAACGGTGAGCGCACGGAGAGGCAGGTGAGAATCCTGCGCTGAACTCCTCGCGGAGTCCCGGGCGTTCGCCGTCCGGGACTCCGGCCGCCGCCGGGGGTCCGGCGTCCGGGGCCCTGCCGCCTGACCGGGAGCCCGGTGCCGGGTGCCCCGGTTTCGGGAGCCCGGCAAGGTCATGACTCCGGCCGGGATCCGTTCCGGCCGGTGGCTCCGGACCGCTCAGACTCCCGCCTTCTCAGACTCCCGCCTTCTTCTCGTCCCGCCTCTCGTCCCGGCGCGTGACAGCGAGGCTCGTGACCGTCGTGACGACGAGGACCGCGCAGATGACGCCCAGCGACACCGGAATGCTGATCTCCGGCACATGCACACCCGTCTCGTGCAGCGCGTGGAGCACGAGCTTGACGCCGATGAAGCCGAGGATGACCGACAGCCCGTAGGACAGGTGCACCAGCTTCTTCAGCAGACCGCCGATGAGGAAGTACAGCTGCCGGAGCCCCATCAGGGCGAAGGCGTTGGCGGTGAAGACGATGTACGGGTCCTGGGTGAGGCCGAAGATGGCCGGGATGGAGTCCAGCGCGAACAGGACGTCCGTCGAGCCGATCGCCAGCATCACGATCAGCATCGGCGTCATCAGCCGCCTGCCGTTCTCGACGACGAAGAGCTTCGTGCCCTGATACCCCTCGGTGGAGGGGAAGCGGCGCTCGACCGTCTTCAGGAAGCGGTTCTCCTCGTACTCGTCCTGCTCGTGGCCCGCGCGGGCCTCCTGGATGAGCTTCCAGGCTGTCCAGACGAGGAACGCGCCGAAGATGAAGAAGACCCAGGAGAAGGCCGAGATCATCGCGGCGCCCGCGGCGATGAAGACCGCGCGCAGCACGAGCGCGATCAGGACGCCCACCATCAGCACCCGCTGCTGATAGGCCGCCGGCACCGCGAACTTCGCCATGATGAGGACGAAGACGAAGAGGTTGTCGACGCTGAGCGACTTCTCCGTGAGATACCCGGCGAAGAACTCGCCGGAAGCCTCGGCCGTGCCGAAGAGCCACAGGCCCACTCCGAAGAGCGCCGCCAGGACGATCCAGACGCCGGTCCACACCCCGGCCTCCTTGAGCGAGACCTCGTGCGGCTTGCGGCCGCCGATGAAGAAGTCGACGGCGATCAGGGCGCAGAGACCGACGATCGTCAGTCCCCAGAGGGTCAGGGAGACGTCCATGTACGTAACCTCCGGCTCGCGTGCTCACATCGGCCGGAGGTCTCCTCCACCCGGCGCGCCGTCGGCGTCGACATCCGGGCCGGCGCCCCGGGACCGGTCGGATCCGGTCCGTACTGACGGGCACGCCGCTTGGGAAGCCGGGAGTACTCCCCTCCGCTCAAAGAAGCGTAAAGCAATGCCAAAGAAACGCAAAGAGTACCTGTTCGGGAGGGGGTTCAGGAGCGGTTCAGGGGCCGGCCGGCGAGGACGGCCGAGAGGGCGGGACAGGGGTCGGTAAGCCAGGGCCGGGGGCCGGGAAGGCGGGCGGGAGCACGGCAGGGCGCGGTCGGGAAACGGGTTGCGCACCGGCCCGGCCCCGTACCGGCCGAGTGCCGGTCACGCGGTGTACGCCCTCCGTGGAGCAGCCGCTCAGGGGCGCCGGGCGGACGCGGCCTGGGTCAGCACCTGCGTCAGCACCCGGCTGCCGTGCGGCACCAGCGGGGGCTCGTAGGTCCAGTGGTGACCGACCCAGGGGTCGGCGAGGTGGTCGTCCGGCACGGGCGTGACGCGGAGCAGGGCACGCCACAGCGGCGAGAGCACGGGGCCGTATGCGCTGGCGTCCTCGCGGTCGGCGACCATCATCAAATGGACTCCGGCGGACGGGCCTTCGTCCGCGATGTACCGCAGCTGCGTGACCGCCCGGTCGTCGAACCCGTGGGGGAAGTCGTGCACCACGAGGAGCTGTTCGGCGGTGTCGATGTCGGGCGGCAGGGAGTCGGTGGCCCCGCTGCGGACCGCCATCTGCACCAAGTCGACGCGGCGGGTGAGCTGTTCGAGCACGGTGCTCACGCCTGCCGCGCCGGCGGCGGGTGGTACGGGCAGCACGCCGCTGTCGATGAGCGGCGCGAGCGCGGCCGACGCGGAACCGGCCGGGTCGATCACATGGAGCGTGAACTCGCCCGGCGGATGTACCGCAACCAGCCGCGCGGCCACGGCGGTCGCGGTCTCCGCGGCGAGGCGGCGCAGCTCGTCGGGGGCGACCACGGATCCCGCCGCCGGGCCCGCGCCGGAGGAACCGGCCGGACCGTGCGGGCCGCTGTCGATCCACAGGCCCCGCTCCATCGGCAGGCGCACCAGCATCGGGATGCGCAGGCCGCCGCTCTCGGGGAGGCCGAGGTCGCCCAGGCGCATCGCCATGGGCGCCTGCTCCGGCGGCTGGTAGCCGTGCCATACCGGGTTGTCCCAGCGGGCGTACGCGGGCGGCAGCGCGGGCTCGACGACATCGGCCTCGGCGTGCAGCTGGCCCAGGTCCCGTTGGAGCACCTCGCGGGCCTGCTCGACGAGCCGCACCTGCTTGGCGCGTGCCTCGGCCCGTGCGGCGTCGGCCTCCGGGCCCACGCGGGAGCGGGGGTCGGCGAGGACCTTGTCGAGCTCCTGCTCCATGCGGGACTCGGCGAAGTCGACAGCGGAGCGATAGGCCGCGACCGTACGGGCCAAGTCCTCGAACATGTCCCAGACTTGGTTGTAGAGCCGCTCGTCCATGGTCCAGCCGTTGGCGTCGCCGGCGACGGGCACATGGGGGCCCGCGCCCTGCCCGGCGAGAGGGTCGGGAGCCGCCGGAACGGGCACCGGTCCGTACGGCGCCGGCGGACCGGACGGCTCCGGCGACGACGGCACGGACGGCCCGGATGCCGGGGATGCGGCCCTTGAGGGGCTGGAGGGGGGTGAAGGTGGCGGCGCGGCGGCGCGATTGGGATGCTGGTAGCTGATGCGGCCGTCGCTCGGGGCGGCCGTGCCCGCGCCACCGTCGGCGACGCCTCTGGCACCGCCGACGGTGGCTTCGCGGGACCGCTCCCCGTCCGTACGCGCCGGGGGCGCAGCGACCGACCTGGCCCTGCCCGCGGCGACGGCCTCGTCGATCGTCGCCGCCAACTCCCTTGCGCAGGGCAGCCCTTGGTCGGCGAGCATCGCGGAGAGCCCGCCCGCGTATCCCTGCCCGACCGCGCGGACCTTCCAGCCGCCCTGCCTGCGGTAGAGCTCCAGGGCGAGCACGGCGGACTCGGAGTCGAGCCCGGTGAGCGTGAAGTTCGCGATGCCTGCTCCGTCGAGCCCGGTCACGGTCACGAACGGGGGCGCCAGCTCCGCGAACCGCGCGGGCCCGCCCGCCCAGGAGGGCAGAGCGAGCAGCACATTGACGCGGTGCACGTCGTCGGGGAGGGCGTCGAGATCGACGGCCAGGCGGTGTTCGGCGGCGGCCTGCCGGGACACCTCGATCCCGGGAAGCTGCGGCTGAGCGGGGTGAGCCGTCCACCTCTCCTCCCGCATCCTGCCGTGCTCGTCGTTGAGCGTCGCACCGGCGATGACCGGCCGCTCCACCGACACACGGATCTCCAGACGGGGCCCGGGCAGGGGGTGGTTCTGCCCCCGTACCAGCTCAGCCGTCATCTCGCTCCCCCTTCTCGCTGCCGGCGACGATCACTGCTGCCGCCGGGTCAGCGCCCCCTGTTTCGCCGACTGCTGGATGCCTGTGCCGCTGCCGCGGCTCAGAGGTGGGGCACCATCGCGGGCATCAGGTCCTGGAACGTACGGCCGTTGGTCGGCTCGCCCACGGCCGTCATCTGCCAGCTCTTGCCCTGCCGGTGCACCTTGGCCATGATCTGCGCGGTGTAGCGGCCGCCGCCGGTCAGCGTGTAGCGCGCCAGCTCCTGCCCGTTGGTCTCGTCGACGAGACGGCAGAAGGCGTTCTCGACCTCCTCGAAGGTCTGCCCCGTGAAGGAGTTGACCGTGAAGACGATCTGGTCGATGTGGACGGGCACCCGCTGGAGGTCCACCGTGATCGCCTCGTCGTCGCCGCCCTGGCCGGCACCGCCCACGAGGTTGTCGCCGGTGTGCTTGACCGAGCCGTCGTCGCTGACGAGGTGACGGAAGAAGACCACGTCGACCGGCTGCTTGTCCGCGAACAGCACGGCGGAGGCGTCGAGGTCGATCTCCTTGCTGCGCTTGCCGAACAGGCCACGGCGCGGGGCCGCCTTCCAGCCGAGTCCCATTCGCACCGCCGACAGACTGCCCCCGTCCTCCTTCTGCAGACTGATCGCCTGTCCCTTGGACAAGTTCACCGACACGTGCCTACCCCTCTCGACTTTCCGCTGCCACCGGCTGGCGATGGCGGTCACGCTCCGACCCTACGCATGCACGCGGAGGCCCCGGTCAGGGCGTCCGGCATTGTGTCGCTCTTGCAACACTCGTGTACGGCGCGGATGGTCCGTCCCCGCTGCCGCCCGTCATCTCCTCTCCCGGCTCCTCCCGCGGTGGTGCGTTCCCCCGCCGCGGCGGCTACTTGAGCCCCGCCTCCCTCATCTGCCGCAGCTCCTTCTTCAGTTCCGACACCTCGTCGCGGAGCCGGGCCGCCACCTCGAACTGGAGCTCCGCGGCCGCGGCGCGCATCCGCTCGGTCATCTCCTCGATGGTCTCGGCCAGTTCGCTCGCGGGACGGTCGGTGAGCACCTCGCCGCGCTCCTTGCGGCCCGCCGACTTCGCCGGGGTGGGCGCCTTGCCCTTGCCCGTACGGTCGCCGCCGCTGTCCCGCTTCTCCTGGCGGTACCCCGAGCCGAGCAGCTGCTCGGTGTCGATGTCCTCCCGAGCGATGTCGGCCACGATGTCGCCGATCTTCTTGCGCAGCGGCTCCGGGTCGATGCCGTGTTCCTTGTTGTACGCGATCTGCTTCTCGCGGCGGCGGTTCGTCTCGTCGATGGCCTTCTCCATGGCGGGAGTGGCCTTGTCCGCGTACATGTGCACCTGGCCGGAGACGTTGCGCGCCGCGCGGCCGATCGTCTGGATCAGCGACGTGCCGGAGCGCAGGAAGCCCTCCTTGTCGGCGTCGAGGATCGCGACGAGCGAGACTTCGGGCAGGTCGAGCCCCTCACGCAGCAGGTTGATGCCGACCAGCACGTCGAACTCGCCGGAGCGCAGCTCACGCAGCAGCTCGATGCGGCGCAGCGTGTCGACGTCGCTGTGCAGATAGCGGACCTGGATGCCCAACTCCAGGAAGTACTCGGTGAGATCCTCCGCCATCTTCTTGGTGAGGGTGGTGACGAGCACCCGCTCGTCCTTCTCCGCGCGCGTACGGATCTCGTGCACCAGATCGTCGATCTGGCCCTCGGTGGACTTGACCACGACCTCCGGGTCGACGAGGCCCGTCGGGCGGATCACCTGCTCCACGTGCCCGTCGCCGCGCGAGAGTTCATACGGCCCGGGCGTCGCCGAGAGATAGACCGTCTGGCCGATCCGCTCCACGAACTCCTCCCATTTCAGCGGCCTGTTGTCGATCGCGGAGGGCAGCCGGAAGCCGTGGTCGACGAGGGTGCGCTTACGGGAGATGTCCCCCTCGAACATCGCGCCGATCTGCGGAACCGTCTGGTGCGACTCGTCGATGACGAGCAGGAAGTCGTCGGGGAAGAAGTCGAGCAGCGTGTGCGGGGCGGTGCCCGCGTCGCGGCCGTCGATGTGGCGCGAGTAGTTCTCGATGCCGGAGCAGGTGCCGATCTGGCGCATCATCTCGATGTCGTACGTGGTGCGCATCCGCAGCCGCTGCGCCTCCAGCAGCTTGCCCTGCTTCTCCAGGGAGGCCAGCTGCTCCTCCAGCTCGGTCTCGATGCCCGCGATGGCACGCTCCATGCGCTCCGGGCCCGCCACGTAGTGCGACGCGGGGAAGACGTACAGCTGCTCGTCGTCCGAGATGACCTCGCCGGTGAGGGGATGGAGCGTGGAGAGCGCCTCGATCTCGTCGCCGAACATCTCGATGCGGACAGCCAGTTCCTCGTACACCGGGAAGATCTCGATCGTGTCGCCGCGGACGCGGAAGGTGCCGCGCGTGAACGACATGTCGTTGCGCGTGTACTGCACCTCTACGAAGCGGCGCAGCAGCTCGTCCCTGTCCGTCTCCTGGCCGACCCGGAGCGGCACCATGCGGTCGACGTACTCCTGGGGGGTGCCCAGGCCGTAGATGCAGGAGACCGACGCTACGACGACGACGTCGCGCCGGGTCAGCAGCGAGTTCGTCGAGCTGTGCCGCAGGCGCTCGACCTCCTCGTTGATGGAGGAGTCCTTCTCGATATAGGTGTCCGTCTGCGGGACGTACGCCTCCGGCTGGTAGTAGTCGTAGTACGAGACGAAGTACTCCACCGCATTGTGCGGGAGGAGCTCCCGGAACTCGTTCGCCAGCTGCGCGGCCAGGGTCTTGTTCGGCGCCATCACCAGCGTCGGCCGCTGGAGCTTCTCGATCATCCAGGCAGTCGTGGCCGACTTGCCCGTGCCCGTCGCTCCGAGGAGCACGACGTCCTTCTCGCCACCGCTGACGCGCCGCGCGAGGTCGTCGATCGCGGTGGGCTGGTCACCGCTGGGCTGATAGGGGCTGACGACCTCGAAAGGCGCCACTGTGCGTTCGATCTGGGTTTCCGGCCGCATGCTGACAACCGTACGACCCGGCACTGACATCGACCTCACCCAGCGACCTCACCCAGCGGGACCCACCCGTCGCGCCCCGTTAACCACGGAGACACTCCGCTTCTGCTTCCGTGTATCGCACAACGGGAAGCCTCTAGCTGACAGTGTCCGCACGACCGCGAGGAGTCCCCGTATGTCGATGCGCCGTGCAGTAGCAGCCGCTACCGGTGTGCTCCTGGGTATTTCCGCTCTCACACTCACCGCCTCCCCGGCCTACGCGGCCGACCGCCAGGACACCACGAGCGACAGTGCACCGGTCACCGTCGCCCACCGCGGAGCTTCCGGTTACGCGCCGGAGAACACGCTCGCGGCCGTGAAGAAGGCCGACAAGCTCGGCTTCGACTGGGTCGAGAACGATGTACAGCGCACCAAGGACGGCGAACTCGTCGTCATGCACGACACCACGCTCGCGCGCACGACCAACGTCGAGAAGCTCTATCCCGACCGCTCCCCGTGGAACATCTCCGACTTCACGTCGAAGGAGATCGCCCGTCTGGACGCCGGAAGCTGGTTCAGCGACGACTACGCAGGTGAGAAGGTCCCCACCCTCGACCAGTACCTCAAGCAGATCACCAAGAGCGGCCAGAAGCTGCTGCTGGAGCTGAAGTCCCCGGAGCTCTACCCCGGCATCGAGCTCCAGACCCTCCAGAAGCTGAGCAGCGACGGCTGGGCGGACCGTTCGCACCTGAAGAGCAAGCTCATCATCCAAAGCTTCAACGCGGACGCGATCAAGACCACCCACACCCTCAACCCGGGCGTGAAGACGGGCTTCCTCGGCAATCCGAAGGTCTCGGAGCTGGACTCGTACGCCAAGTTCAGCGACCAGATCAACCCCACGCACTCGGCGGCGACCAAGGACTACGTCAACGAGGTGCACAAGCGGAAGGGCCCGCGCGGGGAGCGGATGCAAGTCCTCACGTGGACGGTGAACGACGCCTCCACGGCGCGCACGGTCGCCAAGGCCGGCGTGGACGGCATCATCAGCAACTTCCCCGACGTGGTGCGGGACGCGACCGGCGGCTGAGGCACGGCCTCCGCGGCCGGCCGGGTACCGGGACGGGTCCGCACCGGCACTGCTCCTCCGCGCCGGTCCCGTCCTCTTCCCGGTCCGCGTTGTCAGTGGGGCCCTCTAGGGTTCCCGCATGAGTGAGACGACGGCGAGTACGGCGGCCCGCACCAGCGCATGGACGGTGCGGGACACGCCTGTCGGCCCCCTGCTGCTCGCCGCCACCGACGAGGGCCTGGTCCAAGTCGTCTTCCACGCCGACGACGCCACGGTGGACCGGGCTCTCGGCAGGCTCCGCGGGCGGCTCGGGACGCCGCCGGTCCACGTGGACCCGGCCGGGGAGCCGGTGGGCACGGCGAGCGGGGACGGGGATCCGGCGGGTGCGGACGGCGCGGACAGTGCCGCCGGTGCGACCGGTGCGGCCGGCGCCGGGCGCATACTGGCCGCCGCCGTCGCGGAGTTCGACTCGTATTTCCGCGGTGAGCTGCGCGAGTTCACGGTGCCGCTGGACTGGACGCTCTCCGGCGGCTTCCACGAGAAGGTGCTCCGCGAGCTGCTGGCGTCCGTGCCGTACGGGGCGACCGCCGGCTATCAGGACCTCGCCGACAGGGTGGGCGAACCGGGCGCGGCCCGGGCCGTGGGCATGGCCATGGGGTCCAATCCCCTGCCGGTCGTCGTGGCGTGCCATCGGATCGTCGAACGCGGCGGCGGACTGGGCGGATTCGGCGGCGGCCGGGAGACGAAGCGCACGCTGCTCGCCCTGGAGGGGCTGCTTCCGGAGCCCCTGTTCTGATGGGGGCCGTACGCTGCGCAGGCGCCGTGGACGGTCCGTACGGGAGCGGGTGCGGCGGCACCCACGGCAGCACATGCGGACGAGGCGCGAAACCCCGTGGGCGGGCGTGCCGCAGGCTGGCAGACTGCCGCTCGTGACCGACACCGACAACTTCGCGGACGCTCCTGACAGATCCACGGCCGGCCTCACGGGCGCCCCGCATCCCGGCCCTGCGCTTCCCGGCGGAGCCGCGCTGGTGCGGCTGCGGCGCCGTACCGCCACGGTGCTGGTGATCAGTCAGATGCTCGGCGGTCTCGGTGTGGCCACCGCCGTGACACTGGCGGCCGTACTGGCCAAGGAGATCAGCGGCTCGGAGGCGCTGTCCGGGCTCGCCTCGACCTCGTCCGTCATCGGTACGGCGCTGCTGTCCCTGCCGCTCGCGTCGCTGATGGCGGCGCGCGGACGGCGGGCAGGTCTGACCGTCGCCTATCTGATCGGCGCGGTGGGCGGCGGGGTTGTCGTCGCCGGTGCGGCGATGGGGAACTTCCCGCTGCTGCTGGCGGGCATGACGGCCTTCGGCGCGTCCAGTTCGGCCAATCTCCAGGCCCGGTACGCGGCCGCCGACCTCGCCGAACCGGGGCAGCGGGCCCGGGCCATCTCCCTCGTCGTATGGGCGACCACGGTCGGTGCCGTGCTCGGGCCGAACATCGCCGGGCCGGCCGGGGACACGGTCACCGGCCTCGGGATACCCGCCACGGCCGGGGCGTTCGTGTGGGGATCGGCCGTCTTCCTCGTCACCGCGCTCCTGATCCACCTGCTGCTGCGCCCCGATCCGCTGCTCACGGCCCGCGCCCTGACCGAGGCGGGCGGCCCCGGCGGCTCCGGGGGCCTCGAAGACTCCAAGGCCGACGGGGACGGAGGGGACGGAGGGGACGGAGGAGACGGCGTGACCGCGGAGACCGGCGGGGACGGAACGGCGGGCAAGACCGGCGGTGACGGCCTGGCCGAGGAGACCGGCGGCAAGGGAGGCTCGGGGAGCGCGGACCGTTCGCTGCGCGCCGGGTTCGCAGCCGTGGCCGCCTCCGCGCAGGCACGGCTGGCGCTGGTGACCATCGCCGTATCGCACACGGCCATGGTCTCGATCATGGTGATGACGCCGGTCGACCTCGGCCACCACGGTGCGGGCATCGAGCTGATCGGCCTCGTCATCAGCGCGCACATCGTCGGCATGTACGCGTTCTCGCCGCTGATGGGGTGGCTCGCCGACCGCTTCGGACGGCACGCGGTCATCCTGCTCTCCGCCGTGCTGATCTGCTGCGCAGCGGTCCTGGCGGGCACCGCGAACGGTCATCACACCCAGTCCGGCGTGGGGCTCTTCCTGCTGGGGCTCGGGTGGTCGGCGGGGCTGGTCTCGGGTTCGGCCCTGCTGACCGACTCGGTTCCGCAGCCGGCCCGTGCCGCCGTGCAGGGCCTCTCCGACCTGACGATGAACGCGGCGGCGGGAGCCGGGGGCGCACTGGCGGGGGTCGTCGTATCGACGGCGGGCTACGGGTGGCTCAGCGCGATGGCGGCGGCGCTGCTGCTGCCGGTCGTGGTCCTGACCCTCGCAGCTCTGCTGCGGCGGGGCGCCGCTACCAGTCCGTGAGCCGCCGCCCGCCGGAACGGCCGGGCGGGACGGGCGGGAACGGCCGGGCGGGACGGGCGGCGAGACGCGTCATCGGGCGCCGGGCGCCGCACTCGCGAAGACCACCCGGCCTCCGGCTCACCGTGAATACAGCTCGAACGCGACGCACTTGCGCCCGCCGAACCGCTCGGCGCCCAGCCCCACGGCCCATTCGGTGAAGGAGCGCGCGTAGCTCTCCACGGGCTCGTCGCTTAGCTCTCCGATGTAGGCGCGGTGCTCGGCCAGCGAGGCCACGGCCCGCCCGAGCGCCTCCTCGCGCACCTCCACCGCATGCGTCGCCTTCGGCGATCCGGCCACGGCGACCCACCGCACTCCGCCCCACTTTCCCTCCCCGCCCGGAACCGGCTGCTCGGGAAAGATCCACCGGTTCCCGGCGTCGCCCACCGCGTCGAGGACGGCGCGGCCCACGGCACGGTGATCCGGCGTGTTCCACGTCGTACCGCCCCAGGATTCGCGGTGGTTGATCGTCACGACGAGCTCGGGCCGCCACTTCCGTACGGCGGCGGCGATGTCCCGGCGCAGCGGCACCCCTTCCTCGATCACGCCGTCCCGGTGGCCGAGGAACTCCACCGTGTCCACCCCGACCCTGCGGGCGCTGGCGTGCTGTTCCGCCTCGCGCACCCTGGCGCACTCCGCCGGATCGAGGCCGTCGATGCCCGCCTCGCCGCGCGTGACCATGACGTACGCGACCTGCTTGCCCGCGGCGGTCCACTCCGCGACGGCCGCCGCCGCCCCGTACTCCATGTCGTCGGGATGGGCGACGACGGCGAGGGCGCGTTCCCAGTCGTCGGGCATCGTCGCCAGCTGTTCGTCGGGGCTCGGGGTCACGGCGGTCCACCTGCCTTCCGGCTCGGCTGCCCGTACGGCCCCGGCGGTGCATGGCGCACACGGTGCGCGGTGCGAGCCGTGCATGCCGTGCGATACATGGCCTGCGGCGCGTCCACGCCGTACATGGCGCGTGCCGCTCATGCCTTGCCGTTACGGGTCAGCGGCGTTCGAAGGGGATCCACTCCAGCTTCTCGCCGGTCCCTTCCCCGGGACGTGTTCCCCACTGCTGCCGGCCGTCCCGCTCCATCATCGGATCGAGGCTGACGAAGAGCGTGATGAGCAGCAGCACGAGAACGGGTCCGACCAGCGTGGGCGTGAGCGTGCCCAGCGAGGAGCTGCCGACAGCGCCGTCGTCGCTGTAGAGGCGCACCGACATCCCGGCCATGCCGAGGTAGTGCATCCCGATGAATCCCAGCGCCATGGTCAGCGCCGCCGCCAGTGAGGCGCCCATGTGCCCGATCCGGGTCGCGACCCACAGCGCCACCAGCGTCACGACGACGGCGAGGGCGGTGGCGATCGCCATGACCCTGGAGTCGTAGCGGACCGCGCCCGCCACGCGCATGCCCATCATGCCCAGGTAGTGCGTGGCGGCGACGCCCAGTCCGAGCACCAGCCCGCCGCCGAGCACCGCGAGCCAGCGGTGCCGCCTGCGGGAGACGAGGAACAGCGCGACCGCGGAGACGACGACGGCGAGCAGAAGGGTCCCGTAGGTCGTCAGCATGTCGTATCCGACCGGCGCCTCACCGATGCTGAAGCCGATCATCGCCACGAAGTGCATGGTGAAGATCCCGATGCCGATGGCGACGGATCCGAGTGCCAACCATGCGGTGCGCTCCCGGCGTTGGCCGCCGGACGCCCGCATCGCGCATCTCAACCCGACGGCGCATCCCAGGCAGGCCACGCCGTACGCCAGTAGAGGCGTGACGGGCCCGTACGTCAGAACGTCCGGCTGCACCGCGGCTGTACGGAACATCGTCCGTCATCCCCATCAGGAAGCGTGAGCGAGTGGACACATGACCGTCACATGGTCAACACACGTGCGGGGGACTCATGTTAAGACGCCGCACCGATACTTCGCCCCCGATTCGGACAAGGCCGCAACAACCGTTCGCGATCGCACGGACAGGCGCCGGAATGCTGCCCCGAATGCGGTTCCGGTTGCGGATCCGGTTGCGGACGCGCGATGGTGCCGCGCCGTTCAGCGCCAGCCGTATATCTGCTGGAGCCGGTGCACGACGCGGTTGAACCGCGCCCGGTCAAGTGCGCACGCCTCACGCCGCATCCCGTCCGGGTGCACCCGCAGCACCCGGTCCGTGTCCACCCAGGACTCGCGCCCGCTGCGGTCCCAAGGGCCGGATCCCAGCGGCAGCCAGTCCCGGTCCCCGTCGTGCCCGCGCGAGCTCAACTGGACGCCGAGCAGGGTGCCTCGGCCCTCGCGGGCCACTATCAGCACGGGCCGGTCCTTGCCCCTGCCGTCGTCCTCCTCGTAGGGCACCCACGTCCACACGATCTCGCCCGGGTCGGGGTCGCCGTCCGGGGCGGGCGCGTAGGCGGTGCGCACCGCGCCCACCTCGCGGGGCTCGACCTCTTCCGTCGCCGCGTGCCCGCCCCTGCCCGGGTGGGCGGGTGCACCGTCGTGGATCCCGTTGCTTGAATGGCTCATGCCGGGAACCTATCGCCGTCCCGGAACCGGACGTACGACGGAAGGGCGGGCGGGCGTGACGGCAGCTGCTCCGGTACGGGCCCTGGTGGTGCAGAACACTCCGCGGGGAGGGCCGGGTCGCCTCGGCGCCTGGCTTCGCGAGCACGGCCTCGCGCTGGACGTCGTACACCCCTACGACGGCGGGGAGTTGCCGGAGACCCTGGCGGACCACCAGGCTTTGATCGTGCTCGGCGGCGGCTATATGCCCGACGCCGACGACCGCGCACCGTGGCTCGCTCCCGTCCGCGGCCTGGTGGTACGGGCGCTGGAGACGGAGGTGCCGGTGCTCGGCGTCTGCCTCGGCGGGCAGCTTCTCGCATATGTCGCGGGCGGGACCGTACGTGCGGCGCACGGGCTGCCGGAGGCGGGAAGCACCGAACTGACGCTGCGGCCCGAGGCATTGGACGACCCCTTGTTCGGGGAGCTGCCGTCCCGCGTGAAGGCGGTCGAGCACCGCGTCGACGCGATCACCGCGCTCCCCGTGGACGCGCACTGGCTCGCGAGCAGCGAGCGCTGTCCCGTACAAGCGTTCCGTGTCGGGGAGTCGGCGTGGGGCGTGCAGTTCCATCCCGAGGCCACCGCCGAGACCGTACGGGGCTGGGACGCGGGGGCTCTGCGTGAACAGGGCTTCGACCGCGACGAGTTGATCCGTACGGCCGAACGGGACGAGGCGGTGTCCGCGAGGAACTGGCACGGGCTCGCGCGCCGATTCGCATCGGTCGTCGCGAACGGGAGCTGAACGGCGGGGAGTCGGGGCCGACCGCCGGGCCGGAGCGAGGAACGCGCTCCCGGTGCAGCGAGGAACACGCTCCCGGTGCCGGGCACTTCAGCCGGTGTCCGGGCACTTCAGCCGTGCCGCGGCAGCCCGCTCCACGCCGGGCGTTGCGGCTTGTCGCAGCGTACGAAGACGTCGGCGGTCTCCTGCGGGGCCGCCTCCGCCTCGTAACGCGCGTACGCGGGCAGCTTCCAGTGTTCCTCCGGCGGGGTCTGCCGCTCCAGCGCGCCCGCGGAGAGCCCGAGGTGCACGGTGAGGTCGAAGGGGAACCACTTCCCGAGCAGGAACGGCCCGTGCAGCAGCAGCACGCCGCCGGGTGGGAGCCGGACGTACGGGCTGCGGGTCGGCCGGTCCTCGGAGGGGACGCGCAGGTCGGGCAGTACGCGTCCGTCGCCCCCGGGGTCGAGCGGTGCGAAGACCTCACGCCACAGGGCCGGGGTGTCGCGCCACAGGTCGTAGTACGCGTCGGGGTCCTCCTTGCCGAACTCGAAGCGCAGGGAGTCCGCCCGCAGGAACCCGTCCGCGTCGACCACCAGGGCCGGCAGGCCGCGCAGGCGCAGGGCGTCGGCAAGCCGCTCCGCGAGCGCGCCCGGCCGGGCGGGCGGCGCGCCGTCGACGGCGACGCGGCGCCACGGGCTGCCGTCGCCCGTGCCGCCGGACGCGGTTCCGGCCGGGCCGTCGGCGGGCGGGCCCGCGAGGCCCGCGAGACGGTCGGCCAGCTGCCGGGTGAGGAGGTCCCAGGTGACCGGTTCGAGTCGCACGCCTTCATCGTGACCCGCGCGACGTGCCCCGTGCCGCCCGGCCCCCGGGAGACAGGGACCGCGCCCGTGGGACGGGTGCCGGTGCGGGCGTGAGCACCACCGCAAGCGCCTCCCCTGGACCGCGGCGGTCCGTCCGCCCGCCTGCGCCTCCCGCTCCGGTGGATGGCCGGTCCGCGGTGTCCCTATCCTTGACCAGTGATCCACCGGCGTCGACAGGTTGATCCACCGGAGGTGTCCGGCCGATGTACCGCAAGCGCGTGATCGTCTCCGGCGGCGTGCAAGGCGTGTTCTTCCGCGACACGTGCCGCGCTACGGCCGCCGCCCAGGGCGTGAACGGCTGGGTCCGCAATCTCCCTGACGGCACGGTCGAGGCCGTCTTCGAAGGCGGGACGGGCGCCGTCGAGCAGCTCGTCGACTGGGCCCGCCAGGGCCCGCCGACCGCCCGCGTCGAGCACGTGGAGGTCCACGAGGAACGGCCGGAGGGCCTCCGTACCTTCGAGGTCCGTCCCACGCCGCCGGCCGCGCGCCCGGCCGCCGACTCCCCTCCCCGACCCGCCGACTCCCCTCCCCGGCCCGGCGGCCCGTGACACGGGCCGACGTCCGGCTCCGCTTCGCCGACGGCCTGCTTCCCTTTCTCGCCGCACGGCACCGCCGCTCCGGGGACGTACGCGTTCCGCACGACGGCACGTCGACCCTCGGCCACGTGATCCAGTCGCTGGGCGTGCCGCTGACCGAGGTCGGCGAACTGACCGTGCAGGGCCCGTACGAGGCCGCCGGCCGCCGGGTCGCGCACTCGTACCGTCCGCGCGAGGCGGAGACCGCCGACATCGCAACTGCCGCCCGTCCGCAGCGGATTCCCCCGCCGGGCCCGCCGCGTTTCCTGCTGGATGTGCATCTGGGCGCGCTGGCCCGGCGTATGCGCCTCGTGGGACTCGACGCCGAATACGGCAACGACGCCTCCGACGACGAGCTGCTGACCAGGGCCAACGACGAGCGCCGGATCCTGCTCACCCAGGACCGCGGGCTGCTGCTGCGCCGGGCGCTGTGGCTCGGGGCGTATGTGCGCGGTGCACGGCCCGACGGCCAACTCCTCGACGTGCTCGACAGGTTCGCGCCGCCGCTGGCGCCGTGGACGCGCTGCATGGCCTGCAACGGGACGCTGGCGCCGGTGGCCAAGTCCGAGATCGCGGAGCTGCTGAGGCCGGGCACGAGGCGTACGTACGACACGTTCACGCGCTGCCGCTCGTGCGGGCGGCTCTTCTGGCGTGGCGCGCACAGCGGCAGGCTGGAGTCGCTCGTGTCGGCGGCACGTGAGGCGGCGGCACGTGAAGTGACGGCGCGCACAGCGGCATCGGGCGAAGCGGCGCCGGATGGGACGTCGCCGGACGGGGCGTCGCCGGGCGAAGCGACAGCGCGCGGCGGGTCCGGCCGCGGCACGGAACCGGCATAAGCCGCAAAGCGCTGTGCCGAGGCGCCGGCGCGCCCCAATACGGCGGCAGAGCGGGCCAGTTGGGGACGGCGCCGGCGAGTGCCGGACGGCTCAGCCGCTCCGCGCGGCGAGCCACAGGTCACAGCAGCGGCATATTTTCCTCGGAAGCATCCCCAGTGGGGCCCGTGTGCTGCACGATGCGGTATGGCCGCGTCAGGTGCGGCCTTCAACTCTCCACTGGAGCTCGGATGAAAAGACGCGTCATTGCCGTATACGGCGGCGCCGCGGTCGTACTGGCCGGACTGATCACAGCCATACCGGTGGCTGCGAACGCCGGATCCGCCGACCCCGGCTCGTCGAACAGCGCCGCAGGCAAACTCAGATGGACCGACTGCGCCACCAAGGACTACCCGGACCTGGAGTGCTCCAAGGTCAAGGTGCCGCTCGACCACGACAAGCCGGACGGGAAGAAGATCACCATCGCGCTCTCGCGCGTGGAGCACACCGCGGACAAGTCACAGGGACCGCTGCTGGTCAACCCCGGTGGTCCCGGGGGCAGCGGGCTGAGTCTCGCGGGCTTCGTCGCCAAGTCGCTGCCGAAGAAGGTCGCGTCGCAGTACGACGTGATCGGTTTCGACCCTCGCGGAGTCGGCAAGAGTGAGCCCGCGCTCGACTGCAAGCCGGGGCACTTCGACCCGGTGCGTCCGGACAGCGTGCCGGGCAGCAAGAAGGACGAGCTGGCCAACGTCAAGCGTGCGAAGGACTTCGCGCTGGCGTGCGGCAAGAAGCACGGCAAGCTGCTGCGCCACATCAACACGGTCAACGCGGTCAAGGACATGGACCGCATCCGCACCGCTCTCGGCGCCAAGAAGATCAACTACTTCGGCTACTCGTACGGCACCTACCTCGGCGCCGTCTACTCGAAGCTCTTCCCGGACCACGTGCGCCGTGCGGTGCTCGACAGCATCGTCGACCCCGACGGCGTCTGGTACGACGACAACATCGGCCAGGACTACGCCTTCGAGGGACGCCAGAAGGCCTTCACCGCGTGGGTCGCCAAGCACGACGCCGACTACAAGCTCGGCAAGGACCCGGCCGTCGTCGAGAAGGCCTGGTACAAGATGCGCGCCGCGGTGGCCAAGAAGCCCGCGGGCGGCAAGGTCGGAGCTTCCGAGCTGGAGGACACCTTCATCCCCGGCGGCTACTTCAACGGCTACTGGCCCGATCTGGCCGCCGCCTTCGCCGCGTTCGTCAACGACAAGGACACCGCTCCTCTCGTCGACGCGTACAAGTCGATGGGCGCGGTCGACGCGGAGGGCGACAACGGCTACTCGATCTACACCTCGGTGCAGTGCCGTGACGCCGACTGGCCGCGCGACTGGGGCACTTGGCACCGCGACACCGAGACGGTGTACAAGAAGGCGCCCTTCATGGCCTGGAACAACGCCTGGTACAACGCTCCTTGTGCCTTCTGGCCTGTCGGATCGCAGAAGCCGCTGGACGTCTCCAACGCCAAGCTCCCGCCGGTGCTGCTCTTCCAGGCCACCGAGGACGCGGCCACCCCGTACGAGGGCGGCGTCAACATGCACCGCAAGCTGCGCGATTCGCGTCTGGTCGTGGAGAAGGGCGGCGGCAACCACGGCATCACGCTGGGCGGCAACAAGTGCCTGGACGACCACCTCGCCGACTACCTCGCGACGGGCAAGGTCCCCAAGGGCAAGAGCAGCGGCGACGCGGACGCCACCTGCGAGAAGCTGCCCGACCCGAAGCCGCTGACCCCGGAGGCGGCCAAGTCCGCCGTTCCGGCGCCATACGGCTCGGAAACGGCCGGCAGCGGCAGCGCCGAGCTGCACCGGCTGGTCGGCAACCGCGGCTGACGTTCCGGTGGACGGCGGGCGGTCCGCCCGTCGTCCACCGGCCGTCGTCCACCGGCCGTCGTCGGCGTGCCGGTTGCGCCGTGCACATTCCGCCGTGCCAGTTCCCATGTCCCGGTCACTGTGGGTCCGTTCCCGGCTCGCCGGCCCCTCCGCCCGGCACATAACGTACGCGTGTGAACGACGTCGCCGAGTCCATGAGCCGCCTGCGCCCTCCGTATCCGCTGCGCAGGCACCAACTGGACGCGCTGACGGGGCTGGAGCGGGTGACGGGCCACGGACGGGGATCCCGAGGGTCCGGCGGCAGATCCGATCCCGGGAGCGACGGGGTCCGGGAGAGCCGACAGGCCCGACGGGACGGACGCGACCGGCAGGCCCGACAGGCCCGCGCCTGGGTCGTGTTGCCGCCCGGCACGGGCAAGACACTGACGGGTCTGGAAGCCGCACGCAGGCTCGGCCACCCGATCGTCGTACTCACCCCCAACACCGCGATCCAGGGGCAGTGGCTGCGCGAGTGGGAGGCGTTCGTCCCCGAGGGCGGGAGCGGAGACCAGAACGGGAGCGGAGACCAGAACGGCAGCGGAGACCAGAACGGCAGCGGGAGCAGGAGCGGCGGCGACTACGGCAGGACCGGCGCCGGGAGCGGCAGGAGCGACGGCGAACACGGCAGGACCGGCGGCCGGAACGGAACCGGCGGCGGGTACGGAATCGGCAGCGGCACCACGTCCGTACCCGCGGGCATCGACCGCGCCCTCGACTCCCCCGTCACCGTGCTCACTTACCAGTCCCTCGCCTCCTTCGACCCCGACGCCGAGGTCGACGAGGAGGGCGGCGAGCGGAGCGCGCGCGACACCTCCGCTCGCCGCGCGGCGACGGCGACGGCAGCGGCAGCCGGAAGGCGCCGCCATCTGCACAGACTTCGGCCCCAGGGCCGCGAACTCGTCGAATCGCTGCGCCGCACCGGGCAGTTCACTCTGCTCCTCGACGAGTGCCACCATCTCCTCGACACCTGGGGCGAGTTGCTCGCCGAGCTGCTGGACGAGATCCCGGACGCCACGGTCATCGGCCTCACCGCCACGCCGCCCGACCGGCTCACGCCCGCCCAGGCGGAGCTGGTCGCCGAGCTGTTCGGCCCCGCGGTGCAGGGCCCGTCGATCCCGGCCGCCGTACGGGAGGGCCATCTCGCCCCGTACGCCGAACTGTGCTGGCTGACCTCCCCCACCTCCGTCGAGACGGACTGGCTGGCGGGCGAGGCCGAGCGGTTCACCGAGCTGACGACCGGCCTCCTCGACCCGGAGTTCGGCGCCTCGCGTCCCTTTCTCGGCTGGCTCGACGAGCGTTTCGTCATCCGCGAGGGCCCCGACGGCGCACGTATGCCCTGGTCGCGGCTGGCCCGTGAGCGCCCCGAACTCACCGCGGCGGCACTGCGGTTCCACCATGCCGGGCTGCTCGCCCTCCCCGACGGTGCGCGCCCGCGCGAGGAGCACAGGCGCGCGCCGGGCGCCGACGACTGGGTGCTGCTGCTGGACGACTGGGTACGGCACTGCCTGCGCCGCAGCGGATCGCCGCGCGACGCCGAGGTGCTGGAGGCGCTCAGGAAGGCGCTCCCCTCCGTGGGCCACCAGCTGACGGCGCGCGGCATCCGCGGCGGCCGTTCCCCGGTGGACCGGGTGCTGGCGCGCAGCGCCGCCAAGCCGCACGCCGTGCGGGAGATACTCGCGGCGGAGGACGCGGCGCTGGGCGAGAGGCTGCGCGCGGTCGTCGTGTGCGACCACGAGCGTGCGACGGCGACTCTGCCCGCACGGCTCACGGGCGTACTGGAGGCTCAGGCCGGTTCCGCGATGCTGGTGCTGGAGGAGCTGGTGGCCGATCCGCGTACGGCTGCGCTGGATCCGGTGCTGGTTACGGGCCGTACGGTGGCCGCGTCCCGCGAGACGGCGGAGCGTCTGCTGGCCTGGTGCCGGGACTCGGCGGGGCCGGAGGTCTCCCGACTGGCCCTGTTCACCGAGCCGTTGGGCGGCGGCGACACGGATACGGAGTCGGGGCCGGGGCCGAGGCCGGGCAGCGGCGGCGCGAGCACCGGTGGCGGCGGCTCCCGGTCCGTCCCCGATCCCGAACCCGGCCCCGACCTCGGCCCCGCCCGCGATCCCGAACCCGGCCCCGGTTCCGGTTCCGGCCCTGGCCCTGGTCCCGGTTCCGGTTCCGCTTCCGGTTCCGCCGGCCCCCTCGTACGTGTCGTGGGCCCGCCCGGCTGGAACAGCCGCCTCTGGGTCGCGCTCGTCACCCGCTTCTTCGAGGACGGCGGCACCCGTGTGCTCATCGGCACCCGCGGCATGCTCGGCGAAGGCTGGGACGCCCGGCGCGTGAACACCCTCATCGACCTCACGGAGGCGACGACGCCCACCGCCGTCGTACAGACCCGCGGGCGCGCCCTGCGGCTGGACCCGGACCACCCGCTGAAGGTCGCCAACACCTGGTCGGTGGTGTGCGTCGCGGAGACCCATCCGCGCGGGGACCGCGACTGGGGCCGCTTCGTGCGCAAGCACGACGGCTATCTCGGCCTGACGGACGCCGGTGAGGTCATGGTCGGCGTCTCTCACGTGCATCCGGAGCTGTCTCCCTACGCGCCGCCGCACACAACGGAGTTCGACCGTCTCAACGCCGCCATGCTCCAGCGCGCCGCCGCCCGCGACGAGGTGCGCGAACGCTGGCGCGTCGGCGAACCGTACTCGGACCGGCTGATCCACACGGTCCGCGTGACCGTGCCCCGCAGGGCGGCGGCCCGGGCGGTCGCGTCCCCCGCGGCCTCACCCGCCCGTGTGCCCCCGGCGGTGCCCGCCGCGCGCGGCGTCCGTCCGGCGGGGCTGCCCGCCGGCTCCGCGCGCTCCGCCGGGTTCGTGTCCGGGACGGTGCTCGCGGGAGCCCTGGGCACGGCCGCTCCGGCGGCGGCCGCGCTTCCATGGCCGCTGGCCGCCGCGGCGGGCGGTCTCGCCGCGTGCGCGGCGTACGCCACGGCCGGAACCGCCGCGCTGCGCCGCCTGCTTGAGGAGGTGACGGAGGCACCGGTGCTGCTCCATATCGCCTGGGCCACCGCGGACGCCCTGCACGGCTGCGGTCTGGTGCCGCGCGGTTCGGAAGGCGTCTCCTTCGCCCCGGACGAGACGGGCGCCTACCGCGTGGAGTTGGACGGCGTGCCCGGCGAGGCGTCCGCGCTCTTCGCGGACGCCTTCGACGAGGCCGTCTCTCCGCTGACCTCGCCCCGCTATGTGATCCCGCGCTTCGTCCTCCCGGCGCCCACCAGGGGTGCGGCGCTGCGGGCGCTGTGCCGCAAGCCCGCGGCGAACGCCGTCGTGCACCACGCGGTGCCCGCGCCGCTCGCCGAGAACCGCCGGCGGGCGGACGCCTTCGCGGCCGCCTGGAACACCTACGTAAGCACGGGCGCACCGCTCTACACCCGCAGCCCCGAGGGGGCCGGCGTACTCGCGGCGCAGGCGGGCGGCTCGCCGCTGGAGGTGACGACGGCGATGCGGATGACGTGGCAGTGAGCGCAGGCCACCGCAGGTGTACGGCCGTACCGGCGTGCGTCCGGCCCGCGGCCCCGACGTCCCGCCTCGGCTGCCGACGGGACCTGCCCGGGACTATCCGCCGAAGCTGATCGGCCCGTTGAAGTCGCGGCCCTGTATGACGGAACCGCTGACGCGGGCGTCACCGGAGACCGTGTTGTGTACGCTGCCCCGCTCGATGCGGACGGTGAAGCCGTGCCGTGCGGCCCAGGCCTCCAGGTCGGCTGCGAAGCTCTCATCCCGCTCGCACTCCTCTATCACCCTGGTGGTCAGCAGACGGACCTGTTCCTCGTCGGAGGCCGTGTCGCCGGCGCTCGCCGCCGTATCGCCCTCGGCGGGCAGCGCGATCTCGTCTCCCGCTTCCCTTCCGCGGATGCGGCGGCAAAGGGCCAGCAGCGACTCCCAGGCGTGCCGCCCCGCCTCCGTGCCGGCGGAACTCGCCGCGGCACTCACCGCTGCTGCGATCGCGCTCGCTGAAGCCGTGTCCATGGTGCCTCTCCCCCTGCAATTCCGCGCATGCGCACTGGAGTTGAACTGCCGCCGGGCCCGCTGCGCATGGGCGCCGCCGACTCGCACAGACCGTACCGAACCCGCCCCGGACCGTACGCGAACCGTGCGCTCCCCTGTGGCGCACGGTCCCCACCCTCGATCGCGCCCGAGTCTACGGCGGCCCACTGACAACGCCCCTCCCCTTCTCCTCCGGCCCCCGACGACCGCCGCCGGGCGACGGCGTGACCGGAACTCGCGCGCGCCGACGCGGACTTCATTGGTACGTTCCCGTCATGCCGGACTATGCCGAGACGGCCCCCGCCCGCGAAGCGACCGCCCGCCACCAGGAGACCGCCATCAGCAAGGAGACCGCTGTCCGCCAGGAGACCACCGTCCGCCGGGTGACCGCCGAGGACGTGCACGAGGCCGTGCGGCTGGCCGTCGCCGCGCTGCGCGAAGGCACGGAGGCTGACTGGAGCGCCAAGGCCGGCTCACTGGAGTGGGACTGCTGGGACACCGTCGAGCACCTCGCCGACGACCTGTTCTGCTATGCCACCCAACTCACCCCGGACAACCCTCCGTCGGAGGACGGCATCCCCTTCCGCTACTCGCCGAGGCGTGACGGCGCACCGCTCAACGCCGTCTTCGCCGACCGCGACGCCGGTCCGGCGGGACTGCTGCGGGTGCTGGAGGCCTGCGGCGCCCTGCTCGTCGCGATGGTGCGCACGGCTCCGCAGGAGCTGCGGGCCTGGCATCCGTACGGCGTCGCCGATCCCGGGGGATTCGCCGCGATGGGCGTCGTGGAGACCCTCGTACACGCACACGACGTCGCCGAGGGCATCGGCCTCTCCTGGCATCCGCCGGAGGATCTGTGCGAGCGCGTTCTCGCGCGCCTCTTCCCCGACGTACGGACCGACGCGGCGCCCTGGCAGACCCTGCTGTGGGCCACGGGCCGCACGGCCCTCCCGGACCTTCCGCGCCGCACGTCCTGGCGCTGGTACGGCGCTCCGCCCGGACACGGGGAGAACGCCGGCACCGACACCGGCACCGCCGGCTGATCCGGGGGCCGCGGGCAGCCCCGGCACGACCGGCAGTTCAGCGATCGCCGGGCGCCAACGAGCCTGCACACCACGGGAGTCGACCGCGCCGAGACCCCGCCGCGGCGCTCACAGCACCCAGATCATGTACAGGCACACCGCGGTTCCGGCGCCCCCGCCGAGGAACAGATACTTCATCACGACGGCAGCCCGTGTACCGCGGATGCGGTCCCCCACGGCGACCGCCTGCGCCCTGCCGGGGAAGATGCCGGTCGCGGCGAAGGGCACTCCGAGCCCGGCGACGATCCAGCCGAAGAAGAACAGCGCGTTCCACCGCCAGATCTCGCGGAATCCGGTGGGCAGGAAGCCGTTCGCCGACTGGGAGACCTCGATCCTCTGTCCCTGCCGCAGTTCGCGGCTGACCTGCGCGTCCGGGACGGGACGTGAACCGTCGTCGGGACGGAAGGTCCCCGAACACACCGTCGTGTCACTGCTGTTGCGGCTGCCCTGCTCGACCCAGCAGCTCTGGACGGTGACGGTTCCGTGCCGTCCCGCCAGGCCGGCGGCGTGCGCGGCGTTGTAGGCGGCGAGGCCCAGACAGACGAGCGCGCCGACGAAGAACAGCGCACCGAATGCCCTGCCCTTCCAGCTCGGGCCGGGCAGTGCCGCGTACGGACCGGTGAGGCCGAGTCCGGGTCCGCCGTCCAGGCCGCCGGCTCCCGTACCTCTGCCCGCGAAGATGCCCCGCCACCCGGCGTCCGCCATGCTCTCCCCCTGCTGCCGCCCTGTGCACGCGGTCGCCGGTGCCGCCGTCCGCATGCGGCACGTCGGCGACCGCCGCGCTCGGACGGCACACCCTAGCGGGGCGCGGTCAGGACGAGCGCGGAGGGTCGAAGTCCGCAGCCTCGACGAAGTCGGGCCGGGGATCCAGCGCAGCGGCCAGCCGGAAGTGGCGGCGTGCCTCGTCCTTGCGGTCGGCGCGCTGAAGGGTACGGGCGAGTGCGAAATGTGCGAACGCATTGTCCGGTTCGCGTTCCAGCACAGTCTGGAACTCCATCTCGGCGGGGCGCAGTTGGGCGCCCAGGAAGAATGCGCGTGCGCGCAGCAGCCGCGCCGCGGTGTTCTCGGGATGCGCCGCGATGACCGTGTCGAGCAGCTTCAACGCACCACGCGGATCGCGTGCGTTGATCAGCTGCTCGGCCGCGCGGAACTCGATGACCAGGGTCTCAGGGGTGGCCTCGGACACGGTGCCTGCCTCCTCACCGGTACCGGTGTGACAGTTGCTGTGCACAGGCGCGGAAACGCCTCGTCCCCCGTAGCTATTCCCTGCCGCAACCGACGGCACTCCGCTCCCACCGGAGCGGGCTACGCCGGCGAGCGCCCCTGCGCCCGCGCGCGCAACTCGTCCCACACCTCACGCACCCGCTTCTCCAGCTCCTCCAGCGGACCGTCGTTGCCGATCACGATGTCCGCCGTCGCCAGCCTCTCCTCCCGCGTCGCCTGGGCGGCCATGCGGGCGGCGCCGTCCTCCTCGGTCATGCCGCGCAGCCGTACGAGCCGGTCGAGCTGAGTCTGCGGTGAGGCGTCGACGACGAGGACGAGGTCGTAGAGCGGCGCGAGTCCGTTCTCGGTGAGGAGCGGCACGTCGTGGACGATCACGGCGCCCGCGGATTCCGCCTCCGCTTGCCGTTCCAGTTCGGCGGAGCGCTCGCCCACGAGCGGGTGGACGATCGCGTTGAGCGCCGCGAGCCTCTCCGTGTCGGCGAAGACGACGGACCCGAGCCTGGGCCGGTCCAGGCTGCCGTCGGGCGCGAGGATCTCCTCGCCGAACTCCTCGACGACGGCCGCCAGCCCCGGGGTGCCCGGCTCCACGACCTCCCGGGCGATCTTGTCCGCGTCGACGATCACTGCGCCGTACTCGTCGAGGAGCCGTGAGACCTCGCTCTTTCCCGCGCCGATACCGCCCGTCAGTCCGACCTTCAGCATGACGGCCACGCTATACGCCGTACCGAACCCGGCCACGGCCAGGTGATCCGAGCGGTCAGTTCACGCTGTCCCCGCCCGAGCCGCCGCTCCCGTCGGCGCCGCCGCCACCGCCTCCTGCGCCGCTCCCGCCGCCTTCGCCTTCGCGCTCGGCGAGGAAGCGCTCGAAGACCGCTCCCAGTTCGTCGGCGGACGGCAGCTCACCGGGCTCGGCTACCAGACTGCCCCGGCTCTCCGCGCCGGCCATCGCGTCGTACTGCTGCTCAAGTCCCCGTACGACGGCGACCAGGTCCTCGTCGCCCTCGGCGAGCTGCCGCTCGATCTCGTTCTGCGTCTTGAGTGCCTCGTTGCGCAGCGCGTGCGCGATGTCGGGCAGCACCAGACCCGTAGCGGACGTGACGGCCTCGACGATGACGAGAGCCGCGTCCGGGTAGGGCGACCGCGCGACATAGTGCGGTACGTGCGCGACGATGCCCAGCACGTCGTGACCGGCCTCCGCCAGCCGCATCTCGATCAGCCCGGCCGCGCTGCCGGGGACCTCGGCCTCCTCGAAGAGGGGACGGTGTCCCGGCACGAGATCCGTACGCGTGCCGTGCGGAGTGAGGCCCACGGGACGGGTGTGCGGAACACCCATCGGGATGCCGTGGAAGTTGAGTGCCAGACGCACTCCCAGACGCTCGGTGATCTCGGCCACGGCCGCCGTGAAGCTCTCCCACTGCACGTCCGGTTCGGGCCCGGACAGCAGGAGGAACGGCACGCCCGTCGCATCCCGTACGAGACGCAGATCCAGCCGCGGAGTGTCGTAGGAGACCCACTGGTCACGGCGGAAGGTCATCGTCGGTCGCCGTGCGCGGTAGTCGACCAGGCGGTCGGTGTCGAAGCGCGCGACGGTCTCGTACGGCTGCGTCTCCCTCAGGCGCTGGACGATCTGCTCCCCCGCCTCGCCCGCGTCCATGAAGCCCTCGAACTGATAGAGCATCACCAGCCCGGCGCCGTCAGGTCCCTCGATGACAGCGTCGACTGCTTCCAGTCCGCTCTCATCCCAGGCGTACACGCTCTGCCCACTGTGCGATTCAAGCACTGCTGGCGCCCCTTCTTGTTGCGTTCTCCCGGGACAACGGCGGGAAGGGCCACGGGCATTCCCCACGGCGGAAGCGGACCGGGGCGATGCCTTCGCGCCAGAACGCGAAGTTTCCTGACTCATCCTCGCCCCCGCCTTGACGGCCTGATGCGGCGGCTCTACTTTCCTCGGCAACCGCAGTTCACATTCACGTCTGGCGTTCTCATATGTGACCGCCAGACCCTGACTTCCCTTCCTGAGGAGCCCCCCATGCGCATCCCCCGACTCGTCTCCGCAGCGACGGCCGCCACCGTCGTAGTGGGCGCCGGCGCCTTCGCCGCCGCCTCAGCAGCGGCCGGAACACCCTCCGGCTCCGGCAGCACGACGGCCGCCGTAATCAGCGTCTCGAACGCCGACGAACTCAAGGACGCCCTCACGAGCGCCAAGGCAGGCGACACCATCGAACTCGCCGCCGGCACCTACAAGGGCAACTTCGAGACCACCAACGCCGGCAGCAAGAGCGCACCCATCACACTCACCGGCTCCGCCGACGCCGTACTGACAGCGAGCGGCGGCTACGGGCTCCACCTGGAGGGCGCCTCCAACTGGAAGCTCCACGGGTTCACGGTCACGGGCGGCCAGAAGGGCATCGTGATGGACGCCTCCAACGGCGTGCACATCGACGGCGTGACCGTGCACGACCTCGACATGGAGGGTGTGCACTGGCGCAAGTCCAGCTCCGACGGATCGATCACCGACTCGACGGTGCGCGACACCGGGAAGAACGGTCGCGGCATGGGCGAGGGGGTCTACGTCGGCAGCGCGGGCGGCACCAGCGACAAGAGCGACGGCGTGGTCATCAAGAACAACACCCTCGGCCCGGGCATCGGCGGCGAGAACATCGACATCAAGGAAGGCACCACCGGAGCACAGATCATCGGCAACACCTTCGACGGCAGCGGACTCACCGGCGCCAACTACGACGACTCCTGGGTGGACATCAAGGGCAACGACGTCCTCGTCGAGAACAACAAGGGCCGCAAGACCACCAACAACGGCTTCGAGGTCCACGACGCGGTGAAGGGCTGGGGCTGCGGCACCGTCTTCCACGGCAACTCCTCCGACCTGAGCGGCGCCAAGGGCGACGGCCAGTACGCCATCAACGTCGTCAACTACGACGCGAAGAGCTGCCCGGCGACGGTGACCCGCGACAACAGCGTCACCGGTGGAAAGGGCCTCACCAACCCCGGAGTCCCCGTCTCCGACTGAACCGGCCGGACGCAGGGACAACGCAAAGATGGGGCCCGCTCCGTGAAGGAGCGGGCCCCATCCGCTGTTCGTCAGCTACCGCTCACGCGGTAAGCGAGCGGTCAGCTCTGGCCGCCTGCGAGCTTCTCGCGAAGCGCCGCCAGGGCCTCGTCCGATGCGAGCGCACCGGAGTCGTCGTTCGTCTCGGAGGAGTACGAGCCACCGGAGCCGCCTGCCTGGCCGCCGCCGGAGTTGCCGCCGCCCTGCTGGGGCTGGGCGTTGCCGCCGCCGGAACCGGCACCCTCGGCAGCCGCCTGCTCGTCGGCCTCGCGGGACTTGATGACCTGCGCCTGGTGCTGCTCGAAGCGCTGCTGCGCCTCGGCGTACTGGCGCTCCCACTCCTCGCGCTGCTTCTCGTACCCCTCCAGCCAGTCGTTGGCCTCGGGGTCGAAGCCCTCGGGGTAGATGTAGTTGCCCTGGTCGTCGTAGGACGCGGCCATGCCGTAGAGCGTCGGGTCGAAGTCGACCGTGGTCGGGTCGGCGCCGAAGGACTCGTTGGCCTGCTTCAGCGAGAGGCTGATGCGGCGGCGCTCCAGGTCGATGTCGATGACCTTGACGAAGATCTCGTCGTTGACCTGGACGACCTGCTCCGGGATCTCCACGTGGCGCTCGGCCAGCTCGGAGATGTGGACCAGGCCCTCGATGCCCTCGTCGACGCGGACGAACGCGCCGAACGGAACCAGCTTCGTGACCTTGCCGGGAACGACCTGGCCGATCTGGTGCGTACGGGCGAACTGCTGCCACGGGTCTTCCTGAGTCGCCTTGAGCGACAGGGAGACGCGCTCGCGGTCCATGTCGACGTCCAGGACCTCGACCGTGACCTCCTGGCCGACCTCGACGACCTCGGAGGGGTGGTCGATGTGCTTCCAGGACAGCTCGGAGACGTGGACCAGTCCGTCCACACCGCCAAGGTCGACGAAGGCGCCGAAGTTGACGATGGAGGAGACGACGCCGGAGCGCACCTGGCCCTTCTGGAGGGTGGTGAGGAAGGTCTGGCGGACCTCGCTCTGCGTCTGCTCCAGCCAGGCACGGCGGGAGAGAACCACGTTGTTGCGGTTCTTGTCGAGCTCGATGATCTTCGCCTCGAGCTCCTTGCCGACGTACGGCTGAAGGTCGCGGACACGGCGCATCTCGACCAGGGAGGCCGGCAGGAAGCCCCGCAGGCCGATGTCGAGGATGAGGCCGCCCTTGACGACCTCGATGACGGTGCCGGTGACGATGCCGTCCTCTTCCTTGATCTTCTCGATGGTGCCCCACGCACGCTCGTACTGCGCGCGCTTCTTCGAGAGGATCAGGCGCCCCTCCTTGTCCTCCTTCTGGAGAACGAGGGCCTCGATCTCGTCACCGACGGCAACGACCTCGTTGGGGTCGACGTCGTGCTTGATCGACAGTTCGCGGGACGGGATGACGCCTTCGGTCTTGTAACCGATGTCGAGCAGGACCTCGTCCCGGTCGACCTTCACGATGACGCCGTCGACGATGTCGCCGTCGTTGAAGTACTTGATCGTCTCGTCGATCGCGGCGAGGAAGGCTTCCTCGGAACCGATGTCGTTTACCGCAACCTGCGGACTGGTGGCGGTGGTCTCGGTGCTGCTCGTCATGTGTGAAAGGGTCTCCGGGTACGGACATGAAGTCGTAGGTCCTGCTACGCCGAGAGCCCGTTATCGCACCGCGCATGCACGCCAGCCGGACACAGCCTTGAGAGCCACAGACCCGAGGGGATACACCACCGATGCGAGCGCGGCCTGCTCCGTCCGAGGCACGCAGGCCCGCAGCGCAACTTGTAGCATACGGGGGCCACTGGGCATGGTCAATGCGCGAAAGAGCACAGCTGGGGTGGAACGTCCCATAACCGGCGCGCCCGTAACAGCGTGCACCCCTTGCGGCACTGAGCGGCGTCCCTGAGCCCCCACGGCGACAAGTTATAGCTCTGAGAGTACGGCGGCGGGCCCGATGATCCAATACGACGGCGGCAGGAACTTCACGACGGCCCACGCGGCGCAGGCCGCCCACGGGCCCGGAGCGGAGGCGGAAGCCGAGCCGGCGGCCGTGCGCCGGGACGCCGGAGGCGCCGAGAGCAGCCGGGCGAACCGCGGCTGGTGGGACCGGAACGCCGACGAGTACCAGGACGACCACGGCGCCTTCCTCGGCGACGCCCGCTTCGTGTGGTGCCCCGAGGGGCTGGACGAGGCGGACGCGCGACTGCTCGGTGCGGCCGGGGAGTTGCGCGGCCTGCGGGTGCTGGAGGTGGGGGCCGGGGCGGCGCAGTGCTCGCGGTGGCTTGCCGCCCAGGGTGCGCTTCCCGTGGCGCTGGACCTCTCGCACCGGCAGCTTCAGCACGCGCTGCGGATCGGCGGCGGTGACGGCACGGGGCGGCGGGCGTCTCTGCCGCTGGTGGAGGCCGACGCGCGGGCGCTGCCGTTCGCCGACGGCTCGTTCGACGCGGCCTGCTCGGCGTACGGGGCGCTGCCGTTCGTCGCCGATCCGGTGCGTGTGCTGCGGGAGGTGCGGCGGGTGCTGAAGCCGGGCGGGCGCTGGGTGTTCTCGGTGACGCATCCGGTGCGCTGGGCCCTGCCGGACGAGCCGGGGCCGGAGGGGCTGACGCTGATCGGCTCGTACTTCGACCGGACTCCGTATGTGGAGGAGGACGAGCAGGGGCGCGCGGTCTATGTCGAGCACCACCGCACCATGGGCGACCGGGTGCGGGACCTGGTGGACGCGGGCTTCCGGCTGCTGGACGTCGTCGAACCGGAGTGGCCGGACTGGAACACGCAGGAGTGGGGCGGCTGGTCGCCCCTGCGGGGGCGGCTGATCCCGGGGACGGCGATCTTCGTCTGCGAGCGCGACGAAGGACAGTGACACGACCCGCACACGTGACGGATGCGCCGGGCGGTGGGTGGCGGTTTCCGGACGGGGGTCCGCCACGGTCCTCCGCCCCGTGCCGGGAACACGGCGCACCGAGGTACCTCCGGGCGAGAGATTCGATGTGCTCCCTCGCGGCCGTCGTCGGCTGACCGCACAAGACCGGCCGGGCGGCCCGGTGCAGGGAGGCCGCTCATGCGCCCGTGGTCGCACGACCCGTCGGTCCGCAGGAGCAGTGCCGTGGCATTTCACCGTCCGGAGGGGGAGTTCACCTGACGACCGCGGGACGACGCGGCGAACCACCGTTCCGCAGCACCCTGTTGGGGTCCGGACGTACCGGGCGAGCACGTCGGAGGGGGAGCCCACTTGAACCGCAGAGTCATGAACACCACCCGCGTAATCGCGCTCGGGGCCACGCTGCTGATGGTCACAGGGTTTTCAGGGGCGGGGGCGGCCACGGCCACCGGTGCCGGTGCCGGGGCCGGTGCAACGCGTCAGGCCGGACACGGCCGTCCGGATTCCCAGGGACGGGAGGCTGCCGCGCTCACCGGCAGCGCGAAGATGTTCCGCAAGACCACGGAGGACGTCACCTTCACCTTCGACGCCCATCTCGCGGCGGCCGACAGGAACGACCCTTCCCGGGCCACGGGAACGTTCCGCTTCGTCCACCTCGACAAGCCGGGCGGCAAGGGCGCGTACGCGGAAGGGCACATCGACTGTCTGATGACGGGCGGCAAGGTGGCGACCGTCACCGGCGTCGTCACCGGAACCGACCTGCCGCAGATCCTGGGCAAGCGGGTCGGGTTCACCGTCCAGGACCGGGGCGGCCGCGACCGGGTCGGCTACAGCTGGGCCCCATACGGCGGCACGCCGGACCAGCCCGACGAACTGGCGAAGTGCGCGAGTTCGGCACCGTACGAGAAAGTCCGGCGCGGCACGGGCGACTTCAGGGTGTTGCCCTGGAAGTTCGACTATCCGACCGACGACGGCTGACGTCCCCGCTGCCGCGGATGCCGCCGACTACTTTTCGGTGACGGTGAGGGGGATGTCGTACGTGGAGCCGTCCTCGGTGGTGAGGCGGAGGGTGAAGGTGCCGGTGTGGCCGTCGGTGTGGACGGCGGGCAGCTCGAGCACTCCCTTCTCGCCGAACACTCCGCCCGCGCCGGTGCTGAGACCGGCGCGGTTGCGGACCGGGTTGCCCAACAGGTCCTTGAAATAAGGGCCCTTGGTGTTCTCCTTGCCGCTCTTGTCGATCAGGGTGGCGGTGACCGGCACGCCCGCGGCGGCTTCCTTCTCGTGTTCGAGCTTGACCTTGATCTCGGTGAACTCCGAGTCCACCGGGGCCTTCAGCGGGCCATCGGGGGTGCGGGCGAAGGTGTACTTCGGGGAGACGGTGGCGTTCATCGTCGCGGCGGACAGGTCGTGGCCGACGGCGGTGGCGGTGACGGTGAAGTCGCCCGCGCGCTTCCCCGCGTCGATGACGGGCGCGGAGGCGGTGCCGTCGGCGCCGGTGGGGATGGTGGCCTCGGTCTTGTCTCCGGGGAACCGGGCGCCGGTGCTGCCCTTGATCGTGTACTTGACGCGGACGCCGTCGACGGCCTTGCCCGACTTGTCGACGGCCCGTACGCGGGGGCGCTGCTCGAACTTCTCCCCCGTGTAGGCGGTGAGGGGGCCGGCCAGCACCGGCTTCAGAGCGGTGGGGGTGCCGGGGGCGGGAGCGTGCGAGTCGTCACCGCCGCCGCTGCCGCCGTCGCCCTTTCCGCCGCCCTTGCCGGGCTTGTGCGATCCGGAACCGTCGTGGGAGCCCTTGCCCTTGCCCCCGTGCTTGCCCTTGCCGGTGCCCTCGGTGACGCCCGCGCCCGGGGAGTCGGGAAGCGGTCCCGTGCCGTCGGGGATCTCGTGGGTGCCCTTGCGGTAGAAGTCGTACCAGGCGAGGACGGTGCGCAGATACGCCCCGGAGTCGTTGTAGCTGAGGATCGAGCGGTGCAGGCCGGACTTCGTCTCCAAGTCCCGCTGCCCGGCGCAGAGATAGCCGGCGGCGGCCAGGGCGGCGTCCTGGATGTTGGCGGGATCGCGCTGTCCGTCGCCGTTGCCGTCGGCGCTCCAGCGCGACCACGTCGAGGGTATGAACTGCATGGGCCCCACGGCCCGGTCGAAGCGCTTGTCGCCGTCGAGGCGGCCGCCGTCGGTGTCGTGAATGCGGGCGTAGCGCGAACCGTTGAGCACCGGGCCCAGGATCGGCTTGAGGGTGGTGCCCTCCTTGTCGACCGCTCCGCCGCGCGCCTGCCCCGACTCGACCTTGCCTATCGCGGCGAGCAGCTCCCAGCGCAGCCCGCACGCGGGGTCGGAGGCGGCGAGGGAGCGGGCGGCCATCTTGTACGCGGCGAGGACGGACGCCGGGATGCCGGACTCGGACGGGCCGGGTGAAGTGCGGGGCGGCGCCGGGGACTCCAGGGGCGGCAGCTCGGTGTGGTACGAGTCGTCGCCCGGCCGGTCGGGCCGTACGTCGTCGGGGCGCTCCTTGCCGGCGTCGCCGGTGCGGTGGTCCACTTCGGCGCCGGGCGCCTGCGACGCGGTCAGCGCGGCCATCGTCGCCGCGGCGAGGGCCGTGCCGGTCACACCGCGGCGGAGCACTCTGCCGCTGCTGAGAAACCCGCGATACCGCGCCATGTGCCGGACCCCCTGCTCTGTCCTGCTGTGCTCGACACGGCGACCCTACGACAACTCCCGTGCGCCGTCTGCCGGTCGGGGGCAACGGCGGACGTGGGCCGGGCAACAGGCCGCGGCCGGGGCCGGGTTCGGCCCGTACCGTGCGTACGGCCGCTGACCGGGCGTACGGCCCCCGGACTCGATCCGCGATCCGTGCCGCCCGTTCAGTGCGCGGCGGACTCCCAGTCGTCGCCCACGCCGACCGACACGTCCAGCGGCGCACGCAGCGAGACCGCGCCGGCCATCTCGCGGCACACCAGCTCCTCCACCGCCTCCCGCTCACCGGGGGCGATCTCCAGCACGATCTCGTCGTGCACCTGGAGCAGCATCCGCGAACGCAGCTTCTCCGCACGCAGCGCGGCGTCCACGCGCAGCATCGCCAGCTTGACGATGTCGGCGGCGGTGCCCTGGATCGGTGCGTTGAGCGCCATCCGCTCGGCCATGTCGCGGCGTTGGCGATTGTCGCTGTTGAGGTCGGGGAGATAGCGGCGGCGGCCCTTGATGGTCTCGGTGTATCCGGTGGCGCGGGCCTCGGCGACGGCTCGGTGCAGGTAGTCGCGCACTCCGCCGAAGCGCTCGAAGTAGTCGTCCATCAGCTTGCGGGCCTCGTCCGGTGTGATGCCGAGCTGCTGGGAGAGGCCGAAGGCGGAGAGCCCGTAGGCCAGTCCGTACGACATGGCCTTGATCTTGCGGCGCATCTCGGCGTCGACCTGGGCCTCGGTGACGTCGAAGACCTGGGAGGCGACCGTGGTGTGGAGATTCTCCCCGGAGGTGATGGCCTCGATGAGCTTCTCGTCGTCCGACATGTGCGCCATCACGCGCAGCTCGATCTGGCTGTAGTCCGCCGTCATCAGCGTCTCGTACCCCTCGCCGACGCGGAAGGCACGGCGGATGGCGCGGCCCTCGTCCGTACGGATCGGCACGTTCTGCAAGTTGGGGTCGGTGGAGGAGAGGCGGCCCGTCGCGGCGACGGTCTGGCTGAAGCTGGTGTGGATGCGGCCGTCGGGGGCGATGGTCTTGATCAGGCCCTCGACCGTGGTGCGCAGCTTCTGCTGCTCCCGGTAGCGCAGCATCAGCATCGGCAGCTCGTGCTCGGTCTGCGCGGCGAGCCACGCCAGGGCGTCGGCGTCGGTCGTCCAGCCGGTCTTGGTCTTCTTGGTCTTGGGAAGGCCCAGCTCGCCGAAGAGCACTTCCTGGAGCTGCTTGGGCGAGCCGAGGTTGAACTCGTGGCCCACGGCGGCATGTGCGTCCTTGACCGCCTGCTCGGCGGCGTCGGCGAACTGCTGCTCCAGACTCGTCAGCCACTCGCGGTCGGCGCAGATCCCGGCGCGCTCCATCCGCGCCAGCACCGCCGACGTCGGCAGCTCCAGGTCGCGCAGCAGATCGGCGGCTCCGACCTGCCGGAGCCTGTCCTCCAGGACGTCGCCGAGGTCGAGGATCGTACGGGCCTTGAGCATCAGCGCCTGGGCCTCGGCCTGCTCGTCCACGCCGAACGCCAGCTGGCCGCCGCCCGCGTCGGCCGGGCCGAGCTCGCGGCCCAGATACTCCACCGACAGCGCGTCCATGTCGAAGGAGCGGCGGCCCGGCTTGTCGAGATACGCGGCGAGCGCCGTGTCCGTCGTGACGCCGTCGACGCTCCAGCCGTGCTCGGCGAAGACCCGCATGATCGCCTTGGCGTCGTGGACGACCTTCGGACGGCCGGCGTCGGCGATCCACGAGGAGAACGCCTTCTCCTCCGCCTCGTCCAGCTCAGCCGGGTCGAACCAGGCGGCCGGGCCGCCCGCGGCGGCGAGGGCGATCTCGCTGACGCTGCCGGCGCCCAGCTTCCACACGTCGACGGTGGCCAGGCCGAGCGGGCCGTCCGAGTGCTCGTCCAGCCAGCCGGTCAGCTCGCCGGGGCCGAGCACGGTGCCGTCGATCTCCACGCCCTCCGCGGTGGGGGCGGTCTCCTCCTCCTGCGCGCCGGGGTCGACGGCGAACAGCCGCTCCCGGAAGTTCTGATGGCGGAATTCCAGGGCGTCCAGCACGACGTTCAGCGTGTCGCGGTCGTAGGCGAGGCGCTCCAAGTCCTCGGGGCGGCTGGTGAGTTCGACGTCGCGCACCAGCTCGGTGAGATGGCGGTTGAGCGTCACGGACTCCAGGTGCGCCCGCAGATTCTCACCGGCCTTGCCCTTCACCTCCTCCGCGCGGCGCGACAGCTCGGCGAAGGAACCGAACTGGCTGATCCACTTCGTGGCCGTCTTCTCGCCCACGCCCGGGATGCCGGGGAGGTTGTCGGACGGGTCGCCGCGCAGCGCGGCGAAGTCCGGATACTGCTCGGGCGTCAGCCCGTACTTCTCGAAGACCTTCTCCGGGGTGAAGCGCGTCAGCTCCGAGACGCCCTTCGTCGGATAGAGCACCGTGACGTCGTCGTTGACGAGCTGGAGGGCGTCCCGGTCGCCGGTGACGATGGAGACCTTGAAACCCTCGGCGGTGGCCTGCGTGGTGAGCGTGGCGATGATGTCGTCGGCCTCGAAGCCCTCAACTGCGAAGCGGGGCACCCGCATCGCGTCCAGCAGCTCGCCGATCAGCTCCACCTGGCCCTTGAACTCGTCCGGCGCCTTGGAGCGGTTCGCCTTGTACTCCGTGAACTCCGCGGAGCGCCAGGTCTTGCGGGAGACGTCGAAGGCGACCGCGAAGTGCGTCGGCTCCTCGTCACGCAGTGTGTTCGACAGCATCGATGTGAAGCCGTAGATCGCGTTCGTCGTCTGGCCCGTGGTGGTGGAGAAGTTCTCCACGGGCAGGGCGTAGAACGCGCGGTAGGCGAGGGAGTGCCCGTCCATCAGGAGCAGGCGCGGTGCCTTCTGCTGCGAGGCCTTCTTCGGTGCCTTCTTCGATGCCTTCTCAGTCACGTTTCCGATCCTCCCACGCGCCACCGACAACCCGGTCCCGGCCGCTCGGCGCGCACCCGTCCCGTACACGGCGCGCACACGGCGACCACCCGGGGTGCGCCCGAAGCGGGCCTGAAACGTGCCCGGCTTCGAGGACCACGACGAACGCGCCGCGCGTCCCGGCGGCTTCACGCTCCCGCACGCGCCGCGCGACGAGCGGCGCTTCCCCACCGCAACGGGGAAGGCCAACTTCACCGCGGCGCCCGTCACTTGGCCCCGCGTACCGCAGGGGCGGCTGCTGCTCCGGACGCTCCGCTCGCACGACCGGTACGACAACACGGTCCACGGCCTCGACGACCGTTACCGGGGCATCAGCAACGGGCGCCGCGCCGTACTCGTCAACGAGGAGGACGCGACGGCCCTCGGCCTCGACGACGGCTCGTACGCGGACCTGACCAGCGAGTGGACGGACGGCAGCACCCGTACCGCGCGCGGCTTCCGCGTCGTGCACCATCCGACGGCCCGCGGATGCGCGGCGGCCTACTACCCGGAGACGAACGTGCCGGTCCCGCCGGACGCCACCGCCGACGTCGGCAGCACCCCGGCGAGCAAGTCACCGGTGATCCGCGTCACTCCGGCCTGAGCGCGCGCTCAGTGAGCTGATAGGACGGTGCGGTACAGCTGACCCGACCGGTCCGCCGTACGTGCGCCCGCCCCCGGGAGGCGCCGGACGGGCCGGTCCCGCATGGTGATCGGAGCCGCTGCCCATGGGCGAGCACACCAGGACCACGTTCCCGCAGGAGATCGTCGACGAGTGGGCGGGCCTCGGCCTCGACCTGCCCGCCCTCTTCTCCGCGGGACACCTCGGCGAGCGGATGGACCTGCGGATCCTGTACGCCTCTCCCGATGAGGTCACCGGCACGCTCCCCGTGGAGGGCAACACCCAGCCGTACGGGCTGCTGCACGGCGGCGCCTCCGCCGTGCTCGCCGAGACGCTCGGCTCGGTCGGCGCGATGCTGCACGCCGGGCCGGGAAAGCTCGCCGTCGGCGTCGACCTCAACTGCACGCACCACCGCGGCATCCGTTCCGGGCTGATCACCGGGACGGCGACGCCGGTGCACCGGGGGCGCTCCACGGCGACGTACGAGACCGTCATCACCGACGAGGACGGCAAGCGCGTGTGCACGGCGCGCCTGACGTGTCTGCTGCGCGACGCACCCGCGGGCGCGGACGGTGCCGGGACCGATGCGGGGACCGGCGCCGGGACTCTGGCCACTCCGCCGGAAGGCCGCTAGCTTCCCGCACATGGGAGGCACCGGACGCAGGCGGGGGGAAAGACGGGGCGAGAGACGGGCCCGGGGCGCGGACGCCGCGCGAAGACCCGGTGAGTCCGGGGCCGCGGCGGGCGGCGAGGTGCCGCAGCCGCCACCGGCCCCGCCCCCGGCCCCGATGCAGCCGCCTCCGGCCCGGACGCAGTCCCCGCCGTTCCGGTCTCCGGGTCCGCCACGGCTGTCGCGCCGGGCGCAGCCGCAGGTGCCGTACCGCGCCGGGGCCGAGGACATGCCCCCGGTGCCGCCGCAGGTGCCGCAGCAGACCCCGCCCCAAGTGCCGCCCCAGGGACCGGCTCAGGCCCCGCCTCCGGGAAGACCGCCGCAGGCGCCGTACCCGGCCCGGTCGTGGGCGCGGCGCCTGTATCCGCTACGGCAACGGCCGGCCGCGCAGACCCACCGGCCCGCACCGCCGCAGCCGCCCACCTCGTGGACACAGCGCACACCGGGACCCCACGGACCACCGGGACCGCCCGGACCCCAGGGACCGCCCGGCATGCGCCCACCCCCCGGCATGCGCCAACCGCCGGGCATGCAGGCACCGTCCGGCATGCCGCGGCCACCCGGCGGCACCGTCGGCCCGCCGCGTCCGCCCGGCGACATGCTGGTCTCCGGCCGCGAGGCCCCGGGACTCGGCGAGGTCTGGTACGGCCTCCCCGTACGAACGCGCCGCACCGCCGCGGCGGCCCTCGCCCTCGCGCTGCTCGCCACCGCCGGCTACCTGGTCGTGGCGCAGCCCGAGGCGCCCGGCTCCTGGTGGCAGTCCGACCGGCAGCCGCAGCCGCCGCCCGAGTCCGACGCACCCTCGGCCACCGCCAGGCGGCTGCCCTACCCCGCGCAGACGGCACACATCACCTTCGACCGGCTCGCCGTCTCCGACCGGGCCCGCCGCACCTTCACCGTCGAGCTGCGCGCCGCCGCCACCTCGCAGTTCTCCGTGCTCGGCGTCGACCAGGGCTACGAAGCCGTCGACCTGGCACTCGACGGCCGCTCCCCCGTGACCGTCGTGCCCGGCACACCGCGGACGCTCGTCCTCAAGGCGAAGGTCACCGACTGCCGGCGCGTGCCCGTCCGTGCCCGGTCCCCCTTCCTGAACGTGACCCTTCGTAACGACCGCGCGCGGCAGGAGCTGAGCGTCATCCCCGGAGACCGCTACGCCGACGCATTGACGCACGCATTCCGGACGCTCTGCGGACGCGACGACACCGCCTCCACCCCGGACCCCTGAAACGATCTGCTGATTCGCACCCACGAAATGTGTCCGCTACACGCGCGACACAGCGGGAGAACTCCCGTGTGTTCCCGTACGGGCACACCTCGGTCGGATCTCAATAACAAGAACGTCACACCTTGCCCGGCCCCTCTGCCCCCCGCGATCCCCCGGCCATAGAGTCACCGCCAGTCACCGCGCAGCCGGGTGTGCAGTGCGAGTCTCTGAACAGCAGCGCTTCAGGGGCGCCCGGCGCGCGACACGGCCCTTCATCTCCGAAGGCCGCGCCAGGGGAAAGGACTGATCGTGCGCCACCGTTCATTGCTCATCATCACCACCGCGGTCGCCGCGGGATCCCTCACGCTGTCCGCCTGCGGTTCACGCGGCGACGACAGCGGCGGCAAGAGTGGCGACAAGGCCACCGTGACCATCGGTCTCGACGCCCCGCTCACGGGAGATCTCTCGGCACTCGGCCAGGGCATCAAGAACTCCGCCGACCTCGCCGTGAAGACCGCCAACAAGAAGAACGAAGTCGACGGCGTCACCTTCAAGCTCCAGGCCCTCGACGACGCCGCTCAGCCGGCCTCCGGCCAGCAGAACGCCAACAAGTTCGTCGCGGACGACAAGGTCGTAGGCGCCGTCGGCCCCCTCAACTCCAACGTCGGCCAGTCCATGCAGAAGGTCTTCGACAAGGCCGGCCTGGTCGAGGTCTCCCCCGCCAACACCGCGCCCGAGCTGACGCAGGGCACCAAGTGGCGCACCGGCAAGAAGCAGCGGCCCTTCAAGACGTACTTCCGCACCTCCACCACGGACGCCATCCAGGGCCCGTACGCGGCGCAGTACATGTACAACGAGAAGAAGCTCAAGAAGGTCTACGTCATCGACGACAAGAAGACCTACGGCAAGGGCCTCGCCGCCACCTTCAAGGGGGAGTTCGAAGACCTCGGCGGCAAGGTGGTCGGCACCGACCACGTCGACCCCAAGGAGAAGGACTTCACCGCGGTCGCCAACAAGGTCGCCGAGGCCAAGCCCGACTTCGTCTACTACGGCGGCGAGTACCCCGCCGGCGCGCCCCTCGCCGACCAGGCCAAGAAGGCCGGGCTCAAGGGCCCCGTCGTCGGCGGCGACGCCCTCTTCAGCGCCGAGTACGTCAAGCTCGCCAAGAAGAACTCCGAAGGCGACATCGCCTCCTCCGTCGGCGCCCCGCTCGAAACCCTCGACAGCGCCAAGGAGTTCACCAAGAACTACAAGGCCGCCGGCTACAACCTGCCCTACGAGGCGTACGGCGGCTACGCCTACGACGCCACGTGGGCCGTCGTCCAGGCCGTCAAGGCCGTCGCCGAGAAGAACGACGGCAAGCTGCCCGAGGACATGAACGACACCCGCGAGCAGGTCGTCAAGGCCATGCAGGACGTCAAGTTCGACGGCGTCAGCGGCAAGGTCGGCTTCGACGAGTTCGGCGACACCACCAACAAGCAGCTCTCGCTGTACCAGGTCAAGAACGGCGAGCACAAGCCCGTCAAGACCGGCACCTTCGAAGCGAACTGAGCCGGGCGACCGCCCCGTTCACCACCACCACTACGCCGCGCGGGGACGCACACAGCGCCCCCGCGCGGCCGTATACAGACACCCACTCGGAGGCCCCGCGGTGAACGACCTGCCGCAGCAACTGGCCAGTGGACTCATCCTCGGCGCGATGTACGGCCTCATCGCGATCGGATACACGATGGTCTACGGCATCGTTCAGCTCATCAACTTCGCCCACGGCGAGATCGTCATGTTCGGGGCCTTCGGCGGCCTCACCGCGTGGCTGCTCCTGCCCCAGGGCACCGCACTCGCACTCGCCCTGCCCGTCATGCTCGTCATGGCGGTCGGAGTGTCCGTGCTCGTCGGCATCGGAGCCGAACGCTTCGCGTACCGGCCGCTGCGCAACGCACCCCGGCTCGCGCCGCTCATCACCGCGATCGGCCTGTCGATCATGCTCCAGCAGCTGATCTGGAGCTTCTACCCCGACGCCAAGAAGGCCCGCACCTTCCCGCAGTTCAGCGGCGGCAGCATCCACATCCTCGGCGCCAACATCCAGCGCGGCGAGCTCTTCCTGCTCATAGCCGCACCCGTGTGCATGATCGCCCTCGGCTTCTTCGTCGCCAAGACCCGCACCGGCCGCGCCATGCAGGCCACCTCGCAGGACCCCGACACCGCGAAGCTGATGGGCATCAACACCGACCGCATCATCGTCACCGCGTTCGCCATCGGCGCCGCGTTCGGCGGAGTCGCGGCCATCGCCTACGGACTCAAGTACGGCCAGATCGACTTCAAGATCGGCTTCATCCTCGGCCTCAAGGCCTTCACCGCGGCCGTGCTCGGCGGCATCGGCAACATCTACGGAGCCATGGTGGGCGGCGTCGTGCTCGGCCTCGCCGAATCACTGGCCACCGCCTACATCGAACACATCCCCGGCATGGAACTCTTCGGCGGCGGCGCCTGGAAGAACGTATGGGCATTCGTCCTGCTGATCCTCGTGCTCCTCGTACGACCGCAGGGCCTGCTCGGCGAACGCATCGCGGACAGGGCGTGATAGCGATGGCAACCACCGACCCCGGAACGGGAACCACCACCGCACCCGCCGCACCCGCCGCACCGCTCGACCCCACCGGCGCGCCCGGCACCCTGCCACTGCCGCCCAAGGCCGCACGCATCCTCACCGCCGCCGGCGCCGCGGGCACCTTCGCGAGCACCATGCTCGCCTGGACCTGGACCGCCGAATTCCCCGGCGACCTCACCTACTACGGCTCACCCGTCGACCTCCAGACCCTCACCCTCATCGGGTCCCTCCTCACCCTCGCCGCACTGCTCTCCGGCAGCGGCGTACGCGGACTGCGCTGGCTCACACCCGGCGGCAAGACCGCACCCGTCGTGCTGCTGGCACTCGGCACACTCGGCGTCGCCTGGTTCAGCGCCGGCGCCATCGCCGTCGTACTCGGCGGGCTCGTCAACTTCGAACCCGGCATGTGGGTCGCAGTGATCGCGAGCCTCGTCACCGTCGTCGGCGCCCTGGGACTCCGCGCCGACCAGCCCTTCGACCCCGCGGACCCCGCACTGCGCGCCCCCGGCGCCTGGCAGCGCCTCCGCCACTCGCTCAAGGCACCCCCGGCCCCGCCCGCGCGCGAACTGCCCGGCTGGGCCGAACTCCTCACCATCGCCGTCATGTTCGGCATCGGACTGCTCGTCTTCACCTACGGCATCGACACCCCGTACGGCGAACTGTTCATCGGCTACCTCATCCTCGTCGGCTTCGCCGCCACCGCCCTCGCACGCGCCGGACTCAGCCAACGGCTCTCCAAACTCACGGCCAAGCACCGCAACATCACCTTCACCGCGGCCTTCGTCGCCGCCGCGTGCTTCCCCTTCACCCAGAGCAGCGACCAGTACACCTCCGTCGCCGCCAACATCCTGATCTTCGCCACCGTCGCACTCGGCCTCAACGTCGTCGTCGGCCTCGCCGGACTCCTCGACCTCGGATACGTCGCCTTCCTCGGCGTCGGCGCCTACGCAGCCGCCCTCGTATCCGGATCCGACACCTCCGTGCTCGGCGTCCAATTCCCCTTCTGGGCCGCCGTCCTCACCGGCGCCGGAGCCTCACTCGTATTCGGCGTCGTCATCGGCGCCCCCACGCTCCGCCTCCACGGGGACTACCTCGCCATCGTCACCCTCGGCTTCGGCGAGATCTTCCGCATCGGCATGGAGAACCTCGACGGATCCTCCGGACCGTCCGTCACCAACGGGGCCAACGGCATCGCCAACATCCCCGACCTGGTGATCTTCGGCTTCAACCTCGGCGAGGACCACACCCTCTTCGGCGTCGACATCGGCCCGTTCGCCAACTACTACCTGCTCATGCTCTTCTTCACGATCATCATCGTGACGATCTTCCGCCGCGCCGACCGCTCCCGCATCGGCCGCGCCTGGGTCGCCGTACGCGAAGACGAGACCGCCGCACGCGCCATGGGCATCAACGGCTTCCGCGTCAAACTCATCGCCTTCGCACTCGGAGCCACCCTCGCCGGAATGGCAGGCACCGTCCAGGCACACGTCACCTCGTCCGTGACACCCGAGCAGTACCAGTTCGTCGAAGTCGTACCGCCCAACTCGGCGTTCCTCCTCGCCGCCGTCATCCTCGGCGGCATGGGAACCGTCTCCGGGCCCCTCGTCGGCGCCTCGCTGCTCTACCTGATCCCCGCCAAGCTCCAGTTCATCGGCGACTACCAACTCCTCCTCTTCGGCCTCGCACTGATCGTCCTCATGCGCTACCGCCCCGAAGGTCTCCTCGCCGACCGCCGCAAGAAACTCGAATTCCACGAGACCGGCCAGCTCGACGTACCCACCGGCGGCCCCGGCCTCAGCAAGACGGAGGCATGACGATGACCACCACGACCACCACCGGCGCCCGGGACGCCGCGCCCGCAGCACGCACCGACGTACTGCGGGCCACCGGGGTCACCATGCGCTTCGGCGGCCTCACCGCCGTGCACGACGTCGACCTCAGCGTCGACAGCGGCGAGATCGTCGGCCTCATCGGACCCAACGGAGCCGGAAAGACCACCTTCTTCAACTGCCTCACCGGCCTCTACATACCGACCGAGGGCCAAGTCGCCTACAAGGGCAAGGTGCTGCCCCACCGCTCCCACCTCGTCACCAAGGCCGGCATCGCCCGCACCTTCCAGAACATCCGCCTGTTCTCCAACATGACCGTCCTGGAGAACGTCCTCGTCGGCCGCCACACCCGCACCAAGGAAGGACTGCTCTCCGCACTCCTGCGCGGCCCCGGCTTCCGCAAAGCCGAACGCACCTCCGAAGAACGAGCCATGGAACTCCTCGAGTTCACCGGCCTCGCCGCCAAACGCGAACACCTCGCCCGCAACCTCCCCTACGGCGAACAGCGCAAGCTGGAGATCGCCCGCGCCCTCGCCAGCGAACCCGGCCTGCTGCTCCTCGACGAGCCCACCGCGGGCATGACCGCGTCCGAGACCAGCGCCACCCGCGACCTCGTACTCGCCGTACGGGAAAAGGGCACCGCCGTACTCGTCATCGAGCACGACATGCGCTTCATCTTCAACCTCTGCGACCGCGTCGCCGTCCTCGTACAAGGCGCAAAACTCGTCGAAGGCTCACCCGAGACCGTCCAGGCCGACGAACGCGTCATCGCCGCCTACCTCGGCACACCCTTCGAAGGCGAACCGGGCGAAGCCGAAGCCGCCGAAGTACGCGAAGCCGAGAGGGCGACCGCGGGCGGAGCGACCGGCGGCACGGCGGACGGTCCCGCGGGCGGCCCCGCCACCGCGAGCGACGAGACCCCGAAGGGAGAGCGGTCCTGATGCCACTCCTCGAAGTCGAAGACCTCCGCGTCGCCTACGGCAAGATCGAAGCCGTCAAAGGCATCTCCTTCACCGTCGACGCAGGCCAGGTCGTCACCCTCATCGGCACCAACGGCGCCGGAAAGACCACCACCCTGCGCACCCTCTCCGGCCTGCTCAAACCCCTCGCCGGAAAGATCACGTTCGACGGCGAAGTGATCAACGACATGGGCGCGCACAAGATCGTCGCCAAGGGGCTGGCGCACTCCCCCGAAGGCCGCCGCATCTTCCCGCGCCTCACCATCACCGAAAACCTCCAACTCGGCGCGTTCCTGCGCAAAGACACGGCAGGCGTCCAACGCGACATCGACCGCGCCTACAGCCTCTTCCCCATCCTCGGCGAACGCCGCAGCCAAGCCGCCGGCACCCTCTCCGGAGGGGAACAGCAGATGCTCGCCATGGGCCGCGCACTGATGTCCCAGCCCAAGCTGCTCATGCTCGACGAACCCTCCATGGGCCTCTCCCCGATCATGATGCAGAAGATCATGGAGACCATCACCGAGCTCAAGGCACAGGGCACGACGATCCTCCTCGTCGAACAGAACGCCCAGGCCGCGCTCTCCCTCGCCGACCACGGCCACGTCATGGAGATCGGCACCATCGCCCTCTCCGGCACCGGCCAGGAGCTCATGCACGACGAGTCCGTACGCAAGGCCTACCTCGGCGAGGACTGAACCGGGCCGGACACGAGCCGGACCGGACACGAACGGGACCGGACACGAACCGGACACGAACCGGACACGAAGGGGCCGCCCCTCGGTGAGAGGCGGCCCCTTCGCACGTTGCCCGGCCCTGCCCGGCCCGGCTCGTACGTTGCCCGGCCCTGCTGCCCGCGGCGCTGCTCCCACCGACCGGGCCCGCTGCGCCGGCCCTATTCGCCCTGCTGATCCTTCCGTGCCCCCTGCTGGTCCTTCCGGCCCTGCGCCTTCTGCTGCTTGCGCTCCTCGCCGTCGGCGATCACGGCCTCCGCGACCTGCTGCATCGACAACCGCCGGTCCATCGACGTCTTCTGTATCCACCGGAACGCAGCCGGCTCCGTCAGCCCGTACTGCGTCTGAAGCACGCTCTTCGCCCGGTCCACCAACTTCCGCGTCTCCAGCCGCTGGGAGAGATCCGCGACCTCCTTCTCCAGCGCACGCAGCTCCGTGAACCGCGACACCGCCATCTCGATCGCCGGCACCACGTCGCTCTTGCTGAACGGCTTCACCAGATACGCCATCGCGCCCGCGTCCCGCGCCCGCTCCACCAGCTCACGCTGCGAGAAGGCAGTCAGCATCAGCACCGGCGCGATGCTCTCCTCCGCGACCTTCTCCGCCGCCGAGATCCCGTCCAGCACCGGCATCTTCACATCGAAGATGCACAGATCCGGACGGTGCTCACGCGCCAGCTCCACCGCGCGCCGCCCGTCACCGGCCTCACCGACGACCGAGTAGCCCTCCTCCTCCAGCATCTCCTTGAGATCCATCCGGATCAGCGCCTCGTCCTCCGCGATCACCACACGCGTGGTCAGCGGCGGCACGTGCGCGACCTCGTCGGCACCGGGGGCGCCGGCGTCGGAGTTCTCGGGCTCGGGGATGTCCGCGGTGCTCACTGGGCTCCTCGTTTCCGCACAGGTGGGAGGTACGAGGGTACCGGGGTCCTGTAAGGTGGTCGCACAGCAGGTGGTCGCGAACCTTCGATTTGCGCTTCGCCCCGGTAGACCAACGGCAGAGTCGATGGATTCAAAACCCATACAGTGTCGGTTCGAATCCGACCCGGGGCACTTCACCTTCAAATCTTAGGTTGCAAGCGATATCGCTGATCTTCGCTCACGCGTGGGAACGCAGCCTCGATTTCCTGCCCGTCCTACATGCGCTCGCGAAGCTCGCGTTCATGTACGACATCACGATCCGCAGGCAGGCCCTGGCTCTCGTCGCTCAGGGGCGCAGCCTCAACTCGGTGAGCAGGCAGACGGGCATCTCTCGCGCGGCGATCCGCTCCTGGCAGACCCGGCTCCTTCCGGTACGCCCCGGCGCCGCTGAGTGCTCCAGATGCGCGCTCGTCCCCGCGCCTCCGCCGGACGCCCCCAACTACGCCTATCTGCTGGGCCTTTACCTCGGCGACGGCTGCGTCAGCCGCCTCGCACGGACCTACTCCCTGCGCATCGCGTGCTCCAACTCCTGGCCCGGGCTCATCGAGGAGTGCGCACGTGCCGTGAAGAGAGTCCGTCCTTGCAACAAGGTCTTCCGCGTCCGGGCGCAGGGCTGCGTCATGGTCACGGCCTACAACCCGCACTGGCCGTGTCTCTTCCCCCAGCACGGACCCGGCAGAAAGCACGAGAGGCGCATCCGGCTCCGGAACTGGCAGCAGGAGATAGCCGATCTGCATCCCTGGGACCTCGTTCGCGGGCTCGTCCACTCCGACGGATGCCGCATCGTCAACTGGACGACGCGCATGGTGGCGGGCAGGCGCAAGCGCTATGAGTATCCGCGGTACTTCTTCACCAACAAGTCCGGCGACATCAGACGGATCTACACCGACGCGCTGGACGCGGTCGGCGTCGAGTGGTCCACCCTGGCCCGCGACTGCGAACCGCTGAACATCTCCGTCGCCCGCCGTGCGTCCGTCGCGTTGATGGACGCGCACGTCGGGGCCAAATACTGAGCCGTTGCTCCCCTCTTACTCCGGTGCGGGCGTCGCGCCGGCTGCGGGAGCATGGCGCGCATGCCATCACTGACGCGCGACGAGGCGCAGATCCGGGCCGGGCTTCTCGATGTGGAGCGGTATGCCGTCGATCTCGATCTGACGTGCGGCGAGGAGGTGTTCGGGTCGGTGTCGACCGTGCGCTTCTCCGTGAAGGAGGGGCGCGGCGGTGCGGATTCGTTCGTGGAGGTGCGTCCGGCGGAGCTTCTGGGGGCTCAGCTGGACGGGGTGGCGTTGGATACGGGGGCTGCGTTCGCGGACGGGCGGTTGTGGCTGCGGGGTCTGGCGGAGGGGGTTCATGAGCTGCGTGTCGAGGCGCGGATGGGGTTTTCGCGGGTCGGTGAGGGGATGCACCGGTTCACGGATCCGGCCGACGGGCGCGTGTATCTGTATTCGATGTGCTTTCTGGCGAACGCGCCGCTGGTCTTCGCGTGTTTCGATCAGCCCGATCTGAAGGCGGTGTTCGAGGTTTCGGTGTCGGCGCCGGACGAGTGGACGGTGCTGGGGAACGGGGTGGCGCGGAAGGCGGGTCCGGGGCGTTGGGTGTGTGCGCCGACGCGGCGGGTGAGTACGTACATGGTGGCGGTGGTGGCGGGGCCGTATCACTCGGTGCGTACGGAGCATGCGGGGTTGCCGTTCGGTCTGCATGTGCGTCGTTCGCTGGCGGAGTCGCTCGATGCGGATGCCGGGGAGCTGCTGGAGGTGACGCGGAGGTGTTTCGACCGCTATCACGAGTTGTTCGACGAGCCGTATCCGTTCGACTCCTATGACCAGGCGTTCGTGCCGGAGTTCAACGCGGGGGCGATGGAGAATCCGGGGCTCGTGACGTTGGCGGACACGTATGTGTTCCGCGGGGCGGTGACGGAGCTTCAGCGGCGTTCGCGCGGTGTGACGGTGGCGCATGAGATGGCGCACATGTGGTTCGGGGATCTGGTGACGCTGCGGTGGTGGGACGACATCTGGCTGAACGAGTCGTTCGCGGAGTTCGTGGGGTACTGGGCGTTGGGTGATGCGACGCGTTTTTCGGGGATGTGGACGGATTTCGCGGTGCAGCGCAAGGGGTGGGGTTATGACGCGGATCAGCGGCCGTCGACTCATCCGGTGGCTCCGGGGCCGGGGTCGGTGCGGGACACGGCTTCGGCGTTGCTGAATTTCGATGGGATCTCTTATGCGAAGGGTGCGTCGGTGCTGCGTCAGTTGGTGGCGTGGCTGGGTGAGAAGGATTTCCTGGCGGGGGTCAACAGGCATTTGACGCGGCATCGTTTCGGCAATGCGTCGCTGGCGGATTTCGTGGGGGCGCTGGCGGAGTCGTCGGATCGTGATGTGCAGGGCTGGGCGGAGCGCTGGCTGCGTTCGTCGGGGGTGGATGTTCTTTCGGCGCGGGTGTCGGAGGGCAGTGGGCAGTGGTCGGTGGCGCTGGGGCATGAGGGGAGCCGTCCGCACCGTTTGGAGCTGGGTCTTTACGATGTGGCGCCGGCGGAGCGCGGGCGGCTGGTGTTGCGGGAGCGGGTGGCTCGTGATGTGGGGGCGGACGAGGCGGAGTCGGTGGTGGTGGCCGGGGGTCCGCGGCCTGATCTGCTGTTGGTGAACGACGGGGATCTGACGTATTCGAAGGTGCGGCTGGACGGGGTTTCGTGGGGGACGGTGCGGGGGGCGTTGTCGGGTCTTCCTGATGCGTTGTCGCGTGCGGTGGTGTGGGGCGCGGCGCGGGACATGGTGCGGGACGGGGAGTTGCCGCCGGGGGAGTTTCTGGAGGCGGTGCGTGATCATGCCGTGGCCGAGCCGGAGGTTGCGGTGGTGGAGGGTGTGCTGGGGTTCGCGCGTGATGTGGTGGTGGACCGTTATCTGCCGGTGGGGCGGCGTGGTGGGGCGCTGGAGTCGTTGGCGGGTGTGTGCCGTGAGTTGATGGCGGGCGGGGGTCCGGCGCCGGGGTCTGTGGCGGGGTCGGCGTCTGGGCCAGGGCCGGGCTCTGTGGCGGGGGTGGACGGGGACGGGCTGCGGTTGACGGCGGTGCGCCGGTTCGTGGACTGCGCGTCGGATCCCGGGGAGTTGCTCGCCTGGCGTGCTGCGGGGGCGGTGCCGGGAGGCCCGGTGCTGGATGCGGAGTTGCGGTGGCGGTTGTTGCTGCGTCTGTCGGTGCTGGGTGCGGTGGGCGGTGCGGAGATCGATGCGGAGCTGGCGGCGGATCCGGGTGCTGCCGGTGAGGAGGGTGCGGCGCGGTGCCGGGCGGCGTTGCCGGATGCGGTCGGCAAGGAGGCGGCGTGGGAGGCGATGTTCTTCTCCGACGTGCTGTCGAACTATCTGCTGCGGGCGACGGCTGAGGGCTTCTGGCAGCCGGAGCAGGGGGAGTTGCTGGCCGGGGGTGGTTTCGCGGAGCGGTATTTCGCGGATGCGGTGGGGGTGGCTGCGCGGCGTGGTGCTGCGGTGGCGTCGATCGTGGGGCGGAGGGCGTTTCCTCGTACGGTCGTCGAGGCGTCGGTGCTGGAGCGTGGGCTGGAGTGTGTGGAGGGGGAGGGTGTGACGCCTGCGTTGCGGCGGGAGTTGGTGGACGAGCTGGATGATCTGCGGCGTGCGCTGCGGGTGCGGGGGCGTGCGGGCTGAGGGGCGCGTGCCGGCCGAGGGTGTGCGGGCGGGGCCTCCTCGCCCGGGTCGCCGGGCTTCGGCGGGGGGAGGGGGAACTGCCCTCTCCGGGCTGCCCGTTCGGGCAGTTCGCGTGCCTGGGAGTGTGGCGTCCGCCGCACTTTTCTCAAGTCTTAACTTTAGTCTTGACCAACGATTGGTCCAGGCCTACGGTCCTCTCACCGTCCTGACATCGTCGAGGAGTTGGACCCCCCATGTCCCCCACACCCCAGTCGCCCAACGGCGTCGGTGAGTCCGGCAGTAAGCCGCTCACCACCGACGCCTCCGCACCGCCGTCCCGCCCGGTGGTCCGCCGCCGCACGGTGCTCGCGACGCTCGCCGCCGCCGGACTGGGCGGAGTCGGCCTGGCCGCCGCGCCCAAGGCCGCTTCCGCGTTCGGCCTCACGGGCCGTTCCGGTGCGTCGGCCGCGGAGCCCGATTTCGGCCCGAACGTGTCCGTGTTCGGCCCGGACACCTCCGCGAAGGACATCCAGGCGAAGGTCGACTCCGTCTTCAAGGACCAGGAGAAGGCCCAGTTCGGCAAGGCGCGGCACGCCTTCCTGTTCAAGCCGGGCTCGTACGAGGCCGATGTGAACGTCGGCTTCTTCACCCAGGTCGCAGGTCTCGGCCTGACCCCGGACGATGTGAAGGTCTCGGGCGCGGTGCACGCGGAGGCGGACTGGTTCGACGGCAACGCCACGCAGAACTTCTGGCGTTCGGCCGAGGGCATCGCGGTGACGCCGAAGGGCGGCAAGGACCGCTGGGCGGTCTCGCAGGCCGCCCCGTACCGCCGCATGCATGTGAAGGGCGATCTGGAACTGGACGACGGCGGCTGGTCCAGCGGCGGTCTGATGGCGGACACCGTGGTGGACGGTCAGGTGCGCTCGGGCACGCAGCAGCAGTGGCTCTCGCGCAACACCGAGTGGGACAGCTGGGAGGGCTCCAACTGGAACATGGTCTTCGTGGGCGCGAAGAACGCCCCGGGCGGCGACGGCTTCCCCAAGCCCCCGAACACGACCGTCGAGTCGGCGCCGAAGGTGCGGGAGAAGCCGTTCCTGTACGTCGACAAGGACGGCGCCTACCAGGTGTTCGTGCCCGCGGTGCGTGAGGACGCGACCGGCGCGAGCTGGTCGGGCGGCGCCCCGAAGGGCGAGTCGCTGCCGCTGGACGGCTTCCGCATCGCGAAGGCCGGCGACACGGCGTCCGAGCTGAACTCGGCGCTCAAGGACGGCAAGCACCTGCTGCTGACGCCGGGGATCTACGAGCTGGACGAGCCGCTGGCGGTCACGAAGAAGAACACGGTCGTACTGGGCCTGGGCCTGGCCACGCTCACGCCGAAGGGCGGCCACGCCGTGCTGAAGGTCGCGGACGTGGACGGGGTGAAGCTCGCGGGCTTCCTCGTCGAGGCGGGCAAGGAGAACTCGCCCACGCTGATCGAGGTCGGCCCGAAGGGCGCCGACGCGGACCACTCCGCCAATCCGACGTCGCTGCACGACGTGTTCGTGCGCATCGGCGGGGCGGGCGCGGCCAAGTCGGAGACCAGCCTCGTCATCAACAGCTCCCACGTCATCGCCGACCATCTGTGGCTGTGGCGCGCCGACCACGGCGACGGCGTCGGCTGGGACACCAACCCGGCCGACACCGGGCTGATCGTCAACGGCAGCGACGTGACGGCGTACGGGCTGTTCGCGGAGCACTACAAGAAGTACCAGGTGGTCTGGAACGGCGAGCGCGGCCGCACGTACTTCTTCCAGAACGAGATGCCCTACGACCCGCCGGACCAGGACGCCTGGATGAACGGCGACACGCGTGGCTACGCGGCCTACAAGGTCGACAAGTCCGTCAAGGAGCACCAGGCCTTCGGGTTGGGCAGTTACTGCTTCTTCGACGTCAACAACTCCGTCGTCGCGGACCGTTCGTTCGAGGTGCCGCAGGCGGAGGGCGTGAAGTTGCAGCACATGACGTCGGTGTCGCTCGGCGGCAAGGGCACGATCGCTCACGTCGTCAACAACACGGGCGGACCGGCCAACGGCGACAGCCAGGTCGCGACGGTGACGTCCTACCCGTGACAGGGACGCCGGGCGGCGTTGGGCGGCGCCGCTCGCGCGCACCGGTGCTGACGCGCACCGGTGCAGGCGGGCTTCCCGGGGCGAGCACCACGAGCGGGCCCCGGGAAGCCCGCTGAACTTTCCGCGGTCATCCCCGATCACCCCTTCGGGCGAACCGGACCGGTAACGAGATCAACTGACGCCGTACGCACGTAGGTTAGGGCCTCCTCACCACTCCTTGCCGGTCCGGCGGGCACCTCTCGTGTGCCCCCGGACCGGGGGCTGTGGGACCGCGACGGCGAAGGATCTCCGCTCATGCCGCTCCCGACCGTGCCCGCCGGCACCGCTGCTGCCGCCCCGCCGCTCGCCGGCGGCACCCAAGGGGCCGCGGCGCTGCGGCCGTTGACGGCCGTGGTGACCGACGCGCTGGAGGAGGGTGCCGCGCGGCGCTGCGGGCCGCTGCCCGGCGGCGGACCGCGGCAGGTGGCCGCCCGGGTCGCCGAGGTGCTGCGCGGCGGTGGCGGTGTGCTGCCGGAGCGGGGCACGGGCGAGCGGGAGGCGCTGGCTTCGCTGGTGCGGGCGGTGGCGGAGGGCGCGGCCGATCCGGCCGACCCGCTGTGCGCGGCGCATCTGCACTGTCCGCCGCTCGCCGTCGCCGCGGCCGCCGATCTCGCCGCGAGCGTGCTCAATCCGTCGCTGGACTCGTGGGATCAGGCGCCCGCCGCCTCGGAGTTGGAGGCCCGTACGTGCCGGGAGCTGGCGCGTCTCGTCTACGGCGGGAAGGGCGACGGCGGACACGGCGACAGCGGGCACGTCTACGGCGGGCACGGGGCCCCGGGCGCTCCCGGCGGACCGGGCGTGCCGGGTGTCCCTGACGCTCTGGTGACCACGGGCGGTACGGAGTCGAACCAGCTGGGCCTGCTCCTGGCCCGCGAACGGCTCGGCCCGGACGTCCGCGTCGTGTGCGGGGAGGCCGCACATCACAGCGTGCACCGCGCGGCCTGGCTGCTGGGCCTGCCCGAGCCGGTGCGCGTGCCGTCCCCGTCGGGTGTGCTCACCGCCGGGGCGCTGCGCGGCACGCTGATGACCCGACGGCCGGGCAGGCGGGTGCTGGTGGTCGCGACGGCCGGTACGACCGACGCGGGCGCCATCGATCCGCTCGACGAACTCGCCGAAGTCGCCCGGGAGTTCGGAGCCCGGCTGCATGTGGACGCGGCGTACGGCGGCATGCTGCTCTTCAGCCGCCGGCTGCGTGCGCGGCTGGCCGGGCTGGAGCGGGCGCACAGCGTCACCCTCGATCTGCACAAGCTGGGCTGGCAGCCCGTCGCGGCCGGGCTGTTCGCGGTGCCGGACGGGCGGGACCTCGCGCCGCTCGAACACCGCGCGGAGTATCTCAACGCCGGTGACGACAGCGACGCCGGACTTCCCGATCTGCTGGGCCGCTCGCTGCGTACGACGCGTCGGCCCGACGTTCTGAAGATGGCCGTCACGCTGCGCGCGCTGGGCCGCAGCGGGATGGGCGCCCTCGTCGAGCGGACGTGCGACGTGGCGCGTGAGCTGGCCGAACTGGTCGCGGACGACCCGGCGTTGGAGCTGTTCGGCATGCCGGAGCTGTCGACGGTGCTGTTCCGTCCCGTGGGCGCCGACGGCGCGGCGGTGGCATCGGTGCGGCGGCGGCTGATGGCGGAGGGCCGCGCGGTGCTGGGGCGCGCCGACATGGACGCGGGTCGGGACGGCGGTCCGGGCGCCGGTCCAGGCGGAGGCGGTGGTCCCGGGGCCGGTTCGGGCGGTGGTTCCGGGGGCGGTTCCGGCGGTGGCCGCTGGCTGAAGGCGACGCTCCTCAATCCGTATGCGCGCCGCAGTGATCTGGAGTCCCTGCTGAAGCTCGTACGGGACGCCGTGCCGTCCGCTCCGGCGCCGCATCCCGCAGCGGGCTCCCGGCCGGCACCCGTGACCGGGGTCGCTGACGGCGCCGCCTTCACCACCGACGCGAGCGGCACCACGAGCCGCGCGGGCACGCCCGGCGGCCCAGAAGCGCCCGGCGGCCCGGAAGCGACCGGCGACGCGGAAACCACCGGCACCGCAGGCACCGACGGCACCACCAGCACCGCAAGGAGCACCCGGCCATGACGACAGCCGACCGTCCGCTCACCGCACAGCCCCCCGCGGCCGCCCAGCCCGCGTCGACCGTGCCCGTACAGCGCCGCCCGGCCACCGCCGGTGCCGGGGAGGCCGGGGCCGACGGCGGCGGGCAGGGCGGCCCGCCCCTGGACCTGCTGGGCGTCGGCATCGGCCCGTTCAACCTCTCCCTCGCCGCCCTCGCCCACGGCGTCCCGGGCCTGCGCACCGCGTTCTACGAGCAGCAGGCGGGCTTCCAGTGGCATCCGGGCATGCTCATCGAGGGCGCCACCCTCCAAGTGCCCTTCCTCGCCGACCTGGTGACCCTCGCCGACCCCGCGAGCCCCTGGTCCTTCCTCGCCTTCCTCAAGGAGCGCGAGCGGCTCTTCCCCTTCTATTTCGCGGAGCGCTTCCACATCGAGCGCGCCGAGTACGACGCGTACTGCCGCTGGGTGTGCGGGCAGCTGGAGAGCGTGCACTTCGGCCATCGCGTCGACGCGGTGCGGTGGCATCCCGAACTGCGCCTGTTCGAGGCCGACTTCACCCGCCTCGGACCCGACGGGCCCGTAGCGCAGGGCAGTTCGTACGCCCGCAGTCTCGTGCTCGGCGTCGGCACCGCCCCGCATGTGCCGGAGCCGCTGCGCTCGCTGGCCTCGTCCGTGGGGGCGGGGGCGCCCGTGGTGCACTCCTCCGGCTATCTCGACCACCGCGAACGGCTGCTGGAGGCCGGGCACATCACGGTCGTCGGTTCGGGCCAGTCGGGTGCGGAGGTCTTCCTCGACCTGCTGCGCCGCCGCCCCGCGGGCAGGGAGGGGCTGCACTGGCTGACGCGCAGCGCCGCGTTCGCGCCCATGGAATACAGCAAGCTGGGCCTGGAGCACTTCACCCCGGACTACACCAGCTACTTCCACGGACTGCCCGAGTCGGTGCGCGACGGCCTCGTGCCCCGGCAGTGGCAGCTGCACAAGGCCGTCGACCACGGCACGCTGGCCGCCGTGCACGACGAGCTGTACCACCGGACGCTGGAGGGCGGCTGGCCGGACGCGGTGCTCACGCCGGGCGTTGCCGTGCGCACGGCCGGGCGCATCGGTGCGACGCGGGTGGAACTGCATCTGGAGCACATCGAGCAGGGCGTACGCACGCGGCTGGCGACGGACGCCGTGGTGCTGGCGACGGGCTACCGGGAGCGTCCGCTGGGCGGCGTCCTGGCGTCGCTCGAGCCGTGGCTGCGCAGGGACGAGTCGGAGCGGCCGCGGGTCGACGAGCAGTACCGGCTGGTCATGGACCGTTCGGTGTCGGGCGCGGTGTACGTGCAGAACGCCGAGCGGCACACGCACGGCGTGGGTGCGCCGGATCTGGGCCTCGCCGCGCACCGCAGCGCGGTGATCCTCAACTCGCTGACGGGGCGGGAGTGTTACCGGATTCCGCGGCGTACGGCGTTCACGACGTTCGGGCTGCGGCCCGAGGGGGCGCTGGCGAACGGTGCGCCGGGGGTCGCCGAGCAGGCGGACCGGCAGCACTCGGACTTCCGGCCGCTGCGTATGACGTAGAGCGGCGGCGGAGGCGCGGCCGGTGAGCGCACGGCGGGACAGGGACAGGGACAGGGACAGGGGCAATGGCGGGGGCAGGGGCGCGGCGACCCCACGGGCCGACGGCCGGCTCCCGCCCTCCGGCGGCGGGTCCGTACGTTCCGCTGACAGCGCGCCCGGGCGATGACAGACTGCCGGGATGTTCGATCACATTTCGATTCAGACGCAGGATCCGGCCGCCGCGGCGGCCTTCTACGACGCCGTCCTGGCGCCACTTGGCGCGGGGCGCGTCCTCGACTTCGGCGACGTCGTCGGATACGGCACCACCGCTCCCGCCTTCTGGCTCGGTCCCACGGCCGCCGGAGGCGAGGCCCGCGAGGTGCACATCGCGTTCGCGGCGGCGGACCGCGCGGCGGTCGACGCGTTCCACGACGCCGCGGTCGCGGCGGGCGCCGGGGTGCTGCACGCGCCCCGGCTGTGGCCCGAGTACCACGAGTCGTACTACGGGGCGTTCGTGCGCGACCCCGACGGCAACAACGTCGAAGCCGTCTGCCACCTCCCCGTCCTCCCGGCCGCGGGGTGATCCCGGTGATGCCCCGCGCCCCGAAACGGGTTCTGCGAGAGTGACCGCATGACGAACACACCCGGTCACTCCGCAGCCACCGGCCCTCTCCCCTACGGCACCGCCGACGAGCCGAGGGTGGCCGTCCGCGGCGAAGCCAGCCTCGAGTTCGACCCGGAGATCGCCCGCATCACGGTGACGGTGAGCGCGCGCGGCACCGACCGGCGGGAGGCGCTGGAGTCCCTGACGCGCCGCAACTCCGACGTGCTGGAGCTGCTGAAGGGCTACGGGGAGGCCGTGGAGAAGCTCTCGACGGGCACCTTCTCGGTCTCGCCGGAGCTGACGGAGAAGGGCCGCCGTGAGCGGGTGCGCACGTACAACGGCAGCGTGCGGATCACGGCCTCCGTCGCGGACTTCACGGCGCTCGGGGAGATGACCACACGCCTCGCGGAGCTGGAGCTGACGCGCGTCGAGGGCCCGTGGTGGGAGCTGCGTGAGGACTCCCCCGCGCACCGTGAGGCGCGGCAGCAGGCGGTGCGGGAGGCGGTGACGCGGGCCAGGGAGTACGCGGCGGCACTGGACGCGGAGCTGGTGGCGCTGGTGGAACTGGCCGATCTGGGCGCGGAGAACAGCACTCCGTCCTCGGCCCCGTCCTTCCGGGGGCGCTCGGCGGGATACGGGGGCGCGCAGAGCGGGGAAGCCGCACCGGCGCTGGATCTGGAACCACAGCGGCAGCGGGTGCAGGCACAGGTCAACGCCCGCTTCCTGATGAGCAGGCCGACGCTCTGAGACGGCGGGCCCCGCAGCGGGTGCATCGGCCCGCCGGTAGGGGCACACGGCTCCGTACCGCCGGCCCCGGCGCGCTCATCGGAGCGAGTGACCCCTCACTTTAGAAGTTGTCAATGGCCGCCTCAGTAAAGGACGTTGACGAATCCACAGCGAGCAGGTCTCTACCTGCGGGTAAGTCGTAGGGTCATGGCATGCGCCGCGCAAGGATCGTCAGCACACTGGGCCCCGCCAGCCACTCGTACGAGCAGATCAAGGAGCTCGTCGACGCCGGGATGGACGTGGCCAGGTTCAACATGAGCCATGGCTCGCACGCCGAGCACGAGGAGCGCTACCACCGCGTGCGCAGGGCCGCCGAGGAGGCGGGCCGCGCCGTGGGCGTCCTCGCCGATCTTCAAGGCCCGAAGATCCGGCTCGGCCGCTTCCGTGAGGGACCGGTACTTCTTGAACGCGGCGACCAGTTCGCCATCACCGTCGAGCAGGTGGAGGGCGACCGCTCCTGTTGCGGCACCACCTACTCCGGCCTGGCCGCCGACGTCTCGCGCGGCGAGCGCATCCTCGTCGACGACGGCAGGGTCACGCTGGAGGTGACCGCCGTCGACGGTCCCGTCGTGCAGACCGTCGTCGTCGAGGGCGGCATGGTCTCCGACCACAAGGGCCTCAACCTCCCCGGCGTCGCCGTCTCCGTGCCGGCCCTGTCGGAGAAGGACATCGAGGACCTGCGCTGGGCGCTGCGCACCGGTGCCGACGTCATCGCGCTGTCGTTCGTGCGCAGCGGCGACGACGTCAAGGAGGTGCACCGGATCATGGCGGAGGAGGACCGCTTCCTTCCCGTGATCGCGAAGCTGGAGAAGCCACAGGGCGTGACGAATCTGGAGTCGGTCGTCGACGCCTTCGACGGTGTGATGGTCGCCCGCGGCGACCTCGGCGTCGAGATGCCGCTGGAGTCGGTGCCGCTGGTGCAGAAGCGCGCGATCAAGCTGTGCCGGCGCAACGCCAAGCCCGTCATCGTTGCCACGCAGATGCTGGATTCGATGATCGAGGCCTCCCGCCCGACGCGCGCGGAGGTCTCCGACGTCGCCAACGCCGTCATGGACGGCACCGACGCGGTGATGCTCTCGGGCGAGACGAGCGTGGGGAAGCACCCCGCCGAGACGGTCAGGACGATGGGGCGCATCGTCGAGGCGGCCGAGAAGGACGTGCTCGCCAAGGGCCTGCCGCCGCTGGACGAGCACAGCAAGCCGCGTACGCAGGGCGGTGCGGTCGCGCGGGCGGCGGCGGAGATGGGCGATTTCCTCGGGGCCAGGTATCTGGTGGCGTTCACGCAGTCCGGCGACACGGTCCGCCGGCTCTCGCGGTACCGCTCGCCGGTGCCGGTGGTGGCCTTCACCCCGGACCCCGCCACGCGTGCGCAGCTCAGCGTCACCTGGGGCGTCGAGGCCTTCTTCGGGCCGACGGTGCAGAGCACGGACGAGATGGTCGACCAGGTCGACGAGCAGCTGCTGAAGCTCGGCCGCTGCGAGAAGGGCGATCTCGTCGTCATCACCGCGGGCTCGCCGCCCGGCATGCCCGGCTCCACGAATCTCGTACGCGTCCACCACGTCGGCGAGGACGACGCCCCCAGGCACTGAGCCGGCACTGAGCCGGAGCCGGCACTGGGCAAGGTACGGCGGGCCCGGTGGCACGTGCGTGGTCCGGCTGCCGCCGGACCCGGAGGGCCGGGCACCGGCGTCGGCGCGGGTGCGGGAAGCCCGTTGCGAGGCCCGTCCCGGGTGCCGGGACCGTCCCGTGCCCACGGCCGCTCTAAGGTTTCAGGTCTCAGGTCTCAGGTGCGGGCGATCGTCTCGTGGTGGCGGATCACCTCGGCGATCACGAAGTTCAGCAGCTTCTCCGCGAAGGCCGGATCGAGCTTCGCGCTCACGGCCAGCTCCCTCAGCCTCGCGATCTGGCGGGCCTCGCGTGCCGGGTCGGCGGGCGGCAGGTCGTGGTCGGCCTTGAGCCGGCCGACGCGCTGCGTGCACTTGAAGCGCTCGGCCAGCATGTGCACCACCGCTGCGTCGATGTTGTCGATGCTGTCGCGCAGGGCGGTCAGCTCGGCGCGTACGGATTCGTCGACGCCCGATGTGGTGTCCTCGCCGGAGCCGGAGCCGGAGCCGGGGCCCGAGCCGGTCGCGGGAGCGGAACCCGGTCCCGTACCGGAATCCGTACCGGCGCCGGAATCCGTACCGGTGCCGGAATCCGTACCGGTGCCGCTGGTCTCGCCGTGGGTCTTCGCCATGCCTGCCGTTCCAGGTCGCGGGGATGGTGGCCTGCTCCGACCCTATGACGGCCGCACGGGCGGGCCCTCGCCCGTACAGTGACAGTGACCGAGGAAACTCCGGGGGTGGTGGTGTCCATGACGGCACAGGGCGCGCCGACCGGGCCTGCCGCGGATCCCGTGGAGCGGGGGTTCCCGCATCTGACGACCGTGCGGTCCGCGATCACCGCGCTCTACAAGCGTCTCTCGCCGGACACGGTGCGGCAGTTCGACGTCAGCGTGGCGCCGAGTGACGTGGCCTTCTCCGACTCCGAGGACCTCTACACCGGAGTGCAGCGGGTCGCGCGCGTGATGGTGCAGCAGTTCCGGCTGCCGGACGCCCGCATGATCGTCAGTTTCCGCGAGATGGAGCACGCGGCGCACGTCGAACTCGCCGCGGGCCCCGAGTACTTCATCGAGCTGAACGCCCGCTTCAAGCATCACCGCCGCGACATCGGCGCCGCCCTCGCGCACGAGGTGATGCACGTCTGCCTGCACCGCCTCGGCCTCGCCTTCGCCGGCACCCGCGACAACGAGATCCTCACCGACACCGCCACCACCTACCTCGGCGCAGGCTGGCTGCTGCTGGACGCCTTCCGGCAGGACCAGGTCTCCTCGCAGAAGCTGGGCTATCTCACGCCGGAGGAGTTCGGATACGTACTGGCGAAGCGGGCGGCGGTCTTCGGCGAGGGCCCGGAGGTGTGGTTCACCAGCCCGCAGGCGTACGAGGCGTATCTCAAGGGCAGCGGGATGGCGCGGGCCGACGAGACCCGCCCGCCGCTGGCCGTCTCCGGCTGGGCGGGCCGCCGCCGCTACACGCGGGACCGGCGTCACGCCCTGGCCCGGCCGGGCAGCACGCCGTATCCGCCGGACGCGGATCCCTACTCGTACGCCTTCGAGAGCCGCTCGCCGGTGCGGGTGTCTTTCCCCTGCCCCACGTGCCAGCAGCGCATCCGCGTGCCGGTGCGCGGGCGCATGCGGGCGCGGTGCGGACTGTGCCGGTCGGTGCTGGACTGCGACACCTGACCACGGGCTGACCACGGGCTGACCGCGGGCTCAGGGTCACGGGCGGCTCCTGCGCGTCCGGCCGCCCGGGGTCTGGAACCGGGCGCGGCCGCTCCGGTTCCGGCGCCGGGCGCCCCGAGCCGGACTCCTCCTGGCCCCGGTACGGCTCCGGTACGGCTCCGCCCCGACTCCGGTCCTGCCCGGCCCCGGCTCAGGCGTCCCGCGGACCGGCTCCGGACCGACTCCGGACCCGCGCCGCCCCCGCTCAGGCGTCCCGCGGACCGCCCATCTCGCTCTCCGCGGCCGCCACGCGCTCCTCGGTGTCCACCGTCAGCTCGAAGTGCACGGTGTGCCCCGTCTTGCGGCGCATCAGCGTCCGGTGCATCAGCGGCACCAACACCCCATGCAGCAGGGGGTACTTGGCGCGCAGCATCCGCGCCGCGTGCCGGTTCTCCGCGCTGCCGCGCTCCAGCAGCCGCAGCCGTACGGGCAGAGGCCGTCCGGTGCGCCTGCCGAGGCCGGTTGCGGGCGCCACCAGCGCACGCGGATCGCGGGACAGGCGGCGGGTCTTCACGGAGTTCACGAAGCTGCGTACGTAGGCGTGCCCGTCTTCGACGGCGATGCTGACGGGCGTGGCACCGGTTCGCCCGTCGCGCCGGTACGTCGTCAGCAGGACCGTCTTCTGCCGTACGTACGGGGCAAGTTGGGGCTCCGCGGCCGTGACGGTGCCGCCCGTCACCCAGCCCAGGCCGCGCAGCCGCACCACGAACGCCGCGGCTGCCGCCAGCGCGGCAGCCGCGATCAGGGGGATCTGCCAGCGCTCGCCGCCCAGGCCGAGGTCCGCGAGGTGGTTGGCGGTATGCGCGACGCCGGCGACCGCGAAGCCCGCGAGCGCTGTGAGCAGCGCGTCGTACCAGACGCAGCCGAGCAACAGCGCCGCCGCCAGCCCGAGTTGGAAGGCGCCGACGTCGTGCAGGAAGTGCTCCGCCGACGCCGACGACGCCGCTCCGCCGCCGTGCGCCGGTACGGGAAAGCCGGCCCACCGCGCGAAGGAATGCGGAGCCGCGAGGCACCACACGCCCGCGACCGCCGTTCCCGAGCCCGTCAGCAGAGCCACCGCCACCGCGAAGCCGCGCCCGTGTCCCACGTCCGGGCCGTCCCGCGTATCTGCCTGCGCCATGTCCGTCCTCGCATTCCTCGTCCCGGTGCCTGCGGGCGGCGCCGTCGGGGCGCTGTCGTCGGGGCTGCCGTCGGCGCGACCGTCCGGAGGCCGCCCGCACCGGCACCGCATCGGTACCTGTCTCCACCTCGACGGTGCGGAGCCGCCTTTCGTGACACGGCAGGCGCGAAGGAGCGCCGCCATGCCGTACGTTCGGCGTCATGAGCCCTTCCATCGCCACCAACACCCGTGTCGAGCTCGACGGTCTGCTCGACTTCGTACGCCCGCGCCACCGGGCGATCCTGATCACCCGCCGCTCCGACGGGTCGCCCCAGGCGTCGCCGCTGACGTGCGGCGTGGACGATTCGGGCAGGATCGTCGTCTCGACGTATCCGGAGCGCGCGAAGACCCACAACGCGCGCCGCGACCCGAGGGTGAGCGTCCTCGTGCTGTCCGACGAGTGGAACGGCCCGTGGGTGCAGGTCGACGGCGACGCCGAGGTCGTCGACAGCCCGGACTCGGTGGAGCCGCTCGTCGAGTACTTCCGCAACATCTCCGGCGAGCACCCCGACTGGGACGAGTACCGCTCCGCGATGCTCAAGCAGGGCAAGTCCCTGATCCGTGTCACGCCGCGGCACTGGGGGCCGATTGCGACCGGCGGCTTCCCCGCACGCCTCGCCGGCTGAGCCCCCGTCCCTCCTCCCCTGCCAGGGCGTATGCGGACGGTGACCGCCGGTCGTCCGCGCTGCCCTGCTCCGGCACGGCGTGCCGCGCTGTTTTTTCGGGCTGCGAGGTGCGCCCGTGCGGGTCAGAATCGGAGTGCGGGGGCCTTACGGGACGCGGTCGCATCCCAGGGCTCGTTGTGCCCGGATGCCTGCTGCGCCCGAGTCGTACAGGGGAGTTGACGCAGAGATGACCATGACAGTGCCCACGGCCACCGCGCCCATGACCGCCGGTTCGCCTTCGCGGTCGCTGAGTGAGGCCGGGAGAGGCGGCGACGAGCTGCCGCTGCCGCCCGGGGTGTGGCTGGAGGCGCCGCTGTGGCTGCTGGCGGGCGTCGAGGACGAGGAAGAGATCAGCTTCGAGCCGAACATCTGGCGCGGCATCGACTGACGGCGACCGGCGCCGGCGGCCGACGATCGGCGGCCCGGAGTCCCGAGCCGGGGCTCAGGCCTTGCGGGCCACTCCCGCGTAGACGCAGGACTCCGCGTCGCTGATCGTGGTGGGCCCGTCGGGCCGCCAGCGGTGGACCGGGACCAGACCGGGCTCGATCATCTCCAGCCCGTCGAAGAAGACCCGGACCTCCGCCTCGCCACGGAGCTGCACGGGCGTTCCGCTCTGGTCGTAGACCTTCTTGACCCCCTCCAGCTGGCCTTCTTCGTCGAAGTCGGCGGTGGCGTGGGAGAGAAGCAGGAAGCTGCCGGGCGCCAGCCGTCGCAGCATCGAGCGGACCAGCTCCTGCGGGCCGTGCTCGTCCGGTACGAAGTGCAGCAGCGCCAGCAGCGACAGCGCGACCGGCCTGTCCAGGTCGAGGGTCTCGCGCACCTCGCGGCTGTCGAGGACGGAGTCGCGGCGCACATCGGCCTGCACGTAGGCGGTGCTGCCCTCTGGCGTGCTGTGCATGAGCGCGTCCGCGTACTCGAGTACGAGAGGGTCGTGATCGGCGTAGACGACGCTGCTGTCGGGGGCCACCTCCTGGGCGACCTGGTGCAGATTTGGCGCGGTGGGGATGCCGGTGCCGATGTCGAGGAACTGCCTGACGCCGAACTCGCGGGCGACGAGCCGCACCGCGCGGTGCATGTAGTCCCGGTTCGCGCGGGCCTGCGTCGCGATGTGGGGGAAGATCCTCGTGACCTGCTCCCCCGCCTCCTTGTCGACGGGGAACCAGTCCTTGCCGCCCAGAATGTAGTCGTAGATGCGCGCGGCGTGCGGTCTGCTCGTGTCGACCTCGGAGGAGTCCGTCATCTGTTGAACTCCTTTCGCAGATGGTCGAGATAGGTGCGCGTGTCGGGCAGCAGCTCGGAGGCGAGCCGCGAGACGCGGGTGTAGGCCTCCAGGTGCGCCACCACGTCGGGCCGCTGGTCCAGGTACACGGCGCTGGTGAGACCCACCTCCGTGTAGACGATGTCCTGCAACTCCCGTTCCTGGAAGCGGAAATACGTCATGTGGCCGCTCGTACCGGAGTGCGCGCCGGCGGCCAGCGGAAGGATGCGGAGCGTGATGCGGGGGTGCTGCGCGGCCTCCATCAGACGCTCGATCTGCGTGCGCATCACGGCGGGACCGCCGACCAGGCGCCGCAGCGCCGCCTCCTCCAGGACCACCCACAGCGTCGGCATGTCGGGCGAATCGAGCAGCGCCTGTCTGCGCAGCCGCAGGTCGACGCGGTGTTCGAGGGCGTCCTCCGACTCGTAGGGGAAGCCGGCGCGGATCACGGCCCGTGCGTAGTCGCGGGTCTGCAACAGGCCCGTCATGTAGTGCGGTTCGTAGACGCGGATGACCTGCGCGGCCGTCTCCAGGGAGACGTATGCGCGGAACCAGTCGGGCAGTGCCGTCTTGTAGTCGTGCCACCAGCCAGGCTCGTTGGCGCGCTCGGCCATGCCCGTGAAGTCGCGGGTCTCCTCCTCGGTGACCTCGTAGAGCCTCAGCAGCTCCCTCACATACGGGATCTTCAGGCTCACTTGGGCGTTCTCGATACGGCGGATCGTCAGATGGCTGACGCTCAGCGCCTTCGCCGCACCCTCCAGGGAGATGCCCCGGGTCTCCCGCAGCTCCTTAAGCCGCTTCCCGAGGACGATACGCAGCACCGTGGGCGCACTCTGGCCGCTCGGCAGTGCCTCGCTCACGCACAGGCTCCTGTCCGCGACGGACACCGGAGAGCACGGATGCTTCTCAAGTCCCCCTGACCGCCGCGTGGTTGTGATGGTGGGTCGGAGAAATAGGACGAGGTCGGGCCGAAACTATCAGACCTGCATCTGCACACGGCAGGCCCCGCACCACGAGAACGTGGTGCGGGGCCTGCCAGCCGGGAGCCAACCGGCGTTCAGTGGCCGCGGGGCTGCCGCGACGCCCGTACGCGGAGTCGCTCAGCCCTCGCGGGGCCGTGTATTCGGCTGTGAATCAGCCCTTCAGCAGGGTCTTGCCCGTCGCCGCGTCGACGACGGTGCGCTTGCCCAGTTCGCTCTTCAGCTCGACCTTGGTCTTGTCCGTGACGATCTGCTTGGTGCAGAAGTCGGCCTTCTTGTCCTGCTTCGACCAGCCCGAGACGATCACGAGCTTGCTCGTCTCGTGCACGCGGGCCCCGTACTTCGTCTCGCATCCGCCGTGCCCGACGGTCACGGTCAGGTTGTCCTCCTTGCCGTGCACGGGCCGCTGGGCGGCTTCGAGCGGCAGCATGTCCCGGTGCCTGCCCTTGGTCTTGTCCACCTTCGGCCAGACCTGCTCGATCTGCGCGGCTCGCTTCTCGAAGCGGGTCTGCTTCTCCGCGGGCTTGCTGCTGACGGTCTGCCCGTCGCCCCCGCAGGCCGTCGCCGTCAGCGCCACGGCGGCCATCGCCGGGGCCAGGACGAGCGCGGCCTTGCGTCGGGTGGTGCCTGTCGTGCTGCGTCGCATCTTCGATCTACCTCCTGCTTCACCGCTCTGACGGAAGAGGTGCGCGGACGGTTCCGCCGATCTCCGGGAACGCCCCCACGTAATTCCGTGGTGGCGCGCGGGCGGGCACCGGTAGGGTCCGGGCGCGTGGCGTTCGACTTCAACGACCATTACCACCCGCTGCTGTTGAGGCAGGTGCCGGACGGCGCGCGCACCGCGCTCGACGTCGGGTGCGGTACGGGGCGCTTCGCACGGCTGCTGGCGAGGCACGGACTGGACGTCGAGGGCGTGGACGCCGACGCGGATGTCATCCGGGCGGCGCGGGCCGAGAGCGCCGGCGCGACCGCGGAGAGCCCGGGCCCCCGCTTCCGCCAGGCCGACATCCGCGAGGGTCGCCAGGCCGACATCCGCGAGGGCGACGAGGGCCAACTGCCCGACGGGCGCTACGACTTCATCTCGTGCGTCGCCAGCCTCCACCACATGCCGTTCGAGACGGTGCTGACGCTGCGGAAGGCCCTCGCCCCGGGCGGGGTCCTGGCCGTGGTGGGGCTCCTTCCGGCCAGGACGGCGGCCGACTTCGTGTGCGCGCTGCCCGCGCTGGCCGTGCTCAACACGCAGCGGCTGCTGCACTTCCGCCGTGCGGAGCCGCCGGTGCAGGTGCCGATCGTCTGGCCGCCGCCGCTGTCGTACGCCGAGACCAGGGCGGAGGCCGCACGGCTGCTGCCCGGCGCGACGCTGCGCAGGCTGCTGTGGTGGCGGTATCTGCTGGTGTACCGGGCCGGTCGCGCGGCCGGTTCCGCGGACAGGGGAGGGAGGTGATCGCGGTGAGGTTCCGAACCTAGCCGCCCGCCCGGAGAGTCCGGGAGTCCGGGCGGCGGTTCCGGAAGGAACGCGATGTCCCGTACGGACAAGACGAAGCCGCTGTGGGTCCGCCACGCGGAGCACGCACCGCGCCCCGTGCACGACCACCGCTTCGGCGACTGCGACCTGCCGCCCCGGCCGGCCCGCGAGCAGGGCGGCACCCGCTGCCGCTGGGAGCACCCCGACGCGCTGCTGTTCACTCGCAGCTGCTGTTCCGGATGCAACAGGCGCGGCTGCGTCAAGGAGTGGCAGCGGATGGTGAAGGCGAGCAACCGCAGGGAGCGCTACGAAGGCCGGCGCGAGAGCCGGCTGGCCCGGCGTGCCGCGGCAGCCGGAGCATACGAAGAGGCCGGAGAGTACGGCGAGTTCAGCGCGTACGGCGCGTACGACGGCTGAGCGAGCGGCAGGACGGGGATCCGCACGCACACCACGGCACCCGCCCCGGTCGGGTGGTGGGCGAGTGCCGTGGCCGTGCGGAGGCCGGGCGGAGGCCGGGCCCGGTCAGACCGCCATGGCGCGGTCCGTCGGCGCGATGGGCGACGGGAGCGCGCTGGCGCCCATGAGGTAGCGGTCGACGCCCTTGGCCGCGGAGCGGCCCTCGGCGATGGCCCACACGATCAGCGACTGGCCGCGGCCCGCGTCTCCGGCGACGAAGACGCCGTCGACGCTGGTCGCGTAGTTGTCGTCGCGGGCGACGTTGCCGCGCTCGTCCAGGTCGACGCCGAACTGCTCCACCAGGCCGTTCTCACGGTCGACACCGGTGAATCCCATTGCCAGCGTGACCAGTTGGGCGGGGATCCGCTGCTCGGTGCCGGGCTTCTGCTCCAGCTTGCCGTCCTTCATCTCCACCTCGACCAGGTGCAGCCACTGGACGTTGCCGTCCTCGTCGCCCTCGAAGTGGGTGGTGTTGACGGAGTAGACCCGCTCGCCGCCCTCCTCGTGCGCGGAGGTGACCTTGTAGAGCATGGGGAAGGTCGGCCACGGCTGGTGCGGTGCCCGCTCCTCGCCCGGCTTGGGCATGATCTCCAGCTGGGTCACGGACGCCGCGCCCTGGCGGTGCGCCGTACCGACGCAGTCGGCGCCGGTGTCGCCGCCGCCGATGACGACGACGTGCTTGCCCTCGGCGGTGATCGGGGAGACCGTCAGGTCGCCCTCCTGCACCTTGTTGGACGGCGGCAGGTACTCCATCGCCTGGTGGATGCCGCCCAGTTCGCGGCCCGGCACCTTGAGGTCGCGGGCCGTGGTGGCCCCCGCCGCGATGACGACGGCGTCGTGCCGCTTGCGCAGCTTCTTCGCGTCGATGTCGCGGCCGATCTCCACCTCTGTACGGAACTTGGTGCCTTCCGTACGCATCTGCTCGATGCGCCGGTTGATGTGCCGCTTCTCCATCTTGAACTCGGGGATGCCGTAGCGCAGCAGCCCGCCGAGCCGGTCGGCGCGCTCGTAGACGACGACGGTGTGGCCCGCGCGCGTCAGCTGCTGTGCCGCCGCGAGACCGGCCGGGCCGGAGCCGACGACGGCGACGGTCTTGCCGGAGAGCCGGTCGGGCGGCTGCGGCGTGACGTGGCCGTTGTCCCACGCCTTGTCGATGATGGTGACCTCGACGTTCTTGATGGTCACCGGCGGCTGGTTGATGCCCAGCACGCACGCCGACTCGCACGGCGCGGGACACAGCCGCCCCGTGAACTCGGGGAAGTTGTTCGTCGCGTGCAGCCGCTCGCTCGCCGCCGCCCAGTCCTCGCGGTAGGCGTAGTCGTTCCACTCGGGGATCAGATTGCCCAGCGGGCAGCCCTGGTGGCAGAAGGGGATGCCGCAGTCCATGCAGCGTCCCGCCTGCTTGCTGACGATGGGCAGCAGCGAGCCCGGTACGTACACCTCGTTCCAGTCCTTGACCCGCTCATCCACGGGCCGGGACTGCGCGACCTCACGGTCGGTGTTCAGGAAGCCCTTGGGGTCAGCCATTGGTCGCCGCCTCCATCATCTTCTCGTGGGTCTCGGACTCGCTGAGTCCGGCTCGCTCGGCGGCGTCCTTGGCGGCGAGCACTGCCTTGTACGTGGCGGGGATGACCTTGCCGAAGCGGGTGACGGAGCGGTCCCAGTCGGCCAGCAGCGCCTCGGCGACGGTCGAGCCGGTCTCCTGCTGATGGCGCCGCACGGCGTCGTGCAGCCAATGCCTGTCCACGTCGTCGAGGTCCTCGTGGCCGAAGACGGCGTCCCGCAGGCCGGCGTTGACGTTGGCGGGGTCGAGGTCGATGACGTAGGCGACGCCTCCGGACATGCCGGCGCCGAAGTTGCGTCCGGTCTCGCCCAGTACGACGGCCGCGCCGCCCGTCATGTACTCGCAGCCGTGGTCGCCCACGCCCTCCGAGACGACGAGCGCGCCGGAGTTGCGTACGCAGAAGCGCTCGCCCACGCGTCCCCGCAGGAAGATCTCGCCGCCGGTGGCGCCGTAGGCGAGGGTGTTGCCCGCGATCGTGGAGAACTCGGCGAGGTGGTCGGCGCTCCGGTCGGGGCGCACCACCAGCCGTCCACCCGAAAGCCCCTTGCCGACATAGTCGTTGGCGTCGCCCTCCAGGCGCAGCGTCACGCCGCGCGGCAGGAACGCGCCGAAGGACTGGCCGGCGGAGCCGGTGAAGGTGATGTCGACGGTGTCGTCGGGCAGTCCGGCGCCGCCGAACTTCTTCGTCACCTCGTGGCCGAGCATCGTGCCGACGGTGCGGTTGATGTTGCGGATCGCGACTTGGCCGCGTACGGGCTGTGCCTCCTGCGCGGAGTCGGCGGACAGCGCGTCCGCGGACAGCTTGATCAGCTCGTTGTCGAGGGCCTTGGCCAGGCCGTGGTCCTGCTCGACGGCCTGGTGCATGACGGCGCCGTCGGGCAGATCCGGTACGTGCAGCAGCGGCTCCAGGTCCAGGCCCTGTGCCTTCCAGTGGTCCACTGCCCGGGAGACGTCGAGGAGTTCGGCGTGCCCGATGGCCTCGTCGAGGCTGCGGAAGCCCAGCTCGGCGAGGAACTCCCGCACCTCTTCGGCGATGAACTGGAAGTAGTTCACGACGAATTCGGCCTTGCCGTTGTAGCGCTCGCGCAGCACCGGGTTCTGCGTGGCGATGCCGACCGGGCAGGTGTCCAGGTGGCACACGCGCATCATCACGCACCCGGAGACGACCAGCGGCGCCGTCGCGAAGCCGAACTCCTCGGCGCCCAGCAGCGCCGCGACGACCACGTCCCGGCCGGTCTTCAGCTGCCCGTCGGTCTGCACGACGATGCGGTCGCGCAGCCCGTTGAGCAGCAGCGTCTGCTGCGTCTCGGCCAGGCCCAGCTCCCAGGGGCCGCCCGCGTGCTTGAGGGAGGTCAGCGGGGAGGCGCCCGTACCGCCGTCGTGCCCGGAGATGAGCACCACGTCGGCGTGTGCCTTGGAGACGCCCGCGGCAACCGTGCCGACGCCGACCTCGGAGACGAGCTTGACGTGGATACGGGCCCGCGGGTTGGCGTTCTTCAGGTCGTGGATGAGCTGGGCGAGGTCCTCGATGGAGTAGATGTCGTGGTGCGGCGGCGGCGAGATGAGGCCGACGCCGGGAGTGGAGTGCCGCGTCTTGGCGACCCACGGATAGACCTTGTGGCCGGGCAGCTGGCCGCCCTCGCCGGGCTTGGCGCCCTGGGCCATCTTGATCTGGATGTCGTCGGAGTTGACGAGGTACTCGCTGGTGACGCCGAAGCGCCCGGAGGCGACCTGCTTGATCGAGGAGCGGCGCGCCGGGTCGTAGAGACGGACCGCGTCCTCGCCGCCCTCACCGGTGTTGGACTTGCCGCCCAGCTGGTTCATGGCGATGGCGAGCGTCTCGTGGGCCTCCTGCGAGATGGAGCCGTAGGACATGGCGCCGGTGGAGAACCGCTTGACGATCTCGCTCACGGGCTCCACCTCCTCGATCGGCACGGAGGGCCGCTCGTCCTTGAGCTGGAAGAGGCCGCGCAGCGTCATCAGGCGCTCGGACTGCTCGTCGACGCGCTGGGTGTACTGCTTGAAGATGTCGTAGCGGCGGGCGCGCGTGGAGTGCTGGAGGCGGAAGACCGTGTCCGGGTCGAACAGGTGCGGCTCGCCCTCGCGGCGCCACTGGTACTCGCCGCCGATCTCCAGCGCGCGGTGCGCCGGAGCGATGCCGGTGGCCGGGTAGGCCTTGGCGTGGCGTGCGGCGACCTCCTTGGCGATGACGTCCAGGTCGGCGCCGCCGATCTTCGTCGTCGTGCCGTGGAAGTAGGTGTCCACGAAGGACTCGTCGAGCCCCACGGCCTCGAAGACCTGGGCGCCGCGGTAGGAGGCGACGGTGGAGATGCCCATCTTGGACATCACCTTCAGCACGCCCTTGCCGAGCGCCTTGATGAGGTTGCGGATGGCCTGCTCGGCGTCCATGTCGCCGGGCAGGAACGTGCCTGCACGTACGAGGTCCTCGACGGTCTCCATCGCCAGGTACGGGTTGACGGCCGCGGCGCCGTAGCCGATGAGCAGCGCGACGTGGTGCACCTCGCGCACGTCGCCGGCCTCGACCAGCAGGCCGACCTGGGTGCGCTGCTTGGTGCGGATCAGGTGGTGGTGGACCGCGGAGGTCAGCAGCAGCGACGGGATCGGCGCCTGCTCGGCGTCGGAGTGCCGGTCGGACAGCACGATCAGGCGGGCGCCGGCCTCGATGGCGGCGTCGGCCTCGGCGCAGATCTCCCCGAGCCGCTCGGCCAGGCCCTTGCCGCCGGCGCTGACGCGGTAGAGCCCGGACAGCGTCGTGGACTTGAAGCCGGGCAGGTCGCCGTCGGCGTTGATGTGTATGAGCTTGGCCAGCTCGTCGTTGTCGATGACCGGGAAGGGCAGGGTCACGCTGCGACAGGACGCGGCGTTCGGCTCCAGCAGGTTGCCCTGCGGGCCGAGTGAGGAGTTCAGCGAGGTGACCAGCTCCTCGCGGATGGCGTCCAGCGGCGGGTTGGTGACCTGCGCGAACAGCTGCGTGAAGTAGTCGAAGATCAGCCGCGGCCGCTCGGAGAGGGCGGCGATGGGCGAGTCGGTGCCCATCGAGCCGATCGGTTCCGCCACGGTCTTGGCCATCGGCGCGAGCAGTACGCGCAGCTCCTCCTCGGTGTAGCCGAAGGTCTGCTGGCGGCGCGTGACGGACGCGTGCGTGTGCACGATGTGCTCGCGCTCGGGCAGGTCCGCCAGGTCGATCAGCCCGGCCTCCAGCCACTCCCGGTAGGGCTGCTCGGAGGCGAGCTGCTCCTTGATCTCGTCGTCCTCGATGATGCGGTGCTCTGCGGTGTCGACGAGGAACATCCGGCCGGGCTGGAGCCGTCCCTTGCGCACGACGCGGGACGGGTCGATGTCGAGGACGCCGACCTCGGAGCCGAGGACGACGAGACCGTCGTCGGTGACCCAGTAGCGGCCGGGGCGCAGCCCGTTGCGGTCGAGCACGGCGCCGACCTGGGTGCCGTCGGTGAAGGTGACGCAGGCCGGTCCGTCCCAGGGCTCCATCATCGTGGAGTGGTACTGGTAGAAGGCCCGGCGGGCGGGGCTCATCGAGTCGTGGTTCTCCCACGCCTCGGGCACCATCATCAGCACCGAGTGCGGCAGTGAGCGCCCGCCCAGGTGCAGCAGCTCCAGCACCTCGTCGAAGGTCGCGGAGTCGGAGGCGCCGGGGGTGTTGAGGGGGAAGATCCGCTCCAGGGCCTTGCGCTGCTCCTCCTCGCCGGCATGGGTGCCGCGTCCGAACAGGCTGGAGGACAGCTGCGATTCGCGGGCGCGCATCCAGTTGCGGTTGCCCTGCACCGTGTTGATCTCGCCGTTGTGCGCGACGAAGCGGTACGGGTGCGCCAGCGGCCAGCTCGGGAAGGTGTTGGTGGAGAAGCGGGAGTGCACCAGCGCGATGGCGCTGGCGAAGCGGCGGTCGGACAGGTCCGGGAAGAACGGCTCCAGCTGCCCGGTGGTCAGCATCCCCTTGTAGACGAGGGTGCGGGAGGAGAGCGAGGGGAAGTAGACCCCGGCCTCACGCTCGGCGCGCTTGCGCAGCACGAAGGCGAGCCGGTCCAGCGCGATGCCCGTACGGGGAGCGCCGGTGTCCTTGTCGGCCGTGGCGTCCCCGACGAACAGCTGCCGGAACGACGGCATCGTGGTGCGGGCGCCCGGACCCAGCAGGTCGGGTGCGACGGGCACATCGCGCCAGCCGAGCACGGTCAGTCCCTCTTCGGACGCCAGCGTCTCGATCTGCGAGACGGCCTCTGCGGCCTCGGACTCTTCGGCGGGGAGGAAGGCGATGCCCACGGCGTAGCCGCCCGCCTCCGGCAGGGCGAACTCCACCGTCTCGCGCAGGAACGCGTCGGGGACCTGGAGCAGCAGCCCGGCGCCGTCGCCGGTCTCCGGGTCGGCTCCGGTAGCGCCGCGGTGCTCCAGGTTGCGCAGTACGGTCAGCCCCTGCTCGACGAGGGCATGGCTGGGCTCACCGGTGAGGGTGGCCACAAAGCCGACACCGCAGGCGTCGTGCTCGTACCGGGGGTCGTACATGCCCTGCTTGGCAGGAATGGCCGCCTGAAACGATGCACGCATCGGCTCTCCCGTCGTCGTTGCTGGGGGGCTCCCCCGGCGGGCGCCTGGGGGGCGGGGTCAGCGCGAGGGACGACGTTGGCCCTCTGCGGAACAGATTTCGAAGTTACATGGTGGACCAGACCCGGAAAAAAAGATGTGCCGTCTCGGATCGTGAGCGTGACGACCACATTGCGATACAGAGAAGGGCCCGGTCCCCGGGACCTGCGGCGGGAGTGGGGGTGGCCCCCGCACGGCAGCGGTATTGGGGCCCGATACGAGCGTCATTGCCCTCGGACCTCACGGCTCTTGCCCGGCCTCCCGCAGCCCGAAACCGTGAGGTAACAAAAAGATCGTACCGGGGATGCCGCCGTACGAGCCATCGGCGCCCGGCCCGCTCATCCCAGGGCGACACCGAAGACCGTGCCCAGCCCGTACGTCACCGCCGCCGCTGCCGCGCCCAGCGCCAGCTGCCGCAGTCCGCTGTACCACCACTTCCGCGCCGTGACCCGCGCCACCATCGCCCCGCACGCGAAGAGGCCGGCGAGCGCCAGCACCACCGCGTACCAGAGCGAGGTCGCACCCAGCAGATACGGCAGCACGGGCAGTACGGCGCCGACGGAGAAGGACAGGAACGAGGAGACGGCGGCGGTCGTGGGCGAGGGCAGGTCCCCGGGGTCGACGCCCAGCTCCTCGCGGGCGTGCGTCTCCAGCGCCTGGTCCGGGTCCTCGTGGAGCTGGCGGGCCACCTCCTTCGCCAGGCCGGGCTCCACGCCTCGCGACTCGTAGACCGCCGCGAGCTCCTTCAGCTCGTCCTCGGGGTGGCGCTTCAGCTCGCGCCGCTCGATCTCCAGCTCCGCCTGTACGAGTTCGCGCTGCGAGGCCACGGAGGTGTACTCGCCGGCGGCCATCGAGAAGGCGCCCGCGACGAGCCCGGCCAGGCCCGAGATGACGATGACCTTGTTCGAGGCGGAGCTGCCCGCGACTCCCGCCACGAGGCCGAGGTTGGAGACGAGCCCGTCCATCGCGCCGAAGACGGCCGGGCGCAGCCAGCCGCCGTTGATGTCCCTGTGGGTGTGGGTGTGGTCCTTGTGGTCCGTACCGTGCGCCGTGTCCCGCTCCATGACCGCCATGTCTTGTCCGCTTCCTTCTCCGGCAGCGGAACGCCGGCGACCGGCGCCGCGGCGGGGCCGGTCCGCGCGTTCCGCCCTCTTCAGCACTTCGAAGGTATGCACGACATGAGCGGGCCCGCCAGCAAGGAAGGCCGAACTTACCTGGTCGGAGAGGGTGCGCGGCCGGGGCGGCGAACGGCGGCGGAGCCGTGGCCGGCACCGGGGTCGGCGCCGGGGTCCGAGTCGCCCGCGGCGCCCGCGCTGCGTGCGGATTGCGTCCGCAGGGGTTGACGGCTGCGGTGCGTGGCCGCAGGATGCCTGGCCGTGGCTGTAAACGTTTCCAGTTTCCGGGCGGGCGCCGCGAGGGCGGTCGGTTCGTGGTGACGGCGGGCGGGGCTCCGACCGTCGAGACGATCGCCGAGCGCGCCGGCGTCTCCATAGCGTCGGTCTCCCGCGTGCTCAACGGGCACGGGGCGCGGCCCGAGACCGTGCGCCGCGTGGAGCGCGCCGCCGCCGAGGTCGGCTATGTGCCCAACGCCGTGGCCCGCTCCCTCAAGGGCGGCCGCACCAGGCAGCTGACCTTCGCCATGCAGGACATCGGCAACCCCGTCTACGTCGCGATGGTCCGGCAGATCCAGTCCATAGCCAAGGCGGAGGGCTACCGCCTGCTCCTCCACTCGACGGACGCCGTCGCCGAGGACGAGCTGGCCGTCGTGCGCAGCCTCGCCGACCGCACGAGCGACGGGCTGATCCTCTGCCCGATCCGCATCACCCCCGAGCACATCGAGGCGCTGCGCACCGCCGCCCGGCCCGTGGTGGTCATCGGTTCGCTGCCCGAGGAGGAGCGGGTCCCCGTCGACAGCGTCCGTGCCGACTCCGTCGCCGGTGCCGGGCTGGCCGTCCGGCACCTGGCGGAGACGGGCCGCCGCCGTATCGCCTTCGTCAACGGGCCCGCCGACACCGTTCCCGGGCGCAACCGTCACCTCGGCTACCACCGGGCACTCGCCGCATGCGGGCTGCGCGCGGACCCGGAGCTGGTGGTGACCACCGAGTTCACGATCGAGGCGGGCGCAAGCGCGATGCACCGGCTGCTGGACCGCCTGACGGCCGGGGGCGCGGGGACCTCCGCCGGAGGGCCGGGCGTCTCCGCCCACGAGCCGGGCGACCCCGGCGGTCCCGGGCTCGACGCGGTCTTCTGCGCCAACGACCAGCTGGCGCTCGGCGCTTCGCAGGCGCTGCACTCGCGCGGGCTGCGGATCCCCGGGGACGTGGCGGTCGTGGGCATGGACGACACCGTGCTCGTCAGGGCCGGGTGGCCGCCCCTGACGAGCGTCGACCTCGGCTCGGCCGAGCGCGGGAGGATCGCGGCGGAGATGCTGCTGGAGCGGATATCGGGGCCGCGAGCCGGTTCCGGGCAGAAGGCGGGGTCCGGTCCGGGGTCAGGGTCCGTACGGGATCCGGGGCCGCCCGCGCGGACTCGTACGGTCACGCCGCGGCTCGTCGTACGGGCCTCTTCGGCCCCCGCCCGTCCCGGCCCGGACCCGCACGCGGCGCCCGCCGGCCATGACCGCGGCGAGGCGGCCTCGTGACCGCCACCGCCACCGGCGCCGGCCCCGGCGCCTCCCGCCCCGCGAGCGCCGGCACCCCGCCGCCCCGCTCCGCGCCCGGCCGCAGGCGCGCCCTCGGGCTGGACCGCGACGCCTGGTTCCTGCTGCTGCCCGCGCTGCTGCCGGTGCTGCTGCTGAGCGCCGGACCCCTGCTGTACGGGCTGTCGCTGGCCTTCACCGACGCGCAGTCCGGGCGTACGGAGGTGACGAGGTTCACGGGTCTGGCCAACCTGGCGGACCTGCGGCTGGACTCGCTCTTCTGGGACTCCTTCAAGATCGGCCTCGTATGGGCGCTGTCGGTGACGGCCCTTCAGCTCCTGCTGTCCCTCGGGCTCGCCCTCCTCCTCGACCAGGACCTCCGCTTCCGCTGGCTGGCCCGCACGCTCGTGCTCGTACCGTGGGCGATGCCCGAGGTCGTCGTCGGCGTGATGTGGCGGCTCGTCTACAACCAGGACGCCGGCATCCTCAACGCCACGCTCCGCGACCTGCATCTGATCTCCGAGAACGTCGACTGGCTCGCCGGCATCTCGCTCGCTCTTCCCGCGGTGGTCGTGGTGGGGGTGTGGGCGGGCATGCCGCAGACGACCGTCGTGCTGCTGGCCGGACTTCAGAACGTGCCGGTGGATCTGCGCGAGGCGGCCGCGCTGGACGGCGCGGGCCCGTGGCGGCGGTTCCGCGCGGTGACCTGGCCGGCGCTGAAGCCCGTGGTGCTGGCGATCACCGCACTGAACTTCATCTGGAACTTCAACTCCTTCGGCCTGGTCTACGTGCTCACCGGCGGAGGGCCGGGCGGCGCGACACGGCTGCCGATGCTCTTCGCGTACGAAGAGGCCTTCCGCTACGGGCAGTTCGGCTACGCCGCGGCGATGGGACTGGTGATGGTCGCCGTCGTCGCCGTGCTGCTGACGGTCTTTCTGCGCAACCGCCTGAAGGAGGACGACCTGTGATCACCTCCCGGTCGGGCACGGCCCGCGCGAGCCGGTACCTGGCGCTGCTGTGCTATCTGGTCTTCCTCGCCTTCCCGCTGCTGTGGCTGCTCTCCACGGCCTTCAAGTCACCGCAGGAACTGGGCTCGGTGGACGCGGAGTGGCTGCCACGCCACCCCTCGCTCGACAGCTTCAGGGCCGCCTTCGGGCAGCAGCCGCTGGCGCGTTCGGCGCTCAACAGCGTCGTCGTCGCATCGTGCGCGGCGGCGGTGTCGGTCGCCGTCGCGGTGCCCGCGGCCTACGCGATGGCCCGGTACCGGTCCGCGGTCGGCACGGCGGCGAAGGGCTGGATCCTGGTCAGCCAGATGTTCCCCTTCGTGCTGGTGATCATCCCGCTGTTCCTGGTGCTGAAGAGCTTCCACCTCGTCGACTCCCTCACCGGGCTCGTCCTCGTCTACGTGGTCTGGAACCTGCCGTTCGCGCTGTGGATGCTCCAGGGCTACGTACGCTCCGTGCCCGCCTCGCTGGAGGAGGCCGCCGCCATCGACGGCTGCGGACGGCTGCGCACCCTGCGCAGCGTGGTGCTTCCCCTGCTCACGCCGGGACTCGTGGCCACGGTGATGTTCTCCTTCGTCACCGCCTGGAACGAGTTCTTCTTCGCCCTGGTCCTGCTCAAGTCGCCGGAGAAGCAGACGATGTCCGTGATCCTCACCCACTTCATCGGCGCGGAGGGCGCCGCCGACCTGGGGCCGCTCGCCGCGGCCGCGCTGACGGCGACGCTGCCCAGCCTGCTGTTCTTCGCGCTGCTCCAGCGGCGGCTGGTCAGCGGCGTCATGAGCGGGGCGGTGAAGGGCTGATGAGGCGCCGCGGCTTCCTCACCACGGCGGCTACGGCGGCGGGCGCGGCCGGGACGCCGGCGCTGCTCGGCGGATGCGCCGGCGGCGGCGACTCGGGTCCCCTGGACTTCCTGAGCCTCGCCTGGCAGAAGGAGTCCATCGAGGTCAACAAGGCGCTGGTGGCCGAGTGGAACAAGCGCCACCCGTCGGCCCGGGTCCGCTATGTGCAGGGCTCGTGGGAGTCCGTGCACGACCAGCTGCTGACATCGTTCGAGGGCGGCGAGGCGCCCGACGTCATCCACGACGAGGCCAACGACCTCACCGACTTCGCACACGGCGGCTATCTCGCCGACCTGCGTCCGCTGCTGCCCGGCGACCTCAAGAGGCAGATCTCCCAGGCCAATTGGGACATGGCGACCATCGAGGGCGGCGTCTACGGCGTGCCGTTCCTGCACGATCCGCGCGTGCTGATAGCCGACCGGAGGCTGCTGGAGAGGTCCGGCGTGCGGATACCGACGGTCCAACGCCCCTGGACCTGGGGCGAGTTCGAGGACGTGGCGAAGGAACTCACGCACGGACGGGGCCGCGAGCGCACATACGGCGTCGCCTGGTCGATGAAGGAGCCCGTCAACCAGTCGGTCAATCTGGCGATGAGCACCGGCGGCGCCGTCTTCCACCGCGAGCACGGAAAGGACGTAGTCCGCTTCGACGACGCCGACTCCCGGGTCGCCGAACTGATTCACCGCCAGGTCAACGAGGACCTCACGGCGCCCCGCAGCGCCCTCGGCATGGCCGGCTCCGACACCCTTCCGGGCTTCTTCGCCGGGCGGTACGCGATCGTGCCGCTCAACTTCTCCTTCCGGCAGCAGGTACGGCAGCAGGCGCCCCGCGGCTTCGAATGGGTGACGCTGCCGATGCCCGCCGGGCGATCCGCGGAGGGCGGGGGACAGCTTCAGGGTGTGAGCCCGCAGACCCTGTCCGTATCCCAGGACACCTCGCGGAAGAAGACAGCCATGGCGTTCATCGCGTTCATGACCCGGCCCGGCCATATGGCGCGCCTCGCCGAGGGGGACTGGCTGGTGCCCACCGGGGACGAGGCGCTGCGCGATCCCGGCCTCGGCACCGGCGGTTACGGCTGGAGCACCGGGCTGCGCATCGCGTCGGACCTGCGGGCCTCACCCGTGCTCGGAGTGCGGGGCTATCCCGAGTGGAAGGACAAGGTCGCCACCCCCGCCCTCCAGGCGTACTACGCGGGAGGCATCAGCCTTCGCGCGCTCCGCGGCAAGCTCGTCGACGACGGCAACCGCATCCTCGCCAGATATCAGCGCTGACCGGCGGCGTACGCGGACGTACGTACAGGCACGGAACACGACTCGGCAACTCGCAGGCACAGCACGGAAACAGGACTCGGGAACACGACTCGGGAACACGACTCGGGAACAGGACTCGGGAACAGGACTCGGGAACAGGACTCGGGAACAGGACTCGGGAACAGGACTCGGGAACAGGACTCGGGAACAGGACTCGAACACGGCACGGAAGCACACCCGGAACCACGGCAGGAAACCCCGGACCACCACGACACAGAACCCCGGACCACCACCCGGAACCACGGCACAGAACGGCGATCCGCACCATGAGCGCAGCCTCCGCCCCGTCAGCCCTCTCCCCCGCTTCCGCCGTCCCGTCCCCGCCGCCGTACGCCCCGGCCCCGGCGGATCTGCGCGAGCGGGCCCGCGGCGGGATGCTCGGGCTCGCGGTCGGCGATGCGCTCGGCGCGCCCGCGGAGAACATGAAGCCCTCGCAGATCAGGGAGCGGTGGGGACGCATCGAGGGCTTCGTGGAGGACGAGCCGTCGGGCACGGACGACACCGAGTACGCGCTCTTCTCCGGTCTGATGCTCGCCGAGCACGGCTCCGGCCTGACCGTCGCGCACGTCGAGCAGGCATGGCACCGCTGGATCGCCAACCTCGACGAAGGCCCGTTCCGCGGGGCCGGGTTCAGCGAACGCGGCACGCTGGAGAATCTGCGCCGCGGCCTCGCCGCTCCCATCTCGGCGCAGCACAGGCACGCCTGGAGCGACGGACTGGCCATGCGTGCCGCGCCGTTCGGCATCTTCGCCGCGGGACGCCCTGCGGAGGCCGCGCGTCTCGTCGCGCTCGACGGCACCGTCAGCCACGACGGCGAGGGCATCTACGGCGGGCAGGCCGTCGCCGCGGGTGTGGCCGCGGCGATGGTGGGACGCGGTACGGACGCGGTGATCGCGGCGGCGCTGTCCGTCGTGCCGGAGGACTCCTGGACGGCCCGCTCCCTGCGGCGCGCCGTCGCCACGGCGCAGCGGGCCCGCCACGACCGTGACGCCACGCGGCTGGGGCGCGAGCGTGCCGTGCGTTCCGCCGTGGTGATCGGCGGCTATCCGTGGATGGACCTGGCGCCGGAGGCGGTCGGGCTGGCGTTCGGCGCGTTCGCCGTCGCGCAGGGCGACTTCAGGGATTCCGTACTGACGGCGGTGAACATGGGCCGCGACGCCGATACGACGGCCGCTGTCGCGGGCGCGCTCGCGGGGGCCCTGGGCGGGGCCGGTGCCGTACCCGGGGAGTGGGCCGCGGCCATCGGGCCGGCGCGCGGCAGTTGCCTGCCGTCGATGGAGGGCTATCACGTCCTGGACGTCGCGGAGTTGCTCACGCCGTCGCCCGGGGCGCGGGGCGGCCGCGGGGCGCGGCCGTCCGGCGGGGACGGGAAGGACGGCAGGGAGAGCACGCCGGAGAACGCGGAGAACGTTCCGGAGGGCATGGAGGACGTTCCGGGGAGCGCCACGGAGAGGACGGGGCGATGAGCGGAACAGAGCTGCGCGGCGCGGCGGTAGGGGTGCGCGGCGACGCGGCCGCCGGGCCCCGGGCCGGTGACGCGGGCGCGGCCGGTGCGGGTGCCGGTTCCCGAACCGAAGGCGCAACCCGTACGCGTTGCCCAGCCGAAAGCGCAACCCGTACCGGTCCCCCAGCCGAAGACGCAACCCGCGCGGGAACCCGAACCGAAGACGCAGCCCGCGCCGCTCCCCCAACCGAAGGCCCAGCCGGTGCGGGTCCCCCAGCCGAAGACGCAACCCGCGCGGGCACCCCAGCCGAAGACGCAGCCCGCGCCGCTCCCCCAACCGAAGGCCCAGCCGGTGCGGGTCCCCCAGCCGAAGACGCAGCCCACGTCGCTTCCCCAACCGAAGACGCAGCCGGTACGGGTCCCCCAGCCGAAAGCGCAACCCGTACCGGTCCCCCAGCCGAAGACGCAACCCGCACCGCTCCCCCAACCGAAGACGCAACCCGCGCGGGCACCCGAACCGGCGCCGGGGCCCGGGACGTTTCCCGCGCCCCCGCGTCGCCCGCCTCCCCCGCCGCCGGGGGGCAGCCCGCCGACCCGCGCCGTATCGAGGGCCTGCTGCTCGGGATCGCCGCGGGCGACGCCGCAGGCTGGCCCGCCGCCCGGCACCGCGCCTCCCGCATGCCGGAGTGGACGCGCCGCCTCACGCGCGAGCTGGACACCTTCGCCGAGCAGAACGCGACCACCACCCTCCCCGTGCCGATCGCGCTCAACCAGCCGCCCGAGCCGCTGCGGCTGGGCCCGTCCGACGACGCCGAATGGGCCGCGTTCACGGCCGAGTCGGTGCTGACCGCCGCCGGTGCGCTGCTGAGCGACCTGGGCCGGGACCGGCGCATCCGTGCCGCCGTCGACCTGGCCTGGAACGAGCTCGCGGGCGAGGTCGCCGCTGCCGCCGGGCGCGCCCCCGAGGTGGAGTCCGCGGTGCTACCGCTGCGTGCCCGCATCTCCGTACGTGCAGGACTCGGGAACCTCGCGACGGGCCTGCGGCCACCGGCGACCGGCCACGACAATCCGCACTTCTTCGACGACGCCGCATGCGTACGCGCCGCCGTGCTGGCCACCGTCCACCCCGGCAGCCCGTGCGCCGCCGCCAACCTCGCCGAGTGCGACGCCCGTTACACGCAGGACGGCGACGGCGTGCACGGGGCGCGCGCCATGGCGGCGGCCGTCGCGGAGGCGCTGGGCGGCTCGGATGCCGAGACCTGCGTCGCAGCGGCACTGGAGCAGCTGCCCTCCGGTACGGAGATCCGCCGCAACGCGCGGCACGCCGTGCGGCTCGCCCACGAGGCGGCCGCCGACCGGCCCAGCCGTCCCGGCAACGCCTTCGCCCTGGTCCCCGTGCTGGAGCACGAGATCGTCGACCACATCTACAGCTACGGGATCGCCGCCGCCGAGACCGTGCCCGTGGCGCTGGCGCTCTGTCTCGCGGGCGGCGGCTCCGTAGCCGAGGCCGTGCCGGCGGCGGCGTGCCTCTCGCGGGTGGCGGACTCCGCCCCGGCGCTGGCCGGCGCCCTGACGGGGGCGATCGGCGGCGGCGCGGACATCCCGGGCAGCTGGCGCACGGCCTGCCGCACGCTGTCCGGCTGCGCGCTTCCGCGCCTCGCGGGCAGAGACCTGATCGAGCTGGCCGCGCTCCTCGCACAGACCGAACTGACCACGCCCGAGGGCGCTTCCGCGGAAGGAACGACCTGCGCATGAGGCCCACACCCGCGAACCCGCCGACGAGCACACCGACGTCTACCGGGACGGCACCACGGACGACGACCGCGGCGGGCTCCGCGGCCGGTACCCCGACGAACGCGTCCGCCGACGGGGGCACGCCCACGCTGGAGGACCGCGTCACCGGTTGCCTGGTGGGGGCCGCGGTCGGCGACGCCCTCGGCGGGCCCGTCGAGGGCTGGAGTCCCGAGCAGATCGTGGAGCGGCACGGCGGACGGGTGCGGGGAATCGTCGGGCCCTTCCACGAGGACTGGCGCAACGCCCGGCCGATCGCCCCGTACCACAAGGGCGACGGACACGTCACCGACGACACCCTGATGACCCACGCCCTGGTACGGGTCTATGGGAAGGTCCGCGACCATCTCGACGCGTACGACGTCGCCGGCCACCTGGTGCCGGACCTGATGGGCGACCCGCGCTGGATCCCCGAACTGGAGGCGGAGGCACTGCCGTTGCAGCGGCTCTTCCTCGCGGAGAAGTGGATCGTGGCCAGGCTGCACTACGGCCACGCCGACCCCCGCGAGGCGGGCACCGGCAACATCGTCAACTGCGGCGCGGCGATGTACATGGCGCCCGTCGGACTGGTCAACGCCTGTAATCCGGCGGCTGCTTACGCGGAGGCGCTGGACGTCGCCGGTGCGCACCAGTCGTCGTACGGGAGGGAGGCCGCCGGGGTGTTCGCGGCGGCCGTCGCCTCCGCGTGCGGTCCGGGTGCGACGCCGGAATCCGTCGTCGGGGACGCGCTGGCACTCGCCAGGGACGGCACCCGGGAGGCGATCGCGGCGGTGTGCGAAGTCGCCGCGCGTTACGGCGACTTCGAGGAGGCGCTGAAGCCGCTGCGTGACGCGGTCGCCCCGTACGACACGGTCGGCCCGGAATACCGCAGCCCGTCGCTCGGGGCGCGCCGCCCCTCCCGGCTGCACTCCATCGAGGAACTGCCCGTCGCCCTGGGGATGTTGCTCGTCGGCGGCGGCGACTTCCGCCGTACGGTGCTGGGTTCGGTCAACTACGGACGGGACTGCGACTCCATCGCGACCATGAGCGGCGCCCTCGTCGGAGCGATGCGGGGCGCGTCGGCGGTGCCGGAGGAGTGGGGCGCGGAGGTCGCACGGGCGAGCAGGCTCGATCTGCACGCTCCGGCGGCGTCCCTCGCCGAGGTCGCACGCGAGATCTTCGTACGCGACGTGGAACGCCGCCGCGCCCACGAGGCCGCGTTCCGCACGATCGCAACGGACGCGGACCGTGTGCCGGGCACGCACGGCGCCGCGCCGGGGGCCGTGGAGGGCGCCTTGGAAGGCGGGGCCTGATGCGGCTGACGTGGGTACAGCCCGAGGACCTGCTCGGGCACGAGCTGCGGCAGGCCGCCGAGGACGGCCGTGACGCGTCGGCCGTCGAACGCGTATGGCGTGACGCGGGCGGCGGGCCCGCGCCCGAGCGGGCGGGCGCTTCCGAACCGCCCGCCGACGGGCGGCTGCGGGCGACGGCGCTGCGTCTCCTCGACGAACTCGCCCTGCTCCCCTCGCCGTTGACCGCCCACGAGCCGACGGAGCTGGAGGCCGTCAAGGCCGCCTGCCCCGACTGGCCGGAGCCGCCACAGCCGCAGCCGCCACAGCCGAAACCGCAACCACCGGCGCAACCACCGGCGCAGCCCGACCGGGCCGGGGGACCCGGCCGGCCCGACCGGCTCGACCGGCCGGAGCGGCCCGACGCGCTGCGGCAGCGACTGGAGGCCGCGTGGCTGGGCCGTGCCGCGGGCTGCCTGCTGGGCAAGCCCGTGGAGAAGATGCCGCTGGACGGCATCCGGGAGATCGCCCGCGAGACCGGCAACTGGCCGCTCGACGGCTGGTTCACCCAGGCCGGGCTCCCCGCGGCGACGACACGGCGCCTGCCCTGGAACCGGCGCAGAGCCGCCACCTCGCTCGCCGAGAACATCGACGGCATGCCGGAGGACGACGACCTCAACTACCCGTTGCTGGGCCTGCTGTTGCTCCGCCGCCACGGCCACGCGTTCACCACGGCCGACGTCGCAGGCCTCTGGCTCGACGAGTTGCCCGCGGGCCGTACGTTCACCGCCGAGCGCATCGCGTACCGCAACCTCCTCGACGGTCTGGAGCCGCCGGAGACCGGCCGCCGCCACAATCCGTTCCGTGAGTGGATCGGGGCGCTGATCCGCGCCGACGTCTTCGGCTGGACCTGTCCCGGCGACCCCGGGACAGCGGCCGAACTCGCCTGGCGCGACGCCACGTTGAGTCACACGGCGAACGGCGTGTACGGAGAGATGTTCGCCGCCGCCGTCATCGCCGAGGCCGCCTCCCGCACGACCGGCGACGCCCTCGGCTGTCTGCGCACCGGCCTGCGGGTGGTGCCGCCGCGCTCCCGTCTCGCCCGCGCCGTCGCCTTCGGGATCGACACGGCGCTCGACGAACCGACGGGCGGCGCCGCCGGATTCGAGTCCGTCGTCGACCGTCTCCACGAGGAGTACGGCCGTCACCACTGGGTGCACGTGCTGCCCAACGCCGCGCTGCTCGCCGCCGCGCTCACCCACGCCCGCGGCGACTTCACCGGCTCCATCTGCCGTGCCGTGTCCGGGGGTTGGGACACCGACTCCGTCGGCGCCACGGCGGGCTCGGTCGCGGGGCTGCTCGCGGGTTCGCCCGGTGCGCTGCCCTCCCGCTGGACGGCGCCGCTGCGGAACCGGCTGGCCACGAGCGTCACCGGTTTCGACGGCACCGGCTTCGACACCCTCGCCGGGCTCACCCGCGACCTCGCGTCGCCACCGCCCGACTCGTCCGGCCCGTACCGCAGTCGGGCCCGGCCCGAGCCGTACCGCCCGTCCGCAGGCCCGCCCGCCGGGCCGTACGGACCAGACCGACAGGAGACCTCGGCACAGTGACCGACACGACGCCAACTGCTGCGCCACGACCGGCCGTCGCCGTGCTGGGCAGCACCAACATGGACCTCGTCGCCTATGTCGCGACCGCGCCCCGCCGCGGTGAGACCGTCACCGGCCGCGCCTTCCGCACCGTCCCCGGCGGCAAGGGCGCCAACCAGGCCGTCGCCGCGGCCCGTTCGGGCGGCTCGGTCTCGATGATCGGCGCGGTCGGCGACGACGACTTCGGCGTGCGGCTGCGTGCCTCGCTCGCCGACGCCGGAGTGGACACCGCCGGACTGCGCACCGTCGAGGGCGAGAGCGGCACCGCCCACATCGTCGTGGACGACGAAGGGGGCAACGCCATCGTCGTCGTACCCGGCGCCAACGCCTCCGTCGACGGCCTCGCCGACGGCGACGAACAGCGCATCGCCGGCGCGGGCGCCCTCCTCCTCCAGCTGGAGATCCCCCTCGCGGGCGTACTCGCCGGAGCCCGCACGGCACACGAACACGGCGTGCCCGTCGTCCTCACCCCGGCTCCCGCGCAGCCGCTGCCCCGCGAACTCCTCGCCGTCACCGACCTGTTGGTGCCCAACGAGCACGAGGCGGCCGTGCTCACCGGCAAGTCCGACCCGTACGACGCCGCGTCCGCGCTGCTCGCCCTCGTCCCCGAGGCCGTCGTCACGCTCGGCGAGAAGGGCTCGCTGCACGCCGTACGGGGCGAGGAACCGGTGCGCGTGCCCGCGCCCCGCGTGAAGGCCGAGGACACCACCGCGGCGGGCGACACCTTCGTCGGAGCCCTGGCCGTCGCCCGCGGCGAGGGCCGTGCCATGCCCGACGCGCTGGCCTGGGCCTCCGCCGCCTCGGCCCTTTCCGTACAGCGGCCCGGCGCGTCCGCGTCCATGCCGCACCGCAACGAGACCGAAGCCTTCGCCGCCACGCTCCACGGAAGCCGGACGCCCCGATGAACCAAGCGCACGATGTGCACGCCACGGACCCTGCCGACGACCGCACGACGGACGGCGCCCGCACCGGGACGGGCCCGGACGCCGACCGCGCACCCGGCCCGGCATCCGGCCAAGCACCCGATCCGGCATCCGCCCGAGCACCCGTTCCCGCACCCGGTCCCGCGGCGCTGGACGGCCTCCGCGTCCTCGATCTCGCGACCCTCTTCGCCGGTCCCCTCGCGGCCACCATGCTCGGTGACTTCGGCGCGGACGTGATCAAGGTCGAGCATCCGCGCAGACCCGACCCGTCCCGCGGCCACGGCCCCGCCAAGGACGGCGTCGGCCTGTGGTGGAAGCTGCTGGGCCGCAACAAACGCAACGTCACGCTCGACCTGTCCTCCCCCGGCGGGCGCGACGTGCTGCTGCGCCTCGCGGCCGGCGCCGACGTCGTCATCGAGAACTTCCGCCCCGGCACCCTGGAGAAGTGGGACCTGGGCTGGGACCGGCTCTCCGCCGCCAACCCCCGCCTGGTACTGGCCCGCGTCACCGGCTTCGGGCAGTTCGGCCCGTACGCGCGACGGCCCGGATTCGGCACCCTCGCCGAGGCCATGAGCGGCTTCGCCGCGATCACCGGCGAACCGGACGGGCCGCCGACGCTGCCGCCGTTCGGGCTCGCGGACTCCATCGCCGCGCTGGCCACGTCGTACGCGGTGATGGCGGCACTGCACAGCCGGGAGCGGACCGGCCGCGGGCAGGTGGTCGACATGGCGATCATCGAGCCGATGCTCACGGCGCTCGGCCCGCAGCCCATCTGGTACGACCAGCTCGGCTACGTACAGCCGCGCACCGGCAACCGGTCCTCGAACAACGCGCCCCGCAACACCTACCGCACCGCGGACGGCGCCTGGCTCGCCGTCTCGACCTCCGCGCAGTCCGTCGCCGAACGTCTGCTGCGGCTGGTCGGGCACCCGGAGTTCCTCGACGAGCCGTGGTTCGCGACGGGCGCCGGTCGCGCCGCGCACGCCGACGAGCTGGACAAGGCGGTCGGCGGCTGGATCGCGCGCCACGACCGAGACGAGGTCGTCGCCGCGTTCGAGCAGGCCGAGGCGGCGGTCGCGACGGTCAACGACGTCCGGGGCGTGATGGAAGACGAGCAGTACCGGGCCCTCGGCTCGATCACCGAGGTCGAGGACGAGGAGCTGGGCACCGTACGCATGCAGAACGTCCTCTTCCGGCTCTCCGGGACGCCCGGCGCCGTCAAGTGGGCGGGCCGCCCCCACGGCTGCGACACCGACGCCGTACTCGCCGAACTCGGCCTGGACGAACGGGAGATCGCCGCGCTGCGGGAGGGCGGCGCACTGTGAACGGCGGCCGGCTGCGCGACGCCGCCGACGGCGCCTCCGCGGAAGCACACGGAGGGACACACGGAGCAGCACACGGCAGGGCTCACGACGAAGTGCGCGACGACGTGCCCGACGGCGCCACCGCCGCCGAGTCCTTCCCGCTGACCTGGCTCTACGCACCCGGCGACCGGCCGGAGGTCGTACGCAAGGCGCTCACGTCCGGCGCCGACGTGGTGATCGTCGACCTGGAGGACGCGGTCGCCCCCGAGCGCAAGACATACGCCCTGCACGCCACCGCCGAGCTGCTCGCGGACCCCCGCCCCGGCCCGGTGCCCGTCCATGTGCGGGTGGACGCGCTCGACGGCCCGCTCGCCGCCGCCGAGGTGCGCGCCCTCACGGGCCTGCCGGGCCTCGCCGGTCTGCGGCTGCCGAAGGTGGACGGCGTCGCGGACGTCGTACGGGTCGCGCAGTGGGCGCGGGAAGCGCACCCGTCGACCGCGGGCGCAGGCGATAGTGCGGGCGCGGCGACGGGCTCGAGTTCGGACCCCGGTGCGGGCTCGGGTGCGGGCTCGGGTGCGGGCTCCGGCGACGACGTGCCATCCCTCTACGCACTGCTCGAATCCGCCCTCGGCATCGAGAACGCCTTCGCGGTCGCCACCGCGCACCCCGCCGTACGCGGCATCGCACTCGGCGAGGCCGATCTGCGCGCCGTGCTGGGCGTCAGCGGCGAAGCCGGGCTCGCCTGGCCGCGCAGCCGTACCGTGGTCGCCGCCCGCGCCGCCGGTCTCGCTCCCCCACCGCAGTCCGTCTATCCGGACGTCGCCGACGCGGAAGGCCTCGCCCGCTCCTGCGCGGAGGGCCGCGGCCTCGGCTTCCTCGGCCGTACGGCCATCCACCCGTGCCAGCTGGAGATCATCGAGCGGGCGTATCTGCCCACGCGTCAGGAGACCGAGGCCGCCGAGGAGATCATGAAGGCCGCGGCGGCGGGTGCGGGCGCGCTGGCGCTGCCGGACGGACGCTTCGTGGACGCGGCGGTCGTCGCGGGAGCCCGGCGCACGCTCGCGCTCGCGAGGCGGCGCGGCTGAGGTACGTACGAGGCGCGAGGCGTCCGTGCCGGGCGGGTTCGTACGCACCACGCCCCGAGGCGTTCGTACGCCTCGGGGCGGTGAATTCCGTGGAAGGGCGAGCGCGGCGCGCTCAGCCTGAACTGTCCGGCGCCGACGCCGGAGTGGCGGGGGACGCCGCCGAGGCCGGTGCCTTCTCCTCCTGCTCGTCCTTGCTTCCGCTCCCGCCCGCGGTGCCGCTGCCACTGCCGCCGGACGCGGAGCCGCCCTCGCCGGGAAGCTCCGGCTCGACGTCCGTCTCCCTGCCCGGCCTGGTCTTCGCGGAGATCACGATGCCCGCGACCGCGCCGATGAAGACGATGATCGACGTCCAGTCGTTGAGCCGCAGCCCCGCGATGTGGTGGGCGTCGTCGACGCGCAGGTACTCGACCCAGAAGCGGCCGACAGTGTACGCCGCGACGTACAGCCCCAGCGCGCGGCCGTGCCCGAGCTTGAAGCGGCGGTCCGCCCAGATCACCAGGGCCGCGACGCCCACGCACCACAGGGACTCGTAGAGGAACGTCGGGTGGTACGTGGCGAGGCTCGGGGTGTCGACGGGCCGGTGCTGGGCGTCGATCTCGACCGCCCAGGGCAGATCCGTGGCCCGACCGTAGAGCTCCTGGTTGAACCAGTTGCCCCAGCGGCCGATCGCCTGCGCCAGCGCCACTCCGGGCACGACGGCGTCCGCGTACGCGGGGAGGGAGATGCCGCGCCTGCGGCAGCCGATCCAGGCGCCCAGGGCGCCGAGCGCGACCGCGCCCCAGATCCCGAGACCGCCGTCCCAGATCTTGAAGGCGTCGATCCAGTTGCGGCCCTCGCCGAAGTAGAGCTGATAGTCGGTGATCACGTGATAGAGACGCCCGCCCACCAGTCCGAACGGCACGGCCCACACAGCGATGTCGGCGACCGTGCCGACCCGGCCGCCGCGCGCGACCCAGCGACGGCCGCCGAGCCACACGGCGACGAAGACGCCGATGATGATGCAGAAGGCATAGCCGCGCAGAGGGACCGGACCGAGGTGGATCTCGCCGGCCGAGGGGCTGGGGATGAATGCAAGGATCTCCATGGCGGTCCCGACGCTACCTTGCCCGGCCTCGCCATCGGCAATGCACCCTGTGCAACAGCTCCATAACGGCCGATCGGCTCAGGACCGGCGCGGGCGCCGCAGCGTATGGCAGCGGCGGCCCGGCACCCCGTCCCCGTGCCGGTCCGCCGGAAACGAGACCTTCGCCACACCAGGTCAAAAGCACCGGAAGGCCCCCGGGCCCCGGACCCCGGGCCCGGCTCCGCGTCAGCCTGCCGCCTCGACCTTCTCCTTCAGCGACGCCGGAGTCAGCGCATCGGCGCCGCCGTAGATGCTCTCGCCGTCGAGCAGCACCGTGGGCGTCGACTGGTGACCCGACTTCTTGAACGACGCGGCCGTCTTGCGCACCCACTTGTCGTGCGTACCGGCGTCGACGCACGCGCGGAAGGCGGGGCCGTCGAGGCCGCGGACCTTCCCGGCCAGTGCGAGGAGCCGCTTCGAGCCGGCGAAGGCATCCTCCTGCTCGGGGGGCTGGTTCCGGTACAGCACGTCGTGGAACTGGCGGAACCTGCCCTGGTCCTCGGCGCACGCCGCCGCGTTGGCCGCGCGACGGGAGCCCCTGCCGCCGAGGTTGTCGTCGATGATCGTGACGAGGTGGTACTCGGTCCTGAGCCTGCCCTTCTTCTCCAGGCCCCGGATCGTGCCGCGGAACTGCTTCTCGAACTGGCCGCAGGCGGGGCAGCGGAAGTCCTCGTAAACGGTGAGCTTCGCCGGTGCGTCCGGCTTGCCCACGGCGATCGGTTTCGCGTCGTCGTCCCGGCCGTTCTCGGCGGCCTGCTGTGCGACCAGGGCACCGACTCCGGTGCCGACGACCAGCAGCGCCACGACCGCGCCCGCGACCTTGAGCTGCCTGCCGCGCCGCTGCGCGTTGCGCTGCCGCTCGCGCGACTCCCTCATGCGCTGTGTCGCGGTGCGGTGCCCCTCGCCGTCTTCCCGGCGGTCTTCGTTCATCTTCTGGCTCTTCACACCGTGAGCCAACGAACAGGACGCGGGGCCGCCTGCGCGACCGCCCCGCGTTTCGCCCGAAAGAGCGAGACACGCGGCGGCGCCGGCGGGACAGGCAGCACGACCGGTACGCACACCACGCACACCCGGCGCGGAACGCCCGCGTCCCGCAACGGAGTTACGGGACGCGGGCGCCGCGCCGCATTGGCGCTCCGCTGCCGCGGGTCGCTACCGCACTGCCCCGCGCCGTACACCGGCGGCGAGTTCGGCGGCGAGCGTACGCACGTCCTCCAGCCCGGACTTGAGGTCGTCCGGGTGTGCCAGCAGCTTCTTCACGAAGGCGGAGCCCACGATCACGCCGTCCGCGAAGGCCGCGACCTCCTCCGCCTGTGCGGCGTTGGAGACGCCGAGCCCCACGCACACCGGCAGCCGCGTCGTCTCCCGCGTACGGGCGACGAGTTGCTGCGCCTCACGGCCGACGGACTCCCGGGTCCCGGTGACGCCCATCAGCGATGCCGCGTACACGAAGCCGCTGCCCGCGGCCGTGATCTTCGCCAGCCGCTCGTCCCTGCTGCTGGGCGCGACGACGAACACCGTCGCCAGCCCGTGCTGTTCGGCGGCCTTGCGCCATGCCCCGGACTCCTCGACGGGCAGGTCGGGCAGGATGCAGCCCGCGCCGCCCGCCGCGGCGAGTTCGGCGGCGAAGCGCTCGACGCCGTAGCGGTCCACCGGGTTCCAGTACGTCATGCAGAGCACCGGCTTGCCCGTGGCGGCGTGTGCCTCGCGGACTGTGCGTACGACGTCGGCGATGCGTACGCCGCCGCGCAGCGCGATGTCGTCGGCGGTCTGGATGACCGGGCCGTCGAGCACCGGGTCGCTGTGCGGCAGCCCGACCTCGACGATGTCGCAGCCGCTCTCCAGCAGCGCGACGCACGCCTCGATGCCGCCGTCGACGGTCGGGAACCCGGCGGGCAGATAGCCGACGAGCGCCGCCCTGTGCTCCGCGCGCGCCTGCGCCAGCACCGAGTCCAGCAGCCGGATTCCGCCGGTGCCCCCGGCCGTGCCGGTGCTGCCGCCGCCGTCGCCCGTGCGGTTGTCCATGCCGGTGCCGGTGCCGGCTCCCGTAGCGGTGGCGGCCTCCGCCGCGTTCGTCTCCGCGCTCACGTCGCTCACTTCTCCGCCCCCTCGTCGTACAGCCCGAAGTAACGCGCGGCCGTGTCCATGTCCTTGTCGCCCCGCCCGGAGAGATTCACCAGGATCAGCCCCTCGGGCCCCAGCTCACGCCCCAACTCCAGTGCTCCGGCAAGCGCGTGGGCGCTCTCGATCGCGGGGATGATGCCTTCCGTCTCGGAGAGCAGCCGCAGCGCGCGCATCGCCTCGTCGTCCGTGACGGGCCGGTAGTCGCCGCGTCCGGACTGCTTCAGGTACGCGTGCTCGGGACCGATGCCCGGATAGTCCAGCCCGGCCGAGATCGAGTACGGCTCGGTGATCTGCCCCTCGTCGTCCTGGAGCACGAAGCTGCGCGAGCCGTGCAGGATGCCCGGCTCGCCGACGGACAGCGTCGCCGCGTGCTCGCCGGAGTCGATGCCGTGCCCGGCCGCCTCGAGACCCACGAGGCGCACGTCCTCGTCGTTCAGGAACGCGTGGAAGAGCCCGATGGCGTTGGAACCGCCCCCGACGCAGGCGGCGACGGCGTCCGGCAGCCGCCCTGCGCGCTCCAGGATCTGACGGCGTGCCTCCACGCCGATGACCCGGTGGAAGTCCCGTACGAGCCGGGGGAAGGGGTGCGGGCCTGCGACCGTGCCGAAGAGGTAGTGGGTCCGGTCGACGTTGGCGACCCAGTCGCGGAACGCCTCGTTGATGGCGTCCTTGAGGGTGCGGCTGCCGGAGGTGACGGGCACGACCTCGGCGCCGAGCATGCGCATGCGTGCCACGTTCAGCGCCTGGCGCTGGGTGTCGATCTCGCCCATGTAGACGGTGCATTCGAGGCCGAAGAGCGCGCAGGCGGTGGCGGTGGCCACGCCGTGCTGTCCGGCCCCGGTCTCGGCGATCACGCGGGTCTTGCCCATGCGCTTGGTCAGCAGGGCCTGCCCGAGCACGTTGTTGATCTTGTGGGATCCGGTGTGGTTGAGGTCTTCGCGCTTGAGGAAGACCCGGGCGCCGCCCGCCTGTTCGGCGAAGCGCGACACCTCGGTCAGCGGGCTGGGGCGGCCGGTGTAGTCGACCATGAGGGATTCCAGCTCGGCGGTGAACTCCGGGTCGGCCTTCGCCTTGTCGTACTCGACGGCCACCTCGTCGACGGCGGCGACCAGCGCCTCCGGGATGAACTTGCCGCCGAAGGCGCCGAAATAGCCTCCGGGATCGGGGACCCGGCCCTCGGGGTCGGGGACAAAGTAGTCGGACATCCGACGTGCTCCTCGTGAAACTCGTGAAGTGCGGATCTCCCGCGCGAGCGCGGATCCGCGGAAGTACGGGTGTGGGCCACCGTGAGGCACGGTGGTGCGTCCGGGCGGTACGGCCGGTACCGGGTGCTGGGCGTTACGGGCGCCGAACTGCCGCTGCGCCCGGACCTGTTGGACCTGGTGAACCTGCTGAACGTGTTGGGCCTGCTGGACCGGTGGCGCCGTACCGACGATGCGGGCCGGGCCACGGTGCCGTGACGCCGCGGTGCCGTGATGTCACCTGCGGCCGGCTTCCCGTGGGGCGCCGCTCAGCCGGCGTGCGGCACGCAGGCGCCCGTACGCCATCGGCGGCCGTTGATCTGCCCCGGCTCACAGCCGATGTGGTAGCGCACCCGCCGTCCGTGCACCCGCCGCGCCGGCGCCCTGCATCCGCGGGGACGGCAGCCGCGCGCCAGCGCCGCGTACGGGCTGCGCGGCGCCGTACGCGGACGTTCGCGGGCGGCCGTCGTACCGAGACTGATGCGGGGACTCGTGCGGGGGCTCATGTGGGTCAGCCCCTCCCGTGCCCGTGCCGCAGCGCGGGGTGCGCACCGGCCGCCACGAGATCGGCGACGGCCGACTTCGGGTCCTTGCCGGTGACCAGCGACTCGCCGACGAGCACCGCGTCGGCGCCGTCGTTGGCGTACGCGATCAGGTCGTGCGGCCCGCGGACGCCGGACTCCGCGACCTTCACGACGTGGCCGGGAAGCTCAGGGGCGATGCGGGCGAAGTTGCCGCGGTCCACTTCCAGCGTCTTGAGATTGCGCGCGTTGATCCCGATGATCCGCGCACCGGCGTCCAGCGCCCGCTGCGCCTCGTCCTCGTCGTGCGCCTCGACCAGCGGGGTCAGCCCGATCGACTCCGCACGCTCGACCAGCGAGACCAGGGCCTCCTGCTCCAGCGCGGCGACGATCAGCAGCACCACGTCGGCGCCGTGCGCCCGCGCCTCCCACAGCTGGTACGAGGAGAAGACGAAGTCCTTGCGCAGCACCGGGATGTCGACCTTCGCCCGCACCGCTTCGAGGTCGGCGAGCGAGCCGCCGAAGCGCCGCTTCTCGGTGAGGACGGAGATCACGGCCGCGCCGCCCGTCTCGTAGTCCACGGCCAGCGCGGCCGGGTCCGCGATCGCGGCCAGCGCGCCCTTGGAGGGGCTGGAGCGCTTGACCTCGCAGATGACCCGGACGTCCTCGCCCTTCAACGCCGCCACGCCGTCCTTCGCGGGAGGGCCCGCGGCGGCGCGCTCCTTGAGCTCGTCGAGGCTGACGCGCGCCTGCCGCTCGGCAAGGTCCTCACGCACCCCTTCGATGATCTCGTCGAGCACACTCACCGAGCGGCCTCCTTCGGGTCGGGTACGGGTTCCGCGCATCAGGCGGAGAGATGGTCAGATCGGGCACTGCGATGCTATCGGGCGGGAGCCGGAGGACTCGCATCCGCCCGGCTGGAATTCCACATTCCGGACAAAGCGCCGACCGGGCCCGCGGTCCGGCAATCCGCACGGGCGCCCGCGGCTCAGGGGGCGAGCGCGGCTCCCGCCGGCAGATTCCGTACGACGGTGAAGGCCAGCACCAGCACGCCCAGGGCCCACAAGTGGGTCGTCCGCAGCGGCACCGTCACCGGCCGCGAGCGAAGCACCCGCACCACCCAATGAACCATGAAGAGCGCGAAGACGGCGAAGCCGGCCACCGCCAGGGCGTTCGTCCCGAGCGCCGCCCCCAAGTCGCCGTGGGCGAGGGCGTGGGCGCAGCGCAGGCCGCCGCAGCCGGGACAGTAGAGGCCGGTGAAGTGCAGCAGCGGGCAGACCGGATAGTGCCCGGGCTCACCGGGGTCCACCGTCCCCACATATGCGAAGGCCGCGCCGACGGCGACGAGCGTGCCGGCCGGCGCGGCGAGACGGGACACCGGAAGCGCGCTCCGGCGTCCCGCGGGTACGGGCTCGTGCCCGCTCAGGACGACTGCTCCTGCGGCCGGGCCTGGGCGCGCGCGCCGCCGGACGAGCCGGAGGCGGAAGCGCCGGACGAGGCGGACTCCTTCGGCTGGCCGAGGCCCGCGGCCTTCATCACCAGACCGACGACGCCGCCCGCGGCGACCACGACGAGGCCGGCCACGAAGCCGATCGGCTGGGCCAGCACCGTGCAGATGCCGGAGATGCAGAAGCCGATGAAGGTGATCGTCACGCCCGTCCACGCGGCCAGCGTGTGGCCGTGGCTGTTGCCCGCCATGTGTGTGCTCCTCGTAGTTCAACCGACTGGGCCACCGGCCCGCTCCCCTCCATTCTTCCCCCTGCCCCGAGGGGAGGCAGAGCCAGGGGTGCACAGAGCGGCGACGCCGCCCGGGGGAGGCTCAGGCGCCGCTGCCCGCCGGGCTCCCGGGCGGGCTCTCGGGCGGGCTCTCGGGGTGGCTGCCGGACGGGCCGGGCCGAGAGGTGCCTCCGCCCGCGCCGTCGGTGCGGGCCGCCTCCCCGGTGGGGTCCTCACCGCGGTCGAGGGCCTTCCACATCTCCTCGGGGCGGTCGGGGTCCACGGGTGCGGCCGCGGCGCCGGTACGCGGACGGCGCGGTGCGCGCTCGGTCCGCTCGTAGCGGGCGCTCCCCGACATCGACGGCCAGGCCGGTCCGTACCGCAGCGCGAGCACGCCCGCGACAAGCAGCAGAAGGCCGCCCGCCGCCGAGACGTACGGCCAGGCGCTGACTTGCACGGCGTCGACGCCGGTGCGGGCGAGACCGCTCGCCCTGGCCGCCTTCTCCTCCAGCGCGGCGGTGTCGTCGGCGCTGAGGAGCGCGGCGGCGAGGGTGCCCGTGCCGCACAGCGCGAGCAGCGCGGCGACGAGGACGCGGCCGGCGCGCTTGACCGCGAACACCGCGACGAGAGCGGCGAGTCCGACGAGCGCGAGGGCGCTGGGCAGGCCCGTGACGTCGCCGCCCTTGGCCTTCACGGGAAGCTCGCCCTGTGCGAAGGAGGCCGTGGCGTGGCTCCACACCTGACCGCTCGCGAGCAGCGCGAGCGCTGCGCCCACCGCCCCGGACAGCAGCGCGAACGCGAGGGCGCGGCGCGCGGCGCGGGCGCTCACCCGCACCGGAGCGCCCTGCGAACCGGCTGCGGCCGGGCCGGGCGAACCGGCCGCCGGGGCCGCGGCGTCGGGGGCGGGGCCGCCCTGTTCGGCGTCCGAGGGGCGTGCCGGTGGTACGGAAGTCACCCGTCCACGCTACCGCCGAGCCTTTCGGCCGAGGCGACCGCCCTGAGTACGGCCGCAGCCTTGTTCCGGCACTCGGTGTCCTCGGCGGCGGGGTCGGAGTCGGCCACGACGCCGGCCCCGGCCTGCACGTAGGCGGTGCCTTCGCGCAGCAGCGCCGTACGGATCGCGATGGCCATGTCGGCGTCCCCGGCGAAGTCGAGATAACCGGCGCAGCCGCCGTACACGCCGCGGCGGGTCGGCTCCAGCTCCTCGATGATCTGGAGGGCGCGGGGCTTGGGAGCGCCCGAGAGGGTCCCGGCCGGGAAGCAGGCGGTGAGCGCGTCGAACGCGGTGCGGTCGCGGGCCAGTCGGCCGGTCACGGTGGAGACGATGTGCATGACGTGGCTGTAGCGCTCGATGGACATGAAGTCGACGACCTCGACGCTGCCCGGCTCGCACACCTTGCCCAGGTCGTTGCGGCCGAGGTCGACCAGCATCAGGTGCTCCGCGCGCTCCTTGGGGTCGGCGAGCAGCTCCTCGGCCAGCGCCGTGTCCTCCTGCGGGGTGTGTCCGCGGGGGCGGGTGCCCGCGATGGGGTGCATCATCGCCTGCCCGTCCTCGACCTTGACGAGGGCCTCCGGGCTGGAACCGACGACGTCGAAGCCGCCACGACCCCCGGCGGCACCGGGGCTTCCCGCGCGGTCCGCGCCGTCCGCGCCGTCCGCGCCGTCCGCGCCGTCCGCGAAGCGGAACAGGTACATGTACGGGCTGGGGTTGGTCGCCCTCAGCACCCGGTAGACGTCGAGGGCGCTCGCTGCGCACTCCGCCTCGAACCGCTGCGAGGGCACGACCTGGAAGGCCTCGCCCGCGCGGATGCGCTCCTTGATGTCCTCCACCCACGCCCGGTACGTCGCACCGCCCGAGCGCGACGTGAACTCAGGGAGCCGCGAGGCGGGCAGGGCCACGGGTGCGGCGGGCACGGGGCGTTCCAGGTCCGCGGCCATCGCGTCGAGCCGCGCCACCGCGTCCTCGTAGGCCTCGTCGACGCCGGTGTCCAGGTCGTTGTGGTTGATGGCGTTGGCGATCAGCATCACCGTGCCGTCGCGGTGGTCGAGCACGGCCAGGTCCGAGGCGAGGAGCATGGTCAGCTCGGGCAGCGCCAGATCGTCGGCCGTGCCGTCTCCGTCACCGCCGCTGCCGCCGGCGACCTTCTCCAGCCGCCGCACGATGTCGTATCCGAGATAGCCGACCATGCCGCCGGTGAAGGGCGGCAGATCGGTGTCCTCGTGGAGGTCGCGCGGGGTGTGCAGGGCCTCGACGGTCTCGCGCAGCGCGCTCAGCGGGTCGCCGCCGACGGGCACTCCCACGGGCGGCGTGCCCAGCCAGTGCGCCTCGCCGTCGCGCACGGTCAGCGTCGCGGCGCTGCGCACTCCGATGAAGGAGTAGCGCGACCACGTGCGTCCGTTCTCGGCCGACTCCAGCAGGAACGTGCCGGGCCGCTCGCCGGCGAGCTTGCGGTAGAGCGCGATGGGGGTGTCGCCGTCGACGAGCAGGCGCCGGGTCACGGGGATGACGCGGCGGTCCTTCGCGAGCGTGCGGAATGAGTCGAGGTCCGGGGTCGTCATGCTCGGTGACCTTACTGTCCGTCAGCGCCCGCCGGGCCGCGGCCCGGCGGGCGCTGACCGGGCGCGGCCGCGGGCGGGGCGGAGACCGGCAGCCTGTCCGCGTCGAAGCAGGTGCGGTCGCCGGTGTGGCAGGCGCCGCCGGTCTGGTCGACCTTGACGAGGACCGTGTCGCCGTCGCAGTCGAGGGCGACGGACCGTACGTGCTGTACGTGGCCCGAGGTGTCGCCCTTGACCCAGTGCTCCTGGCGGCTGCGGCTGAAGTAGGTGGCGCGGCCGGTGGTGAGGGTCCGGTGCAGCGCCTCGTCGTCCATCCACCCCAGCATCAGCACCTCGCCCGTGTCGTACTGCTGGGCGACGGCGGGGAACAGGCCGTCCGCGTTGCGCTTGAGGCGTGCGGCGATCTCGGGGTCGAGGGAGGTCGCGGAGGATCGTGCGGGCATGGGGCCCATTCTCGCGCATACCGCGGGCGTATGTGCAGGTGGTGCGCCGCCCGTACCGCGCGGAGGATCGGTGCGCCGCACTGCGGACGGTCCGCCGCGGAACGGACATAGAGCGAATCTATGCCGGTTCTTTGATTTTTCTATTCGACACCGCGGGCCCTTTCGCTCATCGTATGGCGAGGACACTCATCGTATGGGCGAGGACGCTCATCGTATGGCGAGGACGCTCATCGTTCGGCGGTGGACCCCGGCGATGGAAAACGGGAGGAGTGCGGCCTATGACACCGATGCCCGTGCCCGGCGAAACGGACCCGTGGGCGAAGCCCGTGAAACCACCTCTTCCGCGCAAGGAACTCAAGGGCCTCCAGCGGCGGCGCAACGGTCCGGCGCTGCGGCACATGGCCGGGCATCTGGCCACGGGCGCGGTCACCACGGGCCTGATCGCGTGGAGTTGGGGCACGTACTGGATGATCCCCGCGATGTTCGCGCAGGGGACCGTGATTGTTTTCCTCTTCGCGCCGATGCATGAGTGCACGCACGGGACGGCATTCCGCACCCGTCGTCTGAACAGCGCGGTGGCGACATTCTGCGGCGTACTGATGATGCGGCCCGCGCTTTATTTCCGCTATCGCCACGCGGCTCACCATTCCTACACACAGGACCCCGAGCGCGATCCCGATCAGGTGCCCATGCCGGACGGCGTCTCCGGATATCTGGGCGAGGTTTTCGGAATGGAATTCTGGCCGAAGGTGGTCGGGACTCTGTACCGGAGCTGCACGGGGCGCTTCAACGACCGTGAGCGGTTCTTCCTGCCGGAGTCCGTACGTCCCCGCGTGCTGCTGGAGGCCCGGCTGATGGTCGGCCTGTACGTGCTGGTGGGCGCCGTCTGCGCGGTCACCGGGACCTGGGTGCAGCTGCTGGCCTTCTGGCTGCTGCCGCGGGTCGTCGCCGAGCCCGCGCTCCGTCTCGTACGGATGGCAGAGCACACGGGCATGGCGGAGGGGGCGGATCCGCTGACCAATACGCGGACCACGCTGACCAATCCGCTGGTGCGGTTCCTGTACTGGAACATGCCGTTCCATGCGGAGCACCACCTCGCGCCCTCCGTCCCGTTCCACAACCTGCGGCGGCTGCACCGGGCGCTGCCCGGCGCACCCGAGGAGCGGGAGTACGTGGTGAGCAAGGGCTACGTCCGGGCGCACCGCGACATCGTCGGCAACCTCGGCAACGGGTCCGGGTCGACGGTGCCGACCAGCACGTCCGCTGCGGTGACCGGCTGAGCGGCCCCGGGTGGCCGGCGGGAGGGAGCCGGCCACCCGGACTCACCGGCACGCGCGGGCACTTCACGCGGCGCGGCGGCACGGCCTCGCCGCCGCGCCGCTTCCCGGACCCGCTCCTCCCGACCCGCCTCTCCCGTTCTCCCGACCCGACGACCGGCCACTCGCACCACCCCGCGGGACTCCCACCGCGGGGCGTCCGCTTCTCCGCCTGAACTCCGTGATGCAAAGGAGCATCCGTTGTCCGGACACCTCACGCTCGGCATCGACATCGGCACCACCAACGTCAAGGCCTGCATCCTCGACACCGCGGAGGGACGCGTCGTGGCCTCCGCCGCCGCGGAGCACCCGCTGCACCACCCGCACCCCGGGTGGGCCGAGCAGGACCCCGACGACTACTGGCGTGCCGTCTCCTCCTGCATCACCCGCTGCCTGGCCCAGTACCCCGGGCCGGCCTCCGACGTGGCGGGGGTGTCGATCTCGGGCCTCGTGGGCGTCACCCTCCCCGTCGACCGCGACGGACGTCCGCTGCGGCGCGCCATGATCTGGATGGACAGCCGCTCGGAGGGCGAGTGCGAGCAGATACGCGCGGAGGTGGGCGAGGACCGCATCAAGGCCGTCAACGGCAACCGCGTCGCGCCCTGGTTCATCGAGCCCAAGGCGATGTGGCTGCGCAAGCACGAGCCCGAGGTCTTCTCCGCGGTCCACAAGCTGCTCTCGCCCGCCGGGTACTGCACGCTCCGGCTCTCCGGCGAGTACGCGATGAACCACGGCGACGCCGGGCTGTTCTACCCGTACGAGCACCGCCGTTCCCGCTGGGACCACTCCCTGACCGAGGCGCTCGGCCTCTCCCCCGGCATCTATCCGGACATCCACCCCTCCGACACCGTCATCGGCACGGTCACCCCGCAGGCCGCCCGCGAGACGGGACTCCACGAGGGCACGGCGGTCGTGGCCGGCGGCACCGACATCGGCGCGGCGGCGCTGGGCGCGGGAGCGACCGTGAACGGGCAGGCGTACTACTCGATGGGCACCGGGTCCAACCTGGGTGTGCTGGTGCCCCGGGAGGAGCTGCCGGAGGAGTACCGCATCCTCAAGTGGCCCCACGTACTGGACGGGATGACGCTCTTCGACGCGCCGATGGCCTTCACCGGGGCGTCGCTGAAGTGGTTCCGTGACAAGTTCGCCGACCCGGAGAGCGCGCTGGCCGAACGCATGGGACGCAACGTCTTCGACCTCGTCACCGCACAGGCCGAGCGCATCACGCCCGGCGCGGACGGCCTGATGTACCTGCCGTACCTCGGCAACTCCCTCTCGCCGCGCTGGAACGGCAAGGCGTGCGGGGTCTTCTTCGGGATGCAGCCGTTCACGAGCCGCGCCCACGTGATCAGGGCGCTGATCGAGGGCGTCGCCTTCGACCTCTACTCGAACGTGCGCATCGCCGAGGACGGCGGCGCCGACTTCCCCGAACTCGTGCTGAACGGCGGCCCGACGAAGAGCGCGCTGTGGAACCAGATCACCGCGAACGTCACCAACCGCCGGCTGCTCATCCCCGACGTGGACGAGGCCGCGCCGCTCGGCGACGCCGTGATCGCCGCCTCCGGCACCGGGCTGTACGAGGACATGCGCGAGCCGATGAAGGACCTCGCCCCGATCCGCGGCGTGGTCGAGCCCGACCCCGAACTCCACGCCATGTACGCCGACTTCTTCGAACTGTGGTCACAGCTGTACGACGACCTCGCGCCGGCCATGGGCCGCCACCACGCCCTGGTCGACCGCTACAGCGACCCGGAGCCGAGCGTCGTCAGCGGCGCCGGCGGCAGCGACTGAACGGCCCGGCGGCACGGGCGGGAACGGGCGAACGGCCAGGAGGAGAGCGATGAGCGGCACCGGAGCGGGCTCCGAGGCGCAAGCCGGAGGGAACCGGGGCGGAGAGAGCGGGGACGGAGAGCGCGGTGAGGGCTGGTACGCCCTGACCGAGGCCTCCGAGGTGGAGGAGGACGACGTCGTGTGCGTGACCGTCAGCGGTCACGCGTACGCCGTCTTCAACATCGGCGGCGACTACTACGTCACCGACGACTGCTGCACACACCAGGAGGCGTCGCTGTCCGAGGGCTACGTACAGGACGACACCGTCGAATGCCCGCGCCACCAGGGCGTGTTCCACGTGCCGACGGGCAAGGCCATGGGCCCGCCGCTTACGCGGCCCTTGCGCGTGTATCCGGCGCGGGTCGACGATGGAAAGGTCTGGGCCCGCGTCTCGGAGTAGGGGTGACGGAGCTGATGTCCGAGTCCGGCTCCGTACCCGCCACGGTTCCCGCCGCCTCCGGCGGTGCCCTCCGGCAGGCCGCGCTGCCGGCCGACGGGCGGTACGGCGGCCAGGCCGGCGGGAATTCCGGCAGACAGTCCGCCGGGCAGGCGGCCGCATCGCCGCCCGCGCCTCCCAACGCCAACGGCCTTCCGTATGTGAGCTTCAACCAGCTCCGCTCCTTCCACGCCGTGGCCGTCGCCGGGAGCATCACGGCGGCGGCCTCGCTGCTGCACGTCAGCCAGCCGACGGTGACGGTCCAGCTGCGCCAGCTCGAAGCGCACTACGGCGTGGAACTGGTGCGCCGCACGCCGCGCAGCGTCCGCCTCACCGACCTCGGCGAGTCCCTGTACAGCATCACGAGGCAGCTGTTCGCGCTGGAGGGCGAGGCGGTGGAGCTGCTCAACTCGGCGGGCAGCACGCTGCGTGGCGGACTCCGGGTGGGCGGCGTGGCGCCGTACTTCGTGATGCGGCTGCTGTCCGCCTTCAACCGGGCGCACCCCGGCGTCACCCTCACCCTCCAACTGGACAACTCCGCCACGGTCATACGCAGACTCACCGAGCAGGAGATCGACGTCGGCATCGTCGGCCAGACCACCCTGGACAGCCGGCTGCACGCGCTGCCGTACAGCAGGCAGGACGTGGTCCTCTTCTGCCGCGACGACCATCCGTGGGCCGGGCGCGACGGCGTAGGGCTCGCCGAACTCGACGGCGCCGCACTGGTGTTGCGCGAGAAGGGCTCAACCTGCCGGCTCACCCTGGAGCAGGCGCTCCAGGAACGCGGCGTCGTCCCGCGGGTGACCCTGGAGGTGTGCCGGGAGGGCGTGCGGGAGGCGGTGCTCGCGGGGTTCGGCGTCGGCATCACCACCGACATCGAGTACGTGCCGGACCGCCGGACCCGCATGCTGCGCATCCTCGACGCCGACATCTTCACGGAGGCGTTCGCGGTGTGCCTGCGTGAGCGCCGTACGTACTCGGTGACCCGTGCGTTCATGACGGCGGCCGAGGAGTTCTTCGACCGCGACCGCGCATCCCGCGGCACCGGTCCGCCCGCCTGAGCGCCGCGAGCCGCACGCGAACCACACGCGGACCGCACGGGCGAACCGCACGCGGACCGCACGGGCGAACCGCACACGGGCCCCAACAAGGCCCGCACACGCGGCGAATCGGCGCCGCGGCGGCCCCGCCGCCGTACCCTTGGCCCCATGTCCACCCATGCCAAGCGTGAACGTCTCATCCTGGCGGATCTGCTGGAGAGCAGCGGACCGGAGGCCCCGACCCTGTGCGAGAGCTGGAAGACCCGCGACCTCGCCGCGCACGTCGTGGTGCGCGAGCGCCGCGCCGACGCGGCCGGCGGGATACTGCTCAAGGCGCTCGCCCCGCGACTGGAGCGCGTGCAGGCCGAATTCACCTCCAAGCCCTACGAGGAGCTGATCCAGCTCATCCGCACCGGCCCGCCGCGGATGTCCCCGTATGCGCTGAAGCAGGTCGACGAGGCCGCGAACACCGTCGAGTTCTATGTGCACGCCGAGGACGTGCGCCGCGCCGCGCCCGACTGGACGCCGCGCGAACTCGACTCCGTCTTCCAGGACGCGCTGTGGAAGCGACTGGAGAGCATGGCACGCGTCTTCGGCCGCAAGTCCCCCGTCGGGCTGGTGCTCCGCCGCCCCGACGGCCAGACCGCCGTGGCCCGCAAGGGCACACCGGTCGTCACGGTCAGCGGCGAGCCCAACGAGCTGGTGCTGTACGTCTCGGGGCGGCAGCGTGCGGCGAAGGTCGAGGAGGAGGGCGAGAAGGAGGCCGTGGCACGGGCGCACGACGCGGAGCTGGGGCTCTGACGACGACTCTCGACTGCCGCCAGGCGAGCGGCGGTTGACGGCACACGGCCGTCAACAGGGGCGCTCGTACACGCGGGCGCCCCTGTGACGTGCCGCGGCAGACATGCCGCGGTCCAGGCCCGGCCGCGGTTGGGGCCCGGCCTCGGTTCGGGCCCCCGGCCGGGTCCGGCCCAGGCCCGGTCGTCGTTCAGTCCGCGCCCGGCATCGGGGCCCGGCCCGAGCTGGAGCGTGAGTCCGTACCGGTGCCGGTGCCGGTGCCTGAACCGGAGCGCGAGTCCGAGCCGTCGCCCGTGCCCAAACCGGAGCCGGTGCCCGAGCCGGATCCGCCGCGGGCCACGAGCTGTTCGCCCCGCTCGCCCTCCCCCGTCGCCTGCGGCTTCAGCTCGACCTGGATGCGGTGCGTGTCGTCCCTGCCGTACGAGCCGCCCGCCCTCGCCTGTACGACGCCGAGCCGCAGCCCGGCGCCCGCGTCCCCCTGCTTGCGCAGCTGCACGGCGAACTCCAGCGTCACCTTCTCCACCGCGAACCGCCACGCGCTTCCCGTGGCCCGCTCCTGAGCCTCCGTGAGCTCTTTGCGCACCACGTCGATGGCGTCGGCCAGCGGCACCGGATCGGCGTCGCCCGATCCGTGCGCCGAACCGTCCGCCCCGTTCCCGTCGCCCAACTCGTCCCTCTCCCCGCTGACTTGAGACCCGCATGGCAGCCCGTCCGGCAGAAGTCTGGTTCGGCGGGCGATGTCCGACGTATCCTCGCGCGGCATGGGGGACGAACACAACGCATCGCCCCGGTCACCCTGGGCGAGCTGGCGCCTGCGGATCAGGGCGGAGAGCGAGGACGCGCCCCGCACCGGGGAGAGCGAGGACGCGCCCCGCACCGTGATCCGCGGGGCCGGGATCCTCGTCGGCAGGGACCTGGCGCTCACGTCCGCCCATGTGCTGCCGCACCAAGACGCCGTCGTACAGGTCGAGTTCCCCGAGTACGAGTACGTGCCGGGCGGCGGCAGCGTCCCGCCCGTACCGGCGCGCCCCGCGGAGGGCGGGCAGCCGCGGGGCCCCGGCGGTCAGGACCGCGACATCGTCCTGCTGGCGCTCGACCGCACCCCGGAGCACGCCCGCCCGGCCCGGCTGAGCCTGGCCACCCCCTATCCGGGGCGGAAGGTGTGGATCGGCGGCTATCCGGAGTACCGGGACAGAGGCCTCTGGCTGCACGCGCAGGTGGCGGGACCCTCGCAGGGGCTGCTCGAACTGCATCCGCTGGACGGCGGCGACTCGGTGCGCCCCGGGTTCAGCGGAGCGGCGGTGATCGACGACTCGGGCCCGGACGGCGACGGCGCGGCGGAGGGCGGCGCGGTGCTGGGGATGATCGTCAGCCGCTACGGCGATCCCGAAGGCAGCGGCGTCCAACAGGAGTTACACCGCTCGTACATGATCCCCGTGGAGCGGATCGTCGATCTCCTTCCGCAGCTGCGGGGCCTGCCCGCGGGCGTGCGCGCACACGACGCGAGCCTGTCCGCGCCCCGGGAGAGACCCCCGGCGCCGGGCTCCTCGGGCTCCCGTCTCGAACGGCGCCTGGAGCGCTGGCTGACCGCCGACGCGACGCTTCCCCGCCCTGGCGTGCTGCTGGTCGCCACGGGCGGCGTCGGGCAACGCGAGGCCCGCGTACGGCAGTTCCTGGAGAGCACGGACGTCGCGCTCGACGCCACCGGCCTGGGCGCCGGCCGGCTCGCCGGAGAGATCGCCTCCAGACTCGGGCTGCCGGGTCGCCACGGCCGGGCGCTGCTGGAGTGGCTGACCGAGGAGCACGGCTCACCGCCCGGCCTGTCGAGCACCTCCCACGATCCCGTGGACGACGCCGCGAGGAGCAGCGGACTGTCCCGGCTGGCACGGCTGTCGCCCACGATCGGCGTGTACGGGCTCGATCTCGCCGCCGAGCCGTACGAGAGCATCAACGTCCTCCGCCGGCTGCGGCGGACCGGATGCCGCGTGTGCGTGGTCTGCCGGCACGACGACGGCGGCGTATGGCGGCAGCTCCTGACGAGGCTTCAGAACCCCGAACTGCGCAAGACCGCCGGCGAACTCCTCGACACGCTCCGCGAGCTCGAACACGGCGCGCGCCACCGCCCGTCGCCGTACGGCACACCCGCGCCCGAGGTCGTCACGGCACGTGCGCTGCGCCTCGCCGGGACCGGACAGGTCCCGGACCCCGACCAGCAGCATCTCGGGCTGCGCACGCTGGTCCGCGAGCTGTACGCGGACATCGCCGGACACGGAACGGAGTGAGAGGACGATGACGCGTGCGGCCGCCGCGGCTCCCTGCCCGCACCCCCGGTTCTCCGGGCTCGCCTGCACGGGCTCGGTACTGCCGACCGGCTACTGCGACACATGCGGACGCAGCCGGGACGCACGGCCGCTGCCGCCGCGCACGGAACCCCCGCGGACCACGGGCCTGCTCACGCTTCCGACCCTGACCCACACCGCCGCCGACAAGGTGGTCCTGGGGGGCGGCGGGCCGGTCTCGGCCGGCAGCCGCGTGTGCGGCAACGAGGAGTGCGGGGCCCCGATCGCGCCCCCGCTGGTCGCGGAGGACCCGGTGCCGGACGAGGGTTACTGCCCGGTGTGCGGTGTCCCCTTCTCGTTCGTACCGCAGCTGCGGCAGGAGGAGTTGCTCAACGGACGGTACGGGGTGCGGGGCGTGCTCGCGCGCGGCGGACAGGGCTGGGTGTACCTCGCCGACGACACCCATCTCCCGCCCAACCGGGTCGCGGTCAAGGGGCTGCTGAACCGGCACGACGAACGGCTCGCGCGGCTCGCGGAGAAGGAGCGCCGCTATCTGATCGCCCTGAACCACCCGGGCATCGTCGGCATCCTCGACTACGTACGGCACCAGCCGGCGCAGGGGCGACCGCAACCGGGAGCGGAGGCGGAGGCGGAGGCGGAGGCGCCCACCCACTACATCGTCATGGAGTACGTGGGCAGCAACACCCTCCAGGACATCGTGGACCGCACCCGGCTCGGCGACCTTCCCCTGGGCGACGGCGAGCCTCTCGACATCGAGCACGTCGTCACCTACGGCTGCCTCATCCTCGACGCGCTCTCCCATCTGCACGACCACGATCCGCGGCTGTTCTACGTGGACATGAAGCCGTCCAACGTCATCCACTTCGAGGACCACGTGAAGATCATCGATCTGGGCGGGGTCCGTCCCGAGACGGATCCGGACTCCCACATGGTGATCACCAGGCAGTACGCGGCGCCGGAAGTGCGGCGGACCGGCCCGACCGTCGCCCACGATCTGCACACCGTCGGCCGGACGCTGGAGGAGGTCGCCGCATACGCGGTCAGCGACGTGCCCGGCATCGGCGGCTACTCCTTCCGTCGTGTGCTGGAGCGCGCCACGGATCCGCGGCCCGAGCTGCGCTTCTCCTCCGCGCGGGAGATGGCGGGTCAACTGCGGGGCGTGCTGCGGGAGATCCGTGCGCTGCGAGGGGCACGGGACCGGCCCGAGCCGTCCCGCTACTTCCAGGCGTCCCCGGGCCTCCTCGGTCACGAGCTGGGCAGCATCGCCACGGCCGGCCACTGGCTGCGCCGCCCCGCGCCGCCGCGCACGGCACCGCCGGTGTCCCCGCCGCTGGACCCGGCGGTGCCGTCGGCGCTCACGGTCGCGCTCGGGCTTCCCGTACCGCTGCCCCACCGGGACGATCCGCAGGCGTGGCGCTTCGGGCTGGCCTCGTACAGTCCCGAGCAGCTGATACGGACCGAGCAGCCGTCCGCCGAGGTCTGCTTCCACAACCTCCGCCGGCTCCTCGGCCAGGGCCGCGGCGGGCGTCACGAGGCGGCGGCCCGCGAGCTGGCGACGGCGGCCGAACTGCTGGGCCCCGACGCGGAGTCGCGCTGCTGGAGGATCGCCTGGCACCGCGGGCTGCTCGCCCTCGCCCTCGCCCGCGCCGACGGCGCACATGCGCGGGCGGCGTACGGCGGTTCCAGTGACCGTGAGGAGGGCCGGGACGAGGGCCGGGACGGGAGCCGGGGCGGGGACGTCGGGGGCGACTTGGTGGGCCGGGGCGGGGACATCGGGGACGTCGGGGGCGACTTGGCGGGCCGGGACGGGGGCGGCCGGGCGGGCCGGGACGGGACCCGGGCCCAACTGGCCGCGGCGCGGGACGCGTTCACCCGGGTGATGAAGGCGATGCCCGGGGAGTACGCGCCCAAGCTGGCCCTGGCGTACTGCACCGAACGGCTCCAGGCGTACGGCGGCGAGCCGGCCCCGAGCGCCGGGGAGCTGTACGAAGCGGTGCTGCGGCGCAACCCCTCCCACGGCAGCGCGGCGTTCGGTCTGGCACGGCTCGCGCTCGCCCGTGGCCGCAGGGCCGAGGCGGTCGCCATCCTGGACGGCGTGCCGGAGGAGGCCCGGGACCACGCCGCCGCCCGTATCGCCGCGCTGCGCGTGCAGGGCGCGAGGCTGGAGACGGCCGGGGAGCCGGACGGGCATGTGCTTCCGACGCTGGAGGGCCTGCGCGACGCACGGGTCCGCCTGAACGAGGCGTTCAGCGACCGTTCGCCCTTCCCCGGCCCGGTGCCGCCGGGAGACGCGCGGCTGCGGCTGCGTGCGGAGCTGCTGGGATGGGCTTTGGACACGCTGTACACCGCCGAAGCGGAGGGCTGGCCGGGAGCGGAACTCCCGGGCGAGGGCCCGCACTACGAGGAGCTGCTGGGCGATCCGCCGGCGTGGCGCTCCAGGGAGGTGCCGGGCGAGGAGGCGGAGACGGACGGCTCCTCCCGTACGGGCGTGGCACGGACCTCGGTACGCGGCCGGCTCCGTGCCGCCGCGGACGCGCTGCGGCCGCTGGTGATGCGCGAGCCGCAGAACACACCTGTACGTGTCGCCCGGTTCAGGCTCGCGGAGTGCTACCGCGAGATGGCCTGGCGCTCCTCCAGTCCGGCCGACCGTGAGCGGCTGGTCGACTGGGCCAACGCCGTACGGCCGCTCACCTTCCTGTGAGGACGGCCGGGCGGACTCCTGTGACGACGAAGACGAACCACCGCGAGGGGATGATCACGGTGATCAGCGCCCGCCACACGGGCACCGAAGGCACAGAGGACTCGGACGGCACGGACGACGCCGAGGGCGCGCACGGCACGGAAGACGCCGAGGGCACGGAGGTCCCCGCGGAGCGCGCGCTGGACTTCCGCCTCTATCCGCAGCGGCAGCGGCGGCACGCGGTGGGCGGCCGCCAGGAGATCAAGACGATCGTCCACGCCCACTCCGTCGAACCACGGGGTGCCGCGGGCACGACCGCGGACGGCGACAGGGGCGGCTCGGACGAGGGAGGCGAGCGCGGCAGCGGCGAGGACGGCGGCGGCGACGGTGGCAGCGACGACGGGCGCCTGCCGCCCGGCAGTCTCGGGCTCCTCATCGCCGTCGACTTCGCCCCGGAGCGTCTCGAAGCCACTCGCGAGGCGCTGACCGCGGCCATCGACGCACTGCCCGACGGTGTGCGCTTCGCACTGCTCGAAGAGCGCACCGGCGCCGACGGCAGCCCGCGTGAACCGGAGTGGGAGACCGCCGACTTGTGGCAGCGCCGTCGTGCTCAGGCCACCGCCCAGTGGATGCATCTCAACGCCCGGCTGATGGGTCTGGGCGGGCGCGAGGGCCCCGCGTGCGCTGACTGGCTGGCCCAGGCGCGGACCATGTTCGCCCAGGACGCGCCCGGTGTGCGGCTGCGGCACCTGCTGATCGTCACGGACGGCAGGTCGGCCCGCACACCAGAGCTGGAGGCCGAACTCGACGCCTGCGAAGGCCTGTTCACGTGCGGGATGCTCGGCGTCGGCGACGGCTGGCGTCCCGAGGTACTGGCCGGGATCACCGAACGGCTGCACGGCGACGTCGAATACGTGCGCAACGGCGCGGAGGCCGCGGCGCTGCTGACGAAGACGGTGGACCGGCTGCTGCGCACGAGGATGCCGGTGGCGACGCTCGAAGTGGCCCTGCGCGCGGGCGTGGAGCTCACGCACATCCGTCAGGTCAGCCCGCGGCCCAGACCCCTGACGGAGGCGGCCGTCCGTCCGGAACGGCCTGCGGAACAGCAGCAGTCGGGGCCCGTGAGGCGCGCCTTCACGACCCGGATGTGGCGCGCCGGCGAGCCGCGTACCTACGAACTGACCCTGGAGGCCGGGCCGTCGGGCGATCCGCTGAAGGAGGACCTGCAACTGGCCGCGGTGACGCTGGGTTCCGCACACGCGCCGCTGCTCGTGCGGTGGTCCGCCGTACGGGGCAGCGCCGCCGGGGTCGTCACACAGCCCTGGGCCGGAGGCCCGGTCTCGGCCATCGGCCAACGGACCAAGCTCGTCTATGAGTTCACTGAGGGCTGCAAGGCGCTCGGCAGAGGGGACGTCCTGGCGGCGGAGGCCCATCTCGGCGCCGCCACGCGGCTCGCGCACGAACTCGGCGACAGCGAGTTCATGAACGACGTGCGCAGCCTCGCCGACGTATTCGACGCGGCGAAAGGGAAGTTGAAGGTGCGGCCGGGCGTGGACCGGCTTTCCCTGAACCAGGCCGAGCTGCGCGGACACACCAGCGCGCTCCTCAAGCGGCAGGACGCCGGGGACCCGGACCCGGCCACGGAGGCGGGCGCCGCGGCGGGCCCGGACCCGGACCGGGACCGGGACCGGGACCCGGACGGACCGTCCTCGTCGGACGTGGCGGGCCGTACGGATCGCGAACGGTCCGAAGGCACCGGCCGCCCCGGCACGACCCGCCACGACAGGACCCCCTCCGGCATGACCGGCACGAGCGTGGTCACCTGCGAGTGCGGTTCGAAGTCCCGTACGCCGCAGTCCAGTTACTGCATCAGGTGCGGAGCGGCCCTGTGAGCTTCCTACGGCGGACACTGCGGGCGCTGCACGTACGGCGCCGTCTACGGGAGGAGCCGACCCAGCGGCTGCTGCTGACACATCTGTCCGTTCTGCTGGTGCTCTGCGCCGTCAGCACGTGCGCGCTGCTCGTGTCGTACCACGAGGTGCACCGCACCCCGGACCGGGTCCGCGACGACATGGCGCCCGCCATCCAGGAGATAGCGGCGGCACGGGCAGCGCTGAAGGAGGCGCAGGGTGCCGCGGAGGCGAGCGTGCGGAGAAGACTGACCGACGTGGCCGGAGCGGGCGAGGAGTACCGCACACAGCTCTCCGCCGCCGATCAGAGCCTGTCGCGGGTCGCGGAACGGCAGTTGGAGGGCGACGAGGGGCGGGGCACGCTGGAGGCGGTCAACGGGCTGCTCACCGTCTACGACGACTCGGTGGGCCAGGCGACCGGCAGATACGCCGACGACCGCCTGATGCGGAACCAGAAGCTCGACGAGGCCGACTCGATCCTCGGGCGCCCGCCGGTAGGCATCCTCCCCCGCCTCGGCCGGCTCCAGGACAAGCAGATCGCGACGATGCGGGCACGCACCTCCTTCGGCGCCACACAGACCGCCGGCTGGGTGCTGACCGAGGTCAGCCTGCTGCTCCTCGCGACGGTGCTGGTCTCCGCGTGGCTGACCCTGCGTCGCCGCTGCGGGCGCGTGTTCAACGGCTGGCTGCTGGCGGGCTTCGTGCTGACCGTGCTGCTGGCCGTGCTGCCGCTCTGGTGGACGGTCGGCACGCAGCATCAACTCGACCGTGCGCGCGGTGAGTTGACCGCCATGAAGGACAGGGCGTCCCAGCCGGATCTCACCGCCGCAGGCAAGTCGGTGCGCGCCTCGATGGAGACGACCGATCCCGCCGCGGGACGCCTTCCGTGGATCGCGGGCGGATGCGGCGTGCTCGTGACGCTTCCCCTGGTGGGCCTGGGCTGGCGGGTGTACGCAGACTACGAGAGGGCCGCACCGTGATCCGCCTTACAGCCGCAGCCGCCCGCCGGACCGCGAGCCGCCGCACCGCGGGCAGTCGCGGCGTCGCGGCACGGCGCCCGCGCGTGACGCGGCCCGCGGTCGCCCTGGTCCTGCTGGCGCTGACCGCCGCCGCGTGCTCGGGCGGCGGCACCGGGACCGAGGCCGAGGACCGTCCCGTCACCGTGCTGGGCACGTGGACCGCCGGACAGGAGGACGCCTTCCGCGCGCTGCTCGACAAGTCGGGCGTCGACTACGTCTACCAGGGCACCGCGGCGCAGCGCGAGGTCCTCCTGTCGCAGGTGAAGTCGGGCAGCCCGCCGGACATCGCGGTGATGGCGAGCCCCGGCGAGCTCGCCGACTACGTACGGGAGGGCGAACTCCAGCCGCTGGACGGCCTGTACGAGCCGTCGCAGTACGGCGAGCCGTGGCAGCCCCGCGTCAGCCGCACACGGCAGAACTACATGGTCCCGGTGAAGGCGGATCTGAAGAGCATCGTCTGGTACCGCGAGGATGAGCCGCCGCGCGGCGGCACGCCCCCGGCGGAGGACTGGTGCATCGGCATGGGCGACGACGGCGCCTCGGGATGGCCCGGCACCGACTGGATCGAGGACATCCTGCTCCAGCAGGGCCACGGAACGGAGACATACGAGAAGTGGGCGGGCGGCGTCCAGTCCTGGACGAGCAGGCCCGTCGCCGACGCGTGGCGCACCTGGGGCGCGATGCTCACCCGGGAGCGCGGCCCGAAGGACAGGTACCCGGCCGCCGAGCGCGCCCTGTCCAACGACCACCGCGGCGAACCCGGCTCGTCGGGGCTGCTGTTCGGCGGCGGCAAGAAGCCGCTGGGCGCGCGGGGCGAAAAGCGCGCACCGGAGTGCTCGCTGGAGCACCAGGGCTCCTTCGCCCGCACCTTCTACGGCAGGAAGCACGCCGCCGACGCCCGCTTCGTCCGGTCGTCCGGGCTGCTGCCCGGCGGGCCCTACGGGAAGGGCCAGCAGCAACGGCACGAGGTGAGCGCGGACTTCGCGGCGATGTTCACCAGCACGCCCGCCTCCAGGAAGCTGATGGCGTACCTCGCCTCGGCCGCGGTCCAGCAGCGCTGGGTCAGGACCAACGAGCCGCCCGTCCACTCCTTCTCCGCCAACTCCGGTGTCGACGACCGCAGTTACGAGGACGCCGTGTCCCGGAGCATCTCGGCCCGCCTCACCGACCAGGACTCGGTGCGCTGCCTGGACGCCTCGGACACCATGCCTCCCGCCGTGCGGGACGCCTTCTACGAGACGGCGCTGCGTTTCCTCACGCGCCCGGCCCGCGATCCGCACGACCTGCTGGAGGACATCCAGCGGGTGCAGGACGTCGAGCGGGAGAAGCTGGGGCTCGGAGACGGCGAGAAGTGGATGACGGACGTCTGCGGCTGACATGCGGGCCCGGCCCGCCCCCGTCCCCCGGCGAACCGCCCATGTGCGTACGGGAGTTCGGAGAGCAGGAGTTCAGAGGGCAGGAGCTCAGAGGGCGGCCGTGCCGATGAGTCCTTCCCGGGTCACCAGCTGAGCCAGCTGGTCCTCGGTCAGCTCCTCGGTGCCCGGGGGCCGCCGGGGCAGCACCATGTAACGGCTCTCCGCGCTGGAGTCCCAGACGGTGATCTCCTGCCCGTCCGGGATGTCGAGGCCGAACTCGGCGAGCACCGCGCGAGGTTCACGTACAACGCGCGAACGATAGGCCTCGCTCTTGTACCACGACGGCGAGGGACCGAGCAGCGCCACCGGATAGCACGAACACAGCGTGCACACGAGCACGTTGTGCCGCTCCGGGGTGTTGGCGACGACCATCAGCCGCTGCTCCTGCAACCCGCCGGCCATGGAGAGACCGACCTCGGGCAGGGCGGCGTTGGCGTCGGCCAGCAGCCGCTCGCGGAAGCCGGCGTCGCTCCACGCGCGGGCCACGACCCGTGCCCCGTTGAGCGGCGAAGCGCCGTCCAGGACCGCGGCGAGCACGGCGTCCAGCTCGCCGTCGGTCACGCGCCCGTCCGCGACGAGGCGCTCCTCCAGGCGGCGCACCCGCGCCGCGACCGGGTTGCCGGTGTGCGTTCCGCTCATGATGCGGCCTCTCCGTCCTGCCCTTGGCTCTGCGTGTCCCGCCCGTACGGCTCCAGATACGACTGCCACAGCTCCAGCGTCACCTCGTGCGCGCCCTCGCCCCACAGCTCGCGGGCGTCGAACGCCACGACGTAGACGGGTTCTTCGGGCGGCCCGGCACCCGGCCCGACACCCGGTCCGGCGCCCGGTTCGGCGCGCCGGCGGACCACTTCGTCGGCGAGCGGCCAGGACCCGGTGAGGGCGACGATCCTTCCCGTGCGTCCGCGTGCGTACCGCGGCAGGCGCGTATGCCCGTCGGGGTCGGCGGCGCGGGTGCGTACCCGGTCGCCGGGCGCGAAGCGCACCGGGGCTGCGCCCTCACTCACCGCCGCCGCCCTTGCCGCGTTCCCCGCCGCCGTACGGCCGCGCCGTGAGCTCCTCGATCGCGTGGAGCCAGCGCTCGTAGTACGAGGCGGCCAAGTACGCCTGCGGAGGCATGCGTTCGATGGCGTCGCGGAACTCGTCGAGCGTGTAGGCGCCCCGCCGCACCAGGGCGATGTTGAGCGCATAGACCCGAGCCTCCCAGTCGGCGTGGAAGACCGGTTCGTTCTCCTCGGGCACGACGGCGCCGAAGCCCGTCTGCCCGCCTACGTCGTTCACCCTGCTCATACGCGGCACCCTAAGCGCGCAAGCCGCCCACGGGAACGCACGCGCCGCTCCGCCGGTACGTCGGCCTGCCGGCCGCCACAGCACGACGGACCGGTACGGGCACCGGTACGGCCATGGGCAGCGGTACACCGGCGGCTTCCGGAGCGCCGTCCGCCGCTGCGGCGCCGCCGGAGACGGAACGACCCGCGGCCGGGCCTGCCGCGCATCGCCGCCGCTGGTCCGCACTGGGGCGCCGCGCCGGGTGACCCGGCGGCCCTCCCGCCGCGTCCGTGGACGGCAGCACGGGCGGGCGTCCGCGCTCTCACGGGTCCAGCCCGAGGTCACGAGCCCCGTCCGAACTCACGGGTCCCGCCCGTGACTTCGGCGGCTCCGCCCGCGGCCTCGGCGGACGCGCCCTCCACGCCCGCGCCCTCAACGCACGGGCGCACCCGCCTCACGCAGCGCGTCCTTGACCTGGCCGATGCGCAGATCGCCGAAGTGGAAGACGGACGCGGCCAGCACCGCGTCGGCGCCCGCGACGACCGCCGCCGGGAAGTGCTCAAGGCGGCCCGCCCCGCCGGACGCGATCACGGGTACGGACACGTGCCTGCCCACGGCTTCGATCATCTCCGTGTCGTAGCCGTCCTTCGTCCCGTCCGCGTCCATCGAGTTCAGCAGGATCTCCCCGGCGCCCAACTCCGCTGCCCGCTGCGCCCATTCGACGGCGTCGATGCCCGTGCCGCGCCGTCCGCCGTGCGTGGTGACCTCGAACCCGGAGGCGGTGGCGGTCTCTTCGCCGCAGCGCCTCGCGTCCACCGACAGCACCAGCACCTGGCTGCCGAACCGTTCGGCGATCTCCCGGATCAGCTCGGGCCGTGCGATGGCCGCGGTGTTCACGCCGACCTTGTCCGCGCCCGCGCGCAGCAGCCTGTCGACGTCGTCGCCGCTGCGTACGCCGCCGCCGACCGTCAGCGGGATGAAGACCTGCTCAGCGGTGCGCCGCACCACGTCGTACGTCGTCTCCCGGTCGGAGGAGGAGGCGGTGATGTCGAGGAAGGTCAGCTCGTCGGCGCCCTCCTCGTCGTAGATCTTCGCCATCTCGACCGGGTCGCCCGCGTCCCGCAGGTTCTTGAAGTTGACGCCCTTGACGACGCGTCCGGCGTCCACGTCCAGGCAGGGAATGACTCGTACGGCCACGGACATGCTGTGCTGACTCCTTGCTGAGGCGGTGCGACGGCGGGAGGGGAGCGGAACCGGCGGCTCCCTCGGCCGGCGCGGTGTTACGGGCGGCGCGGTGTTACGGCCGGCGCGGTGTTACGAGCGGCTCCCGCGGAAGGCCTCCAGCTCGACCTCCACCAGGACCCTGGAGTCGACGAAGCCGGAGACGACCACGACGGTGGACGCCGGAGCGACGTCGCCGAAGATCTCGCGGTGCGCGCGCCCGACGTCGTCGACGTCCCGCGCGTGCGTGAGGTACATCCGCGTACGGATCACGGACTCCGCGCCGAGGCCGAAGGGTTCGAGCGCCTCCAGCGCCTTGCGGAAGGCCGCCCTGGTCTGCTCGTACGGGGAGCCCTCACCCAGCAGCTTGCCGTCCGCGAGCGGCATCGTCCCCGACACCAGCACCCGGTCGCCCGCCGCGACGGCCCGCGCGAAGCCGATCGCCTCTTCCCAGCCGCTTCCGGAGCGGTCCCGCTCCACTTCGCGGTCCCGCTCCACTTCGCGCTCTCGCTCCACTTCGGGGTCACGCCGTTCGGACGGGGTCATGACGACACGGCCTCCAGAGCCTCTTCAAGTGTGAACGCCTCGGCGTAGAGGGCCTTCCCCACGATCGCGCCCTCGACGCCTTCGGGTACGAGGGTGGCGATCGCCCGCAGATCGTCGAGGGAGGAGACCCCGCCGGACGCTACGACGGGGCGGTCCGTGACGGAGCAGACGTTGCGCAGCAGTTCGAGGTTGGGGCCCTTGAGGGTGCCGTCCTTGTTGATGTCGGTCACGACGTAGCGTGCGCAGCCCTCGGAGTCGAGCCGGGCGAGCGTCTCGTAGAGGTCGCCGCCGTCCCGCGTCCAGCCGCGTCCGCGCAGCGTCGTGCCCCGTACGTCCAGGCCCACCGCGATCCGGTCGCCGTGCTCGGCGATGACCTTGGCGACCCACTCGGGGGTCTCCAGCGCAGCGGTGCCCAGATTGACGCGGCGGCAGCCCGTGGCGAGGGCGGCGGCGAGGCTCTCGTCGTCGCGGATGCCGCCCGACAGCTCGACGTCGATGTCCATCGCGCCGGCGACCCGGGCGATGCGGTCGCGGTTGTCGCCCGTGCCGAAGGCGGCGTCGAGGTCCACCAGGTGCAGCCAACGGGCGCCGGAGCGCTGCCAGTTGAGAGCCGCCTCCAGGGGGTCTCCGTATGCGGTCTCCGATCCGGACTCGCCGTGCACGAGGCGTACGGCCTGTCCGTCGCGCACGTCCACGGCGGGAAGCAGCTCCAGCGTGTGCGCGGACGGGCCGGCGGCGCCGGACGGGGTGGTTGAAGGCGTGGACACGGACTCTCCCGGCTTGTGTCGTGCGGTGTGACGGGCGTTCAGGCGGTGTTCGGGCGTCGGGCTCCGGTCTCGGTTGCGTACGTACGCGGGTTCACAGCGACGCGACCCAGTTGGACAGCAGCCGGGCACCGGCGTCGCCGGACTTCTCGGGGTGGAACTGGGTCGCCCACAGCGGCCCGTTCTCGACGGCGGCCACGAAGGGCGCGCCGTGCTCCGCCCAGCTGACCTTCGGCGGAGCCATCGCCGGGTTCGTGACCGTCAGTTCCCAGTCGTGGACGGCGTAGGAGTGGACGAAGTAGTAGCGGTCGTCCGCGGACAGCCCTTCGAAGAGGCGCGAATCCTCCGCGGGCGTCACCGTGTTCCACCCCATGTGCGGTACGGCGTGGTCGGCGTCCGCCTTCAACGGCCCCACCGTGCCCGGCCATTCGTCCAGGCCCTCGGCCTCGACACCGTGCTCGATGCCGCGTGAGAAGAGGATCTGCATGCCCACGCAGACGCCCAGCACCGGGCGGCCGCCCGCGAGCCGCCGCTCGACGACCCAGTCGCCGCGCGCGGCCAGCAGGCCCTCCATGCACGCGGCGAAGGCGCCGACGCCCGGCACCATCAGCCCGTCGGCGGTCATGGCGGTCTCGTAGTCGCGGGTGATCTCCACGTCCGCGCCCGCCCGTACGAGGGCGCGCTCGGCCGAACGCACGTTGCCGAAGCCGTAGTCGAAGACCACGGTCTTCTTCCGCTCCGCGCCCGGCGCGCTCACGTCCACACCTCCAGCCGCAGCACCCCGGCGAGCAGCGCCAGCGCCGCGGCCGCGCCGAGCACGGCGACGACGCTCTTCGGCAGCTTCTGCTTCCAGAAGGAGAACGCCCCGCCGAGCAGGAAGAGCCCGACGAAGATCAGCAGCGCCGACAGGCCCGTCACAGCGCGCCCTTCGTCGAGGGGATTCCGCTCTGCCGCGGGTCGATCTCGCTGGCCTGACGCAGCGCGCGGGCGAGGGCCTTGAACTGGCACTCCACGATGTGGTGCGCGTTGCGCCCGTACGGCACGTGGACGTGCAGCGCGACCTGCGCCTGCGCCACGAAGGACTCCAGGATGTGCCGCGTCATCGTCGTGTCGTACTCGCCGATCATCGGCGCCATGCCCTCGGGCTCGCTGTGCACGAGGTACGGACGGCCCGACAGGTCGACGGTCACCTGGGCCAGCGACTCATCGAGCGGCACGGACGCGTTGGCGAAGCGCACGATGCCGCTCTTGTCGCCGAGGGCCTGCTTGAACGCGGCACCCAGCGCCAGCGAGGTGTCCTCGATGGTGTGGTGGCTGTCGATGTGCAGATCGCCCTCCGTCTTGACCGACAGGTCGAAGAGGCCGTGCCGGCCGAGCTGGTCGAGCATGTGGTCGTAGAAGCCGACGCCGGTGGAGACGTCGGCCTTGCCGGTCCCGTCGAGATTGATCTCGACGAGGACCGAGGTCTCCTTGGTGGTGCGCTCCGCGCGGCCCACACGAGCCAGAGTCATCGAGGGGTCTCCTTTGTCACTGCACGTACCGCGTCGAGGAACGCGTCGTTCTCTTCGGGCGTGCCCGCGCTCACCCGCAGCCGTCCCGGCACTCCGTTGTCCCGCACGAGGACGCCGTGCTCCAGCAGGGCCCGCCAGGTGGCCTGAGCGTCGTCGAACCGCCCGAACTGGACGAAGTTCGCGTCGGATTCGGTGACTTCGAGCCCGAGGGCGCTCAGCTCCCGCACCAGCCGGTCACGCTCTTCCTTTAGCCGCTCGACATAGCCGAGCAGCGTGTCGGTGTGCTCCAGCGCGGCCAGCGCGGTGGCCTGCGTGACCGCCGAGAGGTGGTACGGCAGCCGCACCAGCTGCACCGCGTCGACGACCGCGGGGTCGGCGGCGAGATAGCCGAGGCGCAGCCCGGCCGCCCCGAACGCCTTCGACATCGTACGGCTGACCACGAGGTTCGGGCGGCCCTCGATCAGCGGCAGCAGCGAGGGGCGGTGCGAGAACTCGCCGTACGCCTCGTCGACGATCACCATCGACGGGCCCGCGGCCTGTGCCGCCTCGTACAGCGCCAGGACCGTGTCGCGTTCGACGGCGGTGCCCGTGGGGTTGTTCGGCGAGCAGACGAAGACGATCTCGGGCCGGTGCTCGGCTATGGCACGCACCGCGGCCTCGGTGTCGATCGTGAAGTCCTCGCGGCGCGGCCCGGACAGCCAACCGGTGCCCGTGCCGCGGGAGATGAGGGAGTGCATCGAGTACGACGGCTCGAAGCCGACGGCCGTGCGGCCGGGACCGCCGAAGGTCTGGAGCAGCTGCTGGATGACCTCGTTGGAGCCGTTGGCCGCCCAGACCTGGGCCCCGGAGACCTCGTAGCCCGTCGTACGGGAGAGGTACGCGGCCAGGGCGGAGCGCAGCTCCACGGCGTCGCGGTCCGGATAGCGGTTAAGGGTGCGGGCGGCGTCGGTGACGCGCTCGGCGATGCGCCGCACCAGCTCCTCGGGCAGCGGGTAGGGGTTCTCGTTCGTGTTCAGGCGCACGGGGACGTCGAGCTGCGGGGCGCCGTACGGGGTCTTTCCTCGCAACTCGTCCCGGACGGGGAGGTCTTCGATGCCGGTCACTTGCTCTGCGGCACCTCTCCACCGGACCCGGACCCGGAGCCGGACTCGGAGCCGCCGAACCTCGCCTTGACCGCCGTACCGTGCGCGGGCAGGTCCTCGGCCCCGGCGAGCGTGACGACGTGGTGGGCGACCTCGGCCAGCGCCTCGCGCGAGTAGTCGACGACGTGGATGCCGCGGAGGAAGGACTGCACGGACAGCCCGGAGGAGTGGCAGGCGCAACCGCCCGTCGGCAGCACGTGGTTGGAGCCGGCGCAGTAGTCGCCGAGCGAGACGGGCGCGTACGGGCCTACGAAGACCGCGCCCGCGTTGCGCACGCGGGCCGCCCACGCGGCGGCGTCCGCGGTCTGGATCTCCAGGTGCTCCGCCGCGTAGGCGTCGACGACGGCGAGGCCGTCCTCCAGCGAGTCGACCAGCACGATGCCCGACTGGCGTCCCGCCAGCGCCTCGCTGATCCGCTCCCGGTGCCGGGCCACGGCGACCTGCTCCTTCAGCTCACGCTCGACCGCCTCGGCCAGCGCCGGGGACGGCGTGACGAGCACCGCCGCGGCGACGGTGTCGTGCTCGGCCTGGCTGACGAGGTCCGCGGCGACGTGCACCGGGTCGGCCGTCTCGTCCGCGAGCACGGCGATCTCGGTGGGCCCGGCCTCGGAGTCGATGCCGATGCGGCCCTTCAGCAGGCGCTTCGCCGCCGCGACGTAGACGTTCCCGGGGCCGGTCACCAGCTGCGCGGGCGGGCACTCGCCGGTGCCGTACGCGAACATGGCGACGGCCTGCGCGCCGCCCGCCGCATACACCTCGTACACACCGAGGAGCGCGCACGCGGCGAGCACCGTCGGGTGCGGCAGTCCGCCGTGCTCCGGCTGCGGCGGCGAGGTCACGGCGAGGGAGCCGACACCGGCCTCCTGCGCCGGCACCACGTTCATCACGACCGACGACGGATACACGGCCCGGCCGCCCGGGACGTACAGCCCGACCCGCTCGACGGGCACCCACCGCTCGGTGACCGTGCCACCGGGCACGACGGTGACCGTCGAGTCGCTGCGCCGCTGGTCGCGGTGGACGATGCGGGCGCGGCGCACGGACTCCTCCAGCGCCGCCCGTACGTCCGCGTCCAGCGCGGCCAGCGCCTCGTCAAGTGCCTCGCGCGGTACGCGGATCTGCTCCAGCGTCACGCCGTCGAACCGCTGCGCGTACTCGATGAGCGCCGCCGTGCCGCGATGCCGGACGTCCTCGCAGATCGGCCGCACCGTCTCCAGGGCGGCCTCGACGTCGAGCTCGGCGCGGGGCAGCAGATCACGGTCGATCCCGCCGTCTGAGGAGACGGCGGAACCGCGCAGGTCGATTCGGGAGATCACGGCTCCAGTCTCTCAGACCGCGTCCGGCCACCGGTCGCACGTATCAGTGAGTGATACGCACCCCGGGAGACGATCGTCGCCTCATGAGTTCATACAGTCACTCAGTGGGAAAGAAGCGGACGGGCCCGGAGGGGCCGGCACGGGCCCTGTCCGCCACGGGCCCGGCGGACGTTCGCCAGGACGGGCGGGACCGGCCCGGCGGCGGCGAACACAGGCAACCGGCGCGGCAGCCGACGCGAACAGGCACAGCAGGAACGGCGGCACGGCGACGGGCGGCGGCGTACGGCAGCGCACGGCAGCGGGCCGGCAGCCGACGGCGGCGGCACGGAACGCCGCCGGCACCGGGCACAGGCGGGACCGAAGGACCGGAAGCAGAGGGGGAAGCAGAGCAGTGAGCGAGCCGGTGGACTCCAGAGAGCCGCCATCCTGGCTGACGAGGGCCGAGTGGGGCATGTGGCAGGCCTTCCTCAACGGCAGCGAGTACGACCTGCGCAGCGGCGAAGCCGAGCTCGACGACCCCAACGGCGACCAGGTCTGGGGCCCGGACCGCACCGTACGGGCCCGTGTCATCGCGCTGTTGCTGCTGCACGGACCGCCGCCGCTGCTCGGGCGCGTGGCGTCGCTGCACATATCCGGCGCCCGGATCACCGACGTGCTGGACCTGTCGGGCGGCATCATCGAGCCGTACTTCGAGCTGCGGCAGTGCCGTTTCGAGAAGGAGGTGCGGATGGCGGAGGCGCGGATGCACACCGCGCGCCTCGTCGACTGCTACATACCGCGCCTGGAGGCGCCCCGGCTGAACACCGACGGCGATCTGCATCTGCCGCGCTGCTCGATACCCGAGGGCATCAAGCTCACCGACGCCTCCATCGGCACGGACCTGATGCTCAACGAGGCCACCATCGGCAGCGGACGCCGGATCCGCGCCATCGCCGCCGACGGCATCACCGTCTCCCAGGAGCTCCAGGCGAGCCTGCTGATGACCGACGGGGAGGTGAGCCTGCGGGGCGCCACGGTCGGCAGCTCGCTGCACATGTTCGGGTCGGTGCTGCGCAACACAAAGGGCCGCTATGCTCTGCACGCCCCGCAGATGACCGTCGAGCACGTCGCGAGCTTCGCCGACGCCAACCGTGGCCGCTCCTCGCAGCTCCATGGCAGCACCACCCCCGCGGCGGGCACGCCCGTGCCGTTCGCCTCCGAGAGCGGCAGCCGCTGGCGTACGAAGCACTTCGAGTGCACGGGCGGAGTGGTGCTGGACGACGGGCGGTTCGGCTCCTCGCTCGTCATCGAGAACGCCCGCTTCGAACTCAAGCGGGACCAGGAACTCTCCCTCCGCCGCATCCAGACACCGGAGTTGAACTTCACGCCGCGCGCCCCCGAGCGGGGACTGATCGTGCTGTCGGGCGCCTCCGTCGAGAAGCTGCTGGACCGGGTCGGCAGCTGGCCGCGGGACCAGCGGCTGTGGATGGCGGGCTTCACCTACCAGCAGGCCATACCGAAGGAGGGCCACTTCAACGTGCGCGAGCGGCTGCGCTGGCTGGCCGCCGCGACCCCGGAGTATTCGCCGCTTCCGTACGAGCAGTTGGCGCTCATGTACCGCAACAGCGGCGAGGACACCAACGCACGCGCGGTGCTGCTCGCCAAGCAGCGGCGCCGCCGCGAGACGCTGCCGCTGGTGGGCAAGGTCTGGGGCTTCTTACAGGACTGGACGGTCGCCTACGGCTACCGCCCGGCGCAGGCCGCGCTGTGGATGGCACTGCTGTGGGCAGCGAGCGCCATGTACTTCGGAGCGCATCCGCCGGACCCGCTCAAGCACGGCGAGTCCCCGCACTGGAACCCGGCGCTTTACGCCCTCGATCTGCTGCTGCCCGTCATCACGCTGGGGCAGGACGACGCTTGGGATCCCCAGGGCACGCCGCAGTGGGTCGCGGCGGGGCTGATCCTCCTCGGCTGGATCCTCGCCACGACCGTGGCGACGGGCGCGACGCGGCTGCTTCGCCGGCAGTGAACGGTCAGGCACCGGTGGAGTGCGAGGTGAACACAGCGGGCGCGGCAAGGGTGTTCGGCGGACGCCGCACGGCAGTGCCACGAGGTTTCCGCGGTGTCCGGCCCGTGTCCGTATGCGGCTGCACTCGTGATCGATCCGGAGCACCCAGTACGCCCCGAAGGCTTTAGGCTTACTCGTTGTGACAACCGCGCTTCCGCTCTTCCCGCTCAACTCGGTGCTGTTCCCTGGTCTCGTGCTGCCGTTGAACATCTTCGAGCAGCGATACCGCGCGCTGATGCGGGACCTGCTGAAGATCCCCGAGGACACGCCCCGCCGCTTCGGCGTCGTCGCCATCCGCGACGGCCGTGAGGTCGCCCAGACCTCTACGGGCCTGCCGGAGAGCGCGCCGCCGCAGGGCAGCGAGCCGATGGCCGGTTTCGGGCCCGACCCGATGACGTCCTTCTACTCCGTGGGCTGCGTCGCCGACGCCTCGACGATCCGCGAACGCACGGGCTCGGCGGGCGGAGCGGCACCCGGCGGATCCGGCGCCTCCGGTGCCTCGGGCGGCACGGGCTCCGGCATCGACGATGCGTCGGTGGAGGAGGACGAGGCCGCCGGTGACGGCCCGGGCTATGAGGTCCTGGCCACCGGCACCACCCGCTTCCGGCTCCACTCGGTGGACACGAGCGGCCCGTATCTCATGGGCGAGGTCGAGGAGTTGCCGGAGGAGGAGGGCGACGGGGCGGGTGCGCTGGCCTCGGGTGTGCTGCGTGCGTTCCGTGGCTATCAGAAGCGGCTCGCGAGCGCGCGGGAGCGGACCCTGGCCGCCGGGCAGGAGTTGCCCGACGATCCGTCGGTCGTCTCGTACCTCGTGGCGGCGGCGACCATTCTCGACACCCCGACGAAGCAGCGGCTGCTCCAGGCCCCGGACACCGCGACGCGGCTCGCGGACGAGCTGAAGATCCTGCGCCGTGAGACGGCCGTGATCGGCAAGCTGCCCTCGCTGCCGGCCGCCGACCTCACCCGCAGCCCGACCAGCCCGAACTGAGCCGTAACCCGAAACCGGGGCCCGGCCCGGACCATCGGACTGTACGGCGGCACGGCTGCGTGCCGGCACGGCGGACGGAAGACCGAGTACCAAGTGGCGAAGAAGAAGCAGCGACAGCAGCGGCAGCAGCAGGCGGCGACCCCGGCGACTCTCGCCGCCTCCCGCGCGGGCGTCGAGTTCACCACGCACTCCTACGAGCACGACCCCTCCGCCGCCTCCTACGGCACGGAGGCCGCCGAGGCCCTGGGCATCGCCCCGGAGCGGGTGTTCAAGACCCTCGTCGCCGAGGTCGACGGCGCCATGACGGTCGCGATCGTCCCGGTGTCCGCGTCGCTGGACCTGAAGGCGCTGGCCTCGGCGGCCGGCGGTAAACGGGCGGCCATGGCCGACCCACGGGCCGTCGAGCGCAGCACCGGCTATGTGCTGGGCGGCGTCTCGCCCCTGGGACAGCGCCGGCGGCTGCCCACCGTCGTCGACGCCTCGGCCTCCGCGCACGCCACCGTCTGCGTCTCGGCCGGGCGCCGCGGTCTGGAGATCGAACTCGCACCGGGCGACCTGGCCGCCCTCACCGGCGCGGCCAGCGCGGCCATCGCCCGCACGAGTGAGCTGTCCTGAGAGGCGCCGGTCGCGTGAAAACCCGGTGCGTGAGTGCCCGCGCGGTAGCGGTGCCTGTGCCGTACCCGGGGCAGCCCCCGGGTACGGGGCCGCTCACCAGTGCTGCCGGTCTCCACCGTCGGGCGGCAGCGGCGCCCCGGGCTCCGGATCCCGGTGCCCGAAGGCGGCCATCAGCAGCAGATGCGTCGTGAGCGCGATGAACGGCCAGGCCAGCAGCGCGCCCTTGGCCTGAAGCTTCAGCGGTCCGTCGAAGGTCTTGTTCGTGCCGGCCGCCTTCGCCGAGGCGGCCAGATCGCTGGACGGCCCCAGCAGCACACCGAGCTGCCACGCCAGTACGGACCCCAGCAGCGCGCCCACCGCGAGCCCGATCACGATCCCGATGCCGCCTGCCCGGCTGCGCAGGAAGGCCACCAGGCCGGTCACCAGGCCGAATCCGAGCGCGAGCAGCACGAAGGTGCCGTCGGCCCCGATCGCCTCCTCGCCCTCCGGGTCCTTGAGGAAGACGCCGCCGTCGACTTTGACGAGCGGCACCCGCGGTGCGAGCCACCACCACAGCAGGCCGAGCCCGACTCCGAGCACGAGCACGAGGAGCGCGCACAGCGCGCCGGTGCGGACCTCACCGCGGACATCGGCACGTTCGCCGTCGTCTGCGTACTCCGGGCCCTCCGGATACTCCGCGTGAGCCGGGTCCTGAGCCGGACCGTAAGCCGGGTCCTGTGCCGCTCCGTGAGCCGGGTCCTGACCCGGGTGTCCCCCGGGATGCCCGTACGCACCGTGACTGCCGTACGCACCGGGCCCCTCGTGTGCGGGACCGTCCGGTCCGTACGCGGACGCGGCCTGATCGCCGCCCGCGGGGTCGCCGCGCCGGTGGGAGCCCGGCTGCTGTCCGCTGCCGCGCCGGCCGCCGTTGCCCTGGCGGGAGCGGGAGGAGCGACGCGAGTGGTCGGGGTCGGGTGAGGAAGGCGTTGGTGCGGTCACGACGCCATCGTGCCAGTTCCGGGCACCAGTTCGGGCGGCGGGCGGCAGATGGCTCCGACTCGTACGGGCGTCTGCCGCGGCCCTTGCTGCGCCGGGAACGGCCCGGATCCCGGTAGCCGCTGGTCAGAATCCCGCCGGGTTCCGGTGAGGCGCTGCTCGCCCTCCGTCCGGGCCCCATTCGGTCCGGACCCCATTCGGGCGTCGTTCGGGCGTCGTCCTGGAATCAACCGGGCATCGGCGGGAGGCCTGCGCGATGTCGGCGGGGGCTCGGCGGGACGTCCGCACCGTGCTCGGCAGGATCTCCGCGGGGCTCCGCGGGCCCGCCCTCAGCGGACCGCGGCCCGCCGGTACGCCCACGTCGCCAGCGCCAGCGACGCCACCCCCACTGCTGCGCACACGCCCAGATCCAGCGCCGCACGGAACCAGTCGGGCTGCGTCTCGAACGCACGGGCAAGGGCCTCGACCCCGTAGGTGGACGGCAGCAGGTCGCGCAGCAGCGCCACCGGTTCCGGCAGCCGGCTCCCCGGCAGCACCCCGAGCAGCAGCGCCGCCGACATCCCCAGCTGACCGCAGAGCGTGGCGATCTCCGGCTTGGGAGCGAGCAGTCCCAGCGCGGCGCCGAGCCCGGCGAGGGCAGCGCCCGCCAGCGGTACGACCGCCGCCAGCACCCACAGCCCGCCCAGCGGCAGCTGGTACAGCACACCGCCCGCGACGGCGGTGACGGCGACTCCCGGCACCGTGAACGACGCGTACGCGCCCGCCGCCCCGAGCACGACGGCCGCCGCGGGCACCGGCAGCGTCGCGTAGTGGTCGAGGCCGCCGCCCGCGCGCAGCTGCCCGAAGTACTGGGCCAGCAGGTTCAGCGCGACGAACGCCACCACCAAGACCGTCGAACCGGCGACCACGGCCCGGGACTCGGCGCCGCCGTCGACGACGCCCCGCATCAGCACCATGATCCCCAGCGACTGGAACGTCGCCACGAACAGCAGCGGGACGCGGGCGACCCGCGCGCGCGACAGCTGCGCACGGTAGACGGCGGCGAGCGCGGGCCACATGCGTGCGCGGGGAGCGAGTGGAGCGGGCGCCTCGGCGACCGTGGCCGTGCCGCCGGCCGCGGCGGAGTACGACTCCGTCCCACGCACGGTCCGCGCCGCCGTCGCCACGTCCGCGGGCGCGGCCCCCTGCGCGGGGGCGGGCGGTCGTCCGGAGTGCGCGGACTGCGCGGACTGCGCCGGCAGGGCGGACCCGGCGGACTTCGCGGCCCGTGCCGACGCGGCCGTACTCATGCCTTCACCAGCCCTTCGCCGCTGCCGCCGCCCAGCGCGAGATACACGTCCTCCAGGCTGGGCGTGGCCAGTGAGAAGTCGTCGAGAGCGGCGAACGCGGGCCCGTCGGTGACGGCGTCGACCGCGGCGCGTGCCGCCCCGGGCGCCAGCCGCAGCGTCCACCGCCGCCCGGAGACCGTGGCACGGCCGGCGAGGTCCGCGACCTTCGGCACGTCGAGGGGCGGGCGGTCGCGCCAGACCAGTTCGAGCCGTACGTCGCCGCCGACGAGGGACTTCAGACCGCCCGGGGTGTCGCAGGCGATGACCCGCCCGCGGTCCAGTACGGCGACCCGGTCGAGCACGGTCTCGGCCTCCATGACGTTGTGCGTGACCAGTACGACCGTCGCTCCGCGCTCCGTACGCCTGCGCTCCACGGCAGACCACACGGCACGACGCGCGACGGGGTCCATCCCGGTCGTGGGCTCGTCCAGTACGAGCAGCGGACGCTCCCCCATCAGCGCCGACGCGACGCACGCCAGCCGCCGCTGCCCCCCGGAGAGCTTCCTGAGCGGACGGCCCGCGAGCGCGGTCAGCCCCAGCTCGTCCAGTACGTCGTCGCGCTCGCGGCGGGCCGCCGCGACGTCGAGGCCGCGCAGCCGTCCGGTCGTCTCGGCGGCGAGGGCGACGGTCAACTCGTCGAGCGCGCCGGACTCCTGGCCCAGGTGCGCGAGGATCCGCGCGGCACGCTCCGGATGCCGCACCAGATCGTGCCCGAGCACCTCGACGGTGCCGGAATCGGGCCGCATCAGACCGGTCAGCTGCCGTACGACGGTGGACTTGCCGGCGCCGTTCGGGCCGAGCAGCCCGAAGATCTCGCCCTGGCGCACATCGAGGGTGATCCCGTCGCAGGCCCGTACGCCCGCGGTGCCGGAGGCAGCCGAGCCGTCCCGGGCGCCCGCCGCCCCGTGGGAGGTGCGCAGCAGGTTCAGGGGGAATCCGGCGTACCGGCGCCGCCCGGCGGGATACGTCTTGACCAGGTCCGCTATGCGCACAGCGGTCCGGGTCGGCGTATGTACGCTCTCCGCCGTCTGCTGCCGTGTGCCGGTTCCCACGAGCGTCGAGCCTACGCTCCGGCGTCCGCGGCCCTTCCGGAAGGGTCGTTTCCGTATGAAGGCCCCGGTCCGTACGAAGGCCCCGGTCCGTATGAGGGCCCCGGCGTCACTGGTCGGCGACGGAGGCGTCCTCGCCTGGGGCGTCGCTCTGCCCGCTCTGCCCGGCCTGAGCGCTCTGTCCTGTCTGGCCGGGCTGGTCGGTCTGCCCCGCCTGCCCCGCCGGAGCCGTCTGCACGCTCTGCCCTGGTTGCCCTGCCTGGCCCGGCTGACCCGGCTGGCCGGGCTGGCCCGGCTGCCCTTCCGGCGCTGCCTGCCCGGCCACCGGGGCGTCGACCTCGCGCCAGAAGCCCGCGCGGATCGCGTAGCGGTCGTGCTCGTCGATCTGGTCGTCCTTGTGCGCGAGCAGCCCGAACCGTGCCGCGTAACGCAGCAGCTCGCCGTCGATGCGGTGCGGGATGCGCGGATACTCGCGCGCCAGCGTCTGCACATGTGCCGGGGAGCCCAGCCGCTCCAGCCACCGCCGCGCGAAGACCTGGCCGACCTCGAACGGGTCGCCGCTGACCGCGGTGATGTCCTCCTCGCGGTCGGCCCAGCGCTGCTCGGCCGTCGTCAGCTGCGCCAGCATCGGCAGCGCGGCGACCTCCGGCGTCTCCCCGGGAGTTCCCCGCTCCACCCAGCCGCGCTCCGACGACCAGCGCAGCGTCGCCGACGACGGGCCGCCGTGGCCCTGCTGCGGGGGCTGCGCGAGGCGCCCGAGTCCGGCCAGATCCTTGGGGGTGGGCACTCCGGTGGCGCTCTTGCCGGCCGCCGCGGACGGGTCCTCCTCGTCGCCCTCGGCGGGGGCCGCCTCGGGGCTGTCGGCCGTGGTCCCGGAAGCGGACGAAACGGAGCCGCCCGGCACGGAGCCGCCGGATGCGGAGCCGGGGCCGCCGGCCGCGACGGAGGGCGGGACGGGCGGCCCGTTGCCGTTCTTGGCGGCCTCGGGAAGCGGTGCGGAGAGGATCGCGGCGATCTCCGGGCGGGAGGCGGACTGCGGGTGGTACGCGCCGGACGGTTCCGTGGCGCGTACCGCTCCGGTGATCCAGCTGCGGTCCAGGACCCGGCGCTCGTCGGCCTCCGCCACGAGGTCCTCGGACTGGTTGTAGTCGCCGTCCGCGGCCTGTACGGCCCACAGGTGCACGGCGACCCCGTGCTCCTTGGCGGACATCAGCCCCGGGAGCAGATCCCCGTCGCCGGTGACGAGGACGATGTCGGAACAGGCGCGATTACGGGCCAGTTCCGTCAGCTCCGCGTGCATCGCCGCGTCGACGCCCTTCTGGGCCCAGCGGCCGTCGCTTCTGGTGAGGGCGCCGAGCCGTACGGTCACACGCGGCATCACGCGGAGCCGGCGGTGCTCCGGCTGCGGCACCCGGTCCGGGGCGCCGTCGAACCAGTAGATCCGCAGGAGATCGCACCCGGTGTCGGCCTCCGCCCGCTCCCGCAGCCCGCGGATCAGCGCCGCGTGATCCACGCTGATCTGGGAGCGCATCGGCTCCCCCGCCAGCAGACTCGCGGCGGCGCCCAACAGGTATCCGGCATCCACCAGAACGACGCAGCGGTCCACGATCCACCCACTCTCGGTCACTGACCGCGGCCGGAACCGGGGTCGTGCGTTTCGCCTTCGAGTCTGCCCGACCGTACAGGGCTCACCGGCCGGGCACGATCATCGGCGTGGCGGCACACATGCGGTGGGCGCGCAACAGCGCGAAGAACCGCCTCACTCACGGTGATTGTCCGACATGCGCGCTTCATACCCCCGTGCCAGGCTGATTTCGGCCCAGAGTTCAACGGTCACCAGGAGGCGATCATGGCCAAGGGCAGGAATCAGGAACGCAGTCAGAAGAAAGCCGGCAGCGGCGAGGGCGACCAGAGCAGGCCCGAGAGCGGCTCATCGGAGGGCCAGCCGTCGCGTCCGTCGCAGGGCAGAAACGTCAGCCCTGCCGACGTCGCCCGCAAGCACCAGCGGCGCTTCGGACACAACTGACCCTGCCTGGCGCAGAGGTCGAGAAGAATCCGTTTGATTCACCTGTGCCCTTGGGCACCGCACGTCGGCGCTTATGAAGGAGTGGGCGGCCCCAGCCCCGGGGCCGCCCACCCCCATGTACGGGTACGGGAAGTCCGGGCGCGGGCCCAGCAGTCGGGCACGGGCAGCACGTCCGTACGGTCAGGCGAGCCCCGAACGGCCCCGCCACGGGCGGGAGTTGAGACCCCCGGCCCTTCGCCTCCGATGAACCAGCCCCGTCGGACCCGTCAGGCCCACGGACCCTGTCAGACCCCGCCGGACCCGCCGGACCCCGTCAGCCCGCCATGCAGGACGGCCCGAGCAGCTCCTTGAGATCGCCGAAGAGCGCCGGCGCGGGCGTCACCCGGTGCTTGTCCAGCCGCAGCACGGTGGTCTTGCGGGCCCCCTGCAACCGCACCCGCACCTCGCTCGAACCCCGGTGGTGGGTGAGGACTTCGCCGAGCTTCTCCACCAGCGGCGGGGTGATCTTCACGGTCGGGATGGTGATCGTCACGGGCGCGCTGGCGGAGGCCTCGCTCAGGTCGGGGATCATCAGCTCCATCGCGACCAGCCTCGGCACGTCCTCGCGCTTGTCCAGCCGTCCCTTTATGAAGACCACGGCGTCCTCGACGAGTTGGGTGGAGACCAGCTGATACGTCGCCGGGAAGAACATGCAGTCGATCGAGCCCGCCAGGTCCTCGACGGTGGCGATTGCCCACGCGTTGCCCTGCTTGGTCATCTTGCGCTGGAGCCCGGAGATGATGCCGCCGATGGTGACGATCGCGCCGTCCGAGTGCTCACCGCCGGTGAGCTGGGCGATCGCGGCGTCCGCCTTCTCGTCGAGCACGTGCTCCAGGCCGAAGAGCGGGTGGTCGGAGACGTAGAGACCGAGCATCTCCCGCTCCTGGGCGAGGAGATACGTCTTCTCCCATTCCTCCTCGGAGAAGGTGACGTCCAGTCCGAAACCCGGAGTGTCCTCGCCGTCGTCGCCGCCGAGGTCCCCGAAGAGGTCGAACTGGCCCTCGGCCTCCTTGCGTTTGACCTGCACCACGTTGTCGATCATCGGCTCGAACTGGGCGGTCAGGCCCTTGCGCGTGTGGCCCATCTCGTCGAACGCGCCCGCCTTGATGAGCGATTCGACGGTGCGCTTGTTGCACACGACCGCCTCGACCTTGTCGAGGAAGTCCGGGAAGGAGGCGTACTTCCCCTTCGCCTTGCGGCACTTGACGATCGAGTCCACGACGTTCTGCCCGACGTTCCGCACCGCCGTGAGGCCGAAGACGATGGTCTGGTCGTCGCGCGAGGTGAAGTTGGCCTCCGACTCGTTGACGTCCGGCGGGAGGACCTTGATGCCCATCTTGCGGCACTCGTTGAGATACACCGCCGACTTGTCCTTGTCGTCGCGCACCGAGGTGAGCAGCGCCGACATGTACTCCGCGGGGTAGTTGGCCTTGAGGTACGCCGTCCAGTACGTCACGAGGCCGTACGCGGAGGAGTGCGCCTTGTTGAAGGCGTATCCGGCGAAGGGCACCAGCACGTCCCAGACGGCCTGGATGGCATCGTCCGAGTAGCCGTTGTCGCGCATGCCCTTCTGGAAGTTCACGAACTCCTTGTCGAGAACCTCCTTCTTCTTCTTGCCCATCGCGCGGCGCAGCAGGTCGGCCTGGCCCAGCGAGTACCCGGCGAGCACCTGCGCGGCCTTCTGCACCTGCTCCTGATAGACGATCAGGCCGTGGGTGATGTCGAGGACCTCTTTGAGCGGCTCCTCCAGCTCAGGGTGGATCGGAGTGATCTCCTGCTGGCCGTTCTTGCGCAGCGCGTAGTTGATGTGGCTGTTCATGCCCATCGGGCCGGGCCGGTAGAGCGCCGAGACGGCGGAGATGTCCTCGAAGTTGTCGGGCTTCATCATGCGCAGCAGGGAGCGCATGGGACCGCCGTCGAACTGGAAGACGCCCAACGTGTCGCCCCGGCAGAGCAGTTCGAAGGTCTTCTCGTCGTCCAGCGGCAGGTCGAGCAGGCTGAGGTCGACGTCCTTGTTCTTGCGGATCATCTTGACCGCGTCGTCCATGATCGTCAGGTTGCGCAGGCCGAGGAAGTCCATCTTCAGCAGGCCCAGCGCCTCGCAGCTCGGGTAGTCCCACTGCGTGACGACGACTCCGTCGTTCTTCGGCGAGAACACCGGCACGTGGTCGATCAGCTTCTCGCTGGACATGATCACGCCCGCGGCGTGCACGCCCATCTGCCGCACCAGGCCCTCGATGCCGCGGGCGGCGTCGATCACCTTGGTGACGTCCGGCTCGTTCTCGTACATCGAGCGGATCTCGCCCGCCTCGCTGTAGCGCGGGTGGTCCTTGTCGGTGATGCCGGAGAGCGGGATGCCCTTGCCGAGGACGTCGGCGGGCATCGCCTTGGTGATCCTGTCGCCCATCGCGTACGGGTAACCCAGCACGCGGGCCGAGTCCTTGATCGCGTTCTTCGCCTTGATCGTGCCGTACGTGCCGATCATGGCGACCTTGTCGGCGCCGTACTTCTCCGTCACGTAGCGGATCACATCGCCGCGCCTGCGCTCGTCGAAGTCGATGTCGACGTCGGGCATGGTGAGGCGCTCGGGGTTGAGGAACCGCTCGAAGATCAGTCCGTGGGTGATCGGGTCGAGGTCGGTGATGCCCAGCGCGTAGGAGGCGATCGAGCCGGCGGCCGAGCCGCGGCCGGGACCGACCGCGATGCCGTTGTCCTTGGCCCAGTTGATGAAGTCGGCGACGACGAGGAAGTACCCGGGGAAGCCCATCGAGATGATGACGTCCATCTCGTACTCGACGAGCTCCTGGCGGTCCTGGGGGACGCCGCCCGGGTAACGGCGGGCCATGCCCCGCTTGACCTCCTCCTTGAACCACGACACCTCGTCGTACCCCTCGGGCACGTCGAAACGGGGCATCAGGTTCTGCGGCTCGAACATGCCCGTGGCGTCGACCCGTTCGGCGATGAGCAGCTGCGTGTTGCGGCAGCCCTGCTGCCAGACGTCCGAGGAGTCGATGGCATACATCTCCTCGGCCGACTTGATGTAGTAGCCCGCGCCGTCGAAGCTGAAGCGGTCCGGGTCGGAGAGATTGCTGCCGGTCTGGATGCACAGCAGGGTGTCGTGCGCCGAGGACTCGTGCTCGTAGGTGTAGTGCGAGTCGTTGGTGACGACGAACGGGGCGTCGATCCGCCTGGCCACCTCTTCCAGGCCGTCCCGCGCACGCTTGTCGATGTCGATGCCGTGGTCCATCAGCTCGACGAAGAAGTTCTCCTTGCCGAAGATGTCCTGGAACTCCCCGGCGGCCTCGACGGCCTCCTCCAGCTGACCGAGCCGGATCTTGGTGCTCACCTCGCCGGAGGGGCAGCCGGTGGTGGCCATCATCCCTTTCGCATACTCGGCGAGCAGCTCGCGGTCCATGCGGGGCTTGCGGAAGAAGCCCTCCAGGCCGGCGCGGGACTGCGCGCGGTAGAGGTTGTGCAGGCCCTCCTTGTCGCGCGCCCACATGGTCATGTGCGTGTACGCGCCGTTACCCGAGACGTCGTCGCGCTTCTGGTGCGGTGTGCCCCACTTGACCGGGCGCATGTTCCGCCGGTGGTCCGGCGCGACATACGCTTCGATGCCCATGATCGGCGTGATGCCGGCGTCCTGGGCCTGGTGGAAGAAGTCGTAGGCCCCGTGCAGGTTGCCGTGGTCGGTCATCGCGATGTGCGACATGCCCATCTGGCCGCAGGCCTTGAACATGTCCTTCAGCCGCGCCGCGCCGTCCAGCAGCGAATACTGAGTGTGCACGTGAAGATGAGTGAACGGCTGGTCGGTCACGGCGCGGGACACCTCCGGGCACGGATGCTGCTGGACGATTCCGGAGTCTACGACCCGCCACCGACAACCACGCCGGGCGGCGTCCCGCTCCCAACTCCCGGGCGGCGCACGGAGGTACGGGCGGCGGTACGGGAGGCACGGCGGCAGGCCGCAGCAGCGCACCGAGCGGTCCCGAGGGCGTCCCGCGGACCGCCCCGAGCCGGGTTTTTCCCTCCCCTTTCCCCAGCCTTTCCCTCCCCTCGGTGGCTCCTGGCGTCCCGTACGAGAAGATCCCGTGAGCCGTCAACATCAGCCACCGCCGATATCCCCTGAAGGGCGACACCCCATGGCAACGCAGCACACCGGCGCAACGGACGACGCCCGCGCCGAGCGGATCCTCGAGGTCTTCGACACCGCCTTCGGAGAGCTTCTGGCCGCGGATCCGGCCGCCTTCCAGGTCAAGTTCCGCAAGATGGCCGCGTCGGCCTTCGCCTTCTACCGCGGCACGGCCTGTCTCTTCTACGCGGACGCGACCGAGGGGTACGGGGACGGCGGGGCGGCGGAGGCGCCGGGCGGCGGGACCGGTGCGGTGCCCGGCGGCCCGTTCCTCGACGAACACACCGGCAGGGTCTGGATCCACGGCGATCTGCACGCCGAGAACTTCGGCACGTACATGGACGCCAACGGCCGCCTCACCTTCAACGTCAACGACTTCGACGAGGCGTTCGTCGGCCCCTTCACCTGGGACCTGAAGCGCTTCGCGGCCTCCGTGGCCCTGCTCGGCTACGGCAAGGCGCTCAGCGACGAGCAGATCACAGGGCTGGTGCGCGCCTACGCCGACGCCTACCGCGAGCGCATCCGCGTACTGGCCGAACGCGACGCGAAGCGCGAAGCGGCGCGCCGCGCGGGCAGCGAGAGCGACCCCGCGGGCGCCGGGTCCGGCGGCGAGGACGACGCCGCCCCCTCGCTCACCCTCGACACCGCGCGCGGCCCGGTGCTCGGCGCGCTGCGCTCCGCACGCGCCAACACCCGCTTCGGACTGCTGGAGAGCATGACCGAGATCCGCGACTGGGAGCGCCGCTTCACCCCGGGCGGCGGCGCCGTCGAGCTGGACGCGGCCACCCGCTCCGAGGTGCTTGACGCCTTCGACGCCTACATCGGCACGCTGCCGGGCGCGACCCGTTTCCGTACGGACGCCTACCGGGTCAAGGACGTCGTCGGGCGCCGCGGCGTCGGCATCGGCAGCGCCGGACTGCCCTCGTACAACATCCTTCTCGAAGGCCACAGCGACGCCCTCGAGAACGACCTGGTGATCTACATGAAGCAGGCGCAGACCCCCGCCGTCGCCCGCCACATCACCGACCCCGCGATCCACGGCTACTTCCTCCACGAGGGCCACCGCACGGTGATCTCGCAGCGGGCCCTCCAGGCGCACGCCGACCCGTGGCTGGGCTGGACCGAACTGCGCGGCACGGGGCAGCTGGTCGCCGAGGTCTCGCCGTACGCCGTCGACCTGGACTGGTCCGACCTGGACGACCTCGACGCGATCACCCAGGTCGTCGGCGACCTCGGACGGGCCACCGCGACCATGCACGGCGCCGCCGACGCCGAGAGCGGCCACTCGCTGGTGCCCTTCTCCACGGAGCGCGCCATCGACGCGGCGATCTCCGGTGACGAGGAGGGCTTCACGCAGATGCTGGCCGACTTCGCGCACGACTACGGATCGCGCACCCGGCGCGACCACCAGATCTTCGTGGACCTCTTCCGCAACGGCCGGATCCCCGGGCTGTAGCGGGGCCTCGCCGAAGGCGCTGGAAGGCGAACGAGCACCGGCGGGCCGGGGCACCACGAGCCGAGCGCCGACGCGTCCGGCGCCGCTTCCCGGCGGGGAGCGGCGCCGGACCTGGTCCCGCCCGGGCGGAGCCCTTCGCGGATCGATTCACCGGCCGCATTTAAAGACCGCTTACGCCTCCTCATGGCACACTTCCCGGCGATGGACATGGATGCGGCAGGCATACGGACAGTGCGGGCGGTCGTCTTCACCGTGCTGTGCGTGACGCTGTCCGCGGGTTCCCACGTCCTGCTCTCGGGGGTGCCGCTGCCGCTCGGCCCGCTGCTCGCGGTCACCGGCGTGATCTTCCTGCTGGCGTTCGCCCTCGCGGACCGCGAGCGCGGCTACGGACGCATCGCCTCCGTGCTGATCCCCCTCGAACTGCTCGCCGACACCGTCTTCACCACCGGCCAGCACACCTGCTACGGGCAGGCCGGCGGACCCGTCACCGGCCCGCTGCGCACGGTCGGCGTCGACCTGCTGTGCGGCGGCGGCGAGTTCGGCACCCCGCTGGCCCATATCGCCGCGCAGGGCGGACATGCCCCCGACGGGGCCCTCTCCGGCGGCGCCCAGGCCGGCCCGCTGGGCCCGCTCGCCCCGCTGGACACCGCCCCGTCGGTGACGCCGTTCCTGCTGCTCGCCGCACACGTCGCCGTGGGCCTGGCCGCCGCCGCCTGGCTGAGGCGCGGCGAGGCGGCCCTGGCCGGGCTGCTGCGCGCCGCCTCGGTGACGGCGTTCCGGCCGCTGCGCCTGGCGTTCGCCGCGGGTGTCCGTACGTACGACTGCGGCGGCGGGCCCCGGCCCGTACCGCGGTCGCTGCCCGTGCTGGGCCCGCGCGCTCTGCCACTGCTCACCCACTCCGTGCACCGACGAGGACCTCCGGCACCGCTGCTCGCAGCCTGACCGGCCGTCCGGCCGCGGCCCCGTGCCGCCGGCCCCGCCCGGCCGTGACCGCCCGCCCGGGCAAGGGCCCCGCGAGCGCCCGTCGAGCCAGTCCACCTCGTCCCATACGCACACCGCGTACTCACGCAAACCACGGAGAAGGAACCCATGAGCAAGCGCAACAGCCAGGAAGCAAAGCGCGCCGCCCGCGATCGGCTGCGCGCGGAGCGCGAACGGCAGGCCAAGAAGGACAAGATCCGCCGGCAGTCGCTCGTCGGCGTCGCCGTGATCGGCGTGCTGGCCGTGGCCGCCGGCATCTTCTTCGCCGTCAACAAGCTGACCGCGCCCAGCGGCTGGGAGGCGGCCAAGGACCAGAAGCTCGTCCAGCCCGCCAACTCGTCCGGCAAGAACGGCCAGTTCATCGTCGTCGGCGGCGAGAGCGCGAAGAAGACCGTCGACCTCTACGAGGACCTGCGCTGCCCTGCCTGCGCGCAGTTCGAGCAGGGCGCGGGCAAGCTCCTCACCAAGGGCGCCCAGGACGGCAAGTTCAAGCTGAAGGTGCACCTGGGCGACCTGATCGACGGCAACGCCGGCGGTGAGGGCTCGAAGAACGCCATCAGTGCCCTGGGGGCCGCGCTCAACGTGAGCAAGAGCGCCTACCAGGACTACCACGACAAGCTGTACTCCCCGCAGTTCCACCCGGAGGAGACCCAGGACAAGTTCGCCGACGACGACTACCTCCTCAAGGTCGCCGGCTCCGTCCCGGCGCTGAAGAACAACGGAGGCTTCAAGAAGGCCCTGGAGGAGGGCACTTACGACAAGTGGGCGCTGGAGATGGTCGACGGCTTCCAGAAGGGCAAGGTCCAGGCGACGCCGACGATCCGCATCGACGGTAAGGACGTCGAGCAGAATCAGCTCCCGGGGGCGCTCCAGAAGCTGGGCGTGAAGCTGCCCGGCTAGAGGGTCCGGCCAAGACAGGGGCCAAGCAAGGGCCAACCAGGGCCCAGGCAGGGGCGGCACGCGGGCGGGCGGCGCCGGGGAGCGGGAAGCCCGGCACCGCCCGCCTTCCGCCTCGCCGGGCACCGGCAACCGCCGCCGGTGCCCGGTGCCCGGTGCCCGGGGAGCGGACCGGACCGGTGGACCAGCGGAGGACCGGCGGACCGGCGGACCGACAGCGACCCGGCGAAGCCCCCGACTCCCGTACCCGCGTGGGATTCCGCCCGGTACGTGCGGCGCCACGCACCGTCTCGCCCCCGTGTCATGGGGCCGAACTCGCCCCGACGAGCAGACGAACTCCTGCCGGTTCCCTGCCCGTCGGGGCTACTTGTGCGTAACATCAAGGTCCGTGACGAACCCGACAAGTGAACCCCCCAGACCCGTTCCGGCGGAGAGACCCGGCTCCACACCCGGACATCCCAGGCGCCGCACGGTGGTCGCGGCCACCGCCGCCTCCGCGGCCCTGCTCCCGCTCGCGGGCGGCACCGCCCGCGCCCAGGCCGCCGCGGGCCCCGAGTTCCTGCACGGCGTCGCCTCCGGCGATCCGCTGCCCGACGGCGTCCTGCTGTGGACGCGCGTCACGCCCGCTCCCGACGCCGTGCCCGGATCGGGCAAGGGCGGCCCGGTGAAGGTGACTTGGGAGATCGCGGCGGACGAGGGCTTCCGTGAGATCGTCGCCCGCGGCACGGTGGCCACCGACGCCGCCGCCGACCACACGGTCAAGGCGGACGTACGAGGCCTCGCGCCCGACACCGCCTACTGGTTCCGCTTCCGTGCCGGCGGCGCCGACTCCCCCGCCGCGCGCACCCGCACGGCTCCCGCCGAGGACGCCGACACCGCCAACCTCCGCTTCGGCGTGGTCTCCTGCGCGCACTACGAGGCCGGGTACTTCGCCTCGTACCGGCATCTCGCGGCCCGCGCCGATCTGCACGCCGTGCTCCATCTCGGCGACTACATCTACGAGTACGGGCACGAGGGGTACCCCCTGCGCGGGAAGGACACCGTGCGCACCGTCCAGCCCGCGAACGAGACCGTCACCCTCGCCGACTACCGCGTCCGGCACGGCCAGGCCAAACTCGACCCGGACGTGCGGGCCATGCACACCGCGCACCCCCTCATCGCGATGTGGGACGACCACGAGTTCGCCAACGACACCTGGTCGGGCGGCGCCGAGAACCACACCGAGGGCCAGGAGGGCACCTGGGCGGACCGCCAACGCGCCGCGAAGCAGGCGTACTTCGAGTGGATGCCCGTACGCACCGCCACGGAGGGCACCACCTACCGGCGGCTGCGCTTCGGCCGCCTCGCCGACCTGCACCTGCTCGACCTGCGCTCGTTCCGCGACCAGCAGGCGTCCATCGGCGACGGCGACGTGATCGACGACCCCGACCGCACCATCACGGGCCGCAAGCAGCTCGACTGGCTCAAGTCCGGCCTGTCGTCCTCGACTTCACGCTGGCGCATGGTCGGTACGTCGGTGATGATCGCGCCGGTCGCCTTCGGCTCCGTACCGGCCCATCTGCTGGGCCCGCTCGCGGAGTTGCTCGGCATCCCCAAGGAGGGCCTGGCCGTCAACGTGGACCAGTGGGACGGTTACACCGACGACCGGCACGAGCTGCTGACGCACCTGCGCGACCAGCGCATCGAGAACACCGTCTTCCTCACCGGCGACATCCACATGGCCTTCGCCAACGACGTGCCCGTCAAGGCGGCGACATATCCCGAAGACGCCCCGGTGGCAACGGAGTTCGTGGTCACGTCCGTCACCTCCGACAACCTCGACGACGTACTCCACGTCGCGCCCGACACCGTCTCCTCGGTCGCCGAGGCGGCCGTCAGGGCCGCCAACGGCCATGTGCGGTGGCTGGACATGGACTCGCACGGCTACGGCGTCCTCGACATCGACGCCCGGCGCGCGCACATGGACTACTTCGTCCTGTCCGACAAGGCCGACCAGGGGGCGACCAGCGAGGTCCGCCGCTCCTACCGCACGCCCTCCGGCACCCAGCGGCTGGAGGAAGCGGACGGCCCGCTCAGCACCTGACCCGGCGGCCGGGAGCACCGACGGCCGGGGCGGAGCGGGCCAAGTCCCGCCCCGCCCCGGCCCGTCGGACGTCATCCCACGCTGTCGAGGAACCCCAGCGCCGTGCGCCACGTGCGCTCCGCCGCCTCCGCGTCGTGGTCGTCCAGGTCCTCGTCGGTGAACAGATGCCCGGCTCCCGGGTAGCGGAAGACCTCGACGTCCGCCCCCGCGCGCCGCATCCGCAGATACCAGGCGTTCAGCCAGTCGTGCGGCTCGAACGCGTCCGGGTCCGCGACGTGCAGCTGTACGGGCAGATCGTCCACGGCCGCGTCCTCGGGAAGGTCCGAGGTGCCGTGCAGAAGCAGCAGCGCCCGCGCCCGCTCGTCGGCGAGTGCGAGGTTCTGGGCGATGGAACCGCCGAGCGAGAACCCCGCGTAGACCAGGCCGTGTTCGGAGAGCGGAGCGGTCACGGTGACGGCACGCATCAGCAGCTCGTCCCGGCCGATCTCGTCCTTCAGCTCCGTCCCCTCCTCGACGGTCGCGGCCGTACGCCCGTCGAACAGGTCCGGCGCGTGCACCTCGTGACCCGCGGCCCGCAGCCGGTCCGCGGCCCTGTGCACGGCGGGTCGCAGGCCGTAGACGGAGTGGAACAGCACGACGGTGGCCAAAATGTCACTTCCCTCACATAGCGCCGAAGGCCCCGTTCCGGGCGGGGACCCCGCACATCGTGGCAGGTACGGTCGGCAGAGCCCGCCAACCCCCGAGGAGTCATCCCGCCATGGAGAACGTGCTACGGCCGCTCATCGTGTTCGGCGGTGCGATCGTGCTCGCGTTCGCCGTCGCCTGGGGCGTCGACCGGCTGCTGCGCCGCGTCGACGCCCGCCGCCCGGAGACCCCGCTGTGGGGACTGCTGCGCCGTGGACGCGTACCGCTTCAGGCCGTCGTCTTCGTCGCGCTCCTCAACGTCTTCTACGACCAGGCGGAGATCGCCCGCCACTACCGCCCGGCCGTCAACCTGTGGCTGCACATCATCCTGATCGCCGCGACGGCCTGGCTGGTCCTGCGCGTCCTGGCCGCCGTCGTGGAGACGACCACCGTGCGGTACGCGGGTGTCGCGCACGACCCTGCGCGCGCCCGGCGGGTGAAGACCCAGCTCACCCTGATCCAGCGGCTTGTCACCACGGTCGTGGTCGTGATCGCGGCCTCCGCGATCCTCCTCCAGTTCGACGCGATGAAGACGCTGGGCACTTCGATGCTCGCGTCCGCCGGCGTGCTGGGGATCGTCGCCGGTGTCGCCGCGCAGTCCACCCTGGGCAACCTCTTCGCGGGACTGTCCATCGCCTTCGGCGACATGGTGCGCATCGGCGACGAGGTCGTCGTGGACGGCGAGTACGGGACCGTCGACGAGATCACCGTCTCCTATCTGGTGCTGCGCACCTGGGACGAGCGTCGCCTGACGATGCCGGTCTCCTACTTCACCAGCAAGCCGTTCGAGAACTGGTCGCGCGGCGGACCGCAGATGAGCGGCACCGTCTACCTCCAGCTCGACCACTCCGCCCCGGTCGCCGAACTGCGCAAGCGCACCGAACAGCTCGTACGCGCCAACGACTACTGGGACGGGCGCAATTGGAGCCTCGTCGTCACCGACACCACCCCCACCACCATCGAGGTGCGCGCGGTCGTCTCGGCCCGTACCTCCGACGACCTGTGGACGCTCCGCTGCGACCTGCGCGAGCAGCTGCTCGACTGGCTCCAGAGCGAACATCCCTACGCGCTGCCCGGGATCCGGCTCTCCTCCGCCGGCGACCGGCCCGGTGCGTACTCCGGCTCCAACTCCAACGGGCATCTGGAGAGCCGCGACCACCGGGAGAGCAGGATCTCCTGACGGCGCGGGCCGGCCGACGCGGCTGAGGCCCGCGGCGGCGGAGGCTCGGGGCGGCGGAGGCCCGCAGCTACGAGGACGGCACGGCGGCGGTGGCGCCGTACCGTTGACCGCCGGGCGCCGCGCCTCAGATGCGGAAGCTGCGCAGATCGAGCTGGTGCAGGACCCGGTCGCAGATCTCCGGGTCGACGCCCGCCTCACCGCGCGCCGCGAGGATCTCGTGCCGGGCCGCGGAGAGCAGCTCGCCGTTGAGCCGGTGGATCTTCTTCATCCGGGACGTGCGCCGGGAGTACGCCTCGCGCCGCTCCTCGTCCACGATGTCCGGCGAGATGCGCGCACCCACGTCGTGCGCCCTCCGCAGCAGCACCTCGGAGATCTCCTCCGGAAGGTCCTCGTCCGCCTCGATCTCCCGTACCCGCCGCCGTGCCGCCTTCGCGCAGCGCAGCGCCAGCTGCCGCTCCAGCTCCCGCTCGGAGGCGCTGTCCGCCCGCACATGCAGCAGCCTGACCAGCCACGGCAGGGTCAGCCCCTGGAGTACGAGCGTGGCCAGCACGACCGCGAACGCGATGAAGAGTATGGCGTCCCGCTCGGGGAAGTCGCCGCCGCCCTCGACGGTCAGCGGCACCGCGAGCGCCAGCGCCACCGACGCCACCCCGCGCATCCCGGCCCACCAGACCACCGTCGTCTCACGCCAGTTGAGCGGGATGTCCTCGTCCAGGTCCCTGCGCCGGTGCAGCCGCTTGGCCAGCCAGGCCGCCGGCAGCAGCCACACCAGCCGGAGCACGACCACCGCCGCGATCACGGCGAGCGCCGCGGGCAGCAGCTCGTCCCAGCGTCCGCTCACCGGCCCGATCACCACGGCCAGTTCGAGCCCGATGAGCCCGAAGGCGACACCGGTGACGAGGGTGTCGACGATCGACCAGAAGCTCTGCCCGACCAGCCTCCCCTGTACGTCGTCCGCGTCCACGGCCCGCCCGGAGGAGAGGAAGAGCGCCGTCATCAGCACGGCCAGCACGCCGGAGCCCTTCAGCTCCTCGGCCAGTACGTACGAGGCGAACGGCACCAGCAGCGTGAGCCCCGTCTGAAGCGTCGCGTCCGCGAGGAGCCCCGCGATCTTGTTGGCCGCCCACCCCAGCGCCAGTCCCACCACGACGGCGACGACGGCGGAGAGCACCAGCTCCCCGACGGCGCCGCCGACCGAGAACGTCCCGGTGACGGCGGCGGCCACGGCCACGTGGTAGAGCGTGATCGCCGTGACGTCGTTGAACAGGCCCTCGCCCTCCAGGATCGACACCAGTCGCCGCGGCAGCCCGAGCTTCCCCGCGACCGTCGTCGCGGCGACCGGGTCGGGCGGCGCGACCAGCGCCCCGAGGGCGACGGCCCCGGCGATCCCGAGTCCCGGCACCAGCGTGTGCGCCACCGCGGCGACCACGGCGGTCGTCACGAAGACGAGCGCCACCGCCAGCAGGAAGATCGGCCGCTTGTTCGCCGCGAACTGGCGCCAGGACGTACGGTGCACCGCCGCGTACAGCAGCGGAGGCAGCACCAGCGGCAGGATGAACTCCGGCGGCACCTGCACGTCCGGCACGAACGGCAGCAGCGCGAGCACACCGCCCACCAGCGTCATCAGCACGGGGGCGGGCACGCCGGTGCGGTCCCCGAGCGGGACGGTCAGTACGGCACCGAGCAGCAGGGCGAAGAGCAGAGCGAGCTGGTCCACGCCTACGCGCTCTCCGCCCGCACCCGGTCGAGCGCCCGCCGGAGGTCCTCCGGGTAGGCGCTCTCGTACTCCACCCACTGCCCGTCCGACGGGTGCTCGAAGGAGAGCCGCACGGCGTGCAGCCACTGCCGCTCCAGCCGCAGCCGCTTGGCGAGCGTGGGGTCGGCGCCGTAGGTGAGGTCGCCGACGCACGGATGGCGGTGCGCGGACATGTGCACCCGGATCTGGTGCGTGCGCCCGGTCTCCAGCTTGATGTCCAGGAGGCTGGCGGCCCGGAACGCCTCGATCAGGTCGTAGTGCGTGACCGACGGCTTGCCGTCGGCGGTGACCGCCCACTTGTAGTCGTGCTGCGGATGCCGTCCGACGGGCGCGTCGATGGTGCCGCTGAGCGGATCGGGATGGCCCTGCACCAGCGCGTGGTACCGCTTGTCGACGGTCCGCTCCCGGAACTGCTGCTTCAGCAGCGTGTACGCGCGCTCCGACTTGGCGACCACCATCAGCCCGGACGTGCCCACGTCCAGCCGGTGCACGATGCCCTGCCGCTCCGCGGCCCCCGAGGTGGCGACCGAGTATCCGGCGGCCGCGAGCCCGCCGATCACGGTGGGCCCGCTCCAGCCAGGGCTCGGATGCGCGGCGACGCCCACCGGCTTGTCGACCACCACCACGTCGGCGTCGTCGTGCACGACCGTCATGCCCTCCACGGGCTCGGCCACGACCCGTACCGGTTCCGGCGGAGGCGGCAGCTCCACCTCCAGCCACGCACCCCCGTGCACCCGGTCCGACTTGCCCGCGGCGGCGCCGTCGAGCAACACCTTGCCGCCGGCGGCCAGTTCGGCGGCTTTCGTACGGGAGAAGCCGAACATGCGGGCAATGGCGGCGTCGACGCGCTCGCCCTCCAAGCCGTCCGGTACGGGCAGGGTGCGGATTTCGGGGATCGTGCTCACCCGATCGAGTATGCCGGAAGCCCGCTGGCTCTCCGTCATCGACTGCTGCCGCCCGTACACGGATGCGCCATGCGGGGCGAAGAGCGAAGGGGAACAGAAGCGAACTGCGGGGAACAGCGCGGAGCCGGACCCCGCAGGGCCGGCGCCCGCCGGATCAGTCGCGGTGGACGGTCCCGTCCGGGTCGAGGCCGCGGAAGGAGAGGATCACGATCAGGATGCCGCCGCACACGATCGCCGAGTCCGCGAGATTGAAGACGGCGAAGTGCGTGGGCGCGATGAAGTCGACGACGGCGCCCTGGAAGACGCCGGGCGAGCGGAAGACACGGTCGGTGAGATTCCCGAAGGCACCGCCCAGCAGCAGCCCCAGCGCGATCGCCCACGGTGCGCTGTACAGGCGTCTCGCGATCCGCGCGATCACGACGATCACGACGGCGGCGATGGCGGTGAGGACAAGGGTGAGGGCCTCGCCGATGCCGAAGGCCGCGCCCCGGTTCCGTACGACGTCCAGCTGGAGCACCGTGCCGATCACCTGGATCGGAGCGTGATGCTCCAGCCCGGCCACCACGATCAGCTTGCTGGCGAGGTCCAGGGCGTAGGCGAGAGCGGCCACCGAGATGAGCACTCCGACCCGGCGCCTGCCACGGGAAGCGGTCGCCCCTGCACCGTCTCCGCCGGCACCGCCGGCGGGCTCCTCCGTGGTCTCGTCAGGAGTACCGATAGTCCGCTCCACCTCTGTCACCCGACGAGGGTACGACACATGAGGACGGCCGCGGCCCCCGTCACCCCCCACCCGCCCCTCGGGCACCTAGCGCCGCTCCTGCTGCTGCTTGCACTCCACGCAGAGCGTGGCCCTCGGGAACGCCTGCATCCGGGCCTTGCCGATGGGGTTGCCGCAGTTCTCGCACAGGCCGTACGTGCCGGCGTCGAGCCGCTCGATGGCCCGCTCCGTCTGGTAGAGCATCTCCCGGGCGTTGGCGGCCAGCGCCATCTCGTGCTCGCGGGTGATGTTCTTGGTACCGGTGTCGGCGTCGTCGTCGCCGGCCCCGTCGCCGGAGTCGCGCATCAGCCCGTCGAGCGCCTCGCCGGAGGCCACGAGTTCGTCGCGCAGCCGCTGGGCCTCGCTCTGGAGCTCGCCGCGGGCCTCTTCGACCTCTTGCGGCGTCCACGGCTCCTCGCCCGCCCTTACGGCGAGCTCGCCCGGCTCGGCGACCGCACGTGCTGTGGGAACCTTCTCGGCCTTCGCCACCGGAGTCTTCTTCGCAGCCACCTTCTCGGCTCCTGTCGTCTTCTTCGCCGTGGTCTTCTTCGCTGCGGCCTTCGCAGCTTCGGCCGTCTTGGCCGTCTTGGCGGTCTTCTTCGCCGCCTTCGCCTTCTTCGCCGTCTTCGCGGCGCGCTCGGGCGGCGCGGCCTTCTTCGCCGCCTTCTTCCCGGGTGCGGCCTTCTTCGATGCGGCCCCGGCCGTCTTCTTCGCGGCCGTCTTCTTCGCCGCGCTCTTCTTCGCGGCCCCCTCCCCCTCCGCCGCGGTCCTCCCGGTCTCCGCGGCCGTCGTCCTCTTCCCCGCCGTGGTCTTCTTCCCCGCCGTCCTCTTCGGTGCGGCCTTCTCGGCGGGCGTCTTCTTCGCCGCCTTATTCTGCGATGCGGTCCCGCCGGCCGCAGAGGTCTTCTTCGTCGCCGCGGCCTTCTTCGTGGACTTGTCAGCAGCTGCCGGGGAACTCGCGGCAGATCCTCTCGCCACCATGGCCGTGGCCCCTTCACATATTGTGATCTTGCTCGCGAAACGTGACCGGAACGATAAATCGACTCCGAACGCTCGACAACGGGGGCACGCCGGTCTCCAATCCGTTGTGCCCCGCGCGGCCCTGCGAAAACCGACCCGCCCCGCCCCGCGAAGCCCCGTACACTGGGCGGAGCGAGAGGCGATGAAGGGGACGAGTAGCGTCCGTACGCAGCCGCGAGCGACCCGGGGACGGTGTGAGCCCGGGGGCCTGCACGACGTGAAGATCACCCCGGAGCCGCCGGAAGAAAGCCCGGAGGATCCGGCGCGAGTAGAACCGGCAGCGCACCCCAATGAGGGGGCAGCGGTCGTCGAACCGCTGCCAAGGAGGGTGGTACCGCGGGTCCGCCGCCGTTCAGGCCGGCGCTCTCGTCCCTCCGACGGAAGCAGAGATGTCCGCCGGAGGAAGTCCCGATGCCGCAGTACCGTCAGGTGCCAGCCCAAGTAGACCTGCCCGCCCTCGAGCACGCCGTGCTCGACTTCTGGCAGGAGCACAAGGTCTTCGCCCGCACCCTCGAACAGTCCGAGGGGCGGCCCGAGTGGGTCTTCTACGAGGGCCCGCCCACCGCCAACGGCATGCCGGGCGCGCATCACATCGAGGCCCGCGTCTTCAAGGACGTCTTCCCGCGCTTCCGCACGATGCGCGGATACCACGTGGCGCGCAAGGCCGGCTGGGACTGCCACGGGCTGCCGGTGGAGCTCGCCGTCGAGCGGGAGCTGGGCTTCAACGGCAAGCAGGACATCGAGAATTACGGCATCGCGGAGTTCAACGCCCGCTGCCGCGAGTCCGTCACCCGGCACACCGACGCCTTCGCCGAGCTGACGACGCGCATGGGCTACTGGGTCGACATGGACGACGCCTACCGCACCATGGACCCGGAGTACGTGCAGTCGGTCTGGTGGTCGCTGAAGCAGATCTTCGAGAAGGGCCTGCTGGTCCAGGACCACCGCGTCGCGCCATGGTGCCCGCGCTGCGGCACCGGTCTCTCGGACCACGAACTCGCCCAGGGATACGAGACGGTCGTGGACCCCTCGGTCTACGTGCGCTTCCCGCTGACGTCCGGTCCGCTGGCCGGCGAGGCCTCGCTGCTGGTGTGGACGACCACGCCCTGGACGCTGGTCTCCAACACCGCGGTGGCGGCCCACCCCGACGTCACCTACGTCGTCGCGACCGACGGTCTGGAGAAGGTCGTCGTCGCGGAACCGCTGCTGGAGAAGGCGCTCGGCGTGGGGGCACCTCCCGGGCCGGCAGGCTCCGGGGGAGGGTGGGAGGCGACCGGACAGCGCTTCACCGGCGCCGAGATGGAGCGCTGGGGGTACGAACGCCCCTTCAACATCGTGGAGATGGAGGGCGCCCACTTCGTCGTCAACGCCGACTACGTCACCACCGAGGACGGCACGGGCCTGGTCCACCAGGCTCCCGCCTTCGGCGAGGACGACATGCGCACCTGCCGCGACTACGGCCTGCCCGTGGTCAACCCCGTCCGTCCCGACGGCACCTTCGAGGCCGGACTGCACCTGGTTGAGGGGCAGTTCTTCAAGAAGGCCGACGAAGCGCTCGTCGCCGACCTCGACGCGCGCAACCTGCTGATGCGTCATGTGCCGTACGAGCACAGCTATCCGCACTGCTGGCGCTGCCACACGGCACTGCTCTACTACGCGCAGCCGTCCTGGTACATCCGTACGACCCGGATCAAGGACGCCCTGCTCGAGCAGAACGAGCTCACCAACTGGTATCCGGAGTCGGTCAAGCACGGCCGCTACGGCGACTGGCTCGACAACAACATCGACTGGGCGCTCAGCCGCAACCGCTACTGGGGCACGCCGCTGCCCATCTGGCGTTGCGAGGAAGGCCACTTGACCTGTGTCGGCTCCCTCGCGGAGCTGACGAAGCTCACGGGCACCGACCAGTCGGGCCTCGACCCGCACCGCCCCTACATCGACGCGGTCACCTTCGGCTGCCCGGCCGAGGGCTGCTCCCTGGAGGCGGTCCGCGTCCCCGAGGTCATCGACGCCTGGTACGACTCGGGCGCGATGCCCTTCGCGCAGTGGGGATACCCGTACAGGAACAAGGAGTTGTTCGAGAAGCGCTATCCCGCGCAGTTCATCTCCGAGGCCATCGACCAGACCCGCGGCTGGTTCTACACGCTGATGGCGGTCGGCACGCTCGTCTTCGAGAAGTCGTCGTACGAGAACGTCGTCTGCCTCGGCCACATCCTCGCCGAGGACGGCCGGAAGATGTCCAAGCACCTGGGCAACATCCTGGAGCCGATCCCGCTGATGGATCAGCACGGGGCAGACGCGGTGCGCTGGTTCATGGCGGCCGGCGGCTCGCCTTGGGCCGCGCGGCGCGTGGGCCACGGCACGATCCAGGAGGTCGTGCGCAAGACGCTGCTGACGTTCTGGAACACGGTGGCCTTCCAGGCCCTGTACGCCCGTACGTCCGGCTGGTCCCCGTCCGAGTCGGACCCGGCGGCCGACAGCAGGCCCCTGCTGGACCGCTGGCTGCTGAGCGAACTGCACGCGCTGGTCGACCAGGTGACGCTGGCCATGGAGAACTACGACACCCAGCGCGCCGGCAAGCTGCTGTCGACCTTCGTCGACGACCTGTCCAACTGGTACGTGCGCCGCTCCCGCCGCCGCTTCTGGCAGGGCGACCCGGCGGCGATGCGTACGCTGCACGACACCCTGGAGACCGTGACGCGGCTGATGGCACCGATCGTGCCGTTCGTCACCGAGCGCGTATGGCAGGACCTGGTCGTTCCGGTCACGCCGGGTGCGCCCGACTCGGTGCACCTGACCGACTGGCCCGAGGCGGACCTGGCGAAGGTCGACCCGGAGCTGTCCCAGGACATGCTTCTGGTGCGCCGCCTGGTCGAGTTGGGGCGTGCGACCCGCGCCGAGTCGGGCGTCAAGACGCGCCAGCCGCTCTCGCGCGCGCTCGTCGCCGCACACGGCTTCGAGACCCTCTCCCCCGACCTGCGCAACCAGATCACCGAGGAGCTCAACGTCTCGGAGCTGGCGTCCCTTTCGGAGGTCGGCGGCTCCCTCGTCGACACCACCGCCAAGGCCAACTTCCGCGCCCTGGGCCGTCGTTTCGGCAAGGGCACCCAGGCGGTGGCCAAGGCGATCGCCGACGCCGACGCGGCAGCCCTCTCGGCCGCGCTCCGCGAAGGTACGGCGACGGTCGAGGCGGACGGGGAGCAGATCGCCCTCTCGCCCGAGGAAGTGATCATCACGGAGACCCCGCGCGAGGGCTGGTCCGTGGCGTCCGACTCGGGAGCGACGGTCGCCCTCGACCTGGAGATCACGCCGGAGCTGCGCCGCGCGGGCCTCGCTCGCGACGCGATCCGTCTCATCCAGGAGGCCCGCAAGAACAGCGGCCTCGACGTCGCGGACCGGATCGTGCTGCGCTGGTCCTCGGCCGACGAGGAGGTCCGGCAGGCCCTTGCCGACCACGCCGAGCTGATCGCCGAGGAGGTCCTCGCGACGGACTTCGTCGCGACGGCGGAGGGCGACGCGGAGGACGCCGCCGACGGCGACTCCGGCCTCGGCGCCCCCTTCGAGGACGAGTCGCTCTCCCTGGTCTTCCGCCTCCGCAAGGTCTGACGCCGGCTGAGGACGAGAGCCCAACGCGCCCTGTCGGCACGGTCCTTGGACGTCCCGCCGCGGACGGTCCGGGCCGTGCCGACGGCTTCGTGCGCTCCGCCCGGTGCTGCGTGCTCGGTACGCCCGCGCTTCCGCCCGCCCGCGGCACCGCCCGCCGGAAGAAGCCGCTGAGCGTCCGGCTGACGGAGTGAGAGACCGGCGGAGCGGTTGACCGGCCACCCCGGCCAGGCCGCGTCCCAGGCTCCGCACGGGCCGTCTGAGGGCGTTCACGACCGGGCTCCGCGCACACATGAGGCCGGGCCCGGAAGCCTTACGCTTCCGGGCCCGGCCCTTGCCGTGTGCCGATGAGTCCGCTGTCAGACGATCAGTTGTCGTCCTCGTCGATCAGGAAGCCCCGCATCGGGGACGGAGCCTGCTGCGGCGCGGGACCGCCCTGCGGCCGTACGGGAGCCATCGGCTGCGTCATGGCCGGGGACATCTGCTGCTGTCCACCGCCGTAGCTCGGGCCGCCCTGAGGGGGACCGCCCGGGCCGCCGGGGCCACCCATGCCGCCGTTGCCGCCCATCGACTGGTGACCGCCCATGCTGCCGACCCCGGCACCCGCGGGTGCCATCGAGGGGGACGGCGGGAGGGAGGCCGTCGCGGGCGTACGCGGCGGCGCCAGCGAGTCGTCCGCCTGGTTCTCCAGCTGACGCAGCTGGCTCTCCAGGTACGACTTCAGACGCGTGCGGTACTCCCGCTCGAAGCCCCGCAGGTCCTCGACCTTGCGCTCCAGCGTCGCCCTCGCGGACTCCAGCGAGCCCATCGCGACGCGGTGCTTCTCCTGGGCGTCCCGCTCAAGGGCGTCGGCCTTGGCGCGGGCGTCACGCTCGAGACCCTCGGCGCGGCTGCGGGCCTCGCCGACGATCTTGTTCGCCTCGGAACGGGCCTCCGCAATGGCCTGGTCGGCGGTCTGCTGGGCAAGCGACAGCACGCGCGCGGCGCTGTCGTTGTTCTGCCCGCCGCCACCTGGCATCTGCGGACCACCGGGAACCATGGGACCGCCGGGCCCGCCCTGGGGTCCGCCGGGACCCATCGGGCCACCGGGACCGCCCTGGGGACCGCCCGGTCCGCCGGGACCGGCCGGAAGCGCCGGCTGACCGCCGGGAAGCTGAGGGGGACCGCCCATGCCCTGCTGCGGGCCGTGCTGGCCAGGACCCGGGCCGTGCTGGCCGGGGTGCTGGCCGGGGCCGCCGTGCTGACCCGGCGGCACGGGCTGCGGACCTGATATGGCGGCGGGCACCGGCCCCCCGCCTTGCCTATCCGGTGGCTCTGGTTTGCGCATTCCGCCTTGCTGCTGGTTCTGCGCGGCTGCGCGGGTCGCTGCGGCGAGCTTCGCCCGCAGGTCCTCGTTCTCACGCAGCAGGCGCGTCAGCTCGGCTTCGACCTCATCGAGGAAGGCATCGACCTCGTCCTCGTCATAGCCTTCTCGGAGGCGGACGGTCGTGAACTGCTTGTTCCGCACGTCCTCGGGGGTCAGTGGCATCTCTTCACCTCAACGTAACTCGTCGGCATGTCGGCAAGACCATTTCGATCGTCACAGCCCGGCCACGACGTTGATCAGGATGTAGACGATGATCATCAGTACGAAGAAGGACAGGTCGAGCGCCACGCCCCCGAAGCGCAACGGCGGAATGAACCGCCGCAGAAGCTTGAGTGGCGGATCAGTGACAGTGTAGGTCGCTTCCAGAACGACCACCATCGCCTTGCCGGGCTGCCATGAGCGGGCGAACTGGAAGACGTAGTCCATCACCAGTCGGAAGATCAACACGAGCAGGAAGCAGTACAGCACGATTTGGACCACGTCGAATGCGGTACTCACTGTGCTTCCCTCTCCCCTCGCCGCGTTGGCGCTCGTGCAGACCTTACGGCCCGTTCCGTTGATCCTGCGTCTTCAGCTCTGGTTGAAGAACCCGCCCTCTGCGATGCGGGCCTTGTCCTCCGCCGTGACATCGACGTTAGCAGGAGACAGCAGGAACACCTTCTGCGTCACTCTTTCAATACTCCCGTGCAGTCCGAAGACCAGACCGGCCGCGAAGTCGACAAGTCTCTTGGCGTCCGTATCGTCCATCTCCGTCAAGTTCATGATCACGGGGGTACCTTCGCGGAAGTGTTCCCCGATGGTACGGGCCTCGTTGTACGTCCGGGGGTGCAACGTGGTGATCCGGTACGGCTCCCGTTCGGACACGACCTTGGGCATGATCACCGGCGCGCTCTTCTCCAGACTCTGGCGTTCAGGTGTGATGGATGACACGGGGGCGATTCTTCCGGATCGTCCGTTTTCGATCACCGCCGGGGACGCCGGCTGCTCTCGCTCCCGCTGGGCGGGAGGATGCATCACCCTTACCGGCTCGGCCGGTTCGTCCTTCTGCAGGGGGTCGTGCGACTGCAACGGCTCGTGCCGCCGCCGGTCCCTCTCGGGTTCCGGTTCGGGCTCGAACTCGTCGTCGGGGTCGAATCCCGGACCGTCGTACCCATCGTCCTCCACGAGGCCGAGGTAGACCGCCATCTTGCGCATAGCGCCGGCCATTCTCTGCGTCCTCCGCTCTGTGGTGGGTCCCCAGGCCTTGGGTGGGAAGGCTGCACGGCTCCGTCACCGGTTGAACTGGATCCCCGCGGGTCTCTCCGCCTGTGGTCTTGCAACGGAATTGACCATATTTTGTGCCGTAGTCCGACTCGCTGGCGACGTTACCCGAGCCTTGGGCGCTCTCCGAGTACCGCACTGCCGACGCGCACATGTGTCGCACCCGCGGCAACCGCCTCTTCGAGATCCGAGCTCATCCCTGCTGACACCATGGTCGCAGCAGGATGCCTTGTACACAGGCCGGTTGAGATTTCCCGCAGCCGTTCGAAGGCGGCGGCCGGACTCCCTGCGTACGGCCCGGTGAGCGGAGCCACCGTCATCACCCCTGCCAGCCGCAGGGCTTGGGCGGACTCCACCGCGTCGGCGAGCGCGGCCACGGAGTCCGGTGCCGCACCTCCCCTTCCCCCGGCGGTCTCTGACTCCGCGTCGAGTGCGACCTGTAGCAGGCAGTCCAGCCGGCGGCCGTGGTGCACGGCGGCACGGCTCAGGGCGTCGACGAGCCTGGGGCGGTCCACGGAGTGGACCACGTCCGCGTAACCGGCGACGGAACGGGCCTTGTTGGTCTGGAGCTGGCCCACGAAGTGCCACGTGACAGGGGTGTCGGCGCACTCCGCGGCCTTCGCGGCCGCCTCCTGGTCCCGGTTCTCCGCGACGTGCCGCACGCCCAGCTCCGCCAAGAGCCGTACGTCACGGGCAGGATGGGTCTTCGTGACGACGATCAGCGTGACTTCGCTCCGCTCGCGCCCCGCCGCGTCACAAGCGCCCTCGATGCGCTCCTCCACACGTGAGAGATTGGCGGCGAGTTCGGCCTGACGGGCCGTGAGGTCCGTCACGGTTCAGCTCGCCTCCAACCAGACATAGCTCGCGAGACGGCCGGTCGTCTTTTCACGCCGGTACGAAAAGTGATCGTCCGATTCCATGGTGCACACCGCGGACTGTTCCAGAGTTGTGACACCACAGGCTTCGAGTTGGGCCCGTACACCTGAGGCCACGTCGACCGAGGCGGTGCCCCAACTCGTCGTGGCGTACGCCTCGGGAACGGCAGCCGCGACGGCCTCGCGCATCTCCTCGGGCACCTCGTAGCAACGGCCGCACACCGCCGGTCCCGTGCGGGCCACGATCCGCTGCGGCGCCGCTCCCCGCTCACGCATCGCCTCGACGAGCGCCGGCACCACGCCCGCGACCAGACCGGGCCGGCCCGCGTGTGCCGCTCCGGCGACACCGGCGATCGGATCGGCGAGAAGCACGGGGGTGCAGTCGGCGGTGAGGACCGCGAGGGCGAGCGAGGGGCGCCGGGTCACGACGGCGTCCAGCGGAGGCGCGTCGTCCCCGAACGGGCCCTCCACGTACGCCACATCGCGCCCGTGCACCTGATGCATCCACACAACGGCGCCCGGGTCGAGCCCGAGCGAGGCGGCAGCGCGGGAACGGTTCTCGCGTACATGTGCCGCGTCGTCGCCGACCCTGCCGCCGAGATTGAGCGACTCATACGGAGCGGCGCTCACCCCGCCCCACCTGTCGGTGAATGCGAAGTGCGCGCCGCTCGCGGAGTCGTGCGTGCCTATCACTTCAGGAAGTCCGGCACATCCAGCTCCTCGGCCTGGCTGTCCTGGTACGGACGGGCCGGCGGGACCGTCGGGGGCAGCGAATCGCGGCCCGCGCCCGGGGATTCGCCCACCGGCTCCGGCTCGCTCTCGCGCGGCGTGACGCTGCCGAGCCCGCCGAACGAGGGCCGGTCGGCGTCGGAGTCGGCGCCGAAGGAGCCCGCCGAGGCGGGATCGTCCTTGGGAGCGTGCGAACCGAGCGCCTTGTCGCGGTTCTTGCTCGGCGGCTGGCCTCCGTCGAAGCCCGCGGCGATGACCGTGACCCGCACCTCGTCGCCGAGAGCGTCGTCGATCACCGCGCCGAAGATGATGTTGGCCTCCGGGTGCGCGGCCTCGCTGACGAGCTGTGCCGCCTCGTTGATCTCGAAGAGCCCGAGGTCGGAACCGCCCGAGATGGACAGCAGCACGCCCCTGGCGCCGTCGATCGACGCCTCCAGCAGCGGCGAGGAGATCGCCATCTCGGCGGCGGCCACCGCCCGGTCGTCGCCACGGGCCGAGCCGATGCCCATCAGGGCCGAACCGGCCTCCGACATCACGGACTTGACGTCGGCGAAGTCGAGGTTGATCAGGCCCGGGGTGGTGATGAGGTCGGTGATGCCCTGGACACCGGAAAGCAGCACCTGGTCCGCGGACTTGAACGCGTCGAGCACGCTCACCTGACGGTCCGAGATGGACAGCAGACGGTCGTTGGGGATCACGATGAGGGTGTCCACCTCGTCGCGCAGTCCCGCGATCCCGTCCTCGGCCTGGTTGGCGCGGCGGCGGCCCTCGAAGGTGAAGGGCCGCGTGACGACGCCGATCGTCAAGGCCCCCAGCGAGCGGGCGATGTTGGCGACGACGGGAGCACCGCCGGTGCCGGTGCCACCTCCCTCGCCGGCCGTGACGAAGACCATGTCGGCCCCCTTGAGGACCTCCTCGATCTCCTCGCGGTGGTCCTCGGCGGCCTTGCGGCCGACATCGGGGTTGGCGCCTGCTCCCAGACCTCGTGTCAGTTCACGGCCCACATCGAGCTTGACGTCTGCATCGCTCATCAACAGGGCCTGCGCGTCGGTGTTGATCGCGATGAACTCGACGCCCTTGAGACCGACCTCGATCATCCGGTTGATGGCGTTCACGCCACCGCCGCCAATGCCGACGACCTTGATGACTGCGAGGTAGTTCTGCGGTGCTGCCACGTCGAAGGCCTCTCGCCTCGAGTTACGTATCCCTGTCGGGCGGTCCACGTCGACCCGAACCCTAAGCGTGAAGTTTAGGGTTACCGGTGTCTGTCTTCCCTGGAGTCTTGGGAACGGACACTAAGTCGACAAGTGGTGGGTGTTCAACGAACACGCCGAACCTCCCGTTTTTCTTTTCACCCTATGTGATCAGACCCAAGGGCAGTCATCCAGGGTGCTGGCCTGCGGCGACGCCCGTCAACTCCCTGACGACGCAGGGGCGCTGGGAACACTCACGTCGAAGTGCCGTGCGTCCTCGGTGGCTTTCATCAGCGCGGTCAGGGACTCGGCCTTGGCGCGCCCCTGTTCACCACTCCCCCACAGCACCGTACGACCTCCCGTCAACTCCAGTGTGATGGAGTCGTAGGAACGCAGCCTGACCGTACGGGTGTCGCGCGCCACGGAATCGGGAAGCGAGGTCGCGGCGCGGACTGCTTCGCGGCGCAGCCGTTCCTTGCCGAAGTGCCGCAGGCCCGCTGAGCCCTCGACTTCCATGACGAGAAGCGGAACGCCCTTCGGTTGCTCCGGAACTACGTCGAAACGCACGCCTTCCACGTCTACTTCGACGAAATTCCCGGCATGCTTCATGGCGAGTTCCGGCTTCCGTTCGGTCACCTCGATACCGATTCCGTGGGGCCAGGCCCGTACAACACGGACGTCGTCGAGGCGCGGGAGCGCCGATTTGAGACGATGCTGCGCCGCGGCCCTGTCCACCGACAGGAGCGGCGTCCCAACCGGAATACCGGCTGCGGCACGGACCTGTTTCTCCGTGAGCACCTTCTCGCCGCTGACCGTGACGCGTTCGACGAGCACCCAGTCCGAGCCGTACAGGGCCCACGCGCCGAAACCCGCGAGCCCGAGCGCCAGAGCGAAGAGAACCAGCAGGGCGCGCAGCCGGAGCATCCGCGCCCGTGTCCGCGTCCGTGAGCCCGTACGGGCCGCCGCACGCTCTCGCCGGCCGCGCGAACCGGACGGCGCCGGACCGGAGTCGGCGTCCGCCGGGGGGCGGGCCGCCGGGTTCCTGCCGCGCCGTTCGGCGCCCTTCGTCCGCCCCGTGGATCCGGCCACGCTTCCCTGCCTTCTGTCTCACGCCCCTCGGCGGGCCGCGATCGCCTCGTACACCATGCGGACAAGAAGCTCGTCGGCCTCCGGCCGGCCGAACTCCGCCGCGGCGCGCGACATGTCGTGCAGCCGGTGCGGATCGGTGAGGACGGGGAGCACATTGCCCAGGATCCACTCCGGCGTCAGCTCGGCGTCGTCGACGAGCAGTCCGCCGCCCGCCTTGACCACGGGCTGTGCGTTCAGCCGCTGTTCGCCGTTGCCGATCGGCAACGGCACATACGCGGCAGGCAGCCCGACGGCCGACAGCTCCGCGACGGTCATCGCGCCCGCGCGGCAGAGCATGATGTCGGCCGCGGCGTACGCGAGATCCATCCGGTCCACATACGGTACCGGGACGTACGGCGGCATTCCGGGCATGTGGTCCGGCTGCGGGAGTTCGTTCTTGGGGCCGACGGCGTGCAGGACCTGGATACCGGCCCGCTGGAGGTGCGGAACGGCGTGCTGCACGACCTCGTTGAGGCGGCGCGCGCCCTGCGAGCCGCCCGTGACGAACACGGTCGGCAGGTTGGCGTCCAGGCCGAACTCCGCGCGCGCCTGGGGCCTGACGGCCGCGCGGTCGAGGGTGGCGATGGCACGGCGCAGCGGGATGCCGATGTAACGGGCGTTGCGCAGCTTGCTGTCGGGCGTGGAGACGGCGACGTGCTGTGTGTAGCGGGAGCCGATCTTGTTGGCCAGGCCGGGCCTCGCGTTGGCCTCGTGGATGACGATCGGGACGCCGAGACGCTTGGCGGCCAGGTAGGCGGGGAGCGCCACGTAACCGCCGAATCCCGCTACGCAGTCGGCCTTCGTGCTCTCCAGCACCTGCTCGGCTGCCTTGATGGTGCCGCGCAGCCGCCCGGGTACGGTGATCAGTTCGGGCGTGGGCTTGCGCGGCAGCGGTACGGCCGGGATGAGTTCGAGCTGATAGCCGCGCTCGGGCACCAGACGGGTCTCCAGGCCGCGTTCGGTCCCGAGTGCGGTCACGCCCACCGTCGGGTCCTGCCTGCGCAGAGCATCCGCGAGGGCGAGCGCGGGCTCGATATGGCCGGCGGTGCCCCCACCGGCGAGTACGACGTGCACTCTCATTCACCGCTCTCCGGACGGCCGCCTGTCCGCGCGCCGTCTCATCGTGTTCGTTCGCACCCCTGCCAGCCTTCTCCGCAGGCGCTGCCGCAGAGCAGGCTGCCGCATGGCCAGAGCCGCTCTGGCCGCGGGGTCGCTTCGCGCGAAGGCGATGAGCAACCCGATGGCGAACATCGTCGGCAGCAGGGCTGAGCCTCCGTAGGAGAACAGCGGGAGCGGGACGCCGGCGATCGGCAGCAGGCCGAGCACCGCACCGATGTTGACCACGGCCTGCGCCGTGATCCAGGTGGTCACACCTCCCGCGGCATACCTCACGAAGGGCTCCTCCGTGCGTCCGGCCACGCGGATACCCGCATAGCCTAGAGCCGCGAAGAGAGCGAGCACCGACAGCGTCCCCGCGAGACCGAGTTCCTCCCCGGTCACGGCGAAGATGAAGTCGGTGTGTGGTTCCGGGAGTTGGCCCCATTTTTCCACACTGGCACCCAAACCGGAACCGAACCATCCGCCTGATGCGAGCGCGTAGATGCCGTGAACGGCCTGCCAGCACTGGTCGTCGGCGCCGGGATCGGTGGCGCCGATGCAGGAGAGGCGGGCCATCCTGTTCGGGCTCGTCACGATGAGCAGGGCGCCGATCATCGCGGCCACCGCCATCACACCGGCGAACAGCCTGGTGGGGGCGCCGGCGAGCCAGAGCAGACCGAAGAGGACCGCTGTGAGAATGATCGCGGTCCCCATGTCGCCGCCGAGCATGATGAGCCCGAGCAGCAGCAGTCCGACGGGCACCAGCGGTACGAGCATGTGCTTCCACTGGTTGAGCATCCGCCTGGACCGCTTGCGGGCGAGGAGGTCGGCGCCCCACAGCACGAGCGCCAGCTTGGCGAACTCGCTGGGCTGGAGCTGGAACGGGCCGCCCAGATAGATCCAGTTGCGGTTCCCGTTCACCGCGTGGCCCAGCCCCGGCACTTGTACGAGGCACATCAGCACCACCGAGGCGGCCAGTAGCGGATACGCCAGCGCCCGGTGGAGTCTGATCGGCATGCGGGAGGCGACCAGCAGCAGTACGGCGCCGACGATCGCGGCGACGAGCTGCTTGCGGAAGAAGTACGTGGAGGACAGGCCGGATTGGAGCGCCTCGATCTGCGACGCCGAGAAGACCATCACCAGCCCGAGCACGGTGAGCAGCAGACTCCCGCCGAGAATCAGGTAGTAGGCGGTGAGCGGCCGGTCCCAGGCACGCCTGGCCTTCGCGAGGATCGCCGGGGTGCCGTCGCGTCCGCCGCGTCCGCCGCCCGGACGGGAGGGGCGCCGCGGCGGCCGGCGCAGCACCGGCGGGCGCTTCGGGGAGGGAGCGGGCGCGCGCGAAGTGCCCTTGCCCGCACGGGACTTGGCGGTGCCTGCTTTGGCTGTGCCGGCTTTGGCGGTGCGCGCCTTGGCGGTACCTGCCTCGGCTGTGCCTGCCTCGCCGTCACGGGACTGCTGCGCCTCGCGGTACAGCAGCCGGACCCTGTCCCGTGCCCCGCGGGCACCGGAGCCGAGGGCCCCGGCAGCGCACCGCCACACCGTCCCGGACGCTCCTGGAAGAGACACCGCCGCAGTGCCGCTGTCGGGCGTCATCTGTCGCTTCCCCTCCGTCTGTTCCCGCGACGCGGTCCGCGGGACCGGCGGGTTACTCCACCTCGTGCGCGCGGGCCTCGGCCAGTGCGCGCACCGCGTCGGTGAAGGCGTCACCGCGCGCGTTGTAGTTGACGAACATGTCCATCGAGGCGCAGGCCGGAGCCATCAGCACCGTATCCCCGTGCCGCGCCAGCCGCGCCGCTTCGTCGACTGCCGCCGCCATCGCCCCAGTGTCGGTCCGTGCCAGGTCCACCACCGGGACATCCGGGGCGTGTCGCGTGAGGGCTTCGTGGATGAGATGACGGTCCGCGCCGATGAGGACGGCGGCACGCAGACGCGGCGCGGACTCCCGTACGAGTTCGTCGAATGTGGCGCCCTTGGCGAGGCCGCCCGCGATCCACACGATCGAGTCGTACGCAGCCAAGGAGGCCTGTGTGGCATGGGTGTTGGTGGCCTTGGAGTCGTCGACGTACGCGACGCCGTCGACGTCCGCGACGTGTGCGATGCGGTGCGCGTCGGGGCGGAACGAGCGCAGTCCGTCGCGTACGGCCGAGGCCGGCACCCCGTAGGCGCGTGCGAGGGCCGCAGCCGCGAGGGCGTTGGCGATGTTGTGCGGCGCCGCCGGGGTGACGTCCGAGACCTCGGCCAGCTCCTGCGCCTGCTCGCGGCGGTTCTCGACGAAGGCGCGGTCGACCAGGATGCCGTCCACGACGCCGAGTTCGGACGGCCCGGGGGTGCCGAGGGTGAAGCCGACGGCGCGGCAGCCCTCCTGCACGTCCGCCCGCCGCACTAGCTCCTCGGTGGCGGGGTCGGCGCTGTTGTAGACGCAGGCGACCTGGTTGCCCTCGTAGATGCGGCCCTTGTCGGCGGCGTACGCCTCCATCGAGCCGTGCCAGTCGAGGTGGTCGGGGGCGAGGTTGAGCACGGCGGCGGAGTGGGCGCGCAGGCTCGGCGCCCAGTGCAGCTGGTAGCTGGAGAGCTCCACGGCGAGCACGTCGCAGGGCTCCTCGGCGAGCACGACGTCGATCAGCGGGGTGCCGATGTTGCCGACGGCCGGGGCGCGCAGGCCCGCGGCGCTCAGGATGGAGGCGAGCATCTGCACCGTGGTCGTCTTGCCGTTGGTGCCGGTGACGGCGAGCCAGGGCGCGGGCGCCCCTTCCCCGCCGGCGGGTGCCGCGGGGCGTGCGCCGCGCAGCCGCCACGCCAACTCCACGTCGCCCCATACGGGTACGCCCGCGGCGCCGGCGGCGGCGAAAAGCGGGCTCTGCGGTTTCCAGCCCGGTGAAGTGACGATCAGTTCGGTGCCTGCGGGGAGGGTCTCCGCGTCCGCGAGCCGTACCGTCACGCCCTGGGCGCCGAGTTCGGCCGCTCGCGCACGGTGGGTGTCGCTGTCTCCGCCGTCGACGACGGTGACCTCCGCGCCCATGCGCTCGAGCGCGCGGGCGGCGCTGACGCCGCTCACGCCGAGGCCGGCCACCGTCACGCGCCTACCGCGAAAGCCCCCTGCCCCGGGGGACCCGTCGAGGTCCGCGGCGTCCAAGTGGCCGTGCCCGTCCGTCACTTGCTTGCCGCCCACCCTGCGTAGAAGATCCCGACGCCGAGGATGGCGCACATGCCCTGGATGATCCAGAAACGGACCACGACCAGCACCTCGGACCAGCCCTTGAGTTCGAAGTGGTGCTGGAGCGGCGCCATCTTGAACACCCGCTTGCCGGTGAGCCGGAAGGAGCCGACCTGGATGACGACGGACATGGTGATGAGGACGAAGAGCCCGCCGAGGATGGCCAGCAGCAGCTCCGTACGGGAGCAGATGGCGAGACCGGCGAGCGCACCGCCCAGCGCGAGCGAACCGGTGTCCCCCATGAAGATCTTGGCGGGCGAGGTGTTCCACCAGAGGAAGCCGAAACAGGCGCCCATCAACGCCGCGGCGACGACCGCCAGATCGAGCGGGTCGCGCACCTCGTAGCAACCCGGGCCCGCGGTGAAGGGGTTGGCGCAGGACTCCTGGTACTCCCAGACGCAGATGAAGACGTACGCGCCGAAGACCATCACGGACGCGCCCGTCGCCAGGCCGTCCAGACCGTCCGTCAGATTAACGCCGTTGGACATCGCGAGGATCATGAACAGCGCCCAGATCACGAAGATGACCGGGCCCAGCGACCAGCCGAAGTCCTGCGTGAAGGAGAGCTTGGTCGAAGCGGGCGTCAGCAGGCGGAGGTTGGGGAAGTTCAGCGACAGGACCGCGAAGCTGGTGCCGACGATGAGCTGTCCGGCCATCTTGGCCTTGGCCCGCAGACCGAGGCTGCGCTGTTTGACGATCTTGATGTAGTCGTCCAGGAAGCCGACCAGGCCCATGCCGGCGAAGAGGAAGAGCACCAGCACGCCGGAGAAGCTCGGCTGACTGCCGGTCAGCAGTTTCGTGAGCGCGTACGCGGCGACCGTGGCCAGGATGAAGGCGATGCCGCCCATCGTGGGGGTGCCGCGTTTGCTGTGGTGGTTCTGCGGCCCGTCGTCGCGGATGAACTGGCCGTAGCCCCTGCTGGCGAGCAGCTTGATCAGCAGCGGCGTCCCGATCAGGGACAGGAAGAGTCCGATGACTCCCGAGAAGAGGATCTGGCTCATACCCATCGGGCGGCGACCTCACCCTCGTCGGTCCCCGGCTCCACGAGAGCGTCCGCGACGCGCTCAAGGCCCACCGAACGGGAAGCCTTCACCAGTACGACATCCCCCGGGCGCAGTTCGCTCCGCAAGAGCTCGACCGCCGCCTCAGCGTCGGACACGTGCACCGACTCCTCACCCCACGAACCCTCGTTCTTCGCGCCCATGTCCAGCCAGACGGCCTCCTGGCCACCCACCGCCACGAGCTTGCTGACGTTGAGCCGGACGGCGAGCCGTCCGACCGCGTCGTGCTCGGCAAGCGACTCGTCGCCGAGCTCGGCCATCTCACCGAGCACCGCCCAGGTCCGCCGGCCCCGACCCATCGCGGCCAGCGCGCGGAGCGCGGCCCGTGTCGACTCGGGGTTGGCGTTGTAGGCGTCATTGACGACCGTGACTCCATCGGCGCGCTCGGTGACCTCCATCCGCCAACGCGAGAGCGTGCTCGCGGCGGAGAGCGCGGTGGCGATGTCCCCGGCGGGCATGCCCAGTTCGTGGGCGACGGCCGCCGCGGCGAGCGCGTTCGACACGTGGTGCTCACCGTACAGGCGCATGGTCACGTCACCGCACCCGGTGGGTGTTCGTAGCGTGAAAGTGGGCCGACCCTGGTCCGTGAGCCGGACATTCTCGGCACGTACGTGGGCGTCCTCGGCCTCGCCGAAGAGCAGGACGCGGGCGCTGGTGCGCTCGCTCATGGCGCGTACGAGAGGGTCGTCGGCGTTGAGCACGGCGACGCCGCCCCGGCCGCCGCCGTCCGGGCCGCCGCCCTCGCCGTCCGGCGCCGCGGGCGGCAGCGCCTCCACCAACTCGCCCTTGGCCAGGGCGATCTGCTCCCGGCCGCCGAACTCGCCGATGTGGGCCGTGCCGACGTTGAGCACGACACCGATGCGCGGCGGGGTGAGCTCCGTGAGGTAGCGGATGTGGCCCACGCCGCGAGCGCCCATCTCCAGTACGAGATGACGCGTACCGGCCTCGGCGCGCAGGGCGGTGAGCGGCAGCCCGATCTCGTTGTTGAGCGAGCCCGGCGTCCACACCGTGGGCCCGAGGTGCTCCAGCAGCTGGGCGATGAGGTCCTTGGTGCTGGTCTTGCCGGCGGAGCCGGTGAGCGCGACCACCTGCGTGCCCAGCCGCTCCACCGCGTGCCTGGCGAGGGCGCCGAGGGCACGCGTGACGTCGTCGACGACGATCGCCGGTACGCCGACCGGCCTGGTGGCCAGCACGGCGACGGCACCGTCGCCGACGGCGCTGCGGGCGAAGTCGTGTCCGTCGGCGCGTTCCCCGGCGAAGGCCGCGAAGAGACTGCCCTCGGCCACTTTCCGGGAGTCGATGACGACGGGTCCTGTGACCCGGGCGTCCGGGTCCGGTATGTCGCTCTGCTGTCCGTCGACGACAGCGGCGATATCGGCGAGTGATAGGGGGATCATCGGTCTTCGGCGTCTGTCCCTTGGGTCGGGGTGCTGCCGGCCGCTTCCTGCCGGTGCCGGATGGCCTCGCGCAGCACGAGGGTGTCGTCGAACGGTCTTACGACTCCCGCGATGTCCTGCCCCTGCTCGTGTCCCTTGCCGAGTACGACGACGGTGTCGCCCGGCTCGGCACGGTCGACCGCGAGACGGATCGCGGCGGTTCTGTCCTCTTCGAGCAGCACCGTGCCGCGGTCGTACGCGGGGACCTCGGCGGCACCGGCGAGCATCGTGGCGAGGATCGCCAGGGGGTCCTCCGTGCGGGGGTTGTCGGAGGTCAGCACCGCGGTGTCGGAAAGCCGCGCTAGCGCGGAGCCCATCGCGGTGCGCTTGTGCGGGTCACGGTCGCCGCCGCAGCCCAGCACGGCGTGCACCCGGCCCTCGGTGACCCTGCGGATCGCGAAGAGCACGGACTCGACGGCGTCGGGCTTGTGCGCGTAGTCGACGATCGCGAGGTAGTCCTGACCGGCGTCCACGCGCTCCAGCCGGCCCGGCACGCCCGGCACGGCGGCGATGCCGTCGGCCGCGGTCTGCGGGTCGATGCCGGCGGCGACGAGAGCGGTGAGGGCGGCGAGCGCGTTGGCGACGTTGAACGGCCCGGCGATCGGGGCCGCTGCCCGTACGGACTCGTCCTTCGGGCCGACGGCAGTGAACGTCGAGCCCAGCGGGCCCACTTCGACGTCCTCGGCACGCCAGTCGGCGTCGGGGTGGCCCTCGGCGGAGAAGGTCGTGACGGGCACCTCGGACTCGGTGATCAGCCGCTGCCCGTACTCGTCGTCGAAGTTGACCACGCCCGCGCGGGAGCGGGCGCGCGTGAACAGCTGCCGCTTCGCCCGGAAGTAGTCCTCCATGTCCGGGTGGAAGTCCAGGTGCTCGGGGCTGAGGTTGTTGAAGACGGCGATGTCGAAGACGCAGCCGTCGACCCGGCCCAGCACAAGGGCGTGGCTGGAGACCTCCATGGCCACCGCCGTCACACCGCGTTCCCGCATGACGGCGAAGAGGGCCTGGAGATCGGTCGCTTCGGGTGTGGTCCGCTCGGACTTCAGCCGCTCGTCGCCGATACGGGACTCGACCGTGCCGATCAGACCCGTCAGCCCGCCCGCCTTCTCGGCGGCCTTGCGCAGCCCGCCGTCCACGAGATACGCGGTGGTGGTCTTGCCGGAGGTGCCGGTGATGCCGATCTGGAGCAGGTCCCTGCCGGGCTCGCCGTAGATCGCGGCGGCCAGTGCTCCCATGCGGGCGCGGGGGTCGGGCACCGTGAGGACCGGCAGCCCGGTGTCCGCCGAACGTGCGGCCCCCGCCGGGTCGGTGAGCACGGCCACCGCGCCGAGGGAGGCCGCCTGCGAGGCGAAGTCGGCGCCGTGGAAGCGGGCGCCGGGCAGCGCGGCGTACACGTCGCCGGGCCGTACGGCTCGCGAGTCGTGCGTGATGCCGGTCGCCGAGGCCGCCTCGGTGCCCTGTGGGGCGGCGGTGTCCAGCCGGCGTGCCAGCTCCGCGAGCGGCACGGGCCGCACGTGCGCGGGCCGGGGCGGCCCCGAGGTGACGTCCGTGGCCGTCCCGGGAGTGGTGTCCGGGGATGAGGAGTCCGGGCGGCCCTCCGCCGAGGGCGAGAGGGAGTTCTGATCAGCTTGTGGCACGGCGGTGAGCGTACCGGGCGCGGGGGCGGTGCCGCGAAGCGAGGGGCTTCACGGAGGGGCGGCGTCCGGCGGGTCGCGCCGCTTTGTGACACCGGCGGAGCAGCACCGGACGGGACTCCCGTGTGCGCTCTCTTCCGCTTGCTCTCCCGCTCACCGGCTCATCGGTCCCTCTTCTTCGAGCGGTCCTTTTCGGCGCTTACGGGCCAAGGGTGGGCCTTTGCGCCGGTCGGGGGGATCTGGAGCGACTTGAGCGCGAACTTCATGACCTTCTTGTAGACGGGGCCGCAGACGTCGCTGCCGAAGTAGCTGCCCTTCTTCGGGTTCTGCACGGCGCAGTACACCGTCACGCGCGGCTTGTCGGCGGGGGCGAAGCCGGCGAAGGACGAGGTGTATCCGTCGTAGCGGCCGGTGTCGGGATCTACCCGGTTGGCCGTACCGGTCTTGCCGGCCACCCGGTAGCCCGGGATCTTCGCCGTGGTGCCCGTGCCCTCCATGTCGCTCACGACGGACTCGAGCATCCGGGAGAGGGTCCTCGCGGTCTTCTCGCTGACGACGCGGCGCTCGCCCGGCTTGGGGGCGGCGGTGAAGCCGCCGTCGGGGCCGGTGGTCCCCCGCACCAGCGAAGGCACGTTCCGCACACCGCCGTTGGCGATCGTGGAGTAGATCGACGCGGCCTGTACGGCGTTGAGGGAGAGCCCCTGCCCGAAGGGGATCGTGTACTGCTGCGAGGCGCTCCACTTGCCGGGCTTCTCCAGGATGCCGGAGGTCGCGCCCGGCAGTCCCAGGCCCGTGTCCCGTCCGATGCCGAAGCGGCTCATGTAGCGGTGCAGGACCTTGTTGGCGGCCTTCTGGTTCTCCCCGAGCTGCTCCGTGGCGAGGATCGTGCCGATGTTGCTGGACTTGGCGAGCACGCCGTTGAGGGTCAGGTGCCACGTCTCGTGATCGACGTCGTCGGCGAAGGCGCGGTCGGCGCGCTTGAGCCGGTTCGGCACGGTCACTTCCGTGAGAGGCGTGGCCTTGCCCTCTTCGAGCACGGCGGCCATCGACATCACCTTGCTCGTCGAGCCGGGCTCGTAGACGTCCTGCGCGGCGGCGTTGCCCAGCGCCTTCGGGTCGGCGCGGGAGACGTCGTTGGGGTCGAAGTCGGGGGCGCTCGCCATGGAGAGGAGTTCGCCGGTGCGGGTGTCCTGGACCACCACGTACCCGCTGTCGGCGTCGGAGTCGGCGACCTGCTCGCGGATCGCCTGCTGCGCCGCCCACTGGATGTCGCGGTCGAGGGTGAGCTGGACGTCCGCCCCCGCGCGGGCCGGGTGCTCACGCACTCCCGCGGTGGGGACCTGGCGGCCCCCTGACTGCGCGTAGGTGATCTTGCCGTCCTTGCCGGCGAGCTTCTTGTTCAGCATGGCCTCGATGCCGGCGCCGCCCCTGCCCTCGGAGTTGACGAAACCCAGTACGGAGGAGGCCAGTTCCCGGTTCGGGTAGACGCGCTTGGGGTGCTTCTCGCGGTAGACGCCCGCGAGCACGTCGGCGGCCTCGTCCTCGCCGGCGTCCGCATGCTTCCCGGACTTCGCGGCGGTCTCGGCCGAGCCCGCGGGCGTGCCCGCCTCGGCCGCCCTCTCGGCGACCTGCTTCTTGAGCTTCTTGATCCGCGACCAGGTGCGCGGCGACTCCTGACGGGCGAGGAGCACGTAACGGGTGTCCTTCCTCGCCAGCTTCCGGGTCAGCTCCTGCTCGTCCTCGTGGAGTACGGGCGCGAGCAGCGCGGCGGCGCGCTCCGGGGCGTCCGTGACGCCGGTCTGCTTGCGCGTGAAGAGGTACGGGTCGGCCGTGACGTCGTAGGCGTCGACGGTGGTGGCCAGAGCGGCGCCGTCGCGGGAGGAGATCGTGCCGCGCTCGGCGGCGAGCGGCACGGTGATGTAGCGGTTGACCGCGGCCTTGTCGGCGAAGGCGCTGGCGTCGACGGCCTGCACCTGGAGCAGCCGCGCCGTGAACGCGAGCATGACCAGCGTCAGGCCGAAGGCGATCAGCCGCAGCCGCGGGCGGGCGCGTGCGAGGCGCAGCCGGCTGCCCTGGGAGGGCACGGGGGACCGGGGGCCGCCGGTCGCCCTGGCCGAGGCCGCAGCGGGCCTCGCGCCCTTCCCGGACTTCGAGGAAGCCTGCCCGGACTTCGCGGCGGACTTCGCCGCCGGGCCCGAAGCAGACTTCGCCGCCGAACTCGAAGCAGACTTCGAAGCAGGCCTCGAAGCAGGCCTCGCGGAGCCGGACTTCGCGCTCCCGTCGCCTGCCGCGGAGCGCGTACCGCCTGCCCGTCGGCGCCCGTCGCCGTCTCGGCGCGGGTCGCGGGGACGTTCGCTCACCGCTCCTCCTGCTCCGGGTCTCCGGTGGCCGGCTGCGGGTCGCCCTTCACGGTGCCGTCCGGGGCCAGGAAGGCGGGTGTGCCGCCGGGCACCAGGCCCAGCTGGCGGGCGCGCTTCTCCAGCGCGCCGGGAGCGGAGTAGGAGTCGACCTCCTGCTGGAGCGACTGCTGTTCGTCCGTCAGCTCGTCGGTCTGCTTCTCCAGTTTGCTCAGCCTGAAGGACCCCTGGTTCACGGCGGCGTTGAGCAGCAGCAGACCCAGCAGGCCGGCGCCCAGTATCAGCACCACCAGCAGGACGAAGGGCGTACGGGCCGCCGAGGACGCGCCCGCCGGCACGAGCCGGGCGAGCCGTGAAAGCCGCGACAGCCGGGCGAGCCGCTCCTGTGCAGTCATGGGGTGTGCGCCTCCCTGATGCGCTCCGCGCCGCGCAGCCGGGCCGGTGCGGCACGGCGGTTCTCGGCGATCTCGTCCTCGGTGGGGACTTCGGCGCCGCGCGTCAGCAGCTTCAGCCGCGGCTGGTACTGCTCCGGCACGACCGGCAGCCCGGGCGGCGCCGTGTTCCTCGCCCCGGCACTCAGCACCCGCTTGACGAGCCGGTCCTCCAGCGAGTGGTACGACAGCACGGCGATGCGCCCGCCGACCGCGAGCGCGTCGACAGCGGACGGCACGGCGCGCTCCAGCACGTCCAGTTCGCCGTTGACCTCGATGCGCAGGGCCTGGAAGGTGCGCTTGGCAGGGTTGCCGCCGGTGCGCTTGGCCGCCTGCGGCAGCGCGTCGCGGATCAGCTCCACCAGCCTAGCGCTGTGGCTGAAAGGTTCCCGCTCCCGTTCCCGTACGACCGCCTCGACGATGCGGCGGGCCTGCTTCTCCTCGCCGTACGCACGCAGCACGCGCACGAGTTCGCCAGGCGGATAGGTGTTGAGCACGTCGGCTGCGCTCGGGCCGCGCGTCTGGTCCATGCGCATGTCGAGCGGGGCGTCCTGCGCGTAGGCGAAGCCGCGCTCCGCCTCGTCCAACTGCATGGAGGAGACGCCGAGATCGAACAGCACGCCCTGCACCCGCGGCACTCCGAGACGGTCCAGGACCTGCGGCAGCTCGTCGTACACGGCGTGTACGAGAGTGGCACGGCCCGCGTACGGAGCGAGCCGCTCCCCCGCCAGCCGCAGCGCCTCACGGTCGCGGTCGAGCCCGACGAGCCGGGCCGCGGGGAACGTGGACAGCAGCGCCTCGCTGTGGCCGCCGAGGCCGAGGGTGCAGTCGACGACGGTGGCGCCGGGCTCGGCGAGAGCGGGGGCGAGAAGGTCGAGGCAGCGCCTCAGCATCACGGGACGGTGCCGCTCGGCGGGGTCCGCGGGACCGCCGTCCGCCGGCGTCTCCGCGCCGGTGGGCTCGTCGCGGGCGGGCTGTTCTTCGGTGGTCATGCGTCTCTTCCTGCCCACGTGCTGCTTGGTCCCCGCCCGCTCGAAGGGGAAGCGGCCGCGCGGAGCCGGGGAAGAGGACACCGCAGGCCATGAGCGGGAGGAGGCCGAGCCGCACGTACGCGCCTGCGCACTCGGGAGAAACGGACCCCGGGAAGCGTCCCGCCTCCCACTTCGCGCCACTTTAGTCCACTCGTCCCTTCGGTCAACCAGCGCCGAGCCGCGTTGACCCGGGGTCATGGACGCCTGTGGAGCGGCTCACAGAACCTGCGTGAAGCCCGATTGATCCTCCCCCGATGGGCGCCGTGTCCGGTCTCGCGGTCTACCGTCGTCACATGTCGACGCCTCAGCGGAACCCTCAGCCGCTCTCCCAGCCCCACGCCGGCGACGTGCAGCGTCCCGCCGGCGGCACCGTCACCGACCGGCTCGTCGAAGCCAACGAGCGCTACGCGAGCGATTTCACCGACCCGGGCATGGACGCGCGTCCCGTACTCAACGTGGCGGTCGTCTCGTGCATGGACGCCCGTATCGACCTGCACAAGGCCCTCGGCCTCGAACTCGGCGACTGCCACACGATCCGGAACGCCGGCGGTGTCGTGACCGACGACATCATCCGGTCCCTGACGATCAGCCAGCGCGCCCTCGGCACGCGTTCCGTGGTGCTCATCCACCACACGGGATGCGGCATGCTCAACATCACCGAGAACTTCCGGCACGAACTGGAACTGGAGGTCGGGCAGCGGCCGTCCTGGGCGGTCGAGGCGTTCCCGGACCTGGACCAGGACGTGCGCCAGTCCATGGAACGTGTGCGTACTTCTCCCTTCCTCCTGCACACGGACGACGTGCGTGGTTTTGTCTTCGACGTGAAGACGGGACTGCTCCGGGAGATCGATCCGGAGATCACCCCGGATCCATGACGCGAGGACGCGTGGGCGTGAAGAATGCGTGTGCAGGCAGCAGATGAGAGCAGCAGCGGAAGACGGGGACGGGCCGAGGAGGGCCGGGTGACGACCTTTGACCAGCGAGCAGACCTCAGCGATCTGAGCAGTACGGCGGATCGGGTGCGCCGCTCGATGGAGTCGGTGATCGAGGGCAAGCCCGAGGTCGTGCGGCTGTCGCTGACCGTACTGCTCGCCGAGGGACACCTCCTGATCGAGGACGTGCCCGGCGTGGGCAAGACGATGCTGGCCAAGGCCCTCGCCAGATCCGTGGACTGCTCGGTGCGGCGCATCCAGTTCACGCCGGACCTGCTGCCGTCGGACATCACCGGCGTGAGCGTCTACGACCAGCAGCGGCAGGACTTCGAGTTCAAGCCGGGGGCGGTCTTCGCGCAGATCGTGATCGGCGACGAGATCAACCGCGCCTCCCCCAAGACCCAGTCGGCGCTGCTGGAGTCCATGGAGGAGCGTCACGTGACGATCGACGGGCAGACCTACGAACTGCCGTCGCCGTTCATGGTCGTGGCGACCCAGAACCCGGTCGAGATGGAAGGCACCTACCCGCTGCCCGAGGCGCAGCGGGACCGCTTCATGGTGCGCGTCTCCATCGGCTATCCGAGCGCGGCGGCCGAGCTGGAGATGATCGACGTGCACGGCGGGGCGTCGCCGCTGGAGGACCTGCGGCCGGTGGCGCACGCGCACGACATCAGCAAGCTGATCGACGCGGTGCGCGGCGTCCATGTCGCGGACCCGGTGCGGCGTTACGCGGTGGAGCTGGTCGCCGCGACGCGTTCGCACCCGGAGCTGCGGCTGGGCGCCTCCCCGCGCGCGACGCTGCATCTGCTGCGTGCGGCGCGGGCGAGCGCGGCGCTGGCCGGGCGCGACTACGTGCTCCCGGACGACGTGCAGTCGCTGGCGGTGCCCGTGCTGGCGCACCGGCTTCTGCCCACGTCGCAGGCGCAGTTGAGCAGGCGCACCGCCGAGCAGGTGGTCGAGGAGATCCTCCAGCGCGTGCCCGTGCCGACGGCGGCTCCGGGTGGCGCGGGCGTCTCGTCCCACCCGGACGGTTACGGGCAGCAGCAGCCGCGGGGTTACTGATGTCCGGGAGTCCCTCGCCGGGCGCGGGGCCCGCGGGCCGCCCGGTCCGGGACGCGGGGCCCGTGCGCAGCACGGTGCCCGGAGCCGACGGCCGTGGCGACGGCGCGCCGGGCCGAAGTGCCGTCGGCGGCGCGGGCGTTGGCGCGGGCGGTGGCGCGTACGGAGAGGGCCCGGAGGACGGCGGCAAGCGGCGCGGTCCGCTGCGCACGGCGCTGAGCGGCCTGACGACCCGTGGCCGTTCGTTCCTGGCGGCCGGAATGGCCGCGGCGGTCTGCGCCTACGTGCTGGGGCAGGCCGATCTGCTGCGCGTCGGGATGCTGCTCGCGGCCCTGCCGCTGGTGTGCGTGCTGGTGCTGTACCGGACGCGCTACCGGGTCGCCGGCTCCCGCAGGCTCTCCCCGGCGCGGGTCACGGTGCGCTCGGAGGCGCGGGTGCATCTGCGCGTCGACAACGTCTCGCGGCTGCCGACGGGGCTGCTGATGCTGGAGGACCGCGTTCCGTACGTGCTGGGGCCGCGTCCCCGCTTCGTGCTGGACCGGGTCGAGCCGGGCGGGCGGCGCGAGGTGTCGTACCGGGTCCGTTCCGACATGCGCGGCAGCTTCCCGCTGGGGCCGCTCCAGCTGCGGCTGACCGACCCGTTCGGGATGTGCGAACTCACGCGCTCCTTCAGCACGTACGACACGCTCACGGTCGTGCCGCGCACCGTCCCGCTGCCGGCCGCGCGGCTCACCGGCGACGCCACCGGCTACGGCGACGGGCGGCACCGCTCGCTCGCGCTGGCCGGCGAGGACGACGTGATCCCGCGCGGCTACCGGCACGGCGACGACGTCCGCCGCGTCCACTGGCGTTCCACGGCCCGCTACGGCGAGTTGATGGTGCGGCGTGAGGAGCAGCCGCAGAAGGCGCGCTGCACGGTGCTTCTCGACACGCGCCGGAGCGCGTATGCCGGTTCGGGCCCGGACTCGCCCTTCGAGTGGGCGGTCTCGGCCGCCGCGTCGGTCTGCGTGCATCTGCTGGAACGGGGTTACGCCGTAAGGCTGTTGACGGACACGGGCACGATGGTCCCCGGACCGGAGAGCATCGGCTTCGCCGGCGACCCGTCGGACACCGCCGGGCTGCTGCTGGACACCCTCGCGCTGCTCGAACACTCCGAGCAGGAGGGGATGTCGTACGCGTACGACATGCTGCGCGGAGCCCTGGGCGGCCAGGAGGGGCTACTGGTCGCGTTCCTGGGCGAGCTCGACGAGGAGCAGGCGGTCACCGTGGCGCGGATGCGGCAGCGCACGAACAAGGCGGTGGCCTTCCGCTCCGTGTCCGGCGGTGCCTCGGTAGGGGGCGACGGGCAGCAGGACCCTTACCGGGGCGGCGAGTTCATGGTCGAAGGCGCGGGCATGACCGCAGCGGGCGGGCCCGCGGGCCCCGGGCCCGGATCGGCGCACGGGGCGCAGGCGACCGCCACGGCGCCCGCACCGCCGGGGACCGCGACGGAGACCGCTGACGGCACCCGCACCGCCGAAGCCCCGGACGCCCCGGACGCCCCGGACGCACAGGGCGAGGAATCGCTGCGCGTACTGCGCGAAGCGGGCTGGACCGCGCTCGACGGCGGCCCGGGACGCGCCATGCCGGAGCTGTGGCAGCAGGCCGACGAGGTGACCGTGAGGGGGCCGCAGTGATGAGCGGACGGGGACGGCTGGCGCTGTGCGCGACGCTGGCGACGCTGGCCGCGGCGTTCGCCCTGCTGCCGCTCGTGGACCCGGCCACATGGATCCTCCAGGCCGCGCTGCTGCTCTCCTTGCAGTCGCTGGTGGGTGCGCTGGCACGCCGGGTGCCGCTCGCCCGCGCCCTGACGCCCGCGGTGCAGGCACTGGTGTCGCTGCTGCTGCTGACGGTCTTCTTCGTACGGGACGACGCGATCGGCGGGGTGCTGCCCGGCCCGGGCGCGTTCGCGGAGTTCGGGCAGCTGCTCGCACAGGGCGGCCACGACGTCGGCCGGTACGCCATACCGGCACCGGTGACAGACGGCATAAGGCTCATGCTCGTGGGCGGCGTCGTCCTGATCGGTCTGCTGGTCGACGCGCTGGCGGTGACGTTCCGCAGCGCCGCACCCGCCGGACTCCCGCTGCTCGCGCTCTACTCGGTGGCGGCCGGGCTGGCCCGCGACGGCGCCGGCTGGCCGTGGTTCCTGTGCGCGGCCGGCGGCTATCTGCTGCTCCTGCTCGCGGAGGGCCGTGAACGGCTCTCGCAGTGGGGCCGGGTGTTCACGGACCGCGGACGGCCCGGTGCTCCCTCGTACCAGCCCGGCGGTGTTGAAGGGCCCGCGACGGCGCCCGTGCGTACGGGACGCCGGATCGGCGCGCTCACGCTCGGACTCGCCCTGGTCGTGCCCGCGCTGCTGCCGTCGCTGGGCGGCGGGCTGCTGGACGCGACACGCAACGGCGGCGCCGGCGTCGGCCGGAACGGCGGCACGGTCTCCGCGGTCAACCCGCTCGTCGCCCTCCAGGACAGCCTCAACCAGGCCGAGGACCGCACCGCCCTGAGCTACACCACCAACACCCGCAGCACGCAGGAGCTTTATCTGCGGATCGTCGCCCTGGACCGGTTCGACGGCGCCTCGTGGAAGCCGTCGGAGCGCCGCATAGACGCCGTCCCGGATCCGCTGCCGAGGCCGCCGGGGCTGTCGCCGGACGTACGGACGCAGAGGGTGCGCAGCAACGTCGTGGCCGCCGACTGGTACGCGCAGAACTGGCTGCCGATGCCCTATCCGGCCGACCGCGTGGAACTGGCCGGGCGCTGGCGCTTCGAGCCGGAGGGCCGCACCCTCGTCGGCGACCGCGGGCAGACCACGCGGGGTGTGCACTGGCAGGTGGAGAGCCTGCTCGTGGAGCCGACGGCCCGTCAGCTCCGCAAGGCACCCGAGCCGCCGCAGGCCGTCAAGGACGAGTACACGAAGGTGCCGAAGTCGCTGCCGTCGGTGGTGGGACGCACGGCACGGTCGGTCACGCGCGGCGCGGGGAACGACTACCAGCGTGCGGTGCGCCTCCAGGACTGGTTCGCCTCCGACGGCGGCTTCACCTACGACACCCGGGTACGGGCCGGCAGCGGCTCCGCCGCGATCGCCAACTTCCTTGAGCAGAAAGAGGGTTTCTGCGTCCACTTCGCCTTCACGATGGCGGCCATGGCCCGCACGCTGGACATTCCGGCGCGGGTGGCGGTCGGGTTCACTCCCGGCACCGCCGCGGCCGACGGGCGGATGAACGTGGGCCTGAAGGACGCGCACGCCTGGCCGGAGCTGTACTTCGAGGGCGTCGGCTGGACGAGGTTCGAGCCGACGCCGACGCGCGGCACCCCGCCGCCGTACGCCCAGCCGAACACACCGGATCCCGACGAGAACCCGGCGGAGCAGCTTCCGGACCGCGGACAGAGCGCCCGGCCCACGCCCGGCCCCTCCGATTCCGAGAACTGCGGCGCCGACGCGAAGCGGCTCGACCCGCAGTGCGGTCAGTCGGCGCCCTCCCAGGGCGGCGGAGGCGGCGACGGCGGGTCCGGCACGGGCACGGTCACGGCGGTGACCGCCGCGTCACTGCTCGGACTGGGACTGCTGATGCTCCCGATGCTGTGGCGCGTACGTACGAGAGCGAGACGGCTCGGCATGCGGGCCGCCGCACGCGCGCCGGGAGACGACCCGGGCCGCGCGGTGCTGGACGCGTGGCGCGAACTGGTCGACAGCGGCTGGGACTACGGCGTGGTGCCCGACGAGTCGGCGACGCCGCGTAAGACCGCCGAACGCATCGTGCGCATCGGCGATCTCGGGCAGGACGCGGCCGAGGCGGCGTTCCGGGTGGCGCTGGAGGTGGAGCAGGTGCTGTACGCACCGCATCCGCGGCCGGGCACCGGCGTGCGGGCCGACGTGCTGCTGGTACGGGCCGCACTGCGGGAGGCCGCACCGCGCAGCCTGCGGATCCGCGCACTGCTGCTGCCGCCCTCGTCCGTACGGGTGATGTGGACGGCGGCACGGGGCGCGACGGCGGTCCGCGACCGGTGGCTGCGGTCGCTGCGGGTCCGCTTCGCGAAGTAGCCGTACCGCGCGGCGGCGGGTGCCCGGTGGCGCGCTGCCGCGCGGGCCACGGGCCGCCCGTGTCACGGCCCCGGCACGACCGCGGGCCAGGCATGGCTGTGGGCCAGGCATGGCATGGGGCCCGGCACGACTGAGGGGCTGTCTTCCGGAAGTCCGGAGGACAGCCCCACGGTGATGTCTCGGTAGGAGGCTTCCGAGGAGGTCAGGGGTCTCGCTGGGGATCGTCTGCGGAGGGGGACGCCGCGCCGGTGACGGCGCCTGTGCCGACGGTGGCGGGGGTCTGTGCTAGCGGCCTTCGTCGCGGCGGCGCTGCCACCGCTCCTCGATGCGGTTCATCATCGACCGGCGGGAACGGGAGCGTGGCTGGCGGCGCGTGGGCGCCGAACCGCTTCCGCCGCCGCTCTGCTGTCCGCTCCCCTGCCCCTGCTGCTGCTCGCCCTTCTTGGGCGCCTTGCGCCAGCCGGTGACCGCGAGGACGGCACACCCGAGCATGACGAGGAAACCCACGACGCTGATCCAGATCTGCTTCGCGACCATTCCGGCCATGAGCAGGGTGATGCCCACCAGAAAGCCTGCGACCGCCTGGTAGACCCGCCTGCGGGTGTACCTGCGCAGCTCACTTCCCTCGAGCGCTGTCGCGAACTTGGGGTCTTCGGCGTACAGCGCTCGCTCCATCTGCTCGAGCATGCGCTGCTCGTGCTCAGAGAGCGGCACGGAGTCCTCCTACTCGTCGGTCGCGGGGGCGACCGGGTGCGACCATCCAAGGATAGGCAGGGAATCGCCCCCGTGAAACCCGCCCCTCTGCGCCATTACCTCCCACCAGGACCGAGATGACGGACGTTGGCGCGGGACCGTTCAATCCGTGCATTCCCGCACCGCCTTCCCGCCATGCCGAACGGTGTGCCTCGATCATACGGCGGTCAACAGCTGATCGGGTGAGGTACGGACCACTGTGGTACTGATCGGTCACTTCTGCCCGGCTGGACCCGGGCGACCCGGCCGGGCCGGCTGCCCGGCCGCTATCACCGGTCGTGGTACCGCGCCTCGGCCAGGACATGCAGCCGGCTCGCGACCGCCTGGAACGCGGGGAGTTCGGAGGCGGCGGACTCCAGCCTCACGAGGGCCTCCTCCGCGTCGGGCTCCGTGTCCACGAGGGCGCCGGGGACGAGATCGGCGAAGACGCGCACGCCGTGCACGGCCGTGACGTCCAGGCCCGTGGCGTCGACGAGGCCGGTCAGCTGCTCGACGGTGAAGCGCCGGGGCATCGGGTCGCTCTCGCCCCAGCGGCCGTCCGGTCCGGTCAGTGCCTGGCGGGCCTCGGTGAAGTGGCCCGCGAGGGCACGCCCGAGCACGGCACCGCCGATGCCCGCGGCGAGGAGGCTTAGGGTGCCGCCTTCGGGGCGCAGCGCCGCGACGACGTTGCCCAGGCCCTCGGCCGGATCGTCCACGTACTCCAGGACGCCGTGGCAGAGCACCACGTCGAAGCCGCCGCGCTCCACGACCTCGAAGAGGCCGTGTGCGTCGCCCTGCACACCGCGGATCCGGTCCTCGACACCGGCCTCGGCGGCCCTGCGCTCAAGTCCGAACAGGGCGTTGGGACTCGGGTCGACGACGGTGACGCGGTGGCCCAACTCCGCGACGGGCACTGCCAAGTTGCCCGTGCCGCCCCCGGTGTCGAGCACGTCGAGTGCTTCCTTGCCGTCGGTCTTGACCCGCTGGTCGAGGGCGCCTCGCAGTACCTCCCAGACCACGGCTGTACGGCGGGATGCGCTGGGGCGGGCCATGACGTGCTCCTCGGCGGCTCAGGGGCGTGCAGGCCCCACCCTATTGCCTCCGCCGCCAAGGCGTTTCCCGCGATCACCGGAGGGTGCCGGGCCCCTCGCCCACGAGCGCTCACCCCGCGCGCGGGCGCCGGTGGTCCTGCTGCGCGCGGGGCGGACGTATCCGGGTCGCGGAACGCGTGGCGGACGTGGTCTGCGGGGCGGGGGCCTCCGGGGCGGGGCGCGGCGGCGGCTCGTCATCGGACGCGGCCAGCGGCTGTGGCAGCGCCGGCTGGGAGACCAGCATCCGCTCGACGAGCCGCAGGAACAGCCCGGTGTCACGCACGAGGTCGTCGGCCTCGCGCCAGGTGGCGGCGCCCTGGATGCCCGCCTCCGCACGGGCGCGCTTCCGGGCGCCGGAGGCGAACAGCACGCTCCAGTCCAGCAGTTCGGGTGCGGCCTCCGGGAGCACCTCCCACGCGCTGCGTATGGCCCGCCTGCGCCGCTCGCTGCTCTCGGGGCGCCCGCGCACGGCGAGCACGGCGGCGGCGGTGCGCAGCGCGGCGAGATGGGCGGCGGCGAACCGCTCGTTGGCCGTCTCCATGGCCGCCGCCTCGTCCAGCCCGTGCTGGGCCTGGGCGAGCAGGTCGAGTGCGGCGGGTGGGGCCGCCGAGCGGCGCAGCACGGGATGGACGTCGTGCGCCGGCGGGGATTGCGGGGGTGCTCCCCGAGAGGATCGCTGCACGGGAACCGACCTCCTGTCCGTCTTCCGACTTCTTCCGACTTCCGAATGAACCGGCGTATGCACACATCGTGAGGCACCCCACTGACAATCCGCTCCGACCTGCGCAAACGCACCGACGGGCGGTGAGTGGACGTGGTCTCGCGAGCCTTACCGGGGGCCGCCTCGGGTTCCCTCAGCGCCGTACGGCATACTTTTGAACTGACCAGTCAGTGCAATTGGAAGGGGGCAGCTCCGTGGACGACGCGGCACACGACTCCCGCGGCGACAGCGGACGCCCGGACGGGGACGAGGGCACGGAGCGGCCGGAGAGCCGGGACGGCCACGAGGACCAGGCGGGCGCTGCGGGCGCTGCCGACGCGGCGGGGACCCCCGACACCGCCGGCACTACCGACACCTCCGGCGCTGCGGGCTCGGCCGGCGCGGAGGCCGGAGTCGCCGTGTCCGCCGGGGAGTTCGGGCTCGACGGACCGCGCGGCCGGGTCTTCGCGGGCATCACCTTCGACGCGCGACCCGGCTCGATCATAGCCGTGGAGGGTCCGTCCGGTTCGGGCCGTACGTGTCTGCTGCTCACGCTCACGGGCCGGATGAAGGCGACCGCGGGGCACGCCCTGGTGGGCGGAAGGCGGCTGCCCGCACAGCTCGCCGCGGTGCGCCGGATCAGTGCCCTCGCTGCCGTGCCGGGCGTCACGGATCTGGAGCCGTCGCTGTCCGTCGCCGAGCATCTGCGCGAACGGGTGCTGCTGCAAAGGCGGTTCGGCGGTTCCCTGCGTGCTCTTCTGCGGCCCCGCCGTGAGCGGACCGCCGCCGCGCGGGCCCGCGTGACCTCGGCGCTGGCCGCCGCGGGACTCGATCTCGACGAGCTGCCGAAGGGGCCGCGTACCCGCGTTCGGGACCTGGAACGGCTGGAGGCCCTGCGGCTGTCCGTCGCGCTCGCGCTGCTCGGCGGGCCGCGCCTGCTGGCAGCCGACGACGTGGACTTCAAGCTTTCGGAGCGCGACCGCGAGCAGGCGTGGTCGCTGCTGCGTTCCGTCGCGGCGTCCGGAGTGACCGTGCTGGCCGTGTGCAGCGAGGCGCCGGCGGACGCGGTGGTCGTACGTACGGGGACGAGCCGGGGAGATCAACAGCCCGCCGGGCCGCGGCGGTTGGGCGGCGCGGGCGACGACTTGGACGGAACGAGCAACGAGGAGGCCGGCGATGCGCTCGCCGAGACTGGCCGCGCTTGAGCTGAAGCGGTTCGGGAGGGGCAGGCTGCCGCGTGCGGCGATGGTGGCGATGCTGCTGCTGCCGCTGCTCTACGGCGCCCTGTACCTGTGGTCGTTCTGGAATCCGTACGGGCGGCTCGACAAGGTCCCCGTAGCCCTCGTCAACGAGGACGCGGGAGCGCACGCGGACGGCAAGCAGATCGCGGCCGGCGACTCGGTCGCCGAGGGACTGCGCGACAGCGGCACCTTCGACTGGCACGAGACGGACGCGGCCGACGCCCGCAAGGGCGTCGAGGACGGGCGCTACTACCTGTCGCTGACGGTGCCGGCCGACTTCAGCAAGCGCATCGCGTCCAGTTCGGGCGACGATCCGCGCACCGGGGCGCTGAAGGTGCGTACGAACGACGCCAACAACTACGTCGTCGGGCAGATGTCGCGCACCGTCTTCTCCGAGGTGCGGGCCGCCGCCTCCAGCAAGGCCTCGCGCGGCTTCTACGACCGCATCTTCGTCTCCTTCTCCACCCTCCACGACCGCACCGCGAAGGCCGCGGACGGCGCCGACGAGCTCGGCGACGGCATCGGGCGGGCCAAGAAGGGCACCGGGGAGCTGAAGGACGGGCTGGGAGAGGCCGGGCACGGCAGCGGCAGGCTCAAGGACGGCACCTCTCGACTGCACGCCGGCGCGGGCAAGTTGGAGAAGGGGTCGAAGCAAGTCGCCGACGGTACGCAGAAGCTGACCGACAAGGTCGACAAGGCGGCGGCCAAACTGGGGCCGTTCCTCGACGGGCACGAGGACGAGATCGGCACCGCCGCCCGTGACGTGGCCCGTGCGAGCAAGACGCTCAAGGAGAACCTCCACGAGCTGCCCGCGGCGGCGCAGAAGGCGGAGACCGACTCACGCAAGGCGGCCCGCACCCTCCGTGCTCTCTACCGGGCGCGCTGCGAAGGACCGCTCGAACTGGACACCTCCTGCCCGCAGTTGAAGAAGGCCGTGGACGCCGCCGAGACCGCAGCCGACGTCGCGAAGGACGTGAACGACGTCGTGAAGAAGCAGGGCGGCCTGACCCGGCTCGGCGAGCGCCTGGACGAGCTGCGCCGTTACGCGAACGCGCTCGCCGACCGCGCACCGCACCTCGGCCAGGACCTCGACAAGGCCGTCGCGCAGGTCCACGCGCTCAACGACGGTGCGCACAAGGTCCATGACGGAGCGGGCAGGCTCAACGGCGGGCTGGCGAGCGCCGAGAGCGGCGCCGCGAGTCTCGACGCGGGCGTCGGCAAGCTCGGCAAGGGCGCCGGTGCGCTCGACGGCGGGATGTACAAGCTCGCCGACGGCTCGTCGCAGCTGTCGGGCGGGCTGCACGACGGCGTGAAGAAGATCCCCGACTACGGGAAGCAGGAGCGCGGCGACCGTGCGGACGTGATGTCCGACCCGGTCGGCCTCGCCTCCTCCAGCGCGCACGAGGCGCCCAACTACGGCACGGGTTTCGCGCCGTACTTCATCCCGCTCGCGCTCTGGGTCGGTGCGATGATCGCGTACATGCTGCTGCAACCGCTCAACAGACGCGCACTGGCGGCGGGCGCCCCGGCCGCCCGCATCACGCTCGCCGGATGGCTGCCCGTCGCCGCGATAGGGGCGGCTCAGGCCGCGGCGCTGCTGAGCGTGCTGCACTGGGGACTGGGGCTGCAACTCGCCCGCGGCGCGGGCACGGTGGGCTTCCTGCTGCTGGTGACGTCGTGCTTCACGGCGATCGTGCAGTTCCTCGGCGCCCGGTTCGGTCCGGCGGGACGTGTGCTGGTGCTGGCGATGCTGATGCTTCAGCTCACGTCGGCGGGAGGCACGTATCCGATACAGACGAGTCCCGGGTTCTTCAACGCCGTACACCCGTTCCTGCCGATGAGTTACGTCGTGGACGGGCTGCGCCACCTCATCACCGGCGGCGACGTGTGGCCCGTGTGGCGGGCCTGTCTGGTGCTGCTCGCCTTCACCGCGGGGGCGCTGGCGCTCACGGCGGTCACCGCCCGCCGCAGGCGGGTGTGGACCGTGGACCGGCTGCACCCGGAGATCGCGCTGTGAGCCGCGTCCCCACCCGCGAGAAGCTGTTCCGGGCGGCGGTCGGGCTCATCGCCGAACAGGGCTTCTCCGCGACGACGGTGGAGGAGATCGCGGAGCACGCCGGAGTCGCCAAGGGCACCGTCTACTACAACTTCGCGAGCAAGAGCGAGCTGTTCGAGGAACTGCTGCGCCACGGCGTGGAGTTGCTGACGACGGATCTGCGCGAGGCCGCCAGCTCCACGGTGGCGGCTGGCGGCGGGCGGGTCGACGCGCTGGACGCGATGGTGCGGGCCGGGCTCGTCTTCATCGACCGCTACCCGGCCTTCACCAGGCTCTACGTCGCGGAGCTGTGGCGCACCAACAGGGCCTGGAACTCCACGCTGTTGATCGTCCGCAAGGACGCCGTCGCGGTCGTCGAGGAGCAGCTGCGGGCCGGCGTGAAGGAGGGCGAGCTGAGCGGGGACATCGACATCACGCTCACGGCCGCCGCGCTGGTGGGAATGGTGCTGGTGGCGGCCCTGGACTGGAAGGCGTTCCAGCCGGAGCGGTCGCTGGACGACGTGCACGGCGCGCTCTCCCTGCTGCTGCAAGGACGAGTCGGGGGGTGTGCGCAGCCCCGGTAGTGCGGTCTGTGACCACCCGGTCCTGGGACTGCGCACGCCTTCCCCCGTATCCCCCGTCCCCCGTCACGGACGCGGGGCCCCGTGCCCCCGCGTCCCCCTTGCAAGGGAGCCGGCCCGTTCCGCCGCCCCGTGTCGGCGGTGCCGGAGCCGTGCTCCCTTGCCACGTGCATCACTCTGCCGTCAGCGGGGGCCGCCGCCCATCCGCTGTGCTACTCAACCGGCGGGCTAGGTAGCCGTACTCAGCCGTGCGCGCCCGTGCCCGGGACGTAACGCTCAGACCCGCGCTTCCGGCGTCGGGGAGGTGCGGGCGCGCACGCGGAACGCCCGGTCTCCCGGCCCCCGTTCTCCCGGTCCCCGGTCCGGTCCCCCGCCGTCGGCCGGCCCCCGGACCGCCCGCCGCGGAGACGGCCCCGTGCCCCGGCTAAGGTCCCTCGTCATGGCACGAATTGCGGTGATCGGCGCCGGGCTCGGCGCCATGGCGGCGTCCGCGCGGCTCGCCGCGGCCGGGCACCAGGTGACGGTGTACGAACGCGCGGAGACCTACGGCGGCGGGGTACGGCACTACGAGAGGGACGGCTTCCGCTTCGACACCGGCCCCGGAATTCTGCACCTCCCGGCCGTCTACCGCGACCTTTTCGTCAAGACCGGCCGGCGGACGCTGGAGGACAGCGTCGAGCTCGTACGGCTGGACCCTGCGGTCCGCCACGTCTTCCCCGACGGCACCGCCGTCTCGCTCCCGTCCGGCTCCCGTGCGGGGGTCGTCGCCGCGCTCGACGCCGCGCTCGGCGCGGGCACCGGCGAGCGCTGGACGGACATGCTGGCCCGTGCCCGTACGGTCTGGGACGTCACCCGGCGCCCGCTGCTCGAGGAGCCGCTGACCGCGGACGGCGTCACGGCCCTGCGGGAGGCGCTGGCCCGCGACCCCTATCCCGCGGTACGCGGAAAGGGCCTGCTGCGCCGCCGTGCGCCCACGCTCGCCGAGGCCGCACGGGACGAACTGCGCGACCCCCGCGCCGAGTTGATCCCGGCCGCCTGCGCGCTCTCGTACGGGCTGGACCCGGAGGCCGCTCCGGCCGGCGCGGCCGTGCTCGCGTACATGGAGCACACCTTCGGCAGCTGGTACGTGCTGGGCGGGATGCGGGCACTCGCCGACGCCCTGTACGCGCGCTGCACGGAGCGCAAGGTCGAATTCCGCTTCGGCTGCGAGGTGCGGGGCGTGGTGCTGCGCGGCGGCAGGGCCGTCGGTGTGCGGACGGCCGGGGAGCCCGAAGTCGCCGCGGACGCCGTGGTGTCGGGCGCCCCCGGAGTGCCCGGCTGCGAGGCCGGTACGGGTGCGGAAGGCGAGGCCGGGAAGGCCGCGGGAGACGAAGCCGGGAAGGCCGCGGGAGACGGCGCCGGTACGGGCGCGGACTCGCCCGGCATGTCGCGTCTCACCGTGCTGCTCGCGCTGCGCGGCGCGAGACCCGCGGGTACGGTGCACCGCACCGTCGTGCACCGTCCGGGCTCCGGGGTGCCGCCCGTCACGGTGCTGCGCCCTGACGATCCCTCACTGGTCCCGGACGCGGAGCACGAGACCGCGGTGCTGTCGGTCCCCGTCGCCCCGGCGGACGTCCGCGGGGAGGACGAGGGGGCCCGCCGCGGGCAAGAGCCGCGCCTCGCCGACGAGTTGACGGCCGCGGCCGACGCCGCCGGGCTGGAACTGGGTGCACGCGTGCTGTGGCGCGAGGTGCGTACGCCCCGCGACGTGGAGGCCGCCACGGGCGCCCCCGGAGGCCTCGTACCGGCACCGGCGCTCGCCGGGCCCCGCGGGCCCGTGCGCGGGCGCACCGGCGCGGGCCGCCCCGCGCACGACGCCGTGGACGTACGAGCGCCCAACGGGGCGGAGATCAAAGGGCTTTACCGCGTCGGCGGCTGGGCGCACCCGGGCGGTGGCGCGGCACACGCGGGAATGTCCGGCGCGCTGGCGGCCGGACTGATCGTGGAGGGCGACGACTGGCGCGGCTCCCGCTGAACTGCCGCCGCTCCCACCGGCGTTCGCCTGTCCCCGGGCCCGTGCGCGGTCAGTGGCAGCGGCGGTCAGTAGTAGTAGCCGTTGCCGGCGCCGTATCCATTGCCGGCGCCGTAACCGTTGCCGCCGTACCCGTTGCCGCCGTACCCGTTGCCCTGCGTGCCGTATCCGTACGGATCGCCGTTCTGGTACGGGTAAGGCTCCTGCTGCATCTGCTCGTTCGGGTCGCGCTGCTGCGGCACCCAGGCGCCCGCGCCTCCGGTGGGCGCCTGCGGGAAGTAGGACTGGCCGTCGGCGTACGACTCGCCGTTGCCGTACATGGAGCCGTAGGCGTCGGCGCCCGCGCCGTTCGCTCCGAGACCGCTCCCGCCGCCGAAGGTGTCGGAGATGCCGTACGGGGACTGCTGCGGGCCGTAGCCCTGCTGGTCGCCGAAGCCGTTGTAGCCGCCGCCGTAGCCGCCGTAGGTGTCGTAGCCGCCGTAGGCGTCATACGAAGGGGCGCCGGGTGCGGCGCCGTTGACGTCGAAGCCGGAGTACGGGTCGGAGAACGCGGCGTACTGCGGCTGCTGGCCGAGCCCGTCGGTGTATATCCCGGGCTGCTGGCCGGCGCCCGGGGAGCCGAGGCCGCCGTCGTAGCCGCTGTAACCGCTGTAGCCGCCGTAGCCGGAGAACCCGTACTCGCCGGTCTCGTCCGGCAGCGGTCCCGGCTGGTAGACGGGGACCTGCTGCTGGCCGGTGTCCTGCGGTCCGTAGCCGCCGCCCGCGGCGAAGGAGCCGGTCTGATAGCCCTCGGTCTCGGGGCTGAACGGGCTGAACGCCTGCGTCCCGTCGAAGCCGCCCGGGCCCGGGCCCGCTCCGGCGCCGAGTCCCGCCCCGGGGCCGGGTCCGGAGCCTGCGAAGGCGTCCATGCCCGAGAAGGCCGCCGTCTCGTAGCCGTTGCCGCCACCCGGGCCGTCGTAGCGGTTGCCTTCGTAGCGGTTGCCGTCGTACCGATTGCCTTCGTACCGGTTGCCGTTCGGGGAGCCCATGGCGTCGACGGTGGCGAGACCGCCGGTGTCATAGCCGTTCGGGCCGTTGAATCCGCTCGGGGCGCTCATGGAGTCGAGGGCCGGGAAGGCGGCGGTGTCGTAGCCGTTCCCGCCCGGTTCGCGGCCGCCCTGCTGGAAGGGATCCGAGCCGTACCCGCCCGCAAGCGCCGGCACGGGCTCGGGGGCGTCCATCGCGTCGAACTGCGGCCCCGCGTCGAACTCGGGCTCCGGCTCGGGCTCGTCGCGCCGGCGGCTGACGCCGGGCACTCCTGTGAGTGCCCAGCCCGCCACGAAGCCCCTCCGGTAGGAGAGGGTCACGAATGTCTGCCCTGTGGCGAAGGCGGCGATGCCCACCCCGATCACGGGAACGGAGGGGATCAGCGCCCCCGCCACAACGCACAGGAAGCCGGTGAAGGCAAGCACGCGCCAGCGCAGCCGCGCCTTGTACTGAAGCAGCACTTCGCCCAACAGCCACAGCGCGACGATGCCGAACGCGATGTAGAGGACTGTCCAGCCCATGTGCGCCCCCTTCTCACTGCCTCGGCCGGCTACTTCGGCTCAGGGTCGGTTCTGGAGTCCAAGATTCTGATGGATTTCCAACGTTGCCGTGGAGTTGTTGAGCGTAATGAAGTGAAGTCCGGGGACATCCTCGGCCATCAGCGTCGCACACATCTCCGTCGCGTACTCGATTCCGACCGAGCGTACCGCCGCCGGATCGTCCTCGACCGCCCGGAGCCGGTCGGCCAGTTCGTCCGGAATCGTCGCATTGCTGAGCTGGGCGAACGTCTCGATCTGCTTCACGTTGGTGACCGGGATGATCTCCGGGATGATCGGCGTCTCGCAACCGGCCGCCTGGACGCTGTCCCGCATCCGCAGATAGTCCTCGGGCCGGAAGAACATCTGCGTGATCGCGTAGTCCGCCCCCGCACGGCACTTGTTCACGAAGTGGCGTACGTCGGTGTCCCAGTCGTCCGAGCGCGGATGCATCTCGGGGAAGGCCGCGACGCCCACGCAGAAGTCGCCCGACTCCTTGACCAGCTCGACGAGTTCGGACGCGTAGCCGAGGCCCTCGGGGTGCCTGACCCACTCGCCCGTCGGGTCTCCGGGAGGGTCGCCGCGGATCGCGAGGACGTTCTTGATGCCCGCGTCCGCGTACTGACCGATGACGTTGCGCAGTTCCGCCCTGGAGTGGTTGACCGCGGTCAGGTGCGCGACCGGGGTCAGGGTGGTCTCGTTGGCGATGCGCTCGGTGTTGCGTACGGTCCCCTCGCGCGAGGAGCCTCCTGCTCCGTAGGTCACCGAGACGAAGGTGGGTGAGACGGCTTCGATCCGCCGCAGGGCGTTCCACAGCGAGCGCTCGCCCTTCTCGGTCTTCGGGGCGAAGAACTCGAAGGAGTACGAGCGCTGCCCTGTCGCGAGGAGGTCACGCACGGTCGCCGTGCTTTCTGTCCTGGTAGCTGAGATACCGATGGCCATGCCTGCAAGGCTATCGGCCTTGGCTAGAGGGCGACGGGACGTGAAGGGCGCTTACGTCCGATCCGTCCGGCCTTGTCCGCGCGGTCTTTTCCGCGGCGGACACGCTGCGTACACGGGGGAGTCACGGGCGGCCCGGAAGCGGGCCGGTCCGCGTACGACGGTGTCTCAGGGGCGCCCGTCCGCGGCGCCGTCCTCGTCGTGCGCGGCACGCTCCCGCAGCCGCCGGGCCAGCCCCGCCGCCGCGGCCTCCGGATCGTCCGCGCCGGTCAGCACCCGCACCACCACGACACGTCTCGCTCCGGCGTCCAGCACCTGGTCCAGGTTGGAGTCGTCGATCCCGCCGATGGCGAACCAGGGGCGCGCCGGCTTCCGCGACGCCGTGTGTCTCACCAGGTCCAGGCCCGGCGCGTGGCGGCCCGGCTTCGTCGGGGTCGGCCAGCAGGGCCCGGTGCAGAAGTAGTCGACGCCGGGCTCGGCCGTCGCCGCGTCGGCCTCCGCCTCGGAGTGCGTGGACCGCCCGATCAGGACGTCGTCGCCCAGTACGGCACGGGCCGCGGGCACGGGCAGGTCGCCCTGGCCGAGGTGGAGCACGTCGGAGCCGCAGGCGTGCGCGACGTCCGCACGGTCGTTGACGGCGAGCAGCCTGCCGTGGCGGCGGCAGGCGTCGGCGAAGACCGAGAGGTGCTCCAGCTCCTCGGCGGCCTCCATGCCCTTGTCCCGCAGCTGGACGATGTCGACGCCGCCGCGCAGCACGGCGTCGAGGAACTCCGGCAGATCGCCCTGCTCCTTGCGGGCGTCGGTGCACAGATACAGCCGGGCGCCGGCGAGCAGACGGCGGGCGTCGGTGGCGCTCATCAGGGATCTGTCCCCCCCCGGACGAGGGCGTACGGGCCGTACGCAGCGGCGCGCGCTGCGCGGGCCCGTACGCCCGTGGATGTGTGCGTGTGCGAGGTGCGGCCCCGCCCGGCGGTGGATGCGCGATGCGTACGGCACCTGCCGGCGGGCGGGGACCAGGGGCAGCGGGCGGTGCGCGCCCGGAATCCTGCGGACCCGGGCGTTCCGGATGTGTGCCCGAAATCACACGGCGAGTGCCTGTGCCCGCCGCTTCACCTCCGTGCCGCGGTTCTCACGCAGGGCCTGGGCCGGGGTGCCCGGCAGGCTCTCGTCCTCCGTGAAGAGCCACTCCAGCATCTCCTCGTCGCTGAAGCCGTCGTCCTTGAGGAGCGTGATCGTGCCGACCAGGCCCTTGACGATGCGGCCCGAGCCGATGAAGTCCGCCGGGACCTGCAAGGTGCGCTCCTCCCCTCTGCGGACCGCGATCAGCTGGCCCTCCTTGACCAGCTGGCGGGCGCGAGTCACCGGGATGTCGAGCTTCCCGGCGACGTCGGGGAGGGTGAGCCAGGCAGGGACGAGAGCATCGGTCTTTGCATCAATCTCTGTCACGCTCACAAGCGTGCCATCCCGGTGTGACAGTCACTACTGTGCTGCCGCCACCAGTCCCCGACGGTCACCCCTCACGGGGCTCCCAGACTTCACGGGGCTCCCGGGCTTCACAGGGCTCCCAGGCTTCACGGGGACTCGCGGACCGCCTTCTTCAACGGGACCTCCGCGTCGGCCACCCGTCCCGGATCGACCGGCGTACGGCGCTCGATGAGCCTCCTGCCCTGCGCGAGATCGCGCGGGCGGCCGACCGCGAGCAGCGCCGTCAGGACACCGTCGCGCAGCCAGCACACGGACCAGGCGGCCTCGCCCGGGTCGCCGCGCCGTACCATCTCGTCGCCCGCGCCGTGGTGCCCGGCGTACTGGATGAAGCGGCCGAACTGCTCGGACCAGAAGTAGGGCACCGGGTCGTAGACCGCGCGCTCCGCCTCGCCGTCGGGCAGCGTCTCGGCACCGATGTTGGCGGCCACCACGCGGCTCCCCTGGAGCGCGTTGTCCCAGTGGTGCACCAGCAGCCGCTCGCCGTAGCGGGCGGAGGGGAAGGAGGCGCAGTCCCCCAGCGCGTACACATGCGGGGCCGACGCGTGCAGCCCGTCGTCGGCGAGGACTTCGCCGTACGGACCCAGCTCGATGCCCGAGCCCGACAGCCAGCCCGTGGCGGGCCGCGAGCCGATGCCCACGACGACGGCGTCCGCGGCCAGCCGGGTGCCGTCGGCGAGCAGCACCCCGCCGCGCTCCACCGAGCGCACCGAGACGCCCGTGCGCAGCCGTGCGCCGCTCTGCTCGTACCAGTCGCGCATGTGCTCCGCGACCTCCGCGGGAAGCACCCCCGGCAGCGGCTGGTCCGCGGCCTCCACGACGGTGACGCCGCAGCCCGACTCCCGCGCCGCTGTGGTGAACTCCGCGCCGATCCAGCCCGCGCCCACGACCACGACCTCGCCCTGCGCGGCCAGCACGGGACGCAGCCTGGCCACGTCGTCCAGCGTGCGCAGCAGATGGACCCCGGGCACGCCCTCGCTGCCGGGCAGCCGCACGGGCTCCGCGCCCGTGGCGATGACGAGGTGGTCGTAGGCGACCGGGCCCGCGCCGGTCTCCAGCATGCGTTCCGCGGTGCGCAGGCCCGTCACGTCGCGGCCGAGCTCCAAGTCGACGCCGAGGGAGCCGAAGTCCACGTCGAAGGCGGCGTCCTCGCTCTTGCCGAGCAGCACCGCCTTGGACAACGGCGGCCGGTCGTACGGCTGATGGGGCTCGCTGCCGATCAGCCGGATCCCGCCCGGCCATCCCTGCTCACGAAGGTGCACGGCCGTCTGCACACCGGCCATGCCCGCACCCACGACAACGACCCGCTGTTCGCTACGACTGTCGCCCACACGATCATCCTAGGGCGCCGAGCGCACCCGCCGTACGGCCGACGGGAGTTCGCGGGACCGGGCTTCGGGTCAGGGGCTCGGGCCGGGGGTTCGGGCGGGAGTTCGGTCCGGCGACGGAACGGCCGCCGACGCCGTCGCCCGTCACAGGGCCGACGCGGCGCAGTACGCTGGCAGGCACGCACAGCACCACACGGCATTCGCGGGAGTCCGGCGCACCGGACTGAGAGGGAGGCTTGCGGCCTCCGACCGTACGAACCTGATCCGGGTCATTCCGGCGAAGGGAGAAGCAGCGTTCTCATGCGTCGCAGCAGCACAGCCGGAGCAGCCGGCACGACGGCCGCGGTCGGCACAACGGCCGCGCACGGTACGGCCGATACACCCGATACGGCCGGTCCGCCCGTCACATCGCCAACTGCCGCCGTACGGACGGGATCCGGCACCCCCCGCCCCGACGTGGCCGTCGTCGGCGGCGGCGTCATCGGCCTCGTCACCGCGTGGCGGGCGGCCCAGCGCGGACTGCGCACCACCGTCGTCGATCCCGAACCGGGCGGCGGCGCCGCACGCGTGGCGGCCGGAATGCTCGCGGCCGTCACGGAGCTCCACTACGGCGAGGAGGCGCTGCTCGCGCTCAACCTCGCCTCCTCCGCCCGCTATCCCGGCTTCGCCGCGGAACTGGAGGACGCGAGCGGGCAGGAGATCGGCTACCGCCCGTGCGGCACGCTCGCCGTCGCGCTCGACGCCGACGACCGGGCGCACCTGCGCGAACTGCACGCCCTGCAACGCCGTTGCGGCCTCGACTCCCAATGGCTGACGGGCCGGGAGTGCCGTCGTCTGGAGCCGATGCTCTCCCCGTCCGTACGCGGCGGACTCCGGGTCGACGGCGACCACCAGGCCGATCCCCGGCGGCTCGCGACCGCGCTGCTGCTGGCCTGCGAGCACGCGGGCGTCACCTTCCGGCGGGCCTCCGCGGTACGCCTCAGCGTCACGGGCGCCGGGGCGGAGGGTCCGGGCGCGGCCGGGCCGGTCACCGGCCGGGCCGGTGCGCGCGCGGCCCGTGCGCGTACGGCCGGTGCGCGTACGGCCGGTGCTCGCGCGGCCGGTGTCGTGCTCGACGACGGCACCGCCGTGGAGGCCGGGCAGACCGTGCTGGCGACGGGCTCGTGGGCTTCCCGCATGGCGGGCGTACCACGCGAACTCCTGCCGCCCGTACGGCCGGTGAAGGGCCAGGTGCTGCGGCTGCGCATGCCGCCCGCGTCCGGACCGCACGGCCCCTTCCTCTCCCGTACGGTCCGGGCGATCGTGCGCGGCGGGCACCTCTATCTGGTGCCGCGCGCCAACGGCGAGCTGGTGATCGGCGCGACGAGCGAGGAGATGGGCTGGGACACCACGGTCACGGCCGGAGGCGTCTACGAACTGCTCCGCGACGCCCACGAACTCACCCCGGGCGTCACCGAACTGCCCCTCACCGAGACCTCCGCGGGACTTCGCCCGGCCTCGCCCGACAACGCGCCGCTGCTCGGGCCCACGGCGCTCGCGGACCTTCATCTGGCCACCGGGCACCACCGGAACGGCGTGCTGCTGACGCCCGTCACCGGCGACGCCATGGGAGAGCTGCTGGCGGGCGGCGAACTCCCCGAGCCGGTACGCCCGTTCACACCCGGACGGTTCGAAGGCGCCGCCGCACCGGCGACGGCCCGTGCCCTCTCCCTGAGCGAATGACAGGAGCGTTCAGCATGACGACAGTCAGCCCGGATGCCGCGACCGTCACCGTCTTCGTGAACGGGACCGCTCGCGACGTCCCTTCGGACTCCACCCTCGACCAGCTCGTCTCGCAGCTCACGTCCGCGCCCTCCGGTGTCGCGGCGGCCGTCAACGAGGCGGTCGTACCGCGTGGTGAGTGGCCCCGGCTGCGGCTGGCCGAGGGCGACCGCATCGAGGTACTGACCGCAGTCCAAGGAGGCTGAACACCCATGACAGACACCGCGGTCCACACCGGCGCCGGCGCCGTGCCGCACCCCGAGCGGCACACGTCGCCGTCCGCCTCCCAATCCCTTCAGTCCCCTCAGTCCCCCGCCTCCGGCCGGGCCCCGGGGACCGCCGCGTCCGGCGCATCGCCCTCCCCCGCCACGGACCCGCTCGTCATCGCGGGCCGCGCCTTCGGCTCCCGCCTGATCATGGGTACGGGCGGTGCGCCCAGCCTCGACGTTATGGAGCGCTCGCTGGTGGCGTCCGGCACCGAGCTGACTACGGTGGCGATGCGCCGGGTCGACCCGACGGTCCAGGGCTCGGTGCTGTCCGTACTGGAGAAGCACGGCATCGACGTCCTGCCGAACACCGCGGGCTGCTACACGGCGGGCGAGGCCGTGCTCACGGCCCGCCTCGCCCGCGAGGCCCTCGGCACCGACTGGGTGAAGCTCGAAGTCATCGCCGACGAGCGCACCCTGCTGCCCGATCCCGTCGAACTCCTCGACGCCGCCGAGACGTTGGTAGACGAGGGCTTCACGGTGCTGCCGTACACCAACGACGACCCCGTACTGGCACGGAAACTGGAGGAGGCCGGCTGCGCGGCCGTCATGCCACTGGGCTCCCCCATCGGATCCGGACTCGGCATCCGCAATCCGCACAACTTCCGGCTGATCACCGAGCGCGCGGGTGTCCCGGTCATCCTCGACGCCGGCGCCGGTACGGCCTCGGACGTCGCCCTCGCCATGGAGCTGGGCTGCGAGGCGGTGATGCTCGCGTCGGCCGTGACCAGGGCGCAGGAACCGGCGCTGATGGCCGAGTCGATGCGGCACGCGGTCACGGCGGGCCGCATGGCCCGGCGCGCGGGCCGCATTCCGCGCCGCCACTTCGCCGAGGCGTCCTCGCCGGCGGAGGGCGTGGCCGACCTCGATCCGGAGCGCCCGGCCTTCGGCTGAGGGGGCGGCCCGGCGGCCCGCGGACGCCCCGGACCGGCGCCCCCGCTCATGCCGTGCCCTGCCCTGCCCTGCCCGAGGGACCAAAGTCCCGGGCGGGGAATTCCCGGAGCCGGTGACACAGGAGAAGGCGACAGGAACCCCGAAGAAGGAAGGGAAGAAGGGGAAAGAGGATCCGCGGAGAAGGGGCGGTCGGAGAACACCGGACCCGGCGGAGAAATCCGGCGCCGAGGCCCGGGACCCGGAATTCCACGGCCTACGAAGCTCCTTCCTGAAGTCCTTCGGACCTAGGTCCTGAAAGGCACAATCAGGACGATTCCGGCTCGCCGTTCGGCCGCACCGCCCCCACTCCGATGCGCACCACGGATTTCCCGGACCGGGATGGCTCGTAGACTCTTCGTCGATGGATACGAGCCTTCAGGACCCCTCCTCGGGGCCTCCCGGGGAGACGCCGCCGATCGGCCAGGTGCTCGACGGCCGCTACCTCGTCGAGTCGCGCATCGCCGTCGGCGGCATGGCGACCGTCTATCGCGCCGTCGACACCCGCCTCGACCGCGAGCTCGCCCTGAAGGTCATGCACCCCTCGCTCGCCGGAGACAGCGCCTTCGTCGGCCGCTTCATCCGCGAGGCCAAGTCCGTCGCCCGGCTCGCACACCCCAATGTCGTCGGCGTCTACGACCAGGGCACGGACGGCACGTATGTGTATCTGGCCATGGAGTACGTCTCCGGATGCACGCTCAGGGACGTCCTGCGCGACCGCGGCGCCCTGCGCCCCCGCGTCGCCCTCGACATCCTGGAGCCGATGCTGGCGGCGCTGGGCGCCGCGCACCACGCGGGCATGGTCCACCGCGACATGAAGCCGGAGAACGTGCTGATCGGCGACGACGGCCGGGTCAAGGTCGCCGACTTCGGCCTCGTACGGGCCGTGGACACCCAGACCTCCGTGGGCACGGACACCATCCTCGGCACCGTCTCCTATCTCGCCCCGGAGCAGATCGAGCAGGGCACCGCGGACACCCGCACCGACCTCTACGCGTGCGGCGTGATGCTCTACGAGATGCTCACCGGCGACAAGCCGCACGCCGGCGGCACCCCGGCCCAGGTGCTCTACCAGCATCTTCACGAGGACATGCCCGTGCCCTCGGCCGCCGTACCCGGTCTCGCACCCGAGCTGGACGCCCTGGTCGCGCGGGCCACGGCGCGTGCCGCCGACGGCCGCCCGCAGGACGCGGGGGCGATGCTCTCGGAGGCCCGTGGCGTCCGTGCCGGGCTCACCGCCGCGCAGCTGGACGCCGTGCCGCCGGGATCGAAGGACGAGGAGGGGTTCGCGGACGTCCTCGCGGCGGACACGGCACTCAGCGAGGGGCGGATGCGCTCGGCGGCCGGGACCGGTCCCGGCCCCGGTCCGGAGGAGCGCACGAGCGTGCTTCCGCGTACGACCGCGGGCTCCTACGAGTACGCGCCGGGCGGCTTCAGGGACGGCTTCGGGGATGCCCACGGCGCCGCCTTCGGGAGCGCCTACGACGGGGACGGCATCGACCGCACCGCCCGCTACACCGCACCGCCCCGCGACGGCGGCGGCCCGCCGAGGCGCCGCGCCGGCGGCGGCCGGGTCTTCCTGATCGCGCTGACGGCGATGCTGTTGCTGCTGGTGGGCACGGGCGTCTGGTACATCAACTCGGGCCAGTTCACCCAGACCCCCGCCGTGCTGGACAAGACCGAGTCCGAGGCGAAGCAGGTGCTCGGGAAGTCGGGGCTCGATGTGAAGGTCACCCGCGACCACAGCGAACGCGTCGAGCGCGGCCACGTCATCGAGTCCGATCCGGACCCGGGCGACCGCATCCGCAGGACCGGCACGGTCACGCTGGTCGTCTCGCAGGGCCCGGAGATCGTCAAGGTGCCCGACCTCTCGGGCACGCCCGTCGAGGACGCCAAGCGGAAGCTGAAGGACGCCGGCCTGACCACCGGCGTGGTGAAGCGGGAGTTCAGCGAGGACACGGCGCGCGGCTCCGTGATCGGCAGCGAGCCGGGCGCGGGCGGCAAGCGCCGTCCCGGCTCCCCCGTCGCCCTGACCGTCTCCAAGGGCGCACCCGTGGACGTGCCGGACGTCGTCGGCGACGAGGAGGACTCGGCCGCCGACGATCTGCGCGACGAGGGCCTGAAGGTCCGCATCGCCTCCGAGCGCGTCTTCTCGGACGAGGACGAGGGCAGCGTCGCCCGCCAGTCGCCCGCCGAGGGCAGCTCGGCGGCCGAGGGCGACACCGTCACGCTCACCATCTCCAAGGGCCAGGACACGGTGGACGTCCCGGACGTGGAGGGCCAGAAGGCCAAGCAGGCCCGCAAGAAGCTGGAGAAGGCGGGCTTCGAGGTCGCCGTGCGCCGGATCTTCTTCGGCAACAAGGTCTTCTCCCAGTCGCCGGGCGGCGGGGACGAGGCCCCGCGCGGTTCCCGCGTGACGATCTGGCTGCGCTGAGCGGGACCCGCCCCTCCGGGGCCTCGCGTCGCCCTGACGAACCGCGTACGCGCCCTCACCTGAAGTGAGAACGGCCGCCCCTCGTGTGACTCCGGACATAGGGCCCATGTCACTTACGACGGTGCTTAGTGCGCACCCGCACCCTCGGTCCACAGGGTGAACGGGCGCCGCTCCCGCCTTCCGCCGACCCTCGTCGCAGACCCGATTAACGAGCCGGGATAGTACGTCACACTTTTGGGCTGTGTTTTCGGAGCCTTTAACAATTGCCTTCGGTCGCACGCGCCGGGGATTCGGAACTCGGCGTACGACGCCTTTTCCGGCCTCTGCGACGCACGCAATGTTGAAAGGTTCGCTCACAATGCCCAGCATTCCCGGCTACGTCCGCAACCCCAAGTTCGCGCGCCTCACCGCCGCAGGCATATCCACCGCGGGCGCCGCGGCCATCGCACTGACCATCCTCCCCGGCACCGCCGACGCAGGCGACCAGAGCCAGTCCGGAGCCAAGAAGGTGAGCGCCTCGACGGCAGCCGCCGAGAGTACGAAGGATTCCCGGGCCCCGAAGGTCGAGCTCGCGGGCGCCAAGCAGGGCACCCTCGACTCCGACGCACACCGCGCCAAGGACAAGGTGGCGGCGCAGAAGGAGGCCGTGGCCAAGCAGAAGGCCGTCGCCGCCAAGCGCGCCGCGACCGCCAAGGTCCAGGCTGCCAAGAAGGCCGAGGCCGAGAAGAAGGCCCAGGCCGCGAAGAAGGCCGAGGCCGAACGCAAGGCCCAGGCAGCCGCGAAGGCGTCCCGCTCCGCCGAGCGCCCCGCGGCCAAGACCTACCCCGAGAACCTCGACGGCTGGATCCGCGAGGCCCGCGACATCATGGCGAAGCACGACATCCCCGGGTCCTACGACGGCATCAAGCGGAACATCATCCGCGAGTCCGGCGGCGACCCGAACGCCGTGAACGGCTGGGACATCAACGCCCAGAAGGGCACCCCGTCCAAGGGTCTCCTCCAGACCATCCAGCCGACCTTCGACACGTACCACGTCGAAGGCACCTCGAAGAACATCACCGACCCCGTCGCCAACATCGTCGCCGCCTGCAACTACGCGGCGGACAAGTACGGTTCGATGGACAACGTCGACTCGGCATACTGATGGTGTGACGGACAAGCGAAACCGCAATCCCATTGGCGGCCACGTCCCCGTAGCAGGGGGCCTGGCCGCCACTGGCATTTCCTACGCCGAAGACATCGGCGCGGAGGCCGTGCAGGTCTTCGTCGCCAATCCACGCGGCTGGGCGACGACTTCGGGTTCTCCCCGGCAGGACGAGGAATTCCGGGCCGCGTGCGGGGCGCGCGAACTGCCCGTATTCGTGCACGCCCCGTATCTCATCAATTTCGGCTCCCACACGAAGGCCACGGCCGACAACTCCGTTTCCTCACTGCGCCATTCACTGCGCAGAGGCCGCGAGATCGGGGCGTCCGGCGTCGTGGTCCACACCGGCTCGGCCACCGGCGGCCGGGACAGGGCGACGGCCCTCGCTCAGGTTGGCCTGCTGCTGGCGCCCCTGCTGAAGGAGCTGACCCGCGAGGACGACCCGTGGCTGCTGCTGGAGCCCACGGCCGGCCAGGGCTCCTCGCTCTGCTCCCAAGTACGGGACCTCGAACCGTACTTCGAGATCCTCGGCCGCCATCCCAGGCTCGGCGTCTGCCTCGATACCTGCCACGTCTTCGCCGCCGGGCACGACCTCGCGGCGCCGGGAGGGGTGAAGCGGACGCTGGACGAACTGGAGGCCATCGTGGGCCCCGGGCGGCTCAGGCTCATCCACGCCAACGACTCCAAGGATGTCGCCGGTGCCCACAAGGACCGCCATGCGAACATCGGCTCCGGCCACATCGGCGACGCCCCGTTCGCCGATCTGATGACCCACCCCTCGACCGACGGTGTCCCGCTCGTCATCGAGACCCCGGGCCGCAAGGAGGGCCACGCCACGGACGTGGCGCGGCTGAAGGAGCTGAGGGAAGGCACGGGCTGAGCATGCACGAGCACGGCGGCGCGGACGGGCCGGCGGAAGGCGGCGGACCCCCGGACGCGGACGGCGCGGACGGCGCGGGCGGCGCAGACGACGCGGGCGGCTGGGGCACCGCGGCCCGCGCGACGCTGCACTGCCTCACGGGCTGCGCCTTCGGCGAGATCCTCGGCCTGGTCATCGGCACGGCCTTCGCCTGGCACAACCTGCCGACGATGGTGACGGCCATCGCGCTCGCCTTCGTCTTCGGCTACAGCCTCACGCTGTACGCGGTGCTGCGCGCGGGCCTCGGCGTGAGTGCGGCGGTCAAGGTCGCGCTCACCGCCGACACCGTCTCGATCGTGGTGATGGAGGCCGTGGACAACTCGGTGGTGGCGCTGGTCCCCGGCGCGCTCGACGCGCAACTGACGGATCTGCTCTTCTGGGGCTCGCTGGCGCTGTCGTTCGTGATCGCCTTCGTCGTCACCACGCCCGTGAACCGGTGGATGATCGGCCGGGGCAGGGGCCACGCGGTGCTGCATCCCTACCACTGAGAGCGACCACGACCCCGCAGGGCACATCCGCCGGCCGCCGCTCCGGGCACCGGCCGCCGGCCGCGGCTACAGCTCGGGCCCCATGCCGGGCTCCTCCTGGTAGGAGTACCGCTGTTCCTTCCAGGGGTCCCCGAGGTTGTGGTAGCCGCGCTCCTCCCAGAAGCCACGGCGGTCCGCCGTCATGTACTCCACGCCCCGCACCCACTTGGGGCCCTTCCACGCGTACAGCTGCGGCACCACCAGCCGCAGCGGGAAACCGTGTTCGGCGGTGAGCAGTTCACCGGCGCGATGGGTCGCGAAGAGCGTCGTCTCCGCGGCGAAGTCCGCGAACCGGAGGTTCGAGCTGAACCCGTACTCGGCCCAGACCATGACGTGCGTGACGTCGCCGGCGGGAGGCGCCAGCTCCAGGACCGTACGGGCGAGCACCCCGCCCCATTCGGCGCCCAGCATGCTGAACTTGGTGACGCAGTGCAGATCGCCGGTGACCGTCTCGTACGGCAGCGCCGTGAACTCCTCGTGATTCCAGGAGTGCTTGTCGCCGTCGGCGGTCGCCCCGAAGACCCGGAAATCCCACCGCTCGGGCTTGAACCTCGGCACCGGTCCGTAGTGCGTGACAGGCCAGCCACGCTGGAGCCGCTGCCCTGGCGGAAGCGGTTGCTGCTCCCCTCCAGGACTCTCCGGCCGACCCATCCCTCCATGGTGACAGACCCCTCCGAGACCGCTTGCCGGCACCCCGGCGTCACGGTGGCCGCACGCTCTTCGCTCGCCAATTCGGCCCATTTCGGTAAGCCTTCGCTTACTGGACCGGCCGACGAGGCGGTGCGAAGATGCGCGCGCACGCACGCACCTGGCACTTTTTCTGTCCTGGAAGGAGCCCGCAGTCATGCAGGGTGATCCCGAGGTCATCGAGTTCCTCAACGAGCAGCTGACGGCCGAGCTGACCGCCATCAACCAGTACTTCCTGCACGCGAAGATGCAGGAGCACTTCGGCTGGCCGAAGCTCGCCCGCTACACCCGTGCGGAGTCCTTCGACGAGATGCGTCACGCCGAACGGCTCACCGACCGCATTCTGTTTCTCGAAGGACTCCCCAACTACCAGCGGCTGTTCCACGTGAACGTCGGACAGTCGCTGACCGAGATGTTCACCGTGGACCGGCAGATCGAGGTCGAGGCCATCGACAGGCTGCGGCGCGGGGTGGAGGTCATGCGCGCCAAGGGAGACATCACCTCGGCGAACATCTTCGAGGACATCCTCGCCGACGAGGAACACCACATCGACTACCTGGACACCCAGCTGGAACTGGTCGAGAAGCTCGGTGAGCCGCTCTACATCGCGCAGCTGGTGGAGCAGGAGGCGCCGGCGGAGAGCTGACGCCGGGACCGGCCGGGCCGAACCGGCCGGCGAAGCCGCGGGGTCAGGCGGCTTCGGCCACCGAGGGCGCCGACGCAGGCGCCGATGCCTGCTCCTCGACGACCGCCGCGGGCCCGCGCCCCGGGCATGCGGCCCGTCCGAGAAGTCCCTGAATCCGCCGCACGCAGGAGCCGCAGTCCGTACCGGCCTTGCTCACCGACGCGATCTGGCGCGGTGTGCAGGCGCCGGCCTCCTGGTGCTCACGGACCTGCCGGTCCGTGACGCCGAAGCAGGAGCAGACGTACACGCGGATCCTCCTAGGCCGGGATCGCAGGACTGATGAGGTAAACCTAACCTTGGTTAAGCTAACCTTACCTGCGGCCGTCTGTCCACCGCACAGGAGTGGGGCCCGCATCGATGTGATGCGGGCCCCACTTCTGTGTGCGCTGCCGTGTGTTGCTCCGGCGCGGCCTACTGGTCGCGGTACATCTCCGCGACCAGGAAGGCCAGATCGAGCGACTGGCTGCGGTTGAGACGCGGGTCGCAGGCCGTCTCGTAGCGCTGGTGCAGGTCGCCGACGAAGATCTCGTCGCCACCGCCCACGCACTCCGTGACGTCGTCGCCCGTCAACTCGACGTGGATTCCGCCCGGATGGGTGCCCGCGCCCTTGTGCACCTCGAAGAAGCCCTTGACCTCGTCGAGCACGTCGTCGAACCGCCGGGTCTTGTGACCGCTCGCGGCCTCGAAGGTGTTGCCGTGCATCGGGTCGCAGACCCACACGACCTGGGCGCCCGAGGCGCTGACCTTCTCCACGAGCGTGGGCAGCCGGTCCCGTACGGTGCCTGCTCCCATGCGCGTGATGAAGGTGAGCCGGCCCGGCTCGCGGTCCGGGTCGAGCTTGTCGATCAGCGTGAGGGCCTCTTCCGGCGTCGTGGACGGGCCCAGCTTCACACCGATCGGGTTGCGCACCTGCGAGGCGAACTCGATGTGGGCGCCGTCCAGTTGGCGGGTGCGCTCGCCGATCCAGACCATGTGCCCCGATACGTCGTACAACTTGCCGCTGCGCGAGTCCGTACGGGTCATGGCCGACTCGTAGTCCAGCAGCAGCGCCTCGTGCGAGGCGTAGAACTCGACGGTCTTCAGCTCTTCGGGGTCGGTGCCGCACGCGTGCATGAACTTCAGCGCCTGGTCGATCTCGCGGGCCAGCGCCTCGTAACGCTGCCCGGAGGGGGAACGCTTCACGAAGTCCTGGTTCCAGGCGTGCACTTGGCGCAGGTCTGCGTAGCCGCCGGTGGTGAAGGCCCGCACGAGGTTCAGCGTGGAGGCCGACGCCTGGTACATCCGCTTCAGGCGCTGCGGGTCGGGCGTACGGGCGGCCTCGGTGAACTCGAAGCCGTTGACCGAGTCGCCGCGGTACGTCGGGAGGGTCACCCCGTCCCTGGTCTCCGTCGGCTTGGAGCGCGGCTTGCTGTACTGCCCCGCGATGCGGCCGACCTTGACGACCGGGACCGACCCGGCGTACGTCAGCACGGCGCCCATCTGAAGCAGCGTCTTCAGCTTGTTGCGGATGTGCTCGGCGCTGACCTGGTCGAACGCCTCGGCGCAGTCGCCGCCCTGAAGGAGGAACGCCTCGCCGCGCGCGACGGCACCCAGCCGGGACCGCAGCTGGTCGCACTCGCCGGCGAAGACGAGCGGCGGATACGACTCGAGCTCGGCGACGGTCTCGCGCAGAGCCTCACGGTCCGGCCACTCGGGCTGCTGCGCCGCGGGAAGGTCTCGCCAGGTGCGGGCACCGGCGTCGGGGTTGGCGTTCGCACTCACGCGCCCCAGGTTACGGGGTCACGCGCGGCGTCCCCCGCCCTGACCGGGTGCTGAGACGGAAACCACCCTCGCGGCCACCGCTGAGGTAGGCTCCCCGCCATGTTCGCGCAGACCTTCGTGCCGCCGCTCCCGGCAGCGGCACAGCAGAACGACTGGTGGTGGACCGCTCATCCGGCGGCCCACTGACTGCGCGCGCATCACGAGACAGCGACAGACGCGAAGGCCGCCCGAGGGGCGGCCTTCGGTGTGTGTCCGCACGGCCGTTCCTCCGCGCGTGACCGGCGCTCTCCGAGGAAGGACCGTCCGATGTCCCAGCACCGACCGCCACGGCGGCCGCAGCAGTCCCGCTCCGCTTCCGGCCCGTACGCTCCCGCACCGCCCGCCGACGCGGACGCGGACGCGGACCGGGACGCGTATGCGCCTCCGCCCGCGTCCGAGATCGTCGGGCGGCTGCTGCGCGACGACGCCCCGCCCTTCGCGCTGCTGCGCCGCCGCACCCCGGGCCGCCCGCACGACACCGTCGAGGTGCTGACCGGGCCCGTACACGAGGCGGAACGGCTCGCGGACATCCCGGACGGCGGCCCGCGGCCCGGGTACGGCGCCCTCGCGCTCGTGCCCTTCCGGCAGATCCGCGAGCGGGGCTTCCGCGTGCGGGACGACGGGACGCCGCTGGCCGTGCTGCTGCCGCGCGAGGTGTACGAGCTGCCGCTGGCGGACGTCGCCGCGGCGCTGCCCGCGCACCGGGTGAACGTCGAGGACGGGGCCTTCGACGTCTCCGACAAGGAGTACGCCCGTACCGTGCGCCGCGTCGTAGAGGACGAGATCGGCACGGGCGAGGGCGCCGACTTCGTGGTGCGGCGCACCTTCGAGGGCCGGATCCCGGGCTTCTCGCGCGCGGACGCGCTGGCGCTCTTCGGGAGGCTGCTGAGCGGCGAGCGGGGCGCGTACTGGACCTTCGTCGTGCACACCGGCGAGCGGGTGCTGGCGGGGGCGAGCCCCGAGGTGCACGTGCGGATGTCGGGCGGCACGGTCGTGATGAACCCCATCAGCGGCACGTACCGCTATCCGCCCGGTGGCCCCTCCGCCGAGGGGCTGCTGGACTTCCTCGCCGACCGCAAGGAGAGCGAGGAGCTGTCCATGGTCGTGGACGAAGAGCTGAAGATGATGTGCACCGTCGGCGACATGGGCGGCGTCGTGGTCGGCCCGCGGCTGAAGGAGATGGCTCATCTCGCGCACACCGAGTACGAGTTGCGCGGGCGCAGCACCCTGGACGTGCGCGAGGTGCTGCGGGAGACGATGTTCGCGGCGACGGTCACCGGCTCGCCCGTCGAGAACGCCTGCCGCGTCATCGAGCGCCACGAGCCCGGCGGCCGCGGCTACTACGCGGGCGCGCTCGCCCTGGTCGGCCGGGACGCCGGAGGCGCGCAGACCCTCGACTCGCCCATCCTCATCAGGACCGCCGACGTGGACGCGGCGAGCGGCCTGCTGCGCGTACCCGTCGGGGCCACGCTGGTCAGGGCCTCGCAGCCGGCGAGCGAGGTGGCCGAGACGCACGCGAAGGCCGCGGGCGTGCTGACGGCGCTGGGCGTGCGGGAGGCACCCGCGCACCGGAGGCGGGCGGCGCCGGCGGTCCCGCTCGCCGACGATCCACGGGTAAGGGCGGCGCTCGCGGCACGCCGCGCGGACCTGGCGCCGTTCTGGCTCCGGATGCAGACCGGCGGCGGCAGCGAGCGTCCTGAGCGGGGGCCGCGGCCCGGAACCGGGGACGTGCTGATGGTGGACGGCGAGGACACCTTCACATCGATGCTCGCCCACTTGCTGCGGGCCACCGGCGCATGGGTGGAGGTGCGGCGCTTCGACGAGCCGGGGCTGCGGGAGGCGGCGCTCGCGCACGGCGGCCCCGTCGTGCTCGGTCCGGGTCCGGGCGACCCGCGCGACCTCGCCGACCCGAAGATCCGCGTGCTGCGGGACCTGGCGGCGGAACTGCTGCGGGAGCACCGGCACGGGCTGCTCGGGGTGTGCCTGGGGCATCAACTGCTCGCGGTCGAGCTGGGGTTGGAGATCGTACGCAAGTCACCGCCGTGCCAGGGCGCGCAGGAGACGGTCGGCGTCTTCGGGCGGGAGGAGACCGTGGGGCTCTACAACTCGTATGCGGTGCGCTGCGGTCGGGAGGAGGAAGGCCGGGCGGGCGGGGCTCGCCTACCGGGCCGTGTCGAGGCCGACCGCGACCCGGTGACCGGCGAGGTGCACTCGCTGCGGGGCGAGGGGTTCGCGAGCGTGCAGTTCCACCCGGAGTCCGTGCTGACGCTGAACGGCCCGGGGATCGTGGCGGAGATGCTGGAGGCGGCGGCGGGGGCGGGCGCCCGGCGCGGCGCGGGCGAGCCGCGCTGACCCGCGCGAGCGCGGCAGGACCAATGTGAGGAGGGGTGCACACGCGCTGTGTGCACCCCTCCTCACGGGCTGGGCGGGCCGGCGGTGGAGACGGTGGAAACGGCACCGCCGCCGGCCGAGCGCTCAGCCGAAGAAGACCTCGGCCTCCTCGTACAGCTCCGGATCGACCGTCTTCAGCTTCGAAGTCGCCTCCGAGATCGGCACCCTGACGATCTTCGTGCCCTGGAGGGCGACCATCTTCCCCCAGTCCTGGTCCCGTACGGCGTCGATCGCGTGCAACCCGAAACGGGTGGCCAGCCAGCGGTCGAACGGCGTGGGCGTGCCGCCGCGCTGGATGTGCCCGAGGACCGTCGTACGGGCCTCCTTGCCGGTGCGCTTCTCGATCTCCTTCGCCAGCCACTCGCCGACGCCCGACAGCCGCACGTGCCCGAACGAGTCGTGCGAGTCGTCCTTCAGCACCATCTCGCCGTCGCTGGGCATGGCGCCCTCCGCGACGACGACGATCGGTGCGTAGCTCGCCTTGAAGCGGGACTGGACGTAGCCGCAGACTTCGTCGACGTTGAAGCGGCGCTCGGGGATGAGGATGCAGTTGGCGCCGCCCGCCAGGCCGGAGTGCAGGGCGATCCAGCCCGCGTGCCGCCCCATGACCTCCACGACGAGGACGCGCATGTGCGACTCGGCGGTGGTGTGGAGCCGGTCGATGGCGTCGGTGGCGACGTTGACCGCGGTGTCGAAGCCGAAGGTGTAGTCGGTGGCCGAGAGATCGTTGTCGATCGTCTTGGGCACGCCGACGGCCTTGACGCCGAACTCGTCGGTGAGCCGGGCGGCGACACCGAGGGTGTCCTCCCCGCCGATCGCGATGAGTGCGTCGACGTCGTGCTTGACGAGGTTCTCCTGGATGCGGCGTACGCCGTTCTCCTCCTTGAACGGATTCGTACGCGACGAGCCAAGAATCGTGCCGCCGCGGGGCAGCGTGCCACGCACAGCGGGAATGTCCAGCTGGACCGTGTCGCCTTCCAGCGGCCCGCGCCAGCCGTCCCTGAACCCGACGAAGTCGTAGTCGTACCGCTGGACGCCCTTACGGACGACGGCCCTCATCACCGCGTTGAGTCCGGGGCAGTCGCCGCCACCGGTCAGCACTCCGACCCGCATGGGATCTCCCTTCTCACATCGCCGCGCGTGCGTCGTGCCGCGCGGCCTGTACGCAACTGCCGCCACGCTAGCGGTGATCCACATCACGAGGGGCAGGGCGCGGAGAGGTTTTCCGATCAGTTACGGGACGGGAGGCGGCCCCGACGGCCCGGCGGCTGCCCGGTCGCGCTCCCCGCCGCGGGGATCACTCCGCGTCCAGGCCGCGCTGGATCGCGTACCGCACCAGCTCTACGCGGTTGTGCAGCTGGAGCTTGCCCAGCGTGTTCTGCACGTGGTTCTGCACCGTGCGGTGGGAGATGACGAGCCGCTCGGCGATCTGCCGGTAGCTCAGGCCCTTCGCGACGAGGCGCAGCACCTCGGTCTCCCGCTCCGTCAGCCGCGGTGCCGCGGGCTCGTCGGAGCCGGCTGCGGGCGCGGGGTCCGAGGCGAGCCTGCGGTACTCGCCGAGCACGAGGCCCGCCAGGCCCGGCGTGAAGACCGGATCGCCCAGGGCCGTACGGCGGACCGCGTCCTGGAGCTCCTCCATGCTCGCCGACTTCACGAGATAGCCGGTGGCCCCCGACTTCACCGCCTCCAGCACGTCGGCGTGCTCGCCGCTCGCCGAGAGCACCAGCACGCGCAGGCCGGAGCCGGTGCCGACGAGGCTGCGGCACACCTCGACACCGGGCAGGCCCGGCAGGTTGAGGTCCAGCACCAGCACGTCGGGCGAGGCGGCTCTGGCACGGCGTACGGCCTGGGGGCCGTCGCCCGCGGTGGCCACCACGTCGAAGCCGGCCTCGCCCAGGTCGCGCGCCACCGCGTCCCGCCACATCGGATGGTCGTCGACGACCATCACCTTCACGGGCCGCTGCCGCGCGTCGGATCCCGCGCCCGCGGCCCCCGTGTCCTTCCGCGTCTCGTCCGGGGTGACCTCCGGAGTTCTCTTCAGGGTGCCTTCCGGACCCTTCAGGGTGTCTTCCTGGCTGCCCTCGGTGTTCGTCATCGCCCCCGACCCTTCTCCGTCATTTCCCGCGCCCCCGGGGCGACTTCGGCACCCGCAGCTCGACCTCCGTGCCCTGGCCGTGCACCGAGACCAGCTCGGCGCTGCCACCGAGGTCCCGCAGCCGGCCCCGTATCGAGAGCGCGACTCCCATCCTGCCTTCGGCCTCCGCGTCCGCGAGCCGTCCCTCCTCAAGTCCCGGGCCGTCGTCGCGGACCGTGACCAGCACGGCGTCCGGCTCGTCCTCCAGCAGGATCCACGCCTGCGCCTCCTCGCCCTCCGGTCCGCCCGCGTGCTGCCGCACATTGTCCAGGGCGGCGCTTACGGCCGCGGCCACCTCGTTCGCCGCCTGCGCGGGCAGCGGAACGGGCGCGCCCGGCTCCACGAAGGTCACACGGGAACCGGAGTACGGCGAGAGCAGGGCGCGCAGATCGCACTCGGCGGCAGCGGCTGGCGCTTCGCGGCCGTTCGGCCTGCCGCGCGCGGTCCTGCCCGCGCGCACGCCCGCTCCCGCGTCGGTGATTCCGCCCGCGCCCGCGGCTCCGCCCGAACCCGCACCCGAGCCGGGGCCGGTACCTGCGGCCGTACCTGCGCCCGCAACTGTGCCCGTGGCCCCCTCCGGCGCCGAGGGCGGCCGCGCCGTCACAGCCTGGGCCGCTCCCGGAATGCCCGTGGCGGCACCGGCTTCCCCGGACCTCCGCAGCCCGTCCGTCTCGCGCGATACGAGGCTGCGCAGCGCCACCTCCTGCTCCCCCGCCATGCGGCCGAGCTCCGCCGCCTCGCCGCCGATCTCGTTGCCCCGGCGCTGCACCATGGCCAGTACCTGGAGCACGCTGTCGTGTATGTCCCGGGCCAGCCGCTCCCGCTCGCGGGTGGCCGCCTCGATCTGGAGGGCGTGCTCCAGGGTGCGTTCGCTGGCCCTGGCCACCTCGATGACGTAGCCGATGCCGATGCTCGCCACGCACACCAGCAGCACGTTGTGCAGCGTGGGCCGGGTGATCGCGCCCCGTTCGATGATGTTGGCGATGCCGACGACGGTCGCGGCCACCGCCCCCCAGCGCCAGCCGCCCTTGACCGCGAACGCGAGCACGGGCCCCGCGACCCAGATGGTCGGGAGGGTGGGCCCGATCCTCCCGGCGGCGTCGACGTAGAGGGAGCCGAGGATGCCCGCGACGGCGAGGGCGATGTCGACGGTGAGGAAGCGCTTCGTGCAGCGCCGCGCGGAGAGGACGTGGGGGACCGTGGCCAGCGTCCACACCGTCAGCACGCCGAGGTAGATCGCGCCCGGCACGGGATGCGCGAGACGGTCGTACGCCCACACGAAGACGGCGATCGCATAGCCGAGCCCCAGCAGCCGGTAGCCGGTCAGCGCCCGCCACAACGGCCGTTCAACGGACTGTCTCAGGACCATCTGTACCGGCCCGCCCCCTCGCCCCGCGCCGCCTGCGCTGCGCCTGTCTGCATGTGTCCGTGTGTGCGCTTCTGCCCGTGTCCGCGCTTGTCCCCGTGTCCGCGCTTGTGCCCGTGCCCGTGTGTGCGTCCCCGTGCGGGGCCCTCCGCGCTTGCCCGTATGTGCACAGGTCCTCGTGCTGCCGCGTGCTCGCGTCTACGCCGCGCGGTCACGCTCGTTCCACTTGCGCCTGACCGCCGCGAGCCTGCCCGCGGGCCCGGCGCCCCCGGGACGCACCGCGCCCTGGTCCCCCTGCCGGGCCTTCCCGGCCTCCCGTTCCGCTTCCTTCACGGTCCGCTCCGCCTCGGTCTGCCGCTTGGCCTCCTCGGCGAGCTGGCGCTTGGCGGCGGTGGCGTACATGTCGACGTACTCCTGGCCGGAGAGGCGCATGATCTCGTACATGACCTCGTCGGTGAGGGCCCGCTGGATGAAGCGGTCGTTCTCCATGCCTTGATAGCGGCTGAAGTCCATCGGCTCGCCGATCCTGATGCCCGGGCGCATCAGCTTGGGCATGACCTGCCCGGGCGGCTGGATCTTCTCGGTGTCGACCATCGCCACGGGCAGCACGGGCGCTCCCGAGCGCAGCGCGACCCGCGCCAGCCCGCCGGGCTTGCCGCGGTAGAGGCGGCCGTCGGGCGAGCGCGTGCCCTCCGGGTAGATGCCGAACAGCTCGCCGTTCGCGAGGACTTCGAGCCCGCTGCGGATCGCGGCCTCTCCCGCGCCGCGTGCACCGGACCGGTCCACCGGCAGCTGCCCCACGCCCTTGAAGAAGGCGGCCGTGAGCTTGCCCTTCACACCGGGCGACGTGAAGTACTCGGCCTTGGCGATGAAGGTGACCTTGCGGTCGAGCACCGCGGGCAGGAAGAAGGAGTCGGAGAACGACAGATGGTTGCTGGCGAGGATGGCCGGCCCCTCGGCGGGAACGTGCTCGAGCCCCTCGACCCAGGGCCGGAAGGCAAGCTTGAGCCCGTTGCCCACCGACAGTTTCATCGCTCCGTAGAACAACCCGAGGACCTCCTGTTCCCGACACGGCGACCCTATCTCGCCGTCGCGGAAGGAGCGCTGCCGCGTAGGGCAGTGCTGAACTACCCGGCGTCCGGCCCCCACGCGTAGGCTGGCACTCGCCCGCTCGTACGCCCGCACACCGGCTGCTTGCGAGCGGACCCCGAGCGCAGTCGGCACCCGAAGCAACCGAACCACCGGCAGCAGGACTTGCACAGCCAGCACAGCGCCCACCGACGTCGACACCGACTCGATACCGACCGGCTGGAGGCCGAAGTGTCCATCCTTCCCGGGGCCGAGCCCATGCGTCATGACGGATCCGAGACGGGCGTCCTGGTGTGCCACGGGTTCACCGGCTCCCCTCAGTCCGTGCGCCCATGGGCCGACCACCTGGCCGCGAAGGGGCTCACGGTCTCCCTTCCGCTTCTGCCGGGGCACGGCACGCGCTGGGAGGACCTGGCCGTCACGGGGTGGCAGGACTGGTACGCGACGGTGGACCGCGAGCTGCGCTCGCTGAGCCGCCAGTGCGAACAGGTCTTCGTCTGCGGCCTGTCCATGGGCGGCGCGCTCGCGCTGCGGCTGGCCGCGTACCACGGGGACGCGGTGAGCGGCGTCGCCGTGGTCAATCCCGCGGTGACGTTCCCGCGGTTCCAGGGGTACGCGCTGCCACTGGGCCGCTTCCTGCTCCGCTCGGCGAAGGGCATCGCGAGCGACATCGCCAAACCCCATGCGCAGGAGGTGGGTTACGAGCGGGTGCCGACCCAGGCCGCGTACTCGCTCCGTGACCTGTTCCGCCGCGTGCGCGGCGAACTGCCGCAGGTGACGCAGCCGCTGCTCGTGATGCACAGCAGGAACGACCACGTGGTGCCGCCGTCCGACTCGGCGCTGGTGCTCGGCAAGGTCTCGTCGGGCGACGTGACCGAGACCGTCCTGGAGGACAGCTACCACGTCGCCACTCTCGACCACGACGCGGAGCGCATCTTCGCGGACTCCTACGGATTCATCACCCGGCTCGGCGCGAAGAGGACGCAGACGGAGACGGAGACGGCTGGCGATGGTGCGTAACCCCGGCGCGGAGGACCACGACCACGGCGAGGACGACCGGGACGAGACCCGCGGCGACGGGACCGGGACCGGAACGGGAGGCACCGGCGACACGGCCGGTGCGGGAAGTGCGGGCGGCGCGGGAAGTGCGGCCGGTGCGGAAAGACCGGGCGGTGAAGGGACCGCTGCCGGCGGTGAGGACCCCGACGGGAGCGGCGAAGCGCCGCTGCCCCTGGACGAGGAGGCCGCCTGGGAGCAGATCGTCGCCGCGTACGGAGACCATCCGAAGGCCGAGGACATGGCGCCCGCCGAGCCCGGGGGCGACGCGCGCACCGGCACCGCGGCCCGCCCCGCTCCCGGCTCCCGCCCCGACGGGGACGGCGAGGGCGACGAGGGCGGTACGTCCGTACGCAGCTTCACGGTCTACTCTGCGGGCTCCGGTCCCCGCGACTGGAGCCTGCCGTCCGCGGACGACGAGCCGGACGGCGCGGGCGAAGAGGACGACGAGGGCCACTTCGTACCGCCGGAGCCGCCGCCGCTGCCGCAGCCCGACACCACGGCGAAGTTCGCGTGGCTCGCGGTGCTGGGCGGGCCGCTGCTGCTCATCTTCATGGTGGTCTTCCAGCAGGAGCTGACCTGGTGGATCGCGACGCTGGGCGTCGGCGGCTTCCTGGGCGGCTTCGCCACCCTCGTTGCCCGCATGCGCGACGGGCGGGACGAGGACGACTGGGACGACCCGGGCCGTGGCGCCGTGGTGTGAGCGCGTCATCCCGGAGTGCGGGAGGAGCGCGCGCGTGAGGCCTCGTCAGACCCGGGTCTCAGGCGGCCCGTCCGGCTCCGGCGGCCCAGCCGTCTCAGGCGGCCCGGCCCATTCCGGCGCCCCGGTCCATTCCGGCGCCCCGGCCTATTCCGGCGGCTCGGCGGGCTCCGCCGCCTCGGCGGGCACCCGCAGCGCCGCCAGCACGGGCAGGTGATCGGTGGCGGCCCGCAGGTCGTCCGCCGAGACTCCGTCCAGCCCGTCCGGGACGCCGCAGCCGAGCACCTCGACGCCCTCCGATGCCAGCACCGCGTCGATGCGCTGATGCGGACGGACGGGCGTCGACGTGTGCTCGCCGCCCCACGGCGCCACCGCCCACCCGTCCTGGAGCGCGCCCGCGAGACGGCGGAAAGTACGGCCACGGGGGCGTTCGTTGAGGTCGCCGGCCGCCACCGTGTGCCGTGCGTCCAGGGCCGCGAGCCGGTCGAGCAGCATGCGGCCCTGTGCCTGCCGCTCATCGGTCTGGAGGCTCAGATGGCAGCTGAGCACCCCCAGCCGCGCCGACGTCCCGAACCGCAGTACCGCCGTGGCGAAGCCCCGCCGGTGCAGGCCGGGCGTGTGCGGCAGCAGCACGTCCTCGGCGCGTACGACCGTGGCCCGCAGCGAGGCCAGGATCATCGGGCCCGTGGCGGGCGCGCCTCCCGTCACATAGACCAGGCCGCACTCGCGCGCGAGCCACGCGGCGTGCTTGCGCCAGCGGAAGAACCGCGGCGCCTCCTGTACGCACACCACGTCGGGGGCGCACGCCCGGATGACCCGGGCGAGCGCCCTCCGGTCGTCCCGCATGGAGCGGATGTTGTAGCTGAGCAGGCGGACGACGGCCGAACCGTCGGGCTCCGTACGTCCTGCGGGCAGATCCGCGAGCGTCATCGGCGCGGTTCACACTCACATTCGTCGGTCGTTCCGCTTCATCCGCCCCCGTGGCCGGGGCCGCACCTCAGGTGGAGCGCCGGCCCGTGGACGGCGGGCCCGTCGCGTGCGGTCAGCCCTGCCGCGCGAGGTCGGCGACGCCCACCATGCCTGCCCGGCCGCCCAGTTGGGCCGCGAGCACCTCGGCGTGCGGACGCCAGCGACTGCCCACGAGCCAGCGCCGGTAGGACTTACGGATGGGGTCGAGCACGAGGTCGCCCTCGTCGGAGACTCCGCCGCCGACGATGAACGCCCCCGGGTCGAAGAGCGACGCGAGGTCCGCGAGGCCCGCGCCCGCCCAGCGCGCCAGCTCCCGGAAGGAGTCCACGGCGACGGGACAGCCGCGGCGGGCCGCCTCGCTGATGTGCTTGCCCTCGATGCCCTCGGGGGTGCCGTCGCCGAGCTCCAGGAGGACCGTGGCGTTCTCCGGCGTGGCCGTGGCGCGCTGCTGTGCGTACCGCACGAGCGCGCTGCCCGACGCGTACTGCTCCCAGCAGCCCTGGTTGCCGCAGCCGCACAGCAGCCCGTCGGGAACCATCCGGATGTGCCCGAACTCGGCTGCGACGCCGAAGCGGCCACGGTGCAGCCTGCCCCCGATGATCACGCCGCCGCCGAGACCGGTGCCGATGGTGATGCAGACGACGTCCTCATGTCCGGTGCCCACGCCGAACTTGTACTCGCCCCAGGCGGCCGCGTTGGCGTCGTTCTCGATCACGACCGGGAGTCCGATGCGCTGCTCGACCTTGTCCTTCAGGGCCTCGTGGCGCCAGGTCAGGTTCGGCGTGAAGAGTACGGTGGCCCGCTTGTCGTCGACGTAGCCGGGAGCGCCGATGCCCACGGCGTCCACCTCGTGCTCGGAGCTGGCATCCCGTACCGCGTCGGCGATGGCGTCGATCACGCCCTCCGCCGTGGGCGGGGTGGGCACGGTGCTGGTTTCCAGGATCGTGCCGTGCTCATCGACGACTCCGGCTGCGATCTTGGTGCCGCCGATGTCGACGCCGATAGTGAGTCCCATGTGTCCCTCGGTATTTCCGGTCCTACCCCGCCGCGGAACACCGTACCGGAGGGGCCGTGCCGCCCGGTCCTGAGCTTTGGCCCGGCCCGTACCGTCAGCGCCCGCGCTCCTCGCCCCCGTCGCTCCGGCCGCCGTCGCCCTTCTCGCCCCTGTCGCCGGTGCTGCGGGTGCCGCCGGTGCCGCCGCTCCCGCCGTCGGTGTCCCCGGAACCGGCGGGCTCTCCAGGATCCTTGTCCAGGTCGATGCGCTCTATTCCGGCGGACGGCCCGTACGTGACGCTCCCCCGCCGCTCGTCCGGGGCGGAGGTGCCGGGTGTGCTCCCGGTGCCGGGTGTGCTCCGGGTGTCCTGGGGGCCGGCCGTCCAGCGTCCCTCCGCGTCCTGCACGGCGGCACGGTAGGCGGCGAGCAGTTCGCCGCCGGCTGCGGCGAGATGGTCGAAGATCTGCGGGTTGCGCTCGACGACGGGCTCCACCGCCGCCTTCGCCTGCGTGATCAGCTGCTGTGCGACGCTCTGGGCCGCGGCCGAGGCCAGCGTGCCGCCGAAGGGCCTGCCCAGCTCCGCCACCTTCTCGGAGACCGCGTCCGCGAGACGCCGCAGCTCCTCCGCCGCGCTGCCGTACTGCTGTCCCTGCTCCGCGCGGCGGCGGGCCTTCTCCGCGTTCAGGTCCTCCTCGCAGGCGGTGGCCCAGGCGTCGGCGTCGGGCGGGGTCTGTGCCTCGTACTCGACAGGCCCGGCCGGCTCTGCGGACCGGGCGGAGCCGGTGGACCCAACGGACTCAGCGGACTCGGGGGGCTCGGGGGGCTCGCTCATGGCGGCGCTCCTACGGCGGAAGGGAGGACGGCCGACTCGTGTCCGTCGGCCCGTGTTCCGACGTTACCCGAACAGGCGCAGCACGGAGAGCGGCGGAGAGAGCCCATGGGACCGGCCGGTGCCGGGGCACACGCGGCCCTGCGCGGCCCTCGTACCCGGTGTACTCGCAGCCTCGACCCCCGTGTACTCGCAGCCCTCGTACGGGGCCCGCTCAGCGGCCCGTGCCCTCCGGCCACAGCGCCGGATCCGGAGCGCAGCGGACCCGCAGTTCCCCGCGGTCCAGGGAGGCGCCCACGACCCGGCATCTGCGCAGCGCCGAGGGCAGCGGGAGCACCCGCCGGTACGGACCGAAGCCGAGGATCAACTCGTCCCCGCGGCGCACGAGTTCCAGCTCCTCCTTGCGGACCGCGGGGAGCGCCAGCCGCCACACCAGCAGGCCGTCGGCGGCGATCCGGTCCTCGACGACGCCCTCGACGATGCCCTGGGGGACGCCCTCGCCGGCACCCTCCGCGGCGTCCTCGCCGACGTCCTGTGCGGTGCCTGCGGCGGCGTCCCCGGAGAAGCTCCCGGCGAGGCGCAGCAGATCGTCCGCTCCTCGCGGTTCCCGTCCCAGATGCGGGAGTTCGCAGACCGGCACGCCCTCGGCCCCGTACTCCTCGCGCCACGCCTTCAGCACCGTCTGCTGCCGCCCGGACAGCGAGGCCGTCCAGGTGTCCCGACTCCCGGACGGGAGCACCCTGTTGGCGACGACCGCCGCCAACGGCAGCCCGTACAGGCCCAGTCCGGCCCGGCCCACGCGCAGCGCCTCCGCGGCGAGCGGGCCGGGCTCGGCGACGAGCCGCACGGAGACGGCCGGCGACTCCAACAGGCCCTGTACGTCGGCGAGTCCGGCGTCCCAGCGGGCGGCGCCCGAGTAGAGCGCGTCGGTCGGCATCGGTATGCCCACCAGCTGTGCCAGCGCGGGCCGCAGCGCACGCGCGGCCTGTCGCTCGGCGGGCAGGAGCCTGCGCAGATAGCGGCGCAGCTGCGCGGGGAGAGCCAGGGTCCGCAGCGCCTCGGGCGTGTGCGGCAGATCGACGACGACGGCGTCCCAATCCCCCGCCGCGTGCGCGGCGCGCACCGCGCCGAGCAACGCGAAGTCCGCCGAGCCGGGCAGTTCGGTCAGCTCGTCCCCGTCCAGCGGGTCCGAGCCGAGGAGTTCGAGCACCTTGCGGCCGCGCTCCTGCAAGGAGACCGCGGCGGCGCGGAAGCGCTCGTCCGTAGCGGTACGGGCCGCGTACAGGCGCCCGTCAGTGCCCGGTACCGCCGCCGCTCCGCCCTCGCGCAGGGCGCCCTCGGGCGTACCCAGCACGGCCTCCAGGACCGCGGGCTCCTCGCCGCTCAGCAGCAGCGTGCGGCTGCCGTCGCGGGCGGCGGACACGGCGCTCGCCGCGGCGACGGTCGTACGTCCCGCCCCGCCGGCGCCGGTGACCAGCAGCATCCGCGGGCCGCGCGAGGAGGTGCCGGCGTCCGTGCCGCGGCCGTGGTCCTGTGCGCGCGCCTCAGCTCCGGGCGCACCCGGTGCCGTCCCCGCGTCCTGTGCGCGCGACGACGGTCCGCGCGAACCGTCCTGGTGGGAAGCGTCCCCGAGCGAACCGTCCTCGTGCGAACCGCTCCGGCCGTCCCGGCCGCTCCCGCCGCCCCGGTGGTCGTGGTGGCCGCGGTCGTCCGCCCCGCCCTCCGCCGCGTGCACCCGCGCGTCAGCCTTTGGCGGGGTCCGCGCCCGTGCCGGCGCCGCCGCCCGACTCGACGCGCTTCTTCAGGCCGGACAGCGCACGGTCGATGATGACCTTCTCGGCCTTGCGCTTGATCATCCCGAGCATCGGGATCTTGACGTCGACGGTCAACTGATAGGTGACCTCGGTGCGTTCGCCTCCGGCCACCGGCGACAGCCGGTAGACGCCGTCCAGTTCGCGCAGCATCTGGGACTTCACCAGGGACCAGCGGACCTCGTGCTCGCCGATCCACTCGTAGGCCAGGGTGTGTTCGTCCTTGATGGCCCCCGCGTCCAGCAGCAGCCTGACCTGCTCGGCCCTGCCCTGGGAGTCCTCGCAGAGCACCTCGGCCTCCTTCACCTCGCCCGTCCACTCCGGGTAGCGGGCGAAATCGGCGATCACTCCCATCACGGCTTCGGGCGCCGCATCGATGGTGATGTTCGAGCTGGTGTGTTCCGCCATCGCCGTGGCTCCTCCATATGCTGCGCGCGGTCCCCGATTCCCGCTGGCAGGCTACCGCGCGTATGCCCCCGGGGACCCACCGGCCTCCTGCCGCCCGCGGCCCGCGCGACCCGTGCACCGTGGCCCGGCGCCCGCGGCGCGAGGGCTCACCACTCCAGCACCCAGGGCGTCCCGGTCGCGGCGAAGTGCCCCACGTTCACGCACTCCGTCGGCCCGATCCGCATCCGCCGCACCAGCGGCTGGTGCACGTGCCCGAAGAGGTGGAAGCGCGGCCGGACCGAACGCAGCGCGCGCAGCAGCGCCTCACTGCCGCGCTCGAAGCGCCGCGCGACGGTGTCGTAGCACAACTCCGGTACGTCGGGCGGGATATGGGAGCACAGCACATCCACCTCGCCCAGCGCCTCGACCTTCGCGGCGTACGTCTCGTCGTCGATCTCGTACGGGGTGCGCATGGGCGTGCGCAGCCCTCCGCCGACGAAGCCGAACCGCAGCCCGCCGATGTCCGCCGTCTCGCCGTCGAGGACGGTGGTGCCCTCGCCGGCGTACTCCGGCCACAGCGGCGGCATGTCGACGTTGCCGTACGTCGCGTACGTGGGCGACGGGAACGCGGCGAACAGCTCGGCGTACTGCCCTCGCACCGCCGCCTCCGTGGCCGCCGCCCGGTCCATGCCCTCCCAGAGCCTCGCGGAGAACTCGCGCGCCTCGGCGAAGCGCCGCGCTGTGCGCAACTCCACTATGCGGTCCGCGCTTTCGACGCCGAACAGCTCGGGGAAGATGCCCCGCGAGTGATCGGCGTAGTCGAGGAAGAGGATGAGATCTCCCAGGCAGACGAGCGCGTCGGCGCCGTCGCCCGCCTTCGCGAGGTCGCGGCTGTTTCCGTGCACATCGCTGACCACGTGGACTCGCATGGGCACACCCTAGAGCGGAGCACCGCTCTCGCGGCACCCCCGCCCGCACCCCCTCCCCGGCCCCTTCTCACCTGCGGTTACTTCCCTCTCCGCGCGTGCGTGGACTAGGATTTCGGAGACGCACCCGAGTCGTGTGACGCATCAGACATCTCAGCGTTACCCCCTATCCCGCTGACCCTACCGATGGGTAACGTCCGGGCCGTCATCTTCATCCGGGTCTACCCGCGGCCCGGATCCGAGCCATCGGAGGCCGCCCCCACAACGGCCGCCGTCCTCCGGCCCGACGAGGAGCAGCAGCCTTGCGTGAGTTCAGCCTTCCGGCCCTTTACGAGGTGCCGACCGACGGCAATCTGACGGATCTCATCCGCCGCAACGCGGCACAGCATCCCGATGTGGCCGTCGTCGCACGCAAGCAGGGCGGCGAATGGACCGATGTGAACGCCGCCGACTTCCTGGCCGAAGTGCAGGCCGCCGCAAAGGGGTTGATCGCCGCCGGTGTCCAGCCGGGCGACCGCGTGGCGCTGATGTCCCGCACGCGCTACGAGTGGACGCTCCTCGACTTCGCGATCTGGAGCGCCGGAGCCGTCACCGTGCCGGTGTACGAGACGAGTTCGCCGGAGCAGATCGCCTGGATCCTGGGCGACTCGGGCTCGGTCGCCTGCCTCGTCGAGACCGGCGAGCACAGCCGCGCGGTCGAGTCCGTGCGCGACCGGCTGCCCGCCCTCGCCCACGTCTGGCAGATCGAGCCGCGGCGGACCACCGCGGGCAAGGGCCCCGGAAAGGGCGCGGTCGAGCAACTCACCGCGGACGGCGCCGGCATCGACGACGCGACGGTCGAGGTCCGCTCCTCCAGCGCGAACGCCGACTCCCCCGCCACCATCGTCTACACCTCGGGCACCACCGGCCGCCCCAAGGGCTGTGTGCTCACCCACCGCAGCTTCTTCGCCGAGTGCGGCAACGTCGTCGAGCGGCTGCGCCCGATGTTCCGCACCGGCGAGTCCTCGGTGCTGCTCTTCCTGCCCATCGCCCATGTCTTCGGCCGGCTCGTGCAGGTGGCCGCGGTGATGGCGCCCATCAAGCTCGGACACGTCGCGGACGTGAAGTCGCTGACGGACGAACTCGCCGCGTTCCGGCCGACGATGGTCCTCGGCGTGCCCCGCGTCTTCGAGAAGGTCTTCAACTCCGCGCGGGCGCAGGCCCAGGCGGGCGGCAAGGTGAAGATCTTCGACAAGGCCGCCGAGACGGCCACGGCCTACAGCCGCGCCCTGGAGGACCCTTCGGGCCCCTCGCTCCAACTCAAGCTGCGCCACAAGCTGTTCGACGTGCTCGTCTACAGCAGGCTGCGCGCGGTGCTCGGCGGCCTCGCCACCCACGCGATCTCCGGCGGCGCGCCCCTGGGCGAGCGCCTCGGGCACTTCTACCGGGGCATCGGCTTCACCGTGCTTGAGGGTTACGGGCTCACGGAGTCCTGTGCCGCGACCGCCTTCAACCCCTACGACCGGCAGAAGATCGGCACGGTGGGCCAGCCGCTGCCCGGCTCCGTCGTGCGCATCGCGGACGACGGGGAGGTTCTGCTGCACGGCGAGCACCTCTTCACGGGGTACTGGAACAACGAGCAGGCCACCCAGGAGGCCCTCTCCGACGGCTGGTTCCACACCGGCGACGTGGGCACCCTCGACACCGACGGCTATCTCGCCATCACCGGGCGGAAGAAGGAGATCCTGGTGACGGCGGGCGGCAAGAACATCGCCCCGTCCGTCATCGAGGACGGCATCCGCGGGCACGCGCTGGTCGCCGAGTGCATGGTCGTCGGCGACGGGCGGCCCTTCGCGGGCGCGCTCCTCACCGTCGACGAGGAGTTCCTGGCGCGGTGGGCGCAGGAGCGCGGCAAGGCGGCGCTCACCCACGAGGAGCTGCTGCACGACGAGGAGCTGCTGGCGGAGCTCCAGCGGGCCGTGGACGGGGGCAACGCGCTGGTCTCGCGGGCCGAGTCCGTACGCAAGTTCCGTGTGCTGAGCACCCAGTTCACGGAGGAGTCGGGGCACATCACGCCGTCGCTGAAGCTCAAACGGGGCGTGGTGGCCAAGGACTTCGCGGACGAGATCGAGTCGCTGTACGCCTGAGGGGCACGCCTCGGACGTCGCCGTGCCGTGCCCCTCAGAGCAGCTGTCTCATCCGCTCGGCGAGCAGGTCCCAGCGCCAGCGGCCGAGGACCCACTCCCTGCCCTTCTCGCCCATGCGGGCCCGCAGTGCCGGGTCCTTCAGCAGCGTGACGACGCGGTCGGCGGCCTCGCCGTCGGCGCCGCCGCGCACGACCCAGCCCGTCTCCCCGTCCAGTACGGCGTCCGGTGCGCCGCCGGAGTCGCCTGCCACGACGGGCAGTCCGGTCGCGGACGCCTCCAGATAGACGATGCCGAGCCCCTCCACGTCCAGTCCGCCGCGGCGGGTGCGGCACGGCATCGCGAAGACGTCGCCGGCGCCGAAGTGCGCGGGCAGCTCCTCCCAGGGGACGGCGCCGGTGAAGCGCACGGAATCCGCCACACCCGTCGTCTCCGCCAGCTTCTCCAGACCGCCGCGGTACGGCCCGCCGCCGACCAGCAGCAGTACGGCGTCCGGCACTTCGGCGAGGATCCGCGGCATCGCCCGGATCAGGGTGTCCTGGCCCTTGCGCGGCACGAGCCGCGAGACGCACACCACCACGGGCCTGCCGCTCAGGCCGAGCCGCTCGCGCACCGAGTCCCCGCCGGACCCCGGGTGGAAGGTCTTCTCGTCGACGCCGGGCGGCAGTTGGACCATGCGGCCGGCCGCCTCCGGGGTGAGGGCGCCCGCGATCCTCGACCGCGTGTACTCGCCGAGATAGGTCAGCGTGTCGGTGCCCTCGCCGATACGGCGCAACAGCCGCCGTGCGCCGGGCAGTCGGGCCCAGGCCGCCTCGTGCCCGTGCGTCGTCGCCACGATGCGCCGCGCGCCCGCCGCGCGCAGTGCGGGCGCCATCAGACCCAGCGGTGCCGCCGCCCCGAACCACACCGTCTCGCAGCGGTGTTCGCCCAGCAGCCGCACCGCGCGCCGTGTCACCCGCGGCGTCGGCAGCAGCATCGTGCTGCGGTCCCGTACGACCGTGAAGGGCTGCTCCGCGTCGAACCGGGCGGTCTCCCCGGCGCGCTCGCCGCTCCGCCCGTACGACGAGGCGTAGACGACGAGCCGGGAGGGATCCAGCCGCAGCGCCAGGCTGTGCAGGAACGCCTGGATGCCGCCGGGCCGCGGCGGGAAGTCATTGGTGACGATCAAGGTCTTGTGCATCGCCGCCGACAGTACCGTCCGGGTGACCGCCGAGGTCCGGGCGCGGAGTCGCCACATGCGCGTACGGGGCCGCCGTGCACCATGGCGCGGGCGGCCGCACGGGTGGGGGGAAGTAATGAACTGACGCCGTGCCGGGCAAGCGTCGGACACGGCAGGCGAGCAAGCGAGCAAGCGAGCAGGCGAGCAGGCGACGGACAGGTGGGCATGACGGACAGCACGGCGGCGCCGGCACCGCGGGAAGCAGCGTCCGGGACCGGCCACGGGGCACACGACGCGCCTGATGAGGCCGACGAGACCAACTCAGCGGACGGGAAGGGCGGTTCGGACGCGACGGACCCCGCGGGCGAGCAGCCGGACGTGGCGGCCGAGCCCGTCGAACCGTCCGGTCCTGACAGACCGTACGAACCGGGTGTGCCGTACGAACCGGACGGGTCCCGGCGGCCGGGCCGCGACCGCGGCGCCCCCCGCGGCAGTCACCGGCGCGGCGGCCCACGCACCGGCCCCCGCCCCCGTACCGCCGTCGCCGCCCCCCTCGCGATCTGGGCGCTCACCCGCACCGCCCTGCTGCTGTGCGTCTTCAAGGTCTTCGTCGTGCCCGGCCCCGACTACACCAGCGACGTCAGCGCCATCTACCAGAGCTGGTACGGCCTGCTGAAGTCCGGGGTCTTCCCCGCGAACGACGTCACCTGGCAGTACCCGCCCGCCGCGGCCCTGGCGATCCTCTCCCCCGCCCTGCTCCCCTTCCTCGACTACGCCACCGCCTTCTACGTGCTCGCCTGCGCCGCCGACGCCGCCGTACTCGGCCTGCTGCTGCGTGCGTCGGGACGCCCGGGGAGACGCCCCGGGGGCGCGTGGTGCTGGATCGCCGGTGTGACACTGCTGGGGCCCACCGCTTACGCGCGCTACGACCTGATGGTCACCGGCGTCGCCGTCGCGGCGCTGCTCGCCTGTGCCCGCCGTCCGAGACTGGCCGGTGCGCTCGCCGCGTTCGGCGCGACGCTGAAGATCTGGCCCGGCCTGCTGCTGCTCGGCGTGCGGCACGGCCGTGAGACGCGTACGGCGTGGACGGCGGCGCTGATCACCGGCGCGGCCGTGATGTGCCTCTTCGCGGCGACGATGCCGGGCGCGCTGACCTTTCTCGGATTCCAGCAGTCCAGGGGCACCGAGGTGGAGTCGCTGGGCGCCCTGGTCTTCCACGTGGCGAGACACTTCGGCTGGGAGGGGCAGGTGCTGCTCAACTACGGCTCGATGGAGTTCGTCGGCCCGTATGTGAACCTCGTCAGCGACGCCGCGCTGCTGCTCACGGTCCTCGCCTTCCTCTGGCTGCTGCTGTGGCGGCTGCGCGCCGTGCGGTGGACGGCCTCGACGCCCGCGGACGCCGCGCTCACCGCGGTGCTGCTGTTCACCACCACCAGCCGCGTCATCAGCCCGCAGTACATGATCTGGCTGGTCGGCCTCGCGGCCGTCTGCCTCACGCTGCGGGCAAGCTGTCAGGCCCTGCCCGCGGGGCTTGTGCTGGCGGCCACGGGTGTGACGCTGATGGAATTCCCGCCGGGCTTCGCCGACGTCGTCGCCAGCGACTGGCTCGGCGTGCTGCTGATGTCCGTACGCAACGGCCTCCTCGTGGCGGCGTCGCTTCTCGCCTGCGTGCGGCTGTGGCGCTCGACGCGGCCCTCGGGGCGGCGGACGGGCGCCTACGGCACGCGTACGGCGCGTACGGAGCCGGAGACGGACGCGCCCGTGACGGCGGAGGAAGCGGAAGCGGAGCCGGAGGCAGGGGCGGACGGCGTCACGTCAGCTGCTTCCGTACGTACGAGCGCCACCGCTCGGTGAACTCCTTCCGCCCGAGGCCCAGTTCGGCCTGCATGGCGTCCTCGACGGCCGCGTCCTGCCGCTTCTGCGAAGCACCGATCCGCAGATAGAGCCCGAGCAGCCGGTCCTTGCCCCACTCGTCCTCGATGAGCCTGCACGCGAGCCAGCCGCTCTCGTACGCGCGCCCCAGCGCCTCCGCGTCACTGCCGAAGCGGAAGTCGTGGTCCGTGGGCAGTTCACGGGGCAGGTCGTCCTCCCCGGCCGCCCGCACCAGCTCCGCGGCGACCTCCTTGGGCTTGCGGTCCGTGCTGCCGTAGGCCACCCAGTCCGCGAACCCTTCGGACAGCCAAAGCGGCGTGGCGGCGCTCGTATGGGTCCGGCTCGCGACGTGCACCGTCTCGTGGGTGAGGACGACCTGCTGCCCCTGACCGCTCAGCTCGCCGTACGCCTCGGGGTTGACCACGATGCGGTCGGCGGGAGCGTCCGTGTGCTCCCCGGCCTCGCCGGTGGTGACGGCCGCGATGCCCTCGTATGTCGAAGCGGACGCGTTCAGCAGCCGTGCCATGTCCCGCAGCGAGGAGGGCGACTCGACCACCACCCTGCGGGGCCAGCTGCGCGGCCACGCGCGCTCCACGTCCGTGACGGCACGGTCCGCGTCGCGGGCGAGCCCGCGCAGGGCCCCTTCGCCGCGGTCCGCGCCCAGCACCAGGCTGTGCTTGCCGCGCACCACGCCGATCTTGCCCTCTTCCCACAACTGACGGTCGCTGCCGGGCAGTTCGGCGCTGACGTACCACTTGCCGCCGCGCTCGGCGAAGGCCAGGCGCTCGTTGGCGGAGACGGGTGCGTGGTCGTCGCCGCGCAGCTTGTAGCGCAGCCGCACATCGGCCACGACGTCACCGTCCGCCGGACTCGACGAGCCCTCGCCCCGCTCCTTGCCACCGCTGTGCCGCACGTCCCCCACGGTGTACGACCACTCGGTGAGCGGCAGGCGGCGCAGATTGGCGAACACCTGGCGCTGCGCGGTGCGGTAGCCCTTCTCGCGGGGATCGACCGCCGCCAGGTATCCGCTCTCCTTGCCGCTGCGCACCGCCGACGCCTGCCGGTCCAGCACGCGCTGCACGGCGGCACGTTCGCGGCCCTCGCGTTCCTCTCCCGCGTCCGCTCCGCAGCCGCAGGCCGCCGTCAGCACCGCGCCCGCCATCGCCGCGCCCAGCACGCGGCGGCCCGCGCCGCTCGTCGCATCACAGAACTTCCCAGGTCCCACCACGCGACGATCGTACGGGCGTGCCCGGCGGAAGCCTCAGGGGCGGGTCACGGAGGAGACCGGCATCATGTCCGCCCGGTCGTAGCGCACGGGCGCGCCGGGGTGCGGTGCGTGCACCACCTGGCCGCCGCCGACGTACATGCCGACGTGGCTGGCGTCGTCGCGGTACACCACCAGGTCACCGGGGCGGGCCTGGCTCATCGGCACCTGCCGGCCCGCCGAGCGCTGCTCCTGCGACGTACGCGGAATGGCGACGCCCGCCCGCCCGTAGGCCCACTGCGTCAGGCCGGAGCAGTCGAAGGAGCCGGGACCGGTGGCGCCCCACACATACGGCCTGCCGACGGCTGAGCGTGCCGCGGCGACGGCTGCCGCCGCTCGCTGCGAGGAGGCTTCCTCCGTGCCGCCCGGCAGGGCCGCGACGCTGCGCCCGCCGGCGCGGGACGCGCGCTCGCGGCGGGCCCGTTCGGCGGGCGAGAGTTCACCGGTCAGCTCGCGCGCGGCGTCGAGCTTCTTCAGCACGGCCTGCTTCTGTCGCTTACGCTCGGCGCGCTCGTGCTCCAGCAGCCGGAGCTTCGCGCCGGCCTCGGCGCGCTGCTGCCGCAGGGCGCGCTCGGCGCCGCGCAACTGCCGCAGCTTCTCCTCCTGGCGGCTGCCGATGCGGTCGAGGGTGCTGGCCTTGTCGAGATAGCCGTCGGGGTCCTCGGTGAGCATCAGCGCGATGGACGGGTCGATGCCGCCCGAGCGGTACTGCGCTCCGGCGACCGAAGCGAGGGCGTTGCGCAGGCGGTTGACCCGCTCCTGCTTCCTCGCGGCGTTCTCCTGTGCGTACTCGACCTGGCGCTGGAGCCTCGCGGCGCGCTCCTTCGCGGCGTTGTACCTCTCCGTGGCCGCCTCGGCCTGCTCGTAGAGCTTGTCGATACGGGTGCCCACCGAGCCCGCGGCACGGTCACCGGCGGCGCCCGGGTCGGCGGGCCTGGCCCCAGCGGGCACGGCCGGGGACAGGGCGGCTGCGGCACCTGCCGCCGCCGTCAGCACTGCGAGGCGGCTGGACCAACTTCGCCCGCGCTGGGCGGGTTTTCGGTGACTGCGGTAGGGGACCACTGCGGACGCGCTCCTTCCGTTACGGCGCGGCGAATCTAGCCGCACCGCTGGAAGGTTCCACGTACCGCACGCGACGCGATAGCCCGGACACATGCGCGGACGCCGTCGATCGACGCAGGTCAACGACGGGGTCGGGGGTCATTCGGACAAGTTGGCTTTCACCCTTACGAACGACCTTGCCCGATGGGCGAGATGACGCCCGTGTTGCCGGAGTCGCCCCGGCTGACAGGGGATGCACGAGAGGCACGGGACGTGCGGGATGTTCACGGCGTACACGGGACACGCGTGTGCCCTGGAGCCGTTGCGACTCCAGGGCACACGCGTGAGGAAGTCCGGTACGGCGGAAGTCCGTACGTAGGAGGTCCGTACGCCGGAGGTCCGGTCGGGGCGGCCCGGCTCAGCCGATGCGCACGCCGAACTGGAACGGCATGTTGTTGATCGACTCGTAGCGCACGCCCGCGCCCGGCTTCGGGGCGTGCAGGACCTGCCCGTTGCCCGCGTAGAAGCCGATGTGGTGCTGGTCGCCGTAGAAGATGACCAGGTCGCCGGGGGCGAGCTGACCGCGGCCCACATGGGTGCCGGCGCCCGCCTGCGCCTGCGAGGTGCGGGGAAGCGAGACGCCCGCCTGCTGGTACGCCCAGGAGGTGAGGCCGGAGCAGTCGAAGGAGCTGGGACCGGTGGCGCCCCACACGTACGGCGAACCTATCTTGCTCTTGGCCGCGGAGAGCGCGGCGGCCGCGCGCTGCGAGGCGGAGGCGTCGCTGCCGAGGTCCACACGGGACGCGGAGGCGCGGTCCGCCCTGGCCTGCTGGGCGGCGAGCTTCGCACGGTCGTCCGCCGTGAGGGAGTTGAGGAGTGAGCGGGCCTTGGAGAGCTTCTTCTGGATGTCCTGCTTCTTCTCGCCGAGTTCCTTGCGAGTGTCGTCCAGGTCCTTGAGCTTGTCCGCGGCCTCCTGGCGCTGCTGCGCCAGATTGCGCTGCTTCGTCTGGATCTTCTTCAGCGCCTCGGCCTGCTTGCTGCTCATCTGGTCGAGCGTGGAGGCCTTGTCGAGGTAGCTGTCCGGGTCGGAGGAGAGGAAGAGCTGCACGGACGGGTCCACACCGCCGGTGCGGTACTGCGCGGTGGCCATCGAACCCAGGCCGTTGCGCATGTCGTTGAGGTCGTCCTGCCCGCGCGCGACGCTGTCCTGGAGGTTCCCGACCTCCTTCTCCAGCTTCTTCTGCTTGTCCTTGGCGCCGTTGTACTTCTCCGTGGCGCCCTCGGCGTCCTCGTAGAGCTTGTCGACCTTCTCCTTGACCTCTTTCTTGGAGGCCTTGGGCTCCGCCTGGGCTCCCTGGGCGGTGAGCGCGACGGCTGCGGCCGCCGTGGCCGTCAGCACGGTCACGCGGCGAGTACGGCTGGGCTGCTTGGGTCGACGGTGGGACGCCACTGGGGCGAGCTCCTTCTTCCTCAGCCGCCTACCGGACTGACACTCCGGCTCCACTTCGCCTTGGGGCCGGCTCCGTGGAACGAGGCGGTCCTCCGCCGCCGCCCCGGATGGACGGCCAACTTTGCGGAGGTTCGAGGCCAGACATTAGCCACGGGTAATCGTCGGATCAAATCACTCTCCGAAAAAACCTGTCACACGACTCGATTCTTTACTCATCTCGCACTGGGAGCGATGACGGTGTCACTCAGTGTGCGAACACGGCGCCGCTGCGGGCGATTTGAGAAGGAGCACCGTACGGCGCGGACGAGGCCGGGACGCCATGTGTACAGCACGGCCTCCGATGTCATCGGTGCAGCTCAGCACCGGGTCATGTCAACTGGCGGCGGCCGAGGCGCCGTTGCTCAGCCGTCCGTACGGCGCGTACGAACACCGCGGTGAGGCCGAAGAGGAAACCTGCCCTCCGGGCGCCGGGTGTAACCAGCCTCACGTCGGCGAGACGTCGCGAATACGCCCCAACTCGGCCCCACGGGCCGCCCGTTAACCGTCCGTTACGACCGGACCGCCCGGTTATGCGTAAAAGCGGAAGGAGCCGGGGGCATCAGGTACGGCCAAGTCGGCGCAGCAGCAGAGCGGATGAGACGGGGCGCGCCCCGGCCGCCGCACAACCGTCCGCCACCTCGCGGTCGGAGGAGACGACCACGACCGCACGCCCGGCCGGTTCCGCCCGTACGAGCTGCCGGATCAGTTCGTCCGCGGTCTGCCCCGGCTTGCTGAACAGCACCCGCACACCGCGCGGCGGCGCCAGCAGCACGGGCGCCGCGAGCTCCGCGCCGTCGAAGACACAGGTGACCTCGGCGCCGGACTGCGCCGCCAGACCGGCCAGTCCACCCAGCAGCCGCAGCCGCTGCTTGTCCAGCGGCATCGTCGGATAGCCGGTCTTGGTGACGTTGTAGCCGTCGACGACCAGATGCGACTGCGGCAGCGCGAGCAGCTGGTCGAGCAGTTCCGGATCGGTCTCCGACAGGGCGCGGGCGGCGATGTCGCGCGGCGTCATGCGGCCCGGCTCGACGGCCTCGACGGTGTCGGCGGGGCGGCTCGTCGTCGGCGGCAGCGCCAACTCCCGGCGCAGGCCCTGCGCGGCGTCCAGCACGCTGTCCAGCAGCAGCCGCACCCGCATGTCCTCCACGCTGCGCCCCTCACGCGCGGCGCGGCGCCCGGACTCCAGCGCGGACTCCGTCTCGGAGAGCCGCGTGCGCAGCCGCCTGCTCTCGCTCTCGGCGGCCGACTTCTCCGCCGCCGCCGAGGAACGGAGCTCCTCCAGCTCGCTGCGGAGTCTGCGGGCCTCGGCCGCGCCGCGCTTCACATCGCTCTGGGCGCTGCGCAGCTTCCGCCGGGTGGTCTCCAGCTCCCTGCGCGCCGACTCCAGTTCGCCGCGGCTGCGTTCGCTCTCCGTACGGGCGGCGGTGCGCGCGTCGGCCAGTTCGCGCCGCAGCCGGGCCAGTTCGCGCTGTGCCTCGGCGCCCGCCTGCTCGGCCTGCGCCCGGTGGGCCTCCTCGCCGGCCGCCGCGACGAGCTTCGCCCAGTCCACGGGACGCAGTACGTAGGCGACCGCGGCCACGTCGACAGGGTCGGCGGCGGGCGGCGGCGTGCCCGAGGACAGCGCCTCGGTGAGTTCCGGGAACCGCTCGCGCAGCTGCTCGGCGATCCGCTCGCGGAAGGCGGGCTCGCTCTCCAGGGCCGCGGCCATGGCGTTGGCGCCGAACTTGATGCGGCGCTGCGGTGTGAAGCGGGCGTACTGCCGCAGCGGGGCGGGGAGTTCGGCGACGGTCAGTCCTCCGAGGGCGTCTCCGGTGAGGGTCACCACCCGGCGGCGCACCTTCTCCGGCAGCGGCCTGTCGAACGGCTCGCCGTCCTCGGAACGCGGTGGACCCGTGAGGCCGGACCCGCCTCCCCCACCCTCGTCCTCGTCCTCGCCCTCGCCCTCGGCGGAGGCAGGGCCCGTGCCCGTGCCGGGCTCATCTTCCGGTTCGCGCACCGGCTCGGGCCCGGACAGCGGCTCAGACCCGGACAGCGGCTCCGGCGCGGGCCGCGGCTCCGGACCGGGCTGCGACTGTCGCCGCGGCTCCTGGTCCGGTCCGTCGCCCGGTGCCGGCGGCTCGTGACCCGGGCCGCCGGCAGTCCCATCCACCACCGTTCACACCTGCCGTTCCTCAGACTTGAGCGCCCGGCCGCTCCACGAGCTCGACCTGGTCGGCGGCGTCGCACCACCGGCAGCGTACGGATTCGATGCTCTCACTGAGCACCTCCTGCTCCTCGATCCGCGGCTCACCGGCCAGGTCCAGGTGCACGTACTCGACGACCTTGCTGGAGCGGGTCACGTCGAAGCGCGTCAGATTGCCGCAGAGAGTGCAGCGCCACCTGGTGCCGTCCGTGGGCTTGGGGACCGTCATGGTCTCGACCTCATTCCTTCGAGCGTTCACGGGCTTCGGTGCGGTGCGACCACGTGTGCGCGCGGTAACCGGACGAAAGCGCAGCATCGCCTGCCGTAACCCTAAGACCTGCCGCACACCACGCGTCCCGAGGAGCCTGCCCAGTGGCCGAACCGTCATGAACCGCACCTCCGCGAAGCTTCCCGTCGTTACGTGTGCGCTCATCCTCCTGTGCACCGTGATCTTCCTCACCGGACCGGCCTCGGGCTTCCTGCCGGGCTACGGAACGGGCGCGGCCCTGCACCGGGCGCAGGCCGCCTACTTCGACCACTGGGGCGTCGTGCCGCGCACCCTGTGGAGCGGTGCCGCGCGCCCCTTCATCACGCCGCTCACCGCCCTCTTCCTGCACGCGGGCTGGCTCCATCTGCTGGGCAACCTGCTCTTTCTGCACGTCTTCGGCGTTGCCGTGGAAGCGCGGATGGGCAGCCTCCGCTTCGCCGTCTGCTATCTGTGCGCCGGCTACATCGCCATGCTCTGCTACGCGGTGGCCCACCACCAGTCGGCGGAGACCCTGGTGGGGGCGTCGGGCGCGGTCTCGGCAGTGCTGGGCGCGTTCCTCTATCTCCACCCGTCGGCCCGGGTCACCAGCCTCTTCCCGTTCCTGTACTTCCTGCCGCTGCGCTTCCCGGCCTGGGTGGTGCTGGTCTTCTGGCTCACGCTCCAGTGGATCGCGGCACGCGGCGACGCCGACGGGCCGGGCGTCGCCTACCTCGCCCACGTCGTCGGCTTCACCCTCGGCTTCCTCTACGCATGGGCGCGTTTCCGCCGATTCCATACGGCTACAGTGGGCACGCCCGCTCCGGCGACCCAGGGAGAGCCGACACCGTGATCACCTCGATCGTGCTCATCAAGACCAGCACCGAACGCATCCCCGAGATCGCCGAGCAGATCGCCGCGCTGGAAGGCGTCAGCGAGGTCTACTCGGTCACCGGTGCGCACGATCTGATCGCGATGGTGCGGGTGGCGCAGCACGACGACCTCGCCGACGTCATTCCGGGACGGATCAGCAAGGTGCCGGGCGTGATCTCGACGGAGACGCACATCGCCTTCCGTACGTACTCGCAGCACGATCTGGAGTCGGCCTTCGCCATCGGGCTGGACGCCTGACAGGGCGCCGCGCGGCCGTGCCGCGCGGCGCCGGCTGACGTCAGACCGCCGGGCGGGCGGCAGCGGACTCCGGTGGCCGCCCCGGCGTCCGCGAACCCTCCGGCGCCTGCCGGGTCTCCGGGGGCTCCGGTATGCAGCGTCCGTCCTCCGTGCGGTAGCGCCACCTGGCGCCGTCACGCACCAGCTCACGCACCGCTCGTACGAACCGCTCCACGTGCTCGTCGGGGGTGCCGGCGCCGATGCTGACCCGTACGGCGTTCAGGGACCGCCCCTCGGAAGCGCCGCACTCGCCGGGGTCCTCGCTGCCGGAGCCGAGCAGGGCGCCCAGCAACGGGTGAGCGCAGAAGAGGCCGTCGCGTACGCCGATCCCGTACTCGGCGGAGAGCGCGGCGGCCAGGTGCGAGCTGTTCCAGCCCTCGACGGTGAAGGAGACGACGCCGACCCGGTGTTCGGCCGCGGAGGGGGTGGCTCCGGCCGGGATGTCGGAGGCGGCGTCGGTGGCGCGGGCATCGGTGGCGCGAGTGCCGGTGCGGGTGCCGGTGGCGGTGGCGGTGCGGGTGCCGTGGCTCTCGTCGTCGGCGCCGAAGAGGGAGAGCACCCTCACCTGCGGCACCTCCCCCAGCCCGGCCAGCAGCCGGTCCGTCAACTCCCGCTCCCGCGCGGCCAGTTCGTCGAACCCGGCGCCGCTCAGCGCCCGGCAGGCGGAGGCCACCGCGTATGCGCCGATGACGTTCGGCGACCCCGCCTCGTGGCGCGCGGGCCCGGTCTGCCACTCCGCCGTCACGCTGCCGTCCGACGTCCGCGCGACCTTGCGGCTGGCGCCGCCGCCCGCCAGATAGGGCTCCGCCGCGTGCAGCCAGTCGGAGCGTCCCGCCAGCACCCCGGCGCCGAATGGCGCGTACAGCTTGTGACCGGAGAACGCGACCCAGTCGACGTCCAGTTCGCCGATGTGCACGGGCCGGTGCGGTGCCAGCTGGGCGGCGTCGAGCACGATGCGTGCCCCGTGCCGGTGCGCTGCGGCGGCCAGGCTCCGTACGGGCCAGATCTCCCCCGTGACGTTCGAAGCCCCGGTCACGCACACCAGCTTCGGGCCCTCGGGCGCCGCGCTCAGCGCACGCTCCAGCGTCTCGACGGCGGCACGGGGCGAGCGCGGCGCGTCCAGGAAGACGGTGGCCGCCCCGGCGCCGGACCACGGGAGCAGCGCGGCGTGGTGCTCGGTCTCGAAGACGAAGACGCGGGTGCCCTCGGGCAGTGCGGACGCCAGCAGGTTCAGCGAATCGGTGGTGGAGCGGGTGAAGACGACCTCGTCCGACTCACGGCAGCCCAGGAAGCGCGCCACCGTCTCCCTGCTCTTCTCGAAGATCGCGGTGGAGTGCTGGGAGAGATGACCGGCTCCCCGGTGCACGCTGCCGTAGTACGGGGCGTAGGCGGCGACGTCGTCCCAGACGCTGCGCAGCACGGGTGCGCTGGCGGCGTAGTCCAGTGCGGCGTAAGGGAGTTCACCGCCCGTCACGAGGGGGGCGAGTACGTCCAGGCCGAGTACCGGCAGCGGCCCGGCCGGCCGGACGGAGGCACCCGGCGCCCCACAGGGGACGGTTCCGGAAGCGGCGGGACCCGATCCGGTCGTGGCCCCGGAGTGTGTGGTGGTCCCGGACTGCGTCGTGGACCCGGACTGTGTCGTGGACCCGGGCTCAGTGATGGACCCGGACTGTCCGGACTCCGTCGTGGGCCCGGCAGCGCTCCCGGAAACGGAGACGCGGTCGTAAACGGACGCCGTGAGCAGGCTCATGCGATGACTCCCTCGAAGACCAGGGACCCCTGGCCGTCGGCCGCCCCGCCCGCGGGCGAGGTGGAGAGGGATCCGTGCTTGCCGCTCGACCCTGCTGTCGTGCGGCCCGGTCATCACCCGGGGCACCCCACCACGGAAGGAGGGTTGCCGGACAGCGGGCCGGGGCCTTCATCGCTGTCGCTCGTGACCTGGCGGTGAGTATGGCACACGGTGCCGCCGGCCCTGTCCGGCCGTCCGTATCCCGGACAGACCTTCCCGGACAGACCCGGCGTACGACCCGCGGTACGACCCGGACCGGAGGCGGTACGCCCCGGACCGGAGGCCCAGGAAGAGGCAGGGGTCCCAACCGGCGGCAGCGGGACGTCACTTGTGGCTGGCCGTCACCCAGCGGTCGAGCGCGGCACGGGCGGCACCGCTGTCGACGGACTCGGCTGCCCGCTCCATGGCCTCGCCGATCTGAGCGGTCAGCGGGACATCGCCCGCGGCGTCCGGCTCCAGCGCGACGAGCGCCGCCGCCGAGTTGAGGAGCACCGCGTCGCGCACCGGCCCGTGCTCGCCGTCCAGGAGACGGCGGGCCACGTCGGCGTTGTAGGCGGCGTCGGCGCCCCGCAGCGCCTCGACGGGCACGATCTCCAGCCCGACGTCCCGCGGGTCGAAGGACTCCTCGCGCACCGCTCCGTCCCGTACGACCCACACCGTGGACGTCGCGGTGGTCGTCAGCTCGTCCAGGCCGTCGTCACCGCGGAACACCAGCGCCGAGGAGCCGCGTTCGGCCAGAACGCCCGCCATGATGGGCGCCATGCGGGCGTTGGCGACTCCCGTCGCCTGGGCCTGCACCCGCGCGGGGTTCGTCAGCGGACCGAGAAAGTTGAACGAGGTGGGGATGCCCAACTCGCCCCGCGCATTGGCCACATGGCGCAGCGACGGGTGGAACCTCACCGCGAAGCAGAACGTGATCCCGGCCTCGTCGGCCACCTCGGCGACCCGCTGCGGGCTCAACTCCAGGTTGACGCCCAGCTTTTCCAGCACGTCCGTGGCCCCGCTCGCGCTCGACGCCGCCCGGTTGCCGTGCTTGACGACCTTCGCACCGCATCCGGCGACGACGATCGCGGACATCGTGGAGATGTTGACCGTACGCGCCCTGTCGCCGCCCGTGCCGACGATGTCCACCGTCGGGCCGGGCACCTCGATCACGTTGGCGTGCTCGTACATCGCCCGTACGAGACCGGCGATCTCCCCGACCGTCTCGCCCTTGGCGCGGAGCGCCACCGCGAAGCCCGCGATCTGGGCGTCGGTGGCCTCGCCGCTCATGATGTGGTCCATGGCCCACGCGGTCGCGTCGGAGGTGAGGTCCTCCCCCGCGAGCAGCGACGTCAGCACGTCGGGCCAGGTGTGGTGACCCCCGGGAGCGCCACCCGGGCCGGAGGCTCCGGTGGGGGTCCCGCCCAGGCCGGAGGCGCTGGGGGACGGAGAGCCGGCAGACGGAACGGCACTCATGATCCCTCCTGAGGTCTTCTTGTCGGTCGGAGGCCGGAAGGCCGGAACCGGTGCATCGCCGTCCCGGCGGTACTGCGACGCACCGGTCGGGCATGCGGGGATACGGCGTGGCGTGGGGGACGGCACGGGCTGCCGGGCCCGGCCGACCCCCACCCTAGCGGCAGACGCCCCGGGCCAAGCGATCCGTTTCCGGCACGGCCGTCGTACGGGACGGGAGCGTGCGGGACGGGAGCGCGCGGGGAGCGGCCGCACGCGGGAGGGCCCGGCAGAGGAGGCGGACATACGCGAGGGGCCGGACCCTCCCGTACGGGAAGGCCCGGCCCCTCGTCATGCCGGAGGCCTCTCGTCCGCTCCGGGACGCCGAGGCGTCGCCGTGCGCCGAGCGGCTGGCCGCTCAGTGGTGGCCGTGGCCGCTCGTGAGCTCCTTGTACTCGTCGGCGGTCGGCTTGGGGATCTGAGCCTGCTCGCCGTAGTAGCCCCTGGAGAGCCGGGCACGCAGCTTCTGGCCGCGGCCGACCTTCCGCTGGACGCCGTTCTCGTCGACCTCGGGGCCCGCCTCGTACGGCTTGTGCTGGTCGTGCGCCGTGAGGGTGTGCAGCTGCTCCTGCGAGAGCTGCTCGTGCACCTCGATGAACTCGCCGTGCGGCAGCCGCTTGATGATCCCGGACTCCCGCCCGTGCAGCACCTTCTCCCTGTCGCGGCGCTGAAGTCCGAGACAGGCGCGCCGGGTCACGAAGAAGACGATCACCGGTACCGCGAAGAAGGCGATGCGCACGAACCATGTGATCGAGTTGATCGACAGGTCGAAGTGCGTGGCCACGAGGTCGTTGCCGCCGCCGATCAGCATCACCGTGTACCAGGCGAGCCAGGCAGCGCCGAACGCCGTACGGGTCGGGGCGTTCCGCGGCCGGTCGGCGAGATGGTGCTCGCGTTTGTCGCCCGTCACCCACGACTCGATGAACGGATAGACCGCGATCGCCGCCAGCACCAGTGGGAAGACCATCAGCGGGATGAACACGCCCATCACAAGCGTGTGGCCCCACAGATGGATCTCCCAGCCGGGCATGACGCGGATCAGCCCCTCGGAGAAGCCCATGTACCAGTCGGGCTGTGCGTTGGTCGACACCTGGTCCGGCCGGTAAGGCCCGAGCACCCAGATCGGGTTGACCGTGAACGTCGCCGCGATGACCGAGATGACGCCGAAGACGAGGAAGAAGAAGCCTCCCGCCTTGGCCATGTAGACCGGCAGCAGCGGCATTCCGACCACGTTCTTGTTCGTACGGCCGGGACCGGCGAACTGCGTGTGCTTGTGGTAGAAGACCAGGATCAGGTGCGCCACCAGCAGGCCCAGCATGATGCCGGGCAGCAGCAGTACGTGGATCGAGAAGAACCGCGCGACGAAGTCGTGCCCCGGGAACTCCCCGCCGAACAGGAACATCGACATGTACGTGCCGATGATCGGCATGGAGAGGATCGCGCCCTCCATGAACCGCACGCCGGTGCCCGACAGCAGGTCGTCCGGCAGCGAGTAGCCGGTGAAGCCGGTGAACATCCCCAGCACGAACAGCAGGAAGCCGAACAGCCAGTTGATCTCGCGCGGCTTGCGGAAGGCCCCGGTGAAGAAGACGCGCATCATGTGCACGAACATCGCGCCGAGGAAGATCAGCGCCGCCCAGTGGTGGATCTGCCGTACGAGCAGACCGCCGCGGACGTCGAAGCTGATGTCCAGCGTGGAGGCGAACGCCTCCGACATCCGCACGCCCTGCATCGGCACGTAACTGCCGTGGTACTCCACCTCGTTCATCGACGGGTGGAAGAACAACGTCAGGTACACGCCGGTCAGGATGATGATGATGAAGCTGTAGAGCGCGACCTCACCCAGCATGAAGGACCAGTGGTCCGGGAAGATCTTGCGCATGTTGGCCTTGGCCAGGGTGTAGATGCCCAGGCGGCCGTCGGCCCAGTCCGCGACCCGCTCGCCGGCGGGTGCCTTGCGCTTCGGGGCGGTGGTCTCGGTTGCTGTACTCATGCTCGACGCTCCCAGTAGGCCGGGCCCACGGGTTCTTCGAAGTCGCCCTGCGCCTCGAGGAATCCGTCGTTGTTGACGCTGATCTTCAGCTGCGGCAGCGCGTGGCCGGCCGGGCCGAAGATCACTCGTGCACCGTCCGACAGGTCGAAGGTCGACTGGTGGCACGGGCAGAGCACATGGTGCGTCTGCTGCTCGTAGAGGCTGACGGGACAGCCGACATGGGTGCAGATCTTGGAGTAGGCGACGATCCCCTCGTGGGACCAGTCCAGCTCCCGCTTGTCCTTGATGTCGTCCGGCTCCAGCCGTACGAGCATCAGCGCGGCCTTGGCGATCTGCTGCTGGAAGTCCTCGTCCTTCTCCTCCAGGCCCTCGGGCATGGCGAAGGTCAGCGAGCCGACGCTGATGTCCTCGGGACGCAGCGGCTCCTGGGTGTTCTCGTTGACCAGCAGCTTGCCCTTGGTCCACAGCGTGTGGGTCAGCTTGTCCTCGGGCAGCGGCCCCAGGTCACGCAGGAGCACGACGCCGGACAGCGGCAAGAGGGTCAGCGCCCCGAACATGGTCTTGCGGATGAGCGAACGCCGCCCCAGACCCGACTCCTTGGCGCCCTGCGCGAAGTCCTCCATGACCTTCGCGCGGGTCTCCGGCTCGGCGGAGACGGCGTGCCGCTCGTCGACCAGCTCGTGGTCGGACATCAGAGTGCGCGCCCAGTGGACCGCGCCCGCGCCGATGCAGAAGAGCGCGACGCCGAGCGTCGTGCCGAGCGCGAAGTTCAGCCCGCCGATGCGTCCCGCCGGCCACACATAGATGATCTTGTCGACGGGGATGAGCACGAAGCTCGCGATGAAGGCGAGCGTGGCCAGCATCGACACGGTGAAGAGCATCGCCACGACGCGCTCGGAGCGCTTGGCTGCCCGCTCGTCGATGTCCTGGATCCGCGGCTCGTGGGGCGGCATTCCCGGGTCGGCGAACGGATCGTCCGCGACGGCCAGCGTGCCGTGACCGTTTTCCTGCTGACTCGGCAGGTTCTTCTCTGACACGTTCTCGTGTGATCCAGTCTCGCTCATGACTTCTTGGCCTTTGCGGTCCGGGCTGCGACCCAGATGGCGACGAGGATGAGGACGCCGAGGCCGAAGATCCAGGCGAACAGGCCCTCGATGACCGGGCCGAGGCCGCCGAGCTTGTAACCGCCGGGGCTGTCGGACTCCTTGCTGTTCACCGCCTTCAAGTACGCGGCGACATCCCGCTTGTCCTGCTGCGGCATCACCTTGTCCGGGAAGGACGGCATGTTCTGCGGGCCGGTCTGCATCGCCTCGTAGACGTGCTTGGGATCGGCGTCGTTGAGGTTCGGCGCGTACTTGCCGTGGGTCAGGGCACCGCCCTCACCTGTGAAATTGTGGCACTGCGCGCAGTTGGTGCGGAAGAGCTCCCCGCCCCTGGCGACGTCCGCACCGCTCGGGTCGTACTGGCTCTTGGTGGGCTTGATCGGGCCCGCGCCCAACGAAGCGACGTAGGCGGCGAGTTGGTCCACCTCGTGCTCGCTGTAGATCCTCTTCTTCTTCGGCACCTGGGCGCCCGGCTGCTGCGCGGGCATGCGGCCGGTGCCGACCTGGAAGTCCACGGCGGCGGAGCCGACGCCCACCAGGCTCGGGCCGTCGCTGGTGCCCTGGCCGCCGGTACCGTGGCAGCTGGAACAGCCGACGTCGTAGAGCCTCTTGCCCTCCTCGATGGCGAGGGACTGGCTCGACGACTGGTCGGCCTTGGCCTCACCGGCGGGAGCGAACGCGGCGTACAGCCCCCCGGTGGCCGCCAGCGCGAAGATGAGAACGACGAGCGCCGCCAGCGGATGGCGCCGTCGTGCGGAGAGCTTTTTCACGGATTACCCCGGTGTCAGGATCTTCTGCGTCGATGCTTCTGCTTTTGTCTGTCACTGTCCGGCGCGCGCTCGCGCCACCGGCGCCCGATCAGCTACTTGATCAGGTAGATCGTGGCGAAGAGGCCGATCCAGACGACATCGACGAAGTGCCAGTAGTAGGACACGACGATGGCCGCAGTGGCCTGCTGATGGGTGAAGCGCTTGGCCGCGTACGTCCTGCCGAGCAGGAGCAGGAACGCGATCAGACCACCCGTGACGTGCATCCCGTGGAAGCCGGTGGTCAGGTAGAACACCGATCCGTAGGGATCCGAGGAGAGCGAGATGCCGTCCTTCTCCACCAGCTCCGTGTACTCGAAGATCTGGCCGCCGATGAAGATCGCGCCCATGACGAACGTGATGATGAACCAGCCCCGGAGCTTCTTCACGTCACCGCGCTCGGCTGCGAACACACCGAGCTGGCAGGTGAGCGAAGAGAGCACCAGGATCGTGGTGTTCACCGCCGAGAAGGGCACGTTCAGCGCGTCGGCGTGTTCCTTCCAGAAGTCCGCACCCGTCACGGACCGAAGGGTGAAGTACATCGCGAAGAGGGCCGCGAAGAACATCAGCTCGGAACTCAGCCAGATGATGGTTCCGACGCTGGTGAGGTTCGGCCTGTTGACCGACGGGTGCGCGTGCCCGGTTTCTACTGCTGTTGCTGTCGCCACGCCGACATTATGTCGGTCGCTCATACGGCCCCTGCTGGCGGGGTGCCGTTCGGTGTGTCCGGGACCCGTGTCCAGCTTGAACAGGCCTCTCCCGCGGGCATGGGGAGCGGTGTTGACGAACGGGGCGAGGGAGTAACATCCGCGCTGCGGCTTCCTTTGCCGCTACGTGATCACGTGCGAGACGTCCAGCGGAGGAACGATGCAGCCGACCGCCACGGTGCTGGTCTACAGCGACAACGCAGACACCCGCGAGCAGGTCCGGCTCGCCGCCGGCCGCCGTCCCGCCGCCGACGTGCCGCCCGTCGAGTACGTGGAGTGCGCGACCCTCCCCGCGGTCATCTCCACGCTGGAGAAGCACCGCATCGACGTGTGCGTGCTCGACGGTGAGACCGCTCCCGCGGGCGGCATGGGCGTATGCCGGCAGATCAAGGACGAGATCTTCGACTGCCCTCCCGTGCTGCTGCTGATCGGCCGCCCCCAGGACGCCTGGCTGGCGTCCTGGAGCCGCGCGGAGGCCGCCGTGTCGCACCCCATCGACCCCGTGGCCCTCGCGGGCGCCCTGGCCGGGCTGCTCCGGGAGAACGACGGGGCCGAGCCGCAGGTGCAGCCGCTCTGACCTCCCTGGCCGGTGGTGATCCTCCGGCCGGCCGCCCGGTGACCGGTGCCGGTACCGGCCGGGTGGTGCCGGGGAACTGGTGCCGGTGCCGGTGATCGTCCGGGCCCCGTGCCGGACCGGACGCCGTCACACCTGGGGGCGGAGTCTGCTCACCCCGGTCGCCGAGCCCACGGCGTCCTGGTCCTGGCTGCCGCGCAGCAGCGCACTGCCCGACTTCCACTTCGGCCACGACAGGTTCCAGTCGCCGAAGCCGTTCCCGAAGGGCGCCATCTCGTCGCCGTCGGAGTTGACGTACTTCACGGGGACGCCCGGGCGCACGTGCTCGAAGAACCACTGGGCGTTCTCGGTGCTCATGCCGGTGCAGCCGTGGCTGCTGTTGGAGACGCCGTGCGAGCCGGAGGACCACGGGGCGGCGTGCACGTACTCGCCGCTCCAGGTGAGCCGCGAGGCCCAGTGGACTCCCAGGTCGTAGGACTCGCCGCCGCCGATCCCGACGCTGCCGCTTCGCATGCGGACATACGCCTCGCGGCCCAGGATCACCTTCGTTCCGTTGCGGGTCTCGAACCCGGCCTTGCCCGTGGTGATCGGCATCTCCTTGATGACCTTGCCGTTCTTGCTGAACTTCATCGACAGGCCCGAGGCGTCCGCGAGCGCCTCCACCCGGTCGCCGGTCTTCAGCTTGACGGGCTTGGCCTTGTCCCCGTAGAGGCCCTCGCGGATCTTCAGGCCCTTCAGGCGGGAGCGGACGCTGACCGTCGAGTGTGCGGGCCAGTACTCCTTGGGGCGGAAGTGCAGCTCCTTGCTGTCCACCCAGTGCCAGGAGCCCTCGACGTGCGGGGAGGACTTCACGATGAGCGCGCCCTCGACGAGCTTGCGCTGCTTGGCGCCCTTGATCTTGTGGCTCAGCTCGGCGGTGATGGGCTGGCCGACGCCGTAGGTGCCGCTGTCGGGCCCGAAGGTGACGCCGAGCCTCTTGGCGTGCGCGGGCTTGGTCTGGAAGTTGAGCGTCCGGCGCCCCTGCTCGCCGGAGCCGTTCTCGGTGCTGATACGGACGGTGTAGCGGACGCCCGCGGCGAGGTCGGAGGTGCTGCGCCAGCGGGTGCCGTCCTCGGAGAGCCTGCCGCTGAGGAAGCGCCCCGCGGTGTCGACGGCGGTCACGTCGGTTATCCGGCCTTCGTCGCCGGTGGCGGTCACTTCGAGGGGCTTGGAGGGGTCGACGACGGACCCTTCCTCGCCCGCGCTGACGGATATCTGGTTGCTCGCGTCGTACGGGGCTCCCGCGAGGGGGTTGCCGCTGCTGCCGACGCTGCACGCGGAGAGTCCGACGGCCAGGGGCGCGAGGGTCAGGGCACAGCCGGCGGAGATCCGGCGCTTCGTCCTGTTCGAAGAGTGATTCATAGGCCCAAGGTAGGAAACGTCCCGTTTCAGGGCCTGTTGGGCGCATGCAAACGGGTCGGGCCCCGGTGATCACCGGGGCCCGGCCTGTTTGCGGACTGCTTCCGCCTGGAGCCTTACTGGGTGCGATTCTCGCCGTGGTAGTACTCGAAGACCCAGCCGAAGAGGCCCACGAACAGCAGCGGCGCCGATACGAAGACCACCCACCAGCCGAAGGCCACGCCCAGGAAGCCGAAGGCGGCCCCGAGCCCGAGAGCGAGCGGCTGCCAGCTGTGCGGGCTGAAGAACCCGACCTCGCCGGCGTCGTCCGCTACCTCGGCCTCCTTGTTGTCCTGCGCGCCGGCGTCCACGCGGCGCGCGGTGAAGGCCAGGTAGTAGCCGATCATCACCGCGAGGCCGAAGGCGAGGAACAGCCCGGTCGTGCCGACGGGCTCCTTCGACCAGGCGCCGTAGACGATGGCCGTGGCGAGCAGGAAGACCGCCAGGCCGAGGAACATCTTGCCCTGGACCTTCACTTCGACTCCTCCTTACCGCCGACGAGCGTCTTGGTGCCCGCGGCCTGCTGCTCACCGAGCTGGTCGAGCGCGGCGACCTCCGGGTAGTGGAGGTCGAAGGCCGGGGACTCGGAACGGATCCGCGGCAGCTGGAGGAAGTTGTGCCGCGGGGGCGGGCAGGTCGTCGCCCACTCGAGAGAGCGGCCGTAGCCCCACGGGTCGTCGGTGCCGACCGGCTTTCCGTACTTGGCCGTCTTCCAGACGTTGTAGAGGAACGGCAGGACCGAAAGGCCCAGTACGAACGAGCTGATCGTCGAGACGGTGTTGAGGGCGGTGAAGCCGTCCGCTGCCAGATAGTCGGCGTAGCGGCGCGGCATGCCCTCGGCGCCCAGCCAGTGCTGGACGAGGAAGGTGCCGTGGAAGCCGGTGAACAGCGTCCAGAAGGTGATCTTGCCGAGACGCTCGTCGAGGATCTTCCCGGTGAACTTCGGCCACCAGAAGTGGAAGCCGGCGAACATCGCGAAGACGACCGTCCCGAACACCACGTAGTGGAAGTGCGCCACCACGAAGTACGTGTCGGAGACGTGGAAGTCCATCGGCGGCGACGCCAGGATGACGCCGGTCAGACCACCGAAGAGGAACGTGACGAGGAAGCCGATCGCCCAGAGCATCGGTGTCTCGAAGGACAGCGAGCCCTTCCACATCGTGCCGACCCAGTTGAAGAACTTCACGCCCGTGGGCACCGCGATCAGGAACGTCATGAACGCGAAGAAGGGCAGCAGCACCCCGCCCGTGACGTACATGTGGTGCGCCCAGACCGTGACCGAGAGGCCGGCGATGGCGATCGTCGCGCCGATGAGGCTGATGTAGCCGAACATCGGCTTGCGGCTGAAGACCGGGATGACCTCGGAGATGATGCCGAAGAACGGCAACGCGATGATGTAGACCTCTGGATGGCCGAAGAACCAGAAGAGGTGCTGCCACAGCAGCGCACCTCCGTTGGCCGCGTCGAAGACGTGCGCCCCGAACTTGCGGTCGGCCTCCAGGGCGAACAGCGCGGCGGCCAGCACCGGGAAGGCCAGCAGCACCAGCACACCGGTGAGCAGCACGTTCCAGGTGAAGATCGGCATCCGGAACATCGTCATGCCGGGCGCGCGCATGCAGATGATGGTGGTGATGAAGTTGACGGAGCCGAGGATCGTGCCGAATCCGGAGAGGGCCAGGCCCATGATCCACAGGTCGGCGCCGATGCCCGGAGAGCGGATCGCGTCCGAGAGCGGCGAGTAGGCGAACCAGCCGAAGTCCGCGGCGCCCGACGGCGTGAGGAAGCCGCCGACGGCGATGAGCGAACCGAAGAGGTAGAACCAGTACGCCAGCATGTTCAGCCGCGGGAAGGCCACATCGGGCGAGCCGATCTGGAGCGGCATGATCCAGTTCGCGAAGCCCGCGAAGAGCGGGGTGGCGAACATCAGCAGCATGATCGTGCCGTGCATGGTGAACGCCTGGTTGAACTGCTCGCTCGACATGACCTGGATGCCGGGCCGCGCGAGCTCCGCGCGCATGAACAGCGCCATCACGCCGCCGAGCAGGAAGAAGGCGAAGGACGTGACGAAGTACAGCGTCCCGATCTTCTTGTGGTCGGTCGTGGTGGCCCAGTCGACCAGCATGGCGCCGGGCGTCTTCTGGCGTACGGGCGGTGCTGCCTCGGCCGTCGCGGCGGCACCCTTGGATTCGTTGAGGATGCTCACGGGTTATTCGTCTCCGCATTCCTGGCGTCGCCGGTGGTGGCGGTGCCCGACGGGATGTAGCCGGTCTGGCCCTTCTGGGCCAGGTCCTTCAGATGCTTCTGGTAGCGCTCAGGGGAAACGACCTTCACGTTGAAGAGCATCCTGGAGTGGTCGACGCCGCACAGTTCGGCGCACTTGCCCTTGTAGGTGCCCTCCTTGTTGGGAGTCACCTCGAACCGGTTGACGTGACCGGGGAGTACGTCCTGCTTCATCAGGAACGCCACCGTCCAGAAGGAGTGGATGACGTCGCGGGAGGTGAGGATGAACTGCACCGTCTCGCCCTTGGGCAGCCAGAGCGTGGGGCCCGGGTCCCCCGTCTGCGGATTGCGCTCGGCCGGTGTCCCGACGGTGTATACGCCGTCGGCGCCCTTGGGGAAGGTCGTCCTCATCCGGTCCGGGATGGCGGAGAGTTCCTTGTCACCGGTGTTGGACGTGGAGGCCTTGCCGTCCACGTCCTCGATGTAGTTGAAGCCCCAGCTCCACTGGAAGCCCACCACGTTGACGACGTGGTCGGGCTTCTTCGTCGTGGCCAGGAGCTTGGTCTCGTCCCGCGCGGTGAAGTAGAAGAGCACCGCCACGATGATGATCGGGACCACCGTGTACAGAGCCTCGATGGGCATGTTGTACCGGGTCTGCGGGGGGACCTCCACCTTGGTCCTGGAACGCCGGTGGAAGACCACGCTCCAAACGATCAGGCCCCAGACCAGAGCGCCCACGGCGAGCGCCGCCGCCCAGGATCCCTGCCAGAGGGCAAGGATCCGCGGGGCCTCGTCCGTGACCGGGGTGGGCATGCCGAGGCGGGGAAAGTCCTTGTATGTGCAACCGGTGGCGGTCGCCAGGACCAGGCCCGCTGCGAGTGCCTGGTGCAGCTTCCGCCGCATCGGGCGCCGCGACATGGGGATACCGCCCACGCCCTTCGGGCGGTGGGGGAGGTCGGAGCCGTTGGGACTCACGTAGCGCCTTCCCGAGAGTCTCGCCCGCCCGATACCGGCTCGGCCGTTTTGCTGGTCGGGCGCGGGCCCTGGCGCGGGCAGGGGTTTGGATGTTTATGCGGGGCAAACCTTACTGGACCCTTCTCAGGGCCTCGCTGGGAGGGTCCCCAACGCGCCGCGCACCCCTCAACAGCGGCCTTGTGGCGTCCTGTCGGGGCCGGGCGGCGTCCTCTCGGTACTGCGCCGGGAGCGCGTTAGCGTTCACATGTGCCCTACTTCGACGCCGCGTCCTCCGTACCCCTGCACCCCGTCGCCCGCGAGGCGCTGACCGCCGCGCTGGACGAGGGCTGGGCCGACCCCGCGCGGCTGCACCGCGAGGGCCGGCGGGCCCGGATGCTGCTGGACGCGGCGCGCGAGACGGCCTCCGAGGCGGTCGGATGCCGCCCGGATGAGCTGGTGTTCACCACGTCGGGGACCCGCGCCCTGCACACGGGCATCGCGGGCGCGCTCGCCGGGCGGCGCCGGGCGGGGCGGCGCCTGGTGGTCTCCGCGGTCGAGCACTCTGCGGTCCTGCACGCGGCCGCAGCCCACGAGGCCGCGGGCGGACTCGTGACCGAGGTGCCCGTCGACCGCACGGGCCGTGCGGCGCCCGCGGGCTTCCGGGCGGCGCTCGGCGATGACACCGCGCTGGCCTGCCTCCAGTCGGCCAACCATGAGGTGGGTACGGAGCAGCCCGTCACGGAGGTGGCCGGGGTGTGCGCCGACGCCGGCATTCCCCTCCTCGTCGACGCGGCCCAGTCGCTGGCGTGGGGCCGGCACGGCGACGCCTGGTCGCTGCTCGCGGGCAGCGCGCACAAGTGGGGCGGGCCGCCGGGCGTGGGGCTGCTGGCCGTACGCAAGGGGGTACGTTTCGCGCCGCCCGCGCCCGTTGACGAGCGGGAGTCGGGGCGGGCTTCGGGCTTCGAGAACATTCCGGCGATCGTGGCAGCGGCGGCGTCGCTGCGCGCGGTACGTGCGGAGGCGGACGCGACCGCGGCCCGGCTGCGCGCCCTGGTGGACCGGGTGCGGGCCCGGGTTCCGGAGTCGGTTCCGGACGTCGAGGTCGTCGGCGACCCGGTGCGGCGGCTGCCGAACCTCGTGACCTTCTCCTGCCTTTACGTGGACGGGGAGGCCCTGCTGCACGCGCTGGACCGGCAGGGCTTCTCGGTCTCCTCGGGCTCGTCGTGCACGTCCAGCACGCTGACGCCGAGCCATGTGCTGCGGGCGATGGGCGTGCTCTCCGAGGGGAACATCCGCCTGTCGCTGCCGCCGGGGTCCGTCGGTTCGGCGGAGGAGGACGTGGAGCGCTTCCTGGAGATCCTTCCGGAGGCCGTACGAGAGGTGCGGGAGCAACTGGCCGGTCCCGGCGGGCGGAACGGTGCGCCGGAGAGGCGGACGGCGCGGACGGGGACGGCGACGGCGACGGCGACAGGACTCGAAGCGGAAGCCGAAGCGGAGGGGGCACGGGCGTCCGCGTCCGCTCACGCGCCGGGCGAGCCCTCCGTGACGGTCGACGCGCTCGGTTCGCTCTGCCCGCTCCCGGTGATCGAACTGGCCAAGGTGATCGGCGAGGTGCCCCTGGGCGGTGTCGTCCGGGTCCTCGCGGACGACGAGGCAGCCCGCGTGGACATCCCGGCCTGGTGCGAGATGCGCGGACAGGAGTATCTGGGTGCCGACGGCGAGGAGTTCAGGGTGCGCCGCCTCAGCTGACCGCGCCCGGCCGCCCGACTCCCCCTGGCGAAGGGGCAGATGGGCCCGGCCGTGCGACAGGTCCGTACGACGGGTCCGTACATCGGGTCCTGCAACCGGACGGGCGGGGCAGCCGGTTGGCCGCCCCGCCCGTCCGCGGACTGCGTCAGCACGTCACAGCACGTCACAAGTGCGCACTCGGCGCAGCTCGTTCACCTGCGCCCGAGTACGGATGCCTTCGGACGCGCGTCAGTTCAGATGCGCGGCGACCTCCGCGGCCGCCTCCTCGCCGTACTGCTTGGTGAAGCGCTCCATGAAGTGGGCGCGCCGCAGCTCGTACTCCTGCGTGCCCACCGTCTCGATGACGAGGGTGGCCAGCATGCAGCCGATCTGAGCGGCCCGCTCCAGGCTCACGCCCCAGGCGAGGCCGGAGAGGAAGCCCGCGCGGAACGCGTCGCCCACACCGGTGGGGTCGGCCTTGGCCTCCTCCTTCGGGACGCCGACGACGATGGGCTCCTGGCCCTCGCGCTCGATCCGGACGCCCTTCGCGCCCAGCGTGACGACGCGGGTACCGACCTTGGCGAGTATCTCCTTGTCGCTCCAGCCGGTCTTGGTCTCGATGAGCTCCTTCTCGTACTCGTTCGAGAAGAGGTACGTCGCGCCCTCCATGAGGGTGCGGATGTCCTCGCCCTCCATGCGCGCGATCTGCTGTGAGAAGTCCGCGGCGAAGGGGATGCCGCGCTTGCGGCACTCCTCGGTGTGGCGGGTCATCGCCTCGGGGTCGTCGGCGCTGATGCAGACGAGGTCGAGGTCGCCGACTCGCTCCGCGACGCTCTGGAGCTCGATCTGGCGGGCCTCGCTCATGGCTCCGGTGTAGAAGGAGCCGATCTGGTTGTGTGCCTCGTCGGTGGTGCAGACGAAGCGGGCGGTGTGCCTCACGTCGGAGATGTGGACGGACTCGGTGTCCACCCCGTGCCTGTCGAGCCAGGCTCGGTACTCCTCGAAATCCTCGCCCGCGGCGCCGACCAGGATCGGGTTCGCCCCCAACTGCCCCATTCCGAATGCGATGTTGGCGCCCACGCCGCCCCGCCTGATCTCGAGCGAGTCGACGAGGAAGGAGAGCGAGACGGTGTGCAACTGGTCGGCGACGAACTGGTCGGCGAACCGGCCGGGGAACGTCATCAGGTGGTCATTCGCGATAGAGCCGGTGACTGCGATACGCACGGCGAAAACTGCTCCTGTCGGAGGTCGCTGTCGGATGGCACCATCACGCTACCTGCTCCCCCGGCTCAACCGAACAGGACGGAACTACCAGATAGTAGGGCCTTCCAGGCGCCTCACCTGCTGCGTAGCGTCGACTTCATGCTGAACACAGCGCGGTGCACGGCCGCGGAACCCGAGTCCATGGACCAGTTGCTGGGCGACTGCGCCCGCATGGCACCGCACTGGACGGTCACGGGGGTCACGGGGTGCGATGTGCCCGCAGCGGGCCCGGCGGCGTCGTACGAGGCGCTGCACGGGGTCCGGGTTCCGGCCGCGTCGGCCCGGCTGCTGGAGGGGATGTCCGAGTACGGGGACTGGTGACCGTACGGACCACACGGGCACCTGCGTACGGGCAGGGGCACGGGCGAACTACTCGGCGCCGGCGGGAACCTCGCGGGCTCCGGCTCCGTCACAGAGATGTCCATCGCGGTCCCACCGCAGGCAGGGGCGGCAGGAGACGCGGTCGGGCGGATCCGAAGGAGCATTGCCGTGGACACCGAACCGTCCCCCGGGCACGGCGGAGAGAGCCCCACCGAATCAGCGGGTGCCGGCGAGCCGGTCACCCCCAGCGGATCAGCGCGTTCCGAGGAGCCCGGGAGCTCCGGGACATCCGCGGACGGACGGCGGCCCGTGCGGCGCCGCCGTCACCGGGCGTCCGTCCTCGCGGTGGCCGCTGCCGTGCTGGTGGCGGGCGGCGGGGGCGCCTGGTGGGCCTCGGCCGCGGGCGACCGGGGGTCCGCCGGAGCCGGAGGCTCTGGCTCCGCAGGTTCGGGCAGCGAGGCCGAACCGCCCGAGCTGGCCCTGGACGGGCTCGTGGCCGCCGGGCAGAGCGGCAAGGACGGCGGCGGACGGCCCGGCATCGCACCCGGCGAGCCGCACCCCAGACTCTTCCGGGCCGACGTCAAGCTGCCGGACGGCCCCGGCACCGCGAGCGTCTATCGCAGCCCGGCCCACGTCGAGCGGGCCTCGGTCGCCGCGCTCGCCGAGGCGCTCGACGTGGCGGGCAAGCCGGAGAAGAAGGACGGCCGCTGGGTCGTGGACGAGGGCGGGAAGTCCCCGGGCGGTACGGCGGGCGGTACCGCGCTCACCGTGAACGACGGCCGCATGACCGGGAATTGGACGTACCACTCCGGCGACGACCGGCCCGTGCTGCGCTGCGGCAAGCCGCTGCCCACGGTGCCGGGCTCGGGCCCCGGCTCAAGCTCCGGCTTCGTACCGCCCGAGGAGGACCCGGGCAGCCAGGCCCCGGACCGGTGCCCGGGCATGCCCGGTTCCGGCAAGGGCGACCCGGTCTCGGAGAAGAAGGCGAAGAGCGCCGTACGGCCGCTGCTGAAGACGCTGAAGCTCAACGGCGCCCGGCTGGACGCCGGAGTGACCACGGGCTCGCTGCGCATGGTGACCGCGACACCGAAGATCGACGGCATGCCCGCGAAGGACTGGAACAGCACCTTCACCGTCGACGAGGACGGCAAGGTCGTACGGGCACACGGCAATCTCGGGAAGCTGCGCCGCGGCGCCACGTACCCCGTGATGTCGGCCGAGGACACCCTCAAGCAGCTCAACAGGCAGGGCTCGCCGGGCACGGCAGGCGTCAGCGAGGCGCAGCCGCATTCGAAGAGCCCGGACCCGAAGGGGAAGGTCGCCCCCAGCAAGGCGCTGAAGGTGACCGGCGCGGAGTTCGGGCTGGCGACTCGCTACACCAACGGCACCCCCGTGCTCGTACCGTCGTGGATCTACGAGGTGCGGCTCGGCGGCGACCACAGGGTGAGCGTGGCCCATCCGGCCGTGGAACCCGAGTACTTGAAGCCGGCGCGGCCCGCACGACCGGGCCCCGCACCGGACCCGGACCCGGATCCGGGGTCCGGATCGGATTCGGGATCGGCCCCGGGTTCCGGACCGGACTCAGGCACGGGTTCCGGATCGGATTCCGGCCGGGCCGGGGAGGCCGGGGCGCCGCCCGCACAGGCCGCCGAGTCCTTCGAGACGGACGGCCGCACCCTGAAGGTCACCTTCTGGGGCGGCGTATGCGGCGGCTACGAGGCGAGCGCCGAGGAGTCCGGAAAACGGGTCGAGGTGACCGTACGGCCGAAGGACACGGACCCGGGCAAGGTGTGCGTGAAGATGGCCCAGCGGCGAACTGTCGAGGTCAAGCTGGACCGGGCGCTGGACGGACGCGAGGTCGTGGACGCGGCGGACGGAGATGCCCTTCCGCACAAGTGAACCGGCGAACACTGGGTAGACATGTCGCCAGAGCGACAATCGGACGCCCCGGACCACCCGCATCGGGAGCCGTCCGGCACCGACCGGCAGAGCTTTACCGGCAGACCTGAGGAGCACGGGGGCGGAACGACGAAGGCGGCGGACCCCTGGTGGGGGGAGTCCGCCGCCTTCGTCCTCTTCGGTTTCAGGCGTCTCCGCTCGGCAGCGCGGCCGGCCGGGCCCGTCAGTTGAAGGAGTCGCCGCAGGCGCAGGAGCCCGTCGCGTTGGGATTGTCGATCGTGAAGCCCTGCTTCTCGATGGTGTCGACGAAGTCGATCGAGGCGCCGCCGAGGTACGGGGCGCTCATCCGGTCGGTGACGACCTTCACACCGTCGAAGTCCTTGATCACGTCGCCGTCGAGCGAGCGCTCGTCGAAGAAGAGCTGGTACCGAAGGCCGGAACAGCCACCGGGCTGGACGGCGACCCGAAGCGCCAGATCGTCACGGCCCTCCTGCTCGAGCAGGCTCTTGACCTTCGCCGCGGCGGCGTCGGACAGGATGATGCCCTCGCTCACAGCGGTGTCGTCCGATACGGACATCTGCTTCTCTCCCGGGTTGTTCGGACTGCTCTGCCGCCGACTGCAACCGGCGGCGTCCCGGATTCATTCCAGGGGGACACGTTCTTTTCTACGTCGTTCTCCTCACTCATGCTCGCACACGCCACAAGCGGCCGGGAATGCGTCACATCGACGCGAACGCCATCGTCTAACTGACGTGAAGCGGTTATGATTAATAGCGTCAGTTAGACGAAAAGCCGCTTGCGGCGATGGAGAAAGGGAGGGTGGGTGCTGTGACCGCCCCACTGGACGTACAGCCGACTCCGCTTGCGCTGCTGCTCCTCGGCCGCGAGTCCGACCCGAAGAGCGAGCGCGGCGTCGAGTGCCCCGGGGACCTCCCCGCTCCCTCGGACCCGGATCTGGTCGAGCGTGCGCGCGCGGCGAAGGCGAAGCTCGGGGAGCGCGTCTTCGTACTGGGCCATCACTACCAGCGTGACGAGGTCATCGACTTCGCGGACGTCACCGGGGACTCCTTCAAGCTGGCGCGGGACGCGGCGGCCAGGCCCGAGGCGGAGTACATCGTCTTCTGCGGCGTGCACTTCATGGCCGAGTCGGCCGACATCCTCACCTCCGAGCGGCAGAAGGTCGTCCTTCCCGACCTGGCCGCGGGCTGCTCCATGGCCGACATGGCCACCGCCGAGCAGGTCGCCGAGTGCTGGGACGTGCTCACCGAGGCGGGGGTCGCGGACGTGACGGTGCCCGTCTCGTACATGAACTCCTCGGCCGACATCAAGGCGTTCACCGGCAGGCACGGCGGCACCATCTGCACGTCGTCCAACGCACGGCGGGCCCTGGAGTGGGCCTTCGGGCAGCGGGCGGACGGCGCCGGGCCGCAGGACGGCAAGGTGCTGTTCCTGCCGGACCAGCACCTCGGGCGCAACACCGCCGTGCGGGAGATGGGCATGTCCCTGGAGGACTGCGTCGTCTACAACCCGCACAAGCCGGGCGGCGGGCTGACCGCGCAGCAACTGCGGGACGCGAGGATGATCCTCTGGCGCGGCCACTGCTCGGTGCACGGGCGCTTCTCGCTGGAGTCGGTGCGCGACGTGCGCGAGCGCATCCCGGGCGTCAACGTGCTGGTGCACCCCGAGTGCAAGCACGAGGTCGTCGCCGCGGCCGACCACGTCGGCTCGACGGAGCACATCATCAAGGCGCTCGAGGCCGCGCCGGCCGGTTCGAAGTGGGCCGTCGGCACCGAACTCAACCTGGTGCGGCGGCTCGCCGACCGCTTCGCGGACGAGGACAAGGAGGTCGTCTTCCTCGACCGTACGGTCTGCTTCTGCTCGACGATGAACCGCATCGACCTGCCGCATCTGGTCTGGGCGCTGGAGTCGCTGGTGGACGGCAAGGTCGTCAACAGGATCGAAGTCGACGCGGAGACCGAGAAGTTCGCGAAGCTCGCGCTGGAGCGGATGCTGGCCCTGCCGTAATCTGCGGCCGATGCTGCTGCGACCCGTCCGGGACACCGAGGAGGACGCCGAGTCCGTACGGCGGCTGGCCGAGGCGTCCTTCGCGGCCGCCGACGCCTCCGGTGCCGGGACCGGTGCCGCCGGGACCGGTGCCGCGACCGTCGCGAACCCGCCCGCGGTGCCCCACGATCCGGCCCCCGCGCGCAGCCGTGAGCGGGTCCGGCATCTCGCGCGTACCGATCCGTCCGGCGGCTGGATCGCCACGGACGCGGGCGGGCGTCCCGTCGGTGCCGCGCAGTCGCTGATACGGGAGGGCACCTGGGCGCTGGCGCTGCTGGCAGTGCTGCCCGAGGCCCAGGGCAAGGGGGTCGGCACGGCGCTGCTGGAGCGCACCGTGCAGTACGGCAGGGCCTGTCTGCGCGGCATGGTCTCCTGCACCCCGCACCCGGTGGCCGCGCGCGCGTACCGCAAGGCGGGCTTCGACCTGCATCCGGCGATGCGGCTGAGCGGCACGGTGGACCCGGGGCGGCTCGCGGCGCCCGACGGACCGGTCGTCGTGGGGTCCGCGGCCCAGCGGGACATGATGGACAGCGTCGACCGGCGGCTGCGCGGCGGCGCGCACGGTGTGGACCACGAGTTCCTGGTGCGCCATCACCGGCTGTTCGTCGTCGACGAGTTCACCGGCAGCGGCTACTGCTACCTCCGCGAAGGCGGCCGGGTCGAACTGCTCGCCGCCACCTCCCGCCGGCTGGCCAGCCGCCTGCTGACGGCCGCCCTGCTGAGCCTTCCCGAGGGCACGCGCGCATCGGTGCGCGGGGTGACGGCCGAGCAGCAGTGGGCAGTGGACGTGGGGCTGGCGGCCGGGCTGGAGGTGAGCACGGGCGGCTATGTGTGCCTCCGCGGGATGCGGCCGCCCACGCCCTACATCCCTTCGGGCGGGTTTCTCTGAGGGGCGGGCGGCTTTCGCTGAGGGCGAGGACGCCGCCGGAGGCGGTGGCCCGGGGGTATCCGGGGGCCGGGGAGGAGCGCAAGTCTCAGCCGGAGCCGGGGCGTACGAGCCCGTTCTCGTAGGCGGCGACTACCAGTTGGGCGCGGTCCCGCGCGCCCAGCTTCGACATGGTGCGGTTGACGTGCGTCTTCACGGTGAGCGGGCTGACCGCCAGCCGCTCGGCGATCTCGTCGTTGCTGAGGCCGCCGCCGATCAGGGTCAGGACCTCGCGCTCGCGACTGGTGAGGACGTCGACGGGGCGCGGGGGCACGGAGCCCCCGTCCCGCGGAGCCTCCTCGTCCGCCGAGTCCGGCGCCGGCCGTGGGCCGTCCTGCGCCAGGAAGGACGCGATCAGGCCCTTGGTGGCGGCGGGCGACAGCGGCGGATCGCCCTTGGCGGCCGTACGGATCGCGGTCAGCAGCTCCTCGGGCTCCGCGCCCTTGCCGATGAAGCCGGAGGCCCCGGCGCGCAGGGCCTGCGCCACATAGTCGTCCACCTCGAACGTGGTCAGGATGACGACCCTGACCTCCGACAGGGACGGGTCGGCGCTGATGGCGCGCGTGGCGGCGAGCCCGTCGGTGCCGGGCATGCGGATGTCCATCAGCACGACGTCGGCGCCCTGTTCGCGTACGGCGTCCACGGCTCCGGCGCCGTCGGAGGCCTCGGCGACGACCTCCATGTCCGGCTCGGAGTCCACCAGGACCCTGAAGGCGCTGCGCAGCAGGGCCTGGTCGTCGGCGAGCACCACGCGGATGGTCATGCGGACGCGCCCTCCCCGGCTTGCTCGGCCTCTCCGGCTTGCTCTGTCTCCCCGGCCTCTCCGGTCTCGCGGGCCTCCTCCGCTGCCCTCTGCCGACCGGCCTCCGGAGCCCGGGGTCCCGGCGGGCCGGTCTCCTCGGGGCGTAGTTCCAGCGGCAGCCGTACGTGTACGCGGAAGCCGCCGCCCGGAAGCGGCCCCGTCTCGCACTCGCCGTGCAGCGCGGCGGCACGCTCGCGCATTCCCATCAGCCCGTGCCCGCCGCCCTGTTCGGCCGCCGCGGAGGTACGGGCGGTGTGAGCGGTGAGAGGAGCGGCGGGTTCCGTGGGCGCGGAGGGCCCACGGGCGGAGCCCGTGGCTCCGGCGGGCGGGGTAGTCGGGGCGGTCGGGGCATCGGATCGGGCGGCCCGCTGGGCCGGGCCGCGCGGGCCCGCACGCTCCGCGCCCTCCGCCGTCTCCGCGCTCTCCGGGCTCCGGGGCGTCGCCGCCGTCCCGTCGGCCGCCGCGGGGCCGTCCCCGGCGCCCCCGCCGTCGTCGGTCACCGTGATCTCCAGGGCGTACGGCCGCGTGACGATACGCACCTCGGCGCGTGCGCCCGTACCGACGTGCTTCTGCACGTTCGTCAGGGCCTCCTGGACGACGCGGTAGGCGGTGAGGTCCACGGCGGACGGCAGCCGCCGCTCCGGCCGCTCCCCGCCGGGCCCGCCGGGCCCGCCGCCCCCGGCCCGTGAGGCGCCGAAGGTCCCGTCAGACGTCCCGCCGGAACTCCCGCCGGAGGTCCCGCCGCAGGTCTCCTCGGAGAGCTTGCCGGAGACCTCCTCGGAGATCTCCGAGGTCACTTCCACCGAGACCGAGAGCCCCGCCCTGGTGAACCCCTCCACCAGCTCGTCCAGCACCCCGAGCCCGGGAGCGGGCTCCGTGGGCGCGACGCTCTCTCCGGACTGGCGCAACAGGCCCACGGTGGCCTGGAGTTCGTTTAGCGCGTGCCTGCTCGCTTCCCGTACGTGTGCCAGCGCCTCCTTGGCCTGGTCGGGACGCTGGTCCATGACGTGCGAGGCGACGCCGGCCTGGACGTTGACGAGCGCGATGTGGTGGGCGACCACGTCGTGCAGTTCCCGGGCGATGCGCATGCGCTCCTCGGCGACGCGGCGCCGGGCCTCCTCCTCGCGGGTGCGCTCCGCCCGTTCGGCCCGCTCGCGCATGGCGTCGACGAAGGCGCGCCGGTTGCGTACGGCCTCGCCCGCGGCGGCGGCCAGCCCCGTCCAGGCGAAGATGGCGAGGTTGTCCTGCGCGTACCAGGGGCGGCTGCCGAGCAGCATGCCCGCCGCGGTCAGCACCCCCACCGTCAGGATGCCGACGCGGACGCTGGTGACGCGGTCGGTGCGGTTGGAGACGGTGTACAGCGCGATGATCGCGGCGATGACGATGGGGGCGCGATGGCCCTCCGGGGGATCTCCGGCGCGGGGATCGACGACGAGGCCGACGACGGTGACGAGGCCGGTGATGCACAGCACCGGCATCGGCGCGCGGCGGCGGAGCACCAGCACGGCGCAGGCCAGCGCAGCGAGTACGGCCGTCTCGGGAGGGACGTCCCGGGTGCCGAAGCTGGGGCTCATCTCCTGGGCGGGCGAGGACTCGGCTGCGGCGCCGACCAGGATCGCGACGAAGACGCCCAGTGCGATCAGCGCGTCGACGGCGTAGGGATGGGCGCGCATCCACTGCCGTACATCGGCGAGTGCGCCCGCGCCTGCGCCTGCTGCGGGCTTCGCCGTCGTCTGGGGTGCGTCTGCTTCGTCGGGCACGTCGGAGGGTTCAGGACTCGGGGGGCTCAACGGACTTGTGGCTGCTCGGGGCCGGGGCTCTGGGCCCGGGGGGGCGGAACCGGAGGGGCACGGCGAGCGGCGCCGTACGAGCGGGAGGGACCGGAGGTGCGCGGCAGGTGTGCGGAGGCGGGACGCCGCACCGGACGCCGGCCGCGAGGCCCCGGTGCGGCCCGGATCTCACCCGGGGATGAGGCCGTCTTCCGTGAGCATCTCCCGTACCTCTTCGAGTGACGCGTCGGGCGCGGGCAGGATCAGCTCCGACGGCTCCAGGGCGTCGTCAGGAAGCGAACTGCCCATCGTCCGTACGGCGTTGAGGAGAGCCGTCAGGGTGCGGCGGAAGCCTTCCTCGTCTCCGCTCTCCATCTCGGACAGCAGCTCGTCGTCCAGCTTGTTCAGCTCGGCGAAGTGGCTGTCGTCCAGCTTCACCTGGCCTTCCCCCATGATCCGTACGATCATGTCGCTCTCCTTCTGGCGCGGGGCCGTCAGCTGCTGATCGGTGTCGGTTCCGGTGCCGGTTCCCGTGCCGCTCCGGGTGGGGGTACGGGCGCCGCCGGAGCGGTGGCCGGGGAGGACCGGGCCGCCTCGGGCGCCCGTGCCGCTCCCCCGCGCCGCCCGCGGACCGCTACTTCTCGAACTTCGGTGTGTCCTGGGACTGCTGCTGGCCCTGGCCCTGGGCCTGCTCGGTGCCGTTGCCGCCCTCGATGGCCTGCCGTCCGCCGCTGTCCGAGCCGCCGGCCAGCTCGGCCTTCATCCGCTGAAGCTCCAGCTCCACGTCCGAACCGCCGGAGAGCCGGTCCAGCTCCGCGGTGATGTCGTCCTTGGAGGTGCCGGACACGTCGTCGAGCGCGCCGGAGGCGAGCAGCTCGTCGATGGCCCCGGAGCGGGCCTGGAGCTCCGCGGTCTTGTCCTCCGCGCGCTGGACCGCCATGCCGACGTCGCCCATCTCCTCCGAGATGCCGGAGAAGGCCTCGCCGATGCGGGTCTGCGCCTGGGCGGCGGTGTAGGTGGCCTTGATGGTCTCCTTCTTCGTACGGAAGGCGTCCACCTTCGCCTGGAGCCGCTGCGAGGCGAGAGTCAGCTTCTCCTCCTCGCCCTGGAGCGTCTGGTGCTGCGACTCCAGGTCGGTGACCTGCTGCTGGAGCGCGGCACGTCGGGAGAGGGCCTCGCGGGCGAGATCCTCGCGGCCGAGCGCGAGGGCCTTCTTGCCCTGCTCCTCCAGCTTGGAGGACTGGCCCTGGAGCTGGCTCATCTGGAGCTCCAGGCGCTTGCGGGACGTCGCGACGTCGGCGACTCCGCGGCGCACCTTCTGTAGCAGCTCCAGCTGCTTCTGGTACGAGTAATCGAGCGTCTCGCGCGGGTCCTCGGCCCGGTCCAGGGCCTTGTTGGCCTTCGCGCGGAAGATCATCCCCATACGCTTCATGACACCGCTCATGGGCCTCGCGCGCCCCCTTCGTAACGGACTGAGCCTCAGCAGCACACCTACAAGACCCAAGACTACGGGCCCTGGTTCCATTACCGCACTGTTCGGCGGCGGATGCGCTCCTCCTGAAGGACGATCGCGCTCCGTGGCCTCCGGCGCAGGGAGTACGCGGGGACCGGCCGGGAACCGCCGGTGCGGGCGGCGGCACGGGCCCTCCTGCGGGCGCCGGACCAGGCACGACACCGGTGGAGTCCACGGGACCCGGGCGGCCGGGACCGTATGGAATCCGAACGGGAACGGGCCCCGAAGCGGCCCCGCACCGCCCCCCGCGGCGTTGCGAGATCGTTCCCAGCCGGGCCTGGGGAGAGTCCCGCGCGGCACCGTAGGCTTGAGCCGTGTTCCGAAGCCGTTCGAAGGACGGGCAGGCCGCTCCCGCCGACAAGGTGACCGCCGCCGAGCCCCAGCAGACCCGTGATCCGCAGGCCCCGAAGGGCAGGCCCACGCCCAAGCGCAGCGAGGCGCAGTCGCAGCGCCGCACGCTCGCCAAGGCGCCGGCCAACCGCAAGGAGGCCGCCAAGCGGCAGCGCGAGGCGCGCCGCAGCGACATGGCGCGGCAGCGTCAGGCGCTGGCCAGTGGGGACGAGCGTTATCTGCCCGCGCGCGACAAGGGCCCCGTGCGGCGCTTCACCCGCGACTACGTCGACTCGCGCTGGTCCGTCGCGGAGTTCTTCCTGCCCGCGGCGGTGATCATCCTGGTGCTGAGCATGATGCCGTCGGTCCAGCTGAAGAACATCTCGCTGCTGCTCTGGCTCCTCGTGATCGTGATGATCGTGCTGGACTCCATCGGCCTGGGCTTCCGGCTCCGCAGGGACCTCCAGTCGCGCTTCCCCGACGAGAACAGGCGAGGCGCTCTCGCCTACGGACTGATGCGTACGCTCCAGCTGCGCAGGATGCGCCTGCCCAAGCCGCAGGTCGCGCGCGGCGAGAGGCCCTGAACGGGCCGGGGGCGGGGTCCGCGGGAAGCTCGCAGCCGGCCCGGACTCCGGGCCGTGCGACCGTGCCCGGACCGGCCGGGCCGGGACTGCCCGCACATTCCGTGGATTCGCCGTGGATCCGCCCGTGGACCTGAGTGACCCCGGGCGGCTCGGGCAGCGGCTGCTCGCCCGTCAGCTCGACGAACAGACATCGGCCTGCTTCGAGGAGGGGCGGCGGCTCCGCGTGCTCGACGCGGGGCTCGGGCGCGGCGTGCAGGCCCTGCGGCTGGCACGCGCGGGCCACCGCGTCACCGGGCTGCACTCCGATCCCGACCTGCGCGCGCTCTTCGAGAAGGACCTCGCAGAGGAACCCGAGGAGATACGCGGACGCATACATGTCGTCTCCGGCGGCAGCGAGGACACGGGCGCCCACTTCCTGCCCGGCACCTTCGACGTCGTGCTCTGCCACAGCGGGCTCACCCGGGCCCGCGACCCCGGCACCGTACTGCCGGGTCTCGCCCGCGTACTGGACCGCGGCGGGCTGCTCTCACTGCTGATACGGAACGACGCGGCACTGGCGATGCACCCCGGCCGCAGCGGCGACTGGGACGCCGCCATGGCCGCGCTGGACTTCTCCGTACGCACGGGAAGCGCGGGCGGCTCGCTGCGGCTGGAGACGCTGACCAGGAGCTTCGCGGGCATCGGCACACCGCTGCGGCAGTGGTACGGGGTCGGGATATTCGGCGGCGAGGATCTCCCCGCGGAGGAGGAGAAGGCGGAGCGGATGCTCGCCGCGGAGGAGCGGGCGGGGCGGGAGGAGCCGTACCGGTCGGTGGGGGCGATGCTGCACGTCTGCGGCGTACGGGCCTGACGGTCCGCCGCTGCGGGGGCGCGGACCGGACCTCCCCGCCCGCGCGACCCCGCGGGACCCGGGCGCCGCCTAGACGTTCTCCCCCTCATAGCTCTCGGGTGCGTGCAGGCTCATCGGCCCGTACACCTTGCTGCCGTCGTCCAGCAGCGTCACCTGGTCGGTGCCGCCGTCCAGCAGCTCCTTCCAGACCTCGCCGATCCAGGACTCGGCGTCGCCCTGCGTGGGGAACTCCTCGGGCGCCACGGCAGGTTCGGTCTCCGAGCCGTCGGCCTTCTCGAACCGCCACGTCCACGCCATGTATGCCTCCAGAGATCGACAGTTGCTGCCCGCAGACTAATCCCGGGTGATCCTGAGTGGGCGGGCGCCGACCGCTCACGAGACGATCGGGGTGTGGAACTCACACTCCTCGGCACAGGCGCCCCCACCGGACTCCCCCGTCCCGACTGCCCCTGTGCCGTGTGCGCCGCCTGTGTCACGGGCCGTACGAACGCGCGCGCCGCCACCGCCGTCCTCGTCGACAGCACCGTGCTGCTGGATCTCACTCCCGGTCCCGCGTTCGCCGCCGCCCGCGCGGGGCGTTCGCTGCACGGCGTACGGCAGGTGCTGCTCTCGCACCCGCACGACGGGCCCGCCATGGAGCTTCCAGCGGGGCTGCCGGCACCGCTCCGGGTCTCCGAGCGGCAGGATCTCGCGCTGATCAGCGGTCACCGCATACGCGCCGTCGCCCTCGACTCACCGGGCACCGGCTATCAAGTGACCGGGCCGGGCGGCGAGCGGCTTCTCTACCTGCCGCCCGGGGCCGCGCCCGCGGGCCTGGAAGAGGTGCGGGATACGCCCTCCGCTTCCGGCTCCGGGCCGGGATCCGGTCCTGGATCCGGTCCGGGATCCGTATCCGGGACCGGATCCGGTGCGGGGCCCGGTTCTGGTTCCGTATCCGGTGCGGGATCCGGTTCCGTGTCCGGGCCGGTCTCCGGCGACTACGGGGCGAACGGGCCGTACGACATGGTGCTCCTCGACGTGCTCGGCCGCCCCGAGGCGCTCGCCCGCCTCCGTGCCGCCGGAGCGGTCGGCCCCGCGACCGACGTCGTCGCCGTACACATCGACCACGACGTGCCGCCCGGCCCCGAGCTGCACCGGCGGCTCGCCGCGGCGGGAGCGCACACGGAGCCCGACGGTACGACCCTCGCCGTCGGCGACTATCCGGACGTCCCGGAGATCCCCCGGCGCACTCTCGTGCTCGGCGGAGCGCGTTCCGGCAAGTCGGCGGAGGCGGAGCAGCGGCTGGCGACCTTCCCGGGCGTCGTCTACGTGGCCACGAGCGGAAGCCGCGAGGGCGACCCGGAGTGGGCGGCGCGCGTCGGCGCGCACAAGGAGCGGCGCCCGGCGTCGTGGCGTACGGAAGAGACCTGCGACCTGGTCCCGCTGCTGGAGGCGCCGGGCCCGCCGCTGCTCATCGACTGCCTCGCGCTGTGGCTGACGGACGCGATGGACTCCGTCGGGGCCTGGGACGGCTCACGATGGGCCTCGGTCGGCGCGCGGATGCTGCGGGAGCGGGTCTCGGCGCTGGTGGACGCGCTGCGCCGTACCCGGCGCACCGTGGTGGCGGTGAGCAACGAGGTCGGCTCGGGCATCGTCCCGGAGACCGCGTCGGGCCGCCGCTTCCGCGACGAACTGGGCCGTCTGAACGCGGAGTTCGCGGCCGAGTGCGAGCACGTGCTGCTGGTCACGGCCGGTGTCGCGCAGCCGCTGCGGGGGTGACGCGGAGCGTCCGTCGCGGCGGCCGGAGCCGTAGGGCGCCGCAGCGCGCGGGACCTCGCAGCAGGGCCCGCCGTATGCCGCGTACTCGTCCCGTACGCTTCGCCAACATGACTGACCGCACCCTGGACCTGGACGACTTCTCCGACCTCATCGAGCGCCCGCACGGCGGTCTGCGCCGGGACGCCGAGGAGCGGAGGGCGCGGACCGGCCTGCCGCCGGAAGCGCTGGGCAGGCTCGACGAGTTGGGCGAGTGGCTGACGGCGGCTCAGGGGCGGCTGCCCGTCGCACCGGTACGGCAGCCCCGGCTCGTCGTCTTCGCGGGCGACCACGGGGTGGCCTCGCTGGAGGTCTCCGCCCGCCCGGCGGGCACCGCGCACACGCTCGTACGGGAGACGCTGGAGGGCACCACACCTGCGGCGATCCTCGCGCGCCGTCTCCAAGTCCCGGTCAGGGTCGTGGACATGGGGCTCGACTGCGATCCGTCGGAGTTCCCGGACGAGTTGACGCGGCACCGCGTGCGGCGCTCCTCGGGCCGCCTCGACAGGGAGGACTCGCTGACGGCGGAGGAGGCGGAAGCGGCGTTCCGCGCGGGCATGGCCGTCGCGGACGAGGAGGCCGACGCAGGCACCGACCTCGTCGTACTGGGCGATCTGTCCGTCGGCGGCACCACCGCGGCGGGCACGCTGATCGCCGCGCTGTGCGGCACCGACGCCTCGGTGGTCACCGGCAGGGGCGGCGGCGAGATCGACGACCTGACGTGGATGCGCAAGTGCGCGGCGATCAGGGACGGGCTGCGCCGCGCCCGTGCCGCGCTGGGCGATCAGCTGGAGCTGCTGGCGGCGGTGGGGGGCGCGGACCTCACGGCGGCGACCGGGTTCCTGCTCCAGTCCGCGGTGCGGCGTACGCCCGTGATCCTCGACGGCGTCGTCTCGGCGGCGTGCGCGCTCGTCGCGCAGCGGGTCGCCTTCCGTGCGCCCGACTGGTGGGTGGCCGGGCACGCGGGCAGCGAGCCCGCGCAGGCCAAGGCGCTCGACCGCATGTCGCTCGACCCGCTGCTGGAGCAGCGCGTCGAGGTCGGCGGCGGTACGGGAGCACTGCTCGCCCTGCCGCTGGTGCAGGCGGCGGCGGAGCTCGCGGCGGAGCTGCCCGTACGGGAGGACGAGGCGGCGGACGGCGAGAGCGGCGAGGACGAGGACGGTTCCGGCGGCGAGGACGGGGCGGCCAACTCGCCCGCGCTTGACGCGACTTGATACCCGGCCATGCGGGTGCGGGTGCCGGTGCCCGGGGCGGGATCGCCGCCACCGCCGGTCCGCCCGTTTCCGTGTTTCCGTGCCTCGCTGTTTCCGTGCCTCGCTTTCACCGCGCGGCCAGGCAGTTCGCAGCGGGCGGCGCACGGCCGGTGCCGGTGCGGAGCGTGAAGCGCTAGCCTGCGCCCCGATGAACTCCACTCCACCGGAAGGGCCCCGACAGCCCGACGGCCCCGACGAGTCCGGCCGGGCCGCGGGGCCGGCGCGTTCGCACCGCGAGACCGAGGGCACGCGGGACGCGGCGCCGCGCGGGTCGCGCGGTCCGCGTGGGTCGGGCGAGTTGGGCGACTCCAGTGGCTCGGGCGAGGAGCCCGGGCCCAAGGAGTTCGGAGCATCCACGTCCGGCCCGTCCGCCAAGGCCGACACCGACGAATCCGGCGAGCCGTCCGGCACCGCCGAGCCCGCCGACACGGCCGAGTCCTCCGAGTCTGCCAAGTCCTCCGAGTCCTCCGAGTCCTCGAAGTCCTCGAAGTCCTCGAAGTCTTCGAAAACCCCCAACTCCCCCGGGTCCAACGGCTCTTCGGCCGAGGACGGCATCCGGTTCGCGCTCGGCACGCTCACCGTCCTCCCCGTCGACGTCCCGCGCTGGGACCGCGAGTCCGCCCGCCGCGGCATGGAGTGGGCCCCCCTGGCGGGCCTGCTCGTCGGGCTGGCGGCCGCCGCCGCGGGCCTGCTGGCGCTGCTGCTCGGCACGTCCGCGCTGCTCGCCGCGGTCGTCTCGGTGGCCGTGCCCGCCGTGCTGACGCGGGCGCTGCACCTGGACGGTCTCGCCGACGTCGCCGACGGTCTGGGCAGCGCCAAGCCGGCCGGCGAGGCCCTGCGGATCATGAAGCGGTCGGACATCGGCCCGTTCGGCGTGCTCACGCTCGTACTGACGCTCCTGGCGCAGGTCGCCGTCGTCAACGAGCTGTACAGCGAAGGGGGTTGGCCGCACGGCGCGCTCGCCGTCGTCGTCGCCGCCGTCACCGCGCGTACGGCGATCACGCTCGCGGCGCGCTCGGACGTCGCGGCCGCCCGCACCGAGGGGCTGGGCGCCCTGGTCGCGGGCACGGTTCCCGTACGTACGGCGGCGATCGTCGCCGCCGGTGTCGCCGTGGTGAGCGCGCTCGCCGGGGCGCTCGTCAACTGGTGGAACCCGGTCTTCGGCGCCGTCTCGTACCTCTTCGCCGTGGTGCTCGGACTCGCCGCCGCCGAACTGCTGTCGCAGCACTGCCGCCGCCGCTTCGGCGGCGTCACCGGTGACGTCTTCGGCGCGCTCGCGGAGTGCGCGGCGACCGCGGCCCTGGTGGTGCTGGCCTTCGGCTGAGGCCAAGTCCGCTACGGGACCCCTCCGCGCGGGCCGCTCCCCCGCCGCGTCCACGCCCCGCGGCACCCCGTCGCGCGCCGTCCCGCCGCGTCATCGCCCGTGCCCCGGCCCGGCGTTGGGGGGCGGCGGTGAGCGTATGGTCTCCGCATACCACGTTCTGCGCGGGCATACGATGCCCGATGTGCCGGAAGCCGCTCACCCGAATCCGGCGGTCCGCGTTCCGGTGTCCGAATAGGAAGAAGGTCCCTCTCACCGTGTCTGCTCTGACTCTCAGCACCTCGTCCGCCACGGCCCAGCGCGCGGACGTCGTCGTGATCGGCGTCGCCAAGGGCGCCAAGGGCCCCGTGGTCGCTCCCGGCGGCGAAGCCGTGGACAAGGCGTACGGCGGGAAGCTGGCCGCGACCCTTGACGCGCTCGGCGCGGGCGGCAGCGAGGGCGAGACCACGAAGATCCCGGCGCCGTCCGCCGGGATCAAGGCGCCGGTGGTGCTGGTCGTGGGCCTGGGCGAGGCACCCGGGAAGCACGAGTCCTACGACACGGAGACGCTGCGCCGCGCCGCGGGCACCGCCGCCCGCGCGCTGGCCGGCACGAAGAAGGCCGCGTTCGCGCTGCCGGTCGACGACGCGACGGCGGTGGCGGCCGTGACGGAGGGGGCGCTGCTCGGCGCGTACTCCTTCACCTCGTACCGCAGTTCCGAGGAGGACGGCGTCGGCACCGGCGGCGGCAGGAAGACCGCTAAGCGCGGCGGCAAGGACGCGGACAAGTCCAAGGCGAAGGACGGCTCGCGGGCGCCGCTCGCCGAGGTCACGGTCGTCGGCGCGAAGCCGCGGGACAAGGAGCACAAGGCCGCGGCGGACCGTGCCGAGGTCCTCGCCGCCGAGGTCGCACGCGCCCGCGACCTGATCAACACCCCTTCCAACGACCTGACTCCGGCCGTCTTCGCCGACCGCGCGCGCGACGCCGCGAAGCAGCACAGCCTGGACATCGAGGTCTTGGACGAGGCTGCGCTCGCCAAGGGCGGCTACGGCGGCATCCTCGGCGTCGGCCAGGGCTCGGAGAACCCGCCCCGGCTGGTGCGGATCGCGCACACTCACCCCAAGGCGAAGAAGACCGTCGCGCTCGTCGGCAAGGGCATCACGTACGACTCGGGCGGCATCTCGCTGAAGCCCGTGGGCCACAACGAGACGATGAAGTGCGACATGAGCGGTGCCGCCGCCGTGCTGGCCGCGGTCGTCTCGGCCGGCCGTCTCGGTCTGCGGGTCAACGTGACGGGCTGGCTGGCCCTCGCGGAGAACATGCCCTCCGGGAAGGCCACACGTCCGGGTGACGTGCTCAGCATGTACAGCGGCAAGACCGTCGAGGTCCTCAACACCGACGCCGAGGGGCGGCTGGTGCTCGCGGACGCCCTGACCCGCGCGGGCGAGGAGTCCCCCGACGCGATCGTCGACGTGGCCACCCTCACCGGCGCGATGGTGCTGGCGCTCGGGAACCGCACCTTCGGAGTCCTCAGCAACGACGACGACTTCCGTACGACCGTGCACGAACTGGCCGAGGAGGCGGGCGAGGCGTCCTGGCCGATGCCCATGCCGACGCATCTGCGCAAGGGCATGGATTCGCCCGTCGCCGACATCTCCAACATCGGCGAGCGGCCGGGCGGCGGGCTCGTGGCGGGCCTGTTCCTCAAGGAGTTCGTCGACGATGACGTTCTCTGGGCGCATCTCGACATCGCGGGACCGGCGTTCAACGAGTCGGGTCCCTTCGGCTACACCCCCAAGGGCGGCACCGGCTCCGGGGTGCGCACCCTGGTGCGTCTCGCGGAGCGCGCGGCGGCGGGCGAGCTTCCCTGAGCACTCAGCGTTCCTGAGCACTCAGCGTTCCTGATCCGCCCGCTTCCCTGACCGATCCGCATTCCTGAGCCGCCCGCGACCCCGGGCCCCCGCGTCCGGGCGGCTCGGGAGCTCCGGGCCCGGGCGCTCCGGGCGCTCCGCGCGGGCCCGGCCGGGCCCGCGCACGCGTCGTCGCACCGCACGGCGCCGCCCCGTGAGCAGCGTCACACTTTCCGTCCCTCATGAGAGGTACGTCAGCCAGTCTCCCGACGGTACGGCCGAGTTCACCGAAAGCGATCGTGGCCGTACCGCCGGGTACTCGGCCCCGCGTCCCGCTGTCCGCCGACAAGTGCGAAGATGGGTCCCCGGCAGGACAGGGCCCCAGCACGGCTTCACCGAGCCGAGTCCAGGGCCAGCAGAACAGCGGCCGCAACACAGCCGCCCGGTCTTACAGCAGACCGGCACCGGCGTACCCATGCATGGAGGACGTGACGTGGCGAACGACGCCAGCACCGTTTTCGACCTAGTGATCCTCGGCGGCGGTAGCGGCGGGTATGCCGCTGCCCTGCGCGGGGCGCAGCTGGGTCTGGACGTCGCCCTGATCGAGAAGGACAAGCTGGGCGGCACCTGTCTGCACCGGGGCTGCATCCCCACCAAGGCTCTGCTGCACGCCGGCGAGCTGGCCGACCAGGCCCGCGAGGGCGAGAAGTTCGGCGTGAAGAGCACCTTCGAGGGCATCGACATGGCCGGGGTGCACAAGTACAAGGACGGCGTGGTCTCGGGGCTGTACAAGGGGCTTCAGGGTCTCGTCGCCTCGCGCAAGATCACGTACGTCGAGGGCGAGGGCCGGCTGTCCTCCCCCACCTCCGTCGACGTCAACGGCCAGCGCTACGAGGGCCGGCACATCCTGCTCGCCACGGGCTCGGTGCCCAAGACGCTGCCCGGCCTGGAGATCGACGGGAACCGCATCATCTCCTCCGACCACGGTCTCGTCCTGGACCGGGTCCCGAAGTCCGCCATCATCCTGGGCGGCGGCGTCATCGGCGTCGAATTCGCCTCCGCCTGGAAGTCGTTCGGCACGGACGTCACCATCGTCGAGGGCCTTCCGCACCTCGTCCCTGCCGAGGACGAGAACAGCTCGAAGCTGCTGGAGCGCGCCTTCCGCAAGCGCGGCATCGGCTTCTCGTTGGGCTCCTTCTTCGAGAAGGCCGAGTACACCAACGACAGCGTCAAGGTCACCCTCGCCAACGGCAAGGAGTACGAGGCGGAGGTGCTGCTCGTCGCCATCGGCCGCGGCCCCGTCTCCCAGGGCCTCGGTTACGAGGAGGCCGGCGTCGCCATGGACCGCGGCTTCGTCCTCGCCGACGAGTACTGCCGTACGAACGTGCCGACGATCTCCGCGGTCGGCGACCTCATCCCCACGCTCCAGCTCGCACACGTCGGCTTCGCCGAGGGCATCCTCGTCGCGGAGCGGCTCGCCGGGCTGAACCCGGTCCCGGTGGACTACGACGGCGTGCCGCGCGTGACGTACTGCCACCCGGAGGTCGCCTCCGTCGGCGTCACCGAGGAGCAGGCCAAGGAGGTCTACGGGGCCGACAAGGTCGTCACCCTCAAGTACAACCTGGCCGGCAACGGCAGGAGCAAGATCCTCAACACCACGGGCGAGATCAAGCTGGTCCAGGTCCGCGATGGTGCCGTGGTCGGCGTCCACATGGTCGGTGACCGGATGGGCGAGCAGGTGGGCGAGGCTCAGCTCATCTACAACTGGGAAGCGCTGCCGGCCGAGGTCGCGCAGCTCATCCACGCACACCCGACGCAGAGCGAGGCGCTCGGCGAGGCCCACTTGGCCCTCGCGGGCAAGCCGCTGCATTCCCACGACTGACCTTGGGGCCTCCCCGCGACGGCGCCGCAGCCGGGGTCACCACCCGCGGCGCCCCAGGGGAAGAGTCCGGGCGCTACCCGCATCCGCACCATTCCGTTAGGAGCAACCGAAACCATGGCGGTTTCCGTAACCCTGCCGGCGCTCGGCGAGAGCGTCACCGAGGGCACCGTCACCCGCTGGCTGAAAGCCGAGGGTGAGCAAGTGGAGGCCGACGAGCCGCTGCTCGAGGTCTCCACAGACAAGGTCGACACCGAGATCCCGGCCCCCGCCGCCGGCACGCTCTCCTCCATCAAGGTCGCCGAGGACGAGACCGTCGAGGTCGGCGCCGAGCTGGCCGTCATCGACGACGGGGGCGCACCGGCCGCGGCCGCCGAGGCACCGGCCGCACAGCCCCAGCCGGCAGCGGAGCCCGAGCCCGCGCAGGCGCAGCCACAACCGCAGCCGGAGCCCGCGGCGGCCGCGGCTCCCGCGGGCGGCGGTGGCGGCGGCTCGGCGGAGGGCACGGACGTCGTCCTTCCCGCGCTGGGCGAGTCCGTCACCGAGGGCACCGTGACGCGCTGGCTGAAGCAGGTCGGCGAGGAGGTCCAGGCGGACGAGCCGCTCCTCGAGGTCTCCACGGACAAGGTCGACACCGAGATTCCGGCCCCCGCCGCGGGCACCCTGCTGGAGATCGTGGTCAACGAGGACGAGACGGCCGAGGTCGGTTCGAAGCTGGCCGTGATCGGTGCGGCAGGTGCCGCCCCCGCGGCTGCTCCCACGCCGGCGCCCGCACAGCCCGAGCCCCAGCAGGCTCCCGCGCCGCAGCCTCAGCCCACGCCGCAGCCCGCCCCACAGCCGGCGCCGGCGGCCAAGCCCGCCGAGCCCGCCCCGGCTCCGCAGGCGGCACCGGCCCCCGCACCGGCGGCTCCCGCACCGTCCGCCCCCGCGGCTCCGGCTGCCCCGGCGGCTGCCGCGGTGAGCGAGTCCGACGGCGCATACGTCACCCCGCTCGTACGCAAGCTCGCCACCGAGCAGGGCGTGGACCTGAGCACCGTGAAGGGCACCGGCGTCGGCGGCCGTATCCGCAAGCAGGACGTCACCGCCGCGGCCGAGGCTGCCAGGTCCGCCGCACAGGCCGCCCCTGCCGCCGCGGCCGGCGCCCCCGCCGCGACGGGCCCCAAGTCGCCGAAGCTGGAGCCCTCTCCGCTGCGCGGCCAGACCGTCAAGATGCCGCGCATCCGCAAGGTCATCGCCGAGAACATGATGAAGGCGCTGCACAACCAGGCGCAGTTGTCGACGGTGGTCGAGGTCGACGTCACGCGCGTGATGCGGCTGCGGGCCCGCGCGAAGGACTCCTTCGCGGCGCGCGAGGGCGTCAAGCTCTCCCCCATGCCGTTCTTCGTGCAGGCCGCGGCGGAGGCGCTCAAGGCGCACCCGTCCGTCAACGCGCGGCTCAACGACGACGGCACGATCACCTACCACGACGTCGAGAACATCGGCATCGCGGTGGACTCCGAGAAGGGCCTGATGGTCCCGGTCATCAAGGAGGCCGGGAACCTCAACCTCGCGGGGCTCGCCCGTAAGACGGCCGAGCTGGCGAAGAAGGTGCGCGAGGGCGGTCTGGGCCCGGACGACATGTCCGGCGGCACGTTCACGATCAGCAACACCGGTTCGCGCGGTGCGCTGTTCGACACGGTGATCGTGAACTACCCGCAGGTCGCGGAGCTGGGCATCGGCGCCACCGTGCGCCGTCCGATGGTCATCGAGCACCCGGAGCTGGGCCAGACCATCGCCATCCGCGACATGGTGTATCTGACGCTCTCCTACGACCACCAGCTGGTCGACGGCGCGGACGCCGCCCGCTACCTCAGCGACGTCAAGGCCCGCCTGGAAGCAGGGGAGTTCGAGGGCGAACTGGGTCTCTGACCCGCCCGGCGAAGGCCTCGGCGAAGGTCTCACAGCGGCCCCGCACGGACAGCCACGGCTGCTCCGCGCGGGGCCGCCGCCGTATGCGGGGACCGTGCGACGCGGGCCGCCGGGCCGCGCGTACGATCGGAGCCCCGGCACAGCCCCCGGAGAGCACCGCATGCTGCGCATCCACTTCACCGGCACGGATCTCGCGCGTACACAGGTAGCGGAGAACCCCGATCCGCTGTGGGAGACGGTCTTCAGCCTGCACATGCTGCGCGCACGGTACGGGCGGCTCCCCTTCGCCGAGTGGCGGCGGCGCGTACGGGGCGAACTGCGCCGCCACGCCCGCACGGACGAGGTGCGGCAACTGCTGCCGCTCGTGCCCGACGCCAGCTACTTCCCCGACTTCCTCACGCCGCCCGAGGGTCTGCTGGGCCTGGAGGAGGGCATCGAGGCCGTCGTCGCCACACCGCGCGAGCGCATCTCCCACGAACTGGGCATCCTGCACGAGCGGGTGGGCGCCCCGGGGTGGGCGCAGGACCTCACCGACCGTTCTCCGCACGCGCGCAGACGGCTCGGGGAGATGATCTCCGGCTATCACGAGCGGGCGCTGACGCCGTACTGGCCGGCGATACGGCGGCGGGCCGCGGCCGACCGCGCGGTGCGCACACGGGCGCTGCACACGGGCGGAGTGGGCGGTGCGCAGGGCCTGTTGGCGAGCTTCCGTCCCGCGATGCGCTGGAGACCGCCCGTACTGGAGATTCCCTCGCACCCCGTGGACCGGGATCTGCACCTGCGCGGGCGTGGCCTTCTGCTGGTGCCGTCGCAGTTCCTGTGGAACCGCCCTGTGCCGCTGGCGGATCCCGAACTGCCGCCCACGGTGCTCTATCCGCTGGACCACGACCCGCACTGGATGTCCGCGGGCGCGGGAATGTCCGCGGGCGCGGGCGGCGCAGAGGAGGCGTCCCCCTCGGCGGACGCGCTCGACCGGCTGCTGGGCGCGACGCGCGCGGCGGTGCTGCGGGCGGCGGCGAACATCCCCAACACCAGCGAACTCGCCCGCCGCGTCGGCATCTCGCCCTCCGCGGCGAGCCAGCACACCGCCGTGCTCCGCGACGCGGGCCTCATCGTCAGCCACCGGCACGCCAACAGCGTCTTCCACCAACTCAGCCCGGCGGGCGGGGCGTTGCTGCGGCAGCAGCGGGCGGAGGACGCGGAGCGCGGGTGAGCGGGGGCCCTTGGGGGCGAGGGCCGCGGGGCACGGGAGCCGCGGGCGCGAGGGCCGCAGGCGCGAGGGCCGCGGGCGCGAGGTGCGCGGTTGCGGGAGCCACGGGCACAGGCGCGGGAGCCGCGTACGTCCCTGGCGCGAACTCCCGTCCGTACGTTCAGCAAGGCCCCCGCCTGCGGTTGCGGGCAGGCGGGGGCACTGTTCGGCGGCCGCACCGGTGTTAGCTGCCGTTCCCGGTCTGCGGCCGTCCGCGCAGAGGCAGGCGCGGAACGCGTCCGCACCCTCCTTGCTGTCCCCCGGTGCCCGGACGGAGGTGCGCCCGGCACGCCAAGGACTGTGACCCAGAAAACCGGCCGCTGCCACGGTGTTGAAGGCAGACGCTCAACATGCAGGTCACAGCGGCGAGTTCGGGCCGGGCCGCCCGGCTCGCGCGGTCATGGCCGCGATCTTGTCAGTGCCTCCTGCAAGCATGCGAGTGCATGGGACGAGTCGAGATGAGACGAGACGGGTCGAGACGCGTCGAGACGCGTCGCATCGCATCGGCAGGAGATGCGCCCGTCGCGTCGCGTCGTGTCGGTACGAGCGACTCGCGTCGGGAGACGAGAAGTACGAGGAGGGCTGAGAAGGCATGGTGAGCGATCCCCTGGAAGACCTCCGCTGGCTGGACGCCGCTGAAGGGCGCTGCCCGCTGGGCGGGATCTTCAGCGTCTCCTTCTTCCACGGCCTCGGCCCCGCCGAGGTGCTGCGCCGCTTCGGCGCCGCCCCCTCCGGCGAACCCGACGGCGGCCACGGGCCTCACGGCCGCCCGCCGACCCTCGGGACGCTCTGCGAACGGGCGGGCGACGGCGGCGGGTTCGTCGGTGCGATGCGGACAGGCGAGTGGACCGCGGCCGTGGAGCTGTGCGGCTGGGAGGCCACGCTCCCGGACGTCGCCGAACGGCTCTCCGCGGACTGCGAGATGGTCGCCGTCACGCGCCACGACTACGCGGAGCACTGCTTCGTGTACGCGGTGGGCGGCAGCGTCGTCACATGCTTCGACTCGCACGTTCCCGGCTACCGGCAGGGCAGCGCGCCTGACGGGCTGAACGCCGTGATGCGCGAGACCGGCCTCGACCCCGGCAGCGAGGAGATGTGCCTCGACGACCCCGTCGCGACGTCGTTCGCACTGGCCGCGGCGATAACCGGGGTGGTGTTCACCCGTGACGTGCTCGAACGGCCACTGCTCACGGGAGCGGTCCGCCAGCCACTGGTCTAGGACCCGGGCGCAGGCCCGTGCTGCGGAACGCGCCCGCACGGGGCCCGGCTGCTCTTCGAAGGTGACGGCGGCCTCGCGGCGCTTCCGCGTCCAGAGGCATGCTGCTGTCGTGGAGAACGCTGAGGCACTGCTCATCGGAGGCCGTTCCGGCGTCGGCAAGTCGACCGTGGCGCTGGAGGTTTCGGCGCGGCTCCGTGCCGCCGGGGTCCGGCACGCCCTCATCGAAGGGGACCTGATGGGGCACGTGCATCCCGCCCCGGCCGGGGACCCGCACCGTACGGGGATCGTCGAGCGCAACCTCACAGCCGTGTGGGCCAACTACGCGGAGCTCGGCTGCACTCGCCTGATCTACACCAACACCCTCAGCGTCATGCCGGAGACCGGACCCGTCTTCCAGCGCGCGATGGGCGCCGGCGTACGCATCGTCCGCGTGTTACTTACGGCGTCCGCGGGCACGGCCCGCGCCCGGCTGATGGAGCGCGAACGCGGATCGGAGCTGGCGGACGGGCTGCGGAGCAGCCTCCGCAAGGGGCCGCTCCTGGACGAGCGCGCACCCGCGGGCACCGTGCGGGTCGTGACCGACGGGCGCTCCGTCGTCGATGTCGCGCATGACGTCGTGGCCGCCGTCGGCTGGGCTCCGTGAGGAACCCCTCACGGATCGTGGCTCCCCGCGGAGGCGTCCGTAACCTGCGGGGCCGTATCGTTCGAGGCACCGGCCCCGCGAACGTGCCAAGGAAGGAAGCCGCGCCCGTGACCTCGACCCCGTCCCCGTCCCGGCCGCTCGCCGCCCACTCGCTGCGTGAGCAGATCCGCGAGCACATCGTGGACGGCATCGTCAACGGCCGGTGGAAGCCCGGCGAGCGGATCGTGGAGCGGCGGATCGCCGTGGAGCTGGAGGTCAGCCAGACGCCCGTGAGGGAGGCGCTGCGGGAGCTGGAGACGCTGCGCCTGATCGAGTCGGCCACCAACAAGGGCGTAAGGGTGCGGGAGTTGTCGGCGGCCGATCTGGAGGAGATCTATCCGGTGCGTGCCGGGCTGGAGCAGATCGCCGCCGAGCTGTCCGCTCCGCGCCTCGCGGGCGACGCGTCCGCGCTGCGTCCGCATGTGGCGGCGCTGTACGAGGCGGACCGCACCGGAGACGGCGAGGCGCAGGTGCGGCACACGGTCGCCTTCCACCGGGAGCTGGTGCGGGCCTCGGGCAACAGCGTGCTGCTGCACACCTGGGAGTCACTGGGCATCGAGGTGTGGACGGCGCTGTCGATCCGCTGGCTGGGGACCGTGCAGCAGTCGTACGCGGAGGAGCACGAGGCGGTCATGGAGGCCTTCGGCCGGCGCGACCCGCGCATCGCGGAGCTGGTCAAGGCGCATGTGCTGGGCTGCGCGCCGGCACCGCGGGCGGACGGCGCCGCGGACCGCCCGGCGGGCTCCGGCGCGGCCTAGCCCCCGGCTCCCGGCCCCCGCCGGCTGCGGCGCCTGAGCTGCTCGGGCGTTCAGCACCCAGCGCTCAGCGCATCTTTCCGACAGCACCGCCGAGCCGGTCGAGACCGAGGTCGAGGCCGAGGCCGAGGCGGATGTCGAGGCGGATGCCTCGCTATAGTCACGAGGTCGCGAAAAACGATGTCCGCGGGTCCGCCCGCCGGACATCGCTCGTACATCGATGCAGATGGTTCTGGTCGGTGAGCGTCTCCTTGCCGAGACCGGGCATCCCGTCCGCTTTCGGCGCTGACCATCGCCGGCGCGTGCCGGCGCGACAGAGGAGCGCAGCATGCGGAAGACCATCGCCGTCGTCGGAGCGGGACTGGGCGGGCTGACGCTCGCGCGGGTGCTTCAGGCCCACGGCGTCGCCGCGACGATCTACGAGGCCGAGGCTTCGGCGACGACCCGTGCGCAAGGCGGCCTGCTCGACATTCACGTGGAAACCGGGCAGGTCGCGCTGCGCGCAGCCGGTCTGTACGACGAGTTCCTCACTCTGGTCCGGCCTGGCGAGGACGCCAAGCGCGTGGTCGACCGCCACGGCACGATCCTGTTCGACATGCCCGCGGACCCCGGTTCGGCCCGTCCGGAGGTGGATCGTGGCGAACTGCGGCGCCTGCTCATCGACTCGCTGGCGCCCGGGACGATCAGGTGGGGTCACAGGCTCGCCTCGGTCCGGCACCGCGTGGAGGGCGGCTACGACCTCACGTTCGCGGAAGGTTCCGCCGCGCACGCCGACATCGTCATCGGCGCGGACGGTGCCTGGTCGAAGGTGCGTCCGCTGCTCACCCCCGCCGAGCCTGTCTACAGCGGGACCTGCTTCATCGAGATCGCCCTCGGCTCGGGCGCCCAGGACCATCGGGCGAGCGTGACCGCGATCGGCAGCGGCACGCTGATGGCGGTCGCGCCGGGCAAAGGGATCATCGCCCATCGCTACGCCGACGGGCACGTGCGCGGATACGTGGCGCTGAACAAGCCCGAGGAGTGGGTGAGTTCGATCGACTTCGGCGATCCGTCCGCGGGCCTGCGTCGACTTGCCGAGGAGTTCGACGGCTGGTCGCCGCTGCTCACCGCCTTCGTGACACAGAGCGACGCGGAGCCGTGGCTTCGGCCCGTCTACGCCCTTCCCGCCGGGCTCAGTTGGGACAGGACACCCGGTGTGACGCTCGTCGGCGACGCCGCGCATCTGATGTCGCCCTTCGCCGGCGAGGGTGCGAACCTCGCCATGTACGACGGCGCGGACCTGGCGGGCGAGCTGGTCGAGCGACCCGATATCGAGGTCGCGCTCAGCGCCTACGAGGAGCGGCTGTTCCCGCGCGGTGGCGACGCCGCCGCCCGCTCGGCGCGGAACCTCGGGATCTTCTTCGGCCGGGAAGCACCGCAGAGCGTGGTCACTCTTTTCGATCGCTCCTGATACCTCGGCCTCAGTCCGGCGGGACCAGGGGACCAGGGAATCAGCCAGGTCAGGTCGGGCACCTGTGGCCGCTCAGGTCAGCGGCAGGACGTCCAGCGCCTCGTCCGCGAGGCGGGCCGCGGCCGGTTCGTAACCGCGGGCCAGGGTGCGGAAGCAGGTCTCCGCGCGGATCGCGGGCCAGTCTCTCGGCAGGTGTTCGGCCGGCAGGTGCGGGTCCTGCCGTACGAGGCGGAGCCAGTCGGTGTGGAGCGTCAGCTGCCGCGTCAGGTCGTCGGGCGCGGACGGAAGCGGGGCGCCGGGCGCGGTGTCCCAGCGGTGGAGGAAGGCGCGGTAGCCCTCGGCGATCGACGCGGTGTCGAAGGCCTTGCGCACGAGGTCGGCGGCTTCGGTGGGCTTGAGCGCCTGCGCCTTCAGCACGGTGACGTGCTCGTCCAGGCCGAGCGGCGCGACGACGGCCGCCGCGTCCTTCTCGCCCGGCGCGATCCACAGCCCGCTCTGCAACCGGCCGAAGCCTTCCCAGACCAGGCGGGAGCGGAGGTCGTGGCGTTCGCGGCGGCGGCTGTCGGGCAGGGAGAAGCCGACGAGGGTCCAGGTGCCGTCGCGGTCGCGGTTGACGGCGCCGGTCTCCCAGATACGGCGGTGCCCGTCCTGGAGCACGTCCTCGGCGTGCCGAGTGAGCCCGAAGTACACCTTGCGGCCCTGCCGCCGGCGTACGAGCAGCTTCCGCTTGGCCATGCGGGCGAGGGTCGAGCGCACGGTCTCCTCGCCGACGCCGGCGCGGGCGAGGACGTCGATGATGCTGCCGGAGTAGACGCCCGTGCCGCGGCCCAGCACGTGGATGCCGAAGAAGCTGAACATGAGCGACTGCGGGCGCACCGCGGGTCCGGGTGCGCGCTCCCCTGGGCCGTCGCTGCTGGGCGTCACGCGGACGAGCGTAGCCCCGACGACCGATGTTGTGCACATTGTTGACGGGCGTCTCGGAACGGCCGTACTTTCCTGGCGTACGGACGCAGCGGCCGAGAGAGGTACGTGCTCATGGACCTGTCCGTAACGGCATCCCCCGTCCCCGGCTCCGTCACCGACTCCGTCACCGGTTCCGTCCACGGCGGCGGACGGCCGGGGACGAAGCGCATGGAGCATCCGTGACCGGCGCTGCGGGACCCCGCGAACTCTCCATCGACGTCGACGCGTTGACGGCGATCGACGTGCACACCCACGCCGAGGTCTCCGCCGACGGGCACGGCTCGCTGAGCCCGGAACTCCTCGGCGCCTCCGCCGAGTTCTTCAAGTCGCACACCGAACGGCAGCCCACCATCGGGCAGATGGCGGCCCACTACCGCGAACGGCACATGGCCGCAGTCGTCTTCACCGTCGACGCTGAGCACGCCACCGGGCACCCCCGCATCTCCAACGAGGAGATCGCCGAGACCTGCGCACTCCACGCGGACGTGCTGATCCCCTTCGCGAGCGTCGACCCGTGGAAGGGAAGGGCGGGGGTGCGCGAGGCGCGCCGGCTCGTACGCGAACACGGCGTGCGGGGCTTCAAGTTCCACCCGAGCATCCAGGCCTTCTCCCCGGACGACCGCATGGCGTATCCGCTCTACGAGGCGATCGAGGAGCTGGGGGTGCCAGCCGTCTTCCACACGGGCCAGACCGGCATCGGCGCCGGCGTGCCGGGCGGCGGCGGGATACGGCTGAAGTACAGCAATCCGATGCTCGTCGACGAAGTGGCCGTGGACTTCCCCGAGTTGCGCATCATCCTCGCCCACCCGTCCTTCCCGTGGCAGGACGAGGCGCTGGCCGTCGCGACGCACAAGCCGTACGTGCACATCGACCTCTCCGGCTGGTCCCCGAAGTACTTCCCGCCCCAGCTGGTGAAGTACGCCAACAGCCTGCTCAAGGACAAGGTCCTCTTCGGCTCGGACTACCCGGTCATCACTCCCGACCGCTGGCTCTCCGACTTCGAAGGGCTCGACATCAAGCCCGAGGTGCGTCCGAGGATCCTCAAGGAGAACGCGGCGCGGCTGCTCGGCCTCACGAAGCCGGCGCCCCCCGGCACCCCGTAACCCACCTTCATGGGAGGCCAGTCATGGCCGGCACCGCATCAGCGCGCAGCGAGGGCGAACTCCCCGGCGGCGGTGCCCAGTTGCGCCGCGCGGTGACCGCGGGCTTCGTCGGCAGCGTCATCGAGTACTACGACTTCCTCCTCTACGCCACCGCCTCCGCCCTCGTCTTCGGCAAGGTCTTCTTCACCGGCCTCGATCCTCTCGCCGGTACCGTCGCCAGCTTCGGCACGTTCGCCGCGGGCTATCTGGCACGTCCCCTCGGCGGCGTGGTCTTCGGGCACTTCGGCGACCGGCTCGGCCGCAAGCGGATGCTGGTGACGACGATGACGCTGATGGGCACGGTCAGCTTCCTCATCGGCGTGCTCCCGACGTACGCGCAGATCGGCAGCTGGGCGGCGGTCATGCTGGTGCTGCTGCGCCTTCGCGGTCGGCGGCGAGTGGGGCGGCGCGGTGCTGATGTCCGCCGAGCACGCGAGGTCGCGGCGCGGGCTGTGGGCGAGCTTCACCAACGCGGGGGCGCCCTTCGGCATGGTGCTGTCCACCGCGGCACTGACCGGGACGGGCGCGGCGGTCGGCGAGGAGGCGTTCCTGGCGTGGGGCTGGCGCGTCCCGTTCCTGCTGAGCGTGGTGCTGCTGGCGGTGGGCCTGTTCGTACGGCTGCGGGTCCAGGAGACGCCGGTCTTCGCGGCGGCCCGCGCGGGGAGCGGCGCCGGGCGCGGCACGGAAGGCGGTGAGGGCGCCGAGGCCGGTAAGGCCGCCGAGGCCGGTGAGGGCAGGGAAGCCGGTGAGATCCGTGCGGACGGTGCGGACGGTGCGGACGGTGCCAGGCTCCCCCTGCTCGACGTGCTGCGGCACCACCCGCGCAGTCTGCTGCTCGCCGTCGCGGTCGGCCTCGCGGCCTTCGTGGCGCAGGGCACGCTGACGACGTACCTCATCGCGCACGGCGTGCAGGCCGGTCACCCGCGGCAGACCGTGCTGAACGCCCTGACGCTCTCCTCAGCGCTCGCCGTGCCCGGGATCATCGGCTTCTCCGCGCTGTCGGACCGGCTCGGCCGGCGGCCCGTCGTGCTCGCCGGCGCGGTCGCCATGGGCGTCTTCGCCTTCGCGCTCTTCCCGATGACCGACGCCGGGAGCCCGCTGCTGCTGACCGTGGCGCTGGTGCTCGGCCAGTCCGTCTTCCACCCGATGATGTACGGGCCGCTCGCGGCGCTCTACGCCGAGCTGTTCAGCACCCGCAGCCGCTACACCGGCGCCTCACTGGGCTACCAGCTCGCCGGGCTGGGCGCGGGGCTGGCCCCGCTGCTCTTCGCGGAGATCCAGCGCGCGTCCGGCGGCGGCGCCACGCTCTCCGTGTCGTCCGTGGTGGCGGGGTTCTGCGCGCTGACCGTGGTGAGCGTCCTGCTGCTCGGCGAGACCCGTGACACGGACCTCTACGGAGCGCAGCCGTCCCCGCGGCCGGGGAGATTGGCCGCCGGCTCCGACTCCCCTCCCCTGGCGAGGAGTTGAGGATGATCCAGAACGAGGGCATCGGCTCGTGGCCGCTGCGCCGGGCCCAACTCTCGCCCGGTGCTACGGCGTTCGTGTACGAGGGTGCCGAGCTGACGTACTCGCAGGTCCACGAGCGCAGCACCCGGCTGGCGTCCCGGCTGCGGGAGGCGGGCGTGGGGCACGGCGACCGCGTGGCGTATCTCGGCCCGAATCACCCGGCGTTCGCGGAGACGATGTTCGCCACGCACATGCTCGGCGGAGTCTTCGTACCGCTCAACTTCCGGCTGACCGCGTCCGAACTCGACTACGTACTCGGCCACTCGGGAGCGTCGGTGCTCGTGTACGGCGCGGAGTGCGCCGCAGTGGCCGGCGAACTCACCACGAGGCCGCCCGCGATCGTCCCGCCGGAGGAGTACGAACCCCTGCTCACGGCCGGCGACCCCACTCCCCTCGACACCCCTGTCGCCCGCGACGCCCCGGCCTTCATCCTCTACACCTCGGGTACCACGGGCCGGCCCAAGGGCGCGGTGCTCACCCACGCCAACATCGTCTGGAACACGCTCAATCTGATGGTCGGCCTCGACATCGCCTCGGACGAGGTGACGCTGATCAGCGCCCCGCTCTTCCATGTCGCCGCCCTGAACCAGACCCTCCTGCCGACGTTCCTCAAGGGCGGCCGCAGCGTGATCATGCCGTCATGGGACGTGGACGCCTGCTACGACCTGATAGCCGAGCACCGCGTCACGTGGATGTTCGGGGTGACGACGATGTTCGCCGCGTTCGCCCGCTCCCCGCGCTGGGCCGGCGCCGACCTGTCGTCGCTGCGCAATCTGATGTCCGGGGGCGCGCCGATCCCGGAGGCGCTGATCCGTACGTACCAGGAGCGCGGACTGGTCTTCTGCCAGGGCTACGGGCTGACGGAGACCGCGCCGGGTGCGACGTTCCTGGAGGCCGCTGAGAGCGTTGAGCGGGCGGGCTCCGCGGGCCTGCCGGTCTTCTTCGCCGACGTACGCCTCGCGGGGGCCGACGGTGCGGACGCCGCCCCGGGCGAGCGCGGCGAGGTCCTCGTCAAAGGCCCGAACGTCACCCCCGGATACTGGAACGATCCGCAGGCGACGGAGGCGGCCTTCACGGAGGACGGGTGGTTCCGCTCCGGCGACGTCGCGACCCGCGACGAGGACGGCTACTTCACCATCGTCGACAGGGTCAAGGACATGTACATCTCGGGCGGGGAGAACGTCTATCCGGCCGAGATCGAGGCCGTTCTCTTCGAACATCCGGCGATCGCGGGCTGCGCGGTCGTGGGAGTGCCGCACGAGGAGTGGGGGCAGGTGGGGCGGGCCTTCTACACGCCGCGCCCGGGCGAGCGGGTCTCCCCCGGCGACCTGCGCTCCTTCCTCGCCGGGCGCCTCGCCAAGTACAAGGTCCCCCTCCACTACGACGAGTTGGACGCGCTGCCGCGCACGGGCTCCGGCAAGGTGCAGAAGCAGAAGCTGCGCGGAATGCCGCTCCGCTCCGGCGGTTAGCCTGTGCATATGCCGGACGAGGTCGGGGAGTTCCGCCGCTCACTGGGGCTGGACTCGCTCATCGACGTACACACGCACTTCATGCCGCAACGCGTACTGGCGAAGGTGTGGGCCTACTTCGACGCGGGCGGGCCGCTGGTCGGACAGCCCTGGCCGATCGCGTACCGGCACGAGGAGGAGCAACGCCTGCGGCTGCTGCGGGAGTTCGGGGTGAAGGCCTTCACGTCGATGCTCTACCCGCACAAGCCGGGCATGGCCCGCTGGCTCAACGACTGGGCCGCCGACTTCGCCGCACGCACACCGGACTGCCTGCACACGGCGACGTTCTTCGCGGAGCCGAGCGCCGCCGACGACGTGCGGCGCGCGCTGGACCAGGGCGCGCGCGTCTTCAAGAGCCACCTCCAGGTCGGCGCGTACGACCCCAACGACCCGACGCTGAAGGAAGTCTGGGCGCTGCTGTCCGACGCGGACGTCCCGGTGGTGACGCACTGCGGGTCGGGCCCCGCGCCGGGCCCCTTCACCGGCCCCGGACCGATCGCCACGCTCCTCGACCGGCACCCCCGACTGCCCCTGGTCGTCGCGCACTTGGGCATGCCGGAGTACGAGGACTTCCTCGCCCTGGCGGAACGGTACGAGCGGGTCATGCTCGACACGACCATGGCGTTCACGTCCTTCGTCGAGGCGGCGGCGCCCTTCCCGCGCCGCGCCCTTCCACGCCTGGCGGACCTCGGCGACCGCGTGCTGCTCGGCACGGACTTCCCGAACATCCCGTACACGTACGGGGAGGCGCTGCGGGCACTGGAGTCCACGGGCCTGGGCCCGGAATGGCTCCGCGCGGTCTGCCACGACAACGCGGCGAGAATCTTCGCCCTCTGACGCGGGGCTCCGGCGCCGCCAGGCTCTGACGCGGGGCTCCGGCGCCGCCGGGCTCTGACGTGGGGCTCCGGCGTCGGGCATTGCCATCGGGCTCCGCACGGCCAGGGCGCGAGCCGCAGTCGCGCGCGGCCGGCGCCGCCCCGCGCCGCCCGGGGCCGCGCCGCCGGGCCTCGCGCCGCCGGGTGGCGCACCCCTCGGAGCAGTACGGGTGGGTGGGTGGGCTCGGCACCGCGTGCCGACTTTCGCGGCACGGAATGCCAATTCCACCAAACCCTTTGATCGATCATCGATCGCAGGCGTACAGTCCGAAACCGCTGGGCCGAACCCTGTCCTGCCAACCAGGGAAAGACCCGCGGAGCCCCCGCTCCCGGCCCGGGAGACCCCCGGCCCGTCACCGCCCCGTCACCCCGTGCGCGCCCCCGCGCGCTCCGTCCCGTCCGGAAGGTGGCCACCATGCCCCGCCCCGTACGCAACCGTCCGAGCGAGCTCGACCAGCTCCTGGACCGCGACCCGCAGGAGACCGCCGAGTGGCGGGAGTCGCTGGACGCCGTCGTCGCGCACGCCGGTCCCGAGCGCGCCGCGTACCTGATGCGCCGCGTGCTGGAGCACGCCACGCACGCCTCGCAGACCTCGCACGACACGCACACCTCGCACACCTCGCACGGCGGGACGCAGCCGATCAGGCCGCTGGAGACGGACTACGTCAACACCGTCCCGACCGCCGCCGAGCCGGACTTCCCCGGTGATCTGGAGCTGGAGTCCCGCATCACCGCCTGGAACCGCTGGAACGCGGCGGCGATGGTCACCCGCGGCAGCCGCTTCGGGCTCGGCGGGCACATCGCGACGTTCGCGAGCGCCGCCTGGCTGTACGAGACCGGCTTCCAGCACTTCTTCCGCGGCAAGGAAGGCGCCCCGGGCTCACCCGCCGCGGGCTCGGGCGACCAGCTCTACATCCAGGGCCACGCCTCCCCCGGCATATACGCCCGCGCCTTCCTCGACGGGCGTCTCACCGAGGCCGATCTGGACCGCTTCCGCCAGGAGACCGCCTCGCCCGGGGAGGGCCGCGGCCTGCCCTCGTACCCGCATCCCCGCCGGCTGCCCTGGCTGTGGGAGTTCCCCACCGTCTCCATGGGCATCGGCCCGATCAACGCCGTGTACCAGGCGCGCTTCAACCGCTATCTCACGCACCGCGGCATCAAGGACACCTCGGCCTCCCATGTGTGGGCCTTCCTCGGCGACGGCGAGATGGACGAGCCGGAGTCGACGGCCGCCCTCGCGCTGGCGGGACGTGAACGGCTGGACAATCTCACCTTCGTCGTCAACTGCAACCTCCAGCGCCTCGACGGGCCCGTACGCGCCAACTTCAAGATCGTGCAGGAGCTGGAGGCCCAGTTCCGCGCGGCGGGCTGGAACGTCGTGAAGTCGCTGTGGGGCACCGACTGGGACGAGCTGTTCCAGCTCGACACCACCGGCGCCCTGGTGCGGCGGCTGCGGGAGGTGCCGGACGCCCAGTTCCAGACGTACGCCACCCGCGACGCCGCGTACATCCGCGAGCACTTCTTCGGCGCCGACCCGCAACTCGCCGAGATGGCACGGCTGTTGAGCGACGAGAAGATCGGCGCCTGTTTCCGCACCTCGCGTGCGGGCCATGAGCCGCGCAAGGTCTACGCCGCGTACAGGGCGGCCGTCGAGCACGAGGGCGCGCCGACCGTGATCCTCGCGCAGACCGTGAAGGGCTGGACGCTGGGACCGGGCTTCGAGTCCCGCAACGCCAACCACCAGATGAAGAAGCTGACGGGCAAGGAGTTCCGCGCGATGCGCGACCTGCTCGAACTCCCCATCCCCGACAGCCGGTTGAACGACGAGCTGGTGCCGTACGCGCACCCGGGCGAGGACTCCCCCGAGGTGCGCTACCTCCAGGAGCGCCGGGCCGCGCTCGGCGGGCCCGCTCCCGCGCGCAAGGTGCACCCGGTGGCCCTGCCCGAGCCGTCGGCGAAGCCGTTCGAGACCCTGAAGAAGGGCTCCGGAAGCCAGGAGATCGCCACGACCATGGCGTTCGTACGGCTGGTGAAGGACCTGATGAAGGAGAAGGAGACCGGCAGGCGCTGGGTGCCGGTGGTGCCGGACGAGGCACGCACCTTCGGCATGGAGTCCCTCTTCCCGTCAGCCGGCATCTACTCGCCGCTGGGCCAGAACTACGACCCGGTCGACCGCGACCAACTCCTCTACTACAAGGAGTCGTCGGACGGCCAGATCCTCAACGAGGGCATCACGGAGGCGGGTTCGCTTGCGGACTTCACCGCGGCCGCGACCTCTTACGCGACGCACGGCGAGCCGATGATCCCCTTCTACATCTTCTACTCGATGTTCGGCTTCCAGCGCACGGGCGACCAGTTCTGGTCGCTGGCCGACCAGTTGGGCCGGGGCTTCGTCATCGGCGCGACCGCCGGCCGTACGACGATGACGGGGGAAGGGCTCCAGCACGCCGACGGTCACTCGCCGCTGCTGGCGTCCACCAACCCGGCCGTCGTCACCTACGACCCGGCGTTCGCCTACGAGGTGGGCGCCATCGTCAAGGACGGACTGCGCCGCATGTACGGGCCCGACCCGGCCCGTAACGAGGACGTCTTCTACTACCTCACGGTCTACAACGAGCCGAAGGCGCAGCCCGCGCAGCCCCCGGGCGAGCACGTGGAGGAGGGCATCCTCAAGGGCCTCTACCGCTTCAGCGAGGGCGCCGTCGAGAGCACCGAGGGCGCCGAGGGGGGCGCCGAGGGCACAGCGGCCGAACCGGGCTCGCCCCGGCTCCAGTTGCTCGCCAGCGGTACGGCGATCCACTGGGCGCTGGAGGCGCAGCGGCTCCTCGCCGAGGAGTGGGAGGTGATCGCGGACGTGTGGTCGGCGACGTCGTGGAGCGAGCTGCGGCGCGACGCGCTGGAGTGCGACGCCGCGCAGCTGCGCGGCGAGGAGCGCATCCCTTATGTGACGCGTGTGCTGGCGGACGCCCCGGGCCCGGTGCTCGCGGTCAGCGACTGGATGCGTGCCGTACCGGACCAGATCAGCCAGTGGGTGCCGCAGGACTGGACGTCGCTCGGCACGGACGGCTTCGGGCTTTCCGGCACCCGTGAGGCGGTGCGCCGCCACTTCGGGGTGGACGCCGAGTCGGTCGTCGTGGCGGCGCTGGCGCAGCTGGCGCGCCGGGGCGAGGTCAAGCAGGAGACGGTGCGGCGGGCCGCGGAACGCTACGGCCTGGCGTGAGCACCGGCCCTGACGGACCGGGCTCGTACGGTCCCGGTTGGCGGACCGGGCTCGTACGGTCCCGGCTGACGGGCCGGGCTCAAGGACCGGGCTCAAGGACCGGGCTGAGCGGGCGCGTTCAAGGACCGGCCCGGCGGGCTCACTGCCTCGCCGGGCCTGCGGCAGGTCCCCGCCGCCCTGCGGCCTCCGGCTGCGGGGACCTGCCGCCCCAGCGGTTCACCGGCGTACCCGCGCGGCGCAGAATGCTGCCATGCGTGCGGCCCGGCTGATCAAGATGGTGCTTCTGCTCCAGACTCGGCGTGCCATGACCGGCGCCGAACTCGCCGCGGAGCTGGAGGTCTCCGAACGTACGGTCTCCCGCGACGTGCTCGCGCTGTCCGAGGCCGGTGTCCCCGTGTACGCGGACCGGGGGCGCAGCGGCGGCTACCGGCTCGTCGGCGGCTACCGCACGCGCCTGACCGGCATCGGGCGCAGCGAGGCCGAGGCGCTGTTCCTGTCCGGAGTGCCGTGCGCGCTGCGGGACATGGGCCTGGCGGACGCGGCGTCCGCGGCACGGCTGAAGGTGTCGGCCGCGCTGCTTCCCGAGCTGAGCGACGCGCACCTTTCGGCGGCGCAGCGCTTCCATCTCGACGCTCCGGGCTGGTGGAAGCCGCCCGAGGAGCCGCCGAAGCAGCTGCCCGCGCTCGCGGAGGCGGTATGGGACGACCGCGTGGTGCGGATGTGCTATCGGCGCCGGGGGGACGAGGTTGGGGGTACCTCCCGGGCCGCAAGGCCCAGGGGGAGGGAGCTGGAGCCGTACGGGCTCGTGCTCAAGGCGGGCGTCTGGTACTTGGCGGCCCGGGTTGCCGGGGGCGGCGACCTCCGCGTGTACCGCGTGGACAGGGTCATGGGCGTGGAGGAGACGGGCCAACGCTTCGTACGGGACGAGGAGTTCGACCTCCCCGGCTTCTGGGACGAGCGCTCCTCGGCGTTCGCGCGGTCGATCCTCCGGGACGAGGTGGTGCTGCGGCTGTCGGCGGCCGGGGCGCGGAGGCTGCGCCACGTCACCGACCGCAGGGCAGCGGAGGAGGCTCTGGCGGCGGCGGGGCACGCACCGCACTCGCCACCGCAGGCGCACGGGGGCAGCGGGACGCACCGCCACGAGCCGGGCCACGGGACGGCCCACGAACCAGGTCACGAACCCGCGCACGAAACAGGTCATGTGCCGGTCCCCCGCACCGGCGCCGAGGCGGACGCCGACCCCGGCGCGGACTCTTACGCCGGTGCCCGTTCCCACCCCGGCCGCAGCGTCACGGTCACCCTCGCCGTGGAGTCACTGGAGGTCGCACACAGCCAACTCCTCGCGCTGGGCGGCGAGTGCGAAGTGCTGGAGCCGCCCGAACTGCGCGCCCGCTTCCGGGAGACGGCCGTCCGCATGGCGGCCCTGTACGAGGAACGGGCGGCCTCCCACGGACCGTGATCCGCGCCGCCCGTCATACGTGGGGGCAGCGGAGTCAGCGGTAGCCGGTGACGTCGGCGGGCCTGCCCGCCTGCTCGACCTCCGCGATGTAGCGCCAGGCGTCGGGCGCTGAGCCGTCCACGTCGGTGAAGCCGTACTCCTGGGCGAGACCGCCGCTGGAGAGCGAACACCTCCCCCTGGGCCTGCGGCCCGGGCGGTACCCCCAGAAACGCGCCACGTCGGGGGCGCAGGCCAGCGCCGCCACGGCCCGCCCGACGAAGACCGGCGACTCGGAGATCGCGAAGTGCGGGTTCTGCTCGCAGCCGTCGCGCCAGTTCTCCTCCGTCACCTTGAACGCCGTGTCGAGCATGAACTCCGAGCGCAGCCAGCCCGGTGTGAGGCAGACGGCGGTCGCTCCGTACTCCGGCAGCTCCTCGGACAGGCCCAGCGTCATCCTGATGGGGGCGCTCTTGGCGAGGTCGTAGTAGAAGGGCTTGCGGTAGCGGGTGTTGAACTCCGCGGTGCCGTCGGTGACTTCGACGACGAGGCCGCCGCGCCGGCGGATGAGCAGCGGGATCGCATAGCGGCTCGTGACGATGTGGGACTCCATGCCGAGCCGCAGAACGCGCAGGCCCTCCTGGAGGTCGTGCTCCCACATCCTCTTGTCCCACTGGACGTGGCGGTCGCCGCCCCAGAGGTCGTTGACGAGGACGTCCAGGCGGCCCTGCTCCTCGTCGATGCGCTCCACCAGCGCCCGCACCTGCCCGGGCTCCAGATGGTCGGTGGGCACCGCGACGCCCGTTCCGCCGGCCTCGTCGACCAGCTCCGCCGTGCCCTCGACGGTCTCGGTCGCGCGGCCCACCTCGCTGACGTGCTCGCGGGTGGTGCGGCCCGTCGCGTAGACGGTCGCGCCCGCTCTTCCCAGCTCCACGGCCATCGCCCGGCCCGCTCCGCGCGTGGCGCCCGCGACCAGCGCGACCTTGCCCGCCAGGGCCCGTGCCGTACTCACCGTTCGTCCTCCCTCGTGCCTCGGCGACCGCTGCGCACAGCACGCTCGCACGGAAACCGGACATCCCCTGTCGGGCTTTCCGGCTCTCTCCGCGGCACCTCATTACGGGCGTCACATGGGATGGTCACAACAACCGCACATTGAGACCTTGACGCGCCCCGGTAACGACAAGGCGGCATCAGGGGGAGTCCGCGTGCGTCTGGCGGGTAAGAGGCGGATGCTGTGTTCGTGATGGACGAGACCGAGTTCTGGGCGCTGATCGATTCGACCCGCGAGGACGCCGAGGGCGACCCCGAGGAGCAGGCAGACCTGCTCATCGAGAGGCTGACGCGGCTCGATCCGGACGCCGTGATGTTCTTCGCCCGGCACTTCGAGTCGCGCTACAACCGCGCCAGCCAGTGGGACTTGTGGGCCGCCGCCTGGATCCTGCTGGACGGAGTGAGCGACGACGCCTTCGACGCCTTCCGCTGCTGGCTCATCGGCCAGGGGCGGCACGTCTTCGAGAGCGCCGCGCACGACGCGGACTCCCTCGCCGACGTGCTGGAGGGCTTCGACGAGGAACTGGACGGCGACGCGGAGGACCTCGGCTACGCCGCCGACGAGGCGTACGAGCAGTTGACGGGCATCGTCATGCCCGACCTCGGCCTGCCCGAGCCGCCCGAGGATCCGACCGGCGTCTCCCTCAACCTGGAGGACGACACCGCCCTCGCCGAACGCCTGCCCAAGCTCTGGGACCGCTTCCGCGGCTAGGCCGCGCGCACCGGTATGTCCCTGGCGTGGACGGGGGCCGGGAGCGCAAGCCGGAGGGGGCGGATGTCCCCGTGACCGCGCCGCGGAACCCCCGGAGGAGCCCCGTCTCAACATCCGTGCGGTGCGCGGCGCTTCAGCGCAGCGGGCGCAGACGGCAGGATGACCTCATGCGTATCGCGGTCACCGGTTCCACCGGCCTCATCGGCACGGCTCTCTGCCGCTCGCTCCGTGCGGACGGGCACGACATCGTCCGGCTGCGGCGGCGTTCCTCACAGGACGCACGGCGCTACGAGAACGCGGGGCGCGCCACGGCACCCGGCGGCCCCCCGCCGTCGGAGGTCATGTGGGACCCCAAGGGGCACTGGGTGGAGGCCGGCGGCCTCGCCGGCTGCGACGCCGTCGTCCACCTCGCGGGCGCGGGAGTCGGCGACCGGCGCTGGACTCCGGCGTACAAGAAGGAGATCCGCGACAGCCGGGTGCTGGGGACAGCCACCGTCGCCGACGCGCTGGCCTCGCTCGACGACCCGCCGCGCACGCTGATCGTCGGCACCGCCGTCGGCTACTACGGCGACACCGGCGACCGTGCCGTCGACGAGAGCGCGCCGCCCGGCGACGACTTCCTCGCGAACGTCTGCGTCGAGTGGGAGGAGGCGGCCGCGGCGGCGCAGGAGGCCGGGATCCGCACCGTCTTCGCCCGTACCGGTCTGGTCGTGGCCCGCGAGGGCGGCGCGTGGGGGCCGCTGTTCCGCATCTTCAAGGCGGGCGTCGGGGGCCGCATGGGAAGCGGCCGCCAGTTCTGGAGCCATATCGCGCTGCACGACCACATCGCCGCGCTGCGTCATCTGCTGGACCGGGACGATCTGTCGGGCCCGTTCAACCTGACCGCGCCCGAGCCCGTCACCAACCGTGAGGCCACGGCCGCGATGGGACGCGTACTGCACCGCCCGGCCGTGCTGCCGGTGCCGGCGCCGGTGCTGCGGGCCGCTCTGGGCGACTTCTCCAAGGACGTGCTGGGCAGCCAGCGCGTGGTGCCGAAGCGGCTGCTCGATTCGGGGTTCGGCTTCGCGTTTCCCGGCATCGAAGACGCGGTACGCGCCGCACTGCGCTGACGGCACGGCCTGCGCGTCCGCCCGAGCCCGTCCCGGGGCGCCGCGCCGCCGCCGAACGGGCCGCGGACCGTGCCGGTGGCCTGATGGAAGCGGTGTGCGACCGCTGTGCGCCCGTGCTCTGCCCGTGTGCCACTGACCGCGACGGGGCGGCTGCGTAGAGTCCGGATACTCACGGTTCACCAGCGCCGGTCCGGGCAGTACGCAAGCAGACGCAGGCACTGCGCAGATGGTCCGCCCCGAGCACTGCGGACGTGCTGCGAAGGCTCTGCGCGCACAGCACGGAAGCAGGACGGCCCCGCACCGCGCGCCGACCACGGGAGGCAACGTGCGCTCCAGCGAGACAGCACCCTCCGGCCGCACACGGACCCCCGACGCCGATGTCGTCGTCATCGGGGCGGGCCTCGCGGGCCTCGCGGCCGCGAACCATCTCTCGGACGCGGGACTGCACGTCACGGTGCTGGAGACGGCCTCCCGGGTGGGCGGCCGGATGAGCACGGAGAGCGTCGACGGCTATCTGCTGGACCGCTGCGGGCGGTTGCTGTGCCCGGACTGGCCGGAGTTCCGGCGGCTGCCCGCGCTCGCCGCGCTGGAGCTGCGCCCCTTCGCTCCGGGCGCCCTGCTGCGCGCCGGCGGGCGTACGCACCGGATAGGCGATCTGCGCCGCACCGTGGGGCGTCTCCCGCTGGGCCTCGCGCCGAGACGCGGTGACGTGCCGCAGGACGTGCCGAGGACGGCGGTGCAACGCGCGGAGACCGAGGACGGCGCGCGTACCGGGCGCACCGCACGCACCGAGCGCACCGGCCGCATCGAGCGCACCGAGCGGCGCACCAGGGGCGCACTCACCACCGCACGCGCCCTCACCGGCGCCCGCAGCCGCGCCAGTTGGGGCATGTCCCGCCAGGGCCACGGCAGGGCCGGCGCCCTCGACCACGCACGGCTGCGCGGCGCCCTCGCACGCTTCGCAGCGGTCCCCTCCGACCGGCTGCTCTCCCGTACCGAACTCCCCGCCGCCCAGGCCCTGTCGGCGCGCGGCCTGCCCACCCGCACCGTCGGGTCGCTGGTGCGCCCGCTGCTGTCCGCGCTGCTCTCCGATCCCGCACTGACGACTTCCAGCCGGGTCGCCGACCTGACGCTGCGCGGTTTCGTACGGGGCGGCTGCTGCCTTCCCGCGGGCGGCATGGCGACCGTTCCGGAGCTGCTGGCGGCGGCGCTGCCCGAGGGGACCATACGTACGGACGTCACGGCCCTGTCCGTCACCACGAACTCCGTGACCACCCGCGACCACGGCACCCTCGCGTGCCGTGCCGTCGTCGTCGCCACCAACGCCGCCGACGCGGGCGAGCTGCTGCCCGGGCTGCGGGTGCCGGACTTCCACCCTGTGACCGTGCTGCACCACGCCGTCGACGGGACGTCGCCGCTGCCGCCCTCGCTGCTCGTCGACGGCGACGCGGCGAGGCACGGGCCGGTGTCGCACTCGTGGGCGGCCTCGGCGGTCGATCCGGTACGTGCGCGTCCCGGACGCGCGAGCCTGGTGACCTCGGTGGTGCTGGGCGCGGCGGCCGCGGAGCCCGTGGCGGCGCTGGACGCGGCGGCCCGTACGCAACTGGCCTCGCTGCACGGCGTACCGTCCGGGCGCTGGAGCCTGCTCGCCGCGCACCACGATCCGCAGGCGGTTCCGGCCATGCCGCCGCCGCACGATCTGCGCCGCCCGGTGCGGGTGCTCTCCGGTCTCTACGTGTGCGGGGAGCACCGCGACACCAGTACGGCGCAGGGCGCGCTCGTCTCGGGACGGCGGGCGGCGCACGAGGTGCTGCGCGACTTCGGGCTGCCGGTGCCGGAAGGGGACCGGCCGTTCAGCACCGCGGCGTGATCAACCGTCGGTCCCGCCGCGGTCGGTGCCGCCGCCTTCGGTCCCGCCACCGGTCCCGCGGCCGTCGCTCCCGCCGTCCAGCGGCGTATCGCCGGCGGTGCGGTGGGGCAGCGGCCGTGCACGGGGTGCGCTGGTGCCGAGCCGCCCGTTCTGGAAGTCCTCGACCGCCTGGATGATCTCCGCCTTGGTGTTCATCACGAACGGGCCGTAGCGGGCGACCGGTTCGCGGATAGGCAGTCCGCCCAGCAGCAGTACCTCCCAGCCGCCGCGGCTGCCGTTGTAGTCCTGGCCGTCGGCGGCCTGCAAGGTCAGCGCCTCGCCGGGCCCGAGTACCGCGAGCTGCCCCTCGGCCAGCGGCCGCCGCTCGGTGCCGACGGTGCCGCGCCCGGCCAGCACGTACACCAGCGCGTTGAAGTCCTCGGGCCACGGCAGGGCGAGCCGCGCACCGGGACTGACGGTGGCGTGCACGTACGTGATGGGGGTGCGGGTCACGCCGGGGCCCTGGTGTCCGGCGAGATCGCCCGCGATGAGCCGCAGCAGGCTGCCGCCGTCCTCGCTGGAGAGCAGAACCGTCTGCCCGGCGGTGATGTCCTGGTACTGGGCCGGGGTCCACTTCAGCGCCTTGGGCAGGTTGACCCAGAGCTGGACTCCGTGGAACAGGCCGCCCTTGGCGACGAAGTCCTGCGGCGGCAGCTCGGAGTGGAGCACTCCGGCGCCCGCGGTCATCCACTGGGTGGCGCCCTCGGTGATCAGACCGCCGCCGCCAGTGGAGTCGGTGTGCTCGAAGGCGCCGTCGAGCATGTACGTCACCGTCTCGAAACCGCGGTGCGGGTGCCACGGTGCGCCCTTGGCCTCGCCCGGTCCGTACTCGACGGCTCCGAGGTGGTCCAGCAGCAGGAACGGATCCGTGGCCGTGAGGTCCATCCCCGGGAAGGGGCGCCGGACTTCGAAGCCTTCGCCTTCGAACTGGCGGCGCGCGGTGACGGTCTTGGCGACGCCCCGCCACCGGGTGCCCTCCGCGGCGGGCGACGGGATGCGGGGCAGGGCGAGGGTGTCCGCCGTGACGGCCGGCATGGTGACCTCCTGAGTGCCGGTGAAGCAGTACACACGGAGAATGTAGTTCGGCTTTCAATTATTCCGCCGCGAGCCAGGGCCGTCACGGACGTTCGAAGCGGGGCCGCACCGGGACCCGTCAGGAGGCCGCGGTGACCTCGTCGCGGTGGTCCTCGTCGACGAGATCCAGATACTCCTGGTGCCGGCGGATGTACTCGGCGATGTACGGGCACGACGGCGTCACCTGCGCCCCCTCGGCCCGCAGTCGGTCCAGCGCACCCGCGGCCAGACGGCCCGCCACTCCCCGCCCCTGGTAGGCGGAGTCGACCTCGGTGTGCGTGAGGTCCACCCGGCCCCGGTGGCGCTCGTACGCGGCGAACCCGGCGGGCCTGCCGTCGACCGTCACCTCGAAACGGCCGCGGTCGGGATGCTCGGTGACGCGGATGTCCCCGGCGTGCTCATCGCTCACGGGGGTCCTCCTCTCATACGGACTGGCTCTCATACGGACTGGACGGCCGGACGGTGTGTGCCGGACAGCGGGTGACCGGACCAGGACGTGACCGGACCGGGACATGACCGGACCGGGCGGCCGGAGTGGGGAGTACCCCGGCGGGAGCGCGTGACTCCCGGGGCGAACGGACCGGCGCGGCGGCGGGCGGATACGGATGCCCTCGGGCACCGTCGCACGGGACGGGCGGGACATCAGCGGGCGCAGTGGACGCAGTGGACGCAGTGAGCGCAGTGGGCCCGAGGGCACGGACCGGCCCCGCGAACAAATCGAACACCTCTCCCAACTTCCCTTCCCACCAGGGACGTTGGCGGCGCCGATGTCAGTGCCGGGCGGTATTCTGGGAACCAGAACGCAGCGCTCGTACAGGCTCGTTCACACATCCGCACGTCAACACGTGACCAGCGTCCCGACGTTCACGGAGGTCGCCGATGACCGCAGCCACAGCCAGCCACCGGACGACGCCCGCACTGCCCCTCGCCTTCCCCGCTCCGCCCGCCGGCGCGCTCCCCAAGAAACGGCTCCCGGCCGGCCGCCCGCGGGAGTGGTACGTCTCGCACAACCGGCAGTTGAAGGCGATGCGCATAGCCATCGCCCTGCTCGACTCCGGCGTCTACACACCGGGCCAGGCCCGCGACGAGACGATCCGCCGCACGGCCGCCCGTATCGGCGTGCACCCGCCGTCCGGTGCGACGTGCAGGCTGGTGCGTTCACTGCTGCCGTGACATGACGTCCGTGCGGGCGGCCCGCAACTCCCGCGCGCCGCCCGCACGTTCGCTGTGCCGGTAGTTCGCCCTGCCCGTACGTTCACCGTGCCCGTACGTTCGCCGTGCCCGTACGTTCGCCTAGTCCTGCTCGCGCTCGCGCCTCCGGTCGCGCTCGCGCGCACCGCCCTGCTCCCGGCCCTCGCGCCACTCGGCGACGATCCGGTCCACGTCGTACGGCGTCAGGTTGTGCGGCGGCCCCGACAGGGGGCGTCGTACGGCCTCACGGATCTTGTCGTTGATCGCGCCGACGATCCGCCGCACCTCCTTCTCCGTGCGTGCGCGCGAGGCGGCCTCCAGCGCGTCCTGGGCCTCCTTGCGGAGCGCGAGGGAGGCGGGCAGATGGGAGACGCCCTCGTCGCGCAGCTTCCGCTTCAGCCACCAGTTCTCGTCGTACGGCGCGTTCGCGTCCGGGAGGGGCTTCCCCGCGCCCGGGAGGTCCGCGAAGTCGCCGCGCTCCTCGGCCTCGCGGATCTGCCTGTCGACCCAGGTCTCGAAGGTGACGCCCGGCGGCTTCCGTTCGGTCATAGGGTCATTGTCCCGCGGCGGGGGCGGTCCCGGCAGTGCCCGTGGACGGGACCGGGGCGGCCCTGCCCCGCACGCCCCGGCGGGCGCCGTCTCCGGAATCTCCGAATTTCTTCCGCCGGAATCCCGCACGCCGTAACGGACGTCACACGGACCCGGAGGCTGGCTTTTCCCGGCCTCCACGAAGGCGGATGCGGCCGATCACCGGCTCCGGCCGCTCTCCGGTGAGGGATTCCGGCATTGACGCTCCCCGGGCCCCTGCCTAACGTCCGGCCTCATGACTCCCCGAGCCGACGCCGGCATGATCGATGCGCTGGATCGCCGCATCATCGCGGCGCTCCAGCTCAACGGCCGTGCTCCCTGGGCCGGGATAGCCCGCTGGGCGGGGACGAGCGAATCCACCGCCCAGCGCCGCTTCAACGCCCTGCGGGAGCGCAGGCTGCTGCATGTGGTCGGCGCCGTCGAGCTGGACCGCACGGGCGGCGGCTCGTCGATGCTCGTACGCATGCAGGCCCGCCCCGGAAAGGGCCTGGAGCTGGCGGAGCTGCTGGCCGAGTGCCCCGAGGTGCGGTTCCTCGCCCTCGTCACGGGCACCGCCGACCTGATCGTCGACTTCGTCGCCCGCGACAACGAGGAGCTGCTGCGCCTCCTCTACACGGATCTGCCGGGCGCACATCTGATCTCGGGCACGGAGCACGTCGCGGTCATCCGCACCTTCTCCTCCGCGGCGATGTGGGACACGGGGCTGCTGCCCGAGGAGGCGGTGGCGGATCTGCGGCCGGCGCGAACGCCCTCGTGCGAGCGCGTGGACTGGGACAAGGCACCGCAGCCGCTCACCGGACTCGAACGCGCCGTCGTCGGTCAACTCGCCACCGACGGGCGGCTTCCGGTCACCACCATCGCCCGGAACCTCGACCGCAGCGAATCCAGCGTCGCGCGTGCCCTGGAGCGCATGGTCGCCCGCGGCAGCCTGCACTTCCGCACCCTCGCGGAGCCCGCGCTGCTCGGCTACGAGGCGGAGTTCATGCTCTGGCTCTCCATCGACCCGGGACGCCTGGAGGCCGCCGGACGGCAGCTGGCCAAGCACCCCGGGACGAAGTTCCTCGCGGCGGCCACCGGCAGATTCAATCTGGTCGGCCACATGGTGCTGCCGCGCCGCACCGATCTCTTCCGCTACACCGACGAGGTCATCGGCGCGCTGCCGGGCCTCAACGGCTCGGACGTGACGCTCCATCTCGTGACCCTCAAGGGCGCGTGGACCCGCATGGACCAGTTCGACGCCTAGCCGGTCGCGGGCGCCGGTGCCGGCGCCCGCACCGCCCCGCCCAGTCCCCCCTCCGTTCCCCTCCGTTTCCCTTCTTTTCCCTTCGTCCTCCTTCGTCTCCCTTCGTTTCGCCGTAGGCCCGAATCCCCTGTGAGGCACCTCCTTGTCCGCTCAAGTCCCCGCCGGATCCCCGCCGGACGCTCCTGAACCCACCGCCGGAACCGCGGCCCCCGAGACCGCCCCCGGGACCGGCGCCGCCCCCTCCTGGCAGTGGCCCGAAGCGGTGTGGCGCGGCCACGTCGAGGCCGTGCGCGCCGGCCGTTCGCTGCTGCCGCCGCGCTGGCCCGGCGGCGCACGCGTCGCCGTCGCGCTCTCCTTCGACTCCGACCACGAGACGATCCCGCTGCGCGACGGCGAGACCAGTCCCGGCCTGCTCGCACAGGGCGAGTACGGGGCACGCAAGGGCGCAGGACGCGTGCTGGAGCTGCTGGAGCGCTTCGGCGCCCCCGCGACGTTCTTCATGCCCGCCGTCTCCGCCCTCCTCCACCCCGACGAGGCCCGCCGCTATGTGCAGGAGGGCCACGAGGTCGGCGTGCACGGCTGGATACACGAGCGGAACACCCTGCTCGGCGCCGACGACGAGAGGACCCTCATCCGCCGCGCGCTGGAGACCCTCACCGACATCACCGGGCGGACGCCCGCCGGAATCCGCACGCCCTCATGGGACTTCTCCGACTCCACGCTGGAGACGATCCTCGAACTCGGCTTCCGCTACGACTCGTCGCTGATGGCCGACGACGAGCCGTACGAGGTGCTGGCGGGCGGCAGGGCCACGGGTCTGGTGGAGATCCCCGTGGACTGGATCCGCGACGACGCCCCGTACTTCACCATGGACCGCTTCGGCGCGCTGCGCCCCTACACCCGCCCCCGCGACGTGCTGGAGATCTGGAAGGACGAGTTCGACGCGGCGTACCGCGACGGCGGCGTCTTCCAGCTCACCCTCCACCCGCACGTCATCGGGCACCGCTCCCGCCTGGTCGTGCTGCGGGAACTGCTCGACCACATCGGCGCACACCGCGACGTGTGGTTCGCGACCCACGACCAGCTGGCCGGCGCCGCCCGCGACCGGCTCAACGAACCCGGCCCGGCGCCGGAGCCCGGACCCCAGGCAGGCCCCCGGCCCGGCGCGGGCTCCACCTCCGCTTCCGCCTCCGCCTCCAACGCACCGACGGAGCAGCCCTGATGAGCACCGACACCTCTTCCCCGTCCCCCACCGGCCCCGGCGGCTCAGGCGGCTCAGGCGGCTCAGGCGAGTCCGGCGGCCCAGGCGAGTCCGGCGGCACCGGCGGCACCGCGCAGTCCGGCGCCCGCCTCACCCGCGCCCAGCGCAAGGCGATCCTGGCGGGCACCATCGGCAACACCGTCGAGTGGGTCGACTGGGCGCTCTACTCGATCTTCGTGAAGGTCATCTCGGAGGTGTTCTTCCCGAAGGCCGAGGGCGCCGTGGCGCTGCTCTCCACGCTCGCCGTCTTCGCCGTGGGCTTCGTCGTACGGCCCGTTGGCGCCGCCGTGCTCGGCGCGTACGCGGACCGCTTCGGCCGCAAGAAGGGCCTCACGCTCACCGTCGGGCTGATGGCGGGCGCGTCCTTCGTGATCGCGCTGACACCGGGCTACGGGGCGATAGGCGTAGCCGCGCCCGTCGCGCTGCTGATCGCGCGGCTGGTCCAGGGCTTCTCGGCGGGCGGCGAGTTCGGCTCCTCGTCGGCCTTCCTCGTGGAGTCGGCGGCGGCCGGGCGCCGCGCGTTCGCCGGCTCGTGGCAGCAGGTCTCCGTCGGCGCGGGCACGCTCATCGCGTCGCTGCTGGGCACCGTGCTGACGTCCACGCTCAGCGACGGTGCGCTGCACTCGTGGGGCTGGCGCGCCGCGTTCGTCGCCGGCGGGCTGCTGGGACTGGTCGGGCTGTGGCTGCGGGTCTCCGTGGAGGACACGGCGTCCTTCAACGAGGCCGCGGACAGCGGGCGTTCGCGGCGCAATCCGCTCGGCGCGATGTTCCGCGAGCATCCGGGCGCCGCGCTGCGCGTCGTCGGCATCACCGTCGCGGGCACCCTCACCTACTACGTGTGGATCACCTACCTGCCGACGTACGCGAACCTCGCGACCGGAATCCCCATGGACAAGGCGCTGCTGTCGCAGACCATCTGCCTGGCGATCTTCATCGCGCTGCTGCCGTTCATCGGGAAGCTCTCGGACCGCGTCGGGCGCAAGCCCACGATGGCCGGGTTCGCCGGGGGCTTCGTCGTGCTGTCGTGGCCGCTGCTGCACATGCTGAGCAACAGCTTCGCGAGCCTGTTCTTCGTGCAGCTGACGGGCATGCTGCTGATCCTCGGCTACTCCGCGAACTGCGCGGTGATCATGGCCGAGCAGTTCCCGCCGGAGGTGCGCGCCACGGGCATCGCCCTGCCGTACGCGCTGGCCGTCGCCCTCTTCGGCGGCACGGCCCCGTACGTGACGACCTGGCTCAACGACGCGGGTCACGGAGGGATGGTCTGGCTCTACGTCTCGGCCGCGGCGCTGATCTCCCTCGTCGTCTATCTGACGATGCCGGAGACGAAGAACAAGGAGTTCGACTGATGGCGGGGACCCCGGGCGCGCGGCCCGAACGGGCGCCGGAACGGGACGCGCGTGAGCGCGCGGAACCGGAGCGCGACGCGGCGCAGCGGGACGCGCGTGAGCGCGCGGAGGCGGGACGTACGGAGGCAGGACGCGACGCGGCGCAGCACACGGAACCGCAGCACACGGAACCGGAACGCGCGGAACCGGGACGCAACGCGGCGGAGCGCGCGGAGGCGGAGGCGGCTCCGAGGCACGTCGTCGTGACGGGTGCGGCCGGAGGCATCGGCCGCGCCGTCGCGGAGGAATTCGCCGCTGACGAGGGCACGGTGCTCACCCTGGTGGACATCGACCGCGACGGGCTCGCGGCGGCGGCCGAGGCGCTGGACGCCGGGCACATCACCGCGGATCTCTCCTCGCCGGAGGGCCCGTGCGAGGCCGTGGACCGTGCCTGGGACTCGCGGGGCGCCGTCGACGTCCTCGTCAACGCCGCGGGCATCTACCCGTCGCTCGACATGATCGACGTGAGCTGCGACGCGAGCGAAGACGCCGCCGGCGAGCCGGGCGGCGATACGAACGGCGGCGTGCCCGGCGGCGCCGGCTCCCGCGCGGCGGGATCCGCACGGCCCGGCGGCGTGGAGCTGTGGGACCGGATCTTCGCCCTCAACTCGCGGGCTCCCGCGCTCGCCACGGCCGCGCTCGCCCGCCGTGCGGTGGCGGCCTCCCGTACGGCCTCGGTGGTCAACATCTCCTCCGGCGCGGCCCTGCGCGCCCGTCCCGGCGGCGGCCCGTACGCCTCGTCCAAGGCGGCGCTGGAGATGGCGACACGGGCCGCGGCCCTCGAACTCGGCCCGCACGGGATCCGCGTCAACGCCGTCAGCCCCGGCTTCGTACCGGTCGCGAGCGACTGCAATCCGGTCGCGCCTGAGTACGCGGCGGCAGTGTCCGACAATCCCCTCGGACGGCCCGGCACTCCGCGCGACGTCGCACGCGCGGTGCGCTGGATCGCGGGAGAGGACGCCGCGTGGATCACCGGGGAGATCCTGCGCGTCGACGGCGGCTCGGCCGCGGGCGCGGGCCGACTGCCGCGGCTGTGGCCTCCGGCCGGTCACCCGGCACACGCCGGCGCACCGCCCGTCGGCTCAACACAGGCTGATGTACGGCCTGTTGACGTACGGCCCGTCGACGTACGGCCTGTTGACGTGGAGCCCGTCGACGAGGCGCCGGCTCACGCGCCGCACGGGCGGTACGCGGCGACGCCGGGCGAGCACCGGCCGGGAAGCGGGCGGCAGTCACCGAGCGAGCACCAGCCGGAAGGAAGCAGCACATGAGGGGCCACGCGTACACGGTCGTCGGCGGTGGCGCCATAGGCGGCACCATCGCGCACAGCCTCGCCCGCGCGGGGCATCCCGTCACCGTCGTCGACTCCGACGCCGAGCACGTGGCGGCGATCAGGGAGCGCGGCCTGACGGTCGAGCACGGGAACGGCGGCTTCACGGCCGTACGCGTGCCCGCCGTCACGCCCGCGGAGTTCGAAACGGAACACGGCGGACCGCACCCCGGGCAGCTCACGCGCGTGCTGCTCGCCGTCAAGGCGCAGGCCACCGAGGGCGCGGTGCGCTGGATCGCGCCGAGGCTCGCGCCCGACGGCTATGCCGTCTCCGTGCAGAACGGCTTCAACGAGGCACTGATCGCACGGCACTTGGGCGCGGAACGCACCGTCGCCGCGTTCGTGAACATCTTCGCGGACGTGACCGGGCCGGGGGTCGTACGCGACGGCGGCCCCGGCGCGTTCGTCGTGGGCGAGCCCGACGGCGCACCCGTCTCGGAGCGCGTACGCCGCCTGGTCGGCGACCTCCAGGCCTGGGGACCCGCCCACGCCACCGACAACGTCGAGGGCTACCTGTGGGCCAAGGCCGGTTTCGGCGCGATGCTCGCCGCGACCTCCCTCGCGGACGACGCGATGGCCGACCTGATCGACCGTCACCGCGAGGCGATGTACGCGCTGGTGCACGAGATCTTCGCCGTCGCCGGGACCCTGGGCATACGGCTCGAACCGTTCGACGCCTTCGAGGCGCAGGCCTTCCGCGAGGGCACCCCTGCGGGCGTACGGGAGGCGGCCACCGACCGGCTCACGGCCTGGCTGCGCACCCAGCCGAAGGACCGCAGCGGCATCTGGCGCGACATCGTGGTGCGCCGCCGCCCCGTCGAGGTGACCACGCACTACGCGACGGTCTTCGCGGAAGCGGAACACGCGGGCATCGCAACGCCCGTGCTGCGTGCGGTCATCGACGGCCTCCGGGAGCTGGAGGCGGACCCCGGGGGGATGTCGGAGTCCCGCCTGTACGAACTGGACCGCCTGACGACGGAAGCGGGCCTACGGCCCGCGGGTGCGACGGGGCCCGCCGGTACGGCGGGGGTCTCCCATGCTGGGACGGCCGGGTCGGCCGCGACGGCTGAGCCCGCCGCGACAGCGGAGCCCAGCAGGACCGCGGAGGCCACCGGGACGGCCGAGCCCGCTGGGACGGCGGGGATCTCCCACGCCGGAACGGCCGAGACGGCCGAGACGGCGGGGCCCTCCCGCACCGGGTCGGCCAGGTCTCCCAGGTCGGCCGCCGCGACAGCGGCGCCCGCCGAGTTCGCCGTGCCCGCCGCGGCGGCGGAGGCCGACGGAAAGGCAGGGATCTCCCGCACAGAGACGGCCGGGTCCGCCGCGACAACGGAGCCCAGCAGGACCGCGGAGCCCAACGGGTCGGCGGAGGCCGACGGGAAGGCGGGGCCCTCCCACGCCGGGACGGCGGGGCCCTCCCACACCGGGTCGGCCGAGCCCGCCGCGACGGCGGGGGTCTCCCACACCGGGTCGGCCGGGTCCGCCGCGACGGCTAAGCCCGCCGCGACAACGGAGCCCAGCAGGACCGCGGAGCCCAACGGGTCGGCGGAGGCCGACGGGAAGGCAGGGATCTCCCACACCGGGTCGGCCGAGCCCCCCGGGACGGCGGGGGTCTCCCACGCCGGGACGGCCGAGCGCGCCGGATCGGCCAGGTCTGCCAGGTCGGCCGAGTCCGCCGCGACAGCGGCGACAGCGGCGACAGCGGCGCCCGCTCCGCCCGGCGGCCTCCCCTCCGGTGCCCGGCTCAGCGGCGGCGAGGCCCGTTCCGTGCACGCGTGGCTGGAGGAGCGCCGCGAGGAGATGGTCCGCGACCTCGCCGCGTACACCGCGCAGGGCAGCTCCAGCGACGACCGCGAGGAGCTGAACTCCTGCCTGGAGTGGCTGCGAGGCTGGCTGGACGAGTCGCTCGGCGCACCGGGAGACACCGGGATCACCGAGGAGCGGCTGGTGCGCGGGGACGCCGGCGCCGTCGCCGGCGACGTGGTCGTACGCCGCTACCCGGCCTCCCGTACGGCACCGGGGAACGGCGAGGCCCGTCCCGTACTGCTGCTCGCCCACTACGACACGGTGTGGCCCACCGGCACCCTGGCGGAGTGGCCGTTCCGGCGCGAGGAGGACCGGATACACGGGCCGGGCGTCTTCGACATGAAGGCCGGGCTGGTGCAGGCGGTGTGGGCGCTGCGCGCGCTGGACGCGCTCGGACTGCCGCGCCCCGCCTGCACGTTGATGCTCAACGGTGACGAGGAGACCGGCAGCCTCGCCTCCAGCGACGCGATCGTCGCCGAGGCCGCCGGTTCGCGCGCAGCGCTGGTCTTCGAGGCGGCAGCGGACGGCGCGGTCAAGACGGCCCGCAAGGGCGTCGGCCTGTTCCGGCTCACCGTCGACGGCGTGGAGGCGCACGCGGGCCTCGACCCGGCCGCGGGTGCCAGCGCCGTCGAGGAGGCCGCACACCAGGTGCTGCAACTGAGCGCCCTGTCCGACCTCTCGGCCGGAACAACCGTCAACGTCGGCGTCCTGCACGGCGGTACGCGCAGCAACGTCACCGCCGGGCGCGCGGTCGCCGACTTCGACGTACGCGTCGCCTCCACCGCGGAGCAGAAGCGCGTCGAGGCCGCCCTCACGACGGTGTCTCCCGTGAACCCCCGTACGAAGGTGACGGTCACCGGCGAGTGGAACCGTCCCGTCTTCGAGCGCACCCCCGGGGTGGCCCGCCTCTACGGCCTTGCCCGTGCCTGCGCCGAGCCCCTCGGGCTCGCTCTGCGGGAGACCTCGGTGGGCGGCGCGAGCGACGGCAACTTCGTGCTCGCGGCGGGCGTTCCGGTGCTCGACGGCCTCGGCGCGGTCGGCGCCGGCGCGCACGCCCGTACGGAACACACGACGGTCACCGGCATGACGGAGCGCGCGGCGCTGGCGGCGGGAGTGCTGGCCGCGTTCGCGGGGTGACCCTCGCGGCTCCGGGACGGGCGACGGTCCGGACCCTCCCCGAGCGCCGGGACGGTCGCCCCCCGGGTGCCGCTCCGGCATGTGCGTGGTAGCGGAGAAGCCGCGCCCGGCACGTCAACCGCCCTTTTCCGGCAGTACAGTTGATCCAGTGTTTGATCCAGTGGGGGCGGTCGGTGTCCGCTGCGTTCCGGACCGGGAGGGGACGTCTGTGAGCAGTCTGAACAAGGGCCTCGAAAAGGTAGAGGTGACGCTGAAGTGGGACCCCGCTCCCATGGGCGCACCGGTGCACGACCTCGACCTGGTCGCTGCGACCTACACCTCGGACGATCCGTACGGGGAGCCGGAGTATCTCGTCCACTTCGACAGCCGGGCCCCCGACGGCACGATCACCCTCAACAGGGACAGCCGTACCGGCCAGGGCTTCGGTCCCGACGAGGCCATGACGCTGGAGCTGGAGCGGCTCGCGCCGTCATTCGTCCGCGTCGTGGTGGGCGTCGCGATCCAGCAGCAGTCGGGGCGCCTGACGTTCGGCGACGTCTCCAGCACCGAGGTCGAGATCTCCGAGGGGTACGACAAGCTGGCCGAGGACGACTTCTCGGGCGTGCCGGACTCGACGGCGGCGACGGTCGCCGAGTTCGTGCGGGCCGAGGGCGGGGCGTGGCACCTCGACGGCGGCGTCGTCGGCTTCGACACGGAGCCTGAGTCCTTCGCGCGGGAGATGGGCCGCAAGCAGTCCTGACCGGGCGTCACCACCGGGCGTCACCAGCGGGTCTCCGACGCACACCCCCGGTGCTGTGCCGGGGCCGGGCCACGGGACAGACTTGCGGAATGAGCGATTCCCGGGGGTCTTCCCACAGTGAGCCGACCGGTGGGACGACGCCCTGGGCGAGCCTCCACCAGCCGCTGCGCCGTTTCCTGCGCACCGAGACGGGCAGCGCGGCCGTGCTGCTGTCCGCGACGCTCGCCGCGCTGATCTGGGCGAACGTCGACTTCGGCTCGTACGAGCGGCTGTGGTCGACGAGGCTGTTCGTCGGCGTCTCGGACGACCGGATCTCGCTCGACCTGCACGACTGGGTCAACAGCGGGCTCATGACGTTCTTCTTCTTCGTGGTCGGGCTGGAGGCGCGACGCGAGTTCGACATGGGCGACCTGCGGGAGCGGCGCCGGGTCGCCCTGCCCGCGCTCGCGGGGATCGGCGGCATGCTCGTGCCCGTCGCGATCTATCTGGCGTTCAACGCGGGCCGCGACTCCGCGCAGGGCTGGGGCGCGGCGATGTCGACGGACACGGCCTTCGCGCTGGGCATGCTCGCCCTGGTGGGCCCGCGCTTCCCGCGCCGGCTGCGCGCTTTCATGCTCACCTTCACCGTCGTCGACGACGTGCTCGCGCTGGCCGTCATCGCCCTCGTGTACAGCGAAGACGTCGCCGCCGTACCGCTGTTGACGGCGGTCGGGCTGCTGCTGGTCGTGCTGCTGCTGCGGTACGCCACCGTCTCCTCCGGCTTCGCATACGCCGTGCTGGGCGTCGCCCTGTGGGTCGCGATGCTGGAATCCGGTGTGGACCCGGTCGTCACGGGCCTGGTGCTGGGACTGCTGACGTACGCGTATCCCGCCGCCCGCGGCGACCTGGAGCGGGCCAGCGGGCTCTTCCGCCTCTTCCGCGAGCAGCCGACGGGGGAGCTGGCCCGCACGGCGCGGGTCGGGCTCGCGGCGGCCATCTCGCCCAACGACCGGTTGCAGGACCTGTTCCACCCGTGGACGAGCTATGTGATCGTGCCGCTGTTCGCGCTCGCCAACACGGGCGTGCCGATCACCGGTGAGCTGCTCTCCCGTGCGTTCTCCTCGCCCGTCACGCTCGGCATCCTCGTCGGCTTCGTCGCGGGCAAGCCCGTGGGCATCGTCGGCGTCTCGTGGCTGGTGACGCGGCTGAGCGGCGGCAGGCTGCGTCCCCCGGTCGGCTGGGCGGCGGCCGCGGGCGGCGGGACGATCGCTGGCATCGGCTTCACCGTCTCGCTGCTGATCGCCGGACTCGCCTTCCGCGGGCCGCAGTTGGACGAGGCGAAGATCGGCGTGCTCAGCGCGGCGCTGTGCGCGTCCCTCGTCACCTGGGGCGTCTCGCGTGCGACGGCGATGCTGCCGCACCGCCTGAAGGGCCGGGCGCTGCTCGGCACCTCCGCTCCCCTCCTCGACCTGACCACCGAGGTCGACCACGAGCGCGACCATGTGCGCGGGCCGGAGGACGCCACGGTCACCCTCGTCGAGTACGGCGACCACGAATGCCCGTACTGCGCCGGAGCGGAACCCGTCATCCGGGCGCTGCTGAGCGGCAGGGACGACGTACGCCACGTGTGGCGCCACCTGCCGCTGCACGACGTGCACCCCAACGCGCAGCTGAGAGCGGAGGCGACCGAAGCGGCGGGCGTGCAGGGGGCGTTCTGGGAGATGCACGACTGGCTGCTGGCCAACCAGGAGGAGACCAGCGTGCCGTTGCTGATCCGCCAGGCGGAGGCGCTGGGCCTGGACACCGAACGCTTCCGCGCGGATCTGCGGGCCCGTACGGGAGCGGACCGCATCGCCGAGGACATCGAGTCGGCCGATGAGAGCGGGGTGTCGGGCACGCCCACCTTCTTCGTCAACGGCCGCCGCCACCAAGGCTCTTACGACAGCGCGGGACTGCACGCGGCGGTGCGCGCGGCACGGGTGCGGGCCGACATCGGCGGCGACTAGCGCGCGGCCGGGCCGTCGCGGGCCCGTCGCCCACCCGTCGCCGCTCCGCGTGTGCTGCGCCGGTGCGCGTGGGTCCGTCCATACGCTGCGGGAACACGACGACACCGACACCGGTCGGGCGCCGAAGCCGCGAGAGAAGCGAGAGAAGCGAGAGCCATGCGACGCGAAGATCTGCCCGCACCCGAGACGGGCATCCTCCTGACCCACTTCCTGACGGTGCGGGACGTGGCGCGCTCACGCGCCTTCTACTCGGAGATCCTCGGCGGCACGGTGGTGCTGGAGGAGAACCCGTGCATCGTCAGGCTCGCCAACGGCTGGATCATCATGAACCCCGGCGGCGGCCCCACCCCCGACAAGCCCGATGTGACGCTGCGTCCGCCGGAGGATCCGGGCACCACCTCCAGTTTCCTCAACATCCGCGTGGCCGACATCCAGGAGTGCCACCGCGAATGGAGCGCCAAGGGCGCCGAGTTCCTGACACCGCCCATCGACCGCAAGGCCGAACTGCGGTGCTACGTACGGGATCCCGACGGCTATCTCATCGAGGTGGGGCAGGCCACGGGGCTCCTGGAGGGCGTGTTCGCCGACCCGCCCGCGGGGTCGCGCTAGGAGGAGGCCTGGCGGGCTCCGCCCTCTTCCTCACCGTGATGGTCGCCGCCGGCCTCGCCGTGACCGTGACCGTCGCCGCAGTCGGCGAGGGCCCTGCCCGCGCGGAGGTTCCAGCGTCCCGCCCGGCCGCTCAACTCCGTTGCCGTGAGCGGCGCGACGTCCACCCGCCACAGGCCTCCGGCCGGCGCCCCCAGCGCGCACACCACCGCCGCGCGTACGACGTCGGGCTCCACGACCGCCACCACCCGGCCGTGCTCGCGGTCGGCCAAGTCCGCCAGCCACTCCCCCGCCCTGGCACACAGCGCCGCGACCGACTCGCCGCCGTGCGGGGCGCTTTCGGGGTCCGACAGCCACCGCGCGACGCCCTCCGGGTCCGCGGCGCCCACCTCCTCCAGCGTCCGCCCGCGCCAGCGGCCCGTCGCGCAGCCCGACAGCCGTACGTCCGTGAGCGAGGCGGCGCCGGAGAGGCCCAGCTCCTCGGCCGTGCGCACACAACGCGGCGACGGCGACAGGACTTTCGCACCGGCCGCCCGCAGCAGCGCCTCCCCCGCCGCCCTCGCCCGGCGCGCGTCCCGCAGTCCGGCGGCGCTCAGCGAACGCCCGTCGTCGAAGCGGAAAGCCTCCGAAGACTCGCTCCGTGCGGGCGAGATCAAAGTCACTCGCGTGGTCATCGCTCTCTCCTCGCACCGTGAACGGCCGTGCCCCGTAAGGGAATCGGCCCGAATCGGCCCTGTCGCTCCCCCTGTACGGGATGTGCCCGTGATGGGCGGCCTTGGCCGGGCAGGTGTTGTCGCGATACCTTCCGCACGTATCCATCGACGACGGCAGCGCGGAAGCCGGTGAGACTCCGGCGCGGTCGCGCCACTGTATGCCCCTTCCGGACTGCTGCCGCCGGCAGCGTACGGGCGGGGGCCAGCCAGACCCGCGGTGCCGTCACGAGCTCCATCGACAGGGACGCGAGTTCCCGACAGGAGGTCCTGCCATGGCACAGTCCATCGCTTCGCCCGGTTCCGCAACTCCCGCCTCCGGCGCCGCTGTTCCCGCGACGCTGCCGGTCAAGGCGATTCTTCCGTGGGCCGTCTTCTTCGGCCTGCTGATGCTCGTACTGCTGTACTTCGTCGGGGCGGAGCAGGGCGCCACGTCGCTCATCTCCGGCACGGGCGTGCACGAGTGGGTCCACGACGGACGCCACCTGCTCGGCTTCCCCTGCCACTGAGCGGGGAGGGCACGATGAACTCTGCAACAGTGAGGACTCTTCTCGTACGGGGCATGCTCGCCGGACTCGTGGCCGGACTGCTCGCCCTGGTGGCTGCCTCCTTCCTGGGTGAGCCGCAGGTCGACGCCGCCATCTCCTTCGAGCAGGCGCACTCGCACGAGCACGGCGAGGAGATCGTCAGCCGCACCATGCAGGCCACCGCGGGTCTCGCCACGGCCGTGCTGGTCTACGGCGTGGCCCTCGGCGGCATCGCGTCGCTGGCCTTCAGCTTCGCGCTGGGGCGCGTCGGCCGCTTCGGTCCGCGGGCGACGGCGGTGCTGCTGTCGGGTGCCGCGTTCGTGTGCGTGTACCTGGTGCCGTTCCTGAAGTACCCGGCCAACCCGCCGTCGGTGGGCGACCCGGCGAGCATCGACAGGCGCACGGCGCTGTACTTCCTGATGGTGCTGCTGAGCGTGCTGCTGGCGGTCGCCGCGACGATCCTCGGCAAGCGTCTCGCACCGCGTCTGGGCAACTGGTACGCGACGGTGTCGGCCGTGCTCGGCTTCGCCTTCGTCGTCGGGCTCGCCTACGCGTTCCTGCCGTCGGTCAACGAACTCCCGGAGCATTTCCCGGCGTTGCTGCTGTGGCGCTTCCGCGTCTCGGCGCTCGCCGTGCAGCTGGTGCTGTGGACCGCCTTCGGGCTGGTCTTCGGTCACCTGGCCGAGCGTGCGCTCGGGGCCCGTGCCGGAGCCCGGGCCGCGGAAGGCGCGGACGGCGCGGACGGCGAGAAGGGGCAGGCGTCGCCGTCGACGGCGCCCGCCGCGAACTGACGCCGCCGCGTCCGCGGGCGTCCGCGGGCGCGGCGCCTCCGGCCGGTGGCTGCGGCCGCTCCGGCCGCGCACGCCTCGTGACACTGCCGGGCACCCCTCGGGGCGCCCGGCAGCGGCGTCTTCGATCCGGTCCTCGGATCCAGGGACCGGCAGCAGCACTGGCGGCTCCCGCCGCCCCCGCGGCCCCCGTTCAGCTCCGCCGCCGTTCAGCTCCGCCGCCGTTCACCTCCGGCCGCCGTTCAGCTCCGGCCCGCGATCTCCTCCCGTACCGTGCGGGCCGCATCGGTCATGTGCTCAAGGGCCTGGCGGACCTCCGGCCAGCCGCGGGTCTTCAGGCCGCAGTCCGGATTGACCCACAGCCGCTCCGCGGGGACGGCGCCGAGCGCCTTGCGCAGCAGCGACGCGATCTCGTGGCTGTCCGGCACCCGCGGCGAGTGGATGTCGTACACGCCGGGGCCGACCTCGTTCGGGTAGCCGGCGGCGGCCAGTTCGTCCGCGACCTGCATGTGGGAGCGTGCCGCCTCAAGGCTGATGACGTCGGCGTCGAGATCCGCGATGGCGGAGACGATGTCGCCGAACTCGGCGTAGCACATGTGCGTGTGGATCTGGGTGTCCGCGCGCACGCCGCCCGTCGCCAGCCGGAAGGCCTCCGTCGCCCAGGCCAGGTACTCCGGGCGGCGGCCGGCCCGCAGCGGCAGCGTCTCGCGCAGCGCGGGCTCGTCGACCTGGATGGCGGCGGTGCCCGAAGCCTCCAGGTCGGCCACTTCGTCCCGCAGGGCGAGGGCGACCTGCCGTGCGGTCTCGGCACGCGGCTGGTCGTCCCGTACGAACGACCACGCCAGCATCGTGACCGGGCCGGTGAGCATCCCCTTCACGGGGCGGCCGGTCTGCGACTGGGCGTAGCGGGTCCACTCCACCGTCATCGGCGCGGGGCGTGAGACGTCGCCGGCGAGGATCGGTGGCCTGACGTAGCGGGTGCCGTAGGACTGCACCCAGCCGTGCTGCGTCGCGACGTATCCGGCGAGGCGCTCGGCGAAGTACTGCACCATGTCGTTGCGTTCGGGCTCGCCGTGCACCAGGACGTCCAGTCCGGCCTGCTCCTGGAAGGAGACGACGTCGCGGATCTCGGCGGCGATCCGCTCGGCGTATCCGTCGGCGTCGAGCCGCCCGGCCCTCAAGTCCGCGCGGGCGGCCCGTAGTTCACCGGTCTGCGGGAAGGAGCCGATGGTGGTCGTGGGCAACGGCGGCAGGTCCAGCCGGGCGCGCTGTGCCGGGGCGCGCTCCGCGTACGGCAGGCTGCGGCGGCCGTCGGCGTCGGTGACGGCCTCGCTGCGGGCGCGCACCGCCGGGTCGCGGGTGAGCGCCGCGGACGAACGGGAGGCGAGAGCCCCGGAGTTGGCGTCCAGCAGACCCGCGATGCCGTCGGTGCCCTCGCTCAGCCCCTGTGCCAGTGCGACGACCTCCTCGGTCTTCTGCCGTGCGAAGGCGAGCCAGCGCGCGATCTGCGGGTCGACGTCGCGCTCGACGGCGGCGTCGAGCGGCACGTGCAGCAGCGAGCAGGACGGCGCGACGTCGACCCGGTCGGCGAGGTCGAGCAGGGAGGTCAGCGTGGACAGCGACCGCCTCAGGTCGTTGATCCACACGTTGCGGCCGTCCACGACGCCCGCCACCAGCCGCTTGCCGGGCAGTCCGCCGGTACGCGCCAGCTCCGCGAGCCCGGTGAGGTCGGCGGCGGCCGGACCCGTGAAGTCCATCGCCAGGCCCTCGACCGGCGCCTTCGCCAGTACGGGCAGCGCCTCGCCGAGCCGGTCGAAGTAGGAGGCCGCCAACAGCTTCGGCCGGTCGGCGAGTTCGCCCAGTTCCCGGTAGGCGCGTGCCGCGGCGTCCAGCTCCGCCGCGCCGCGGTCCGCCGCCAGTGCGGGCTCGTCGAGCTGCACCCACCGGGCGCCCGCCGCGCGCAGGTCGGCGAGCACCTCCGCGTACACGGGCAGCAGCCGGTCCAGCAGCGTCAGCGGCTCGAAGTCCGCGGCGACGCCGGGTGCGGGCTTGGCGAGCAGCAGATATGTGACGGGCCCGACGAGGACGGGCCGGGCGTCATGACCCTCCGCAAGGGCCTCGGACAGTTCGCCGGCCTGCTTCGCCGGGTCGGCGGCGAAGACGGTGTCCGGCCCCAACTCCGGTACGAGGTAGTGGTAGTTGGTGTCGAACCACTTCGTCATCTCCAGAGGCGCCACGTCCTGGGTGCCGCGTGCCATGGCGAAGTAGCCGTCGAGCGGGTCCGCCTCTACGGCTGCGCGGTGCCGCTCGGGCACGGCGCCCACCATGACGGTGGTGTCCAGCACATGGTCGTAGAGGGAGAAGTCCCCGGTGGGAACCTCGTGCACGCCGGCTTCCGCGAGCTGCCGCCGGTTGTCCCGGCGCAGCCGCGCCGCGGTCTCCCGCAGGCCCTCTGCGGTGACCCGGCCCTTCCAGTAGCCCTCGACGGCCTTCTTCAGCTCGCGCCCCTGACCCTGCCGCGGATAGCCGTGGACGGTGGCCCGTGAGGTCTTCGAGGCGTCGGGCGTCTTAGCCTCGGGCGTCTTCGCGTCGGGCGTCTTCGCGTCGGGCGTCTTCGAAGCGTTCGTTGCCGGGTCTGCGGACTTCGCTGTCACTCAACTCTCCTTCGCGGGTCTCGCCGGTGACGACGGTGAGGCACGGAGCGAGCTGCTGACGAGGAGAGGCGACGCGGCGGCGGTCACGCACGCCGCGCGCTGCTCGCCGGTACCGCCGACCCGCCCTCGAGGTCACCGGGACCGATCCGCCGGCGACGGCATCCCCCGGGCCTTGCCGCCCGGGCGGTGCCCCCGGCGGGCAGTGGCAGGTCTTCGGGCTCATGGGCCCGCCGCGTCCGTGGTCCACGGAGGGCTCCTGCCGACCGTCGCTTCCCGGACCCGGCGGGGCCCGGTGCGTAGACGGCGTTCGTTCCCGCTCACCGCTGCGGGGCAGTTCCGGAGTCTCACCGGATTCCCTCTTGCGACGCGCCTGTCTGGCCGACAGGCCGAACCGACTGTCTCTCCAGCGTAGGGGCGTGCGAGCCGCCCGGACAAAGGCAGGCGGTGAGGCGTACTTCAGGGGGCTGCCGGTTCCGGGAGGCGCGGGGCGGCGGGTCGCGGCCCCGCGCGCGAGGGGGTCGGCGCCCGGCTGCCGGCTCCAGCCGTGAGAGCGCGCACGTCGCGTCCCGCGTTCCGCGCCGCGTGGGTCCGGGCGCTGCGCGCCCGGCGAGCACATGCCCCCGGCCTCCGCCGGGCCCCGGCCCGGCCCACGCCCGGCCCCGGGAGATCAGGCCGGTCGGCGGCCGCCGGGTGCCGGAGGCTCCCGCCGCGCAGGGCCGTCCGGGTCGTGGCGGTGTGGCGCGCGCACCGTCGTGGGGCGGGCCGTTCCAAGCTGCTGCCGCAGAGTCGCCGATCCGCCGGACGGCCGCGCAGGGCCCCGGCGGGGCGAACCCTTCCGCAAGCGACTGGAGAAGATGACCATGCCACCCCGTACCGAGTCCCAGGCCGCCACGGCGTCCCAGGCGTCCCCGGCATCCGAGCCCCCGGCATCCGAGGCCGCAGCGTCCGAGCCCGCAGTCACGACCGGCGCCCCGTACCGTGCCGCGCCACCGCCCGCTGACGCGGACGCGGACGCGTCCGGAGACTCCCCCGCCCTCCCGCCGGAGGCCAACCCCGCCGACCCCGGCTTCTGGCAGCTGCCGCACGACCAGCGGCACCAGGTCTTCGCGACGCTGCGCAAGCAGGAGGCGCCCGCGTACTTCGCGCACCCGCCGCACGCGCTGCGCAAGCGCCAGCAGCCGGGCTTCTACGCGCTCGTCAGACACGAGCACGTACAGGAGGCCAGCCGGAACGCGGCCGTGTTCGGGAGCGCGCCGGGCGTGACCACTCCGCATCCCGCGCCGTGGGTGAAGGCCGTCTTCGGCGACTCCATGGTCAACCTCGACGGCCCCGACCACGCACGGCTGCGGAAGATCATCTCGCGGGCGTTCAGCCCCCGGCTGCTGGCCGGTGCCGAGAAGGACGTCGAGGAGGTCGTCGCCCGGGTCGTCGCGGACGCCGTGCGGCAGCCGTCCCGCGAGTTCGTGACCGCCGTGGCCTCCCTCGTGCCATGCGAGGTCGTGTGCAACATGATGGGCATCCCCCGCAGCCACCGGCCCCGCATCCTCGCCCAGCTCAACGACGCCTCGGAGAACATCGGCGTACGCCGCGGCGCGGGCGCGAAGTTCCGCATCCCGGGCAAGGGGCTGCGCGCCCTGGCCCGTATGCACGTCATGATCGCGATGCTGGCGCGGGAGCGGCGGCGGAACCCCGCCGACGACCTCATCTCCGCGCTCGTCACCGCCGACGTGGACGGACAGTGCCTGGGCAACCGTCAACTGGGCGCGTTCTTCACGCTGTTGATGGTCGCGGGCGTGGAGACCACCCGTAACGCGATCTCGCACGGTCTCGCGCTGCTCGGTGAGCACCAGGAGCAACGGGAGCTGTGGGAGAGCGACTTCGAGAAGTACGCGGACACCGCGGTCGACGAGATCGTGCGGTACTCGACGCCCATCATCCAGTTCCGGCGCACGCTGCGCAGGGACCACGTCATGGGCGGACGTACGCTGCGCGAAGGCGAGACGGTCGCGCTCTACTACGCCTCCGCCAACCGCGACGAGGCCGTCTTCACCGATCCGGACGTCTTCGACATCACGCGGGACCCCAACCCCCATCTCGGCTACGGCGGCGGAGGACCCCACTACTGCCTCGGCGCGCATCTCGCACGCCAGGAACTCAAGGCGCTCTTCCGCCTGTTGCTCACCGACTCGGTCGGCATGCGGGCTGCCGGGCTGCCCGATCTCGTACCGTCCAGCTTCGACAACCGCGTGCGCTCGCTGAAGTTCGACACCGTACGGTCCCGCGGTGACGGAGCGGCGACCGCCGGATGAGCGGATGAGCCCCGCGGTGAGCGGCCCCGACGGGGCGGGGGCTCCGTGAGCGGTCCCCGGTAACGCGTCCGCGGTGAGCGGTCCCGACGGGGCGGGGATTCCGTGAACGCCCGCAGGGCGCGGCGGCGTTGTGGCACGGCGCGCAGGGTTATGACGCGCGCCGTTGCCGCGCGCCCGAAGACGGTTTCTGCGCGGCTGTCGTCGAAAGCCCGTCACTCTACGATGAATTGCATGAATACCGTGGTGTTCCTCCTCGCACTCGGCACCACTTGTCGTATAACCAGGTTCGTAACCAAGGACAGCCTCGCGGCGGGCTTCAGAACATGGATGGCGGCGCGGTTCGGGGACGATTCCAGGCCCGCGTATCTCGTCACTTGCAGCTGGTGCACCAGTATCTGGGTGGCCGCTGCCGTCGTCCCTGCCGCGTATCTCGCCGGCGGCACCCCCGCATTCCAGGTCGTCGCCCTGATCCTCACCGTGTCCTATCTCGCGGGACTCGCATCCAACTGGATCGACTGAAGCACCGGTGCCGGTTCCATGTGCGCGCCCCGAATTCCCCTCTCCGGTACGGCGGTTGCGTTGCGCCTCCGCTCGCCGCCGATGTGTCGGCCGTGCCCCGTCCCGGGCACACACGTTGTACGGAATCGCCGTGGCGGCCACGCCGCCACCGGCCCCGGTATCCCGCCGGATTCTGCGGCACCACACGAATTCACCGGAAACACCGCTGACTTGCCGGAGTGAACGGGCGAGCGGTGCGGAACCGCCGGGTCCGACGGGCTCGCGCGCGGGAAAGGGCCGCTGCTGCGGCCAGGAGCGAAGGAGGGCTCAATGGGATGCAATTGCGGCGGGCGAGGGCCCCGCCGGACAGTCACCGTCTACCGGCTGATCCTGCCGAACGGCGTCACCCGCGACTACGTCACCTTGCAGGAGGCCGACGCCGCCAACCGCAGGGAAGGAGGCAGGGGCACCGTCGTCGCGGTCAACCGGTAGGAGCGCACCGCAGACAGGGAACCCTCACGCGGGCCGGGCACCATGCCTGGTCCGCGTGAGGGTTCCGTCGTTTCGCCACGCGACGCATCACGGGCGCCGAGCGGTCGCAGCGACGGCACCGCAGCCGACGTGACCATCGGCCGGAATGATCAGACGAGCAACCAGGCGAAGCCTCCGGGCCGGCTTGCACACGGCCACCCGAGGGGGCGCCAGGTTGTGAATGCGCAGGCCCGAGTGCGAAGGCGCACGCCCCTTCTGGCGGATTTCCCACGGGGAAGTCAACGCCCCGTCCGCGTACGGAAATTGACCACGGATCGTGTCGCGAGGGTAAACGTCCGAAGGCCGGCGGGATTCTCCGTGCCGGACGGTCGCGACGGAATCCATGCCCGGTCCCCGCCTTCGGCCACTGCCTGCGGACGGTCAACTGGACTCCGTATCAAGGGAGTTGCTGTTCGGGCCTCTTTCCTCGGCGATGAGGGGCGCACGGAAACGCGCGGAGGGACCTTGCGTGGCACGACGGGGGCGCGAGCGGCGCCTCATCGATTTTCCCGGCGCGGCAGATCACTACGGGTTCCCTCGCATCACTCGTACCGGTGGAGAACGTACGCCGGGTAACCATGTTCCGTGACGCTCGAAACGGCCCCGCATCCGCGTTCTTTGAGACAAAAGCGCCGTGCGCGGCCGCGCCGTCCCACTGCTGGTTCATGCGCCCCCTCGCCCCCAATTGCGCTCGGCCGAACGGGGGTTATCGCGTCCGCTCGTCTAGCTCCACCGCGTATCGGCGACGCCTACTGAAGACGTCGAAGAGCTCGCCGCCTATTCCCTGGCGGAAGCGCAATCGGCTCATCAACAAGGCGATGTCGCACGGTCATTGACTCAGTCGAGCCACGGCAGCGGGCAGGCTCCCGCCTTCCGTCATGGACGATGAGAGGACTCAGCATGGCAACGACCACCACACTCAGCGCACCGACACCTGCAACTCCCGTATGCGGGGACGCCGTTTCGTTCACCGTCACGGTCACGGAATCGGACCCCCTCACCAACGGAGACCCGTCCGGCCCCGTCACCATCTTCATCACCGGCGACGGACCGCCCCTCACCGGGAACCTGACCGTGCCCGTGCCGGGCTCGGGCGTGGGCACGGTCACCCTGAGCACCGCCGCCGGTGACGTTCCCACGGGCTCCCACAGCGCCGTCGCCCTGTATCCGGGCGGCGGGAGTTCCGCCCCCTCCTTCTCCGACCCCCCGGTCGTCTTCACCGTCACCGCGGCCGCGACCACGACCACCATCAGCGCGACGCCCGACCCATCCGTCTGTGGCGACTCGGTCACCGTCTGCGCCACCGTCACCAACGACGACTTCCCGGGCAACACCCCTACAGGCAACGTCACCTTCAGCGGCACCGCGGGAGTCACCGGCACCTACCCCCTCGACGCCACCGGACAGGCCTGCGCACCGGCCAGCACCACCCTCGACAGCGGCACCATCACCGCCACCTACACCCCGACCGACGTCTGTTTCGCCGCGTCCACGGCGACGGACAGTCTCACCGTCAACCCGGCAGCCACCACCACCACGATCAGCGCGACACCCAACCCGGCCACGTGCGGCGAATCGGTCACCGTCTGCGCCACCGTCACCGGCGGACCCTCCACACCCACCGGCAACGTCACCTTCGGCGGCACGGCAGGACTCAGCGGCACGTACGCCGTCGACGCCACCGGACAAGCCTGCGCAACGGCCAGCACCACCCTCACCAGCGGCACCATCACCGCCACCTACACCCCTGACGACGCCTGCTTCGCGCCGTCCGCCGCCGCACCCCTCACCCTCACCGTGAACCCGGCGGCCACCACGACCACGATCGCGGCGACGCCCAACCCGGCTACGTGCGGCGAATCAGTCACCGTCTGCGCCACCGTCGCCAACACCGACGTGCCCGGCAACACACCGACAGGCAACGTCACCTTCGGCGGCTCGGCAGGACTCATCGGCACTTTCCCCGTCGACGCAACCGGACAGGCCTGCGCAACGGCCAGCACGACCCTCGACAGCGGCACCATCACCGCCACCTACAACCCCACCAACGCCTGCTTCACGACGTCCACCGCCACCCCGGTCACCCTCACCGTCGACCCCGCCGCCACGACCACGGCGATCAGCTTCACCCCGACCGGGCCCTACATCTGCGGTGACTCCATCACCGTGTGCGCGACCATCACCAACGACGACCTCCCCGCCAACACCCCAACAGGCAACGTCACCTTCAGCGGCACCGCAGGACTCATCGGCACCTACCCCGTCGACGCCACCGGACAGGCCTGCGCCCCCGCCAGCACCGACCTGACGACCGGCACCGTCATCGCGACGTACAGCAGCGGCGACCCCACCTGCTTCACCAGTTCCATCGGGACGGAGAACCTCACCGTCAACCCGGCGCCGACCACGACCACGATCAGCGCGACACCCAACCCGGCCACGTGCGGCGAATCGGTCACCGTCTGCGCCACCGTCACCGGCGGACCCTCCACACCCACCGGCAACGTCACCTTCGGCGGCTCCGCGGGAGTCATGGGCACGTACCCCGTCGACGCAACCGGACAGGCCTGCGCAACGGCCAGCACAACGCTCACCAGCGGCACGATCACCGCCACCTACAACCCGGACATCGCCACCTGCTTCGAGACGTCCACCGCCACCCCGGTCACCCTCACGGTGACCCCGGCCGCGACCACGACAACGGTCACCGCCACACCCGACCCCGCCATCTGCGGTGAGCCCGTCACCGTCTGCGCCACCGTCACCAACGACGACGTCCCCGCCAACACCCCAACAGGCAACGTCACGTTCGGCGGTACGGCAGGAGTCACCGGCACCTACCCCGTCGACGCCACCGGACAAGCCTGCGCACCCGCCGGCACCGACTTCACCAGCGGCACGATCACCGCCACCTACGACCCCACCGACACCTGCTTCACCGCATCCACGGCAACCGACACCCTCACCGTCAACTCGGCAGCGACCACCACGACGGTCACCGCCACGCCCGACCCCGCGATCTGCGGTGAGCCCGTCACCGTCTGCGCCACCGTCACCAACGACGACGTCCCCGCCAACACCCCAACAGGCAACGTCACCTTCAGCGGCACGGCAGGAGTCACCGGCACCTACCCCCTCGATGCCACCG
>NZ_JAASAG010000006.1 GCF_012726265.1 Streptomyces sp. HNM0575 | reverse complement strand
AGCCCTCCTCTGCCTCGCGAGACGACGAGCCGACGTGCTCTTCGCCATGCTCCGCGACGGCACCTTCTACGACCCCAAGCCCACCCCCACGGGTTGACGAAACCCATAGGGACACCCCCCCCCGCTTCACCAGCCGTCCGGCCTGCCCCCACACTTCCGCCCCACGCGCCGCCGCCCGTCAACCTCACCGCCAAGGAGCTTCGGCCTCATGTCATCCACGATCACACCTCGGCGCACTGCCGCCGCAGTTCTCACCGCCGCCCTTCTCGTGCCGCTCGCCGCCTGCGGCGGCGACGACAAGGGCAGCGGCACGAAAGACGGTTCGAGCAGTGCCCCTAAGGCCAACCTGACGGTCCTGGCCGCCTCTTCGCTGACCGACGTGTTCAAGACGGCAGGGAAGAAGTACGAGAAGGAGAACCCGGGGACGAAGCTGAAGTTCTCCTTCGCCGGCTCCCAGGAACTGGCCGCTCAGGTCAAGCAGGGTGCCCCCGCCGACGCGCTGGTCACGGCGGACACCAAGACGATGGACGGGCTGAAGTCCGACGCGGGCAAGCCCACCGTCATCGCGAAGAACCGTCTCGTCATCGCCACCGGCAAGAACAACCCCGAGAAGATCAGGAAGTTGAAGGACCTGGCCGACCCCAAGCTGAAGGTCGTGCTCGCCGCGCCCGAGGTGCCGGTCGGCCGCTACAGCCGGCAGGTGCTGGACGAGCAGAAGATCAAGGTCAAGCCGGTCTCCGAGGAGGCCAACGTCCGGGCGGTGCTGAGCAAGGTCGAACTCGGGGAGGCGGACGCGGGGATCGTCTACAAGACGGACGCCGCCACCGTCCCGGACAAGGTCCAAGCGATCAAGATCCCGGACGACGAGAACGCCGTCGCCTCCTACCCGGCCGCCACCCTCAAGTCGTCCAAGAACTCCAAGGCCGCCGCCGCCTTCGTGAAGTGGCTGAGCACTCCGGAGGCGCAGAAGCTGCTGCGCGACGCGGGCTTCCAGAAGCCCTGACCTGAACGCAGAGCTCTGGGGCTGTCCGGTGACGCGCGTCGCCGGACAGCCCCGTGCTACGCCCCACCCCCCCCCCAACTCCCCAGTCTGGACACGTCGATGAGCCGCCTCCGCGCACCCGGCACCCGCACACCGGCTGCTCTCGCCGTGCCCGCCCTGGTCGCCATCGGGTTCCTGCTGCTGCCGCTGGTCGGCATCCTGGCCCGTACCGAGTGGAGCGAACTCGGCTCCCATCTGACGAGCCCCGAGGTCACCGTCGCGCTGCGGCTGTCGCTGCTGGTGTCCTTCTGCGCGCTCGGGCTGTCCCTGCTCCTGGGCGTACCGCTGGCGTGGCTGCTGGCCCGCGTCCGCTTCCCGGGGAAGGCGCTGGTGCGTTCGCTGGTGCTGCTGCCGATGGTGCTCCCGCCGACCGTCGGCGGTGTCGCGCTGCTGCTGGGATTCGGGCGGCGCGGGCTCCTCGGGCCGTGGCTGGAGGACGACCTGGGCATCGTCCTGCCGTTCCACACCTCCGGCGCCGTCGTCGCCGCGACGTTCGTGGCGATGCCGTTCATGGTCATCAGCCTCGAAGGCACGATCGCGGGACTGCGCACGACTTACGAGGAGACCGCCGCGTCCCTCGGCGCCTCCCCGGCAAGGGTTTTCTTCACCGTCACGCTGCCGCTGGTCGCCCCGGGGCTGGCCGCCGGGGCCGCGCTCACCTGGGCGCGGGCGCTCGGCGAGTTCGGCGCGACGATCACCTTCGCGGGCAACCTTCCCGGTACGACGCAGACGCTGCCGCTGGACGTCTACCTCCTGTTGCAGGACCAGCCGGAGGCCGCAACGTCCGTGTCGCTGCTGCTGCTTGCCGTCGCCATGGCCGTCCTCGTCGCCCTGCGCGGACGCTGGGCCGGCGCGGCCGGACAGCGCATCGGGAGCAGGGACGAGCAGCAGCCGGACGAAGAGCGGGAGGAAGAGGGAAAGCGAGAGGAAGAGGGAGCGGCGGCGGCAGAGACCGTTCGCGGCACGCCGCCCGCCCCCGCGGAAGCCCCGGCTCCGCAGCGGCTCTGCTCCCTGAACACGGAAGTGACCGGCTTCAACGACGTCGTCCTCGATGCCGCGGGCGGCACCACGATCGCCGTCGTCGGGCCCAACGGCGCCGGCAAGACCACCCTGCTGCGCGCCCTGCTCGGACTCACCCCACGCGCCCACGCCCGGCTGCGTCTCGGCGACACCGACGTCACGCACCTGCCCCCGCACCACCGCGGCGTCGCCTGGGTCCCGCAGGACGGCGCCCTCTTCCCCCACCTCACCGCGCTCGCCAACACCGCATACGGGCTGCGCACCGGCGGCGTGCCACGGGCCGAGGCCCGCCGCGCCGCACAGGACTGGCTGGGCAGGCTCGGAGTCGGGCACCTCGCCCGGCGCAGGCCGTCACAGCTCTCCGGCGGCCAGGCCCAACGCGTCGCACTGGCAAGGGCGTTGGCCGCCCGTCCACGGCTGCTCCTGCTCGACGAGCCGCTCGCGGCGCTCGACCAGACCACCCGCGCCCAGGTCCGCCACACCTTGCGCACACATCTCGAAGGCTTCGGCGGCGTATGCCTGTTGGTGACACACGACCCGGTCGAAGCCATCTCGCTCGGCGACCGCGTCCTGGTCCTCGACGACGGACGGACCCTTCAGTTCGACACACCCGGCGAGGTCTCCCGGCACCCGCGCTCGCCGTGGGTCGCGCGGATGCTCGGCCGCAACGCCTGGCCCGGCACGGCGACTTCGGAAGGCACGCTCTCCCTCGCGGGCGGAGGAACCCTCGTCCTGGCCGATCCGGTGGCCGAAGGGACGCGCGCGCTGGCGGTCATCGCCCCCGAGGCCGTCTCCCTGCATCGCGAACGTCCCAGCGGCAGCCCCCGCAACAACTGGCCCGGAACCGTACGCGAGATCACCGCCGTCGGCAGCCGCCTCCGAGTCCTGATCACCTCCGACGAGGTCCCCGACCTCGTCGCCGAGATCACCCCGCAGGCCGCGAGCGAACTCCGGCTCGCAGACGGCACGACCGTGTGGACCAGCGTCAAGGCGACCGAGATCACCCTGGTCACGCCGTAGGCAGCGAGCGGTTCCCGCGTCCCGCGGGCCGGAGCCCCGAGTCGCCGGCGGCCCGGCCGCCGCGTGCAGACGTACGCGTGCAGACGTACGCGTGCAGGCCTACGCGTGCAGGCGCGCGTCTCGGTGACAGGGCAGCCGCGCCGGCTGAGAGGGGCGTCTCAGCCGGCGCGACGGGCTCAGCGGTCACCTCGGGCCGGGCATCGGGAATCCGCGGTCATCTCGGACCGGGCATCGGGAATCCGCGGTCACCTCGGACCGGGCACCGGGCACCGGGAATCGCCCTCACCTCGGCGATGGCCTGCGGCCCGAAGTGCGAAGTGCTCACAACCGGATCGACTTCTTGTTCATGAACTCCTCGATGCCGAGCGCCCCGAGCTCGCGGCCCATGCCGGAGCGCTTGATGCCGCCGAACGGCAGGTCCGCCACGGAGCCGCCGGACTTGTTGATGTAGACCATGCCCGCCTCGATCCGGTCGGCGACCCTGCGGTTCCGCTCGGGGTCGGTTCCGAAGACGGCGGCGCCCAGACCGAAGGGCGAGTCGTTGGCGATGGCGATCGCCTCCTCCTCGGTCCCGGCTCGCAACAGCAGAGCGACCGGGCCGAAGATCTCCTCGTGGTAGGCGTCCATCTCAGGTGTCACATCGGTCAGGACCGTGGCCTCCAGGAAGGCGCCGGGGCCGAACCGGTTGCCACCGGTCCGCAGCGTCGCACCCTGGTCGACAGCGGTACGCACCTGGGCGGCCACCTCGTCGGCAGCGGCGGCGGAGGCGAGCGGGGGCAGCTTGGTCGCCGGATCCGTGGGGTCGCCGGGCTGGTAGTAGTCCGCGACGCGCTTGGTGAAGCCCTCCACGAACTCCTCGTAAATGTCGGCCATCACGATCATCCGCTTCGGCGCGTTGCAGGACTGGCCGCAGTTGCCCATCCGGGCCGTCGCCGTGGCCTTCACGGTCCGGTCCATGTCGTCGGTGTCCAGCACGATCAGCGGGTCGGAACCGCCCAGTTCGAGGACGGCACGCTTCAGGTTCCGCCCCGCCTCCGCCGCGACGGAGATGCCCGCCCGCTCGCTTCCGGTCAGCGACACCCCCTTGATGCGGGGGTCCGCGAGCACCCACGGGACCTGCTTGCTGGACGCGAAGACGTTCACGTACGCGTCCTCGGGCACCCCTGCGTCGTGCAGGATCCGTTCGATGGCGACGGCGGACCGTGGGCAGATGGAGGCGTGCTTGAGCAGGATCGTGTTGCCGAGCACGAGGTTGGGTGCCACGAACCGGGCGACCTGGTAGCAGGGGAAGTTCCACGGCATCACGCCGAGCAGCGCACCGATCGGCTCCTTCGCGATGGCGGCCTCGCCGGTCTTGAGGGTCAGCGGTTCGTCCGCCAGCAACTCGGGGCCGTTGGAGCCGTAGAACTCGAAGATGTCGCGGACGACGCCGATCTCTCCGCGCCCCTCGCTGATCCGCTTGCCCATCTCGAGTGCCATGATCCCGGCGAGCTCGTCGGCGCGTTCGGCGAACAGCTCCGCCGCCCGCAGGGCGATGTCCGCGCGCTCGGCGACCGGCCGGCGCCGCCAGGAGCCGTATGCGTCGTCGACGCGGCCGATCGCCGCGAGGACCTCCTCGTCGGTCGCGTTGGGGAGTTCCTCGATCAGTTCCCCGGTGGCCGGGTTGGTCACTGAATACATGCCGGACGGACCTCCGATGAATACATGCCGGACGGACCTCCGATTTCTAGGCAGGGCGACAGGTGCGCCGATCTCACCGTCGCCGGGTCCGGAGTGATCGTCAAAGGGAAGTCTTCTATGGGCGCATAGCGGTCCGCTATGAGCGCGGGTGCCCCTTGAGCAGGACGTTGGGAACGCTCAGCGGACGCGGACGGCGCGGGCCACGAAGTGCTCGGTTGCGTCCTCGTAGCAGTCCATCCGCCAGCCGCTGTCCTCCAGCGCGGGCCGCAGATTCGGCTCACCCAGCGGATCGTCCGGACTCAGCGGACGGCCGTGGCGGGCGGCCCGCTCGGCCCGGCCGGACGGATGGAAGAGCAGGAGGACGCCGCCCGGAGCGGTGACGCGGGCCCACTCGTGCAGGGCCGCGGCCGGGCCGGGAAGGTGGTCGAGCAGCCCGGCGCTGAAGATCCCGTCCACCGTGCCCGGCGGCAGCGGCAGCCGCTGGGAGTCGGCGACCAGCAGGCGGGCCTGCTCGTCGCGGCCCTCCCTGACGGCCGACAGCAGCATGGCCAAGGTGACGTCCACGCCCAGGACCGCTCCTTCGGCCCCCACCTGTCCGCGCAGGGCGGGCAGAGCACGCCCCGTACCGCAGCCGAGGTCCAGAGCGCTCTGGCCGGCGCTCAGTCCCATACGGGCGACGGCCGCCGCGTACCGCGGGCCGTCGTCGGCGAACCGCGCCTCCCACGCGTCCGCCCGCGGAGTGAAGAAGGCCCGGGTGGCGGTGAGTTCGGCCCGCTCGGCCACGAGCGCCACGAACCGCGCCAGCACCCGGTCCCGGTACGCTGCCAGCGCCGTCAGCTCATCCGGCGCGGCTTCCCGGAGACCGGGAGCGGTCGCGGCCTCCTCGGGGAACGCCGTCGCGAACGCGTCCACGGCCGCCTCGTCGACCTCCAGATGGAACTGCATCCCCCACGCCGCCCCTCCCACCCGGAACGCCTGCACCGGATACCGGTCGCAGGAGGCCAACAGCACCGCCCCGCCCGGCAGTTCCATGGTGTCGCCGTGCCAGTGCAGGACTCGCAGCCGCTCCGGCGCACTGGCGAACAGCGGATCGTGCTCCGCAGCAGGGCTCAAGTCCACCTCGCCCCAGCCCACTTGCAGCCCGGCTCCCTCGCGGGCCTCGCCGCCCGCCGCCACGGCCAGCAACTGCGCGCCAAGGCAGATCCCGAGCACCGGCACTTCGGCGGCCAACGCCTGGCGCAGCAAGTCCAGTTCGGCGCGGCGCGTGGGAAAGCCGTCATCGCTGTAGGCGGCCCGCGACCCGCCCATCACCACCAGCGCCTCTACGCCGGACAGGCTCTCCGGCACCGGGTCTCCCGCCCACACCCGGCACAGCCGCACATGCAGCCCGGCAGCCCGGCAGCGCCTCCCCGAGCACGTACGGGCCTTCCTCCCGCGCGTGCTGCACGACCAGTACACCCACGGCTTCACCCCCATCAGCAGATGCATGCCAGATTACGGCTGACACCTGCACCTGCGAGCCGCATTCGCCTGTCGGCTGGGTATGCGCAGCACCAACTGTCCTGGCTGTCCTGGCCGTCCTGGCTTTTCCGACCGTCCCGGCCGGTCCGGCCGCCGGATCCGCCGCCCTCCTCCGGCGGCCCCGGCGAAACCTCGAACCGCACTCGCCGCCGTGCCCGAAAAGGCGGGAAGCGGCACGGAGAAGCCGAACTGCCGCCCGCCCCATTGCCGTTCCTTGGATCTTTCTTGGGGCAGCCAATTCCCTGGCATGTGCAGATCAGCGAAATATTGGCGCAGCACGGTGTCTCCCACCGGACACCACGGCTCGCGACGGACCTCGCGGCCGAATTCGAAGGGGGTTTGCATGAGAATTGCCCGTCCGAGAACGCGCGCCGGCATAGCCGCGGCAGCCACACTGCCGCTGCTCGCCGGCGCGATCGCCATGGGCGTGCCGGCGCACGCCGACGGTCCACAGCACGGCAGGCAGGTGCTGAAGACCACCAAGCCGAAGTGGGCCACCACCAAGGCCGACCGCGGCAGCACCGCCAGCTCCGCGAAGGTGACCGCCCGGGTCTACCTCGCCGGGCGCGACGCCTCAGGGCTGGCCGCCTACGCCAGGTCCGTATCCGACCCCGGCTCCGCCTCGTACCGGAAGTACCTGTCGCCCGAGCAGGCACGTGCGCGCTACGGCCCGACCAAGGCCCAAAAGGCCGCTGTCACCGCATGGTTGAAGTCCTCCGGCATGAAGGTGACCGGCGCAAACGAGCACTACCTGTCGGTGTCGGGCGACACGGCGGCGACGGAGAAGGCGTTCGCCACCCGGCTGCACGACTACACCAAGAACGGCAGGACTTACCGCGCGCCGCAGACCGCCGCGTCCGTACCGTCCTCGCTGCACGGAGCGGTGCTGACCGTCGTCGGCCTGGACAACGCGCCCAAGCTCGCCAAGCACGACGAGGAACTGCCGCCGCCCGGCCCGGTCTTCCGCAACTCCGGCCCGTTCTCCGGCTATTACGGCTCGAAGACCGCCACCGGCCTGCCCAAGGCGTACGGGAAGCACGTGCCGTACGCCGTCAAGGGCTACACCGGCAAGCAGCTGCGCGCCGCCTACGGCGCCACCGGCTCGGGCCTGACCGGCAAGGGCGTGACCGTCGCGATCACCGACGCCTACGCCTCGCCCTCCATCGCCGAGGACGCCTCGCGGTACGCGAAGCGCAACGGCGACAAGGCTTACCGGACAGGGCAGTTGAGCCAGGTCCTGCCCGACGACTACAACCACACCAAGGACTGCGACGCGGCCGGCTGGTACGGCGAGGAGACCCTCGACGTCGAGGCGGTGCACGCGCTCGCACCCGCCGCGGACATCACCTACGTCGGCGGCGCCTCCTGCCAGGACGCCGACCTGCTCGACTCGCTCACCAAGATCGTCGACCGCAGGCTCGCCGACGTCGTCTCCAACTCCTGGGGCGACGTGGAGGAGAACGAGACACCGGACGTGGCAGCCGCCTACGACCACGTCTTCCAACTCGGCGCCATCGAGGGCATCGGCTTCTACTTCTCCTCCGGCGACGACGGCGACAACGTCGCCAGCACCGGCACCAAGCAGGTCGACACCCCCGCCAACTCCCCCTGGGTGACCGCGGTCGGCGGCACCAGCCTCGCCGTGGGCAAGGGCAACTCCTATAAGTTCGAGACCGGTTGGGGCACCGATCAGGCCCCGCTGTCGAAGAACGGCAAGAGCTGGAAGGGCCTGCCCGGCCCCTTCACCTCCGGCGCGGGCGGCGGCACGAGCAAGAGCTACGACCAGCCGTTCTACCAGCGCGGCGTCGTACCGGACGCGCTCGCCAAGGCCAACGGCCCGACCCGGCAGCGCGTCCTGCCCGACGTCGCGGCGGTGGCCGACCCCAACACCGGCTTCCTGGTGGGTCAGACCCAGCAGCAGACCGACGGCTCGGACAAGTACAGCGAATACCGCATCGGCGGCACCTCGCTGGCCGCGCCCGTCATCGCCGGCGTACAGGCACTGGCGCAGCAGGCCGGGCACGGCAGGCCGATCGGCTTCGCCAACCCCGCCCTCTACGCCCGCTTCGGCACCAAGGCGTACCACGACGTCACCGACCACCCGCTCGGTCCGACGACCGAACTCGCCGTGGCCCGCGTCGACTTCGCCAACGGCGCCGACGACTCCGAGGGCCTGAGCACCACGCTGCGCACCCTGGGCAAGGACAGCTCGCTCAAGGCCGTACGCGGCTACGACGACGTCACCGGCGTCGGCTCACCCACGGCGGGCTACCTGAAGTCCTTCAAGCGTCACTGAGTCCCGTCTCGTCCGTGGGTCCCCCGGGCCGCCCCTCGCGTCCCCCGGGACCCACGGATGAGGCTCCCCGCGGCCGGTGAGGCGGCCCGAGCGCCGGCGCGTGCACCATCACTCGGAGCCATCGGCTAACCTGTCCAGGGTCGCCCCTCGCGGGCGGCCCTGGCGCTTGCGCGACCGGGTGCGTCCCTCACCGGGGGTCTTCACCAGGCAGGTCACCAAGCCCCGCCTCCGTAGCTCAGGGGATAGAGCACCGCTCTCCTAAAGCGGGTGTCGCAGGTTCGAATCCTGCCGGGGGCACCAGCAAAAACACCCCGGACCGATCATGGTCCGGGGTGTTTGACATCCAGATCTGACATCAACCGTAGGGGTCGGTCACGACCCTGGACGCCGCTTGAGCAGCCGGTCCATGTGACTGATCGCCTCGCGCTGGGTGTCCTGCACGACGTGCGTATAGACGTCCATCGTGATGCTGATCTGGCTGTGCCCCAGGATCTCCATCACCACGCGGGGAGCGACGCCGGCAGCGACGAGGAGCGTCGCGCACCCGTGCCGAGCGTCATGCAGCCGCACGACGCGGAGACCGGCATCCTTGGCGACCCGGGTGAAGGACCGATAGACGTTCCGCGGCTCGACCGGCCGCCCGTTCCGAGTGGTGAAGACGTACTCGCTCGCCTGCCACCTCTCCCCCGCGGCTTTCTTGGCCGCCGCTTGCCGCATCCGATGCCAACGAAGCGGAGCAACGCACATCGCGGGCAACGGCACGACCCGTCGACGGCGCCCCTTGGGATCATCTTCGTAGAGCCGTCCCTGCCGGCGCTGAGTCTGCTGCCGCACGTACAGAACCCGGTTGTCCAGGTCGACATCGCCCCAGCGGAGACCGACGATCTCCCCTCGGCGAAGCCCCATGGTCACGGCCAGCACGAAGGCCGCGTAGAGCGGATCCTTGCGGGCAGCGGCCAGGAAGGTCAGCGTCTCGTCGAGCGTCCAGGGGCTCAGCTCGCGTGAGACGACTCGCGGCGGCTCGACAAGGCTCGCGACATTGCGCGTCACCAGCTCCTCGCGACTGGCGGCCGTGAGAGCGGAACGAAGCACGCTATGCGACTCCTTCGCAGTTGCCGCGGTCGTCTGCTTCTCCAACCGGGTCAGGAAGCGTCGGACGTCCCCAACGCTCAGCGACTCCAAGCGCTTTGCACCGATCATCGGTACAAGGTAGAGCCGGACGTGCGCCTCGTACTTGTCGAACGTGCTCAGCTTCCACCGTGACCGGACGACGTTTTCCAACCAGTACGGCAGCCACTCGGAGAGCTTTGCCGAACGCGTGGGAACGGGAACACCCTGGTCCACCTTGGCCAGCAAGTCCCGCCGCTTGACGTCGCATTCGGCCCACGTCTTGCCGTAGGCGAACTTCCGGGCACGAGTACCGTCCGGCTGCAGGACGTACACGGCAGCCTGATACCGCCCGTCTTTGCGCTTGGTGATGGTGCCGGCTCCATTAGGGTTTCGCTTCCGCTGCTGTGCCATCAAGCGGCCTCGTCAATCTCGTGCTCGATGAACTGACGCACGGAACTGGCGGGGATACGGCGTGAACGGCCAATGGTGATCGAGACCAGGCGACGGGACCGAATGAGGTCGTAGACCGTGGACCGTCCTAGCTTCAGCCGGCGCATGACCTGCGGCACCGTCAGCAGTTCGTCAATCGCTTCGTTCATCGTGAGGCTCCTTCCTGTGCGCGTAGGTCGTGCAGGGCTTCGCGGGCGGTCTCGCGGTTGAGTTGGAGATCGCGCGCGATGGTGCTTGCGAGCAGTGATTCGCCTGGGCTGTGGCCGTGGCCGGCGAACTGCCAGTCGGCGAGGACGAGCACGGTGTCCGGCTCCAGGTACTCCAGGCCGAGTGCTGCAGCTTGTTCGGCAGCGCGGTAGTCGGCTCGCGTCTTGCGGAGTGCGCCGAGGGTGACGGAGTAACGGCGGGACTTCGTCGAGAAGTGGCCGCGGAAGCCGAGCATGTGAGCCCAGGCCCACAGCCGCCGATCGGGATAGAGAGCGTTGAGATCTCGGCAAGCGCGAATGAGGCATCGCGTGTGATCCGGCACCTCGTGGCGGTCGAGTTCGGCGAGCTCGCCGATGCGCCGGTCCAGCGTGCCGGTGGTCTCAGCTGCCTTGGTGGCGTACTTGGCGACGTATGCGGCGACGGCCTGTTCGGTCAACTCCTCACCGGCGCCGAGAGCTTTGATGGGACGGATGTCGAGCTGGGTGCCCCATCGAATGGTGCGGGTCGGTTCGTCACCAGCGGCCGGAACAGTGATCGTGGTGTAGGCATGGACCGCGGCGGCGCGGATTGCATCGTCCAGGAGTTGGGTGCGAGCCCAGTACGGGGGCGCGTCCTCCGGTCCGCCGGGTCCGTCGATGCGGACGACGGCATGAAAGTGGATCGCTCCACGCTTCTGGAATTCGGCGACCTTGCCGAAGGAAATGCGGCAGACCTCCCGCAGTTCGCGTTGCGTCAGTCCGGCGCGGGAGGCGATCTCACGACGCAAGCGCACCGTGAAGCGCTGCCAGAGCTGTCCCGCGTGGTTGTTGAAGAGGACTGCCCCGGCGTAGTCGTAGGAGTCGGGATCGAGCGGTGTGCCCAGGGCCGGGTCGTCGTCGCTGTGGCGGGTGCCGCAGCGGCAGCGGCCGGAATCGGGTCGGTTGTGCACGGGCCCGAAGCTCGGTGCGGTGAGGGTCGCGAAGACGCGCGGATGGTCCCGCACGGTGACTGGGATGTCGCGTCGATCGTCGCCGGCAAGCCCGGCGCGGATGAGGTGGTAGGTGTCTCCCGCGTACGTGTAGGCACAGGACGGGCAGCGGGAGGCGCGGCGGTTGCCGCAGGCGATGCGGAGTCGGCCGCCCGGCTCCTTTTCGGTGCTGTAGTGGTGCAGCGTCTCGCCAGTGGTGCGGTCTTTCGTCAAGGTCCAGCCGGTGAGGTGGATGGGGTTGGAGCATCCTCCGGTGCGGCGAATCTGGTCTTCCCAGCGGGCGAAGTCGGCAGACCCGGCCACCCTCAGCGCGTCGCCGAGGGTGATCGAGTCCACGCCCGCGATGCTTGCGGGCTGGGTCATGCGCGTCCCCCAGTCACCACGGGGGTGCTTCGACGCAGAGAAGTCTTGCCAGTGCCCCGACAGGACGGGCAGGCGACTCGGAGAGTGACGCGGCTTCCATCGCTGTGGCGGGCGCCGGTAGTAACCGCTACGACGGGGAAGCCGTAGCAGCAGCGGCACAGCCGGCCCGGTGCATTGGCCCGGTGGGTCATGATGGGTGTCTCCTTTTCGATCTCGGTCGGGAAGGGGCACGGCTCTCGGGGCGGCAGATGCTTGGCGGTATCGGCGCCGCACCGAGGGCCGGTCAGTAGCGCTTGTGCTGCGATTTCAGAAGCGAGCGGAGCACCACGGCGCACACGGCCACGGATGCCGCGGTGACTGCGACTGTGAGAAGCAGGGAGACCAGGACCGCACCGACGACGAGCGCGACAGCGGCGCCCCCGCCAACGACCGCAGCCAGCCCACCGGGCGTGAGCTGAACGGTGCTGCGAGGAGCCGGGGCCGGCGGAACACTCGGAGCGGGCTCGTGGTGGCGGTGAACATCGGTCGGCACCACAGCAGCCGAAGGGACTGGGACGTTCGGGTACTTGGGACGAAGCACGCTGGTTCTCCCTTCACTCAGTCGTTGGTGCCGTTGACGACCTCAGTCCCGGTGCGGGTGCCTGAGTCGATGGCGGGTGCGAGGAAGGTGTCTGCGAGCAGGAAGCCGCCCAGGAGCAGAACGACGACGAGCCATATCGGCGGCCGGAAGAGGCGGATGCCGAAGTAGCCGACGAGGGCAAGCACGAACACCAGGGGCAGTTGGACGGTCATGACGTGGTCCCCTTTCAGCGGACGCGGCAGCGGTGGGTACGAGCAGCGAGTTGAGCTGCAGAGCGGGAGCCGTAGTCGGCGGACCAACCGCAGCGTTCGGCGGTGCATGCGGCCGCGTGCCGGGGCTGCCCCGTACGGCGGTCACGGTGGGTGCCGATCTGTACGGGACCGATGCGTTGGACGGAGTGGAAGAAGTTGCGTGCGGGCATGGGTGGTTCTCCTTTCAGGTGAGGTGCGCGGCGATTGCGTTGGCCATCGGTGCAGGTACGGCGAGTTGGGCCCGTAGCGCGTCGGTGCCGATGGGCGAGCCGGTGCGGGCTTGGTGTGCGTCGGCGAGCTTTCGCGCGTGGTCGACCAGTGCCGGCGGCACGGACGGCAGCGGCGGCGAAGGCGGCGCAGTCGGCTCACTAGGCCGAGGAGCGGGTTGCGGCAGCTCGGGAACATCGCGCTCCTGGGCCGTCACGGGAGCGGCTGCATCCTCCGCGGCAGGCGTGGGGGCGGCATCCGCCGGCGCTTCCGCTTGCGGCTCCCCCACGGGCGAATGCGCCAACAAGGTTCCGCCGAAGAAGGCGAGCGCGGGCCACCCGGCCACGAGGATGCGCAGCCATGCGGGTACCGCCTCCAGGTCGAGAAGTCCCGCCGTGGCGATGTTCGCGCCGAGGGACGCCGCGAGCGCGACGACGAACCACCACCAGGGCAGTCGCGCCGAATCTCCGGTCTCCTGCAAGGCCCGGATGCGTCGCCATGCAGCCACGAGCAGCAGGTCCACGCTGATGGGGTAGGCCCAGGCTTTCCAGCCGTCCTGCCCGGCTGCACGCGCGATGTCATGCAGGTGTGCGAAGGACAGGGCGCCTGCGATCACAGCCTGGATCAGTACGGCGTCCACGCGCGGCAGCCGGGTCATGATCGATTCACCTCCTGTTTCGGGCATGGGTCGGGTAGGGACGTGGCGCGAAGCGGTCACGCCAACCGTGTTGGAGAAGGGTCAGGCTGCCTTGTGGATCGGCTCGACGGCCGACAGATCAGCCTTGGCAGTTGCGAGTTCGAGCGCGGGCCGAAACGCTGCCAGCTCGGGCAGTTCCGGAGTGCGCTCGGCTTCCGCATTGCAGGTATTCACGGCCTGCCGAAGTGACGTGTACGGCGTACGAGTCGTGACCCACCCGCCGGACGAGTCACCGGCAACGGCCATGCCTGGCCGGTCAGTTGGAATCTGCGTCGTGGCAAGCACGGCATCCGGTGAGATGTCCGCGAACGCCATGTTGGCCGAGGCCTCATCGTTCACCCGGTGGGCGACACGGCCGGTCAGCTGAGCACGGAGCATCGTGATGCCCTTGCCGAGCTCGGAGCCGAATCGCTGCCCGCAGATCTCCACGTAGATGCCGGCCGCACGGCCGAGCTGGACCAGCCGCACCAGTGCGGTGACGATCCGGTCGCGTCGCTTCTCCTCTTCCTTGCTTGCGAAGAGGGCAAGTTCGGCGACCTCGTCGATCAGGAGCACCACCGGTAGGGGCCGCAGGTGCTCGGGCAGCCCCCAGATGTCCGCGGTGATCTCAGCATCGGGTACGTCCACGCTGATGCGCTGTTCCGAGCGAATGAGCTCGTAGTTCGCGTCCATGCGCTCGATGAGCGCTTCCAGCAGACCCAAGGCGTCATCCTGGTTCGAAGCCAGAGCAGAGAACCGGCGTGCGAGCGGCGCGAGTTCTACGCCGTTCTTGCAGTCGATTCCGACCAGAGCGACCGGTTGTCCGGCGAGAGCCGTGACGAGTCGACGCTGGTAGACGGACTTCCCCGACTGAGTAGCCCCCAGGTTCAGGGCGTGCGGCACCTCTCGATAGTCCCGGTAGTGAATCGCTCCGTCCTCACGCAGCGACACCGGGACTCGCAGGACACCAGCTTCGTTCCTCGCCGGCATCTGCACCCGCTTGAGCACGTCATAGCCGGTCATCCGCAGCTCGACCACACCGGCTTTGACCTCCCGGCAGGAGACTCCTTGCATCGTGAAGGAGTGCCGCAGGCGGTCAGTTGAGGCGATGAAGTCGTACGCGTCCTGCCCGGGTCGGAGCTTGATGCGCAGCACCAGACCGGTACGCGTCGGGCGTATTCGAAGGATGTGCGGTACCCGCGAAGACGGCGCTTCGGTACGGGTCGCCCGTGCCAGCGCGAGCCGCATGCGGGACGGCGGAACTGTGAGCCCGCAGGCGTCCATCACGGAGCCGTACCGCAGCAGGACCCGGAAACCCGCGATGAAGACGCCGACCGCGAGCCAGTACCAGGCGGGGCGGCGCCACCGAAGCAGCAGCGCCAGCCCACCGGCGATCAGTGAAGTGATCAGTGCGGCCGTCATGTTCAGGCCGCCTGGTTCTGTCCGGTCTCGGCGAGAGAAGTGACGGCCACGGCGCGGAAGGCGATTCCGTGCCGCTTCTGGCCGTTGAACTCGTTCTCCCACGAGCGAGCCCGAAGGTTGGTCACCGCGACCTGCGTTCCGGGGGTCAGACCCTCCGGGATGCCGGTCTCGGGCACCGAGACGTTGTAGACCTCGGCTTCTCCTTCGTCGGTGACCATCAGGCCGACCGTCATCATCTGTGCACCGGTCTCCCGGTCCACGGCGATTTCGCCGGTCTGCCGGTTCACCAGCTTCTTGGCGGGCGGTACGGCGACGAAGACGACGGCGGTGTTTGTGTCGATCTTGAAGGACGGCACAGTGAAGCAACTCCCTTGCGCAGCGCGCTTCGTAAGCACGCATAGCTGACAAATGACTACGCAACGGGAGGTTGACCGCATACGGACTGGGCGCGATACGCTGCCTGAGCGTTGACATCAACAACGCACCCGGCCTGAGTGGGCTGCCTCCCGCTCAGGCCACATCTATGTCTGTGGCCTTGTTGCTCACGCGCCGGTTCAGGTCTGCCTACCTGTCCGGCGCGTTCGCGTGTCCGCTCAGCAACTCCGTTGACAACGAAGGGCGTTGCGAACACCAACCACAGTAACCCGTACTCTAAGTATTGTCTAGTACTTCAAGTACCAATCCGTACTCCGAGTACGCCTAGCTCCGTGACCAGCGACCGAAGGTCGTCAGAGGGTGGCTGACTCATAGTTGCGAGGTCCGCGACGAGCTGCTTGACGGCAGGCATAGCCCCAACGATCTCGGGCGAGAGCTGCTGCGCGGCCCGGATCGAGGCGACAGATTCGCCGATCTGCCGGCGTTGCGCGTGGGCCCTCGCGACATCGAGATGGAACCTCGTCTGACGTTCGGCTGAGAGCCCAGACGCATCCACGCGGTCAGCGGCGCGGAGCGCGACGCCGGCATCTCCCAGGTCGACCGCAACGGCTACCTCATAGAGGTCGACGTTCGCCGGGCCGAACTCGGTGTTGTAGTCGTTCCGTCCGGAACCGACCACCTCAGCCATCTCACGTGCCGCTCGAATGAACTCGTAGGCGTCATCAGCCTGATTGGCCTTGCCTGCCGCCACCGCCCTCTGGAGGGTGAGCGCACCACGAAGCGCGATCGCTTCGACGTTGCCGGTTGCCGCCAACGGCTCCATCGCGTCAGCGGCACTGCCTGATGCCTGCGCCGCCTGGTCGTAGTGACGAGCACCGAGGAAGACAATCGACAGCCGAAACTCGCCGGCAGCCATCAACAGCGGATCATTCGCACGCTCAGCAGCCACGACGGAGCGGTCCACGGCGATCCATGCCGCCTCCGGCTCCCCCATGTTCGCCAGAGCCGCACTGCACGTGTGGTAGACGGTCGCAAGCAGACGGAACAGCTCTGGACGGTCGTCCTCGGGTGCGGAACGTGCAGCAGACTCTGCCCGCGGCACCAAGCCTTCCAACAGCTCAGCCAGATCTGCGTAGTTGCCCTCATGCGTCAGCGTCCAGGCACGGTCAACGTCGCCACGCAGCTTGTCCACGTTCGGCGGTTCGCGTTCCCCAAGGATCGCCTTCAAGGAGTGCGCGGCACTCAGGGCGAGACGTAGGCGACTGGCCCCCGGCGGCTCAGCCACAGTCGAAGCGACAACGGGCGCCTCCGCCGCCAGTTCGGAGACAGGGAGGTCCAGGACCTCAGCCACCTTCTCCAAGACTGTCATCCGGTCGATGCGACGAACTCCCCGCTCCACCTGGGAGACCCAAGCTTCGGAGCGGTCCAGAAGCGCGGCGAACTCCTTCTGTGAGAGTCCACGGCGCTTCCGGTTGAACGCGATCTTCCGACCGAGCGCCTTCTCGTAATCAGGACTCACCCGTCCACGCCCTTGCCGGACACGAAGTCCAACTTGTCGACCTCTGTCGACGACAGGTACTGCTCACGAGCAGCAAGGAACTCCATGACGTAGCCCTGCGACTCGTGCACCTCGAAGGCATCCCTGTCCGCGTACAGCTCATAGAAGATCCGCTCCAGCGGACGCCCCTCCACGCGGTGCACGGTGTAGATCAGCGTCCCTGGCTCGTTCGCCTTGATCTGCTCGCCGGTCCGCGAGACCAACTCGTCGAATCCGGCTGCCGCTTCCTCGTCCTTGCAGGTGAAGCGGACCATCAACCCGAACATGCAGTGATCTCCCTCCTGATCGTCTCGGGCACCCCTCCCCGTGTGAACACCTGTCCATGAATGACCCGCATCAAAAGTACGGTCTAGCATTCAAGGTACTCACACACCGAGTACGGTGCTAGTACTTATTGTACGGCTCTCCAGGGTTCCGGTCAGCCACTCGGGACAACAAGGTTGGATAGCCGCTGGTCAGTGCCGTGGAGGAACACCATGCCCACCTACAGCCGCACCTTCCCCGGTCTCATGGAGCAGGTCGGCCATGCACGCCAATGGACACGCGACATCCTCGCCCACAGCTCGCATGTCGACGACGCCGCCTTAATCGTCACCGAGCTGGGCACGAACGCCCTCCTCCACAGCGCCAGCGGCAACGAGGGGGAAGCCTTCAAGCTCAAGGTGGCGCACACACCTGAGACGGTATGGATCGCAGTCACGGACGCCGGCGGCACACGCACCACTCCCCACGTCGAGCACCCCGGCGAGAACAACACCCACGGCCGCGGCCTCGCTCTGGTCGCCACTCTCGCGCGACGCCTCCACGTCCACGGCAACGACGAGGCCGGCCACACCGTCACCGCCGAACTCCACGCCAGCCCGTCAACCACCCTCTTGATGCACGGCTACTGGTGCGAGTGCACGGTCAACGGCGGCCAGCTCGGCTCCTTCGACGCCACCGACCCCGAACAAGCTCTGCGCTGGATCCGCACCAGCCTCATGATGATCGCCACTTCACTCGACGAGGAGCCCTACCGCGAAGCCCAGCGCTGGATGACGCACGAACAGCCCCTGGCCCTGCAGGCGTTGCGCAACGGCGATCCCCAAGACATCACGCTCAAGCACCGGACGACCGAGATCACGTGGACTGCCCGGCGGGTTGCCTTCCTACCCTTGACCAGCCGTCAGGGCAGCATCCTCCCGGCATGCGCTGAACAGCACTCAAAGGCTCAGCTCGGCCACGGCATCTCCCAGTAGAGGCGGCGAGTTAGCGCTTCAAGAGTCACTACAGGCCGCATCTCCGACGGTTCACGCATCCACCCAGGTGCGGCCCCAACGTGCAGCCTCGTAGATCGAATCGATCTGATGTCCCTCGAGCACGCCGGTCCTCGCGCCCAGTCCTGCAAGCTCGCGCTCACGTATCGCACGCACGCCAGACAGTGACGAGTGGATGTCGAGCTCTCTGATCCCAACGAAGACCAGGAGCGGTTGAACCTCCACGGTGAACCCGCAGGCCCGCGTCAGTGCCTTCGTCGCTCTCTTCGCTTCGCTGCGACTCCGTCGTACGTACGGGTAGGACTGCCCACGGATCATCACGGAGTCGTCCCCGACCCAAACCTTCGCGTCCTTGTGCTTCTTGGCGTTGATACAGAAGACCCCGCCAGGCCCCATCCACAGGTGATCGATGTCCACATGGCGCGGCAGCGGTATGGAGTGAAGAACGCGCCAGCCCTGACGGGATAATCGCTGCAGTTCTGCACCAACAGCGCGCTCACCCTCCCAGCCGACGCGCCAGGAGTCGTCTTCGCTGCGGGCGCCCCTCACACGGCGCCACATATAGCCGGCCCTGCTCATCCCCTCCGTGACCATCTTCTGCTTCAAGGCATGACCAGGCTTGCGGAGAGCTAAGTCCTCGTCAGGAATCTGAGCAGCTGTCTGCTCCGGATCGCGTGGGGCAGCCGCAGAAGAACCCTGTGGTGTGAGGTACGGAGCGAGTACTTCGAGCACGGCATCACGATGGTCTTGCAGCACGACGTGGAGCTGTCCGCTCTTGCGATCGAGCCAGGCGACCCTGGTGTCGTCCGGCAGGCTCACATACAGCCGATCATGCCCGTACCGCTTCCATGGCGAGACCCGTAACTCCGTCATCCATCGCCCCCACAAAGAGACTTGGCCTGCAAGTCCATGGGAGCAGCCGCACCAGCACGCCCACAAGGACGCCTGAGCGCGATAAGACTTTCCCTACTTCATCAAGGGCTCGCTCCGCTCGCTGCGCGGCCCGGCTTGCCGCCGGGCCGACGCTCATGTCTCCGCCCCGCTCCGACCCGGCCGCCGGCCCGCGCGCAGCAGCGAGCCACAAAGAAGAGAGGCGCCATCGTGGCTGGGACGGCCGGCTCCGCGGCTTTACGGAGCCAACTTGGGGCGAGGCTCTACGATCATGGCCCACATCGGGCTATTGCGGGCAGGCGAGGAGCCAGCCCGATTCGCGGCCAGCGTATGGGCCATGATCTCTCGCCCCAAGCCAGCTCCACCCCAAAGCCGTTCCGCTCGGCCTCAGTCACATTGCTGCCCCAACAGCCGTCGTGTACCTCTATCCATATAGCTCCCTATGGGCGACCCTCGTGCAAGCGACCACCCTGGACCGCCTAGGTGGCTTAGGGTTGGTCCGTCACAGAAGAAAATGGAGAGTGACCATGACAGTAATCCGACAGCTCACAGGAATTCGCGTCCGCGGACTCCTCGGCCGATTCGACCACGAAATCTCTTTCCCAGAAGACGATGAATTCATTATTTTGCACGGCCCAAACGGTGTCGGCAAGACCATGTTGCTCGAACTAATTCGAGCTCTATCTGGTCCACTTCGCCTTCCAAGCATTCAGCGCATTCCTTTTAGCCAGATTCGACTCGGCTATTCAGATGGTAGTCGCCTCGACATTTCAAGGGCGCAGCAAGAAACTCTTCCTCTAGGGGAAGAGTACGAGAAGCAGATACAGCTACTCTTCTTCTCTCTGCGTCTTCCAGACGGCCAAGAATTTGAATCTGAAGCAGGCTTCGATGGGGAGGCGTTAATCACACCGAGGTTCCGAGAGTGGGCTTATCGGTACTTGAATGTAGAACCTCTAGGCCCTGATCTGTGGGAAACACCGGCAGGTTCCACCATCTCTACCGTCGATCTGGTCCACAGGTATGGTGACCGACTTCCCCATCGTATTCTACGCCAAAAGGAGAACAACGTCGATCCTAATATTCTGCAATTTCTTCATGATAATGAGGTGCATCTTATTGAGACACAGCGCCTCTTGAAATTGGAAGACGAAGAATCCGACGAATATCGAAGCATGAGTGGCCGGCGATCTCCGGCCGTCAGCAAGGTGGAAGCTTTCGCTAGGGATCTCACAAGGAGACTTGGTGACGCTTTGGCCGAAAACTCACGAACTTCGCAGGAATTGGATAGAACCTATCCAAGGCGTGTCCTTCAGCCACGGGTAGGAACTCCAAGCGAGAAGGAGATTCGCGAACGCTACTCTCAGCAGAATGAGCTACGCAAGTCTCTTTCAGCTATTTCTCTACTTGACGAAAATGTGAGCCCCATCGAAATCCCCAACAGGATGGAACCATGGCAGAGAAATGTATTGTGGACATACTTGGAAGACGCAGAGAAGAAGCTATCCACCTTCAGTGATATCCTCGACAAAGTGAGCCTGCTCCAAGAGATCGTAAGTACGCGATTCCTCTTCAAGCGCTTGGAAATCGATCGACGACAGGGCTTGCGTATCGTCAGCGACGAGGGTACCGAGCTCGGCCTCTCGATGTTGTCTTCGGGAGAGCAGCACGAGCTAGTTCTCCTCTATGACCTCCTTTTCAGCGTTCAGCCCGGTGCTCTGGTCTTGATCGACGAGCCAGAGATCTCGCTTCACGTGTCCTGGCAAAAGCGGTTCATTGAGGACCTACAGAGAATTGCCCGCCTCGTTAAGTTCAGGTCTGTCGTCGCGACGCACTCCCCACAAATTGCAGGGAAGTGGGTTAACCGAATGGTCCCGTTGGGGCCCGAGACGACAGACTAGGGGCCACGTTGTTCTCTAATCTCACGGGCGCCGAACTCTACGCTGAGATGATCATGCAGCGCACGAATGACGCACGTAACTTCCTCGTCGTTGAAGGTGATGGAGATGTTGCGATATTCGACCGGTATGTGGCACCCGATCGGTTCACCGTAATTCCTGCAAATGGTAAGAAGCGTGCTTGCGATGCCTTAGCCTTGGCGTTCGCCGATAATTTCGAGGGCGTCTATTCGATCCTCGACAGAGACTGGCTGGAACTAATTCCAGGGGAAATGCGGGATCCTCGTATTGTGCACACAGATCGCTATGATCTTGACGTGTGCGTTTTCTACCTGCCAGGGGTTTATATTTCGGTAGCGAGTAGTTTCTGCGTCAGAGGTGGGTTTCGAGTTGACGCTTCGGGATGTTCTGAAACAGCTATTCGCAATCTATGCATAGCGATGGCTTTCCCAGTAGGGGTATTGAGGTACATATCCGAGAGAGATGGGCTCCAGCTTCGAATGCGGGACTTCCCGCTCCACCTGGTGGTGAACGAAAACGACCTTACTGTCGACACAGATTGCCTAGTGTCCACTACCCTAAATCGATCCAAAGTGGCAACCATTGAATTCCAGTCCCTCAAAGACACCCTACTGGAAGAAATGACGGGAATCAGCGATACCGCGAGGTACTGCTCGGGCCATGACATCGCGCGGGCCTTCTCCATCCTGGCCAAACAGCGCTGGTCGACGACCATATCGGTCGACAATGTTGAGCGAGCAGCTCGCACGGCAGTGAGCTGGGAGAAATTCCGAAAACTTTCGGTCTATCTGGACTCCGCGCGATGGTTTGGAGGTAATACTGCATTAGTTTGGATCGAATGATTTTTGGTACGCTGATTCTCCTACCCAACCGCAGTAGACGAGTCCTCGACAAACGGCCACCGTTGGGTTCGATATCTGAACCACGAAGAGCGCTTTGCGCGCCTCAGAGGCCGAGCGGTCGAACTGCTACACGTGCTGTTCCCTCTGAACCCTCCGCATGTACCTCCTGCTGGAGTCGCGGCGGATACCGGTGATCATAAGAAGAACCGGCCCTTGACCGTTGATCGTGGTCAGGGACCGGGTCTCTCATCTGTGGCAGCCTCTAGGAGTCGAACCTAGGAAAGCTAAGTCGGCAGATTTACGGACTGCCCGACGCATCGCCAGCCCAGTAGGTCATGACCGCATCGCACTAAACGGACTAGTACTGGGTGACTGGCCTGGTAGCGCCCACCAGCACTGCTAGGAGTACGGGCCCAGGAACCGTTCCCCGTTGTAGTGCACCATGTGGGTCCTATTCTCCGCGATCCACACCTCGGTCTCCCACGCAATATCAGGTGCGAACCTTCGGAAGGTGGGCTTGTCCGGGAAGGCCGTCACGAAGACAAGGCCGGGACGCGCGTCCTTAAAGAGCTCCTTCAACTCGTCGACTCGCACACTGTTGACCGGCCCATGCGAGGTGACGGCCTCCACCAGCACCAGCCAGTCCCGCTCCTGGTCGTGGAGAACGACGTCCGGCATCTTGCCGTGAGTGTTCACCGTGACGCCGAGCCCTTCCAGGTAATCCACCTTGTTCACGAGCCACTTCGTACCCGTGTCACCGATGTACACCACGGTTGCGCCGGGCGTGAAATGTGGGGCAAACGACTCGACGACAGCCCGGATCACTTCGCTGTGCTTTCCAGGGCTGAGGGCGATCTCCTTCCCGTCGCCGGGAAGCACCACAGGTACTTGGCGGGCCCTGCGTTCCGCTTCCCACCGCTCCCGCAGGATTCCGCACTCGGCATGGAATCGCTGCAGTTCCGTCTGCCAGTTTTCCGTACCGAACGTTGCGATAGCCGCTAGAGCGATCGGGGTCGGCTCGTAGCGGTTGTTCTGGTCGTTGGTAGTGCGATCGGGCATGTCGGAGTTAGCCGTCAGAACACCCGCGACGACGAGCTGTTTGACCGACTGACGCCTTATCGACTCGCGGCTGTTCGGCTTGTATCGCGTAGGGTCCTGGCGGCCCTTCTTGATAAATGGGTAGTGATCTGCCATCCAGTCCATGGACTCGGTGATGCCGAGCGGGTTCGACCGTACAGCTGGCCAGGGCGAGTCCGGCTCCAGGCCGAGCATCGCCAGAAGCACCAAGGCTGTCCGCGTCGACTGCTGGGGCTTCGGTAGCCCCAGCTCCTTGAGGATCTCCCGGGCCTCACGAACCTTCTGATGCTGCGCTTCCGATGCCGGCGGCATCTGCCCTCCCCAGGTCGAGTTCTGGCACCACTTCGGCCAGAGCGGCATCGACCATATCGGAGGTCCCTGACGGCCCAACTTTCACACCAAGTGACTTGAGTTGCTTGAGACTTGGATACTTGAGGCTTCGCAGGTCACCTGCGTTGATCTGGGTGTGTCCACTGAAGATCCGCACATACTGGTCCACGACGGAGCTGTTCAGGTACGCGGTTAGTCCAGCCGCCAGGTCGGGGTCAAGTCCATGGTGCGCTTGGTGAAAAACGTTGATGTGGTTCTCGATTGCGACGTCTTCCCCATGGAGGTCGTCCGGCAGCAGCAGGCTAGCTGTAACACGACGTGGCTCTTCCTTCGCACTGAACCGCTTCGCCAGGCAGTAAGCCCCCGATGGCAGTACTAGGGGGCGTGTGTCCTCGTTGAAGGCCAAGGCTTGCGGCTTGCGGCTTCCGGAGACCGGCCACACCACGCGGCCAGCACTGAGATTCACGGGGTACAGGAGCGGCACTGACTCCTTCTCGGGTTCGCGGAGCAGATTCTCCTTGGTGCGGAAATCGACGACGCGCCCCGTGCTCACTTGGACGCCGAGGTCACGCATCGTTGCGGGGAGCCGCGCCATGCGGCCTGCCGTAGAAAGATCCTCTGCGTTGGTGGCAATGTGGATGAACTGCTGAGGGTCGGCCTGGTCCACGACTTGCTCGTACGGCACGGAGTGACGGACCGGCCGGTCCTCATAGCCACGGCTCACCGACACGATCACGTTGGACGACGCCTGATCCACAGTGGTGTGGAAGATAACGTTCTCTTGCAGGACCTCGGAGTCGGAGAACACCTTGTCACGGCGCTCGAAGACATGGATGTGTCGCAGCCGTGTCCGCCTGAGTAGGTCGTGGCGGAACTTTCGGAAGTAGCTACCGTTCGCGAAGCTTCGGGGCGTGATGGCGACGAGTTGCCCCTCAGGGGCTAGGAAGCGCAGGGCCAAGGCTACGAATGCCGTGTAGAGGTTGCTGGTCTCGATGCCGCAGGATTCCAGAAGCCCCCGCTCTGCACTCTTGGAGTTGATCTTCCGGTAGGGGGGGTTCATCACCACCAGATCCCACTGGGGCGAGTCGCTGCCCTTGGTCAGAGCCGCGGCCGCCCAAGTGATGAAGTCAGCGGTGTGCTGCTCGCAGGTCATCGAGTGAGTGTCAGCACACTCATCAAGGGTCACGGTGAGATCGCTGCTGATCTGTTCGTCGATCTCGAACGTCGTGACGTCTAGTTTTAGTTCAGGTGCCTCAGTGGCCGCGCGAGCAACCAGCGCAGCGGCGAGGTTCCCCACACCCGCACCTGGGTCCAGGACACGAAGGACACCGCTCTCCGGCAGGCTCGGCAGGCTCGTGATAAGCGTGGCAGCGGTCGAGGGAGTGAAGTACTGCCCCAGGCTGGCCCGCACCTCAGCATCGAGAGCGTTAGAACGCGCAACACGGCGGGCCTCGGTGCGCTCAGTGAGAGACTCTGGAGACAGTTTGCTCATGTGCAACATGATGCCGGAACTCCCCTGCCGTTCGGCTCGGCCTGCGGCAACTCGCCGATGCCTTGGTACAAGTCCTCCCATGCCCTGGAACGACAAGCGCGAAGGGGGGCCAGGAGGAGAAGCATGAGACCGCAATGAGCGGTGGCTCCGGCGGACATCAACAGCGAACGGACGCACGCGCAACATCAGGTTTGACATGTTCTCTCATGCCACTCGGTGACACTGCCGGGCCTCGCGAGGGCCGAGTTCCTAGAGGGTGCTTCTGAGGGCGTGCCCGTGCCGCGCCCGCAGGACGGCAAGCCAGAGACAGCAGGGCCGTTGCTGGCGCCGCTCGGATGGTCGTAGATCAGGACTCCCGAGGTCAGCGCCGGCAACTCCGCGAGTAGGCACGTGATCCTGAAGCCCTGGTGTATCGCCAGCTAGACGCCTCTGCCAAGAAGATCTGGCGCGGGTAGAGCGCCCCGCGACAGGCGGTGAACGCAGTCGCGCAGTGTCACGGAGATGGATCCTGGACCTAGTTGGGTCACGAGATGCACGGCAACGGGAGCTGACATCAACGAGTGACATCAACAATGGGAGATAACCGTGAATTGTTCCGGCTCGGAAAGAACGAACTGACACCAGGCCAAGTACGCAAGCAGGCCAGACCTATTGCATGGTCGAACTCCTAAAGCGGGTGTCGCAGGTTCGAATCCTGCCGGGGGCACCAGCGCATCGAGTCGCTGACCTGGGATTTCGACCCCGGGGAGGTGCTCTACTCGGCCTCGGACCCTACGTCCGGGGCCGTTTGCGTGAGCGGTGCGTGAGCGGACAAGGCACCAGGCTCGGGTGTTTCCCCGGATTCCACGGCACCATCCAGCACAGGTTCTGCACCGGACGCTGCGGTCTTGTCAAGCCTGGGCTCGGCTTCGCCCTCTACGGCGGCGCACGGCTGCCCGGCGTCAAGGTCGTCCACGCCGAGACCGGAAAGAACTCCGTCCGCGTATGGCTCATGGACCGGAAGGGCTCCGGCGCCATCGCCGACACCGGCCAAACCGTCACCGAGTTCGGGCCCCGCGACCTGTGGGCGCAAGGCGCAGATCCTCGCCAACCGCCCCGACCTCAACGTGGTACGCGTCCGCGGCGCTGTCGGCACCCGCCTGGAGAAACTGGACGGCACGAAGGGCGACCTCAAGGCCGATGCCATGGTGCTGGCCCGTGTCGGCCTGGAACGCCTGGGCCTCACGGACCGCATCGTCGCCGAGTTCACCGTGCACGAAATCCTGCCCGCCGTCGGCGCCGGCGTCCTCGCCCTGGAATGCCGCCGCGACGACACCCCCGTGGCCACCCTGCTGGAACGCCTCAACCACCCCAAGACTCAGACCGAAGCCACCGCCGAGCGCGCCATGCTGCACGGCCTGCGCGATCACTGCAATTCGCCGATCGCCGGATACTGCACCACCGAACCCGACGGCCAACTCTCCCTGCGCGGCATGGTCTTCTCCCGCGACGGCTCCAAATTCGCCCACGCCCACATCTGGGGCGAAACCTCCAACGACCCCGCCACTCTCGGCAGCCGCGTCTGCGCCGAACTCCTCGGCCAGGACGCACGCGACATCATCGAAGGCATCCCCCACTGAACCGAAGCACGGCTTTGTCGATCAACTGCATGGTGAGCAGGAAGCGCTGCACGACCCCGTCGAGGAGCGCAACACAGCGCATCTGGCGGTGCTTCGTGACGTGCCCATAACTCGCCAGGCCCGCCGTCGCGGACAAGATCGTCGCCTGGGAGTACGTGACCGGCCTCGCGCTTGAGAGTGCTCACCCTGGAGGGGACTTGGGCCCGCCGAGCGGCCTTCACACGTCTGCTGCCCGACTTCGCACATCCGTGAGACGGCTCTCGTGTACGTGCCCTCGCCCCACCCGACGTATGCCGACCCCTTGCCTCACCGAACAACACCACGCGCCGCTCCAAGCGGTCATCAGCACAGAGAGATCGACTCGTATGAGCAATGACCCGCCGCTGCACGAGAACGCCGGGGGTGGCGCGTAATGGCCATGGTCCTGCTGCGGGTGGACGACCTCACCCAGGAGCAGGCGGCGGAGACCGTCTTCTTCGAACTCGACGCAGACTCCTACGAGATCGACCTGACCGCAGCCAACGCCGCCCACCTCCGCGCACAGCTTCAGCCTTACGTCCGCGCGGCCCGTCGCACGGGCCAACTCCGCCTCCCGCCCCGGGCCGTGAGCTCCTGGCACACCTACCCGCCCACTCCGCCTCTGGCGAGCGAAGACGGCCACCCACAGATGCACGCCGACCCGCGCTCGCCTCAGGTAGGGAATGACAACCCAACCGGCCCGGCCGCGGCAGAACCGGTCCGGTGAGAACGTAGGTAGTCCCGCACAACTCAACTAGAACTGCAGCAGACCCCTGCATGGTCAGTCCGGGGTAGTCGTGCCGCGTGGACGACGACCTGTCCACCTTCACCTCGCTTGGTCAGCTGGATCACCTGATCGTGCGAGGAAATCCGGTCGTCATTCGGTGGCCTGGGGCCCGCACACGGGCTGTCTGGCCAGTTCGGGAAGCGGGGGACGAGCTGACTGACACGAAGCTTCCCCGGAGATTCGACGGCATCCCCGTTGACCGCTTCCCCGCAGGCGCTGTTTGAACTCCTGCGTACGTCAGCCCCGAACGCCGCCTACCCGCCGCCGAGAGGAGCTGCCCCATCCCGGTAAATAGCCCACGTCTTCGGCGTCTCGGAGACCAAACGGCCACCAATTCGGGATACGTGCTACCCAGAGTCCGTAGATCCAATGAGCGAGCCGCTCCGCCGGCGGTGACAAGCCGAGGCCGCCTTGGTGGCGGCCACGCGCGAAGTGGACCTGTTGTACCGCAAGTGGTCCGGCCAGAGCACGGCCCAGACGGCACATCAACACAAGGACGAGCGCGAGACGCGGATGGCGGTGGTGGATGCCCGGGTGCGGGAGCTTGCTGAACTCGGCTGGCTCTACGAACCGAGGAAATGATGGTTCTGGCTGACCAGGTGGAGGACAGCAAGCTGTTAAGTGAGGTCGACGGTTCGCCCCTGCTCGAATCAGCGGGCGAGACTGCCACACGTGGCTAGCAGCTCGCCCAATTTGGCGCTAACTTCATGTGCATGAACAACGATCACGATGACGATAACCGAGCCCATGACGAAAGCACCCACAACAAGTTTGAGGGGAAATCCGACGGCCCTGTCTTCCAGGGGCGTGACTTCCTTGGCGATATCCGCGTTGAGTCGTCCGCAGACGCCACACGCTTCTACGAGCGCATGCAGGGCAGGTTAGACGCTGAGCATGCCGAGAAGGCCCGACTGACCAGGCAACGACAGGAAGCATGGGATCGGGAGTGGAACGCACTCACCAAAGAGCGCGCACGAATCAGAAAAAGGAAGCTGGCAACATCATGGCTGCTTCTCGTGGGGCTAATCGGTTTTATTGCAACTGAGATCCGAGGGAGTCTTTTCGGGGCATCGCCCCCAGAAGAATTTCGCCTGATATTCGGATTCATCATCATCGGAAGCGTGTCATCCTACTTCCTCATTCGTACGGCTCTAATGAGGGCTGAAGAGCTGGGAAATAAGCTATCCAAGAAAAGGCCATGATGGTTTTCTGGTGGGCGATGCTCAGCCAGTGGCCACCGAAACTTCGTAGACGAGCTCGCACAGCGCCGTCGGTACGACGGTGTCCGCCGTCTCCACCGGCCGCCCGTCCTCTGCGTAGTACGCCCGCTGAATCTGCGTCACCAGCGCGCCTCGCGGGAGGCTGAGCAGCGCGATTCCCTCCGCTGTCGCACGCCGCGGCTCCGGCTGCAGGTCCATCTCCTCCGTGACGAGCGCCCGCCAGCCAAGCGCGTTGTCACCTGACGGTACGTGGGCCGAGAGCGTGCTGGATCGAGGGAACCGGACACGGAGGGCTTGCCGGCCCCTAGCCTCCCGCTCATGACTGCAACGGTTGTCACCATCGCTTTGGCGTTCGTCGGCTACCTCGCCACGTACTTCAACGGGGTACGGCTGACACAGCGGCAGGAAAGACTCTCACGGGTGAACCGCCAGCTCAGCGACTTCTATGGGCCCCTGTTCGCGCTCACGGAGACCAACAACAGAGTCTTCAAAGCTTTCATGGAGCACACCGCGACGCGCCCTGATGGGCGCTCTCCCTTCGCTGCTGGCGGGGAGCCTCCAACGGATGAGGAGTTGGCAGAGTGGAGGTTGTGGGTGACAACGGTGTTCCTGCCGACAATCCGGGCCATGCGCGACATCGTCGTAACCAAGGCGGACCTACTCGCTGAGCAGCAAGTACCCGCGGTCTTGCTCGAGCTGAGTGCGCACGTCTCCGGATACGAGATCATGGAAGCTCAATGGGCGCGTGGCGACAATACGCGGCACTACTCCGACGTGTGGTTTCCGGCCGAAGAGCTTTCGTTGTACGCGCGCCAGGCGTTCGCTCAGCTCAAGGAGGAGCAAAGCAGCCTTCTGGGACGCCGACGGAAGCAAGGCAACCCATAGCCGGACGACGGTGCTGATCAAGTCCGTTGGCATCGCCTCGAGCCGCGCCGACTAAAATCCACTCCTGACATCCACGAGGGTGGGGGCGAACGGATCACGACGGTTCTCCATGAAGGACGCCCAGCACTGTAGGCACGGGGTCCCGGGACGGGGCCAACCTCTCGGTCGAATTCCTGAAGCGGGTGTCGCAGGTTCGAATCCTGCCGGGGGCACGTGGCTGCGCTCTGCGCTGTCCGCAGGGCAGGGCTAGCAATTGCCCTGCCGAACTGGGCTGCTTCTGACTGCGTTCAGCACGCACGGATCGGTCACCTCGGTGACGCGCTCGGAGGACGTATGCAGGGGCTGACGTCGGTGTAGAGGCGGGCTTCCCCGCCTTCACCTCCGCGCGCTCCGGGTCTAAAGTCCTTGTTTCAGACTGAGGCGCCTCGACCCGAGGAGAAGGCATGGCCGGAGAGGAAGTAGCGGTCTCGTTCGAGGATCTCTACCGGCTCGGCGACCGGCTCGGCCGGGTCTACGAGTGGTCACGTGACCTCGCCGCCGACCTCCACAGGACCCCCGCCCCCGACGTGGGCGACTCCGCGACCCGGCACCGCCTCGTCACCGCGGTCGATGACCGGATGCCGAAGGCCCGGAAGCTGGCCATGGAACTGGAAAAGGCCGCCCGTGGAGTCAAGAAGGCAGCTGCCGAGTACCAGCGCATCGACGGCGAGATCAAGAAGAAGGTGGAGAGCGGCGGACTGGACCCCGTCTCGAGTGGGGTTCTCAACGTGATCGAGGACGTCGTCCTGAAGGGCCCGCCCTCGTTACCCAGCAGCACCAAGATCCTGGACGACTTCGGATGAGGGATCCCTCGCAGCTCGTCAAGGGCGACCCGAACGAGGTCTGGCGGTATGTGGAGTTCCTCAAGCGCCAGATCGGCGGCGTCCAGGACGTCCTACGGGCACTCAACGAAGCCGAGGGCGACGCCCGGCAGTGGTTCGGCGAGGCAGGGGACGCCTTCCTCCGCTACCTCGAGGGGATCAAGAGGAACGCGACACGGCTCGGCAAGGAGCTGGCAGATCTCGAACGCCGCTACACCGAGTTGGCCAGGGGCCTCACCGACGCCTGGAACCACGCGAAGGGGTGCGAGCGGATCGCCGACGACCTCGGCTTCGAGGCCACCGATCTCGTCCACCGCGACGAGCTCGACCGCGTACTGCTGAAACTGGACGAGTACATCGCCGGCTACAGCCGCGAGCAAGTCCGGGAGAAGCTGCACAAGTTCGACACCATCTACGAGCGGGCCAACCAACTCGCCGACGCCGCCCGCTGGGGGGCGACGCGCGGCCTTCCGCACTGAACCTCTCTCCCTCCCCCACCTCCGCATGCGCCCCGCCACCGCATCCGCAGAGGCGTACAGACAGCTCCATGAAGCGGGCGGCTTCGAACTACGGTCGCGGGCTGACCTGTTCGGCATTGGCCGCGCTCGTTGCCCGTCCCCTCAGCAGGCCGGGGCCGGACCGGAGGCGTCCGTGGTGCCCGGCTCGTCGTCTTGGCCGTCCATGCCTATGCCCGGGTAGAACTTGCGCTGGTTGGAGAGCACCATCTGCTTGGGCGTGGAGATGCCCACCGCCTTGCGTACCTTCGCCGCGAACGCCCGTGACGACTCCGGGCCGAGGCCCTGCTCCTCGCACCAGCGCCGGTAGCGGCTGTAGAGGCGGGTCTGCTCGGAGCGCCTTCCGCGGCCGAGCGTGCAGCACTCGGCAAGGAAGCGCGTGGTGGGATCCAGCCACGCGGCCCCGGTCCCGGCCGCGGCACCGGCGGGCAGGGAGGGCCCGGAAGGCACGGGGAGGTCCCGCGGGCCCGACAGATAGCGGCGGGCGCCCGCGATCAGCCAGTTGAGTATGCCCGGGCCCTCCTCGCCGACGAGGGCGTCGGAGAGGCGGGCCGCCTCCCGGGCGCCGCGGGGGAAGTCCGCCGACGGTACGTGCTTGGTCCGCCGGGCGAGCAGACGGCCGCTGGGGATCGCGTCCGGACGGGCCGCGCCCAGCAGCCACAGCTTGTGCGTCGGCCGGAAGCTGAAGAAGTCCTGGCGCAGCCGCCGGGCCTTGATGCGGTCCGTGCCCGTCAGGAGACGTACCCGTGCCTCGTCGAGTCCGGTGCCGGGTTCGGGCATCGAGCAGACCAAGACCCGGCGGCCGTGCAGTTCGGCGAGGTCGGCGGGGCGCGCGGCGGAGGAGCGGGAGGTGAGGAGGGCGGGCGGGACGGTGTCCGCGTAGTCGCCGAGGAGCCTGGTCACGACGTCGAGCAGCACGCTCCGGTCGCCGTCGAGCGCCCCGTGCGGGAACGGCATGACGCGGGCGCCGGCCTCCCCGGTGATGGAGTAGCCGAGTAATTCGTGGAGGTAGGCGATGATCCGGTGGCCCTGGTCGTCGTCGCCGAAGGCGTCGCTGAGGGTGCGCCGCCAGCGCGGTATCGGCGCGGGGTCCGGCGTCACGGCCGTCGCCCGGCAGTGCAGATGGTGCCGCGGGTCCGGCGGGGTGAGGTCCCCGCTGCGCAGGTCGACCACGCCGCCGGGGGTGCACAGGGCGTACGGATCTGCGTCCAGGCGGGCGGCGTTGAGCACCATGCCGGGGGCGGCCCTGGCCTGCATGAGCATGGACTTCATCCCGGCCGTCGACAGTGCGCGGCGGCGGTGGCGGCGCAGCGCCCCGTCGGAGAACCTGCCGGCGGGGTCGGTGTCGCCGAGGGCCTCGGCCATCTCGCCCGCCGCCCACAGGACGGCGTCGTCCTCGTCCAGCTCCCAGCGGTAGCCGGTCCACAGGTGCCAGCCGAGCCCCGTCACATGCCGGAACTCCTGCCCGTACAGGCTGACGAAGAGCTTGGCGTTGCCCCGGTCGGTGAGGCTGTCGGGCACGAGGCCTGCGGGCGGTGGCAAGGGCCGTCGTACGGGCGCGGGGCCGTGCCCGCCGGCGGGCGCGCCGGTGCCGTTCGGCGGAGCCGGTGTCCGGGAGAGGCCGGGCGGCCGCGGGCGGGACGTCGCCGGAGCGGGGAGCGGGTACGGCGGGCGCCGGGGCTCCTGGGCGGAGCCGCGGTCGGTGACGGTGCTCGGCACGGGTGCGGAGTGTGTCACCGGCGGTCGCCACCCGCGGGCTGCGGACCGGCCTCCTGCCCGGGTCTCGTCGGCAGGTGCCGCACCGCGTGCCTCCAGGAGGCGTACGCCGCAGGGGAGTTCGAGGGAATACCGCGATGAGACGGCTGGTGCACACGCATTCTCGAAGGTTTCCCTTTCGTCGGCACGAGATGCCCCCGAATCTCCTGTGTAGCACGTCCGCACGCAGGCAGGAGGCGAGTTCTTCGAGCTTTCACCGAGGGTTTGTGGAACGCGACGCTGAATTGTCCGCTGTCAATGTCTGAGTTACGCCGGATCATGTCCGCATCGCGACCGGATTACCTTTCGGTAATGGGGAGTTGGGCGGTCCCGGCGCTGTCCGTACGGGCGCGGCGTTCCGGCCGTCGCAGGGGCGGGTCCGTCGCGGTCATCGGCGTCTTGCCGGAGCGCGCCCGACGGGTTTGACTGTTCGATCATGGAGTACACGCAGCTTGGCCGCACCGGCCTCAAAGTCAGCCGGATCATCCTGGGGACGCTGAACTTCGGGGACCAGACCACAGAGGCCGACGGCCACACCATCATGGACGCCGCGCACGCCGACGGCATCAACGTCTTCGACACCGCCAACGTCTACGGCTTCGGCGAGAACAAGGGCCGTGGGGAGAAGATCATCGGGCGCTGGTTCGCGAAGGGCGGCGGCAGGCGCGAGAAGACCGTGCTGGCGACCAAGGGCTACATCAACATGGCCCCGGACAACAAGCCCTGGCCCAACGACGAGAAGCTCTCCGCGCTCAACATCCGGCAGTCCGTCGAAGCCAGCCTCAAGCGGCTCCAGACCGACCACATCGACCTCTACCAGTTCCACCACGTGGACCGCCTCACCCCGTGGGAAGAGGTCTGGCAGGCCATGGACGTGCTCGTACAGCAGGGCAAGGTCCTCTACGTCGGCTCCTCCAACCACGCGGGCTGGCACATCGCCAAGGCCAACGAGAGGGCGGCGCGCCGCAGTTCACTGGGCCTGGTCAGCGAGCAGTGCATCTACAACCTCGCCGAGCGCCGCGCCGAGATGGACGTCATACCCGCCGCCCAGGACTACGGGGTCGGCGTCATCCCCTGGTCACCGCTGCACGGCGGGCTGCTGGGCGGCGCGATCCGCAAGGAGCAGTCGGGCAGCGCGAGGCGCACCGCCACGGGCCGCTCCAAGGACGGGCTGGCCAACGGCAAGGTGCGTGAGCAGGTCCAGAGTTACGAGGACCTGCTGGACAAGCACGGCCTCGAACCCGGCGAAGTGGCCCTCGCCTGGCTGCTGTCCCGCCCCGGCATCACGGGACCGGTCGTGGGGCCGCGCACCCTCGACCAGCTCGCGAGCGCAGTGCGCGCGGTCGAACTCAAGTTGAGCGACGAGCTGTTGGCCTCGCTCGACGAGATCTTCCCCGGCCCCGGACCCACTCCGGAGGCCTTCGCCTGGTGACCGCCCGCCCGGCGGGCGGGTGCGCCCGCCGGGCATCGGCCATGACTCTCCGGCGTTACAGGGGCGGGCCCGTCACGGTCAGCTCGCGCTCCGCCTCGGTCAGCCTGCGGTCCACCTCGTCCGCGCTGGTGCCGGTGGCCATGACATAGCCCGCGCGGCCCCAGAAGTCGGCGGGCGGCGGCGCGATCTCCGTGCCGCGCTCGCGGAGTTCGCCGATCTGCACGATCCACGGCTCTGCCCGGAGCCGTTCCGCGTCCGCGAGCCCGTCGAAGCGCTGCGGGCCGCGTGGATAGAGGAACTTCACGCCTGCCGCGCGGTCCGCGGCCTGCTGGAACTCCGCGGGCTCGGGAGGAAGGCCGAGGGCCGCGCTCGCGAGCAGCGAGCCGATGCGCTGACCGGTGCCGAGTTCAGTGACGACGGCGGCCATGTCGCCCGAGGGCCGGGCGTTGACCTCGACGACGCGGGGCCCCCGCGGCGTCAGCTTTATCTCGACGTGTACGAGGGCGTGGTCGATGCCCACGGCGAGCACCGCGCGCCGGGCGAGCTCGAACCCCGAGGCCACGGCGGGGTCTTCGGTGTCCAGGGAGCCGGCGCCCGTCACGTAGCCCGTCTCGATCGGGTGCGGGTCGTACGCGAAGTACTTGCGGGCCCAGTAGACGGGCTGCGCGGTGCCGTCGCTCGTCCACACGTCGACTTCGAACTCCTCGCCCTCCAGGTACTCCTCGACGAGGATGCCGTCGCTGGCCATGCCCTTCTTGTCGATGCCCATGGCGGTACGGAACGCGGCGGCGAAGCCGTCGGAGGAGTCGACCCGGCTCACCCCGGCGCTGCCGGAGAGGCCGCGCGGCTTGACGATGACGGGATAGCCGGTGTCCTCGGCCGCCCGCAGGCCCTCCTCCAGTGAGGAGACGAGGGTCGAGCGGGTCGGCGATATGCCCTCGCGGGCGAGGAGTTGGCGCTGGCTGTGCTTGTCCCGGGCGATGCGGGCGGCGGCGAGCGGCAGCCCGGACAGCTTCAGGTCCTCCGCCAGCTCGGCGGCGCGCAGCACGTGGGACTCGTCGTACGAGACGACCGCGTCGGCGCCGTGCCGGGAGCACAGGCTCCCGGCGGACGCGAGCAGGGAGCCGGGGTCGCCGGGGTCGAACACCTCGGCGTCGGCGATGGATTGCCGCTCCCAGGTCGGCGGGTCGGGGTTGAGCAGCAGCACCGAGGCCCGGGAGGCGAGCTGCGCCAGCAGCCGCTCGTGCCCCAGGCGGTAACCGGAGCCGACGAGGAGCAGGGCGGGACGGGCGCCGCCGGAGGAGCCGTCGGGCCGGGCGGACGTGGCGAGTGCGTCGGACGTGGCGGGCGCGTCGGTCGGGTCGGACGCGTCGGACGGTGAACTCACGCTGGGTCTCCATTGGTTGCGGAGTCGGGACGGTGGTGACGGGGCCGGTACGGGTGCGTGTGCCGATATCGGTTCAGGCCTGAGCGGGGGTCTGTGCGAGAGCCTGAGCGGGGGTCTGTGCTCGGGTCCCGGTGCCGGCGGTGGGCGGCGACGGGGGCGACCGGATATTCCGTACGCCGGGGCGCCCCTGCTCCCCGGCGAATTCTGAACTCATAGGCGTCATGGCCCCTTTGGCGGGTGAATTCATTGGGGCGACGGGAAAACGCGGGAAGTTCGCGGAAGTTCGCCGATGTCGGTGTGATTCCGAAGAGTTGGAGGATCGGAGGTGTGCGGTTGTTTCCTGGGTGCGTAGGAATTCGTATTGGTCTGCACCAGTTTTCCATGTGGTGCCGGTACCGGTACGTGTGCCGGTACGTGTGGCGGGCGTCCGGCACCGGGCATCCGGCGGGGCCGGGGCGGCGTCACCTCCCGCCGTCCGGCGCGGCGCCGACGAGCTGCTTCCCGTCCTCGCGCTCCTGCCGCAGATGCCGGGTGCGCCTGCCCAGGGGCACCAGCGTCCCGGCCGCGGTGGCGTAGCCGACGAGCTGGAGTATCAGGTAGGCCTGGATGCCGCCCGCGGTGAAGACGGGCAGGCACATCATCGGCGCGAGGAAGCCGCCGAGCCCGTGCACGAGCGAGGTCGCGGCGGCGTAGGCCGGCATCCGTCCGGGCGGCGCGAGGGCCACGACGAGCGGCTGCACGCTCGGTGCGATCAGGCACTCGCCCACCGAGAAGACCAGCGCGAACAGGGCCGCGAGCGTCAACTGGAGCCACTGGCCCGTGACATGGACCGCGCCGAAGAGCGCAGTGAGGCTCACCGCCCACACCCCGACGGCGGCCCGTAGCGCGTTGACATAGCCGATCCGGTGCACCACGCGCAGCGCGAGCGGCTGGATCAGCAGCACCGAGAGGGAGTTCACCGCCAGGACGAGGCTGCCGGCCGAGACCGACAGCTTCGCCGCGTCCCGCAGCACCACCGGCAGGACGGTGTCGAGTTGCACGAGGCCGAAGGTCACCAGCGCGCCCTGGAGCAACAGCAGCAGCAGGAACGTGGTGTTCGTGAACGGTGTCCGGCGGCGGGCGGCCCCGCGCTCCCGCGGGCCGTCCTCCAGCCCGCCGGAGAAGGCGCCGGGTCGCGCGCCCGCGCCGTACCGCAGCCTCAGCACGCGGGCGAGCGCGATCCCGTACAGCAGATAGCTCACGCCGTTGCCCGCGATGCCCAGTTGGAAGCCCGTGGTGCCCAGCCGGTCGGCGAGCTGGCCGCCCGCCACTGCGCCCAGTGCCATGGTGGCGGCCGTGATCTGGTTCTGCGCCGACAGCACCCGGCTGAGCGAGGACTCGCCGAAGGCGCCGCTGAGCACGGGAGTCTGGACGGCGTAGTACGTGCCCGTGCCGGAGCCGGAGAGTAACGCGGCGAGCATCACCGTGCTCATCGAGTCCGCCTGGACGAGCAGCAGCGCCCCCGCCGTCTGCGGCACCGTCGCGAACACCGCGACGCGGCCCGGGTCCCAGCGGGCGCCGAACGTTCCGATGAGCGGGTTGACGGCGAGCCCGGCGACGGCGAAGAGACCGAAGTAGAAGGACACACCCGAGGTGGGGAGTCCGACAGTCTCCTTGAGATAGACCGCCAGCAGCGGCTGGGCCAGGCCGGCGCCGAACGTCGTCGTCCCCCACCCCACGAGGAAGCCCGGGAGCAGGGGAAGCGACCGGTTGTTGCGTGAACTCATGTGCTGTTTACCTTGTCGAGGATCGATCAGAGTGCGCGCGGTCCCGCCCCAGGGGACGGAACCGGCCCGGCACAGCCCCCGATCGGGGCTGCCGGGCCGCGCGGTGGTGCGGGTCGTGCGGTGGTTCGGTCGTGCGGTAGGCGGTCAAAGGTATCCGTAGCTCAGCCGTCCTCCGTCCACGGTGCTCGTCTGTCCGTAGATGTACGCGGCTGCCTGCGATGCCCGGAACATCACAGGCCCCACGATGTCCTCGGGCCTGCCGCGGCGGCCCGTCAGATGCCCCGTCCGATGCCCCGTCAGCCGCCCGCGGCGGGCTACTGGGCAGCCGTTACGGGCGGGCCCTGAACTCGCCGATCCAGTGGATCTGGTCGGGCTTCTTCTGCGTCGGGATGTTGCGGTAGGTGCGCAGCCCGACGCACTCGAAGCGGTCCGCCGTGAAGGTCTCCAGGATCTCGGCGCTGGTGATACGGCGCGGGCCGGTGCCCTCCACCATGTGGTCGGAGAAGGAGTTCAGCAGGAACGTGCCGCCCGGTTTGAGCAGCCGGTGTACCTCCGCCGCGAACGGCTCTCGTGCCTCGTCCCGCATGTTGTGGAAGACGAAGGAGTCGTTGACGACGTCGGCCGAGGAGTCGGGGAGCGGCACGTCCAGCACGTCGCCCTCGACGAACTCGGCGGACGCACCGGCCAGTTCGGCCCAGCTACGGGCGCGGCGCACGGCGTCCGGCGAGATGTCGACGCCCGTCACGTCGAGCCCTTGGAGGGAGAGGAAGACGGCGTCCACGCCCGGACCGCTGCCCAGGTCGATCAGGCGCTGTCCGGCCCTGAGGCGGCCGTCGATGACACGCTCGATGAGCTGTATCCCGGGGGCGCCGGTGAACCAGGACAGCTGGGCGAGGGGCTGGTCGGCGTAGATGTTGCCGAACCTGTCGTTCCAACTGACGGTGAACGCTGTGGTCATGGGTGCTCTCCTGAGAGGTCCGAGGATCTGGGAGGTGTGAAGGTCTGAGGGGCGTGGGTGTCCTGCTGAGCGATCTGCCTGAGCGGTCTGGCCGGGCGGGGCCCGGGATCCGCGGAGGAGGGGGCGGGCTTCCGCGGCTCCGCGCGGGATCAGCCCTCCCGCGGCACGTCGACGGTCAGCTCCACATACGGCGGCGGAGCCGGGGCCGCCCCGTCCGGCAGGACGAGTTCGGTCAGGCCGCCGCTGCTCCGCTCGGTGCGGAAGCCCATGAACCGGTAGGTGACGAGCATCTGCCGGTTGCGGTCGGTGGCCCGGAAGTGCGCCGCCAGCGCGGCGTTCTCCCGTTCGGCGAGCCCGGCGACCGCGGCGACGACGGCGGTGCCGATGTTGCGCCCCATAACGCGGCACGACATCAGCAGCAGCCGGATGGTCCAGCGTCCGGGGTCGGTGCGCACGACGCCGAGGCCGATGGTGCCGTAGCCGCCGAAGGCGTCCTCCAGCTCGCACACCAGCACCACGTGCCCGCTGCCGTGCAGCAGCGCGGACAGCTCCTCCTCGTCGAAGGTGACGCCCGTGGTGTTCAACTGGTGCGTGCGCCGGGTGAGTTCGGCCGCCCGTACGAGATCGCCGGGCCCGGCCCGCCGTACGGTCAGCCGCATCCCCATGGAGCGCAGGAACTCCTCGGCGGGGCCCTTGAAGGATTCCTCATGGGTACGGCGCCGCTCCTCGGCGAGGTACATCGCGCGGCGCTCCCGGGCCTCCGGGGTGATCCGGTCGGGAAGCACCCCGCCCTCGGCGACGGACCGGTGCAGCTCCTCCCGCGTCATGGCGCGCACCCGCGGGAGTTCGCTGGCGACCTCCGCGCGCTCGAAGGCGGAGTCGTCGACGAAGACCACGCTCTCCGGGCCGATGTTCAGCAGCTCGGTCAGCTCGCGCAGCGACGCCGACTTGGCGTCGAACCCGATGCGGGGATGCAGGAAGTACTCGTCCAGGCCGAGGGTGCGCAGCCGGTCCATGGCGTCGTCGTGGTCGTTGCGGCTCGCGACGGACTGGAGGACGCCGTGCTCGTCGAGCACGCGCACCAACTTGGCGTTCTCCTCCGGGACTTCGACCTCGTCGCCCTCCAGCAGGGTGCCGTCCCAGAGGGTGTCGTCCAGGTCCCAGACCACGCACTTCACCGGCTCATGCGGCTGGTTCATCCCGCGCTCCTCTCCCGTCCGGCTCCTCGGCGCCGGCCGCGTACGTGCGCAACAGGCCCGCGGCGACGAGGTCCTGGAGCACCTCGGTGGGGCCCTCGATGACCTGGTAGACGCGGGCGGCCTGTTCGAGCCTGTTCACCGGATGCCTACGGTCCAGGCCCTCGGCGCCCAGCAGGCGCACCGCGTTCGCCGTGCACAGGCCCGCCGCTCTGGAGGCCAGCAGCTTGGCGCGTACCGCCGTCTGCGGTGCGTCGGGCGTCCCCTCCTCGACCTGTGCCGCGGCGTGCTCGACGTAGCAGCGGGCGGAGTCGGCGGCGACGGCGGCGTCCGCGAGCAGCCCGCGTACGAGCTGCCGGTCGCCGAGCGGCCCGCCGCCCCGTGAGCAGGCCGCCGCCCGCCGGGAGGCGAGCCGCAACGCCTCCTCCGCGACGCCGACCGCCCCCGCGGCGACCAGGACGCGGCCGAGCGTGAGGCAGTCCGTGGCCACGTGCGGCAGCCCGAACCCCGGCCGCGAGACCGCCCGTCGGCCCGCGACGGGAGCCTCGTCGAGAGTGAGGGCGGCGAGACCGGCGGCGCCCAGCCCCGTGGTCGCGGGCTCGGGCGAGACCGTCACACCGGGGCCGCGGGAGACCAGGGCGCAGGATCCGGCGCCGCCGGTGTGCCCGAAGACGAGGAAGACGTCGGCCGTCTGCCCGAACGACAGCCAGCGCTTGGCGCCCGTCACGCGCAGCGAACCGTCCGCCGCGCGCCGCAGTTCGGTCCGCAGCCCCGAGATGTCGCTGCCCGAGGCGCTCTCCGTGAGGGCGAAGGCCGCGATGCAGTCGCCCGCGGCCAGCCCGGGCAGGAACTCCTCCCGCAGCGGGCCCTTCGCCCAGCGGCCCAGGGCCCGGCAGACCATGGAGTGGACGACGAGCAGGCTGTGCAGGCTGGGCGAGAGACCGGCCACGGCGCGGTGCACGCCGGTCACCTCCGGGAGCGGTACGCCCGTGCCGCCGTGCTCCGGAGGGACCGTCAGGCCCAGCAGGCCCGCGGCGGCCAGCTCGCCGATGTCCTCGCGGGGCACGGTGCCTTGGCGTTCCCAGCCGTCCGACCGGGCACGCAGGGCGGGGTCCCGTACGAGCGCGGCGAGCGGGCCCGGCACCGTTCCGGTGGTCTGCCGAGCCGTCGTCACACGCGCTCCAGATTGCGGTGGACGAGGGCCACGAGCCCGTTCACCGTGTCGAAGTTGACCAGCTCCAGGTCCTCGTCGGCGATCTCGATGCCGAAGGTGCGCTCGACGTACACGACGATCTGGACCGCGGCGAGGGAGTCCAGCACCCGGCCCGAGATCAGCGGCATGTCGTCGGAGATCTCCGGCAGTCCCGAGAGCTTGGAGAGGTACTGCCGGATCTCCTCGGTGATCTCGTGCTGCGTCGCTGACTGCCATCCGGACATCGCTCAGCTCCCGTCGTAGGAGTAGAACCCACGGCCGCTCTTCACTCCGAGCAGGCCCTGCTCGACCATGTGCCGCAGGCGGGGGTGGGTGACGAACTCGGCCGATCCGTAGTGCTCGTGCAGCACGTCGAGGGTGCGCGCCACCGTGTCGAGACCGATGAGGTCGGCCGTGCGCAGCGGCCCCGAGCTGTGTCCGAGACACCCCTTGAAGAGGGCGTCGACCTGGGCGGGGGTGGCCGTGCCGTCGTCGACGACGGCGGCCGCGAGGTTGCAGACCACCATCAGGATCCGGTTGATGACGAAGCCCGGCGCGTCCGCGACGACGACGGACTCCTTGCCCATCCGGTCCAGCAGCGCGCCGACGGCGCCCATCGCCGCATCGGAGGTGGTCTTCGCACGGATCACCTCCACCGTCCCGATCCTGGCCACCGGGTTCATGAAGTGGACGCCGACGACGCGTTCCGGCGAGCGCAGCGGCTCGGCGAGGCGGGCGATGGGCACCGCCGAGGTGTTGGCGGCGATCACCGTCCCGGGACGCAGCGCCTTCTCCAGCTCCGGGTACAGGGCGCGCTTCGCCGTCTCGGACTCGGTGGTGTTCTCCACCACCAGGTCCGCGGTGCCGAGCGCGTCCAGCTCCGTCGCCGTGCTCAACTCGCCTTGCGTACCGCTCTGGCGGCCGCCGCCGAGCCGTTCGGCGCGCCGGTGGCGTTCGATGCCGCGGCGGGCGGCCTCCAGCGCGTCGGGGTCGGTGTCGACGAGCGTGACGTCGAGCCCCGAGGCGAGGGCGGCGTGCGCCACGCTCGAACCGATCGTGCCCGCGCCCAGCACGCCGAGGGCGTCGATCCGCGGGGTGGCCGTGCGGCCTGTGGTCTCGTCGCTCATGTCGGTCGGGCTTCCTCCCTGGCGTGGTCGTGCTCCCCGTCGTGCTCCGGGTCCTGCTTCCCGTCGTGGCCCGCGTCCTGCTCCCCGTCGTGGCCCGCGTCGTGGCCCGCGTCGTGGCCCGGCGCACCGGCGTGGCCGGACTGCCCGGCGCGCTCGGCCCGTTCGCCGTCCTGGCCGCTGCGCGCCGGGGGCGCCGCGGCGGCGGTTCCGTCGCCGGGCACCGCGTCGGTGTCGTGCTCTTCGAGCCATGTCCGTACGTGCTCGGTCATGCCGCCGAGCGTCGCTTCGGCGAAGACCACGGACGACGGCACGTTCCGGCCCGTCAGCCTGCTCAGGCCCGCGATGAGATGGACGCCCATCAGGGAGTCGCCGCCGAGGTGGAAGAAGTGGTCGTCCCGGTGGACCTCGCGCAGCCCCAGCAACGTCCGCCACTGCCGGGCGAGATGGGACTCCAGCGAGCCGTCCGCCTCGGCGGGCGGCAGGGGCCGGGGCTCCCCGGCGGGAGCGTCGTCCGGGGCCGTGCCGTTCGCCGTTCCGTTCGCCGTGGCGTTGGCCGTTCCGTTCGCCGTGGCGTTGGCCGTGGCCTTCGCCGCGCCGTTCGCCGTTCCGGACGCGGCGGCGTCCACCGTTCCGGGGCTCTCCGGCGGAGGTGTGTCGGGCAGATGGCGCCGCCGCTGCTGCCGCCCGGCGGGAAGCGTCACCCGGCGCCGGGGGCCGTGGTGCAGCCGCCGCCAGTCGGGCTCGACGCCGTGCGTCCACAGTTCGCCGAGGGCTTCGAGGAACACCTCCTGGTCGGAGGAGTTCTCGTAGGACTGCCGCGCCGTACGCACGCACACCGCGTCCGGGTCGGCGTGGGAGAGCCAGGGCCGTGCCGTGCCGGGACCGACCTCGATCAGCAGCCGGTGCCGGTCCAGCACCAGCCCGGCGGCCTCGCGGAACCGTACGGGACTGGTCATGTGGGCGTTCCAGTAGCCGGGGCCGGGCACCGTCCCCTCCAGCCAGGTGCCGAGCACGCTGGAGGCGATGGGGATGGTGGCGGGCCGCAGCAGCACCCCGCCCATGTCGTCGCCCAGCGTCTCGGCCGCCGACGCCAACTGCGGGGTGTGGAAGGGGTGATGGGCCCCGACCGGCAGCACGGTGAAGCCGTCGTCGCGCAGCTTCGCCTCCAACTCGCCCATGGGGCCGGGACGTCCGGAGAACACGCAGTGCTGCGCCGAGTTGTCCGCCGCGAGCCAGGCGCCGTCCGTCGCGAAGCCCTCCACCTCGGACGCCGGGGCCAGCACCGCGAGCATCGCGCCCTCACCGGCCATGGTGACCAGATCCGCCCGGCGGGCGACCGCCTCCATGGCGTCCGGGAGCGTGATGATGCCCGCCAGCACCGCCGAGACCCACTCGCCGAGGCTGTGACCGAGCAGCGCCGCGGGGCGCAGACCGAGGTCCATCAGGGTGCAGGCCATGGCGTGTTCGAGGCAGAACAGCGACAGATGCAGGTGGCGCAGCGGCGGACGGGCGGAGTCGTCCGGGGTCTGCGGAACGGGCGAAGTGCCCTCCGGTGGGCGGCCGTTCTCCCCTGAAGGGGCGTCGTTGTGCGGGCTTCCGGCCTCCCGGGGGCGCCGGCCGTCGCGTGGCCGTTCGCCGTTGCGGCGCAGCATGGCCCGTACGTCGATCTTCGCGCCGCCGCGGCCGCCGTCGGCCCGCCCCGGCTGCTCCTCCGCGAAGCCGCGGCCGACGGAGCCGCCGGTGAGCCGGTCGGCGATCTCGGTGACGGCCCGCAGATGCGCTGCGAAAGCCGGGTTGGTACGGGCGAGTTCGGTGCCCATCCCCGGGTAGTGGCTGCCGATGCCGGGCAGGACGAACGCGAACTCCGGCTGTTCCCGGAGGAGTTGCGCCCGGCTCCGGCTCCGGCCCGGGGTGCGGGCAGGCGTGCGGGCCGGGGCCTGGGGCGTGGCGAGCTCCGCGCGGGAGTCCTCGCATATGCGTCCTGCGGGCCCGGCCGTCCCGGGCGTCCCGGGCGTCCCGGCCGTACCGGCGTCATCGGGCCCCGTCACCACATAGCCGCGCCGTGCGTGGCGCGTGCGCGCGGTCTGCGTGGTCCACGCGATGTCGCCCAGCCGCTCCGGGTGCCGGGAGGCCAACTCCCGCAGCGCCGCGGTGTCTTCGGCCAGGGTCTCCTCCCGGTGGCTGGAGACCAGCAGAAGCCGGCTGCGCTCCCGGCCGCCTTCCGCGGGGGGTGCCGCGGAGGGTGCGGCAGCGGGCGCCGGCGCCTCCTCCAGTACGACGTGGACGTTGGTACCGCCGAGGCCGAAGGCGCTCACGCCCGCCCTGCGTACGCGGTCCTCGCTGCGGGACCACGGTGTCGCCTCGCTCACCGGCTCCAACGCCGGTGACATGCGCCGCAGATCGGCGGGCAGCCGCTCGAAGTGCGCGGTGGGCGGGAGCAGTTCGTGCCGCAGCGCCAGCACGGTCTTCAGCAGTCCGGCGAGGCCCGCCGCCTCCCGCAGATGCCCGAGGTTGCTCTTGACCGCGCCGACCCGGACGGGGTGCCGCACGCCCGAGAAGACCTCGGAGAGCGCCGACCACTCGGCGGCGTCGCCGAGCCGGGTGCCGCTGCCGTGCGCCTCCACGTAGTCGACGTCGCCGGGGGCGAGCCCCGCCGCGCCGAGCGCCGCGCGCACCACGTCCCGCTGCGCGGCCGGATTGACGCCCGCGAAGCCGGACTTGGCCGCGCCGTCGTTGTTCACGGCCGAGCCGCGCAGCACCGCCCATACCTCGTCGCCGTCGCGCACCGCGTCCTCCAGCCGCTTCAGCACGACCGCGCAGGCGCCGTCGCCGGGCACGGAGCCGCCCGCGTTCAGATCGAACGGGCGGCACACGCCGTCGGGCGACCCGATGCCGCCGGGCGGCGCCGCATAGCCGCCCGGGCCCGGGACCCGTACCGCCGAGACGGCCGCGACCGCCGTCTCGCAGCCGAAGCCGAGCAGGTCCTGCGCGGCTAGATGGACGGCCAGCAGGCCCGTCGAGCACGCCGACTGCACGTTGACGGCGGCGCCGCGCAGCCCGAGCCGGTAGGCGATGCGGGTGGGCGCGTAGTCGCCGACGGTGCCGATCTCCAGGGCCATCTCGTCGAACCCGGGCCGCCCCGTGAGCGCGGAGCGCAGCCAGTGCTCGTAGTCGTTGCGCCCGACGCCCGCGTACACGGCCACCGGGGGATCCGCGCCTGTGTCGACGTTGGCGGACGCCAGGGCCTCGTCGGCGACGTCGAGCAGCAGCCGCTGCTGCGGGTCGATGACGACCGCCTCCGCCTCGGAGATGCCGTAGCGCGAGGGGTCGAAGTGCGCGGGGCGCGGGATGCTGCCGTAGGCCCGTACGGAATGGGGGCCGGTGGAGGCGCCGCCGCGCGTGATGCGGTCGCCGCCGTCGGTCAGGGCCCGCCAGAAGTCCTCGGCGGTCTCGCTGCCCGGCACCCGAAGCGCCGCGCCGACCACGGCCACCGCGAGGTCGTCGGCGGGTTCGCCGGGCGGTGGCCCGTCGGGTGAGGGCGCCCCGGACGTGCCGGGCGTGCGGGGCGTGCGGGGCGTGCCGGGTCCCTGCGGCTCACTCACCGGTGCCTCCCGTGCCGCCGTCGGCCGCCTCGGCTCCCCCGCCGTTCGCCGCCGCTCCGCCGCGCCGCCGCCGCAACCGGGCGGTGCGTCCCAGGAGCGCGCCGCGGCGCCCTCCGGCTGCGGCACCGGACCGTTCCCGCTGCTCCGGCTGCCGCTCCGGAATCCCGTTCCCGTCCCCGTCACCGGCCACGCCTCTGCCGCCGCCGGCGCCTACGCCTTCACCGGCGCCGACGAGGGCGAACGCATCGCCCGACTCCCCGCCGGACAGCAGGAGTTCGGCACATCCGCGCGGCGTCGACGCCTCCAGCACCTTCGCGACGGGCAGCTCCCGTCCCGTCTCGCTCTCCAGCGCGCCGCGCAACAGCATCAGCCGCAGCGAGTCGCCGCCGAGCGCGAAGAAGCCGTCGTCGAGACCCACCGAGTCGAGCCCGAGGACCTGGCCGAACAGCCGGGCGGCACACCGCTGTTCGTCCGTACGGGGCCGGGTGAACGGCACGTCCAGCTCTGGCCGGTCACGCGGCGGTGTCCGCAGGACCGCCCGGTCGACCTTCCCGCTGTCGAGCAGCGGGAGCGCGGGCACGACAGCGGTGTAGCTGGGCACCATGAAGTCGGGCAGCCGCTCGCCGACGAACGCGCGCAGCGACTGCACGGTGGGCTCCTCGCCGCCGGGCACGACATACGCGGCGAGCACCGCGCCCTGGCCCGCGTCGGCCACGCCCACCACGGCGGCGTCGGAGACCGCCGGATGCGCCCTCAACGTCCGCTCCACCTCGCCCGGTTCGACCCGCTGGCCGCGCACCTTGACCTGGGTGTCGGCCCTGCCCACGTACTCGACCTCGCCGTCAGGGCCGAACCTGGCGAGGTCGCCCGTACGGAAGAGCACGCCGGGCCCGCCGGGGTCGACGTCGTTGGCGACGAAGCGTTCGGCGGTCAGGTCCGGACGGCCGAGATAGCCGTCGGCAAGCCCCGGCCCCCCGGTACGGATCTCGCCCGGTACGCCGGGCGGCACCAGACGGCCCGCGTCGTCGCACAGGTACACCCGCATGTCGAGCGGACGGCCGACGACGGTGCCGGCCCTGCGAAGCCCGGGCACGTCGGGGAGCGGGCCGCCGCGGTGGCAGACGTAGTCGGCCTCGCTGAGCGTGTACGTGTTGTGCACCAGCCGTCCCTGCGCGCGCAGTTCGGCCTCCAGGTCGGGGCCCAGCGCCTCGCCGCCGACGAAGACGTGCCGCAGCGCGGAGGCGTCGCGGAAGGAGGGCTGGGCGGCGAGCAGCCGCAGCATCGACGGTACGAAGCTGACGGTCGTGACGGCCTCCGCGGCTATCAGGTCCGCGAGATAGCGGTCGTCGCGGTCGCGACCCGGCTCCGCGAGGACACAGGCGGCACCGGTCGCCAGCGGCCACACGAACTCCCGGAAGCCGATGGGTGCTTTGAGCAGCACACGGTCGCCGGGGCCCAGCGGGTACATGCCCTGTTCCAGATGGACGCGCGAGGTGTGCATCCGGTGCGGACGGACGACGCCCTTGGGCTCGCCGGTACTGCCCGAGGTGAAGACCACGTACGCGGTGCTCTCCGGCCCGGCGATCTGCCGGGGCGGGGCCGCGGTTGCCTCCGCCTCCGCGTCGGTCTCCGTTCCCGCGTCCGCCTCCGTGAACATCCCCTCGTCCAGCAGCCGTTCGACGGAGACGGCCTCGGGGCCGCAGACCGGATGCCCCGAGAGGGTGGCCAGCACGGCGGCAGGGTCCGTCAGCCGCAGCATGGTCTCCGCCCGGGCGGCCGGCAGCGCCGGATCGAGGTAGACGTATCCGCCGCCCGCCTTCCAGATGCCGAGCACGGCCGTGTACAGATCGAGGCCCGGCAGGCCGGAGAGCACGACGAGGGCACCGGGCCGCGGCACGCGGGGCGCGAGCCGCGCGGCGACCCGTTCGGCGCGCTCCTCCAGGGCCCCGTACGTCAGTTCCGCCTCGCCCTGCCGCAGGGCGACGGCGTCCGGGGTGCGCGCGGCCTGCTCCGAGACGAGCGCGTGCAGCGTGGTGTCCGGATGGCCGGACGGCGGAGCGTTCCAGTCGCCGAGCAGCAGCGCGCGCTCCTGCGGCAGCAGTATGTCGACGGCGCCCGAACGCTCATCGGGACGCTCCGCCGCGGTCTCCACGAGCGCGGCGAGATGTTCGCCGATCCGCTCGGCGGTGTCCGCCTCGAAGGTCCCGGTGTCGAACTCGATGCGCAGCAGGGGCCCTTCGGGCGTGACCGTCCAGGGCGCGGACGGCGGCTCGCTCCCCGGCGGTGCCACGACGAGGCGCACGGCGTCACCGGGAGGCGGCTGCACGGGGCGCCACCCCGCCGCCGACCCGGGACCGCGACCGGAATCGGGACCGGGGCCGGAATCGGAACCGGGACCGTCCGCGTCCCGGAGGCCGCAGAGCGCGGCGAGCGTCCCCGTCTCCGGATCGGCGGCCGGTGCGCACCGGCAGAGCGTGCCCTCCCGTTCGCCCAGCACCGGCCACGTGGTGCCGTACCGGTGCAGCACTAGCGTCAGCAGGGAGGCGAGCAGCGTCTGCGGGTCGGCGGCGGTGTCCAGTGCGCGGACGGCGGCCGGGGACAGCGGCACGTCCACGGTGCCGGTGGTGCCGGTGTCGGCCGCGGTGCCGGTACCAGGGACGGTTGCGGTGCCGGTGCCGGGAACGGGCCCGGGGGCGGCCGTGCCGGCCGTGGCCGCCGCCGTACCCGCCTCGTCCCTCAACTCGCCCGTGTGGCGCGGCAGTCGGAGCATCAGACCCTCCCGCCGACGGCGGTCTCCGCACGGCGGGCCAGGAGGGAACGGGCCGCCGCCATGCCGGTGGCCGCGCCGTAGGTGATGCCGATGATCTTCGACGAGGAGTCGCCCACGAAGTACAGGCCCGGCACGGAGGACTCCATGTCCTCGGTCAGCTCCAGGTCCGGGAAGAGCCGCTCCACGACGGGCGCCGCGACCGTCGCGTCGTCCGTGACCAGCCCGTCGTGCAGCGAGTTGAGCCGCCGCGCCATCTCCTGTACGTCCCGTACGACGGACGCGGGCAGGCACTCGCGCAGATCGCCGTGCCGGTAGTCGATGAGGCTGGTGCGCGGCGGGCCCTCGGGCGGCGGTCCGCCCGCGAGTTCGCCGATCGTGCACACCACGGGGCGGCCGTCGCCGAACTCGGCGACCCTGGCCGCGTATCGCTGTGCGTAGTCCGTGCCGTCCTCGCCCTCCGGCAGGTCGACGCTGACGACGACTCCCAGGTTGGACTTGGCCGTCGGCTGCGTCAGGCAGTGCTGCCCGTCCAGGGCGACCGCGCCGAGGAACCCGTACTGCATCACGCGGCCGCCCTCGCACACGCAGAAGGTGCGCACCGAGTGCCCCTCCTCGTTGAGGAACGACAGCTTCGGGTTGTGGCACCCGTCGAGCAGCGGCGCCAGGGCGTCACGCCGCGTCTCCAGCCGTACGCCGACGTCCACGCGCCGCGAGGGGCGGTGCCGTACGCCGAGCCGCCCGGCCACCTCGCGCACCCACGGCAGACCCAGCTTGCCCACGCCGACGACCACGGAGTCGGCGGTGAACTCGGCCTCACCGCCGGGGGTTTCGGCGTCCACCGCGAAGCCGCCGCCGGGCAGCCTCCGTACGTCGGTGGCCCTGTGCCGCAGCAGGACGCTGCTTCCGGCCTCCTCCAGCTCGCGTACGAGGTTGTCGATGACCACCAGCGCGTCGTCGACGATGACGGACTGGGAGGGCGCGGTGTCCACGTGCTGGAAGGAGCCGTCGCCGTTCAGGGCGGGCCCGTGGTCGGCGCCCGTGTCCGCGGGCGGCAGCCCGAGCCCGTACATCGTCTCGTAGCACTCGGCGATCAGGCCCTGGGCGCGTTCGAAGGAGCCCAGCGCGCGTTCCAGTCCGCTGTAGGCGCGGACCTCGCCGGTCGCCGTCGACTCGATCTTGGAGCGGGTCAGCGCGGAGATATAGCCCAGATCCGTGTCGAAGTGGAAGGCCGCGCCGCCGAGTCCGGTCAGGCAGTCGCAGCGCGCGCACTGGATGCGGAACTTCTCCGCGTCCCGTACGTTCCGCCCCTTCAGCCGGGCCACGACCCGGGGGCACAGGCTCTGCGCCATGTCGCCGCCCGCTTCGAGCAGGACGGCGCGGCGGCCCGCGCGTGCGGTGGTGAGCGCGGCGAACAGGCCCGCGGGGCCGCCGCCGACCACCACAACGTCGGCTTTCTGCGCTGCCGTTTCAGTCATCGAGGCTCCCCACGAGGCTCGGTCGGCGGTCCAGGTAGTGGTCTCTGAAGGGTGCGTAGAAGAGGTGTGCGGTCTGCCGTCCCTCGGCCTCGATCCGCTCGATCAGCCACTGGCAGGTCAGCGGCAGCAGGTCGAGCACCGGGGCGGCGGCCTGTGCGGTGCCGCGGGCGTAGTGCGCGATGCCGCGCAGCAGCACGGAGGAGAACCAGTGGTCCCCCGAGAACACCCGCTCGTACAGCCAGTCGAAGCCGCGCTCGGGGTAGTCGGGGAAGACGGGCAGCGCGCAGGTCACCAGCAGGTTGACCACGTCCATGGCGGCGACGCCGCGCTCGCGGTAGTCCTCGAAGTCCAGCACTCGCGCCCGCTCCGCCTCCGGTTCGCTGCGCACGTTCCACGGCCCTAGGTCGCCGTGGGTCTGGGCGAGCAGCGCGCGCCGCAGCGCCTCGTCCGCGTGCGCCACACCGAACAGCGGCTCGCGCACGTACTGGGCCGCCGCCTCGACGGGACCGCGTGGCGCGTCCGGCGCCTCCGGCCACGGCGGCGGGGTGCGGTGCAGTTCGACGATGTGGTCGACGGCGGGGCGCAGCAGCCGCCACAGCGCGTCCGGTCCCGCTGCCGGATCGACCGCGGAGGGCAGGTCGACGCCCGGCACATGGCTCATCGAAAAGCCGCCCCAGAGTGCGTCCATGGGGCGCGCGCTGCCCATCGGAGGACTGCCGCCGAAGCCGCGCAGCACCTCCAACTCCCGTGCCGGCTTGGGGTCTTGGGACGTGAGCGGGATCTTGGCGACGGCGAAGGGGCGCTCGTCGACGTCGACCTGCACGAAGATGCGGCGGCGGACCTTGCGGGCGCTGTTCGGCGTCCAGCTGCGCACCGCGACCCGTTCGGGCGCGGGCCGCGCCCGGCCCGTACGGACCGTGTACGCGGCGAGCAGGGCGTCGGCGGCCTCGCCTGGGTCGACGGTGCGCTCCGCTTCCGCCTCCGCCTCCGCCGGGCGGGCGCCGTCGGCGGTCGGGCGGGCGCCGTCGGCGGTCCCGGGCACCTCGGTGCGTGCTGCGCGCGCCATCAGCCGTTCACCCGGCCCGCCAGCGAGGGGGACGCCGGACCCGGCGCGGCCAGCAGACCGTCGACCGCCGACGCGTCGAGCAGATCGGCGAGCGATGGGCCGCCGAGCAACTCCCCCACCTCCCGGATGGCGGTGCCGCGCGCCGCCTCGGTCAGGTTCCGGTACGTGTCGAGCCGGGCGTCCATATGGGCGCGCACGGTGGCGTATCCGCCCTCGTCTTCGAGGAGTTCACGGGTCTGCCGGTCCAGCTCCCTGGTTCCCTCCAGGTCGTCCTCGGGCACGTCGAAGCGCTCGTCGAGAAGCTGGAGACTCGCCGACATCCGGCCGACGGTGGTGTCGCCCAGCGCCCGCTGGTTGGCGATGTGCCCGTAGTGCTGCTCGGGCAGCAGCAGCGGCATCCGGCCCAGGACGACCGCCTCGTGGAGCGAGGTGAGGGACGGCGGCACCGCGTACAGCTGCGTGTGCGTCAGATGCCGCAGGAAGTCCCCGTGCGGCAGGAACGTGAACTCGACCTCGACCTCGCCCACTTGCTCCGTGACGGTCTCCCCGTACGCGCCGCAGCACACCAGGATCCGGCCGAGGTCCGGGTTCCGCTCGGCCACGTCCCGCACCCAGCGCTCCAGCATCGCGAGGTAGGCGTTGTGCGAGTCGTAGTCGAGGAAGAAGTTCTGGAACCCGCCGAGGTTGACGAGGAGTCCGGCGGGCCGCTCGGGCGGCGCGCTGTCCAGCGAGGCGCGCAGCTCCGTGAAGTCGATGATGGGGCCGCACAGTTCGACGTGTTCGGCGCCCACGGCCGTGAACTCCGCGATGCGCTCGGGCACTCCGGGGAAGTTCTGCGCGTAGGAGCGCCGCGCCAGCAGATGGGCCAGCATGATCCGCTCGTGCGGGGCCAGTTCCTCGTAGACCACCCGCGCGGTCTTCAGGCTCGCGGACCGTACGAGCTCGGCACGCGCCGCCAGTTCGCGCATGCTCCGCCCGCACAGCCAGAAGGCCAGCAGGCTGTCGAAGAACAGCACGGGCACCCGGGCCCGCACCGCCCAGAACACCAACTCGGCGTCCATGACGCTCAGTACGAGATCGGCCGAGCGCAGGCCCTCGTCCAGGTCCTCCCAGCGCGAGGTGTCCCCCTCGGTGATCTCCCCGAACCGGTGCCTGTGCCGGTGGGCGAAGTCGAGCGAGATGTCCTGGCCGATGAAGTCGACGTCGTCGTCGGGGAACAGCGCGGTGACCGCGGTGAGTTTGGAGACCGGTCCGAAGCCGCATGCCTGTGCGCTGGAGAGAATCCTCATCATGATCCTTCAGTCGTGAGGTGCTGGAGGAGGGTGGTCCGGATGACCGTGGCGTCGACCCCGTAGAACCGGAGCAGCTCTTCGTGCGGGGCCACCGGCGGGTAGCGGTGGTCGAGTTCGAGACGTACGACCCGGGCAGGCGCTCCCGCCAGCGCGCTCTCGGTGCGCTGTCCCAGACCGCCGGACTCCAGCGCCTCGCACGCCGTGACCACGAGCGGGACTCCGTCGGCGAGCGCCCGCAGCCGTGCCGCCGGGAACGGACGCAGGCAGCGCACGGCGGCGACCCCCGCCCGCACTCCGTCGGCGGCCAGTCGGTGCGCGGCGTCCAGCGCCTCGGGGACGCACCGGCCCGCCGCCACGATCAGGGCGTCCGTGCCGGTGCGCAGCAGGCGCACCGCGCGCGGGTCCTCGCCGGGCGCGGGGCCGGGGTCGCGCCCGGGCCCGCCCTCCGGACCGTGCCCGGGTCCCTGTTCCGCTCCGTGCCGCGGGCCGTGGTCCGTTCCGTGCCGCGGGCCGTGGTCCGTTCCGTCTTCGGGGGCCGCCGCGGCGACCGGATCGGGACGTGCCGCCAGCCGCACATAGGCGGGCCCCGAGACGGATCCCGCCGGCGGCAGCAGCCATCGCAGCAGGTCCGCGGCGTCCTCGGCGTCCGCGGGGCAGAAGACGCGCATGTGCGGCAGCGCCGACATCAACGCGACGTCGTCGGGCGCGTGGTGGCTCGGGCCGAGATGCCCGTAGCCGACGCCGCCGCCGACGCCGAGCAGTACGACCGGCAGCCGCGGTACGCACACATCGAGGCAGATCTGCTCGTAGGCGCGGCGCACGAGGAAGGGGGCCATGGCGCCGACGACGGCGATCCGTCCGGTGCGTGCCAGGCCCGCGGCGACTCCGACGAGGTTGCTCTCGGCGATGCCGGTCTCCACATAGCGCCCGGGGTGGTCGCGCAGCACGCCCGTGAAGAGGGCCTGGCCGTCGGCCCCGAGGGTGATCACGCGCTCGTCGCCGGCGACGGCGTCGGCGATGACGGGGGCGCAGGTGGCGCGCATCGTCTGGGGCGGCGCCGTCATGCGGGACGGCCCGTCGTACGGGTGTCGTGGCCCGTGCCGGGGGGTGTGCCGGGATGTGTGCCGCGGCGCCCGCCGGGTTCACCGGCCTCGGGCGGCGGGGCTGCCTCGGACGCCGGGGCTGCCTCCGGTGGCCCGGCCGTCTCGGCGAGTGCGTCCCGCAGCTGCTCCGGGCCCAACTGCCCCATGTGCCAGGCGGGATCGTCCTCCAGGAAGGAGACACCCCTGCCCTTGACCGTGCGGGCGATCAGCACCGCCGGGCCGCCCTCGCCGTCCAGCAACTCCCGTGCGGCGGAGGCGACTTCGGCGGTGTCGTGCCCGTCGGCGCCGGCCACACGCCAGCCGAAGGCCCGCCACTTGTCGGCGAGCGGTTCCAGCGCGGAGATCTCCTCCGTACGCCCCTCCTGCTGAAGGCCGTTGCGGTCGACGACCAGCAGCAGATTGCCCAGCCGGTGATGTGCGGCGAACTGCGCGGCCTCCCAGTTGGTGCCCTCGTTCAGCTCGCCGTCGCCGGTGACCACGGCGACCCGACGGTCCGTGCCCGACATGCGGTCGCCCAGGGCCATTCCGGCACCGAGCGCCAGCCCGTGCCCCAGCGCTCCGGTCGCGGCGTCGATGCCGGGGATGCCGTCCGAGGGGTGGCCGGGGAGCGCGGCGATGTCCCCTGTGATGACGCCGAGTTCGGCGAGTACGCAGTAGAGCCCGTACGCGCCGTGGCCCTTGCTCAGCACGAGCCGGTCCCGGGTGGCGTCCTCGGGCGGAGAGGCCTGCCAACGTCCGCGCAGCACGTCGGTGTGCAGGGCCGCCAGAAGCTCCATCATCGACAGGGCCGCGCCGATGTGCAGCGCCTTGCCGCCCGCGAGCCGCAGCAGGCGGCGGCGGGCCCCCGCCGCGAGGAGGCGGGCGTCCGGGGGCACGGCCGCCGCGGTGCCGGGAGGTCCCGCGGATGTGATCGGCCTGTCCAGTGGCAAGCGGGCCTCCTAGGAACGACAGACCGGCGCGGGTCATACGGCCCGCGGATTCTGCGGCTTCTGCGGCTGGAAATCGAATGCGGCGCACAGAGCGCCGAATGGGAGTCCTGGCGGGCTTAGTGATAGGCATGCCAGGGCGTGCCGGATCACTCGATCAATGATTATCCGAGGAGTTGAGTAAACGCAATACCGATCCGGAGAATGCGTTTATCAGCGACCGGGATGATTTCGGTAGCTGGGACATTAAGACATGGAAGGCGCAGCTCAGGGCGCATGCGCACCCCCGCACAGCGACCGAAGCGACTGAAATTAACCATGTTTCGCCGATGCATTCCGGGGTGTATTGACACCCTCCGGAACGCTCGGCTTCACTCATCCGAGGACCGAGGAATTTCCGCCGCCCGCCGCACTTGGGAGAGTCTCGATGCCAGCCTTCACGCACGCCGTCATAGGCTGCGGCCGAGTGGCCCCCAACCACGTCGACGGTTTCTCCGCGCTGCCGGACACCGTGGTCGCGTGGGCCTGCGACCGCGACATCGACCAGGCCCGCGCCCTCGCACTCGACTGCGGCATCGAGCACGTCACCGACGATCCGCGCGAGGTGCTGGAGGACCCGGACGTGGACGCGGTCTCCATCGCCGTCGACCACGCCCAGCACGCCGAACTCGCCTCCGCCGCCCTGAGATCCGGCAAGCACGTGCTGCTGGAGAAGCCGCTGGCGCTGGACGTCGCCGCCGGCACGGCACTGACCGAACTCGCCCAGCAGACGGGGAAGTTGCTCTCGGTCGTCTCCCAGCACCGCTACGACCCGGTCGTCCGCGCCGTACGGCGGTGGATCGCCGACGGGCTGCTCGGACGGCTCGTCTCCTCGACCGTCGACCTCCAGTGCGCCCGTACGCACGACTACTACGGCGACAGCTACTGGCGCGGAAGCTGGGCGGGCGAGGGCGGCTCCGCCGTGATCAACCAGGGCTACCACGCGCTCGACGTCACCCGCTGGCTCCACGGCGACCTGGACGTGGTCGCGGCGGCCGCCCGCACCTCGGCCATGCGCGAGGTGATGGAGACCGAGGACACTCTGGCCGCCGTGCTGCGCAGCCCCGACGGCGCGCTGGTCACGTACAACGTCACCGTCGCAGGGGTGGTCACCTGGCGCACCCGCATCGGCGTCGTGGGCACCGAGGGGTCCGTACTCTTCGACCTCGACCACCCCGGCACGCTCCATCTCGCCGAGGGCGGCGCCGAGTTGAGGCGCGCCGCGGAGGAAGTACGGCAGCGCGGCGAGCCCCCGGCGCCTCCCGGCAAGGGCTACTACGGCATCTCCCACCGCCGCCAGATCGCCGAGTTCCGCGAGGCGGCGCGCGGCGGCGACGTCCGGATGAGCGCCGGAGCCCAGGAGGGCCTTGGGATGCTGCGGCTGCTGAACCGGCTGTACGAGCACGTCCGTACGGGCGTCCCCGCCGCGAACGGCGCTCCGGCGGACGCGGAGCGCGCGGCGCCCGCGACGGAGATCGCCGCGGCCGGACGGGAGTGAGCCGCGTGGCGGAGGCCGTCGCCGCCACGGCCACGGGTGCGCCGGGCGACGGCGTGCCGAAGACACAACTCGGCCCGCCCGGCGGGCCGTTCGGGCCGTTCGGGCGGGGGCGCAGCCCGGCACATCGACACCCGTCCGACCGGCCCCGGCAGCCGGCCCTGCCGGCGCCCAGGCAACCGGCCCTGCTAGCCCTGCCGACCGGCACGGCTCTGCCGGCCGGCACGGCTCTGCGCGCATGGACGTCCACGTTCTCTGTCCCGTCCTTTCCGGAAAGGAACATTCATGTCTGCTGGCTACGGGCGGCTGATCTGGCGCAACGGCACCCTCATGCCGTGGGAGGAGGCCACCGTCCACATCAGCTCAGTGGGCCACGCCTCGGTCTCGGCCGCGTTCGAAGGCGTGCACGCGTACTGGAGCAGCACGCAGGAGACGCTGTACGGCTTCCGGTTGCGCGACCACATGCAACGCCTTCTCGAATCGCTGCGCATGAGCTGGATGGAGCCCGAGTTCGACGCGGACGCGCTCGTCGCCGCGACGGTCGAACTCCTCGCGTCCTGGCAGACCACGGGCAAGGACCTGCACATCCGCCCGTGGGGCTTCGCCGCCGGGACGCATCGCCAGCAGATGGTGGCGCCCGGCACTCCGGCCGAGATCGCCATCGAGACCTGGGAGTTCGAGAGCAAGCTGGGCCGGGGCCAGACCTGCACACTCGCGGTCAGCTCGTGGCCGCGGTTCAACCACGGCGCCTCACCGGCGTCGATGAAGGCGTTCTCCAACTACCACAACGGCCGGCTGGGCAACATCGACGCCCTGGCACGCGGAGCCGACTGGCCGGTCTTCCTCAACACCAACGGCCACGTCACCGAGTCGTCGGGGGCGTGCATCGCCCTGGTCAAACGCGGCCGGCTGGTCACCCCGAGCCTGTCCGACGGCGTACTGGACAGCATCACCCGGCGCACGCTCATCCAGCTCGCGCAGGAGGAGTTCGGCCTGGAGACGGAGACCAGGCAGGTGGAACGCACCGAGCTGTACCTCGCCGACGAGATCTTCCTCATGGGCACCTCGGCCGAGGTGCTGCCCGTCGTCGAGGTGGACGGCTTCCCGGTCGGCGACGGCAAGACCGCGGGTGAGATCACGCAGGCGATCGAGGCCTGCTACCACGACACCGTGCGAGCCGTGAGCGGCAAGCACGACGAATGGCTGACCCCGGTGCACCTCGACCGAGCTCCCGGCACGCCGTCGTTCCCACGGTGAATTCGAGTCGAGCGGCCGACTCGCGAGAAGGATCCCGCAGTTGGTTCCGCCTTGTTCGGCACTCCCGCAAGCGACGGAGGGGCAAGCCACAACTCATGTCACAGACCACCCACCGCACATCGCCCGACCGCACCTCGCCCGACCAAGCCGCGCCCGACCGCACCTCGGCCGACCAAGCCGCGGCCGGCCACGTCGTCACCGACGTCGCCGACGCCACACGCCGGCTCATCGGTCTGCTGGACGCCGACCAACGCGACCACGCGGTTCGCGCGGTCACCGACGACGCCCTCCGGCACCGCTGGGAGTACGCACCCGGCACACGACCCGGCCTGGTGCTCGGCGAACTACGGCGAGACCAGCGCAAGGCCGTGCACGGCATGCTCGCGGCAGTGCTCAGCCCGCACGCCTACGCACAGGCCGCGGCGGTCATGGCGCTGGAAGACGTCCTCGACAGCCGAGAGGGCGGGCACCGCGACCGGCACAGCGGCGACTTCTGGACGATGCTCTTCGGCACCCCGGACGGCGACGAGCCGTGGGGATGGCGAATCGAAGGCCACCACCTCTCGGTGAACGTCCTCGTCGCCGACGGCCGCATCTCGGCGACACCGTTCTTCCTCGGCGCGAACCCCGCCCGCGTCACCTACCGCGGCCGCGTCGTCAGCCAGCCGATGCAGCTCGAAGAAGAACTCGCCCGCGAACTCCTCGACCGCATGGACCCGGCCGCCCGCGGCCTCGCCGTCGTGTCCGACCTCACGCCGCACGACATCCGCAGCGGCAACTCCCCGCGCATCGACCCAGCAGAGCCGGTCGGCGTGACACCGGCCCAACTCGGCCGGCGCGCCCGCGAGTTGCTGGTCGACATCGTCCGCCTCTACCTCGACCGGCTCAGGCACGAACTCGCCTACAAGGAGTTCGCGCGGATCGACCAAGAGCGGCTGCACTTCTCGTGGGAGGGCTCGCAGCGTCGCGGCGACGGCCACTACTACCGCATCCAGGGCCCGGGAGTGCTCATCGAGTACGACAACACATTCAACGAGGCCAACCACATCCACAGCGTCTGGCGCCGCCATTCGGCAGACTTCGGGGACGACCTCCTCGCCGCCCTCTGCAACGGGTCACGGCACACCGTCGCGGGCTGACGCTCGCCGGTCGTGCTCGATGAGGTCGTAGTCACCACAGCAGGAGAGGAGCACGATGGACGTCCGTCTCGACGGCCGCAGCGCCATCATCACAGGTGCCAGCAAGGGTCTTGGGCTCGCGATGGCCAAGGAGTTCGCCGCCTCCGGCGCCGACGTGGCGATCCTGGCCCGCGATCCGGACTCGCTGGCCGAAGCCAAGGCCGTTGCGTCGGCCGGCGCCCGGGGACGGGTCGAAACCTTCAGCTGCGACGTATCCGAGCCCGCCGACATCCGGAATGCCTACGACGCGGTCGTCGGCGAGTTCGGTCACGTCGACATCCTGATCAACAATGCCGGCCAGAGCCGGTCCATGCCGTCGGACCAGCTCACCGACGACATCTGGCAGGAAGACCTGGATCTGAAGCTCTTCGCGGCGATCCGCTTCGCCCGGCTCGTCTGGCCGGGCATGAAGCAACGCGGATGGGGCCGGATCATCAACGTGCTCAACACCGGGGCCAAGACGCCGCAGGCCAACGGCGCCCCCACGGTGGTGTCCCGTGCGGCCGGCATGGCCCTGATGAAGGTCCTCGCCGGCGAGGGCGCCCCGCACGGCATCCTGGTCAATGCCCTGCTCGTCGGCCAGATCGTCTCGGACCAGATCGCACGCCGCTACAAGACCGAGGACACGAACCTCTCCTTCGAGGACTACGTCGCCGAGGCCGGCGCCCACATCCCGGTCGGCCGCATGGGCACGGCCGAGGAGTTCGCGGCCATGGCCTGCTTCCTGTGCTCGGACCATGCGGGCTTCACGGCCGGCACGGCGATCAACATGGACGGCGGCGCCTCCCCGGTTCCCTGACGCGGCGGGCCTGCGGCGCGGCCGCGTGGTGACCCGCGGTCCAGCCGGCCGGCGCCGGACGCAGCCAGCCCTGCGCTGTGACCTGGCCCGTGAGTACGAGCCCTGGATCACCAACCGTCCGACAGGGAAGCCCAGTTCAGTGCCGTCGTCCCTCCCGAGCGACACACGACGCTTCATCGCATCGGTATTCTCGGCCTGCCACACCTACTGGAGGTGAGAACTTCGCACAAGAGTTCATCCATGCGGGAGGGGACGTACTGGGAGTCCGGCGCTCAGCTCGGACGCAGATGCTGTCAGTTCGAAGCCCGACCAGCCTGGGTCGCCTACGATCCCGCAGCGAGTTCTCCGTCTGTGCTCAGCTCGCCGGCCGGCTCCTGGCGCTGCTCGGGGACCCCGCAGCAGGGAGTGAGCAGTTCCTCGCCCTTGATCGGCGGCGTCCATTCGCGGAGTCGCTTCCACTCGACGTCGCCCGGCGGCGCCAAGCCGAGGGCGGCGCTGAGTACATGGATGCCCAGACGGGGCGGGACGGCGTTGCCGATCTGTTGGGCGATCTCTCTGCCCGACCACGGGTACGCGTCGGGGAACGTCTGGAGTCGGCCCGCTTCCTGATTCGAGAAGCGGGTCTCCTCGCCGTTCTCCATGATCACGCGATTCCGTGAGTTCTTGCCGGTGACCGTGAAGGAGGGCTCGCAGGAGAGTCGTACACCGCGGGCCTTGGGGTCGCCGCCGGTGCCGTAGTTCGAGATGACTTTGAACCGGCCTCGGGAGCGGAGAGCGGGCAACTCGTCCTCCATCGCGACCCACTTGGAGAGAACGAAGTCGCTGTCCTGCCGCCCCCCATCCTTGCGGTAGGGGTGATGCGTCGGCTGGGGAAGGTATGCCCTCCGGCCGTCCCGGCAGGCGATGAGAATCGCCCGCTTACGGGTCTGCGGGACACCGAACCGCTCTGTGCGCAGGATGCCGGTGTCGACCGAATAGCCGTTCTTCTCGAAGACCTCGCCGAACGCCTCCCAGACGGGCAGCACCGTCTGCACCTGCTCCAGCACGATGGCCTCGAACGGTCGGAGTTCGTTGGTGTCCAGGGCGTCCAGCACCCACCGAAGCGGCTGCAGAACCAAGCTGGTTCGGACGTCCATCTTCTTCAGGTCTTCGTCGATCTTCGCCCGGTCCTTGCGCTCGGCCAGCCGCGTCGTGAACTCCAGAACGCTATCCAGGGCCTCACGTCCCACGCCGTTGCCAGCGACGGAGAACGTCTGGCAAGGGGGGCCTCCAGCAAGGACGTTGGCATGGGGGAAGCACGCGGGACCGTGCTTGGTCACGTCCTCCCCGAGGGTCTTAAGCCCCGCCCGCTTACGCGTTTCGCACGCGTTCGCGTCCCACTCGACACCCGTCGACGGGATGCCGAGGACGTCCGCCGCCACGTCCAGCCCTCCGGGGCCCGCGAACAGATCCACGATACGGAAGTTCGCAGATGAGGACTGATGAGACGGTGTCACGTTCATGATGCGGCAGTCTATCCATCAGCTCTGACACTCGGTCCCGGGCGGGAGTTCGGGACATCGAGGGGACGGGTGGTGGGAGAGAGACGATCCGACGAGCAGTCAGGTTTCGCTCTCCGCGACGTGACCGAGTTCGGCGTGGGCCGCCGCCGCCAGGATCGACTGCAGCATCTGAATGTGGTCCCTCTGCTTCGCGCTCGGGCGTTCCGACTCGAAGAGCTTGTTGAGAAGCAGGTACGTCAGCGTCTTGATCAGCGGGGCGTCGTCGAGGGCCCGCTTCCGATCGCCCAACACCGCCTCGCGAAAGCGGCTGTTGAGGATGACGGTGCTCGTCTCACGGTCGATGTCGAAGAACACGTTCTGGTCGAGTTCCTCCCAGAGCACCGAGACCGGGTCGCCCCACTTCATGGGCAGTTCGGTCTCGATCGCCTCGCGAACCGCAGGAGCCAAGCCTTCTCCCGGCGGCAGCGTCTCGGGGCGTTGCACTCCTCCCGCTCGCTTGCTGCCCCTCCGGTATGCATCCTGAGCGTCTTTCAAGTACTGCCCGAATTCTCGCCCTTCGTCGTCCGTGGCCTTCTCCAGGGAGTCGGCGAAGGCGGGAGACGTCTCGACGCCGGACTTCTTCACCGTGAGCCGGAAGACGTCGTTATGCTTCGACGGCAGCTCGACGGCGACCCGGGCCAGCGCCAGGTGCTGTTCGGGCTGGCGGAAGCCGTTCCAGCCGCCGGCCTGGACGAGCCGGTCGTTCCGGTAAAAGTAGAAACCCTGCTTGTTCATGACAGTTCCGACGGCCTTGAACTCGGTCTTGCTCGACTTCGGAGGCCAGACCGCTGCTTCCAACTGCACGTCTCCGACGCCCTCGACCGGGGCGGTGAACCGACGCGGATAGTCCCGGTGTCCGCTGACCGGATGCGCGAACGGGTTCAACGGACCGACCCCGAACTGCATATAGACGTTCCTCGACCGCACGTCCTCGACGGCGATGGTGATGTTGAAGTCGTCGCGCTCCAGGAAGCGGTGCAGATGCAGGCCCAGGTGCAGGCCCAACTTGTTGAAGACGCGATTCAGGTACATATCGGTCTGGCGACTGTCCCCCGTCGACGGGAAGTCCTTCACGGCATCCCAACGCACGATCGTGCCGTGCCACAGGATGGGCTTGTCGTAGTACCGATCGACCAGCGACTGGGCGTAGTCCGGGTCGACGACGTCGCACTGGAAGTTGGAGCGAGCGCCTTCCATGGTCCAGCGACGGCCCACGGACCGAGTCGTCTTCGTGGTGGAGACGACGGTGACTGCTTCGGCGTGGGAGAGGGACGCGGACTTCAGGCCTGTGCCGAACATTCCCAGCGAGCTTTCCTCGTACGTACGTCGACCGCCGACGGTCATGGCGACGTCCAGTTGCCCCTCGTTCATGCCACAGCCGTCGTCGACGACCAGGAGCGAGACGAGCCGGGGCCCGTCGCGGAGGAAGTGGACGACGACGTCCCTGGCTCCCGCGTCGATCGAGTTGTCGATCAGGTCCGCGACTGCGACCTCGAAGGCGTAGCCCTGGCTGCTCAGTGCCTCTACGTAACGGGCGTCCGGGGGAAGATGTTTGGTCCCGGTGGTCGGTACGTCGAATCGCCAGTCGTTCATCCTGATCCTCCGCACCTGAAGGCTTTTGAGTCGATCGTACGTTCTCGCATCGATTCGGGATCGTGGAACCGACTTCTCCGCTCTGTCTGTTTCATAACGGTTGAGCACCGGCCCGAGCGCCGGTGCCCATTGGTGAGTCGACTGCCGTCAGTCTCCAGCCCCTTCGAGGGCGCGCACGAGCTGCCTGCCCACGGCCGCGGCCACGAGTGGGGGCAGTGCGAGGGCGACCTGGCGGTACGTGGATCCCTTCAGGCCGCAGAACTGCCAGTTCTGCGGGAAGCCTTGGAGATCGGCGGCCTGTCGGACGGTGATGTGCGGCAGGCCGTCCGACGCGAATCCCGGGCCCGGCACGTCGTTCCAGAGGCTCTTCCCCTCGACGCCGAGGCGGGCCCACTTCCGCTTCTGACCGGTCGGTCCCAGATCGGGACCGCCACGTTCCGCGGAGCCGCCGACCAGCGCGGGTGCGAGCGCGTCGGCACGGGCAGCCCACGCGTCGGCGCCGGGCCATCCCTTGGAGGCCATGGAGACTCTCAGGGTCTCCCCGAGCGTGGGCGCGGGATCCGCATTCGGGGCAGGCCAGTGGAAGGGTTCTGCGGCATCGTCTCGGAGGGCCACGAGGAAACCGTGGCTGCGGTCCTGTGGGACACCATGGTCGGCGGCGTTCAGGACGCCCCACGAGACCACGTATCCGAGCGCGGTCAGCGCCTCCCTCAACTCCTCCCGTATGCCGGCGAATTGATCGCTTTCGACGAGATCCGGCATGTTCTCGAGGAGTACCGCGCGCGGCCGGACGACGCGTGCGAGACCCGCCGCATCGCGGAGCACCCGCAACGGTTCGGCGTTGTCCACACGGGTCGCCGTCGCGGCGGACTGCACCCGCGGCAGGCCGCCGCTCAGCAGGTCGACCCCGCGGGTCTCTTCGAAGACGTAAGGATCGAACTCACCGATGTCGGCGTTCTCGACCCGCCAGGAACGGCGGTTCCACTTGAGCGTCCGACAGGGGTCGTCATCGGAGTCCACGAGCATCCGGGGGAAGAAACCCGCATGCTCCAACCCCGTCGCCTGACCGCCTGCGCCTGCGCAGATCTCCAGCGATACCAACACGCGTCTCTTGCTCAACCGTCCCCCATGTCAATGTTCGCAGTAGGGCCGAAGTGGGCTGTGTTGAACGTCCGTTGGACCCTTACGCTCTGCACGCGGATGTCAGTCGGGCTGTCACCATGGCGTCCTCCGCCTACGACGTGTCGATGGCCATGAAGCGCACCCACGGTTCGTCGTGTCGACGGGCCGACATCGGGCTGACGAAACTGAACGCGGTCACCATGCTCTTCGGGTCGAGTACACCCGTCTTCTGAGTCGTCTCCACGCTCTCGCCGGGCTTCTCGACCACGGGGTAGAGCAAGATCACTCCGCGACGGGAACGGACGAACGACTCTGTCGCGGAATCGTGGTAGTCGGTCGTCGCTCCGGCGATCCGCTCGGCGACAGGACGATGCCTGGGTTCGGTGATCTCACCGAAGGCGTCCCCGCGACCGCGACGGCGCTGCCGCTGGAACCACGAGAGCGTCCGATCTACTGCCTCCAACCGAGCGACGTTCCGAGTCGTCCTCTGGTGCTGTGGAGCTAGGACCAGCCAGTCGTTCAGCCTCTCCTCGGCCTCGGTCAGCTCCCGCAGATGCTGCAGATGCGGGGCGAAGTCGTGGTTGCTGAGCCACATGAGGTCCTTCGCGATGTCGAGGAACTCCTGTGGATCGATCACCGCGGTCAACGCGTCGAATGATCTGACGACGCCCTTGGTGTCCTGACCCGTGAACAAAGTCGCCTCGGACGAGAGGCGGTCGAAGACCGGCTCCCACTTCCGGGTGTTGTGAGCCAGCGCCGACTCCGTCTTCGGGAAGCACGTCAGAGTCGTGATCTTCCCGGGAGAGGCCTGGGACGCGACCTGCGTGTTGTACATCTTGTTCTTCGACGTCGGCCGCAGCCAGGGAAGGCGCTGCGACACCAACGGGGGGACCTGCGCAGGCGTGACCTGGGGCTTGCCGTTCACTGTCACCGAGTACTGGCGAAGCTGCTCGCGGAAGTCCTCTTCGTCCCGGCAGATGGCCTCGAACGCGCTGTAGAGGTCTACGTCTTCATGCTTCCTCTCGACGCTCCGGTCGATGTAGAGACGTACGAGATCCTGGTACCCCTTGCGGAACCCGAACCAGCGTCCCATCTGCATGAGCGTGGAACCGTTAGTGGCCAGACGACGGTAGTAGCTCACTGTCAGTCCTTCGACGGTGAACCCGCGAGAGAGCTTCTGCCCTCCGATGATGATCTTCCAGACATTGGTGCCCTCGAAGTCCACTTCACGATTCTCGATCTCCTTGTCGCCGTTGACCACGATGACCGGCTGATTGTCGGCGCCGATCTTCCGCCAGGCTTCACTGGCGTAGGGCTGGAGCTCGTCGTAGGACTCGGGGACCGGCAGTTCGCCCGCGCGAGCAAGCGAGACAGGTTTCAGGTCATCGTCGAACAGTCGCCGCAGGCGCTTCTGCCCTGCCTCACCCGTGTATTCGCTTCTCGTCCACAGCCTGCGGACGCGGACCAACAACTCCCTGTGGTCGTCCTGACGTTGGGACTCGTGGACGAGCATCGTGTGGTGCCGGAACGGCTTCAGCCCCGCCTTGCCTTCGCGATACAGCTTCATGGCTCCGCTGAGGACGAACATGTCCATCGCCTCGCGCAGTTCGGCGTCCTCGTCCACACGCCCGTCGGTGTTACGGATGTCCCTGACGTAGCACCGCTCGTTGGAGTTCTTCAGGGGGCGCTCATCCTCCGGACCCAGATGGAAATCGTGAAACTCCCTCGCCCCCATGTAGCCGTGCGGGCGGTCCAGGGAGACGATGAAGTCGCGGGGGAAGATGTCCTTATCGTCACTGGGATCCACAAAGACGTTGGCGTAGGGCGTCGCCGTGTAGCCGACATACTGCGCGCGCGGCAGCATTCCCAGCAGGGACGAAATATGTTGGTTGATCGCCGTGCGTTTGGAATCCCGATTCTTGCTCAAAGTCGTGTTCACGGACGCCTCGTCGGACTCGTCGTCGATGACGAGCACCGGCAGCTCCTGAAGCAGCTCGTCGCCGACCCGCTTAAGATCTTTGATCAGGTGTTGCAGCACGGTCGTGTGCTTCTTGACGACCATCAGCTGCGCGTTGCTGCTGTGCAAGTTCACGGGATCGTAGAGAGGTAGCGAGCGCTCGCGCTTGTCGCGTTCGAGCGCGCTAATGCCTTGGTTCAGCGCCCGGTAGTCGTCGTCACGTGTGGTGAGACGGATGATGTCGAACGCGCCCGCGTCGGACGGCTTCACACCGTGCTCCAGGAACTCGCCGTCTATCCAGTCCGTGTCGGCCGCATAATCCATCTCGAGCTCGTCGGTGACGTTACGGAGCAGGTTCTCGCGACCCACAAGCTCCTTGTCGATACGCCGCTGAGTCTGGGCACGGAGAAGGTTGAGCCTGCCTCCGAGAACGATCACGAGCCGGTAGCCGCCGTCCAGGGCCTTTGCGATCACCCCGGTGAAATTCGCCGTCTTCCCTGACTGCACGTACCCCACGACGAGGCCGCGGGACGCGTACGGCTTCGCTGCTGTCGGATCGGCCAGGTGTCGGACGACCCGCTCCGAAGCGCTGTCGAGGTTGCCGACAGAGTCGCTGTCCCACCCCTGCTGCTCTTCCAGGTACTCCTTGTACCGCGGCCAGTACCATTCGTGTCCGTCCCGCGATTCGGCGTCCCACACCGTGGGGGTATCACCACTGATGACGACCTCGCCCCTCACACGGGAGACCGGCGCCAGCTCGGTCAAGAGCTGGCGGGTCTCCGCTTCGAGGCCGAGCCGGTCATACACCTCAAACCGACGCTCGGCCGTGCGCGGCTCCGTCTTCGTCCAGGAGCCCTCCGCGATGTCCCACTGAAGCAATCGCGAGTTCCACAGCCGGAGGAGGGCACCCTCGCTCGGCTCCGTCAACGCCTTGCGGAAAGCGCCTTCCGAGAGATCGGCTCCGGGCTCGGCCTCTTCACCGTGGATGTCTACCAACGCGCGGAGCATTACGGGCCGCAGCAACCTACGCAGGGCGGCCTTGTGCACGGCGAGCAGGGATCGGTAGGTGGTGCCGTCAGTCACAAGACCTCGCTCAAGTGAATCGACATGTGCAGACGCCGGCAGCAGACGGCTGGCCGTACAGAAGCGGCAGTCGAGACCCGTCGAACGACATGCAGGGCCAGGGCCTCTCCGTCAGCCGAAGGCAACCCTCACCGACTGCGGTCTTCCGCCCGTCTGAGACTTCGCTGATCGCTCCCCCAGGTGCTTCGAGTATCCGCGGGTCGGAACTCCGGTGGGCAGCGCGGCAGGGAGGCGCTGCAAGCAACACCCTTGTTCTCGAACTCCCTTGATACTACTGGACGATGCGCTTACCAGACCGGACGTCACGCGAGGCCCTCGGAGCATTCACAAAATGTCTTGCAACAGCAACGGACAGTGTTCTCAAGCCGGTTAAGACTCTTCACGACAACGAGCCCATGCAAAAAGCGAATTGAGCAGCCGCTTACTAGTCTCCAAGCTCCATGCGGCTACGGTAGGCGTCCCGCACGCGAGCGGCGCAAACCGACGGATCTTCGTGCTCCCAGACTCGAAGAACCGTCCACCCCTCCGATGCCAGAAGGCCGTCGGTCTCGCGATCACGGGCTCGATTCTTCTCCACTTTCGCGGCCCAGTACTCGGCATTCGTCTTCGCGACCGTGTGGTGCTCCGGACATCCGTGCCAGAAACAGCCGTCCACGAACACGGCCAGACGGGCGCGGGTGAAGACCAGGTCGGCCGTGCGCCGAACCGATCGGATCGGCCGCATCGACACCCTGTACCGCATGCCCATCGCGTGGACTGCACGGCGCAGAGCGAGTTCGGGGCCGGTGTCGCGCCCCTTGTTGGACTGCATGCTTCGACGTGTGGCGGGCGAGGAGGCCCACGAGCCCGTCGAAGCGTGGCGATCGGAACGGTCAGTCATCGACTTCTGTTTCACAGGTGCATACGGGATGGGCGGTGGAGAGCCGCACGGCGACCGTCATGTTACGGGCCTCCGCAAGCGCCTCCGCTCGCATCCGGACAATCAGCTCCGAATCAACGGAAGTTGTTCAGGAACGCGGCTCTGATCCTACGCAGGATCATCATGAGCGTCAGAACGAAGTGTGCGAGCAGAGCGATCACGACTCCGCTCACCCAGCGGTCGATGCGTTCGACCCCCATCCCTGCCTCCACTCCCAAGACTACAACCGTGACAAGCGAGATCAGAAGCGCGTACGTCACCGTCGACTGGATCTGCTTGGCGAGCTCCAGCTTCAGCTCCGTCGAACTCGACTTCGCTTTGAGGGCGACATCGAAGAGAAGCACCAGGAGATTGAACAACAACCCGGCGAGCAGAGCGAAGGCGGCGAGGATGTTCCCCACTCCGTCCACCCTCCACTCCAGCAGAATCCCCAGAATTCCTAATGTGAGAGGCGCCCCGTAGAAAAGTGCCACGGCGTCCCACATGTATTTACCCGTACGCTGGCTACGCAGGTTGGAGAAATGGTCTTTGACGATCGGGACGACGTCAATCAGCGGACTCACCCGGGACCTCCAGTCGATAGTGATCCCAGTCGCTCGGCCAGTCGAAATTCCGGCGCATGACATCAGCGCTTATACCCATGCTCAGTGCGAGATCCTCGGCGTACTGCGCGGCCTTCCCATAGGCCCAGTCGTCCGTGAGTTCCACACCGTCCTTGTTGAGCTCTTCGTCCAGGTCGTACAGCATGGCAGGTGTTGTACCAGACGACACCGACACCGTTCGCATCGTGCCGCCGACCTTGACTTGCACCTTGACTTCGCTGTACTGCACGTCGCGCCACTGCAGGACGCTCGACACATCCCTGTCTCCGCTTAGGACGTCCTGAATCTTGTTCTTCCGGAAAGACTTGTTGCGCCGTGGCCTCAAGATCGTCTCCAGTGTGCCCATTTCTTCCTCTTCGACCTCGAAGACCGCAGCGAGGTCGTCCGGGATCGAAGTCCGCACCAGACGGATCGCCTTGATTTCGCCCTGCTCCAGGTACGTTTTGTAAGCTGCCTCGGACATCACGTTGTTGAACTCGATCGTGTAGCCCGGGTACTTCGCGTCGAACGCCTTCCGGAAGGAACTCTCAAGGACACTCCTTAGTCCTTGCCCGTGGAGGCGTTCCGTGAAGAGAAATCCTGTGTCGGCAGCCTCGGGCAGGATCAGATAGTTGCGTAGGTCGCTGAGATCCACGTGCTCTTCTTCCTTCTGGAAGAGAACCTCTCCTGTCTCCCTGTTCCGGATGCGCGATTGCTTGCCGTACGACCCGAGGGCGAGCTTCACACAGAGCCGCCTGTCCTTCCCGTCGATCGCATGAGCCTCGATCGACGCTTCCTGGGACTTGACGTCGTGCGGGCGCTCTTTGAGTTGAAGGAAGAATCCGTAGAACTCTTTCAGTAGATCCGCCCGCGCACCGTCGAAGTCATCGAGCGGCAGTTCTTCCTTTTCGCGAAGCCTGCGAACTTTGATCGCATAGCCTGCGAAAGCGTGCTTTGCCATGTCACCCCTCCTTGTGAGTCGGCGATGGTCTCACAAGCGACTCAGAGGACGACTTCGCGGACCCAAGACGTCAACTACCAACGTATTCGGGCCGGTACACGCCGAGGTACCCCTGAGGCCGGCCAATGGCAATGCGCAAGATTCTGCGATCCGAGCACGGCTGCGGCTCTGAGCGATGCAGCCTCTGAAAGCGGTCCGGGCGTCAGCTGCGCCATCCGCCCGACATCGCACTACGTTCCGCGATGCATCCTGCTCAGGGCTTGCCATACCCGGTGCGGATACGCGCAGCGGGCTCAGGCCCCGCGTATGGGCGACCGTGCTCAGGGGTGGGGAAGGATTTGTCGCCGAAGAGGACGCGGCGGGCCGCGGCTTGGCCGAGTGGTGTGCGGAGCAGCGTGAATGCAGCCGTCGCCATGGCCGGGGTACGCACGTGGGCCAGGCCTCTGCGGAGCATGAGCCGTCCCCGGAAGCGGGCGCGCAGGGCGGCTCCGTCGTAGCCGGTCAGGACGTCTCCCGGGTTTCGGGCCCGCAGCGCCTCGTCGAGGACCGCGGCCGCGTGCTCCGACAGCCGGAGGCACGGATCGAGGCCCCCGGCGGTGAGCGGCGAGACGGCGCCCGCCGCGTCTCCGACGAGAAGTCCGTCGGCGCAGCCGACGCGACGCAGCATTCCACCGACGGGAATCGGGCCTCCGCGCCGCTCCACCGCCTCGGGGCGTTCCACGCCGGCCAGCCCGGGCGCGGAGGCGCTGAACCGCTGCAACGCTCCGCGAAGCCCCGCCGGGAAGCGGTCCGCGTAGCCCGCGACGCCTACATGGGCGTGCTGCCCGTCGTTGACCACCCAGGCCAGGTAGCCGGGGGCGAGGGAGGGGTCGAGAACGCAGTGGAACGTCGGCGGCTCGTCCGTACCCGGCAGTTCGAAGACCTCTTCGGCGCCGACCAGCACGTGCCGGTTGCGGTCGAGCGCGAGGTCGCGGGCGACTCTCGAACGGGCTCCGTCGGCACCGACGACGAAGCGCGCCCGGACCGCGGTCGTGCCCTCGCGGCCGGTCAGCCGGAAGGTGCCGCCCTGCCGGCCCGCGTAGCTCGTGCCCATGGCCATCCGCACTCCGGCGTCGGCCGCGAGCTCTGCCGCTGCCGTATAGAGCGGCGCCATGTCACCCACGCGGTACTCGTCCCGGGCGCTGACCAGGCCGACCGGGCGGCGCATGCCAGGGGGGTAGAGCATCACTCGCCGGATCGGCGGCCCGAGGTGCTCCTGGGGCAGCGGGAAGTCGTCGAGCGTCTTCCGCACGAAGATTCCCGTGGTGCGGATCGCGTGGCCGAGGCTGGTCCGCCGTTCCACCAGGAGTACGTCGTGTCCTCGCCGGGCGAGGAGCGTGGCGGTGTGGAGCCCGGCCAGCCCTGCTCCGACCACCAGTACGTCGGTACTCGCCGTGGCACCGGGACGGCCGGAGGCGTCGGGTGTCCTCATCGTCTGCTCCCCACTGCGTCGCCGTAGCGTTCCGAAGGTCCAAGTGCCCGGGTCGTCGGGGCACTTCATGTGTGGCGCCGGTACGGACCGGCCTTCCGCCGGGTGGTCGCCGGACTCCCGGCGCACCAGGCCCCACACACCTCCCCCTCAATCGAACTACGATGGGAATCTATCGATATTCGATAGCAATGGCAAGGGTCGGGCCCGCGGAGAGGGACGGAGCCGTGGGGGCGCGGGGCCTCCGGACGGCCCCAAGTGCCCTGCCGATACCGCGAGTTCGGAACCGGTCATCCCGCTGTGCGGTGTCCTGCCGGTGGTGCTGACGCGTTGACACCACGGGGGCCCGTTGCTTGGATACGGCGTGCCTTTCCGGCATACGTCGCAAAGTTGGAGCCTTCCATGGAGCTGTCGCGCCGCGCCCTGCTGTCCATGGTTCCGGCGAGCGCGCTGCTCGTCCTCGCCGAGCCGCTGCGCGCACGGGCGGCAGCCGCCCCGTCCCCGCACGGCCAGCCCACCGCAGATCCGGCGGGAGACCTCGCCCGGCTCGTCGAGAACACCGTCGCCGTCCTGGCGGGCACCGCCGAGGTCGACGCACGCCCCGAGGTGGCCGCCAAGGTGGCCGCCATCACCGGTACGGCACGGGACCGGCTGGACGCGATGGACTCGGCCGGCGACGGCGAGCTGTTCCAGGGCCTCGGCGAACTCGGAGCCAGCGACGCGAACTTGATGAAGTCCTTCCAGTACCTCTACGAGATCGCGCTCGCCACCCGCACGCCCGCGGACGACAACCCGCTGCACGGCGACGAGGCCGTCCAGCGGCGCGTCATCGACGGTCTGGTCTGGCTCTACGACCACTATTACGGCGACCAGTCGAAGGGCTACTACGGCAACTGGTTCAACTGGGAGATCGGCATCTCCCAGCAGGTGAGCAGGATCCTGGTGCTGCTGAGGGACCAACTCGCCGAGTACCGACCGGACTTGGCCGCCACCTACGTCGCCGCGATGGACGGCTATCTGCGCAACGGCAAGAACGGCGACGTCGACCTCGACTCCCGCTTCCACACCGGCGCCAACCTCGCCGACATCACCACCGACCGGATCATGCAGGGCGCCGCCCTCGGCGACGACGCCCGGGTCAGCAAGGCCGTCGCCGACCAGCTCACCGTGCTCGCCACGATCGACCCGTACGACCTGCGGCACGGTGTCACGGACGGCTTCTACGCCGACGGCTCCTTCATCCAGCACGCCTCCGTCGCCTACACCGGCACCTACGGCACGGGGTTGCTCAGCCGCGTCGTACAGACCCTGAAGATCCTGGACGGCACGGCCTATCTGTCACAGGGCGACCTGGCCGGGGTGGCGCGGGGCTGGGTGGTGGACGGCTTCGCGCCGGTGATCTTCGAGGGCTGGATGATGGAGGCGGTCAAGGGCCGCGGGGCGTCACGTGAGAAGAGCGGATACGCCGACGCGACCACCGTGCTGGAGGCCGTCACCGACCTCGCCGCGCACTCCTCAGGCGACGACGCCCCGGCTCTGAAGGGGTATGTGAAGTTCGTCCACGAGGCCTCGAAGGCGCCACCGGACCCGACCGGGTTCGTCTCCCCCGTGACCGTAGCCCGCTACGCCGACATCCTCGCCGACGGCTCCATACCCGCCCGCGACCTCAAGGACGCCTCGTACACGGCGGCGTTCAACGCCATGGACCGCACCGTCCACCACCGGCCCGGCTGGGCGTTCGCCCTGGCCCGCAGCTCACGGCGGGTCAGCAAGTACGAGTACATGAGCGGCGAGAACCTCAGGCCGTGGTTCCAGGGCGACGGCACCCACTACCTGTATCTGTCGGGGCAGGACCAGACGCATGCCTTCGGCGTCGACTACTTCACGGCCGTCTCCCCGTACCGGCTGGCCGGCGTCACGGCCCCGGTGGAGACCCGCAAGACGATCCCCGAGCTATACGGCGAGGACTGGTACGACAACCCCGGCGCCGGATTCACCGCATCGTCCGAGAAGCAGAACACCTACGTCTATTTCCCGTGCGGCACCGGCTCCCACTCCGGCGGCGCCACGCTCGACGCGTACGGGACGGTCTCGCTGATCCAGTCCGACGACGCCGCCTGGGCGGCCAAGCAGGCCGGGCGGCTTCCGGACGACTTCGTGGCCTACCGCAACGCCCGCGCGACCAAGTCGTGGTTCCTGCTGGACGAGGAGATCGTGGTGCTGGCGGCAGGCGTGTACGACCCGGCGGGCCGGGCGGTGACCACGACGGTGGACAGCCGCATCGCCGCCGAGACCGACGCCGTCACCGTCACGGGACGCCTGCGCGACGGCACGCGCCTGCGCCGCCCCGGTACGGCGCCGCTCCCCGGTACGGCGCCCCTCGCCTGGCTGCGCTACGCCAACGCCGACGAGAGGACAGCCGTCGGCTACGTCTTCCTCGACGCTCCGGGGGCGCCTCGCGGGCCCCGGCCCACCGTCACGCTCGACACCGTCACCCGCAGCCGCCGGGACGTCAACGCCTCCAACCCCGACACCCGGATCACCAAGCAGGTCTTCGGCGTCGCCTTCGAGCAGCCGCCCGGCACGCCCGCGACCGCGCAGGCCTGCGCCCTGGTCCCGGGCGCCACCGAACGGCAGTTGGGCCGCTACGCGCACGGCGCGCCCGCCGTCCTCGCCAACACCACGGACCTCCAGGCGATCGTTCACCACGGCCTGGGGCTGCTCGCCGCCAACACCTTCGCGCCGGGCGCCCACTTCGCCGGGCCGCTCGCCGTCGACGGTCCCGCGTCGGTGCTCGTACGCCGCGGCGGCGACGGCATCACCGCCGTCGCCGTCGCGGATCCGACCACCGAACGCGACAAGGTGACCGTCACCCTGCACGGCCGCTCCCTCCGCCCGGTCTCCGCGGACGACGGTGTGCACGTCACCCGGCTTCCGGGCGCCACCCGTATCGAGGTCACCACCCGGCACGCGTACGGGCGGAGCTTCGTGGCCCGGCTGCGGTAGGAGCCGACTCCCGCGGGCGGGGCGGCAGTTGAAGGGCGAGCAGCCGAGCAGCCGCACCGCTCGACGCTCCGCCGGACCGTGGCGCGGTCGCCGGACCGTGGCGCGTCCGCGGGGGCGTGGCGCGGTCGCCGGACCAGGGCCGCGGTCGATCCCGGGGGGCGGTCGATCCCGGAAGCCCGGTGAGCCGAAAGGGAACGGAGACTCACCGCACCGCCCGCGTCGCGAGAGCCGGTGCGGCGGCCACGGTGACCCGTACCTGCGTGCCGGGCGGCAGGTGGGCGAGCTCGGCGCTGGAGACCTGGGCGAGCACCGTGGTGTCGTCATCGAGCCGGACCCTGACGGTGGACTGCGAGCCGAGGAAGCTCGCCGTGAGCACCCTCCCGTTCCCCTTCCCGTCGGGTGTCACCTGCACCGATTCGGGCCGTACGAACACCGTCACGGCACCGGAGCCGGTGGATCCCTCCAGCAGTGGGACTCCGACTCCGAGCACCTCGGCCGTACCGGACTGTGCCGTTCCGTGAAGCCGGTTGGTGAGGCCGACGAACTCGGCGACGAAGGGCGTGCGCGGCCGGTCGTACAACTCGGCGGGCGGGCCGACCTGTTCGAGGCGGCCGGAGCGTATGACTCCGACCCTGTCGGCCACACCGAGCGCCTCCTGCTGGTCGTGCGTCACGAACAGCGTCGTCGTGCCGACGTCGATCTGGATGCGGCGGATCTCGTCGCGCAGCTGGCTGCGCACCTTGGCGTCGAGCGCGGAGAGCGGTTCGTCGAGGAGCAGCACCTGCGGTTCGACGGCCAGCGCGCGGGCCAGGGCGACGCGCTGCTGCTGGCCGCCGGAGAGCTGGTGCGGGTAGTGGGCGGCGTGGCTGGAGAGGCCGACGAGGTCCAGCAGGTCGCCCGCGCGCCGCCGTCGCTCCTGTGAGCCGACGCGGCGGAGCTGTAGCCCGTAGGCGACGTTGTCGCGGGCGGTCATGTTGGGGAAGAGGCTGTACGCCTGGAACACCATGCCCATGTCGCGGCGGTTGGCGCCGACATGGGTGATGTCCCGGTCGCCGACGAGGATCTGCCCGGAGTCGAGGGTGTCGAGTCCGGCGAGCGCCCGCAGGGCCGTCGTCTTGCCGCAGCCCGAGGGGCCGAGCAGGGCGACGAATTCGCCGGGGCCGACATCGAGCGAGAGCCCGTCCAGTGCGCGCACGGGTCCGTAGGAGCGGCGCAGGTCGACCAGCCGGACCTGCGCCCCGGAGCGGCCGGACTTCTCGCCGGACTCCTCGCCGGAGCTCTCGTCGGCCCTCCGGCCGTCTGCTTTCCGGGCGTTGCTGGTCTGTGAGGTCACGGGACCGATCCCTTCACGGCGTCTTGGGGTGCGCTCTCGCGGTGCCGCCGGGAGGCGCCCGCGAGTACGAGCAGCAGGACGAAGGCGAATACGAGCGCGGCGAACGAGACCGCGACCGAGACGGCGGCGTCGCGCTTGCCCAGCAGGTTGATGACCACCTGGAGCGTGTCGAAGTTGAGCAGCGAGGAGATGGTGAACTCGCCCAGCACCAGGGCGACGCAGATGACCGACGCGGAGGTGATGGCTCCCCGGATGTTGGGCACGACGATGCGCAGCAGCACGCGCGTCCACGAGGAGCCCAGGCTGCGCGCGGCCTCGGCGAGCGTGACGATGTCGACCGAGGCCAGTCCCGCGTCGATCGCGCGGTGCGCGTAGGGCAGGACGAGGACGATGTAGACGAACGTCAGGGTCAGCGCCGAGTTCCCGAACAGGTAGTTGATCCAGGCGTAGATCGGGGCGAGGCCCACGACGAGCACGATCGCGGGGATCGTCAGCGGCAGCAGGCACACCGCTTCGATGAGGCGCCGCAGCCGCGGCACCCTCAGATGCACCCAGGTCATCGTGGGTACGAGCAGGACGAGCACGCCCGCCACGCTGAGCAGGGCGAGTTCGAGGGAGACGGTGATGGCCCCGAGCAGCTCGGAGTCGGTGCCCATCGCCTTCCAGGCGTCGAGTGTCCGCCCGGAGTCCGGTCCCCGCGTGGAGAATTCGAGCATCGCCAGCAGCGGCAGCAGCAGGTAGAGGCCCACCGCCACCAGCACGGTCCAGCGCACCAGCGAGTGTCCGCGCCGCTCGCCCGGAGTGGTCACCGCAGCCATTTCGTGGTCCTCCGCTGCAACAGGGCGTAGAGGGACATGACGACGGCCACGACGACCACCATCCCGAGTGCCAGCGCCTTGCCCAAGTTGGCCTGGCCCAGGGCGACTTCGCTGGTCAGATAGGTGCGGATCTGGAGCGGCACGATGGGGTTGCCCTGACTCACCAGGGCGGCGGCCGTCGAGAACGAGGAGAAGGCGTTCGCGAAGAGCAGCAGCGCCGCTCCCGTGAAGGCGGGTGCGAGGACGGGGCCGCCGACGTGCCGCCAGTACGACCAGGTGGAGCCGCCCAGGCTGTCCGACGCCTCCCGCCACTCCGGCTTGAGACTGTCGAGGGCCGGCAGGAACACGATGAGCATCAGCGGGATCTGGAAGTAGGTGTAGACGACGACGAGTCCGGCGAAGCCGTAGAGCCAGGCGCCGCCGCCCAGGACGTCGACGCCCAGCTGCTTCTGGAAGAAGAGCGTCAGCGCCCCGTTGAAGCCCATGGTGGCGAGGAAGGCGAAGGCCAGCATGACGCCGCCGAACTGCGCGAGCACGCCCGAGCCCGCCACCACCGCGCGGCGCAGCAGGCCCTCCGGTCTGCCCTCCGCGACCGCCCAGGCCAGCAGCCCGCCGAGGAGGGCTCCGGCCAGGGCGGTGGCGGCGGACAGTTCGATGGAGCGGGCGAAGGCGGAGACGTACTCGCCGTCCGCCACGATCTTCGTGACGTTCTCCAGGGAGGGCCGCCCGCCGGCGTCCTGGAAGGCGCCGACGACGACGATGTAGGTGGGCCACAGCAGGAAGACGGCGACGTAGCAGAGGAACGGCAGTGCTCCCAGATACGGGACCAGCTTCCTCGGCCGCCGTGTGACGGCGCCGCGGGCGAGCGGACCGGCGCGCTGCCGCGGAGCCGGAAGGCGGACCGGTGTCCTGGTCGTCATGGGTCTCTCCTCAGCCGACGTCCTTCTGCCAGTGCGCCTGGAGGTAGTCCTGGCCCTTCTTCAGCTGCTTCTCGGTGAGGAGGGCGGGCTTGCCCGACGCGGAGGGCAGCTTCGCGTAGGCCTTCTCGTCGATGGTGCCGTTCTTGCGCATCACGTCCGCGAGCACGGGCCGTGCGAAGCCGCGGAGCCAGATGTTGTGGCCCTCGGGCGAGTAGAGGAACTCCTGCCAGAGGCGGGCTGCCGCGGGGTGCGGCGCGTCCTTGCTGACCGCCTGCCGGTAGTACGCGCCCACGACCGCGTTCTTCGGGATGACGGCCTTCCAGTCGGCCTTGCCCTTCAGCTCCTCGGTCTGCGCCACGTTCAGGTAGTCCCAGTCGATGACGACCGGGGTCTGGCCCGAGGCGATGGTGGCCGGGGTCGGGTCGACGGGAAGCAGGTTGCCGGAGTCCTTGAGCTTCTTGAAGAACTTCACGCCGGGCGCGATGTCGTCGGCCGAGCCGCCGTTCTCCAGGGCGGCCATGACGACGCCGTGATAGCCCGCCGAGGCCTGAGTGGGGTCGCCGTTGAGCGCGACCTTGCCCTTGTAGGCGGGCTTGAGCAGGTCCTTCAGCGACTTGGGCGCCGGTACCTTCCTGGCGTCGTAGCCGATGGACATGTAGCCGGTGTAGTCGCTGATCCACTTGCCGTCGGCCTGCTTGACGTCGTCGGGGACGTCCTTCCATGCCTTGACCTTGTACGAGGCGAACAGCCCGGTGTTGGCGACCGCGACGTTGCTGCCGAGGTCGAAGACGTCGGGGGCGCGCTCCTGCCCCTTGAGCTGCTTGGCTGCGTTGATCTCGTCCTGGCTGTTGGCGTCCGGCTGGGAGGACTTGACCTCGATGCCGTACTTCTTCTCGAAGGCCTTGATGAGCTTGCCGTAGTTCGCCCAGTCCGGCGGCAGGGCTATGACGTTGAGGGCGCCCTCCTTCTTGGCGGCTGCGACGAGCTTGTCCATCCCGCCGAAGTCGGCGGCGGACTCGTGCGAGGCGGCCTTCGCGGCGGCGCCGCCGGACTCCTTGGGCGGCGGTGCCGGCGAGCCGCAGGCGGCGACGGACACCAGGGAGAGGCCGACCGCCGCGGCGGCGGTCAGTGAACGTGATGTACGCATGGAATCCCTCCACTGCGTGGGTATTTGACGGGGTGCGCGGTGCACGGGGTGCACGGTGCACGGGGTGCGCGGTGTGCGCGACGGGGTACGCCGCCTAGCCAGGCAGCTTGACCATGACGTGCTTGATCTCGGTGAACTCTTCGAGTGAGTAGATCGAGCGCTCCTTGCCGTATCCGGACTCCTTGAAGCCGCCCCACGGCATCTCGGGGGTGACCGGTCCGTGGTCGTTGATCCACACGGTTCCGAAGCGCAGCTTGCGGGCCGCCTGCATCGCCCTGCCCACGTCGCGGGTGAAGACGGACGCGCCGAGCCCGTAGACCACGTCGTTGGCCAGCGCGTACGCGGCTTCGTCGTCCTCGACGCGCTGCACCGTGATCACCGGCCCGAAGACCTCCCGCTGGACGATCTCGCTGTGCTGGTCCACGTCGGACAGGACGGTGGGGGCCACGAAGAAACCCGGGGAGTCCACCGGCGTACCGCCCGTCAGGAACGTGCCCTTCCCGGACCTGGCACGGTCGACGAACCCCATGACGCGGTCGCGGTGTTCGCGGTGGGCCACGGGGCCCATCTCGGTGCCGGGGTCCTGCGGGTCGCCGACCCGCAGGGAGGAGACGGCGGGGACGAGTTCGTCCAGCACCCGGTCGTAGCTGCCGGCGCTGACGAGCACCCGCGACGCGGCGCTGCAATCCTGGCCCGCGTTCCAGAAGGCGCTCGACCGCAGGGCCGAGGCGACCTGGACGGGGTCGGCGTCGTCGAGCACCAGCGCCGGTGCCTTGCCGCCCAGTTCGAGATGGACGCGCTTGAGGGTGCGGGCGGCGGCCTGCGCGACCTCCTTGCCCGTGGCGGAGTCGCCCGTCAGGGAGACGATGTCGACGCCGGGGTGTTCGACGAGGGGCGCACCCGTCGAAGTGCCGTCGCCCGTGAGGACGTTGAGCACTCCGGGCGGGAAGATGTCCGCAGCGAGCGCGGCGAGCCGCAGCGTGGTCAGCGGCGTCTGCTCGGACGGCTTGAGCACGGCCGTGTTCCCGGCGGCCAGCGCGGGGCCCAGCTTGGTGACCGCCATCAGCAGCGGGTAGTTCCACGGGGTGATGAGCGCGGCGACCCCGACGGGTTCGCGGCGGGTCATCGAGGTGTAGCCGGTGACGTACTCGCCCGCCGCCCTGCCCTCCAGGCAGCGGGCCGCGCCGGCGAAGAACCGGAGCCGGTCGGCGGCGCTGCGTACTTCGCCTGCCGTGGTGCCGATGGGCTTGCCCGCGTTCAGCGACTCCAGGCGGGCGAAACCGTCCACGTCGCGCAGGACCGCGTCGGCGAGGGCGAGCAGCATCTCCGCCCGCTCGCCGGGGGTCGTCTGCGACCAGTCGCCGGCGGCCCGGCGGGCGGCGGACACCGCGCGGTCGACGTCGGCCCGTGTGCAGGCCGGCACCGCGGCGATCGGCTGTCCCGTCGCGGGATCGACGACGTCCAGGGTGCCGCCGTCGGAGGCGCCCGCCCACTCGCCGTCGATGTAGTTCCTGTCGTGCTCGATCAACACGGCACCTGCCTCAGTCGGTTCGGGCGGATCGTGCGTCGTCGGTCGTCGGGGCCGCCGCGGTCCCGACGTCGGCCCCCTCGGACCCGTCGGAACCCTCGGAACCCTCGGCCCCCTCGGACCCGTCGGAACCCTCGGAGCCGTCGAAGACGAGAACGCTGCGGGCTCCCTCGCCCGCACGCAGCCGGTCGAACGCCGCGTCGAGCCCGTCGAGTCCGACGCGGTGGCTGATGAGGTCGTCGAGGAGAAGCTCGCCCGCGAGATAGCGGTCGACCAGCGCGGGCACGTCCCGCATCAGGTGCGACGAGCCGAAGTAGCAGCCCCTGATGGCCTGTTCGTTGACGAGGCGCCCGGCGTCGAGGGTGAGGGTCGCGCCGTTCCTCATCAGGCCGACGACGACGGCTTCGCCGTGTGCGTCCAGCGAGTTCCAGGCCTGCTGCACGGTCTCTTCGCGGCCGAGCGCCTCGAAGGCGAAGTCGACGCCGTCGGCGAGGTCGCGGACGGCGGCCACCGGGTCCTGCTCGCGGGCGTCCACGAGATCGGTCGCGCCGAGCCGTCCGGCGAGTTGGAGCTTGTCGGCGCTCACGTCGACGGCGACGATCCGCGACGCCCCGGCGATGCGGGCGCCCTGCACGACGTTGAGGCCGACGCCGCCGCATCCGAAGACCGCCACCCGCGAACCGGGCCGTACGCGCGCGGTGTTGTGGACCGCTCCGAAGCCGGTGAGCACCGCGCAGCTGATGAGGGCGGCCCGGTCCAGTGGCATGTCGGGGTGCACCGCGACGGCGCCGGACTCGGGCACGACGGCGTACTCGGCGAAGGAGGAGACCGTGAGGAAGTGGTTGATCCGCTCGCCGTTACGGGACAGCCGGCTCGTGCCGTCGAGCAGACTGCCCGTGCTCATGCAATCCCCGGCGACCACGCAGTAGTTGGGCCGTCCGCGCCGGCAGGACGCGCAGCCGCCGCAGGAGGGGACGATGGACATCACCACCGGGTCGCCGACCTTCAGCCTGGTCACGCCGGGTCCGGTCTCCACGACGGTCCCGGACGCCTCGTGCCCGATCACCGCGGGGAAGGGCACGAGCGAGCGTTTGGCGTCGACGACGTTGAGGTCGCTGGCGCACAGTCCGCTGGCGGCGATCTCGACCAGCACCTCTCCCCGCTGCGGAGGGGCCAGTTCCAGCTCGTCGATCTCGAAGCCCTCGCCGGGGCCGGTCAGCACGGCCGCGTTGATCTTCAAGTGGCACTTCCTTTGGAGACGCCGCGGTCTTCCCTGGCGAAGCCGCAGTCGCCCTGTTCGATGACGTGGACGGTGTGGTGCGCGATCCGCTCCTCGTCGAGGACGAATCCGAAGCCGGGCCGCTGCGGTACCTGGACGAAGCCCTCCTCGTCGACCGTCACCGGCTCGGTGAGCATCCGGTCGCGTGCGGAGGCGGTGAGCCCGCTCGGCGGGTCGTGCGGGAACTCGAGATAGCCGCAGTTGGTCAGCGAGGCCGCCAGGTGCAGGTGTACGAGCATGCCCAGGCCGTTGCCCCAGGTGTGCGGCACGACGTCGACGCCGCCCAGTTCGGCGAACGCGGCGAGCTTGCGTATCGCCGACGCGGTCTCGGACTTCACGGCGTCGGGTTGCAGGACGTCGAAGCAGCCGCGCTCCAGCAGCAGGCGGAACTCGTGCAGCCCGTGGTTGTCCTCGCCGCCGGCCAGCTTGATCGTCTCCAGCCTGTCGCGCAGCCTCGACAGCCCGTCGAGGTCGTGCCGCGGCAGCGGCTCCTCCAGCCAGTGGAAACCGAGCCGTTCGAGCTCGCGGGCGACGCCCAGAGCCGTACGGAAGTCCCACACCCGGTGCCCGCCCGTGCCGGGGTCGGCGCCGGCCTGGTTCGCGTCGGCCATGAGCTCGATCCGGTCGCCGGCCTTCTCGCGTACGGCCTCGGCCACGGCGAGGTCCTCGCGCGGATCGTCGTGGTGGAAGCGCAGCTTGACCGCGGTGAAGCCCGCGTCGGCGAGCGCCGCGACGTCCTCGGCGCGCTGCCGCGCCGGGCGCAGTTCGCCGGTGGAGCAGTAGGCCCGTACCCGGTCGCCGGCCCCGCCCCACAGCCTGTGGACGGGCATCCCCGCCGCCTTGCCGAGGATGTCCCACAGCGGGATCTCCATACAGTACGGCGGCGGTCCCAGGATCTCGGCGTCCCTGATGACGGCCGCCAGCCTGTCGACCTGTGCCGGGTCCTGCCCGAGCAGGTGCGGTGTGACGAAGCGGTCGAGCGCGACGGCTGCTTCGAGGCCGCCGTGAGCCGCGCCGTGGCCGACCAGGCCGTCGTCCGTGCCCACTTCGAGCAGGACGAGGACGAGTGAGCGCTGCACCCGGCCGCGCCCCCAGGCCGGCTGGAAGGGCCTGTCGAGGGGGAGTTGGACGACTCTGCTCCGGATTCCCGCTATTCGCATACCGTCCTCCCCTCTCCAGCGGTGCTGCTATCGTGCAACAGGCGTTGCAACATAGCAGCGCACTGAGAATTGGGGAAGCCCTGGGGAGGCGCTGGTGAGCGACCGCGTGCAGTCCGTCGAGCGGGCGTTGCTGCTGCTCGAGGAGATCGCGGCGAGCAAGGAGCCGCCCACCGCTCCGGAGATCGCGCAGCGGGCCAGCGTCAACCGGGCAACCGCCTGGCGGCTGTTGAGCACCCTCGAACACTTCGATCTCGTCGAGCGGGACCCGCACACCGGGCGCTATCACGTCGCCTACGGCACCGTGCGACTGTCGATGGCCACGGACGCCTCGTCCCTGGTGCGCCGCAGCCGCCCGACGCTGGAGCGGCTCGCCGCCGAGACCGACGGCAGCGCGTTTCTGGAGATCGCCAGCCGCGGCACGCTCGTCGTACTCGATCACGCGCGGCCGTCGAGCGCCCTCCACGTCGACCTCGCCGGACTCGAAGTGCCCCTGCACTGCGGGTCGGTGGGCAAGCTCTACCTCGCCTCGCTCCCCGAGGACGAGCTGGCCGGATACCTGGACCCGGAGCGCCCCCTGACGCGCGCCACCCCGCACACGATCACCGACCCGGAGACCCTGCGCGACCAGCTCGCCGAGTGCCGGCGCACGGGCATCGCCGTGAACCACATGGAGCACCGCGAGGAGTGGTGCGGCATCAGTGCGGCGATACGCGACCGGGCGGGCAGGGACCTGGCGTATGTGAACCTGACGCTGCCCGCCTACCGCTGGCCGCTGGAGTCGCTGAACTCCCTGGCGGAGCCGCTGCGTTCCGCTGCGGCCGAGATCGAGGGCAGGCTGCGGGCCGGTGCGTCGAGCAGCGCCGCGAGCGCGCTTCCGGGCTGATCGGAGCCTGCCCGGAGAGGCCCCCGGGGGCCGGGGGCGTTCAGCGCAGCGGGTCGAGGCGGCGCAGCAGCGGATGCGGTTCGCCGTTGCCGGTGACGGCGTCGGCGAGCATTCTGCCGGTGAGAGGTCCGAGCACCATGCCCCACATTCCGTGCCCTCCGGCGATGTGCACGCGGGGCGAGCGGCTGCGTCCGACCAGCGGCAGGCCGTCCGGGGTGCAGGGGCGGGAGCCCACCCATTCCTCGTGACGGTCGCTGAAGTCGATGCCGCTGAACATCGGACGTGCGGATTCGACGATGGTCCGTACGCGCCGCGGGTCCAGCGGGGCGTCCGGGGCGCGGAACTCCATGCTTCCCGTGATGCGGAACCGGTCTCCCAGGGGAGTGCAGGCGACGCGCGGGCCCGGCAGGTAGATCGGGCGCACGGGCATGTCCCGGGGCCGCACGGTGAAGCTGTAGCCACGGCCCGCCTGGACGCGCATCCGTACGCCGAACGGCCGCGCCAGGCGGTTCAGCCAGGCGCCGCCGGCGAGTACGACCGCGTCGGCACGCACCACGCCCTTCGCCGGCGCGGAGGGTGAGGGCACCAACTCGACGCCGTCGGGACCGAGATCGACGACCCTGTCAACGGGGTGGTCCCCGACGATCTCTCCTCCGCCGCCGCGCACCGCTTCCGCGAGGATGCGCATGAACTCGGGCGGGTTGATGAACCGCTGCCCGTACACGCGGACGCCGGTGCGCACTTCGGCACTGAGCACGGGTTCGAGGGCGCGCAGCTCCGCGCCGGAGACGGTCTCGAAGGAGGCTTCGTCGCCGCCGCTCTCACGGACGTGCGCGAACTCCTCCAGTACGTGCTGCTGTTCGTGCCGGTCGCGGCATGCGATGACGAGCGGGTCGGCGCTCTTCACGGGCGCTTCCACACCGGCCTCGGCGAGCTGTTCGTACGCCGTGAGGCTGGCGCGGTTGAGCTCGTTGAACACCTCCATCGCGCGCCGCCACCGAGCGGCGGTGCAGTTCCGCGCGAACGTCAGGAGGAACGCCCACAGTTGCCTGTCCACCGCGGGCGGTATGGAGACCGGGGAGGAGCGGTCGAGGAGCGACCTGAGGCCGTAGCGCAGCACCGAGGGTTCCGGCAGCGGCACGGTGAAGGCGGGGTTCAGCATGCCCGCGTTCCCCCAGGACGACCCGGCGGCGACTCCCGTACGGTCCAGCACCGTGACCCGCACGCCCTGTTGCTGGAGGAACCATGCGGTGGAAATTCCGGCCATTCCGGCACCGACGACGGCGACGTGTCCGGGGGCGGTGCCTCGCCCGATGGTGATCACCTCGGACTCCTCTCGGATGGGAGCGGTACGGATTCGCGGCGGCGGACGGCCACTTCGAGGGCCGTCAGTCGAGGGGCTGTCAGTCGAGGGGTTTGCGTGCGGTCTCCGGCATCGCCAGCACCGGAACCAGCGTGATCAGCGCCACGAGCACGAGGTAGAAGGCGGGCATGTCCAGGTTTCCCGTCCTGCCGACCACGAAGGTCATCAACAGCGGTGCCGTGCCGCCGAAGACCGCGAACGAGATGTTGTAGCCGATGGCCACCCCGGTCCCGCGCACCCGGGCGGGGAACAGCGCGGGCAGGGTGGCGGTGGTCGTCCCAAGGATCGGGATGTGGCAGAGGGTGAGGATCACGATTCCGGCGAGGGCGCTGACGCTGTCGGCCCGCTGGATCAACTGGAAGGCGGGGAAGGCCAGTACGACGTAGGCGATGGCAGCCCCCGCCAGCATGCGCTTGCGTCCGACGCGGTCGGAGAGGATTCCCGCGAAGGGGATGCCCGCGGTGAGCAGCGCGCCGGCGACGAACACCAGCACCTGCGAGGTGGCCGAGGTCATCCCCAGCTCCTCGGAGAGATAGCTGGGCAGATAGGTGAGCAGCACGTAGGTGCCGATGCTGGAGCAGATGACGAGGCCGCCGCAGATGAGCAACCGCAGCCGATGGCCGGTGAGCGCTTCCCGTACGGGGGCGCTGGGCCTGGCCTCCTCTTCCTCCAGCGCACGGAAACTCGGGGTGTCCGTCAGGCGTATCCGCAGATAGAGCCCGATGGTGCCGAGCGGCAGGGCGGCCAGGAACGGGATCCGCCAGCCCCAGGACTCCATCGCCGCCTCGGACAGCCCGTAGGTGAGGGCGGTGGTCAGGGCGGAGGCCAGCAGGAAGCCGCCGAGGGCCCCGCACTCCAGCCAGCTCGCCCAGAAGCCGCGGCGCTTGTCGGGGGCGTACTCCACGACGAAGGTCGAGGCGCCGCCGTATTCGCCGCCGACCGCGAAGCCCTGTACGAGCCGGGCCAGCACCAGGGCGAGGGGCGCGAACACGCCGGCCGTCCCGTAGCCGGGCAGCAGGCCGATGGCGAACGTGGCTCCCGCCATGGTGAGGATGGTCAGAGCGATCGTCCTCTTGCGGCCGATCCTGTCGTTCAGCGGTCCCAGCACGAAGGCGCCCACCGGGCGGATCGCGAAGGCCAGCGCGAAGGTCGCGAAGGAGGCGAGGAGCGAGAGGCCCGGCTCCGACTGCGGGAAGAACACCTTCCCCAGCACCACGGCGAGATAGCCGTACGTCGCGTAGTCGTACCACTCGGTGGCGTTTCCGATCATCGCGGCCGTCACCGCGCGCCGCTGCACCGCGCGGTCGGCCGTCGGCTGCCCGCCTGATTCCAGTAGTTCGCTCATCCTGATCGCTTCCTCTCCGGGAGGGAGTTCCGGGAGCCGTGGCCCGCGTGCCGGGACGGTTCAGGTCGTGCGCCGTGCGGGGTTCGGATCGTTCGGATCGTTCAGATCTCGATGGTGTCGGCGGCGCCGTGGGTGAGCGTGCGGGTGCCGTGCCGCTCCACGACGAAGGTCTGGCTCAGCCCCACTCCGGAGTCGCCGAAGGAGCGGAAGGAGCCGGGGATGTGGAACACCATTCCGCTCACCAGGGGTTCGTGGTTGTCGGGGGTGATGTAGAAGGGCGCGCCGTCCATCCAGTGGGGCTTGTGGGCCAGGCCGACGGGATATCCGAAGAGCTGGTGGAACATCACGTCGCCGGGGAGCCGCCCCAGCGCCTTCGCCGCCTCGGTGGCGACGTGCGCAGCGGTGACGCCCTCAGCGGCGGTCTCCAGCACGGCCGCCACCGCGGTACGTGCGAGTTCGGCCAGCCGCCGGCCGGCGGCGCCCAGCGGCCCGTCCCGTACCACGGTGCGCATCACCGGGGCGTGGTAGCGCGAGCGCGTGCCGGCGAACTCCATGAAGGTCGGTCCGCTCCCCAACTGCCGTCCCACCCAGCTGGAGTGGGGTATGCCGCCCCGCTGCCCGGTGGCGACGACGGGGCCCCAGGCGGAGGGCGAGTCGGCCTCGGTGTACAGCGCCGCGGCGATCGCGGCCGCCACCGAGGAGTCGGTGGCGCCGGGGACCCGGGCCGCGGCCACTCCCGCGTCCACGCCCCGCTGCGTCACCACGGCCGCCTCCTCGACCCGGCGCAACTCGGCGGCGGAGAGCACCAGGCGGGCACGCTCGACGAGGTAGCCGGGCTCCACCGCCACCAGTCCGTGCCCGCCGAGGATGTCCAGCGCCCGGGGCGGTGTGGAGGGATGTCCGGTCTCGACGCCCACCCGGGCGCGTGCGGGCAGCACCGACGCCGCGTGCTGGAGGAAGAGTTCGAGGCCGCGGAGCGCGTCCGCGTAGCCGCAGTAGTGGATGTTCCCGGCGAGCGAGCTGGCCAGCGCCCTGCCGACCTCCAGATCCGGGATGTAGAGGTGGGTGTCCGACTGCGTGACCAGCAGGGGCTGCGGAGCGGTCTCGGCGGTGTGGAAGCCGCACAGGTACTCCACGCTGGAGGGCCGGAACACCAGCATCGCGTCGAGCGGCAGCCGTGACATGCGGGCGCGCAGCCCGCTCAACCGCGCCTCGTACTCGGCCGCTTCGAAGGCGGGCCCCTCGGCGGCCCGTATCGCCTCCGCGCTGCGTTCGGTCAGCCAGCTCGGCGGCGGGGCGCCGCCGAGCCCGGTGACGTCGGGGCTGTGTACACCGTGCTCTACGCCGCCCATGCAACTGCCTTCCTGACGGAGGGACTTCCCCGGTCCTCGCTGCGTGACGCTGCCCGTGCCGTGCCGTGCCGTGCGCTGCCCTGCCGTGACGTGACGTGACGTGACGCGTCGCCGTCGCCGTGCGGTGATGCCGTGACCCGGTCGAAGGAGCGGGAACCGCCCGTTCACGACGGGGAGTTCGCGCATCCCCGGACGGAGGCGGCCAGGAGCCCTTGCTGATCGCTCTGCGGGCAGTGTGGTCCGCGGACTTTCTTCACGTCCATCGACAAGTCCTTCAGCCATCCCTTTAGATCCGGTTAATGGAACTGTCCCTGCACCGGCTGCGGATGCTCCGGGAGCTCTCCCGCTGCGGCACCATGACCGAGGCGGCCGAGGCGCTGCACTACACGCCCTCGGCCGTCTCACAGCAACTGGCCGCGCTGGAGCGCGAGGTGGGCGTGGCGCTGCTGGAGCACGTCGGGCGCCGCGTGCGGCTGACCGAGATCGGGCGGGTGCTGGCACAGCACGCCGGAGAGGTCCTGGCCGCCGAGGAACGCGCACGGATAGCGCTGGAGCAGGCGCGGGAGACCCTCACCGCCGACCTCACCGTGGGTGTGCTGGCGACCCTGGCGGGGACGCTGGTGCCGCCCGTCCTGGCGACGCTGGCCGAGCGCCACCCCGGCGTACGGGTCAAGACCCGTGAGGTCGTGCCGGAGGAGACCGAGTCGGCCGTTCGCGACGGCGACCTCGACCTGGCGTTCGTCCTGGACTACCCGGCCGCGCCCGGTTCCGGCACGCGGGACGGCGCCCTGGAGTCCACCGTCGTCGGCGTGGAACACCACCACTTCGTCACACCGCACGGAGCCCTGTCCACACCGGAGGCTCCCACGGGCCCACGCGCGGACCCGGACCGCGGGGAGGACACGGGTGCCGCGCTGGGCGACCCGGTGGAGCTCGCCGACCTGGCCGGGTGCTCCTGGATCGCGTCGGACGCCGACACCGAGTTCGGACGCGTGCTGCTCTCGGTGTGCCGGGCCGCCGGTTTCACCCCGCACATCGCGCACCAGATAGACGACCAGGCGACGGCGGTCGCGATGGTGGCGGCCGGCCTCGGCGTCACCATGGCCGCCGAACTCGCGCTGACTCCGCGGCCCGCAGGAGTGGACCTCTTCCCTTTCCGGCACCCCGTCGAGCGCCGGATCACCGTCATCCGCAGAACCTCGACCAGGGACCGCCCCTCTGAACAGGCCTTCCTCCGCGCGGCCCTGGACACGGCGGCCTCGCTCCGGCTGTTCAAGACCGCGACGCCCCGCGGGAGTTACGACGTGTGACACGCTCGCGCCGCGACCGGCGACTACGTGTACGGCCCCCGGGCCAGGTCGACGGCCGTCCAGGCGAGTGCCGTCGCGCCGTCGGTCAGGGTCCGCGCGGCGACGTCACCGATGCAGTGATCGGCGAACTCCTTCTGGTGGTTGAGAACGGGAAAGCAGTCGAGACCTATATAGGGGTGGATGGCGGGGACGACCTGCGAGACGTTGCCCATGTCCGTCGACGCACGGCACATCTCCGTCTCGGGCCCCTCGGTGACGAACCGGCGCCCCAGCTCGACGGCGTTCCGCTCGTACAGCTTCAACGCCGCCTCATGGGTGCGGAATTCGGAGTACGGCTGCGACTCGGGCTCGATCTCCAGATCGCACCCGGTGGCGAGAGCGCCCGCCTCGAAGCAGCGGCGCACCTTCTCCTCCGTCTCGGCGAGTTCGGCCATGTCCTTCGCGCGCACGTACCAACGTCCCGCCGTCGTCTGCGGAATGGCGTTGGGCGCCTCCCCGCCCGAGGTGACGATGCCGTGCACACGGACGCTGGGCGGCAGTTGCTGGCGCAGCAGCCCGATCGCGACCTGCGCGATCGTGAACGCGTCGGCGGCGTTCCTTCCATGGGTCGGGTACGCGGCCGCGTGCGCCGCCCGGCCCGTGTAGCGGACGGCCGAGTGGGAGACGGCGAAGGGCGCGGCGCGTGCGACGTCCACCGGGGCGGGGTGGGCCATCATCGCGAAGTCGAGGCCCTCGAACGCGCCGCGGTCGAGCATCTCGATCTTGCCGCCGCCGCCCTCCTCGGCGGGGGTGCCGAACACCTCGACGGTGACGCCGAGTTCACCGGCTCGCCGGGCCAGTGCGATCGCCGCGCCCACGGACATCGCCGAGATGAGGTTGTGGCCGCAGGCGTGCCCGATGCCCGGCAGGGCGTCGTACTCGGCCATGTAACCGATGCGCTTCGCACCCGACCCGTACCGGGCGTGGAAGGCGGTCGGCAGACCGGCGAAGTCCTCCGTGACCTCGAAGCCGTTCCGGCGCAGCACCTCGCCCACCTTGCTGGCGGACTCGACCTCCTGCCACGCCGTCTCGGGGTTGCGGTGCAGGTCCTCCGAGAGCGCGACCAGCTCGCCGCGGAGACCGGCGACGTCGTCCCGGACTCGGCGCTTCGCCTCGCTCGTCGCCGAATCCGCCCCGCCCGTCGCCGAGTTCGCGTCACTCATCGCCGGGCACCCCGTATGCCGGTGCCGTGCCGGGGTCGATGCCGCGGGTCACATAGTCCCGGCGCTGCGGCAGCCACATCTCGACCAGCGTCTCCAGATCGGTGATCGGTGCCTCGCTCCAGTCGACGCGGAGGTCGGTCTCGGCCCACCCGGCGTCGCGGACGACCGCGAGTCCGGCCGAGCGGAGGTCGCCGGCTTCGCCTCCGGCCGCCAGACCGGCCTTCAGCGCCGCGAGCAGCCGCTGCTCCAACTCGCCCGCGGAGGACCGGAATCCGTCCAGTACGGCGTCGACGACACCGGTGCTGTCGAGCAGGTTGCCGGCCGCCGCGGCGTGCTGCGACGTCCGCGCGTGGTGAACGCCGAGGGTCCGCGCGCCGGAGTGGACCGCCGGGGCGTCCTGCGCACCGATGACGGCCAACTGCCGGTAGTCCGTGGTGCCGTCGTGCTCGCGGAGCCTTGCCAGGGCCTCCTCGGCGGAGTCCCCCTCGGCGAGCCTGTCGAGGAGCCAGTCGCCGAAGCGGGGGTCGGTGATGTTCTGCGACGCCACGACTCCCACACCGCAGCGGAGATGGACGCAGCGCGCCGCCACGCAGGGGGAGGACGAGGTGACCGCCATCCCGAAGGCGCCGGAGTCGTCCCTGGCCAGGATGGAGAAGGTCATGCGCGCTCCCCCGGTACGGCGGTGGCGTCGATCTCCACGAGCCACTCGGGGCGGGCGAGCGCCTGGACGACGATGCCGGTCGAGACGGGGTGAACTCCCTTGAGCCAGCGCCCCATCACGCGGTACACGGGCTCGCGGTAGCGGATGTCGGTGAGGTAGACGACGACCTTGACGATGTCCTCCAGCTCGCCGCCCGCCTCGTCCAGCAGCATGGCGATGTTCGACATCGCCTTCTCCGCCTGGGCCTCGACGTCGCCGATGCCCACGCTCTCGCGGGTATCGAGGTCCTGGCCGATCTGGCCCCGCAGATAGACGACACCACCGGCGACGACAGCCTGGCACAGGTCGTTGTCGAGGTTCTGCTCGGGATAGGTGTCCTTGGTGTTGAACGTACGGATCCTGGTGTGCTTCATGGGCGTTCCCCGGTCTTCGAGAGCTTCGGGCGGCTCGGCTATGGCTTCGCTTCGGCTTCCGCGTCGGCTCCGGCTTCCACTCCGGCTCCGGCTTCCACTTCGGCCCCGGCTTCCGCTACGGCAACCGCTTCCGCTTCCGCTACGCGGTCGCCGGTGCCTCCGCGGAGTCGTAGGCGCGGTAGGCGCGACGGATCATGATGTGGTCGGCGAGGAATCCGGCGTCGTGCCAGACGCCCCAGATGAAGCTCGATCCGCGCCGTGACTGCCACGGCAGCCCGAGGAAGAAGACGCCGGGCTCCGACGAGATGCCGCGCTTGTGCCGCGGTCTGCCCTTCTCGTCGAACGCGTCGACCTTCAGCCAGCTGTAGTCCTGTGTGAAGCCGGTGGCCCAGACGATCGAGGTGACGCCGGCCTCGGCGAGGCCGAGTTCGAGGAGGGGGTTCGTCACGCACTCCGGGTCGGCCTGTAGACGGTGCGCCTCCGGCTCCTCGGGCAGCCCGAGGCCGTTGCGCTCGACGTAGGCGTCGGCCTCCCGGAGCAGCGACAGGTAATTGGCGTCGCCCTGGGCGATGTTCTGCTCAAGGTCGGGGGCGAACCGGATCTTCCCGTTCTCGTAGGACCCGGCCGTTCCGACGAGCGTGATGCCGTCCTCGGCGAGGCCGCGGAAATCCACGGTGTGGCCGCCCTGGGCGCCGCTGACCGCGATGGTGACGTGCTCGGCGCCCTGCGGCGGCGTCGCCGCCTCCCACTTGTTGAGGACGCCGAGCCACCAGACGAAGTCGCGGCCGCGGTAGCGTCGCGGGGGCCGGTCGTGCGGGCCGACGGCGAGGTAGACCTCGCGGCCCGACCGGCGGAGCTCCTCGGCTATCTGCACCCCCGAGGAGCCGGCCCCTATGACGAGGACGGCCCCTTCCGGAAGCTGCCGCGGGTTGCGGTAGGCGCTGGAGTGGATCTGGTGGACGCGGGCCTCATCGGGCACCACGGCCGGGATCACCGGCTTCTGGAAGGGACCCGTCGCGGCCACCACGTAGCGGGCGTCGACGGTGCCCTCCGAGGTCGCCACGCGGAATCCGGGCCCGCCGACGTTCTTGGTCACGGAGGTCACCTCGACCCCGGTGCGGATGGGAGCGTCGATCTTCTCCGCGTATTCGGCCAGATATGCCGCCACTTCGTCCTTGGTGGGGAAGGCGTCGCGGTCGCACGGGAATTCCAGGTTAGGGAAACGGTCGTGCCACGCCGGGCCGTTGGCGACGAGGGAATCCCAGCGGGACGTCCGCCACCGCTCGGCGACGCGGTCGCGCTCCAGGACGATGTGCGGAACACCGTGATTGCCGAGATGCTCGCTCATTGCGATCCCGGCCTGGCCTCCGCCCACGACGAGAACTTCCGTCGCTGTGCTCGACATCCGTACGTACCTCCACTGGATTCCGGTCGGCTCCCGGTCGGCTCACCACCGTACGGAGAAGGGACTTCGTCATCCAGAATGGATTTCCGCAGGCCCCTTCGGTTATCTCAATACCTCGGGCCTGAGCAGCCGCACGGCCATCTCGATGAAAGTCGCGACCCGCTTGCTGGGCATGCGGTCGCCCGGCGTGACCGCGACGACGTCCAATCTCTCGTGCCTGGCGGTGAGTTCCTTGGCCACGTACGGCAGACCCTCATAACTGACCGTCGTCTTCGGCCGCTGGCTCAGCAGCGAATACCCGGCGCCCCTGGCGACCAGGCAGCGCACCAGCTCGGAATTGGGGGTGCGGAAGCGGATGTCGGGGGTCACGCCTTCCGCCTCGAAAACGGACAGGAAGTACTGCCCGCCCGGTTCGAGATCGAAGAGGATGTAGGGCTCGTCCGCCAGATCCCGCAACGCGACGGTTTCCGCCCCGGCGAGGCGGTGCTCGGGATGCAGCAGGACGTAGGGCGGTACGGACGTCAGCTTGGTAGCGGTATGGCCGAGGTCCGTCAAATGATTCCGGAATCGGTACGCGTACATGACGGCCACATCGCTCTTTCCCTGCTCCATCCGTTCCAGGAGCGCATTCTGCGACCCTTCCGAGAAGTTCACGTCCACGGCCGGGTAATGGTCCATGAACTCGGTGACGACGGCGGGGAGGAGGAGGGGCGCGATCGTCGAATAGCACCCGATGTGCAGCTCCCCCGCCAACTCACCGCTCAGACCGGCCACACGGCGCTCCAGGCTCGACACCTCCCGCATCAGGCGCCTGGCCTCGGCGAGGACCATCTCGCCGTCACGGGTGAGCGAGAGCCCGCGGGGCTGCCGTACGAAGAGGTTGATCTTGAGGATGCGCTCGAGGTCGGCGATCGCCGACGAGACCGTCGACTGCGAGAGATGGAGCGCCTGCGCCGCGGCAGTGACCGTTCCGTGTTCGGCGACCGCCACCAGGTAGTCGAGCTGCCGCAGGGTCACGTTGATCATGAGCACTCCCGTCCGCCACGGGGAACCGACAGCGGAGCCGGCCCGTCGGCCGCCTTCATCGCTGCTGCTCAGGGTACGGGTGCGGAAAGCGAGCCTTCCGTGGAAACGTCCGACTCGTGGAGGAGGTCGGTGTTCCTGGTCTCCGGGATCGTCAGCACGGTCAGCAGCCCCACGACGCCCACGACGATGAGGGTGTAGGCGGGGACCATCGAGTCGTGGGTCACCGAGATGAGCCAGGTGTTGATGTACGGGAGGGTGCCGGCGAAGAGGGCACCGGCGATCGCGTACGCCATGGACAGGCCGCTCTGCCGGGTGCGGGTGGGGAAGAGCTCGGCGACGGTCGCGGAGTGCGTGCCGAGGATGATCGCCAGGACGGCGGCGAGGCCGGCGGTCGCCGCGAAGGCGGCGTATCCGGAGCCCTGGCGCATGAGGAGGAACAGCGGCACCGCACCCGCTATGAGCAGCCCGGCGGCGGTCAGCAGGACCGGCTTGCGCCCGACGCGGTCGGAGGCGATTCCCGAGAGCGGGATGATCGCGATGGCCACCAGTGACGCGACGGTCGACAGCAGAGCGGCCCGGTCGGCGTGCAGCCCCACGATCTCCTCCTGGTAGGTGAGGAGGTAGACGAGCACCACGTAGAACGTGCAGTTCATGAACGTCTCGATGCCGATGGTCTGGAAGAACTGCCTGCGGTTGCTCTTGAAGACCTCGGAGACGGGCGACGCCGGGACGGTGTCGAGCTCCTCCAGCGCGCGGTACTCCGGTGTGTCCTCGACCTTGAGGCGGATGTACAGGCCGACGAGGGCCAGGGGAACCGTCACGAGGAAGGGGATGCGCCAGCCGCCGGCGAGGATCGCCTGCTCGCTCAGCGCCGTGTGGAGCACCCACACGACGAACGACGCGAGCAGGAAGCCGAGGACCGAGCCGACCTCGATGGACGAGGTCCCCAGGCCGCGGCGCTTCGCCGGGGAGAACTCCGCGAGGAAGGCGGCGGCGGAGCCGAACTCGCCGCCGGCGGCGACACCCTGGATGATCCGTGCGACGACGAGGAGTATCGGCGCCGCCAGGCCGATCGTGTCGTAGCTCGGGATGAGACCGAGCAGCAGGGTTCCGGCGGCCATGGAGATGATGACGAGGGAGAGGGTCTTCTTGCGGCCGAAGCGGTCACCGAGGTGGCCGAAGACGACCGACCCGAGGGGCCGGACGAAGAACGCGACGGCGAAGACGGCGAAGACCGAGAGGAGACTGGCCGTTCCGTCCTGATCGGGGAAGAAGATGTCAGCCACCGTCGTGGCCATGTAGGCGTAGACGGCCCAGTCGAACCAGTGGACCAGGACGCCGATCGACCCGGCGACGACACTGCGCCGTAGACCCTTCTGCGTGGTCCGCTCGTCCGCAAGCGTGGTTGCCATCGGTGCTCCTACATCCGTCGGAATCCCGGCAGCCGGGAGTGCGCAGCAGCGTAGGCGTGCAGTTCGGGCCCCAACCAGAGGAAAAAATCGATGGTGCCCACGGTCTCGTCGATGCGTGAGCCAGGACGGCGACTGCTGTCGCGGCATCGCGCCGGGGCCGGGCACCGCCGGGCCCCTCCCCTCAAGGCATGGGTCCGTCAAGGAATGAGTCCCGTCAAGGAACGAGTCCCGTCAGGGCACGAGCACCTCCACCAGCGCGGGACCCTCGTGATCCAGTGCCTCCTCGAGCGCTTCGCCGAACGACTCGGGAGTCCCGGCCCGGCGGCCGTAGGCACCGTACGCACGCGCGAGCGCCGGGAAGTCGGGGTTCCGCAGCGCGGTGCCGCTCACCCTTCCCGGGAAGCGGCGCTCCTGGTGGTCGCGGATCGTGCCGAGCCTGCCGTTGTTGACGACGATCACCAGGATGTCCGCGGCACAGTCGACGGCGGTCGCCAGCTCCTGCCCGGTCATCGAGAAGCAGCCGTCTCCGGCGAAGGCGACGGCCTGCCGGCCGGGGTGGAGGAGCTTGGCCGTGATGGCGGCCGGAATGCCATAGCCCATGGCTCCGGCCTGGGTGGCGACCTGCGAGGGATAGCTGACGTAACTGCGGTGCCGCTGGTGCCATGCGGTGTAGGAGCCCGCGCCGGCGGTCATGAACGCGTCCTTGGAGACGCGCGCGTTGAGTTCCCTCATGTATTCGGCGCCGCCGCAGCATGTGCTGTCGTCGCGGGCGCGCAGGTAGTTCTCCCGGAGGCGGCTCACCCAGCCGCCGGCCGCGGGCGCGGCGCACTTCACCGCGTACGCCGACGCTCCCCTGTCCTCCGCCGGTGCTTCCGGCGATGCGCCGGCCAGAGCCGCGACGAACGAGTCGGGCCGCGCGATGACGGCCCGGCTCGCTCTGAACACCGAGTTCGGCACGGACGGGTCTGGGTGTATGTGGACCAGACGCTGGAGGGGCAGCGGCGCGCGGAGCCAGCCGCCCTCCGCCGCAGTCAGACCGTCGGGCCGGCTGCCCAGCAGCACGACGACATCGGCGTCCCGGAGCAGGTCCGCGAGCCCGGCCGTCGTACCGAGTCCGAGGGTCCCGACGTACGCAGGGGAGTCGTTGCGCACCAGGTCCTGCTGCCGGACCGCCGTGACAAGCGGCAGGCCGCGTGCCTCGGCGAAGCCCCTGAGCGCATCGGTCGCCCCCTCGTCCCAGCAGCTTCCGCCCGCGACGATCACGGGACGCTCCGCAGCGCTCAACTCGGCCAGCACCGCCTCGACTTCCGCCCGGCCGGGTTCCGTCGCCGCCGGGAGCGCGGCCGGTACCGCCGGGGCGTCGGTCGTACGGAGGAGGACGTCCTCCGGGAGCGCCACCACCACCGGTCCGGGCTGTCCGCTGACAGCCGTGTTGAAGGCACGCGCGACGACTTCGGGTATGCGGTCGGCGCTGTCGGCCTGAAGGACGGCCTTCGCCAGCGGGGCGAACATCGCACGGTGGTCGACCTCTTGGAACGTGCCGCGTCCCAGCTCTCCCGTGGCGACGTGCCCTACGAACAGAACCATGGGTGAGGCGTCCTGGGCCGCTATGTGAACGCCTATGCTCGCGTTGGTCGCGCCCGGACCGCGGGTCACCAGCGCGACGCCGGGACGGCCGGTGAGCCTGCCGTGTGCCGCGGCCATCATGGCGGCACCGCCCTCGTGCCGGGTGGTGACGAGCCGTACCCGGTCCCGGACGTCGTACAGACCGTCCAGGACGGCGAGGTAGCTCTCCCCGGGAACGCAGAACGCCAACTCGACCCCGTGTTGCAGCATCTGCTCGACCAGAGCATGGCCTCCGAGACGTGGATGCAAAGCCGTCCTCCTCATTCGTCCGGGGCGGCCTCGGGGGAGTCCCCCGCCGGTCCGCGGCGCGGGCGAAGTCCCCATCCGGCGAGGATCTCGGCCACGGCCTCCCGGTCACCGTCGTCCACGGGCGTGATCGGCGGACGTACCTCACGCCGGGACAGACCGAGCTGGGCGAGTGCCTCCTTGACCACGGACACGTTGTTCTCCGCCCCGTTGCGGGCGCGCAGTTCCTCGAACCGCCGGATCTCGCGCCACAGCCGCATCGCCTCCGCGTTCCGGTGCTCCGTCAGCGCCTGGAACAGGCCGACGCTGCGCCGTGGATCGACGCACGCCAGCCCCGAGGTGAAGCCGGCCGCACCGGACAGGGCGAAGTACGGCGCCCACAGCTCCGCCACCCCGCACAGCCAGACAAGGCCCAGTCGGCCGAGTTCCTCGACGAGCACGGCGAGCCGGGGCGGGTCGGGAACGGCGTACTTGACGCCGACGAGCCCGGGGCAGGCCGCCGCGAGCGCGGCGAAGTCGTCGCTGCCAAGGGTGGCGTCCTTGACGTAGGCGACGATGGAGACGCCGGGCACCGCTTCGGCAAGGGCCGCGTGGTAGGCGATCCATCCCGCGACGCTTCGGTACGGATGCACCGGCTGGTGCACCATGACGGCGCCGGCACCGGCGGCGTGCGCGGCCTGCGCGTCGGCCACAGCGCTCGCCAGATCGAGACCGACCCCGGCGATCACGAGTGCCCCGGGGGCCTCCCTGACCGTGAGTTCCACGAGACGGCGCCGCTCGTCCGGGCTGAGCGCGTAATACTCTCCGGTGTTCCCGTTGGGCGTGAACGCGCGGATGCCCGCGCCGGCCATGCGGTGCAGGAGAGCCGAATACTCCTCCTGTGCCACTTGTCCGTCCGGGCCGAACGGCGTGACCGGTACGGCGACCACGCCGTGCAGGGACCGGGCGATCGCGGTGCTGCTCATCGGCAGGTGCTCCCTCTCCCGTCCCGAACTCGGGATATCAGTGCTGTGGTATACCAAAACCATGGCGATGGACACCGGGGCGGCGGCTCGACCAGATCTGCTGGGCAGAGCGACATCCCAATCGGATCTGGTGGTGCAATGGCTGCGGACGGCCATCCTGACCGGCCGGTTCGAGCCGGACGAAGTGCTGGTCGAACGCCGCCTCTCGGAGCAGCTGGGGATCTCCAAGACCCCCGTCCGCGAGGCGCTGATCATGCTGTCGACGACCGGCCTGGTGACCGTGAACCGGAACCAGCGTGTGCGGGTGCGCCGCCTCACCGTCGAAGACGCACGCCACGTCTACGAGCAGCGCATACTGCTGGAGCCCTGGGCGGTGGCCGAGGCGTCGCGGTCGGGCCGGGCGGACTTCCGCGAGGCCCGGGACCTCATGGAGGACGCCGAGCGGCTCGCGACGACGGACGACACCGCGGCCCTGGTGACCACCAACCGCGACTTCCACCGTGCGCTGTACGCCCAGTGCCAGAACCGTCTGGTCGTGGGGACGCTGGACGGGCTCCAGGATCTGACGGCGCTGGCCGCGCTCACGGTCTTCTGGGAACTCGCCCCGACCTGGCAGGCCGAGTCCGTCGAACACCACGACATCTACAAGGCCGCCGTCGACGGCCGCGCCGACGAGGCCGGTGCCCTCATGCGCAAGCACATCGAACGGTCCCTGGTCAGACTCTCGGAGCACACCGGCGCCGGCGGCTGAGACGGTTCGCGACGTCACGGCCGTGAGCCGGGCACGTCCGTCACGGTCGCCCGGTAGTCCGCCATCGTCTCCTCGTCGGGCGGGTAGTTGCCCCGCAGCGGGTGGCCGGCCTCGATCCGCTCGAGAACGAACTCCTCCAGCCGCTCCTGCTCGACGGCGTCCCGGGCGACCTGAGCCACGATGTCGCGTGGGACGCACACCACGCCGTCGGCGTCACCGACCATGATGTCGCCCGGATAGACCGGCACTTCGGCGCAGGCGATCGGCAACTGCATGTCGACCACATGGTGCAGGGCGAGGTTCGTGGTCGGGGCGGCTCCAGCCGCGAAGGTCGCCAGGTCCAGCTCCCGGAAGCCTGCGAGGTCACGGACGCTGCCGTCGGTGACGATCCCGGCACCGCCTCGGCGTGCGAACCGGGTGCCGAGTATGTGCCCCAGGGACGCGGCCCGCGTCTGCCGCCTCGCGTCGACGACCAGGACGGAACCGGGCGGAGCCGTCTCGATCGCACGTCGCTGCGGATGATCGTAGTCACGGAAGACCGACAGGACGTCGATGTCCTCCCGTGCCGGAATGCAGCGAAGGGTGAACGCCTCACCGACCATCTTCGCGCTTCGCGGATTGAGGACCTGAGGGCCGGCCAGGAACGTGTTCCGCAGGCCTCGGTCCATGAGCTGCGTGGTGATCGTGGCCGTACTGACCGTCCAGAGCGCCTCTCGCGTCTCGTCGTCGAGAGGCGGGGCGGCGAATGCACCGTTCGTCGGGCTGGAGGTCAAGTGCGCTCCTTCTTCCGGCTGTTGGCGTACGACGGGGATCGGGGGGAGCCACCCCGCAGGCCGGGCCCACCCCTGGATTGTTTCGCGGCTGTTGCCTCCCCTTTGACATTTCGGTATACCAATATATCAACTCGGGGCCGGCGCACCACTCTTCCCACGTGATGCCGCTGCATCTGCTGAACCGACCCGCCCACCGGGAGGACAGGATCCATGAGCGTCTTCCGCAGCGGCGCCTCCCGCGCAGGCGCCGGCAACAGCGGAGGCCCGGTCGACCACCGTGCTTCCGCCACCGTCGACGACCGCGGAGTCCCCGTCCCGCCGGGCGCCGGGATCGCGGAGGGGTCCGCTCCCGTCCCCGTGAAGTCCTTCTGGAAATACCTGAGATCGTTCGGGCCCGGCATCGTGGTGGCCCTGAGCTGGGTGGGCACCGGCGACCTGATCGACAACTCGGTCGCGGGAGGCAACTACGGCTACGCGCTGCTGTGGGTACTGCCGCTCACCCTCGTCTTCCGCTTCGTCTTCGTGAACAGTCTCGGCAAGTACCCCCTGTTCAACGTGCAGCGCGACCCGAGCATCGTGCGCGGCCTGGCGCGGACGCACTGGCTGTTCGGCTGGTTGATGCTCGTCTCGTTCGTGATCTACACCCACATCCTGATGGCGTTCACCTTGAGCGGCGTGGGTGTGGCACTGCACGGGCTCTTCGGTGGCCTGCCCGCGTTCTGGTGGACGCTGATCGGAGCCGCCTCGGTCTTCGTGGTGACCTTCAAGGGCGTATACCGCCTCATCGAGCGGCTGTTCAAGGCGATCCTCGCCGTGATGGTCGCTTCCTTCGTCATCGGCATCGTGATGGTCGGGATCGACTGGGGCGCTCTGCTACAGGGCTTCGCCTTCGAACTACCCGAGAAACAGGGCCTGTTCGACTCGGGGCTGATCGCCTCCAGCCTCGTGCTCGCCACGCTTGGCTCGATGGCGAACCTGTTCTACCCGCAGTTTCTTCGGGAGAAGGGGTGGACCACCCCCGCGCACCGCAGGGTGCAGCAGTACGACCTGCTCTTCGGCACTTTCGTCGTGCTGTTCCTCGCCGCGGCGATCTGGGCGATCGGGGCCGAGGTGCTCCACCGCGACTCCGGGGTGGGGGACGCCGACGCGATCGCGCGTGCGCTGGGGACGGCCATCGGCCCCGTCGGGCCATACGTCTTCTACCTGGGGCTCCTCGGTGCGGCCTGGACCACGGTCTCCGGCTCGATCTTCGCGCTCGGCAAGATGACGGTGGAGGCGTTGCACGTGGTGCTGCCGGAGCGCGCCGTCCGCCGGGGCGGGGAACCGGGCAAGGACCCCTTCTACAAGGTGATGGTCGCCTGGGGACTGCTGGCAGTGGTGTGGTCGCTTCCCGGAATGCCCGGCTTCATCGTGCTCGTGGTCGTCTCCCACGTACTGACTTCGCCGTTCCTGCTCGTGATCGCGATCGGGATGATCGGCATGCTCAACAGCGAAGCCATCATGGGGACTCACACCAACAACTGGCGGGAGAACACCGGCCTCGTGATCATCACCCTCTTCGTAGCGGCGGCCGCCTGGCAGGGGCTGAGCGACGCGGTGAAGATGATCGCCTGACCCGGACACGGACCCGGACCCGGACCCCGGCATCCCGCATCCGCGCGGAGACGGCCGGACCGCCGTGGAACTCCGGGGACGCCGCCTTCCCGAGGGGCTATCTGCTGAAGCCGGCGGTGAGGCCGCTGACGAGCTGGCGCCGGCCGATGACGTACAGGACGAGGATCGGGAGGGTGGAGAGGACGACGGCGGCGAGGACGGCGGGGACGTTGATGGTGAAGTCGCCCTGGAAGCTCCAGACGAACAGCGGCAGGACGCGCTTGTCGGGGCTCTGGGTGAGGATCAGCGGGAAGAGGAAGCCGTTCCAGACGTTGAGCGCGTCGTAGATCGTCACGGTGATCAGGGCGGGCCGGGACAGCGGCAGCGCCAGGTGCCACAGCATGCGCCAGTGCCCGGCGCCGTCCGCGCGCATGGACTCGTACAGTTCGTCGGGGATGTCCCGCAGGAAGTTGACGAGGATGATCACGGTCAGCGGGATCGCGAACGCCGCGGAGGGCAGCACGACCGCCGCCAGGGTGTCGTACATGTGGGCCTTGGCGATCAGGTAGTACACGGGGATGATCGTGGCCTGGAGCGGGATGGCCAGCCCGAGCAGGAAGAGGCTGAAGGTCCATCGCAGCGCCCGGCCGGTTCCGCGCACGATGGCGTTGGCCGCCAGGAAGGACACCGCCAGGGTCAGCAGCGTCGCGCCCGCCGTCACCACGACGCTGTTCAACAGGTAGTGCGCGAAGCCGTTGTCCAGGACCTGCCGGTAGTTCTCCAGGGTGGGGTGCGACGGAACGGCGAGCGGATCGGCGTCGAAGAAGCCCTCGCGGGTGCGGAGGCTGGAGACGACCGCCCAGTACACCGGGACGACGACGACCAGCAGCCAGGCCAGACCGCCCAGCGCGCCGAGGGGGTTGGTGCGGCGCATCGACGCGAGGCGCCCTCCGGGCGGTGCCGCCGACCTTTCTGTCTTCGGTGGTACGGGTGCCTTCCGGTCGGTCGCGGTGGTGCGGGAGAGCACGGACATCACATGCCTGCCTGCTGGCTTCGCATGCGGGAGAAGCCCGAGAAGCGGACGAGGAGGAGGGAGAGGAGGAGCCCGGCGGCGACCAGGAGCACGGAGACGGCGCTGGCCAGGCCCATCTCGTTGCTCTGGAAGCCCGTGATGTACATGTCGAGGGGAAGCAGCCGGGTGGCGTAGCCGGGGCCGCCGCCGGTGAGGACGAAGACCAGGTCGAAGTAAGTGAGCGACCCCACCAGCATCAGCGTCGAGGACGTGACGATCGTGTGGCGCAGCTGGGGCAGGGTGATGCGCCGGAACTGGGCGAGCCGGCCGGCACCGTCGATCGCGGCGGCCTCGTACAGCGAGGCGGGTATCTGCCGGGCGCCGGCCTGGTAGAGCAGCGTATGGAAGGGCACGAACTGCCAGGCGATGATGAACACGACTGCGTAGAAGGCGAGTTCGGGATCGCCGAGCCAGTTCTGGTTCAGCGGAGGCCAGTCGAGGGCCGCACCGAGGCCGAAGGTGGGGTCCAGCAGGTTCTTGTAGATGATCGCGATCGCGGCGGCGGATATCAGCAGGGGCACGAAGTAGAAGACCGCGAGCAGGGCGCGGTAGCGCTGCTTTCCCGCGACGAAGACGCCGAGGAGCAGGCTGACGGGCGTCTGCACCAGCCAGGAGAGGAGCATGAACTTGAGCGTGAGGCCCAGTGCGTGGCGGATGACGCCGCTCTCGAACGCCTTCTCCCAGTTCTCGGCGCCCGCCCATGACGGGCTGCCCAGGCCGTCCCAGCTGGTGAAGCTGAGATAGACGACGATGGCCATGGGGACGAGGGCGAACAGGGCGAACAGCAGCAGGGCGGGCAGCGCCATCACGAACGGCGGACCGCCCTGCCGGGGCGCCGCACCGCGCCCGGCGGCGGTCAACTGGCCGCCTTGTCCATCTGCCGGCAGAACTTCTCCGGGCTGATCTGGCCGAGGAAGAGCTGTTCGAGGTGGGTGAGCAGGGCGTTTCCGAGCCCGGGGCTCAGCGCCTGGTCCCAGGAGAGCTGGAAGTTCTTCGCGTCACGGGTCATGCCGTAGACGTGGGAGAGCCAGTCGGCGTTCTCGGCGCGCTTGATCCTGGCGTCGAGGCCCTTCACGGGCGGGACGTTGCCCGTGGAGAGAAGACGGTCGACGTAACTGTCGTCGTAGACGCCGTCCTTGAGGTACGACACCGCGGTCTTCTTCTCCTCGGCCGTGGCCTGGGCGGACAGCGAGTGGAAGTTGGCGGGGTTGCCGACGACGTCCGCCGCCGCTCCCTTTCCGCCCTCGACGGCCGGGAAGTCGCTCCAGCCGAGGTGTCCCCCGGAGATGAACTTCGGGGAGCCGGTCTGGATGTTGGCGTAAGCCCAGCTGCCCTGAAGGAGCATCGCGGCCTTGCCGGTGTACATCTGCGCCTCGGCCTGGCCGGTGTCGGCGGAGACGGACGCGAAGCCCTTGGCGAAGCCGCCCGCGTCCACCAACTGCTCGATCTTGTCGGCCGCTTCGAGTACGGCCGGGTCGGACCACGCGTTCTTCTCGCCGGCCGCGATGTGCGCGAAGACCTCGGGTCCGCCGATGCGGTCGACGAGGTACTCCAGCCACATCAGGTACGGCCACTTCGAGGAGCCGCCCATGGACAGCGGGGCGATGCCGCGGGCCTTGAGCTTCTTCACCGAGGTGAGCAGGTCGTCCCAGGTCTTCGGCGGCCGCACGTCCGCCTTCCGGAACAGCTGCTTGTTGTAGTAGAGGACCACCGGCTGGACGCCGTTGATCGGGACGCCGTAGATCTTCCCGCCGAACGTGGTGGCTTCCAGCACCGAGGGGATGATGCGGTTCTTCCACTTCGGGCTCTTGTTCAGCTCGGGTGTGAGGTCGGCGACCTTGCCCGCCTTCACATAGTTCTCGAGCACCCCGCCGCCCCAGTTCTCGAACAGTACGGGCCCGTTGCCGGCGCCGACCGCGGCGCGGAGCTTCTGCTTGTAGGGGTCGTTCTGGAAGTACTGGATCTCGACCTTCCGGTCGGGGTGCGCCTTGTTCCAGTCCTTGGCGGAGGCGCGGAACGTCGACTCGGTTCCCTGGCTCAGTGCCCACACGAGCGTGCCGCCGCCGGAGCCGCCGCCCTCGCTGGTGCGGCCGCTCTTGCCGCAGGCCGAGGCCGTCAGGGCGAGTGCCGCCGCGCAGGCGGTGACCAGGATGCGGCTGGGGATTCTCGTGGCCATCGTGAGCTCCTTCGCTCCTCAGAGGTTCGAAGACGCGTCGGCGGCCCGAAAAGTTTCGAAACCTCTGCATTCAATGGCCGACAAAGTAGAAGCCCCCGAGGACCGGGTCAAGGTGCCTGCAAGCCCTGTTCACCGGGGAGTTGGCGTCTGGACCCGCTCCGAAAGGTTGCGCTACCTTCCTCGTAACCGCGAAAGGACCAACATGGCGAAGAGAGCCGTCGAGCGGAGCCGGACGACCCTGACCGGCATCGCCCAAGCGGCCGGGGTGTCGGTGGCCACCGTCTCGAAGGTGGTCAACGGCCGCAGCGACGTGTCCCCCGGGACCCGCGCGCGCATCGAACGGCTGCTGGTCGAGCACGACTACGTCGCCCGCGGGCCGGGCGCCTCGCGGTCGCCCGTCCGCACCGTCGACCTCACCTTCGACAAGCTGGTCGCCCCGAACAACCTGGTGATCACCCGAGGGGTGACCGAGGCCGCGGCGGAGGCCGGTGTCGACGTGGTCATCGGGGTCACTCCCGACGATCCTGCGGGCACCGCCTGGTCCCGGAAGATCACCAACGCAGGGCGGGAGGGCGTGATCCTGGTGACCTCCGAGCTGACGCCCCGGCAGCGCGCCCGCTTCGCGAAGGACGGCATCCCCCTCGTGCTGATCGACCCGATGGGCGTGCCCGACGAGAGCGTGCCGAGCATCGGCGCCACCAACTTCACCGGCGGCATGGCCGCCACCGAGCACCTGCTGAGCCTCGGCCACCGCCGCATCGCGATGATCGAAGGCCGGCACGACGCGCTCTGCAACACCGCCCGGCTGCACGGCTATCAGGCAGCGCTCCGCGGCGCCGGCATCGCCCCCGACCCCGGCCTCATCAAGCGGGGAGCCTTCCACTTCGAACCCGCCTACGAGGCCGCCATGGAGCTCTTCGGCCTCGACGACGTGCCCACGGCCGTCTTCGCCGCCAACGACTCCGAAGCGTTCGGCGTCATCGAGGCCGCCCGGGTCCGCGGGCTGCGCGTACCGCAGGACGTGAGCGTCGTCGGCTTCGACGACACCGACGCCGCCTCCACCTCCGCACCTCCCCTGACCACCGTCCGCCAGCCCTTCGCCGAGATCGGCCGTGCCGCGCTTCGCACCCTGCTACAGCTCGCTGCGGGGCGGCCCCTGGACAGCCACCGAGTGGAACTGGCCACGCAGTTGGTGGTCCGGGCGTCGACGACGTCACCGCCGAGCCGCCCCCGGGCTCCCGCCGCGGCTCCGAGCGCCGCCGTCTCAAGGGACGCACCATGACCGCACGTTGGGCCGATCCGTCATGCCCTCGCGACGAGAGGGCCGAGTCGCTCCTCGCAGAGATGACCCTGGAGGAGAAGCTCGCCCAACTGGGCAGCGCCTGGCCCGGCGTGGAGCGCGTCGGCGGCGACGTCGCACCTATGCAGGACCTCTTCGCCCGGCACGCCGGGTTCGCCTCCGCCTGCAAGCACGGCCTGGGCCATCTCACCCGGCCGTTCGGCACCCGGCCCGTCGAGCCGGCCGATGGCACACGCCGACTCGCCGCCTTCCAGCGCGAGTTGATCGACGGCACCCGCCTGGGCGTCCCCGCGATCGCGCACGAGGAGTGCCTCACCGGCTTCACCGCCTACCGCGCCACCGTCTTCCCCACCGCACTCGCCTGGGCCGCCGCCTTCGACACCGGCCTGGTCGAGCGGATGGCGCACGCGATCGGCACGAGCATGCGACGAGTCGGCGTCCACCAGGGGCTCTCGCCCGTACTGGACGTGGTGCGCGACTACCGGTGGGGGCGGGTGGAGGAGACGCTCGGCGAGGACCCCTACCTGGTGGCCATGACGGGCACCGCCTATGTGCGCGGCCTGGAGAGCGCCGGGATCGTCGCGACCCTCAAGCACTTCGCCGGATACTCCGCGTCGCGAGGCGCCCGCAACCACGCGCCCGTCTCCATGGGGCGCCGGGAGTTCGCCGACGTGATACTGCCGCCGTTCGAGACGGCGCTGCGGGACGGCGGCGCCCGCTCGGTGATGAACTCCTACGCCGACGTCGACGGCGTCCCGGCAGGCGCCGACCCGCTGCTGCTCACCCGGCTCCTGCGCGACGAGTGGGGGTTCCAGGGCACGGTCGTCTCCGACTACTGGTCCATCGCCTTCCTCCGTACGATGCACCGGATCGCCGCGACGGACGGCGACGCGGGCGCCCGGGCCCTGGAGGCCGGCATCGACGTGGAACTGCCCAACACCCTCTGCTACGGCGAACCCCTCGCCGGGCTCGCCCGCAGCGGCGTCGTCCCGGAGGAGCTCGTCGACCGCGCCGTGCGCCGCGTCCTGCGCCAGAAGGCCGAACTCGGCCTGCTCGACGCCGACTTCAGCCCGGACGGCACAGGCGAGGAGCCGATCGACCTCGACCCGCCCGCGCACCGGGCCGTCTCACGCGAACTCGCCGAGAAGAGCATCGTCCTGCTCGGCAATCGCGACGGCGTCCTGCCGCTCGCCCCGGACACCCCGTCCATCGCTCTCGTCGGCCCCTGCGCGGACGACCCGAACGCCCTCTTCGGCTGCTACTCCTTCCCCAACCACGTCCTCCCCCATCACCCCGGCCACGACAACGGCATCGGGACGCGCTCCCTGCTGGAGGCGCTCACCGCGGAGCTGCCCACCGCCGCCGTCGCATACGAACGCGGTTGCACCGTCACGGACTTCGACCGCGGCGGCTTCGAAGCGGCGGTCGGCCGGGCCCGCAGCGCGGACGTCTGCATCGCGGCGGTCGGCGACCGCGCCGGGCTCTTCGGCCGCGGCACCTCCGGCGAAGGCTGCGACGTGGAGGACCTCGCCCTGCCCGGTGTCCAGGGCGAGTTGGTCGACGCGCTCCTGGCCACCGGCACCCCGGTCGTGCTGCTCGTCGTGTCCGGCCGTCCCTACGCGCTCGGGGCCTTCAAGGACCGCGCGGCCGCCGTCGTCCAGGCCTTCTTCCCCGGCGAGGAGGGCGGACCGGCCGTCGCCGGGGTGCTCTCCGGCCGGGTCGCCCCCTCGGGCAAGCTGCCGGTGCAGATACCGCGGACGCCGGGAGGCCAGCCCGGCACCTACCTGCACCCGCCGCTCGGCGGGAACAGCCAGGGCGTGAGCAACCTCGACCCCACACCGGCCTACCCCTTCGGACACGGCCTGTCGTACACGGCGTTCGCCTACGAGGAGCTGCGCCTGAGCGCGGCGGAGACACCCACCGACGGACAGGTGGAGATCAGCTGCCTGGTGCGCAACACCGGAGAGCGCCCCGGAGCAGAGGTCGTCCAGCTCTACACGGCCGACCCGGTGGCCCGACTCCCGCGCCCCGTGACCCAGTTGACCGGGTTCGCACGCGTGGACCTGGCCGTGGGCGAGCAGCGCAGGATCACCTTCCGGCTGCACGCCGACCGGCTCTCCTACACCGGACCGGACATGCTGCGCATCGTCGAACCCGGCGAGATCACAGTCGCCGTCGGATCGTCCAGTGCGGACATCCGCCTGAGCGGCACGGTTCTCCTCACCGGCCCCGTCCGTACGGTCGGCCACGAACGCCGCCTGCACACCCCGGTGCACATCGACTGAGCGGCGCGCGCGGCCACCGACGGCGAGCCCCCTCGGCACGGGGTTCAGCGGGGCCGGCGGAGTGCGGGGAAGGCGTGGCGGCGTGCGAGGGCGACGACGAGCAGGGCCGCGGCCACGAGCGGAAGGGCCGTCCAGGGCAGGCCCTGCGGGCCCCAGCCGTCCAGTACGACGCCGCCCGTGAGGGAACCGGCCGCGATGCCCGCGTTGTAGACGGTGGCCTGCATGGACGTGGCCGCGTCGGCGTTCTCCGTGCCGGAGACGTCGATGAGAGCGGTCTGAATCAGCGTCGGTGCGCCGCCGAAGGCGACGCCCCAGAGGGCGACGGCGGTCAGCAGTGCCACCGTGCCGCCTCCGTGCAGCCCGAGGGCGAGCATGGAGACCGCCGTACCGGCCAGGCAGCACAGTGCCGAGAGCCGGAGGCGGCGGTCGGCGAGCGCGCCTGCGACGCCGATGCCGACGACGGTGGCGGCGCCGAAGACGAACAGGACCAGCGCCGTGCGATGGAACCCGGCGGAGCCCGTGAACGGCGCGATGTAGGTGTACATCGCCTGGTGTCCCGTCAGCAGGAGGAGCGTGACGCAGAGGATCGCCGTCGTACCGCGCAGGGAGACCACGCCGCGCAACGGCAGCCGCTCGCCCGCCGGTTCGCCGCTGAAGCCGGGGACCTTCCAGCGCACCCAGGCCACCAGCAGCACGGCGGACACGGCGAGCGCGGCGAAGCCGGTGCGCCAGCCGAGTACGGAGAAGAGCGCCGTGCCCGCGGGGACGCCGAGGGAGAGCGCGACGGTGATCCCGGCCAGGACGACCGCGATGGCGCGGCCCCGGAGCCGAAAGGGGACCATGCGGGCGGCGTAGCCCGCGAGCATCGCCCAGAGCACGCCGCCCGCGGCGCCGGCCAGCAGCCGTGCCGCGAAGGCCGACTCGTACGCCGGGGAGACGGCGACGACGGCGTTGGAGACCGCGAATCCGATGAGCGCGCCGATGAGCACCGGCCGGCGCGGCAGGCTCCGCAGCGCGGCGGTCAGCGGTATCGCGGCGACGAAGGAGGCGGTGGCGTATCCGGTCACCAGGAACCCGGCCCGCGCTTGGGACACTTCGAAGCTGCCGCTGATCTGCGGCAGCAGGCCGGCCGGAAGCAGTTCGGTCAGCACGGCGGTGAACGCGGCGGTGAACAGGGCCAGTAGCCCCGGCCAGGGCAGTCCGGCGGCCTCCCCGGCGGCCACCCCGGTGGCAGGGCGGCCGGGGCGGCGGGCTGCCGGGTCTGTGCACGGGATGTCGGTCATGTCAGCATGGTGAAACCCTCACATCAGTGTGAAGGCAACCGCGGACGGCCGCGGCCCGGAGGGGGCGCCATGAGGATCGGTGAGCTGTCCCGCCGTACGGGCACTCCGCCCAGGATGCTGCGCTACTACGAGGAGCAGGGGCTCCTGCACCCGGAGCGTGCCGCCAACGGCTACCGCGCGTACGGCACTTCGGCCGTCCACCGGGTCAGGCAGATCAGGGGCCTGCTCGACTCCGGGCTCACGACACAGATCATCCGCAGGGTGCTGCCCTACCTCGACAAGCCGGACGACATCCACCTGCACCCCGACTGCCTGACGCAGGAGACCGCGCAGCTGCTGCTGCGGGAGATCGAACGGCTCCAGGAGCGCATCGACTGCCTCACCCGCAACCGGGACGCGCTGCGCGCCTACCTCGCCGTCGTACGGCCGGAGCCGGAGCGGGAGCCGGAGTGCGGGGAGCGTGCCGCGTCGGAGTGCGCGTGAGCCGGCGCCGCGACTGAGCCGGGCCGGGCCGGGCCGGGTGAGGGTCGCCCCGGGCCTCCTGTCCGCGGAGCGGCCGCCGGTGAACTCCCGGCGCGCGCCCGGGAGTACGGGCGGTCCGGGCGGTCCGACGGAAGGGAAGTCGTGGTGCGCCACGCTCACTTACCTCTCGCCGTCCACTGCGCGAGGAGACTCCGCGCATGCTCCCGCGCGAGCCGGATCGGCGCGACGGACCGGCTGAACTTCGACCCGGCGAGCGCACCGTCGTAGAGCAACTCGACGGTCCCGGCGCGCTCTTCGGGGTCGTCCGCGCCCGCGGCCCGCGGCGCGTGGACGGCAGCCGCGGCACGCCTGAACAGGCTTGCGCGGCGCCCTGCTTGAACCGCGCCGGCCGCGGCGACCGGGCAGGAGACCCCCTCCCGGACTGCACGGGCAGCGCGTGCGGAATTGCCACGTCCGGCGGCCGGAACCTACCGGCTGGCCGGAATGGATCGGTGTACGGGGGAAACGCACAGGCCCCCTGCACGAACCGGCCACACACCCCAACTCTTCGTCCACTCCTCCGGGTTGACGAACCTGAAACCCTGTGTGCACCGCAGCGGGCGTGTGTACACTGATTGCGTGAGTGTCTTCGTGTTTGGCTTTCATGACACGGGGAAGCGCTCATGGCCGATGTCATGACATCGTCGGCGGACCAACGGGGAACGGGGGCAGTGTGGCCGAGGCACTTTTCTTGACAAGTTGACGGGCGTGGGCCGGTTATCCAGTGGCCCCGGTGCGCATCGGCATTCACCTCGTTCCGATGCGATCCCGGACCCCTCTTTCCTTCACCGTTCGCCAAGCATCCGGTCCCAGCCGGATTCCGGCGATGCGCGCTTTCGTGTGCGCGCATGGAGATGCTTACTCAGACTCCGTTCTACTGGACGAAAGTGGAGGCTGTCCCCGGTATGAAACACCAGCTCACCAAAACCGTCACGCCTTGCATTCCACAGCAAACGTCCGCACCGGCCGCTTCCGCTCGGCCGCAGGAAAGGACGGACCGCAAGGCAGTGCGTCTGCTGGCCGTGGAAAGCGAGTCCGAGGACGCCGACCTGCTCATTCTGGGACTCCGCAGGCACGGGTACAAGGCGGAGCAGGTACGGACGGGAGCCGAGGCGCTCCAGCAGCACAGGACGGCGGACCTCCTCCTCGTCGACCTGGACCTTCCGGACCTGGACGGCGTGGAGTTGTGCCGCAGCATAAGGGCCGTCTGCGATGTCGCCATCATCGTCGTCACCGCTCGCGACACGGAACTCGACAGGGTCCTCAGTCTCCGCGCGGGAGCCGACGACTATGTCGTCAAGCCGTGCAGCCTGACCGAATTGACCGCCCGAATAGAAGCCGTGATGCGCAGGGTCCGGCTCCAGCCGTTCGTCCCCGAGGACGTGATATCGGTCGGCTCGCTGCGCATCGACCACCGGGCCCGCGAGATCCGGCTCGACGGCCGCTACATAGAAGTGACCCGGAAGGAATTCGACCTGCTCTATCTGCTCGCCTCACGGCCGGGCAGCGTTTTTTCGCGCAGACAGATAATGACCCAGGTCTGGAGCGATCCCAAAGCGAAACCGGGCCGCACCATCGACACACATGTCAGCAGCCTGCGCAGCAAACTCGGTTCCAGCCGCTGGATAACCACGGTGCGCGGCGTAGGTTTCCGTTTCGGCCCCGCCTGACCCTTTCGACGGCGGGGCCGCACGCTTATGGTCCCGCTTAATTTCCGGCAAAATCTCCGGGAACTCCCGCGCATCTCCCGGACGTTGGGCCTGAGCCGCCGGACGAGGCGGCCGGCGGCGGTCAGAGCGGCGGGTTGCCGTGTTTGCGTGAGGGCAGGTCGGCGTGCTTGGTGCGGAGCATCGCCAGGGAGTCGATGAGGACCTGGCGGGTCTCCTGGGGCTCGATGACGTCGTCGACGAGTCCGCGTTCGGCCGCGTAGTACGGGTGCATCAGCTCGGCCTTGTACTCCTTGACCATCCGCGCGCGCATCGCGTCCGGATCGTCCGCGCCCGTGATCTCCCGCCGGAAGATCACGTTCGCCGCGCCTTCCGCGCCCATGACCGCGATCTCGTTCGTCGGCCACGCGAAGGTCAGATCGGCGCCGATGGACTGCGAATCCATCACGATGTACGCACCGCCGTACGCCTTGCGCAGCACCACCGAGATCCGCGGCACCGTCGCGTTGCAGTACGCGTACAGCAACTTGGCGCCGTGCCGGATGATCCCGCCGTGCTCCTGGTCGACGCCCGGCAGGAAGCCCGGCACGTCCAGCAGCGTCACGATCGGGATGTTGAACGCGTCGCACATCTGCACAAAGCGAGCCGCCTTCTCGGAGGCCTCGATGTCCAGCACCCCCGCGAGGGTCTGCGGCTGGTTGGCGATGATGCCCACCACCTCGCCGCCCAGCCGGGCCAGGGCGCAGATGACGTTGCGGGCCCAGCGCTCGTGGACCTCCAAGTAGTCGCCCTCGTCGACGAGTTCCTCGATGACCTCGGCCATGTCGTAGGGACGGTTGCCGTCGGCCGGCACCAGGTCGGCGAGCGCGGTGCACCGGCGGCGGGCCGAGTCGTCCGAGTCGGCCGCCGGAGGCAGTTCGCGGTTGTTCTGCGGAAGCATCGACAGCAGGTAGCGCACCTCGGCGATGCACGTGTCCTCGTCGTCGTAGGCGAAGTGGCAGACGCCGCTCGTCCCGGCGTGCACGTCCGCACCGCCCAGCCCGTTCTGGGTGATCTCCTCGCCGGTCACCGCCTTTACGACGTCCGGTCCGGTGATGAACATCTGCGAGGTGTCGCGGACCATGAACACGAAGTCCGTGAGCGCGGGGCTGTATGCGGCACCGCCCGCGCACGGGCCCAGCATCACCGAGATCTGCGGGATGACCCCGCTCGCCCGGGTGTTGCGCTGGAAGATCCCGCCGTAACCGGCCAGCGCCGAGACACCCTCCTGAATACGGGCGCCCGCACCGTCGTTCAGCGAGATCAGCGGAGCCCCGGCGGCGATGGCCATATCCATGATCTTGTGGATCTTCGAGGCGTGGGCCTCGCCGAGGGCGCCGCCGAAGATGCGGAAGTCGTGGGCGTAGACGAAGACCGTGCGGCCCTCGACCGTGCCCCAGCCGGTCACGACGCCGTCGGTGTAGGGCCTCTTGGCCTCCAGACCGAACCCGGTGGCCCGGTGCCGGCGCAGCTGCTCGACCTCGTTGAAGGACTCCGGGTCCAGCAGCAGCTCGATGCGCTCACGGACGGTCAGCTTGCCCTTGGCGTGCTGCGCCGCGGTCGCCTTCTCTCCGGGGCCGGCCGACGCCCGGGCACGGATCTCGTGCAGCTCGGCCAATCGCCCGTCCGCGTCGTCGAGTCGGGGCCTTTCCCCCGGGCGGTCGTCCAGGACGGTCATCGGTCTTCCTCCTCACAACTGTTCGGGGCTTTCGGGCCGCGCCCGCCTCGGCGGCGCCCCGGCACGTCAACTGACGCGGTACGTCCGCTGACACGGCCCGTCCACTGACACGGCAGGTCACTGACGCATCCGTTTGACGCGTCAGTGGATTCGTCCACCTGCGAGCACCGCCTGTGGCGGCAGCCGGCGCACGGTCTGCCGGGGCGCACGCCCTCGCACCGCGGCCGCGGCCGCGTGGTCCGCGCCGCAGGGCACGTCAACGACGCTCCATCCGACGGGCCGTGACGGGGTACCGGAGCTGTCGTCGCCCAGGTACACCTCCGACGTCCAGCCGCCGACCCCGACGCCCGTTCCCTTGAGATAGGCCTCCTTGCGGGCCCACAGCCGGGCGAACGCGGCCGGGCGGTCCGCGAGCGCGTGCCGCTCCAACTCCCGCCGCTCGCCCGGGTGGAGCGCCGGAGCGCACACGTCGACACGCTCCGGCCGCGGTAGCCGCTCAACGTCCACGCCGACCTGCGAGCGGGCCACGCCGATGAGCACGGCGCCCCGGCTGTGCGACAGCGAGAAGTGCGCGCCGCCGCTTGCCAGTTCAGGGCGTCCGTGCGGAGCGCCGCACCGCGGACAGTCCGCGCGTGCGAAGGCGATGTCCTGCGGCGCCGTGCCCGAGTACGCGGCGAGCAGCCGACGCAGCGCGATGTGGGCGGCCACGTACCGCTCCCGGTCGGCGGCCCGCCGGAACGCGTCCGCGCGACCGCGCTCGGCCTCGTCCAGCTCGTGCAGCGCGAGCGCGCCGTGCAGTCCGGCCGTCTCGGGCGCGGGCAGCAGCCAGAGGTCCACCGTTCCCAGCCGCAGGCGCGGCCGCGGCATCGCGGCGTCGAGCGGTGACCGCGGGGCGGTCACGCGGCCCGGTCGCGTACGTCGTCCAGCAGGCGGGCCTGGCGCAGCGTCTCATCGGCGGGAGCGGCGCCGGCGCGTACGGAGGCGACGAACGCGGCGATGGTGGCGGCCACTTGGTCGTGGGGTTCCAGCCGGATCTCCTCGCGGCCACCGTGCCGGTGCAGTTCGATCACGGGGACGAAGTCCGCCGGCGGCGTGAACGCACGGTCCACGGTGATCCGCCCCGCGCTGCCCCACAGTTCGTAGCGTGAGACGTACGAGTGCTCCATGCCGAAGGTGATCTGGGCGGTACTCCCCTCGCGGGTGCGCAGGAGGACGGCGCCCGCGGTCTCCACCTCGCGGCCGCGGCCGCACATGAGTTGGGCCCCGACGACCTCCGGCCCAGGCTCCGGTCCAGGACCCGGTCCGGAGCCCTCCGGCCCAGGGCCTTCCGGTCCAGGCCCCGGTCCCGGTCCCGGCCCCGGTCCCGCGCCGAGGAAGTGCAGGGCCGCCCGCAGCGGGTAGAGGCCGACGTCCGCCAGCGCACCTCCGCCGAGCTCGGGCCGGTGGCGGATGTCCGTGTCCGGCGGGGCCGGGATGGTGAACGCCGCGTGCAGCGCCCGCAGTTCGCCGATCGCGCCGTCCGCCGCCAGGCGCCGTACGGCCTCGTGCCGCGGATGGTGCACGAACATGACGTTCTCCATCAGCGCCAGCCCGCGGCTGCGGGCCAGGCCGAGAAGCCGCCCGGTGCGGGCGGCGTTCGTCGTCAGGGGCTTCTCCGCCAGCACATGCTTGCCTGCGTCGAGAGCGGCCTCGACCCACTGGTCGTGCAGCGCGGCGGGCAGCGGCACATAGACGGCGTCCACCTCGTCGAGGTCCAGCAGTGCGGCGTAGCCCCGTACCGGCCGGCCGCCGAAGCGCTCCGCGACGCGTTCCGCCTTCTCCCGCGAGCGGCTGGCGACGGCCGCGATCTCGGTGTCCGCGTACGCCTCGAAGCCCGGGAGCATCCGGCGCACCGCGATGTCCGCGCAGCCGATCACCCCGACGCGCACGGGTCCGCTCATCGGGCGGTCACCGCCGTCGCGTTGAGGCACGCCAGCAGGGTGCGTCCCTGGACGTTGAGGTAGTGGCCGTGCCGTACCAGGGAGGTGAGCTGTTCCGGGGTGACCCAGGCGTAGCCGGGCGGCGGGTGCTGCGGTGCGTCGGCCTCGTCCGCGTCGACGATCAGGTAGCGGCTCTCGGCGTCGAGGAAGCGTCCGCCCTCCTCGGAGTGGACGGCCTCGTAGCGGATGCGGTCCGCGCGCGCACCCAGCACCGTGTCGAGGAAGCGCGGCCGGTGGGGCGCGTCGAGGTGGGCGTAGTTCTCCGGGGTGTACTGCACGGTGGGGCCCAGCTCCACGGTGTCGAGGAAGCCGCCCTCGACGCGGGCGTGCACCAGGACGTGCTGCACGCCCCCGAACTCGCGGGTGAGGAAGGCGGTCACGCCCCGGCCCACGGGTTCGAAGAGGGGCTGGGTCCAGCTCGTGACCTCGCGGTTGCCGGCCCGCACGGACACCGCGACCACCCGGAAGTAGCGGCCGTCCTCGTGCTCGACGGCCTGCTCGCCGCGCTTCCACCCGGGAAGGTTCGCGAGCGGCACGCGCTCGGCCCGCACATCGTGCCGGGCGCGTTCGCCGGTGATCCAGGAGAGCAGCTCGATGTCGCCGAGCAGGGCTCCGGATCCGGTGCCGGGGTGGGGCAGGCAGGACAGCACGGTGCGCGAGTCCATGTTCACGACGTTGTCCCGGTGCAGCAGTTCGCCGATCTGGCCGAGGGTGAGCCAGCAGAAGTCGTCGAGCAGCGGCACGTCACCGGAAGCTTCCACGATCATGTTGCGGTTGGACTTCCGGTAGAACCACGAGCCGTGTTCGGACTGGAGCACGTCGGCGATGACGCGCCCGCGGCGCGGGCCTACGAAGTGCTCGATGTACTTCACGTCCGCGCCCTTGTGGACCTTGGTGTAGTTGCTGCGGGTGGCCTGGACCGTGGGCGAGAGCTGGAGCAGGTTCGGGTTGCCCGGCTCCATCTTGGCCTGCATCAGGAAGTGGAGCACCCCGTTGAACTCCTTTACGAGGATGCCCAGTACGCCCACCTCGGGCTGCCGGATGACGGGCTGGTGCCAGTCGGCGTACGGGCCGTCCCCGTAAGGCCCGTCCTCCTCCGTTACGTGCAGGCCCTCGACGGTGAAGAAGCGGCCGCTGCGGTGCGCGAGGTTCCCGGTGCGCTCGTCGAACGACCAGCCGTCCAGCTCCGCGAACGGTATGCGCTCCACGCGGAACTCGCCGGCCCGGCCGCGCTCGGCCAGCCACCCGGCGAAGTCCCCGGTGCGCAGCTGTACGCCTTCCGCGGCCGCCGCGGACAGCGCGATGCGGGACGGCAGACGCACGTCCGCGCGTGCCTTGAGCGGAGGACGGGGGGACGGAGAAGGCATCAGGGACTCCCTGGGTCCGGTGGCACCGGACCGCGAGGGCCGGGCACGACGCGTGGGTGAGGTCGGCGGGGGTTCGCGAGTCTCGGCGGGGTTCGCGAGTCGGTGAAGCCGGCGGGGTCCGCGAAGTCGGCCGGGACCGGGGCACGTTGGGTTCAGCCGTGCCGGTGGCTCAGCCGTGCGCGGCCACGAACTCCTTGATCGATGCGGTGACGTAGTCCAGCATCTCGTCGGTGAGCGCCGGATAGACCCCGATCCAGAAGGTCTGGTCCGTGATGACGTCGCTGTTCGTCAGCTCGCCCACGATCCGGTGCGGCCGGCCGATATAGGCGGGGTGCCGGGTCAGGTTGCCGGCGAACAGCCTGCGGGTGCCGATCTTCCGGTCCTCCAGGAAGGCGACCAACTCGGCACGGCTGAACGGCGCTTCGGGGTCCACCGTGAGCACGAAGCCGAACCAGCTCGGGTCGGAGCGCGGTGTGGCGTCCGGGAGCAGCAGGCCCGGTACGCCGTCCAGACCGTCCCGCAGCCGCCGCCAGTTGCGCTTCCTGGCCTCGATGAAGCCGTCCAGCTTGGCGAGTTGGGTCAGCCCCAGGGCCCCCTGGATGTCGGTCGCCTTCAGGTTGTAACCGACGTGGGAGAAGATGTACTTGTGGTCGTACCCGGCGGGCAGGGTGCCCATCTGGTACGTGAACCGCTTGAGGCACTTGTCGCTCTCGCCGGGCTCGCACCAGCAGTCACGTCCCCAGTCCCGCAGCGACTCCACGATCCGCGCCAGCGCCAGGTTCGAGGTCAGTACGCAGCCGCCCTCGCCCATGGTGAGGTGGTGGGCCGGATAGAAGCTGACGGTGGTCATGTCGCCGAAGGTGCCGGTGAGCTTCCCGTCGTACAGCGATCCGACCGCGTCGCAGTTGTCCTCGATGAGGAACAGGCCGTGCTCCTCGGCGAGTCGGGCGATCTCGGCGACGGGGAAGGGGTTGCCGAGCGCGTGCGCGAGGACGACGGCACGCGTCTTCGGGCCGATCGCGGCGGCGACCCGGTCGGCCGTCGCGTTGCAGGTGGTGAGGTCCACGTCCACGAAGACGGGCACGAGGCCGTTCTGGAGGATCGGGTTGACGGTGGTCGGGAAGCCCGCCGCCACCGTGATCACCTCGTCGCCCGGCTTCAGCTGCGCCTCCTCCAGCAGGTGAGAGGTGAGAGCCGAGACGGCCAGCAGGTTCGCCGACGAACCGGAGTTGGTGAGGTGGGCCTTGCGGCGCTTGAGCCGCCGGGCGAAGGCGGACTCGAACTTGCGGCAGCTGCGGCCGGCGGCGATGCGCATCTCCAGCGCGGCCTCCACCAGGGCCGTACGGTCCTCCTCGTCCAGCACCGCGCCGGACGGCCAGATCTCCGTCGTGCCGGGGATGAACTCCCGCTCCGGGGAGGCCTCCCGGTGGTACTTGCGGACCTCGTCGAGTACCGGTTCCTTGCGGTCGCTCACAGTGCGTCCCCTTCCATGTCCGGTGCGCCGGCCGCGGCGCGGATCGGTGCGTGCCCCGGCGGCAGTACGGGCGCGAGCAGATCGCGCAGGGAGTCGTCGAGCCGGCGGCGGGGCCGCCAGTCGAGCAGCCGCGCGGCGCGAGCGATGTCCAGCCGCTGCCGCGCGACGTCGGCGCGCGCGGGCGCGCCCTCGGAGGTCTCGGCGACCGGCACGTCCAGACCGCTGAGCGAGACCATGCGCTGGATCAGTCCGCGCACCGGGACGGCCTCGCCGCGGCCCACGTTGATCACCCGTCCCGTCACGGCCGCTCCCGGTGCCGTGGCCGCGGCCAGCACCGCGGCGGCGGCGTCGCCCGCGTCCACCAGGTCGCGGGCCGCGCGCAGCGGCGGAAGCCGCAACTCGGGGGCGCTCTCGCCGCGTTCGACGGCGCGCGCGGCCGCACCGAGATGGGCCGCGACACGTCCGAAGAGACTGCCCTCCGGGACTCCGGCACCGAGCACGTTGGCGAGCCGCAGCACCACGCCGTCCACGCCCCGCTCGGACGCCGCGCGCAGAACTGCCCGGGTTCCCAGCAACTTGGTGCGGCCGTAGGCGCTGACCGGGGCCGGCGGGTGGTCCTCACCGGTGGCGGTGTCCGGTGCGCCCGCCCCGTACTCGTGGACGGTGCCCAACTGGACGAGCCGTACCGGCGGACCGGGCCGCTCGGCGAGAACCGCGACGAGACGCTCGACCAGTTCGGCGTTGCCCGCCGCCATCTCCTCCTCGCCGGCCCGCCAGGCCCGCCCGGCCGCATTGACCACCACGTCGGCGCCGGCCGAGTCGAGCAGCGCGGCGATGTCCTGCGGCGCCGCCGCGAGCAGATCCAGTCGTACGGGCACGGCGTGCAGGGCGGGGCCGGGCCGGGCGGTGGGTGATTCGCCGGAGGGCGGTCCGTCGGTGCGGGGCCCGCCGGAGGGTGATCCGCCGGTGCTGGGCCCGCCGGTGCGCGACACCGCATGCACCCGGGCGCCCAGTTGGGAGAAGACCGCGGCGATGTGGCCGCCCAGGAACCCGGAGCCGCCGAGCACGACGACCGAGAGCCCGGCCAGCGGACGGGCGTCAGACCGCACGGCTCATCCCGTGCTTGACGGCCTTCCACCAGTCGGGGTTGTCCCGGTACCAGGCGACCGTCTCGGCCAGGCCCTCCTCGAAGCCGGTCAGCGGCGCATAGCCGAGCTGCTCGCGGATCTTGGACTCGTCGATCGAGTAACGCAGGTCGTGCGCCTTGCGGTCCGGCACGCGGCGGATCATCTCCTCGCCCGCGCCGGTCAGTTCGAGCAGCTTCTCGGTCAGTGCGAGGTTCGTGTAACCGTTGCCGCCGCCGATGTTGTAGATCTCGCCGGGCTGGCCCTGGTTGAGCACGAGGTTGATGCCGCGGCAGTGGTCGTCCACGTGCAGCCACTCGCGGACGTTGCGCCCGTCGCCGTAGAGCGGGACCTGGCGGCCCTCCAGCAGGTTCGTGACGAACAGCGGGATGACCTTCTCGGGGTGCTGATGCGGCCCGTAGTTGTTGGAGCAGCGCGTGATGGACAGGTCAACGCCGTGCGTGCGCCAGTACGTACGGGCGACGAGGTCCGAGCCGGCCTTCGAGGCGGCGTACGGGGTGTTGGGCGCCAGCGGCCACTCCTCGGTCCAGGAGCCCTCCTCGATCGAGCCGTACACCTCGTCGGTCGAGACGTGCACGACCCGTTCCACGTCGCTGTTCAGCACGGCGTCCAGCACGGTCTGGGTGCCGAGCACGTTCGTACGGAAGAACTCGCCCGCGCCCTCCAGGGAGCGGTCGACGTGGGACTCGGCCGCGAAGTGGACCACGGCGTCGTGGCCCGGCACGAGCTGGCGCATCAGGTCGCGGTCGCAGACGTCGCCGCATACGAACACCAACCGCTCGTGCGCGGCCGGGATGTTGTCACGGTTGCCCGCGTAGGTCAGCTTGTCCAGGGCGGTGACCTGGGCGCCCGCCCAGCACGTGTACTCGTCGGCCAGCAGCCGGCGGACGAAGTTGGAGCCGATGAAGCCGGCCGCTCCGGTGACCAGGATCCTCATGCCGCGACCTCCACTCGGGTGTGGTCCCCGACGACCAGGCAGTGATGGTCGGTTCCGCGGACGGTGGTGCCGACGGAGGCGGCGCGGCCGATCAGCGAGTCGCGCAGGCCGTGCACGCCGGTCACCGAAGCCTCGTCCAGGGCGATCGAGCCCTCCAGCCGGCTGCCGGTCACCAGGCAGTCCCGCCCGATCGAGGTGTACGGGCCGATATGGCTCTCCTCCACGACGGTGCCGGCGCCGATGATCACCGGGCCCTCGATGCGGGACCGCAGTACGCGCGCCCCCTCCTCGACGACGACCTTGCCCACGAGGACGCTGCCGGTGTCGACCCGGCCGTCCACGCGCCGGCTCAGACCGTCCAGGAGACGGCTGTTGCACTCCAGTACGTCCTCGACCTGTCCGGTGTCCTTCCAGTAGCCGTCGTACCGGCCGGCCCGTACGTCCGCGCCGGAGGAGACCAGCCACTGGACGGCGTCGGTTATCTCCAGCTCGCCGCGGGCGCTGGGCTCGATGGCCGCCACCGCCTCGTGGATGGCGGACGTGAAGAAGTACACGCCGATCAGCGCCAAGTCGCTGCGCGGCTGCTCGGGCTTCTCCACCAGCCGCAACACCTCGCCGCCGGGGCCGAGTTCGGCGACCCCGAAGGAGCGGGGGTCGGGCACCTTGCACACGACGACCTGGGCGGCGGGGCGGTGCCTGGCGAACTCCTCGGCGATGCCGACGACCCCGTCGGGCAGCATGTTGTCGCCCAGGTACATCACGAAGTCGTCGTCGCCGAGGAAGCCGCGTGCGAGGGACACGGTGTGGGCCAGCCCGCCCGGCACGTCCTGTGGGATGCAGGTGATCCGCAGGCCGAACCGGGATCCGTCGCCGAGCACGGCCTCGATCTCGGGCCCGCGGTTGCCGACGATGACGCCGACGTCGGTCACCCCCAGATCCCGGACGCCCTTCAGTACGTGCACGAGGACGGGCGTGTTCGCGATGGGGATGAGCTGCTTGGGCATCGAGTAACTGAAGGGGCGCAGGCGGGTACCGGACCCGCCTGCGAGCACCAGAGCCTTCATCGAGAGGTCCTCTCGGTTCGTTGGTTCGTGCGCTGTACGGGCGCGGCGCGCCGCGCGACGTCGCCCGGCAGCGGCACGCGGCACCGCCGCGTCAGGCGGCCCTGGCGCGTCAGGCGGCCCTGGCCTCGATGAGGCAGAACAGCCCGCCGGGTCCGCCGAGCCGTGTCACCGACTCGACCGCGAGTCCCGCCCGGCCGCACACCTCCTCGAACTCGGAGCGAGTGCGCTCCCTGCCGCCCCAGTTGACGAGCATGTTGAGATCGCCGAGGTAGAGCCCCACGGACTGCGGGTCGACCGCCTCGGACAGGACGGGCTCCACGATCAGTACGCGTCCGTCCGCCGGGAGGACCTCGCGGCAGTGGCCGAGGATCGTGACGCACAGGTCGTCCGGCCAGTCGTGAAGGATGCTCTTGATCAGGTAGGCGCCGGCGCCTTCGGGCACGGACTCGAAGAAGTCCCCCGGCACCAGGGAGCAGCGGTCCGCCAGACCGTCGCGCCGCAGGGTCTCCGGGGCCTGGGCCAGGCCCTCCTCGGTGTCGTAGAGGATGCCGTTGAGGGAGGGGTGCTCCCGCAGGACGCCGGCGAGCAGCGTGCCGTCGCCGCCGCCGATGTCGGCGACCGTGCCGAGGCGGCCGAAGTCGAAGGCGCCCGGCAGCACCGCGGCGGTGCCCCGAGTCGCCTGGCTCATCGCCTCGTTGAAGCCCGCGGAGCGTTCCGGGTGGTCCTTGAGGTGGCTGAAGAAGTCCTTGCCGAAGACCTTCTCGAACGAGGTGTCGCCGGTGCGGACGCTGTCCGCCAGGTGGTCCCAGCCGGGCTGCATGATCCGCTCCATGAACGTGGAGGAGGCGACCATGGAGGCCATCGAGCCCGGGGTGCCCGGGTCGAGGAGGGCTCCGGCGGACGTCACCGAGAAGGCGCCCGGCGCGGACTCCTCAAGGAGGCGCAGGGCGGCCAGGGCGCGCAGCAGCCGGAGTGTGGCCTGCGGGTCGGTGCCGGCCTCCGCGGCCACTTCGGCGGCGGACCTCTCCTTGCCGCCGATCAGCTCGACGATCCTCAACTCGATGGCCGCGCGCACCGTGTGCGCCGCCAGGCTCCCGAACACGAGTTGCATCAGGTACCCGCGGTCGTCGATCGCCGCCGCCCGGCCTTCGTCGTGCGCCGCGGCGGCCGCGGTCGTCGATTCCTGTGTCATGAGCTGTCCTCCAAGGGGGCATGGTCCGCGGGCCGTCGGTGTGCGGGCATGCGAGAGGGGGGCGCCGGACAACCGGCGCCCCCCTCTCGGCAGTCGTCGCCTACGACGTGGCGGGCAGGATGTTGTGGTTGGAGCGGAAGAGGTTCTCCGGGTCGTACTTCGCCTTGATCTGCGCGAGCCGTGCCCCGGTGTCCCCGGGGTAGAGCGCCTCCCGGATCTCCTGCTGGTCCGCGGTCGCCACGAAGCCGGCGTAGATGCCGGAGTCGGACTGCTTCAGGGCGGCCCTGAAGCCGTCGATCCACGTCGCGTGCACGTCGGCCTCGGCCTTGTCGCCGTAGACGGCGGACAGCAGGGCCATGATCTTGCTCTGCCGGTGGGCGAAGGCCGTGGCATCGGACGGGACACGTGCCAGGGCACCGCCCAGCACCCGCAGTTGGGCCCCGGCGATCATCGCGCCCGAAGCGGTGATGTGCTCCAGGATGGTCTCGGCCGCGGCACGGTCGACCCGGTCGATGAACATGTTGCGCTCGATGGTGAGGGGGTGCTCCAAGGGGTCCCCGGGCGGGAACATCCCGGCGTACGGCATGGCCTGCACCATGTCGGCCAGCGGCGTCGCGATCGCCCGGAACCGGTCGACGACCTTCTCGCCCTCGTCGGCGGGACCGGCGTAGCACAGCACCGCGAGAATGATCGGCTTGCCGTGGTGCTCCTCGGGCACGAACGGGAACGGGGGCGCCGTCCACACGTTGACGATCGTGGAGAGCTCCTCGGGGGCGGCCTCGGCCTCGGCGATGAACGCCTCCAGGATCCCGGGGTCGACCGGGAGCACCATGATTCCGCCGTACACGCCGTCGAGTTCGTGCAGCCTGAACTTGAAGCGGGTCACCACGCCGAAGTTGCCGCCGCCGCCGCGGATGGCCCAGAAGAGGTCGGGGTGGCTGTGCTCGTCCACCGACAGCAGCTCGCCGTCCGCCGTGACGATCTCCGCGGCCAGCAGCGAGTCGATGGTCATCCCGTGCTTGCGGGACAGGAAGCCGATGCCGCCGCCCAGGGCGATGCCGCCGACCCCGACCAGGCGGCCGTCGCCGAATCCGGTCGCGAGCCCGTGCTCCCCGGCGGCGTCGGTGAACTCGCCCGCGGTGATGCCGGGTTCGGCCCACGCCGTACGGGCCTCGGCGTCGATCTCGATGGCGCGCATCCTGCTCAGGTCCAGGACGATGCCGCCCTCGCAGACGCCGTGCCAGCTGTGCCCGCCGCTGCGCACGGCCAGCTCGAGTCCGGTCTCTCGTGCCAGCGCCAGGCCCTGCGCCACCTGCGTGGCGTTCCCGGGGCGCAGGATGACGGCGGGCCTGCGGTCCACCGCGCCCGGATACACCGTGCGCGCTGTTTCGTACTCGTCGTCATCGGGTCTGATGACCTGCCCGTACTGCTCATCGGTGAGCTCCCCGGTCGAAAGGGGGGCGCGGCCGAGAGGTGCTGTCACAGAGTGACTCCTTAATATGCGTCGCAGATCCGCATGGCTGATCCAGACCGATCTCCGGGTGGAGACGGCGGGATTTCATAGGCGCTCAGACGATGCCACCCGGGCTTTTTCGTTGTCAAACATGGTTGAAACTCCCGAACAGAATCAGCCAGCGCGGGATTGGCATAGCGATGCGCGGACGCATCGGCTCGCAGGCAGATTTCAGGATGACCGGAGACTCCCGCTGAGGCTTCTCCGGTACCGGCCGTGCATGCGGACGGACCGGCGGTCGCCCGTGGGCAGCCCCGGGTCAGTACAAATGTGAACCACCTTGGGAGCCCGCCCAGTTCAGCGGATGCCAGGGTGGTACCGGACGGCGGCGCGGGCCGGGATTTCCCCTTGCGGGGCCTGATGAAAATCCCGGAAGATTACGACCGGCCGCGGTTTCCCGTGCTACGCGGGACGAGCGAGACCGGCGCCCGGGGCCCGGACATTCATGAAAGCCCACGCCGCCCATGGAAACGGAATCTGTTCCTACGGAAAATTCCCGGCGCCACCGGACGGACGGGAATTCACGCGAGGGCGACGGCGGAACCCGGGGGCCGGTTCGATACCCCCGGGCCGTCGGCCTTTTCGGCGGCGTACGACGAGACCTCAGTCGGACGATTTCACCAGGCTGAGCATGCGTGCCCCGTAGGCGAGGGTGCCGGATACGGAGTCGATCCTCATTCCGGCGGCGACCGCCAGCTCCTGCCACTCCTCGTACGTGCGCTCACGCCCGCCGAAGTAGGCCAGCATCCGCAGATCGCCGCTCGTGAAGCCCCGGTCCGGCTTGGAGGGCGACTGGTCGGCGCACTCGATGAGCAGCACGGAGCCGCCGGGCTCCAGCGCGTCCGAGCAGTTGCGCAGGATCCGTACGGCGTCCTCGTCCGGCCAGTTGTGCAGCACGAACGACACCGCGATCAGGTCGGCCGTCCCCGGCAGCGGATCGAAGAAGCTGCCGTCGACCACGTCGGCCTTGCCGGTCAGTCCCGCCTCCTCGAACCTCGCCCGCGCGCGGGCCGCGGGGCCGGGAAGCTCCAGCAGGGTGGCGCTGATCCCGGGCTCCTTCGCCAGGACGGCGGCGATCAGGTCGCCGTCGGCGCCGCCCACGTCGAGGATGCGGCGCACACCGGACCAGTCGCGCTGCTTCACGACCTCGCTGAAGATGGTCTTCTGACCGTTCGCCATCAGGTCGTAGAAGGTGGCGCCGAGGACCGCGTCGTCCGAGACGTCGTCCCAGAACTCCCTGCCGTAGCGCTGCCCGTAGACGGAGCCGCCCCCGCGGACCGCGTCGAAGAGGTGGACGAGAGAGAGGTCGGCCCGCCCGATCATGTGGTCCGGGTCCAGCCAGCCGACCTGGGTCAGCGGGTGGCCGTGTGCCAGCAACTCGCCCAGGGCGGTGGGCACATAGTGGTCCGGCGCGGACTCCTCCAGCACGTCGATGGCGACCAGGTGCCGGATCAGCCGCCGCAGCGTGTCCTGGTGCGAGTCGGTCAGCTTCGCGAGCGACTCGACGTCGTGGGCTCCGTTCTGGATGTGGTCGACCAGGTGCAGGTGCGCGGCCACCCGTACGGCCATGGGGGTCACCAGGTCGCCGAGCTGCATCAACGTGGCGAACTCCGGGGGGAATCCGGTGATCGCGGGCTGCGTCTGTTCATCCGTGGACAAGCGGTTCTCCTATCAACGTGGGCGCTGTCGGGCCCTGTTCATGGCACGTCGGGTTGTCTGCGACGGGTCTTCGTCCGCGAGGGGTCTTTGTCTGGGACGGGGCTCCATGGGGGCCGCCCCTCGTCCGCGAGGGGGCTTGCGGCTCGCTGCGGGCTCCGGCTTCCTGCTCCCGGTCAGCCGCCGTGCGGAGGGCCGAACCACCGGGTGAGCGCGGACCTGAGGCCGTCGGCGGTCTCCGCGGCGTCCGCGCCGGCGGGCGCGGTCGGCAGGGTCGGGGCTGTCGGCGCCGTAGGCGCGGTCGGCGCGGTCGGCGCGGCCCAGGCGACATGGCCGTCGGGCCGGAGCAGAACGGCCTCGGGGGCCGGCACTTCGCCGATCACCGGGTAAGTCCAGTGCTCGTCCTGGCACTCCGCCTCGACGAGGTCGACCCGGTCCGTCCAGCCGTCGAGTGCGGTACGCAGCCCGGCCCGTCCGGAGAAGTCGAGCAGCACGGGCCGCGCTTCGTGCAGCAGCTCGAAGACGCGTGCATGCCCGGAGGGCGTCTTGATGTCGAGGTCGGGCATACGGCGTCCCAGGGCCGGATGCCCGTCGCCCATCGGGTAGCGGAGGTCGAGCTGTGTGCAGGCGCCGCCCAGCCGCCGGTTGACCTCCTCGGACTCGACGAGCGAGCCGAACACCTCGCGCAGCGCGTCGGTCTGCGCGTCCGGTCGCCAGAGGGCGGTCTGCGCACGGGTGCTGACGAGCATGCGCTCGGCGGCCGGGTGCCGTTCGGCGTGATAGCTGTCCAGCAGCTCCCCGGGCGCCTGCCCGCGGACGACCGCGGCGAGCTTCCAGCCGAGGTTGAAGGCGTCCTGCAATCCCAGGTTCATCCCCTGCCCGCTGGAGGGGAAGTGGATGTGCGCGGCGTCCCCGGCCAGCAGGACCCGTCCCTCGCGGTACCTGTCGGCCTGCCGGGCGGCGTCGCTGAAGCTGCTGAGGAAGTGCGGGCTGTGCATGCCGAAATCGGTGCCGGCGATCCTGACGCATGCCTCGCGAAGCGTCTCCAGAGTCACCGGGGCGTCCCTGCTGGTGACCTTGCCGAACTCCATGGTGATCAGCCGGTGCATGCCGGGCCGGTCGGCCTCGAAGATCATGAAGGAGCCGTGCTCCCGGCGGCCCTCGGCGCCGAAGACGATCCCGGCGGGAGGGTCGGTGAGCTTCACGTCGCCGAGCAGCGCGGTCACCGTGGCCGGTGTGCCGGGGTAGCCGATGCCCGCCAGCTTGCGTACGGCGCTGCGCCCGCCGTCGCAGCCCACCAGATAGTCCGCTCGCAGCCGCTCGGTGCCCCCGTCCCCGGCGAACTCCACCTCCACGCCGGTCCCGTCCTGCCGCAGACCGGTCACCTCCGCGGGGCGGCGCAGCCGTACGCCCAGTTCGGCCGCACGCTCCTCCAGCAGCCGCTCGACCCGTGACTGGTGGACGGCGAGCGCGTACGGATGTCTCGTCGGCAGGTCACCGATGGACAGCGGTATGAACGAGAAGTGCGCGAACGGCCCCTGCCTGCCTGCCGCGAGGAAGCGGTCCACGATCCCGCGCTGGTCGAAGAGCTCCACGCTCCGGGCGTGCAGGCCGCCGGCGCGTGACTCGCCGCTCCGCTCCGCGAGCCGTTCCAGCACCACCACGTCCACGCCGGCAAGCCGCAGCTCGCAGGCGAGCATCAGCCCGGTCGGGCCGGCGCCGGCGATGATCACATCTGGCATGGGGAGACCTCTCGTATCCGCCGTAGAACTGGAAACAGGCGCTCGTCGCCGGGCAGTCGCCAGGGGGAGCGATCAACGATGGGCGCCGGAGCGGGACTTCGCCCGGGGAGCCGGAGCAGCACCGGGCCCCGTGGCCCGGCCCCGACCCCGGGCCCGGGCCCGCCCCGCCGTGTCCGGGACTGCCGCTCCCGCCGCCGCTACCGGAAGTCGGCCACGTGGTCGGCCGCCCACTGGTCGAAGGTGCGCGCGGGCCTGCCGGTGACGTCCTCGACCGTCGAGGTGACCTGCGCCCGCACACCGACGAGCCCCGCCTGGAACTTGAGGGTCATCTCCACCATGTCGGCCGGGACCCGATCGCGGATCATCCGCTCGCGTGCGACATCCGGCGGCACCTCCTCGTACCGCACGGGACGTCCGAGGGCCTCGCCGATCCGCCGTGCCTGCTCGGCCTGGGTGAGCGACTCCGGCCCCGTCAGCGTGTACTTCGCGCCCGAGTGCCCCTCCGAGAGCAGCGCGCGGGTGGCGACGTCCGCGATGTCGCGGTCGTCGACGAGCGACATCTCGGCCTCCGCGAACGGGCCGCGCACCACGCCCTCCGCTCGGATCTGCGGTGCCCACTGCCGGGTGTTGGCGGCGAACGCGCCAGGCCGGACGACGGTCCACTCCAGCCCGGAGTCCTCCACCTGGTGCTCGATCTCCCGGTGGTAGGCGACGACGGAGTTGTCGGCGCCTTCGCCGGAGTACCCGACGGCGGACGAGGAGAGCATGACGACCCGGCGTACCCCGAGTTCTCTCGCGGCCCGCAGGACCGGCCCGGCCGTACCCGGCGAGGGGAACAGGAACAGCGCGGAGACGCCCTTCAGCGCAGGCTCCACCGTCTCGGGCCGTGCGAGGTCGCCGGCCGCCACCTCGGCACCCGCCGGCAGCCGGGCGGCCGCGGGGTCGCGGGTCAGTGCGCGTACGGCCGCACCCGCGGCCAGCAGGCGGCCGACGACATTGCGGCCGACGTTCCCGGTCGCTCCGGTCACCAGAAGCACAGAATCCTCCAACTCACCGACGGTCGGCGTCATTTCGCATGTGTTCGCTCGCTGAGGCTGGCGTAGCGGCCGGAGTGGAAGATCAGCGGCCGCGCGTCGGCGCCGGTTGACCAGTCCACTGCTTCGGCGATCACCAGCTCGTGGTCCCCCTCGACCTGGACCGTCCTGATCCGGCAGTCCAGCCAGCCGAGTCCGTCCGCCGTCACGGGACGTCCGGCGGGGGTCCTGGCCCAGTCCCGGCCGGCGAACCGGTCCGTGCCGCGTGCGGAGAAGGTCCGGCAGACCTCTTCCTGCGCGTCGCTGAGGATCGAGACGGCGAAGCCGCCCGTGGCGCGGATGGACGGCCACGTGGTCGAGGTCAGCGCGGCGCAGAACGCGATCAGAGGCGGATCGAGCGAGACGGAGGTGAAGGAGTTCACCGCCATGCCGACCGGTCCGCCGCCCGACTCCGCGGTCACCAGCACGACTCCGGTGCCGAAGCAGCCCAGTACGTCGCGGAATCCGCGCCGGGTCAGCACTGTCGTGCCCTCTGCCGGCAGGCGGCGCGTACGGCGTGCCGGCGGGCGGTCCCGTACGGCACCGGCGTGACCGGCGGGCGGCCGCCCGAGGTGTGCGTGATCAGCTGCGGGCGGCTGCCGGCTCTCCCGCCCAGGACCAAAGCCTTCACGTGCGTCCTCCCCCTTCACCGGGCGTCCCCTTCACCGGGCGTCCCCTTCACCGGGCGTCTCCTTCGTAGCGCGCCCCTCTTGCCGGACGCCCCTCTGCCGGGCGCCTCCTTCACCGGGCGCCTCCTTCACGGGACGTCAGCGGAACGAGTCGGCGTTGTCGCGCGCCCACTCCGCGAACGTCCTCGCCGGCTCGCCCGTCACCTTCTCGACCGTGGGCTGTGCCCGGGTCTCCGCCTCGGTGGGGCTGCCGACGAACTCCAGGGTGGCGGCGACGATTTCGGGCGGCATGTGCGCGGCCATCTCCTCCGCGGCCCGCTCCGCGGTGATCTCCTCGTGCCGCAGCTCCCGGCCGATGGCCCGGCCGATCGCCGCCACCTGCTCGACGGGCGTTACCGGCTCCGGGCCGGTGAGCGAGTAGGCGGCGCCCGCGTGCCCCTCCCGGGTGAGCGCGGTCCGGGCGACGGACGCGATGTCGCCGGTGTGAACGGCGGGCAGGCCCACCCGGGGAAACGGCGTACGGATCACGTCGCCGGCCGCGATCTGGGCGCGCCAGGCACGGGTGTTGGAGGCGAACTGGCCCGGACGCAGGAACGTCCACTCCAGCCCGGACTCCGTTACGGCACGTTCGGCCTCCAGGTGCAGCCTGCCGATCAGGGACTCCGGGCGGGTCTCCACGGCCATGGTGGACAGCAGCACGATCCGCCGCACTCCGGCGCGTGCCGCCTCCCGTAGCACCGCGGTCTGGTTCGAGGACATCATCAGGAAGGCGGACTCCGCCCCGGAGAAGGCCTCGGCCAGCGACTCCGGGGCGCCGAAGTCGCCCTCGGCCACGTCCACTCCGGCCGGGAAGCGGGCCCGCGACGGGTCCCGGGTGAGCGCCCGTACCGCGGTCCCTTCCGCGTGAAGCTGCCGCAGCAGCTCGCCGCCGACGTTGCCCGTGGCTCCCGATATCAGAATCATGACGTCACCTTTCGGAATGTGTTGGCGTGGTCGGCCACCCACCGGGCGAAGCTCAGCCCGGGCCTGCCCAGGAACGGGTCGACCGGTGAGATCTCGTGCGGGCGGCCGACCAGCTTCTCGAACATCCGCAGCCGCGCCTCCACGGCGTGCGGGGGGACACCGGCGCGCAGCCACTCCTGCCGCGCCTCGTCGTGCGTGAGCTCTTCGAACCGCACGGGCTCGCCGGTCACTTCGCCGATGATCCGTGCCCGGTCGGCGTAGCTGAGCGACTCCGGCCCGCTGAACAGCGGTGCCTCGCCGACGAGTTCATCGGTCAGCAGCGCGCGGGCGGCCACGGCCGCGATGTCGCGCTCGTGTACGGGGGCGGTCCGCGCGTCCCCGAAGGGCGAACGGGCCACGCCCTCGTTCCTGATGTGCTCCGCCCACTCCAGGGCGGTCGCCGCGAACCCGCCGGCGGGACGCAGGAACGTCCACTCCACACCGGCCTCCCGGATCTGGCGCTCCAGATCGCGGTGCTTCACGCCGATCATGTTCTTCGGGTCGTCGTCGAGGACCGAGTACGAGGACAGGGCGACGATGCGGCGGACCCCGGCCGCCTTCATCCGGGCGATCGGCTCGGCCGTGCCTCCCGGGAACGCGGCGGTGACGAAGAAGACCGAGGTGACGCCGTCCAGCGGCAGTTCGGCGGTGGCGGCCGCCTCGACCTCGTCGGGCAGGCCGGCGGTGGCGGGTTCGCGGCTGAGCGCCCGCACCTTGCGGCCGGCGCGCAGCAGCTCGTTCACGAGGGGCCTGCCGACGTGCCCGGTGGCTCCCGTTACCAAGATCATTCGCTGCTCTCCTTCAGGTCGCCCCGGCCGGTCGGCCGGGCGGGACGGGCACGTCGCTCGGGCCGAACGGGCCGAACGGGCCCGTCACATCGGTCAGTTGGCCGGTCGGCCGGTCCCGTCCCGGCGGTCCCGTCCCGTAGGTCCCGGCGGTCCCGGCGGTCCCGTCGGTCCGGTCAGGTCGGCCCCACGAGGCCCTGAAGACCGAGGGTGTAGGCGAGGCCCGCGGGCTCGAACTGCATGACGGCGTGGCTGGCGACCGAGCGCACGTCCCGCCAGTACCGCTGCATCGGGTGTGCGTCGTCCTGCGCCCTGGTCCCGCCGATCCTCAGCAGCCGGTCGGTCGCGGCGACCAGCATCTCCAGCGCCAGCGCGCAGTCCCTGCGGTTGCGGTTCGCCAGCTCGGGCGGCACGGCGTCGCCGTCCGCGACGGCGGCGGCCCGCTCCAGCAGCAGCTGCGCCGCATCGATCTCTCCGGCGGCCCTGGCGAAGTCCACCTGGTACGGCTGGCCGGCGGCGGCCCGGGGACCGGTCGGGGCGACCGCCACGAGCTGCTGCGCGATTCCGAGAGCACCGCGCGCGGCGCCCAGTACGGGAGCGACGAACATCAGCCCGCTCACCGCCGGGTTCGACAGCTGGGTGTGTCCCGGATGCCCCACCATCGCTCCGCGCATCGCGTCCTCGCGCAGACAGACACGGTGCGCGGGCACGAACACGTCGTCCAGTACGAGCGTGTGGCTGCCGGTGCCGCGCATCCCGAGGGAGGTCCAGGTGTCCTCGTACGTGTAGTCCCGCCGCGGCACCGCGAAGAGCCTCATCGGCTGACCGCCGGAGTCCGGGCCGGGCGCGGGACCGGTCAGCAGCGCCCAGTCGAAGTGGTCGACGCCGCTGACGTACGTCCACGAACCGGAGAGCCGGAACCCGCCCTCCACCTCGTCCGCCTTGCCCAGCGGTTTGAAGACGATCGCCGCCAGCGTGTCGGGACCCTCCGCCCAGACGTCGGCCTGGCCCTGCTCGGGCAGGCAGGCCACGTACCGGGCGGCGTAGGCGGCGACGCTGGCGAGCCAGGCCGTCGAGGGGCACTCCTCACCGAGCCTCGCCACCGCGGCGGTCAGCTCCTTGTGGCTGCGCTCGGCGCCGCCCCAGCGGGACGGCACCCGCCAGCGGGCGAAGCCGGCGTCCACGACCGCCCGTATCACGTCCGGGCTCACCCTGCGCTCGGTGTCGGCCTGCGCGGCCTGCGCCCCGGCCAGCTTGGCGACCTCGTCCGTCGCGGCCTGTGTCTCCGTTGCGAGTGACATGCCGGTTGTTCCCCTTTCAGGCGCCGTCCAGGACGGGCGGGATGTTGTGGTTGACGCGGAACAGGTTGTGCGGGTCGTACTCGGCCTTCAGCGCGGTCAGCCGCCGGTGGTCCGGCTCCGAGTAGGCCCGCCGGACCCGCTCGGGACCGGAGTCGTGCTCGTAGAGGAACCCCGGCAGCAGGCCGCCGGTGTCCCAGGGCCGCAGCCGTTCCAGTACGCGGTCGGCGGCCCTGCGCACGGCGTCCGCCTGCTCGGCGGGGGCCGGCATCCGCATCCACATGTGGAACGCGGCGTCCCTGATGCCCACCGAGTGCGGACGTGCGGGCGGCCGGCTCAGCGCACCGCCCAGGTGGCGCAACTCGATGCCGGGGAACGGCCCTTCGGGCACCGCCGGATCGATGAACGAGACCAGCGTCTCCACTGCCGCGTCGTCCGGCTCGTACAGCAGCGCGCTGCGGAAGTGCACCCTGACCGGGTGCTTCGGGTCCTGGTGCAGCTCGGTGATCCGCGAGTACGGCATCGAGGCGCAGGTGTCCTTCTCGGGCCCGAGCGCGCGCAGCGGCTCCACCAGCCGGGCGCCCTGTGCCTCGTCGCCGACGTGGACGATGTGCACCTGCACGATCGACCGGCCGCGCAGTTCGCGGGGCAGCTGCGGCACGTCCGGGAGCCGCAGCAGAGTCACCGAGGACGACATCCCGTCCGGCTGCTCCTTGACCCAGGCCAGATAGGAGCGCACGACGTGCGCCGCGTGCGCGGGGTCCTCGGCGGGGTAGCGCAGCTCGCCGCCGTAGACGCTCCGCAGCGGCACCAGGTCGATCTCGGCCGAGGTCACCACGCCGAAGTTGCTCGTGCCGCCCCGCACCGCCCAGAACAGGTCGGGGTCCTGGTCCGGGGAGACCGTACGGATCCGGCCGTCGGCCGTGACCAGTTCCAGGGAGCGGACGTGGTCCGCGGCGAATCCGTACGTACGGCAGGCCATCGGCAGTCCGCCGCCGGTCAGATAGCCCATCACCCCGACCTGCTCGGAGGAGCCGCACAGCGGCGCCAGTCCGTGTTCGGCGGCGGCGTCCACCACCTCGCCCCAGCGAAGTCCCGCCCCGATGCGGGCGGTTCGGGCCCGCGGGTCGACCGACAGCTCGCGCATCTCCCGGGTCGACACGAACACCGCGCCGTCGGCGGGCACCGACTTGCCGTGGCCGGTCGACTCCACCGCGACCGGCAGGTCCGCCGTGGCGGCGAACCGCACGGCTGCGGCCACGTCGCCGGCGTCGGCCGCCACCACGACAGCGGCGGGACGGTGCTCGACGGTGAGCAGCCAGCCCGAGCAGGCCTCCTCGAATCCGTCGTCCCCGCGGTGGAGGGTGCGCCCGCGGATCGGCGCACCGAGGCTCACGACGTCGTGCCAGACGGCCGGTTCGTCACCGATCCGTTCACCGGCGGACTCGGCGGTCGTGGTGTGCACCAGCGTGCCGTCGGGGGTGTGGATGCGGGCGCTGCCGACTCCCGTGTGCGCGGCCCCGTCCAGGTGGGCCTCGACGTGGGCCTGTATCTGCCCCGCCTGGCCGCTCGCCGGGGTGAGGGTCTCGGTGAGTTCGTAGGTGAACCGCCCCGCCTGCCCGGCTGCCCAGGTCCCGGTGCCCACGGTGACGGGCGTACGCAGCGCGATCGTCCCGTCCGGGGCGAAGGAGATGGTGTAGGGGTCGCTCTGGCCGTCGTGGCGCACGACACCGGCCCAGACCCCCACGGGGGTCTGGGCCGGGCCGGCGCCGGAGTTGGTCTCCGGCATCGTCAATTATCCGCCTTCTCAAGGGACTTCGCCCCGTCGTCCGCTTCCGCGGACGGCGGGGGGCCCGGCATCCGGGCGTTGCGGAGCATGGTCGTGGCCACCACGGCCAGCAGTAAGGCGAGCACGGCACCGCCGACCGCCGTCGTCTGGAGGCCGTGTACGAACGCGTCACGCGCCACCGTCAGCAGCCGGGAGCCGTCGGCGGCCGGCAGCCTGCCGGCGACGTCGACCGCCTCGGCGAGGGTGTTCTTGGCCTGTTCGCCGACGGAGGCCGGCAGGCCCTCGGGGAGTCTGTCGGAGAGGTTCCCCCGGTAGACCGCGAAGGCGGCGCTGCCGATCACCGCGACGCCCAGCGCGCTGCCCAGCTCGGTGCCGGTCGAGGCCATCGCGGACGCGGCGCCGGCCCGCTCGGGCGGTGCCGCTCCCACGATCAGTCCGGTGCCGAGCGCGACCATCGGCCCGAGCCCGAGGCCGATGACGGCGGTCCCCGCCACGGCGAGCACCAGGTCGGAGGGGCCGTCGACCCGGGTGACCAGCGCCATGCCGAGCGCGGAGACCACGAGGCCCGTGGCTAGCAGGCTGCTCAGCCTCATGCGTCCGGCGAGCGCCGGCCCCCCGAAGGCGCCGATGGTGATTCCGACCGTGATGGGCAGCGACCACAGCCCGGCCTGGATCGGGGTCAGGCCCCGTACGAGCTGGAGGTACTGCATGACCAGGAACTGCGATCCGGCCTGGAGCAGGGTGGCGAGCACCAGCATGCCGAGTGCGGTGCCGAACAGGCCGTTTCGGAACAACCCGAGGTCCACCAGGGGCTGTTCGAGGCGGCGCTGGCGGCGGAGGAAGAGCGCGGCGAGCACCACGCCGGCCACGATGGCGACGCCCGACTCGGGGCTCAGGCCGTCCGCCGCGATCCGCTTGAGGCTGAAGATCAGGGCGAGGACGCCGGCGACGGACATGACGGCGCTGAGCAGATCGGGCCATGCGACCGACTCGTCCCGGTACTCCGGCAGCAGCCGCGGGCCCAGCACGATCAGCAGCAGCATGACCGGGACGCCGAGCAGGAAGACCGAACCCCACCAGAAGAGCTCCAGGAAGGTGCCGCCGACCAGCGGCCCGATCACCGTTCCGAGGCCGAAGAAGCCCGTCCACGCGCCGATCGCGGTGCCCTGCTGCCTCGGGTCCTGGAACATGATGCGGATCAGGGACAGCGTCGAGGGCATCAGCGTGGAGCCGGCGATGCCCAGCAGCGCCCGTGCGGCGATCAGCATCGCCGGGCTGACCGCGAACGCCGAGAGCACCGAGGCCACTCCGAACGCGGCCCCGCCGATGAGCAGCAGCCGCCGGCGGCCGATCCTGTCCCCGATCGCGCCCATGGGGATGAGGAAGCCGGCGATGAGGAAGCTGTAGATGTCCACGATCCACAGCAACTGCGTGTTGCCGGGCCGCAGATCGGCGGTGAGGGTGGGCAGTGCCAGGTGCAGCACCGTCAGGTCCATGGCGATGAGCATGGTGGGAAGTGCGAGGACCGCCAGCCCCAGCCATTCCCTTCGCGTCGCCCGCGGTGCTGCCGCCGTACCGGTGTCGGTACCCAAAGAAATCTCCTTGCGTCGTCTGTGGACGACGAAACCGTAGAACTTCAAGTTCAGTTGAGGTCAAGAACCGGCCGTTCTCGCCCGGCGCGTGGCGCCGCCGCGTACGCGTCCCGGATCAGCGCACGTCGTTCCAGTGGGCCAGCAGCCCCGAGGCGAGCGCCGCACGCACTCCCGGTGCCTTCGCGTCCTTCTCCGACATCAGCGGCGGTTCGCCGAACCCCCACGGAAGCGCCAGTTCGGGGTCGAGCGGGTCGATGTCGATCTGCGTGCCGGGCACGTGCCGCGTGGAGACCACGTAGCAGATGCAGGCGTCGTCGGTGAGCGAGAGGAATCCGTGCCCCACCCCTTCCGGCACGTACACGCACCGCCCCGACTCGGCGTCCAGCAGGGTCACTTGGTGCGCGCCGAAGGCGGGTGAGCCCACCCGCAGGTCCACAACGATGTCGCGGAGCGTCCCGCGCACGCACGTCACGTACTTCGCCTGCCCCGGCGGTACGGACACCCCGTGTACGCCGCGGAGGGTGTTCCGCCGGGACACCGAGTAGTTGATCTGCTCCGGCCGGAACGGGCGCCCCGTGGCCTCCTCGACCTGGTCGCAGCGGAACGCCTCGAAGAAGGCGCCCCGCTCGTCGCGGATCTGCTTCGGCGTGAACACGAACGCGCCCGGCACCCGGGTCTCCTGTACGTCCATGTCCGGTTCAGCCGCCGGTACTTGAGCGGGCGTGGGCGCGGGCACCGGCACCGGCACCGCGATCGGCACCGGCACCGCGACCCGCACCGTACTGCGCGGCCATCCGCTCCAGGACCGGAACGATCTCGCCGGGCCCGGGGGCGGCGGTCATGTCGGCGTACACGGCCGCGGCCCCCCGCTGGAACGACGGCTCGGTCAGCATCCTGGAGAGTCCGCCGCCCACCTGCGCCGCGGTCAGCCCGTCGCTGTGGAGGGCCATGCCCGCGCCCCTGGCCTCCAGATACCGGGTGCTGTTGAGCGCGCTGCCCAGCTCCTCCATCACGATCATCTGGGGCACCCGGTGCGCGGCCGCCGCGAAGAACGTGCCGAAGCCGCCGTGGTGGATGACGGCCGAGCAGGTCGGCATCAGCTGGGTGAGCGGAAGGTAGTCGACGATCCGCACGTTGCCGGGGACCTTCGGGTCCTCGCCCAGCTGACCGGCGTCGACCGTGGCGACCACCTCGACGTCCATGCCGGCCACGGCCTCGAAGGCGGCCATGACCCGGGCGTCCGGGCCGTCGTGGACCGTACGTCCTGTGACGCCCAGCGACAGGCACACCCGGGGCCGCGACGGCGGCCGCGACAGCCACTCCGGCACGGGGGCCGCCCCGGTGTAGGGCACCCAGCGCATCGGGATCCGGCGCAGCCCCTCGCGCCGGGGCAGCAGCGGGGGCAGCGGGTCGATGGTGAAGTCGCCGAACAGCAGCTCCTCGGAGAAGCCGTGGCCGAACCGGCCGAAGACCGGCGCCAGAAGCTCGGCCAGCGGATCCGTCTCCGGACTCGCGGCGGACGCCGGATCGCCGGCTCGTTCGACGAGGCGCCCGCGGAGCCAGCCGATGTAGTCGGGTCCCCACATCATCCGGGCGGAGGCGGCGCCGCACTCGCGGGCCGCGACCGCCCCGACGGGGCACGCGGGATCCCAGATCACCAGGTCCGGTCGCCAGTCGCGGGCGGCCCCGACGAGGTTGTCGGCGAGTTCCTGCCGTCCCTCCTCGTCCGGGTGGTACCGCGTCTTGGCGGCCACCATGTAGTAGCCGATGGCCCGCCAGAGCTGGTCGGAGTCGGAGCCGGCCTCGAACCCGAGGGCGTCGCCGAAGCGCTCCAGCTGCTCGTCGGTGACGGGCGGGGGCGGCGAGCTGCGCTCACCGAGCCCTACCGCCGTGAGGCCCGCCGCGGTGATCTGCCCGACCAGGCCGGAGTTGGAGGCCACCCGCACCTCGTGCCCTGCGCTCTGGAGCGCCCACGCCAGCGGGATGCTGGGATACAGATGAGCGGTCAGCGGTGCGACCGCGATGAGAGTCCGCATGTGAATCGCCTTCAGCTGTCGTGGATGGCGGCGCGCACCGGCGGTGTGCCGCGGGTCCAGATCACCTCGAACGCGAGCCGCGCGAAGCGCCAGCCGGCTTCGGTCCGCACCGCCTCGCCCTCGAAGCGGTCCCCCGTCTGGAAGGGCTCGGGCGCCGCCGCGGAGGTCTCCCGCGAAGCCGGCCGTCCTGACGGGCCGTCCGGTGCGGCCTCTCGCGGGTGCAGGTGGGTGGCGAGCAGGTTTCCCCTCACCCGCGCCCGGTCCCCGTCGACCTCCACGATGTGGCCCGCGGCCATGTGGTGGGTCCGCCGCCACTTGCCCATCATCGCGGCGGTGAACTCGGCCATGCCGGCCGCTCCTTCGTGACCGCCCATCGCGAACTCGAACCTGCCGCCCTCGGTGAAGAACGACCGCGCCCAGGCGTCGTCGAACTCCGCCTCGTCCAGACCGGCCAGATAGCGGTCGACGAGGTCCCGGACGTCCATCCGGTCGGCGAGCCGTCGCGGTGACGCCGCGTCGTGTGACATGTGCTCCCCTTCGCTCAGGCCGCCTCGGCGGCAGGCGGGCCGAACCAGCGGCCCAGCGCGTCGGCCGGTCCCTCGTCACCGCCGGGCGCGGCCCAGGCCACGTGCCCGTCGGGCCGTACGAGCACGGCGTCCACCCGCGGACCCGTCGAGCCGGCACCGGCGGCCGCCTTGGCGGTGACCACGTCCACCCGGTCCGCCCACGGCCGCCCGGACCGCCGTACGGACTCGTCGTCGCCGAGGTCCAGCAGCAGGCCGCGCCCCGTGCGCAGCAGCGGGAAGACCGTGGTCGTCCCCGTCTCGCCGACGAGTTCGAGGTCGGGCATGCGCAGCCCGAGCAGCGGGTGGTCGCCGGGACCCATGGGGTAGCGGATCTCCAGTCCGCTGACCATGCCGGCCAAGTGCCGGTGCACGACCTCGTGTTCGGTCAGCTCGCCCAGTACGTCGCGGAGCGGCTGCATCTCGGTGCCGCCCAGAAAGAGCAGGCCCTGGGCGCGGGTGTTGCCGAGCAGCCGTCTGCCCACCGCGTGCCGCTCGTCGTGGTAGGTGTCCAGCAGCGTGCCCGGGGCCCGTCCGCGTACCACGGCGGCGAGCTTCCAGCCGAGGTTGAAGGCGTCCTGGATGCCGGTGTTCATGCCGAGACCGCCCGCGGGGAGGTGCACGTGCGCGGCGTCCCCGGCGAGCAGCACGCGCCCCCTGCGGTACTCCGTCGCGAGGCGCGTGGCGTCGCCGAAGGCGCTCACCCACAGCGCCTCGCCGTGGCTGATGTCCTCTCCGGTGAGCCGCTGCCAGCCGGCGGCCACCTCGCTGAACTCGGGGGGCTCGGTGCGCCGCCCGGGAGGCGTGTCCCGTTCGCACACGACGACCCGGTCCACCCCGTCGCCGATGGGAGCCGACATCGCGACCCCGCCGGGCAGCCACTCGCCGATGAAGCGCGGCCGGATGCCGCAGCCGCGCACGTCGGCCAGGAACAGCTCAAGGGTGGCGGGAGTGCCGGGGAAGTCGAAACCGGCCAGCCCGCGGACCGTGCTGCGGCCGCCGTCGCACCCGACGACGTAGCGCGTACGCAGCAGCAACGGCCCCTCTGGGCCTTCGACTTGGAGCTGGACGCTCTCGCCGGTGTCCTCCAGGCCCACGACCTCGTGTCCGCGGCGTATGTCGCAGCCGAGCTCCGCGACCCAGCCGCGCAGCATCGTCTCGGTGTGCACCTGCGGCAGGTTCATCACCGCCGGATGGGCCTCGGGGAACACCCCGAAGTCCAGGGGCAGTCCGCCGAAGTGCCCGCGGGTGGCGGTCTGCAACGGGGCGTCCAGCTCGTCGAACCTGCCGGCCAGGCCGCGCTGTGCGAACACCTCCATGGTTCTCGGGGTGAAGCCCAGCCCTCTTGATTCCGTGGTCGGTTCGGTCAGCCGGTCCAGCACCAGGGCCTCGACCCCGGCGAGGCGCAGCTCCCCGGCGAGCATGAGCCCGGTCGGCCCCGCGCCGACGACGACGACCTCGGCGTCGCATGCAGCATCCATCAGTGGATCCCCTCTTCGGATTCCGGGCCCGGCACGCGGATGCGCACCGACAGGCACCGACGCGCACCGAGGCGCACCGGCCGCCCGGCGGTCGGGCCGCCCGGGCTCTCTCACACCCCGGCCGCGGGCTCCGGGGCCGCCCGGTCATGCGCCGGGGCACCGAACCAGCGGCGCAGTGCCGTATCGAGCCGTCCCGTATCGAGCCGTGCCGAGCCGAGTCGTGCCGTATCGAGCTGTGCCGAGCCGTAGTCGGCCCATGCGACGTGGCCGTCCGGGCGGATCAGTACCGCACGGACGGGCCTGCCGCCGGGCCCGGCCGGGGGCCCGCTCGCAGGGGCGTGCGGCGCCGGGGCCGGCACCATGCCGACCCGGTCCGCCCAGCCGGCGACCGCCCCCGGCGACAGACCGGCGGTGAAGTCGAGCAGCACCCCGCGCCCGGTACGCAGCAGTTCCGCGGTACGGGCCGCCCCGTCCCCGCCGGCCGGCTCCCAGTACGGCGCCCGGCGGCCGGCCAGCGGGTCGTCGTCTTCGCCGGGGTAGCGCACGTCCAGGCCGCTGATCATTCCGGCCAGATGCCCCACCGCCTCGTCGTGGCCGAGCAGTTCGGCCACGACCGCGCGCAGCGGCTCCACCTCCGGGCCGCCGAGCAGCAGCAGCGCCTGCGCCTCGATGTTGGCCAGCACGCGGCTGCCGACCGCGTGCCGCTCGTCGTGGTAGCTGTCCAGCAGGCCCGCGGGTGCCGTGCCGCGCACCTGCGCCGCCAGCTTCCAGCCCAGGTTCACGGCGTCCTGGAGGCCCAGGTTGAGGGCCTGGCCGCCGACCGGCATCTGCACGTGGGCGGCGTCCCCTGCGAGCAGCACCCGGCCGTCGCGGTAATGCCCGGCCAGCCTGCGGGCGTTGCCGAACGCGTTGACCCAGACCGGCCTGCCCGCGGTGATGTCCTCCCCGGTGACCCTCGCCCACGCCGCCGCGACCTCCGCGAACTCCGGCTCCCCGGCACGTGCCGCGGCGGACTTCCCGAACTCGTGCACCATGACCCGGGTGATCCCGTCGGGCCGGCGGTGGGCGACGGCCATGCCGTGCTCGTGGCGCTCGAACCGGCGGTCGGGCACGTCGATGCCGGCCACGTCGGCGCGGAGCAGCTCCCGCGTCGCGTCCGTACCGGGGAAGGGGAAGCCCCCCAGCCGCCGTACGGCGCTGTTCTCACCGTCGCAGCCCACCAGATGGGAGGCCCGGATCCGTACGGTGCCGCCGGGGCCGGCCGCTTCGGCTTCGACCCCGGACTCGGTCTGCCGCAGCTCCACGAGTTCGTGACCGCGCCTGACGACCGCGCCGAGACCGGCGGCCCGACTGCCCAGCAGCCGCTCGGTGTCGGCCTGCGGCACCTTCCACAGGCCCCGGTACGGGCTGTCCAGTCCGCCGAAGTCCAGCCGGATCCCGCCGAAGTGCCCGGCCGTGTCGTGCGGCACCGTCCCCAACTCGTCGAGCAGGCCCCGCTGTTCGAAGATCTCCATGGTGCGGGCGTGCAGGGTCGACGCCCGCGACTCGGTGGTGGGTTCGGCCAGCCGCTCCAGCACGGTCACGCGCGCGCCGCCGGTGCGCAGCTCCCCGGCGAGCATCAGCCCGACCGGCCCGGCACCCACGACGATCACATCGGTGTCCACTGAGTGCGCGGCCATGGTCAGCGCTTGTTCTCCGCGTAGTCCTTCGCGTGGCCGAGGGTGGCGCGGCTGTTGGCGCCGAGCGCGTTGCGCACGTACTCCCGGGCGTCAGCGACGCCGGCCTCCTCGCCCAGCACGCGGGCGATGTTGCCGGTGTTGAGGACCACGGTGTGCTGCGAGGTGGCCTCGACTCCGTGCTCGTCCTCTTTGAAGGTCCACAGGCCGGTGTGCAGCGTCATCAGGGCGGGCAGCGTGACCTGCTTGTACGCGATCCTGTGGTGCGGGAAGGTCACGCGGTACGACTTGGTGGTGTGCGTGGAGCCGTCCTGCGCGCGGGTGTCCATCTCCAGGGTCTGAAGCCCCGGGGTGTCCTCCTCCAGGCGGACGCTCGCCACGTGCGGGAGCCGCTCGGCCCACATCCCGGCCTCGTCGATGAAGTCGTAGGCGTCCTTGGCCTGGCCCTGTATCCGGACGGTGTCCTCGAAGGAGAAGGTGATCTCCTCGGAGGCGTGGGCCAGTTCGACATTCTGCTTCAGCGAGGCGAGTTCGGTGCGGGAGTTGCGGTCGACGGCCTCGTCGATCCACTTCAGGCCGTCGGGGTCGTCGTCCACGGCCCGGTAGTCGTGCAGCAGCCGCACCCGGGAGGCCGAGCCGGACAGCGGCTCGACGATCCAGGTGCCGCCCATGGCGGCGACCGGCGGGCTGGAGACCTCCTGGCGGAAGGTGATCCGCAGCTTCCGCGGGTCGAGGGTGCGGCGCGAAGTCCAGTTCTTGGCCTCGCCGTTGGCGGTGGCCCAGATCCGTATGCGCTCCTCGTCCTCGCCCCGCTCCATGTGGTCGACGTGGATGGTGGGCGGGAAGATCCGGGGCCAGTTCTCCACCTCGGCCAGCAGCCGGTAGACGGCGGCGGCCGGGGCGTCGACGGTGATCTCGTGCTCGACCTGGCGGTTCGTCATCGGTCCTCTTCTCCGCGGTTGTCTAGAAGTTGCCGAGGCCGCCGCAGACGTTCAGCGCCTGCGCGGTGATGGAGGCGGCGGTGTCGGAGGCCAGATAGCCGACCAGGCCGGCGACCTCCTCGGGAGTGGAGTAGCGGCCGAGCGGGATCTTCCCCTCGAACTTCTGGAGTACGGCCTCCTCGGTCGTGCCGTATACGTCCGCGTAGCCCTGGCGGACGCGCTGGGCCATGGGCGTCTCGACATAGCCGGGGCAGACGGCGTTCACGGTGATGCCGGTCGGAGCCAGCTCGTTGCCGAGGGCCTTGGTGAAGCCGACGACGCCGTGCTTCGACGCGGAGTACGGGGCGCCGAGCACCACGCCCTGCTTCCCCGCCGTGGAGGCGATGTTGATGATCCGTCCGCGGTCCTTGTGCCGCATGCCGCCGGTGTTGAGCACCTCGCGGGACATCCGGAACACGCTGTTGAGGTTCGTGTCGATGACGTCGAACCACAGCTCGTCGGCGATGTCGGCGGTGACACCGCCGCCGGACCGGCCCGCGTTGTTGACCAGCACGTCGACCGTGCCGAAGCGGTCGACGGCCTGCCGCACGAAGCGGTGGACGTCCTCGCCGGAACGCACGTCGCAGGGGGCGCCGTCGACGTCGAGTCCCTCGCCGGCCAGCTCCTTGACGGTACGGGTCACGCTGTCCTCCGTGCGGGCACAGAGGAAGACGCGGTGGTCCTGACGGGCCAGCAGCCTGGCCGTCTCCAGGCCGATGCCGCTGGTGGCCCCCGTGACGACGGCGACCTTCCGATTCTGCTCCGTCATGCTGTCTCCTGACTGCGTGGGTGAACGACGCGCGGCTGAACGACGCGTGGGTGAACGACGCGTGGGTGAGCGTGGTTTGAAGGCGCGTTGGGTGAACTACGCGTGGTTGAAGGTGCGTTGGCTGAAGGCGCAAGGCCCGTCGGGTGAACTACGCGTAGCCGTACGGTCGGTGGGCGCGCGGCCGTAGCAAGGCCCGGGAAGCGGAACGGGCGCGGCGCCGCCCCCGCCGGGACATCGCCGGTCGACCGGCGGGGGCGGGGGCGGGCTCCGGGAGCGCTCCCGGGGTCAGGCCGCGCCGGACGGCACCAGCAGGCCGTTGACGGCGTCGATCAGGGCGCGTGGCGTCCTGGCCTCGGTCAGGGTGTCGTCGTCCAGCGTCACGGCGAACTCGCGTTCAATGCGGCCGCCGGTCTCCAGCATCGCCAGCGACTCGTAACCGAGCGACTCGAAGTCGGTGTCGAGGATGTCTCCGTCGAGGTCGACGCCCTCGTCCGCGCCGGCACCCTCGCGCAGGATCCGCTTCAGATCGTCGACGGTGAACTCGTGGGCAGACATGAATGGCTGTCCTTTCATCTCGGTGGGGCGGTCACGGCGCGGACCTGCCCGTACGGCGGGGCGCCGGTTCATACGGCGCGTGCCACCAGCGCGGAGTTGAAGCCGCCGTGACCGCGGGCGATCACCAGGGCGGAGCGGACCGTCGTGGTGCGCTCCTCCTCGACGACCAGGTCCAGGTCGTACTCGGGGTCGGGGTTGACGCCGACGGTGGGCGGGACGACTCCGTCGCGCATGGCGAGGAACGCCGCGGCCACGTCCAGCGGCGCCGCCCCCGAATACAGGCGCCCTGTCATGGTCTTGGGCGCGGTCACCGGCACGGCCCGCGGGCCGAAGACGCGGGAGATCGCCTCGGCCTCGACGCGGTCCAGCTCGGGTATCGCGGCCGCGTCGGCGAAGACCACGTCGATCTCCTCCGGGGCGGCGCCCGCGTCGGACAGCGCCAGCTCGATCGCCCTGGTCAGCCCGGGGGGACGGCCGCTGCCGGGCCGGGGGTCCAGGGTGGTGCCGTAACCGGCGATCTCCCCGTACACCGCCGGGACCCCCCGGGCGCAGGCGCTCTCCAGGTCCTCCAGGACCAGCAGCGCCCCGCCCTCTCCCGGCACATGACCCCGCGCGGCGGCGTCGAAGGGCAGATACGCCCGCTCCGGGTCCTCACTCGTGCTCAGCCGGCCTCCTGCCATCTGGGCGACCCAGCCCCACGGGCAGATCGAGGCGTCCACGGCCCCGGAGATCACCAGGCCGGTGCCCTTCCGGATCTGACGCCGCGCGTGGGCCATCGCGTCCAGCCCGCCCGCCTGGTCGCTGACGACCACGCCGCTCGGGCCGCGCATGCCGTTGCGGATCGAGATCTGGCCGCTGTTGACGGCGTAGAACCACGCGAAGGACTGGTAGGCGCTCACGTAGCGGCCGCCCTTGCTCCACAGCGCCTGGAGCTCGCGCTGTCCGAACTCGAAGCCGCCCGAGGAGCTGGCCGTGATCACGCCCATGTCGTACTCGGGCAACTCCCCCGGGTCGACGCCCGCGTCGGCGAGCGCCCAGTCCGCGCTCGCCAGGGCGATCCGGGTCATCCGGTCGGTCTGCGGCAGCAGCCGCCCCGGGAGATGGTCCTCGGCGGCGAAGTCGTCGATCTCCCCCGCCAGCCGGGCCGGGTACTGCGCGGGATCGAACCGCGAGATGCGGCCGATGCCGCTGATCCCCTTGCGGGCCGACGCCCAGTACGTGTCCGTGCCGCAGCCGTTGGGGGCGGCCACGCCCAGACCGGTGACCACGGTTCTGACGGCAGCACCGTTCATGCCGCGCTCCTTTCGGGACGGGCCAGCACCATCGCGCTCTGGAACCCGCCGAAGCCGCTGCCGACGGAGAGGACGGCGTCGGTCCGCCGGTCACGTGCCGTCAACGGCACGTAGTCCAGGTCGCATTCGGGATCGGGCGTGTGCAGGTTGGCGGTCGGCGGCACGACTCCGTGCTCCATCGCGAGCGCGCTGGCCGCGATCTCGATCGAGCCGATGGCGCCCAGCGAGTGCCCGACCATCGACTTGATCGAGCTGACGGGCACCTTGTACGCGTGCTCGCCCAGGCTCCGCTTGAAGGCGGCGGTCTCGTGCCGGTCGTTCTGCTTGGTGCCGGAGCCGTGTGCGTTGACGTAGTCGACGCCGTCCGGAGCGAGCCTCGCCTCGTCCAGGGCGACGCGTATCGCCTCGGCCATCTCCCGTCCGTCGGGGCGCAGTCCGGTCATGTGGAAGGCGTTGCTGCGCGTGGCGTAGCCGGCGACCTCCGCGTAGACGTGGGCGCCGCGGCGTCTGGCGCTCTCCAGCTCCTCCAGGACGAACACGGCCGCGCCCTCGCCCAGTACGAACCCGTTGCGGGTGCGGTCGAAGGGGCGTGAGGCGTGCTCCGGATCGTCGTTGCGCGACGTGGTCGCCTTGATCGCGTCGAAGCAGGCCACCGTGATCGGTGAGATGGGCGCGTCCGACGCCCCGGCCACCATGACGTCCGCGGAGCCCTCGCGGACCAGCTCGGTGGCGTAGCCCACCGCGTCCAGCCCGGAGGTGCAGCCGGTGGAGACCACGGTGGCGGGGCCCTCGGCGCCCACGTCCCATGCCACCTCGGCCGCGAAGGAGCTGGGCACCAGGTAGTTGTAGAGGTGCGGCACGGCGTAGGTGTGGTCGACGAGTTCGAGCCGGCCGCTGTCGCTGACGGTGCGGTACTCCTCGTCCAGCCCCATGGTGGCGCCGACCGCGCTGCCGACCGTCACGCCCGTGCGGTACGGATCGAGGGCGGCGAGGTCCAGTCCGCTGTCCGCCACCGCCTCACGCGCCGTCACCACGGCGAACTGCGCGGCCCGGTCCATCCGCCGGATCTGCTGGCTGCTCAGCCCGAGCAGTTCGGCGTCGAAGTCGGCCTCCGCGGCGACCTGCGAGCGGAACGGGCCCGGGTCGAAGAAGCTGATGCGGCGGGTGGCGGTGCGGCCGTCCGTCAGCAGGCTCCAGAAGTCCTTGACGCCCACACCGCCGGGCGCCGTGACGCCGATCCCCGTGATGACGACCCGCCGACCACGAGACGCGGTCACCGTGCGGACCAGTGATAGAAGCGCCGCGCCATGGCGTCGGCGGGAGAGCGCCAAGTGGCCGGATCGTAGGCGGTGATGAACGGCTTCAGGTCGTTGCTGATGCCGACGAACCGCGAGTCGGTCTTCGCCTCCTCGATGCGCTCGCCGCCGTCCTCGCCGTCGAAGTCCTGAAGGTGGAAGTAGAGGCCGCGGTACGAGTAGAGCTGCCGGCGCCTGGTCCCCATCCGGTGCGGCATCTCCGTGCCGTCGAACGCGTCGAAGAGGTTCGCGACCTGCGCGGCCGAGTCGGGTTCCATCCGGGCCACGATCAACGTGCTGTGCATCCACATCTCCTTGTCGGGACGGTTGGGTCCGGGGAGGGCCGGACCGGCGCTCGTGCGCCATGAGCAGGTCGTGGTGGCTGCCGGACGGCGGCCCCGGCGGGAGTACGGGCCGGGCCGGGGCCGGCCCGGCGGGCGGCGGGGTAACGCCGAAGCGGCGCACCCCGGTTCGCCGTGGGTGCGCCGCGCTGGAAATGCAGGGATTTCTTCGAGCCGTACCGTACGGCCCGTACGAGGAATTCCCGAACGGTCCGCCGGCCGTCTCGGCCGAGAATCGAACCGGAGAATCTTCACGGTCAATGGACCGGTGCACCGACCGCTTGAACCGACCCGGTAAACCGGCACAGTGCTGAGGAAGTTAGTGAACAGCTTCTTCGAGGGGCCGGGAGATGTCAACGCCGTTCTCTCAAAGCCGCGACAGGGCCGGGTCAGAGAACGGTTAAATCGCGCCGCGCGTGCAACGCGGTTTCAGCTGGCCAGGGCGTGGACGCCGCGCGGTTTCGCAAGCTCTCGCATATCCGCCGGAAAAAAGGAGAGCGGGCACGGCGCCGAGGCCGTGCCCGCTCGTTCCCGTGGGACGGTCCGTCAGGAGCGCCCGCCGGTGCGCGCCCCGAGGGACCGCAGGACGTCCTCCTGGTGGTAGAAGGTGCGGCCCTTGGCGCTGCGCCGCCGCCACCGCTGTTCGCTGGCGTGCCGGTACACGCTGCCGGAGGCGACGCCCCACAGCAGGGAGATGTCCCGGGCGCTGAGCCACCGCACCGCGGGCGCCCGAAGCGCCGGGCCCTCCGCCCGCACCGGGCCCTCCGGCCGTACCTGACGCCCCGCAGACGTGCCCCGGGTCAGCCCCATCCACTGCTGCGCGGACCAGCGGTGCGAGGGCGCCGCGGCGCAGGCGATCTCGACCGGGGCGTCGGCGCGGTCGATCCGCACCACCGCCGTCAACTCGCCCTCGCAGCCCGCCTCCACGCACGTACCGACCCCCATGCCCCGGCCGGAGGGCGGGTCGACCACGTACCGCGCCCGGCGTACCGCGCGCGCCACCTCCTCGGACAACTCGCCCGCGGCCTCGTGTGCGGCCAGCCATCCGGCGTGCCGGACAAGGAACTCGACGACGCCCGCCACCGTGTCCCCGGGCCCCGCGACGACCCGCTCCGCGGCGACCAGCCCGGCCCAGGAGCGCAGCACCCCGAGGATCATGGAACGGGCCTCGGCCGCCGCGGTGTTGAAGGGGATCCCGGGCAACGAGCCGCCGCCGGAGGTGCGTTCGCGCAGCCGTCCGTCGGAGCCCCCGAGGAGCATTCCGCACTCGTCGTACAGGCGCGGCAGCCGCGTCAGATCCCTCGTCAGGCGCAGGGCGCACGCCGAGCAGAACCGGGTCCCCGCCACGGCAGGGCCCCGGGAACGCCCCGGCGTCTCACTTCTGCCGCGGCATGCGATGCCCTCGCATTCCGTGATGTCCGCCACAGAGTGGGTCGCTCGTGCGGCGCCGTCGAATTCGCGCGTCATGTCTCGCGTCATGTTTCGTGTCATGTTTTCCCCCGTCTCGATGGGGGCGAATGTATTTCGCGGATTCGACGGCGTGCAAGGAAAGGCCTGTTCCCTGTCCGGCTTCTGTAGCGGACTTTCCCTTTCCCTGATGGAGCTGTCCTGTGTATGTCGCTCGGCCGGACAGTCCCGCGGCCCCTCATGTCCCGGGCGATGCGGGAGCCTTTTTCAGCGGGCCGGTTCCGTGAGCGGGCTCAGTCCCCGCGCCGTGCCAGGACCAGGCGGCAGCGGGGAGCGCCGTCCGGCCGCCGGCCCAGGGACTCCAGGGGAAGGGTGGCGACCGTGAAGCCCGCGGCGACGAGGTCGCTGCGGACCTCGGGGAGGCGGAACCTGCGGTAGTACATGACGAAACGGGGGTGCCAGAGCGCGTTGCGCACCCGCATCGCGGCGTCGAAGCCCCACAGCGTCCAGTACGGGAGCGAGCCGACGCGCGGTGGTGCCGCGACGGGAAAGGCGAACAGGCCGCCCGGGCGCAGGGCCGCGTGCACCTGAGCGAACAGCACGGGCCGCTCACGCGGCAGGAAGTGCCCGAACGCGCCGAAGCTGACGGCCAGATCGAAGGCCTCGCGGGCCGGCAGCGCACGGACGTCGGCGCGCACCCACTCCGCGTCGGGCACCGCACGGCGGGCCTCGGCGAGCATGCCCCCGCTGAAGTCGACTCCCGTGACGGTGCCGCCGCACACCCGCCGCAGCACCCGGTCCACACCGGCGCCCGTGCCGCAGCAGAGATCGAGCCCCGTCTCGTACGGACCGGTCCGGCGCAGCGCTTCAGCGGTGGCGTCCAGCACGTTGTCCGGCGTACGGAACGGGCTGCCGTCGAATTTCGGCGCGAGCAGGTCGTAGCCGCGCTCCGTGGACGACAGGGCCTGCCGGACCAGCTCGGCGAAGCCCGGCCCCTCGGGAGAGATGAACGGCGTCACGCCCTCACGCTAGCCCGCCGGCGGCGGCACGGCCCCTCGGCCCGTAAAGGGCTTGTCCGCGGGCGGGAGTTGACGAAGAGTTACGGTCGGCAGGTCTCAGGCCCGTGGGCGGGAAAGGGCGGTTTGCATCGTGGTCGAATCGAGCGGGAAATCCGGCGCGGCGGGGCCCTCCCGGCGGCGCGTGACGGCCGCCATGGCCTCCGGCCTGGTGGGCGCGGCGTACGCGGCGGGCACACCGGCCGCGCGAGCGGACGAGCGGCGCAAGCCCGGCGGCCGCCACGGACCCGCCCACCACGACGTGCTGTTCGTGAGCGCGCACCCCGACGACGAGGCGGGCAGTCTGTCGACGTTCGGCCTGTGGCACGAGCGCCGCGGGGTGCGTACGGGAGTCGTCACCATCACCCGGGGTGAGGGCGGCGGCAACGCGGTCGGCCCCGAGGAGGGCGCGCCGCTGGGCATGCTGCGCGAGGACGAGGAGCGTTCCGCGACCGCGCTCGCGGGCATCGAGAACATCTTCTACCTCGACAAGCCGGACTTCTGGTACACGCTGTCCGCACCGCTGACCGAGCGGATCTGGCACGAGCAGGACACGCTGGAGCGCATCGTCCGGCTGTTCCGCATGATCACGCCGCACACCGTCGTGACGATGGATCCGCGCCCGTTCAACCAGCACGGCGGGCACCAGATGTCGGCGCGGCTGGCGATCGAGGCGTTCTTCCTGGCCGGTGATGTGACGGCGTTCCCGGACCAGTTGACGTGCGAGGGTCTGAGGCCGTGGCGGCCTCGCCGGCTGCTCTCCCAGAACGACAGCTTCTCGGATCTCCTCGGCCCGGACGCGCCCGAGAAGCACCGCACCGACCCCGACACCGGCCTGCCCGTACTCGGCTTCTGGTCGGGTCACGTCTCGCGGCGGCACGGCAAGACCTGGGCGCAGGTCGAGCGGGACGCGTCGCGCATGTACCGCACCCAGGGATGGGCCGCGCAGCCGCCCGAGGTGCCCACGGACCCCGAGAAGCTGGACTCGGACTGGTTCAGCGTGCTGGTGGAGCGGGGCGAGATCGTACGGGCGCGGGTGCGCGAGCAGGAGGAACTGCGGCCGCTGTACGCCGAGTTCAGCGCGTGGACGCGGAAGGTGGGCCTGCCGTGGCTGGCCAACGCCGCGCAGCCCGACTACCCGGCCGCGCCGTCCACGACCGTCCCCGAGGTCGCCGTCGCGCCCGTGCTGAACGGCGTCGAGGGCGAAGGCGAGTACCCGGGGCCGGAGTTGCGACTGCGGCACTGGGAGGGCGACGAGGTGCCGGACGCCGACTGCTCGGCGACTGCGAAGCTGTCCCGGCACGGTGACGACCTGTTCGTGCTGGTCACGGTCGTGGACGACCGGGCTGGGACCGCCCTCGGGCAGGACGACGCGAAGAGGCACTGGCGCACCGACTCCGTCGAGATCGCGCTCGATCCGCGCGGTGACGGGGACGACACCTCCACCACGTTCAAGACCGGCATCTTCCCGTTCACGGCCGGCGACGGCGGCCCGGCCGCCGAGCGGGACGCCGACAACCGCCAGGGGCCCGCCGCGAAGACCGCGCCCGGAATGCGCGTCGCGGCGAAGGTGGGCGACCCGTACCGGGGCTACACGGTCGAGGCGAGGATCCCGCTCGGGGAGCTGCCGGCCGCCGCGGATCCCGAGCGGTTCGCGGTGAACGTCCTCGTCTACGACTCCGACACCGACGACAAGACCGGTCAGACGCGGCTCGCTTGGTCGCCGTTCGGCAGCGCGCAGGCCGATCCGTACGTCTGGGGCACCGCACGCCTGGAGGGGTACACGCCGCCCGCGGACCGCCCCACGGACCCGGCCGACCCCGAGATCCCGACCGAGGCGGCGCGCAGCGAGGACTCCGCCGCGTCCGTCGCCCAGGCCCGCCGCACGGGCGTGCCGCTCGCAGGAGGACCGCGCCCCTGCCGCAGCTGACGTCCGACGCCGGGCGCCCGGGTGCGAGAGCCGGGGCGCGGGAGTCGGTTGCCGGAGCCGGTCGCCGGAGTGGGGCGTCACGGGCACAGGGGCCGAACTGCCGCAGGGCTCGCGGCACTTGGCCTCCGGATCTTCCGGGTCGTTTCGGTGCAGGGCGGGCGCCGCACGCGGACGTACGGTGTGGGCCGTAGCAGACTGCGGCCACCGGGCGGCAGACGAGCCGGGAAGCGGGGACAGCGATGCGTCAGACCAATCTCACCGGAGAGTCGCCCGAGCACGCCGCCGCCCGCGAGGAGCTGCGGCAGGCCGAGATCGAGCTGATGCGGCAGGGCGAACGCGTCGCCGAGCGGCGTCGCCGGCTGCCGCCCGGACCCCTCGTCGAGGACTACGAGTTGGAGGAGGGCCCGGCCGATCTGGACGAGGGCGACTCGCCCGCGCGGACCGTGCGCCTGAGTGGGCTGTTCACCGGGCCCGGACGTGAACTGGTCGTCTACCACTTGATGTACGGCAAGGCGCAGACCGAGCCGTGCCCGATGTGCACGATGTGGGTGGACGGCTTCAACGGCGTGGCCCGGCACATCGCGCAGAACGTCGACTTCGCGGTCGTCGCCGCGGCCGGACTGCCCGAGCTCCGCGCGCACGCCCGTGACCGGGGGTGGGCGAATCTGCGTCTGCTGAGCGCCGGTGAGAGCACCTTCAAGTACGACCTGGGCAGCGAGGACGCGGAGGGCGGCCAGGACTCGACGGTGTCGGTCTTCACGCGTGACGCCTCCACGCGCGACGGCTCCGGATCTCCCGCCGAAGGCGCGGGCGAAGGACCGGTGCGTCACGTCTACTCGGTGCACCCGCGGATGTCCGACGACATCGCGGAGCGCGGCATCGACCTGCTGAGCCCTGTGTGGCACGTCCTCGACCTCACCCGCGCGGGCCGTGGCGACTGGTATCCGGCCCTCGGCTACGGAAGCTGACGAGTCCGGCTCCCGTCCCCGTGCGGGGCGGCGTCCGCCGCCGCCCGTGCCGTCAACGGCCGTTCCCGTCCCGTGTCCCACCCGCGTCGAAGGAGATCCAGACGTCGGGCGGCAGATCGGGGCGGCCCGGGACCGGTCTGCGTTCCTCGGACCAGTCGTCGCCGGCGATCTCCGTCACGGCGCGGCGCCAGAAGCGGACCGCGGCCGGGTTCGCGTCCTGGAAGGCGACCTCCCACGGTCCCGGGTGCCGGGACACGACCTGCCGGACGGCCCGCAGTCCCATGCCCGTTCGGCGTGCGGCGCGCACCACGAAGAAGGTGTTCAGCACCCGTACCGGCGCGGTGAGGGCACGTACGAACGCGATGCCGACCGGATGCTCGCCACTCGTCAGCAGGTACGGAGCCCAGTCGGCGCCGTCGGTGAGCGCCGCAAGGAGCCGGTCGCTGCGGAAGGTGCCGTCCGGGGCGGGCAGCCCGCCCTGGAACTCCGACATGTCGTGCCGGAACATCAGCCACAGCCGCTCGACCGTGGGATGGTCTGCGGCCCGCACCGGGCGTACGGAGACGTCTGTCATGGCGGGTCCTTCGCTGGTGCGGCCGCGGGGCGGCGGACCTGGCGGCTGACCTCCGTGCGGAGTTCGACGAACTCGGGGAGCCGTCGCGTGGCGATCTGGTCGCGGCTGCGGGGCAGGTCCACGGGGAGGTCGGAGCGTACGGTACCGGGGCGCGGTGACAGTACGACGACTCGGTCGCCGATGTAGACGCTCTCGTCGACGTCGTGGGTGACCACGAGGATCGTCGCGCCCTCCGCGTCGCGCACGGCCAGCAGCAGGTCCTCCAGCTCCTCACGGGTCTGCGCGTCCACCGATCCGAACGGCTCGTCCATCAGCAGCAGCGAAGGACCGCACGCCAACGCCCTTGCGATGGCGACGCGTTGCTGCATTCCGCCGGAGAGCTGCCAGGGGTGTCTGCGTGCCGCGTCGGGGAGGCCGACGAGTTCGAGCATCCGGGCCGCCGTCTCCCTGCGCTCCTTGCGGGAGGCCACGCTTCGGCGGAGCGGCAGGGCGACGTTCTGCGCGGCGGACAGCCAGGGCAGCAGCGAGCGGCTGTAGTCCTGGAAGACCACGGCGAGGCCGTCCGGTACGCCGTCGACGATCGTGCCGTCGACCGTGATGCGGCCCGACTCCGCCCGTGTCAGCCCGGCGACGCAGCGCAGCAGCGTCGACTTGCCGCAGCCCGACGGCCCGACGATGGAGAGCAACTGGCCGTCGGGGACGGTGAGTCCGACGTCCCGGAGGGCCGGGTGGCCGCCGTAGGAGTGGCTGAGGTCCTCGATGACGAGCACGGGTCACCGCGCCCACGGCTCGGGGCCGTAAAGCGCCGACTCCTCGTCGCCCACGCGTACTTCGAGGAGGGCGGGCCCGCCGCCTTCCGGGGCGAGAGCGTGCGCGAGGGCCGCGGGGAGCGCGTCGGCGGTCTCGACGCGGTCGGCGGGACAGCCGAGCGACGAGGCCAGCGCGGCGAAGTCGATGCCCTCGATGCCGGTGCCGGGGACTGCGTCGATGCCGATGCGGCGGCCGAGCGATCTGACCGCCTCGTAGCCGCGGTTGTCCAGCAGCACATAGGTCACCGGGGCGTGGTGGCGGGCGGCCGTCCACAGGGCCTGTACGGAGTAGAGGGCGGAGCCGTCACCGACGACGCACACGACCCGCTCCGGTCCGTCCGCGCGGCTGCCGCCCCTCGTGCCCTCGTCGCCCGGGGGCTCCTTCTCGGTGTCGGCGAGGGCGCGGCCCACGGCCAGCGGCAGGCCCCAGCCGAGCGCCCCGCTGCCGGTGGTCAGAAAGCCTCCCGCGCGGGTCACCGGCAGCCGCTCGTGGAGGGTCGCCCGGTGGCTGGGCGTCTCCTCGACGATCACGGTGCCGTCCGGCAGCGTGCGCCGCAGCAGGTCCATGACGAGTGCGGGCGCGATCGGGTTCCCGGCGGGGGCCGGCGGCGGGGAGCTGCGCACGGGCGGCGGCTCGCGGTCGGAGCGGGCGACGAGCCCGGTGAGGGCGCGTACTCCGGCTCGTACCGTCGTGAGCACGCTGGTGCCGACGGGCAGCCAGGCGGCCTGCTCCGGATCGCAGTCCAGGTGGAACAGCTCGGTCCCGTCCGGCAGATGAGGGCCGGGGCCCTGGACGTGGTACGTGAACAGCGGGGCGCCGATCGCGATCACCACGTCGTACGCGCCGAGCCTGGCGGCGAGCTGCTCCGGTACGGGCGGCAGGAAGCCCTGGAAGAGCGGATGGGTCTCGGGGAAGCCGGAGCGTCCGGAGAGCGGGGAGATCCACGCGGCGGCACGCAGCCGTTCGGCGAGGGCGACGACCTCTTCGAGGGCGCAGTCGTCCTCCACGCCGGGGCCGATCACGAGCGCGGGCGCGGTCGCGGTGTCGAGGCGCGCGGCGAGCTCGGCGAGCGCGGACGGCTCGGCGACGAAGCCGTCCCGCAACTGTCTCGGGGCGACGTACGGCACGGGCCCGGCGTCCCAGTCGTCCTCCGGCACGGAGAGGAAGACGGGACCGCGGGGATGGGTCATGGCGACCCGGTGGGCCTCGGCCAGGGCGGCGGGCACGTCCTCGGCGCGCTCGGGCTGGCGGCTCCATTTGACGTACGGGCGGGGGAACATGGCGGGCTCGTCGGCGCCGAGGAACGGGTGGGTGGGGAGAAGGGCGCGGGACTGCTGTCCGGCGACGATCACGACGGGCACCCGGTCCCGGTAGGCGTTGAAGACGGCGCCCAGCGAGTGGCCCACGCCGCCCGCGGAGTGCAGCGACACGAGCGCCGCACTGCCGGTGCCGAGGGCGTGCCCGGCGGCCATGGCGACGGCGGTCGACTCCTGTAGCCCGAGGACGTAGCGGAAGTCGCGCGGCCAGTCGCGGAACATGCGCAGCTCGGTCGAGCCCGGGTTGCCGAAGACGGTCGTCATGCCGGTGCGGCGGCACAGCTCGAACACGGCCTCGCGGACCGTCACGCCGGGGGCCTCGGGCCCGGCGGGCCCGTCGGGTTGGACGGGTTGGGCGGGCTCGGCGGGCTCGGCGGGTTGGGCGGCCTCGGCGGGCTTCCCGGGCCGTGTGCGTGCCTGCGTTTCGCTGTCGGTCATCGTCGGGCACCTCCGCAAGGTCGTGGTTCGGCGGGCCAGGAGCGGGAGTTCGGGGTCGTGGCGGTCAGGGGCTGGGGGCCGCGGGGAGGCCGGGGCCCACGGGGTCGGTCGGGGTCGGTCGCGGTCATGGCCGGGCCGCCCCGCGTGTTGCGCGGTGCCACGCCAGCAGGCGCCGCTCGGCGGCCAGCAGGCCCGCGTTGAGGAGATTGCCCAGCAGCCCGAGGAGTGCGACGACCGCCCAGACGGTCAGCAGGTCGAACCGGGTCTGCGCCTCCGTGAGCTGGAATCCGATGCCGTTCTCGGTGCCCGGCAGCAGCTCGGAGAAGACCGTGAGGATCAGGGAGAGCGACAGGCTGAGCCGCAGGCCCGCGAAGATCTTCGGAGCCGCGGCCGGCAGGAGCAGCAGCGACACCCTGTCGGCCGGGCCCAGTCCGAGCACCCGTGCCGTGTCCAAGTGCAGCGGCTCCACGTCGCGTACGCCCTGCGCCGTGTTGATGAGCACGGGCCATACGGCGCTGAAGACGATCGACGCGAGCTGCATGGGCGTCCCGAAGTCGAAGAGGACGACGAAGACGGGGACGAGGGCGGGCGGCGGCACGGCCCTGGCGAACTGGAGCACCGGGTCGAGCACGGCGTAGACCCGTGCGGACCGCCCCAGCGCGAGACCGAGCACGATCCCGCAGACGGAGGCGACGGCGAAGCCCGCGGCCAGCCGGCCCAGGCTCGGGAGGATCCCAGTCAGCGCCTCGCCCGTGAGGAAGAGCCGGGCGGGAGGTCCGGAGAACCACAGCTGGTGCACGTGTGCCGCGATCCGCGTCGGAGGGGGGAAGTAGACACTGGCGTGTGCCTGCGCGGCCCACTGCCAGAGCGCGACCGCGGCGGCGAACACGCCCCAGTGCAGCAGGAGTCCGCGCAGCGGGTCGCGCGCGCTGCCGCCGGCGCCGCTCATCGCGTGCGCCCGCGGTGCTCAGGAGCCCAGGGGAAGAGCCGGCGCTCGGCCGCGACGAGCGCCTGGTTGACCGCGAGCCCCAGCGCGCCCGCCCACACGACCCCGGCGAGCACGTCACGTACGCCGTCGGTGGCGGTGGCGGCCTGCGCGATGAAGATGCCCAGTCCGTCGCCGAAGCCCGCGATGATCTCCGTGGCCACGGCGAGGATGAACGCGACGGCTGCCGCGATCCGTATCCCGGCCGCGACGAACGGAGCCGTGGACGGCAGCCCGACCCGCAGCAGCACTTGCAGCCTGCCGAAGCCGTAGGCGCGCAGGGTCTCTTCGGCGACGGGGTCCGTCTCGCCGAGTCCGTAGACGGTGTTGAAGAGCACCGGCCACACGCACGCGTAGGCGATCAGCACGACCTTCATCTCCGTGCCGGTGCCCAGCAGCAGCGATACGAGCGGTATCAGCGCGACGGACGGGATCGGGCGGAGGAACTCCACGACGGCCCGTACCGCGGTGTCGACCAGCGGCACGCTGCCGAGCAGCAGCCCGAGCGGTACGGCGACGGCGCACGCGATGCCGAGCCCCGCGCCCCATGCCACGAGCGTCGCCAGCAGGCCCTGGAGGAACACCGGGTCGCCGGCCAGCGCCGCCGACCGGACCAGCACCGACGAAGCCGGCGGCAGATAGGCCCGGTTGACGATTCCGGCCCGTCCGAGCACCTCGAAGACGAGCACGACGGCGGCGATGCCCGCGGCGCCCGGCAGCAGTCCCGCCGGCGGACGCGGCAGACGCGCACGGCGAGGCGGACGCTCACTGCGAGGCAGGCGCTCATGGCGAAGCAGACGCTCATGGCGAAGCAGGCGGGCCGCGCGCGGGAGGCGTGGATCACGGCGCGGCACGGCTTCCTCGCTGGGACGCGTCACGCGTCACGACTTCCCCGTGAAGAAGAACCCGCCGGTGCGGGGCTCCTTCTTCAGCAGTCCCGCGTCCTTCATCAGGGCGGACAGGCGGCCGATCCGCTTCTCGCTGTTGGCGACGGGATATCCGGGCAGTCCGATGCGCGAGGCGGTCTTCGCGTCGATGCGTGCGTAACCGGGCAGGACCTTCTCGACGTCGGCGCGGTCCGCAGCCGCGATCTTCTGGCCCTTGGCGACGGCCCGCTGGAAGGCGGCGGACGTGCGCGGGTACTTGTCCGCGAACTTCCGCGTCGTCACATAGCCGCTGATCGGCAGCCCGGCCACCTGTCCCCCGCCGCCGTCGGTCACGAGCCGCGCGCCGAGCTTCCGCTTGATGTCGGTCAGGAACGGCTCCGCGACATGTGCGGCGTCGACCTGCCCCTTCTCCAGCGCGACGCCCATCTGCGGGAAGGGGATCTGCCGGTACGCGATGCCGCTGCGCTCGTCCCCGGTGCGGTCGGTGACGACGGTGTCCAGCGTGAGGGACTGGATGTTGTGGAGGATGTTGACGGCGACCTTCTTGCCTCTCAGGTCCTCCGCCTTGTCGATGCCGGAGCCGGGCATCGCCAGTACGCCCATCATCCGCCGCGAGAGCGTCGCTCCGTCGGCGAGGGCGACCGGACTCAGGGTGCCCTTCTCCTGGGCCTGGAGCAGCGTCACGTAGTTGGCGCCCGCGACGACGTCGACCTGGCCCTTGGCGAGCGCGGGCAGTGCCTGGATGCTCTGCTGCACGGGCTGGATGCGGACCGTCAGGCCCTCCTCGGCGAAGAGCTTGCGCTGCTGGGCGATATGCAGACCCGCGACGTCGGCCAGCGGGAGCCCGGCGACGGTGATCGTCTGCTTCTCCGGCCCGTTCTTGTCGCCGGACGAGGAGGACGACTGGCCCCCGCAGCCCGTGACCGCCCCGACCAGTGATAACGCGACCAATGTGCATGCGACCGATTTGCCTGTGACATACGGGAGTTGCAGGCTTATACGCATAATCAGCAAGCTACTGCACGGCGGGCGCGGCATGGAACAGCGTCTGCGGGGCGCGCGGTCGGGGGCGTCGGGGCGGACCCGTGCCCCCGACCGCCGGGGGTGACGACCGAGCCGGGCATGCGGCTGAGCGAGACCGAACGTGGACGCCGTCAGGTGCTGGGAGGGAACCGCTCTACGGCGCGGGTGTGCACCGGTGTTTGGTGAGGGCACGCAACCCGGTGCGCACCCCTTTGACTGCGCAGGCCACTCCATAGGCCCCCGTGCGTAGGGTTCGCGCTTCCGAACGGCACTCCGCAGTCGGAGCGAACAGGAGACGCAATGGCAGTGAACGCGCGATCCGGAAGCGAGGACGGCGGCGGAGAGGGCGGTGAGGGCGGGGGCGGCGGCACCCCGCACGATTCGCCCACGCCCACGCCCACGGCCCCCTCGGCGGCGCAGCGCCGGACCGCCGAACTGTACGCAACCGACCGGCAGTTCAGGGACGCCCGGCCGCTGGACGAGGTCACCGACGCGATACGGAAGCCGGGCATCGGGCTTCGACGGATCATGGAGACGGTGCTGGAGGGCTACGCCGACCGTCCCGCGTTCGCCGAACGTGCGAGAAGGCCGGTGACGGACCCGCGCACCGGCCGCACGGTCCTCACGCTGCTGCCGGAGTTCCGTACCGTCACCTACCGCCAGGTGCGCGCCCGCATACAGGCGCTCGCGAACGAGTTGGCCTCCCACCCCGAATCCCCGGTCTCGGCCGGGGACTTCGTCTGCACGCTCGGCTTCACCAGCGGCGACTACGCGACCGTCGACCTCGCTTGCGTCCACCTCGGTCTGGTCTCCGTACCGTTGCACGCGGGCGCCGGAGTCGCCGTCCTCGCACCGATCGTCGCGGAGACGGCTCCGCGCGTCCTCGCGACGAGTCTCGAACTCCTCGACACCGCAGTGGAGTTGGCGCTCGGCGAGACGGACGGTGCTCAAGGGGACGGTGGTCACGGGGACGAGCACGGGGCCGGTGGTCACGGGGACGATGGTCACGGGGACGGTGCCGGCGGGCCGCTGCGCCGGATCGTCGTCTTCGACTGCGAGCCGGGCGTGGACGAGCACCGCGAACGGTACGAGGCCGCGGCGCGGCGCCTTGCCGCGGCCGGCTCCCACATCGCACTCGACACGCTGAACTCCGTGCTGGAACACGGTCGTTCGCTGCCGCCCGCACCGCTGTGCACCACCGCCGGCGAGGGCTCGCTGACCTCGCTGCTCTACACCTCGGGAAGCACCGGCGCGCCCAAGGGCGCGATGTACACCCAGCGGCTGGCCACCTATCTGTGGGGCGCCTCGTGGCGTACGGCCGACACCCCCGTCATCACGCTCGACTACCTGCCCATGAGCCATCTCGCGGGCCGCTACATGCTGTTCAGCACGCTCAGCGCGGGCGGCACGGTCCACTTCACCGCCCGCAGCGACCTGTCGGCCCTCTTCGAGGACATGGCGCTGGCACGCCCCACCGATCTGATGCTGGTGCCCCGCGTCTCCGAGATGGTCTTCCAGCAGTACCGGTCGGAGGTCGACCGCCGCGTGGCCGACGGCGCCGGCACGCCCGCGGCAGTCGCCGCGGAGGTGCGCACCGAGTGGCGGGAGAAGGTGCTCGGCGGCCGGATCGTGCGCGTCATGTGCGGCAGCGCCCCGCTGGACGCGGAGACGGCGGCGTTCCTGGAGGAGTGTCTTGAGCTGAAGCCGCTGGACGGCTACGGCGCCACGGAGGCCGGGATGATCACCACCGGGCACCGGCTGGCTCCCCCGGTCGTCGCCCACAAGCTCGCGGACGTACCGGAGTTGGGCTACTTCAGCACCGACTCCCCTTATCCGCGGGGCGAGTTGCGCATCAAGACCGAGATGATCATGGCCGGCTACTACAAGCGGCCGGAGGCGACCGCTGCGGCCTTCGACGAGGACGGCTTCTACAGGACCGGCGACATCATGGCGCGGACGGGGCCCGGCGAGTTCGTCTACGTGGACCGCACGAAGAACGTACTGAAGCTGTCCCAGGGCGAGTTGGTGGCGCTCTCCAGGCTGGAGACGGTCTTCGCGGGCAGCCCGCTGATACGGCAGGTCTTCGTCCACGGAAGCAGTGAGCGCTCCCATCTGCTGGCCGTGGTCGTGCCCACGCCCGACGCGACCGGGCGGGCGGGGAACGACCCGGACGCGCTCAAGTCCTCGCTCGGCGCGGAGATCCGGCGGACCGCCGGGGAGGCGGGCCTCAACTCCTATGAGATCCCACGTGACTTCATCGTCGAGACCGAGCCCTTCGGCATCGGCAGCGGACTGCTCACCGAGGCCGGCAAGCTGGCGCGGCCCGTCGCCGAGGCACGCTACGGGCCACGCCTGGAGCAGCTGTACGCGGAGATCGCCGCCCGGCAGTCGGAGGAGCTGAGCGCCCTGCACCGCGACGGCCGCGACCGGCCCGTGCCGGAGACCGTCGCCCGTGCGGTGGGGAGCCTGCTGGGCTGCCCGTACACCGAAGTGGACCTGCGGGCCCGGTTCACCGGCCTCGGCGGCGACTCGCTCTCCGCGCTGGCCCTCTCCCGGCTGCTGCACCGGATCTACGGGGTGGAGGTGCCGGTCGGCGTCGTCACCGGGCCCGCGACCGATCTGCGCGGGCTCGCGGAGTACGTCGAGTCGCGGCTCGCCGCCTCCGGCCCCGACCGTGCCGACTTCACCGCCGTGCACGGCGCGGACGCCGCGACAGCCGACGGGGAGCGGTCGGCGGACGCCGGAGAGATACGTGAAGTGCGCGCCGGGGACCTCTCGTTGGAGAAGTTCATGGACGCCCGGGTGCTCGGCGAGGCCCGTGCGCTGCGGCACGCCCCGCCGGACGGTTCCGTACGCACGGTTCTGCTGACCGGCGCCAACGGCTACCTCGGCAGGTTCCTCTGCCTGGAATGGCTGCAACGGCTGACGGAGCGGGACGGCACGCTGATCTGCGTCGTGCGCGGCGGCAGCGACGAGGCCGCACACCGTCGGCTGGACGCGGCGTTCGACAGCGGTGACCCCGAACTGCTCGCGCACTACCGGCAGTTGACCGCCGCCGGACGCATGGAGGTGCTGGCGGGCGACATCGCCGAGCCCGGTCTGGGCCTGAGCGGGGCGACTTGGGGACGGCTCGCCGCCGACGTCGACCTCGTCGTGCACCCGGCGGCCCTCGTCAACCATGTGCTGCCGTACGGCCAGCTCTTCGGCCCCAATGTGGCCGGCACCGCCGAGCTGATCCGGCTCGCGCTCACCGCCCGGATCAAGCCCTTCGTCTTCCTCTCCAGCCTGGCCGCCGGCACGGGGCTGCCGGCTCCCCTCACGGAGGATGCCGACATCCGCACGGCCGTGCCCGCACGCCCCCTCGACGCCTCGTACGCCGGCGGTTACGGCACGAGCAAATGGGCGGGCGAGGTGCTGCTGCGGGAGGCGCACGAGAGGTACGGGCTGCCCTGCGCCGTCTTCCGCTCGGACATGATCCTCGCGCACAGCCGCTACCGCGGGCAGCTGAACGTGGACGACCTCTTCACCCGCCTGATGCTCAGCCTCGCCGTGACGGGGATCGCGCCCCGCTCCTTCTACCGGGGCGAGGGCCGAAGCCAGGGCGGCGGCGCTGTTGGTGGCGGTGACGGGCGGCCGCGTGCCCACTTCGACGGGCTGCCCGCGGACTTCACCGCCGAGGCCGTCGCCGCGCTCGCCGAGCGGCTCACGGACGGCGGCTTCCACACGTACAACGTCGTCAATCCGCACGACGACGGCGTCTCCCTCGACGTCCTCACCGACTGGCTCTCCGAGCTGCCCGAGCTGCCCGAGAACGGCGGCCGGACCGTCCAGCACATCGACGACTACGGCGAATGGCTCTCGCGTTTCGGGACCGCGCTGCGCGGCCTGCCCGAGGAGCAGCGCCGGCGCTCCCTGCTGCCGCTGCTCGACGCCTTCCGCGAGCCGATGCGGCCCGTCGCCGGAGCGGGCGTCCCGGCCGGGCGCTTCACCGCCGCGGTGCGGGACGCGAAGGTGGGCGACGGCGGTGCCGTTCCCCGGCTCCGGCCGTCGCTCGTCGCCAAGTACGCCTCCGATCTGCGGCACCTCGGGCTCATATGACCCGGCGGAGGGCGAGCGGCCACGCCGCATGAGCGGATCCGCGCCCGGGCGGCGGGCAGCCCGGGCGCGGATCCCGCGCGGGAGACCCATACGCGGACGCGAGGCGCGCACCCGGGGCGCCCGATGCGCGGGCCCGCGCGCGGCGGCACCCTCGTCCGGCTGCCGCCGCCGTCCCGAACGGGTGGCACACGCCCCGGTCGCGCCCGCTTCCGTTCCGCAGCGGGAAAAGGCAGCGCGTGCCGGCCGTTCCCGAACCCCTCGCCGAACTCGCCCGGCGCCGCGACGAGCCCGCGGTCGCCCAGACCCTCCGGTCCACGGCGGCAGCGGTGCTCAGCTACCTGGCCGCGCTGTGGCTGAGCAACGCCCAGGTCCCGCTGCTCGCCCCGCTGACCACCCTCCTCACCGTCCAGGTCACCCTCTACGCCACGCTCACCCGGGGCATCCGGCGCGTGAACGCCGTGGTGGCCGGGGTGCTCGTCGCCGTCGGCTTCAGCAACCTGGTCGGCCTGAGCTGGTGGTCGCTGGGGGTGCTGATCCTCGCCTCGCTGACGGCCGGTCATCTCGTACGTGTGAAGGAGTTCGTGCCGGAGGTCGCGATCAGCGCGATGCTGGTGCTGGGCGTGAGCGTGACCCGTGTCGCCGAGACCGCACTGGACCGCGTACTGGAGACCCTCATCGGCGCGGTGGTGGGCCTGCTGTTCAACGTGGTCTTCGTACCGCCGGTGTGGACCCGCTCCGCGAGCGAGGCCATCGACGATCTCGCGGGCCGCCTGCGCAGCCTGATCCGGCGCGTGGGCGAGGAACTGGGCCGCCACACCCCCGTCGAGGACGCGGCGGCACGGCTGGCGGAGGCCCGGCGCCTGGACCACGACATCGTGCAGGTCGACGCGTCGCTGGTGCAGGCGGAGGAGAGCCTGAAGCTCAACCCGAGGGTCAAGGAGGCGCTGCTCTCCCGCATCGTGCTGCGCACCGGCCTGGACACCCTGGAGATCTGCGTGGTGGTGCTGCGCGTCGCCGCACGCACGATGACGGATCTCGCCAGGAGCCGGGAGAACGAGCCGCTCTTCCCGCCGGGGGAGGCCGCCGCGCTGGAGGAGCTCTTCCAGCATCTGGCCGGTGCGGTCAAGGCGTTCGCCGTGCTCGTCACGAGCGACGTCACCGCCGACGCGGACACCGCGGAGGCACGGCTGGTGGAGGAGCTGGCCGCCGCCCGCGAGGCGCGGGACCACGTGGCGGAGCTGCTGCTCGCGGGCGTACGGCGGTACCCGCGCCAGTGGCAGCTGCACGGCGCGCTGCTCGCCGAGGTCGACCGGATGCTGGACGAGCTGGACGTGGAACGGCGCTCGGCGCGGCTCGCGGAGGAGCTGGACCGCTATACGCGCGAGCCGTCGGAGCACGGCCGGCGGCTGGCTCAGCTCGTGGGGAGCGTACGGGCGCACCTTCCGGTGCCGAGCAGGGCGCGGAGGCGGCGCGAGGGCGCCCACTGAGACGCCAACGGCCCGCCGGCTCCTGCCCGTAGCGCCGCTCCGGGCGGCTTGTGCGTCCGCCCTCCGGAGCGTCCGCCCTCCGGAACGTCCGGGCGCCCGACCGCGGGCCCGCCGACCGCGCGCGAGCCGACCGCGCGCCCGGCCCCCGCTACCGGCCCGTGCCCGCGCCCGCCGTCGCCAGGGATGGGATGATCCCGCCCGCCAGCACCATCGCCCGCTGCCGGGCGGAGAGCCGGTGGCGCACGGCGTACTCCTCGTCGCGTGTGACGTTCCGCAACCGCAGGCCCGCGCCGGGCATACGTGCGCCCGCGCCCCCGCCGTTGCCCCCGCCGTTGCCCCCGCCCGCGCCCTCGTCCCCGTCCGTGCCGAGGGCCGTGTGCAGTCCGTCGAGCCGCAGCACGTCGCCCGTGCGGATGCGCTCCGCGTCGCCGCCGTCCTCGAACTCCACAGGCAGGACACCGAAGTTGACGAGGTTCTGCCAGTGGATGCGGGCGAACGACCTGGCGACGACGGCCCGCAGCCCCAGATGGCGCGGCGTGATCGCCGCGTGCTCACGCGAGGAGCCCTGCCCGTAGTTGTCGCCGCCCACGACGAAGTGCCCGTTGCCCGTGTCCGCGCGTGCCGCCTCCGCCGCGCGCCGCGGATAGTCCGGGTCGATGCGGGTGAAGGTGAACTCGGCGAGCTTCGGGATGTTCGAACGGTACGGAAGGGCGCGGGCGCCCGCCGGTGAGATCTCGTCCGTGGACACGTCGTCGCCGGCCTTCAGCAGCACCGGTCCCTCCAGCGTGTCCGGCAGCGGATCGAGTACGGGCAGCTCCGAGACGTTGGGCCCGCGCTCCAGCTTCACTTCGGCCGCCTCCTCGGCGGGCAGCGGCGCCTCCAGCATCGCCCTGTTGACGCTCGCGAGCTCCGGAAGCTCCAGCGCCGGGAACCCGGCGCCGGCGTCGGCCGCCCAGTCGCGGGGATCGGTGATGACGCCCGCGAGCGCGGAGGCGACGGCGGTCTCCGGGGAGCAGAGCCACACGGAGTCCTCCTCCGTGCCGGAACGCCCGGGGAAGTTGCGGGGGAACGTGCGCAGCGAGTTGCGTCCCACCGCGGGCGCCTGCCCCATGCCGATGCAGCCCAGGCAGCCGCTCTGGTGGAGCCGGGCCCCGGCGGCGACAAGGTCGAAGGTGCCTCCCGTGCGGGTGAGGTCCTGGAGGATCTCGCGTGACGTCGGGTTGACGTCGAGGCTGACGCCGTCGGCCGTGCGCCGTCCCGCGACCATCGCGGCGGCCACCGCGAAGTCCCGCAGCCCGGGGTTGGCCGACGAGCCGATGACGCACTGGTCCACGGGGCGCCCGGCGACCTCCCGTACGGGCACGACGTTCCCGGGGGACGACGGCCGCGCGATGAGCGGTTCGAGGGAGGAGAGGTCGATCTCCTCGTCCAGGTCGTAGACGGCGCCGGGCTCGGCGGCGAGCGGCACGAAGTCCTCCTCCCGTCCCTCCGAGCGAAGGAACGCGCGCACGGCCTCGTCGGACGGGAAGACGCTCGTGGTGGCCCCCAGCTCCGCCCCCATGTTGGCGATCACATGACGGTCCATCGCCGTCAGCGAGGCGAGGCCCGGCCCGTGGTATTCGAGTACGCGGTCCACGGCGCCCTTGACGCCGTGTCGGCGCAGCAGCTCCAGGATGACGTCCTTCGCGCTGACCCACGGCGGCAGCTCGCCCGTCAGGCGTACGCCCCAGATCTGCGGAGTCCGCACGTACAGCGGCCGTCCCGCCATGGCCAGGGCCACCTCCAGACCGCCGACGCCGATGGCGAGCATCCCCAGCGAACCGGCCGCGCACGTATGGGAGTCGGAGCCCGCGAGGGTCCTGCCGGGGATGCCGAAGCGCTGCATGTGCGTGGGGTGCGAGACGCCGTTGCCGGGCTTGGAGTACCACAGGCCGAAGCGCCGGGCGGCGGAGCGCAGGAAAGCGTGGTCCTCGGCGTTGCGCTCGTCGGCCTGGAGGATGTTGTGGTCGACGTACTGGACGCTGACCTCCGTGCGGACCCGGTCCAGGCCCAGCGCCTCCAGCTCCTGCATCACCAGCGTGCCGGTGGCGTCCTGAGTCAGCGTCTGGTCGACGCGCAGACCGATCTCGCGGCCGGGCACGGGCTCGCCCTCGACCAAGTGGTCGTGGATGAGACGCTGCGTCACGGTCCCCCGGGCCCCCCGTCCCGTGACCGTCGTGACCGCCTCTTCGTCCGCGCTGGCCATGGCCGGGCTCCCTCCTGCTGTGCGCCGGTTGCATCGGTACCGGTGCCGGAGGCCGACGGGTACCCGGCGCCGGTCCGCCTACCCGCCGCCACCTCCCGGGCGGGGCCGGCGTGCGCGCCGTTCCGGCTCGTCCCGGCGGGCCGCGCCCCGGCGCAGCCTGGCCCGTACGGCCCGCTGGGCGACCGGGCCCAGCTCCTCCAGCACGCCCGCCAGTCCGGCCAGCTGCTCCAGGGCGTCGAGGGCGCGGCCCGCGCCCTCCTCGTCGACGCCCTCGTAGAGCTCCAGGCCGACGAACCCGGCCGCGACCGCCCGTGCCAGACCCGGGCCGTCGACGAACTCGGCGACCGGCGACCCGTCGAGCACCCGCGCCAGCACCTGCTCGATCTCCCGGATCCACAGGCCGAGTCCGGCGGCGGTGGCGGGGGCGAGCCGCGGTTGCCGCTGCGCGCCGGAGAGGAGCTGGGCGAGTACGGCGACCTGGCCGTCGGCGCGTTGCTCGCTGTGCAACTCCCGGCCCAGTTCCAGCAGTCGGGGGAGGTCCTCGACGCGGGCGAGCCGTTCGCGGTAGCGCGCGAGCAACTGCTCCGCGCCGAACCGGCAGGCGGCGGAGAGGAGTTCGTCGACGGTGCCGAAGTGGTAGAAGACCAGGGCCTGGTTGACCCCGGCCTCGGCCGCGACGGCACGCGCCGAGGTCTTGGCGTAACCCTGCTCGGTGACCGTGCGCAGGGCGGCCTCCAGCAGCTTCGTCCTGGTGGCGGTGCCGGCGCTCACGCCCTGGACTCCTCGCGCACCGGCCGCAGGTCCGTGGGCACGTCGCGCCCCCGCACGGGGGAGAACTCCGCCGAGAAGGTGCCCTCGTAGCCGAAGAGCGGACCGAACCTCCGGTTCCGCACGGTGACTTGGATGCGGAAGAGGCCCGCGGCGTCGTCGTAGGACTCGCGCACCTCCGCGTCTCCTCCGATCAGCTCCGGCACCCTGACGTCGACCGGACCCTCCCGGAAGCGGTGCTCGCCGGAGCGGATGACGAGGGCGCCGTCGTCGTCGGCCGTCAAGTGCAGGTCGGTGGCGAGGTGTTGGTGCGTGCCGAGGTAGTCGACGATGCAGCCGCGCTCGCGGCTGAAGACCATGGTGGCGTCGAAACGGCGCGTACGGCGGGGACTCGCAGGGCGGGATCGCGTACGCCGGGATCGCGTACGGCCGGATCGCGTACGCCGGGGAAAGGCGAAGGTCCGCACGAAGGTGACCGTCTCCCGCCCGTACGTGTCGGTGTACGGGAAGTTCTCGATGGTGAAGGGGATGTCGCGGCCGGCCTGCGGCACGAGGATGTGGCGGCTGCCGCCGAGCGCGAGGAACGGCCGTACGAAGCCGCGGCCGTGCCAGATACGGCTCATCGTGCCGCTGCCGGTGCACGCCTCGCCGCTCGCGAGACCGACCGAGAAGCGGCGGCGGATCTGCGGATGGAGCCGGCCGAAGTCGGGGCCGAGCGCCTGCTGGAAGATCGAGGCCGTGGCTGTCATGGCTGCTCCAGGGTGCTGAGTAGGGCGGGAACGTCCAGGTCGTCCCGCTCGGTCCGGTCGTCCTGGGCGTGCCGGTCGTCCCGCTCGGTCCGGCCCTGCCGGTCGTTCGGGGCGCCGCCCCCATGGTCGGCGGAGTCCGAGCGCTCACAGCCGCCGCCCCGGCGGTCCGCAGAGTCCCGGCCGTGCCGGTCATCCCGCTCCGTCCGGCCCTGCCGGTCGTTCGGGGCGCCGCCCCCATGGTCGGCGGGGTCCGGGCCGTGCGCACCGGCCGCGCCGCCGTACGCACCGGCCGCGCCGCCGTACGCACGCTCGGGCGGCCGTCGCAGACAGCGGCGCGCGGCGGGCGTGTTGGCCCGCGGCGGCACGAGCACCGCGGCGACCGCGACGGCGAGCGCCGTCACGAACGCGAGCCCCACGGCGGCCGGATGCACGAACGCCGGCGCACCGGCGAAGCGGGAGGGACCCTCCGCGGCCACGAGTGCCGCGGCGAGCACGGCGGCCAGCGCCGCACTCGCCCGCACGCACGACTCGGCGACCGCGCGCCGCAGCGCCCGCTCGGGGGCGATGTCCCGCTCGCACCACAGCCGCAGCCGGTCGAAGGACCAGGCCGTCGCCCAGCCCATGAGCGGCCGGAAGACCAGCCGGTCGGCGGCCCGGCCGAACAGGCCCCAGCGCGGCCGGTAGTCGTACCCGGTGAGGAAGCGCAGCCCGTCGCCGTCCGGGACGTAGCGCCAGTGACCGCTGCCCTCGGCGATGAGCGACAGGGGATGCGCGGAGGCGAAGCGCAGGGCCGAGACGCCGCTGCCGTCGGGGCGTTGCCGCTCGCCGGCGGAGACGCCGGTGCCGTGGACCGTCACCAGCGGCAGTACGCGGGTGGCGTACCGGAAGCGCTGTGGCTCGCCGTCCCCGCGCGGCAGATAGTCGATCTCGCTGAACCGCAGGTCCCAGCGCCGGTGTTGGTCCGGCTGCTGGCTGCGGTCCCAGACGGTGCCGACGCGGGCGCGGATGTGTGTCTCGATGTACAGCCGCCCCATGAGAGGTCCCCCTTCCCGGGCGGATTTGAGCGACCGCTCAAATCCAGTGGGACAGGACCGTACACGCGACTTGAGCACTCGCTCAAGTCGTTCTGTCGAGTCCGGAAGTGACGCCTGTTCAGCGGGCCTTGGGCGGTTCCAGCCCTTCGGGCAGGCCCTCCGTCTCGCTCTGCACGATGTCGACGATCGCGGGCCCCGGCTGCGCCAGCGCCTCCTCGATCGCGGGCAGCACCTCGTCGTCGGAGGTGACGCGCACGCCGTGGCCGCCCAGCAGCCGTGCGTACGCGGCGAAGTCGGGATTGCCGAGGAAGACGCCGGAGTAGCGGCCGCCGTGTGCGAACCGCTGCCGGTCGCGGGTGTTGCCGTAGGAGAAGTTGTTGACGACGACGTTCACCACGGGGATGTCCTCGCGTACGCACGTCTCGAAGTCCTGGGCGACCATCCAGAAGCTGCCGTCGCCGCTCAGCGCCACGACCCGTACGCCGGGACGCGCCGTCGCCATGCCCATCGCCGCCGGGAAGCCCCATGCCATCGCGCCGCCCGCCGAGCCGTAGTAGCTGTGCGGACGGTCGAAGGACACATGGCGCTGCACCCAGGGCCCGAAGGTGTGCACGTCCTGGACGAGGACCACGCCCTCGCGTTCCGCGAGCCCCCGCACGGCGCGGGTCAGGGCGAGGGACGTCACGGTGCCGCCGTCTGCGGCGCCATCGCCTTCGCCCTTGCCTTCACCTTCGCCGCGGGTGCCCACGGGCCCGCCGTCCCCGTCGGCGGCCGGGCCGCCGCTCCCGCCGAGCAGCCCGGCCGGTTCCGCCGCCTTCTCGAACTCCTCGCGCAGGTCCGCACGGCGCTGCGCCCGCCGGGCCGCCAAGTCGCCCGCGGCGCCGGATGCTTGGGCGAGCACGCCGACGGCGGCGGCGAGCGCACGGGACGCCGCGGCCGCGTCGGAGACGAGACCCACGCGCGGCGGATGGACGCGGCCGAGCTCTTCCGGGTCGATGTCGGCGTGCACGAGCGCCGCCCCGCTCGGCACCAGGGTCCACCGCTTGGTGGTGAACTCGGAGAAGCGGCAGCCCAGAGCCACCACCACGTCCGCCTCGCGCACGAGCCGGTCCGTCACGTCGTGGGCGCCGTAGCCGAGCGCCCCGAGGAACGCCGGACTGGAGTTGGGCACCGCGTTCTTCCGCAGCCATGTGGTGACCAGCGGTGCCCCGGCGGCGTCGGCGAGCGCGAGATGGGCCTCGGGGGCGCCCGTCGCCCCGCCCCCGACGACGATCACCGGGCGTTCGGCCCCGGCCAGCAGCCGGGCCGCCTCCTCGACGCCGTCCGGGTCGGGTGCGGGCGGACGGATGCGCACTCGCGGGCCCGGCCGCGCCGACACCTGGGCCTGGAGAACGTCGAGCGGCAGCGAGACCACGACCGGGCCCGGCCTGCCGCCCAACGCCGTGCGTACGGCCCGCTGGAGCAGCTCCGGTATCCGCTCGCCGTCGTGGATCTCCACGGCCCACTTGCAGAACGGGCGGAAGGCGGAGACGACGTCCATCTCCTCGAACGAACGGCGCTCGCGCACCGATCCGGGGACCTGCCCGATGAGTACGAGCACCGGCACCGACTCGTCGTGCGCGTTCTGCACGGCGATGGAGAGATTGGCCGCTCCCGGACCGCGGGAGGCGAGGCAGACGCCCAGGCCGCCCCCGCCCCCGTCGCCGCCGGCACCCGTGCCCGGGGCACCCGGAGTGCCGGGGATCCGCGAGGCGCGCGAGTACCCGTCCGCCATGAATCCGGCGACCTGCTCGTGCCGCGTGGAGAGATAACGCACGGCGTCCTGCCGGGCCAGCGCGTCGATCAGGTCCATCACCGTCGTGCCGGGCAGCCCGAAGACATGGCCGATCCCCTCCGCGGCGAGGCACTCCACGACGACGTCCGCGCCACGGCGCGGCCCGGTGCCCTCCGTCTCAAGTCCCGCTTCAGACAAAGACGTTCACCGCCTTCAGCTCGGTGTAGGAGAGCAGTTCCTCGACGCTCTCCTCGCGGCCGACGCCGGAGGCCTTCGTACCGCCGAAGGGGACGCCCCAGAAGTGCCGCGAGGAGCCGTTGATCCACACGTAGCCGGCCTCTACGCGCTCGGCGAGGGACAGCGCGGCGGAGACGTCGCGGGTCCAGATGCTCGCGGTCAGCCCGTAGTCGACGCCGTTGGCGATCTCCACGGCTTCGTCGGTGTCGGTGTAGGTCAGTACGGACATCACCGGGCCGAACACCTCCTCCTGCGCGATGCGCATCCCGGGCCGCACACCCGTGAAGACCGTCGGTTGGAGATAGTGCCCGCGCTCGAACTCCGGGCCGCGCGGCCGGTCTCCGCCGAGGAAGAGCGTGGCGCCTTCCTCGAGTGCGATCGCCGTGTAGCGGCGGGACTTCTCGTACTGCGCCCTGGAGGCCAGCGGTCCCATCTGCGTGGCGGCGGCGACGGGCGAGCCGATCCTGATGGCCGCGATCCGATCGCGCACCATCCCCAGCACCTCGTCCGCGACGGAGGCGTGCAGCAGCACGCGGGACGTGGACCCGCAGGACTGGCCACCGGACCAGGCGAAGTTCATTCCGCCGACGATGCCGGCGGCGGCCGCCTCCAGATCGGCGTCGGGGAGGACGATCAGCGCGTTCTTCCCGCCGAGTTCGAGGCTCACCTCCTTCACACCGGAGTCGGCGGCGTCGCGCTGGATCATCCTGCCGACGGGTTCGCTGCCGATGAATCCGATGCGCCGCACCAGCGGATGGCGCACGAGCGCCCTGGACGCGGCCGGTCCGCCCCCGGTGACCACGGAGACGACGCCCGGCGGCAGTACCTCTCCGGCGATCTCGGCCAGCCGCAGCGCGGACAGCGGGGTGATCTCGGAGGGCTTGAGCACCACGGTGTTGCCCGCCATCAGCGGCGCCGCCACCTTGCCCGCGGCGAACATGGCCGGATGGTTGAACGGCACGATCCGGGCGACGACGCCGAAGGGACGCCGCCTGGTGAAGTGCAGGTTCTCCGGCGTGGCGGGGATCGTGTCGCCGCCGAGGTGCGAGGCGAAGTCGGCGAAGAGATCCAGGAGTTCGGCGCCCCAGGACACATCGGTGCGCATCGCGGTTACGGGGTTGCCGGAGTCGAGCGCGTCGAGCAGTGCCAGCTCGTCCGCGTGTGCGCGCACCGCCTCCGCGAACGCACGCAGTCTCCGTCCGCGCTCGCGCACGTCGAGGGCGCGCCAGCCGGGGCCGGCCTCCTCCGCGGCGCGTACGACGGCGTCGGCGTCGTCCTCCGTGGCGTCGGGCGCGGCGGCGATCACCGTCTCGGTGGCCGGGCACTCGACGTCATAGGTGCGTCCGCCGCTCGCGGCCCGTGGGCGCCCGCCCACCACGAGCCGCCACTCCCGGTCGGCGACGGCGGCGGCCGCGGCCTCCACGGACCGTTCGGCGTGCTCCGGCCCCTCCGGCCCCTCCGGCTCTTCCCGCTGCTCTGAAGCTGACAAGACCGCCTCCTCCACGGAAGCTCATTCTGATCAGCAGAAACTAGCTCCGGGCATCGAAGGGGGTCAACGGGACCGTCGGGGTTGACAGTCCCGCACGGCGGCGGAGATTCTCCTTTTCGGAGAGCGATTCTGCAAAGCAGAGACAGCAGCGGCGGCATTCCGCGGCGGTTGGAGCGTGAAGCCACCATGACCGACCTGGCCACCCTCTTCGCGGACGTACGGCGGGGAATGATCCCGGCGCACATCTACAACGACGAGGAGATCCACCGGCTCGAACGGCAGCGGCTCTTCAGCCGTGCCTGGGTGTTCGTCGCGCACGAGTCGGAGATCCCGCACCCCGGCGACTACGTGGTGCGCCGCGTGATGGACGACTCGTTCATCGTCTCGCGCGGCGAGGACGGCACGGTGCGGGCGCTGTTCAACATGTGCCTGCACCGCGGCATGCAGGTGTGCCGGGCCGAGATGGGCAACGCCACGCACTTCCGCTGCCCTTACCACGGCTGGTCGTACCGCAACGACGGACGGCTCGTGGGCCTGCCCTTCCACCGGGACGCCTACGGCGGCGAGGCCGGCTTCCGCAAGAAGGGACAGACGCTGCTCCCGGCCCCGTCCCTCGGCACGTACAACGGCCTGGTCTTCATCAGCCTCGATCCCGAAGCACCGCCGCTCCGGGACCACTTGGGCGACTTCGCCTTCTATCTGGACTACTACACGCGGCAGTCGGAGAGCGGCATCGAGCTCCGCGGCCCCCAGCGCTGGCGGATCAAGGCCAACTGGAAGATCGGCGCGGAGAACTTCGCCGGCGACATGTACCACACGCCGCACACCCATACGAGCGTGGTCGAGATCGGGCTCTTCCGCGAGCCCAAGGCGGAGAAGCGCAAGGACGGCTGCACGTACTGGGCGGGCAACGGCGGCGGCACCACGTACAAGCTGCCGCCCGGCACGCTCGAGGAGAGGCTGCGCTACGTCGGCTATCCCGACGCCATGATCGAGCGGATGAAGCGCAGCTGGTCGGACGAGCAGCTCGGTCTGATCGGCCGCGACGGCTTCCTGATCTCCGCGGCCTCCGTCTTCCCCAACCTGAGCCTCGTGCACAACTGGCCGCGGGTGGAGGACTCCGAGGACGTGCTGCCGTTCATCTCGCTGCGCACCTGGCAGCCCGTGGGGCCGGACGAGACCGAGGTGCTGTCGTGGTTCGCCGTCGACGCGGAGGCGCCGGAGGAGTACAAGGCGCTGTCGTACAAGGCGTATCTGATGTGCTTCGGCAGCACCGGGATGTTCGAGCAGGACGACGTGGAGAACTGGGTCTCGCTGACCAGCACCGCCGCGGGCTCCATGGCCAGGCGGCTGCTGCTCAACAGCCGGATGGGGCTGCTGGAGGACGGCGGCCACGTGGTGCCGCCGCTGACGGCGGAGCAGTTCTCCGGGCCGGGCGAGGCGTATGTGGGGTACGGCGAGTACAACCAGCGCCATCTGCTCGACCGCTGGGCCGACCACCTGGAGACGCCGCCCGTGCCGGTGCGCCAGGTCCAGGTCAGCCACCCCGCCGGAGGCGAGGCGGTGGCCCGATGACGGCACGGGACACGCACGACGGCACGCGCTCGGGCACCGGTTCCGGCCCGGACCCAGGCCCGGGCCCGGGCACGGAGAGCAATGGCGGCGACGGCGGCACCGGCACCGAGGGCAGCGACGGCCGCAACTGCCGCTCGTACAGCGCCGATTCGCCGCTCGGCGGCCACGCCTCCACGCTCCAGCGGACCGGGCGGTCCCTGCCGTTCTCCGACGAACGCCACCTCCAGGCCCACCACTGGCTCGTCGAGGAGGCGTACACGCTCGACGCCCAGCGCTACGAGGACTGGCTGGCGCTGCTGACCGAGGACGTGCACTACATCATGCCGGTGCGCGTCACCACGGCCCGCGGCGCGGGCTACGACTCCTCGCCCGGCATGGCCCACTTCGACGAGAACAAGTACTCGCTGTCGCGGCGGGTGGCCCGGTTCGCCACCGAGCACGCGTGGACCGAGGATCCGCCGTCCCGGCTGCGGCACCACGTCGGCAACGTCCGTACTTTCGCGACCGCCGATCCCGCCCATCTCGTCGTCGACTCAGCCCTGTTGCTCTACCGCAGCCGCGGCGACGTACGGGAGCCCGCGGTGATCTCCGCGGGACGCGAGGACCTGCTGCGCCGCGCGCCCGGCGGCGAGGGGTGGCTGCTGGCCCGGCGCACGGTCCTGGCCGACGACTCGGTGCTGCGCACCCAGAATCTGGCGGTCTTCCTGTGACGGCGCGGCCGGAGGAGCGGGGCGAACCGATCGTGCTCGGCAACGAGTTCGCCGAGGTCCGCGTCTGCCGCATCGAGACCCGCAACGGCTCGCGGCTGCTGGTCGAATCGCCCAAGTCGGGCCATCGGATCACCCTGTGCCCGCTAGAAGTCGAGGCGCTGACCTGGCAGAACGCGGAGACGTTCTCGCGGATGCTCGGGAATCCCTCGGCACCGCTCTTCCCGTACGACGGGGACGGCACCGACGATACGGACGGCGTCGACGACGCGGGCGGCGTCGGCCATACGGACGGCACGGTCGGTACGGACGGCACGGTCGGCACGCATGACGACGGCCGCCGGGCCCCGGAAGGAGAGACATGACGGGCACGGGCGCCCCGGACACAGCTCCGGACACGGCTCCGGACACGGCCCCGGACACAGGCGCGCCCGCGGGCACCGGATGGCTGGCCGGAAAGCGCGCGCTCGTCGTCGGCGCGGGCTCCGGCATCGGCCGCGCCGTGCTCGACGCGTTCCACGGCGAGGGCGCGCGGGTGGCCGTGCTGGAGCGGGACGCGGAGAAGTGCGCGCGGCTCACCGACCGCATCCCGGGGCTGCCGGTGGTCACCGCGGACGCCACGACGCGGGAGGCGAACGAGGAGGCGGTCGCTGCGGCCGTGTCCGCCTTCGGCGGCCTGGACGTCCTGGTCAACTGCGTGGGCGTCTTCGACTTCTACCGGGGGCTGGCGGACCTGGACGCAGGGAGCGTCGACGACGCCTTCGACGAGATGTTCGCGGTCAACGTCAAGTCCCACATCCACTCGGTGAAGGCCGCGCTGCCGGCGTTGCGCGAGGGCCCCGCGCCGGGCGCGGTGGTGCTGACCGAGTCGGCCTCCTCGTACCGTCCCGGGCGCGGCGGGCTGCTGTACGTGTCGTCCAAGTTCGCCGTACGCGGGCTGGTGACCTCCCTCGCGCACGAACTCGCCCCGGACGTAAGGGTGAACGGCGTCGCACCGGGCGGCACCGTCGGCACCGATCTGCGCGGGCTCGACAGTCTCGGGCTGGGCGCCCACAGCCTGGGCGACGCCCCCGGCCGTGCCGCGGAGATCGCGGACAGGGTGCCGCTGCGGGTGGCGCTGTCGGGCGAGGACCACGCGTGGGGCTATGTGTTCCTCGCCTCCGACCGCTCCCGCGGGATCACCGGGGGCGTGGTGCACAGCGACGGCGGAGCCGGGGTGAAGGCGTGAGCGCAGCGCTGCCGCCCGAGCGGCCCCCGCGGAGTCCACAGGAGGAGGCGCCCGAGGCGGAGTCGCCGCCGTCCACCGCGCCGCCGCCGAGCCGTGAACTCTCCCCGCTGCGCTCCACGGTGGCCGGAGCCTGCCGCGTACTGGCCGCGCGCGGCCTGGCGGACGGGATCCTCGGGCACATCGCTCTCCGCGTCGACGAACGCCGCCTGCTGCTGCGGTGCCGCGGCCCGGAGGAGAGAGGCCTCGCGTACACGACCGCCGCCGACATCCGGCTCGTCGACCTCGACGGGCGGCCGGGAACGCCGCAGGAGCTGGCGGGAGGCTACCGCCCGCCGAACGAACTGCCCCTGCACACCGAGGTGTTGCGCACCCGGCCCGATGCCGTCGCCGTCTGCCACGCCCATCCGCCCGAGGTCGTCGCGGCCGACCTCGCCGGCATCGCCATCCGTCCCGTCGTAGGCGCCTTCGACATCCCGGGGGCGCGTCTCGCCGCGGGCGGGGTGCCCGTATATCCCCGGGGAGTGCTGATACGGGACCGGAGCCTGGCCGCGGAGATGGTCTCGGCCATGGGGGACCGTCCCGTCGTGCTGCTGCGCGCACACGGACTGACCAGCGCGGCGGCGAGCGTGGAGGAGGCCGTTCTCCAGGCGGTCAGCGTCGACCGCATCGCACGGCTCTCTCTCCGCGTCGTGGGCGCGGGCGGCGTGCTGCGCGATCTCCCGGAGCGCGACATGGCCGAACTGCCGGATCTGGGCGGGGCGTTCAACACCGCTACGGCATGGCGGCACGAGCTTGCACGACTGGCGGAATGAATGATTCCGGTCCGGCGGCTGCACGGGGCTTGACATGGCACGAGCGCAGTGAAGAGGGTGCTTCTGCGATGCAGAAAAGTCAGATCCAGTCCGCTCGTTGAACGCCCCGTGAGTCCGCTCGATGAGCCCGCTCGATGAGTCTTCTCGATGAGTCTTCTCAACGAGTCCCCTCGGTGGTCCCCTCACTGAGACGGCAATGACACAGCAATGACATGGCCCGGCTCGCGTCCGCCCGTACGGGCACTCCGTCCGGACGGGCACCACGCCGGCGGCCCAGCACGAGGCCGGAGGAAGCGGCATGTCCATCCACGTCATCGGAGTCGCGACGCTCGCGATCGTCTTCATCGTCGGCACGCTGCGTCCGGTCAACATCGGCGCGCTGGCGCTCGTCGCCACGTTCCTCATCGGAACGCTGGCGGTGCACGAGAGCCTGGACAAGATCCTCTCCGGCTTCCCGCCCGATCTGTTCGTACTGCTCGTGGGCGTGACCTATCTCTTCGGGCTCGCCTCCGCCAACGGCACGATCGAGTGGCTCATCGACCGGGCCGTACGGCTGCTGGGCGACCGGCCGCTGCTCGTGCCCTGGCTGATCTTCGTCTTCTCCGCCGTACCGACAACGGCCGGTGCGCTGGGTCCCGCCGGGGTGGCCATGCTCGCGCCGCTGTGCCTGCGGCTCGGAGCGCGGTACGGCATCGACAGGCGGATGTCCGCGCTGATGGTGATGCACGGCTCGTGCCTGGGCAACTTCTCGCCCCTCAACGGGCTCACCATCATCGTCCGCAAGGCCGCCGAGGCCAACGGGCTCCGGCTCTCGGGCGGCGAGCTCTTCTTCGGCAACGCCGCCTACAACATCGGCCTCGCCGTCATCATCTACCTCTGCTTCGGCGGCCGGCCCCTGTGGCGTACGCACCGCAAGGGTGCGGTCACGGTCGCGGCGGCGGACGGCGGCAGCGCGGTCTCCGCGCCGGTGCCCGAGGGCGCGGCGCTCGCGGGCGCGGGCGCGGGTACGAGTGCGGGTGCGGGTGCCGGTATGGGTGCGGGTGCGGATGCGGGCACACACGCGGCCGGGAGGAGCGCGGACGTCACGGCCGCCACCGGCGACATCGCCGGCGCCACGACCCCGGACGCGTCTCCGCCCCCGCCGGCGGGGACCGCGCCGGGCACCGCCACGGCCCCGGCCACAGCGACACCCACAGCCGCGACCGCGCCGCCGTCCGCGGCCACGCCGCCTCACGCACCGGCCCCATCCGCCACGGCCCTGCGTGCGGACCAGGTGATCACCCTCGTCGCCGTCGTGGGAGTGGCCGTCGGCGCCCTGGTGTTCGACGTCGAGATCGGCTTCCTCGCCCTCGTGGCCGCGGTGTTGCTGCACGTGGTCTTCCCCGGCCGGTTCGAGCAGGCCGACAAGCGCATCGTCTGGTCCGTCGTGCTGCTGATCTGCGGCGTCGTCACGCTCGTCGAGGCTCTTCAGCGTTACGGCACGGTCGAGGTGATCGGCAAGGGCATCGCGGATCTGGGCGCCCCGCTGCTGACGGCGCTGCTGCTCTGCCTGGTCGCGGCGGTCACCTCCGCGTTCGCCTCCAGCGCGGGGCTGCTCGGCGTGCTGATACCGCTCGCCGTGCCGTTCCTCGTACAGGGCGAAATCGGCGTCACGGCCGTGATCACCGCGCTGGCGATATCCGCGACCGTCGTGGACTCCACGCCCTTCTCGTCCGTCGGGGCGCTCACCCTCGCCAACGCGCCCGAGCACGAACGGCCCCAGCTCTTCCGCGTGATGCTCGTCTGGGGCCTGGCCATGGCGGTCACCGCACCGCCGCTCACCTGGCTCCTCTTCACGCTGCCGAGCGCGCATTGAGCGAACGCGCCACGATGATCGCGCCCCCGAGAACACCGCGGTCACCGCGAACCCCCGCGGTCACCGCGAATCCGCGATCCGCCGGAAGGACCCCCGTATGAGCAACGACGTCCGCGAACTCGTCGCCGCCTCCTCGCGCATCCTCGCGCAGGCGGGCCACGACGACCTCATCTGGGGCCACTCCTCGGCGCGGGACCCGGGCGGGCGCGGTGTGTGGATCAAGTCCGCGGAGTGGGGCCTGGACGAGGTCACCGCCGAGCGCGTGCACCTCGTCTCCCCCGAGGGGAAGGTGCTCGACGGCAGCGGCGTCGCGCACAGCGAATACCCCATCCACACCGAGATCATGGCGGCGCGGCCGGACGTCGGCGGCGTCGTGCACACGCATCCGCCGCACGCCGTCGCGCTCGCCGCCGCCGGGCAGCCGCTGCGGCCGGTCAGCCACGCCGCCAACTACTTCGTGCCGCCGGAGGTCCCGGCCTTCACGGAGACCGCCGACCTCGTGCTCACGCCCGCCCTCGGGCGCTCCGTCGCGCGCACCCTCGGCGACGCGCGTGCGGTCTTCCTCGTCAACCACGGCATCGTCGCCGTCGGCCCGACGCTCCAGCAGGCGACCGTCGCCGCCGTACTGCTCGAACGGGCCTGCGCACAGCAGCTGTTGACCGCCGCGGCGGGAGGAGAACCGTCGTGGTCGCCGCCGGAGGAGTCGCTGTCGAAGCGCGAGCACATCTACCACGACCGGGCGGTCTCGGCCGTCTGGGACCACCTGGTGCGGCGCCTGCCGGGCGCCGGCGAGCGCTGAGGGGGGGCGGCGTGGCACCTGTCTTCACCATGGCCTGCCAGTCGTACGACCGTATGGAGCCGCTGCGTTCGGGCAGGGTGACCGTCGGCGGCGCGGAGCTGAACTTCCTCGATCTGCCGGTCGAGGAGACGTTCTTCAGGATGCTCAAGTTCCGCGAGTTCGACATCGCGGAGATGTCCCTGTCGACGTATGTGCTGACCCTGGCGGAGGGCTCGCCCTTCGTCGCCGTGCCCGTCTTCCCGTCCCGCGCCTTCCGGCACAGCGCGGTGTACGTACGCGAGGACTCGCCCGTGACCGACCCGGCGCAGCTCGCGGGCGGCACCGTCGGCGTGCCCGAGTACCAGATCACCGCGGCGGTCTGGGTGCGCGGAATCCTCGCCGAGCACCACGGCCTCGGCGTCACGTCGGTGCGCTACCGCACCGGCGGCCTCGACGCCCCCGGCCGCGTCGAGAAGCTCGGACTGCGCCTGCCGCCCGACGTGGAGGTGCTGCCCATAGGCCCCGAGGAGACCCTGTCGCGGATGCTGCTGGACGGCTCGCTCGACGCCGTGCACAGCGCACGCAACCCCGGCCCCTTCAACGAGCCGGGGCACGGCGGCATCCGCCGTCTCTTCCCCGACCCGGAGGGCGTCGAGCGCCGCTACCACGAGCGCACCGGCATCTTCCCGATCATGCACACGCTGGTGATCCGCCGCGACGTATACGAGCAGCACAGGTGGCTGGCACGCGAACTGGTCAAGGCCTGCGGCCGCGCCAAGGACGAGGGCCTGGCCGGCATCGGCGAGACCGCGGCGCTGCGCTACGCGCTGCCCTGGCTGTGGGCCGAGGCCGAGCGGACCCGCGCGGCACTGGGCGACGACTGGTGGCCCTACGGATTCGAGCCGAACCGCACGACCCTGGAGACCTTCCTGCGCTACTCGTACGAACAGGGGCTGGCCGCACGCCGCTACGACGCCGAGGAGCTGTTCGCCCCCGAGACGCTGGCGGAGGTGGTGGTCTGACGATCGCCCCTCCGCGGCCCCCGAACCCCGTCGATTAGGGTTTCTGCTATGAAGAAATCTCCGGCTCCGGATCCCGGGTCCCCCTCGAGATCCCGGCCGCAGTACCCCATCGAGTCGGTCGACAACGCCATGCAGATCCTGCTGCTCCTGGGCGAGCGCAGCGAGCTGCGGCTCACGGAGGTGGCGAAGTACCTGGGGGTCGCCTCGTCGACGGCGCACCGGCTGCTCGCGATGCTCCAGTACCGCGGCTTCATCCGGCAGGACGCCCGCTCGAAGGCCTATGTGCCGGGTTCGGCGCTCACGGGCGTCGCCTTCTCGATCCTCCAGCGCTTCGACGTACGGCAGCAGTTGCGGCCGTTCCTGGAAGAGCTCAACCAGGAGACGGGCGAGACCGTTCACCTCGGGGTGCTGGACGGTGCGACCGTGCGCTTCATCGACGCCGTCGAGAGTCCGCGTGCCGTGCGCGTCGCCTCGCGCCTGGGCCGCTCGATGCCGGCCCACTGCACGTCGACGGGCAAGGCCATGCTCACGACGCTCTCCACCGCACAGCTCCACCTGCTCTACCCGGAAGAGGAACTCCCGGGCCTCACCGAGCACTCGGTGCGCAGCCGCAGCGATCTGGAGAAGGAGATCGCGGTGATCCGGCGCCGCGGGTACGCGACGAGTTCCGAGGAGAGCGAGGAGGGCGTCTCGTCCGTGGCGGTGGCCTTCCCCGGCGAAGTGCCGTCCATGCCACTGGCGTTCAACACCGCGGTCCCGCTGGGGAGGGTCAGCCGCACCGACGTCAAGCGCATAGGGGAACTGCTGCGCACCACCGTCGACCGGGCCTCGAAGATCATGCCGTGAGCGGCCCGGGTCAACCCGTGCGCGGCCCGGACTGGCCGGAACGCTCCTTGGCGGCCCGGCGCTCCGCCGACGTACGGCGTTCCAGGCCGTCGGAGGCGCGGGCGGTCCGCGCCTCGAAGTCGCTTACGGACAGCGGCTCTCCGGGCAGGGGCGTGTTCCCGGGACGTGCACGCAGGCCGTCGAGCATCAGGCCGAGCGCGCGCTCCGAGACGACGTCCGCGGCGTCGCCGGACGGGCCGCAGTCCTCACCGCCGCCGGAACCGCCACCGGAACCACCGCCGGAACCGCCTCCCGGACCGCCACCGGAACCACCGCCGTCCTGCCCGGCCCGACCACCCGCGTCCTCGTCCGCCTGACCGCCCGCGTCCTCCGCCGGTACCACCCGGCGGCGCAGCAAGAGCGAGAGCAGCGCGGCGACGTCGCCGCCCTCGACGTCCGGGCGCAGGGTCCCCTCGTCCTGGGCGGCCCGTACGACCTGGTCGAGCACGTCGAGCAGTTCGTCGCGGAAGCGTCCCGTCCCCGGGTCGTTCTTGATGACGCCCCGGGCGAGACTCGACTCGACGGCCAGCTGCACGCTCAGCTGCAACTCCCGGGAGCTGCGCAGCATCCGTACGAGCGCCTGCCACGCTCCGGGCTCCTCGGCGACGGCCGCACGCGACTCCTCCAGCACCCGCGCGAACGTGTCCTGGGCGACGGCGCGGATCAGCGACTCCCGGTCGGGGAAGCGGCGGTAGAGCGTGGCGACCCCGACCCCCGCCCGCCGGGCCACGTCCTCCATCGGTATGTGCGGCCCGCGGGCGGCGAAGGTCTCCTTGGCGGCGGCGAGGATCTTCCGGCGGTTGCGGAGCGCGTCGGCCCGCAGCGGCGCCTCCGCGGACGCGGCGCCCCTGCCGGGCACCGCGCCCTTGCCGGACGCGGCACGGGTCGCCGAACCGGAGGCCGAACCGGAGGCCGTACCGGTCGCCGTACCGGTACGCACGCCGCCGGCGTCTGCTTCCGTCTCCCCGCTCATGTCCCCGCCTTTCAAAGGAAGTTGGCCGATTCTTTCACCCTGGCGATGTGGACGAATTTCATCCACTTAACCTACGGTGAGAGACGCGTCGTTGAAGATCCACCACCGGAACCAACGCCACGGATCGGAGTCCCATGACGAGCGGTCGGCCCACGGTGACACTCCCCGCACAGCGCACCTGCCCCTTCTCTCCACCGGCGGAGTACGAGCGGATGCGCGAGGAAGCGCCCGTCTCCCGCGTCACCATGCCCGGCGGCGGCACCGCCTGGGCGCTGACCCGGCACGAGGACGTCCGCGCGATGCTCGCCGATCCGCGCTTCAGCTCCGACCGTACGAACCCGGGGTTCCCGGCGTTCACCGAGGGCCAGCAGCAGCTGGCGGCGCGTTTCCGCAAGACGCTGATCTCGATGGACCCGCCGGAGCACGGGCCCGCACGACGCATGGTCGTCGGCGAGTTCACCGTGCGGAGGATGGAGGCGCTGCGGCCGCGCATCCAGGAGATCGTGGACGAGCACGTGGACGCCATGCTGGCCGGGCCGCGCCCCGCCGACCTCGTGCGGGCGCTGTCGCTGCCGGTGCCGTCGCTGGTCATCTGCGAGCTGCTGGGCGTTCCGTACGCCGATCACGAGTTCTTCCAGGCGCGTTCGTCGCTGCTGCTGCGCCGTACGGAGCCGGTGCCCAGGCGGGAGCAGGCGCGCGACGAACTCCGCGCGTACCTCGACGAGTTGGTCACCGCGAAGGAGCAGGACCCGACGGACGACCTGCTGGGCAGGCAGGTGCTCAAGCAGCGCGAGACGGGCCTCGGCGACCACACGGACCTGGTGAGCCTCGCGGTGCTGCTGCTCATCGCCGGCCACGAGACGACGGCGAACATGATCTCGCTCGGCACGCTCGCGCTCCTCGAACACCCCGGCGAGCGGGCCAGGCTCGACGAGCAGCCGGAGTCGATTCCGGTCGCCGTCGAGGAGCTGCTGCGCTACTTCAGCATCGTCGACCTCGTCACCGCCCGGGTGGCGACCGCGGACGTGGAGATCGGCGGGGTTCTGATACGCGAGGGCGAGGGGGTGCTCGGCCTCGGCAACTCCGCCAACCACGACCCCGGCGTCTATCCACGGCCCGACGAGCTCGATCTCACCCGCGGCGACCGGCACCACGTCGCGTTCGGATACGGTGCACATCAGTGTCTCGGCCAGAACCTGGCCCGCATGGAGCTCCAGATGGTCTTCGGGACGCTCTTCCGCAGGATTCCGGACCTCCGTCTCGCCACGCCCGCGGAAGAGCTGCCCTTCAAGGACGACAGCAACATCTACGGGCTGTACGAGCTGCCGGTCACCTGGTGACGGGGACACACGCAGACCACGCAGACCCCGCAACGGCAGACCGGCCGGCGGCGGAGGCAGAAGCAGGAGAACGGGGAGGAGAGGGACGGATGCGCATCGTCGCGGACACCACTCGCTGTGTCGGAGCCGGCCAGTGCGTGCTCAGCGAGCCCGCGGTCTTCGACCAGGACGAGGTGGAGGGCACCGTCGTCGTACTGTCCGAGCAGCCCGGAGAGCCCGAACTGACGGGCGTGCGGGAGGCCGTGGACGTCTGCCCCAGCCAGGCGCTCTCGCTCACGGAGGAGTGAGCGGGACGCCAAGGGCACGCCGCGGCAGTGCGCGGCGTGCCCTTGGCGTGCGCCCGGCCGCCCGGCCGGGCCGACGGCCGCCCGTACCGCCGTCGGCCCGGGTGCCGGGTCAGCCCGACTGGCTGCTGTCCTTCAGCGCTCCCCAGCCGTGCCAGCGCTCGACCTCGATCCAGGCGCTGGTCCGGCTGCGGTCCCGCTGCGGATACTGCTTGCCCAGATAGTGCCGGGCGAGCCGGTCGATGTCGGACAGGCCCTCGTCGGCGCGGAGTTCGACGACCCGCCCGATGAGGCTGATGTGCGTGTACCAGTTCTCCTCGTCGAGCACGGTGAGCGTGACGCGCGGGTCGTTGCGCATGTGCTCCAGCCGCTTGCGGCCGTCGTCCATGTTGACCAGGACGCGGTCCTCGTCCCACAGGTACCAGGTCGCGGTGGACACGGGCTGGCCGTCCCGCCGCAAGGTCGTGACGACGGCCGGGTTGGCCTTCTTCAGCATCTCCACTGCGTCGCCGGGAAGCGGGGGTTTCGACATACGTGGCTCTCCTCGCCGTGTATCGCTTGCTGCTGCCTGCTGCCTGCTGCCTGCTGCCTGCTGCCTGCTGCCGCGGTCGTACGCGACGGATCACGCACGGGTCCCGCGGACGACGGGGCCCGTACGTTACGGGTGTTGCGTACCCGCGTGACGCGCACCCGGAAGCCCGCCGACACCCGGGCAGGCGCGTACCCGGCGGGGCGCCGCTCAGGCACCCGCGGGCATGCCGCGCACCGCGCACGTTCCGCCCGCCTTCCCGCCGCGCCCTCACAGCAGCACGACGGCCGTGGCGAGCACGAACGTGTACCACCACTCCACCACCCGCTGCGTGCCGTGGTCCTGCGCGGGCGTGCGCAGCAGCAGCACGCGGGCGGCCAACAGCAGGCTCAGCGACGCCAGTACGCCGTCTATGGCCACGGTCCACCAGTGGAATCCGGCCGGCGCCACCATCACGTAGTGCGTCACCGGCAGCAGCGCGACGAAGGTGACGGCGAAGTAGACACGGGACGGAAGGTCGCCGAGGACGATCGGCATGGTGCGCCGGTCCAGCGCCCGGTCGCCCTCGACGTCCCGTAGATCCTGTACGCCGATGATCAGGAACGTCATCGCGGACATGGTGAGTATCCAGTGCCACACGGCGGTGGTGACGGGCGTGACCATCTGCCAGGCGGGGGCGAGTTGGGAGACGACGCCCAGCGCTATGAGGAGGTTCTTGGCCAGCCAGTGACGGTGCCCTCCCCACGCGTAGTGGAGCATGAACAGCAGCTGCCACAGCAGCGCCCACTCCACGACCCCCAGCAGGAGTCCGGCCGCGGGGAAGAGGACGTGGACGGCGGCGAGACGGCGCTTCGCACCGCGCAGGCTGCTGTCGCCGGTGACGAGCGGCCGGAAGGGCTTGTTGAGGCGGTCCTCCTCCACGCCGGTGATCTGGTTGATGAGGCTGGAGCCGTAGATGAAGAGCCAGAAGTAGACGACGGCACCGGCGAGCGATAACGCAGTCTCGTACGGGGCGGGCCGTGCGTGCACGAGGGCTGCGGTGACGAAGCAGGAGGCGGGTACGACGGTCGACCACAGGTCGTTGCTGTTGAAGCGGTAGCTGATGAAGATCTCGCGCCACAGCAGGCGGGGCAGCCGGCGTGCGGTGCGGACGGCGGCCGCCGCACGGCCCCCGCTCCCCGCACCGCCCGCCCCGGGTCTCGCCGCCTCCTTGGCATCGGTGGTGGTCGTCGTCATCGGGCGTCCACCCCCGGGCCGTCGAACTGGTCGGCCAGCGCGGCCAGCCGTCGCCGGTGCGGGCTGGGCGGCAGCACTTCGAGGGCCTTGCGGCAGCGGTCCAGATAGGTGTCCGCCGTGTGCCGTGCGGCCGTCAACGCGCCGGTGGATTCGAGGAGTTCGTGCAGGCGCTCCTGGCGCAGCTCCTCGTCCGCACCGCCGTCGAGCAGCCGGGCGAGCAGGGCGCGGTCGGCGTCGCTGCCGTGCCGGTGGGCGAGGAGCAGCGGCAGCACGGGGCGGCCGTTGCGCAGGTCGCTGGTGCGGGACTTGCCCGCGGTGACGGAACGGGCGGCCGGGCGGGACGGGGCCGGCCCGGCGGACCCGGCGGGCTCAGCGGGCCCGGCGTACGGTGCCGACCCGGCGGGCTCGGCGGACCGGGCAGGCCCGGCGGACGGTGCAGGACCCGACCCGGCGGGCTCCGCGTACGGCAGCAGATCGTCCTGTATCTGGAAGGCGATGCCGAGCGTCTCCCCGAACTCCGTGAGCGCGTCGGTCTGTTCGGCGGTTCCGCCGGCCAGTACGGCCCCCGTGCGGCATGCCGCACGCAGCAGTGCCGCCGTCTTCAGCCGGGCCATCTCCAGATACGCCTCGGTGTCGTCGTGGAGCCTGCCGCTCAGGTCCAGCTCCAGTGTGGCGCCGCGGGTGATGGCCAGCCCGGCCTCGGCGATGACGGCGGTCGCGTCGGCGATCAGCCGGTCGGGGACGCCGCGCAGACGGCACTCCCCCAGCGTCTCGAACACCGCGAAGAAGAGGGCGTCGGCGCCGACGATCGCCCGCTCGACGCCGTAGCGGCAGTGCGTCGCCGCGCGCCCGCGCCGCACCTCGTCACCGTCGATGATGTCGTCGTGCACGAGGCTGCCGGCGTGCATCAGCTCGAACCCCGCGGCCACGGGCTCGACTTGCTCGGGCCGCCCGCCGACGGCCGCCGCCGACTCCAGCACCAGCACGGGCCGCAGCAGCTTGCCGGGCGGCAGCAGGGCCCAGCCGTGCTGTTCGTGCAGCGGGTCGCCGTGGCGCGGATCCAGCCACTCCTCAAGGCTTCTCCGCGCGGCGTCGCGCGGCCCGGTCCCACTTCGGGAGCCGGTGCCGGAGCCGGAGCCGGGTGGCCCGGCCGGGGTCTCCGGCCGCCGGGTGCGGCCGGATTCGCCGCAATGCCCGGTCGGCGGCGGTATGTCCGGGGTGTCCTGTCCTTCGTCGAGCATGGTCGTCGCGCCTTCCTGAAGAACCTCGGGGGTGGTGCTCCTGGCAGCTGCTACGTGTGGATGTGCAACGTTGCGGCGATCCGTACCGGGGCCTGGCGCGCGGCACTGCGCGTCCGGGCCCCTGCTCCCCTCCCCGTACGGTTCCGGCCGGCTACGGCGGCGGCCGGACGCGGACGGCGGTGCGGCTTTCCGCCCACCGCCCGCGCCGCTCCCCCTCGGTCACGTCAGCTCGCCGGCCGCCCCAGGCGTACCGGCAGCGTGGTGACGCTGTTGGAGAACATCGACGGCACCGGCTCAAGGGTGCCCGGTACGGCCCCCAGGATCATGTCCGGGTAGCGCGCGAAGAGTTCACGGAGCGCGATGGTGCCCTCCAGGCGGGCCAGCGGCGCTCCGAGGCACGCGTGCGCGCCGTGCCCGAAGGCGAGGTGGCGTGCCTGCTCGCGGGCGATGTCGAAGCTGCCCGCGTCCGGGCCGTGCTGCTGTGCGTCCCTGCCGACCGCGCTGTACGGGGCCATGATCGGGTCGCCCTTGGGGATGGTGATGCCGGCGACCTCGATGTCCTCCGTCGGATAGCGGAAGGGGAAGTTGCCGATGGGCGCCTCCCACCGCAGGGTCTCCTCGACGACCGCGGGCCACATGTCCTCCTCGCCCCTGGTGAGGGCGAGTTGGTCGGGGTGCGTGAGCAGGGCCCGTACGGCGTTGACGATGAGGCTGAGGGTGGTCTCGTGCCCGGCGGAGAGCATCACGAGGAGCGTGCCCACGAGTTCTTCCTGCGTGAGCGCGTCCGGCTCGGCCTCGCGGGCGGAGATCAGGGCGCTGGTGAGGTCGTCGCCGCGTTCCTTGCCGCGGAGTTCGACGACCCGGGCGAGCAGCTGGTAGACGGCGATCTGGTTGGCGCCGACGACCTCGGGCGAGAGGTCGCTGCGGAAGATCTTGTCCACCGCTTCGCGCAGTTCGGGACGCTCGTGGTCCGGGATGCCGAAGAGGTCGCTGATCACCTGCATCGGCACGGGGTAGGCGAAGTGCTTGCGCAGGTCGACGGTGCCGTCCTGGTCGGCGTGCGAGGGCAGCGCGTCCAGGAGGTTCGCGACGATCTCCTCCGTGCCGGGACGCAGGTCCTCCACACGGCGTGCCGTGAAGGTCTGGCTGACGAGCTTGCGCAGCCGGCGGTGCTCCGCGCCGTCCGCGGTGACCATGTTGGTGACCTTGACCATGCCGATCAGCGGCCAGTCGTCGGGGATCTCACCGCGCTCCATGGCACCCCAGTTGTGCCAGTCCTTGGAGATGCGCGGGTCCATCACGAGCTGGTTGAGCAGGTCGTGGCGCGTGACGCTCCACGCCTCGACGTCGCCCGGCAGCTGCACCCGGACCACCGGTCCCAGCCCGCGCAGTGTCGCGGCCTCTCCCTGGTGGTCGCGGCCGTACGGGTCGAGCGCGAGCGTCGGTACGCCGGATGTGGACGGTGCTTGTTCTGCCGTCATGCGGATTCTCCAGTCGGGCGGGCGGCTGCGGGCGTGGTGCGGATTTCGTGCGGTACGGCGAATGCGACGGGCAGCTGCGTCGGGCAGCGGGTCCACGGGCTGGGGTTCCAGCTGATCTCGCCGGGTGTGACGGTGAGCCGCAGACCGGGCAGCAGATGCAGCGCGGTGTCCACGGCGGTACGGGTGATCACGCGCGAGGTGTCCTGCGCCGGGCACATGTGCGGCCCGGCCGAATAGGCCATGTGCGCGCGGTTGTTGTGGGGGCGGGTGCCCTCGGGCGCGAGGGCCGGGTCCGAATTGGCCGCGGAGAGCCCGAGGATGAGGACGTCGCCGTGGCGGATGGCCTGGCCGCCGAGCTCGATGTCGCGCAGCGCGTACCGCGCGGGCATGTGCGTCATCGGCGGTTCGCGCCACAGCACCTCGTCGAGGGCGTCGTCCACGCCGAGCTGGCCGCTGCGCAGCCGGTCGTCGAAGGAGGTGTCCGTGATCATCCGGTAGAGCGTGTGGGCGATCCAGCAGGTGGTCGTCTCGTTCCCCGCGGAGATCATCACCACCATGGACTGGAGGACTTCGGGATCGTCCTGGAGGTTGGGGTGGTTCATCAGGGCGGTCGTCAGATCGTCCGTGGGGTTCGCCTGCCGCTCCCGCAGGGTGTCGAAGAGGATCTGCTCGAAGCTGCGGTTGCCGACCTGCGAGTCCGTCTGGCTGCTGAACAGCGCGATCAGCGCGGCACGCAGCTCGTGGCCCTGGCGGGTGTCGAGGCCGAAGAGGCTCGCGACGGCCAGCATGGGGACGTAGGCCGCGTAGTCGGCGACGAGGTCCGCGCGGCCCGACTGGGAGAAGTGGCCGATGAGTTCGCCACAGATCCGCTGCACCTGGCGGCGGAGCGCACGGTGGTTGATGCGTCCGACGCCGTCGTCCAGGGGCTGCCGCAGGCGCCTGTGCTCCTGCTGGTCGGCGCCGATGACGTTGGGCCGGTAGGCCATCATCGGCAGCAGCCCGGAGTCCGGCGAGACGATGCCGTCGTTGAGGTCCCGCCAGTTGCGGGCGTCGCGGGAGAAGAGGGCCTCGCGTTCGGTGATGATGCGCAGCTGGTCGACGCCCATCACCAGCCAGCCGGGCACGCCGGGCTCCAGCTCGACGGGCGCCACCGGGCCGTGCTGGAGGCGGAGTTGGTGGTAGATGCGGTGCGGGTCTCTGGACTGGGTGATCTCCGTGAGCGATACGAGCTTTTCTGAGCCGTATGTGCGCGGGGGTGCGGGTGTGGTCACGCGACCTTCTCCTGGGCCTTGATACGGGCGGCGTACTCGACGAGGGTGATCAGTGCCTCCGTCGACGAATGGCGGTTGCGGGCGTCGAGATGGATGAGCGGCGTCTCCGGGAGCAGATCGAGGGCGTCCCGCAGCTCGTCGTCCTCGTAGCGGGCCGAGTCCGGGAACTGGTTGATCGCGACGGCGAACGGAAGGCTGCGCAGGTCGAGTTGGTCGAGGATCTCGAAGCTGTCCTCGATCCTGCGGGTGTCGATGACGACCAGCAGGCCGATCGAGCCGATGACCAGACCCTCCCACAGGTCCCAGAAGCGCCGCTGCCCCGGCGTGCCGAAGAGGTAGAGGACCATTCGGGAGTTGAGGGTGATACGCCCGAAGTCCATGGCCACGGTCGTGGCCGACTTCCCCGAGAGACCGGAGAGGTCGTCGACCCCCGTACTGGCCTGGGTGATGGTCTCCTCCGTGCGCAGCGGGTCTATCTCGCTGACGCTTCCCACCAGCGTGGTCTTGCCGACCCCGAACGCGCCGACGACGAGGATCTTCAGTGCCTGGTCGACGGTCGGGGCCAGATAGCGCCCTTCAGGCGCTGAGTTGTCTGCGGAGTCCATCAAGTACCTCTTGGAGTATGTGCACGTCGGGAAGCTGCGCCTTCGGCACCTGGGAACGTGTGGTCAGGTATCCGGCTTCGATCAGGTCGCAGGCGAGGATCGTGACGACGCTGACCGACAGGCCCAGGTGCGCGGCGGACTCCGCCACCGAGAGTCTGTGGCGGCACATCCGCCACAGCATCCGTTCCTGCCGGCTCGCGGTCACCGGGAGACCACTGCCTTCGGGGTCGACGGTTTCGAGCAGCGTCTCCACGGCCAGCCGTTGACGAGGCCGGGCACGCCCGCGGGTCAGCACGTAGGGGCGTACAGGTCCCCTTCTCGGTCCTCTCGGTCCGGTCACGTTACCGAGCGCCTCCTCGGCGGACTGGACTGGTAGTCGCCGAACCGCTGGACCTGGAGCACCATCTGAGAGGCGATGACACCCGGATCGACCTTGTTGCTGGTGATCACCGCGAGCCTGGATCCGTCCCCCGCGCCCCGCAGGAAGAGGAAACCGCCCTTCCACTCGACCATGTGCTGCTTCAGCCCGCCCTCGCCGAAGCGCCCCGCCAGGCTGGTGCCCAGCGACTGGAGCCCGGCCGCCGCCGCGGCGAGCGTGTCGGCCTCGTCGACGCCGAGATCGCGGGTACGGGCGCGGACCAGACCGTCGGCGCTGAGTACCACCGCGTGCTGGACGCCGGGGACATCAGCTACGTCACTGAGCATCCAGGACTGGTCGTACGCGGCTGCTTCGTGACTCATCGGTCGTCGTCCCCCTGGGGCGAATCGGTTTCATCATCGGGCGAAGAGGTCCGGCCCCCCAGCACGAAGGAGCTCATGAAGGAAGCGGCGGCTTCCGGGTCTTCTTCGCTGTCCGCGCCGGTCTGCTGCGCTTCGACGGGAGCCGCGGAGGCGGTGTGCCGCGGCGAACGGCGCCTGGGCAGCCCCACGGCCGGGGACGGCTGGTCCGAGGGGGACGTCGCGGACTCGGACGGCTCGGACGCCCCGGACGGCTCGGACGCGAGCACGGACGCGGGGTCCGCGGCAGGCGCCGGATCGGAGGACGCGGAGGACGGCGCGGACGCGGAGGACTGCGCGGCGGCGGGCTTCCGGGACGGCAGGGACTCCGGCGCCACCCGGGACGGTGCGGCGAGGGGGCTCTCGTCGCGTTCCGCTCGCAGGGGCCGCTCTTCTTCGGCCGCCGGCCCGGCGGTGCCTTCCGGTACGGGCATCGTGTACACCGGGTCGATCGCTTCGAGGAGGTCCATGGGCACGAGCACGACGGCCCGGATGCCCCCGTACGGCGAACGTCCCAGGCTCACCCTGATGTTGAGCCGGCGTGCGATGTTCCCGACGACCGCCAGCCCGATCTGCGGGGTCTGAAGATCGCGGATGCTGGTGTCGCGCGGGCCCGCGACCAGTTCGAGGGCCTTCTGGAGACGGGCCTCGGTCATGCCCGTTCCGCGGTCGTCGATCTGGATGACCGCCCCCGACGGCACGGCCTCAAGCTGCGCTGTGACCTCCTTGCTCCTGGGGCTGTAGGTCGTCGCGTTGCCGAGGAGCTCGGCGACGAGGTGGATGAGCCATTCGGCCGCGAAGTCCTTGACGCCCAGGTCGGGTTCGCCGCCGATCACCACGCGCTGGTAGTCGGTGATCTGACCGCCCGCCGCACGGACGATGTCCGTGAGGGGAACCGTGTCCTGCCACTGCTGGCCGGTCCACGAGCCGCCGAGGATGCGCAGGCTCTGGGCGTGGTGGGCGAAGGTCGTCGCCAAGTGGTCGATCTCGATGCCGAGTTCGGGCAGTCCGGGCTCGGGGCGCTCGGTGAGGCCGCCGGCCTTCTCCTGGATCTGGAGACCGCCCGTCTGGAGCCGCTGTGCGAGGAAGACGATCGCGTGCTCACAGGCGTCCTGGACGTCGATGAGCTCTTCGTCCACCTCGTCGAGCGCGCTGGTGAGCACCTTCGCCGTCTGCGGACTCAGGCTGGGGAAGGAGGAGTCGGGCCTGCGCCGCTCCGTGAGCAGGGTCCGCAGATCGCGGGCCCAGGCCTCGACGGAGTCATGGAAGGCCTCGAACTGCGACTGCGACCACTGCTGCCACTGTTCCGTCAGGCGCGCCCTCTCCGAGGACACCTGGGCGTCGGCGGCGCGCTTGGTCTGCTCGGCCCGCTCCTCACTGCGGGCGGCGTTGTCTATGTCCTCACGGTGCATCCGCCACAGGTGGGGCAGGCAGGCCAGCAGCCCCACGGCCGCGACGGATCCGCTCGCCATCACGGCGGGGGACCGGGTCCACCAGCTGACCATCTGCGCGATGACCGCCACAGCGGCGAGTAAAAGGGCGGCGGGCCACACCGTCTGGCGTCTGAACCCCGACCGTCCGCTTAATGATTCGGTACTCAATAGTTGACCGCAGCTTTCACATATCGATGAGAAGTGGAGCCGGTTGACGACGCGTCAGTGTAGATGCAGTCACCCTGCGTGGGAAGCCGAAGAAGAAGGAACCTGAAGGCCTGCGACAAGTATCGGCAAGCAGTCCGTCCGTACTCTTTCCGAACGGCACTGACCTGGGCTTTCTCCGCGCCGCACGCATCACGCCATTTCGTTGACGCATCAATGGCCGACGGCCCGCACGCGCGCCTCCCGGGAACATCTTCCGGTCTCGTACGAAGTCTTCGCATTCCCCTTCGCCGCTGGTGAGCGGAAGGAACAGTGATGCCCGGCATTGGCCGCGAACGCACCGGGCACGGCTTATCCCAGCGACTTTGCCCGCAGGAATCCGCGCCCCAAAAGGAACAATTCTCCCCACCCCGCCGACAGCGGACCACCGAGAGAAACAAGAGGAAAGACAGAAACAGCGGAAACCTCGGATTAGCCCGGAACACACTTCGTTCAGGTCAGATCAGTCATAACAGGATCCGGACGGAAGACTCCGGAAGGTGGCCTGACGACCTGACGACCCGGGGGTTCTCCAACTCCGCTGCCGCGGCGGCTGATTCGGCCTCCGTCGAAGGTGCGGGACAGGCCCCTGCTCCGCTTGACACCCCCGGCTCCGGAGGCGGGCGCACCGCCCGCGGGGGGCGGAAGCCCGGGCAGTCCTCATGACGGCGCCCGGCGGCTCATGCGGTCCGCCGGGCGCACGCCGTGGTGCTGCGTCTCAACGCCCCATGCGCAGGCCCTGCTTCGCGGCGCCCCTGCTGAGGACCGACTCGCGGATGGTGCGGAACGCCTCGGCCCGTCCGGCGCCCGCGTCACGGGCGTTCTCCTGGCTGAGGTCGACGACGCTGATGCGCGGCGAGGTCTGGACGAAGAACGGAACGAACTCCGCCTTCTTCACGGTCCATTCGCCCTGCCGTCCGCGGTTCCCCGCGCGCTTGCCGGACTTCGCGTCGCGGTGCGCCGCGGTCCCGGCCGCCGCCGGCTTTCCGCCCTCGGGCGGCACGAAGGTGAACCGGGCCGCCGAACTCATCGAGCCGCGCGGGTCGTCCATCTTCCCGGCGAGCTGGTCGCCCATCCCGTAGACGACCCATGTGCCGTTGACCTTCTCGTACGGCTGCGGCACGTGCGCGTGCGTGCCGATGATGAGGTCGATGTCCTTGCGCCCGCTGCGGTCGCGGGAGCCGGTGAGCTTCTTCGCCAGCTTCTTCTGCCTGCTGTCGGGCGTCTGTTGCCACTCGGTGCCCCAGTGCATGCTGGTCACCACGATGTCGGCACCGGCACGCCGCGCCGCGCGCGCGTCCGCGATGATCCGGTCCGGGTCCATGAGGTTGACCGCCCAGCGCTTGTTCTTCGGCACGGGTATGCCGTTCGTGCCGTAGGTGTAGGCGAGTTGGGCGACCTTCGCGCCGCCGGCCTTCATCATCGTCGTACGGCCGTGTGCGCGGGCGGAGGCGGCGGACCCGGCGTGCTTGAGCCCCGCGCGGTCCATGGCGGTGATGGTGCGGCGTACGCCGTCGACGCCGTCGTCCATGGAGTGGTTCGAGGCGGACGAACAGCTCTCGTAGCCGGTGTCCTTGAGGGCCGAGGCGACGTCCGGGGGCGTCTTGAAGGCCGGGTATCCGGTGAAGGGGCCGCCGGAGCGGCCGTAGACGGTCTCCATGTGGCATATCGCCAAGTCGGCGCCGGACGCGAGGGACTTGGCGCCGGCGAGCATCTTGCGGAAGTCGTAGCCGGAGCCGGCCGCGTCGGTGCGGGCCTGGCGTATCACCGAGTCGTGGGAGAGGACGTCGCCCGTGGCGACCAGGGTGAACGGCCGCTGTGCGGACGCCGCGGACGCCTCGCTCTTCGCAGCGGCGTCGTCGCGGCGCTCGTCGCGCTGCCCGTGTACGTACCGGCCGCCGCAGCCTGCGACGGTCCCCAGCAGCAGCGTCGTGGCGGCGACGACGGCGGCCTGACGTATGTACGTGCTCATGGTGGGCTCTCGCTTTCTCAGGGAAAGTCGACAAACCCAGATATATGGGGCATCACCGCACGTCGCGCGATGTCACGTCCATACGGCCCAGCCCGTCCGCCCGCCCGGCCCTCGCGGCGGCCTGCCCGGCCGGGGACGGGGCCGACGGACATACGGAGATCCACGAGTCCCGGAGATTCACCCGGGACCGGGCACGGCACGGAGCCGGAAGCCGCGGGCGCGGCGCGGGACCGGAGGCCGCGGGCGCGGCGCGGGACCGGAGGCCGCGGGCGCGGCGCGGGACCGGAGGCCGGGGCAGCCGGGAGCACCGCGGCGGTTGCGGCGGGGGAGCGGGCGCGCGAGCGCCCTACCTCTTGCGGCCGACGCCCCCGTACATCGCCACCTCCGGCGCGTCCAGCAGCTCACCCGGCAGCCAGCGCGAGCACGGCACCACCCCGGGCTCCAGCAGCTCCAGCCCGTCGAAGTAGCGCTCGACCTGCGCGGGGGTGCGCTGGGTGAGCTTCGGCGTCCCGTTGGCGTTCCAGAAGGCGACGGCCTTGTCCACGTCGGGCATCGCGGGGGAGGTGACGGTGTGGGAGAGGGCGAGGAGGCTGCCGGAGGGCAGGCCGTCCATGAGCCGGCGCACCAGTCCGTACGAGTCCTCGTCGTCCTCGATGAAGATGACCACGCCGAGCAGGATCAGCGCCACGGGACGGCTGAAGTCGAGGGTCTCCGCGGCCCGTTCGAGGATGCGGCCGGGATCGCGCAGGTCGCAGTCGAGATAGGCGGTCCTGCCCTCGGGTGTGCTGGTGAGCAGCGCCTGCGCGTGTACGAGCACGATCGGGTCGTTGTCCACGTACACGATGCGGCTCCCGGGCGCCGCCCGCTGGGCCACTTCGTGCGTGTTGTCGGCGGTCGGCAGGCCCGTGCCGATGTCGAGGAACTGCCGCACGCCGAGCTCGCCCGCCATGTGCGCGACCGCGTGTCCGAGGAACCGCCGGTCGGCGCGGGCGTATTCGCCGATGCCCGGGTGAAGTCGGCGGATCTGGTCGCCGGTTCTCCGGTCGACCTCGTAGTTGTCCCTGCCGCCCAGCCAGTAGTTCCACACCCGCGCGGTGTGCGGGACGGACGTGTCGATCCTCTGCTGTACGTCCTCGGCCGTACGGCGCTCCGGTCCGTCGATGCTCACTGTGACCCCCTGCCCTGCCGCTGCCCTGCCGGACGGACGGCGCGGGCCGCGCCCCCGGCGGGCACCGCCTCACGCCGTGCGCGCGGATGTACGCCGACATTAGCCGCTCCGAACCGCGGACTGCGATGGCCGGGTGAGCCCCAAGTCGCAAGCGGCACAAGGGAGTCGGGGAATCAGGGCCGGGCGGCACGGGAGCGCCGCAAAGGACGTGCGCCACCGGCCGCTCCACTGCCCGCAACCCTGTCGTTACCGCAGCACTCCTGACGCACTACGCGCGTTGACCGTAGGCTGCCAGCGCTCGCGCAGTCCAGGAAGGGGACCCTCGATGACCGTGAAACCTCAACGGCGCAGACGCCTGAGCCGGTTGACCACCGGCGCCGCCGCGCTGGCCGCCGCAGTCGGCGTGCTCGCCGCGGCGCTGCCCGCCGGCGCGGAGAGCGGCGCCGCCGCCCGCGACGGGCAGGGCAAGGGGCAGCACGCCCAAGGACGCACGGTCGACGTGCAGTTGCTGTCCTTCAACGACTTCCACGGCAACCTCGAGCCGCCCGCCGGGTCCTCCGGCGAGGTGTCACGGCAGAAGCCGGACGGCTCCACGGAGAAGGTGGCCGCGGGCGGTGCCGAGTATCTGGCGACGTCCCTGCGCAAGGCCCGTAAGAAGAGCCCGTACACCGTCACCGCCGCCGCGGGCGACCTGGTCGGCGCGAGCCCTCTGATCTCCGGGCTCTTCCACGACGAGCCCACCATCGAGGCGTTCAACAAGATGGACCTGGACGTCGCGGGCGTCGGCAACCACGAGTTCGACGAGGGCCGCGAGGAGCTGAAGCGCCTACAGGACGGCGGCTGTCACCCCAAGGACGGCTGCTCCGAGGACGGCAAGGTCTTCAAGGGCTCCGACTTCCCCTACCTCGCCGCGAACGTGACGGACGAGAAGACCGGGCGCCCGATCCTCAAGCCGTACACGGTCTGGAAGAAGAAGGGCGTGAAGATCGGCTTCATCGGCGTCACGCTCGAAGGCACCCCGGACATCGTGAGCGAAGAGGGCGTCAAGGGGCTGAAGTTCCACGACGAGATCAAGACCGTCGACAAGTACGCCAAGAAGCTCGACAAGATGGGCGTGAAGTCCATCGTCGCGCTCATCCACGAGGGCGGCCTGCCCGCGAAGCCCGAGTACAACTACGACTGCGACAGCCCCGGCAACGGCGACGGCCTCTCCGGCCCGATCACCGACATCGCCAAGGGCATCAGCCCCAAGGTGGACGCGCTGGTCACCGGCCACACCCACGAGGCCTACGCGTGCACGATCCCGGACCCCTCGGGCCACGCGCGCACCGTCACCTCGGCCTCGTCCTTCGGCAAGCTCTACACGGACACCACGCTGACCTACGACCGCCGCAGCGGCGACATCGTCCGTACGAAGGTGAAGAGCGCCAACCACGTCGTCAGCCGCAAGCAGACCAAGGCCAAGGACATGACGGCGCTCGTCCAGCACTGGGGCAAGCTGGCCGAGCCCGTGGCCAACAGGCCGATCGGCTACATCTCCGACGACATCGACGGCCGCGGCGCCGAGACCCCCGAGTCGCCGCTGGGCGACGTGATCGGCGACGCCCAGCTGGAGTTCATGAAGCCCGAGGACAAGGGCGGCGCCCAGCTCGCCCTGATGAACCCCGGAGGCATCCGCTCCGACCTCGTCTACAAGGCCTCGGAGGAGGAGGGCGACGGCGTAGTGACGTACGGCGAGGGCTTCAACGTGCAGCCGTTCACCAACATGATGGCGGCGATCGACCTCACCGGTAAGCAGCTGATCACCGCTCTCCAGCAGCAGGTCAGCGGGGCGAACGAGAAGTCCCCGAAGATCCTCCAGGTCTCCGGCGGCTTCGGCTACAAGCTCGACATGTCCAAGTCCGGCAAGGACCGGGTCGTGGCGGACTCGGTGAAGCTGGACGGCAAGGCGCTCGACCCGGACAAGACGTACCGGGTCGCGATGAACGAGTTCCTGGCGGGCGGCGGCGACGGCTTCCCCGTCTTCAAGGACGGCAAGGACAAGCTCGTCGGCAAGTCCGATCTGGAGGCGCTGGAGGCGTACTTCAAGGAGCACTCCTCGAAGTCCGACCCGCTGAAGCCGCCGAAGGCGGACCGCATCGAGGTCGTCGGGAAGTAACGCGCACCGGCCGCCTGCGTGCGGCGCGTGCGCACAGGCAGCGCCCTGCCGGGTGGGGGCCCACCCCCGCCGGGCGGGGCGCTGCCGTGTGTCCGGGAGGAGGGGCACGGCGACGTACGGGAGGGGGCTCGGCCGCCCGCTGCGCCCCCCTTTGCCGGGGTTTGAGCCGGCGGGAACGTGCTACCCGCTGCGGCCACGGCGCGGTTCTCCGTGCCGGGCGCGCCGGAGCGGATCGCCGTGCCACCGCCCGAGAAGCCGTCGAGGAGCCTGTCGCATGACCACTGCACGAGAAGTTGTGAGCCCGGGTGCCGACTGCGTACGGACGGACCAGTCGGCCGCCGGCGCCGCCCGAATAATGACGAGGACGGGTGTCGGCGCCCTCCCGGTCTGCGGCCCGGACAGCAAGATCAAGGGCGTGGTCACGGACCGGGACGTCGCCGACGTCGCCAGGTCGATGCCGCACCCCGGGACCGGCGACCTCGTCGAGGCCCTCTCCAGCGACTGACCGGTCCCCGGACTCCCCGTCCCCGTACGGCCGGCCGTCAGCCCGTCAGTCCTCTCCACCGACCGAGTCCAGCCCACCCCATCCACATCATGCGAGGAGCTTGAGATGGCCGTATGCGAGGTCTGCGGGAACGACTACGAGGCCGCCTTCGAGGTACGGGCGGCAGGCGCGGTGCACACCTTCGACAGCTTCGAATGTGCCGCGCAGAAGATGGCGCCGATCTGTGAGAACTGCGGCTGCCGCATCCTGGGTCACGGCCTCGAGGCCGAGGGCCGCTTCTTCTGCTGCGCGAGCTGCGCCCGTATGCAGGGGCGCATGGAACTCGCGGACCACGTCTGACGGTCCGTCCCCGCCGCGCGCGGGCCCGGCGCGTACGGGCCCCGGCGGCGGGACGGCACGAGTGCGCGGGACGCCCGTCCTTCCGGCGGCGTCCCGCGCAGCTGTGTGCGGACGAAGAGCGTGTACGTGGATGTGCGCCGGTGTGCGGGTCGGAGCGGGCGCGTGTGCGTGGCGCTCCGCCCGGCGGCGCCGTCAGCCGACCGGGCTGCCCTTCTTGACGCCCAGGATCACCACGGCCTGGTAGTAGGTCCATGCGAGGCCGTCGCAGGACTTCTTGGTCGCACCGTCGTACTGGGTGCACACGCGCTTGAGGTCTTCGTAGAAGGCGCTGTCGATGCGGTCCTTGTTGGCCTCGAAGGTGCCCTGCGCCTTGTAGTTGCGGTAGCCGAAGTCGTGCCGTATGCACCCGTTCTCGAAGGGGAAGCCGAACGGGTTGTCAGGTGACGAGGAGCAGACGTCGGTCGACCAGTCGAAGTTGTAGTCGGCCCAAGCGCCCTGGTCGGCCCTTGCGGCGAGGAAGGCGTTCTGGCTTCCCGCGTCGGTCTGGGTCCAGCTCGCGAGCACCTGGGGTTTGTCCGCCGGGTCCGCGACAGCGGTTGTCGCGGTGCCGAGGACGGCGAGGAGAGCCGTGGACGAGACGATGACGCCCGCGGCGAGTCTTCGACGCATTTCGTACCTCCGTGGGGGAGAGGTGGTCCGGAACATCGGACTTGCGGAACTTTTCGAATCATGAGCATGACAGAACAAGCGCTTGTCAAATAGCCGCGTGCGCAGAAGTTCTGCCGTCGACTCAACTCGCCGGTGGCGGGGCCGAGGACGTGGTACGCGGTCGGCGCCGCGTGCGGTCGCGGTCCGTCGCATCCGGAGCCGTGGTGGGGGCGGACCGGGACGGGTCCGCACACAGACCGGGGCCCCGGGCGAACCCGGGGCCCCGATTGCCAACGTGGGGGAACCCACTACCAGCCTGCACAGGGTCAACGAACTCGCCCTGCGATCGTCACGGTTCAGCACGATCCGTCGATTTACTGGACTTCGTGCGCTGTTGGGGATATATGCCGCGGGTCGCCCTGCCGGCCCGGAGGGGTCCCGAGGGGAGCCACGCTGACACCGGCTCACGAGCTCGCGGCTCCACCGCAGTTGAGCGCCCGCAGCGGACCTCCGCACACCCACCCGAGCCCGCGAAATTCCGATGCATGCCTCCATGACCGCATCGCCCCGCCCGTTCACGTCCCGGCATTCGAAGGGGTCATTTCGCCCTTACCCTTCCTTAAGTGCCTCTGATACGAGGGGACTTCGGTGCGGAATTCTCCGGCTACCTTGAGTCACCGTCCGTGCAGAGCCCCTTCACAGAGCCCGCAGCCGCAGGTCAGACCGCGCAGGCGGGAGCAACTCCACTGCACCGAAACTGAATTCAGCGAACCTGCACAACTGGTCCGTAAGGACGGCACATGGACACCGGGGCGTACGGGGGCGTGCTTGCCGTGCGGTGGACTTGGGGCGGGATTGTCCAATTGGGGCGCACCGCCGTGTTCCAGAGTGCGGACACGGCCGGAGTGACAAGTGAAGGCTTCGCCACGAATTCGTGCACACGGCTACACCTCGGCGAAGTCGAGGGCCCTTATCGGCGCCTGACGAGCACACGGACGAGTGGCCCGGCAGCGCGTACACGTGCTTTGATCGGGCCCTGACGCGGAAGTTGAACGAATGGTTCCCGTTCTCGGGCATCAGACGACCGCTCGTACGGCCGGACGGCTTTCCCCGAGCCGGCCGATGCTATTGAGAACACCAGAGCAAGCGAAGGGAAGCTCAACTCATGGACTTCATTGAGACCCGCGAGATTTCCGACAACGACCTGGACAACGTTTCGGGTGGCGTCCTCGGCTCGGTCGTCGGCACCGCTGTGAGCACCGCGGACTCCGTCGCCCCGGTTTCCGAGACCGCCAACACCGTGAACGGCGTTGCCTCCGGCCTGACCGGCGTCGACACCTCCCAGATCACCGGTGTCGCCGGTCTCTGAGGCGATGCCTGCTGCCGGGCGGCGGGGCCAGCAGTGCACACCCCGCACCGCCCGGCGCATCCGAATCCCAGTGGGGTGAAGTGAGCCCCGGAACCCCCTTGTTCCGGGGCTTACGGATGTGTACGGGACAGTCGTGAAACGCTTTTGTGAAGCGTTGTGAAGGACCTGTCCCGGAAGTCCGCACACTCTCCGGAGTACACTCCCCGGAGTACCGCCCACGAATTACCGTCTGCGTACGGCGGCGCCATACCCGGCCGTTCCCCCGGCCCGTGCCCGCCCGTCCGCCGATGAAGCCGATGTGAAGTGGACGGCGTCCATGCGCCGCCCCGAAGGAAGCGTCATGCCCGAAAGCGACGAACGCAGTTGAGGGAATAGCCCCGTGCAGTTCCGGCAGAAGGCGTTTTCCAAGCTGCAATCCCCCGAGGAACTCGACCTGCCCGTGCGCTTCGCGCGCCCGCAGGGCTGGCTCGTGCTGCTCGTCACCGTGCTCGTGATGGCCGGTGCGGCGTACTGGGCCATCACCGGCAAGGTCTCGGGCAAGCTCGACGCTCCCGGCGTCCTCACCCACTCCAAGGGCAGCTACGTGCTCCAGAGCCCCGTCTCGGGCCAGGTCGTGCAGGTGCTGGCCGAGGAGGGCCGCATGCTCCCGCCCCGTACACCCGTGCTGAAGGTGCGAACCGACACCGGATACAGGGCAGTTCGCACGGTCGCCCCGGGCCGCATGACGTCGATGACGGCGAAGATCGGCTCGGTGATCACACCGGGCAAGGACGTGGCGACGGTCGAACGCATCGAGCGTGCCGACGAGCCGCTCGTCGCGATGCTGTACGTCTCGGGCAGCGGCGGCTCCACGGTCTCCCCCGGCGCCGCCGTCGACCTGACGGTGCAGTCGGCGCCCACCGACGAGTACGGAGTGCTGCGCGGCAAGGTCAAGGCCGTCGGCCGGGCGCAGACCCGGCAGCAGATCAGCGGATTCCTCGGCGACGACAGGCTGGCGGCGCAGTTCACCAAGGACGGCCAGCCCGTGCCGGTCCTGGTGGAGCTGGAGAAGTCGGCGTCGACGAAGTCCGGTTACAAGTGGTCCTCCGAGAAGGGCCCACCGTACCGGCTCGAATCGCTGACGATCACCGACGGCGCGATACACCAGCCTCCGCAGCGTCCCGTCGATTGGCTGCTCCCGTGAGCCCGCGGCAGAAGCCCGGCAAGCAGGCCGACGCGGCCCCGTCCTCCAGGAAGGGCAGGGCGGGCAGGGCGGCCGGGTCCGCGAAGCCCGCCAAGTCGCCCGCCAACCCCGCCAAGTCCCGTAAGCAGCCCGCCGGTTCGGCCGAGCCCGGCAGGCCCGCGAAGTCCGGCAGGTCCGCCGCGAAGTCCGGCCGGAAGGCGCCGGCGCCCGAGCCCCGCACCCCGGACGCGGGCACGCGCCCCGACGCCGGTACCGACGGCGACGGCGACGGCCGGAACCGCCTCCCGCCGCCCGGCCGCAGACGGCACCGCCCGGGCGGCGCCAGGTCCGGCGACAAGCCCGCTGACAAGTCAGGCGACAGGTCCGGCGACAGGTCCGCCGCCAAGGCGGGCCCCAGGAACAGCGGCAAGCACCGCACCGGCGGAGGCGACGGACCCACACCGCCGCAGCAGATACCGAAGCCCAAGTACCGGACCATCCGCACGCCCACCGTGCTCCAGATGGAGGCCGTCGAGTGCGGCGCCGCCGCGCTGTCCATGGTCCTCGGCCACTGGGGCCGGCACGTGCCCCTCGAAGAGCTGCGCATCGCCTGCGGCGTCTCCCGCGACGGCTCGCGCGCCAGCAACCTCCTGAAGGCCGCCCGCAGTTACGGCCTGACCGCCAAGGGCATGCAGATGGAGCCGGCGGCCCTCGCGGAGGTGCCGGCGCCCGCCGTCCTGTTCTGGGAGTTCAACCACTACGTCGTCTACGAGGGGATGGGACGGCGCCTCGGCCGTCGCGGCGTACACATCAACGACCCCGACAAGGGCCGCCGTTTCGTGCCCATGGAGGAGTTCGACACCAGCTTCACCGGCGTCGTCCTCACCTTCGAGCCCGGCGAGGACTTCCGCCGCGGCGGCAAGCGCCCCGGCTTCATGAGCGCCATGCCGGCGAGGCTGCGCCGCACCACCGGCACGATGCTGGCCGCGCTGCTCGCCAGCCTGCTGCTGGTGGGCGTGGGCGCCGCGGTGCCCGCGCTGAGCCGCACGTACATCGACATGTTCCTGATCGGGGACCAGACGTCGCTGCTGGGCGTGCTGTTCGGCTCGATGGGCGCGATGGTCCTGCTCACGGCCGTGCTGACCGCGCTCCAGCAGGCGAACCTGCTGCGCGGGCGCATCATCTCCTCGACGCTCAGCAGCGCCCGCTTCTTCCGGCATCTGCTGCGCCTGCCCGTCACGTTCTTCGCGCAGCGCAGCCCCGCCGACCTGGTGCAGCGGCTCCAGTCCAACGACACCGTCGCCGAGACGCTCTCCCGCGACCTGGCCGCGGCCGGCGTCGACGCCGTCGTCGTCATCCTCTACGCGGTGCTGCTGTGGACGTACGACCCGCAGCTGACCGTGATCGGCGTGCTGATCGCGCTGGGCAACCTCGTCGCGATGCGCGTGGTGATACGGCTGCGGGCCACCGGCACGCAGAAGCTGCGGGCCGACACCGCGCGGCTCACCAACACCTCTTACACCGGCCTCCAGTTGATCGAGACGATGAAGGCCACCGGCGGCGAGAACGGCTACTTCCGCCGCTGGTCCGGGCAGCACGCGACCACCCTGGAGGAGCAGCAGAAGCTCGGGGTCCCCACGGCCTGGCTCGCCGTGGTCGCGCCCACGCTCGCGACGCTCAACAGCGCGATGATCCTGCTGATCGGCGGCATGCGCGCCGTCGAGGGGCACATCTCGATCGGTCTGCTCGTGGCCTTCCAGGCGCTCGTGACGCGCTTCACCGCTCCCATCACACGGCTCAACGGCGTCGCCGGGCGCATCCAGGACTTCGCGGCGGACGTGGCCAGGCTGAAGGACGTGGAGAACTTCCCCGTCGACTCGCTCTACTCTCGGCGCGAGCCCGTCGCGGACACCCGCCGCCTCAAGGGCCATGTGTCCCTGGAGAGCATCACGTTCGGCTACAGCCCGCTCGACAAGCCGCTGCTGACGGACTTCTCGCTGTCGGTCGGACCGGGCCGGCAGGTCGCGCTCGTCGGCGGCTCCGGCAGCGGCAAGTCCACGGTGTCCAGGCTGATTTCGGGCCTGTACAGCCCGTGGGAGGGAGTGATCCGCATCGACGGGCAGCGGCTTGAGGACATCTCCCGCAGCGCGCTGGCCGCCTCGGTCTCCTTCGTCGACCAGGACGTCTTCCTCTTCGAGGGGACCGTACGGGACAACGTGGCGCTGTGGGACCCGTCGATACCGGACGAGGCGGTCACCGCCGCGCTGCGCGACGCCGCCGTGCTCGACGACTTCACACGGCGGCCCGGCGGCATACACAGCCGCGTCGAGCAGGACGGCCGCAACCTCTCGGGCGGGCAGCGGCAGCGCCTGGAGATCGCCCGCGCGCTGGTGCGGCGGCCGAGCATCCTCGTACTGGACGAGGTGACCAGCGCGCTCGACGCCCAGACCGAGCAGGTCATCATCGACAACCTGCGGCGGCGCGGCTGCGCGTGCGTGGTCATCGCGCACCGGCTGAGCACGGTCCGCGACAGCGACGAGATCGTGATGCTGGACCACGGCAGCGTCGTCGAACGCGGCCGTCACGAGGAACTGGTGGCCCGCGGCGGCCCGTACGCAGACCTGGTCAAGGAGCACTGACGTGGCATCCGCCGAAGGCTCCGCGGAGGACCCCCGTACGGACGGGGGGCAGCACACGGGACAGAGGGACACCGACACCGGTCAGTGGGACACCGGCCAGTGGGAGACGGGCCGTTGGAACACGGGTCAGTGGCAGACGGGCCAGTGGGAGACCGGTCAGTGGGACACCGGCTCGTATCCGACGGCGGCCGGGAGCGCTGACGCGGGTGCGGGTGCGGACGCCGGCGCGGGTGCCGGTGCGGGCGCGGGCCCGCAGCAGAACGGCGCGTACGACACGGGGCAGCACCCCACCGTCCCGTACGACACCGGCCAGCAGCCCGCCGTCCCCTACGACACGGGCGAACACCGCACCGCTCAGTACGACACCGGCCAGCACCCCACCGTCCCGTACGACACCGGTGAACACCGCACCGCTCAGTACGACACCGGCCAGCAGCCCACCGTCCCCTACGACACCGGCCAGTACCCGGCCGTCCCGCACAGGGACGCCCCCCACGACACCGGTGAACACCCCGCCGTGGGCCCCGAGTCCACCGCCCCGCCCGCGTCGGCGCCCGCCCACGCGGCGCCGCAGGACCCGGTGACCGCCGCCTTCGGCATGCTCGGCACCGAAGCCGACTGCGTCGGCAAGCGCAGCCTCCCGCTCGAAGGCCCGCATGTGCTGTGGCTGGTGACGGCCGGTGCGATGGACCTCTTCGCCGTCGACGCCGTACAGCAGGGCCACTGGCACTTCCTCGGCCGGCTGGAGCCGGGCACCCTGCTCCTCGGCCCGATCGAGGGCACCCTGCACACCCTCGTCGGCAGGCCGCTGCGCGAGTGCGCGGTGCGCCGCATCGAGCTGCGCGAGCTGCAACGGCCCGACTACAGCAACGTCGCCGCCCACTTCCGCGGCCACACCGGCTGGAATCAGCAGCAGGACCCGGGCGGACAGCAGGCCGCAGGCGGACAGCAGGACCCGTACCAGCAGCAGCACCAGAACGCGGACGGCATCGCCGCACTCCCGCACTCCCACCTCGACAACGCCTTCGCCCTCGGCATCGGCCGCAGCCTGCGCGTGCTCTTCGAGGCGCCGCTCGACGGCGAGGTGACCCCCGACGCCCTGTACCCGGGCGCCGGACGCGGCGGCGACGGGCAGGACGACGACGACATCCTGTGGATGCACATCGATCCGCGGAGTGTCCAGTACGGCGCCGAGTTCAGCCAGGAGGCGGCGTCGCAGCTGCTCGTCGACGGTGCGATGTGGCAGCGCATGGTGGACCAGCAGTTCCGCCTGCTCTCCGCACTGGACCGCTGGATCGAACACCTCGAACGCGCGCACGAGGACCGTACCGCCGCGGGCATCGAGGCCGGCGAGACCGTACGCGCCCAGGCCGACCAGGCTCTGCTCGCCTCCATCAACACCACCGGCAAGGGCGCCTCGGGCACGTCCTCCGCGAACGACGACGCGACGCTCGCCGTCTCCCGCATGGCCGCCCGCGCCGCGGGCATCGAGCTGTCGGCGCCACCGCAGGGCCGCGCCGTCAACGACCGTACGAACCCCGTGGAACGGATCGCGCTCAGCTCCCGTGTCCGCACCCGCGTGGTGAAGCTGCGCGACCGCTGGTGGCGGGAGAACACCGGCCCGCTCGTGGGTCACCGGGCCGACTCCGGCGAACCGGTGGCGCTGCTGTGGCGGCACGGACGGTACGAGGCGGTGGACGCGGACGGCGCACGCACCAGGGTCCGCAAGTCACGCGCCGGCGAATTCGAGCCGCGCGCCGTGATGTTCTACCGGCCGCTGCCCGAACAGCCCCTGAGCGCCTGGGGGTTGATGCGCTTCTGCCTGGGCGGCACCCGCGTGGACGTGCGCAACCTCGCCCTCGGCGGGCTCGTCGCCGTCGGCCTGGGCGCGCTGGTGCCGATCGCGACGGGACAGGTGCTCGGCGTGTACGTGCCGAACGCCGAGACCAGCCTCATCAGGCAGGTCTCCATGGCGATCGTCGTCAGCAGCATCGTCTCCGCCGTCTTCATGCTGCTCCAGAACACCTCGATCCTGCGCATGGAGGGACGCGTCGAGGCGGCGCTGCAACCCGCCGTCTGGGACCGGCTGCTGCGGCTGCCGACGAAGTTCTTCGCGGAACGCTCCACGGGCGAACTCGCAAGCGCCGCAATGGGAATCAGCACCATGCGGAGAGTGCTGTCGGGCGTGGGGCCCATCGCCGTACAAGCCTGCACGATCGGCACGATGAACCTGGTGCTGCTGCTCTTCTACAGCGTCCAACTGGCGCTGATGGCACTGACGTTGCTGGCGTTCATCGCGGGCGCGTTCATCGCGATGGGGATCTGGCAGCTGCGCTGGCAGAGCAAGCTGGTCGACCTCAACAACAAGCTCAACAACATGTCGTTCCAGACTCTTCGGGGTCTGCCGAAGCTGCGCGTGGCCGCGGCGGAGAGCTTCGCGTACGCGGCGTGGGCACGGGAGTTCGCCCGCAGCCGGGAGCTCCAGCAGCGGGTCGGCCGGATCAAGAACTACACCACCGTCCTCAACTCGGTGTATCTGCCGCTCACTTCGCTCGTGCTGTTCATGCTGCTGGCGGGGCCGGCCCGCGGCAGCCTCTCCTCCAGCGGCTTCCTCACGTTCAACACCGCCGTCACGATGATGCTGACGTCGGTGACGCAGCTGACGAACTCGCTGATCTCGGCCGCCGCCGCACTGCCGATGTTCGAGAAGGTCAAGCCGGTGCTGAACGAGCCGACCGAGGTACGCGACGGCAGTACGCAGCCCGGCGAGCTGACCGGGGAGATCGAGGCACGGCACCTGTCGTTCCGCTACAGCGACGACGGACCGCTGACGCTCGACGACGTCTCGCTGCGGGTGAATCCCGGCGAGTTCGTGGCGGTCGTGGGACCGAGCGGCTGCGGCAAGTCCACGCTGCTGAGGCTGCTCATCGGCTTCGAGAAGCCGGTCTCGGGCAGCGTCCTCTACGACGGCCAGGACCTCTCGGCCCTCGACCAGGCGGCCGTGCGCCGGCAGTGCGGCGTCGTGCTCCAGAACGCGCAGCCGTTCGTCGGCTCGATACTCGACTCGATCTGCGGCGCGGAGATCTACTCGCACGAGGAGGCATGGGAGGCCGCCGAGATGGCCGGTCTCGCCGAGGACATCAAGCGCATGCCCATGGGCATGCACACGATCCTCTCCGACGGGGGCGCCGCCGTCTCCGGCGGGCAGCGGCAGCGCCTGATGATCGCCCAGGCCCTGATCCGGCGCCCCCGCATCCTCTACTTCGACGAGGCGACCAGCGCCCTCGACAACGAGACGCAGCGCACCGTCATCGAGAGCACCCGCAAGCTCCAGGCCACGCGCATCGTGATCGCACACCGGCTCTCCACGATCATGGACGCCGACCGGGTGCTGGTGATGTCGCACGGGAAGGTCGTGCAGCAGGGGTCGCCGGCGGAGCTGCTGGCGGACGCCGCCGGGGAGTTCCACGAACTGGTCCGCCGCCAGCTCCGCTGACCGATCCCCGCGGCGGTCCCGCACCGGTCCCGCGTCCGAATCGGCATTGACCCACGTTCTTGACGGTCCGTGACCGGTGCGTGATCGAACGAGGGCTCTCGTGGCAGTGAAACGACCGGCTCCCCGGTGTCCCCTTCTCACCGCCCGGTGTTGCCCCGTGCATGGGAAAAACGTCATTCATCGTCTCGCGGACCGCACCGGCCGCGGTCCGCGACGTACTCGCAGAGCCGCGCACCCAGTTCGCCGAACTCACCGGCGCCTACTGGCTGGAGCCCATCTACGCGAAGCTCGCGAACGAGTGGGACCGGCAGGGCAGGACCGTGCCCGGAGCGCCGCGCGAGCACTGGCGGGTGCCGCCCGACGGGTCCCTGCCGGCCGAGGTGCCCGGCAGGCCCGCCGAGCTCGCCGGCCCGGACGCGGACGGGGCCGAAAGGCCGCACTGGGACGGCAGGGACGACCGGGCGGACGGGGACGAGAGGACGGGCACGGGCGCGGAGCTGGAAGTTCCGGAGTGATCGCCCGGACGTGCCCCGTTCCATAGCCGGTTCCGTAGCCGGTTCCGTAGCCGGTTCCGTCTCCCCGCCCGCGTCCGCTTCCGGCCGTATGCCCCCGTGGATAGCTCGTTCGAGTCAACCCGCGGCCCGAGGCGCCACGCACACCCCGTGGCGCGCGTTGGGGGGCCGAAAAGGTGCCCGGTCACGACCGGCCCGTCACGGAACGCCGTGACCGCCGTGCGCCCGCGTGGATCCGGCCATCCGTCCGCGCTTCCCGCACCTCGGTCCCGTTCCGATTCCGTTCCCGAGTCCCTTCCGTTCCCCGTACCGGTGTCCAGGAGCCCTCGATGCTGATCCGACGTCTCGCTCTCACCGCGACCGCACTCACCTCCGTGCTCGCCTGTGCCACGACGGCCGCCCCGTACGCGGTCGCAGGCACGGACCACGTACGCACGGACCGCGCACGTGCCCACCACGCACCCACGGACCACCTCACCGTCACCGTCGCGGAGTCCGGCGACGCTGCCGCCGAGGGCACGTACGAGCTGTACTGCCACCCCACGGCAGGCGACCACCCCAGCCCCGAAGCGGCCTGCGACGGGCTGGACGAGCTGACCACCTGGGGCAAGGACCCGTTCGCCCCCTTGCCGCGCGGCACGCACTGCACGATGCAGTACGGCGGCCCGGCCAGCGCCCACGTGCGCGGGGTCTGGGCGGGGCGGCCCGTCGACGCCCACTTCAACCGCGAGAACGGCTGCGAGATGAGGCGCTGGGACGCCCTCGTGCCGCTGCTGCCCCGCACGGGCATGCGCGCGCCCTCGTAACGCGCCCTCATGATCCAGCGCGCCACCGGCCAGGGGCCGGGTCCGGGGACGTCCTCGGGCCCGGCCCCTCCCCTGACCCGGGGGTCCCCGACCCGGGGCCCGTCCCCGGTCCCGGCACGGCCTGGGTCCGCCGGACTACGACGGAAGGCCGAAGCGGATCCCGAAATCCGGTGCGCACGCCGTGCGTTGAGAACGGTGAAAGGCCTGGCACAAGGGAGGGCAACAGGACTCAGGGCACAGGATTCAGCACGGCACTGAGCACAGCGAGCGGATGAGGAGCGGCAGATGGCAGTCCAGCTCAACCACACGATCGTCCACGCCACTGACAAGAAGGCCTCGGCGGAGTTCCTCGCCGGGCTGCTCGGGCTCGAAGTGCAGCCGCAGTTCGGCCCGTTCCTGCCCGTCGTCGTCGCCAACGACGTGGCGCTCGACTTCGCGGACGCGGGCGACGGCGCCATCACGCCGCAGCACTACGCGTTCCTCGTCTCCGAGGAGGAGTTCGACGCGATCTTCGCGCGCATCGAGGACGCCGGTCTGACGTACTACGCGGATCCCTCACGGCGGCGCCCCGGCGAGATCAACCACAACGACGGCGGCCGCGGCGTCTACTGGGCCGACCCGGACGGCCACTTCATGGAGATCATCACCCGCCCGTACGGCAGCGGCAGCTGACCGCTCCGGCTCAGCGCCCGCCGCCGTCACGCTCCTGTGCGCCACGCTGCGGCGTGCCATGCTCCGGCGCCTCGCCGCCGGCGTCCGCTCCCGGCAGTTGTTCCGGTGCCTGTGCCGGTGCCGGCGTGGGTGAGGGCGGCGGCGAGGACGCCGGGCCCGACGCCGGGCCGACCGAGGCGCTCCTGCCGGGACACGTCGTACCGCGGGGCAGCCGGTAGGGCGCGGCCAGCCGGTACGTGCCGGGGCGGGGCGCCTCCAGCAGGGTCCAGGTGTCCGTCAGCGGTTCGTCCCTGCCGGGCGGCGGCGGACCGTCCACCTGCGGCCGTGCCTTGCGCACACATCCGTACAGGTTCGGGCTGCCGGGCTGCGGCGCCTCTATGCGGCGGCCCTCGCGGTCCACCAGACCCAGCCACGGCGACCACGGGATACGCACCAGCACGGCGCCGCGCTCGCGCACCCGCACCCGCACCTCGCCCGCCCCCGCGTGCTCGACGCTCGCGGGCGGCTCGGCCATCGGCAGCGGATCCGCGACCCGGTAGAGCCGCCAGTGCACACCGCTCCAGACCTCCTTCAGATACGGCTGCCCGCGGCGGACGATCTCGGCCTCCTCCTTGCCGGCGCCGTCCGGGGGCGAGGACGGCAGCACCACGTAACGCACCGCCCAGCGCCGCAGCCACCGGTGGTAGCTCTTCTCCGTCAGACCGCCGTTCTCGTAGAAGACGGGATTGCGGTCGGTGTCCGCCTGCCTGTTCCAGCCGCGGGCGAGATTGACGTACGGGGCGAGCGCCGAGGCCTCCCGGTGACTGCGCACAGGCACCACCTCCACCCGGCCTCGCGAGGCGTCGACCCGCTTCAACTGCTGTACGAGGGGACCGAGTTCACGGGTCCACGCGTCGTCGGGAGTGGTCGCGAAGACGTCGTACGACGGCTTGCCGATCTGCCAGCCGGCCGCGATCACCAGCGCCGCGGCCATCGCCATGCCCCGCCGGGACCGCCACTCCCCCCGCACCACGAGCGGCGCCGCCGCCAGCAGCACCACGACGCCGAACAGCAGGCTCAGCCGCTCCACGTTCGAGCCGACCTGCGACGGGATCAGCCACGTCAGCACGACGCCCGCCGCGTAGACCAGCGCGCCCAGGCGCACGGTCCGCCACGAGCGGGGCACCAGCAGGAAGGCGGGCAGCGCGCCCGCGAGCGGGAAGAGCGCCGACCACCACGGAATCGGCTGGAGCCCCTGGAAGGGGAAGAGGACGGCGCAGAGGGCGACCACCACGGGCGGCGCGACGGCCAGCGCGTACGCGGCCTGACGGCGCCGGTCGAGGAAGAGGGCGGCGGCGACCACTTCGAGGAAGAGCCCGGCCACCGGGCTGCCCGTCGTCGCGAGCGCCGCCAGCACCGCGGCGGCCGCGCCGCGCGCCACCCGCAGCTTGCCGGAGCCGCGCCACCAGCGCCTCGGCCAGGCCCACACCATCGCCACGGCGGCGAGCGCGAAGAGCACCCCGAGCGCGAAGGTCACCCGCCCCGAGGCGGCGTTGCAGGTGAAGGAGAAGGCGCCCCAGAGGGCGGGGGCCAGCGGCCTGCGGAGCACGCGCCGCAGGATCAGCGCCAGCAGACCGGCGGAGAGGATTCCGGCGAGGATCAGCGTGCTGCGGACCCCGAACCAGGCCATGAGGTACGGCGAGAGCACGCTGTACGAGAAGGGATGCAGGCCCCCGTACCAGGCGAGGTTGTACGCCGAGTCCGGGTGCTCCCCGACGAACTCGGCCCACGCGTCCTGCGCCGCCAGATCGCCGCCGCCGCTCGCCAGCAGCCACAGCCACAGCAGATGCAGGACGGTCGCGAGCAGTACGGGCGCGGCCACGGGATGGCGCAGCAGGGCGGAGCCGAGGCGGCGTACGCGGGAGGGGGCACGCTCGGCGGTGCGAGCGGGAGCGGGGATGGCGGTGGGAGCGGCGGTGGCCGTGGCGGTCGGGGCGGTCGCGGCGGAGCCGGCGGCGGCGGACTCCGAGGTGGGGGCCGGGGCTCCGGATGCGGATCCGGATGCCGAAGCGGATGCGGAACGTGACCCGTTGCCGGTCCCGGTCCCCGATTTGCCGCCGGTGCCGGGCTTGTTGCCGGTGCCGGACTTGTCGCCGGTGCCGGACTCCGGGCGGGCGGCGTCGGGTTGCTCCGGGTGCGCCGCCGGTGCGTCCTGGACGCCCGGATCCGTACCGGCGCGGGTGTGCTGGTCCCCGGCCGGGCGGCGGAGGCGTGACGGCCCACGCCCGTCTCTCGTACGCCCCGGCGCACGGCTCCTCGTACGGGTGCCGCCGGAGACCGTGTCCTCGTGGGAGTCCGGATCGGTGCCGCGCCGGGGTCCGGGCACGGTGCCGGTCTCGGTCCCGGTGCCCGCACCCGTGGTGCCATTGGTTCCGGAACCGGTCCCCGAACCGGTTCTGGCGGCGGCGCGTGAGGACGCACCCGGCCCGGGGACCGGCCTGTCCCCGGCTTCTATCCCGGTGTCGTCGCCTTCCGGCATCTGCGGCTCCCGCACAGTCGGCACTGCGCCTCTCCCCCGTACGACTCCGTCCACCCCGTCCGGGGTTGAGCGGGCCACTCTCACCGGGACAGGACCTTCCGGTCCCGGCGGCACCACCGGCTCCGGCGGGTCTTCCCCGCACCGGCCCCGCCGGCTGCTCCGGTCATGTCACCCGGATCACAGGATCCTGGTCAACTTCGCCCCGAAGCCCGGCTCGGTCATGTCCTCCTTGAGCGTCACCGGCACCCGCACCTGGCCCGGCCCGTCGCCGACGGTCAGCGTGCCGGCCCGCGCGCCCGCCTTCGCCTCGTGCGGCAGCGCCTTGCCGCCGTCCGTGAGGCCGAGCTTCACCTTCAGCCCCGACCAGCCGACCGCCGACACGTCCCGCGAGGCCACCACGGGCGTCTTGCCGCCGAGTTGGTCGTCCACGTAACCGACGACGTCGCCCTTGCGGACCACCTTCTGCGCCTGCAACGAGTCCTGCGCCGTGTCGATGAGCCTCTTGCTCTTGGCGAGCACCGTGTCGAGGATCGACGGCTCGTACTGCCCGAGCACGGCTCCGATGATCAGCTGCTGGGTGCCGCCCACCCGCTTCTCCGCGGCGAACAGCAGATTGCCGCCCGCCTTCGTCGTCGTACCGGTCTTGATGCCGACGACTCCGTCGAGCGGGACGAGCTTGTTCCAGTTGCCGTGCCGGTCGCCCTTGGTGTCCTTGTAGCCGGGCAAGCGCACGGTCTCACGGAAGAGATCGATGCCCATCGCCTTCCTCCCGAGCTTCACCTGGTCCGCGGCGGTGCTCACCGTGGAGGACGTCAGACCGCTGGGATCGGTGTACTTCGTGTCCTTCATCCCGAGGTCGGCGGCGGCCTTGTTCATCTTCTCGGCGAACGCCTTCTCCGAGCCCGCGTCCCAACGGGCCAGCAAACGGGCCACGTTGTTCGCAGATGCGATCATCACCGCCTGGATCGCCTCACGTTCGGAGAGCGTGTCGCCCTTCTTCACATCGACCGTCGACTCGTTCTGCGCGCTCAGTCCGGCCTCTTTCTCGGCCTTCTTGTCGACGGGGATCTTCGGACCGTCCTTCCCCTTCTTCACCGGGTGGTCGCGCAGGATGACGTACGCGGTCATCACCTTCGCCACGCTCGCGATCGGCACCGGCTTCTGCTTGCCGTACGAGCCCAGCGAACCGAGGCCCTGCACTTCGAGCGCCGCCTGGCCCTCGGAGGGCCACGGGACGGAGGGCTTGTGCCCCTGGAAGCTGTACGTCGGCGAGGCCGAGAGGGACAACTCCGGGTCGGGCAGCGGCCGTACGGCCTGCGCGATGGCGAAGAGGATCGCCAGCAGCACAACCAGCGGCGTCCAGATCTTGACCCTGCGCGCAGCCGTACGCAGCGGAGTCTCCGGCGGCGGAGGCGTGTTGGTCAGCTGCGCGAGCAGATCGAGCGGCGCCTGGTCGGGCCGCGCCTGCTGCCGCGTCAACTCGGCTTCGGTGAGCTGACGTTCGGGCTCCGCCTCGGGCGGAAGCTCGCCGGCGGCGGGCTCCTCCTCGGGCATCGGCGGTACGACGGGGGCGGGATCGCGCTTGGGACGCGGGGGCGCGTCGGCGGAGCGCAGCGGCACGAACTGGCTCGTGCGCTCCGACTCGGACTCCGGCTCCGGCCCGGCCTTGCGCCCGGACCCGGCCTTGGATCCGCCCTCGGGCTCCGACTCGCGCGCGGGCTTCTCGCCGGTGTCCGGCTTTGCGGTCTCGGCAGCAGTGCCGGAGTCCGCAGCGCCGCCGGAGTCGGCGCCGGAGTCGGTGCCGGGCTGCGCCGCGGCGACCCGCGGGTCGGTCGGCTCCGAGGACTTTGCGGGCTTTGCATCCGCGTCCTCGGCCTCGGCCTCGGCCTTGCCCCCGGCCTTCGCGGGGGTGCCGCCGGTACCGGCCGTCTCCGGCTCGCCCGTCTCGTCCGGCTTGTCCCGCTTGCCCGCGGCGCCGCCCTTGTCGCGGGCGCCGGGCTCGACGGCACGGAAGACCGCCGTCGGCTGGTCCACGCGCGCCTCGCCGTCGGCCTCCTCGCCGACTCCCTCGGGGGCGCCGCCCTGCGAACTCTTCGGCCTCTTCGGCGCGGGCGCACGGAAGACCGCCGTGGGCTCGTCCACCCGCTCGCCCGGCCCGGCGGCGCTCTCGTCCCGGGCCTCTGCGGCCGCCTCGTCCCCGGCCGTCCCCTCGGTGTCCCCGGCGCCTCCGGCGTCCCGGTCACCCGGGCCCTCGGAATCCCCGGAGCCGGTCTCCCCGGCGTCCGTCTCTACGGACCGCGCCTCCCCGGAGCCAGTCTCCGGCGCCGTCCCAGCGGACCCGGTCTCCCCGGACCCCGTCTCCCCGGAGCCGGTCTCCGGCACCGTCCCAGCGGACCCGATCTCCCCGGACCCCGTCTCCCCGGAGCCGGTCTCCGGCACCGTCCCAGCGGACCCCGTTTCGCCGGGGTCGGCCTCCGTCTCCGTCGCCGTCCCAGCGGAGCGCGTCTCCGTCTCCGGCTCCGTCCCAGCGGAGCGCATCTCCGTCTCCGGCGCCGTCCCAGCGGAGCCGCGCTCGCCCTCGCCCAGCTCATCGCTCGGGCCCTCGCCCGGCCCTCCGCTCCGGCCCTCGCCCGGCTCCTCGCTCCCGCCTTCGGCGGCGTCGCCCCCGCCCTCGGCGGCGTCCGCGGCGTCCGCCGCCTGCGGGGTCCTGCCCGAGCCGAAGAAGGCCGCCGTCATGCGCTCCGCGCGCCTCGCGGCCTCCTCGCCGTCCGTCGCCTCCGCCGAGTCGTCCGCTCCCGGCCGTACGGTCCTGAACATCGCCGTGGGGTGGTCGGGCTCGCCCGCGGCCTTCGCGGCGCTCTCAGGGCCGCCTGAGCCCTCCCGCGCCTCCGCGCCACCCGGCTCACCGGTCCGCTCCGGGGCTTCCGTGGCTCCGTCCGCGCCCTCACCGTCGGCGGACTTGGGACGCACAGGCAGTTCACCGGCCGGGATTTGGCTTGAATTCTTCTCCCCCGCACCGGAGTTGGCCTTCTCATCCTTGACGATCTCGGCTTCCCCGGAACCTTCTCGGCCACCCTCGCCGGCTTGGCCCGTATCGTCCGGCTCGTCGTCCGTACCTGCGACCCACGCCGCCACAGCGGCCTTCAACCGGTCTTCGCCGGGCCCGCCGCCCTGGCCGCCGGCTCCGGCGTCACCGGACGCCGCGCCCTCATCGGCGACCTCGGCGCCCTCGTCGCCGGAGCTTCCGGAAGGTTCCGCTTCCGTGCCGTCCCCGTCGGCCGCAGAGGTCGCGGACGCGGCCTCCGAGGCGCCGTCCGCGGCCTCGTCCCGGGCTTCGCCGGAGGCCTCCGCGGTCTCGGGAGGGGAGGCGTCCGACCCTCCGCCCGACTTCCGTTCGCGCTTCTTCCCGGACTTCTTCCCGTCCGTGGAAGCAACCGTCGCGCGGTCTTCCGTCGTCTCCCCCGACGACTCCCTGCGCTCCACCTTGTCGGGGGACTCGCCCGCCACCGATGCCTCCTGCTGATGAATCTCGCCGCTCGCCCTACAAGTTACGTACCAGTCAACAGTGTCCTGCGCACCATGCCTCCCATATCGCGCGGGGGCTCCGGCAAGGTCACGGACAGGTCTCTCCGACCGTGCAGACGAGAACGACATACCTACTGGTTCCCGTCCATAACGCCCAGGCGCTCTCGACAGACCATTGTGAGAGGGGTCACCCTGTCAGACATCCACGCGGGGAGGCATGGATGGGCAGGAGCCGCAGAACTATTCCGGAGGAGCTTCTGCTGCTGGCCTTGGACCCGGCCACGGGCACCACGGCACAGCCGCAGTCGCTTGACCTCGGCCTGGCCGGGGCCCAGCTCGTCGAGCTGGCTCTCGCAGGACGTATAGCCCCGGACGGGGACCGTATCGCCGTGGTGCTGCCACGGCCGACCGGAGATCCAACTCTGGACTCCGCACTGGAGTTGCTGCGAAGGCGTGGCAGCCCCGTGCGCGCTGTCCACTGGATCGGCGGGCCCCGATTGGGACTTCGCCAAACCTATCTCACACACCTGGAGCGGTGCGGCATGGTGCATGCCGTATCAAGCCAGATGTGCGGGGTGTTGCCGACGACTCGCTACCAGGCGACGGAGACGGCGATCAGCCGGGAGATCCGAACCCGGCTCGACGCCGCGATCCGTACGGGCGTGCCGCCGGACCCGCGGACGGCGGCGCTCGCGGCGCTCGCCCACGCGGTCGGCCTCGGCAAGCACCTCTATCCCGGCAACGAGGGGCGCTCTTGCCGCTCCCGGCTCCGGGATCTGATCCGGCACGACCCGATGGGCGGCCTCGTCGCACACGCCGTGATGGATGTGCAGAACGGCGCGGGGGCGCAGCAGCCCCGGCGTGCGGCGGGCAACGGCGGTGCCGGAGCCCCGGCGCCGGCCGCTCAGACCGGTCGTCCCGCCACGGCGCGCGCGGGCGTGCCCGCCGGGCACGTCCAGTCCAGGCAGGTGTCCGAGAAGGCACGGCCGAGTGTGGGCGGGATGGTCCGCGCCGGCGCACGCTGATCACAGGGTGCGCGCGAGCGCACAGGCACCACCGGCAGTACGCCGAGGCGCCTGCCGGAACCGCGATGGCGCGCGGGGTGGTGGTCCGGCTGTCGAAGAGGACAGCCGGACCACCACCCCGCGCGCACGCGTGCGTCTACGCGGGTGCGTCAACTGTGGCCGTATACCGACCCGTTGCTGTGCCCGACTCTGCACCCTCTGTTGCCATTCGCCAGCGAGATCGCTCACGGTGGTGGCAACCTGCTTAAAAGTAGTCGTACTTACGCGGAGGTGCAGCACCCGTGGCGTCAAACGTCAACCCAACCGTCCGGCGCCGCCGCCTGGGCCAAGAGCTGCGCCGCCTCCGCGAGTTGAAGAACATGACGGCCGAGGAGGTCGCGGACCGCCTGCTGGTCTCCCAGTCGAAGATCAGCCGCCTCGAGAACGGGCGGCGCAGCATCAGCCAGCGCGACGTGCGCGACCTGTGCGGGGTCTACGAGGTCGAGGACAGCCGCATAGTCGAATCGCTGATGCAGATGGCCAAGGAGTCGCGCCAGCAGGGGTGGTGGCACGCGTTCGGGGACATCCCGTACAGCGTCTACATCGGGCTGGAGACGGACGCGGCCTCGCTGCGGGTCTACGAACCGCAGGTCGTGCCGGGCCTGTTGCAGACGCAGGCGTACGCGGAGGCGGTCTGCCAGGGCGCACAGCCGGAGGCGTCGGCCTCGGACATCGAGAAGCGCGTCCAGGTGCGCATGCGCCGCCAGGAGCGGATCAACGACACCCGTCATCCGCTGCGGCTGTGGGCCGTGCTCGACGAGTCGGCGCTGCGCCGGCAGGTCGGCGGGCGGCAGACGATGGTGGAGCAGCTGGAGCGGCTCAACGAGTTCTCCCAACTCCCCCATGTCACCGTCCAGGTGATGCCCTTCTCCATGGGCGCGCACCCCGGGGTGAACGGGCAGTACGCGATCCTCGAGTTCCCCGACGCCTCGGACTCCTCCGTGGTCTACCTGGAAGGCGTCACGAGCGACCTGTATCTGGAGAAGTCGCATGACGTGCAGAGCTACAGCGTCATGTATGAGCATTTGCGAGCCGAAGCTCTCAATCCGGACCAGACACGCGAGTTCATCGAGAATGTGGCAAAGGACTATGCCCGTGGCTGAGGGCGGGGAGCGTACACCCTGTCCAGGAGCACAGTGAAGCTACCCGCGGAATATGCCATCCGGTCGAGTGAACGGCCCCTTCGCGCCGGGAAATCGAGGCGTACGGTCGAGCGCTGGAGTCGAACAACCGGAGCAGACATGGCAATTCAGCAGGGAAACACGACCCGATGGATCAAATCGAGTTACTCGGCGAACGGTGCGTGCGTCGAAGTGAAGTCCCCTACCCGGACAGCAGTGGCGGTTCGTGACTCGAAGGTCCCGGACGGTCCGTCGCTGAGCTTCCCCCCGGGTGCCTGGAACGGCTTCGTGGCCGGCGTGTGCGGCGGAGAGCCCGTCCACAGCGCCTGACCGGTCACGGAGTCACCCTGGAACTGAGCCCTCTCGACCGGCCCGCCGTCCCAGCCGAGGGGGCTCTTCCATGGGCGTACGTGCGGCCGTGGGCGTACGTGCGGCCGTGGGCGTACGTGCGGCCGTGGGCGTACGTGCGGCCATGGACGTACGGACCGTGGGCGCACCGGCAGCGGGCGAGCGCGGGTCAGGCCCGCGGGTAGCGCGCCAGCCACGCCGGCGACGCCGCGCCCGGTGCGTGCAGCGCGGGCCCCTGGGTCATCTCCATGGCGAAGTCGTCGGCCAGTTCGAGCATCGTCGGGCGCCCCTCCAGTTCCGCGACCCACGCGGGCGGAAGCGCCGTCTCCCCGTGGATGGTGCCGAGCAGATTGCCGCAGACGGAGCCCGTGGAGTCGCTGTCGCCGCCGTGGTTCACGGCGAGCAGCAGCCCGTGGCGTACGTCCTCGGCGACGAGCGCGCAGTAGACGCCGATGGCCAGGGCCTCTTCGGCGGTCCATCCCTCGCCCAGCGCCTCGACGCGTTCCGCGGACGGCATGCCCTGGCGCATCGCCCCGAGCGCGCGCTTCAGCGCGTCCGTGGTCTCCTCGTGGCCCGGCCGCGTGGCCAGCATCGCGAGCGCCTTCTGCACCGCGTGGTCGAGGCTGTCCTTGCGCGCCAGCGCGTGCACGATCGTGGAGAACGCGCCCGCCGCCAGATATGCCGTCGGGTGGCCGTGCGTCTGCGCCGCGCACTCGACGGAGAGCTGGAAGACCAGTTGGGGCTCCCAGCCGACCAGCAGCCCGAAGGGCGCGGAGCGCATCACCGTGCCGCAGCCCTTCGACTCGGGGTTCTTGGGCGACTCCAGCGTGCCCATGCGCTCTTCGGAGAGTCCGCTGAGGCAGGTCTTGCCCGGGGAGCGCCGTGCGTACAGCCACTCCTCGCGCGCCAGCCAGCCGTCCTCCTTCTTGCGTTCGTCCGGGCCCCAGTCCCGCTGGGTGGCGGCCCACCTGCGGTAGGCGGCGTGCACGTCGGTCGGCGGGTGCCAGGCGCCCGTGTCCCTGCGCACATGCGCGCGGATCAGGCCGTCCGTCGTGAACAGCGTCATCTGGGTGTCGTCGGTGATGGCACCGCGACGCCCGTACGCCGGTACGTAGTCCGTGACGCCGGCCGAGCCGTGCGCCTCCCTGATGTCGCTCAGCGAGTCGTGCTCGACGCCCGCACCGAGCGCGTCGCCGATCGCGCCGCCGAGCAGGCAGCCCCGCACCCGGCTGCGGAAGTCCTGCTGCTCGGTGCGGCCCCACATGGCATCACCGCCGGAAGCGGCCACGTCTCTCTCCCACTGGTACGGCGTAAGGGTCCGTGCGTCGAGGCAAGCAAGGGGAGACCTGCTCCTGTCAGCAGGTCAGCACTCTAGAACGCCGGTTTGGTTTTCCAACACCGGAAGGAGTTCCGGAAGGTGCCCGTCCGACCGGCGGGCCGCCTCCTTGCGTTCCTCGGGCACCTCTCCGTACAGGGTCGTACGGGCGCGGGAGGGCCTGCCCGCGGCTTGGGCGATCTCGACAAGATCCTGCACCGAGCGGTACGAGCCGTAAGAGGAGCCCGCCATGCGGGAGATGGTCTCCTCCATCAGCGTGCCGCCGAGGTCGTTGGCACCGGAGCGGAGCATCTCGGCGGCGCCCTCGGTGCCCAGCTTGACCCAGCTCGTCTGGATGTTGGTGATGTACGGGTGCAGCAGCAGCCGCGCCATCGCCGTCACGGCGCGGTTGTCGCGGGTGGTGGGGCCGGGCCGTGCGATGCCCGCGAGATACACGGGCGCGTTGGTGTGGATGAACGGCAGCGTCACGAACTCGGTGAAACCTTCCGCCCCCTTGGCCAGCGCCGACTGCTGGATGCTCGCGAGCCGGCGCAGATGACCGAGCCAGTGGCGGGGCTGGTCCACGTGTCCGTACATCATCGTCGAGGACGAGCGGATGCCCGACTCGTGTGCCGTCTCGATGACTTCGGCCCAGGTGTCGGCGGGAAGCTTGCCCTTGGTGAGGATCCAGCGGACCTCGTCGTCGAGGATCTCGGCGGCCGTGCCCGGGATCGAGTCGAGTCCCGCCTCCCGTGCGCTCAGCAGCCAGTCGCGGATCGAAAGACCGGTGCGGCTGGCGCCGTTGACGACCTCCATCGGCGAGAAGGCGTGCACGTGCATCCCCGGCACGCGCTCCTTCACGGCGCGGGCGATGTCGAAGTACGCGCTGCCCGGCAGGTCCGGGTGGATGCCGCCCTGCATGCACACCTCGACGGCGCCCACGTCCCAGGCCTGCTGGGCGCGGTCGGCGACCTGGCCGAGGGAGAGGGTGTAGGCGTCGGCGTCGGTGCGGCGCTGGGCGAAGGCGCAGAAACGGCAGCCCGTGTAGCAGACGTTGGTGAAGTTGATGTTGCGGGTGACGATGTACGTCACGTCGTCGCCGACGACGTCGCGGCGCAGCTCGTCGGCGATGCTGCACACCGCGTCCAGGGCGGGCCCGTCTGCGTGCAGCAGCGCCAGGGCCTCGTCGTCGGTGAGGCGCGTGGGGTCGTCGGCGGCGGTGGACAGCGCGGCGCGTACGTCCGTGTCGATGCGCTGGGGTGCCATGCCCGGCTGCGCGGCCTCGCGGAGCGAGTCCCAGTCGCCGTAGACGTCGTCGAAGTCGTCGCGCCGGTCGGCGGTGCGGCCTTCGGTGTCGATGGTGCGGTGCAGGTCCGTACGTCCCGACGGGGCGAGATACCCCTCGTCGGGCTCCTGCCACGGGCGGCCCTCGACGGGGGCGTCCTCGCGGGCGAGTCCGGTGTCCGGCTCGACGAGCGCGTTCACGTGCGGCAGCAGGCGCGGGTCCAGCCAGGGCTCGCCCGCCTTGACGAACTCCGGGTATACGGGCAGGCGTTCACGCAGTTCGAAGCCGGACGCGGCGGTGCGCTCGGCGAGGTCGTCGATCTGCGGCCAGGGGCGCTCGGGGTTGACGTGGTCCTTCGTCAGCGGGGAGACGCCGCCCCAGTCGTCGATGCCGGCGTCGATGAGCTTCGCGAACTCCCCTGCGGCGCCGTCGACCAGGTTCGGCGGCGCCTGGATGCGGACGGAAGGTCCCATGATGTGGCGGGCGACGGCGATCGTCGCGGCCAGCTCGTCGAGTTCGGCGTCCGGCGTTCCGCGCATGGCCGTGTCCGGCTTGGCGCGGAAGTTCTGCATGATGAGTTCCTGGATGCCGTGGTAGGCGCGCTGGATGCGGCGCAGGGCGAACAGGGACTCGGCACGCTCCTCGTACGTCTCGCCGATGCCGATCAACAGCCCTGTGGTGAACGGGACGTTGGAGCGTCCCGCGTCCTCCAGGACGCGCAGCCGCACCGCGGGCTCCTTGTCCGGCGACCCGTGGTGGGGGCCGCCCGGCTCGCTCCACAGCCGCTCCGAGGTGGTCTCCAGCATCATGCCCATGGAGGGCGACACGGGCTTGAGGCGCTGGAAGTCGGACCAGGAGAGCACCCCGGGGTTGAGGTGGGGCAGCAGGCCGGTCTCCTCCAGCACGCGGATCGCCATGGCCCGTACGTACGAGAGCGTGTCGTCGTAGCCGTGCGACTCCAGCCACTCGCGGGCCTCGGGCCAGCGGTCCTCGGGCTTGTCGCCGAGGGTGAACAGGGCCTCCTTGCAGCCCGCTTCGGCACCGCGGCGCGCGATGTCGAGTACCTCGTCCGGGGACAGGAACGCCCCCAAGCTCCGCTCGGGAGGTGCCCCCACCGTGCCCTTCTCGCGGCGCAGCTTGCCGGGCACGGTGACGAACGTGCAGTAGTGGCACTTGTCGCGGCACAAGCGGGTGAGCGGGATGAAGACCCCGCGCGAGTACGTGATCACTCCCGGACGGCCCGCCGCCTCCAGCCCGGCGTCCCTCACGCGGGCCGCGGAGCGGGCGAGTTCGGCGAGATCGCCGCCGCGAGCCTGGAGCAGGACCGCGGCTTCGGCGGCGTCGAGCGTCACACCGTCGCGGGCACGCCGGAGCGCACGCCGCATTGCGTTGGCGGTGGGGGCTGCCTGCGCGTTCGAAGTCATGAATTGAGCATACGAGCGGGACCGAACGGCTCTCCGGAGCGGACGCTGCGGGCTATCTCACATCGTCTACGGTGCTGCGTTACACGCGGCCGCACGGATGTGCGGCCGCAGGGGACCGACGACCGACAACTACGGGGGAATCAATGCGAGTTCGCCTTCTCACCACTTCTGCCGTGCTGCTCCTCGCCGTGCTGGGCGGGGGCGCAGCGACGGCGCACGCGGCACCGGGCGGAGCCGCGCGCGGCGGGGCGGTGGCCGGTGCCGCGGCGGCGGCGACCGGCGCGGCGGCTAGCGGCGCGGTGTCCGGTGCCGCGGCCGGTGCGGCGACCGGTGTGCAGGGGCGGGCGGCGGCAGGGGACGTGGAAGGCGGCGCCGGAGGGACAGCGGGAGGGGCGTCCGGCGGTACGTCCACCGGGACCTCCGCGGTCGCGGGGAACTCCGCGGTTGCCGGGACCTCCGCGGCCGGGCACGGCGACGGTGCCGGCGCGGTGCGTACTCAGGCCGCGCCCGGACGGATATCCGGCGGCGTCAGCAGCGGCGGAAGCCGGGGCGGCACGACGAGCAGCAGCGGTGGGAGCGTCAGCACCAGCGGCGGCGTCAGCAAGACCAGTTCGGGCGGCACCTCCAGGGGCGGCTCGACCCTCGGCAGGACCACGACCGGGACGACCACCACGAGCGGCCACAACGGTGGGGACTCGTACTCGAAGAAGGGCCACAGCCGGTGGTGGCTGTGGCTGGTGATCCCGCTCGTCCTCATCGTGGCCGTGGCCGTGGGTCTGGCCCTCTTCGCGGCCTCACGGCGCCGCTCCTGAACGGGCGGGCGCGGGCGTGCCTCCGGTAAGCGGACGCGGGTGCTCCTCCGGTATGCCGCACGTGCGGGTGGGGTGCGAGCGGTGCCCGGCTCGCGCCCGCCGAGAGTTATCCACAGGGGTTTCCCCGCCTGTCGGCTGCGCGTAGAACAGTGACTCGTGGCGTCGGGGCGGCGCCGCCAGGGCTGGGTCAGCGGCGCGGTGGCGCGCCGCGAAGGGGGAGGCACACATGCCAGGCGTGGAGAGACGCGACGTGCTCCGGATGTCGGCGGTGGCGGGAGCCACCGGCGTGCTGACCCTCGGCGGGGTGAGCTTCGCCCGCGCCGCCGACGGCTCGGAGCGGTCCAGGACGGTCAAGGGCCGTCTGCCCACGGGAGCGCCCGACTTCGTCTATCTGCCGGTCGAAGTCCCCGCCGGCGTCCGCGAGTTCGAGGTGTCGTACGGCTACGACAAGCCGGCGGTTCCCGAGGGCACCCAGGGGAACGCCCTGGACATAGGGGTGTTCGACGAGCGTGGCACGGCCCTCGGCGGGCGGGGCTTCCGTGGCTGGTCGGGTGGTGCGCGGGACCGGTTCACGATCAGCGCCGAGGAGGCGACGCCGGGGTATCTGGCAGGGCCGGTCCGCGAGGGCACCTGGCACGTCGCGCTCGGTCCGTACACGGTGGCCCCGCAGGGAATGGAGTACGAGGTCACGGTCACCCTGCGGTTCGGGGACCAGGGCGAGACCCCGCGTCCCGTTCATCCGCCGGAGCGCGCGCGAGGCCGCGGACGCGCCTGGTACAGGGGCGACTGCCATCTGCACACGGTCCACTCGGACGGCAAGCGCACCCCGGCGGAGGCCGCGGCCGCAGCACGCGAGGCGGGCCTGGACTTCATCGCGACCACGGAGCACAACACGTCGTCGGGGCACGGCGCCTGGACCGGCCTGTGGGACGAGGACTTCCTGATCCTCTGCGGCGAGGAGATCACCACGCGCAACGGCCATGTGCTGGCACTCGGCACGGACCCGGGCACCTTCATCGACTGGCGCTACAGAGCCCGCGACGGCCGCTTCCCGCGCTTCGCCCGCCGGATCCGGCGGGCCGGCGGCCTGATCGTCCCGGCCCATCCGAACTGCCCGTTCGTCGGCTGCCAGTGGAAGTTCGGGTACGGGGAGGCGGACGCCGTAGAGGTGTGGAACGGGCCGTGGACGACGGACGACGAGCTCGCGGTCGCGGCCTGGGACAACATGCTCACGGCTCCGCCGCCGGGCCACGGCCCGCTGCCCGCCATGGGCAACAGCGACGCCCACGCCGAGCCGCAGAAGGTCGGCCTGCCGCAGACGGTCGTTCTCGCGGAGGACCTCTCCAGGCGTGCCCTGCTGGAGGGCATACGGGCGGGCCGCAGCTACATCGCGGAGTCGTCGGAGATCTCCGTGCGGTTCACGGCGAGCGGTGAGCAGGGCGAACACGCGGACATCGGCGAGCGGTTGGCGGTCCGGCCGGATGCGCGGGTCACGGTGCGGCTGGAGGTCTCCGGTGCGCCGGAGGGCGCCACGGCCCGATTCCTCACCGACGAGGGCGAGATGTTCACGGCCCCGGTCTCCGGTGCCCCTCTGGAGTGGCGGACCACGGCTTCGGCCGCGGCCTATGTGCGGGCGGAGATACGCCGCCGTCCGCCCGCGGGTTCTCCGCCCGATCTGCCCGGCGCGATGGCCGCGATGACCAACCCCGTCCGGCTGGGCCGAGACGACGGCTGACCGCCCGTCACCGTCCGCGGTCGTCCGTTGCCGCTCCGGGATTCCCGCACCCCTCGGCTGTCCGAACGCTCCCTGTTTGACGGTGAATTACGTTCTGTCGATGTGTACGAATGTTCCTGTTACGGGTGTGCGCTCCACGGGCGTCAGGCAGCATGTGGGGACCACCGGTGAGGGATGGCCGAAAAGGGCAGTGCTCGAAGATGCACATCCGTTTCTCCGACGCTTATCCGCACCCTGAACCACCGATCCACAGCAACCAGTTGATCAAGGACGCCGATGACCGACACACCGGTGGCGCTGATCGTGTTCCTCGCCTTGGGTACCGTCGCCGTCGTTCTGGCCCTCCTCCTGGTGCGCTCGCGGCAGGAGTTGAGCAGGTCGCAGCTGCACTCGGAGGCGACCGAGACGGAGCTCGAAGGCGCGTCGCGGTACGCCGCGGACCTCTCGGCGAGGTTCCAGGCCGTGGAGGCCGAGCTGAGGCACCTGGTGAACACCCGCATACCGGAACTGGCCACATCGCTCGCCCACACCAACGTCCCCGTCCCGGGTCCGCTGGGCGCCGCGACGCTCAGCCCGGATCTGGACCGTTCCATCGACGCCGTGCTCTCGCAGGTCAGGGAGGAGGTCACCAGGGAGCGTAACCGGGTCGACGCCGCCGCCCAGGCGACGATGCGCGGTGCGACCACGACCATCCAGGCGCTGCTCTACCAGCTTCAGACGCTGCTCCAGCGGATGCAGGAGAAGTACGAGGACCCCCTCGTCGCCGAGGACCTGCTCTCCGCCGACTTCCTCAACGAGCAGGCGCTGCGCCGCATCCAGTCGACCGCGGTGGTCTGCGGGGCATGGCCGGGACTGACGAGGGACAACTCGCACCTCGCGGACGTCGTCGTCGGCGCCTCGTCCAGGCTCAGCGGCTATGAACGCGTCCAGGTGAGCAATCTCCTGCGCGACCCGGTCGGCGTGATCGCCCGCGCGGTCGAGCCGGTCGCGGTGACGCTGACGGAGCTGATGGCGAACGCGCTCCACTACTCGCACCCCGAACTGCCCGTCGTCGTCACGCTTCAGCAGGGCAACCGCGGCGTATCGGTGATCATCGACGACGCGGGCGTGGGCATGAACGCCGAGGAACTCAAGCGCGCCAAGCGGCTGATGTCGGGCGACGAGGCGATCCTGATCACCGAGCTCGGCGACCCTCCGCGCAACGGATTCGCGGCCATCGGGCAGCTCGTGCGCCAGTACGGATTCAGCACGCACGTGGAGCCCTCCCCGTACGGGGGTGTGCGGGCGATCGTGCACATACCCGGCGAGCCGCTGCTCACGCTGCTCGACGAGGCGGAGTATCCGAGGTCGGTGATGGCGCCGACGCCGCCGTACGGCACGCCGGTGCTGCCGGGGCATGCGGACTCGGCCCTCTCCGCGCCGGTCCCGTCACGGGGCGTCGGCGCGGGCACGCCGTCCGGCCCGGCGGGCACGGGCGCGGAGGAGCTGCCGCGCCGTCGCCGGCGGGGCCGTGCGGACGCGGAGGAGAAGGCGGGCGAGGCGCGCGGCGCGGGCACCGCGGAATCCGCCGAGTCCGCCGGTTCCGCCCCGGCGCGGAGCCTGCCCGGGGGCACGGCGCCGGACCAGCATCGGCAGGGACCGGGCTCCGGAGCGGGTTCCGCCTCCGCGGGCGCCTCCGCAACTCGCGCCTCCGGCACGCCCGTTGCCCCGCCCTCGACACCGGAGGAGAGCGCCGAACGCTGGTCCGCGTTCCAGAGGGGCACGGCCTCCGGACGGGCAGCGGTCGGTACGGGCGGCGCGAGCGCGCCGGGCCGCACCGACGACACGACCGACCCGGGCCATACGGCCGCCCCGAGCGACTCGGCCACCACGAGCGATACGGGCGACGCGAGCGGAACCGGCGGAACCGGCAGCACCACCACCGGCAACACCCGCAACACCCGCAACACCGGCGAGACAAGACACGAGACCAGAGAGACAAGCGACAACGGCGGGGCAGGCGGCGACTCCAGCGACGCAGGCCCCGGCGCATCCGAAGGGAACCAGCCCGCATGACCACCCCAGCGCGCCGCCCCGTACGAGAGGACACCTCCTGGGTTCTCACTCCGCTCCTCGAACTGCCGCATGTGATACATGCGGCGGTCATCTCCGGCGACGGTCTCATCGAGGGCCGTTCGCCGGACCTGGAACGGGATTCCGCGGAGGGCGTCGCCGCGATGCTCTCCGCGCTTCAGGGCGCGGCCCGTACGACGACGGCGGCGTTCGCGGGGGACCACCAGGTCGAGCTGCGTCAGACCGTCATCGAGTCCGACCGGGGCTGGGTCTTCGCGATACCCGCCGGGCAGAACACGTGCCTCGCGGTCTTCGCCGGCCCGGAGGTCAACATGGGCGTCGTCACGCACCAGATGCACGTCCAGGTCGCCAGCCTGGGCTCCAAGGCCATGGGCAGCCCCACACGGAGCGACAGTCCGGAATGAACCCGCCGCCACGTGACCAGCGACGTCTGGTGCCCGCGTATCTGGCCACGACCGGACGTGCGCGGCCCAGCCGCAACACGTTCGACCGCCTCACGGTGCTGCACGCCCCGGACGACCCCGCGGGCAGCGGCCTGCGTCCGGAACAGCGGCGCCTGCTGGAGCTGCTTCAGCCGGGACCGCTGTCCCTCGCGGAGGCCGCCGCCCATCTGAGGTTGCCCGTCAGCGTCGTGAAGGTCATGGTGGCCGATCTGGTCGATGCGGGCCGTCTGTCGGCCCGCGCCCCCGTACCCGACGCCGAACTGCCGGAGCGGCAGATTCTGGAGAAGGTTCTCGATGGACTCCGCACTCTCAGGTCCTCGCGATGACGAGCCCGGTGGCGAAAGCGGCACCCGGACTGCCGGGGGCACCGGCACGGACACCTGCACCGGCCCGGCCCCTCTGCCCCCGCCGGAGGCCGTGGCCCACCTCGACGGGGAGCGCACCCAGACCCTGGTGAAGCTGCTGGTGGCAGGCCCGTTCGGCGTCGGCAAGACCACGTTCATCCGCTCCCTGTCCGAGACCGAGCCGCTGCACACCGAGGAGGTGATGACCAGCGGCAGCGCGGCGGTCGACGACCTGTCGGGGATCCGGGAGAAGTCCATGACGACGGTGGCGATCGACTTCGGGCGGCTGACGCTGCCCGGTGATCTGGTGCTGTACATGTTCGGCACGCCCGGCCAGCGCCGGTTCTCGCCGCTGTGGCAGGACATCTCGCGCGGCGCGCTGGGCGCTCTCGTGCTCGCCGACACCCGGCGCCTGTCTGACTCCTTCGAAGTGATGGACATGATCGAGGACGCGGGTCTGCGCTACGCGGTCGCCGTCAACTCCTTTCCGGACTCCCCTTCTCACCACACCACCACCCTCCGCGACCATCTCGACCTGCTGCCCGACACACCGCTGGTGCTGTGCGACGCACGCGACCGCGACCAGGCCACGGACGCGCTGATCGGACTCGTGGGCCACGTGCTCGCCCTCACGCCCCAGGAGACCCCGTGACCCCCGCCCCCGAACCGGGCGCCTCCGCCGCGGACCCGTCCGCTCCCGACGCCCCGGACGCCACCGAACCGGGCACCCCGCACTCCGGCCCGCCGGATCGCGCACCGTCGGACCCCGCATCGCCGGACCCCGAACCGTCCGGCCCCGACCCCTCCCGCTCCCGTCCGCCGGACCCGTCGAAGGGCGTCATGCCCTCGCCCGGAAGCGAATCGCACCACGAGCTGGAGCAGTTGTACGGGCCGGAGTTCGCCGCCGATCCGCAGGGCGCGTACGAGAGGCTGCGCCGGTACGGCCCGATCGCCCCCGTCGAGATCTCGCCCGGCGTCACGGCGATGCTGGTCACCGAATACCGCGCCGCGATCGATCTGCTGCACGACACGGTCACCTGGTCCAAGGACCCGCGTACGTGGCAGAAGACGCTGCCCGAGGACTCGCCCATCCTCCCGATGATCGGCTGGCGTCCGAACGTCATGTTCAACGACGGGGAAGTGCACGCCCGTTACCGCCAGGCGATCACCGACGCCTTCGACCGCGTACCTCCGCACGAGCTGCGCGCGATGGTGGTGAGCATCTCCGACTCCCTCATCGCCGGGTTCGGTGCGGACGGAGAGGCCGATCTGGTGGGGCAGTTCGCGCGGCTGCTGCCGCTGAAGCTCTTCAACCGCCTCTTCGGGCTGCCCGATTCCTACAGCGAGCGCCTCATCCGGTCCCTCGCCGGAATGATGGAGGGCGACCCGAAGGAGGCGTCGGAGGCGAACGACGAGTTCCAGGGCTACATGAACGAGCTGATCACGGCCAAGAAGCAGGTACGCGGCCGGGATCTGACCTCGTGGTTCCTGGATCACCCCGTGGACCTCAGCGACGAAGAGGTCACCCACCAGATGGTGCTCACCATGGCCGCCGGACACGAGCCGACGACCAATCTCATCGGCAACGCGCTCGCCCGCATGCTCACCGACGACCGCTACTACAGCACGCTGTCCGGCGGCGCCCTGACCCCGCGCGACGCCATCCAGGACGTCCTGCTGAACGATCCGCCGATATGCAACTACTCGGCGCACTTCCCCAAGCGGGACGTGTACTTCCACGGCACCTGGATCCGTACGGGGCAGCTCGTCATGGTCTCGTACGCGGCGGCGGGCGCGGCCCACGGCCGTACCGGGGCGGGGGCGGGCGCAGGCGGCAGCGGTTCGAGCGGCTCCGGCGGCGGGGCCCACCTCGCATGGTCGGCGGGGCCGCACTCCTGCCCCGTGCCACGGGCCGCGCTGCTGATCGCGACCACCGCGATCGAGCGGCTCTGCGCCTGGCTGTCGGACATCGAGCTGACCGTTCCGCACGACCGGCTCACATACCGGCCGGGGCCGTTCCACCGCGCCCTGACACAGCTGCCCGCACGATTCACTCCGATCAGCCCCGACCAGGCAGGAGCCACTCCATGGGACAGCAGGGACAGAGGACACGGCGGGGGCGTCAGTCCCGAGGAGGAGAGCAGGCCCGCGCCGTAGCCCCGCAGCCCGTCCCCATCGACCCGGCCGGACGCGAGATCCACGCGGAGGCGGACCGCCTGCGCGACTTAGGACCGGCCTCCCTTGTGGAGCTGCCCGCCGGCATCCGGGCCTGGTCCGTCAACAGCTTCGACCTGCTCAAGCGCCTGCTGACCGACGACCGGGTCTCCAAGGACCCGCGGCAGCACTGGCCGGCCTGGCAGCGCGGCGAGTTCCACGACACGTGGATACGTTCCTGGGTGGGCGTGACCAACATGTTCACCTCGTACGGCGCGGAACACCGCCGGCTGCGCAAGCTCGTCGCCCCGGCGTTCACCGGCCGCCGTACGGAGGCGATGCTTCCGCGAGTCGAGCGCATCACCGGCGAACTCCTCGACGCCATGGCCGAGTCGCCCCGCGGCGAGCCCGTCGACCTGCGCAGCGCCTATGCGCATCCGCTGCCGATGAGCGTGATCTGCGAGCTGTTCGGCATCCCGGCAGAGCAGCGCCCCGGTATGGCCCGTCTCGTCGAGCGCATCATGGACACCTCCGCGTCGCCGGAGGAGGCGGCCCGTACGGCGGAGGACGTGCAGAGCACCTTCGGCGCGCTCGTCGCGCTCAAGCGGGAGGAGCCCGGCGAGGACCTGACGAGCGTGCTGGTCTCCGCCCGTGACGAGACAGGTTCGAAGCTCTCCGAAGCCGAGCTGCTCGACACGCTCCTGCTCGTCATCGGCGCGGGCCACGAGACGACGGTGAACCTGATCGGCAACGCCGTGCACGCCCTGCTGACCCACCCCGGCCAGCTGGAACTCGTCCGCGAGGGCAGCGTCTCGTGGAACGACGTCATCGAGGAGACGCTGCGCTGGGCGCCGAGCATCGCCTCGCTGCCGCTGCGTTACGCGGTGGAGGACATCGAACTCCCGGAGGACGCCCACGAGTCGGCGCGACACGACCGGCACCCGGGCACAGGCCCCGCCTCCGGCACCGGCCAGGACCCGCGCCCCGCCCCCGCTTCCACCTCCGACTCCGGTCCCAACTCCGCCTCCGGGCCCGCCTCCGGCTCCCGCTCCGACCGCACCGTCACGATCCGTCAGGGCGACCCGATACTCGCCACGTACGCCGCGGCGGGACGCGATCCCGGCAGACACGGCGCCACCGCGGGGGAGTTCGACGTCCGGCGCACGGACGTGGAGCACCTGTCGTTCGGACACGGCGTGCACTTCTGCCTGGGCGCTCCCCTCGCGCGCATGGAAGCCCGTACTGCGCTCCCGGCGCTCTTCGAGCGCTTCCCCGAGCTGTGCCTGGCCGTCCCGCAGGAGGAGTTGCAGCAGGTGGAGTCCTTCATCGCGCACGGCTACCGCACGCTGCCCGTACTGCTGCACGGCCCTCGCCGAGCGGGCTGACGGCCCGGCGTCCGTCGCCGCCGCGACCCTTGCCGCGGCGGCCGGTCCGCGCCCGCCCGGTCCGCGCCCACCCGGTCCTCCACGGCCGGACCGCCCTCCCATCCGATACGTACCGCGATGTCCGGTACGGGATGACCGGCCGCCATGCCCAATACCACACCAACCGCCCCTGTTCCGTGAGAAGTTCGAAGGAGTCGTAGAGGAGCTGGGGCCTTGATGACGTATAGCTGACAAGCAAGGCAGACTGACCCCTGCGGGAGTGGAATGAAAAGCGCAGGGGGCCATCATGGCGGCGGGCGCCGAGGGGAACATCGGCCGCGGGACCGAGCAACCGGAGCACCGGCTGTGCTTCACGGTGCTCGGACCGGTCCGAGCCCGCCGCGGCGACCGTGAGCTGCACATGGGCTCCCCGCAGCAACGCGCGTTGCTGGGCGCCCTGTTGCTGCGCGGCGGACACACCGCGACGGCCGAGGAGCTGATCGACGCCCTGTGGGGCGAGGACCCGCCGGACCAGGCGAAGGCCGCGCTGCGCACATACGCCTCACGCATCCGCAAGGCGCTCGGCGACGACGCGGACCTGCTGGTCAGCGAGTCCGGCGGCTATGCGATCCGCACCGGCCGTGCCGTCTCCGAGGTCGTGCTGGACCTCGACGTCGCCACCGCGCACGTCTCCGACGCCGAGAAGTGCGTGGCGAGCGGCGACCGTTCACGCGCACGCGACGGCTACGCCGCGGCGCTGGCGCGGTGGAGCGGCGAACCGCTGGCGAGCGTGCCGGGACCGTTCGCCGAGCGGCAGCGCAGCGCGCTGTCCGAGTGGCACCTCACCCTTCAGGAACACCGCATCGACCTGGACCTCCAACTGGCCTGCCACACCGAGGCGATAGGCGAGCTGACGGCCCTGACCGCAGCCCACCCGATGCGCGAGAGGCTGCGCGAGCTGCTCATGCTGGCTCTCTACCGCAGCGGCCGTCAGGCGGAGGCGCTGGCGGTCTTCGCCGACACCAGACGCCTGCTCGCCGAAGAGCTCGGCGTCGACCCCTGCTCCGACCTGATCACCCTCCACCAGCGCATCCTGGAAGCGGACGACAGCCTCGTCCTCGTCCCGGAGGAACCGCCGGACCCCGCCACGCCCAAGCCGGCGCTTCCGGCTCAACTGCCCGCCGCCGTCGCCGACTTCACCGGCCGGGCGGCCTTCGTCGCCGAGCTGAAGGACCAACTCGCCCAGGCCGAGGGCACGGTGATGGCGGTCTCCGCCGTCGCGGGCATCGGCGGCGTCGGCAAGACGACCCTCGCGGTGCACGTGGCGCACGCCGCCGCCGAGTACTTCCCCGACGGTCAGCTGTATGTGGACCTTCAGGGAGCCGGCCCCTCGGCCAGCGAACCCGAGGCGGTGCTGGGCGCGTTCCTGCGCTCGCTGGGCATAGAGGACTCGGGCATCCCCGAAGGCGTCGAGGAGAGGTCGGCGCTCTTCCGCTCGCTGCTGTCGGGCCGCCGCATACTCACGCTGCTCGACAACGCCCGCGACGCCGCGCAGGTACGTCCTCTCCTCGCGGGAGCCGCCGGCTGCGCGGCCCTGGTCACCAGCCGCATCCGCATGGTCGACCTGGCCGGAGCGCAGCTCATCGACCTCGATGTCATGAGCCCCGACGAGGCGATGACGCTCTTCACCCGCATCGTCGGCGAAGAGCGGGTCACCGCGGAGCGGAAGGCGGCCATGGCCGTCGTCGGCGCCTGCGGCTTCCTCCCGCTGGCCATCCGTATCGCCGCCGCCCGGCTCGCGTCCCGCCGCACCTGGACGGTCGCCACGCTCGCCGAGAAGCTCGCCGACGAACGCCGCCGGCTCGACGAACTCCAGGTCGGCGACCAGGCCGTCAAGGCCACCTTCGAGCTCGGCTACGGACAGCTCGACGCCGAACAGGCCCGCGGATTCCGCCTGTTGGGCCTCGCCGACGGACCCGACGTCTCCGTGCACGCCGCGGCCGCCCTGCTCGACCGCTCCGCCGAGAACACCGAGTCCCTGCTGGAGTCCCTGGTCGACGCGTCGCTGCTGGAGTCGGCGGCGCCGGGCCGCTACCGCTTCCACGACCTGGTGCGCCTCTTCGCCCGCGCGTGCGCCGAGCGCGACGAACAGCCGCCGTCGGAGAGGGAAGCGGCCTGCTCCCGGCTCCTGGACTTCTATCTCGCCACCGCGAAGAGCGTCTTCGCCCTGGAGCGCCCCGGCGAACGCCTCGTCGACTTCCTGGAGCACACCGAGACACCCGGTCTGCAATTCACCGACCAGACCTCCGCCATCGACTGGCTCTTCGCCGAGTCCGCCTGCTTCCTGGCGGCTGCGCGCCAGCTCGGCAAGGGCAACACGCTCCGCAGGGCCGTCGATCTGCTGCTCGCGACGAGCGATCTGGCGGAGGCCGGCATCAACGTGCGGCAGTACGAGCAGGCGGCACAGGAACTCAAGGAGGCAGCGGGTGCGGCCGGGGACACCCGTGCGGAGGCCCGCGGCCGCACCATCCTGACCGGGCTGCACCTGACGACGGGCTCCTTCGCCGAGGCCGACGAGGAAGCCCGCATGGCGGGCGTGCTGGGCGCCGAGGCGGACGACCCGATCTCCTCCTCCTACGCCCTCAACGACCGGGGAATCGTTGCCAATTACCAGGGGCGCCACGAGGACGCCGAGGAGTATCTGACCCAGGCGCTGCGCACCTTCCAGGGCTATGGCAACCAGCCGTCCGAGGCCAGCGCGCTGTGCAACATCGCCCGGGCCCACATCGGCACGGGACGGGCCGACAGCGCCGTCGCCCTCGCCGAGCAGGCAGTCGCCGTCTACCGGCGGCTCGACATGTCGATGCGGCTGGCCAACGGCCTCTACGCGCTGGGCATCGCCCTCACCGCGGCCGTGCGGCTCAGCGAGGCCGAGCGGGAGTTCCTGGAGGCGCTGAAGATCTTCCGGCACAGCCGCCAGCAACTGTGGGAGGGCATGACCCACTTCCGGCTCGCCGAGGTCTATCTCGCCTCCCACCAGGCCGCGTCGGCCGCGGGCCAGGCGGAACAGGCGCTCGCGCTGCGCGGCATCGGGGGCGAATGGCGGCGCGGCACCGTCCTGGTGGCGCTCGGCAAGTCCCTGGAGCTGCTGCACCAGTCGGACAGGGCCCGCGCGTGCTGGCGGGAGGCGCTCGGCATCTTCGACAAGCTCGGGACGGACGAGGCCGACGAGGTAAGAGCCCTGCTCACGGCGCCCGTTCTGGCATAAACGCGGCAGCATATGGAACGTTCATCAATCGTTTATCCTGTCCAGCCATTCTTCTGATGTCGGTTCCCGCCGCGTCGGGGGGCAGGCGGGCCGCACAGGGGGAAAGCCGCACTCGCTGTTTCTGGGAAGTGCGGCTATGCAACGGCCGTCCGGCAGTGCTCGGGGGAGCTGCCGGACGCGTCGTACCGCATTTTTTCGATCAGCCCAGGGAGCAACGCCATGAGTGCAAACGATCTGAAGGTTCAGGAGAAGGAGCCCGTCGAGACCGAAGAGGTCCCGGAGGAAGACCTCGTCACGAAGGACCGTCACCAGTCCATCAACCCGGCCGGCGAGTCCGCCGAGTCGGAGGACGAGGAAGCGGCCGACGACGACCTCAGGGTGATGGACCGCCACCAGTCCAGCAGCCCGGCCGACTGAGGCGCGAGGCAACTCCGGAGGCGAGAAGTGGGCGCCTGCCGGCGGCTCGGAGGGGGAGCCGCCGACGGGCGCCCACGTGTCCGTGCGCTCCGTGTACGCGCACATCACAGCGGGTATTCGGTGATTGCCGCATTCAGGCAATACCGCGAACCGACTTCTGATCCCGGGCTGGAGGAATCTGTGGGGAAACCGCGAAGGATCACGGCCATATGCGCGCTCACCGCCGCGCTGTTGGCACTCTCGGCCGCTCCCGCACTCGCCGACCGGCATCAGACCTCCGAACAGGCCTTCTCCGAGCCGGGCTTGTCCGGACTGACCGTCCCCGACAGGCACCAGACCTTCGCGCCGCACATGCCCGGGAAGACGACGCCCGCCTGACGTGACGGCGCGCAAGCGCCCGTGGCGCCGGCGCCCCGGATGCCGGGCCCCTTTCACGGACTTCACGGATCCCCGGGACTCCACTGACTTCACGTTTCGCGGACTCCACGGACACCACGGACTTCACTGACGCCGCCGCGTATCCCGCGTTCCGTTCCGTGCGTCCCGTCTTCCGTCCGTCAACTCACCGACTCCACCCGGCAGTCGGACACGTCGCCGATCCGCCGCGGGTGCGCCATCCGTACGTCCACGGGCGCGCTGTCCCTGCCGCGCACCCTCACCTCGGCCGAGCCCGAGTCGACGTAAGTCCCCGCCGAGTCAAGGAACTCGACCTTCACTGTGTACGTCCTGGTGCGGCTCTTCGGATTGCGGACCTCCACCTCGGCCTTCGCCTCGCTGCCGCTCTGCGGCGCGCACCGCGTGACGGTCCCGTAAGCGGCGCCGTTCCCGGTGCTCCCGTGCCGCGAGCCGGTGGTCCCGGGGGTCCCGGTGCCGCTGCCGTTGTCCGTATCCGTGTCGCTGCCGTAATGGTCGTCGCTCCTCACGCCGCTGTTGTGGCTGCTGGAGCTCGAACTGCTGCAACCGCCCGACTTGCCGATGCTGCGATGGCCCCCGCCCTTGCGGGCCGGACCGCTGAATCCGCTGATCGCCACCAGCACCACGGCGACCGCGGCGACGAGCTTCAGATGGCGCGACTTGCGACGTGACATGAATGGAACCCCCGGTCTGGTCATGAGCATTGAGGCCGCTGCCCCGTGCGGGGACGCCGTCAGGTGGCCGGGGGGTTCCGCCCGGCGTAACGTTTCGTACGGGACGGCGCACTCTGCGGCGCCCCCCTGCTTCCGGATCCGCGACGCGCGGAGGAAGAGGAAGCGGCCCCGGCGCCGGAAACGAGGCGAAGCCGATGGTCCGGAACCTGCTCGGCGTCCTGCTGGCTCTCGCCGGAGCGGCCCTGGCCGTCTGGAGCCCCTTCAACCCCTGGTACGCGGGCAGGCTCGGCCGTGATTACCGGACCGGCGAGCTGTTCGGCTCCACCGGGATCACCGGCACTCAGGCCGCCTTGTGGACGGGCCTGTTCGTGCCCATGCTGGCCGCCGCGGTGCTCACCCTCCTCGCCGTGCTGCTGCGCTCACGGCTTCTCGTGGCGCTGGCCGGCCTCGTCGTGCTCGGCTTCGCCATCTTGTGGATGGTCCGTCAGGGACAGCAGGCCGGGACCCTCACCGCCGGCGCCGGCGGCCTCGGCGAGGGCTCCGGCTATGCGATCGGCGGCGGCGCGCTTCTTCTCATGGGCGCGCTCGTGATGCGGGGCCGCCGAAGACGCGGACGGCGCCGCAAGGGGCGGCGCGGCGGGCACCACGACGACGGCCGCGCGGTCGCCGTGCCGCCGGGGGACGAGACGTACGGGGACGACTACGGCGGCGAGTACGGCGGCGAGCACGGCGGCGAGTACGGCAGCGAGCACTCCGAAATGCCCCGGCCCTACGGCCCGTTCGGCACGGCGGACGACACTGGGGACGAGCGGGGCGCACACGGCGCCTACCTGGCGGACACCGGGCCCGGCGGCCCTCCGTACGGACAGCCACCGGGACGGCCGCACGGAGGCGGCCGCGATCCCTACGGCGGCGGCACCTATGGCGGCCGTGACCCCTACGAAGACGACTCGACGCCACCGCAGGAGTGGGACCCGTGGGCCGCCGGGGCTCCCGCGCCGCCGCCCGACATCCCGCCCGCGCTGAACGAGCCGCACGGTTCACCGCCCGGCGACTCCGCCGACCAGGCGCCGCAGGGCCCGCAGCGGCAGCCTCCCGCCGGGCCCGACGACGAGGGCCCCGGGCCGCACGACAGCCACCGGCTGCGGGACCGCCCCGACCACCGCGGCGGCGGCACAGGCCGCTGACCGCGGGCCGAGCTGAGCTGAGCTGAGCTGAAGCGCCCGGGCAACCGCCTCGGACGGCTGAAACGGCTCGACGCCCCGGCAGTTCGCCTTCCCCGGCCGTCCCCCTCAATACCCCGGCAGGAACAGGCAGAACGGATGCCCCGCCGGGTCGAAGAGGATCCGTACGCCCTCCTGCGGCTGGTGCTCCGCGACGGTCGCACCCCCGGCCACGGCATGGTCGGAGGCGACATCCAGGTCGTCCACCTCGATGTCGAGGTGGATCATCATCTGCTGGTCGCCGGGCCCGGCCGGCCACACCGGCCTGACGTGCTCGGACTCCTTCTGGAACGAGAGCCCCGGGCCCCCGCCGGGCGCTTCGAGCATCACCCAGTCCGGCTCGTCCCACTTCACCCGCCACCCCATGAGGTGGCCGTAGAAGTCCGCCAGCGCACGCGGATCGGGTGCGCCGAGCACGATCCCGGAGAGTCTTGTACGCGGTCTGCCGCTCACGATGCCTCCTCGCCCTGCGCCCGTACGGCCGCCCGTACGTCGCGCACCGGATCGTCGGCCGGCCGCCGGACCGCACGGACGGAGCGGCCGTCGCCGGGCACCCCTTCCGATCAGCCCTGACGGGCCTGCCCCGTACCCTTCGCCGCATCCAGTGCGTAGACGCAGCGGTCCTTGCTGCACGCGTAGACGACGCCGCGGTCGGCCACCGGCGAGCCGGTGATCTCGCCGCCCGTGGCCAGCTTCCAGCGGAGCTGCCCGCCCACGGCGTCCACCGTGTACAGGCAGTGGTCCGCCGAGCCGAAGTGCACCCGGCCCTCGGCGACGACCGGTGCGCCCACCAGGTCCCCGCCGGCGGCGAAGCGCCACCTCGGCGTGCCGCTGACCGCGTCCAGGGTGTAGAGCGCGCCACCGCTGCCGAGGTGCACGAGCCCGTCGGAGACGACGACCGGCTCCGTGGAGTGCCGCGCCTCCGTCGCGATGCGCCATCTGTCCTGACCGGTCACGGGATCGAGGGCGTAGACCGTGCCGAGGTAGTCGGCGAGATACACCCCGCCGCCCGCGACCGCCGCGCCGTGCACGAAGGCCGGAGGGCTGAGGAAGGCCGCCGGTGCGTCGAACCGCCACCGCTCCGCGCCCCCGGCGCCGTCCAGCGCGTGGACGCGCGCACCCGCGCACACGTACACAACGCCGTCCTCGGCCGGGGTGAGCCGCAGCGGGACGCCCGCGGTGGCCTGCGCGTCGCCGACCGGATACGACCACAGCTCGGCGCCCGTACGGGCCTCAAGGGCGAACAGCCGTCCCTCGCCCCAGGTGTAGACGGTGCCCTCGTGCACGAGCGGCCCGCCCTCGCGGGTCTCGAACTCGGTCTGCGCACCGCCCAGTTCCCAGAGCTTCTCGCCGCTCGACGCCTCCCACGCCTGTACGCCGCCGCCGCGCGTGCCGGTGACGACGGTGCCGCGGTCGACCTGGAGCGAGAACACCCAGCCGTCGGTGGGCAGCCGCCACAGCTCGGAGCCGTCGCGCGCGTCCAGTGCGTAGAGGCTCGGCCCGTCCGAGGCGTGCACCCGGCCGCCCGAAACGGCCATGGACCAGGCCACCTCGCGGGTCCTGAACTGGCGCCGCCCGCTTGCGACATCGAGCGCGTGCACCTCGAAGGAGGTGACGTACAGCAGGTCGTCGGCGACGACGGGGGTGCCCCACACGTCGTTGGACATACGGAAACGCCAGGGACGCCAGCGCTGCGGCTGGGCGTGAGCGGGAGCGGGCGCCGCGGACTCCCCCGCGGAGCCGGGCGCCGCGACCACTCCGGTGGGCCCGGCGAACGGAGGCGGGGCCGCGGCGGTGGCGGCGGGTGGTCCGGTCATGGGCGAGGGCTGCGCGCCGTTCGGCGGGCGCACCCAGCCGGTGGCCGGGCCGGCCGCCTCCGCGCGCACGTCGTCGGAACGGCGCGGGCCGGGCCCGATGGGCACCTGCGAACCCGGCAGCCGTACGGGCGCCGCACCGTCGGGAGCCTCCGGCTGCGCGTGCGGCGCGGCGGCGGCGTTCGCCGGCTGAACGGGAGCGGGCGGCGGCACGGACCCGCCCGCCCGGTCCGGGCGGGCGGACTGCGAGGTGAGCGAGCCGACGGCCGAAGGTCCGCCGGGACCGGCCGGGATGGCGTGCCGTGGCCCGCGCCGCGCACTGCCCGCGGCGTGCGCGGGCGCCGACTGCGCGGCCGGGGCGGCGGCCGCGGGAGGTGCCGAAGCGGGGGACGGCGCCGGCTGCGGGCCGCGTCCGCCGTCCCCCTCGGGCGCCGCGTCCGCGGGGCCGTCCTGGCCGTGAGCGGGACGCCTCGGCGTGGGGCGTGCGCCGCGTTTGCGCTCGATCAGGGCGACCGCTCCCGCGGGCAGCCATGCCGAGGCCGTACCGCTGTCGTCGCCTCCCGAGGAGAAGAGATGCGGGGCCAGCTGTGCCTGGATGTCGGCGGGAGTGGGCCGTTCCTCGGCCGCCATGCGCATACAGGGGTCGATGAGCGGGCGCAGCTCGTCGTTCATGCCCTCCAGGTCGGGCCCGTCGCGCAGCAGCATGAAGACCGTCTCCACGGGGTTCGCGCCGTGAAAGGGCGCGTGCCCGGTGGCGGCGAAGACGAGGGTGGAGGCCAGGGAGAAGATGTCGCTCGCGCCCGTGACGCTGCGGGAGTCCCGTGCCTGCTCGGGCGACATGTACGCGGGTGTGCCGACGGCCACGTTCGTCATCGTCAGGCGCGTGTTCGACACTCCGGACGCGATGCCGAAGTCGATCACCCGGGGCCCGTCCTCGACCACGAGGACGTTGGACGGCTTGAGGTCGCGGTGCACCAGACCCGCGCCGTGGATCGACTGGAGCGCCTCGGCGACTCCCGCCGCGAGCCAGCGGACGGCCTGCACGGGCAGCGGCCCGCATTCGTTGACGATCTCCTCAAGGGAAGGCGCGGGCACGAACGCCGTCGCGAGCCACGGCACCGCCGCCCTCGGATCGGCGTCGACGACGGCGGCGGTGTAGAAGCCGCTGACGGCGCGCGCGGCCTCGACCTCGCGCGTGAAGCGGACACGGAACAGCTGATCCTCGGCGAGCTCGGTCCGTACGGTCTTGATCGCCACACGGCGGCCGGAGGCCGAACGCGCGAGATACACCAGGCCCATGCCACCGGCGCCGAGTCGGCCGAGCACCTCGAACTGCCCGATCCGCCGCGGATCGTGCTGCGTCAGCTGCTCCACCACTTACCTGCCACCTCCCCGTAGGGGCCACTCGACTCCTGCCCCGTGCAGCTTCTCACTGCGGTACCGGACACGCGGTCCACAGGCTGATTCTTCCTGCCCGGGGCGGTGGTTGCGAACCCGGGGGCGGCCCCTTCGGGTCTCCGCAGGCCAAACACCGAAGCGCAAGGCGGCATTCCAGTCCCTGCGCACGTCGTTCCGGTCCCTGCACACATTGTCCCTGCGCACGCGGTCCCGGTCTCCGCGCACGTCGTCGCGGTACGGATCCGGGCCCACCCCGCGCGGCCGCCCGCCCCTCACGCGGCGCCCACGGCCGCGCGCCGGCGGCGTACCGGCCCGGGCCCGCGGGTCACGGGGCCGCGCTTCACGGGGCCGCGCTTCACGGGCTGGGGCCCGCAGGTCACCGGCGCCGGCCCGCGGGGCCGCCGTCCGCCGCCCCCGGCCGATCTCTCCGCCCGTACGGCCATGGCCTGTCGTCCTCCCCTGCTCCGCGCTTGCCCGTCGTCCGTGCCCTGCTCGGTCTGCTGCCCGGCACCGGCCGCGCCAGTCACCCCGGTCGCACCGACCGCGCCGACCGCGCCCGCCGTGCCGGCTGCCCGCCGCCTTCTTCGCCCCCCGGCGTGCGCGGACAGTTCCGCTCGTACGGGCACGCTAGCCGCGTTCGGGATGCCGCGCAGGCCGATGATTCGAACCCGCAGAGTTCTGCCCTCCGGCGCGCCCGCCTGTACGTCTCACCGTGCGTCCGTCTCCATGTGCTCCTGCCCTGTACGTCTGCCCGCTCCGCACGCCGGGACTCGCGCCCCGGGGCCCCGTCCTGACGGGGTCCCGGGCTCCCCCTGACTCCCCGTCCGGCCCGCGGCCCGTGCGGACGGCGCCACCCCATTTGCATGCGGCCGAATCGCGCGCCCGTTCCCCGTCGATAAGCTGACGGCATGACAGGACAAGTTCGAACCGTCGACGGGCGAGTAGCAGGGCGCCGCGGGCAGGCGACGCGGCAGAAGCTGCTCGACTGCCTCGGCGAGATGCTCAGCTCGTCGCCGTATCGCGATGTCAAGGTCATTGACGTCGCACGGCGGGCGGGCACGTCCCCGGCGACCTTCTACCAGTACTTCCCGGACGTCGAGGGCGCGGTCCTCGAGCTTGCCGAGTCCATGGCGAAGGACGGCACCGAGCTCAGCGAGCTGGTGACCGACCGCTCGTGGGCCGGGAAGTCCGGCTGGCGCACGGCCGAGGATCTCGTGGACGGGTTCCTCGCCTTCTGGCGCAAGAACGACGCGATCCTGCGCGTAGTCGACCTGGGCGCGGCCGAGGGCGACAAGCGCTTCTACAAGATCCGCATGAAGGTTCTGAACTCCGTCAACGGCCCGCTGACCGAGTCCATCAAGGACCTCCAGGCCAGGGGCAGGGTGGACAAGGACGTCAACCCGGCGGCCACGGCCGGGGCGCTCGTGATGATGCTGGCCTCCGTGGCGAGCCATCAGAAGGGCTTCCAGACCTGGGGCGTGAAGCAGGCCGAGCTGAAGCCGAATCTGGCGCTGCTGGTGCACCTCGGTGTGACGGGCCGCAAGCCCACGAGATGAACGCTTTCCCGAGATCGTCGAAAAACGTTTCTCCCTGACCTGCCGCCTCGGCCCGAGCAGCCGCTCCGCCGCACACGAGCGGCCCGTCCCGTCCGGCCCGCTCCGTCCGGCCCATCCCGTCCGGTCCGTCCAGGGGCCGCGGCCCCGGCCGCAACCGCTCCCTTCCCGTGACGCTTCCGTGACGGGAACAGCGCGCCACCACCACTAAACTCTCCGTCATGCCCATGACCGACGACGGAGTCCCCGTCCACATCATCGGCGCCGGTCCCGGCGGCCTGGCCACGGCCGCGGCGCTGCACGAGCGCGGCATCAGCACCGTCGTACTGGAGAAGTCCCCGTCGGTCGGTGCCTCCTGGCGCGCCCACTACGACCGGCTGCGCCTGCACACCACGCGCCGCTGGTCGGCGCTGCCCGGCCTTCCGATACCCCGCTCGTACGGACGCTGGGTCTCGCGCGACGACTTCGTCCGCTACCTGGAGAGCTACACCGAGCACCATGCCATCGAGGTGGCCACCGGGGTCGAGGTCGACTCCGTCGAGCGGGACGGCACGGACTGGGTGCTGCACGCCAACGGCGGGCGGCGGCTGACCACCCCGGTCGCGGTCGTCGCCACGGGCTACAACCACACCGCGCACCTGCCGCCCTGGCCGGGACGCGACGGCTTCGAGGGTGAGTTGCTGCACGCCTCCCGATACCGCAACGCCCGGCCGTACGCGGGCAAGGACGTGCTCGTCGCCGGCGTCGGCAACACCGGCGCGGAGATAGCCGCGGACCTCGCCGAGGGCGGCGCCGCGCGGGTACGGCTCGCGGTGCGCACCGTGCCGCACATCGTCCGTCGCTCCACTCTGGGCTGGCCCGCGCAGGCCAACGGCATCCTGTGCCGGCGCCTCCCGACGCGGATCGTCGACCGCCTGGCCGCGCGCATGGCGAAGCTGGCCGTGCCGGACCTGTCCGACCGCGGGCTTCCGCGCCCCGAGACCGGGCTGTACACGCGGGCCCGGCAGGGCGCGATCCCCGTGCAGGACGTGGGGCTGATCGCGGCCGTACGGAAGGGCGCCGTGGAACCCGTCGCAGCCGTGGAGTCATTCGACGGGGCGAAGATCCAGCTCGCCGACGGGAGTTCCGCCGCGCCCGACGTGGTCATCGCGGCGACCGGCTACGAGCAGGGACTGGAGGACCTCGTGGGAGGGCTCGGCGTGCTCGACGACGCCGGACGGCCCCTCGTCCACGGCGCACGTACGCATCCGGACGCGCCTGGGCTCCACTTCATCGGCTATACGAATCCGCTCAGCGGGATGCTGCGCGAGCTGTCGCTGGACGCGCACCGGATAGCGAAGTCGGTCGCGAAGGTCACCGCCTAGCAGGTCAGCGCCTAGCAGGTCAGCGCCTGGCAGGGCGCGGGCGAGGCGGAGCGTCCGGGCACCTCCCGGGGCGCCTCCGCCTCGGCAGCGGCGGGCGCCTCGTGCCGCCGGTGCACCGCAAGGCCGCCGCCTCCCGGCTCGATCCAGGGGCGGAGGGTCAGGGCGTCGTCGTAGTCGCCGCCGTTCTCGCTGCGGAAGTCCAGGGGTTCGGCGTCGGGCAGTTCGCGCAGCCGCGCGCGCAGGGCCCGTGCGTACTCACGGTGGCCCGTCTCGGTGAGGCGGTCCGCGCCGTAGACGACGAAGGGTTCGTGCGGGGCCATGCCCGTGTACCAGAAGGTGCCGTGCAGCAGCGGCCACAGCACGTCGTCGACGTACCCGTGTATGCCGCGCGGGCCGAAGCCGGACTCGCGGGCTCCCACCGAGGTGACGATCAGCGCGCGCCTGCCCGCCAGTCCGCCCTCGCCGTAGCGCAGTACGCGTCCGTCGTCGCCGCGCAGCCCGAAGGCGAATCCCTGGACGAGCACGCGGTCGAACCAGCCCTTCATGATGGCGGGCGGCCCGAACCACCACATCGGGAAGTGGAAGACGAGGGTGTCGGCCCAGCGGATCTTGCGCTGCTCCTCGCGGACGTCTTCGCTCTGCGTGCCCGTGGCGTACGCGTGCTCCTGTTCCGCGCCGACCGTCAGCCTGCCCGAGTCGGGGCCCTGCCCGGTCGTGCGTACGTCGCCGACGTCCAGTACGGCCTTCCAGTCCATGGCGTACAAGTCCGAGACCTGTGTCTCGTGGCCGTGGTCCGCCAGTTCGCGCAGTCCCTCACGCATGAGGGAGGCGTTGAGGGAGCGCTGCTCGGGGTGGGCGAATATCCAGAGAACCTTCATGGCTCCGATGCTGCTGCGTCCGCGGCTCACGGACGAGTGGCCGGATGGACAACGTCTGGAAGAATCTGGCCATGACCGCCGCAGCGAGCCCCTCACCGTCCGCTTCCGCCGCGGCGACGGACGCCGCCGGGCCGTTCCGCGGCGACGGACGCCATCGCGTCGCCGTGCTGGTGCGGCCCGGCGTGATGCCGCTCGAACCGGGCCTCGTACACCAGATGTTCGGCGCCGCGCGGAGGCCGGGCGGCTGGACCGTCCGCTGGCGCTGCGGGAGCTGGCGCAGCGGGAGTCGATGAGCGTACGGACGTTCACGCGGCGCTTCCGCGAGGAGACAGGGCTCACGCCGGGTCAGTGGCTGACGCGTCAACGCATCGAGCGGGCACGGCAGTTGCTGGAGGATACGGACATGCCGGTGGACTCCGTCGCGGCGCGCTGCGGCTTCGGTACGGGCGCGTCACTGCGGCAGCACATGCAGGCGGCGCTCGGGGTCACGCCGCGGAGCTACCGTGCGGCGTTCCGCGGCCCGGTGCGGAACTGAACGCCGCGAAGCGGTGCGCAACTGAACGCCGGTCGCGGGCAGCGAACTGACCGGACAGGGCCCCGGCTTCGCCTACGTCCGGCCGGGCGCCCGTATCACCAGGGCCATCAGCGCGGCCGTGCCGCACAGCGCGCCGGACGCGATCCAGGCGACGTCGTAGCTGCCGAAGGCGTCCCTTGCGAGGCCCGTCAGATACGCGACGACCGAGGCGCCGACCTGGTGCGAGGCGAGTACCCAGCCGAAGACGATCGGGCCTTCGTCGCCGAAGTGCCGCCTGCACAGGGCGATCGTGGGCGGGACGGTGGCGACCCAGTCGAGGCCGTAGAAGACGATGAAGAACAGCATCGAGGGGCGCACGCTCTGCGCGAAGAGCATCGGCAGGAAGAGCAGCGACAGCCCGCGCAGCGCGTAGTAGACGGCCAGCAGCCTGCGCGCGTCGAAGCGGTCGGTGAACCAGCCGGAGGCGACCGTGCCCACCAGGTCGAAGACGCCGATCACGGCGAGCAGCGACGCGGCGGCGGGCACGGGCATGCCGTGGTCGTGCGCCGCGGGTACGAAGTGCACGCCGACCAGACCGTTCGTGGACGCCCCGCACACCGCGAAGGTGCCGGCGAGCAGCCAGAACACCCTGGTGCGTGCCGCGGCGTACAGCGAGCGCAGCGCGCGCCTCGCGGCTCCCGGCGGGGCGGGCGGCGGCGTGACGTAGTCCGGTCCGGCGCCGTACGGGAGCAGCCCGGCGTCCTCCGGGCGGTCGCGCAGCACGAACAGGACCAGCGGCACCACCGCGAGGGCGGCGAAGGCCACGGTGAGCGAGGCCGTACGCCAGCCCGGACCCTCCACCAGCAGCGCCACGAGCGGCAGGAAGACCAGCTGGCCTGCGGCGCCGCCCGCCGTGAGGATGCCGCTGACCAGGCCGCGGCGAGCGATGAACCATCGACCGGAGACGGTCGCTGCGAAGGCCAGCGCCATCGATCCGGTGCCGAGGCCGACGAGGAAGCCCCAGCAGAGGACGAGCTGCCAGGTGGCGTCCATGAAGACGGTCAGGCCGCTGCCGGCGGCGATCAGGAAGAGCGCCCCGGAGACGATGCGGCGGATGCCGTAGCGCTCCATGAGGGCGGCGGAGAAGGGCGAAGTGAGGCCGTAGAGAAGGACGTTGACGGAGACGGCGGCGGAGACGGTGCCGTGCGACCAGCCGAACTCGGCGTGCAGCGGATCGATGAACACGCTGGGCGTCGCACGGAAGCCCGCCGCGCCGACGAGCGCGACGAACGACACGGCGGCCACCCACCAGGCGCGATGCACGCGCGGGAGGCGCATGCGCGGAGGCCGGGGCGCGGGCGGTGCGGGCGCGGGCGGTGCCGCCGCGGCCGGGGCGCGGACGCCGGAGGGGGCGGAGGTGCCGGAGGGGGCGGAGGTGCCGGTACCGGTGGAGCCGTGCCCGATCGGGCCGTCGGCTTCTTCGCGTGCGTCTTCGGTCGCTGGTTCGCTCACGGCATCAGCCTCCGCCGGGGGCCGTGGTCGTACGAGTGGCCCGGAAGCCATGTTGTGCGAGGATCGGGCCATGACCGCGACGACGGCCACGACCACCACGACCGACGGGCCCGAAGCGACCGGCGCAACCGGCGCGACCGCCCCGGCACCCGAGGCCCGCGCCACCGAAGGCGCGCCGAGCGCGGAAGCCACCTCGGGCGCCGTCTTCCGCCGCCCCGGGCGGCACCGTGTCGCCGTGCTCGTACGGCACGGCCTGCTGCCCATCGAACTCGGCATCCCCCACCGCGTGTTCGGCCGTTCCTGGGACGAGCACGGTGCGGCGCTGTACGAGGTCGTCACCTGTGCCGTGACGCCGGGACCGGTCCGTACCGACGCGGACTTCACCGTCGACGTCGCACACGGCCCCGAGGCCCTGGCGGAGGCGGACACGGTGATCGTGCCCGCGTCGCACGAGTTGGACGAGCCGTACTCCGGCGGCGGCCTGGAGCCGTCCCTGGCCGGCGCCCTGTCGCTGATCCGGCCGGGCACGCGCATCGCGTCGATCTGCACGGGAGCCTTCGTACTGGCCGCCGCGGGGCTGCTCGACGGGCGCCGCGCCACGACGCACTGGACCTCCTGCGAGCGCCTTCAGCGGCTGCATCCGCAAGTACGGGTCGATCCGGACGTGCTCTATGTCGCGGACGGCGACGTGCTGACGTCGGCGGGCGTCGCCTCCGGCATCGACCTGTGCCTGCACATGGTCCGCGAGGACTTCGGCGCGGCCGTCGCCAACTCCGTCGCGCGGCGCACCCTCGTACCGCCCCACCGGGACGGCGGCCAGGCCCAGTTCATCGAGCGGCCCGTGCCGCAGCCGGGCGTCCACACCACCGGCACCGCGCGCGCCTGGGCGCTGCGCAATCTGGAACTGCCCATCGGCCTGCGGGAGTTGGCGGAGCAGGAGGCCATGAGCGTACGGACGTTCACGCGGCGCTTCCGCGACGAGACCGGGATGAGCCCGCAGGTGTGGCTCACCCGGCAACGCGTCGAGCGGGCACGGCAGTTGCTGGAGGACAGCGCCCTGCCCGTGGAAAGGGTCGCGCGGGACGCGGGCTTCGGCTCGGCTTCGTCGCTGCGGCTGCATTTCCAGGCGGCGTTGGGGGTCTCGCCCAGCTCGTACCGGCGCACGTTCCGGGTCCGTACGGTACGGGCGGAGGCCGGTGACGGCGCGCGAGAGGACGCGGGCGGGGCCATCGATGCGGGCGACGGCAAGGGCGGTGCCGGAGACGCGACGAACATACCGGCCGGTGAGAACGCCGCCTGAGAACGCGCCCGACCCTTACGCGGGTACGGGCCCGTTCGGGCCGCCCACCGCGGAGAACGATTCGCGTCCCGCGGCTTCGCATCCCGCCGCCTGGCCCGCCGGACCGGCGGCCGCGCCGTCCAGTTCGCACCAGATCCGCTTGCCTAAGCCCTCACGCTGCCAGCCCCAGCGGTCCGCGAGACCCGAGACCAGCTCCAGGCCGCGGCCGCCGGTGTCCTCGCCGTACGCATGGCGCTTACGGGGCGGGCAGGTGCTCATGTCCGCGACCTCGACGCGCACCGCTCCCGGAATCTGACGGCCCGGCAGCAGCACCCGGAGCACGGACGGAGTGCCTGCGTGCACGACGGCGTTGGTCACCAGCTCCGAGACCAGGAGCAGCAGCGTCTCCGCGAGCGCCTCGTCACCGCCGATACCGCAGTCGGCGAGCCGCGCCCTGACCCACCTGCGTGCGCGTCCCACCTCGGCCGGATCCGCCCCGATCTCCAACTGCATTTGAAGCACCCGCACCGCTGACACCGTCCGTACTGGCAAGCACATCGCCTCGCGTCGTCATGAGGACACGGATCGTGACCCCGTGGAGAACAGCATGATTGACGCATAGTTGGGGCAACAAGCGCTTCAGGCATATTCCGGCGCAAAGGAGTAGCGATACTGCATACTGCGCGGCATCGCGCGGAAGGTGCGCGGGAATTCACGCGGCAGGGCGCGGCGCGGCGGCAGGAACCGGAGCAGGGGCCGTACGGCGGAGAGCCGCGCGGAAGACCGCGCGGAAAGCGGATGCGTCAGGCCGACAGCGGCCCGGCGGCGGCCTGCTGAGTGGCGCTGGGCAGGTCCGGATAGCAGTCGAAGAGGCGGCGCACGCCGAGTGCCGCCAGCACACGGTTCACATGAGAGCCGTCCTCGGCGCCCTGTGCGGGCAGGATCAGCCGCAACTGCCCTGCGCAGGAACGCATCAGCCGTCTTGACGCGATCAGGACGCCGACGCCGCTGGAATCACAGAAGAGCACTTCCGAAAGATCGAGGACAAGACTGCGCCGCCCTTCGGCGACCGCGTCGTGCACGTGCTGCCGTACGGCGGGTGAGGTGACCAGATCCATCTCCCCGGAGACCCGGAGAACGGCCCACTCCCCTCGCTCCTCCTCGGAGACCTTCAACGACACGTCCTCGCATCCCCTTCGCTCGACTACACCTGCCTGGGCCCTGCGCTTACCGGAATGGTTCCTTCCCTGTGCGGCTGCCCGGCCCCCCACGGTCAAAACGAGCCAGTCACCAGAGCCTATGCGCACGCAGGCCGCTCCTCCCCCGGAATGTTCGCAGTCATACCCGCATAACTCCCTGGCAATTTCAGGTGTGATCGCGGCCCGGCACTGTCTGAGCAATATCGCAACGTGACGGGATCGACACCATCAGCGATCAGCACTGGAGGCACATTGCCGTAAAGAGGCGTGCGTTGTCAGCCCCTCGCACTACATTCGACGTGCCGGGTTGCGAACGGAATCCCGCCGGGAACACGACGGAAGGCCGGCGGGACGGCGGCCGGCAGGGTCACGAGCGGCACGGATTCGGCTGGGAGTCACGATGGCGAACGAGACACCGCAGCGCTGGGACCGGAGGATGCAGCAGCGACTCGCACGTGGTGAGGCCGCCGCCCTGGGCGAGTTGTACGACCGTTTCGCTTCGCTCGTGCACAGCCTCGCCCACCGCGTGCTCGACGACGAGACGGCAACCGACCATGCCACACGCGAAGTTTTCGGCCATATCTGGGAACACCCGCACGACTACGACCCCAAGAAAGGCCTCATGCGTTCCTGGATAGCGGACATCACTCAGGAGATCGCGACCGAGCGGCTGCGCAGACGGCACCGTGCCGAAGGGACGGGGCAGGCGGATTCACGGGCGGAGTCGCAGCCGGATTCACAGGCGGAGTCCCAGAGTTCGCCCCCGGGACCCGGGCCGGCGGACGGGACCGCACCGCCGGACGGGGCCGAACCGGCGGAGCGGCGCGAGCAGTTGGAGGCGATCGAGGAGAAGGTCCGTGCCGCCTCCACCGCCGCCCGCGCGGACTACATCGTCACCTCCATGCCGTCGTCGCTGCGCGCCGCGCTGGAGCTGACGTACTTCCAGCGGCGCGACTACCGCCAGACCGCACGGCAGTTGGGCGTCACGGAGGACGAGGCCCGGCGGCGGCTGCGGCTGGGGCTCCAGCTGCTGTCCTCCGCGACGAGACGCACCGAGCCGGTGCGGCCGAGCGGTCACGGGCACACGCGGTGACGGGCCCGGAGGCACCGTTCACGGGCGGCGACGGCTTTGCGGGGGAAGGCGGTTCGGGAGGCCGCGGCGGAACGCAGGAGGCGCCGGGAGCGCCCGGCGCCGAACAGGACGCGCCCGCCCGGGAGTCGGGCGAGCAGTACGACCACCGACTGCTGAAGTCCCTGCTCGGCGCCTGGGCGCTGGCGGCCTGCTCCCTTGAGGAGACCGCCGCCGTCGAGGCGCACCTGAGCGACTGCGGCACGTGCGCCGACGAGGCGCTGCGGCTGCGGGACGCCGTCGGGCTGCTGCACCCCGAGGACAGCCTGGACCTCGACCCCACGCTTCGCTCACAGGTGCTGAACGGCTGCATGGTGCGGCGCGCGCCGCGCATACCGGTCCCCGAATGGGCCGCGCCGTACGACGCGGAGTCGTCCCGGCTGGACGCGCTGCTGCGCGACATGCAGGGCGCCGAGTGGCTGGCGCCGGTGCTGCTGCGCTGGTTCGACGGGCGGCGGCAGGCGGAGCGCGAGACCACGGTCGGCGGCGTCATCGCCCATCTCCTCGCCGTGGACGGGCTCGTGGCGTCGTCGCTGGGGCTGCCCGATCCGCTGGACTCCCGTGCGGCGAGAGCCGTCGCCGAGCTGCCGGAGGCCGAACACCCGCCCGCAGAGGGGACGTTGGCGCCCGCAGAGGGGACGTTGCCGGGGCCGGAGCCCGCGGGCGCGACAGCGGAGGATCCGGCGTCCACGGCCGGCACCGACGCGGCGGCACGCGGGCTCGCCTCCCGCACCGAGGAGTGCTGGCGCTCCGACGGTGACGTGCTGCGTACGTCCTCGGCCCGCGAGCCGTGGCGGGAGCAGGGCCGCGCCATGGTCCGTACGGTCTCCTTCGCGGGCAGCGGCGTCGCCGGACTCGGCGTCGACTACGGCGACTTCACGCTCCCCGTGCGCGACGCACTGCTCGACCGCGCCTTCGAGTGCTGGATGCACGCCGAGGACATCGCGGAGGCCATCGACTACCCGTACACCGCGCCGCAGGGCGAGCACATGCACCACATGGTCGACCTGGCGGCGCGGCTGCTGCCCGGCACGATCGCCTGGCGCCGCCGTACGGGACTCGCGGGTGCGCCGCGGCGCCTGACCACGGCCGGGGCACCGGGACGCGCGCTGCACCTGGAGGTGGAGGGCGACGGCGGAGGCGACTGGTACATCCCGCTGGACTCGCCCGCGGCGGCGGTGCGCCCGGAGGACGCGGTCGCTCATGTGGCCCTGGACCGCTATGAGTTCTGCCAGCTCGTGGCCGGTCACGTACCGCCGCTGGACACGGCGGCGGGGCAGGACGGCGACCGCGAGGCGGTGCGCGACGTGCTGTTCGCCGCGGCGTCCCTGTCCCGGATGTAGCCGCCGTCCCGGAGGCGGTCGCCGTCCCTGGCACGGGCGCCCGTCACAGACGCAGCCGCACGTATGCGGCCGGGGCGGAGACAGAAGCGGATACCGAGACAGGCGCCGCCGGTTGTGACGCCGGTGGGCGGGTCAGGCGAAGACGACCGTGCGGTGACCGTTCAGGAGCACGCGGTGCTCGCTGTGCCACTTGACCGCCCGCGCGAGCGCCTGGCACTCGACGTCGCGGCCCACGGCGACGAGTTGCTCCGGCGACGCCTCGTGCCCGACGCGCTCGACCTCCTGCTCGATGATCGGCCCCTCGTCGAGCTCCGCGGTCACATAGTGCGCCGTGGCACCGATCAGCTTGACGCCCCGGGCGTGCGCCTGGTGGTACGGCCGTGCGCCCTTGAAGCTCGGCAGGAACGAGTGGTGGATGTTGATGATCCGGCCGGGGAGCTGCTTGCACAGGTTGTCGGAGAGGACCTGCATGTAGCGGGCCAGCACGACCAGTTCGACGTTCTCGTCCTCGATCAGCTTCAGCAGCCTGGCCTCGGCCTCCTGCTTGCTCTCCTCGCTCCCCTTCGCGACCTGGATGTGGTGGAAGGGGACGCCGTACGAGCCGGCCAGGTCCTGGAAGTCGGTGTGGTTGGAGACGACCGCGGCGATATCGACGGGCAGGGCGCCGCTGCGCGAGCGGAAGAGCAGGTCGTTGAGGCAGTGGCCGAAGCGGCTGACCATGAGGACGACGCGCATGCGCTCCCCGCCGCTGTGCACCGCCCAGTCCATGTGGAAGGAGTCGCCGACCGCCGAGAAGCTCGCACGCAGCTTCTCGACCGTCACGCCGGGGTCCGCCGAGAAGTGGACCCGCATGAAGAACAGGCCGGTGTCGTGGTCGCCGAACTGCCGGCTGTCCTCGATGTTGCAGCCCGTCATGAAGAGATAGCTCGACACGGCGTGCACGATGCCCTGCCGGTCCGGGCAGGAGAGCGTCAGCACGTACTGCGCGCGCTCGCCGGGCGCACCGCCGCCGTCCCGCGCCCGGCCCGCCGGACCTTCGCCGGGGCGGGCGGTGGTGTGCTGCGGGCTGTCGGCGGCGTCGTGCGGCTGGCTCATGGGTCAAGCCTTGCACAGCCCTGAGGGGCCTCCCGACCGGCCCCGGCATCCGCGGAACGGCCGGCTCCGCAAGTGGCTCCGCAGGTATTCCGCGGCCGGCTCCGCGAGTGGCGCGGGTGTCCTCCGCGGATGCGGCCGCTCAGACGGAGTGCAACATGATCGCCAGTACGTCGAGCGAGCGGGGCGGCTCGTCCGGGTCCTCCGCGTCGTTGGTCGCGAGCCGCACGTGTGCGTCACGCGCCGCGCGCACCGCCTCGGACCAGCCGTGGTGCTCCATGTACGAGGCGACCGGGGCGTCGGCTCCGACCTGGTGCATTATGCGCAGCACCCGCAGCACGGCGGTGTCGACGAGGGCGGCCTCCTGCGAGTCGCGGAAGATCGTGCCGACGTACTTCTCGGCGGACCAGTTGTCCAGCCAGGTGTCCTCGACCAGGCGGTACACGGCGTCGGTGACGTCGCCGTAGCCGGGGCGGCCCGTCGCCCAGCACTCCTGCTGGAAGGCGGGATCGGAGAGCATGTGCAGCGCCGAGCGCACGTTGCTGCGCCAGCGCCACCAAGGCATGTCATGGACGGGCATGGAGCCCATGTTGGTGGAACGGGGGGTGCGACGGGAAGCCCTCGCCGGATCTCGCTCCGCGGAAGGCCGCTTCACGGGTGCTTGCTGCATGGTTCCCGACCATACGTTCCCCTTCGCGGGCCTCCGACCGCGGCCCGTGCCAGGGGCACGACCGCCGCCCGGCGAGGGATCCGAAGTACCGGCGCACGGACCGGACTTCGGTGCGGGTCAGAGCTGCCCGACCTGCCGCTGCTTCAGCCCGTACTTCTTCGCCGTGGGATTCCACAGCGCCTCCGCCTGCTTCTTGGCGGCCGTCGCCTCACCGCTGGCGCGCGCGCCGAGGCCGACGTGTGCGGTCGGACGGGCCTTGCCCTTGCGGCAGCCCTTCTTGCCCGCGGTCTGGTCGGCCCAGGCCGCGTAGTGGTCGTCGGCCGACGCGGAGGCCTTCCAGGCACGCGTCAGCGAGGACTTCAGCTTGTCCTGGGCCGGGATCTTGTCGGTCTCCAGCTTCCCGAGGCGCGCCACCAGGCTGTTGCGCTGCCCCGCCGCCGCACGCAGATCGTGCGCGGCCTGGCCGAGCTTCTTGCACCTCTTGATGCTCTCGACCGAACGGATCACCGCCGCACGGCTGTTGTTGCTGTCGTCGAGCAGCTTGTCGAGCTCCTTGGCCTGCGCCCGTACGGCGTCGGCGTTCCCGGCCCGCTGATCGGCGGCCGCCGCGGAGGACTTGCTCTTCGGCTTCGCGTCCTTCTCGTTGTCGCCGCTCATCGCGGCACCGGCCACCATGCCCACGCCGGCGACGAGGGCCACGCCGATGCCGATGAGGATGCCGGGCGACATACGGGACATCGCGCTCCGCTCGGCGTTGCGGCGGGCGGCACGGCCCTGCGGCAGCATCTCGCCGGGCTGCCCGCCCTGGCCGTACGGTCCGTACGGGCCGGACGCACCCGGCGCACCGGGAGGACCGCCCGCCGGGCCGCCGGGGCCGGGCTGCCCCGGTGCGGTGCCGAGGCCGCCGACACCGCCGCTGCGCTGACGGGCCGCCGCACGGTCGAAGATCGGCAGGCTCTGTGTCGAACCGGGCTCGCCGGAGGCGCCGTTGGGCGCGCCGGGACCCGAACCCGGCTCGGAGCGGAAGAGGCTCTCGAACCCGGCCGGTGGCTGGGGCTGCTGGTGGGGCTGGCCGCCCACGCCGTTCTGGCCGTTCTGACCACCGTGGCCGCCGGCGGACGACTCGGGCGGCAGCGGCGTACGGAGCTGCGCCGTCGACTCGGGGTCGTGCACCGGCGCCTGACCGGTCTGCGGCGGCAGCATCTGAGTGGCGTCGGCGTCCCCGACGGGCGCCACGGGCGGGGCCTGGCCGCCCGGCTGGTACTGCCCGTGGACGGGCGGCGCACCGGTGATCGGCGGCATGTACTGGGTGGCGTCGGAGGACATCGGCGGCGCGTCGGCGCCCTGGGCGAACTGCTGCGCGCCGGGCGGCTGTTGCGGCGGCAGCTGATGCGGCTGATGCGGCTGATGGGGCTCGTGCTGCGGCGGTTGCGGAGGCTGCTGCTGCGCGGACGGCTGAGTGCCGCCGTAGTACGCCTGGGCGCCCTGCGGCGCCTGCACCGGGGGCAGTCCACCGCCCTCGGACGAAGGCGGCTGCACGGGCGGCAGCGGCATCTCGGCGGAGGGCGGGACCGGAGGCGGCGCGGGGGCCGCCCCGTGTCTTCCGCCCGCGGGGGCCGCCGCCTCCTCGCCGTACCCGGCGGGCGGGAACTGCTGGGACGAATGCGGTTGGGACGGATACTGCTGAGCGGCTTGCTGCTGCGGCGGCAGGCCCGGAGCCTGAGGCTGCTCGGGCGGCAGGGGCTGGTCCGGCGGCGGGGGCAGCGGAGGCGCCGCGGCGCCGATCCCGTTGGTCATCGCGGCCTGCGAGTCCGGGCCCCAGGGCTGGCCCCACGGCTGCCCGGCGGCCGGCTGCCGATGCGTATGAGCGACCTCGCGCTGCTGCTCGGGAGTCCACGGATCGCCGTTCGCCGGCAGCACGACACCCTCGTAGAGGGGCGGGTCGCCCTGTCCACTGTGCGCTGTCACCGGGTCTCCTCGATCGATCAACCGACTGCCAGAACCGACGGGTCACGCTACCGGGTGCCCACAAGGAGCGACCACGCACCTGATGCGGCGACACCAACCCTTCACCTCAGATATGGAACAAACCGGTGCATCAAGGCACTTAGAGGGCGGGCGAGACGTCGAGACGCGCTGTGAAATCTCGTACGACCGGCTCCTTCACAAAAGGCACAAGTCGGCGACGGAAGTCCTCCAGGTACTCGATACCGCGCCCCGAGCGGAGAACCGACAGCAACTCCACGGCTTTCGCCCCGGTTTGGCATGCGTGTTCAAGCTCACGTTTCTGAAGCTGCGCGGACGCCAGCAGGAACGTGCCGATGGCCCTGCGCCGCACCCGGCTCTCCGGATGTCCGGCAAGCGATTCGCCCGCCTGCTCCGCCGCCTCCCGAGGGCGTCCCAGATCGCGGTGGCAGTGGGCCAACTCGTCGGCGAGATAGGCACGGTCGAAGTGCGCGATCCAGACCGGGTCCTCCTCCGGGGAGCGCGCGGCCGCACGCTCCATCGCCGACCGTGCACGGCCCGCCGCCTCGTGGCACGCCCGTACGTCGCCCAGCAGCGCATGGCCGCGTGCCTCGGCCGCGCAGAACATCGCCTCGGTGCGCGGAGTCGCGTGCCCCCGCGCGCCCTCCTGCGCCGCCCGCGCCAACTGGGCGGCCTCGCGCGGGTTTCCGAGGGAGGCCGTCAGGTGGCTCATGCTCGCGGCCAGCACGTAACCGCCGTACGCACGGTCCCCGGCAGCCTGCGCCAGCCGCAGCGCCTGGATGAAGTGCCGCTGCGCCAGGCCGGTCTGGCCGGTGTCGACCGCCATGTAGCCCGCGAGTTCGGTGAGCCGGGCGGCGGCACCGAACAGCGCGCGCCCCACCGGTTCCCTGTAGGAGCCCGTGAGCAGCCCGGAGACCACGCTGTTGAGGTAGTGCACGACGACGGGGCGCACATGTCCGCCGCCGAAACGGTGGTCGAGCTGCGAGAGCGATTCCGTGGTCGCGCGCACGGCCGCCACGTCCGGCATGCCCACCCGCGGGCCCGCGTTGCGCGCCACCTGGCCGTCCGGCGGCGTGATCAGCCAGTCGCGGCTGGGTTCGACGAGCGCGGAGGAGACGACCGTCGCACCGCCGAAGACGCCGCGCCGTCCGATGTCGCTGCGCCACAGCTCGCAGGCCTGCTCCACGGCTCCGGCGACGGTCGGGGCGAAGTGCAGACCGACGCCCATGGCCTGGTTCTTGGCGTCGGCCATCCCGATCTCGTCCAGCGTGACCGAGCGCCCCAGCTTGCGGCCGAGGGCCTCGGAGATGATGGCGGGAGCGCGGCCGCGCGGCTGCTGCCCGCGCAGCCAGCGCGCGACGGACGTCTTGTCGTAACGCAGGTCGAGCCCGTGTTCCAGCCCGCAGAGATTGACGCGGCGGGCGAGCCCGGCGTTCGAGCATTCGGCTTCCTGGAGGAGCGCCTGAAGCTTCTCGTTGGGCTGCCGGGCGACGAGAGGCCGGGCGGCCATGTATCCCCCTCGGGACGACATCGGATGACCACTGCCAGGGACATGTGCCCGTGTCTCAGCCGGACGCACCGCTCGGAAGACGGCGCACCGCAGTGTGCAAGTACCCGCCACGCGGTGCCTGTTGCGTGTGCGCCCCCTGCTGTGCCCCCGTGCGCCCTCCCTGGGCACCGGCACGGTCGGGGTCCTCTCGGTGCCCTTCCGGCCTCGGTGCGGGTCGGGGCGGCGGCGCGTCGGGCGGCGGCGCCCGCCGGGATCAGCCGTCCGCCGGGAGCACCGCCTGAAGGAACGGTTCGACCACGCGGCGCCAGTCCGCCGGCTGGTCGAGATGCATCAGATGACCCGCGTCCGGCACCTCCGCGTAGATGCCGCGCGGCAGCACGCGCACCATCTCCTGCGCCTCCGCGCGGCCCAGTTCGCCTTCGATGCCCCGTACGACCAGCGTCGGGCAGACCACCCGCGCCAGCTCGTCCCAGTGCGCGTCGTGCACCCACGCCTCACGCACGCCGAGCATCTGCCGCCGGGAGAAGACCGGCCACCAGCCGTCGTCCCGCTCGGTCATCACCTCGGCGAAGAAGTCGCCCCGCGAAGGCGTCGGCCGCTCCAGAGAGGGGTCGTCCTCGCCGAACCATCTGCGTACGTCGGCGAGCGTCGCGAACGGCACGGGCCACGACTTGAACCACTCCTCCCACTCGCGCTGCGACTGCTCCCCGAGCGCCGACGCCTTCATGTCGCAGATGATCAGCGCGTGTACGAGGTCGGGCCGCTTCGCGGCGAGCTGCCAGGCCGTGAGGGCGCCCATGGAGTGGCCGATGAGCGCCACGGGCGCGAGCCCCAGCTGCTCGATGGCCGACTCGGCGTCGGCGACGAACTTCTCGCGCGCGTACGGGTCCTGATGCTCCCCGTCGTCGCCGGGCCCGCCGCCGGCGGGTTTCGCGCTGCGGCCGTGGCCGCGCTGGTCGAGGCCCACCGCGCGATAGCGGCCCGACAGCCAGCGGGCAGTGTCGGCCCAGTGGGAGGCGCGCCCCATCAGGCCGTGCAGCAGCAGCACACCCTTCGAACGCGTTAAGGGCCCGGTCTCCTGGGCGCCGTCGGCGGGGCCCGCCTCCGGGCCGCACTTGGGCATGTCGGAGAACTCCCATGCCGCGAGCCGGACTCCGTCCGGTCCAGTCACGTCGAGCCGTCGCACCATACGCTCCGGCACCCCCATTCCTTCTGAACGCTCCTCCACGCTATCGAACTTCTATTCGAACGCGCCGCAGTCCAGTGGAAACCCCTACTTTCGAGTGACTGTTCCCAAGGGTTGATCGCCGGGGGCGTGGAAAGACAGCTACCGGGAGGAGGGCTGACCCCGGGAGCTCGGGGCTCTGGGTCGCCTCAGGGGAAAAAGGGGAGGCGGGGCCCCGGCCGCCGACGGCGCCGGGGCCCTTGTCATGCGGTAGGCCATGCCGTACGGGAGGGCCGCCACCGACGGGCCCGGACCTGAGCCGGGACCTCGGACACGCCAAGTACGCGACGGCTCGGGGCGGTTCGGGTCTGTGGGCCGTCACCGGTCTGTGTGACGTCCCGTCTCCCGCATCGCCGGCCCGCTCGGCCCGCACAGCGCGCTCACCGCGATCCATCGACGGCTCCCCTCCGCCCGTACACACGTGGCCTCAGCGTCGCACGCCGTGTGGCCGGGCACTCGGTCTACCGTAACTTTCGTACCCGCAAGACCCTTTGGGAAGATGTTCCGCTTTCAGCTCGGGCGAACCCGAGAGGCCCAGATGTGGCTGACCTGCTGACGGAGCATCAAGATTCCGGCGGAATCTTTTTCAACTCGCGCGCCGCTGAACGCGCGCTCGGCGCGCGCCGGAGCGGGACCGCCGCACGGCGGGTGAACCCACCGACGGCGCGCACGCTCCACACGCCGCACGGGCCCCGTGGAGCCCCGAGCGGTCCCGTCACGGAGCGGCCACCGGGGCGAGCGCCCCCGCATGCACGGCGGGGCGAAGCACGGCTGGCCCACGGGCCCGCACCGGCCTCAACACCGCCCGCTTACAAGGCAGTTGGACCGGTTCAACCCGGGGGGCCACGGCGCCAAGCGCCCGGCCACGCGACGTACGGACGCGCGTGCGCGCCCCAGGCAGCGGTGCGGCCAAGCGCCCGGGGCACGATCGGCCGCGCACGTCCCCAACAGCGGTGCGGCGCAGGGGCGTTGGAAACAGCCGCACCGCTGCGCCGCGGAACACCGGCGCCGCCAGGCGCCAAGCGCAGAACCGCGAACCGCCGGTTCACACCGGCCGGGCCGCCGGGTGAGCGGTCAGCGGCGGGCCACGAAGACGTGGGCCGCGATGTCCGAGTCCAGCTCGGCCGCCTCGCCGCTGCTGCCGATCTGGACGCCGCCCGTCGCCCCGGCGTTGACGCTGACCACCGCGCCCGGCTGCACTCCCGCGCGCCGCAGCGTGTACATCAACTGCGAGTCCATCTGGATCGGTTCGCCGATGCGGCGCACGACGACGGTCTTCGCGTCGCCGTCCGCCCCCAGGTCCGTCAGGCTGACCATCCCGTCGTCCAGGAACGACTCGGCCTCCGCCTGCTCGCCCAGCTCTTCGAGACCGGGGATGGGGTTTCCGTACGGCGACTCCGTGGGGTGGCGCAGGAGTTCGAGGACGCGGCGCTCGACCGCCTCGCTCATCACGTGCTCCCAGCGGCACGCCTCCGCGTGCACCTGCTCCCACTCCAGGCCGATCACGTCGACCAGCAGGCACTCGGCCAGCCTGTGCTTGCGCATCACGCGCGTGGCGAGCCGGCGGCCCTCGCCGGTCAGCTCCAGATGACGGTCGCCCGCGACCTTCACCAGGCCGTCCCGCTCCATGCGCGCAACGGTCTGGCTCACCGTGGGCCCGCTCTGATCGAGCCGCTCGGCGATACGGGCACGCATGGGGACGACGCCTTCCTCTTCGAGCTCGAGAATGGTGCGGAGATACATCTCCGTGGTGTCGATCAGTCCGGACATGATGCCCCTCGTCGTCGTGCCGGCCGTGGCCCTTCTCCAATTCTGACCCATGGGACCGACAAGCGTTCCCCCTCGTACCGATTGCGCCCTTGACAGAGGACTGGTCCAGACCTCTACCGTGATCACGGCCTGATGCCCGGCTGCGTCCGCGGGCGGCGGCCTCCGACGCGTACGACGAGACCCGGGGGGACCTGCGGCATGAGCGACCACACGCTGGCGAACGGCTTCTTCGACGCCGCGATCTCCCTGCTCCAGCAGGTCAGGGACGCCGCCGGGGAGGACATCGCCGCCGCGGGCGGGCTGGTGGCCGACACGATCGAGGAAGGCGGCCGGATCTTCGCCTTCGGCGCCGGGCACTCCTCGCTGCCCGCCCAGGACGTCGTCTACCGCGCGGGCGGCCTCGCCGTGATGAACCTGCTCACGGTGCCCGGCGCGGTCGGTGTCGACGTGCGCCCCGCCACGCTCGGCAGCGCCCTGGAGCGCGTGGACGGGCTCGCGTCCGCCGTGCTCGACACCGGTCCCCTGCGCGAGGGCGATCTGCTCTTCGTCATCTCCCTCTCCGGCCGCAACGCCCTGCCCGTCGAGATGGCGTCGCACGCGCGCAGCCTCGGGATCAAGGTCGTCGGCGTGACATCCGTCGCATACGCGCACGAGACGACGTCGCGGCACTCCAGCGGCACCTTCCTCAAGGACCACTGCGACGTGGTGCTCGACAGCGGAATCCCCGTGGGGGACGCGGAGTTGACGACTGACGGCGTGCCCGCGCCGTTCGCTCCCGCGTCGACGGTGATCACCAGTGCGCTGATGCAGGCCGTGGTCGCCACGGCCGCCGGGGAGCTGGTCTCCCGCGGCATCGAACCGCCGCTGCTGCGCTCCGGGAACGTCGACGGCGGACTCGCATGGAACGACACCGTCATGGAGCGCTACGCGGACCGCATCTTCTACCGCTGACCCGGTCCAGCGCTGACCCGGTCCACCGCTGCCCTGGTCCAGCCCTGATCCGCTCTACCGCTGGCCCGCGCCCGCGGGGCCCGCGGCGCCCGCCGCCTGCGCCGCGCCCGCCATCTGCGCCATGTCGACGGCGGCGGCGATGCGTACGGCGATGTCCTCCGCGTACGCCGCGTCCGTGCGGTCGAAGGAGCGGCGGCTGGAGCCCCGCAGGAAGGTGACCACGCCGAGCGTGCGGCCGCGGCTGCGCAGCACCGTGCACAGCCCGTGGACCGTGCCCTCCGGCCACTTGCGGGCGGCGGCCCACCCGTCGATCACGCTGCTGCCCGCCCCGCCGGTGGCCGCGACGCCGCCGACGCTGGCCCGCACCGAACCGCAGCGCGCGTACGCCTGGTGTGCCGGATGCCCCTCCGGATAGCCGACGGGGATGCCGCCCGGGACGCCGGGAACGCCGGGCACCCCCGGGATACCGGAGCCGGTGCTCCCCGCGATGCCCTGGGGGAGCGACGGCGACGGGCCCGGTCCCGCCGCCGGGGTGGACGCGACGCGCACCAGGCGGGGGCTCGCGCCCTGACCGTCCGCGTCGAGGCCGTGACCGTCGTCGCGGTGGCCGCCGTCGCCCTCTGCACCGCCGTCGCCGCCGAAGGCGTCGCGGCCGGAGTCCCCGCGGTCACCGGCGGGCAGCGCCAGATCGAGCAGGGCGTGATCGGCGAAGCCGGCGAGGGCGAAGTCGAGGTGGACCGTCGCCGCCTCCATCGGCTTCTCGCACTCGGCGGCGGCACGCGCCGCACGGTGCAGCTGGTTGTCCCGGAAGCGCAGCCGGTCGGTCTCCTGCTCCTGGCGCTTGGACTCGGTGACGTCCTGGAAGAGCCAGGCGACGCCGAGCGGCACCGGCGCCTCCGCCAGCGGCGACGACAGGCGGAGGAAGCCGCTGCGCCAGCACCGGCGGGCCGGGCCGCTGGCCTCTCCCACCGCGGCGACCGCGCCCGTGGCGCCTGCGCCGGGCGCGCTCCCGTCCGTACGGCGTCCCGAGCGCAGCGTCACCCAGATCTCGGCCGGAGCGACGGGCGGGCCGTCGGCCAGCACGTGCTGGAGCGCGCCCTCCAGCTCCTCGACGCCCTGGTCGATGAGTTCGCCCAGCGGACGTCCGAGCATGGCGGCGCGCGAGACGCGGAAGGCGCCGGCGGCCGACACGTTCACCACGGCCGGGCGCAGGTCCGCGTCGACGAGCACCACGCCCCACGTGGCGTCCTCGAAGAGGCACTCGCTGAGCGCGATGGAGCGCTCCAGGTCGATCTGCGCGTGCACCTCGCTGAAGGCGCAGTAGACGCCCATGGGACGGCCGTCGGCCGCGGCGACCCCGGACGCCTGGGTGCGTACGAGGAGCCGCCCGCCGTCCTTCGTCAGCAGCGCGAACTCGTGCACCTGACGACCGGGGGAGTGCATCGCCGCGAGGAGGCGCGCCTGCACCTGCTCGGCGTCGGCCTCGCGCAGCGCCCAGCCCGCCAGTCCCCGCCGTCCGACGGCCTCCTCCTGGCTCCAGCCGAGCAGGCGCTCCGCCTCGCGGTTCCAGTGGGTGACGACGCCGTCGGCGTCGAAGGCGCACAGCGCGGCGTCCATGCCGTCCAGCAGCGCGGCGAGCAGCAGTTCGTCGTCGGGCCCGTGCCTGTCGTCGCCTTCGGACGACGAAGCGGCGTGGGTCCTGGATCGAGCGGACACCTAAGCACCCCCAGCTGAACGCGCCGTACGACTGCCGCCTGCTGCTGCGCGTACGGATCATTCAACTGGAACGTGACGCAGGGCACACGGTGTTCGGCGAAATCGTTGCGCCCCCGAAATCGCTTGCGGGGTCCCTCCGGCGCTGCCTAGCGTGCTGCGTACACGAGAAAGGAGGTGATCCGGTAGATGAAGCTTTCCCGGACGCGTGAGGTGGCTGCGGCCTAGCGCCGACGCCACAGTGTGACGCCGGTATCGCCGGCCAATCTCAATGCAGTCACCCGGCCCGCGGGCTCGTCGGACTCGTCCGACCGGCGCCGTTCGCCACGGCGAGCGGAGCAGCCCGCGGGCCGTCTGCATGTCCGCACATCCGCACGTTCCGCATGTCCGCACGTTCCGCTTGTCCGCACGTTCTGCAAGTTCCGCATGTCCGCCGCCGGTGCCGTCCCGGCGGACCGCCACCGCGGTCGGGGCGGACCGCCGCGTTCCGGCTCAGGGGCAGAGCCGCTCGACCGTCCAGTCCGCGGAGCCCTCGCCCGTACGGACATAGCGCAGCCGGTCGTGCAGCCGGTTCTCCCGGCCCTGCCAGAACTCCACGGAGTCCGCGCGGACCCGGAAGCCGCCCCAGCCCGGCGGCGCCGGCACGTCCTCGCCCTCGGGGTAGCGCTCGGCGAGCCCTGCGTAGAGCCGGTCCAGTTCCGCCCGTGAGGCCACCGTCGAGGACTGCTCGCTCGCCCACGCGCCCAGCTGCGAGCCGTGCGGGCGGGTGCGGAAGTAGGCGGCGGTCTCGTCCCGGCCGATCCGCTCGGCCGTGCCGGAGACGATGATCTGCCGGGCGATGGGGTGCCAGGGGAAGAGCAGCGACGCGTACGGATTGGCGTCCAGCTCGCGGCCCTTGCGGGAGCCGTAGTTGGTGAAGAAGACGAAGCCGCGCTCGTCGTACTGCTTCATCAGCACCGTGCGGGAACTGGGCCGTCCGTCGGGCGCGGCGGTGGAGACGATCATCGCGTTCGGCTCGTGGAGTCCGCTCGCCGCGGCGTCGGCGAACCAGCGCGCGAACTGGCCGTAGGGGTCGGGCGTCAGTTCCTGCTCGGAGAGCCCCTGTGCGCGGTAGCGGGCGCGCATGGCCGCGGGGTCGAGGACGGTGACGGGCACGAGGTCCTCGACGTCCGCGGTGGCGTCCTCGCGGGGCGCGCGCGGGGCGTTGCGGGCGGCTTCTTCATCGGCGTCGGGCACGCGTTCATCTTGCAACATCATCCGCCGCCGCGTCCGTGTGCCTGATCTCACCCCGCACACGGATGCCGGTGCGTGCGGCGAAACCGCAGAATCGTCTGCCGGGTCACCGCGGCCTGTGCACAACGGAGTTGCAGGCCGGTACCGGTGCCGGACCCGGGCCGCCCGCGTACGGCCGACCACCGGCGGGCGGGGATGACCGGGCCGCGCACGGGGCAGGCCCTGGAACGAGTGCGTGGACCGGACGACGTGACCGCGGCGACGCGGGCAGGGCGACGAGCACAATGTGACGTGGAACGGGTCACGGCGTAACGGTCCGCCAGCCGCACGGCGGCGGTGGAACCTTCGCGTCCACGCCCGGCCCGAACACCGACCCGGCCACGCCGCGCCCCCACGACGAGCACGCGCCGGCCGACAACCTCATGAGGAGCCGCCTGATGTCCGACTTCGTACCCGGACTCGAAGGAGTCGTCGCGTTCGAGACGGAGATCGCCGAACCCGACAAGGAGGGCGGCGCCCTTCGCTACCGCGGTGTGGACATCGAAGACCTCGTGGGGCACGTCTCGTTCGGGAACGTATGGGGCCTGCTCGTCGACGGGGGCTTCAACCCGGGCCTGCCGCCCGCCGAGCCGTTCCCGATCCCCGTGCACTCCGGCGACATCCGCGTCGACGTCCAGTCGGCGCTGGCGATGCTCGCTCCCGTGTGGGGTCTGAAGCCGCTGCTCGACATAGACGAGCGGCAGGCGCGCGAGGACCTGGCCCGCGCGGCCGTCATGGCGCTGTCGTACGTGGCGCAGTCCGCGCGCGGACCGGGCGTGCCGATGGTGCCGCAGCAGGAGATCGACAAGGCGGAGACCGTCGTCGAGCGCTTCATGCGGCGCTGGCGCGGCGACCCGGATCCGAAGCACGTCGCCGCCGTCGACGCCTACTGGACCTCGGCCGCCGAACACGGCATGAACGCCTCCACCTTCACCGCCCGCGTCATCGCCTCCACCGGTGCCGACGTCTCGGCCGCGCTCTCCGGAGCGGTCGGCGCCATGTCGGGCCCGCTGCACGGCGGTGCCCCCTCGCGGGTGCTCGGCATGATCGAGGAGATCGAGCGCACCGGGGACGCCGAGGGCTTCGTCAAGCGCCAACTCGACCGCGGTGAGCGCCTGATGGGCTTCGGGCACCGGGTCTACCGGGCGGAGGACCCGCGGGCTCGCGTGCTGCGCCGTACGGCCAGGGAACTGGGCGCGCCGCGCTACGAGGTCGCGGAAGCGCTGGAGCGTGCGGCGCTGGCGGAGCTGCACCAGCGCCGTCCGGACCGGGTGCTGGCGACGAACGTGGAGTTCTGGGCCGCCATCGTCCTGGACTTCGCGGAGGTGCCGGCGAGCATGTTCACGTCGATGTTCACCTGTGCCCGTACGGCGGGCTGGGCCGCGCACGTACTGGAGCAGAAGCGGACGGGGCGGCTGGTGCGGCCGTCGGCGCGTTATGTCGGGCCGGGGCCGCGTGATCCGCGAGAGGTCGACGGGTACGGCGAGGCGCACCACTGAGCGAGTCGGGCGCGTGCATGTAGACGGGGCCGGGCGAGCGGGCGGTGCCGTGCGGGCGTGCGGGGCCAAGTGGGCCGGGGTGCGGGCCGGGCCCGGCGCCGCTCAGCCCGGCCGCCCCTGCCCCTGCCCCGCGCCGTCGGTGTAGGCGTGCAGCCGGGCGGCCCCTTCGAGCATCGCGCGCGCCCTCCGGTCCAGTTCCTCCCGGCGCTGGGCGACCGCGGCGCGCAGCGCGTCCGTACTGCCCGTGCGGCGCAGCCCGTCCAGTACGTCGACGATCCGCGGCAGCGGATAGCGGCTCCGCCGCAGCATGGCGACGAGGCGGGCGTCCCTGATCTCCCGCGCCCCGTAACGGCGGTAGCCGGTCGCCGGGTCGCGGCCGGGCGTGAGCAGACCCGCCTCCTCCCACACGCGCAGGGCCGACGTCCGTACGCCGACGTGTGCGGCCACTTCTCCGATGCGCATCCCGGAGCGCGTCATCCGGTACGCCCCCGGGTCCTGTCCGGCGACCGCTTCGAGCGCGGCAGCGGTCTCTCGCAGTGAGCGGCGCTGCTCGTGCAGTGCCGCGTGGCCCTCGTCGACGAGGGCGAGCGCCAGGGGCAGATCGCCGTCGTGGACGGCGTGCATGATCGCCTGGGCGGCGTGTGGGCCGTGGCCGTCGGAGAGGGCGCGGTAGGCGAGCAACGCGCCGCGATGCGGCTCGGTGAAGACGCGGTAGCCGGAGTCCGTACGGGATGCGGGCGGCAGGACCCCGGACGCCTCGTAGTTGCGGATCTGCTGTGCCGATACGCCGGCCGCCCGCGCGAGGTCGACGGGGCGGAGCCGCGCGGTCCCCGCCATCCCCGCCGTGCTCTCAAGGCTCACCTTCTGCCGCCCCCTCTTTCGCCCGTGCGCCACTCGTCCCCGTAACCTGCCACCCTCCCCGTGCAGTTGAGGGTTCTCGGGCGAACTCCTGCGGAGCCTCCGCAAAAGCCTCAACGTGCACTTCAATGAGAAACTTTAAGGTATGAATGCCGCGGAGAACATCGAGGAGAAGCAGCAGCCGGCGCCGCAGCCCATGCCGTCCGCCCCACGCCGTACGGACGACGCCATCCGCGTCGAGGGCGCGCGCCTGCACAACCTCAAGAACGTCTCGCTCACCGTTCCCAAGAACTCGCTCGTCGTGCTGACGGGCCTCTCCGGTTCCGGCAAGTCCACGCTCGCCTTCGACACCCTGCACAGGGAGGGGCAGCGGCAGTACCTCGAATCGCTCGGCATGGTCACGATGTTCGTGAGCAAACCGGCCGTGGACTCGATCACCGGGCTGTCGCCGTCGATCAGCGTGGACCAGTACCTGACGAACCGCAGCCCGCGCTCCACGGTCGGCACGGTCACCGAGGTCTTCACCTACATGCGGCTGCTGTGGGCCCGGATCGGGCGCCGCCGCTGCCTGGCGTGCGGCGGGGACGTGCCGCCCTCCTACGACGTGGAAGGAGCGGACGACCGGGACGGGGCGTACGGCGGGGACGGGGCGTACGACGGGGACGGCGGAGAGGGTGAACACGGTGAAGTCGCCCGGCCCGGCGGGGACTTCGAAGCCGGTGTGCGGACCGGAGACACCGGAGAGGGCCACGGGGAGGCCGGTGGCCGCGGTGCCGGGCCCGCCGTGCCGTGCCCGCACTGCGGCAAGCCCGTGCCCGAACTGGTCATGGGCAGCTTCTCGTTCAACAAGCCCGACGGCGCCTGCCCCGCCTGCACCGGCCTGGGCACCGTCTTCCACGCCGACTTGGACAGCCTCCTCGACGAGAGCCGCAGCGTCGCGGGAGGCGCGGTGCGCGGCTGGCATCCTCTGGTGACCGAGCGCAACATCCCCGTACTGCACGCCGCGGCACGGCACTTCGGCTTCACCTTCGACCCGGACCTGCCGGTGAAGGAGTACGGGCAGGCGCAGCGCGATCTGCTGCTGCACGGTGCCGAGAGCGACGCCTTCCGCAGGCACTTCCCCGGTACGAAGCCGCCCGCGATCGTCACTCGCGGACGCTTCGAGGGCGTCGTGACCAACATGCTGCGCCGCTACGCCGAACGCATCGACGACGCCGACTACCGCGAGAAGGCCGAGCGTTCACTCGTCAAAGAGGTGTGCACCGACTGCGCGGGCACCCGGCTGCGGCCGGAGAGCCGGGCGGTGACCGTCGCGGGCATCACCATCGTGGACGCGGCGCGCATGTCCCTCGTCGAACTCGCCTCCTGGGTCGACGAGTTGGCGGACACCGCCGCCGGAAAGGAGCGGCTCGTCACCGAGCCCGTCGTGGCCGATCTGCGGGATCGTGTGCGCAGGCTCGTCGACGTGGGCGTCGGCTATCTGACGCCGGAGCAGGCCACGCCCAGCCTGTCGGCCGGTGAGGCGCAGCGGCTGCGTCTCGCGTCGCTGCTCGGTTCGGGGCTCACCGGAGTGCTGTACGTGCTGGACGAGCCCACCATCGGCCTGCACCCCTCGGACACCGGGCGGCTCATCCAAGTGCTGTGCAGCAGGCTGCGGGACTTGGGGAACACGGTGCTCGTCATCGAGCACGACCTGGAGATGCTGAGGGCCGCCGACCACGTCGTCGACGTCGGGCCGGGCGCGGGACGCGACGGCGGCCGGATCGTCGCCACGGGCACGGCGCAGGAGGTGGCCGCGACGCCGGGCTCGGTGACCGGCGACTGCCTCTCCGGGCGGGTGACCATGCCGGGGCCGGATTCGCCGCGTACGGGCAGCGGCGCGTCGCTCGTCGTACGCGGCGCGCGTGCCCACAACCTCAAGGGCGTCACCGCGCGCCTCCCGCTGGGCAAGTTCGTTGCGGTGAGCGGGCCTTCGGGTTCGGGGAAGTCGTCGCTGCTCTTCGACGTCCTCGACCGTGCCGCGCGCAGGCACTTCCACGGAACGGGCGAACTCCCGGGCCCGCACGAGGAGATCACGGGCTGGGAGCATCTGGACAAGGTCGTCACGATCGACCAGCAGCCCATCAGCCGCATGCCGCGTTCGAACGCCGCGACGTACTCCGACGCCTTCACCCCCATCCGGGAGGCCTTCGCCGCGACCCCCGGCGCCCGCGAACTCGGCCTCACCGCAAAGCACTTCTCCCCCAACGTGGCGGGCGGCCGGTGCGAGCGCTGCACCGGCTCCGGCGTGCTCAGCGTCTCCATGCACTTCCTGCCGGACGTGGAGGTGCGGTGCCCGGCGTGCCGCGGGCGCCGCTTCCGCGGCGAGGTGCTCGCGGCGCGGTACGGGGAGGCTGCGCGGTACGGGAAGGCTGCGCCTTACGGGAAGCGTGCGCGGTACGCGAAGGGGGAGGCCGCCGACGTGTCGCGCGGGAGCGGCCATGACATCGCCGAGGTGCTGGAGATGACCGTCGAGGAGGCGCTGGGCGTCTTCGCCGACGTGCCGAGGGCCGAGTCGCGGTTGCGGCGGCTGAGCGAAGTCGGCCTCGGCTACCTGCGGTTGGGGCAGCCCGCGACGACGCTGTCGGGCGGCGAGGCACAGCGCATCAAGCTCGCGCGGGAGTTGGGGCAGCGCTCGACGGGACGCACGCTCTACCTGCTCGACGAGCCGACGACGGGACTCCATGTGGCGGACACGGCACGGCTGCTGGCCGTGCTCCAGCAACTCGTCGACGCGGGCAACACGGTCGTCACCGTCGAGCACGACCTCCACGTCATCGGGGCCGCGGACTGGGTGATCGACCTGGGCCCCGCCGGCGGCGCCGCCGGCGGCGAGATCGTCGCGGAGGGCACCCCGCGCGAGGTCTCGCGCGTGGCCGCGTCCAGAACGGGGGCGTTTCTGCGGGGGCGGTAGGGGTCAGGTCAGGCCCCTGTGGCGAGCCGACGGGCCGACGGGGGCCCGACCGCCGGGGCGGCGGCCCCGTGCCGGAGGCGCGGGCGCTGGCGCGGTGGCTGACGGCCGACGGCTGACGGCTGACGGCTGACGGCTGACGGCTGACGGCTGACGGCTGACGGCTGACAAATATTGTCAGCCCGTCTCTGTCACCACCCGGAGGGCACCTTCGGCCCCTTCGCTTGCGCCCCGTCCTCACACAACGCGCTCCGCCCGGAAGCGGCTGCGCCGCACAGGCGGGGGGCGGGACCGGGCGAGACCTCGGAACGCCGGGCTCCGCCCGGGCAGTTGCACCGCACAGGCGGGGACGGGCGCGGGACCGGGCACACCTCGGAGCGCCGCGCTCCGGTCCGCCCTCCGGCGCCGGGCGCCGGACCCCGTTCGCCGCCGCGCAGCGGCAACCGCCGACGACGCGCACCGGGGCGATCCGCGGGCCCGTGAGGGCCCTACCGGACGGCCGTCGGCTTCTCCGGCTCCCCGTCCCCGTCCGCGTCCGGCTCCCCGCCCTTGTCCGGGTCGGCGAGGAACTGCCGTTCCAGGGCGAGTCGTTCCTCCTCGGTCGGGTCGCTGCTCAGGGAGTCGACGAGTGCGGCGCGCTCCGCGTCGGTCTCGGGCCTCAGCAGCCCGATGCCCACGTACAGCACCAGCGACGTCAGCACGGGGAAGCCCACCGTGACGGCCTCCGACGCGTCGCCCACGCCCCAGTACAGATACGCCCACACCGCGAGCCCGCCGGCCCACGACACGATCGCGGCCATCGGCCCGATCCGCTTGAACCACGGCAGCAGCCCCAGCATCAGCGGGATCGAGATGGGCCCCATGGTCGCGGCCACGATGCTCACGACCACGGTCATGATGAAGCCGTCCGGGTCGCTGAGCAGGGCCAGCGCCATGCTCGCCGTCACGAAGGCGACCGTGGTGACGCGGGCGAAGAGCAACTGCCCGCGCTGGGTCAACCGCCGTACGCGCGGCACGAGTACGGGCGCGAGGTCGCGGGTGATGACGGCCGTGATGACGTTGGCGTCGGAGGCGACCATGGCCATGGTGTGCGAGAAGAAGCCGGCCAGCAGCAGCCCGATGAAGCCCGTGGGCATCAGTTCCTGCGCGAGACGTACATAGGAGTCCTCGGAGTTGCTCAGGCCGGGCACGATGAGCGGCGCCGCGATCATCGGCACGAAGAGGATGAACGGCCAGACCAGCCACAGCCCGGCGGAGAGCAGCGCAGACCTGCGGGCGCGGGAGCCGTCGGGCGCGGACATGTAGCGCTGCGCCAGGTTCCACATGCCGCCGTTGTACTCGAAGGTCTTCACCAGCAGGAACGCCAGGATCAGCCCGGCCGTCACATTGCCCGCGACGGGGTGGCCGTGTCCCTCGGGCAGGTCGCCCCACATCGTCCACAGCGACGAGACGCCGCCGAGGTGCGCCATGACGGCGAAGAGCATCGCGAATCCGGCGACGGCCTGGATGACGAACTGCCCGAAGTCGGTGAGGACATCGGCCCACAGGCCGCCGAACGTCACGTAGAACATGGTGCACACGCCGGTGACGCCGATGCCCCACACCAGCGGTACGTCCGCGAAGCCCTGCAACAGCACTGCTATCGCTACCCACTTGGCCGCGATGTCGACGACCTTGAGCACTGCGCCGCTGTAGGCGAGCACCTGCTGGGTGGGCAGGTTGTAGCGGACGGCGAGATATGCGAGCGGCGAGTTGACGCCGTGCTTGGCGCGCAGCCGGTTCCAGCGCGCGGCGAAGACGAACGCGCCGACGCCGATGCCGAGTCCGATGGTCAGCGGCCACCAGAAGTAGACGGTGACGCCGTAGTCGTACGCGACGGCAGCGAAGGTCACGAACATGATCGCGCTGTAGCCGGACATGTGGTGGGAGATGCCGGAGAGCCACCAGGGGACGCGGCCGCGGGCGGTGAAGAAGTCCGCCACGTTCTCGACGCGGGTCTTCGACCAGGCCCCGATGGCCAGCATCACGAAGAAGTAGGCGCCGACCACGGTCCAGTCGAGTACGGACATCACGACTCCTCGCATTCAGCGTGCGCCGGCACGTTCGGCACGTTCAGCGCGTCGTACGGCAGGTTCGGCACGGACCACCGGCACCGCCGCAGGCGCCGCACCGTCCCCGCGACATCCGCGCAACGTCCCCTGCACCGCGACCCGTTCATCATCATGAACGCCTGCCAGGTTTATGAATCGACGTCACCATAGAAGTGCCCACGTAGAGCGTCAATAGCGCGCACAAGCGCATATCACCGCGGAGACGAACGACCTGACGGCGGACCGCAGTTGCGGCCCGCCGTCCACGTCGGTGAATGAGGACCGCTACCTCGCGAGCGCGTCCCGGACGATCGACTCCCACTGCGCGACGACCCGTTCACGCCGCGCGCTGTCGTCCGTCAGCAGATTGGCCAGCCCCAGGCCGCGGGCCATGTCGAGCAGCCCCTGCACCGTCTCGCGGACGCCCGGCACAGACTCGTCCGCGCCCAGCAGCTCCACCGCCATCCGGTGCGTCTCCCGGCCGATCCGCGCCTCCAACGCCGTTACGCGCGGGCCCAGTTGGGGTTCGTTCGAGGCCGCGACCCACAGTTGCAGCGCGGCCCGGAAGAGCGGCCCGGTGTAGAGGTCGACCAGCATCCCGACGGCCGCCTTCGTGCCGTCCGTACCCCCCTGCTCGTTCGCGGCTCCCTGCCCGCCCGCACGCGCCGGGGACCGCAGCGCCTTGGAGCGCTCCTCGGCCACGTACTCGACCGCCGCGGTGAACAGGTCCTCGCGGGTGGGGAAATGGTGCTGCGCCGCGCCGCGCGAGACCCCCGCGTGCTCGGCCACGACCGTCACCGTGCTGCCCGTCCAGCCGTGTTCGGCGAGACATGTGACCGCCGACTCCAGCAGCCGCTGCCGCGTCGCGCGGCTGCGGTCCTGCTTGGGTGCGGCCCCGCGGACGTTCACGGCACCCATGCGGGCTCCCGTCGCTCGAGGAAGGCGGTCATGCCCTCGCGGGCCTCGTCGGACGCGAACAGCCGCGCGGACAGCTCCGCGAGGCTGTCGGTGTCCCGGTCGAAGACGCGCAGCACCTCGGCCGTGACCAGCCGCTTCGACTCCGCGAGGCCCTGCGGGGAGCCGCGCCGCAGCCCGTCGAGCACGGGCGCCAGCATCTCCCCGGCGTCCTCGCCGTCCTCCGCCGCCATGGTCACCAGCCCGATGCGGGCGGCCTCAGCGGCGCCGAAGCGCTCGCCGGTGAGGTAGTAGCGGGCGGCGGCCCGCGCGTCGAGACGCGGGAGCAGCGGCATGGAGATCACCGCCGGAGCCACCCCGATACGGGCCTCGGTGAAGGCGAAGCTCGAACCCGGCCCGGCCACCGAGATGTCGCACGCCCCCAGCAGGCCGGTGCCGCCCGCCCGCACATGCCCGTCGACGCGTGCGACGACCGGCTTCGGCAGTTCCACGATCGTGCGCAGAAGTGCCGCCAGGTCGCCGGGACTTCCGCTGCCCTCCCGCAGATCGGCGCCCGCGCAGAAGGTGTTGCCGGTGTGCGTGAGCAGCACCGCGCGCACCCGGGGATCGTCAGCGGCGCGTTCCAGTCCGGCGTAGAGCCCGGAGACGAGGCCGCTGGAGAGCGCGTTGCGGTTGTGCGGGGAGTCGAGGGTGAGCACGGCGACGCCCTGCTCGTACGCGCTGCGCACCGGCGGGCCTTCGGGCGGTGCCGCCCCGTCGCTTCCCGTTCCGTCGCTCCCCGTTCCGGTGCTTCCCGCCCCGCCGCTTCCCGTTCCGGTTCCCGTCACTTCTCTCCGGTCCTCTCCGCGGCCCGCAGCTCGCGCCGGAGGATCTTGCCGCTGACCGCGCGCGGCACCTCCGCCGTGAACTCCACCCGCCGCACCTTCTTGTACGGGGACACCCGCTCCGCCACGTGGGCCAGCACGTCCGCCTCGCTCAGCCGCGCGCCGTCCTCGCCCTCCTGCCGTACGACGAAGGCCTTCGGCACCTCGTTGCCCTCCTCGTCCGTCACGCCGATGACCGCGGCGTCCGCGATCGCGGGGTGTCCGAGGAGCACGGCCTCCAGCTCGGCCGGTGCCACCTGCCAGCCCTTGTACTTGATCAGCTCCTTGACGCGGTCGACGACGTAGAGCCAACCGTCGGCGTCCACGCGCCCGATGTCGCCGGTGCGCAGCCAGCCGTCGGCGTCGATCATCGCGTCGGTCTCGCCCGTACGCCCCAGGTAGCCCTTCATCACCTGCGGCCCGCGGAAGAGCAGTTCGCCCGCCTCGCCCTCGCCCGCCTCGCCCTCGCCGGCGTCGCGCCCGGGGTCGTCGAGGGAGACGATCCGCATCTGCGTGGACGGCAGCAGCTTCCCGACCGCTCCGGGCGGTGCGTTCACGTGCCGTGGCACGACGTGCGTACCGGGCGACAGCTCGGTCATGCCGTACGCCTGCTTGACGACCGGCACGTTCAGCCGCCGTCCGCACGCCGTGGCCAGCTCGGCGTCGAGCGGCGCGGCGGCGCTGAGGACGAACTCCAGCGAGGACAGGTCGTATTCGTCCACGGCGGGGTGCTTGGCGAGGGCGAGCACGATCGGGGGCGCGACATAGAGGATGTTGACTCGGTGCTGCTCGACGGCCGCGAGGAACTGCCTCAGTTCGAAGCGGGGCAGCACCACGACACTGGAGCCGTTGCGCAGCGGCGCGTTCAGCAGCGCCGTCAGTCCGTAGATGTGGAAGAACGGCAGCACCGCCAGCAGCCGGTCCTCGGGGCCCGTCGGGATCAGCGGGGCGAGCTGGGCGAGGTTGGTGGCGATGTTGCGGTGGGTGAGCATCACGCCCTTCGGCATGGACGTGGTGCCCGAGGAGTACGGCAGCGCGGCGAGGTCCTGCCCGGGGTCCACGGCCACCCGCGGTTCCGGCGCGGTGCTCTCGCGCATGTCGAGGACGCTGCGGTACCCCTCCGCGCGGTCGCACACGAAGATCTCCCTCACGCCCCGGTCCGGGTACCCCGAGCGCTCGGCGGCCTGCCGCGCCGTCTCCAGCAGCGGCGAGACCGTCACGAGCCAGCGCGCTCCGCAGTCGCCGAGCTGGCGTGCCAGCTCCTCGGCCGTGGCCAGCGGATGGACGGTGCTGACGGCCGCTCCCGCGCGGGTCGCCCCGTAGAAGACGGCAGGAAAGGCAAGGGTGTTGGGGCTGTGCAGCGCCAGCACGTCGCCCTTGCGCAGCCCGGCGTCGGCCAGGGCGGCGGCGATGCGGCGGGAGAAGGCGTCGAGCTGCGCATAGGTCAGGGCGGTGCCGTCGAGGCCGTCGACGAGCGCCGTACGGCCCGCGTGCTCCACGGCGGAACGGCCCAGCACGGCGTCGTGGATGGCCTCGTCGAGGACGGGGACGTCGGCGTACTCGCTGTGGAAAATCATGCGGCCCTCCCGGAGCGGCGTGGTCGTCGGCGGCGCGGCGCGGCCTGCGGGGCGCGGCCTGCGGTCCGTCCACGACCGCCGATCGCGCCGCCCCGCCGAACCCGGAACCCGGAACCCGGAACCTCAGTACGACTTGGGCAGGCCCAGTGTCTGATGCGAGACGAAGTTGAGCACCATCTCACGGCTTACGGGGGCGATACGGGCCACACGCGAGGCCGTGATCAGGGAGGCGATGCCGTACTCCCGGGTCAGCCCGTTGCCGCCGAGGGTGTGCACCGCCTGGTCGACGGCCTTCGCACACGCCTCGCCGGCCGCGTACTTGGCCATGTTGGCCGCCTCGCCCGCGCCCATGTCGTCGCCCGCGTCGTAGAGCGCGGCGGCCTTGGCCATCATCAGCCGGGCGAGCTCCAGCTCGATGTGGGCCTGGGCGAGCGGGTGCGCGATGGCCTGGTGGCTGCCGATGGGCTCCTTCCACACCGTGCGCGTACGGGCGTAGTCCAGCGCCCGGTCGACGGCGTGACGGCCCATGCCGATCGCGAAGGCGGCCGTCATGATGCGCTCGGGGTTGAGGCCGGCGAAGAGCTGGAGCAGCCCGGCGTCCTCGCCGTCCCCGCCGCCGACGAGGGCGTCAGCGGGCAGCCGTACGTCGTCGAGTACGAGCTCGAACTGCTTCTCGGGAGCGGCGAGTTCCATGTCGATGGGGCTGCGCGTGAACCCGGCCGCGTCGCGCGGGACGATGAACAGGCAGGGCTTGAGCCTGCCCGTGCGCTCGTCCTCGGTGCGGCCGACGATGAGCGTGGCGTCGGCGATGTCGACGCCGGAGATGAAGACCTTGCGGCCGGACAGCAGCCAGTCCCCTTCCCCGGACTCCGCCACGGAGGACGCCGGGTCGCGGCGTGCGGTCGTGGTGATGCGGTGGGAGTTGGAGCCCGCGTCGGGCTCGGTGATGCCGAAGGCCATCTTGCGGCTGCCGTCCGCCAGTCCGGGCAGCCATTCGCCCTTCTGCTCCTCGGTGCCGAAGCGTGCGATGACCGTGCCGCAGATGGCGGGCGAGACGACCATCATCAGCAGAGGGCAGCCGGCGGCGCCCAACTCCTCCAGGACGATGGCGAGTTCGGACATGCCCCCGCCTCCGCCTCCGTACTCCTCGGGGAGGTTGACGCCGAGGTAGCCGAGGGACGCGGCCTCGGCCCACAGTTCGTCGGTGTGCTTGCCCTCGGCCACGACGCCGGTGAAGTACTCGCGCCCGTAGCGTTTTCCGAGCGCGGCGACGGCCGCTCGCAGGTCGCGCTGTTCCTCGGTCTCCAGCAGGGCGGCGTTCGCTTGGGGCATGACGGCTCCTTCTCGGCGGAGGACGGCTGGTTCGGGGCGGTGGGGCTGGTGGCGGCTGTCGGGGGTGGTGGGGTGCCGGTGCTCGTCAGGGGACGGTGCTCGTCAGGGGACGGTGCTCGTCAGGGGGCGGACGCCGGTGCGGGCTCCGCGGCGGCGGCTCCGGACGTCTGCGCGGGCTGCGCCGTCCGTGCCGTCTCCGTCGACTGCGCCGGCTGCGTGGTGCCGTTCTCGGAGACGACGGCGAGCAGTTCGCCGACCTCCACCTGACGGCCGGGTTCGGCGTGCAGCGCGGTGAGGGTGCCGGAGGCGGGCGCCACGACCTTGTGCTCCATCTTCATCGCCTCCAGCCACAGCAGCGGCTCCCCGGCCTTGACGGCCGAACCGACGGCCAGACCGGGCACGACGCGTGCGACGGCACCCGGCATGGGGGCCAGCAGCGAACCGGGGTCGTTGACCGTCTCCGGCTCCCGCAGCCGGGGAAGGGCGGTGAAGGCGTACGAGCCCAGGGGCGGCGGCGCGTCGACATGGACGTGCGAACCGCCGTCCCCGTCCGCGTAGTTCCCGCCGTCCCCGTAACGCGCCACCGCGAAGTCCCGGCGCACACCGTCCACTTCGAGGGCGACGCGCCCGGGCGCGGCCTCCAGCAGGCGGACGCTCGGCCCTCCAGCCTCGCCGAGGCCGCCCAAGTCGCCGCCCTCCAGGCGCAGTCCGTCGCGGGTGAGGCGGTAGCGGACCTCGATCTCGTCGCCCGAGGGCTCGGCGCGGTACGTCTTCGACTGCGGATGCGCGGGCACGTTGCGCCAGCCGCCGAGCCTCGCGGAGACGCTGCCGCCGGTGGCGCGCGTGCGTGCCGCGTCCGCCAACGCCGCGGCCAGAGCGGCCAGTCGGCGGTTCTGCTCGCCTCCGGGCTCGGGCCCGGACTCGCCACCGGACTCGGGCCCGGTCGCGGTGAGCGCCTCCAGATTGCGGTCGTAGAAGCCGGTGTCGAGGCGGCCCGCGGCGAAGTCCGGGTGGCGCAGCGACCGCACGAGCAGATCGCGGTTGGTCACCGGCCCGTGCACGCTCGCACGCTCCAGCGCGGACGCCAGCCTGCGCACGGCCTCACGGCGGGTCGGCGCCCACGCGACGACCTTGGCAAGCATCGGGTCGTAGTGCACGCCGATGACGTCGCCGTCGCTCACGCCGCTGTCCAGGCGCACCCCGGCGGGCGCGCCCGCGGCCGTGGCCGCGGACCAGGCCTGCCAGGCGCCCGGGACTTCGAGCCGGTGCAGGATGCCGGTCTGCGGCTGCCAGCCACGCGCCGGGTCCTCCGCGTAGAGGCGGGCCTCGACGGCGTGTCCACGGGCTGCCGGCGGCCCGTCCGGGTCCAGCGGCTCGCCCTCGGCGACGCCGAGTTGCAACGCGACGAGATCCACGCCGTGCACGCACTCGGTGACGGGGTGCTCGACCTGGAGCCGGGTGTTCATCTCCAGGAAGTACGCGCGGGGTTCGCCCTCGCCCTCGCCCTCACCCTCACCGGTGCCGTGACCGTCGCCCGTGCCGGAGCCGTCGCCCGTACCGTGACTGTCACCCGTACCGCCGCCCGCGACGAGGAACTCCACGGTGCCCGCACCCCGGTAGTCCACGGCGCGTGCCGCGTCGGCCGCCGACTCGTGCAGCACGTCGAGCAGTCCGGGGCTCAGCCCGGGAGCGGGGGCCTCCTCCACGACCTTCTGGTGGCGCCGTTGCAGCGAGCAGTCGCGGGTGCCGAGCGTCCACACCGTCCCGTGCGCGTCGGCGAGGATCTGCACCTCCACGTGGCGTCCGCGCTCGACATACGGTTCGACGAAGACCTCGCCGTCCCCGAAGGCCGCCGCGGCCTCCGCGCGTGCCGCCTCGATCTCCCCTTCCAGCGCGGCGAGTTCGCGCACGATCCGCATGCCGCGTCCGCCGCCGCCCGCCGCGGCCTTCACCAGCAGCGGCAGGTCACCTCCGGTCGCGTCCTCCGGGCGTACGGGATCGAGCAGCGGCACGCCGGCCTCGCGCATCAGCTCCTTCGCACGCGTCTTGGACGCCATCGCCTCGATCGCCGCGGGCGGCGGCCCGATCCATACGAGGCCGGCGTCGAGCACGGCACGCGCGAAACCGGCGTTCTCGGAGAGGAATCCGTATCCGGGGTGCACCGCGTCGGCGCCCGCGGCGAGCGCGGCCTCGACGATCAGATCGCCGCGCAGATACGTGTCCGCGGGCGAGTCGCCGGGGAGCCGCACCGCGGCGTCGGCCTCCAGCACATGCGGGGCGCGCGCGTCGGCGTCCGAGTGGACGGCGACCGTGGCGACGCCCAGTTCCGCGCACGTACGGAAGACGCGCCGGGCGATCTCCCCGCGGTTCGCGACCAGCACCGATGTGATCATTCTCTGCTCCACTCCGCCCATCGCAGCACTCGCACTCCCCGTACGTCCCGCAGCCGTCACGGCGCTCACATCCTGAAGACGCCGAAGCCGCCGCGCGCGCCCTCGACCGGAGCCGTGTGGATGGAGGACAGGCACAGACCGAGCACCGTGCGGGTGTCGCGGGGGTCGATCACGCCGTCGTCGTAGAGCCGTCCGGACAGGAACATCGGCAGCGACTCCGCCTCGATCTGCTGCTCGACCATCGCCCGCAGCCCGGCGTCGGCCTCCTCGTCGAACGGCTTGCCCTTCGCCGCGGCCGACTCCCGCATCACGATCGACATCACGCCCGCGAGCTGCTGCGGGCCCATGACCGCCGACTTGGCGCTCGGCCACGCGAACAGGAACCTCGGGTCGTAGGCCCGGCCGCACATCCCGTAGTGGCCCGCCCCGTAGCTGGCGCCCATCAGCACCGACAGGTGCGGCACCTTCGAGTTGGACACGGCGTTGATCATCATCGCGCCGTGCTTGATGATGCCGCCCTGCTCGTACTCCTTGCCGACCATGTAGCCGGTGGTGTTGTGCAGGAACAGCAGCGGGATGTCGCGCTGGTTGGCCAGCTGGATGAACTGGGTGGCCTTCTGCGACTCCTCGCTGAACAGCACGCCGCGCGCGTTGGCGAGCACGCCCAGCGGATAGCCGTGCAGCCGCGCCCAGCCGGTGACGAGGCTCGTGCCGTAACGCGGCTTGAACTCGTCGAAGTCGGAGCCGTCCACGACCCGGGCGATCACCTCGCGCGGGTCGAACGGCGTCTTCAGATCGCCGGGCACCACGCCGAGCAGCTCGTCCTCGTCGTACTTCGGCGGCGCCGGGACGCCGGCCGAACCGCCGTGCGCCTTGCGCCAGTTGAGACGGGAGACGACGCGGCGGGCCTGGCGGAGCGCGTCCGGCTCGTCGAGCGCGAAGTAGTCGCCGAGCCCAGAGACGCGGGTGTGCATGTCGGCGCCGCCCAGCTCCTCGTCGCCGGCCTCCTCGCCGGTCGCCATCTTCACCAGCGGCGGGCCGCCGAGGAAGACCTTCGACTGCTCCTTGACCATGATCACGTGGTCGGACATGCCGGGAACGTAGGCGCCCCCGGCCGTCGAATTGCCGAACACGACGGCCAGCGTGGGGATTCCGGCCTCCGACAGCCGGGTGAGGTCGCGGAAGAGCGCGCCGCCCGGGATGAAGATCTCCTTCTGGCTGGGCAGATCCGCGCCGCCGGACTCGACGAGGCTGATGCAGGGCAGGCGGTTGGCGTAGGCGATCTCGTTGGCGCGCAGCGCCTTCTTCAGCGTCCACGGGTTGCTGGCGCCGCCCCGTACGGTCGGATCGTTCGCCGTGATCAGGCACTCGACGCCCTCGACGACGCCGATGCCCGTGACCAGCGAAGCGCCGACGGTGTAGTCGCTGCCCCAGCCGGCCAGCGGCGACAGTTCGAGGAACGGGGTGTCGGGGTCGAGCAGCAGCTCGATGCGCTCGCGGGCGAGCAACTTGCCGCGTTTGCGGTGGCGTTCGGTGTACTTCTCGCCGCCGCCCGCGACCGCCTTCGCCAGTTCGGCGTCCAGTTCGGCGATCCGGTCGAGCATCTGCTGCCGGTGTCCGGCGTAGTCGGCGCCGGAGACGTCCAGCGCCGAGGTCAGCACACTCACGGGAGAAGTCCTTCCGGGATGTCCGTCATTCGTGAACGCAGCCACTCCCCGAGGGCCTTGGCCTGCGGGTCGAAGCGGGCCTGGGAGGCGACGCCCTCGCCGAGGAGGCCGTCGACGGTGAAGTTGAGCGCGCGGAGATCGGGGAGGACGTGCCTGGTGACTGTCAGATGACGGATTTCAGGTAGCAGATGACAAATTTCATCAACTGTCAGCGCATGCACCAACCACCGCCACGCCTCGTCCGTACGCACCCACACGCCCACGTTCGCGCTGCCGCCCTTGTCGCCGCTGCGCGCACCGGCCAGCGCGCCCAGCGGAGTCCGGCGCGGCCGCCCGTACGCTTCCGGGAGCGGATCGGGCAACGGTTCGGGCAGCGGCGGCTCTTCGACGGGCTCCAGGCGCTGCGTCTTCGGCGGCGGCGGTACGTCCACCCTCTCCGCGCCGGGCAGCACCGCCACGTGCGGCACGCTCGCCGCGTCCTCCCACGCGGCCTCGAACACCCCGTACGGAGAGCCCTTTCCGGGCGGCGCCGTCACATGGAACCCGGGGAAGCTGGCCAGCGCCAGCTCGATCGCCGCCCCGCTCACCGCCCGCCCGACGGCCGCCTCGTCCGGGTCGCGCACCGTCAGCCGCAGCAGCGCACTGGCCTCCTCCTGCACGGGCGCGTCCGCGTGGTCGGTGCGCGCGAGGGTCCAGCTCACCTCCGCCGGGCGCCGGACCCCCGGCCCGGACAGCTGCGCCTCCAACTGCCGCCGTACGAGCGCCGCCTTGACCTCGATGTCGAGCCCCGTCAGCACGAACGTGACCTCGTTTCGCCAGCCGCCCATCCGGGTCAGGCCGACCTTCAGCTCCGGGGGCGGCGCCTCACCGCGTACGCCGTCGATCCGCACCCGGTCCGTGCCGTCCTCCGACAGGCGCACCGTGTCCAGCCGGGCGGTCACGTCCGGACCGGCGTAGCGGGCGCCCGCCGTCTCGTAGAGCAGCTGGGCGGTGACCGTGCCGGGCGTCACCGCGCCGCCGGTGCCGGGATGCTTGGTGATGACGGAGCTTCCGTCCCGCGCGATCTCCGCGAGGGGGAAGCCCGGCCGGGTCACGTCGATGCCCTCCTGCGCGAAGAACGCGTAGTTGCCGCCGGTGGCCTGCGCGCCGCACTCCAGCACGTGACCGGCGATCACGGCGCCCGCGAGCGCGTCCCAGTCGTCGTCCGCCCAGCCGAAGTGGGCCGCCGCCGCACCGCTGACCAGCGCGGCGTCCGTCACCCTGCCGGTCACGACGACGTCGGCGCCGGCGCGCAGGCACTCGGCGATGCCGCCGCCGCCCAGATACGCGTTGGCCGTCAGCACGCCCTCGCCCCAGCCCCCGGCCGCGTCGCCGGACGGCCCCCGTGCCAGTACGTCGTCGCCCTCCACATGCGCGACGGCCGCCGGCACACCGGCCCGCTCGCTCAACTCCCGTACGGCGTCGGCCAGTCCGGCCGGATTGAGCCCGCCCGCGTTGACCACGATCCGCACCCCGCGCTCCTTCGCGAGGCCCAGCCCGGTCTCCAGCTGCCGCAGGAAGGTCTTCGCATAGCCGCGCGAGGGGTCCTTCAGCCGGTCGCGGCCGAGGATCAGCATGGTCAGTTCGGCGAGGTAGTCCCCGGTCAGCACGTCGAGCCCGCCGCCGGTGAGCATCTCCTCCATCGCTCCGAAGCGGTCGCCGTAGAAGCCGGAGCAGTTGCCGACGCGCAGCACGTCCGCGTCGGCGCCGATGCCCGGGGCGCCCCCGCCTGCCTGGGCGCCGCCGGTCCCCGGGGCGCTGCCCGCCCCGGCGCTCACAGCTGCTCCTCCTTGCGTGCGCGCCCCTCTCCGGGCGGTCCCGCGAAGGCCTGCGCGATCTCCAGCCACCGCTGCGCGTCGGCCCCTTCGGCCCGTACGCGCGCGTCGTCGCGGTGTATCCGCTGCGTCACCAGGCGGCAGAAGCCGACGGCGTCACCGGTCACGCGCTGCGCCGCGTCCTGCGGGCCGTGGGTCCACAACTCGCCGCCGGGGCCTTTCAGTTCGACGCGGAACGGCTCCCCCGGCGGCTGGAGCCCGCGCACGGCGTAGGCGAAGTCCCGTGCCCGCACGCCGATCCGTACGACATGACGCAGCCGCTCCGTCGGAAGGCGCGGCACACCGAGCGCGTCGGCCACGTCCTCGCCGTGCGCCCAGGTCTCCATGATCCGCGCGGTGGCCATGCCCGCGGCGCTCATCGACGGGCCGTACCACGGGATCCGCCGCCCCTTCGGCAACTCGCCGAGCACCCGCAGCAGTTCGTCCCGCCCGGCACGCCAGCGCTCCAGCAGGACGGCGGGCGGCTGCGCGGCGCCCGTCTCCGCGCCCTCGTCGACGAAGGTGCCGGGCGAGGCGAGCGCCGCCTGCGAGGCGTCGCGGAAGGCTGGTTCGTCGGTCGCGGCCAGCAGCGTCTGCTCGTCGGTCCAAGCGAGATGGGCGATCTGGTGGGCCACGGTCCAGCGGGGCGCGGGCGTCGGCAGGGCCCACTCCTTGGCGTCGAGCCCGGCGACCAGCCCTTCCAGGGCCTCGCCCTCGTCCCGGAGGTCCGCGAGGACCGCTCCCGTCACGTCTCCGGCGTCGTCCGCCATCCCGCGCCCGTCCCTTTCCGCCACCGCCCCGGGCTCCCGCCCGGCGTGACCAGCGCATATGTGTCGTATACCGGTCGTGCACCAGCCGTCCGCGAGCCGCGCGCCGCCCGCATACCGGCCCGCACACGGGCCCGCACACGGGCCGCGTGCCGACTGCATGCCGACCGTGCGGCGGCCGTACGCGGGCCGTATACCAGCCGTGCGCCGACCGCATACCGGCACCGCGCCCGCGGACGCCGGTGCCCGTACGCGTACTCGCAGCCGGACTCGGACTCGCGCCCGTCCGGCACCCATTGAGCGTGACAGCGCGAGGAAAAACAAGCAAGCGTGCTTGCATTACTCTTCGGGGCGCCCGGCCGCCCCCTCCCCGCGCCCAGGGTCCGTCTCCTTACTGCTCCTCCCCGCGGCGCGCCTCCGCCCGCTCCAGTCCTTCCGCGAGCACCTCCGCCAGATGACGGCTGCGGTGCCCGCCCAGCTGCTCCAGCTGCGTACGGCACGAGTAGCCGTCGGCCAGCAGCTCCGCGTCCGGCCCGGCCTCCCTTACGGCGGGCAGCAGTTGATCCTCGGCGCACGCCGCGGACACCTCGAAGTGCCCCTTCTCGAAACCGAAGTTGCCCGCGAGTCCGCAGCAGCCCTTGCTCAACTCCCCGGTCAGGCCTGCCCGTTCACGCAGCCGCCGGTCCTCGGCGTCCCCGATGACGGCGTGCTGATGGCAGTGGGTCTGACCGGCGACGGGACGGTCCACGCGCGGCGGCCGCCACCCGGGCGCGTACTCCTCGAGGGTCTGCGCGAAGGTCCGTACGGAGTCCGCGAGTTGCCGCGCACGCGGGTCGTCGCCCAGCAGCTCCGGAACGTCGGTGCGCAGCGCCGCGGCGCACGGCGGCTCCAGCACGGTCACCGGCAGCCCCGCGTCCAGGGCGGGCTGTACGCGGTCCAGCGTGCGGCGCATGACGGCACGGGCCTGGTCGAGCTGGCCGGTGGAGACGTAGGTGAGGCCGCAGCAGACCTGCCCGTCCGGGACGCTCACCCGCAGCCCGGCGTCCTCCAGCACCCGCACGGCAGCCGAACCGGCCTCCGGAGACAGGTAGTTGGTGAAGGTGTCGGGCCACAGCACGATCTCGCGGGCGGCGCCGTCGGCGGCTGCCTCAGGGCCGGCGGCGGCTTCGGCGGCACCGCCCGCAGCCGCGCCGAAACCCGCACCGGCACCGGAGGCCGCACCCGCATCGGCACCCGCACCGGAACCGGAGGCCGTACCCGCACCGGGACCCGAACCGCGCCGCTTCCACCACCGCGTGAAGGGCACCCGCGCCAGCGGCGGGATCGCCCGCTCCGGCGCGAGCCCGCCGAGCCGCTTCGCCAGTGCCGCCAACGGCCCTACCCGCGCCGCCGCGTTGAGCAGCGGCACCGTGCGGCTCGCCGCCGCGAGCCGCAGCCACTGCGGCAGCCGCCCCATCGAGTAGTGCGCCATCGGGCGGCGCCTGCCCTCGTAGTGGTGGTGCATGAACTCGGCCTTGTATGTGGCCATGTCGACGGAGACCGGGCAGTCGCTGCGGCAGCCCTTGCACGACAGGCACAGGTCGAGGGCCTCGCGGACCTCCTCCGACCGCCAGCCGTCCGTGACCACTTCGCCCGCGAGCATCTCGTGCAGCAGCCGGGCGCGGCCCCGCGTGGAGTGCCGCTCCTCGCCGGTGGCCCGGAAGGACGGGCACATCACGCTCGAACCGGCCTCCGTGTTACGGCACTTGGCGACGCCCACACAGCGCCGTACCGCCGCCGAGAAGTCGCCGCCGTCGTGCGGATAGCCGAACTCGACGTCCACCGGCTCGCGCGGCAGCGGCGCGAAGCGCAGGTTCTCGTCGATGCGCGCGGGACGCACCAGCATCCCCGGGTTGAGCCCGCCCGACGGGTCCCACAGGTCCTTGAAGCGTCCGAAGAGGCCGACCATCTCCTCCCCGTACATCCGCGGCAGCAGCTCCGCCCGCGCCTGCCCGTCGCCGTGCTCGCCGGAGAGCGAGCCGCCGTGTGCGACGACCAGGTCCGCCAGGTCCGCCGAGAAGGCACGGAAGCGCCGGATCCCGGCGTCGTCCATCAGATCGAAGTCGATGCGCACATGGATGCAGCCGTCCCCGAAGTGCCCGTACGGCAGCCCCCGCAGCCCGTGTTGGTCCAGCAGTGCCCTGAAGTCCCGCAGATACGCGCCCAGTCGGGGCGGCGGCACGGCGCAGTCCTCCCAGCCGGGCCACGCCTCCGTGTCCCCGAGCCGGGTCGCCGTGCCCGAGGCGTCCTCGCGGATGCGCCACAGCGCGCGCTGCGCCGCGGGCGCCACGACGAGCCGGTGGTCGGTGGTGCCGTCCGCCGCCGCGCGGCACAGCTCCTCCGCGCGGGAGCGCGCGTGCGCCTCGTCGTCGCCCCCGACCTCGACGAACAGCCAGGCGCCGCCGCGCGGCAGATCGGCCCGCGCCGCGTCGGAGACCAGGTCGTTCGCCATGCCCTCGACGGTCAGCGGCCCGTGCGCGAGCAGACCCGCGGCGGCCTCCGCGGCCGCGCTCTCGTCCGCGTAACCGAGCACCGCCAGCACCCGCGCCCCCGGAACCGGAACCAGCCCGACCCTGGCCCGCGTCAGCACGCCCAGCGTGCCCTCGCTGCCGGTGAAGACCCTCGCCCAGTCCTCGCCCTTCTCGGGCAGCAGCTCGTCCAGGGCGTAACCCGAGATGCGGCGCGGCAGTTCGGGGAAGCCGGTGCGCAGCCGCGACAGCTCGCCGCTCACCAGGGCGCGCACCTCCTCGCGCAGCGGCTCGGGCACTCCCTCGCCACCGGGGGCGAGCGTCATCCGCTGCCCGCCGTAGCCGGTGACCTCCAGCTCCCGTACGTTGTCGGCCGTCGTGCCCCAGGCGACGGAGTGCGAGCCGCACGAGTTGTTGCCGATCATCCCGCCGAGGGTGCAGCGGCTGTGCGTGGACGGATCGGGGCCGAAGGTCAGTCCGTGCGGTGCCGCGGCGTCCCGCAGCCGGTCGAGGATCACTCCGGGCTGCACGAGCGCGGTGCGCGTCTCCGGGTCGACGGACTCGATGCGGTCCATGTGCCGTGTGAAGTCGAGCACCACGCCGGTGCCGGTGGCCTGTCCCGCGATGGACGTGCCGGCGCCGCGCGCCACGACGGGCACGCCCTGTTCGCGGCAGACGGCGAGCACCGCCTCCACGTCGTCGCGGTCGCGGGGTGCGACCACGCCCACCGGTACGCGCCGGTAGTTCGAGGCGTCCATCGTGAAGAGCGAGCGCGTGCCCGTGCCGAAGCCGATGTCACCGCCGGGCACCGCCTCGCGCAGCGCCCGTTCGAGCTCGCGCGCCTGAGTACGCGCGGCGGTCGCCTCCGCCGCCGTTCCCGCCCCTGTCCCCGCCTGTGCCCGTGCCTGTGCCCGTGCCTGTTCCTGTGCTGACTGTGCCGCTGTGCGCGCGTGTGCCTCTGCCATGGGTCAAGCGTGCACGCTGAGGGCCCCGGAAGGGCACCCTCACCTGGCGATACGGGGCTCTTCGGCCCGCCGGTCCCGTACGGGGAGGAGCCTCACGGGATCCGGTCCGGGCCGCCGGGGCCCGGTGCTCACACGGCCGCAGCCCGGCGGCACAGCTCCTCGGGGATGCTGCGGGTGTCGATGTGCACGCCGCCCGCGGAGCGCCCGCCGGAGACCGCGGCCGCCCGCAGGCAGAAGTGCACCCACATGTTGAACTGCATCTCCTTTGCCACCCGCAGCCGCCCGTAGAGCAGATCCGCCAGCCGGTCGCCCGCACGCGACCAGGCCTCGATCGTGAACTCCAGCCCGCCGTCCGCGGCTTCGCCGGCCCGGAACTCGATCTGCCCCGCCTCCAGATGCCCCTGGAGCGTGCCGAAGCGGAAGGAGACCGGGTCGCTGTGCACGACGCGCACCGGCCCGTCCCACGGCCCCGGCATCTGCACCCGGTACTCGTCGCCCACGCACGGCGGTCCGTCGCCGCCGCGGGTCTTGTGGAAGACGGCGACGGTCGACGGGGCGATCCGGTTGAGATTCGACGTCACCGCCCCGATCAGCTCCGCGGGAGTCATCGACGAGCCTTCGATGCGCACGGTGAAGCGGCGGTGGAACATCGGGCCCGTGCCGTCCGCGAGGGGCTTGGAGCGCTCGTCGCGGAGTTCCGCGGGCAGTCCGGGCGGCAGATCGCCGGCGTCGCCGGGCGCCTCGCCGCGGTGCAGGGCCGTCACGCGCCACAGGTACTGCCACGACACCACCAGCACGCCCAGCGGAAAGCGCGCCAGTGCTCCGAGCCGCCTCATCGGCGAGGGCCCTTGCGGAGGTGCGGCATGGGGTGTCGACATGAGCGAATGACACCATACGCACCATTCGTGCGCGCGGGCGCCGTGCGCCTGTCGCCGCCGCAGGACCGGCGTTCCCCGGTGCACCCGGGGAGCTTGAAGGACCCGGGACATCCGAGGTGCCCGGGCGACCCGGAGGACGGAGGCCGCAGGTGCTGACCGAGACGGTGATGCGTCACACGGGGCTGCGCAGCAGCCATCTTCAGGCGTCGGCCATGGGCTCGGTCGGCCTGTGCCTCGTGCTGTGGATGCGCGCGGCGGGCCTGGACCAGGACGAGCGCGGCAACGCCGAGCGCCGCGCCATCTTCGTGGGCCTGTGGGCTCCCACGTTGCTGCTGCTGGGCCAGTCGCTGCGTGAGTTCGAGTAACGGCGTCACGGGCGGGCACGGCGCCCTCGTCACGCGTGGCTCCCGGCGCCAAGCGGGCCAAGCGGGCCAAGCGGGCCAAGCGGGCCAAGCGGGCCAAGCGGAGAACGCGTGATCCGCGAGGGGCGTCTCCGCCGCGCCGGCGCGCTCTCCGCCCTGCGAGCCCTCCGCGGCCTGGACGTCAACTACCCCGAGCCGCCTCCCGGCGCCGCCCCCGCGACGGGCTGGCACTTCGACTCATACGTGCAGCCGCTGCCGCCGGAGTCCCCCGGCGCCCCGGCGGCCGGCGGCCCGTGGGAGACCGCGTGCCGTCTCGTACGGGACTACCAGTTCGCCGACCCGTACATCCTGCGCGGCCTGTACGACGCGACCGGTCCGCTGCTCGGCCGCGACATCCTCCTCGACGCCCGCTTCTACGGGCTCCGCTTCGACTTCGGCGTGCGCATCACCTCGCTCACCGACACCACACGCGGTACGGGCGAGAGCGCACGCCGCGCATGGGGCTGGGGCTACCAGACCCTGCAAGGCCACCTGGAGGAGGGCGAGCTCGCCTACGAGGTCGTGAAGCATCTGGCCACGGGCGACGTGGACTTCGTCATCACCGCCCACTCCCGGCGGGCCCCGATCCGCAACCCGCTGGTCCGCCTCGGGTTCGTGCTCTTCGGCCGGGTCACGCAGCGCCGCTTCTACCGGCGCAGCGCCCGGCGGCTGCGCAGGCTGCTGCTGGACGAGCTGCACGGGGGCTCCCCGTCCGCTCCGGAACCGCACCCGGGCGACGGCCGCGTCGTGATCGCGCCCGGCGGCAGGCGGCGCGGGCCGGCTCCTCCGCCCCCGAGCCACACGAGTCACACACGTGGTTGAACTCGGCGTTAACGGAGACCCGTGGCAACGCATCTCGCAGCGCTGCATGGGATGAAGGCGTCGGCAGTTCGAGAGAGCAGCTCCGCCGCCGTCCCCCTCCGCGGTGGTACATGCCCTCCGCGGAGGGGGTTTGACCCTGCACCCCGTCCGGCGCACCCCGTCCGGCGCCGGCGCCTCGTGACACCTGGGCGGCCATCCGCGTACGCACCCGCCGCGCACCCCGTCCGAACCCCGCCTGAACCCCGCCTGAACAGGGCCTTCGTCTCAGCGGCTGGACCACCTGCGGTGCCGTGTGAAGGAACGCACTAGGCTGCCCGTGTGGCTGATCTCCAGATTCCCGCTGACATCAAGCCCGCCGACGGTCGTTTCGGCTCGGGCCCGTCCAAGGTGCGTACGGAGGCGCTGAACGCGCTCGCTGCCACCGGCACTTCGCTACTCGGCACCTCACACCGCCAGGCCCCGGTGAAGAACCTGGTCGGCCGGGTGCGTGATGGCGTCAAGGAGCTGTTCCAGCTGCCGGAGGGCTACGAGGTGGTCCTGGGCAACGGCGGCACGACCGCCTTCTGGGACATCGCGACGCACGGCCTGATCGACACCAGGTCGCAGCACCTCTCCTTCGGCGAGTTCTCCAGCAAGTTCGCCAAGGCCTCCAAGCAGGCGCCGTGGCTGAGCGACCCCACGGTGATCGAGTCCGAGCCCGGCACCCATCCCGCGGCGCGGGCCGAGGCCGGCACCGACGTCTACGCACTCACCCACAACGAGACCTCGACGGGCGTCGCCATGCCCATCGAGCGGGTCGCCGGCGCCGACGACGGCTCGCTGGTGCTCGTCGACGCCACGTCCGGCGCCGGGGGCCTCCCCGTCGACGTGCGCGAGACCGACGTCTACTACTTCGCCCCGCAGAAGTCCTTCGCCTCCGACGGCGGCCTCTGGATCGCCGTCTTCTCACCGGCCGCCATCGAGCGGGCGGAGCGCATCGCCGCCTCCGACCGGCACATCCCGGCGTTCCTCGACCTGAAGACCGCGATCGACAACTCCCGCAAGAACCAGACGTACAACACCCCGTCCGTGGCCACGCTCTTCCTGCTGGGCGACCAGCTGGAGTGGATCAACGGCCAGGGCGGTCTCGACTGGGCGGTGCGCCGCACCGCGACGTCCTCGCGGACGCTCTACGGATGGGCGGAGGACGCGAAGTTCGCAGCGCCCTTCGTCTCCGACCCGGCGCAGCGCTCCCAGGTCGTCGGCACGATCGACTTCAACGAGGACGTCGACGCCGCCGCGATCGCCAAGGTGCTGCGGGCCAACGGCGTGGTCGACACCGAGCCGTACCGGAAGCTGGGCCGCAACCAGCTGCGCGTGGCGATGTTCCCCGCGGTCGAGCCCTCCGACGTGGAGGCGCTCACGCGCTGCGTGGACTACGTCGCCGAGAACCTCTAGGCGAGGATCCAGCCCGGTCCTCCGGCTGCCGGGAGCTTCCAGGCCGCCGGGGACCTCCGGGTCACCGCGTACCGAAGGCGGGTCCGGACACCGCGAACGAGCGGCGTCCGGGCCCGCCTTCGGCTTTGTGCCCAACATCGTGGGTACGGCGGAACGGGCCACGGCGGAACGGGCATGGGCGCACGCACCGGCCGCACCCCCATCGCGCCGCACATACCGCAAGCGCCGCACGGACCGCACGCGCCGCCGGTACCGGCCACGCCGCACGCACCGGCCGCGTCACCTCCTGCGGAACCCCCGCCGCAGCAGCATCCACAGCACCACCAGGCCGGCGATCGCACCGCCCCCGACCACGACCTTCTTCTCGTCGAGCTGCCCCTCGTCCCCGCCGCCCGCGGCACCGCCGCCCTGCGCGCCGCCGTCCGCCTTGCGATCGTCCGCGGGAACGCTGTCCGGCAGCAGCTCGCCGTCCAGCTCCAGCGGGTCGACCGTGCTGCCCTTCCCCTCCGAGCCGCACATCAGGGTGCGTCCGTCGTCGGTGAAGGTCACCGACTCGCCCTGCCCGGCCATGGGCACGCTGACGGGGGTGTCGAGGGCCTCGGGCTTCCCGTCGCGCCAGCGGAACATCTCCCCGCCGAAGTAGCTGCGCAGCACCAGCCGCGTACCGTCCGGCGAGAACGCGCCGTCCGTGGCCCACACTTCGGTACGGGCGATGCGCCGGAAGACGTTGACGCCCGACGCGGAGAGCTGTTCCGGGCCGGCGTAGATGCCGCCCTTCTTGTTCTGGTTCTTGCTGGCGATGTAGACGCGGCCGGTCTTCGGATGGACCATCAGCGACTCAGCGTCACGCGGGCCGTCGGCGTATCGCACGGTGTAGCGAGTCGGCGCGACCGTCGTGTCCCGCAGCTTCGCCGGCTCGCGGAAGCGGTAGATCCACACCTCGTTCCAGCCGCCGTTCAAGTTGTCGCCGATGTCGCCGACGTACACCTGGCCGTCCGGGCCGGTCGAGATCGCCTCCACGTCGCGGGGGTCGATGCCCTGGAGGGTCACCGTGGCGACCGTCCTGCCCGTCGAGGAGTCCACGGCGTATACGTAAGGGCCGTCGTCGGAGTCGTTGTGCGTCCAGTAGACGCCCTTGTGCGTGCGGCTCGCCGCGAGCCCGCTCGACTCCGTGATGCGCGGGTCCTTGATACGGAACGAGCCCGGCCCCTCCTCTCCCCCCGACGGTGCGGCGGCGGCCACCGCCGCCGGCCCCAGCACCAGCAGCCCCGCCGCTCCCACGGCCCCGACGGCCCCCACGGCCGCGACGGCGCGGCGCAGTAGCGCGGCGCGGCGGCAAATCACAGACAGCACACCCATGGCGACAGTCTCCCGCACTCTGGGGGCACCACCCAGGCCGGAGGCTCTGGGGGAGGCACCACCCGGCCGGAGGCTCTGGGGGAGGCACCACCCGGCCGGAGGCTCTGGGCGAGGGTCCCACCCAGGCCCGAGGCTCTCGGGGAGGCGCTTGCTTCGAGCCCACTCCAAGGGCTTGGCTCTACGGACATGGAGTACACGCAGCTTGGCCGCACCGGCCTCAAGGTCAGCCGGATCGTCCTCGGGACGATGAACTTCGGACCTCAGACGGACGAGCCCGGCAGCCACGCGATCATGGACGCCGCGCAGGACGCGGGCATCAACTTCTTCGACACCGCCAACGTTTACGGCTGGGGCGCCGACAAGGGCCGCACCGAGGAGATCATCGGCGCCTGGTTCGCCAAGGGCGGCGGCCGGCGCGAGAAGACCGTGCTGGCCACCAAGGTGTTCGGCAGCATGGCCGCCGAGGGCGACGCCACCCCGAACCAGGACCGTCTCTCGGCGCTCAACATCCGCCGCGCCGTCGACGCGAGCCTCAAGCGGCTGCGGACCGACCACATCGACCTCTACCAGTTCCACCACGTGGACCGCAGCACGCCCTGGGACGAGATCTGGCAGGCCATCGACGTCCTCGTACAGCAGGGAAAGATCATCTACGCCGGCTCGTCCAACCACGCGGGCTGGCACATCGCCCAGGCCAACGAGACGGCGGCACGGCGCGGCACATACGGCCTCGTCAGCGAGCAGTGCCTCTACAACCTCGCCGAGCGCCGTGCCGAGATGGACGTGATCCCCGCGGCACAGGAGTACGGCCTGGGCGTCATCCCCTGGTCGCCGCTGCAAGGCGGCCTGCTCGGCGGCGCGATCCGCAAGGAGAGCGAGGGCGGCGGCGCACGCAGCACCACGGGCCGCTCGGCGGACCGGCTGGCGGACCCGCGGGTGCGCGAGCAGATCCAGCGCTACGAGGACCTGTGCGCCGAACGCGGCCTCGACCCGGGCGAGACGGCGCTGGCCTGGCTGCTGTCACGGCCGGGCGTGACGGGTCCGATCGTGGGCCCGCGTACGCCCGAGCACCTGGACTCGGCGCTGCGCGCGGTGGAGTTGAAGCCCGACGACGGTCTGCTCGCCTCGCTCGACGAGATCTTCCCGGGGCCGGGGCCGACACCGGAGGCGTTCGCCTGGTAGCGGCGGCGCGGTGACCGGCGGCCACGACCGCGACCGCGGCGGTGATGCGCGGTCGCGGCAGCGGTCAGGACAGCGGTCGCGGCAGCGGTCAGGACAGCGGTCACGACAGTGGTCACGGCGGGCAGTGGGTGTGGCCGGGGCCGTGGGCCCGGGCCACGGCCAAGCCCGTCGGCCACGGCCGGCGCGCCGGTCATGACCGGGCCCCGCTCGTCCGCGGTCGTGGACAGTGGCCGTACGGGACGGTCGGTGGGCCCTCGGCCCCCGGCCGCCCTACGCTCCGACCGCTGCCGCGACGGCCACCACGATGAGCATCAGCACGAGCGCACCGCTCACGATGCGCGTCCTCGTCTTGGTATTCACGGCTCCAACGGTAACCAAGTCCGTCACCCGCCCAGCGGCCAGGCCGCGATCCGCTCATAACGGGGCTGTTCGCCCTGCACGCCGCCCTCCGGCAGATTGCTTCGTACGAGCGCCAGTTCACCGGCGGTCCACGGCTCGCCCGCGAAGGCGTCGAGGGCGGCGGTGTAGGGACGCAGATCCAGCCGCGACGACCTGGAACGGGCCAGGGTCAGATGGGCGCGGAAGCGGCGGGGCTCGTCCGTGCCGAGCCCGACTCGCCGCCCCGCGGCGGCGGTGGTCGCGGCGAGCCTGCGCAGCCCCTCCGCGGCAGCCTCGCCCCGCACCGGCCCGTCCGTACCGTCCGTACCACCGGCCCCCTCGTCGGCGGACCCGTGCCCGCGGTCCCCGCCGTCCTCGCGGTCCCCGCCGTGTGGGCCGTCCTCGCCGTCCTGGCCGTCCCCGCCGTGCGCGCCCTCGACCGCCGCCCACAGCGACGTGTGCCCGAACTGCCCGCCGCCCGCGATCCGCAGCCGCAGCGGGCGCGCCCGCCGGGCCGCGCGCGAGAGGCGCTCTCGCAGTCCGTCCAGCTGCCCGTCGCCCACCTCGCCGTAGAAGGCCAGGGTGATGTGCCAGTTCGCGCGGTCCGCCCAGCGCAGCCGCCCCGCACGGTCCATGGCCCGCAACTCCGCGACCTTCTCCGCCAGTTGGGCCGCTCCGTCCAGTACGTGCGCGGGCGGCAGCAGCGCCGTGAAGAGTCTCATGCCCCCAGCATGGCCCGTGCACGGCCGCCGGACTCCGCGGGTCACCGCACCCCCGGCCGCCCACGCCGCCACCGTCGCCGGCCGGCCGGCGAGCCACCGTCACATGAAGCGCCGGAACGGCCTGACCGCCGCCTCCTGCATCCGCTGCCCCAGCGCCCTGCCGCGCCAGCGCTTCGCCCGTATCCCCGTACTGTCCGCGAGGTCTTCGGCGAAGTGCTCTTCCAGCGTCGCCGTGAAGGACTCGTCGAGCACCACGAGCATCACCTCCTCGTCGTGGTCGAGCGAGCGGCGGTTGAGGTTGGTGGAGCCGACCAGCGACACCGCCCCGTCCATCGTGATGATCTTGGCGTGCATCATCGTCGGCTGGTACTGCCAGATCCGTACGCCCGCCGCCATCAGATCCGAGTAGTAGCGCTGCCCGGCCAGTTGGCACACCCGCTTGTCCGTGTGCGGACCGGGAAGCAGGATGTCGAGCTCGACGCCCCGCCTCGCCGTGGCGCACAGCAGCTCGATGAAGTAGTCGTCGGGCGCGAAGTAGGCGGTCGCCAGCTTCACATGGCTGGTCGCCGACTCCAGTACGACCCGGAGCAGGGTCTGCATGTCCTGCCAGCCGAAGCTCGCGGAGCCCCGTACGACCTGCACGACGGAGCGCCCCTCGGCCTCGTGGGCGACGGACCGGTCGCGTTCGTCGAAGAGTTCACGCCGGCACTCGGCCCAGTTCTGCGCGAACGCCGCCGTGATGCCGTCCACCGCCGGTCCGCTCACCCTTATGTGGGTGTCCCGCCACTCCCCTTCGTGGCGTGCGTCGCCGCACCACTCCTCGGCGATGCCGACACCGCCGGTGAAGGCCACGGTCTCGTCCACGACGAGCACCTTGCGATGGCAGCGGTGGTTCTGCTTCACCGGCGAGATCCACAGCGGCTTGCGGAACCAGACCACGTCGACGCCCGCGCCGGACATCCGGTCCAGCAGCTCCTGTTCGATGAGCCGGCTGCCGAAGCCGTCGAGGAGCAGCCGTACGCGCAGGCCGTGGCGGGCGCGGTCGGACAGCGCGTCGGCGAAGTCCCGGGCGATCTCCCCCCGCCAGTAGACGAACGTCATCATGTCGACGGTGTGCTCGGCCGCCCGGATGGCCTCCAGCATCGCGGGGAAGATCTCGTCGCCGTTGCGCAGTACGCGCAGTGCGTTGCCTTCGGTGGCGGCGACGCCGATCAGCCGTTCCAGCCGCCGGCGTATCCGCCGGATGTCCTCGCCGCCGCCGTCCGCGGCCCGCGGTGCGGGAACGCCCTCGACGTCCTGTGCACCGGGAGTCCCCACCGGCCCTGCCGAATTCATGTGCGGAGCCTACGAGTCGGCCGTCAGGCGGCAGAAGTCACCCTTTCCCGGTCCGCACCGGTCGTCGCCCGCTCGGGACCGGGCGACGGCTCCCGCGGTACGAACGTCACGTGCCGGTGCCCGCGCCGCAGGTCCACGCAGAGCCGCAGCCCACCGGCCCGCGCGAGTGCCAGGCCCACGCCCACGGCGACGACCGCCGAGATCAGCCCGCCGGACAGGAAGCCGATGCGGGCGCCGAAGGTGTCGGTGACCCAGCCCATGAGCGGCCCGCCGATGGGCGTACCGCCCATGAAGACCATCATGTAGAGGCTCATCACCCGGCCCCTCATCGCGGGGTCCGAGGCCGTCTGCACGCTGGAGTTGGCGGTGACGTTGAAGGTCAGGCCCATGATGCCGATGGGTGCCATCAGCGCCGCGAAGAGCCAGAACGACGGCGAGAGTGCCGCCGCGATCTCCAGCACCCCGAAGAGCAGGGCGGCCCCCGCCATCAGCCGCATACGGGAGGCACCGCGCCGTGCGGACAGCAGCGCCCCCACCACGGAGCCCACGGCCATGAGCGTGTTGAGCAGCCCGTATGTCCCGGCGCCCTCCTCGAAGACCTTGTCCGTGAACGCGGTGAGCCAGATCGGGAAGTTGAAGCCGAAGGTGCCGACGAAGCCCACGAGCACGATCGGCCAGATCAGTTCGGGATGGCTGCGCACATACGTCAGGCCCTCGCGCAGCTGGCCCTTGCTGCGGGGCGCGCGCTCGCTGGGGTGCAGTTCGCCGGTGCGGATCATCAGCAGACCGGTGAGCGGGGCGATGAACGAGAGCCCGTTGAAGAGGAACGCCCAGCCGCTGCCGACGGCGGAGATCATCACGCCGGCGATGGCGGGCCCGACGAGGCGGGCGCTCTGGAAGTTCGCGGAGTTGAGCGAGACCGCGTTGCCTATCTGGCCGGGGCCGACCATCTCGGAGACGAAGGTCTGACGCGTCGGATTGTCGAGCACGGTCGCCAGGCCGAGCACGAACGCGAGGGCGTAGACGTGCCAGACGTGGACGTTGTCGCTGAGCGTCAGCGCGGCCAGGACGAGACCCGTGAGGCCCATGACGGACTGGGTGATCAGCAGCAGCCGGCGCTTGTCGCAGCGGTCGGCGACGACTCCGCCGTAGAGGCCGAACAGCAGGAGGGGCAGGAACTGTAGGGCCGTGGTGATGCCCACGGCGGTCGCGGACCCGGTGAGGCTGAGCACCAGCCAGTCCTGGGCGATGCGCTGCATCCAGGTGCCGGTGTTGGAGACGGCCTGGCCCATGGCGAAGAGCCGGTAGTTGCGTATCCGCAGGGACGAGAACATCGACGGCTTCGAGGCGGGCCTTCGCCCGTCGTCCGCGGCGCCTTCGCCCTGCCCGTCTGCGTCGGCGGGACCGCGGCGCCGCTCGCCGCTCCGGTCGTCCGCCGTCCCGTCGTCGTTCAACGGCCCGTCGTCGTTCAACGGCCCGTCGTCGTGAAGTGCCTTGCCGTAGTGAAGTGTCTTGTCGTCGTGAACTGTGTCGTCGTCGTTCAACGGCTTGTCATCGGGTGCGGGTGCGGAATCTGCTCCGTGGCCCGTACTCAAATCGCCTTCGCCTCCTCGTCTGTCCGCGTCAGTCGTCCGCGTCGTCGTCTTCCTTCGTCCGTCCGTCCGCTCCGTGCCGCCGCTGCCGTACCGCTGCGGCCGTGGCATCGCCGCCGTGCACCTGCTGCCGTACGGCGGACCGCCGTACCGTCGCTGCCGTCCGCGCGGAGCCCCGCGGGGCTCCGCCGCTACGAGTGCGCCAGCTTCTCCAGCACCGGGGCCGCGGCCCGCAGCCGCTCCCACTCGTCATCGTCGAGCCGCCCCGCCAGCTCTGCCAGCCAGGCGTTCCGCTTCTCGCGGCTGGCGGCGAGCATCGTCTCGGCCCGCCCGGTCTGCGTGACCGTCTTCTGGCGGCGGTCGTCGGGGTGCGGCTCCAGCCGCACCAGACCCTTCGCCTCCAGCATCGAGACGATGCGGGTCATCGACGGCGGCTGCACATGCTCCTTGCGTGCCAGCTCGCTGGGCGTGGCCGAGCCGCAGCGGGCGAGCGTGCCGAGCACGGACATCTCGGTGGGGCTCAGCGACTCGTCCACGCGCTGGTGCCGCAGGCGCCGCGACAGGCGCATGACGGCGGTACGCAGCGAGTTCACCGCGGCGGCGTCCAGCTCGCTCGCGGTGGCGGCACCCGCTCCTGTGGGGGCGGGAACCTTGGCGTAACGCTCGGATGTCTCCGGCATGTTGTTAGCGTAACTCATTACCTGGCCTAATGAACAGGCGAGGGCCGGGGTCACGGTCTGTACGTCTGCTCACACATACGAGTGACTTCGCACGGAAATCTGAGGCATCACCCCGGGCCCGCCCGGGACCGTTGGACGCATGACTTCGACGACCTCGAAGGTGCTCAGCCTGCGGATGGACAGCGACCTGTTCGAGCGGCTGCACGCCCACGCCGGCAAGCGCGGCATGAGCGTCCAGGACTATGTGGTCCGTGCGCTCGTGCGCCACGACTTCGACGAACGGCTCCAGACCTCGGTCGAGGAGACGGAGCGGTTCTTCGGCTCGCCGCCCGGCGGGCGGGACGGCGGGGCGGAGCGTTCCGGCTCGCCGTCCGGCCCGCAGCGGGTCACTTCACGCCAAGTGCCTGCTCGATCGGGTCGAGCATGAAGTAGACGAGGAAGCAGGCGCCGACGACGCCCAGCAGCCACGGCACTTCACGGATCCGCCCGGTCACGGCCTTCAGCAGGAGGAAGGCGAGCACTCCGAGGCCGATGCCGTTGGTGATGCTGTAGGTGAAGGGCATCGCGATCACGGTGAGGAAGGCCGGCACGGCGATGGTGGGGTCGTTCCACTCGATGGAGCCGACGTTCGAGGCCATGATCAGGAAGCCGACGACGACCAGGGCCGGAGTGGCCGCCTGCGACGGCACGATCGTCGCGAGCGGCGTGAGGACGAGCGCGAGCAGGAAGAGCCCGCCGGTCACGATGTTGGCCAGTCCCGTGCGTGCGCCCTCGCCGACGCCCGCGGTGGACTCCACGAAGCACGTGTTCGCCGAGCAGGACCCGACGCCGCCGCCCGCGACGCCCAGTCCGTCGACCATCAAGATCCGGCCCATTCCGGGCAGTTGGCCGTTCTCGTCGGTGAGCCCCGACTCCTCGCCCACGCCGATGATCGTGCCCATCGCGTCGAAGAAGCCGGACAGCAGCACCGTGAAGACGAAGAGAGAGCCCGTCAGCGGCCCCACCTCCTCGAAGCCGCCGAAGAGGCTGACCTGCCCGACCAGCCCGAAGTCGGGCGTGCTCACCAGCGAATCCGGCGCCCTCGGCACATCGAGGCCCCAGGCCGAGTCCGGGATGTCCGCCAGCGCGTTGATGACGATCGCGACCACGGTCATGGTGACGATGCCGATGAGGATCGCGCCTTTGGCCTTGCGGACGATCAGCACGAACATCAGCGCCACCCCGAGCACGAAGACCAGCACGGGCCAGCCCTTCAACTGACCGCCCTGTCCCAGCCCGAGCGGCACGGTGGTGTGCGCGGCGTCCGGATTGCGGGTGACGAAGCCGGAGTCGACGAGGCCGATGAGCGTGATGAACAGGCCGATGCCGATGGCGATGGAGCGGCGCATGCCGCTCGGGATCGCGTCCAGCACGCGCTGCCGCAGCCCGGAGGCGACGAGGATCATCAGTACGAGCCCGGCCAGCACGACCATCCCCATGGCGTCCGGCCAGCTCATCTCGGGCGCGAGCTGGAGGGCGACGACGGCGTTGATGCCGAGCCCGGCGGCGAGCGCGATCGGCGCGTTGCCGACGACGCCCATCAGCACGGTCGTGATCCCCGCGATCAGCGCGGTCGCGGTGACGAGCTGTGCGTTGTCCAGCTGATGCCCGAACTTGTCCTTGGCGGAAGCGAGGATGATCGGGTTCAGCACGATGATGTAGGCCATCGCGAAGAAGGTGGCCAGGCCACCCCGGAGTTCCCGGCCGACCGTGGAACCGCGCTCGGAGATCTTGAAGAAACGGTCGACCGGAGTGGTGGCCGTGGAGGGCATGTGCGACCTCGATATAGCGGTGCGGCCCGCGGGGGCTGCGGGCCGCCGGAACGGGCGGGCCCCTGCGGCCGGACGGGCCGATGTGCAACAACGATCAAAACTGGACGCGAGGCGAGCGATTCCGGCCAGGTCCAAGTGCTTGCAGTATGGGGAAACGTGCACGAAGAGCGCCATCTCCGCGCGTAGATGCGTCCCTTGGAGCCCGCCGGAAGAGCCGCCGGGCACCCCGACCATGCCCACCCCGGACCGCGGGCGCGTGCCCCGGACCCAAGCCGTATGTGCGACCGGCACCGGCTCCCGCGCTCGCGCCGTCCCTCGATAGGCTGACCCGGCTGTTCACCCCTGCCCGACGGCGCACCCCACGGGCGCCGGCACTGCGAGCGCGAGAGGAAGCTGCGGCGATGGGCCTGATGAACCGCTGGACCGACGGCCAGCGCGAAGCCCCCGAGCCCCTCGAAGGCCCGGTCAGGGGCACCGTAGTGGTCGGCACCGGCATCTGGTTCGTCCTCTTCCTCGCTCAACTGCCCTTCTACGGCTGGTACGAGGACCACGGGCACACCTGGTTCATCTGGACATGCGGCGCCGGCGGCGGCCTCGGACTGCTGGGCCTCTGGTACGTGCGGGCACGCGAGCGGGCCATGCAGCGGGAGCGGGACGCGCAGAACTCCGGTGAGTGAGCGTCCACGCGTGATCGGCTCCGCCTGAGCGGACCCTCCTCGGCCCGCGCCCCCTCCCCCGAACTCCCTTGACTTCAACGGAGCTTGAAGTACGAGCGTGGAGCGTGACGACGGCACCGCGCACGAGGCGCCGCGCCCGTCCGTACGCCCCTACACCCGTGCATCCGGAGGCAGCAGGCCATGACCGCGACCGTACGCACCACCGACCACCCCGACCCGGCACGCGAGGACTCCCGCATCGCCTTCTTCAGCAGATGGCGCCTGCCGCGGCCCGGGGACCGGCAGGCGGCCCTCGACGCGATCGCCGGCGCCTGGGAGCCGGAGCCCTGGCCGTCGCCGGGCCTTCTCGGCTATCACCTCTACACGGGCGAGGACGGCGTGACCCTGCTGCACCACTCGCAGTGGACGGGCGAGGACGCGTACGCGGCCTACGCACGCGAGCACCGCGGGACGCGGAACGACGCGATCGACGCGGCCGTGCCGGGCATCGAGCGCCTCGCCCTCGGGAGCTACCGCCACTACCGCGGCGGCCGGGCGGAGGGGGACGCACGGGTGCCGGGCTGCGTCGTGATCGTGTCGGTGGAGTTCGAGGGGCCGGACCCGGTCCGTCAACGGGCCTGGGTGGACGCGGTGTTCGAGGCACTGGGGACCGATCCGCAGCCGCCGGGCGGCGGCATCGCCGCCCACTTCCACGTCTCCACGGACGGCGAGCGCGTACTGAACTACGCGGAGTGGGAGAGCGCGCAGGCCCACGTCGACGCCCTGGACGCTCCGGGGCGCGGCATCGGCGGTCCGACGGAGCAGTGGCGGCGGGTGCAGCAGTATCCGGGGCTGAAGCGCAGCACCGTCGAGCGCTACCGGCACGCGTACGGGCTCGTGCCCGGCTGACTGCTCCCTCGCGCTTGCGACGTCGGCCGCCGCGACCAGGGCGGCCGGTCGCGGCAGCCGTCGCGACGGCCGGTCGCGGCGGCCGAAGTCCCCGGCGGGCGCGCAGCGTCCGCCCGCTGTGACGTGCGACTCCTGCCACAGCCCCCTTATGCGATTTTGCGTATCATCCGTCGTCAGGGCCTATGCCCGAACGCCCCGCCGTGTCGGCGGTGCGCCACCGGTCACCCTGAGCTGAACAAAAGGGGCAGGAATGGGCGACGCGGAGAATCCGCTTACCGAGCTGGAACAGCTTCGCCGAGCCATGGAGACGCGTCCGGTCATCGACCAGGCGCACGGGGTGCTGATGGCTGCCTACCGCTGCACGCCGGACAGCGCCTGGGACGTGCTCGTCGAGGTCTCCCAGCGCGCCAACGTCAAGCTCCACAAGGTCGCCGCCGCCCTGGTGGCGACCACGCAGGGGGACGCGCTGCCGGACACGCTGAGCGCGGCGCTGCGTACCGCGCTGGGGACCACGGAGACGGACGAAGCGGGGCGGGGCACGTAAAACGCCCGTAACGTCGGATGCATGACGGAGCGGACGGGGACCTCCGCCGGGACGCAGCCCGGGGACGGCGCCGGGCGCGGGCTGAGCGCCGCGGAGGTGGAGGCGCGGACCGCACGCGGTGAGATCAACGACGTGCCCGTGCGCAGCAGCCGTTCCCTGGCGGACATCGTCCGCGCCAACGTCTTCACGCGCTTCAACGCGATCATCGGCGTGCTCTTCGTGATCATCCTCTTCGTGGGGCCGCTCCAGGACAGCCTCTTCGGCTTCGTGATCCTCGCGAACACCCTCATCGGCATCGTCCAGGAGCTGCGCGCCAAGCGGACCCTCGACAACCTCGCCGTCATCGGCGAGACGCGGCCCGTCGTACGGCGTGATGGGCAGGGTGTCGCCCTCCCCGCCTCGCAGATCGTGCTGGGGGACCTCGTCGAGATCGGCCCCGGGGACAAGTGCATCGTGGACGGCGAGGTCGCGGAGGCCGACGGCCTGGAGATCGACGAGTCGCTGCTGACCGGAGAGGCCGACCCGGTGGCCAAGCAGCGGGGCGACCGGGTCATGTCCGGCAGCTTCGTCGTCGCCGGCAGCGGCGCCTTCACCGCGACGCGGGTGGGACGTGCCGCGTACGCCGCGCAGCTCGCCGAGGAGGCCTCCCGCTTCACGCTCGTCCACTCGGAGCTCCGCAACGGGATCAACGACCTGCTCAAGTTCGTGACCTGGGTGATCGTGCCGACCGGGATCGGTCTCGTGCTCAGCCAGCTCGTGGTCGGGCACAACGACCTGGCGGGGGCGGTACGCCGCATGGTCGGCGGCATCGCGCCGATGGTGCCCGAGGGTCTGGTGCTGCTGACGTCGATCGCCTTCGCCATCGGGGTCGTACGGCTGGGGCGCAGGAAATGCCTGGTGCAGGAGCTGCCCGCGATCGAGGGGCTGGCGCGGGTGGACATCGTCTGCCTCGACAAGACGGGCACGCTCACCGAGGGCGGGATGGACGTGGCCGAGGTGCGCGTCCTCGGGGACGGGAGCGCGTCGGAGGACGGGGGCGGATCGGGGGACGGGAACGGGCCCGCGGACGAGGACGGGAGCGCGTCGGGGGACGGGCGGGACGGCTCGCGTCCGGAGCCGTACGCCGGGCCCGATGCGGAGTCGTACGTAGAGCGGGTGCTCGCGGCGCTCGGCTCCTCCGATCCGCGGCCCAACGCGAGCATGCGGGCCATCATCGACGCCTATCCCGTGGACCCCGGGGGCCCGCGCGCGGACGGGGGACCGTGGCGGACCGAGCGGTCGCTGCCCTTCTCCCCGGCCCGCAAGTACAGCGGCGCCACCCTCGTGGAACCGGACGGCAACCGCCGCACCTGGCTGCTCGGCGCTCCCGACGTCCTCCTGCCCCGCGCCCATCCCGCCACCGGGGACGTCGAGCAGCTCAGCCGCGAAGGGCTGCGGGTGCTGCTGCTGGCCGCGGCCGACGGCCTGCCGGACGCTCCGGAGGCCGCCGACGGCGTCCGCCCCGCCGCTCTCGTCGTACTGCAACAGCGGCTGCGCCCCGACGCCGGGGACATCCTGCGCTACTTCGCCGACCAGGGCGTCGCCGCGAAGGTCCTCTCCGGCGACAACGCCGTCTCCGTCGGCGCGGTGGCGGGCAAGCTGCGGCTGTCCGGCGCGCAGAACCCCGTCGACGCCGACCGCCTCCCCCTGGACGCCCCCGGGGTGGTGCGCGCGCTGGAGAGCGGCACCGTGTTCGGCCGGGTCACGCCGCGGCAGAAGCAGACCATGGTCGGCTCGCTACAGGAGCACGGCCACCATGTCGCGATGACGGGCGACGGGGTCAACGACGTACTGGCGCTGAAGAACGCGGACATCGGCGTCGCCATGGGCACGGGTTCGGAGGCGACGAAGGCCGTGGCCCAGATCGTGCTGCTCGACGACAGCTTCGCCGCGCTCCCGTCCGTCGTCGCCGAGGGGCGGCGCGTCATCGGCAACATCGAACGTGTCGCCAACCTCTTCCTCACCAAGACCGTCTACTCGGTGCTGCTGGCGCTGCTGGTGATCATCTGGCAGGTGCCCTATCCGTTCCTGCCCCGCCACCTGACGCTGGTCTCGTCCCTCACCATCGGCATCCCCGCCTTCTTCCTCGCGCTCGCGCCCAACCGGGAGCGGGCCAGGGCGCACTTCGTACGGAGGGTGATGCGGTACTCCCTGCCGGCCGGGCTCGTAGCGGGCGCCGCGACCTTCGTGATGTACCTGGTGGCCCGTCATCACTACACCGGGCCGGGGGCGCTGGCCGCCGAGACCAGCGTGGCGACGCTGACGCTCTTCCTGATCGCGATGTGGGTGCTCGCGATCGTGGCCCGCCCCTACAGCTGGTGGCGGGTGGGACTGGTGCTGGCGATGGGCCTGGCCTTCGTGGCCGTACTGGCCGTCCCGGTCCTCCAGCGGTTCTTCGCGCTGAAGCTGGTCGGTACGGCGATGCCGCTCACGGCGGTGGCCGTGGCCGTCGCGGCGGCCGCGGCCATGGAGCTGATCTGGCACCGGGTGAGCCGCTGGAACTCCGGTTCCGGGACCAGCACCGGCACCCGCACCGGGACCGGCTCCGGGACCTGAGCCGTCAGAAGGCGTACCAGCGCACCGCCGCGTTGTCCTCCCGCAGCGACGCGACGCGGCGCGCGAACTCCCGCCGCGCCGCCGGGTTCGCGGGCGCGTGCTGCGCCACCCACGCGCAGGCCGCCGTCTCGCGTGCCCCGCGCAGCACCGCACAGCCGGGCCATTCCCTCACGTCCCAGCCGTAGGCCCGTACGAAGCCGGAGTAGTCCGCCTCCTCCAGCCCGTACCGGTCCAGGCTCAGGGCGAGCACCACGAGATCGTGCTCGCGCAGGTCGTCGGAGAAGGTCTCCAGGTCGACCAGGAGCGGACCGTACGGGCCGACGTGGACGTTGCGCGGCAGGGCGTCGCCGTGCAGCGGGCCCGGCGGCAGCACGGGCGTCAGCTCGGCGGCCGCGGCGTCGAAGTCCGCGCGGCGCGCCCGCAGATAGGCCGCGTCGGCCGCCGGTACCGCGTCGCCCGCCAGCCGCAGCCAGCGCTCCACGCCGGAGAGCAGATCGCGCCGCGGCAGTTCGAACGGCGGCTCGGGCAACTCGTGTACGAGCCGCAGCAACGCCCCGAGATCGGCCGGCACCGCCTCCCGTACGGGCTCCGCGAGACGCCGCCAGAAGGTGAGCGGATGTCCCTCGACGACGGCGACGCCGGAACGGGCAGCGCGCACGGCGGGCACCCCCTGCCGCTCCAGCCAGTCGGCGACGCGCAGTTCGCGCTCGGCGCGTTCGAGGAGCGAGGGGTCGCGTCCGACGCGTACGACGAGGGGCTCCGGGGCGCCCGGCGGGCCCAGTGCGAAGACGGCGTTCTCGCCGAGCGCCAGCAACTCCGCGCCGTCCGCCCGCTCGCCCGCGGAGGCGAGCAGCCGCCGGGCCCTCGCCTCCGTGAACGGCGGCGCGGCCGCGCCCGCAGCGGGCACCGGCGCGTGATGCCGCCGCCCCCGATGCCGCGTCCCCGCGTCGTGACCGTCGTGACCTTGCCGACCGTCCTGGCCTTCCCGGCCGTGGTGACCCATCGGGGCAGCGTATGCGCCCGCCCCGCGCCCCATCCCGCCGTGCGGCGCCGTCACTTGTCGTACGCGGCGTCCTCGTCGGGCGTCTCGAACGATCCGTACTCCGGCCGTCCCGCCCGCTCGTAGGTGTGGATCGCGACTCCGGTGCCGGTGGTCCTGGAGTCGACGAGGTTCATCGCCGTCGGCAGCGCGCCCTCGGCGAAGAGCCGTCCGCCGTTGCCGAGCACGACGGGGCAGACCAGCAGCCGGATCACGTCGACGAGGTCGTGCGCCATCAGGGACCGCGCGAGGACGCCGCTGCCGTGGATCTGGAGCTCGCCGCCGGACGGCTCCTGCTTCAGCTCGGCGACGCGCTCGGGGACGTCCGCGTCGATGAGCCGGGTGTTGTACCACTCCGCGGACTCCAGCGTGGTCGAGGCGACGTATTTCGGGAGGGTGTTGAGCCTGCTCGCGACCGGGTCGTCGGGGTCGGTGACCCCCGGCCAGTACGAGGCGAAGATCTCGTACGTACGTCTGCCGAGCACGAAGCCCTCGGCCTCGGCGAAGGTCTTCGAGACGAAGGCGCCCAGGTCGGCGTCCGCGTAGGGGACGATCCAGCCGCCCTGCTCGAAGCCGCCCGTGCGGTCCTCGTCGGGACCGCCGGGGGCCTGCATGACGCCGTCGAGGGACACGAACGCGGTGAGCGTGAGAGTAGTCATGCCCGTAACGACCGGGGCCCGGCGCGGAATTCATCGAGCACCGGGGGGCGGCGGGGCGCCGTCTCTCCCCCCGGCTCCCGGTCGACGCGGCTCAGTCGAACCAGCGTGCCCGTTCCAGCTCGGCCACCCGTTCCGGATCCTCCAGCAGCGCCGCCACCTCGAAGCGGCGGCCCCAGCGGCCCGCCGCCCAGGCCAGCCCCGCGGCGACGCCCTCCAACGTCGCCGCGTGCAGCACGCCGTCCGGTGTGCGGCGCCACTCCACGTCCGTGCCGTCGACGATCAGCTCGTCGTGTTCGCGGTACGTGCGCGGCGCCTCCGGGAGCAGCAGGCGCACCGCGTCCGGCACCTCCCGCTCCGTGCCCTCGCCGGACGCCGCGGCGTCGACGCGTCCCGGCACCGTCTCGCCGAGCCGCCGCACCTCCAGCACCGACGCGAGGGCCGCGGCGTGCGCGGGCGCCACCGGCAGCAGCGCCAAGTCGCCCGCCACCGGCACCAGATCGGGCGCGTCGGCGATCACGGCCTCGTCCCGCGGCACGACGTCGACGGCGCCCGTCGCGGCCCGTACGCAGCGCAACTCTTCGGGCAGCGTGACCTCTTCGGGGTCCAGCTGTGCCAACAGGCCGTAGAGACCGTGCAGTTGAGCGTGGCCCACCTCGGATTCCGGGTCGGCGAGCCGGCCCAGCAGCTCGGCGGCGCCGCCCGGTTCCTCCAGCAGCGCGGCCGCGGACGTACGGATGCCGAGCGCCCGCAGCACCTGGGCGTCCCCGAAGCCGGCCTCCGCCTCGTCGTACAGGCCGTCCAGCAGCGGATCGCCGCCGGCCGCGCGCAGACCGGCGGGGCGCCGGCCGCCCAGCACGGGGTGGCCGCGCAGCCACCACGCGGTGTACGGGCGTACGGTCTCCGTCACACCGTCGGGCAGCAGCACCCTCATGGGCTGGGTGAGCGCGTCACGCAGCGGCGGGCGCGCGAGCATCGCCAGCGCCTCCGGCCAGCAGTCGTCGTCCACGAGGTCCAGGTCGCGCACCGCCACCAGCTCCGAGGCGACGGGCGGCACGGCGACATCGGACTCGGGCAGCTGATCGAGCACGTCCTCGCACCACACGTCGACGGCGTCGAGCAGGCCCGCGTCGTCGGGTTCGGCGAAGTCGCCCTCGCGGGGCTCCAGTTCGTCCGGGTCGAGCACGACGTCCGTGGCCCGTACGAGGGCGAAGTCCGCCTGCACGCCGACCGCGGTCAGCGGCTGCTCGCCCCAGCGCTCGGCCAGCTCCTCGTCGCAGGCGGCCAGTTCGCCGTCGCGGATGACGCGCTCGAAGTCGCTGCCGGGAAAGACGAGTTCGCCCGCCGGTGCCGGCTCCCCCTCCTCGTCGGGCAGCGCCAGCGCGCCGAGCCACGGCTCCTCGCCCGGCGCCAGCCCGGCGTCCCGTACGAGCCCCAGCACGACCTCCGCCAACTCCTCGGCGTCCAGCGGCCCTTCGTCCCCGTCCCCGGCGAGGTCCCAGGCGTCGCCCTCGTCGAGCGACGCCGCGACCGCGGCCCTCACCTGCGGAGTGGTCAGCACGGCGCGCGCCGTGGCGCCCGTCGCACCGAGCTTCTCCAGCAGCGGATGCACCGCGTCCTCGTGCGCGACCTTCAGCCCGAGCCGCGCCAGCCGCCCCGCGCGCTCCGGCTCCATCGACGAGTCCGGCAGCGGCAGCAGCACCTGCCGGGGGCCGACCGTCGTACGCGTGCCGGGGCCGGCGAGCGGCACCGGCAGGCCCGTGAGCCGGTCGGGATCCACGCCGGCGAGCGAGTCGTACAGCCTCCGCCACCAGTCCGGGGTGCGCACCACGCCCGCGAGCCGGTCGATCACCTCGCCCAGCGGCACCCGCGCCACGTTCAGCGCGCGCAGCTCCGCACGCCGCTCCATCCCGGCGGGCAGCAGGCCCGGGAACAGCTCCGCCAGCACGCCGACCGTGGCGCCGCCCGCGCCCTCCGCGATCTCCGCCTCGCGGGGCCGCAGCACGACGGGGTCGCCCTCCTCGTCCTTCGCGGCACCCGCGAGGAACCGCGCGCCCGGCAGCTTCGACAGCAGCAACTGCCGTAGCCCGCCGTCGAGTTCACCCTTGCCCAGGGGGCCGGGGACCAGGTCCACGACCTCGGGCGTCACGGGCCGCCACTCGCTCAGCAGCCGCACATACGCCTCCGCGGCCCGCTCCAGCAGGAAGTCCGTCAGCGGGCCCGGTGCGACATGGCGCCGCGTGGGCTCCAGGGGAAAGCTCGCGATCAACAACGCGGGCAGGCCCAGCGGTTCGTCCGTCGGCGTCGGCGCGTGCACGCACGGGGCCGTCGGTGGCCGTACGGGAGCACCGTCCTCCACCGGCACGGCCCACGTCACCGACCACGCCGGGCGCGTCCGCTCCTCGACGGGCCGGTCCTCCAGCAGCGCCGCGTCCGCCACCCCGCTGTCCCGCACCACCCGCCAGCGCCGCACGCCGCCGTCGCCCCGCCGTACGTCCACGAACGGGCCGTCCTCGTGGCGCGTCAGGGTCCTGACGCCCTCCCCGGTCTCCACGACCACCTCGGACAGACCGGGCAGCGTCAGCAGCAGCGCGTCGTCGACCTCGGCCAGCAGCCGCTCCGCCAACTCCCGCGCGCCCGCGTCCCGCAGCGGCAGCACCACGGCCGTGTCATAGCTCTCGGGAGCCTCGCCCTCGGCGGGCAACGGCAGCCGCAGCAGCGGCGCGTGCCCTTCCCGGCGGCGCAACTCCTCACCGAGCGCGGGCAGTTCGCCCGCCGCCTCCTGCACCATCCGCCGCGCCTCGTCCAGCGACCAGCGCACGCCGCCCGTGGCACCCAGCACGGCGGGCTCGTCGCTGACGGCGAGCACGGCGGAGAATCCCACGCCGAACCTGCCCACCGCGGCGGCGTCCTCGTCGTCCCGCTTCGCGGAGGCGCGCAGCGTCGACAGCGACTCGACGCCCTCGGCGTCCAGCGGCGCACCGCTGTTGGACGCGACGAGCGCACCGTCGCGGAGGGTGAGCCGCAGCCGCCCGGGTGTGCCGGCGCGGGCGGCCGCGTCGGAGGCGTTCTGCGCCAGCTCGATGACGAGCCGGTCCCGGTAACCCCCGAGCGCCAGCTCCTGCTCGGCGTTGGCGTCCTCGCGGAACCGCGCGGGCGAGGCGATCCAGGCGTCGAGCACGCCACGCCGCAACCGCGCCGTCCCGAACGGATCCGCCGCCGCTTCTCCCTGCCCCATGACCGCCTCCTCCATCACACGGGCCCCTGGACCCCGCGTCGCGACGGTACGGCATCGCCCGGCGGCCCGGGCCCGGCGGTGTGCCCGTTCGGTGCGTGATTGGTGTCGCTTCAGGTGAGTTCGCGGGACCGCGGACCCAGACGCGGGTCAAGCCGTGGGTCGGGCCGTGGGTCGGGCCGTGGGTGGAGGAGGCCTCCCCGCCGAAGGCAGGGGATCTCCCGCCGAAGGCGAGGGACCTCCCGCCGAAGGCAGGGGATCTCCCGCCGAAGGCAAGGGACCTCCCGGCTCTCCCGCCGAAGGCGTTGCCCTACGGCCGAAGGCAAGGGACCTCCCGCCGAAAGCAGGGGAAGGAAAGCAAGCGAAGCGTCCGGGCATGTGCGCCGGAGCGGCCCGCGCCCGGAGCCGGAAGCCAACCGGACGCGCGCGCCCGGGTGTTCAGGACAGCTCGTCCGCCCGCGTCTCGTCGATCACCGGGGGCGGCGGCTGGGGCGGCTTCGGCATGACCGCCGCCTCCGAGTGGCCACCGCAGCCGTACGTCAGGGAGACCACATGGCCGTCCGCCGGGCTGTACTCGTTGGCGCAGACCCCGAACGCCTGCCGCAGCGACCCCGCGAGCGGCATCAGGAAGCCGCACGTCACGCAGCTCGCCGGTGCGGACTGTGCCATGGGCGTGCCCGCGCCGTACTCCTCGTCCCAGCGGTCGGCGGCCGTCTCCAGCCCGTACCGGGAGAGGACGCGACGGCGCCCCATGCCCAGCTCCTGCGCGACTGCCGTGATCGCGCCGCGCTCGGGCGGCGGGACGATCTCGCTCGGCGAACCCGGTTCGAGGTCGGCGTCCACCGCCTCGGCGACCTCTTCGACCTCGGGCGTCGCCACCGCCTCGGCGGGACCGGCGGCACCCTCCGCCTCCGTGCCGGCATCACCCCCGACATCGGCATCGGCACCCGCACCGGCACCGGAACCAGAACCGGAACCGTCGGCGCCCCCGGCGCCACCGGCACCGCCCGACACGAGCCGCAGGTCGTCCGCCTCCGTCGGCAGCAGGTCCCCCGGCCCGAGGTCGCCCGGCCGGAGCCGTTCGCTCCACGGGACCCACTCGGGGGCCAGCAGCGCGTCGGGCCCGGGCAGCAGCACCGTCTCGTCCAGCGTGACCGCCTTCGCGCGTGAGGCGCGGGTCAGGGTGGCCGCCCAACGCCAGCCGCGGTAGGCCCACTCCAGGCATTCGAAATAGTGCGTGACGACGCGGTCCCCGTCGGCGACGACCTCGATGTGGTCGCCGACCTCCCCGGGCCCGGCCGCGGCCTCGACGGCCTCGCGCGCGAGTGCGACGGCTTCGGCGCAGAGCCGGTCCGGGGCAGAGGCTCGGCGGGTACGGCTGCTCCGCGTCGCGGCGGTCATGCTGCACTCACAAGAATCGTGTCTCCTACGCCATAGCGCCTTTCCGGCGTGCACTCCCGTACGGCGGCCGCCACGGGGACGGTTCCCTTGCCCTGCCTTCGGCGGGGAGCCGCTCGGTTTGCGGACGGAGCGGGACCTGGGAGCCGCTGCGAACGTCCGCGCCCCGCTCGGGGCCGTGGGGAGCGCACCGGCGACCACGCTACCCCACGGATTCGGCGAGCCCTCCCGGAGGGATTCCGTACCGGCGCAGCGGCGGGCGGCCCCCGCCCCCGGCCGCCGCCCGACCGGCGTGGACTGTCCGCATCCGTCCCCGCACCTGGGGCAGACTGAAGCTCGTGGCTGCCGGGCAGGGACGCGCACGTCGTCTGCTTCATGGGGCCGCGCGTGCCGTGCGACGGCCACCCGCGGCGGTGGCCCGCCGCCTGCGGCGCTTCACGCACGGCGAGGGGGCCGGGGAGTCCGGTCTGGGCAGGCTCATCGAGCTGCACGCCGTCAACTCGGCGGGCGACATGCTGATCACGGTCGCCCTCGCCTCGACGATCTTCTTCTCCGTGCCGACGGGCGAGGCCCGTGGCCGGGTGGCGTTGTATCTGCTCGTGACGATGGCGCCGTTCGCGCTGCTCGCGCCCGTGATCGGGCCGCTGCTGGACAGGGTGCCGCACGGCCGGCGGGCCGCGATGGCCGCGTCGATGCTGGCGCGTGCGCTGCTCGCGCTGGCGCTGTCGGGCGCGGTGGGAACCGGTGGCCTGGAGCTGTATCCGGCGGCACTGGCGGTGCTGGTGTCGTCGAAGGCGTACGGGGTGGTGCGTTCCGCGGTGGTGCCGCGGCTGCTGCCGCCGACGTTCTCGCTGGTGAAGGCGAATTCGCGGGTCACGCTGGCGGGGCTGGTGGCGACGGGCGCGGCCGCGCCGCTCGGCGCGGTGCTGCATCAGCTGGGGGCGGCGCTGCCGCTGTACGGGGCGTTCGCCGTGTTCGCGCTGGGGATGTTCCTGTCGTTCTCGCTGAACGGCCGGGTCGACTCGGCGAAGGGCGAGCGGAAGGCGCGGCTCGCCCCGGCACGCCCCCGCACCGCGCGGGACCACGGCAGGGCAACCGGAAGCGAGTTCGGGAGCGGCACCGGGCAGAGAGGCAGAGACGGCACCGGGTACGGGAACGGCAAGCGGCCCGGGCTGCGGGCCGTGAGCCCGTCCGTCAGCAGCGCGCTGGTGGCCAACTCCGCGCTGCGCGGCCTGTCCGGCTTCCTCACCTTCTTCCTCGCCTTCCTCCTGCGCGACCAGCCGCTCACCGGTCTCTCGGGCGCCTTCTCGCTCGGGCTGGTGGCCGTCGCCGCGGGCGGCGGCAACGCGCTCGGCACGGCGATCGGCGCCTGGCTCAGGGCCCGCGGCCCCGAGGTCATCATCGCGGTGGTGCTGGCCGGAGCTCTGGGCGCCGCCGTCGCCGCAGCGGTGCTCTACGGAACGGTCACGGCCGCGGTCGTCGCCGCGGCGGCGGGCATCTCGCAGGCGCTCGGCAAGCTGTCGCTGGACGCGCTGATCCAGCGGGACGTGCCGGAGGAGGTGCGTACGTCCGCGTTCGCGCGTTCGGAGACGCTGATGCAGATGTCGTGGGTCGTGGGCGGAGGGCTGGGCATCTCGCTGCCGCTGGTCGCGCCGCTGGGGATGGCGACGGGCGCGGTGGTGATCGCGGCCGGCGCGGTCTTCTCCGTACGCGGTCTGCTGCGGGCCGCGAGAGGCGGGGCCCCGCACCCGCGCGTCGCCTGACCCGCACCGGACTTCGCGGGTGACCCCCGCCGGACTTCGCGAGCACCCGGAGCCCTCGCGCACGCCGGAACCCTCGCGCACACCGGAGCCCTCGCGCACACCGGAGGCCGTGGACGCCCGGGCATCCGCGCGCCGGTAGCCTGCGGCCATGTCCCCAGCGCGGATCCTGATCGTCACTGCCGTGACCGCCGAACGGGACGCCGTGACGGCGGGCCTGGAGCAGGCCGGACAGAACGCGGAAACCGAGGTGACCGCCGCCGGAGTCGGTCCCGCCGCCGCCGCTGCCCGCACTGCCACCGCCCTCGCCCGCGCCGCCTCCTCCGGCTCGCCCTTCACGCTCGTCGTCTCGGCGGGCATCGCCGGCGGCTTCGGGCAGCCGCTCGGCGGCACCGTCGTCGCCTCGTCGATCGTGGCCGCGGACCTCGGCGCCACCACCCCCGAGGGCTTCGCGTCCGTCGCCGATCTGGGTTTCGGCCGGGCGGAACACCGTCCGCCGCCCGCGCTCGTACGGGACGTGGCCGACGCGGCGGGCGCTGCGTCCGGACCGCTGCTCACGGTCTCCACGGTGACCGGAACGGCCGCCCGCGCAAGGGAGTTGGCGTCCCGCCACCCGGGCGCGGTCGGCGAGGCGATGGAGGGGTTCGGGGTGGCCGAGGCGGCGGCGTTGCACGGCGTACCGGCGATGGAGCTGCGCACCGTCTCCAATCCCGTCGGCCCGCGCGACCGTGCGGCCTGGCGGATCCCGGAGGCGCTGTCGGCCCTGGGGACCGGTTGCGCGGCGATGCTGCCCGTGCTGCGAGCATGGGAGCCATGAGCGACACCGACGACAGGAGCACGGACGACAGGGGCACCGACGGCAGGGACGGCGGCCGGGATTCCGCCGAGGCCCCGCTGAGCATCGCCTTCTCCCCGTGCCCTAACGACACCTTCGTCTTCGACGCCTGGGCGCACGGCCGGGTGCCGGACGCCCCTCCGCTCGACGTCACGTTCGCGGACATCGACATCACCAACGGCATGGCGGAGCGCGGCGAGGGCGACGTGCTGAAGGTGTCGTACGGGATCCTGCCGTGGGTGCTCGGTGAGTACGCCCTGCTGCCCTGCGGCGGTGCCCTCGGCCGCGGCTGCGGTCCGCTCGTGCTGACCCGGGAGCCGCTCGCCGGGGGCGCCACCGAGGCATCCGGCACCCAGGGGGTCTCGCTGAAGGGCGGGACGGTCGCGGTGCCGAGCGAACGCTCCACGGCGTATCTGCTCTTCCGCCTCTGGGCGGCCGAGCAAGTCCCGGGCGGAGTGGGCGAGGTGGTGGTGCTGCCGTTCGACGAGATCATGCCGGCCGTGCGGGACGGCAGGGTCGACGCGGGACTGGTCATCCACGAGGCGCGCTTCACATACCAGCGGTACGGGCTGCACAAGCTGGCCGACATGGGCGAGCACTGGGAGCACACCACGGGCCTGCCGATCCCGCTGGGCGCGATCGTCGCCCGCCGTTCGCTGGGCCGGGAGATGCTGCTGCGGCTGGCGGACGCGGCGCGCGAATCGGTGCGGGCGGCCTGGGCGGACCCGGAGGCGTCCCGCCCGTATGTGCTGGAGCACGCACAGGAGATGGACCCGTCCGTCGCGGACCAGCACATCGGGCTCTACGTCAACGAGTTCACCGCCGACCTCGGTGAGGACGGAATCGCCGCGGTGCGGGGGCTGCTTACCCGTGCCGCCGCGGAGGGCCTGGTGCCGGCCTTCCCCGAGGAGGCGCTCGCCTTCCCGCCGCGACCGTAGCGCCCCGGCCCGGCCCGGCGGCCGGTGCGCGGCGGACGGTGCGCGGTGGCCGGACGGCGGCCGGACACCGCCTAGACGTCGAGCTGGTCCGCTACCGCCCGCAGCATGCCGGCGATCTTGCGGCCGTGCTGCTTGTCCGGGTAACGGCCGCGCTCCAGACCTTGGGCGACGCCGTCGAGCAGCGTGGTCAGGTCCTGGACGATGGAGGCCAGTTCGTCGGGCTTGCGCCGCTGCGCCGCCGCGACCGAGGGAGCCGGGTCCAGCACGCTCACCGAGAGGGCCTGGTCACCGCGCTGCCCGGCGACGACGCCGAACTCGACCTTCTGGCCGGGCTTCAGCGCGTCCACTCCGCTCGGCAACACGGAGGAATGCACGAAGACATCGCCGCCGTCGTCGCGGGAGAGGAAGCCGAAGCCCTTCTCGCTGTTGAACCACTTGACCTTGCCGGTAGGCACGTCTGTCCTCGTCCTCGTACTGCCGGGCAGCCTCGGCTGCGTCCTGAAACCTGTGATCTCTTCTGAATCTGGCTCCGAAGAGCAAGCTGAGCGGGCCGAATGACCCGCTCACACCAAGGCTAATCCCCGGTGCCCGGTGACCATATGGCGCCGAGCGGTTCCTCCGCGTCCTCCGTATTGCCCACCGATCTACCCTCGCTTCGTCAACACTGAAACGTCCCGGCCCGGTGATCTTCTCGTACGATCCGGCGGGGCCGTCCCGCGTCGGCCGAGCCCTTCAGCGGCGCTTGCGCAAGGCCGCCCGGCCCGGAACTACGCCCAGGCCACAGGGGTCACAACGGGCCCCGCTCAGCCCGCGTTCCGCGAGCGCGAGCAGTGGCGGGCGAACCAGGCGGGGAAGTCGGGCAGGCCGCCCTCCAGTACCACTCCGGCACCGGCCGCGCGCAGTTCGTCCGCGTCGCAGGGCCCGGTCGGCACGGCGACGGAGAGCGCGCCCGCGGTCCTGGCTCCGCGTACGTCGCCGGTGTGGTCGCCCACGTACACGCTCGCGCCGAATTCCCGCAGCGCCTCCGCCTTCGCCTCCGCCCACAGCCATCCCGCAACGGCGTCGGGCTCGATGCCGAGATGTGCCAGATGGAGCCCGGCGTTGGGCTCGTGCTTCGCGGTGACGACGACGGCGCGGCCGCCCGCCTCGCGTACGGCGGCGACGGCTTCGCGGGCGCCGGGCAGCGCGGGGGACGGCTCGATCGCGTACCGCGGATACAGCTCGCGGTAGCGGTCGGCGGCCCACGGGATGTCGCCGTCGGGGAACCAGTGCGCCAACTCCTGTTCCAGGGGCGGCCCGAGGCGGGTCACGGTCAGCGCGGAGTCGATGTACGTGCCGGTCTCGGCGGACAGTGCCTCGTAGGTGGCCTCGATGCCGGGGCGGCTGTCGATGAGCGTCATGTCGAGGTCGAAGCCGACGGTGGGGACCGGGAGTCCGGCGGCGCCCGTGCCGTGCGGGGCGGCAGGAGGATGCTGGTCGTACGAAGCCATATCGGCCATTCTGCCCCGCGGCGCCGGACCGGGCGGGCCGCCCCCGCTAGAGCCGGGTGCGCTGCTCGGAGCGCGGATCGCGCACCGTGGTACCGCTGTTGAGCACTCCGTCCATCGCGCGTGCGCGCCAGTGCCGGGTGGAGTCGTACAGCGGGGCTTCGGTGTCGACCGTGGAGATCAGCACGCCGGAGCGGTTGCGCGGCAGCCGGCCCGTGGTGACGCCGTCGGCGCGCACGAAGAAGGCACCCCAACAGCTTTCCCTGGCCGAGGAGTTGGGGCAGCTGATCCATACGTGGTTCGCCGCCGCCTCGGCGGTCATCGTCGCGGGCATCGTGATGCCGGGGTACGTGTCGCCCGTGTTGAGGCGCAGCACGTCCTCGCCGATCGCCTCGCGGATGGCGGCGAGCTTGGCGGGCGACATGTGCCCGGCGTGGAAGGAGTGCAGGACCAGCTGCACGCCCTGCCGCTTGTACTCGCGGTACAGCTCGGGGAATCGGAAGTCGTAGCAGATCAGCGTGGCGCAGCGGACGCCGCCGACGGTGAAGACGACCGGGTGGTCGCCCGGTGTGTAGTGCGCCAGGTCGCCGGTGCGGGCCTCGGGGTCGCCGGAGCAGAAGCGCTTGTCGTAGCGGTCGACGAGGGAACCGGAGTCGTCGATGACGTACAGGCTGTTGTGCGGTTTGTGGTCCCCGGTCAGCGGATGCGCCGAGCCGAGCACCACCCACAGCCGCAGTTCGGCGGCGAGCTCCATCACGCGCCGGGTGCAGGATTCGAGCAACTCCCAGTCGAATCCGCGGTGATCGGCGAAGTCCACGCCCGCGTAGCCGGAGAGGGCGGCCTCGGGGAAGTGCGCGATGTCCGCGCCCTGTTCCTTCGCGTGTCTCAACTGGCGTGTGACATGGCGGCAGTTGCTGTCGATGCGGGCGTCGACGGGGAACTGGCAGGTCGCCACGGTGAGTTGAGCCATGACGCTCAGCGTCCCACGGCGGCCACACCCGCGCGCACCGCCACGAAGCCCGCCGTGAGCGCTGCCTCAAGCGATCGGCGCGGTTCGTACGGGCTCTGCGCGGGCGTCCTCCGACGTGCTCACGCCCGGGGCCGCCGGGCGCGCCAGACGAGGAACAGCGCGCTGGCGACGGCCGCGACGCGCAGCACCACGGGCCCCGCCTCCGTGAGCGCACGGCCCAGCTCCTTGCCGCCCTCGGCCAGCGGTTCGCCCCACCGTCGTTCGGCCCGGCCCCACAGCCACACGGCCGTGCCCGCGGCGACGAGTCCCGGCATGCCCGCCGCGGCCCACTTCGCCTCCGTACGGCGCAGGCGCGGCGACCACCAGGCCGCGAGCCAGCCCACGGCGAGCGCGATCAGCGAGCCGGAGACGGCACCGGCCACCAGCACCACGGCCGCGCCCCACTCCACGACGCCGCCCGCGCGACGGCCGGCACCCGCGAGGCGCGCACGCCCGGGCCACAGCCGCCGGGCGCGGCCCGCCGCGCCCGCACCGACGCCGCCCGCCGCGTCTTCCTCGACGGTCTCGTCGTCCGGCGCCTTGCGCGCCGCCGGAACCGGGCTCAACGGGCGGGCGCCCGCCGGGCGTTGCTCGCCCTCCTCGCCGCCGCCGGGCGGCGGCTTGAGCAGCTCGGGCAGCTCGATTCCGCCCACGAATCCGGGCACCGGCTCCCCGAACGTACGGCTGCCGCCGCCGTCGCCGTACGGAGTGGGGTCGACACGCCACCAGTCCGGGTCGGACTCCTCGGGGCCCAGCTCGTCCATGCCCGCGAGATGGGGCGCGGAGGCGCCGTACGAGGCGGTGGGGGCGGCGGGCGCCGGAGGCTCGGAGGGGCGCTTGCGCAGGGAGATCTTCGGGATCCTGCCGGAGGGTTCGCCATCGGATCCGGTGCGCGATCCAGTGCCCGGTCCGATGGGGCCGGAGCCGCCGCCTGCCCCGGAAGCGCCGGATCCGCCGAAACCACCGAAACCGCCGGACCCGGTGGACCCGCCGAAACCGGTGGAGTCACCGGAGGCCCCGGAGCCGCCCGAGCCCCGCGCCGCCACGACCTCCTCGGGCTTGCCGAGCCGCGCGAGGATCTTCTTCACCCCGGCCTTGGTCTCGACGCCGGCCTGCTCGGCCCGCATCCGGTCGATCTCGCCGCGCAGGCCGTTCACCAGGCGTGCCCGTTCCGCGGCCGTCATCGGCGTGCTGTGGGCCAGGTCGCCGATCCGGCTCAGATAATCGAATACGAGCTTGTCGCTCTCGATCCCCACCAATTCCCCAACGACTGCTAGCCCTTGGCGCCTGCCCTGCCGTTGCCAGGCTCGTCCCCGACGTTACCCTGCGCGGCCCGCGCTAACGTGGGCTGGATGAGCACCGAGCACAGCGGCGGCAGCGGCGCCGCACCCCGTACGCTCGCCGACGATCTGCGCGCACGCGACGACGCGGCGCTCGCCGAGCTGCTCCGCACCCGCCCGGACCTGCTCTCGCCCGTCCCCAACGACCTCACGCAGCTCGCCACCCGCGCCGGCACCCGTGCCTCCGTCGTGCGGGCGGTGGAGAGGCTGGACAGGTTCGCGCTCCAGACGGCCGAGGCCATCGCCGTGGCTCCCGACCCGTGCCCGTACGGGACGCTCGAAGCGCTGCTGGCCGGCGACCCGGAAGCGGACACGGGCGGCCCGGACACGGATTACGCGGATCCCGCGGGCGCCGCCACCCGCGAGGCCGTCGCCGCCGAACTGTCCCGCGCCCTGCGCACCCTGCGCGAGCAGGCGCTGCTGTGGGGCGACGACGACCGGCTCCATCTGGTGCGCACCGCAAGGGAGTTGCTCACTCCGTCCCCGTCCGCTCCGTCGCCCACGGGTCTCGGCCCGACGCTCGCCGAGGCGACCGCCGGGATGTCGCCGGGCCGGCTCCAGGACATCCTCGCCCACGCCGGACTGCCCGGGACGCACGACCCGGTGAGCGCGCTGGCAGCCCTCTCCGCGCTCTTCGCCGACCGCGAGCGCACCGACGCCCTGCTGGAGGGCGCGCCCGTCGAATCCCTCGCGATGCTCGACAGGCTGCGCTGGGGGCCGCCGTACGGATCCGTGCAGAGCGACATGCCCTCGGCGCCCGTCACTTGGCTGCTCGACCGCGGGCTGCTGGTGCGGACCGCGCCGCGCACCGTCGTGCTGCCCCGCGAGGTCGCCCTGCATCTGCGCGGCGGGCGTGCGCACCGCGACGTGGAGCCGCTCGCCCCGCCGCCCGCGGTGCGCCGCGAGTATCCGCCGGAGGCCGTCGACGAGACGGCCGCGGGGCAGGCGCTGGCCGCGCTCGGCACGCTGGAGGATCTGCTGTCCGACTGGGAGAGCGACCCGCCGTCCGTGCTGCGCGCGGGCGGCCTCGGCGTACGGGACCTCAAGCGCAGCGCCGCCGCGCTCGACCTGCCGGAGCCGACGGCGGCCTTCTGGGTCGAACTCGCCTACACCGCGGGCCTGTCGGCGTCCGACAGCGAGCCCGACGAGGGGTACGCGCCGACGCCCGCCTACGACGAGTGGCTGGCCCGCCCCGCGCACGAGCGCTGGTCCCGGATCGTGCTGCGCTGGCTGCACGGCACCCGCGTACCGGGCCTGGTCGGCACCCGCGACGCCAAGGGACGCGGTCTCGCCGCGCTCGGCCAGGGCCTCGACCGCGGCCTCGCCGCCGATGTGCGCCGCCGCACCCTGGAGCTGCTCGCCGCCCTCGAACCCGGCTCGGCCCCCACGCGCCACTCCGTCCTGGAGCGGCTGCGCTGGGAGCGCCCGCTGCGCGGCACCGGCGGCGCGGCGGGGGCGGCTTCGGGCGACCTGCGCACGCAGCTGGCCGAATGGGCCCTGCACGAGGCCGAGTTGCTGGGGCTGACGGGGCGCGGCGCGCTCGCCTCGTACGCGCGTGAACTGGTGGCGCCGGACGGCGGCAGCCGCACCGCGGCCGAGCTGGAGGCCGCCGCGGCCAGGGCCGCGGGCCGCCTCGCGCCGCTCCTGCCCGAGCCGCTGGACCACATCCTGCTCCAGGCCGATCTGACGGCGGTCGCGCCCGGCCCGCTTCAGCGCCCGCTCGCCGCCATGCTGGACGTCCTGGCCGACGTCGAGTCCAAGGGGGGCGCCACCGTGTACCGCTTCACGCCGGGCTCCGTGCGCCGCGCGCTCGACGCGGGCCGCACCGCGAGCGACATCCACGCGTTTCTCGCCGCGCACTCGCGAACTCCCGTGCCGCAGCCGCTGAGTTACCTCGTGGACGACGTCGCCCGCAGGCACGGCAGGCTGCGCGTCGGCGCCGCGTCCTCGTACGTACGCTGCGACGACGACGCGCTGCTCACCGAGATCACCGCCGACAGGCGCTCGGCGCCGATGCGGCTGCGGCTGCTCGCGCCCACGGTGCTCGCCTCGCCGCTGCCGCCGGACCAACTGCTCGCGAAACTACGGGAGATGGGGTACGCACCGGCCGCCGAGTCCGCTGAGGGCGATGTGCTGATCGCCCGCGCCGACGCCCACCGCACACCGCCGCGCACCCCGCCCGAGCCGGTGCCCGACGGGCCGCCCGTGCCGGACGCGGCGCTGCTGACCGCCGCCGTGCGGGCTATCAGGGCCGGCGACCACGCGGCGAACGCGGAGACCAGGGCGGCCAGGCCGCCGGGGCGCGGGCCCAAGACACAGGACGCCTCCGGCGGGCCCCTGCCGCGTACGACGTCGGCGGACACGATCGCCACGATGCGTTCGGCGGCGGTGTCGGGCGAGGCGCTGTGGATCGGCTACGTCAACGCCGACGGCGCCGCCAGCCGGCGCGTGATCGCACCGGTGAAGGTGGAGGGCGGACTCGTCACGGCGTACGACCACACCGCCGACGAGGTCCGCACATATCCGCTGCACCGGATCACCGGCGTCGCGGAACTGGCGTGAAACGGCGGCCCACGACGGTGGTGAACCTCAAGGGCCACCGCGACGACCCCGGCTTCGCCGACGTCGTCTACGTCGGCCGTCCCATGCACCGCGGCGGCTGGCACCTGGAGGGCTCGCCGCTGGCGAGCCCCTTCCGCCCGGGGCGCGACGGCACCAGGGACGAGGTCCTGGAGAGATACCGCGCGCATCTGCTGGGCCGCGAGGACCTGCTCGCGCTGCTGCCGGAGCTACGCGGCCGCAGGCTGGGCTGCTGGTGCGTCCCCGAGGCGTGCCACGCACAAGTGATCGCCGAACTCGCGGACGCCGAGGCCGACTTCGGGGAACGGGACGGCCCCGGGGCGGGAAGCACCCCCGGCGGCGGCGGTTGAAGAGGCACCCCCTCCCGGAGCCTCCGGAAGGGGGTGCTGGGTCGTCGGGTGGTGAGGGTTCGTGTGGCGGGGGTTCGTGTGGTGGGGGTCCGTTCAGCCGCGTGAGGCGCCCGCGGGCCACACGACGTCGACGGCGAGCCCGGCGTTCCGCGCCCCCGTGACGATGTCCGACGTCGTGCCCGCCTTCTCCTCCGAGCCCGGCTGGCCGTCCCAGATGGCGACCAGCCGGTCGGCGCGCTCCAGCAGCACCGCGTTCGCCGCCTCGTAGGCCTTGCGGTCGGCGTTCGCGTACGGCAGCACGATCACCTCGTCCGCCGCCGCGGTGAGCCGGTCGTAGGTCTCCGCGTGCTCCGGTTTCACGGTGGCCTGCCGGTAGTCGCGGCTGGGCAGCACCGCCACCAGCCGTCCGCCCGCCGCCAGGACCGACTCCGCGAAGAGTGAGTCCGCGCCCGCGGCCACACACGACAGACCCACGAGCCCCGAGGGCTCGAACATCCGCAGCAGGCGCTCCAGTTCCGCCCGTACCAGCGGCACCGTCTCCTCGGACAGCTCCATGTGCCCGGTTACCGCAACTTTCGTCGCCATCCCGGTCGCTCTCCTTCGTCAGTTCCGTTCAACGCGCCCCTCGGAAACGGTCACGCATCTCATACGGACCACTACACCTTGTGTGCGGACGTATAACCGTATAGGCGCTTGCACCTCATGCGTGGCCACACGCACGGCAGGCGCCCGTGTGGACCCATGGGGCACACTGGACGTTTGACCCGGACGCACCCGGAGCGAACGGCGCGCGAGACGGAGGAAGCACGAGTGAACGGTGGGCCGCTGATCGTCCAGAGCGACAAGACGCTGCTGCTGGAGGTCGACCACGAGCAGGCGGACGAGTGCCGCCGCGCCATCGCTCCCTTCGCGGAACTGGAGCGGGCGCCCGAGCACATCCACACCTACCGCCTCACGCCGCTCGGCCTGTGGAACGCACGTGCCGCGGGGCATGACGCCGAGCAGGTCATCGACGCGCTCGTCGCGCACGCCCGGTACCCGGTGCCGCACGCCCTGCTCGTCGACGTAGCCGAGACGATGGCGCGATACGGGCGGCTGCGCCTGCTCAAGCACCCCTCGCACGGGCTGGTGCTGGAGAGCAGCGACCGCCCGGTGCTGGAGGAGGTGCTGCGGTCGAAGAAGATCCAGCCGCTCACCGGTGCGCGGATCGACGAGGACACCGTCGCCGTGCATCCCTCCGAGCGCGGGCAGATCAAGCAGGTGCTGCTGAAGCTGGGCTGGCCCGCGGAGGACCTGGCCGGTTACGTGGACGGCGAGGCGCACCCCGTCGCCCTGGAGGAGGGCGACTGGTCGATGCGCCCGTACCAGCAGCAGGCCGTCGAGGGCTTCTGGCACGGCGGCTCCGGCGTGGTCGTGCTGCCCTGCGGCGCGGGCAAGACGCTGGTGGGCGCGGGCGCGATGGCGCAGGCGCAGGCGACGACGCTGATCCTGGTCACCAACACGGTCGCGGCGCGGCAGTGGAAGTCGGAGCTGGTGCGCCGTACGTCGCTCACCGAGGAGGAGATCGGCGAATACAGCGGCACCCGCAAGGAGATCCGGCCTGTCACCATCGCCACGTACCAGGTGGTGACGGTGAAGCGGAAGGGCGTCTATCCGCATCTGGAGCTGTTCGACTCCCGCGACTGGGGCCTGATCATCTACGACGAGGTGCATCTGCTGCCGGCGCCCGTCTTCAAGTTCACCGCGGACCTCCAGGCGCGCCGCCGCCTCGGTCTGACCGCGACGCTCGTACGCGAGGACGGCCGGGAGTCGGACGTCTTCTCCCTCATCGGCCCGAAGCGTTTCGACGCGCCGTGGAAGGAGATCGAGACGCAGGGCTACATCGCGCCGGCCGACTGCGTCGAGGTGCGGGTGAGCCTCACCGACTCCGAGCGGCTGGCGTACGCGACGGCCGAGACCGAGGAGAAGTACCGCTTCTGCGCCACCACCGACAGCAAGCGCCGCGTGACCGAGGCGCTGGTGCGGCGGCACGAGGGCCAGCAGACGCTGGTGATCGGGCAGTACATCGACCAGCTCGACGAGCTGGGCGAGCACATCGGCGCGCCCGTCATCAAGGGCGACACCACCAACAAGCAGCGCGAGAAGCTCTTCGACGCCTTCCGCACGGGCGAGTTGAGCACCCTCGTCGTCTCCAAGGTCGCCAACTTCTCCGTGGACCTGCCGGAGGCGACCGTCGCCATCCAGGTCTCCGGCACCTTCGGCTCACGCCAGGAGGAGGCGCAGCGGCTGGGCCGCATCCTGCGTCCGAAGGCCGACGGCCACGAGGCGCGCTTCTACTCCGTCGTCGCCCGGGACACCATCGACCAGGACTTCGCCGCACACCGGCAGCGCTTCCTCGCCGAACAGGGCTACGCCTACCGCATCGTCGACTCCCAGGACCTGCTGACCGCCCAGCCCGAGGCCGCGCCGGACAGCGAGACCGAGTAGCAGCGCACGGCCGCCGCGGCGAGCAGGCCCAGCGTCAGCAGCGCGTACGGCGAGGCGAACGGCTGGAGCCACCAGGCCAGCCGCAGATCGCCGTCGCCGTGCTTCGGTACGAGCCACAGCGTGCGGGCCGAGAAGACCGCCGCGAGCGCGAGCACCGCGCCCTGGCCGGCTCCGAGCCGTGCCCGCTCGGCCGCCAGCAGCACCAGCAGCGGCACGCACCACACCCAGTGGTGGGACCAGCTGATCGGGGAGACGAGCAGCGCCGTGAACGCGCTGACCATCAGCGCCCACGCGGGCTGCCCGTGCCGCAGGTGCACGTGGCGGGCCAGCACCAGGCCGCCCGCGGCGGCGGCAGCGGCGGGCAGCAGCCAGAGCAGGCCGGGGTCCGCGGTGTGCGCGAGCCGGGCGACGAGCCCCTGCAACGACTGGTTGTCGACGATCCACGCCTTGCCGACCCTCGCCGTCTCGAAGACCCGCCGGGTGAAGAACTCCCAGCTGGCGGACGGCAGTACGAGCGCTCCGGCCAGCACCGTGCCGGCGAAGCCTGCGAGCGCGGTGAGGCCCGCGCGTACCCGTCCGGTCAGCAGCAGGTGCACGGCGAAGACCGCGGGCGTGAGCTTGATGCCGGAGGCGACGCCGACGGCCAGGCCCTTGGCGCGGGCACCGTCGGGGCGTCCCATGTCCCACAGGACGAGGCAGACGAGCAGCAGGTTGATCTGGCCGAAGACGAGCGTCTGGAAGACGGGCTCCAGCCACAGGGCGACTGCGGTGACGGCGAGCAGCACGGCGGTGCGGCTCCAGCGGCGGGTGCGACGAGGGACCCCGGGTTTCGCGTCGGGCGGGGCGCCGGGCTCCGAGCCGGGCGAGGTGCTGGGCTCCGCTTCGGGCGGGGTGCCGTGATGGGTGTCGCGGGCGCCCTCGTACGGGACGTCCTCCGCGAGGCGCAGCGAGAGGTGGACGAGAAGCGCGAGCAGAAGGGCGTTGCCGACGAGGAAGGCGACCTTGGTGACGGCGGGGGAGAGCCACACCGTGGGCACGAACAGCAGGGCTGCGAACGGCGGATAGGTCGCCGGGAGATGCCAGGCGGTGACCGTGAAGCCGTAGAGGTCGCGCCCGCCTGCCACGGCCGCGCCCTCCGCGCGGTAGACCAGCAGGTCCGCCATCGGGTAGCGCTGCACGGCGCAGAGCACGGCTAGCGCGGCGAGCGAGAGTGCGAGAAGCCCCGCGGCGGCGAGCGTCCCGCCCCGTGTGCCGCTCCTGCCGCCGGTTCTCCAGCCGGTGCACTCGCCGGTCCTGCCGCCGGTGCTCTCGCCGGGTCTCCAGCCGGTGCTCCCGCCGGTCCCGCCGCCCCCGTTGGTGTCCGAGTGCCGGGCTCGTGCCTGCCCGCCGTCTGCGTCCGGCCGCCGTGTCACCTGCGCCGTCTCTCCCTTCCGAAGGTCCCGGGCCCCGTGGACGCGCCCCCGTACACGAACCCCTGCGCGTGAACCCTTGCACGAGCCGTGTCCGAGCCGTACACGGTCTCCCGGCGAGAAGTCCCTTCTCCGTACGGGAAATCCATTGGCCCGACCGGCCACGGCGGCACTAGGCTTCCGCGTCTGCCGCCTCCCGCCTACGGGCCCGGGAGGACTCCGACCGCTCGGCAACCGGTCGGCCATCCTTCCCCACCCGCACACACCGCGCACCGCGAACGCCGCTTCGTACCGCCGCTTCGTGCCGTGCCGCGCCGCACCGCGCCTGGAGGCAACACCGTGTCCGCCCCTGCCCACTCCGGCCACGCCCGCAATCCCCTCGACGGCGAACGGGCTCATCTGGCCGCTTCCCGCGCCGCGCTGCGCGCCATGCGCGCCGACGCCGAAGCCCTCGACATCAGCGACGTCACGGCCAACTGGGTCAACGCCGAGACGCTGCGCGCCGATCTCGAAGCACGCATCGACTCGCTCGCCGATCTCGCCCACGCCCCGCTCTTCTTCGGCCGCCTCGACTACGTGACGGACAAGAGCTTCTACATCGGCCGCCGTCACGTCCACGACACGGACGGCGACCCGATGGTGATCGACTGGCGGGCGCCGGTCTCCCAGCCGTTCTACCGAGCGTCGAAGAAGGACCCCCAGGACGTCGCGATGCGCCGCCGCTTCGGCTACGCGGGCGGCGAACTGACCGCGTACGAGGACGAGGACCTGACCGACCCCGCCGGGGCCGGGACCGCGTCCCGGCTGCTCCAGGCGGAGATCGAGCGCCCCCGCGTCGGCCCCATGCGGGACATCGTCGCGACGATCCAGCCCGAGCAGGACGAGATCGTACGGGCGGGGATCGAGGGCTCCCTGTGCGTGCAGGGCGCGCCCGGCACCGGCAAGACCGCGGTCGGGCTGCACCGTGTCGCGTATCTGCTCTACACGCACCGCGAGCGGCTGGCCCGCACCGGCACCCTCGTCGTCGGCCCCAACTCCTCGTTCCTGCACTACATCGAGCAGGTGCTGCCCGCGCTCGGCGAGATGTCGGTGCGGCAGGCGACGGTCACGGACCTGGTGGCGCACGTCCCGGTGCGCGGCGAGGACGTTGCCGCAGCAGCCGGCGTCAAGGGCGACGCGCGGATGGCGAAGGTGCTGCGCCGCGCGGTGCGTTCCGGGGTGAGCATGCCGCAGGAGCCGTGCGTGGTGGTGCGGGGCTCGCGGCGCTGGCGGGTCCCGGCGTACGAACTGACCGAGCTGATCGAGGAGTTGCTGAACCGCGACATCCGGTACGGGGCGGCGCGCGAGGCCCTTCCGCAGCGCATCGCGCACGCGGTGCTGGTGCGCATGGAGCAGGCGGGCGAGGCCCCGGACGACCGGGTGCAGGACGCGGTCGCCCGGAACGCCGCGGTGAAGGCCGTGGTGAAGGCCTGCTGGCCGGCGGTGGACCCGGCGAAGCTGGTGCTGCGTCTGCTCTCCGACGCGGAGTTCCTCGCCGAGCAGGCCGAGGGGATCCTCACGGAGGAGGAGCAGCAGGCGGTGCTGTGGGCGAAGCCGGCCCGCGGGGTCCGCTCCGCGCCCTGGTCGGAGGCCGACGCCGTGCTCGTGGACGAGGTCAACGACCTTGTCAGCCGCACGAGTTCGCTGGGGCATGTGGTGCTGGACGAGGCGCAGGACCTGTCGCCCATGCAGTACCGGGCGGTGGGCCGCCGCTGCTCCACCGGTTCGGTGACCGTGCTCGGCGACATCGCCCAGGGCACCACCCCGTGGGCGACGGCGAGTTGGGAGGAGGCGCTGCGCCATCTGGGCAAACCGGCCGCCGCCGTCGAGGAGTTGACGCTCGGCTTCCGTGTGCCGCGTCAGGTCATCGCCTACGCCTCCCGGCTGCTGCCCGAGATCGCTCCCCTGCTGAGGGAGGCCACGTCGATCCGCGAGTCGCCGGGGGACTTCTCCGTACGCGCCTGCCCGCAGGGCGAGTTGGACGCCGCCGTCGTCGAGGCGTGCCGTGCGGCGCTGCGGCGGGAGGGCTCCGTCGGGCTGATCGCGGCGGAGTCCCGGACGCCCGCGCTGGCCCGTGCGCTGGAGGCCGCCGGGCTGCCGCATCTCGCGCCGGGCACGGAGACCAGCGAGGGCTCCCGGCTCACCCTCGTACCGGCGACGCTGGCCAAGGGCCTGGAGTACGACCACGTGGTGCTGGACGAGCCCGCAGCGATCACCGCGGCGGAGCCGGACCTCCGTACGGGACTGCGCAGGCTCTATGTGTGCCTGACCCGCGCGGTCTCCGGTCTGGCGGTGCTGCACTCGGCGCCGCTGCCGGACGCGCTGGCGGAGGCGTGAACTCGGGGCACAGCGGGGCGGGTTGACGTCGCGGCGGCGGCCCGCCCTCCCCGGCTGAGGTTCCGCGGGCACCCCTTTCCTCAGGCGAGTTCCTCAGTTTTCCTCAGTCGAGCTGCCCCACCCACCCGATGACGAACAGCACGCCCGCCGCACCGCAGAGCAACACCACGGGCAGCACCCAGCGGCCCCTGCGACCGCCCCGCAGCGGTGCCGTCGCTGCCCCGCCCCGGGCCCACGCCCATACGCACGGCCGTACGCACGGCCGCGGATACCCGCACCCGCACCCCCACCCGTCCGCGGCGCGGATGCGGGCGCCACCGCCGCGCCGCGCCGCTCATCCGTCGGCGTGCTGACGCGCCGCCAGCGCGTGCACCACCTCGCGCGTCGAGGGATACAGCTCCAGGTAGTGCCCGTACAGCTCGTCGTAGATCCGGGCGCGATCCGGGTCCGGGACGACCGTCGAGCGGTGCGGATTCCACTCCGCGATGTCCTCACGGCGCGCGAGGCCCGTGCCGACCGCCGCCAGGAACGCGTCGCCGTGGGCCGCGCCGACGGTGTGGCGCGGTACGGACTGCTCCAGCCCCGTGACGTCCGTGACGATCTGCGTCCACAGGTCCCGTGCGCCGCCGCCGACCGCCACCAGCCGCCGCAGGTCTCCGCCCGCCTCCCGCATGGCGGCGAGGTTGTGCCGTACGCCGAAGGCCGTGGCCTCCAGCGCGGCACGGTAGAGATGGGCGCGGCCGTGCCGCAGCGTCAGCCCGGCGACGACGCCGCGGGCATCGGGGTCGAAGACCGGCGTGCGCTCCCCCGCGAAGTACGGGAGCATCAGCAACCCCTCGGCGCCGGGCGGCAGTTCGGCCGCCTCCTCAGTCAGGGTCGCGTACCCGGCGCCGGTCAGATCGCGCAGCCAGGCGGTGATCGCGCCGGAGGTGGCCATGCCCGCGGCGAGGCAGTAAGTGCCCTCGTACGCCCCGGCGGTGGACCACAGCCGCACGTCGGGCACCGGCTCGCCGACCACGTCGACCAGGAACATCGTCGTCCCGTACATCAGCATCAGATCGCCGGGGGCGGTCGCGCCGGCGGACGCCGACTCCGCCCACGCGTCGATCGTGCCCGCTACGACGGGCGTGCCCGCGGGGATGCCGGTCGCCGTGGCGGCGCCGGGGATCACCTCGCCCACCACCTGTGCGGGCCACACGAGTTCGGGCCATTCCAGGCCGGGCGCGACCTCCTCGCACCACTCCTCGATCCAGCCGCCGCCGCGCAGGTCGTGCAGCGGGTCGCACTGGCTGGCCGAGTGGTGGTCGAGCACATACGCGCCCGTGAGCCGCCGCACGAGATACGAACTCGCCATGTACCAGCGGCGCATGCGCCCGTACACCTCGGGCTCGCGCTGCCGCACCCAGGCGAACTTCGGGCCGAGGGCCTGGCTGGTGAGCGCGGAGCCGCAGCGCCGCATGATCTCGTCCGGGCCGTAGCAGGCGGTCAGTTCGGCGACCTGGTCGCCCGCGCGGGTGTCGACGCCGTAGAGGATCGCGGGGCGCAGCGGCTCGTCGGCGTCGCCCGCGGGCAGCAGGCACGGGCCGATGCCGCTGACTCCGACGCCCGCGAGGCGCTCACCGGCGGGCGCGTGGGCGAGCAGTTCGGCGGCCAGTCCGGTGAAGTCCCGCCACCACACCTCCTCCGCGTCGTGCTCGACCCAGCCGGGCCGCGGGCTGGAGGTGGCGTGCTCGCGCACGGCCTGTGCGACGAACTGCCCGTCGTCGCGGGTCAGTACGCCCTTGGAGCTGGAGGTGCCGATGTCGATGCCGAGCAGGAGGGTCATGGCACCACGCTCTCAGCATCCGCACCCCCGGGACCCGCCGCACCCCCGGGACCGGCCGCGCCGCCGGGACCGGCCGCGCCGCCGGGACCGGCCACGTCGCCGAACCCGTCGTAGCGGATGCCGAGTTGGCCGCACACGGCGCGCAGCTCCGCGACGTGGTCGCCCGGCACGGCGTGGATGTGGTTGGCGCCGAACCTGGAGAGGAACTCCTCGGCACCGCAGCCGAGCGACGCGAAGGCGTGCGGCCACTCCCACGTGGAGGCCCGCATCATGCGCTCGTTGGTCTCGTCGTCGTACGTCTCGAAGCCGCCCCGCATCACGTGCATCCGGTACGCGCCGTCCTGCCGGGTCAGCCGCGCGAAGGTCATGGGACCCGGGGCGGCGAGGTGCTGCACGGACGCGCCGCCCGCCGGGAAGTAGAAGACCTCCGGGTGCAGCGTGACGTGCCGCAGGTTCTCCGCCGGGTCGTCGGAGCGCGCCGCGTACCAGGTGGCGTGCTGGCCCGAGTTGCACAGGTCCCAGACGTCCTTGTCGGCGTGGTAGTGGCGCACGTCGGCGAAGAGCACCGGGTCGCCCGTGAGCAGCTTCAGGATCTGCATGGTCAGCGCGGCGTCCATGTCGGCCTCGGTGGAGGTGACATGGGTGTCCTTCGGGCCCTCCCAGTCGTAGGGGTCGTTGAGGAAGGCCTCGGCGATGTCCATCGTGCAGAAGTTCGCGGTCAGTTCGGGCTGGCCCTTGATCCCGGAGAAGTCCAGGTTCCATTCGTCGATCAGCTCGCGCATCGCGTAGTACGTGCGGATCTGCCGCTCCAGCAGCTGCGGGGTGAGGCGGTCGCCGTCGTAGCGGACGGCGGCGGCGTGCCTCTCCAGCCATTCACGGGCGGCGGTGACGCGCGACTGCCCGGCGTTTTCGCTGCGCCGTACGACCTCCCACTGGTCGATCTCCTCGACGTCGACGCCGAAGGTCCTCATCCACTGGTCGGTGTTCGCGGTGGCTGTGTACATCCCCATCGGGCGTCCGCCGATCCGGCCGAAGGTCGAGCCGCGCAGGCCGGTCACCGCCGCCGCGGCCCGCACGTGGCTCAGTATCCGCTCGCGTACGGCGGGGTCGTCCAGGTCGCCCCACGCGCGTGCGTGCGTACGGCCCAGCTGGTCGAGGGCGCCGCCGCCGGCCAGCATGCCGACCATGCCCGGGAATTGGGGATCGATGTTGGCCACGAGCAGCAGCGGCCCGGGGGTGGACTCGGCGGCCAGCGCGGTGAAGTGCGGGAAGGTCCACACGGAGTGGTGGAGGATCGTGATGTCCGGGTGCCGGTCTGCCAGCCAGCGCGCCTGTGAGACGGCGAGAGCGTTGCTGCCGACCTGCTCGGGGGAGACGAACACCTCGTGTCCCGCCTCCCGCAGCACGCCGGCGAGCCGGGCCGCGGACCGCTCCACGTGGTCGTGGACGTCGCGCTGCACATAGTCGCGGCCGTCGGTGACCGGGAGCAGACCGATGCGTGCCATGGAGTTCCTCCAGACGTCGTGCGGTGGATTCTTGCCAGGTGGGTGCTTGTCGGGTGGGTGCTTGCCGGGTGGGTGCTTGCCGTACGGGCCGCCTACTTCAGGCCGGACGTCTTCACGGATTCGACGATCTGGCGCTGGAAGCCGAAGAAGAGGACCAGCATCGGGGCCGCCGCGACCACGGCCGCGGCGAGTATGTAGTTCCAACTGGCCGCGTACTGCGACTGGAACGAGCTGATCGCGAGCTGCACGACCGTCAGGTCCGGGTCGTTGGTGGCGACCAGCGGCCAGAGGAAGGAGTTCCAGTTGGCGAGGAAGAAGAAGATCGCCAGCGCGGAGAGTATGGGCCGGGACAGCGGCAGCACGACGGACCGGTAGACGCGCCAGTGGCCGCAGCCGTCGATGATCGCGGCCTCCTCCAGCTCACGCGGCAGCTGAAGGTAGAACTGCCGCAGCAGGAAGATCCCGAACGCGTTGAAGATCGCGGGGACGATCAGCCCCGCGTAGCTGTCGAGCATCCCCAGCCGCCGTACGACGACGAACAGCGGGATCAGCACCACGGGCGCCGTGATCAGCAGGGTGGAGAAGATCACCGTGAAGACCGCCTCGCGGCCCGGGAAGCGCAGCCGCGCCAGCGCGTAGGCGGCCATCGAGTGCAGGAACAGCGCCACGACGGTGACGACGGCCGAGATCAGGAAGCTGTTCAGCAGGTAGCGCGCGAAGGGCACTTCGGTGAAGACGTACACGAAGTTGCCGAGGGTCGCGTCGTGCGGGATCAGGCGCCCGTCGTTGACGTCGTCGCGCGGCTTCAGCGAGGCCGAGACCATCCACAGGACGGGGAAGAACGCGGCCGCCGCCAGCAACGCCGTGAGCGCCGTCAGCCCCCAACGGGCCCGCACCGGGCTAGCCTTCATCGTCGAACCTCCCGCCCCTGGTCGCCTTGAAGATCAACGCCGAGCAGGCGAGCATCACCAGCACCAGGACCGTGCCCATGGCGGCTGCGTAGCCGTACTCCCCGAAGACGAAGGCCTGTTGGTAGATGTAGAAGATCGCCAGCGAGGTGCTGTTGGCCGGTCCGCCCTTGGTGAGCACGAAGATCAGCTCGAAGCCGCCGGTGATCGCGGCGACCGTCGACATCAGCAGCACGAAGAAGCTGGTCGGCCTCAGCAGCGGCCACGTGATGGTGCGGAACTGCGTCCAGGGCCCGGCGCCGTCGATGCGCGCCGCCTCGTAGTACTCCCTGGGGATCTCCTGGAGCCCCGCAAGGAAAATGATCATGTAGTAGCCCATCATCACCCAGACGAAGACGGCGATGACGGCGTAGAGCGCGGTGGAGGGGTCGCCCAGCCAGGCGTGCCCCTCGAAACCGGCCGCGCGCAGCGACTGGTTCACCACCCCGACCTGGTCGTCGAGCATGAACTGCCACAGCAGGCCGACGACGACGAGGCTGATCACATACGGCAGGAAGAACAGCGTCCGGAAGACGCCGACGCCCGGTATCCGCTGCCGGATCAGCAGCCCCAGCCCCAGGCTCACCACGAACAGCGTGGGTACGAGGACCACGACATAGATCCCCGTGATGCGCATGGACTCCCAGAACAGCGGATCGTCCATCATCCGCGCGTAGTTGCCGAGCCCCACGAACTCGTACGAGCCGAAGCCGCTGACCTGGAAGAAGCTCAGCACCACCGACAGCACCATCGGCACGCCGACGAAGAGCGCCAGCCCCAGCGCGTCCGGCGCGATGAAGAGCCCCGCGGCGATCCACTCGCGCTGCCGGCGGCTGAGCCGGCGGACGGGCGCACGGCCGCTGGGCGCCCGCCCGCCGGAGCTGTCGGTCCCGGACCCGGCGGCACCGGTCCGGGCCATATCGGACAGGGTCATATGAGGCTCGCCCCCTTGTAGCTGCGCACGTACGCCTCGACGGACTGCGCGGCGCGGTCCGCCTCCCCGCCGACGTCGCGGCCCGCGAGCATCGAGCCCTGGATGGCGTCCGACATCGCCTTGTAGACGACGGGCGGATAGCGCGGCTCGGGGCGGCCGCCGGGAAAGACCTCGTCCTTCATGTACTTCATGGCCCAGTCGTCGTAGCCGCCCCGGTCGGTGCCGCGCCGCAGCGCCGACTTGCGCGGTGCGATGTCGCGCTTGGCCCCGATGCACCAGTCGGTGATCCGGTCGACGCACTCGTCCTCCATCGTCCCGAGCGCCCAGCCGCAGAACTCGGCCGCGGCCTGCGGGTTGCGCCCCTTGGCGTTGGCGCAGAAGGACCAGCCGCCCAGCGCGGTGGTGTAGCGGCCGCCGGGCGGCAGCGGATGCTTGAACATCCCGTACTCGAAGTCCGGCGCGAACGCCTTGAGGCTCGCGATCTCCCAGATGCCGCTGTGCCACATCCCGGCGCGGCCGGCCTTGAAGCCGGAGACCATGTCGTCGCCCGCGGGCGCCGTCGTGGGCGTGATGCCGCTGCGCACCGCGTCCTGCCACAGCTGGAGGGCCTGGCGTACGGGGCGGGAGCCTGCGGTGACGTTCCCCTGCTCGTCGAGCACGTCGCCGCCGCCGAGCCACATCCACGAATACCAGAGGAAGTTCTGGAGGTAGCCGGGCAGCGTCTTGAGCACGAGCCCCGCCCGGGTCTTCGTCGTCAACTTCTCGCCGACGTCGAGGAGTTGGTCCCAGGTGGCCGGGATGTCGCCCTCCGAGAGGCCCTTCTTCTCCCAGACGCGCTTGTCGTAGTAGACGACCAGCGGCTCGACCTCCATGGGCAGGGCGTAGACCTTGCCGTCGACCGTGCGGCTGGCGAGCGTGTCGGGGTGGTAGTCGTCGAGGGCCCGCCTGTCCATGTACGGGGTGAGGTCGGCGAGCACGCCGCCGTTGTAGTAGCGCAGGAAGTCGCCGGGGCTGGCGAGGAAGATGTCCGGACCCTCGCCCGCGGCGAACGCGGTGGGCAGCTTCGAGCCGTTCTGATACGTCGGCGGCGGCATGTAGAGCAGCTCGATACGGGTGCTGTGCGTCCGGTTCCACTCGGCCACCAGGTCCGTGAACCACTTGCTCTGCGCGTTCAGCGCCGGATCCTCGGAGTGCTGCGGCGCGTAGAAGTTCCAGAAGCTCAGCGTGCCGCCGTCGCGGCCCGGACTGCCGCCGCCGCAGCCGGAGGTGAGGGCCGCCGCCGCTCCGGCGGCGCCGGCGGCGACCAGCCGTCGCCGGGTCATCGTCCCGAGGGGATTCGTCTCCATGGCCGTGACTCCCCCTAGTCCACTTCGAGTTCGAGAAGTCCGGGGGCGGCGGGCCGCCCCGACGAGACCGGCGCGTCCAGGTAGAACAGCGCGGTCGAGGCGATGTCGTCGCTCGTCGGCCGGTAGCGGTGCGGCAGCCCGTTGCCGTTGCCGGGCCCGATGCCGAGGGACTGGACGGTCACCCGCAGGTCCTCGGCGAAGCGGACCGGGTCGGGGACGTGCCACCGGTACATCCCGAACCGCTGCTGGCTCGCGTAGAGCCCGTCCGGCCGCAGGATCTGGTTCAGCCCCAGATACGGCGTGGTGTACGCGGTGTAGCCCTGCCCCTCGACGTCGAAGTTCCAGGCGCCGCCGAAGTAGTCCTCCGTGCCGGTGCCGCAGATCGTGGGGAAGTCCGTGTCCCCGTCGAGGTAGAACTTCACCTCGCCCTCGCCCCACCAGCCGGGGCTGTTCGCCGCCCAGGCCAGATACGTCCCCACGTACTGCCCGCGCCCCTCGACGCCCTCCAGCAGGGTGTGCGTCTGCCCGTGCGGCACGGGCCTGCTGCGGCGCCAATGGGCGTGCAGGTAGCAGGAGTCGGCGGGGACGGCGCCCGACTCGTAGTCGATCTGGTAGTAGAGCGTGACGGTCTCGGCGGAGAGGTTCTCCAGCGTGAAGCGGGCGCGGTCGTGAAAGGGCATCGGCCAGTACGAGTTGAAGCCGCCGTTCGGATTCGCGGCGACCGGCTGCGAGGAGACCTGGCTGAAGACGTTCCAGCCGTTGCAGAAGAAGTCGCCGAGCGGCACCTCGACCGCGGGGTCCGCGGCACCGTCCCAGTACGCCCGCAGCAGCGTGCCGCGCCAGGCCCGGTGCGGCGCCGTCGTGCACCAGATGTGCCGTACGGTGCCCGGCCCCGCGACGTCGGCCAGCTCGGCCGTCTCACCCGGGGCGATCTCGATGCTCGGCGATATCTTCCAGCCCCGGCCCAGCGCACCGGCCGCACGCGCGCCGGTACCCTCGGTGGCCCGGCCGCCCGCGCCCTTGGCGCCGGTGAAGTTCTCCGGACTGACGGAGCGGGTGATCTTGTCCGTACGCCTGGCCAGCTCGTCGAGCATGAACACTCCGTGTGTGAAAGCGCGGTGGCGGCGGTGCCATGGGATGTGAAATCGATTTCTTGTCTTGCCGTACGAGTCCCGTACCCATCGATGGGGGCGGCGGAGGGGTTCGAGTAGGACGAGCGGGAGGAAGACGGGGACAGCGGAAGCCGGATCGGCAGGCCTCAACAGGCCCGTTCCCGGCTCCTGTTGAAATCCATTTCACGCGAACGTAGGGTTCACCGCAGAAGGTGTCAAGAGGTTGGGCACAGCGGCTCCGGCCGGCCGGTGCGCAGCATGTGAAGGAGTCCCGGTGGCGAACATCAGCGATGTGGCACAGGCCGCCGGGGTCTCCCCCGCGACCGTCTCCCGGGTCTTCAACGGCGGCCGGGTCACCTCGGAGCGGGCCGAGCGCGTCCGCAGGGCGGCGGCCGAACTCGGCTTCTCGCCGAACCGGGTGGCCCGCTCGCTGCGCATGCAGCGCGCCAGCGTCATCGGCCTGCTCATCCCCGACATCGAGAACCCGTTCTTCACCTCCCTCGCCCGCGGCGTCGAGGACGCCGCGCAGCGCACCAATCTCTCCGTGGTGCTGTGCAACACCGACGAGGACGTGGACAAGGAGCGCCGCTACCTCGACATCGCCCTCGCCGAGCAGATGGCCGGCGTGATCGTCGCCGCCGCCTCCCGCAAGCGCACCGATCTGTCGCCGCTCGCCGCCCGCGGCATGCCCGTGGTCGCCGTCGACCGGCGCCCCCGCGCCGCCGCCGTCGACGCGGTCATGGTCGACAACCAGCACGGCGGCGAGGACGCCACCGCCCACCTCCTCGAACGCGGCTACCGCAGGGTCGCCTGCATCACCGGCCCCGCGGGCGCCTCCACGTCCGAGGACCGCCTCGCCGGGTACCGCGCCGCGATGCACGAGTCCGGCGTCCCCGACGAGTGGACTCGCGCCCACACCCGGCACGCCGACTTCCGCGTCGACGGCGGGTACGCGGCCATGCGCGAGCTGCTCGCGCTCCGTACGCGCCCGGACGCCGTCTTCGTCGCCAACAACCTGATGACCGTCGGCGCGCTCAAGGCCCTGCGCGAAACGGGCATCGAGCCCCCGGACTTCGGCATCCTCTCCTTCGGCGACGTCCCCTGGGCGTCCCTGGTCAGGCCGCCGCTGACCACCGTCCAGCTGCCCTCCTACGATCTGGGCGCCTCCGCCGCGGCACTGCTCCAGGACCGGCTGGCGGGCTCGGACAAGCCGTTGCAGACGGTGGTGCTGCGTACGGTGCTACAGCCGCGGGAGAGCACGCGCGGGCCGGGTTCGCGGAGCTGAGCGGGGCCGCCGGGCGGCCCGGTCCCCGGCGGGTCCGGGCGGTTGGGTGCCGGGCCGAGGGGCGGCGGGGGCCCCGAGCGAAGGGGGCCCCGTTCGCTCGGCGAGCGATTGTCAGTGGGCGGTGGGAGCCTGATTCCTGTCAGCCGTCATCGTGCGGACCTCCGAAGGGAATCACCATGATCACCACTGACTATTCCGTGGGCTCCCCGTGCTGGCTCGACCTCGGCGTGCGGGACTCGGCTGCCGCGAAGACGTTCTACGGCGGGGTGTTCGGCTGGACGTTCCAGCCCTTCGGTTCGGGCGAGGAGGAGTTCGGCTTCTTCAAGTCCGAGGGCCGCTCCGTGGCCGCTCTCGGCCCGCTTGACGAGGGCGCCCGCCCGGCCTGGATGATCTACTTCAGCACGCCCGATCTGGAGGCCGCGTCCTCGACGGTCCGCCAGGCGGGAGGCTCGGTCCGCGTCGACCCCTTCGACGTCAACGACCAGGGACGGATGGCGCAGTTCACCGATCCGCAGGGCGCCCAGTTCGCCGCCTGGCAGCCGGGCAAGACGGCGGGCCTGGAGGTCGTCGACGAGCCCGGCTCGCTGATGTGGGTGGAGCTGTACACGACGGACGCCGCCCGTGCGAAGGAGTTCTACAAGGGGCTGTACGGCTGGGAGTTCACGGACATGCCGATGCCCGGCGACCAGGGCGGCACGTACACGATCCTCGGCCCGGCAGGCGCCCCGCAGGAGCGGATGCACGGCGGTCTGATGGAGGTCCCGCCCGAGGCCCTCGCCCTGGCCGGGGGCAAGCCCTTCTGGCACCCGGTCTTCCACACCACCGACTGCGACGCGACCATCGCGAGGGTGACCGAGCTCGGGGGCAATGTGGTCATGGGCCCGGAGGACGCGGAGGGCGTCGGACGCATGGCGGTCTGCCTCGATCCGTTCGGCGCGGACTTCGTGGTCCTCAAACCGTCCATGTAGCCGCCGGCACGGACGCCGGGCGGTCGCTCGCGCGAGGCGCACCGTCGAGGACGCCTCGCGCGCTCCGCGGGGGATCCTCGCTGGTCACGGTCCCGGAAGGCCTCGGCGGCCGTCGGTTCCCGCCCCCGTTCGACCACCCCTACGGCACATGCGGCGTCACAAGGGACAATCGCGCCCATGACGACGACCGAGACATCCGATGACTGAGCCCGACGAAGGCCCCGGGAGCGGCGCCGGGCCGCCCGGTTCCGAGGGGCGGATCCGCGACCGGCGGATTCACGACCGCCTGCTCTCCCGGTGGAACGCGCTGCTCGTCAGCGCCCGCGACGGCGAGCCCGAGCCGGACCCCGATCCGTACGGCGTGAAGCTGATCGAGCGGTGGTCGGAGCCGCAGCGCCGCTATCACACCGTCGACCATCTCCTGGACGTGCTCAACCGCGTAGACGAACTCGCCCCGCACACGCCCGGAGCCGACGTCGACGCCGTGCTGCTCGCGGCCTGGTTCCACGACGCCGTCTACCGGCCCGACCGCAGCGAGAACGAGGAGCGCAGCGCCGCCCTCGCCGAACGCGCCCTGCCCGAGGCCGGAGTGCCGCGGTCCCGTACCGACGAGGTGGCGCGGCTGGTGCGGCTGACCGTCACTCACGACCCGGCGCCCGGCGACCTCAACGGGGAGCTGCTCTGCGACGCCGACCTCGCCGTGCTTGCGGGTTCGCCCGGCGAGTACGCGCAGTATGCTGCCGCGGTACGTCAGGAGTACGACTTCGTACCGGACGGTCCGTTCCTGGAGGGACGCGCCGAGGTACTGCGTCAACTCCTGGGCCTGCCGCGGCTGTTCCGTACCCCGTACGGTCAGGAGCGCTGGGAGCACGTGGCCCGCCGCAATCTGGAGACCGAGATGGAGCTGCTCGTCAGGGGCGGCTGACGGCCTGCGGACTTGCGACCGGACTCGGGACCCGACTTGCGACCGGATTTGGGACCGGAGTCGCGAACCGGACTTGCGGCCCACCGGCCTCGCTGGGCAACCTGAACCGGCTTGACCCGGTCCATGCCGATCCCCCACGGCCGGGACAGACGTGCCGGCGCAGGGCGTAAGGGCGGCGGCGGACGCGTGCGGATACGCGCACCCGCAGCCACGACGCGCAGCGCGAACGCACGGCCCGAACGCACAGCACCAGCGCCGCACCACATCTCCACATCAGCCAAGAGGCCACTCACCACAGAGGATCGCAGGCCACGTGGTCACTTCTTCCACCACCACCGGCAAGGACGCACGCTCTCCGGACCCGTCGTTCGACGACGTGTTCTGCGAGTTGCTGCACCGGCTCTACCGGCGGGCCGCCATGCTCTCCGGGACTCGGCAGTCGGCGGAGGACGCCGTGCACGAGGTCTACCTCAAACTGGCCGCGCGGCCCGAGAGGTTCCTCTCCCATCCCGAGCCCTACGCCTACGCCTTCTCGTCCCTGCTGAGCGTGGTGCGCGACAACTGGCGCAAGGAGCGGCGCCAAGTGCTCGTCGCGGACGTCGAGTTCGCGGGGGACGGCGGCGGCGGTTCGGGCGGCGCGGCGAGCCCCGGTGCCCCGCCCGCGGGGGCTCAGTGGGACGACGGGGGACTGGAGCGCAGGGCCTCGGAGCTCGAAACCGTCCGTCTGCTGCGGCAGTTGACGGTGCGGCAGGCCGGTGTGGTCGTACTCGTCGACCTGGACGGCTACACGATCGACCAGGCCGCGAAGATCCTCGGTCTGCACCGTGGCACCGTGGCACTGACCCGCAGGCGAGCACTGGACAAGCTACGGGGATCGCTGCGCCGGCAGCCCGGCCGTTCGGGAGGAGAACGCCATGCGTGCTGAGCGACGCGAGGAGACGGCCACGGCCCTCGGTGAGCAACTGCGGGCCGCCGACGCGGTGATCGACGTTCCGGACGGGCTGTGGGAGCGGGTGCGGGAGCCGCGTCCGGACGTCACTCCGGCCGCGCCCGGCACGGCGCGCACGAGCAAGGACCCCGCGTGGCGCCGCCGTCCGCTGCCCATGACGGTGATCGTCGTGGCCGCGGCGGCGGTGGTGTTCGTCGTCTGCGGTACGTGGTGGCTGGTCTCGCCCTCCGGGGGGACCGGGGCCGTGCAGGGCGGAGCGGCACAGAAGCCTTCCTCGGGCGGCCGGGGCGGTCCGGACGGCCAGGGGGACCCGGACTCCGGCCCCATCACGCTGCGGGTCCACAACGTCGAGAAGGCCTGCCAGAAGCTGCGCACCCTGGAGTGCGCGCTGCGGGTCGCGAAGAGCCCGTACGAGCTGTACGCGGATCCCGGCAACTCCGCGGGCCGCGTCTGGCACGGCGACAGCCTCACCGCGGCCTGCGTGATCACCGACGGGCAGCTGGTCACGGACGAGAAGGGCGTCTCCTCACGGCGCTGGTACCGGGTCGAGAAGAGCGGCGGCAGCGGAGACAGCAAGCGGGTCGAGGGCTGGCTGCCGGGCGTGCGCACCCGCAACTCGACCGAGGTCCGGCTGTGTTCGGGCAACGAGAAGCCTCCCGGGCACGGGAGTTGAGCACCCCGCGGGACGGCGGCGGCTCGCACCCCTCGGCCCCGGCCCTGGGCCCGTGCCGTACGCGGTGCCGATACGCGGTGCCGGTACGCGCTGCCGATACGCGGCGCCTGACTGCGGTGTCGGGACGCCGGGCGGGCGACGCACGGCCGGCCGACCGTCAGGACGGCGCCGGTCACGTCTCCCACCGCGGCGCCCCGGCACTCCCCCGAGTGCACGCGGTGCGGAATCCGCGCTGTGCGCCCTGCCGCTCGGGGCAGGACATCCGCTACACGTACGGGGCCGGCCTCCCGTATGACACCCGTCATTGAGATCTGGGTCACACGCTGCCCGTGCGTCCGCAGGCCCCCGGGCCCACCATTGGCGTATGGAACTCATCGACGCCTTCGAGACGGCCTTCAAGGAGTGGGACCGGCTCGTACACGAAGTCGGGGAGCAGCAGTGGGACGACCCCACCCCGTGCACCGACTGGAACGTACGGGACCTGGTCAACCACCTTGTCAGTGAGCACCTTTGGGCACCCCACCTGCTGAACGGCGAGACGCTCGCCGAGGTCGGCGACCGCTTCGACGGCGACGTGGTCGGCGACGCCCCGGTCGCGGTGTGGGAGGAGGCGGGCAGCGGTTCGCGCTCCGCCTTTCGCCGCAAGGGGGCGCTCCGCGGCGACGTGCACGTCACCGGCGGCAAGACCCCGGCCACGGAGTACGGCTGGCAGATGACGACCGACCTCACCGTGCACGGCTGGGACCTCGCGCGGGGCCTGGGCGTGCGTTCCCGGATGCCGGACGAGCTCGCCGACGCGGTCCACGACCACATCGCGCCCATGGCGGGCAGTTGGCACGAGGCCGGGATCTTCGATCCGCCGGTGCCCGTACCGGAGGACGCCGTGCCGCAGGACCGGCTGGTGGCGCTGCTCGGCCGTCAGCCCTGACACGGCCCCGTCTCGCGACGTGGGACGTGGGACGTGGGACGTGGGACGTGAGCGATCCTCGCGGCGTCCGGCCTTCTCGCGGATCAAGCGGGTCAAGTGGTGACGTATCGGTGACGTACCGCACTCGCATGGTCACGTACAGTGCTCGTCACGGACTGCGACCGACCTGAGCGGTCCGAGCACAGAGGAAGGAACACCATGCGACGCATCGCCACGAGCCTCGGCACCATCGCCGCGGCCGGAATGATCGCACTTGCCGCTCCCTGCTCCGCGCAGGCGGCGGACGGAACGCTGATCATCAACGGCATCCCGTACGACGAGCCCAGCGGCTGCAACGACGTGAGCGCCTACCCCGGCGCCTTCGCGGTGCACAACGGCACGGATGAGACCGCCTTCGTGTACTCCGGCCCGGCATGCACCGGACCGCTCAGTCGCGTGGTGCCCGCGGGGAGCGCTTCCGGCGCTTACGGCAGGAGCGTCTACATCCGCTGAACCGGCTTCCTGCCGGGCGCTCTCAAGCCCCCAAGTGCCCCCGCCCTCCAGGGCGGGGGCACTTCGCGTTTCCGTCCGCGCCCCGCGCCCCGTACCCCGTACCCCGCGCCCGGCGTCAGCCGTCCCGCGACGGCCCGCGCCTCTTGGGGCGCCGCAGCCCCGCGTCGGTGAGGCGCCGCAGCAGTTCCTTGCAGCCGACCTCGACGGCACCGGCGGAGACGGCCGCCGGGTAGCGGGCGCTCGGCACGTCGTAGTGGTCGCGGTCGAAGGCGCGGCGCGGACAGCCGATCGCGGCGGCGAAGGCGTGCAGTTCGTCGTACGAGACATCGCTGACCAGGTGCGACCACACGCGCCCGCCGCCCGGCCAGACGGGCGGGTCGATATAGACGGTCACGGTGCCGCGTCTCGCGCGCCGGGCACAGCCCTCACCACGGGCGTCCGCCCGCTCAGAGCCACGCTCAGAGCCACTTGTTCAGCGCCCCCACGCGGGCGACCGATGTCGTGGTCTTGCCGCAGACCCAGTGCGGGTCCTCGCCCAGCGGGGGTTCGATCTCCAGCGCGTGCGGATCGGAACCGAGACAGACGGGGCACAGCGGCCAGCGTCCGTACCGTTCGAGCAGCGCGTCCTGCACGTCCTGCGCTATCAGCCCGTTCACGAAGGCCATGCCGTCGGGCCACTGCTCGACCCACCACCTCCGGTGCGAGACCGCCTCTTCGACGAGCGAGACCACATCCGCCTCGGCCACCTTGCCCGCCTCCAGATCGGCGAGTACGAGAGCCCGGGCCGTGTGAAGTGTCTGCTCTAGCTGGTCCATGTCTCCATTGCACCAAACAGTCGTTGCCCGGTGCGCCGATTCGGGCCACACGCGGGCGCCGTACCGCAGAACCCGCGGAGAACGCGAGGAGGACCGGGAGAGGAATCATGGCGGACCGATGTGCGCGACTCTTGACGGGGACACGACGAGAAAAATACCTTCCACCGATGACCACGTACCTGAAGGAAAGTTTCGCCAGAAACGGCAGGACGCACACCAGACCCGGAGGCGGCAGCCCGGCCGCGAACACCCCCCACGGGGGCTCCCCCCACCCCACCGGCACGACCCGCGGCGCCGGTTCTCCCGCCCAGCAGCCGGCCCAGCCCGCCGCCCGTTCCGCCGCGCGCCCGGCGCCCGCGGCACGGCCCGGACCGCCCGGACCCGGCGCCCTCGCCGCCAAGGTCCGCACGATGGCCCCCTCCATGACGCGCTCCATGCAGCGGGTCGCCGAGACCGTCGCGGCGGACCCGGCGGGCTGCGCGCAGCTCACCGTCACCGGCCTCGCCGAGCGCACCGGCACCAGCGAAGCCACCGTCGTACGCACCTCCCGCCTGCTCGGCTACCCCGGCTACCGCGACCTGCGCCTCGCGCTCGCGGGGCTCGCCGCCCAGCAGGAGTCGGGCGCGGCACCGTCCGTCACCGCGGACATCGCGGTCGACGATCCGATCGCCGACGTCGTGGCCAAGCTGGCGTACGACGAGCGGCAGACCCTCGCCGACACGGCCGCCGGGCTGGACACCGTGCAGCTCGAAGCGGCGGTGACCGCCCTGGTCGGCGCGCGCCGCGTCGACGTGTACGGGGTCGGGGCCTCCGGACTCGTCAGCAAGGACCTCGCGCAGAAGCTGCTGCGCATCGGCCACGTCGCGCACGCGGAGGCCGATCCCCATCTCGCGGTCACCACGGCAGTTCAACTGGGCGCGGGCGACGTGGCGATCGCCATCACGCATTCGGGCCGTACCGTCGATGTGATCGAGCCGCTGCGCGCGGCCTTCGACCAGGGCGCCACGACGATCGCGATCACGGGACGCTCGGACGGGGAGATCGCGCAGTACGCCGACCACGTGCTGACCACGTCGACGGCGCGCGAGAGCGAGCTGCGGCCCGCCGCGATGTCCAGCCGTACGAGCCAACTGCTCGTCGTTGACTGCCTGTTCATCGGCGTGGCACAGCGTACGTACGAGAGCACGGCCCCCGCGCTGTCCGCCTCCTACGAGGCGCTGGCGCACCGGCACTCGCCACGGCCGCGCTGACGGCGCACGCCCGCGGCGGCGCATGCGGCGCACGCTCCGAGCGGCGCCGGTGAAGCAGGCGCACTGACCGGCACACGGCAGATGTGCTCTTCCAGCCCCGGAACCCGGCCCGGGCTGGTCTGCGGCACCGGCGGCGTCGCCCGAGGCACGCGCCGGACGCGCACGCCCGCGGCCCGGGCGGGACGGCCGTCCGCTCCGAGTCCGCGCCGCGCCGTCCCGAGCACGCGAGGTGCCGTCATGTGCGCAAGCCCGTGCCGGTGCCCGTGGTCGTCCCGTGTCGTGCCGTGCCGTGCCGTGTCGTCCCGTGCCGTGTCGTGCCGTCTCGGGGACGCGACCGTGTCCGAGACCCGTACGCGCCCGTTATCTGCATCCGAATCAGCATCCGGTCCCGAATACGATCCGAAGCTGAGTCCGCATCCGCATGCGCGTCCGCGCGAGTCAGAAAGAGCCGCACCTCCCCATGACCTCCACCGCCGACACACCGCCCTCCTACAGCGAGCTGCGCGCGCAGCTGGAGACGCTGACCACCGAGGCGTTCAGAAGCGAACTGTCCGAGATCGACCAGCTGCCCACCCTGGAGATCGCCCGGATCATGCAGGGCGAGGACGCCACCGTGCCCGGCGCGGTCGCGGCGCAGCTGCCGCAGATCGCCGCCGCCATCGACGCCACCGCCGAGCGGATGGCCCGCGGCGGCCGTCTCGTCTACGCCGGCGCCGGCACCGCCGGACGCATGGGCGTGCTGGACGCCAGCGAGTGCCCGCCCACCTTCAACACCGACCCGAACGACGTGCTGGGCCTCATCGCCGGCGGGCCCGGCGCGATGAGCAGGTCCGTCGAAGGGGCCGAGGACAGCAAGGAGTTGGCCGCGTCGGACCTCGACGCCCTCGGGCTGACGGCGGACGACACGGTGGTCGGCATCTCCGCCTCGGGACGCACCCCGTACGCGGTGGGCGCCGTCGAGCACGCGCGAGCCGCACACGGCGCGCTCACCGTCGGCTTCTCCTGCAACGCGGACTCCCCGCTCGGGGACGCCGCCGACATGCGCATCGAGGTCGTCGTGGGCCCCGAGCTGCTCACCGGCTCGACCCGGCTGAAGGCCGGTACGGCACAGAAGCTCGTCCTGAACATGCTGTCGACGATCACCATGATCCGGCTGGGCAAGACCTACGGGAACCTGATGGTCGACCTGCGCGCCTCCAACGAGAAGCTGCGCGCCCGCTCGCGGCGCATCGTCGCCCTCGCGACGGGCGCCGGGGACGAGACCATCGAGGCCGCTCTCACCCAAGCGGGCGACGAGGTGAAGAACGCCATTCTGATCATTCTGGCGGGCGTCGACGGCCCTACGGCGGCCCGGCTGCTCGACGAGGCGGACGGCCACCTGCGAGCTGCGCTCCGCGCGGCGACCGGCGAGGGCTGACAGTGGATGCCAAGCGGCTGGCCGCCGCCGGCTGCGGCTAGCTCGCTCGTCCGCACCACGTTCCGGGTCCCCCGGACCGCCAGAGAGCGACCCCGCCGATGAGCAGAGACAACAACCGCCAGACCGCCGAGGCCCTGCTCCCCCTCGTGGGGGGCCCGCAGAACGTCCTCTCCGTGACCCACTGCATGACCCGGATGCGGCTCGGCCTGGCCGACCGCTCGCTCGTACAGGACTCCGCACTGCGGGCGCTGCCTGAAGTGGTGGGCGTCGTCGAGGACGACGACACGTACCAGATCGTCCTCGGCCCGGGGAAGGTCGCCCGGGTCACCGCCGAACTCCGGGCGCTCACGCGCACACCGGACACGGCCGCAGGGCCCGTGCCGGGCGCCGCGGGCGGGCCGGTCGCCGCGGGCGGCCCAGCCGTCGCAGGAGCGCCGGGCACCCCCGGCGGCCCCGTCACGGCGGGCGAACTCGCCGACCGCGGCGCCGAGTTGCGTGCCGAGCGGAGACGTCGCAACGCCACCCCCGCGAAGCGGATGCTGCGCCGGGTCGCGAACATCTTCGTCCCGCTCATCCCGGCCCTCATCGGCTGCGGCATCGTCGCCGGGCTCAACGGCATCCTCACCAACCTCGTCAGCAGCGGCAGCGCCCAGTGGGCCGCCGGCATCGTGCCCGCGCTCACGGCGATCTCCACCGGCTTCATGTCGCTCATCGCCGTCTTCGTGGGCATCAACACGGCCGCGGAGTTCGGCGGTACGCCCGTGCTGGGCGGCGCCGCCGCGGCCGTCATCGTCTTCGCGGGCGTCTCGAAGGTGTCGGCGTTCGGGGAGAAGCTGGCCCCCGGCGAGGGCGGCGTGCTGGGCGCGCTCTTCGCGGCGCTGCTCGCGGTGTACGTCGAGAGGTGGTGCCGGCGCAGAGTGCCCGAGGCCGTCGACGTACTGGTCACCCCCACCGTCACCGTGCTCGTCTCCGGCCTCGTCACGCTCTTCGGGCTGATGTACGTGTGCGGCCTGGTCTCCGCCGGGATCGGCCACTTCGCCGACTGGCTGCTGCTGCACGGCGGAGGCGTCGCCGGTTTCGTACTCGGCGGGCTCTTCCTGCCGCTGGTGATGCTCGGCCTGCACCAGGCCCTCATCCCGATCCACACCACACTGATCGAGCAGAACGGCTTCACCGTGCTGCTTCCCGTACTCGCCATGGCGGGCGCCGGCCAGGTCGGCGCGGCCATCGCCGTCTACGTCAGGCTGCGCCGCAACACCTCGATCCGTAAGACCATCAAGTCGGCGCTGCCGGCCGGGGTGATGGGCGTAGGCGAGCCGCTGATCTACGGGGTGTCGCTGCCGCTCGGCAGGCCCTTCATCACGGCGTGCGTGGGCGGGGCCGTGGGCGGTGGCACCGTCGGGCTCTTCCATCAGCTCGGCACGTCCGTCGGTTCCACCGCCATCGGACCGTCGGGCTGGGCCCTCTTCCCGCTGCTGAAGGGGAACCAGGGGCTCGGCGCCGTCGCCGCCGTCTACGCGCTGGGAATGGTGGCGGGATATCTGGCGGGCTTCCTCGCTACGTACTTCTTCGGCTTCAGCAAACAGATGCTGACGGAACTCAACGCCGAACCGGAGGCGGAGGCGGCGCGCGCGGAGGCCCCGAGCACGGTGGTCGCCTCGGGCGGACGGCTCGCGGCGGGAGCCGCGGGTGCCGAGGGCGCGGGCGGTACGGGGGCGCACCGCGCGGACGGTACGGGGGCGCACCGGGCCGACGCGTCGGCCGCGCGGGTCGCGCCGGACCGAGGGAACCTGCCGGACGAGGACGACGACGGCGAGGGCGACGGGGAGCCGAGGCGCCCGGTCGGCGTCTGAGCCGCGGCCGCGAGCCGTCATCCGGCCGCTGCCAGGTGTCTGTGTCCGCAGCGGGGCCCGCGGGGTCCGGACCGGAACCCACGGGCCCCGCACCCGTCGCCTACCCGCGTACGAACACCCCGGCGCGGGCCGCCGCGAGAGCCGCGTCGGCGGCCCGCGCCGCCACGTCCGCATCAGCCGGCTCACCCGAGATGAACAACCGGTAGTAGAGGGGCGCGACCGCCGCGCGGACCGTCTCCGACGCGTCGGTCCCGTCGGGCAGTTCGCCGCGCTCCACGGCGCGCGCGACCAGGGGTGCCGCCTGCCGGTGGCGTCCGGCGAGGAAGCCGTGCAGGGCGCGGGCGGTCACGGGGTCGTGTACCGCGGCGGACACGAGGGCCCGTGACACGGCTCCGGCGTGCGGGTCCTCGAAGTGCGTGACCACGAGTTCGGTGAGTTCCCGCAGGTCACCGCGGACCGTGCCGGTGTCCGGGACGGGCCACGGCTCGGCCGACGCCAGGTCGAGGGCGTCGGCCGCGAGTCCGGCGGCGTTCCTCCAGCGTCGGTAGACGGTGGTGCGGTGGACACCGGAGCGGGCGGCCACGCCCTCGACGCTCAGACCGTCGTAACCCCGGTCGGCGATCTCGGCGAGCGTGGCCTCCCTTACGGCTTCGCGCGTACGTGCCGTACGGCCACCGGGACGTGCGCGCCCGGGGCCGGGACGGCTCTCCGCCACCGAAGTCCCCGCGTTCCGGCCGTACTTGGCGTCCGGACCGCCCTTCGGGTCGTGGCCGTGCTCCCGAGCGTCCCGTGCGTCCTTCGCGTCCCGGCGGCTCGGACCGTACGTCAAGGGCCGCCCTCCGAAATCTCGTTGCGCCGCCGGAATCCCCGTGCCAGGCTCGACCCGACCTTAACGCAACATTGTCGTGTTAGATCTCCGAGGGAGCGCAGCAAGATGGACCGAGCAGTCCGCGTTCCGGTGCCGCAGACCGGCCCGGCGAGCATGTCGCCGTCGTCGGTGACAACGGCTCCGGCAAGTCCACGCTGCTGCGCCTGATCGCCGGTCAGGAACCTCCCGACGACGGCACGGTGGTCGTCGTCGCCCACGACCGCACCCTCCGCCGCCGCTTCACGGGCAGCCACCTGCACATGCGCAGCGGAACCCCGGCCACGCCGACCGGGGTTCCCGTACCCGAGAGACGGAGACGGAGATGGAGACGGGAAAGACGGCGGAGACACTCCACGTCGAAGTGGTCGCCCTGCCCGAGGACGGCGGACCCGGCGCGGGCGGGCCCTACGGCATCACCACGGGTTCCGACGGCGCCCTCTGGTTCACCCTCGTCCACGCGGGCGGCATCGGCCGACTGACGCTGCCCGCAAGGGAGTTCACCTTCTTCGGGCTGGACGCCGCGGACAGCGGTCCGACCGTCATCACATCCGGTCCGGACGGAGCGCTGTGGTTCTGCCGTACCCACGACCACGGCATCGGACGGATCGGCACCGACGGCGGTGTCCGGCGGTTCGCCCTGCCCGGTCCGGGGCCGGGCTCGGAGCCGGGCCCGGAGCCAGAGCCGGGGCCGTACGGAATCTGCGCGGGCCCCGACGGCGCCCTGTGGTTCACCGAGACCACCGGGAACCGGATCGGCCGCATCACCCCCGCCGGCGAGACGACCCGCTTCCCGCTGCCGGTCCCCGGCGCCTTCCCCTCGGCCATCACCACGGGCCCGGACGGCGCCCTCTGGTGCACTCTGAATCAGGCCGACGCCCTCGCACGTATCACCACCTCGGGCGAGATCACGACCTTCCCGCTGCCGACGGAAGGCGCGGCGCCGGTGGGAATCGCCGCGGACACAGGGGGCCGCGTGGAAACACGGGGCCGCGCGGGCGCACCGAGGGACGGCTCAGGCGCACCGTTCGGCGCGGGAGCGCTGTGGTTCGCCGAGATCGGCGCGGGTGCCGTCGGCCGTCTCGCTCCCGACGGCGTGATCACCGAATTCCCGCTGTCCGGCCCGGAGTCGCGTCCGCACGCCGTTGCCGTGGACGCCTCGGGATCATGCTGGGTCACGGAGTGGGGCTCGGGCCGCATAAGCCGCCTCACCCCGGACGGGATCCGCACGGAGGCCGCCATCCCCCCGCCCGCCGGCGAACCCCACGGCCTGACCGTGGCCCCCGACGGCGCGGTCTGGGCGGCCCTGGAGTCGGGAGCCCTGGCCCGCGTCACCGTCTCCGAGCCGGAGTGACGTAGTGATGCCACACGTATGAGTGAACTGGCAGACGGGCGGGACGCATTGCGCCGGGAGCCGACGACGGCGATGCGGCATCACTGCGGCTCGGCGGAAGTTCACCGTCCCAGTCCCCACCCCTGGTCACCGTCCCCACCCCGCCCCCGTCCTCGTCCCCGTACCCCGTCGGCATCCGGCCTGTCCGAGGGTTGGGCGCGGAACGGCGGACCCGTTTCCCCGACAGCACGCCTCTCGCGGATCATGGGTCGCATGCGTGCAGAGAGCAGCGGCCTTGCAGGGCGTGGACGGCGGGTCGCCCCGCAGGGGTTGGCGTTCTGGGTGGTGGCCGCGGCCTTCACCGTGACGATGCTGGGTACGACCCTGCCGACCCCGCTGTACGTCCTCTACCAGCGGGAACTCCACTTCTCCACCCTCATGGTCACCGTCGTCTTCGCGACGTACGCGGTGGGCGTGCTGGCCGCACTCCTGCTCGTCGGTCACGTGTCGGACGAAGTGGGCCGCCGCCGGACCCTGTTGCCGGGACTGCTGCTGGCGCTGCTCAGCACAGTCGTCTTCCTCACCGCTCACAACCTGGCGCTGCTCTTCGTCGGGCGACTGCTGTCCGGACTGTCGGCGGGCGTCTTCACCGGGACGGCGACCGCCGCGCTCGTCGACCTCGCCGGGGGCCGCAACACCGGCCGGGGCAGCCTCGTCGCCACGGTCGTGCAGATGGGCGGCCTCGGCAGCGGGCCCCTGGTGGCGGGGGTCCTCGCCGAGTTCGCGCCCGGGCCGCTGCGCCTCCCGTACGCCACACACCTGGTACTGGTCCTGCTGGTCGCTGCCGGGATGTGGTTCATGCCGGAACCGGTCGCGGGCGCCGTGCCGTTGCGGCGGGCCCGCCTGCGGGTGACGAAGCCGGGGATTCCGCAGGGGATGCGCGGCACGTTCGTACGGGCGGGGATCGCCGGGTTCGCGGGCTTCGCGGTGCTGGGGCTGTTCACGGCGGTGTCGCCGGCGTTCCTCGGGAAGCTGCTGGGGATCGGGGACTTCGCGCTCCAAGGTGCCGTGATCTTCACGGTGTTCGCGTCTTCCGCGGTCGGGCAGATCGCGCTGGTGCCGCGGTTCGGCGACGCGTCCCTGCCGCTGGGCTGCGCGGGGCTCGTCATCGGCATGGGGCTGCTGACGGCGGGATTCGCCGTGCTGTCCTTCGAACTGTTCGTCGCGGGCGCTGTGATCGCCGGACTCGGGCAGGGCACGAGCTTCCGCGCGGGGCTCGCCGCCGTCAACGCCGAAGCCCCCGTCGCACAGCGCGCCGACGTAGCCTCCACGTACTTCGTGGTGCTGTACGTGGCGCTGTCCCTGCCGGTGATCGGGGTGGGGGTGGCCGCGGACCTCGTGGGGCTGCGGATCGCGGGGATCGCCTTCAGCGTGGTCGTCGCGGCGCTGGCGGGCTCGGTGCTGGTGGCGCTGCGCCGCCGCGCCGCATGACGTACGTACGAGCCTCGTCACGTACGGAACTCATCACGTAGGGGCCCCATCACGTACGGAACTCATCACGTACGGATGAGGACTTGGAAAGAACCCGCCGTGCGCGGAACTCACCGCGCGGGCGCCTCCCGCTCCGCGAGCCCGACGTCCGTCTGCCGGGACTCCTCCGAGTACCAGAACGCCACCAGCGAGACCGCGGCCGTCGCCGCCATGAACGCCGCGACGAGCCACGGATCCCCGTCCGCGTACCCCAGCAGCGCCGCCGCCACGAACGGCGAGAAACCGGCGAGCGCGGCACCCGTCTCCCGTGACGCCGCGAAGCCGGTGTAGCGCACGCGCGCCCCGAACAGCTCGGCGTAGAAGACCGGTTGGACGGCGATCATCGGCGCCAGCCCCAGCGAGGTGGCCACGATCATCGCCAGCCAGATGACGACCGGGACCCCGGTGTCCAGCAGCAGGAAGAACGGATACGCGAAGAGCCCGGTGAAGATCACGCTGAAGAGGTTCAGCGGCCTGCGCCCGATGCGGTCCGACAGCGCCCCGTACAGCGGCTGCAACGCGATCACGACGATCCCGAAGGAGATCACGCCGGTCAGCGCGACCCACTTGGGCTGCTCGACCTGGACCGTCAGATACGACACGGAGAACGTCGCGTAGATGTAGACGACGGAGGTGTCGCAGATGTGCGCGCCGACCCCCACCAGGAAGCTCCGCGGATAGCGGCGCAGCGCCTCGCGCACGGGCAGCTTCACGACGTCGCGGTTCTCCTGCATGCGGCGGAAGACCGGGGACTCGGCGACGCGCAGCCGCAGATACAGCGACACGGCGATCAACAGGAAGCTGAGCAGGAACGGCAGCCGCCAGCCCCAACTCCGCATGCCCGCCTCCGGGATCATCCCCACGAAGAGGAAGACCACCATGCCGAGCACCAGGCCCGCCTGCACGCCCGTCTGCGCGAACGAGGCGTAGAACCCCCGGCGTTCGGCGGGCGCGTGCTCGGCGAGCAGCGTGGACGCTCCCCCGAACTCGGCGCCCGCGCCCAGCCCTTGGCACACGCGCATCAGCGTCAGCAGCACGGGCGCCGCGACGCCGATCGTCGCGTACGTGGGCAGCAGGCCGATGACGCCCGTGGACAGGCCCATGACGAGCGTGGTCAGTACGAGCGTCGAACGCCTGCCGATGCGGTCGCCGAGCGCCCCGAAGAGGAAGCCGCCGACGGGACGGAAGACGAAGCCGACGCCGAAGGTCGCGAGGCCGATGAGGGTGCCGGCCGCGGGATCGTCCTGGACGAAGAAGAGGTCGTTGAAGACGAGGACGACGGCCGTGCCGTAGATGAAGAAGTCGTACCACTCCAGCGCGGTGCCGACGACGGACGCGGTGACCACGCGCCGCAGCTCGCGGTCGGTGCGCATGGTGCGCGCGGCGCCCGTCTCCGCCGCCCCCGCCGTCTCCGCCGCTTCCGGCGCCCTCGCCGTCTCCGCCGACGCTCCGGGAGCCGGGGCGGGAACGGGGCCGGAAGCAGGAGTTGAGGTGGGTGCGGGGGTGGATGCGGGGGTGGGGGTCCCGGTCGGTGCTGGTTCCTCGGACATCGCCGTCTCGATTCATCCGTGCCGTACCTGCCGCCTGGGCCCGCCACCTTCCGTTCTGCTCAGCGGAATTCTGTTCCGGAAAACTGGCCCGGGGTGCCGAGATGGTGCCACAGCCCCCGGAGGCTGTGAACCCGCGCGGCAGCGCCGGGCGTCCGCCGGACGGCCACCCGCCCTCGCGGTCGCTGCTTAGACTGGGCCGATGGCCAGCGAGGGGCACCGTACGGCGGCGGACAAAACACTCGACGTGCTGGAGGCGCTGGCCGCCCACCGCAGCGTCGCGGAGATCTCCGAGGCCACGTCGCTGCCCAAGCCCACCGTCCACCGCATCCTCCAGACCCTCGTCGAGCGCGGCTTCGCCCGCTCGCTCGGGCGCGGCAGCTACGCGGGCGGCCCGCGCATCCTCACCCTCGTCGGCAGCCATCAGCACGAAGGCGATCTGGCCGACCAGGCCCGTCCCGTGCTGGAGGCGCTGCGCGAAGAGACGGACTGGACGGTCCACTTCGCGCTCCTCAGCGGCGACGAGGCGGTCTACGCGGCCAAGCTGGAGGCCGACAAGCCCTACCGGCTGGCCTCGCGCGTCGGCATGAGCCTCGCCCTGCACTCCACTTCCGTGGGCAAGTCGGTGCTCGCCACGCTCGCCGACGAGTCCGTCCTCGCCCTGCTCAAGCGCACCGGCATGCCCGCACGTACGGAACGTACGCACACCGATCCCGCGAAGCTGCTCGACGAACTGTCCGCTGCCCGCGAGCGCGGTTACGCAGAGGACCGCGAGGAGAACGAGGCGGGCGTGGTCGCCGTGGGCGCCCCCGTCTTCGACCACTCGGCGCGCGCGGTCGGCGGCATGAGCGCCGTCACCCTCAGCAGCTTCCCGGACGAGGCGTCGCTGGCCCGCTCGGGAACGGCGGTCGCCGCGGCGGCGGAACGCTTCTCGCTCACGCTGGGCGCACCGGCGCACCGCTGCGCGCTGGCTCCACGACGGGACTGAGGAAACGGGGCGAAGGGACTCAGGGGACGGGGCGGGGGCTCGCCGTCGGGGCGGAGTCGACGGGGCGCGGAGTCGGTGGACTCGGCGGCCGTGAGGCTCGGTTGAAGGCCGGACGCTTCTGGGAGAGGCTGTGGGACGGCCGCGCCTCCCGGCTACGGCCGTACCGGTAGGTGGCGCGAGGCGAGGAGGGCACGGTGGTACGTCGGGTACGCCGAGTCCGCCCTGTGCGCGATCCGATGACGCCCACGGCGGCCGGTGCGTACGGGACCGTGTCGCCGTACGAAGCCACCGCCTCGTACGGGCCCGCCTCGCCGGAGCCGTCCGCGTTCACGGCGTACTCGCGAAGGCGGCGGCGCCTGCCGGGCATCCTGCTCGCGGTGCTGCTCGCCGTGTTCGGCGGCTCCATGGCGGCGGCGCATCAGGTCGCCGCCGGCGCCCAGCGCACCCACGGCACCCAGGCCGTCCAACTCGCCCACGGCGGCGGGCAGTCGGCCGTCTCGCACCAGCACCAGGAACCGCCGCAGCATTTCCACGGCGCGATCGTCAATCCCGGGCACGCCGCCGCACAGGCGCCCCTGCCGCTGCTTCCCGCGGTGGAGCAGGACGCCCGGGAGCCCCGGCGCGGCTCCGTACTGCCGGACGCCCCACGGCTGTCCGCCACTCAACTCACCCACCGCTCGCCCCGCCAGGGACGCGCCCCTCCGGCCGGCACAGGCATCTGACGGCTGACGGCTGACGGCTGACGGCTGACGGCTGACGGCTGACGGCTGACGGCTGACGGCTGACAGATAACGGCTGACAGCTGACGGCTGACAGACAGCAACTTCTGTCATTCCACGACACCCCTCTCTGCGGTGTCGCATCCCCACCCGCGCCCCTCCGGGGCCCAGGTGTGCCTGTGTAGGAGGCAATCCCATGACTCGCGCCAACAGGGTGCGGGCGGTGATCGCGCTTGCCGTAATGGCCCTTGCCGCGGTCCTCGCCGTGACCAAGCAACCACGCCTCGGCATCGATCTCCGCGGCGGAACCCAGATCGTCCTGGAGGCACGCGACTCCGCGACGACCCAAGCGACCCCGTCCACGACCGACGACACCATGGAGGTGCTGCGCCAGCGCGTGGACGCACTCGGAGTCGCCGAGCCCAACCTCGTACGTTCCGGAGACGACCGCATCATCGTCGAACTCCCCGGCCTCCAGGACCCCCGGCAGGCCACCGAGGTCCTCGGCCGCACCGCCCAGCTCACCTTCCACCCCGTCGAGGGCGCCCCGGACCGCGGCTCCGCGAACCCCGGGCCCGCGCCCAGCCCCGGCCCCGGCAATGCAACCGACGAGCCCGGCGACGCCAACGGCAAGCAAGGCGACGCAACCGACCAGCCCGGCAAGAAGAGCGGCGAGGGCGGCGCCACCCCCCGCACCGACGAGTCGGGCCGCCCCGTCGAACTCGGCCGCACCGCCATGACCGGGGACGAGGTCAAGTCCGCCAGGGCGGCGGTCGACCCGCAGCGCGGCTCCGGCTGGTTCGTCGACCTCGGCTTCCGCGACGAGGGCGAGGACGCGTGGGCGGACCTGACCGGAAAGGCGGCCTGCTCACCGCCCGGAGACCCGCAGCGGCGGGTGGCGATCGTGCTGGACGACAAGGTCATCTCCTCGCCTCAGGTCGACCCGTCCGTCTCGTGCCACCACGGCATCTCCGGCGGGAACACCCAGATCACCGGCGACTTCGGCGAGAAGGAGGCGAAGGAGCTGGCGACCCTGATCGAGGGCGGCTCGCTGCCCGTACCCGTCGAGGTGATCGAGCATCACACCGTGGGCCCGACGCTGGGCGCCGACGCGATCGCGGCGAGCACCTGGGCCGCGGCCATCGGCGTCCTGCTCACCTCCGGCTTCGTGATCTGCGTGTACCGGCTCTTCGGCGCACTGACCGCCGTGGGCCTGCTCTGCTACGGGCTGATCTCGTACTCGGCGCTGCTCGCGTTCGGAGCGACGCTCACGCTCCCCGGCCTGGCCGGCTTCGTGCTGGCGATCGGCATGGCCGTCGACGCGAACGTCCTGGTCTTCGAGCGCGCCCGCGAGGAGTACGCGCAGGCCGGGCGCGGCAGAAGTCCGCGCAGTGCCGCGACGAAGGGCTTCCGCGGCGCGTTCGCGGCGATCGTCGACTCGAACGTCACCACCCTCCTCGCCGCGCTGCTGCTCTTCACGCTCTCCTCGGGGCCGGTACGCGGCTTCGGCGTGACGCTCTCCATCGGCGTGCTCTCCTCGATGGTGAGCGCGCTCGTCGTCACGAGAGCGCTTGTGGACTTCGCGGTCGCACGCCCTGCCGTACGGGCCAGGCCGCGGATCACGGGCCTCGCCGGTCTGGGCCGCGTACGGACCCGCCTGACGAAGCGGAACCCGGACTGGATGCGCTGCGGGAGGAGCTGGCTCGCGGTCTCGGCCGCGGCCGTCGTACTCGCGGTGTGCGGAATCGTGCTGCGCGGGCTGGACTTCGGCGTCGAGTTCACCGGCGGCAGGCTCGTGGAGTACTCGACCAGCCACGCCGTCGATCCGGAAGCCGCACGCTCCGCGCTCGCCGACGCGGGCCTCCCGGACACCGTCGTGCAGAGCTCCGGCGACGGAGGGGACGGCGGCAGCGAAGCCGCCGGGAGCGGAGAGGGGAGCGGGCACGAGATCACGGTGCGCTCCGAGGGACTGACCGACGGCCAGGAGGAGACGGTCCGTTCGACGCTGGACGGCCTCGGCGGGGACGCGGAGAAGGTACGCGACGAACTGTTCGGCCCGAGCCTCGGCGACGAGCTGCGGCGGAACGCGGTGATCGCACTCGGGGTGGCGCTCGGGGCCCAACTGCTCTATCTGGCCTTCCGGTTCCGCTGGACGTTCGGCGCTTCGGCGGTGCTCGCACTCGCCCATGACGCGGTGATCCTCGTCGGCGCCTTCGCCTGGCTGGGGAAGCCCGTGGACGGAGTGTTCCTCGCGGCGCTGCTGACCGTCATCGGCTACTCGGTCAACGACTCGGTCGTCATCTTCGACCGCGTCCGCTCCGAATGGCGGGACGGGCAGAAGAAGCCCTTCCGGAAGGTGGTCAACAACGCTGTCGTGCAGACGGTGCCGCGCACCATCAACACAGGCATGGGCGCGCTGTTCATCATCGCCGCGCTGGCGGTGCTGGGCGGAGACTCTCTCGGCGACTTCGCCCTCGCACTACTCATCGGGATCGCGGTCGGCTCGTACTCGTCGCTGTTCGTCGGCGCGCCGCTGGCCGTCGAGTTCGAGACCCGTACGTCCGGTACGCCCGCGCCACCACGCCCGGGCACCCGACGCACGGCCTCCGCGAAGCCGAGGCAGCGCCGCTCCCCGAACGACAACGGAGCCCGCGTCTGAGGAAGCCCATCCGACGGGGTGCGCCCGTGCACGCGCCTGCCCGGCGCACCCCGGCATCGCGCACACCGAGCGCGCACACACGCCGAGGGCGGCACCCCTTCCGGGATGCCGCCCTCGGTCCGTATCCGTGCCGGGAGGCCGGAGCTTCCGATCGCCGCGCGATCAGAAGTCCATGCCACCGCCCATGCCACCGGTCGGGTCGCCGCCACCGGCGGCGGCCTTCTCCGGCTTGTCGGCGATGACGGCCTCCGTCGTCAGGAAGAGCGCCGCGATGGAAGCGGCGTTCTGAAGCGCGGAACGGGTCACCTTGGCCGGGTCGTTGATGCCCTCGGCGAGCATGTCGACGTACTCGCCCGTGGCGGCGTTGAGCCCGTGGCCCGCCTTCAGGTTGCGCACCTTCTCCGTCACGACGCCGCCCTCGAGGCCGGCGTTGACCGCGATCTGCTTGAGCGGCGCCTCCAGCGCGAGCTTGACGGCCTGCGCACCGGTCGCCTCGTCGCCTTCCAGCTCCAGCTTCTCGAAGACGCTGGAAGCCTGGAGCAGAGCCACGCCACCACCGGCGACGATGCCCTCCTCGACGGCTGCCTTGGCGTTGCGCACCGCGTCCTCGATGCGGTGCTTGCGCTCCTTCAGCTCGACCTCGGTGGCGGCACCGGCCTTGATGACGGCGACGCCGCCGGCCAGCTTCGCCAGACGCTCCTGGAGCTTCTCGCGGTCGTAGTCCGAGTCGGAGTTGTCGATCTCGGCGCGGATCTGCGCGACGCGGCCGGCGACCTGGTCGCTCTCGCCCGCACCGTCGACGATCGTCGTCTCGTCCTTGGTGATGACGACCTTGCGGGCGCGGCCCAGCAGCTCCAGACCGGCGTTCTCCAGCTTGAGGCCGACCTCTTCGGAGATGACGGTGCCGCCGGTGAGGATGGCGATGTCGCCGAGCATCGCCTTGCGGCGGTCGCCGAAGCCCGGAGCCTTGACGGCGACGGACTTGAAGGTGCCGCGGATCTTGTTGACGACGAGCGTGGACAGGGCCTCGCCCTCGACGTCCTCCGCGATGATCAGCAGCGGCTTGCCCGACTGCATGACCTTCTCCAGCAGCGGAAGGAGGTCCTTCACGCTGCCGATCTTGGAGTTGACGATGAGGATGTACGGGTCCTCGAGCTCCGCCTCCATGCGCTCCATGTCGGTGGCGAAGTACGCGGAGATGTAGCCCTTGTCGAAGCGCATGCCCTCGGTGAGCTCCAGCTCGAGCCCGAAGGTCTGCGACTCCTCGACGGTGATGACGCCTTCCTTGCCGACCTTGTCCATCGCCTCGGCGATCAGCTCGCCGATCTGCGGGTCGCCGGCGGAGATGGAGGCCGTGGAGGCGATCTGCTCCTTGGTCTCCACGTCCTTCGCCTGCTCCAGCAGGGCGGCGGAGACGGCCTCGGTGGCGCGCTCGATGCCGCGCTTGAGCGCCATCGGGTTGGCGCCTGCGGCTACGTTGCGCAGGCCCTCCTTGACGAGCGCCTGGGCGAGGACGGTCGCGGTCGTCGTGCCGTCACCGGCGACGTCGTCCGTCTTCTTGGCGACCTCCTTGACCAGCTCGGCGCCGATCTTCTCGTACTCGCCCTCGAGCTCGATCTCCTTGGCGATGGAGACGCCGTCGTTGGTGATCGTGGGGGCGCCCCACTTCTTCTCCAGCACGACGTTACGGCCCTTGGGGCCGAGCGTGACCTTGACGGCGTCGGCGAGCTGGTTCATCCCGCGCTCGAGGCCGCGCCGCGCCTCCTCGTCGAACGCGATGATCTTGGCCATGTGAAGTGGTCCCTCCCGGACTGGGGATCCCCCTGCACAACCAGGGGACGGGTATACCGGACCGCGCTGGCGCCCGCGACGGACGGCCCGAGCCGCATGGTTCCTTGCTCCACCCGGCGAACGAGCCTCACCGACCCGGTCCTTGATTGTCACTCTCACTCATAGAGTGCTAACGCAATGATTAGCACTCGACCCCTGCGAGTGCAAGCGCCCCCAGGACATCACACCGGGCCGGGACGTACGCAAGCGCGCGGGAGCAGGGCACCCCTGGGACGTTCTCGCGGGCGCCCTCGCGCACGGAGCCGCGGCCGGACACAGCACCGAGCCGCACCCCACCGAGCCCCGACAGCGCACGGAGCCGGACAGCACAGAAGGGCCGTACCCCTTCCCGGAGTACGGCCCCTCGTACGGCTGTTGTTACGGCTGTTTGCAGCTCTGCGCAGTGTTGCGGGTGCTCAGGCAGTCACACGGACCATGTCCGCCTGCGGCCCCTTCTGACCCTGCGAGATCTCGAACTCGACCCGCTGTCCTTCGTCCAGGGTGCGGTAGCCGTCCATCTGAATCGCGCTGTAGTGGACGAATACGTCTGCACCACCGTCGACCGCGATGAAGCCGTATCCCTTCTCCGCGTTGAACCACTTGACGGTGCCCTGAGCCATCCCTAACTCCCCTATTACTGGCCCTTGCGCGAGCCCGCACTTCACGAACCCGGGTCAGACCTCACCTCCGGCAAGCCCCGCAGACAGGCGGATGCGAACGCGGAAGGCGTCGACCGCGGCTGAATGTATCTGTACGGACGCCCTCTGCAACAGGTCACGAAGACGAGAAATCTGCGTACCACTCGAAGCCCCAAAAGCCCGCAATCCCCGCACAAGCGGGGCAAGCAAGGCCGGGCATAGAGCACCAACGCGACAATTGCCGCCGCGAATTCGGGCACAAGTTGTCGCGTTCTCATATGCTCCCGGCACGTGCCGGGTGAGTCACTGGGGGTGGGATTCTGCGTAACCCTATCGCGTCCCCACACGCGGAACCGCCCCCTCCGTTTCGTTCACGTGTTCCCGGAGGAGGCGGTTCGACGGTAGGCGGATCGGGGCCGGGCGCAAGGGGCCTTCACCGACCTCTCACGAGACCTCAGCAGGGCCCCGCCACGGCGGACTTCAGCAGCCCCCGGCCACCGCCGGGATGATGGAGACGCTGGCGCCGTCCGGCGTGGGGGTCTCCAGGCCCTGCTCGAAGCGGACGTCGTCGTCGTTGACGTAGACGTTGACGAAGCGGCGCAGCTTGCCCGAGTCGTCCAGCACGCGGGCGCCGATGCCGGTGTGGTTCTTCTCCAGGTCGGCCAGCACCTCGGACAGGGTCGCGCCCTCGGCGCTCACCTCCGCCTGCCCGCCGGTGTAGGTGCGCAGGATCGTCGGGATACGGACGTTCACGCTCATGATGCGAGACCAGCCTCTCGGAAGGAGTCCAGGTTGGGACGGATGACGGCGGTCGGACCGGTGGTGGGAGCCACCGCGTCCAGGGTCTTCAGGCCGTCGCCGGTGTTGAGCACGACGGTCGTGAGGGTCGGGTCGAGCCGGCCCTCCTCGATCAGCTTCTTCGTGACGCCCACGGTCACCCCGCCCGCGGTCTCGGCGAAGATCCCCTCGGTGCGCGCCAGCAGCTTGATCGCGTCGACGATCCGCGGGTCGTCGACGTCCTCCACCGCGCCGCCCGTGCGGCGGGCGATGTCCAGCACGTAAGGGCCGTCGGCCGGGTTGCCGATGGCCAGCGACTTGGCGATGGTCTCCGGGCGCACCGGGCGTACGACGTCGTGCCCGTCCTTGTACGCGCGGGAGACCGGGGAGCAGCCCTCCGCCTGTGCGCCGAAGATCTTGTACGGGCTGGGGGCACCTCCCGGGCCGCCAGGCCCAGGGGGAGTCTCGACCAGGCCGAGGGCGATCAGCTCCTTCAGCCCCTTGTCGATCTTCGTCAGCTGGGAGCCGGAGGCGATGGGCACGACGAGCTGGTCGGGGAGCCGCCAGCCGAGCTGCTCGCAGATCTCGTACGCGAGGGTCTTGGAGCCCTCCGCGTAGTAGGGCCGGAGGTTGACGTTGACGAAGCCCCAGCCCTCGCCGGCGGGGTCGCCGATCAGCTCGGAGCAGAAGCGGTTCACGTCGTCGTAGTTGCCCTCGATGCCGACGAGTTCGCCGCCGTAGACGGCCGCCATGACGACCTTGCCCTGCTCCAGGTCGTGCGGGATGAACACGCACGAGCGCAGTCCCGCGCGGGCGGCGGCGGCTCCGACGGCGCCCGCGAGGTTGCCCGTGGAGGAGCAGGAGAGGGTGGTGAAGCCGAAGGCGCGGGCGGCCTCGACCGCTATGGCGACGACGCGGTCCTTGAAGGAGTGCGTCGGGTTCCCCGAGTCGTCCTTGATGTGGAGGGAGCCGGTGACGCCGAGCTCCCGGGCGAGCCGGTCCGCCCGTACGAGCTTGGTGAACCCGGGGTTGGTGTTGGGCTTGGCGGCCACGTCCTCGGGGACGGGCAGCAGCGGTGCGTACCGCCAGATGTTGTCGGGGCCGGACTCGATCCGTTCACGAAGCGCCGCCGGGTCGCCGCCGGGAAAGTCGTAGGCGATCTCCAGCGGCCCGAAACACGCCTCGCAAGCGAAGACCGGACCGAGCGGGGTGCGCTCGCCGCACTCGCGGCAGGAGAGCGCGGCGGCGGGACCGAGCAGGGCTCCCCCGGTGTCGGCGGGAGCGCTGGCGGCAGCTTGAACAGCCATGATTCGGCGAGGCCCTTTCTCCTCATCTTCCCCGTGACGTATCTCGCCACGAGACGGAATTGGCACCTTCCCGAGCCGGGAGCCTCGCGCTGTCATGTCACTGGTACGAGACCGGCTGGAGGGTTGCCGGGGCTTCAACGGGCCGTTCCCTCTGCCCCTCTGGATGAGCGGTGTGAAGTTGTACGTCGGTACGGGCGGCGCTTCGGTGCGGTCTCCGGGCCGGACCCGGCATGCGCTCGCCTTCCGCGTTGTTCAAGACTGTAACCGACAGGCCCGGGCGTTGAGACAGGCGTCCGAACCGCGAGATGGATCACAGGGAGTGGCCGGGTGCTGGACGAAGTCGAGCAGTGGTTGGAGCGCCGGTCGTACACATGCGCCGATCGTCCCATCCCGCGGCTGCTCGCGGCGAAGCGGGCCACCGGCTCCCGGGTCAGCGTCGTACTGCCCGCGCTGAACGAGGAGCGGACCGTCGGCGGGATCGTGTCGGTGATCCGGCGCGAGCTGATGGCCGCCTCCCACACGGCTCCCGCGGGGACGCCCCCGCTCGTGGACGAGCTGGTGGTGCTGGACTCCGGCTCGACGGACCGTACGGCCGCGGTCGCCGCCGAGGCCGGCGCGAGGGTCGTGCACCGCGACGAGGTGCTGCCGCGGCTGCCGGCGCTGCCCGGCAAGGGCGAGGTGCTGTGGCGTTCGCTGCTCGTGACGAGCGGCGACGTCGTCTGCTTCGTCGACGCCGACCTCCGCGACTTCACGGCCGACTTCGTATCCGGCGTCGTGGGGCCGCTGCTGACCGATCCGCGGCTGCGGCTCGTCAAGGCGATGTACGACCGGCCGCTCGGCGACGACCCGGCGGGCGGCGGCCGGGTCACGGAGCTGGTCGCGCGCCCGCTGCTCAACCTCCACTGGCCGCGGCTCGCGGGCTTCGTGCAGCCGCTCGGCGGAGAGTACGCGGCCCGCCGCACGCTGCTGGAGCAGCTGCCCTTCCCGGTGGGCTACGGCGTCGAACTGGGCCTGCTCATCGACTCGTTGCACACCGTGGGGCTCGACGCGCTCGCCCAGGTCGACGTCGGCGTGCGGCGCCACCGGCACCAGGACGGGATGGCCCTCGGGCGGATGGCGGCGGCGATCCACCACACGGCGCAGCTGCGGCTGGCGCGCGGCAGCCGGCTCGTGCGTCCGACGCTGACGCAGTTCGAACGGAGCGCGGGTGGCGGCGGCGCCGGCTCGGGCGCCGGGACCGGGACCGGGACCGGCACCGGCGGCTTCGAGGCGCACAGCCACGCCGTCGACACGGTCGAGCGGCCGCCGATGCGCGAGATCGAGGAGTACGCGGCGCGCCGGGCGGCCTAGGCGGCAGGCGGAACTTCGCCGGGCACGGCATTTCGCGGCACCGGCACGGCCCCGGCCCGTCCGCGCGGTCGACCGGACGTACGTCACGTTTGTGCGGAACGCGGCGCGGCTAGGCTCGGGCCATGGTCGCCGAACGCTCATCCCGGCAGGGCCGCGAGGCCCCGCGAGGCCTCGCGGACGTACTGGTCGCGTCGAACAGGGGCCCGGTCTCCTACTCCGTGGCCGGAGGCTCCGGGGGAGGCTCGCTCTCCGCCAAGCGCGGGGGCGGCGGGCTGGTCTCGGGGCTCTCCGCCATCGCGACGCAGCGCGAGGACGGTTCGGGCAACGGTTCCGGCAGTGGCTCCGGCAACGGTTCCGGCGGGGACGCCGTGTGGGTGTGCGCGGCGCTCGGCGACGGCGACCGCGAGGCGGTGCGACGCACGGGCGGCAAGCTCGACCCGGCGGACACCGGCGGCCACTCGGTACGCATGCTGGACATCCCCGAGGACACCTTCGCCGACGCCTACAACGGCATCGCCAACTCCGTGCTCTGGTTCGTCCACCACATGCTCTACCAGACGCCTCTGGAGCCCTCGTTCGACGCGGAGTTCGAGCGGCAGTGGGCCTCGTACGAGCGCTACAACGCGGCCTTCGCCGACGCCCTCGCCGAAGAGGCCGCCGACGGCGCCACGGTGCTCGTGCAGGACTACCACCTGACGCTGGTGCCGGGGCTGCTCCGCGAGCGCCGTCCCGATCTGCGCATCGGGCACTTCTCGCACACCCCGTGGGCGCCGCCGGACTACTACGGGATGCTGCCCGGCGCCGTCGCGGAGCAGGTGCTGCGCGGAGTGCTGGGCGCCGACCGCGCCGCGTTCCTCACCCGCCGCTGGGCGCGCGGCTTCGCCGACTGCTGCGCGCGGGTGCTGGGCGCGGCGGTCGCCGAGGACGAGTCGACCGGCGAGCTGGAGGTCGTCTGCGACGGCCGCAGGACCCGGCTCGGGGTGCACGGGCTGGGCGCGGACCCGGAGTTCCTGCGGGAGCGCGCCGGGCGCGAGGACGTCGGCGAGCGGATCGCCATACTGCGCGAGGAGATCGGCAGCGACCCCGAGGGCAGGCCGCGCAGTGCGGTCGTACGGGTGGACCGCACCGAGCTGTCGAAGAACATCGTGCGCGGGCTGCACGCGTACGCCCGGCTGCTGGCGGACCGGCCCGAGTGGCACGGCCGCGTCGTCCACCTGGCGCTCGCCTACCCGTCGCGGCAGGACCTGGCGGTCTACCGCGACTACATGAGCGAGGTCTCACGTGTCGCCGACGAGATCAACTCGACGTACGGGACGGAGAGTTGGACCCCGGTCGTGCTGTTCCTGAAGGACGACTTCGCGCGCTCGCTCGCGGCGTACCGGGTGGCGGACGTGGCGCTGGTCAACCCGATCCGGGACGGGATGAACCTCGTGGCGAAGGAGGTCCCGGTCGTCTCGGACGACGGCTGCGCGCTGGTCCTCTCCCGCGAGGCCGGGGCGTACGAGGAGCTGGGCGAGGACGCGATCGTGGTCAATCCGTACGACATCGCGGAGACGGCGCGCGCGCTGCACGAGGCGCTGACGATGGACCACGGGCGGCGCGCGGAGCGCACCAAGCGGCTGGCCGCGGCGGCGACGGCGACGCCTCCGACGCGCTGGTTCCTCGACCAGCTGCACGCCCTGCGCGAGGGCTGACCCGGCCTGGCCCGACCTGACCCGGCCGGGGACGACAGCGGCCGCAACGGCGGGCGCCGGCGGCGAGGCCGCGGCCAGCCGCGGACCCGAAACGAAACGGACCGCGAGCCCGGACCGCGTCTCCGGCCAACCGGCTAACCGGCCCATTCCTCCAGGGAGTCGGCCATCGCCTCCAGCAAGCCGACGAGGCCCGCGGGCCCTTCGACGACGATGTCCGCGCGGTCGGCCACCTCGGGCACCGACTCTCCCGTGTCGCCGCCGCTGCTGCACACCAGCAGACCGGGCACGCCCTCGCCGCGAAGTTTCTCCACGGCGGCGAAGGCGGCGAGGTCCCCGAGGTCGTCGCCCGCGTACAGCACCGCCCCGGCGCCGGTTTCACGAAGGTGGGCGGTGAGCGCGGCTCCCTTGTCTATGCCGGGTGCGCGCAACTCCATGACCATGCGGCCCGGTTCGACCACGAGGCCGTGCCGCTCCGCGAGCGCGTACAGGGGCGCCCGCAGCAACTCGAAGGCGGCGGCGGGGTCTTCCGTACGCCGGGTGTGCACCGCGACGGCCCGTCCCTTGTCCTCGGTCCAGGTGCCGGGCGGTGCGCCCGACTCCGCCAGCAGCGACGGGAGTTCGGCCCGTACGGCGTCGACACCGGGAGGCGGCGGGGCGGCGCTCAGCCTGCCGGTGGCGGCGTCCCAGCGCTCCGCTCCGTACGCGCCGAGCACGGTGAGGTGGTCCAGCCCCTCCGCGCCCACGAGACCGCCGTAGCGCACGGCCGCCTCGGCGGGGCGTCCGGTGACGACGGCCACCGAGCACAGGCGCGGTGCGAGGCGGGAGAGCACCGGCACGGCGCCGGGATGTGCCCGGGCGTCGGCGGGGTCTTCGACGATGGGGGCGAGGGTGCCGTCGAAGTCGACGGCCACGGCGGCTCGGCGGGGCCGGGAGAGGATCGCGGCGAGCCCCTCCCGGCCTGCGTCGGTACGGGGTGTCGGTAGCGCGGCCATGCCGCGACCATACCCGGCGGCGGGGGACGGGCAGCGCGGCTCGATGCGCGCCGCAGGTGCTCGGCGCCGCCGATCGCCGACTCCCGTCAGCGGCGGGCCCGTTGGGCCTCGCGGCGGCGGCGCAGGCGGTTGACGGTCACCGGGTCGTGCGCGAGGGCGCGCGGGTCGTCGAGCAGGGCGTTGAGCAACTGGTAGTAGCGGGTGGGCGACATGTCCAGCTGCTCGCGTATGGCGCGCTCCTTCGTTCCGGACCCGGACCAGCCGCGGCGTTCCATGGCGAGCACCGCGAGGTCACGCTCGGAGAGGGCGGACGGCGGCTGCGGCTGTGCGGGCGTCTGCGGCCGTGTGTGGCCGTCCCGTTCCCCACTCCCGCTTCCGTCCCGTGCCCCGTCGTCCGGCCCGACCGGCGGCGAGCCAGGCCCGTCCGGCTCATGCGGCCCGACCGGCCCGTCCGGCGTGCCGGGCCCGTCCGGCGTGCCGGGCCCGTCCGGCTGTACGTCGCTCATCCGTCCAACCTAACTCCGGGCCCGGAGCGGCACATCCGCGCGTTCAGCGCTCGCCGATCGCCGTGTCCTGCGCCTCCGCGCGCCGCTGGATGCCGCCCAGCACCTTCGCCGGGTCCCCGTGCGGGCCGACGGCCTTGCCGATGCTCCGCTTGATGTCCCCGCTCACCTTCGCCCACGAGACCTTGCCCACCGGGTAGAACTCGGCGCTCAGCAGCTCCTGTTGGAAGCGGCGCAGCGGCTTGTGCGCGGGCCGCTCGCGCATCCGGTCGTTCGCGGAGGTCGTCACCGGGAGCAGGTCGTAGCGGTCGGCGAACTCGTAGTGGTTCTCCTCGCTGAAGACGAAGTCCAGGAAACGGCCCACGTCTTCGCGCCTGCCGTTCTGCTTGAACGCCATCACCCAGTCCGCGACGCCCAGCGTGGCGCCCGAGGGTCCGTTCGCGCCCGGCGGCACCGCCGTGCCGTACTTCAGGCCGCGGCGCCGCGTCTCCCTCAGCAGCGTCGGATGGCCGTTGAGCATGCCGACGTCGCCGCGGGTGAAGGCGGCGAAGAGGTCGCGGCGGTCCGTGCCGCCCGGGTCGGGGTTGGTGAGCTTCGGCCCGACGAGGTTCTCGCGCAGCCAGTCGAAGGTCTTGATGTTCGCGGCGGCGTCGATGGTGTAGTTGCCGACCTTGTCGGTGTACGCGCCGCCGCCGCTGAGCATCCACATCAGCGCCTCCGCGGGGGCCTCCTCGGGACCGAGCGGCAGCCCGTACGGGATCTTGACGCCCGCGGCGTTCAACCGGGCGGCTGCGCGGGCGAGTTGGTGCCAGGTGCGGGGCGGGGTGTCCGGGTCGAGCCCGGCCTTCTCGAAGAGGGTCTTGTTGTAGAAGAGCAGCCGGGTGCTGGCGACGAAGGGCATCCCGTACTGCACCCGGCGCACCTCCCCGGCCTCCGCGAGCGCGGACAGGAAGTCGGCCTGCACGGGTATGGAGAGCACCTCGCCCGCGCTGTAGAGCTTGCCGGCCGCGGCGAAGTCGGCGTATGCGCCGATCTGCGCGATGTCCGGCGGTCTGCCCGCGTCGACCATCGCGGCGACCTTCCGGTCGACGTCCTTCCAGCTGAACACCTCGACGTCGACGTCGAGTCCGGGGTGCCGGCGGCGGAAGCGGCGCACGAGGTCGTCCCAGTAGCGCTGCGAGCCGTCGCCGCGGCCGGGTGCGCCGTAGTCCGCCGCCACGACCTTGAGGGCCGCGCTCTGCGTTCCCGTGTCGGCGCCGCAGCCGGCGGTGAGCACACCGCCCGCCGCCGCTCCTGTCGCCGCTGTCAGCCCGAGGAACCTGCGACGTTCCACAGCACTACCCCTCCACCCTGCGCACGGCACGTGCGTGTGCCGTGCTGCGCTCCGTACCACCCCCGCGTCCGGTGCCCGACCGGACGTGTACAGGACAGGAGTCTCCACGGGAGACGGTTGAAGGTCTACACCAAGGGCGAAATCTGTTTGCAACGGCCCCTCCCGTTTCTTCCGGTACCTCCAACGACGAGCATGGAAGCGGCAGTTCTCCATGCCAGACCAGGACACTTGCGGGCCTTCCGTGCCGGGCCGCGTCCGCCCGGCCTCGGGAATCTCAAAGAGATCGCAAGAGTGGACTAGACCTGTTATGGGTTATCGCGGGAGACTTGGCCCGTGACCACGACCTTCCGGAAAGAGCAGTACGTCATCGCCCTCGACGTCGGCGGCACAGGCATCAAGGCCGCACTCGTCGGCGGCGGCGGAGACGGCGAGCTGCTGTACGAGGCGCGCCGCGAGACCCGGCGCGAGCACGGCCCGGAAGCCGTCGTCGACGGGATCCTCGACTTCGCCGCCGAGCTGCACGCGCACGGCTCCGAGCGCTTCGGCGCGGGCCCGTCGGCCGCCGGAGTCGCCGTCCCGGGAGTCCTCGACGAGTCCGCCGGCACCGCCGTCTACTCCGCCAACCTCGGCTGGCGCGACGTACCGCTGCGCGCGCTGCTGGCCGAACGGCTCGGTGTCCCGGTCGCGCTCGGGCACGACGTACGCACCGGCGGCCTCGCGGAGGGGCGGATCGGCGCGGGCGAAGGCGTCGACAGGTTCTTCTTCATTGCGCTGGGCACGGGCATCGCGGGAGCCGCCGGCACGGACGGCCGGGTCGACCCGGGTGCGCACGGCGGCGCGGGCGAGATCGGCCACATCGTGGTGCGGCCCGACGGGCCCCGTTGCGGGTGCGGGCAGCACGGCTGCCTGGAGGCACTCGCGTCGGCGGCCGCGGTCGGCCGGGCGTGGGCCGCGGCGAGCGGCGACGCCTCGGCCACGGCCGCCGATGCCGCGCGGGCGGTCGAGGCCGGCGACGAGCGGGCGATCACCATCTGGCGCGACTCCGTGGACGCGCTGGCGGCCGGGCTGGTCACGGCCGTCACGCTCCTCGACCCGCGCACGGTGATCATCGGCGGCGGGCTGGCGGAGGCCGGCGACATCCTCTTCGTACCGCTGCGGGAGGCAGTGCGCGCACGCGTCACCTTCCAGCAGCTCCCCACGATCGTCCCGGCGGCGCTGGGGGACGCCGCGGGCTGCCTGGGCGCGGGACTTCTCGCCCGGGACCTACTCTCCGCGGAGGTTGCGAGCCGATGAGCCCGACGAGCCCGACTGCCCCGACCGGTACGGCCGGACCGACGCGCGGGCGCACCGTGCTGACCGGCGCGCGTGTGGTGCTGCCGGACGGCGTGGCGGACGCCGCGCTGAGGGTCGAGGGAGAGCTGATCACCGGCGTCATCGCGGGCGCCGGGCGCTCCGGGGAGTCAGGGGACGCCGGGCCCACCGGGCACGGACGGGAGGAAGCCCGCGAGCACGAACGCGGCGCGCAGATCGTCGACTTGAGCGGCCACTGGATCGTGCCGGGCTTCGTGGACATGCACGTGCACGGCGGCGGCGGCGCCTCGTTCTCCGCGGGCACGGCTGAGGAGGCGCTGCGGGTCGTCGCCACGCACAGACGGCACGGCACGACCACCATGGTCGCCTCGACCGTCACGGGCGAACTCGGCGACCTGGCCCAACAGGCGGGCGCGCTCAGTGAGTTGGCCGAGCAGGGCGATCTGGCCGGCGTCCACTTCGAGGGCCCGTTCATCTCGCCCGGACGCTGCGGGGCACACGACCCGGCGCTGCTGCGCCACCCCGACCCGACCGAGGTACGCAAGCTCGTCGACGCCGCGCGCGGCACGGCGAGGATGATGACCCTCGCACCCGAACTCCCGGGCGGGCTCGACTCGGTGCGGCTGCTCGCGGACAGCGGCGTCATCGCCGCCGTCGGCCACACCGACTCCACGTACGAGGCGACGGCGGAAGCCGTCGACGCCGGCGCGACGGTCGCCACCCACCTCTTCAACGCCATGCCCGCCCTCGGCCACCGCGCCCCCGGGCCCGTGGCCGCGCTGCTGGAGGACGAGCGGATCACCGTCGAGCTGATCAACGACGGAGTCCATCTGCACCCGGCTGTACTGGAGTTGGCCTTCCACCGGGCGGGCGCCGCCCGTGTCGCCCTGATCACCGACGCGATGGGCGCCGCGGGCATGGGCGACGGGCGCTACCCGCTGGGGCCGCTCGAAGTGGAGGTACGGGACGGCGTCGCACGGCTGACCGAGGGCGGCTCGATCGCCGGCTCAACGCTCACCCTGGACGTGGCGTTCCGCCGGGCGGTGACGCTCGACGGCATCCCGGTGGAGGACGCCGTGCGCGCGCTCTCCGCCAACCCGGCGCGGCTGCTGGGCGTGTACGACCGCACGGGCTCGGTGGAGGCCGGCAAGCACGCCGACCTGGTGGTACTGGACGCCGCCTTCGAGGTGGCGGGCGTGATGCGCCGCGGCGCGTGGACGGTACGCCCTGACGTGGGGTGACCCGGGGTACGTACGATGGCCCGTCACCGGGGCGCCGACCGGCCGGTAGGGGTCGCGACCCCGTAGATCAAATGGCATGATCCCTCGGGCGGTTGTCCCCCCACGCGTCTACGCGCGTCCCGCCCCGTCCCCCTGGAGTGGTCCCCCGTGATCCTGACGGTCACGCTCAACACCGCCCTCGACCTGACCTACCGCGTGCCCCGTCTCGACGTGCACGGCTCGCACCAGGTGCGCGAGGTGGTGCAGCGGCCGGGCGGCAAGGGACTCAACGTGGCGCGGGTGCTCGCGGCCCTCGGCCACGACACGGTCGTCACGGGCTTCGCCGGCGGCCTGACGGGCAGGGAGCTGCGCGAACTGCTCGCGGACGAGGGCGACATCACCGACGAGCTCGTACCGACGCGGGGCAGCACGCGACGCACGGTCGGCGTCGTCGACGAGGCGGGCGGCGCGTCCACGCAGTTCAACGAGCCGGGCCCGCACATCTCTCCGGAGGAGTGGTCCGCGTTCCGGGACGCCTACGCACGGCTGCTGCGCGAGCGCGGCGCGCAGGCGGTGGCGCTGTGCGGGAGCCTGCCGCCGGGCGTGCCCGTCGGGGCGTACGCACAGCTGACGCGGGAGGCGCACGCGGCGGGCGTGCCCGTCGTGCTCGACACCAGCGGCGAACCGCTGCGCCGCGGCCTCGCCGCGCGCCCCGACCTCGTCAAGCCCAACGCCGGTGAGCTCGCCGGGATCACCGGCACCACCGAGCCGCTGCGTGCGGCGCGCGCGGCACAGCGCCGCGGGGCGCACTCCGTCGCGGCGTCGCTCGGGCCCGAGGGCATGCTGCTGGTGACCCCGGATGGCACGTGGCAGGCGGGCCCACCGCGCTCCCTCACGGGCAACCCCACCGGAGCGGGCGATTCCGCGGTGGCGGGGCTGCTGTCCGGGCTGGTCGAGGGGCTGCCGTGGCCGGACAGGCTCGCGCGGGCGGTGGCGCTGTCGGCCGCGACCGTACGGGCGCCCACGGCAGGGGAGTTCGACGAGGAGGTCCATGCGGACCTGCTGTCGCGGGTGACGGTCGAGAAGAGCGGCGAACCGCTGCCCGAGTAGGGAAGCCCCCGCACCCGGAGGGCGCCGCTCGTCGCCGGGCCCCGGCCGGGCCGCCAGGTCGACCGCTCCGGTCCGCCGGGCCGATCCGGCCCGCGGGTCAGCGGATCTTGCCCGCCTTCAGCCAGACCTGGTCGAGGTTGAAGTCGCAGTTGTTGCCGTCCTCGCAGGAGATCTTGAAGGTGTTGGTCCCCTTCTTCAGATCGACGTAGGCGTACGTACGGGTCCAGCCCTTCTCCCAGTCGCCCTCCTCGGCCTGGGCGAAGTTGGACATGTTGAGCGGCTGCGACCGTGCCCGCCCGTTGACCGTGAGAGTCCCGTTCGCGTCCTTGCCGGGCACGCCGTAGCGCACATACAGGGTGTAGACGCCCGGCTTCGGCACGTTGTCCGCGGTCCATGTCGCGGAGGCGCCCGTCGCGTTCATGGAGCCGACGTACGAGCCGTCGCGGCCCACCGCCCCCGGTACGTCACTGGCCGCTGCCGCGCCGCCCGCGAGCTGGAAGGAGGCGGCGTCCTGCTTCTTGCCGATCTGCTTGCCCTTGCGCACCTGGCCGTCGGGCTGCTGCTGGTCCTTGCCGCCGTCGTCGGCGCCGGCGGAGGCGGCACCTGCGTTCTGGGCCTCGTCCTTGCCGCCGGAGTTGAAGTAGATCGCCGCGCCTATGCCCACGACGACGGCCGCGACGACCGCCAGCGCACCTATGAGCAGGCCGTTGCGGCTGCGCCCGGCGCCGTATCCGCCGTGCCCCCCGCCGCCGTTCACGGCGGCGTGCTGCTGGGTGGCCGCGCGCCCGCCGGGCATCGTCTCCGGTGCCGCGTAGTGCGCGTTGGGCTGCTGCTGGCCGTAGGGCGCGGTCTGCTGGGTGCCGGGACCGCCGCCGTACTGACCGCCGTACTGACCGCCGTAGCCGCCGTACTGGCGCTCACCGACGGCGCGGACCTGGTTGAACGAGCGCCTGGGGGCGCCGCCTTGGGGTGCGGGAGCGCCGTCGCCGCCCTCCTGGCGGTAGAGGTAGCCGAACGGGTCGTCGCCTTCCGGCGTCGTACCGGTGCCGTCGTTCTCGGCGGTCATCCCCTGTCACTCCCAACTGCGTCACGTATCCGGCCGAGCCTACCTCCCAAGGGTGAGGGCTACGCCAACGCTGAATGATCGCGCAATGACCGTCAGGGGTGGCGAAGCGCACTTCACGGCCACGATTCGCGGTCGTCCGCGCGAGCCCCGAGCTAGCCGGCCCTCCGCTGGCTCTTCGAACGGGAGCGCTTCTCCACGTACATCCGCTGGTCGGCCGACTGAAGGACCTCCTCGGCAGTCATGCCGCAGCCCGCCCAGCCGATGCCGAAGCTGGCGCCGACCCGCACCGCACGGCCGTCGACACGGATCGGCGGGATGATCGCGTTGCGCAGCCGGACCGCCAGGTCCTGTGCCTCCGCCGGACCCACCCCGTCGGTTAGCACCACGAATTCGTCGCCGCCCATGCGGGCCACGGTGTCGTGGTCGCGGACGCCGGCCGAGAGGCGGCGGGCGACCTCGACGAGCACGGCGTCGCCGCAGTTGTGCCCGAAGCGGTCGTTGATCGACTTGAAGCCGTCGAGGTCGCAGAAGAGTACGGCGAGACCTTTCTCACCCTGGACGGTGCCGGTCGGCGGCACCGCGTGCGTGTGATGCGGGTCATACATGCCCGTGGAGGCGAGGACTCCCGAGCCGGCGTCCTCGAACTGGAGGCCGGGGCCGAATCCCGCGCCGTCCGGGTCCCGGTCGGCGCCGCCCTCGCCGTTGAGGTCGGTGTGCATGACGCCTGAGATCACGGGTGTGGGGCGGGCGCAGAGCCTGCTGTTGAGACGGGCGCGCAGCTCGGCGCTGTTGGGCAGGCCGGTGAGGGAGTCGTGGCTCGCGCGGTGGGCCAGTTGCAGCTCGTGCCGCTTGCGGTCCTCGATGTCCTCGACGTGGGTCAGCAGGAAGCGCGGCCCGTCGGCGGTGTCGGCCACCACGGAGTTGCGCAGCGACACCCATACATAGGAGCCGTCGCGCCGGGCCAGGCGAAGCTCGGCACGGCCGCCCTCGGCGGACGTACGCAGCAGGGTCCCGATGTCCTCGGGATGGACGATGTCGGAGAAGGAGTACCGGCGCATCGCGGAGGCGGGCCTGCCGAGCAGCCGGCACAGGGCGTCGTTGATGCGTATCAGCCGGCCGTGCTGGTCGCCGCCCATCTCCGCGACGGCCATACCGCTCGGCGCGTACTCGAACGCCTGCCGGAAGCTCTCCTCGCTCGCGCGCAGCGCCGACTGCTCCCGCTCCAGCCGTACGAGCGCGCGCTGCATGTTGGAACGCAGCCGAGCGTTGCTCAGGGCGATGGCGGCCTGCGAGGAGTAGAGCTGGAGCGCCTCGCGGCCCCAGGCGCCGGGGCGCCGGCCGTTGCGCGGCTTGTCCACGGACAGGACGCCGAGCAGCTCGTTGTCCGACGCGTACAGCGGCGCGAAGAGGCGGTCCATCGGGTGCCAGTCGTCGCTGGTCTGCGGGGCGGGGCCGGCGGAGTGCCACTGCGGTACGTCGTCGTCGTCGAGGACCCAGCCCTCCGTGTAGGGGATGAAGCGCAGGTTCCCCCACGCCTCGCCCATCGACAGACGGCGCTCCCAGGAAGGGCGCGAGCCGACGCGGCCCGCCATCATCGCCTCGGCGCCCTGGCTGCCGGCGACGGCGGCGACGACGAGGTCGCCCTCGGGACGTACGAGATTGACGGCGGCGATCTCGAAGCCGAGCCCGTCGACCACGCCGTCGGCGACGGTCTGAAGGGTGTCGGCGAGGCTGCGGGCAGTGCTCAACTGGGCCACTACGAGGTGCAGTCGACGCAGGCTGGCAAGGCGGACGTAGGGCTCCGACTCGGTTTCCATCGCCCTCCCCCTGAGCCTCGTTCGTCAACTCCAGGTGTTCGCGGGACGTCGTTGTCCGACTGCCACGGCCACTGAATCACAGCGAGCTGTGCTCCAGGTACACAGGGTCAACAATTATTGCCCGCTGTGACTCAAGTCACAACTGTGTGCAGCCCGTTGACTCCTCTCCGTACAGCCTGGCACACCCTCCGGACCTCGGCCGACGCTCTCGACCGAATGACCGGTCATGAGACAGTACGGCCTTACCGGAGCGTAGAACGTCGAATGCGCCCCTTTTCGCGCCCCTCGTCTGCCGCCGGCGTGCGCCCCAAGTCCCCTACCCAGGACGGAACTTGACCACCAGCCGGTTTCCGCCCCGGCCATCGGCCGGTCACCGCTCACCCTTCATTCGTGCACACAAAAAGCACGATCCGGTCACAAATCCGCGCGGGCGGCCTCGCGCGGCATGTGGGCCGGAGGTCCTGGTCCCGGGGGCCGATGCGGGGGGCGCACGCCAGCGGTTAGCGTTTTTGACGTGTCACACGCAGTGCAGCAGCAGACGAGCCCGGCGCCGGATGTCCCGATGGCCCATGCTGATGGGGTGAGCGAGGACGAGTTCCGGGCCGCCATGGCGAGACTGGCGGCCGGCGTGGTGCTGGTGACGGCATACGACCCCGACGACGGCCCGGAGGGCGCGGACGTCGGCATGACCGCCACCGCCTTCATGTCCGTCTCACTGGAACCCCCGCTGGCCATGGTCAGCGTCCGCGACGGCTCCCGCATGGACGAACTGCTGGAGCGCCGCCCGCTGTGGGCCGCCTCCCTGCTCACCGAGGGCCAGCGCCAGACCGCGGGCCGCTTCGCGATGAAGGGCAGGCTGAGCGACAGGCTCCTCTTCCGCGAGCTGCCCCACACGCGGGGCGAGGCCTCCGAGGCACCGCTGGTCGACGGGGCGCTGGCCACGGTCGAGTGCCGCACCGAGCAGCGGGTGCGGGCGGGCGACCACACGCTCGTCATCGGGCGGGTGCTGGCCGTGGGGCTGCCGCATGCCGCGGACAGCGGGCCGCTCACGTACTTCCGGGGGCGCTACCACTCGCTGTCGAAGGGCGGTTCCTGACGGGCCCGCGGCGGCCCGGCGGATTCACGGGGCCCTGAGCCCCCGGGAGAGCCCGGGCCGGGTCATGTCCAATCGCGGCCCGAGCGGCCCCGCTTGAGGTCGCCGCGCTGCTTCTTCTGGCGCAGCCGCCGCTCGACGGCTCCCCTGGGCACCTTCTTCTTACGGCGCCTGGGCGGCGGCGGTGCCGTGGCCTCCGCGAGGAGCGCGGCCATGCGCGTGGCCGCCGCCTCCCGGTTGCGCCACTGGGAGCGGTGCTCGCCCGCCCGTACGACGACCACGCCGTCGACGAGCCTGCCCGTGCCCGCCAGCCGCTCCAGTGCGCGCTGCTTCCACACCTCCGGCAGCGCGTCGGTCGCGGCCAGGTCGAAGCGCAGCTCCGCACGGCTGTCGGCGGTGTTGACGTGCTGTCCGCCCGGCCCCGAGGAGCGCGTGAAACGCCAGACCAGCTCGGACTCCGGCAAGGAGACCGAACCGCGGATGACATAAGGGGACGGGGACATGTCCTCCATGGTCGCTCCACGGGCGCATCCGGTCATCGCCTTTTTCCGCGGGCGACCTGGAACCCGCCCATGGACGGCCTGCGTTGTGCAGAGGTAGGAACGACCTCCCACAGAGCGACTTCCGACTCTCCAATCGACCGATTCAGCCGATCACGCATCGGACTTCACCAACGGAAGGGCATCCCCATGGCTGTAAGCCTGTCCAAAGGCGGCAACGTCTCCCTCACCAAGGAGGCACCGGGCCTGACCGCCGTCACGGTCGGCCTCGGCTGGGACGTCCGCACCACCACCGGCTCCGACTTCGACCTCGACGCGAGCGCCATCGCGGTGAACCCGACGGGCAAGGTCTACTCCGACCAGCACTTCGTCTTCTTCAACAACAAGGCGACTCCTGACCAGAGCATCCTGCACACCGGAGACAACGTCACGGGTGAGGGCGAGGGCGACGACGAGCAGATCAAGGTCAACCTCGCCGGACTGCCGGGCGACGTCGACAAGATCGTCTTCCCCGTCTCGATCTACGACGCCGAGAGCCGCAGCCAGAACTTCGGCCAGGTGCGGAATGCCTTCATCCGCATCGTCAACCAGGCCGACCAGTCCGAGATCGCCCGCTACGACCTGAGCGAGGACGCCGCCACCGAGACCGCCATGGTCTTCGGCGAGCTGTACCGCAACGGCGCCGAGTGGAAGTTCCGCGCCGTCGGCCAGGGGTACGCCTCCGGACTGGTGGGCATCGCCCAGGACTTCGGGGTCAACGTCTGACGAGGCACGTCCGTGCGCCGGTACGTCTTCGAGGGCGGTGCTCGCCTCCGCGGGAGCACCGCCCTCGGCGTACGCGTACTCGGGTCCGCATTCACGGATACAGGGCCCTCTGTCCTCCGCCTCCCGGCCGGGGCGCCGGCGCCCCGTGACACCATCGGCCCGTGCTCGACATCGGCTATTCGCTCTCGCGGCGCTTCCCCGACCCTCCGCAGACCGACTACCGCACCGCGGACGTGCGGGCCTTGCGCCACGACCTGTTCAGCGGGGACGTGTATCTGGCCGACACGGAGACGGACCGCGAACTGTCCACATCCTGGGGATGGTTGCCCGTCCTCGACTTCGCCTGGGCGCTGTGCGACACCGCCGAACTGCTCGACGCCGATTCGCGCGGCAGCCGCGCACCGGGGCCGCAGCACGCGGAGGTGGACTTCACCGAGAGCGCCGAACGGATGCGCTTCGAGCGGCGGTTCGGCTGGGTGGACATCACGGCCGACTGGAGCGCGCGGGGCGAACCGCCCCTCACCTTCGGGCACGCCGAGCTGCGCCGCGAAGCCCGCGACTTCCTCCACGACCTCCTCGCGGACCTGACCGACATGCACGAGGGGCTCGCGGACAACCCGGCCGTGTGGACGCTGCGGGCCCGCTTCCCGCGCGTGTGATCGTCCCGCCCGGCACCACGGGTTACGCACCACCGGTTACGCACCACCGGTTACGGGCCGGGCGCGGGCGACACGTGATGCCCGGCAGTGCCGGGGTCCGGGCTCCCGGGATCCCCGGCCGCCGGACGCCCGGGCTCCCGAGCGCTCAGCCTCCGACCCGTACGTTCAGCTCGGCGGCGAACGCCGGTGCCAGATCCAGCAGTTGGGCCGAGCTGATCACCGAGCCGCCCAACTGCCCGACGCCCGCCGCGATTCCGAGCTCCGCCGCGTCCCGCAGATCCACATCCATGAGCGACGCACCGGAGAAGTCGACCCCGCGCAGCACGCAGCCGGGGAACGCGACCCGTTCGAGGGCGGCCCCGCCGAAGTCCGGCTCCACCAGTACGCAGTTCTCGAAGGTGACGTCCAGCAGCCGGCTCTGGCGGAGATTGAGGAAGTCGATCTTCCCGCCCCGCACCAGCACCCGGGACAGCCGCGCACCGTGCACCTGCACACCGCCCAACCGGGCGTCCAGCAGCTCGACGTCGCGCAGCTCCGCTCCGGCCAGATCCGTACCGGCTCCCGTCACGCCCTCCAGGACGCTGTCGAGCAGGCGCGCGCGCTCCCATCTCGCGCCGTCCAGCGAGCAGTTGCGCACGGCGCACTCCAGGAAGCGCGCTCCCGAGCCGTCGGTGCCGCCCAGATCCACGCCCTCGAAGCCCACCCCGTCGTAGTCCCCGTCGGGTGACAGGGCGGGCTGCGTCCCGTACGGACTCAGCTCGGGAAGGTCAACCTCCGGACGGCGCGGGGTGCGGACCGCGGTCCTGCCCGTACCGCCCGCCCTGTGCGCCGTCGCGCCCGCACCGCCCGTCGTACCGCTCGCTCTCGTGCTCGCCATCCGCACATCGTGCACCCGGCCACTGACAACGGAACGGAAACCGGGCTACGGGCGGGGAGCGGAAGCCGTGCCGTCCATACCCGCCGGAATCGCCGGCCTCCCCTTCTCCCCGCACATGGCGGCCGCGGGCGACGCCGATGTCCCGGCCTCCGCGTCGCCCGCGGTCACGTCCTCTCCCCGGCGGCGATTCCCGCCGGGATCAACTGCTCCCCACTCCCGGTGGTCCTGAAGTCCTGAGTGCCCGGGGACCCGGCGTCTCCGGCGTCTCCGCAGTCCCGCTCCGGGCTAGCCCTTCGCGTACTCCGCCGCCATCTGGCCTGCGAAGTCGTACAGGATGACGGGCTCGTCGCCGACGACCCAGGCGTCATGGCCGGGTGGGCAGACGAACACGTCGCCGGGCCCGACCTCCGTCTCCGTGCCGTCGTTCATCTTGACGCGCATTCGTCCCTGGACCATGAATCCGTTGTGGTGGATCTGGCAGGTCTCGGTCCCGACGATGCCGGGCATCGACTCCGTCCAGCGCCAGCCGGGTTCGAATGTGGCCACGGCGAAGTCCAGTCCGGAGAGGTGGAGGGCTTCGATGTGCCCGCGTGGGAAGTCGCGCCGTTCGTCCGCCTTGTCGATCGTCTTGACTTCGATCATGAGGTTTCCCTCCAATCACCCACTGCCCTTCCATGGTGCGACTGCGACGGCGCGAGCGGCGAACATCGGGGGCGGCGAATTCCGGATCCCGCAAACCGGAAGCCGGACGCCCGGGGCTTCGTTCCCGTCTCGCCTCCCCGGCCGCGCCCCGGAACGTGAGGGGCGGCCCCCCGGTCCGTTTCCCGGGAGGCCGCCGCCTGGTCGAGGGTGCGGGCGCTCAGCCGTTGGCGAGTGCCTGCAACCGCGCGTAAGAGCCGTTGAACCGGTCGTGGTCGCCGACCGTCTTCCCCGTCGACGTGTACTGCCAGAAGGTCTGGAACGGCCAGCCGCCCGGCAGCGTCCCCACCGAGGCGCCCCAGTTCGGCACCCACAGCGGGTTGGTCCCGCTGAACTTCGTGGAGTTCCCCGTGCAGGTCTTCCACCAGGTCGTGGAGGTGTAGATAACGGCGTCACGGCCGGTCCGCTGCTTGTACTTCCGCACGAAGTCGCCGATCCAGTCGACCATGGCCGACTGCGACTTCCCGTAACAGGCCGGGCCGTAGGGGTTGTACTCGATGTCGAGTGCGCCCGGCAGCGTCTTACCGTCCTTCGACCAGCCGCCGCCGTGCGAGGCGAAGTAGTCGGCCTGCGAGCTGCCGCTCGAATTCGAGGGCAGAGCGAAGTGGTAGGCGCCCCGGATCATTCCGCTCTGGTACGAGCCGTTGTACTGCTGGGTGAAGTAGGGGTTGTGGTAGCTCGTGCCTTCCGTCGCCTTGACGTACGCGAACCGCGTGCCGTTCGTCTTCAGCGTCGACCACGCCACGTTGCCGTTGTGGCTGGAGACGTCGACGCCTTCGACGGACGCGGTGAGGGTCCGTGACGACGCCGGCTCGGCGGACGCACGTCCTTCGTGGGCCCTGATCGTGGAGCCCATCCAGTCCTTGTCCGGGTGGGTGGGCCGTTCGTCGGCGCCTTCCGCCTGTGCGATTCCGGGCAGTACGAGGAGCAGGGTCAGGGCGGCGAGGAGAACGGCGGGCGTCCTCACCGTGCCGGGGACGGCACGGCGCGACGGGCCGGACCTGGTCAGGGGCATGCGTGCCTCCGTATGTGTCGATGAGTCGCGCAGCAGCAGGCCCGAATCTATCGGTATAAAAACGTACTAATTGGTTGCCTCGCCGAAGGAGCCTCGGGGCGCGACGGGGCCCGCCCCGGAATTCCGCTGCGGGACGACGTCGGCGGCATGGGCTCGGCGAGGGCTCGGCAGAGAGCTCGGCGAGGACTCGGCGAGGCTTCAGGGAAGGGTCGCTGACAGCTCGCTCAGCGCCTGGGCAGCCCGGCGGTCGCGGCCGCGCGGCGCAGCACGTCGCGGAGCATGTCCGGGGTGAGGGTGCGCGTGAACATGTTGCGCTGGCTCGGGTGGTAGCCGCCGACCAGCCGCAGCTCCCGCCGCCCGCTGCCGCGTCCCCCCGCGGCGTCTTCCGCCGACCGCCGCCGGCGGCCCGCGTCCGTGAGGCGCGTGTCCGTGAGGCGAACCTCCGTGCCGTGCCCGAACGCCGGGCGCGGCCGCGGCAGTCGCCACCCCGCCTCGGCGAGCACCGGCAGCAGCGCCTGCCAGGCGAAGCCGCCGAGCACGAGAACCGTTCGCAACGTGGGCCGGAGCAGCTCCAGCTCGCGGGCGAGCCAGGGGCGGCAGGTGTCGCGCTCGGCGGTGGTGGGCCGGTTGGCAGGCGGTGCGCAGTGCACGGGCATGGTGATCCGTACGCCGTACAGCTCCATGCCGTCGCCGCTGTGCGTGGCCGTGGGCTGCGAGGCGAGGCCGGTGTCGTACAGCGCGGCGAAGAGCGCGTCACCGGAGGGGTCGCCGGTGAAGACGCGGCCGGTGCGGTTGCCGCCGTGGGCGGCGGGCGCGAGTCCGACGACGGCGAGCGCGGCGTCCGGAGGGCCGAATCCGGGGACGGGGCGCGCCCAGTAATCCCAGTCGAGGTACGCCTTCCGCTTCGTACGGGCCGCTTCCTCGCGCCAGGCGACCAGCCTCGGGCACGCACGGCACGTGGACACGGCGGCGTCCAGCCCGTCCAGTCCGGCGGCGGTGGCAACGCGGGGAGCGGTCGCCGCGGGGAAGCCGGGAGCCGCGGGGTCGCCACCGGGCGGTGTGGACGCTGACACCTGATGTCCTCTCTGGAGTCGGGTCTCTTGACCGCCGGATCCAGGGGTCAAGCGGTCCGGCGGTCAGGGCGGGGCGGAGGGGCGCTCGGGACCGCCCGTGCCAGGGGCTCCGTAGGGCGGCCTTCGTCTGCGCTTCGCCTCCCCTTCGGGCGGGGGTACGGGAGCCGCTGGCAGACTCGGTCCCATGCGAATGCTCTCGTCCGGCGCTCGGGTACGGGAACACCTCCGAAGTGCTCGTGCCGCCGCCCTGCCGCCGTCCGCCGCCGGTGGCCGATGAGCACGGCCGCCCCGCTGGTGACCTTCGGCCACGGCGTCGCGAACCGCGATCAGCTCACCGACATCCTCCACGGCGCGGACGTCGCCGCCGTCGTGGACGTACGCTCGGCACCCGGCAGCCGCCGCAACCCCGACGCCCGCCGCGAAGAGCTGGCGTCCTGGATGCCGGAGGCGGGTCTGGAGTACCGGTGGGAGAAGCGGCTCGGCGGCTTCCGCAAGGCGGCGGCCGACTCGCCCGACGTCTTCTGGGAGCACGCCCAGTTCCGCGGTTACGCCGGCTACACCCGGGACCCCCGATTCCTGTCCGCCATGGACGAGTTGCTGCGGCAGAGCGCCGGGACGCGACAACGTACGGCGGTGATGTGCGCCGAGTCCCTGTGGTGGCGCTGCCACCGGCGGCTCATCGCGGACTTCGCGGTCCTGGCGCGGGACACTCCCGTACTGCACCTCGCACACGACGGACGGCTGACGGAGCATCCGGTCGCACCGGGGGCACGACTGGGGGACGACGGCCTGCTCGTCTACGACCGGTTGTGACGGTGCAGGTACGTGACGGGATCCGGCGCTGCGCGGCATCCATCGCTGTGCGGCATCCGTCGCTGTGCGACACCGAAGCCCTCGCCGCGCTGACCTCCGCGCCCGCCGGCGCTCTGTGGAAGCTGACCGAGCCGGGACGCCAACTCGACGCCGACGTCGTCCACTTGGAGCCGGGCCGCAGCGTCGCCACCCATGCCGAGCCCGAGCTCGACGTCATGCTCCTCGTCATCGCCGGACGGCACCCTCGGCACCGAGCAGGGCCCGCACGACCTGGCCCCCGGGAAGCTGTACTGGCTGCCGCACGGCTCGTCCAGCAGCCTCACCGCGGACGGCGAAGGCCTCCGCTACCTCACCGTTCACCGCCGCCGCCCGGGTCTGCGAATCCGAGGACGCGACGGAGGACCCGAATCCGCGGGCGCGTAGAACGGCTCACGGCAATCACGCCGACATAGCGACAAACGCATTCCCCAAGGGGTCATCACACACAGGCCCGTTCTTGTACCGCATCCCGGCCGCCGGCGCCACTCGGCAGAGATTTATGAATTCGTAAGGGAATTCGCATGTGAGTCGGCCGCGCCGACTTTCTTGATCTCAACCGGCCCGTGGCGACGGGGATTTGACCGATGTCGTCCGGCTACGGGCGGCCGGGCCCCGCGGCCGGCGCGGCCCGGAACCGCGCGGCAACGCCTCTGCGAATGTCCTGTGTTTTGTCTGTGCAGAAGGCCGTTTCGAAATTGCTCTCGGTCCTTCACTAAATACGGTTACTGGGAGTTGCACTGCCGTCGCCCGGGGGGCATAGTTCCCCGGACCAAAGCCCCGACTGCCCCTGCTGTCCCCGTTGTTCAGCTGCGTCGGCGGCTCCATGTCCCCTGGAAGGTTCCGGCTACTTGATCATGCATGTCTTGGGCTCGCGGGCCCGTCGGTCCGCGCTTTTGGGCGCCGCCACCGTGATGGTCGGCGGCGCGATGGTCACCGTGCCCGCCCACGCCGCTCCCGTGGACGGTCACTCCCAGTCGAACGGCAAGGCCACCGCGACCGCGGCCCGCGCCGACCTCGACGTATCCGTGGCGAACGCCGCCAAGGTCCCGGTCAGGGCGTCCCTCAACGACGTACAGGCACCTCAGAACGCTGAGAAGAAGCTGCTGACCGCCGAAGTGAACGGCGCCAACAAGGGCCAGCCCATCAGGCTGGTCCAGGCAGACATCGCCCGCTCCCGCGCCAAGGCCGGCGCGGACCGGTCCTCCGGCCACGTGAAGCTCGTCGGGCTGAAGGCCTTCGCGCCCGGTCTGCCCGGCACGCCGCTGGTGAGCGCCGACCTGCTGACCGCCACCGCGGCGTGCGCGGCGGGCGAGAAGCCCGTCGCCAAGGCGGACTTGGAGAACGTCACGGTCCTCGGCAAGCCGGTCAAGGTCGACGGAGTCGGCAGCCAGCAGATCAAGCTGCCGGGCCTGGGCGACGTCAACGTGTCGGTCGAGCAGGAGACCACGAAGACGGCCTCCGGCGCCGCCACGGCGCTGAAGCTGTCGTACGAGCTGAACCCGGGCAAGCTGAACGTCGTGAAGGCCTCCGGTGACGTCGTGCTCTCCGAGGCCACCTGCGAGACGCCGAAGGGCGACGGCGGCGGTACCGGCGGGGGCGGCAACGAACCCGGCCCGCAGACCGGCGGCGGCGACGGCGGCAGCGACGACGGCCTCGCGGAGACCGGTGGCAACTCCGCCACGCCGATCATCGCCGGCGTGGGCGCGCTGCTCGTCGCCGGTGGCGGCGCGATGTACCTGGTGCGCCGCCGGAGCGCCCGCAGCAACAGCTGAGGACCATCCGGAACCGGGGCACGGCCCTGACGGAACGAGGAAGCCCACCGCACTTCCACGACGGAGGTGCGGTGGGCTTCGCCGTGTCCGCGCCCGCGTCCCCGCGCCCGCGTCCCCGCTCCCGTGCCGCGGCGGAACGGCCCTCGCGCAGGGGAACAGCGCTCGGCAGGGCGAACGGCGAGAGCACCCGTGGCGGCGAGAGCGCACGTGGCAGGGTGTACGCATGTGCGGCAGATACGCATCGACTCGCAGCCCGGAGGACCTGGCCGGTCTCTTCGACGTGGACCGCTGGGAGCAGCAGCAGGCTCCGGCACCGACGCCGAACTACAACGTCGCCCCGACCGACGACGTATGGGCGGTGCTGGAAGCGGTCGACCGGGAGACGGGCGTGGTGGAGCGTCAACTGCGGCCGCTGCGCTGGGGGTTGGTGCCGTTCTGGGCGAAGAGCCCGGACACCGGCGCGAAGATGATCAACGCCAGGATGGAGACCGCCCACGAAAAGCCGGCGTTCCGCCGTGCGTTCGTCAAGCGCCGCTGCCTGCTGCCGGCCGACGGCTTCTACGAGTGGCGTTCCGTACCGGCGTCGGGGAGCCGGAAGGCGTACAAGCAGCCGTACTTCATCACTCCCGAGGACGGCGCGGTCATGGCGCTGGCGGGCCTCTACGAGATCTGGCGGGACCCGGAACGCGACAAGGACGATCCGGAAGCGTGGTGGCGGACCTGCACGATCCTCACCACCGAGGCCACCGATGCCGCCGGCCGGATCCACCCCCGCATGCCCCTGGCCATCGCACCCGCGGACCAGGCGTCCTGGCTGGATCCCGCCCACGAGGATCCGGACGAGGTGCGCGAGCTCCTGACCTCTCCGGCGGGCGGACATCTCGACGCGCGTCCGGTGTCCACCGCGGTCAACAACGTACGGAACAACGGCCCGCAGCTGCTGGAACCGGCGGAGGCGCCGCCCGAATGACCTGCCCCGACCGACCGGACTTTCCACGGCTGTCGTGTCCCGGCTGATGTGTGTTCCGGCTGACGTGTGGTGTCCCGACTGGCCCGCGTGTGGCGGCACTTGAGCGCATCCGGGATTGAACGCGTCGGGGCTTGAGCGCGTGCTCCCTGCCGTGGTGGCGGCCCCCGCCTGCGCGTCAGTCCCCGTCGCCGTCCCGGACCGTGCCGGTGCGCGTCGCCGCGACCGCCACGGTCGTGTAGCGCATCGTGAAGCTGCCGCCCATCGCGTCGACGGCGGCACCGGCGGCCTCCAGGATCTCCCCCATCCGTTCCTGCGGCAGCCTGGTGAAGAGCCCGAAGGTGGGCATCTGGTCGAGCCAGGCGTCACATGTGTACGACCACTCCCACTCGAACCGCCACTGCTCGGGCTCGCCGAACCCGCCCGTCTCTCCGAGCCCGTCGGCGACCTTGGCGAGCATCGGCGCGTACACCTCCACGCCCTGGTTCGTCATGGCACGGGGGTCGACCGGCGAGTCCGGCATGACGCGACGGCAGGCCTCCACGATGGGCTCGGCGATGCCGGACGGGAACTGGAACACGTTCCAGAACGCCGCCAGCAGGCCGCCCGGCCGCAGCACCTCCCTCGCCTTGTGCGCACCGGCCACCGGGTCGATCCAGTGCCAGGCCTGCCCGGCGACGACCGCGTCGAACTGCCGTCCTTCCGGATCCCACTCCTCGAACTTCGCGACGTCCGTCTCGATCCCGAACTGCCGTGCCACGGCGGCCATTCGGGCGTCCGGCTCGACGCCGAGCACACGGCACCCGGCCGCCTGGAACTGCCGGGCGGCGATTCCCGTACCGCATCCGGCGTCGAGGAGGTCCGGGCCGGGAGCGGCGGCGGCGATGCGCTCCACCAGGGCTTCCGGATAGCGCGGCCGTGCGCGGTCGTAGCGTTCGGCGTCGGTGCCGAACGACTCGGCCATCCGCCGGTGCCGGTGGGGTTCGTCGCGGGACGACGGTTCGGTGGGCATGCGCCCACTATGGACGGCCGCACACGCAGGCGTCACCATCGCCCGCACCCGTACCGGCACCCGTACCCGCAGCGACACCGGCACCCGTCCCGGGGACACCACGGGCCCGGCACACCCGCGGCAGCCGCCGGGGCTGAAGTCCCCTGCCGGCGGCTGCCGTTGAGCACGGCTCCGGTGCGAGCCGGGTGTGCGTCAGCCGGGCAGGCCGGGGAAGGCCGGCTGGCCCGGGACGTAGTCGAAGTGCGGCGTCAGCGTGCCGAACGGCGTGCCCGCGTCGGGGGCGTCGAGATCGCTGTACGTCTCGATCAGGTCCTCGGCCTCCTGCGTGAAGTAGAAGGGGATCCGCTCCAGGCGGAAGCCGGTCGGGCTGGGCCTGGCCCCCTCCATCGCCTCCACGTAGTCCGTGTCGGCGATCTGCGTCTCCTCGGAGATCGTCCGGCCGTTCAGCTCCACGCCCGCCGCGTAGCCCGGCCGCGGCATGACGCGGATCCAGGTCGGCTTCAGGGTGACCGTCTGGCCGGTGGCGGCGAGGTGGAGCCGCAGGCCGCCCGGATAGTAGATGCGGCCCTTGGAGTCGAGGCCGTCGCCCGCCGTCGATCCGATGGGCATGCTGAAGCCGTTGCCGTCGGGGTGCATCTTGAACGGGCTGATGGCCTCCACGGTGATGCCCTCCCGCTCCGTCCACTGCTTGAACTGCGGGGACATCGCGACGTCCGCGCTGCCCCACGGCGAGATGTAGGCGCCGGGGATCGGTCCCGCGGCGGAGGCGGTGTGTGCCGTGGCGGGCGCGGCGCCCGCCTGGGCGATCCCGAGCGGCAGGAGCAGCGCCGTCGCGGAGGCGAGCAGGGCAAGGCGGCGACGGAGTCCGTGCTTGAGCATGAAGTGAACCTTTCGGAGAACCGGGACACATGAAGCCAGCGCCGGCCGGCTCAGGACACGGAGCGCGGCACGGCATGCCGGAACCGGGAAGCCCTGAAGCGGCCTGAACAGGCCCTGGCCGGACGGGAGTCGGTGGACCCCGCGTCGCAGCGGCCCGGCTGCGCAGCGGCCCGGCCCACTCGTCCGTCCGTGATCCCATGAATAAGTCCTGGCGTTTCCGCATAGCCAGACAAAGCGGTGAAACCAGCTATTTCGTGTGTCGTTCGCCGCCCACGCTCCCTCGGCGTACGGCCGCCGATCACGGCGAAGCCGCTGCGTACCGGCGCTTCACCGAGACCCGGCCCCAAGTCCCCGTACTCCAAAGCGACTTGACGGTCCGTCAATTGATCACATGCGGAGGTACGTCCTCGCGGTGCACTGTTTCCCTCACGCGAGTGGCGCCGGCGGCGAACCCACCGGCAGGGCACGGCCTCACGACACGCTGTGGCTCCCGGACGCCTTTCCCGAGCTCACGGCAGGAGCACTCATGCGCTGGTTCCGCAGGCCCTGGTCCACCCGCCCCCACCGCCGCCGGATCGCCGTCGTCGCAGGTGCGACCGTCGTGGCGGGAGCGGCACTGTCGGGTCCTCTGATGTCCAGCAGCCAGGCCGGCGGCCACGTCGACGCCCCCTCGTCCCTGGCCGACCCGGCCGCCGACATCACCGACGTCTACGCCTTCACCAGCCCCGACGACCACGACATGGTCACCCTGATCGCCAACGTACGGCCGTTCCAGCTGCCGGGGAACGCGACCGGCTCCGTCGCCGACTATCCGTTCGCCACCGGTGCCCGGTACGAGATCAACACGGACGCCGACGGCGACGGGACGCCCGACACGACCTACCGCTGGACCTTCGCGAACGACGACCGCAGACCGTTCAAGGCGGGCCCCAAGGTCGGTCCCGGACAGGTGACTTCGCTCGACGACCCCTCGCTGCGGGTGCGGCAGACGTACAAGCTGGAACGCGTCCGGAAGGGAGCCGCGCCCGAGACCCTCGTCGGGGACGGCGTCGCCACCCCCACCCACGCGGGCCGCGCCCTCATGCCCGACTACGGCGGGCTGCGCCGGGAGGCCGTACGCCGGCTGCCGGGCGGGGGACGGGCCCTGGCGGGACAGTCGGCGGAGGCCTTCAAAGCCGACACGGAAGTGTTCGGGCTCTACACCGTGGGCACGGCGGGACCGGTACGCGGCTGGCTGCCCGATGCGCAGCCCCTGTCGGCGCTGAACGTCAACAGCCTGATCCTCCAGGTGCCCAAGAAGTCGGTGGCGCTGCGCAACGACCCGCGGCGCAATCCCGTCGTGGGCGTCTGGGCGTCGGTTTCGCGCCCCGGCGCCGATCTGAGCAGGAGCCTGTCCGGAGAGAACGAGGAGTTCCGCCAGGTGTCGCGGCACGGCAACCCGCACCTGGCCTTCGGCGTCTTCGGGTCGACCGTCGGACTGGCACGCCCCGGCGGCCCCGAGGACCGCTTCCAGCAGCGCGGTCCCCAGGACGACCATCTGGAGCGGGACTTCCTCGCGGCCGTGAACGATCCCGTACCGCCGCACCGCATCGAACGGGCCCACGGCGTCAAGGCCCCCGCCACGCCGCGCAAGGACATCGAGGCGCTGTTCTTGCGCGGCATCGGGAAGGACAACGGGGCCGAGTTCGGATACGACCTGAACACGCCCGCCATGAACGCCGACGCCGACCGGGCGAGGATCGTCCCCGCCGAGGAGATGCGGCTGAACCTCACCACTCCCGTGGCGAAGGAGCCGAAGCCCGGCGGCGTACTCGACGGCGACCGGCAGGGCTTCCCCAACGGGCGCCGCCCCAACGACACCATCGACGGGCCGCTGATCCGGATGCTGATGGGCGAGCCCGCGGGACCGTCGGCCCAACACCTGCTGCCGACACCGGACTTCAAGCTCCAGCCGGCCGACGCCCGGGACACCTTCCCCTACCTCAATCCGCCGCACGCCGCGCTGTGAGGTTCGTGAAGGGACCCGTGAAGCGGGTGAAGCGGCCCGTGAAGCGCAGGTACGCGGCGCTCGCCGGGGCCGTCGCCGTCGGAGCCTGCGCCGCGGGGCTCCTCACCATCGGGCCTTACGGTCCCGGCGGCGACGCCTCGCGGCCGGGACCTGGATCCCTCACCGCGCAGTCCCGGGACCGTACGGGCACGGGTGCGGGCTCGGGCACGGACGAGGTCGCGGGCGGCACGGGCGCCGATCCGCTCCGGGCCGCGCGCCGGGCCGTGGACAAGGCGCCTCAAGACCCGGTCGTCTGGTCGGAGTTGGGCCAGGCACTGATCGAGAGGGCCCGTACCACCCTCGACTCCGGCCGCCTCGACGCGGCCGGCAAGGCGCTGCGCCGCTCGCTCGACCTGAAACGCACCGGGAACTACGCCGCCACGACCGGCATGGGCCAACTCGCCGACGCCCGGCACGAGTTCGGCACCGGACGCAAGTGGGGTCTGCGCAGCACCCGGATGGCGCCCGACCGCGCGGCGGGCTACGGGGTGCTCGCGGACGCCGAGATCCAGCTCGGCCACTATCGCGCCGCCCGGACGGCCGTGCAGCGCATGCTCGACCTGAAGCCGACGGCCGCCGCGTACAGCCGCGCCGCCTACGACCTGGAGACCCACGGCCGTAACCGGGACGCCGCGGTCGCCCTGAGGCGGGCCGTCGAGGCCGCCCAGACCCCCGACGAGACGGCCTTCGCCGAGTCCCGCATGGGCGAACTAGCCTGGTCCCGAGGCGAGTTGAAGAGCGCCGGGCGGCACTTCGAGCGAGCCCTCGACGCCGTGCACGGACACCCCTACTCGCTCGCAGGGCGCGCCCGGCTCCAGGCCGCGCGCGGACACCGGGCGCAGGCGCTCAGGACGTACGGCCGGCTCGTCGAACGCACGCCGCTGCCGCAGTTCCTGCTGGAGGCGGCGGAACTTCGCGGGTCACGGCCGGGCGGCCGGGACCGTAAGGCACTCGCCGCCCTGAAGGCGCAGGCACGGATGCTGCGCGCCGACGGCGGCCCGGTCGACCCGCACCTCGCGCTGTACGAGGCCGACCACGGAAGGCCCGCCACAGCGGTCGCCATGATGAGACGCGAGTGGAAGCGTTCGCACGGCGTCATCGTCGCCGACGCTCTGGGCTGGGCCCTGCACCGCGCGGGGCGCGACGCCGAGGCGCTGCGGTACGCCGAGGCCGCCGCCCGCACCGGATGGAAGAACGCGCTCTTCCACTACCACCGGGGCGTCATCGAACACCGGCTGGGACGGCACGCCGCGGGCGACCGCCACCTGCGGCGGGCCTTGCGGCTCAACCCGCACTTCTCCCCCCTGCACGCGCCCCGCGCCGTCCGGCTGCTCCACCGGTCCGGCGGCCCGGCCACCGGGGACGGTGACCGCCGGTGACCCAGCGCCCCCGTACCACGCTCCCCACCGTCGTGCGGACGGCCTTCGCCGTCCTCGTGCTGACGGTCGTCGCGCTGCTGACCGGCATCGCGGCGGCGCCCGCCGCCCACGCACACCCGCTGGGCAACTTCAGCCTCAACCAGCACCACGGGCTACGGCTTTCGGCGGCGCACGTCGACGACACCGCCGTCGTCGACAGCGCGGAGATCCCCACCGCCCAGTACCGCGAGAAGGCCGACACGGACGACGACGGCCACGTCTCCCGCGCCGAGGCCGCCGCCGACGCCCGGCAGCGCTGCGCCCGGCTCGCCGGGACTTCGGAGGTGGCGGTCGACGGCCGTCGCAGCGAATGGCGCGTGCGCTCCAGCCGCCTCGAATACGGCAAGGGCGCGGCCGGTCTGCCCATCGCCCGGCTCACCTGCCGCCTCCGCGCCGGGGCCGACCTCTCCCACCCGGCGGCCGTCACCTTCGACTCGGGTGCGGACCGCGGCCGTACGGGCTGGAAGGAGATCACCGCGACGGCAGGGAACGGCGTGCGGCTGACCGCGTCGACCGCCCCCAAGCGGAGCAGGAGCGCGGGCCTGCGCCGCTATCCCTCCGGCGCCGCCGACGAGCCGCTGAACCAGACCACGGCGAGACTGCGCGCACGGCCCGGGGGCAACGGCCGGGGCCAGGGGGAGAGCGGCGGCGCGGGGGCGGAGAGCGGCGGCGCGGGGGTGGCGGGCGCCGGTCCCGGCGCGGCGCCTTCCGTCGCGGCCGGAGCCGCCGTGTTCCCTTCCCTGGAGCGGCAGTTGACGGCGCTCACCACCGACCGCGACCTCACGCTTCCCGTGGGACTTCTCGGCGTACTGCTCACCGTCGTGCTCGGCGCCGGTCACGCCGCCCTCCCCGGTCACGCGAAGCTCGCCGTCGCGGCATGCCTGGCCCGCCGCACGGGCGGTGTACGGGCCGCGCTGACCGTCGGTGCGACCGTGACCGCCACACACACCACGGGCGTGCTGATCGCCGGACTCGTACTCACCCTCTCCGGGGGGCTGCTGGGGGATCGGCTGATGGGCTGGCTGGGCACGGTCAGCGGACTGCTCGTCGCGGCCATCGGCACATGGCTCGTCGTCACGGCCGTACGCTCCCTCAAGACCGGCACACCGCCGGCGACGGGTCACCATCACGGTCACAAGCATGGGCACAGCCATGGCCACGACCACGAAGACGACCACGACCACGACCACGGGCCCCAACTTCCGTACCGCAAGGGCGGTTTCCCCGGCCATGGTCACGGGCGCAGTCACGGCACCAATCACAGCCACAGTCACAGTCACGGCCGTCCTTTCCCCCGCAAGGGCGGGCACCGGGACCGCTCCGCCCTCCGCCTTCCCTCGCTCGTCGGCGTCGGACTCGCCGGCGGACTAGTACCGAGCCCGTCGGCCCTGGTCGTACTGCTCGGCGCGGTCTCCCTGAGCCACACCTTCTTCGGCGTACTACTCGTACTCGGCTACGGACTCGGCATGGCGGCCACCCTCACCGCCGCGGGCCTGCTGCTCGCCACCGGCGGCGACCGCCTGACCGCCCTCACCGAGCGACGTCTTCCGGCGTGGTCCCGCTACACGCGCTACGGCACACTGCTCACGGCGCTGGCCGTTCTCACCGTCGGCCTGGGCCTCGCCCTCCGCAGCCTGCCGCCGCTGTGACCCGGCGCCCGCACACGGACGGGGACGGGGACGGGCGTACGGCCCCGGGAGAGAGACGATCATCACCGTCTTCCGGAGCGGTCGGAACTCACAGAGAATGGCACCGGCGCGAAGGGCGCGGCAGGGCGCGACGGGGACGGCTGACGGGGACGACGGGACGAGTGGGACCGGGGGGGGACGGGGGCGGCTTGACCATGGCTCACGGCGGACCACGTCTGCTCGCGCTCGTACTCCTCTTCCTCCACCCGAACTCGACCCGGTCCGGGCGTACTTCGGGCCGGTCCGGGCGTACTTCGGGCCGGTCGTCGCCCCGGCGCGGCGGCGCACCGTTCGTTCAGGGTCCGGCGAAAGAACCGGCGAAGAAGGCGAGACGAAGGCGAGGGGCCAGCAGAAGATGACGCCGATCACGGACACCGACTCCGCCGCCGCACCCGCCGTGGACACCGGCAGCCGCGAGAAGACCCGCATAGTCCTGCTGTTCAGCCTCTCCGGGCAGGTTCCGGTGGCGGAGGACGGCGACAACCGGCTGGCGAACCGGTTCGACTTCGGCCGCTTCGCACCGCACCTGGTCAACAGCTCGCCCGTAATGCCGACCGTCGCGTTCGCCGAAAGGCTGGAGCCGGGTGAACTGGAGCTGCCGGACGGCACGTCGAGCCGTATCGCACCCGTCTCCTCGGCGCTGGTCGTCCTCACGACGCCCCGTCAGGACGCGACCCTGCTGCTCGACTGCGAGTTCGCGGACGGAGTCACGCACGGCGAGGTCGCGGACTGGCTGGCCGCCACCTGCTTCACCCGGCAGGGGATGACCTGGTCCGGCGAGCCGTTACTGGCGGGGGTCACCGCGCGCATGGGCCTCGGCCTGCCACTCGAATTCGGCCTGAACGTGCACCAACTCGTGTTCGCGGGCGGCGAGTTGAGGGAGCTGCTGCTCGACGAGAACGCCGCCGTGACGGACACGGGCGAGGTCTGCGTACCGCCCGCGGTCAGCTCCGTCGTCTACCGGGGCAAGATGCAGCCCGGCTCGCAGGCCCAGCTCGGTGTGCGGATGCCGTCCGCGATGAACAGTCCGGGCAGCGCCCTGCTCGCCCACGGCCGCGGGGTGTCCGTCCACGCCGGCTGGGCGCCGCACGTCGAGAACGTACTCGCCCTGGTGGCGGCCACCATGCTCACGGCGCTCGCGGTGCTCCAGCGCACCCGCCTGGAGGCCTTCGCCATGCTGGACGCCAACCAGCGCGCGGTTCTCACCTCACCGACCGACGCACGCGACCTGATCTCCAGACTCGCCGACGGCGCCAACGAGCTCCAACTCGACCTGGCCTTCGGCGTGGAGGCGTACATCGACAGCCTGATGCTCCCGGAGATGATGGTCGAGGGCTTCCAGGTCTCGCTCCGGGACGCGCTCGGCATCACGGACAGCCTGGAGCACTCCTCCCAGATGGTGGACCGTCTCGTCTCCGTCATCGACGCCCGCTCGGCGACCCTGGAGGCCGCCCTCTCCGAGCGCGACGAACGCCGCGAACGCTCCTTCTCGGTGCTCATCGCCCTGGTCACGCTGATGTCGCTGCCGCCCGCGCTGCTCCTCGCGTACTTCGGCGTCAACGCCTCGGACATCGACCCCGAGCACTCGATCCTCGACATACGGCACTACGGGTGGGCATACCTCACGGCATGGGTGCCTTTCCTGCTCCTCATCCTGGTCGGCTACTGGCTGCGCAGAAGGGGCACAAGGATGACAGCCCCGGCATTCGCCTCGCGCCCGGGCGGACCGCCGGTCGTGCCCGCGCCGCGGTCGCCGGGAACGGCCGGATCGCGGTCGCCGGGAGCGGGCGGAGCGCGGTCGCCGGGAACGGCCGGATCGCGAAGCCCGGCCGGGTCGCGAGGCCCGGGCGGACCCCCAGGACCGACAGGAGCACGGTGACATGAGCAGAAGCACGGACACGCCGCCGAATGGCCACCGCCGTCCCGCGATCTCTGCCCACCGCGGCGGCTCCGACCTTGCACCGCCCGCCACTTGGGAGGCCTACCGCGACGCACCGCTGAGCGGCGCGGAGTACGTCGAGTTCGACATCAGGCGTACGAAGGACGGGGTGTTCGTCGTCTACCACGACGCCCGCCTCGACCACACCGGACCTCGACTCGCCACCCTCACGCACGCGGCGGCGAACGACCTCGCCGGCTATGAACTGCCGGAAGTGGGCAAGGTGATGGAACTCGCCGCGGAGTCCGGGCTGGTGGGCCACCTGGACCTCAAGGAGACGGGGGACGAGCGCGCGGTGGTCGGTCAGGCACTGGACGTCTTCGGCGTGGACGGCTTCGTCGCCACGACGCTGGAGGACGCGTCGATCGCCGCCATCTCCAGGGACTTCCCCGACGTACGCACGGCGCTGTCCGTGGGCCGCAACCGTAAGGAGATCCCGTTGCAGCGACTCGCGGCCGTCCGCCGCAGCGAGTTCTTCCCCCTGCGCAGGGTGCGGGCCTGCGGCGCCAAGGGGCTCGCCATCCACCAGCAGATGGCCAAGGCCACGGTGCTGCGGCAGTGCGCGGTGCACGGACTCTTCGCCATGGTGTGGACCGTCAACGACGACGAGGGCCTGAGGCACTTCCTCGGCGACGACCGTGTCGACGTCCTCATCACCGACCGCCCCCGGCGCGCACTGACCCTGCGCGACAGCGACGCGGGGCACGAGCCCCGCCCCGTGGGGTGACGGGGACGGGACCCGGGACGGGACCCGGGACGCCCGACCGGCAGCAACTTGGCGCCGCTGCCCAGGTGTTGGCGCCGATGCCCGGCTGCTCCGGCCCCGCCACGACTTCAGGGGTTCGGGTGAACGAAGGGTGTTCTGTCGCGGTACGGTGAGCGCCGACGCCGGGTGGGGGCCCGGCTCGTCACGGACTGGCGGGGGGGCAGAACGGACATGTCCGGCGGAACGAGAGTCGAGCAGGGTGCGCTGAAACAGGCCGCGGACTCCCTGGTGGGACTGCGGGCGGACAGCGACCGCGTCGACAACAAGCCGATCGAGAAGACCGTCACTGCGGCGCAGGGACTGAACAAGTCCAGCGGACCGGGCGAGACTTGGGAGTCCGCTGACGCGCTGATCGCCATGGGCGAGCGCTTCAGTGACTCCGTCTCGAATCTGAAGAAGATGCTCGGCGACATCAGCGCCAACATCCACGAGACGCACAAGGGCTATACGAAGGCCGAAGAGCAGGAGAAGGCCAAGTACGGCCACGGCGCCAATCAATCGATGTACGACGACTTCGGCTGATCACAAACGGGGGTGGATCCGGATCATGGTCTCCTACGCGTATCTGAACGACGCGGACTTCTCCGGGCTGGAGCGCTGTGCGCACTCCTGGAAGCTGTTGGAGAAGAAGTACCAGGGCATCGGCGACCAGTTCGAACAGCAGGTGCTGCAACGCCTCAAGGGAAAGTGGGAGGGCGAGGCAGCGGGCAAGGCCTTCAACCGGATGGAGAAGGTCAAGAAGGAGTACGAGGCGGCCGGCGTCGAGGCGGGCCGCATGGGCCGTCTGATGTCCGACGCGAAGGGCGAGTTCTCCGCCGCCCAGAAGCAACTCCACCGGCTCAGAGACGATTTACAGACGGAGCACTTCAAGTTCCACCAGGACGGCGCCATCGAGGACGTCGATCCCACCTGGGACAGCCCGACCGCCTCCGGCCAGCCCGGTTTCGCCGAGGAGCGCCGAAGGAAGCAGGAAGGTTTTGTGCGGGACCGCGACCGGATTCTCCGGCACGCCACCGAGCTCGACCAGGGCTACGCCGTCGCTCTGAAATCCGACAGGAACGGTGAGGACGAACGGGGCTTCAACAAGTCCGGCTACGGTTCCGACGACGAAGCCCGCAAGGCCCTCAAGGACGCCGACGACGCGGCGAATCTGATGCACAAGAAGGGCCCGCTGTCCCCGACCGAACTCGACCAGCTCAACACGCTCCTGGAAAGGCACAAGAACGAGCCCGACTTCGCGGCCCGCTTCGCGGAGAAGAGCGGCGCGGAGAACACCCTCGACAAGTACGGGCAGATTCTCAATCCGCCCCGCGGCGCGCACGTCACCCCCGCCCAGCGGGCGATGATGGCCAAGCTCCAGTCCAACCTTGGCACCACTCTCGGCACAGCCACGCGGGTCAACTCCTCGGGCATGGACAAGTTCGAGAACGACCTGCTCGGCGCCGTCAACCAGGACTACAAGGCACCGAACGGCAATCTGCCGCAGGGTTTCAGCGGCTACCAGCTCGCAAGCAGCCTCATGAGCAAGGGCGACTGGGACGACAACCTGCTCGACACCTACGGCGAGCAGATGATCGGCCGCGAAGAGCAGCTCGGCCCCCGCGCCGCCTGGGGCGGAATGGGCCGTACCACCTCGGGCATTCCCGCCCTCGATCCGATGAACGGCTTCATGGACGCCCTCGGCCACAACCCGCAGGCCTCCACGGACTTCCTCACCGGCGCGACCGCCACCCCGCAGGGGAAGGTCGTCGACAACCTCGACTACCTCCTCAAGGACCGCGACTGGCCCGAGGGTTCGCAGTGGACGGGCGACGCCGACCACCCCAAGGGCATCGCCACTCTGGGCCACGCTCTCGAGTCCGGGACCACCGGCGTTCCGTACGACTACAACGGCGCCGAAGTGCCGCCGCACACGGCCCAGGAGTCCGGCCTGGTCAACGAGTTGGTCACCAAACTCGGCGACAAGGAGAACGCCGACCTCATGGACGGCGACGGCCGCCTCGCCCCCATCAAGGGCAGCCTCGGCCACGTGACGGCCAACTACATGGGCGACTTCCAGAAGGCCTTCGCACCCAGCACCCAGGACCTGCCCACGAACGGAGTCCCCGTGGCGGGCAGCGACGGCATGGACTCCGGTCATGTCACCAACTTCCTTGCCACGGTGGGCCAGGACCCGCAGGCCTACAAGGACATCACCGCAGCGCAGACCGGCTACACCCAAGCCGCCGTGGACCAGGCCTTCGACGGTCACGGGAGCGGGTCCGACTACGCGCGAGCAGAGTCCGATGTGACAAGCGCGACCCAACCCGGAGCGACGGTCGCCGGCATCATGAGCGAGGCCCGAGCCGACGCCGTCTACGACAAGCAGGTCGCACAGGCGGACGACTTCAATTCCAACATCGACGAGGCGAACAAGTGGGTAGGCCGGGGCGCAGGAGTCGCCATCGGCACCATCGCCTCTCCTGTTGCAGGTACTGCCACCTCGATCGGATATGAAGAGTTGAGCGGTATGGCCGTGGAACACATCAAGGACGACCAGACCAGCGAAGGCGACTTCGCCGCTCGGGATACCTACGCCAAGGCTGCCAACTCCCATCAGGATGCGGTTGCCCAAATGGTGCAGCGATCGGCGGAGAAGCACGGCTATAACGCCGACGACCAGGGAAGGCTCGGTAGCCACGCAGCTGGCGAAGCGGAGACCACCTTCAAGGCCGGCGGGGCCGGGGCAGCGAAGAGAGGGTAGGCATGAAAGTACAGGGCAGCCGGTTCGGGATTCCGCTGTTCGCAGCCTTCGGGCTTCTTCTGATCACTTCCTGCTCCTCCTTCGGTGCGGGAGACGGAGAGGAGAGGACTGCCCGCCTGCCGCACCGGATATGCGGGACGGACATCAGCAGCGCTCCGATCGCCAGAATGTATCCGGGCCCCTACACGGAGGCCTCTATGCACGTGCCGAGCGAAGGGCGCATCGACCGCATCAGCACGTCCAAGGGGAAGACCGAGGGGGGATGCAGCATCGCGATCGGACAGACGAAGCCGGATGTCTACTCGGATCTGACAGTGAACGCCAGGACGTACCCAACGAGATCTATGAAGAACGTCCTTGCGGGGTTTGAGCACCAGTTCACCAGCAACGACGCAACCCTCTCCTTGGGACCCGCCCGCGGGCATGTAGCGCACGAATATGCACAGTTGATCCAGGAGTGCAAGCAGAGCGAAGGGGGTTCCGCAGGGCGCCCGTTCGCCGTCATTTCCGAGCTCTTTTTCCAGGACCGCTCCTCATACAAGATCAGCGAAGAAGACCTGAACAAGGGTGCCGCGGCTCAGGTGGCGAACGTCGCGCGCTACCTCCGCTCATCCGTACTCAAGTGCTCGGGCCCGGAGCTCCCGGACGGCACTCCCGAGATCACCAAGAGCGATTGACCTGACCGGAGTGCGCGTCCCACCTCACGTGCCCCCGACGAACACCGGCACCAGCCGGCGCCCGCCCCTCTGGCCGCACTGCCGCCGCGGCACCGAACGCAGCGGCACCGAAAGCAGCGCAGCCGGCTGCCGGGGCCGCACGGTCGAACCCCACGCCGCATGCCTGGCGCACCTCTCCGACGCCGACCGCACCGCCTACCTGTCAGGCCTCCGGCCCGGCACCGATGTCGATCACCGCGGCACCGTCTTCACCGAGGGGCTCTTGAGCGAACTGCTCGCCGCCCTCACGGATCCCGGCACAGGCCGCCCCCGTATGGGCCACGGCAGGTTCGACGAGGCCGAGTTCCGCGGTGACGCCCGGTTCGGCGAAGTGGAAGTCACCGGCGATGCCGGATTCCGTGGAGCGAAGGTCCGCGGAAGTGCGCGGTTCGGCAGGGCGCAGATGAGCGGCGAGGCGCAGTTCAGTGAGGCGAGGGTCGACGGCAATGTCTTCTTCAGCTGGTCGAGGATCGGCCGTGACGCCCTGTTCCAGGGGGCGGAGATCGGCGGCCACATCCGGTTCGGCGAGGCGCGGATAGGCGGTGACGCTCGATTCCACGGGGCGGCGATCGGCGGTAACGCCCACTTCCACGGGGCGACGATCGGCGGCGACGCCTTGTTCCATGGGACGACGGTCGGGGGGAAAGCCAGCTTTCGGCGAGTGACTTTCGAACGCGCCGCGCAGGTCGGCCCCCTGGCCTGTACCGGAGCGCTCGACCTGTCGGAGGCCGTGTTCAAGACGGCGGTGACGGTTGAAGCGGCGACGGCGGCCCTGATCTGCCGACGGACCCGCTGGGCCTCGGCAGCGGCGCTCCGCCTGCGTCACGCAAGAGTGGACCTGAAGGACGCGGTCCTGGAATTTCCGGTGAGCATCGCCTCCCAGCCGCACGCCTTCACCGTGGGCGTCCGGGAGTTGGCCGAGCCCGGTCTCACGGACCCTCGCGTGCGCGTCGTATCGCTGCGAGGGGTGGACGCCGCGCACCTGGTGCTCGCCGACGTCGACCTGACCGACTGCCGCTTCACCGGGACCATCCACCTGGACCAGCTGCGACTTGAAGGGCTGTACCGCCTGGCCACCGCACCCGGCGGTCTGCGCCGGCGCGGAGTGCTGCCCGTGCGCTGGACTCCGCGCAGGACGCTGGCCGAAGAGCAGCATTGGCGTGCGACTCGGCCCAGGGGTGCGGACGGCTGGGCGCCCGCGCCCGATGGGGAAGCGGCGCTGGAGCCCGCCGCGCTGGCACCGGTGTACCGGCAGCTGCGCAAGGCGTTCGAGGACAGCAAGCACGAGCCCGGCGCCGCCGACTTCTACTACGGCGAGATGGAGATGCGCCGCCACGCGGACGACGTTCCCTGGAGCGAACGAGCCCTGCTCGCTGCCTACTGGGCGCTCTCCGGCTACGGGCCTCACGTGCCCTCTGGTGGCTCGTCGCCGCCGTGACCGCGACCGTGCTGGCGATGATGCTGTGGGGCCTGCCGCAGTACGACCCGAAGCCCAGGACCACCAGCGTCCTGAGCGAGCCCCGCGTCACCGTGACCGCCGAGACACCCGGCCTGATCAATCCCAGGGGGAGCTACGGCGAGCGTCTCTCGACGGAGCGGTTCGACAAGTCCCTGCGGGTGGTCGTCAACTCCGTTGTGTTCCGCTCCGCCGGACAGGATCTGACCACGGCCGGCACCTACATCGAGATGGGCTCTCGCCTGGTTGAGCCGGTCCTCCTGGGCCTGGCGGTCCTGGCCGTCCGCAGCCAGGTCAAGCGCTAAGCGGCGGTGACCGCCGGTGCCGGTGCCGGTGCCGGTGCCGGTCTGGTAGCCCTTGTCCGCCGGCAGCCGGTCCGGGCGCTGACGTGGCCGTCCGGTCTCGCCGCACCACGAAGCGTCTACTGGTCAGACGGGATCGGTGAACGAGATCGGCTTGCCGGTGGCGTGGGCGTATGCGATCTCCCTGCTCGTGGACTCGCCGATGTATCCGCCTGGGTTGACGACCAGAACCCGGTCAGCCAGGTCGATCTTGCGCAGGTGGAGGGCGTCCAGCGCGGCCTTCTGCTCGTTGGTGATCAACTCGTCTGCTTCATGACCTTCGGCACGCAGGAAGACGCCTGGCGCGACGACGATGACGCCGGCGAAGGTCAGGTCACGGTTCGCCGCGCTCATCTCGTCCCCGAACCGGGTAGAGCCACAGATGCAGACAATCTCAGGTCGGTCGGGCACGGCTCAGTCCTTCGGGTCGAATGGGAACCGCCAGTGTGCGCGTAGACATCCCTTTAGCAACCCGCCCTGGGCGACGGTGACCGGCGGCGCCGACCCCCGGCCAGGTACCGATGCTCCGAGGTGCGAGGCGGGGCGGGGCGGAGATTCAGCGCGCATTCACCGACCGGGCATCGATCGTGTGACTTCAGCGGCTGCGCTTGAACGGGAGACCGGTGGTGGCGGTTCACCATGGTGACTTCACGCCACATATCCCACAGAACGGGGAAGCCGACCTATGTTCAAGGGTCCGCTGGCCGGCCGCTACCCCGTGGTGGCGGCAATGGTCGTTTTCGCCCTGGTGCCGTACCTGGCTCTCTCCGCGGCCCTGGGCCCGATCACGCCGATCATCGCCCATGAGCTGGAGATGAGCCCCCAGACGCTCAATGTGACGGTGGGTCTGGCCAACGCCGGCTACGCCGTGGGCACGGTCCTGGCCGTGCAGTTCGCCCAGCACCTCCCGCAGCGGCGCATGCTGATCGTCTACGGCTCCCTGCTCGTGATCGGCTCGGTGCTCACCGCGTCGGCCGTGAACGCCGGGATGTTCATCGTCGGGCACGTCCTTCAGGGCCTGTGCACCAGCCTGCTGCTGATCGCGGCCGTACCGCCGCTGATCACCGGATATCCGGAGGCCCGGCTGCGCGAGACCGCCGTGGTCCTGAACATGTGCATCTTCGGCGCAGTCGCGCTCGGTCCGGTGTTCGCCGGCATCCAAGCCGAATCCGACGACTGGCGGCCGCTGTTCTGGGTGATCGCCGGAATCGCCGTGGCGGCGCTCGTGCTGTCCGTCCTGACCTTCGAGTACACCCCGCCGGCCGGCAAGGGCACGAAAATCGACTCCATCGCACTCGGGCTTGCCAGCGCCGGATGTGTGGCAGGGTTCTTCGGCGCCTCCGAACTGCTCACCCACAGCTTCTCCGAGGCCAGGGTGTGGGCGCCGTTGATCGGCGGGCTGCTGCTGATCGTCGTCCTCTTCATCCGCGAGTACACGGCCGAACATCCGCTGCTGTGCGTGCGCAGCCTCTTCAGCACGTTCCCGGTCGCCGGGATCGTCGCCGCGATCTGCGCGGCGGGAGCGTCGGTGTCGGCGACGTTGCTGACCTCGACGGTGCTGACGGACCGCATGACGCCCCTGCACCTGGGACTGCTCTACCTTCCCGAGGTGGGCGGGGCGGTGATCGCCGCGATCGTCTTCGGCCGCGTCTTCCGCACCCGCCTGCTGCATTACTACGTCCTGGCCGGATTGACCTTCCTCAGCGCCGGCATCGTGGTCATGAACTCCGCCCAGCCGCCGACGTCCCCTCTCATCGCCGTGGGCTCGGGACTGGTCGGCGTCGGCGTGGGCTCCTCCGTGGTCCCGGCGCTGTTCATCGCCGGCTTCTCGCTGCGCTCCAACCAGGTCCAACGGGTGTTCGCGATCGTGGAGTTGATGCGTGCGGTGGCGGCGTTCCTGATCGCCCCGGTCCTGCTGTACGTCGCCACCACCGTCGAGAGCAATCCCGTCTCGGGCACGAGGGACGCCCTGTGGATCTGCCTCGGCATCAGCGTCGCGGGTGCGGTGCTCGGCGCCGCCCTGTACGCGCTCGGCGGCGTACGCCACCCACCGAAACCGTCGGTGTCGCAATGGATGACCGGCGAACGCCCCGGCTGGGACTCCCCACCGCTCTTCGCCCGACTCACCGGAAGCGACGGGGGCAACAGACCGGACGAGATCTGCTAGGCACCGCCGAGCGGTCGGGGCGGTCACGCGACCGGTTGCTACAGCTGCCTGCGGCTGCCAACGGGGGCGCCTTGGCGTCGGCGCCGGTGCCGGTGCCGGTGCCGGGAAGACACGCTCTTATCCGGTCACCGGTACGCCTGGAAGGATCGTGGTATGTCCAGCGACCGTCTCATGCGCATCCACGGGGCCGAGTTCAAAGCCATGGCCGAGAGGGTCCTTCGGGTCACCGAACTCACCTCACGCCTGAACATCCTGCCCTTCGAGGACGAAGACGGGAAAGCGGAACTGTTCGAGCAGATCCTCGGCAAGCCACTGCCGACGAGAGTCACGATCTATCCGCCCTTCTACACGGACCACGGCCTCCATCTCGACCTCGCCGAGCGCGTGTTCATCAACCAGAACTGCACGTTCCTGGACTACGCGGGGATCCGTCTGGGCGAGCGCGTGATGGTCGGCCCGAAGGTCACGTTCATCACCAGCGGCCACCCCGTCGATCCCGAGGAGCGGCGGCTCTATCTCACCGGTGCGCCCATCGACGTGGCGGAGAACGTGTGGATCGGCGCCGGTGCCACGATCCTTCCCGGCGTCAGCATCGGCCGAGATGCCGTGGTCGCCGCCGGCGCGATCGTGACCGATGACGTTCCGCCGGCAAGCCTGGTGACCGGCACCAAGGCGACCATGCACCGACGATGGTGACGACCTTAGGGCTGCCACCGGGCGGCTCCCGCAGTCAGTGACCATCGGCTCACGCAGCGATCACCCTCGTTGCTGTACAGCACACAGAGGCCCCGTTCCGATCATGGAACGGGGCCTCTGAGCTGGTACGTATCCGGAGCCGCCTGTCGGATTCGAACCGACGACCTTCTGTTTACAAGACAGATGCTCTAACCAGCTGAGCTAAGGCGGCGGGCTGTGCCCGTGCAGTCTACCCACCGGTCGTGGCGGGGCCGCGATGCGGTTTCGTTGCCCCCCGAGTGCTGACAAGACGAGCGTCGGCGGGTTAGCGTCACCGCACGTTCACAGCCGTGAAACGTACTCCCCTTTACAACGGATCGTCCGGCACGTACCTGCCGGTGAAGGAGACAACAACATGGCCACGGTCACGTACGACAAGGCGACCCGGATCTACCCGGGTGGCGACAAGCCCGCCGTCGACAAGCTCGACATCGGCATCGAGGACGGCGAGTTCCTCGTCCTGGTCGGCCCCTCCGGGTGCGGAAAGTCCACCTCCCTGCGGATGCTCGCGGGTCTCGAGGACGTCAACGAAGGCGTGATACGCATCGGCGACCGCGACGTGACGCACCTGCCGCCGAAGGACCGGGACATCGCCATGGTGTTCCAGAACTACGCGCTGTACCCGCACATGACCGTCGCCGACAACATGGGCTTCGCGCTCAAGATCGCGGGCGTGAACAAGTCCGAGATCCGCAAGAAGGTGGAGGACGCGGCGAAGATCCTCGACCTAACCGACTACCTCGGCCGCAAGCCGAAGGCGCTTTCCGGCGGTCAGCGCCAGCGCGTCGCGATGGGCCGCGCGATCGTGCGTGAGCCGCAGGTCTTCCTCATGGACGAGCCGCTGTCGAACCTCGACGCGAAGCTCCGCGTGCAGACCCGTACGCAGATCGCGGGCCTTCAGCGCCGCCTCGGCATCACCACCGTGTACGTGACCCACGACCAGGTCGAGGCCATGACCATGGGCGACCGGGTCGCCGTGCTGAAGGACGGACTGCTTCAGCAGGTCGACACCCCGCGCCACATGTACGACCGCCCCGCGAACCTCTTCGTCGCCGGCTTCATCGGCTCTCCCGCCATGAACCTCGTCGAGGTGCCGATCGCCGACGGCGGCGTGAAGTTCGGCAACAGCGTGGTGCCCGTCGAGCGCGAGGCGCTGTCGGCCGCCGTCGACAAGGGCGACAAGACCGTCACGGTCGGTGTGCGGCCCGAGCACTTCGACGTGGTCAACGGCGAGGGTTCCGACAAGGCCGTCTCCAAGGACGAGCCCGCCGGTGTGGCCGTCACGGTCAACGTCGTCGAGGAGCTCGGCGCCGACGGTTACATCTACGGCACCGCCAAGGTCGGCGGCGAGGAGTGCGACCTGGTCGTCCGTGTCGCCGGCCGCAAGGTGCCGGAGAAGGGCGCGGTCGTGAACGTGGTGCCCCGCGGCGGCGAGACGCACGTCTTCTCCACCTCCAGCGGCGAGCGCCTCAGCGACTGATCGCACCGTCGCGCTGACGCGCGCACCGTCGCACTGACGCACCGTCGTGCTGACGCGCTGACGCGCTGAGCGCGAGCTGCCCGAGACGCCGCTGCCGCACGCAGCACAGGGGCCGTACGCCTGCAACTCCCAGGCGTACGGCCCCTTTTCGTGGGCGCGACCCCCTGATCTCGCCCCGGGCGCCCGGTGCCGTCAACTCCGATTACGAACGCGCCCGTGCGCCGTCGCTCGGCAGGGTGACCGAATGTCGCCAAATCACCACTCTTCGCTACGATCGCGGGCGTGAACCACGTAGCACGCCGAATCGGCCGATCCCTCGCTCTCGTTCTTCCCGTCGTACTCGTACTGTCCGGCACGCTCGCCGTCGCGCGCGTGCCATGGGGTTCGTCGTCCTCCGGTACGCAGATGCTCACGGCGTCCGAGCGCAAGGCGTCGACCCCGGCCACGGACGCTTCCCCGCGGACGACCCAGGAAGCACTGCGCGACCGGCTCGTCGCCGAGTTGCAGGAGAAGGACCCGGGGGTGGCCCTGACCAGCCTCCAGCGGGAGATGGCACAGCACCCCTCGCTGGCCGGGCACTGCGCGTCGCTGGCGCGTGCGCTGGGCCGGGCCGCCGTGCAGAAGTACGGCAGTGTGCAGCGCGCGGGGCGCTGGTCGCGTCCGGTGTGCGACACGTCGTTCGCCACCGGTGTGTCCCGGATGAGCTGAGCCGGTCCGTTCTCGACCGGCGCGTACACGGCCCGCCCGTGCCCCACCGGTCCGTTCACGACCCGTGCGTACGCGGCCGCCCGTACCCCGCAGATCCGTACGCGACCGGCACGCGCCCGCCCCGGCGGTGACGTCGGCCATCGGTCATCGGTCGTCGGTCATCGGCCGCATAGGGTGCGCTGCATGATGCAACTCCCCACCCAAGCCGTGATCCTGGCCGGCGGCCAGGGGTCACGGCTGCGGCCGTACACCGACGACCGTCCGAAGCCGATGGTCGAGATCCCCGGCACCGGTACGCCCATCATCGGGCACCAGTTGGCCTGGCTGGCGGCCGAGGGCGTCACCGATGTCGTCGTCTCCTGCGGGCACTTGGCCGATGTGCTGGGCAACTGGCTGACGACGGCCGAGCTTCCGGCGGGGGCAGGGGGAAGTCCCTTGCGTACCACGGTCGTTGTGGAGGAGAAGCCGCTGGGCCGGGGCGGGGGCCTGAAGTACGCGGCCGCCTCGCTGCCACGGCCGGACGAGCCCTGGTACGCGACCAACGGCGACATCTGGACCCGCTTCGCCCTGCGGGAGATGGCCGCCTTCCACGCGGAACGGGACGCGGTCGCCACGCTCGCGCTCGCCCGGCCGCGCATCCCGTGGGGGGCGGTGGAGACCGATCCGTTCGGTCACGTCCTCGACTTCATCGAGGCGCCGCCGTCCCCGTATCTCGTCAACGCCGGTGTGTACGTGTTCTCTTCGGCGTTCGCCGGGATGCTGCCGGACCGGGGCGACCACGAGCGTACGACGTTCCCGCGGCTGGCCCGCGAACGCACGCTCGCGGGCTTCCAGTTGCCGCAGGGCGCGTACTGGCGGGCCATCGACACCGCGAAGGATCTGGAGGAGGCGGCGAAGGAGTTGAGGGAGGCGCGGGGCTAGGGCGGCCTCCCGGCTCCCTCACCCCTTACCGACCGCGCCTGCCCGCCAAGCTCTGCCCGCCAAACCTCCACCGCTTCCGTCAGCCGAGAAGGCCGCCCAGACCTCCGCCGCTGCCACCGGATGACGAGCCGCCCGTGCTGCCGCCCGACGCCGAACTCCCGCCCGTGCTCCCGTAGTCGGAGCCGCCCGAGCCGCCGCTGTTCCCGCCGCCCGTGCCGGCACCGCCGCCCTGCGCGGACCCGGTGCCCGGCGCCGACTGCCGCGGCGGCTGCGCGCCGGGAGCGGACTGCCGCGGCACCTGTACGGTCTCCCGCTGGCTCGGCCTGGAGGTGTCACCGCGGCGCCCCTCACCGGGCGAAGCCGAGGACGAGGGACTACCGGAACGGCTGCTGCCCGCGCCCGCGTCGGCGCCCTGCGTGTGTCCGCCGGCGGGGCGTCCGCTGTCCGTACGGGCCCCGGGCTCCTTCGGCACGGGCGAGCCGGGCAGCCGGTTGGCCGGCGGCTCGCTCGGCTCCGGGAGCTTGGCGGTGTGCGCGGCTCGTACGGCGCCGCCCAGCATCGAGCCGGTCAGCAGCGCGAGGCCGGTGATCAGGGTCGCGATCACCGCGCCCCGGCGGAGCACCCGGCGCCGCAGGTCGGTGAGCCCGGCGCGGGGGCCAAGCTTGCGCCAGGCGTCCGCCGCGAGCCGGCCGTCGACGGAGTAGACCGGTGCGCCCGCGATGATCAACGGGCTCCACGCGGCGAGGTAGATGATGTCCGGCGCCTCGTAGGCGGGTCCCGAACTCCAGCTCACCGTCATCAGCAGGGCCGCGGACAGCAGAGCGCCGATGGAGGCCGCGAGCCGCTGCCACAGGCCGCACACCGTCAGTACGCCGATGATGATCTGGAGGAACGCGACGGTCAGCCCGGAACCGACGGGGTGCGCGAGCGCGAAGTCGCGCAACGGCGAGGCGATGGCCCACGGTTCGAGCGAGCGCAGCCAGGTGACCATCGAACCGCGAGCGTCCCCGTCGAAGTAGACCGGGTCGCACAGCTTGCCCATCCCGGCGTAGACCGAGATGAAGCCGAGGAAGATCCGCATCGGCAGCAGTACGACACCGAGGTTCATCCGGCGGCCCGGGTAGTACGCCTGGCGCCGCGCGGTCTCCGCCGGCTCGGGGCCGCGGGCGGCGCTGCCCGCTTCCGCGTTCCCGAACTGCCCGTCCACGGGCGGCTGTTCGCCGTACGGATCCTGCTCGCCGAAGCGACCGTCCTCGTACGGGCCGTGCCCGATGTCGCCGTACGGGCCGTACGGTCCGTACTCGCCGGAGTCCGGCCCGTCGAAGGCCCCGCGTGCCGGGCGCACCCCGTGCAGCAGGGAGCGCTGCTGTGGCTGCGGCTGGGTCGTCTCGACCGGACGCGGGCCGCGCGGGCCGACGACCGTCGGCGGCGCGAGCGCGTCCTCGTCGATCCGCGGCAGCACCTGCGTGGTGGAGCCGGCCGGTTCCGGGAACTCCAGGCCGGGGCGGGCCACTTGGGACAGCCGCGACGCACCGAAGCCGTCGGCGTCCGTACGCACGGAGCCGCCTGTGCGTACGGAACCTTCCGTGCCTGCGAGGCCGTCGGCGCGCACCGCTCCGTCCGTCCACCCGCCAAGGTCCGCGGCCGTGCCCCATACGACGGGCATGCCGGGCACGGCGGAGTGCTGTCCTGTGGCGGCGAGGTCGGCGGAGTCCGCGGTGGGCGATGCGAGCTGCACCCGGAAACTCGCGTGAGTGACGACGACTTCGGCAGGGTCGGAGGGGACCTTGACCGTGCTCAATGCCGGTCCGTCGTCGAAGAAACCGCTCGGGCCGCCCTGTCGGGTGTCCCCAGGACGCCGGCCCGAGGGGTCGGGCGTGCGGGGTGTTCTGGTGTCCACACTGATCTAACCGAGTGACGGACGCTTAAGACACTGCCTTGACCGCCCCGATCTGTCCGAGGCCCGTCAAGGCAGGCCGACGCGGGTCACGGCCTGCCCGCGTGCTCAACTCCTGCGCCGCGCCGCCTCGTAGAGCACCACGCCCGCGGCCACTCCCGCGTTCAGCGACTCGGCCCCGCCGGGCATCGGGATCCGTACGCGTACGTCGCAGGTCTCGCCCACCAGACGGGAGAGGCCCTTGCCCTCGCTGCCGACGACGATCACGACCGGGCCGTCCAGGACCTCCAGCTCGGTCAGGCCGACGTCGCCGTCCGCGGCGAGTCCGACGACCATCACGCCGGCCTTCTGGTAACTCTCCAGCGCACGCGTGAGGTTGGCGGCGCGCGCGACCGGCGTACGCGCCGCCGTGCCCGCCGAGGTCTTCCACGCACCGGCCGTCATCCCCGCGGCCCGGCGCTCCGGCACGACGACGCCGTGCCCGCCGAAAGCCGAGACGGAGCGCACGACCGCGCCGAGATTCCGCGGGTCGGTGATCCCGTCCAGCGCGACGATCAGCGGGTCCTCGCCCTCGTCGAAGGCGGCCGCGGTGAGATCGTCGGGATGCGCGTACTCGTACTCGGGGACCTGGAGCACCAGGCCCTGGTGGTGCAGGCCCTTCGTCATGCGGTCCAACTCCGGCTTCGGCGCCTCCATCAGATGGATGCCGCCGTGCTCACCGGCGAGGCGCACGGCTTCGCGCACCCTGTCGTCGTTGTCGACGAACTGCTGCACGTACAGCGTCGTCGCCGGCACCTGCTCGCGCAACGCCTCGACCACCGAGTTGCGGCCGACGACCAACTCCGCGGGGCTCTTCCCGGCGCCCTTGCCGCGCTGCGAACCGCCCTGCGCGCGGCGGGCCTTCGCCTGCGCGGCGCGCTGCTTGGCATGCCCCTTGCGCATCTCGGCGGGCGGCGTGGGGCCCTTGCCCTCCAGGCCGCGGCGCCGCTTGCCGCCGCTGCCGACCTGCGCGCCCTTCTTGTTGGACGTACGCCGGTTGGGGCGCTGGCTGTTCCCGGCCATCGGGCACCTGTTCCTCTGCTGCTGGTCTTCGACGGGTCGCCGCCGCTGCGCCTTCACCGGGACGATCGCCGCTGCGTCGTCGCCGGCTCTCGCGCCTGGGGCACGGCTGCTTCCGCCATTATTCCGGAGGGCAGGGCGCACCGAAGAAGTGGATCTTCCCGGCGCCCGAGCGGGCCTCCTTTGCCCGGTCCGCACGGTCCGCCCGGTCCGCCCGGTGGCCCGTACGCCCCGCTCAGTGGCTGCCGCCGCCCAGCTCCCAGCGGGGGCCCGACGGGGTGTCCTCGATCACCAGCCCGGCGTGCTTCAGCTCGTCCCGGATGGCGTCCGCGGTCGCGTAGTCCTTGCGCTCGCGCGCCGCCTGCCGCTGGTCGAGCACGAGGCGGACCAACGAGTCGACCACCTCGCGCAGTTCACCGCCCTTGCCGGCGTCGGTCGCCGTGGACTGCCAGCGCGCGTCGAGCGGGTCGAGGCCGAGGATGCCGAGCATCGCCCGCACATCGGCGAAGGCCCTCGCCGTGGCGTGCTTGTCGTCGTCGCCCATGGCGGCGTTGCCCTGCCGGACGGTGGTGTGCACGACGGCCAGCGCCTGCGGCACCGCGAAGTCGTCGTCCATCGCGTCGGCGAACGCGGCCGGTACGTCATCAGCCGGACGCACCTCGCCGACCGCCTCCGTGGCCCGCTGGAGGAAGCCCTCGATGCGGCCGAAGGCGGCCTCCGCCTCGCGCAGCGACTCCTCGCTGTACTCGATGGTGGAGCGGTAGTGCGGCGAAGCCAGGTAGTAGCGCAGCACGATGGGCCGCCAGTGCTTGACCATCTCGCTGACGAGCACCGAGTTGCCGAGCGACTTGCTCATCTTCTCGCCGCTCATGGTGACCCAGGCGTTGTGCGCCCAGTAGCGCGCGAACCCGTCGCCGTACGCCTTCGACTGCGCGATCTCGTTCTCGTGGTGCGGGAAGACCAGGTCGACGCCGCCGCCGTGCAGGTCGAAGGACGAGCCGAGGTACTTGTGCGCCATGGCCGAGCACTCCAGGTGCCAGCCGGGACGGCCGCGGCCCCAGGGCGTCTCCCAGCTCGGCTCGCCGGGCTTCGCCGCCTTCCACATGGCGAAGTCGCGCGGGTCGCGCTTACCGGTCTCGCCCTCGCCCTCGGGCTGGAGGAGATTGTCCAACTCCTGGTTGGAGAGCCGGAGATAGCCGTCGTACGAGCGGACGTCGAAGTAGACGTTCCCGTCGGCCGCGTAGGCGTGACCGTCGTCGATGAGCTTCCGCATCATCTCGATCATCTCGGGGACGTGGCCCGTCGCCCGTGGCTCGTACGTGGGCGGCAGGCAGCCGAGCGCGTCGTACGCGGCGGTGAAGGCCCGCTCGTTCTCGAAGCCGATCGACCACCAGGGGCGGTGCTGCTCCTCCGCCTTCACGATGATCTTGTCGTCGATGTCCGTCACGTTCCGCACGAACGTGACCTCGTGGCCGCGGTGGGCGAACCAGCGGCGCATGACGTCGAAGTTGAGACCGGACCTGATGTGCCCGATGTGCGGGGCGGCCTGCACGGTGGCGCCACACAGGTAGATCGAGACATGGCCCGGCGTCTGCGGGACGAAGTCGCGGATCTGCCGGCTGCTGGTGTCGTACAGGCGAATACTCACGCGACCAGGGTAGTGGGCCCGTGCGGCGGGACGCCTCGCGCACCGGGCAAGGTGCGCGGATCTGTGACAGACGTCAGACCGCGGTGGGACGCGGCGGGGGCGGACGGGGCCGCCGACCAGGGCGGGCCCCCCGTCCGTCCGGACCCCGGCGCCGTTCAGATGTGTCCGGCGACCTTCCGGGGACTGACGCGCACGACGACCCTCTCGGCGTCCTGCTTCGAATTCGGGTTGAACTCGGCGTACTTCTTGCCCGCGTACTTCTGCGCCAGCTCGTCGATCAGCTCCTGGCCGCCCTCGGTGGTCAGGCTGGCGGTGCCGCGGATCTCGGCGTACGTGTACGGGGCGTCGGCGGGCTGCACCAGCACGGTCACCCGGGGATCGCGCTTGAGATTGAGGACCTTGCGGCGGTCCACGGTGGTCGAGATCAGCAGCTCGTCGCCGTCACGCTTCACCCAGACCGGTGACACTTGCGGGCTTCCGTCGGGCTGGATCGTCGCGATGCTGACGAAGACGGGGGTGTCCAGAACCTGCTTGAGGCTGTCGGAGAGCTGTGCTGCTGCCACGGGGGTCGCCTTCTCTCGGGGGCGTCGGAGTATGCGGCGCGAGGCGCCGCGTCAGCTCCAACACCGGTCCGGTGCAAGGTGTTCCGGTCCGGCGGCCGCTCTCACGCGGACGGTGGACCTTGAGCCGCCGCCGGCGGCAGCACCAGCGCCGTGGCCATCGCCGCCAGACCCTCGCCGCGTCCGGTCAGGCCCAGCCCGTCCGTCGTCGTGCCGGACACCGAGACCGGGGCACCGACCGCCGCGGACAGCACCCGCCGCGCCTCCTCGCGACGCTTGCCGATCTTCGGACGTACGCCGATGACCTGGATCGCGACATTGCCCACCGCGAACCCCTCCGACCGCACGATCCGCGCGGCCTCCGCCAGCAGCGAGACCCCGGACGCACCGGCCCACTCGGGGCGGCCCGTGCCGAAGTGGGCTCCGAGGTCACCCAGGCCGGCGGCCGAGAAGAGGGCGTCGCACGCTGCGTGCGCGGCGACGTCGCCGTCGGAGTGCCCGGCGAGGCCGTAGCGCTCGCCCTCCCACAGCAGTCCGGCGCACCACAGTTCGCGCCCTTCCTCGAAGGCGTGCACATCCGTACCGATGCCGACCAGGGGCACCGGCGCGCGGAAGGCCTCCGGGGACCCGGCGGGTTCAGCGGTCTCAGAAGCCATCGGTCGCGCGCCTCCTCGCCAGGACCGCCTCGGCCAGCACCAGGTCGAGCGGCCGTGTCACCTTGAACGCCTCGTCGTGCCCGGGGACGACCACGACCTCCACGCCGAGCCGCTCCACCATGCCCGCGTCGTCCGTGGCGCCGTCGCCCTCGCGCACCACCTGGGCGTGCGCCGCGGCCAGCACCTTCAACTCGAAGCCCTGCGGCGTCTGCACGGCACGGAGCCGCGAACGCTCGGGCGTCCCCGTCACGGGCTCCGGACCGCCGTCCTCACGTACCTGCACCTCTTTGACCGTGTCCGACACGGGCAGGGCCGGCACCACGGCGGGCGCACCCTCGCGTACGGCGGCGGCCACCGCGTCCACGGTCTCTACGGGCACGAGGGGGCGGGCCGCGTCGTGCACGAGTACGGAGCCGACGTCGTCCGGGAGCGCGGCGAGCCCCAGCCGGACCGAGTCCTGACGGGTCTCGCCGCCGGGTACGACCACGACATCCGAGGTCTCGGAGGGGGCGGTGTGCTCGTCGAGCATCCGCCGGACCTCGTCGGCGCCGTCCGGCGGTGCGACCACGACGACCAGGGAGACGGAGCGGGAACGGGTCATCGCGCGCACGGCGTGCACCAGCATCGGCGTACCGCTCAGCGCGCGGAGCGCCTTGGGTGCGCCCGGGCCGAGGCGTACACCGCGGCCCGCGGCCGGGATGACGGCGGCCGTACGGTTCCCGGAAGGGGCGGGCCGCACAGCTCCGGCACCGGCACCGGGCGCGGGGTCCTCGCCCGGTGCCCTTTCGCCTGGTCCCTGCGTGTGGTCGTCGGGCGGTTCGCCTGCGGGTCGGATTGACATGCCTCGCACGTTCAGGTTTGTGTCCTCAGCCGGTATGGGTATGGCCTGGGGGTACCCCCGGCCGCAGGTTGGGGGCGTGCCGGGCGCGAGCCTGACCGGCCCTTCCGTGATCTCCGGTCCAGGCGTGCCCGGGTCCGGCACGCTCTTGCCAGTCGCGGGCCACCATATGGGAGCGCATCACGACGAACAGTGACGAGATTACTGAACGCTGCCGGGGGCGCTCACCTCGTACGAGGCCGTATGAGGCCCCGCCCCCGGGTGGGAAGCCGGGCCGCCGGACGTGCGGAACGCAGCGCATGCCGAAGCTCAGTGCATGCCGAAGCGCCCGGCGACGGACGATGTCACTCGGGCACTGCGGCAGTTTCAGCGTTCTACGAAGCGCGCGGGGTCTACGAAGTGCACAGGAACCCCGTACACGCAGAGCCCTGCACTCCAAAGCCCTGCACACTCCAGATCCCTGCACGCCAGCGCGCTGGACGCCGTCACGACGAAGGCGCGCGAAGTCGAAGTCCCGTCAGGACGCGAGGACTTCGTCGAGCAGCGCTTCGGCCTTGTCCTCGTTCGTGTTCTCCGCGAGAGCGAGCTCGCTCACCAGGATCTGGCGGGCCTTGGCGAGCATCCTCTTCTCACCGGCGGAGAGTCCGCGCTCGCGCTCACGGCGCCACAGGTCGCGCACGACCTCCGCCACCTTGATCACGTCGCCGGACGCGAGCTTCTCCAGGTTCGCCTTGTAGCGCCGGGACCAGTTGGTCGGCTCCTCTGCGTACGGCGCGCGAAGCACCTCGAAGACCCTGTCCAGCCCGTCCGAACCGACCACATCTCGCACGCCGACGAACTCCGCATTGTCCGCTGGCACACGAACCGTCAAGTCGCCTTGTGCAACCTTCAGAACCAAGTAGGTCTTGTCCACGCCTTTGATCTGGCGGGTTTCGATAGCCTCGATCAGCGCGGCCCCGTGATGGGGATAGACCACGGTGTCGCCAACCTTGAACGTCATGTGTCAGGTACCCCTTCCGTGGCTATCCAGAGTAACACGGAATCGGGCTCTTCTGAATGGCGTTTTCGCAGGTCAGACCGCATCTCGGGGCTTGACAAGGGGCCCTGTTACGTGCTGCGGAGACCGGCGGGGGAACGGTATTCGCAGGTGGGGGCACTTCTGTACGCCCGTCGAAACACGGCCGACACGTCCGAAGAAGATGCTTCAGAAAGCATCTGCTGTCCGTTTTGTCCTGCTGTAAGTCGTCGCCCGTTCGGCCCTCTTCGGCTCTTCACGGACTTTCCCAAGAATTGATCAGCAGTTCCGCTGATCAATTCACAAGCCGTTCGCATTCTTTACCCCGGAAACCGGCCGGCCTGTTGTGCGGGAGCGTGCTCCCCGCGTGCGCGAGTGCCCGCACGGCGCGCGGCGGGAGGGCCGGGTGCGGGGCGCCGCGGAGCCCTCGGTAACCTGAACCGCGCCACAGACCGACCGCGTTACGGACGGTCGATCGTATCCGCCCGCGACCGGCTCGTAGTTCGGCCGCCAGAGCTCGCCCAGGAGTTGCCGCCGCCGTGAGCAGCAGCATTCGACGCGGCACCCTCGCCGCCACAGTCCTCGCGCTCGCCGTCGTCACACTGTCCGCCTGCGAAGCCGGTCACGACGCGCAGACGCTGGAGGTCAAGCCGGACAGCGCCGCGACGTCCGTCGGCTCCGTGAAGGTCCAGAACGTGACGATCATCACGCCCGCTGCCGGGGAGGGTCCCTCTGCCGTGACCGGCCGGATCTTCAACCAGGGCACGAAGGACGAGACCCTGACGTCGGTAAAGGTCAAGGGCACCGGTGAGCGTGTGAAGCTGCGGCCCGCCGAGGGCGAGAAGGCGCTGACGGTGCCGGCCGGCGGTTCGCTCGCGCTCGGCGGCAAGGACAACGCCTCGGCCGAACTCCCGCCGGGCGCAGAGATGCGGGGCGTGCGAAACGGCAACGCGCAGCAGGTCTCGTTCGATCTGAGCCGTACGGGAGTGGTGACGCTGCGGGCTGCGGTCGTGCCCTCGCACGGCGACTACAGGAAGTTCGGCCCGACGGTCGCGCCTTCGCCGAGCACGACCTCCGCGACGCCTTCGGGTTCGCCCTCCGGCTCTGCCTCCGAGTCGCCCGGCAGCCCCGCCGGTGAGAACTCCTCGGACGAGAAGGCCGGGAAGGGGCAGGAGGACGCCTCGGAGTCCGCGTCGCCGAGCGGCTCCGACGCGGAGCACGCGGACGGGGCGCACTGAGCGCCCGTCCCGGCAGCCCCTGACTGCGCGGCTGCGGCTGCGCCCAGACGCCGAAGGCCCCGCCCGTACGAGTCGTACGGGCGGGGCCTTCGGCGTGTGCCGGGGAGTTCGCCGGGTTCGCGAACTCATGGGCTGCGGCGCGGTGTTGCGGGCCGTGGCTCCCGCGGTCTAGGGCTCGAACTTGTAGCCCAGGCCCCGCACCGTCACCAGGAAGCGGGGGGCTCCGGGGTCCGGCTCGATCTTCGCGCGGAGACGCTTGACGTGGACGTCGAGGGTCTTGGTGTCGCCCACGTAGTCCGCGCCCCAGACGCGGTCGATCAGCTGCATCCGGGTCAGCACCCGGCCGGCGTTGCGCAGCAGCATCTCCAGCAGGTCGAACTCCTTGAGCGGGAGGTCGATCTTGTCGCCGTCGACCGTGACGACGTGGCGGTCGACGTCCATGCGGACCGGACCGGCCTCAAGGGCCGCCGGAGTGACCTCCTCCGGCTCGCCCTGGCGGCGCAGCACCGCCCTTACCCGGGCGACCAGTTCGCGTGAGGAGAAGGGCTTGGTCACGTAGTCGTCGGCTCCTATCTCCAGGCCGACGACCTTGTCGATCTCGCTGTCCTTGGCGGTGACCATGATGACGGGGACGTTGGAGCGGCCGCGCAGCTGGCGGCAGACCTCGGTGCCGGGCAGGCCCGGCAGCATCAGGTCGAGCAGGACCAGGTCGGCGCCGTTCCGCTCGAACTCGTCCAGCCCGTCGGGGCCTGTGGACGCGACGGCTACCTCGAAGCCTTCCTTGCGGAGCATGTACGACAGTGCGTCGCTGAACGATTCCTCGTCCTCGACGACGAGCACTCGGGTCACGGGAGGACCTCCGGGGCGGTTTCAGGGGCGCGCGGCAGTCCGCGCGGCGATGAGAACGGTGAAGTGGAGGAACGGGGAGGAGAGGGGCGGGGAGAAGAGGAACGGGAAGCGGAAGCGGAGTAAGAGGCGGGCGCGGGAGGCGGAGCCGCCGGTGGGTCGCCCGGGCCGCCGGGCAGGTGCCCGGGGCCGGAGCCCTTGGTGCGCTTGCCGGCCTTCGCCGGGTCACGGGGGTAAGCGGTGTCGCCGGGATGTGCGGAGGCAGCCGCGGAGGCGTCCGCGGGATCTCGGGAGACCTCGGCGGGGCGGAGGCCGCGGGGCTCGTGGAGACGCCCGTACGGGCGGTCCGGAACCTCCGCTTCGTCGGGGGCGCCGCAGTCCGGGCCGGCGTTGCCGTCCAGGTCCTCGGTGCCGTCCAGCTCGTCGGCGTCCTCGAGGTCCGCCGGCCCTTCGACGAGCCCCTGGGGACGGCGGCCGCGGGCGTGCGCCTCCGCGCGGCTGCGCGCGTGGCCCGACTCGGGCAGCCGCAGCGTGAAGGTGGAGCCCTGCCCCTCGGCGCTCCACACCGTGACCTCGCCGCCGTGCGACGCGGCCACGTGCTTGACGATGGCGAGCCCGAGGCCCGTGCCGCCGGTGGCGCGCGAGCGGGCCGGGTCCACCCGGTAGAAGCGCTCGAAGACGCGCTCCTTGTCCCGCTCGGAGATTCCGATGCCCTGGTCGCTCACGGATATCTCGATGAGGTCCCCGCCGGGTGCCGCCACCCTTCGCCCGGCGATGCCGACGCGGGTGCGGGCGGGCGAGTAGTTCACGGCGTTCTCGACGAGGTTGCCGAGGGCGGCGGCCAGCTGGCTCCGGTTGCCCCATACGTGGAGCCCCTCGTCGCCGGTGTCCGTGCCCGTACGGCCCGCGACGAGGGTGATGTGCTTGCTGCCCGCGGACTGGCGGCAGCGGTCGATGGCCTCCGCCATCAGCTCGTCCACGCCGACGCGCTCCGAGTCGCCCAGCGGATCGTCGTTCTGCACGCGGGAGAGGTCGATCAGCTCCTGGACGAGGCTCGTAAGCCGCGTCGACTCGTACTGCATGCGGCCGGCGAAGCGCTCGACCGCCTCCGGGTCGTCCGCGGCGTCCAGCACCGCCTCGGAGAGCAGCGAGAGGGCACCGACGGGGGTCTTCAGCTCATGGCTCACGTTCGCGACGAAGTCGCGCCGCACGGCCTCGATGCGGCGGGCCTCGGTCATGTCCTCGACCAACAGCAGCACGAGCCTGGAGCCCAGCGGTGCCACGCGGGCGGAGACGGCCAGGGCCTCTCCGCGGCCCGTGCCCCTGCGCGGAAGGTCCAGGTCGACCTGGCGTATCTCTCCGTCCCGCCTGGTGTCGCGGGCCATCTTCAGCATGGGCTCGACGGCGAGCGTGCCGCCCCGCACGAGCCCGAGGGCGTACGCGGCGGAGCTGGCCTTGACCACTTCGTCGGCCTCGTCCAGCACGACCGCGGAGGAGCGCAGCACCGACAGCACCGTGTCGACGCCCGGGGGCAGCACGGCCTCGATGTGCAGCGAAGAGCGGGTGGGGCGGGCCTGGTCGCGCTCACTCCAGCGGAACGCCAGCATCGCGATGACGCCGGTGAGCACCCCGGCGATCGCCGCCGCTGCGGCGACCGCCGCGTTCACGTTCATGCCTCCAGGCTATGCGCGCCCGCCGACAGCACCCCATGGGAAGCGGGAGACCTCGGACACTCGTCTCCCAGAGTTCACCTCGAGGTCGGGGCCGATTCACTCATGAGGTCGGCGACGGACGCATTGCGGACCGAGCGTGGGAGCGTGGAGGGCGCCGAGGCCTGATACCGCCCGGCCTGCGGGCCCCCTGGAGAGAGAACATGCGAGGGAAGGACAGCCATGCGTGACGCGTACCACGAGGAGCTGGACTCGATCAGCGACAGCCTGGTCGACATGGCCAGGTTCGTGGGCTCTGCGATCGGCCGCGCCACGACGGCGATGCTGGACGCGGACCTGAAGCTGGCCGAGAGCGTCATCGCCGCGGACGAGAAGGTCGACGACATCCAGCGCGACCTGGAGACCCGCGCCATCCAGCTGCTCGCCCGCCAGCAGCCGGTGGCGACCGACCTGCGGATAGTGGTCACCTCGCTGCGGATGAGCGCCGACCTGGAACGCTCGGGCGACCTGGCGCAGCACGTCGCCAAGGTCGCGCGGCTGCGGTTCCCCGACTCGCCCGTACCGAGCGACCTTCAGGCGACGCTGCTCGAGATGGGGCAGCTGGCGCAGCGGCTGATGGCGAAGGCCGCGGAGGTGATCATCACCAAGGACGTCGATCTGGCGATGCAGCTGGAGCAGGACGACGACACCATGGACGACCTGCACCGCACGCTCTTCCAGCACCTGATGGACGACCGCTGGCACCACGGGATCGAGACGGCCGTGGACGTGACGCTGCTCGGCCGCTACTACGAGCGCTTCGCGGACCACGCGGTCTCGGTGGCGCGCCGCGTCGTCTACCTCGTCACCGGCGACTACGCCGACGAGCTGGACCCGGCGGAGGCCGCCGAGGACGGCACGGCTCCCGTCGAGAGCGCCTGAGCGGTTCGTACGGGCCTGTTCGTACGGGCCTGATGGCGCGCGCTACCAGGCTTCTCGATACCGGGCCCGAGGTTCCGTACGGGCCCTGCCGACGCCCGTGCGCTGGGCCAACGGCCGTGCGCTGCCGGGGAGTTGACTCCTCGTGCACCGACGCGCCCTTGATGCGCCCGCCCCGGGATCCGGAATGTGGGGAGAAGACCCGGGGAGGGAGAGGAGGGAAGTCATGGCTGATCACAACGATCCGGTCCCGGCCCCCGCGCGGTCGGAGGACCGGCCGACCCTGCACGTACTGGGGGCATGCGGGTGCGGTCCGGGATGCGGTTGCGGTTGCCAGTCCGGCGGCCCGTGTCAGTGCGGCGGCTGCTGCGGCTGACCCAGGGGAGCGGCGGCGGGCGCGCGGCGGCCGCGGCCGTTCCCGTATGAGCCGCTGAGGGCCCTGCCCGGTTCGACGAGGCAGGGCCCTCAGCTCGTCCCGCGGCTGCGCGGGCACGGCAAGGACTCGGGCACGGCAACACCCGGACGCCGCCCGGGAGTTGCCGTGCCGTCGGCTACTTCTTGCCCTGGTTCTTCACGGCCTCGATCGCGGCCTTCGCCGCCTCCGGGTCGAGGTAGGTGCCGCCCGGCTTCACGGGGTGGAAGTCCGCGTCCAGCTCGTAGAAGAGCGGGATGCCCGTGGGGATGTTGAGGCCCGCGATGTCCTCGTCGGAGACGCCGTCGAGGTGCTTCACGAGGGCGCGCAGGGAGTTGCCGTGCGCGGCGGCCAGCACGGTGCGGCCGGCGAGGAGGTCCGGGATCATGCCGTCGAACCAGTACGGCAGCATGCGGCCCACGACGTCCTTGAGGCACTCGGTGCGCGGCCGCAGTTCGCTCGGGACGCCGGCGTAGCGCGGGTCGTCGCTCTGCGAGTACTCGGAGCCGTCGGGCAGTTCGGGCGGCGGGGTGTCGTACGAGCGGCGCCACAGCATGAACTGCTCCTCGCCGAACTCGTCACGGATCTGCGCCTTGTCCTTGCCCTGAAGGGCGCCGTAGTGGCGTTCGTTGAGGCGCCAGGAGCGGCGGACCGGGATCCACAGCCGGTCGGCGGCCTCCAGCGCGAGCTGTGCGGTGCGGATGGCCCGCTTCTGCACGGAGGTGTGCAGGACGTCGGGGAGCAGCCCCGCGTCCTTGATCAACTCGCCGCCGCGGACCGCCTCCTTCTCGCCCTTCTCGGTGAGGTTCACGTCCACCCAGCCGGTGAACAGGTTCTTCGCGTTCCACTCGCTCTCTCCGTGCCGGAGGAGGATCAGCTTGTACGGTGCGTCGGCCATGCGAAGCACCCTACTGTGTGTGCCGGCCGGGCCCGCCGGTGTGTCCGGAGGCGATATCCGGGCGGTCGGCTGTGGCCCCCGAGCACATGTGGCGGTGGCCGGTTCGTCCCTACGGTCACGCCATGACCCCCGAGAACTCCCCAGCTGACAAGAGCAGGACGCCGTCGTCCGCGTCCTCGTCGCCCGACCCGTCGACGCCGGTCCCGGCCCCGGTCCCGGCTTCGCCTTCGTCGTCCTCGTCGCTGCGCCGCATCGTCGCCGCCAGCCTCATCGGCACGACGATCGAGTGGTACGACTTCTTCCTCTACGGCTCGGCCGCGGCGCTCGTCTTCAACAAGCTCTTCTTCCCGGACTCCGATCCGCTCGTCGGCACGCTGCTCGCGTTCCTCACCTATGCCGTCGGCTTCGCCGCCCGGCCCGTCGGCGCCCTCGTATTCGGGCACTACGGCGACCGGATCGGCCGCAAGAAGCTGCTGGTCCTCAGCCTGCTGCTGATGGGCGGCGCGACGTTCGCCATCGGGCTGCTGCCGACGTACGCCGCGATCGGCTCCTTCGCGCCCGTACTGCTGACGACGCTGCGCCTGGTGCAGGGCTTCGCGCTCGGCGGCGAGTGGGGCGGCGCGGTGCTGCTGGTCTCCGAGCACGGGGACGCGAGGCGGCGCGGCTTCTGGGCCTCGTGGCCGCAGACGGGCGCGCCCGCGGGCCAGTTGCTGGCGACGGCCGTGCTGGCGGTGCTGACCGCGGTGCTGTCGGACGCCGCGTTCATGGGCTGGGGCTGGCGGGTGCCGTTCCTGCTGTCGGGCGTGCTGGTCGGCATCGGGCTGTGGATACGGCTCGCGGTCGACGAGTCGCCGGTCTTCAAGGAGGCCCGCGAGCGCGCGGAGGCCCGCAAGGCGGAGGCCGCGAAGCTCAGCGGCGACGAGCAGGTGGAGAAGATGCCGCTGATCGCGGTGCTGCGCTTCCACTGGAAGGACGTGCTCATCGCCATGGGCGCGCGCATGGCGGAGAACATCACCTTCTACGTCATCACGGCCTTCATCCTCGTCTACGCCACGAGCGAGCTGAAGCTGTCGCAGCAGACGGCGCTCAACGCGGTGCTGATCTCCTCCGCGGTGCACTTCGCGGTCATCCCCGCCTGGGGTGCGCTCTCCGACCGCGTCGGTCGGCGGCCGGTCTATCTGCTCGGCGCGATCGGCACCGGCCTGTGGGTCTTCCCGTTCTTCGAGCTGCTGAACACCAGGAGCTTCGGCGCCATCGTGCTCGCCGTGATGGTGGGGCTGATCCTGCACGGTGCGATGTACGCGCCGCAGGCGGCGTTCTTCTCCGAGCTGTTCGCCACCAGGCTGCGCTACTCCGGTGCGTCGATCGGCGCGCAGTTCTCGTCGGTGGCGGCGGGGGCGCCCGCGCCGATGATCGCGACCGCGCTGCTCGCGGACTACGGCAGCTCGACGCCGATCGCGCTGTACGTCATCGCCGCCGCGCTGATCACCGTGATCGCGATCGCGTGCGCCAAGGAGACCAGCAAGCGGGACCTGACGAGGATCGGCGAGGACGACACCACCGCCCCGGCGCCTGTCTCGTCCGGCAACACCGGCCCGGCCGGGGGGAGTTCAGCGCCCGACCGCTCCCGCGAGGCGGTGCAGCCGTAGCGCGAGCTGCGTCTCCAGGGCGCGCTCCGGGGCTTGCCAGTCGTCGCCCAGCAGCCTGGCCACGCGCTCCAGGCGCTGGGCGACGGTGTTGACGTGGACGTGCAGCTCGTCCTTGGCGCGGGCCGGGCTCATGCCGCACGCGAAGTAGGCGTCCATGGTGGCCACCAGGTCGGTGCCGCGGCGTTCGTCGTAGTCCAGTACGGGCCCGAGCGTGCGGCGTACGAAACTGCCCACGTCCCGGCTGTCGGTGAGCAGCATGCCGATGAAGCCGAAGTCCTCGGCGGCGGCGCCCTCCCCGGGGCGGCCGAGCAGGCGGAGCGCGTCCACGCAGCGACGGGCCTCGGGGTAGGCGGCGGCGACTGCGCCGGACTCGGCGGCGGGCGCGGAGACCGGCGCCGAGGCGCCCACCGTGACGGGGGCGCCCGCCGAGTGGCCCAGCTCGTGGGCGATCTCGCGGGCGACGCGCGAGGGCGTGCCGTCCGCGGGGAGCGGCAGCAGCAGCACGATGCCTCCGTCCCTGGCGGCGGCCAGGCCCCGCCGGGTGGCGGCCAGATGGGAGGCGGCGGCCCACAGGCGCTGCCGGCCGGGGCTCTGCTCCTGCTCGCCGGGCCTGTCCCGGGTCCGCTCCCGTGCCGCCTTCCGTGCCGTCTCCCCCGGCGCCTCCCGCACCGTCTCCCTCGGTCTCTCCCGTGCGCTCTCACCCCCGTCAGACCCGTTACGGGCGGTGCCGTGCCCGCCGGGCTCTCCCGCCGCGAGGCCCTCGACGCGGGCGCTGAGCAGTACGTGCGGGGCGTCGAGGTCCGCCTTGAGCCGTGCCGCGCGGTCGCGCAGCAGACGCGGGTCGTGCCGGGTCGAGTCGAGCAGGTCGTCGAGGAGTTCGCCGCGTACGCGCTGTTCGGCCTCGCCCGCGGAGCGCCGTGCGAGCAGCAGCAGGGAGGTGACCATGGCGGCACGTTCGAAGGTGCGCTGGTCGACGGGGTCGAGCACGGGGTGGCCGTGGAGCACGAGCGCGCCGAGGAGTTCGCCGCCCGCCGAGACCGCGGTGACCCAGCTGCCGTCGTCCCGCATGGCGTACCCGGCGCTGCGGGAGCGTTCCACGGCGGGGCGTGCGGAGGCGGCCGACGGCTCGACGAACTCGACGCGCCCCGCGAGCACTTCGGAGACCGCCGCGGCCACGTCCGTCACGTCGCCGCCGCGCAGCACCAGTTCGGTGAGCCTGTCGTGCACGTCGCTGGCACGCTGCATGGTGTCGTTGGCGCTCTCCAGCTCGGCCATCGCGTCGCGGGTCTCGGACAGCAGCCGGGCCGTGTCGATCGCCACGGCGGCGTGCGCGGCGAACGAGCCGAGCAGCGCGATCTGTTCACGCTCGAAGACCCGGGCGCGGCGGTCGGCTGCGTACAGCACGCCGATGACGTCCCGTCCGCCGAGCAGCAGCGGCACCCCGAGGATCGCGATCAGGCCCTCCTCGTTCACGGCGGCGTCGATGGGGCCGGTGTGCCGGAAGCGCTCGTCGGAGGGGTAGTCGTCGGTGACGTACGGGCGTGCGGTCTGCGCCACGAGACCGCCGAGGCCCTCGCCCATGCCGAGCCGCACCTGCTGGAAGCGGGCCGAGACCGAGCCCTCGGTGACGCGCATGTAGGTGTCGCCGCGCTCGTGGTCGGTGAGGGTCATGTACGCGACCTCGGTGCCCAGCAGCGAGCGGGCCCGCTGGACGATGGCACGCAGCACGTCGTCCAGGTCGCGCAGCCCCGCCAGGTCGTGCACGGTCTCGATCAGCGCCGTCAGCTCGGCCTCGCGCCGCCGCCGTCCCTCCAGCTCGGCACGGATGCGCAGGGCCAGCTGCTTGCCGCTATCCAGGGCCGCGAGCTCCGCGGGGGGCGCGCCGGACTCGCGGGCGAGGGCGAGCGGTTCGTCGTACGCCTCGGCGGGGGCGCGGCGTACGAGGAGCTCCAGGTACGCGTCGTGGGGCGGCGGGGCTTCCGGCATGGTCACAGCCTTACCCGCGGCGGGGTGCGCGACGCCAGGGCGCGTGCGCCGCACCCGGCGGCGAGCCCGGCGCCGGGCCCGCACCCGCACCTCGCGGCAGGCCCGCACCCGCACCTTGCGGGCTGCCGTGACCGGGCGCCGCCGTCCCGCCGACGGGACTGACCTCGACGGCCCGCCGACCCGACGGCCCGCCGACGGCCGCGCGCCTCGCCTCCCTCGCGGGGCGCGCGCGGCGCCGTCGGTGCGCCTCCCCGTCAGTGCGCCTCCCCGTCAGTGCGCCTCCCCGTCAGTGCGCCTCCCCGTCAGTGCGCGGTCCAGCCGCCGTCGAGCGGCAGCGAGGACCCGGTGATGAAGGACGCCTCCGGGGCGCACAGATAGGCCACGGCCTCGGCGACCTCCCCGGGCTCCAGCAGCCGCTTGAGCGCGGAGTCCGCGAGGAGTATCTGCGAGACGACCTGCTCGGCGGGGATGCCGTGTGCATCGGCCTGGTCGGCGATCTGCTTCTCCACCAGGGGCGTACGTACGTAGGCGGGGCTGACGCAGTTGGAGGTGACGCCGTGCTCGGCGCCCTCCAGCGCGGTCACCTTCGACAGTCCCTCCAGCCCGTGCTTGGCGGAGACGTACGCCGACTTGTAGGCGGAGGCACGCAGCCCGTGCACGGAGGAGATGTTCACGATCCGGCCCCAGCTCTGGCCGTACATGTGCGGCAGCGCGCCGCGTACGAGCCGGAAGGGCGCCTCCAGCATCAGCGTGAGCAGCCTGCGGAAGTCCTCGGGCGGGAACTCCTCGATGGGACGGACCAGTTGGGCGCCCGCGTTGTTGACGAGGACGTCGGTCCCCGAGGCGAGGCGCTCGGCCACGTCCAGTCCCTCCGGAGCCGTGAGGTCGAGCGGGTGGGGCTGGACCGAGCCGGCGGGCTCCGCGTCCTGGAGGGCGCTCAGCCCGTCCGCGTCGCGGTCGACCGCGCGCACCTTCGCACCCGCGGCCGCCAGTCTCAGGGCGCACGCGCGGCCGATGCCGCTCGCGGCTCCGGTGACCAGCGCGGTGCGCCCGGTCAGGTCGAGGGCGACGGAGTGCGGGCCGGGGCCCGGGCCGGGATGCGGGCCGGGTGTCTGCTGCTCGGTCATGCCGCCACGCTAGGCCGGTGCGCGGCGGGCGCCCAATGTGGCGGCGCCACATTCGCGCCCGTGCACCGCTGGACGTACGACACGTTCGGGCGGCGGCTTCCGCGGCTCTACCGTCGGTGCGTTCCCCCACGGGCCCCGCGGGATCCCCGCAGGATCCCGTGGGCACCTCACGGGGCACCCCCACATAAGGAGCGCCATGAAAGCACAACGCTCGAAAGCCGCTCTGCTGTTCACCGCACTCACCACGATCACGAGCCTGACCGCCCTCACCGCGCTGACCGGCGGTACGTCGCAGGCCGCCACCGCGGGCGGCAAGACCCCCGACGGGCGGCGGGCGGCGGCCGGCCTGGAGAAGATCGGCGACTTCGGCTCCAACCCCGGAGCGCTCGGCATGTACCGCTACGCCCCCGAAGGGCTGCCCGCGAAGAGCCCGGTGGTCCTCGTGCTGCACGGCTGCACGCAGGACGCGGCGACGTACTTCGAGGGGGCGGGCTGGCAGAAGGCGGCTGACGAGGGGAAGTTCTCCGTCGTCGCGCCGCAGCAGGAACAGGCCAACAACGCCAACAAGTGCTTCAACTGGTTCCAGTCCGGCGACACCGGCCGCGGCAAGGGCGAGGCCCTGTCGATCAAGCAGATGGTGGACCGCACGGTCGCCGACCTCGACGCCGACCCCTCGCGCGTCTTCATCACCGGCCTCTCCGCGGGCGGCGCGATGACGGCGTCGATGCTCGCCGCCTACCCGGACGTCTTCAAGGGCGGCGCCGTCGTCGCGGGACTTCCCCACGGCTGCGCGGACAGCGTCGCCGAGGCCTTCACCTGCATGAATCCCGGCGTCTCCAAGCAGCCCGCCGAGTGGGGCGATCTCGTACGCGCGGCAGACCCGGACCACTCCGGAGCCCGCCCGAAGGTCTCCGTCTGGCACGGCACGGGCGACACGACCGTGGCGCCGGTGAACGCCGAGGAGTCCGTCAAGCAGTGGACGGACGTGCTCGGGGCCGACCAGAAGGCCGACGCCACCGAGGAGTTGCAGGGCGGCACCACGCGCTCCGACTACGAGAACGCGGACGGCGACGTGGTCGTGCGCAGCTATCTCGTGGACGGCATGCCGCACGGCACTCCCGTGAAGCCGGACGAGGGCTGCGGCAAGGCGGGGCAGTACTTCCTCGACACCATCTGCTCCACCGGGCACATCACCGCGGACTGGGGGCTCGGAGGCTGACGAGAGGTCCCTCCCGGTTCCCGTGCGCTCCCCCGGGGCGCTGCCGGACCCGCTTGCGCTCCCCCTGGTGCAGACGGGCCGCTCACACCCGCGGGGGAGCGCACATCTCCGTTCTCCCAGGGGCCTGTTGAGGCCTTCCGGGGCCCGCACGGCCCGTGCGCCCGAGCCCGTACGACGACCCGCGAAGGCGGGGCCGACACCCGGGCGGACTCCTCCGCGCGCGTTCCGGTCGCGCTCCTCACACGATGGAACCGGCGTCGGCAGGTGCGCGGCGCCGCCATCCACGTGCAGGAACACGAGAAGGGACAGAAATGGGGAACCTGCCACGCGCGATAACCACGGCCGGTGTCGCACTCGCGGTCGGACTCGTCGCCGTACCGTCTGCCTCGGCTGTGGTGAAGGAGGCCGGGAGGACCGCCGCGGCGGCCAAGTCCCGGGCGTCCGCGAAGAAGACCCCGGCACCGGCGGAGTCCACGGCTCTCAAGCAGGCCCTGGCCTCCGAGCGCCCCGCCACCGTGAACGTCCACTACGTGCTGCGCGACGGCCGCGTCGTCAGCGAACAGGGCCCCGGCGGCTCCGCCGGCGTGCAGACCTGGAACGAGCCCGCCGGAACCGGGGATCTCCCCGCCGGGCGGAACCAGGGCGGGGGCGCCTTCGGGTTCGAAGCCGCGGAACAGGACACCGGAGAGGCCTCCTGACTCCCTGACCGGACCGGCTCGACCGGCCCGGACCTCCGGCCTCCGGCTTCGACCGGCCCGGACTCCGAACCACCGGTCTCCGCCGGCCGTACCGTCCCGTTCGTCCCTTCCCTCCGGACGCACCCGGGCGGCGTGCGAGCTGCCGGGGCCCCGTCGTCAGCCCCGCTCGCCGCCGTCCGGTGTGCCTCCCGTCAGATGCGTGAACGCGTCGAGGTTGCGGGTGGACTCCCCACGGGAGGTGCGCCACTCGTACTCGCGCCGGATCGCCGACGCGAAGCCCATCTCCAGCAGCGTGTTGAAGGATCCGTCGGCGTTCTCCAGGACCGCGCCCAGCAGTCTGTCCACCTCCTCGGTGGTGACCGCGGCCAGCGGCAGGCGGCCCGCCAGATAGATGTCGCCCAGCTTGTCGATGGCGTAACTCACCCCGTACAGGCGGGTGTTGCGCTCCAGCAGCCAGCGGTGCACCGCCGCGTGGTTCTCGTCGGGGCAGCGCACCACGAAGGCGTTGACGGAGAGCGAGTGCCTGCCGACGGCCAGGGAGCAGGTCGTCGAGAGCTTGCGCGTGCCGGGAAGCGTGACGACGTACGTGCCCTCGGACGGGCTCTCCCACTCCAACCCGGCCTCGCGCAGGGCCTGTTCGACGGTGCCGCGGGCGGCGGCCGGACGGGCGCGGCGGTCCGCGGTGTCGTCAGCGTCAGCCATGGGCCGATCGTAGGCGACGGCGCTGGTCGTGCATCGCCTCGGCATAGACATCGAGGGTGCCCTCCGCGGCGGCGTCCCAGCCGAACTCCGCGGCGTGCACCGCGGCCGCCTCGCCCATGCGCTCGGCCGGTCCGTGCGGTGCGCCCGGCGGGTCCGTGACGAAGTTGCGCAGCGCGTTCGCGTACGCCGCCGGCTCGTGCCCCTCCACGAGGAAACCGCTGACCCCGTCACGTACCGCGACGGGAAGTCCGCCCACGGCCGCCGCGATCACGGGCGTACCGCACGCCTGCGCCTCGACCGCAACCAGCCCGAACGACTCGCTGTACGACGGCATCACGAGCACGCTCGCCGCGCGGTACCAGTCGGCCAGCTCCTCCTGCCCGACGGGCGGCCGGAAGCGCACCACGTCCGAGACGCCCAGCTTCGCGGCCAGCTTGTGCAGCCGCTCCGGCCTGGCCAGCCCGCTTCCGCTGGGCCCGCCCACGACCGGCACCAGCAGCCGGCGCCGCAGCGACGGGTCCTCGTCGACGAGCAGTGCGACGGCGCGCAGCAGCACGTCGGGCGCCTTCAGCGGCTGTATCCGCCCGGCGAACAGCGGGATCAGGGCGTCCTGCGGCAGGCCCAGCCGGGCACGTGCCGCGGCTCGGCCGTCGGCGGGGCGGAAACGCTCCAGATTGACGCCGGGGTGCACGACGGCGGTGCGCGCGGGATCGGCCTCGTAGTGCCGCACCAGCTCGGCCGCCTCCTCCGCCGTGTTGGCGATGAGCCGGTCGGCGGCCCGCACTATCTGCGTCTCGCCGATGACGCGGGCGGGCGGTTCAGGGTTGTCGCCCTCGGCGAGGGCGGCGTTCTTGACCTTGGCCATGGTGTGCATGGCGTTGACGAGCGGCACGCCCCAGCGCTGGGCGGCGAGCCAGCCCACGTGCCCCGAGAGCCAGTAGTGGGAGTGCACCAGGTCGTAGTGGCCGGGCCGGTGGCCTGCCCAGGCCTGCATCACGCCGTGCGTGAACGCGCAGAGCTGGGCGGGCAGTTCCTCCTTCGCCAGGCCCTCGTACGGGCCCGCGTCGATGTGCCGTACGAGCACCCCGGGAGCGAGTTCGACGCTGGGCGGCAGCGCGGCGGCGGTGGCGCGCGTGAAGATCTCCACCTGGGTGCCGTGCGCGGCGAGCTGCTTGGCCAGCTCGACGATGTAGACGTTCATGCCCCCCGCGTCGCCCGTGCCCGGCTGGTGCAGCGGCGAGGTGTGCACGCTCAGCATGGCGACCCTGCGAGGGCGCCGGGCGGCGCCGGCCTTCAGCCGTGGCCGCTGCTGCTGCGGCAGGGAGCCCCGCCCGGACCGGAGCCCGGGGAGGGTGCGGAGCTGGCCGAGCCGCGCCATGTACTGGCTCACGCGCGATTGCCTCCTCGTATGGAGTGCGGGTCGCTGCGGGGCAGCGGGTGCTGTGGGTCGTCTCGTCTACGGGCAGGAGACCTCGGGCGGCGAAACCTCGGCAGGGCCCTGACAGCCACAACACCGCAGGAACTGCTTCCCATCTCCGCTTTGCCGAATCGTGACAAGGCCATGTCCGGGCGGCCGGGCACGGCCGGGCGCGCTCGGGAGCGGCCGGTCCCTGGTCCGCTCTCCCGCTCGCTCCAGCCCCTTCCGCTTCCGCCCCTGGGCCGCTCCCGCCCCGTGCCGTACGTACGCTCATGCCATGACCGCCCGCCCCGTGCCACGCCCCCTGGGGAACGTGACGCGCGGGACCACGAGCCCCAACCGGCTGCGCCGCATGGACCGTTGGATCGCCACCGCGCTCGCGCCCGCGCTGCGCCGCGGGCACTCCCCGCGGCCGCTCGCAGTCGACCTCGGCTTCGGCGCGGCGCCGTGGACGGCAGTGGAGCTGCTGCAACGGCTGCGCAAGGTCCACGCGGACTTCCGAGTCGCGGGCGTCGAGATCGATCCGGAGCGGGTGGCCGCAGCCCGCCCGTACGAGCGGGACGGACTGACGTTCCTGCACGGAGGCTTCGAGGTGCCGCTGCCGGGCGGTGCGCGCCCGATGCTGATCCGCGCCGCGAACGTGCTGCGTCAGTACGAGGAGGCGGAGGTCGCCCCGGCCTGGGCCCGGCTGTGCGCACGGCTCGCCGCACCCGACGGGCTGCTGGTCGACGGCACCTGCGACGAGATCGGACGCCGCCACGTGTGGGTCGCGGTCGGCCCCGAGGGCCCGCGCACTGTCACCTTCGCCGCCCGGCTCGCCTCGCTGACGGCGCCCTCCGGACTGGCGGAGCGGCTGCCCAAGGCGCTCATCCACCGCAATGTTCCGGGGGAGCCGGTCCACGCGTTCCTGCGGGACTTCGACCGCGCTTGGGCGACGGCCGCACCGTACGGTGCGCTCAGCGCCCGGCAGCGCTGGATACGGGCGGTGCGGTCACTGGCCGGGGAGTGGCCCGTCGTGGACGGGCCGCAGCGCTGGCGGCAGGGAGAGGTCACGGTCGCGTGGAGCGCCCTTGCACCACGCGTGCACTCGTGAGGGCCACCGGCTTCGGGCAGCCGGTCAGGCCGCGCTCATCAGCTCCGCACGCCCGAAGAGCAGGGCGTACCCCTGCGGCAGTTCCGTGATCATCCGGTCCGTCAGCTCGTCGCCGCAGACCTCACCGAGCACGGAGAGCACCGAGCTGGCGTCCCAGCGCGCGGTCCCGTTCGTCGCACCGTCGAGGCGGTTCGCCACCGCGTCCACGAACTCCGGTGCGGTGAGCGGCTTCGTCGCCGGCAGCTGGTACCTGAGCGTCTCCGCCGCCGTGGCGGGCAGCCGCGCGGCGACCTGCTCGCGGACGCCCTCCGGCAGGTGGCCGCCGAGAGACGACAGGACGACTCGGACGACCTGCTTCGTCTCGGCGTCCGTCGCATAGCGACCGTACTCACGGACTCGTGCCACGAGTTCGTTCCACTGCATAACTTTTTGTCCCTTTCCCCTTACACACGGGTGACCTGAGAGGCCGCTCTCCGGAGTGCCCCGGAGAGCGGCAGAAAATGTGCAGCAGAGTCGTAAGTCACATCGATGTCGTCTGTGACTTCTGCCTCACCGGCCTCGGCGCCACCGGCTTCGCGAGCGGTGCGCGCCTCGGTTCTCAGCCTGTGAGCTGCCGGTCCGGCGAACCGCCGCCGCTGATCTCGATCTTGCGGGGCTTCGCCTGCTCGGCCACCGGGATGCGGAGCGTCAGCACGCCGGCGTCGTACGCGGCGTCGATCCGCTCGGCGTCCAGGGTCTCGCCCAGGAAGAGCTGGCGGCTGAACTTGCCCGCGGGCCGCTCCGCGGCGATCAGCTCCGCGCCCTCGGGGGCGGGCGAGCGGCGCTCGGCGTGAACGGTCAGCACGTTCCGCTCGACGTCCAGATCGATACTCTCGGGCGCGACCCCGGGAAGATCGAAGTGGATCACGAACTCGTCGCCCGAGCGGTAGGCCTCCATCGGCATCCCCGCGGGCCTCGTCTGGGTCCCGAAGACGTGCTGGGTGAGGCGGTCGAACTCCCGGAACGGGTCGGTACGCATGAGCATCACTGTCATCTCCTTCCATGGACTGCACTTCCGTGCGATGCCCTGTGCGTTCTTATATACCTCGAACCGAGGAAAGTTGACAAGCTCAGACTCAACTGCGGCTCCGCACCTGCACCTTCGCAGGTCAGAGCGTCTGCTGCATCGCTTCGCGGTTGTCGCTCACCACCTGCTGCCAGATCCTGCGGAACTCCCGCCGTGCCGACTCGGCCTCCTGGCGCTGCCCGGCGTGCAGCACGCCCAGCGCGTACGCGGTGGCGGGGGCGATGCGCGGAGTGCGGGCCGCCGCCGCGGCGGCCTCGGCCGCCTCGACCGCGTCACGGTGCACGTCGAGCGCGGCGCTGGCGGCGACGAGGCGGGGGTCGGGGCAGTGGTAACCGGGGCGCTGAGGATCGATGCGCTGAGCATCGGTGCGGTGAGGATCGATGCGCTGAGGATCGGAACGGTGAGGCTCCGTGCGGTGAGCGCCTTCCCGGGCGCGCGGCGGGTGCGGGGCCGGTGCGTCGTCCCGCGGTCCCGGAACGTCGGAGCCCGGTTCCGTACGGGCGCCGGTGCCGGCGGCCGCGCGCTCGCCGCCCGCGTCGGCGTCCCCGCCGGAAGACGCGCCCGCGGCGCACAGCACCTCCTGTGCGTACCTGTGGTGCCGCAGCAGTATCCGCATCTCCAGCCAGGCCGCGTCCTGCCTGCTCTGCGCGTCGTGACCGGGGCGGCCGGCCCCGGCGTCCGTGCCATCCCGGCCCTCCTGCGCCTCGGGCCCGTCGCGCCCGTCGCGGCGGCCGGCCGAGGGCCGTGCCGACGGCGGAAGCGACTCCACGGCGTGTACGAGCCGCTCCCATGCGCGCTCCGCCGGCGGCACGAGCAGTTCTCCGGCCGTGCCCTCTGCGGCGTCCGTCGCGAGCGGCACCTCGTAGGCGAGCAGGGCGACCGCGTCGGCGACCGCGTGGAAGCGGGAGGAGACCAGCGCCTCCAGCGCGGCCGAGTGCGCACGGCTGCGGGCCAGATTGTGCTGCCGCTCCAGCAGGGCCGCCGCACGGTCGCCGCCGACCCCGTCGACCGCGAGCCGGTGCAGCGCGGCGAGCAGCCGCGCCTGGCGTGCGGCGCACCGGTACTCGTACGCCAACGTGCCGGACAGGCGGCGCAGTTCGGCGCTCAGCTCGTCCGCCCAGGCGGCGTCCACGAACGACCGGTAGGTGAGCAGCGCGGAACCGATGCGCCGGGAGGCCCGGCGCAGCTGCCGTACGGCGTCGGCCGCGGCCGGTGCCGTCTGCGCGTTGCTCGCGCTCTCCTGGTGCATGCGCAGGCTGCGCATGAAGTCGGCCGCCCAGGTGTGCAGACAGCCGCTGAGCACCTCGGCCGCGTCCGCGGTCTCCAGCGCCCTCGCCGGTGCGGCGCAGCCGCCGCCCCCGGCGCCCCCGGCGGACCCCGCGGGCCCGGCAGATCCCGTGGGCCCGGCAGGACCGGCTGACCCCGCAGGACCGGCAGGACCGGCAGGCCCGGCGAGGCCGCCCCCTCGTACCCTCACGGCTCCGTCACCCCCTCACCCCGTCGTTCTGTGACTCCGAAACCCCTGGTGCGGCTGTCCGCCGGGGCCGCCCGCCGTCCGCGCGTACGTACGTCCGCGCCGCCGTCGTGCGGTCCGGCCCCTCGGCCGGGCTCGTCAACCCGGCGCGTCGATCCGGCCCTTCAGCCCGGCCCGTCAGCCCGGCGCCGGTCCGCGTCTGCGTCTGCGCCCCTCGATCAGCGACTCCTGGATGTTGCGCAGCGGCTGTCCCTCGGCGTCGCGTGCGTGCCGCGTCCACCCGCCGTCGGGGCCGAGGTGCCACGATGCGGTGTCGTCCGCCATGCCCGCCTCCAGCAGCCGCGTCAGGGTGCCCCGGTGCGCGGGGTCGGTCACGCGCACCAGCGCCTCGATACGGCGGTCCAGGTTCCGGTGCATCATGTCGGCGCTGCCGAGCCAGACTTCCGGGTCTCCACCGTTCCCGAAAGCGAATATCCGCGAGTGTTCGAGGAACCGTCCGAGGACGCTGCGCACCCGTACCGTCTCGCTCAGGCCCTCGACCCCGGGGCGCAGCGCACAGATCCCGCGCACCCACAGGTCGACCGGCACGCCCTCGCGCGACGCCCGGTAGAGGGCGTCGACGACGGCCTCGTCGACGATGGAGTTGAGCTTGAAGCGCACGTACGCGGGCTCTCCCGCGCGGTGCCTGCGGATCTCCCGGTGGATGCGCGAGACCAGGCCGTCGCGCAGCGAGGTGGGCGCGACGAGCAGCCGCCGGTAGGTCTCGCGGCGCGAGTAGCCGGACAGCCGGTTGAACAGGTCGGACAGGTCGGCGCCGACCTGCTGGTCCGCGGTCAGCAGCCCCAGGTCCTCGTACAGCCGCGCCGTCTTGGGGTGGTAGTTGCCCGTGCCGACATGTGCGTAGCGGCGCAGCGTGTCCCCTTCCTGCCGCACCACCAGCGAGAACTTGCCGTGCGTCTTGAGCCCGACCAGCCCGTGCACCACGTGGCAGCCGGACTCCTCCAGCTTCCGCGCCCACTTGATGTTGGCCTGCTCGTCGAAGCGCGCCTTGATCTCGACGAGCACCAGGACCTGCTTGCCGGACTCGGCCGCGTCTATCAGGGCGTCGACGATCGGCGAGTCGCCGGAGGTGCGGTAGAGCGTCTGCTTGATCGCCAGCACGTCCGGGTCTGCCGCGGCCTGCTCCAGGAACGCCTGCACCGAGGTGGAGAAGGAGTCGTACGGATGGTGCAGCAGCACGTCGCGCTCGCGCAGCGCGGCGAAGACGTCCGGCGGCTGAGCCGACTCCACCTGCGCCAGATCGCGCTGCGTGCCGGCCACGAACTTCTGGTACTTCAGGTCCGGCCGGTCCATCGCCGAGACGATCCCGGACAGGCCCGTCAGGTCCAGCGGCCCCGGCAGGGGATAGACCTCGGCGCCGGAGACGTTCAGCTCGCGCACCAGCAGGTCCAGGACGTACGGATCGATCGACTCCTCGACCTCCAGCCGCACCGGAGGGCCGAAGCGGCGGCGCAGCAGCTCCTTCTCCAGGGCCTGGAGGAGGTTCTCGACGTCGTCCTCCTCGACCTCCAGGTCCTCGTTGCGCGTCACCCGGAACATGTGGTGCGCCAGCACCTCCATGCCCGGGAACAGCTCCTCCAGGTGCGCGGCGATGACGTCCTCGACCGGCACGTACCGGTGCGGCGACGCCTCAAGGAAGCGGGAGAGCAGCGGTGGAACCTTCACACGTGCGAAGTGCTGATGGCCGCTCACGGGATTGCGCACGACGACGGCGAGATTGAGCGACAGCCCGGAGATGTACGGGAACGGGTGCGCCGGATCGACTGCCAGCGGCGTCAGCACCGGATAGATCCGCTGCCGGAAGAGGGTGAAGAGCCGCGCCTGCTCCTTGTCGGTCAGCGCGTCCCAGCGGAGCAGATGCAGGCCCTCCGCGGCGAGCGCCGGGGCGACGTCCCGCTGGTAGCAGCCCGCGTGCCGGGCCATCAGCTCGCGCGAGCGCGTCCAGATCTGCTCCAGCGCCTCCCGGGGCTGGAGCCCGGACGCGGAGCGGGTGGCGACGCCGGTCGCGATGCGGCGCTTGAGACCGGCGACGCGGACCATGAAGAACTCGTCCAGGTTGCTCGCGAAGATCGCCAGGAAGTTCGCGCGCTCCAGCAGCGGCACCTCCTCGTCCTCGGCGAGCTCCAGCACCCGCTCGTTGAAGGCGAGCCAGCTGCGCTCGCGGTCGAGGAAGCGGTCGTCCGGCAGATCGTCCGGCTGCCCGTCCTGGGAGGCGAGCGCGTCCGCCGGATAGATGTCCGGGTCGGAGTCGAGGTCCGGGTCCAGATCGGGGCCGCCGGGCCGTCCGGCACGGCCGCCCGCGACGCCGGGCGCCGGGACCGCGTACGCGGCGTCGTGGCGGGCGTCGTCACGTGAGTCGTACGCCACGTCGTGAGGGTCCTGCTGCGGGTCGAACGGCGTGTGGACCGGGGACGCGGATGCGGCACGCGAGGTGGGCTCGCTCATGTCTCCATTGTTCCCCGCGCCGGTGACGGCGGTAGGGGCGCGGAAGCGACGAGCGGGGAGGCGCATTCCGCGATGCTCACAAGCCCGTCTTAATCAGCGGTTACGCCCACATGGCCACCCGGCGAGCGGCGCACCACCGGCACGGGAGCGCCGCCGGGGCCGACCGGGTGACGCGGCCCTCACCTGGCCCTTGAGGTACGGGTGGCATCCGCAGGGGGGCTGCTGGGCGGCATCCTCGGCGGGCCGCCGGACCGCCGGACCGCCGGGTGAACGGCAGGGGCGGCGCGGCTCAGCTCTCCGTGCGGTACATCAGGTCGGTCTCGTACGTGGTGAAGCCCAGCCGCTCGTAGACGCCGACGGCCGCGAAGTTGTCCGCGTCGACGTAGAGCATCGCCGTCGGCAGCCCGCGGTCGCGCGCCAGGTGGCGCAGGCCGATCGTGGTGAGGGCCTTGCCCAGGCCGCTGCCCTGCGCCGCGGGGGCCACGCCCAGCACATAGACCTCGCCGAGCTGCTCCGCGCTGTGCACCTTCGTCCAGTGGAAACCGACGAGGCGGCCCGCGCGCTCGGCCAGGAAGAAGCCCGCCGGGTCGAACCACGGCTCGGCTTTCCTGTCCTCCAGATCACGCTGGGTGAGGCTGCCCTGCTCGGGGTGGTGCGCGAAGGCCGAGGCGTTCAGCGCCAACCACGCCTCGTCGTCCTCGCCGGAACGGAACGTACGCACGGTCACCTCCTCCGGCAGCGCCGGGGCCGGCAGCGCGGGGGCCGGCTCCGGGCCGTCCTCGGCCAACGGCCGCCGCATCTGGCGCAGTTCGCGGAAGAGGCTGAGCCCGAGCACCTGCGCGAGATGGCGGGCGGCGGGGTGCCCGCCGTGCGCCCACACGCGCAGCCGCTTGCCGGACTCCTTGAGCAAGGCCTGCCCGAGCTGCCGCCCGTAACCGAGACCGCGGTGCGAGGGGTGCACGGCCAGCTCGCCGGTGGGCGGTTCGACGGGGTCGGTGTCCTCCAGCTGTGCGTAGCCGACGAGTTCGCCCCCGTGGCGCAGGAGCAGATGCCGCACACCCGGGCGGCGTCCGCCGCGCAGCTGGAGCCTGCCCTGCTCGGAGAGGGGCGACTGACCGTCCGTACGCGCCGATTCGTCGATCAGCGCCTGCACTTCCCGTACGACCTCGGTCGACGCCTCGTCCACTACCACCACGTCGCTCATGGCACGACCTTACGAGACGCGGCGGGTGATCCACCTCCCGGCCGCCGCGAACGCGGGGAGATGCGCGCCGTGTTCGCGACACAGCCGAGGGGTGCGGACGGACAGCCGGGTGGGCGGGACGGCCGCGCCGCCGACGGCACCCCCGTGGCCGTCGGCGGCGCGGTGGCCGGGACTGCTGCCGTCAAGCGGCGGCTCCGTAGGGCGACTTGGCGCGTGCCTCGCGCAGAGCGCTCCCCCACCAGGCCAGTTGCCGCAGCATCCGCCCGGCGGCGGCCGAGCCCGCCTCCTCCTCGCGGAGACGGCCGTCGGCGTCGAAGCGCTCCCAGGCCATGTGGAAGCTGAGCGTCTCGCGGACGGTGACGGCGTGCAGTTCGGCGAAGACCTGACGCAGATGCTCGACGGCCCGCTGGCCGCCCGCCATCCCGCCGTACGAGACGAAACCGGCGGGCTTGGCCTGCCACTCGTCGCGGAACCAGTCGATGGTGTTCTTCAGCGGCGCGGGGAAGCTGTGGTTGTACTCGGGCGTGACGATCACGAAGGCGTCGGCGGCGGCGAGCCGCCGGGACAGACCGCTGTGCACGGCCTTCACCGGGGGCGGCAGCGGTGCGCCGAACTCCGCGAAGGCGACGGGGAGTTCGTGCTCGGCCTCGGCCAGATCGATGACGTCGACCTCGTAACCGCCGTGCTTGCGCGCCTCCTCGGCGAACCAGTCCGAGACCACCGGCCCGAAGCGTCCCTTCCGGACGCTGCCGACGATGACGGCGAGGCGCAGCGTCTCCGGGTCGGCCGGCTCCGGGCCGGCCGGCTCCGGGCCGGCCGGCTGCGCGCCGGTCCGTGGCGCCACGTGGGCGGTGGCGGTGTCTGCCGGGACGGCTGTGGCGTCGGTGCTCGCTGTGGCTGGCATGGGATCTCTCCTCGTACGCGATGGCCGGAACGGCGGGACGGCCGGAAGGGACGCCGTGGGCGGGCCCCGGCCGTGGGTGCCGTGGTGACAGACCCCAGGCTCAAACATGAAGTTAAGTTGAAGTCAAGCTTCTGGTCCCGCACCCCGATCCGGCGGCGGTCCCGGCCCTGCCCCCGGACCCGGCCGCGCCCCCGGTTCCGCTTCGGATCCCGGCTCCGATTGCAGACGCGCTCCCGGTGGCGGCTCCGCTTCCGGCCCGGGCCCCGGCCCGGGCCCCGGCTCGGGCTCCGGTGAGCCCGGCAGGTCCAGCACCGCCACCGTGCCGCCGCCCCGCGCCGCCTCCAGCGCCACCTCGCCGCCGGCCTGCCGCGCCGTACGGGCCGCGATCGACAGCCCGAGCCCCGACCCAGGCAGGCTCCGCGCGGACGGCGAGCGCCAGAACCGGTCGAAGACGTACGGCAGTTCGTCCTCGGCGACACCCGGACCGTGATCGCGCACCCGCAGCGTCCCGCCGCTCAGCTCCGTCTCGACCGTGCCGCCGTCCGGGCTGAACTTGACCGCGTTGTCGAGCAGGTTGACCACGGCACGCTCCAGCGCCGCGGGCTCCCCGCACACGTACCAGGGCTCCGTGCGCACGACGACCGCGATGCCGCCGCTGCGCAGCCGTACGCGTTCCGCCGCCCGCTCGGTGATCTCGTGCAGCGCGATGCCCGCCACCGGACCGCCACCGGGCGGCATCTCGCGCGAGAGCTCCTGCAAGTCCCCTACGAGAGCGCCGAGTTCGCTCATCTGCGCGCGCACCGACTCCAGCAGCGCCCTGCGGTCCTCCGCGGGCAGCGTGCGGCCCGACTCCTCGGCCCTCACGAGCAGTTCGATGTTGGTGCGGAGCGAGGTGAGCGGCGTGCGCAGCTCGTGCCCCGCGTCCGCGATCAGCTGCTGCTGCAACTCCCGGGAGGAGGCGAGCGCTTCGGTCATCGAGTTGAACGAGCGGGACAGGCGCGCGATCTCGTCGTCGCCCTCGGCGGGAATGCTCACGCCGAGGTCCTCCGTACGTGCGATGTGCTCGACTGCGCCGGTGAGCCGGTCCACCGGGCGCAGCCCCGCCCTCGCCAGCACCACGCCGGCGCCCGCCGCCGCGAGCACGCCGGTGCCGCCGACGAGCGCCAGGATGAGGGCGAGGTTCCGCAGCGACCGGTCGGTCTCGGTGAGCGGGCGCGCCACGGAGACGGCCACGTCGGTGCCCTCGACGGGCGTGGTCAGCACCCGGTAGTCGGTGCCCGAGCCGTCCTTGCTGCGCGCGGTGTGCACCGCCTCGTCCCGGCGGTGCTCCGCCACGCGCTCGTCGCCCGGGGTCACCTCGACCCTGCTGCCGACGATCACGCAGCTCTTCCCGTTCCGGTCGACGACCTGGACGGTCGCGTCGAACGGATTCGGGGCGCGCTCGTCGGCCGGCGAGCACTGCCCGGAGCTGAGCTGGCCCACGACGAAGCTGGGATCGACGCGGCTGTTGCTGCGCAGCGACTGGTCAAGCGAACCGACCAGCTGCGCCCGCACGATGAACCAGCAGGCGGTGGCGCACGCGGCCACCGCGAGCGCCACCGTGACCGCCGCGAGCAGCGCCAGCCGGGAGCGCAGCGTCGGCACGGGGAGCCGGGGGCGGCGGATCAGGCCGCGGATGCGGGACCGTACGCCGAGCCGCTCCGCCGCACCGGCCGCGGCCTCGGGGTCAGCCGCGCCCTCCGGGCCAACCCGCTCCTCCGGGTCCTCCGGGTCAGCCCCCGCCGCCGGGTCCACAGGATCCTCCGGGGTCCGGTCCGCCCGCTCCGCGCCCTCTGCCGGCTCTCTCCGGTCCGCCCGGCCGGACCGACGGCCCGGCCGGTGCACGCTCGGAAGCCTCACGCCCCGTCGTCCTTGAGCACGTAGCCGACGCCGCGCACCGTGTGCACGAGGCGCGTTTCGCCCGCCGCCTCGGTCTTCCGGCGCAGATACATCACGTACACGTCCAGGGAGTTGGACGAGGGCTCGAAGTCGAAGCCCCAGACGGCCTTGAGGATCTGCTCCCGGGTCAGCACCTGCCGGGGGTGGGTGAGGAACATCTCCAGCAGCGTGTACTCGGTACGGCTCAGCTCCACCGTGCGCGTCCCCCTGGTCACCTCCATCGTGCCCAGGTCCATGCGCAGGTCGCCGAAGGCCAGGGAGTCCGAACCGGGGCGGCCCATGCGCGGGTTGTCCGCGCCGGGGGCCACGGCCCTGTCCGTACCGGTACCGACCGGCTCCTGCGCGTACGCGTTGCGCCGCAGCAGAGCCCTTATGCGCGCCAGCAGCTCGTCCAGCTCGAAGGGCTTGACCAGGTAGTCGTCCGCCCCCGCGTCCAGCCCCGTGACGCGGTCGCCGACGGTGTCACGCGCGGTCAGCATCAGGATGGGGACGCGCCTGCCGCTCTCCCGGAGCCGCCGTGCGACGGTCAGCCCGTCCAGCCGCGGCATCAGCACATCGAGCAGGATCAGGTCCGGCTCGTACGCCGCGGTCTTCTCCAGGGCGTCGAGTCCGTCCTCGGCGAGTTCGGTCCCGTAGCCCTCGAAGGTGAGGCTGCGGCGCAGCGCGTCCCGCACGGCGGGCTCGTCGTCGACGATCAGCACCTTCATGGCCACCATGGGCCCAAGCCTCGCATTCCGTACGGCCGAACCACGTGTCAGCCGCGTCACAGGACCGGCGTCGGGATCGCGCCGCCACCGCGGCGCGAAGGCGCACGGCCCCGGCGCGCAGCCGCGGAAGCGGAAGCACCGGCAACGAAAACCTGCAACGGAGCCGGAGACGGAGACGAATGCGAGCACCGGCCCGGAGACACGGAAGCGCGCGTCAGCGCGCGTCGCGCCGGGGCGGCTCCCCGCAGCCGCAGGAGCGGCGGACCACCAGGCCCGCCGGGAACTGCCGTACGCGCTGCCGCCGCGACCCCGCGACCCGCAGTCCGTCGTCGAGGACCAGCTCGACCGCCGCCTTCGCCATGCCCTCGCGGTCCGAGCCGACGGTCGTCAGCGGCGGGTCGGTCAGCGCCGCCTCCTTCACGTCGTCGAAGCCCGCGACCGCCAGGTCCTGCGGCACCTCCAGGCCCAGCTCGCGGGCCGCCCGCAGCACGCCGAAGGCCTGGTCGTCGGTGGAGCAGAAGACGGCGGTGGGACGGTCCGGGCCGGCCAGCAGCTCCAGCGCGAGCCGGTAGGTGTCGTAGCGGTTGTACGGGGCCTGGAAGAGGCGGCCCTCCAGGGAGCGCCCGGCCTCCTCCATCGCCCGCGTCCAGCCCTCGACGTGGTCGGTGACGGGGTCGCCGGACTCGGGTGTCGAGTCGATGCCGCCGAGGCAGGCGACGTACTCGTGCCCGTGCTCCAGCAGATGGCGGGTGGCGAGCTGCGCGCCGCCCACGTCGTCGAGTACGACCGCCACGTCGTCGATGGCCTCGGGACGGCGGTGCAGCAGCACGACGCGGGCGTCCCAGGCGTCGATCTCGACGGCGGCATGCTCGCTCGGGCCCTGGCTGATGAGGATCAGGCCGGAGACGCGCATCCCGAGGAAGGCCCGCAGATAGTGCACCTCGCGCTCGTCGAGGTAGTCGGAGTTGCCGACTAGGACCATCTTTCCGCGCTCCGCGGCGGCCTGCTCGACCGCGTGCGCGAGCTCGGCGAAGAAGGGCTGGCGCGCGTCGGGGACGATCAGACCTATGAGGTCCGTACGGCGTGAGGCCATCGCCTGCGCGACCCGGTCGGGCCGGTAGCCCAGCTCCTTGATGGCCGCGAGCACGCGCTCGCGCGTGGCCGGTGCTACGGGCCTCGGCCCGTTGTTGATCACATAGCTGACGACCGCGGTCGACGTACCCGCAAGCCTTGCCACATCGTCCCGCGTCACCCTGGCCACGCGGGCAGTCTACGCGGGATGCGTCCGCCGTTTGAGGGGCCTGCCGGTTACGGCCGCGACCGCACCGTGGCCCTCTCGTGCGGCCGTCGCCGGACGCGGAACGCCGGCGTCAGCCGCCCGTACCGTTTGCGCCTTCGGTCCCGCCCGGGCCGCTCGTGGATTCTCCCGCCGCCTCGCGCACGAGACGGGTGGCCGCGTCCGTCACCGCACGCGCGTCCGCCTTCGCCTTCTTCTCCTCGGCGGTCCTGCCGTCCTTCTCCGGAGAGACGAAGCGGTAGCCGACGTTCCGTACGGTCCCGATCAGCGACTCGTGCTCCGGGCCGAGCTTCGCGCGCAGCCGCCGCACGTGCACGTCCACGGTGCGGGTGCCGCCGAAGTAGTCGTAGCCCCACACCTCCTGGAGCAGCTGGGCGCGGGTGAAGACCCGGCCGGGGTGCTGGGCCAGATACTTCAGCAGCTCGAACTCCTTGAAGGTCAGGTCCAGCACCCGCCCCTTCAGCTTCGCGCTGTAGGTGGCCTCGTCGACGGAGAGGTCGCCGTTGCGGATCTCGGTCGGCTCGTCGTCCCCGCCGCCCTGCATCCGGCCCGTCGACAGGCGCAGCCGCGCCTCGACCTCGGCCGGACCGGCGCTCTCCAGCACCACGTCGTCCACGCCCCACTCGGCGGTGACGGCGGCGAGCCCGCCCTCCGTGACGATGAGGATCAGCGGACAGCCGGGACCCGTCTGGTGCAGCAGCTGGCACAGCGAGCGCACCTGCGGGAGGTCACGGCGGCCGTCGATGAGGATGGCGTCCGCACCGGGGGTGTTCACGAGGGTGGGTCCCTCCGCGGGCGCCACGCGCACGTTGTGCAGCAGCAGGCCGAGGGCGGGGAGGACTTCGGTGGAGGGCTGGAGGGCGTTCGTCAGCAGGAGTAGCGAACTCACGTCGGATCCTTCCTCTGTCCCTGGAGGACTTCGGTTCGGCTCGGCACTGCTTCGTACGTCGTACGTGTGCGCTTCGCGAAGCGCACTGCTCCTGAAAGCACGATGCGCTCCTGAAGCACACTGCGCTCCTGAAAGCACGAAAGGACCCGGGGGCCACGCTGCCCGGATCCTTCATCCCGAACAGAATAGCCGACATGGGTGACGATGCAGAGTGTGAGTTCGCTCGCTCTTGTGGCGATGCCCGCCCCATGAGCGAGAACGGCGGTGTACGAGGGGCACCGGCCGGGATGCGTCCCCCTGGGCCTGCGGCCCGGGCGGTACCCCCAGGGCCGCAAGGGCCCAGGGGGAAGGCGGTGCTGCGGGCCTCGGACGGGGTGGGCATCGAGGCTGCGTACGACCCGTACGAGGGCGAGGATCCGGGCGGCACCGCGGCAGCAGCGGGCGCGATCGTCCTCGCGCACGGCTTCAGCGGTTCGGTGGACCGGCCCGCGCTGCGCCGGGCCGTGGAGGTCTTCACGCGGTACGGAGCCGTGGTCAGCTTCTCCTTCCGCGGGCACGGCCGCTCCGGCGGCCACTCCACCGTCGGCGACCTCGAAGTCCTCGATCTCGCGGCGGCCGTGAGCTGGGCGCGCTCCCTCGGTCATGAGCGGGTGGCGACCGTCGGCTTCTCCATGGGCGGCTCCGTGGTCGTTCGGCACGGCGCACTGCGCCGGCCCGGACCTCCGCCCGCGCACCCGTCCACCGAGCCCACCGATTTCGCCGAGTCCACGGACCTCGCCCAACCCGCAGACCTCGCCGAACCCGCAGACCTCGTCGAGGCCGACGTAGATCCCGCCGAGCACTCCGACGCCGTGGTGGCCGTCAGCGCGCCCGCCCGCTGGTACTACCGCGGCACGGCTCCCATGCGGCGTCTGCACTGGGTGATCCAGCGCCCCGTCGGCAGGCTCGTCTCCCGTTACGGGCTGCGCACCCGCATCCATCCCCGCGACTGGGACCCGGTGCCGCTCTCGCCGGTGGCCGCCGCTCCGCTGCTGGCTCCGACCCCGCTGCTCGTCGTGCACGGCGACCAGGATCCGTACTTCCCGGTGGACCATCCGCAGTCCCTCGCGGCGGCGGGCGATCCGGAATCCACCGAGCTGTGGCTCGTGGAGGACTTCGGCCATGCCGAGAACGCCGCCGATGCCGCACTGCTGCACCGCATCGGAGGCTGGGTCCGCGATCGGTGGTCCGGGCCCGCCGAAGGCCCGGCATGATGGACCCGCAACACACCGCGCGATCCCGTACCGGCGATCCGTACAGGCGGCCCCTGCACGCGAGTTGTGCACGCGAGCCGCACAGGCGGTCGTACGTACGGCGCGGAACGGACAGGCTGAGAGGGCAGGACCCGAGATGGCGAGTGGCACGATCCGTTACTGGGCGGCGGCCAAGGCCGCGGCCGGTACGGCCGAGGAGCGGTACGAGGCGGGGACCCTCGCCGAGGCGCTGAACAGCGCCCGCGAACGGCACACCGAACGCCCGGACTTCGCACGCGTACTGCTGCGCTGCTCCTATCTCGTGGACGGCGACCCCGTCGGCAAGCGCGCACACGAAGCGGTCGCGCTGAGCGACGGCGGCACCGTCGAGGTGCTGCCGCCCTTCGCGGGAGGCGCCGCATGAGCGAGCACACCCACTCCCGTCCCGGCGGCGCACAGCCGCAGCCACAACCGGGGTCGCAACCGGGGCCACAGCCGGGGCCCTACGCGCCGGGCTCCTACGCGGACGGGCAGGCGCGTCCCCACCCGCAACCACAGCGCCCCCCGCAGGCCCAGCCTCATCCCCAGGCGCAGCCCCACCCGCAGGCCCACCCGTCCGACCCGGCGGCCACCGGCCCCGCCCCCCGCGCCAAGGGCTCGCCCCTCATCGCCCCGGGCCTGCTCCCCGCGGGCGTCACCTCCGCGCTGGCCCTGCTCATCGCGGGAGCCGCGCAGTTCGGCGCTCCGGCGCTCGCCGTCTCCGTAGCGCTGCTACAGGCCGTCACGGCCGCGGGCTGGTTCCGGCTGAACGGGATGTGGCCCGCCCGGCAGGGCATCGCGCTCGCCTTCGCCGCCGGTCTTGTGACCGACCTCTGCCTGCTGCTCGCCGACGAGGGCCACGCCCCTGTCGTGATCATCGGCACGCTCGGCGCCTGGTGCGTGCTGACGGTGACGCTCCATCTGCGCAACCGGTCCGGTCCCGACGAGCGGCTCTACGCGCTGACCGCCGCGTTCACGGCGACCGGCCTCACGGTCGTGGCGGCCGGATTCCTCGCCTCGCTCGACGCCGCCTCGGCCGACGCCGTGACGGCCGGCACCGCAGCCGTCGCCGTGGCCTCGCTCGTGCGCGCACTGCCGCTGCCGCCCTACGTGGCGCCCGCGGTCGCGCTGGTCGCCGCCGCCGGAGCGGGCGCCGCGATGGGCGCCCTTACGGTGCTGGGCGGCGACGGCGCGGCCACCGCGCCCGCGGTGGCGGGCGGTGTGCTCGGCCTGGTGACCGGCGGCTGCGCGCTGCTCGGGCTGCGGGTGGCGAGCTACGACTACCCCTCGCGCTTCGTCCATATGACGGCGGGCGTGGCGCTGCCCCTGGCGCTGGCGGCGCCCGTCGTCTATCTCTTCGGCAGGGCCTTCGTCTGAGGAGGGCCGGGTAGGCTCGCCGGAGCCGCGGAGGCCGTCCGGATGCATGGGAGACATTGCAGATGCGCGCACTACGCAGGGGGCTCATCGTCCTCTTCGTCCTCGCGGTGCTGTTCGTGGCCGCCGACCGGCTCGCGGTGAAGCTGGCCGAGGACAAGGCCAGCGAGGAGATCAAGAGCGCGCCGGGCATCGCGTCCGCGGGCAAGACCTCCGTGGACATCAAGGGCTTCCCGTTCCTCACCCAGGTCGCGGGCAGGGAACTGACCGAGATCGACGCCCGCATGAGCGGTATGAAGGCCGAGGCCCAGGGCGGCCGCCTGAAGGTCGGCCGCATCGACGCGCACCTGCGCGACGTGCGCCTCAAGGACGACTACACCCCGGACGTCGCCGGCCGCGCCGACGGCACCGCTCTCGTCTCGTACGAGGAGCTGACGAGGGCCGCGCTCAAAGGCGTCGACGTGGGCTGGGGCGGCAGGGACAGCGCGGGCCGGGGCAGGGTCAAGGTCAGCGCCGGCGTCACGGTCCTCGGGCAGACCTTCAAGCGCAGCGTCATCAGCACGGTCAGCGTCGCCGGCGAGGACACGGTGCGGCTGCGGGCCGACAAGGTGCCGGGCGGGAACATCCCGGGCCTGGAGGGCGCGATCCGCGGCAGGATCGACTTCGAGCGGCGGATAGCGGGCCTGCCCAACGGGCTCGAGCTGAAGAAGGTCGAGCCCACCGCGCAGGGCATCGAGCTGTCGGTACGCGGCAAGGACGTCAAGCTGGGCAAGTGACCGGCGGCCCCATGTGGGGGCCGCCGGGCGGGGCCGCCCCGGAGCCTCACCGTCCGTCCCACTGAACGAGACGGCGAAGTCCGCGGCAAGGGCGTCCTTCGCTCCGCACGAGGGCTCCGGCGGGCCCGCGGGGACGGGCCCCGGGACCTCCGTCCCGAATCACGGGCAAATACATCTCACGATGTGGATTCGCGGTGACACGGCCCGTCCACCGTCCTTACGATCGTTCCCATGAAGCGACAGGCGGACCTCACGAAACGACGTGCAGTCGACCTCTGCCGCGTCGCCGCGATGCTCTGTCGCGTCCCCTTCTGACGGCCGCCGTCCGGGCGGGCTCCTGGAGGAGCACCGTCCACGTTCCGGACGGATCCGGCTGAGGGCAGGTCACGCACTCCGCGTCGCCGCCCCGCCGTTCTCCGGTCCGGTGCCGTCAGTCCGCCGCCTCGCAGCCGGCCGTGGTGCCCGACCGCGCGCAGCGCCCGAGATCCCTTCCAGCCCTCTCTCACGTACGTGCGCATCCGGACCCGCTCCGGCCCCCACGGTGCGCCCGTCCCGCACCACTACGCCCCGCTTCATCCGCTATCTGCCCGGAGGAGAAAACATGAGCCGCAGTGACGTCCTCGTAGACGCCGACTGGGTCCAGGAGCACATCGACGACCCCAAGACGGTCATCGTCGAGGTCGACGAGGACACCTCGGCCTACGACAAGAACCACATCAAGAACGCCGTGCGCATCGACTGGAAGCAGGACCTCCAGGACCCGGTGCGCCGCGACTTCGTCGACCAGGAGGGCTTCGAGAAGCTGCTCTCCCAGAGGGGCATCGCCAACGACGACACGGTCGTGCTCTACGGCGGCAACAACAACTGGTTCGCCGCCTACGCCTACTGGTACTTCAAGCTCTACGGCCACCAGGACGTGAAGCTCCTGGACGGCGGCCGCAAGAAGTGGGAGCTGGACTCCCGCGACCTGGTCGCCGAGGTGCCCAGCCGTCCCGCGACCGACTACAAGGCCAAGCCGCAGGACCTGTCGATCCGCGCCTTCCGCGACGAGGTCGTCGACGCGATCGGCACCAAGAACCTCGTCGACGTGCGGTCCCCCGACGAGTTCAGCGGCAAGCTGCTCGCGCCGGCCCACCTTCCGCAGGAGCAGTCGCAGCGCCCCGGCCACGTGCCGAGCGCCCGCAACATCCCGTGGTCGAAGTCGGCCAACGACGACGGCACCTTCAAGTCCGACGAGGAGCTGAAGGAGCTGTACGAGGGCGAGGGAGTCGACCTGGGCAAGGACACCATCGCCTACTGCCGCATCGGTGAGCGCTCCGCGCACAGCTGGTTCGTCCTGCACGAGCTGCTGGGCCAGGAGAACGTCAAGAACTACGACGGCTCCTGGACCGAGTACGGCTCGCTGGTCGGCGTCCCGGTCGCCGTCGGCACCGAGGACTGAGCGCGTACCGGCGGTCCTGCGGGACCCACCGGCCGCGGCCGGATCCAGACCTGATCAGAACCGAAGGGAAACCCCATGTGCGGAGCCAAGGCAGGCGGACCCGACGCCTCCACCATCAAGCCCGGTGAGACGACGATCCAGGGCAGCGTGACCCGCGACGGGGAGCCCGTCACCGGTTACGTGCGCCTGCTCGACGCGGGCGGCGAGTTCACGGCGGAGGTCCCGACGTCCGCCACCGGCCAGTTCCGCTTCTACGCGGCCGAGGGCACCTGGACCGTCCGCGCACTGGTGCCGGGCGGCACCGCGGACCGCACGGTCGTCGCGCAGGACGGCGGTCTGGCGGAGGTCGCCATCGCCGTGTGACGGCCGGTCCGTTCCGATCCGGTCTTCGGCGTACGTCGGAGTCACTTCGCGCGTACGCCGGCCGCAGGTTCGCCGTACGAAGGGCCGTGCCCCGGGTTCCGCACCCGGTGCACGGCCCTTTCGTGCGCGTGCACGCGGGACGCCGGGCGGGCGCGTCACAGGTGCGGCATAGGCTGGCCGCATGGCGGCAGACACAGCGGACGCGGCAGCGACGGCGGGCAGGAAGCTCGTAGTGAAAGTGACGGCCGGGACGGACGCCCCGGAGCGCTGCTCGCAAGCGTTCACGGTGGCGGCGGTGGCGGCGGCCAGCGGCGTCGAGGTGTCGCTGTGGCTCACGGGCGAATCGGCGTGGTTCGCGCTGCCCGGCCGGGCCGCCGAGTTCGAGCTGCCGCACGCGGCGCCGCTGCCGGAGCTGATCTCCGGCGTGCTGGAGACGGGCGGCCGGATCACGCTGTGCACGCAGTGCGCCGCGCGCCGCGGCATCGAGCAGAAGGACGTGCTGGAGGGCGTGCGCATCGCGGGCGCCCAGGTCTTCGTCAGCGAGATCATGGGCGAGGGCGTACAGGCGCTCGTCTACTGAGCCGCCGCCCCGAGGCTTCCCCTCAAAGGCCTTGCGCCGAGGCCGTGTACGGCACCTCCCGCGGCGCCGACTAGACTCGGCCCGGTACGACGGAGTCGCCGCGCGCGCATCCCGTACATCGAGAAGCACCCCGCGAACAGCGAACGACCCGAGGAGCACACCCCGTGCTTGAAGCATTCTTCACCGCGCTGATGGTCCTGGTCTGCGTCGGCACCGCGGCCTTCGCCGGTCTCACGTTCAAGAAGCTCTACCAGGGCCAGCGCTGACGGCGGGCACACCGCCCGCCCGTACCGGCCAGGCCACCGTCCGACCCCGACCGTCTGAGATCCCATGATCGAGATCCCGTCCGACCTGCACCCGGACCTCGTCCCCCTCGCCTTCCTGCTGGGCAGCTGGCAGGGCGCGGGCGTCGCCGCCCTCGACGGCCGGGACGGCCCCGGCAGCGACAAGTGCAACTTCGGGCAGGAGGTCACCTTCAGCCACGACGGCCGTGACTTCCTGGCATACGTCTCGCACACCTGGCAGCTCGACGAGCAGGGCGAGAAGGTACGCCCGCTGGAGACCGAGAGCGGCTTCTGGCGCATCGACTCCGAGCGCAAGGTCGAGGTCGTGATGATCCGCGACCAGGGAGTCGCCGAGGTCTGGTACGGCGAACTGGCCGACCAGAAGCCGCAGATCGACCTCGCCACCGACGCCGTCGCCCGCACCGCCTCCGCCCCCGAGTACAGCGGAGGCAAGCGCCTGTACGGCTATGTCAACGGCGACCTGATGTGGGTCGGCGAGCGCTCGGCCCCCGGGGTCCCGCTCCAGCCGTACATGTCGGCGCAGCTGAAGAAGGCCGTGGATCTGCGCGAGGTCGCCAAGGACCTGAGCGAGAGGGAGGGCGATCTGCCGGACGACGGCATCGCCTTCTTCAAGTGAGCGGCGGTCCTACACTGTCGGTGTGGTGACGACGGACTGGCAGAGCGATCTGAGAGCGCGCGGATACCGGCTTACTCCGCAGCGCCAGCTCGTGCTGGAAGCCGTCGACAAACTGGAGCACTCGACCCCGGACGACATCCTCGCCGAGGTGCGCCGCACCGCGGGCGGCGTCAACATCTCCACCGTCTACCGCACGCTCGAACTGCTCGAGGAGCTCGGGCTCGTATCGCACGCGCATCTTGGCCACGGCGCCCCCACGTACCACCTCGCCGACCGGCACCACCACATGCATCTGGTCTGCCGGGACTGCACGGAGGTGATCGAGGCGGACCTGTCGGTGGCCGAGCCGTTCGCCGAGCGGCTCCTCGCACAGTTCGGCTTCGACACCGACATGAAGCACTTCGCGATCTTCGGCCGCTGCGAGAAGTGCGCCGCGCAGCCCCGGGACGACGCGGCGGACTCCGGGGACGCCGGTGGTTCGGCCGGCGCCGGGGACACCGCGGCGGCCGCACAGCGGGGACGGCGCCGGCCGTAGCCGGAGCCCCCCGGGGAGCGCGCTTCGAGGGGTGTCCGCGGCCCGTCGTAGTCTGGTCGTATGTGCTTCGAAGGCCCGGCCCGCCCGCTTCTCGTGCCGCACGGTGATGCCGCATGAACTCCCCTCTCCTCTCACTGCCCGGTGCCGTGGCCGCCGAGGGCCAGGACGAAGGCGTCGCCGCGCACTACGGCGATCTCTTCCGCGAGCAGCGGTCGCTGGCCGAGGGCGACGGTTTCGTCGACCTCTCACACCGCGGTGTCGTCACCGTCTCCGGCGACGACCGGCTCTCGTGGCTGCATCTGCTGCTGACGCAGCACGTCAGCGAGCTGCCGCGGGGTCACGCCACCGAGGCGCTGATCCTCTCGGCGCACGGGCACATCGAGCACGCGCTCTATCTGGTGGACGACGGGGAGACGGTGTGGATGCACACCGAGCCCGGCACGCAGGGCGCTCTCATCGCGTACCTGGAGAGCATGCGGTTCTTCTACCGCGTCGAGATCGCCGACCGCACCGAGGAGTTCGCGGTCGTGCACCTGCCCGCGGGCTCCATCGCGGACACCTCCGAGGGGACCGTCGTACGGGAGACGGCGCACGGCCGTGACCTCTTCCTGCCGCGTGACGCCCTGAAGTCCTTCGCGGAGTCGGGCCCGCCGGCGATCGGGCTGCTCGCGTACGAGGCGCTGCGCGTCGAGGACCACCGCCCGCGGCTGGGCTTGGAGACCGATCACCGCACCATCCCGCACGAGCTGGGGTGGCTGGGCAGTGCCGTGCATCTGGACAAGGGCTGCTACCGCGGGCAGGAGACCGTCGCGCGCGTGCACAATCTGGGCAAGCCGCCGCGGCGTCTGGTCTTCCTCCACCTCGACGGCAGCGAGGTCCGGCTCCCGGTGCACGGCGACGCGGTGCGCCTCGCGGACGACGGGCCGGAGGGGCGCAGCCTCGGCTTCGTCACGACGTCCGCCAGGCATCACGAACTGGGGCCCATCGCAATGGCGTTGGTGAAGCGGAACGTGCCGGTGGACGCGGCACTGGTCGTCGGCGAGGACGCGACGGCGGCGGCCCAGGAGGTCGTGGTCGCGCCCTGACGCGGAAGGCCCACGCGGAAGGCGCGGAAGGCCCACGCGGAAGGCGCGGAACGCTCACGCGGAAGGCGCGGAACGCCCACGCGGAAGGCGCGGAAGGCTCACGCGGAAGCCCCCGTTCGCCGGGGTACGGCGGAGCCCCGGCTGCCTAGACTGGCCGCATGGCCTTCTCAGAGGGCAGCGGGCATCCGCCCGCCCCGGCGACCACGGCTTCGTACGAGTTCGTGCGGGCCCCGCGGACGCTGGGCGCGCTGGTGGCCTCGACGGTCGGCTACCGCTCGGAGGGCGCCGCTCCGCAGCTGCACCGCGGACTGCCCGCCCCGTACCTCACGTTGATCTTCTCCCTCGGCGGTCCGGTCGTGGGCGGCGATACCCCGGAGCACGCTCAGGGGGCGCACGCCCTTCGCGAGGAGATCATCGTCGGCGGCCTGCATCACCGGCCCATGTACATCGCCCAGCCCTCGTGCGAGGACGGTGTGCAGCTGGCCGTGCATCCCCTGGCGGCCCGGGCGCTGTTCGGCGTACCGGCGGCCGAGCTGACGGAGACGGCGGGCCGGGGCGAGTCCGTGCTGGGCCGGCCGGCGGTGTACGTGCACGAGCGGCTGCGCGAGTGCGGGAGCTGGGACGAGCGGTTCGCGGTCCTCACGCGCTATCTGCGGCGGCGGGCCGTGGACGAGGGGCGGCGCGCGGAGGTGCGCCCCGAGGTGGCGGAGGCCTGGAGGTGGATGACCCGCCACCAGGGCGCCGGTTCGCTGGACGCGATGGCCCGCCATGTGGCGCTGAGCAGGCGGCAGTTGAGCACGCTCTTCCATCGCGAGGTGGGCGCGGGCCCGAAGCAGATCAACCGGCTGATGCGATTCGAGCGGGCCCGGCAGGAGGTGGTGCGGGCGGTCGCGGAGGATGCGCCCGCACCCGGTGCCCACGCGCCGGACCTGTCGGAGATCGCCGCGCGGTGCGGGTTCTTCGACCACTCGCATCTGGTACGGGACTTCCAGCAGTACACGGGCCTGAGCCCGAGCGGGTGGATCTCCGAGGAACGCCGGAATATCCAAGCCGGAGGCCACCGCAACGGCGAAGAGTGGGACACATGACGAACTCGGCGAACACCACCACCGGCACCGGCACCGACGCGGGCACCTCCCCGGCCCCCGCCCCGACCGTCTGGCCCACCCTCCAGGCACACGACGCCCACGCGCTGATCGACTTCCTCGTGGAGAAGATCGGCTTCCTCCGTACGGCCGTCTACGAGGACGGCGGCCAGGTCGCCCACTGCCAGCTGGACTGGCCCGAGGGCGGCGGGGTCATGCTCGGCTCGCACAAGCCCGGCGGCGAGTGGAGCAGGCCGCCGGGAACCTCCGGTTGCTATGTCGTCACCAACGACGTCGACGGCCTGTACGAGCGGGTCAAGGCCGCGGGCGTGACCTTCACGCGGGAACTGGCCGATCAGGACTACGGAAACCGCGAGTTCGCGATCCGCGACCCGGAGGGCAACCTGTGGTCCTTCGGCTACTACCGCGGCGCGCCGAGGCCCTGAGCCGGAGCCTTCAGCGGGGGCCCTGAATCGGGGCCCGCGCCGGTCAGACCTCCAGCAGGACCGTGAACGGGCCGTCGTTCGTCAGCGACACCTTCATGGCGGCGCCGAAGCTGCCGGTCGCGACCTCGGCGCCCGACTCGCGCAGGCGCGCGACGACTTCGTCCACCAGCGGCTCCGCGACGGGCCGCGGCGCGGCGGCGTTCCACGTGGGGCGCCGCCCCTTGCGCGCGTCGCCGTACAGCGTGAACTGGCTGACGACGAGGAGCGGCGCCCCCACGTCCGAGCAGGACTTCTCGCCCTCCAGGATCCGCAACGACCAGAGTTTGCGGGCGAGTTGGGCGGCCTTCTCCGCTGTGTCGTCGTGCGTGACCCCGACCAGGACGCACAGCCCCTCGCCGGTGATCTCCCCGACGGTCTCTCCCTCTGCGACGACGCTCGCGCCGTTCACCCTCTGCACCACAGCTCGCATGACGGCCATCATGCCGTGCGGCTCGGCGATCTGTTCCATGGCCCGTATGGGTGCGACATCGCTGCGCGGCGGAGCCCGGCAGTGGCACGATGCGTACACGCGGTACGTACCGCTGCTCTCACCGCTATTGCGGCAATAAGGATGAAAGGGACACCGTCCATGAGCGCAACCGGCGCCGCCCGTACTCCCCCTGGGCCTTTCGGCCCGGGTGGTACCCCCGGTGACCTGCCGGGTGCCCGTACCGGCACGGGCACCGCAGCCGCCTCCGCCGGCGCGCCCCTGGCTCCCGGCGGCCCCGATGTCCCCCAAGGGCCCGGTGTTCCCGAGGTTCCCGACGTCCCCGATCTGCACGGACTGCTCCTCTCCGAGCTGCGCACCCTGCTGCGGGACGCCAAGCGCGAGGAGGGCGAGCTCAGTTATGTACGGCGGCTGCTCCAGGGGCGCATCGACATCCTCCGCGCCGAACTGGCCCGGCGCAGCGCCCCCGGCTCGCCGCTGCTCGACCTGCTGCCGCAGATCCTCGCCGACGGCCCGTCCAGCCACCGCAGTTCGGCCCGACACGTCACGCTGGGCACGCCGCAGAGCGACGAGTACCGCTCCCTCGCCGAGGGGATGCTCGCGCAGGTCGAGCTGAGCGACCTCACCGCGCGCACGGACGAGGAGCTGCACGACGCCATGGCGCGCCTGGCCGGCTATGAGCAGCACGTCTCACAGCGCCGGCAGGTGATGCAGCGCACTGCGGACGGGTGCAGCAGGGAAATCGCACGCAGGTACCGTGAAGGCGAAGCGCAAGTGGACGACCTGCTCCCCTGACCCCAGGCCCTCACTCCAGGCCCCGACCTCGCCGGATCCGTACGGGACGTTCTCGTACGGGGCGGGAGGCGCGGCCCGGGGCGCCGTCTCCGGGGGCCGGTCGGTGAAGTGAGAGGCCCCGCCCATGCCGCCGTACGGGACACCGACGACCCTGCCCCCGGTCCTGGCCGAAGTCGTACGCTCCGGGTTCGTCGAGGGACATCACCGCGGCTCGCTCGTGGTGCTCGCCGCCGACGGCAGCGTGGAGCTGTCCATGGGCGACCCCGACGCCCCGTTCTTCCCCCGCTCCTCCAACAAGCCGGTGCAGGCCGCCGCCATGCTCCGCGCAGGGCTCGAACTGGCCGGTCCGCGGCTGGCGTTGGCCGCCGCGAGCCACTCCGGAGAACCGTTCCATCTGGATCTCGTACGGAAGATGCTCGCCGAACACGGCCTCACCGAGGACCAGTTGCAGTGCCCGCCCGAACTGCCCCTGGACCAGGCCGAGGCCGTCGGTGCCATGGTCGCCGCCGGCTCGGAGGAGGCTGCGCGCAGCCGCGTGAACATGAACTGCTCCGGCAAGCACACCGCGATGCTCGCCACCTGCGCGGCGAACGGCTGGCCCCTGGAGAGCTATCTCGACCCGTCGCACCCGCTACAGCAACTGATCGCGGAGACCCTCGAATCGCTCTCCGGCGACCCTGTCTCCCACATCGGCACGGACGGCTGCGGTGCGCCCCTGATGGCGATAACGCCGTCCGGGCTCGCCCGCGTCTTCCGCACGCTCGCACTGGCACCGGCGGACAGCCCGGAGGGCCGGGTCGCCGAAGCGATGCGCGCCCACCCCGAGTACGTGGCGGGCACCCGGCGCATCGACACATGGCTGATGAGCGAGGTGCCCGGCTCGGTCGCGAAGGTGGGGGCGGAGTCAGTACAGGCGGCGGCGCTGCCCGACGGGCGTGCCCTCGCCTTCAAGATCTACGACGGCGGCAACCGCGCGGTGGGGCCCGTGCTGGCCCGTACGCTCGCCCTCCTCGGGGTCGGCTCCCCGGTGCTCGACCGCATCGGGGACTCGCCGCTGATGGGCGGGGGCCAACGGGTCGGCGAGGTGCGCGCGGCGTTCTGAGCGGCGTCCCCGCGGACGGCGAGGGCGCCGCCGGGACAGGGGACGGCGAGGGCGCCGCCGGGACAGGGGACGGACATCCTGCGGGGGCGGCCGCGGGGCGGCGGTTATTCAGGTGCGGCACGCAGCGCGCCGCACCTAACGTGACCGCCATGCCTCCCGCGATCCGCACGCTCACCTCCGCAGACGAGCTTCCGGAGTGGCTGCGCGCCCTTTCCGTCGCCTTCCTGCGCTCCCCCTCCGTCTCCGACGAGGAGGTGGCGGCCCGCGCCCCGTTCATCGAACCGGCGCGTACGCAGGGCGCGTTCGACGGAGGCAGGTGCGTCGGCACCTTCCGTACGTTCTCGCAGGAGATGACCGTCCCCGGCGGTGCGGCTCTGCCGTCGTGCGCGGTCACCAACGTCACCGTCTCCCCGACGCACCGGCGCCGCAGCCTGCTCACGCGCATGATGAGCGGCGCGCTCGCCGCCGCCAAGGAACGCGGGGACGCCTTCGCGTCGCTGGTCTCCGCGGAGTATCCGATCTACGGGCGGTACGGCTTCGGTCCGGCCGCATGGGTTGCCGAGTGGGAGGTGGACGTGACCCGTTCGGGACTCGACCCGCGCCATTCCGGGCCCGGCGACGGCGGGCGCGTCGACATCGCCGAGCCCGAGGAGATCGGCCGCATCGGCCCGGCGCTGCACGAGCGCTACCGCGCGCAGCCGCACCGCCAGGGCGTGATCGACCGCCCCGAGCGCTGGTGGCGGAACCTGACGGGCCAACTCCGTTACCCGGGCGACGAGTTCACACCGCCCTACCATGCAGTGCACCGTGACGAGCGGGGCGAGCCCCAGGGCTTCGTCAGCTGGACCGTGCACGAGCGCTGGGACGGCAAGCTGCCGCAGAACCGCGCTGACGTGCAGTACCTCACCGCCCTCACACCGGCCGCCGAGCGCGCTCTGTGGCTCTTCGTGCTGTCCATCGACTGGATCACGCGGGTGCGTTCGGGCTTCCGCGCGCCCGACGACGTACTGCCGCTGCTGCTGCCCGATCCGCGCGCGGCCGTGCTCGACACCCTCGCCGACTTCCTGTGGCTGCGGCCGCTGGACGTGCCGCGCATGCTGGAGGCGCGTGGCTATCCCGTGGAGGGCGCGCTCGTGCTCCGGCTGCGCGACGAGGCGGGTCTGGCCGGCGGAAGCTACCGACTGGAGGCCGGCCCGGACGGCGCCACCTGCAAGAGCACGGGCGAGAGCCCCGATCTCACCCTGGACGTCGCCGAGTTGGGCACGATCTTCCTGGGCGACGAGTCCGCGGTACGGCTCGCGTCGCTCGGCCGGGCCGAGGAACACCGCGAGGGCGCCGCCGAGTCGGCCGACCTCCTCTTCCGTACGCCACGACGGGCGTGGTGCCCCGACATCTTCTGACGCGCATCCGATTCCCCTCCGAAGGGATGTGCGTCCGCTGGGACGTGGGGCACCACGCCCGGCTGGCCGACGCGGCGCGCGGCATAGGCGTGGGATGGGACCGCGCGCCGCGAGTCCCGGTAACAGGGAGATGTGGACAGGGACTTGGGCCTCTGATCGCCCAACACACCGGCTGCGCCGAACACTTCGGACACAGCGGTTACTTCGGACTCACCGGTTGGTTGCTCCGGACTCACCGCTCAAACGATCAGCATGGTCAGTACGGCCGCGCCGATGCAGCTACAGGTGACGTTCTTCGCCTTCAGGCCGACGCTCAGCACCACGAAACCGATGGCCCCGAGGGCACCGAACTGGCTCTCCACGAATCGTTCGAAGCAGATCACGACGGCTGCGACAACGAGAGCACATACAGGCATGGCCTCCCCCTTTGCTTGAGCACGGGCCCGTACGTCGTCGGACAGGCGGGAACCAGAGCGCTCCGTGCCGGCGGGCAGCCACACCTACTTGGCGACTCTCTTTCGAACTTGGCCACCATCTCCAGGAAGTTGTCCGCCAACTTATTCGAAGTCTGCCCACTTGGTGTGAACTTGAAAACAGTTGACCGACAACTCCCCGTGCTTTGCATGTAGTTGTACGGTCTTGGTGTGAACAGGATGAGCCCCGGGAACGACGCACGGCCTCCCCACGAGATCGTCGCCACCGCGCTACGCGACCTGATCGACTCCGGTGAGCTGCCGCCGGGCGCCCGCATCCCCACGCAGAAGGACCTGGCAGCCGAGTTCGACGTCAACCGCACCGCGGTCCGCCAGGCCCTCCAGGAGCTCAAGCGGCTCGGGCTCCTCACGGACGCCGGCCGCGGCGCGCCCCCGTCCGTCGCCCGGCCCGGCCCCTCCCAGGAGTCGCCGAAGCCCGCCGGCACGGAGCTGGCGAGCCGTCTCTACGAGGCCTTCCGCGCCGAGCACGTCACCATCGACACGTACTCCCTCACGACGGAGACGTTCAACAACGCCCTGGCCCGCCCGCACCGTTCCATCGTCGACGGCACGCTCCGGCCCCGCTCCATCACGGTCCGCGTGATCGTGCCGGGCCCCGAGGCCAATCTCGCTCTCCCCCGGCTCGTCGACGACCCTTCGGACCCGCGGCCCCTCCAGCGCCTGCACGAGCTCCAGACGACGTGGTCCGCGGCGCTGCGCATGAGCCTCGCCACCTTCCGGGACCGCTACGACGTACCGGAGGTCTCCTGCGAGATACGGACGGTGCCGGCGACCCCGCTGCACAAGCTCTACATCCTCAACCGCACCGAGGCGCTGATGGGCTTCTACACCGCCGTGCACGACCGAGTGAGGTATCAGGGCGACCAGTTGGACATAGTCGACGTCCTCGGCTTCGAGAGCCCGCTCTTCCGCTTCCAGCTCGCGCACGGCGGCGCCAGCAAGCAGGACGCCGCCTTCGTGGCCCACTCGCAGCAGTGGTTCGACGCGCTGTGGGACACGATCGCTTCGCCGCCGACTGACGACTGACGACTGACAGCTGACGGGCGACGGCTCACGGGCGGCGGGCGACGAGCGACGGGCGACGGCTGTGGCGTGAGAGCAGCAAGCGGAGAGAGTGAAGAGACGCCGAGCACGGCGGGCAAACGGCCGCAGGTGGCCGGATCCGGCGGTAGTGTGCGCTGTCACGAACGCCGAGCGTGCACGAACGGAAAGCCCAGCCGATGACGTCCCATGTCTTTGCGCAGGCCAGTGATGTCGGAACCGTCGACGGTCCGCTTCAGGGTAATCACCGTGAGTGGTATGTCGTACGGCCCGGAAGCGAACTGGCCCACGGCGGGGGCAGGTTGAAGGTCGGAGAGCCGCGTGAGGACGTGCTCTGGTACGACCGGCGCCAGTTCGCCCACGAGGAGGAGCTGCTGCGGCGGCTGGCCGAGCACCGCGTGCCCCGCGTGCCTCCCGTGCACAGCCTCGGTTCGCACGGACCGATGGTCTTCGGCTTCATCGAGGGGCAGCCGCTCAACGAACGCGCCGCCGCCGGCACTGACGTGCCGCACGAACTGGTCGGCCAGATCATGGAGGTCTTCGGCGCGCTGGCGCACCTGCCGGCGGAGAGGGTCTCCGACTGGGGCCTGGCCACCCTGGGCGGCGAAGTACCGGAGAACTGCGGGCAGTTCATGCGGAGCCTGATCGCCTTCACCCGCGACGAGGTCTACGCGAAGCGGCTGGCGAAGTTCGGCGCACTCTTCGAGCAGCTCGGCGTCTCCGACCGGCCGCTGGGCGACGGGGGGCCACTGGCAGAGGAAGCGGACCGGCTGGCCGCCCGCCCTCTCTGCCTGGTCCACGGTGACCTGCACCGCGCGAACTTCATCGTCGACGCCGCCGGCCGGCTCTGGACGATCGACTGGGAGCTGGCGGCCGTCGGCGACCCGCTCTACGACCTGGCCACCCATCTCCACCTGATGCGCTATCCGGAAGAACAGGAGCGGAAGGTCAAGGAACGGTGGCGGGCCACCGTCCGTGGGGTGCTGCCCGGCGACGGCAACGGCAACGGCAACGGCAACGGCTTCGGCGAGGCCTTCGACGAAGACCTGTCCCGCTATCTCGCGTACAAGCGCCTCCAGTCCGTGTACACGGACGTCATCCGGCACGCGATCAAGGTCAGTGGCTGCACGACTCCCGAGGAGCGGGAGGCGCAGCTGCATCACAGCGCGAAGGTCGTCGAGTACGTACTGGGCCGTGCCCGTGAACACCTCGGCCTGGACGACGTTCCCGACGCCTGGTCCATCGCCCGCGCCTACGACGACTTCTGCCGCGCGGACTGAGCGGCAGCGGACCGAGCGGCAGCCGCGGCGCGCGTCGCCCGTACCGCCGCCTCCCTCCCCTCGGGCCGTCCCCTCGGGCCGTCCCCTCGGACCCTCCCGTCGGGCCTCCCTCGGCCGTGCGACCGGCCGGAGGGGCCCGTTCACCGCTGTACGGCGGGGCCCGCGCGGGAGATAGTTGGGGCCCACCACCGCGGACCTGGTACGAGGAGTGAAATGCGCGATCTCATCGAAGCCGCGAAGTGTGTGCTCTTCGACTTCGACGGGCCCATTTGCAACCTCTTCCAGCAGCGCCCCTCGTCCTCGATCGCGGAACGGCTGCGGCAGGCCGTCGGCGGCGGCAGCGGCGACGCCCTCGACCGGCTGCCGGAGACCGACGATCCGCTGGAGATACTGCGGGCCGTGTTCGAGGATCCGGCACTCGTGGAACGCGGCCTCGCGCGGGAGCTCGAAGGGGCGCTGACCGCGGAGGAGGTGGCGGCGGCGCCCGGCGCGTTCCCCACCGCCTACGCCGACGCCCTCGTACGGACGCTCGCCGCCACCGGGCGCCGGCTCGCCGTCACGACGAACAACTCGCAGCAGGCGGTGGAGCGTTACCTGGAGACCCGGCTGACGGGCGAGCTCTTCGCGGGCCGGATCCACGGCCGCAACACCGATGGCGAGCTGCGGCTCAAGCCCGACCCCGACTGTCTGCTGCGCGCGCTGAAGTCGACCGACACCCAGGCCCAGGACGCCCTGATGATCGGGGACGCCCCTCGCGACCTCGAGGCGGCGCGTGCGGCCGGGGTCGCCTTCCTCGGGTACGCGCGCAACGAACGCAAATCCGAGCAGCTGCGTGCCGCGGGCGCGGAGCACCTGGTCGACTCGCTGCGGGACGTCGTCGTGGCCGTGGACCCGCGCGCGCACGTGTGACCGTGCGGGCCTCCGGCGGGAGTGCGTCTCGCGCAGGGGTGCGCTGTGGGCATGGGTGCGCCGTGGGCATGGATGCGCCGCTCGCGGGTGGGCACGCGGTGACGGTACGGGCCGTGCGCGAGTCCGTACGCGACGCAGCCCGTATGTGAAGGAGCCCGTACGTGAAGGAGCGTGCGACCGTGCGCAGGACCGTACGTAAGGTGGGAAAAGGAGGCCTCGTGCCGGACGCGCGGCACGGCCACCGTCCCGCGCAGTCCGGCCCGCCGGGCGCCAGCAGCCCCGGCGGCCACCGGAGCAGCAGTACGAGGAGGACGCGATGACCGACGCCCCCACGCCCCAGAGCAACGAGCCGGCCCACGACCCCGAGGTGCTGGAACTCGCCCAGAAGATCTTCGAGCTGGCGCGGAACGGCGACACCGACACCGTCGCCGCCTATGTGGACGCGGGTGTGCCGGTGAACCTCACCAATGACAAGGGCGACTCCCTCGTCATGCTCGCCGCCTACCACGGTCACGCCGCCGTCGTACGGGCGCTGCTCGACCGCGGAGCCGACCCCGACAAGCCCAACGACAAGGGCCAGATGCCCATCGCGGGCGCGGTCTTCAAGGGCGAGGACGAGGTGGTGCGGGTGCTCCTGGAGGGCGGCGCCGATCCGCGGGCGGGGGAGCCGTCGGCGGTGGAGACTGCGCGGATGTTCGAGAAGACGAAGCTGCTGGAGCTGTTCGGCGAGACCGCCTGAGCGGCGCGGCACGACGAGGCCGCGAGCACGGCCGGACGACGAGCACGGCCAGCCGCTAGCCCACGGCGCCGGGCGAAGCGCAGCGCGAGCCGGAGCGCGGGGCGGGGCGCCCGTTCCGCCGGGCCGGGAGACCCGCCGGACGCCGGACGGCGGCCGGGCGCGCACCACCGCACCCGGCCCCGCCCCGGGGCTTAGCGCCCGCCTTCCACCACGTCCGCCACGACGCAGCTGATGTTGTCGGGCGCGCCCGACCGGTGTGCCAGGGCGACGAGTTCGCGAGCGGTCTCCTCCGGGTCGGCCGTGCCCGCGACCGTCCGCCGCACCTGCTCGTCCGGCACGACGGACGTCAGCCCGTCCGAACACAGCAGATAGCGGTCGCCGGCGCGTACGTCCTGTAGACGCACGTCCGGCCGCTCAGCCGTCGCGGTGCCCGGCGAGCCGGGCGCCGAACCGCCCGCCGAACCGGGCGACCGGGCGCCGAGCGCCCTCATCAGCAGGGCCCGCTGCGGGTGCGAGGCGGCCTCCTCCTCGCTGATGCGGCCCTCGTCCAGCATCGACTGCACGAGGGTGTGGTCGTGGGTGATCTGGAAGAAGTCCCCGTCGCGCAGCAGATAGGCGCGGGTGTCGCCGATGTGCACGAGGGCGAGCTGCGACCCGGTCCACAGCATGGCGGTGAGCGTCGTGCCCGCCTCGTCGGCGTCCGGGGCGGAGGCCACGACGTCGCCGACGGCACGACCGGCGCGGTCGATGGTGTCGTCGAGGACGTTGAGCAGATCCGCCGCCGGGAGACCGCCCTCTTCGAGCTGTCTGAACGTCTCGACGGCCGCCGCGCTGGCCGGTCCCCCGCTGCCGCCGAAGCCGTCGGCGACGGCCAGCAGGCGCGAACCGGCGTACGCCGCGTCCTGGTTGCTCTTCCTCACGAGACCGGCGTCGGTCAGCGCGGCGTAACGGATGGCGAGTGGTGCGGGTGCTGCGGATGATTCGTCGGTGTGCGGCATCGCGGAGTCCTTCCGTGACAGGTGGTCGATGAGGAAGGCGGCCATGTCGCGCCGTACGGCCACGTCGTTCTCGACCTGCGCCCAGTAGGCCCTGATCTCACGCGCGGCGGCGGGACCGTCCAGGCCGTCCAGCTCGCGGATACGGGCCAGCGGCATGCCGAGACGGCGCAGCCACACGACGAGCCGGGCCTGTTCCAGCTGGGCGGGGGCGTAGAAGCGGTAGCCGGACACGGGGTCGACGCGGGCCGGGCACAGCAGTCCGAGCTCGTCGTAGAGACGCAGCGCCTTCGCCGACAGCCGGGACGCCTTCGCGAACGCCCCGATCGTCAGCAGACCGCCGCCCGCCCCGGACCCTGCCCCTGACTCCGACCCGGACTCCGGCCCGGACCCCGTGCCGGCGCCCGGACCCTCGCGTTCGCCCATGCCCCCTCCTCCCTCACACCGGGCCCTTCGCCCGGTTCCGCCGATGCTGTGGCTTCCCCCAAGGACAAGGTCAAGGGAGGGCCTGCGGCCAGGTCTCCTCCGCGATCCGTCCCGCGTACCCGGTCGGCAGGCCCCTGCCGACCGGCCCCGGCCGGCAGGCGGTGCAGGCCCCAACACGGTGCGGGGGTCTGCCTCATCGTCGGAGCCGGACGGGTGCCATAGCCTCGTCGGGCACTGGACGGACCGGGCAGAGCTGACAAAAGGGGATATCTGTCAGCTGACAGTTGATATCTGACAGCTGTTATCTGACGACCGCCGTCCGGCGACCGGCAGCCGACAGCTTCCTCCACCTTCCACGGAAACGGGGAGAACATCATGCGCAGGCATATCCGCCTCCTCGCAGCGGTCGCGGCCGCGGGGACCGGCATGGGCGCGCTCGGGGCGTGCGGCCTGGTGCCAGGGGAGACGTCCGAGGACAGCGCGAAGCTGTCCGGGAAGGTCACGTCCGTACGCCTGGACAGCAGCGCCGGCGCCGTGCGCCTCCACGGCAAGGAGACCGTCACCGATGTGGAGCTGCACAGGAGCATCGAGTTCGACGGCGACAAGCCGAAGAAGCGCACGTACGGCCTGGAGCACGGCGTGCTCGTGCTCCGCGGCTGCGGCGACGACTGCTCGGTGAGCTACACCGTCGACCTTCCGCGGGGGATCGCGGTGAGCGGCGGCACCTCGTCCGGCGGGATCAGCCTCAGCGGTGTGGGCAAGGTGGATGTGACCACCGACTCCGGGGCGGTGGATCTCGACGACGTGGACGGCACCGTGCGGGTGCGTACGACCAACGGCCGCGTCAACGGGCGCGGTCTGAAGGGCGAGGGCGTACGGGCCTCGACCTCCAACGGCGCGATCGACCTGCGACTGAGCACACCGCAGGACGTACGGGCGAGGACGTCGAACGGGGCGGTGTCCGTCACCGCGCCGGACGGCAGCTACAACGTGTCGGCGCGCACCAGCAACGGCGACCGGCACATCGGTCTGCGCGACGATCCGTCCGGCGACCACACGCTCGACCTGAGCACCACCAACGGCTCGATCCGGGTCAAGAAGACCGGCTGAGCCGCCCGCAGTTCACGTCTCGCGCACCACCCGCCCCGCGACCACTTCGGCGGCCCGGTCCGCGTCCGCCTCCGTGTTGTAGAGATGGAACGCGAGGCGCAGCCGCCCCGCCCGCGTACTGCCGACGACGCCCGCGCGCTCCAACTGCCGTGCCGTGTCCGGCGCGACGGCCGCGCTGACGACGGCCGAGTCGCCGTCCGGCAGCCCGACGGCGGCGCGGAAGCGGTTCGCGAGCCGGAGGGCGTGCCGGTGCAGTGCGCCGGTGCCGACCCCGGTCAGCAGCTCCAGCGAACGCGCCTGCCCGACCCACGCGTGCCACACCGGCGACACGTCGAAGCGGCGGGCGTCCTTCGCGAGCCGCAGCGGCGCGCCGTACAGGCTCTCCCAGCGCTCCTCGCCCGCGAACCAGCCCGCGCTGTGCGGGGTCAGATCGTCCATGTACTCCGGCCGTACGGTGAAGAAGCAGGTGCCGCGTGGTGCGAGCAGCCACTTGTAGCCGCCGTTGACGGTGTAGGCGTAGCGGCTCGCGTCGACGGGCAGCCAGCCGGTCGCCTGGGTGGTGTCCAGCAGTACGCGCGCGCCGTGCGCCTCGCACGCCGCGCGGAGCGCGTCGAGACGGGCGACGCGTCCGTCCGCGGACTGCACGGCGGCGACGGCCACCAGCGACGTACGGGAGGTGACCTCGTCGGCGAGGTCCTCCAGCGGCACCTCCCGCACGCGTACGCCACGCGGCGCCTGCGCGTGGAAGGGGAAGACGACGCTCGTGAACTCCCCGGCGGCGGTGAGCACTTCGCTGCCCTCCGGCAGCGACGCCGCGACCAGTCCGACGAAGGCGCTGACCTGGCTGCCGACGGCCACGGACGACGGGTCGGCGCCCACGAGACCGGCGTAGCTCGCGCGGGCCTCGGCCAGGGGCCGGTCGTATGCGGAGGGGCTCGCGGTGCCCTTGCGCCACTCGTCCTCCGCCGCGCGCAGGGCGGTCAGGGAACGCCGCGGGGGCAGGCCCAGCGAGGCGGTGTTGAGGTAGACGACGTCGGGATCGAACTCCTGCTGCGCAAGGGCCAGCCGGGCCTGTCCGCGGGCTTCGTCTCCGTCCGCGGGCGTCGTGTTCGTCTGCATGGCTTCAGCCTGGGGGCGGGAGGGGCTGTGGGGAAGGGCGCCTCATGTGGGCGGGGGGCTCCCGGGGGCGAGTTGCGCTCCTGAGAGATCCCGGGGGAGCGCCGGGGGGTGTCCCTATGGGTTTCGTCAACCCGTGGGGGCGGGCTTGGGGTCGTAGAAGGTGCCGTCGCGGAGCATCGCGAAGAGCACGTCGGCTCGTCGTCTCGCGAGGCAGAGAAGGGCTTGAGTGTGGTGCTTACCCTGGGCGATCTTCTTGTCGTAGTAGGTCCTGGAGGCCGGTTCGGCCAGGGCTGCGAACGCGGACAGGAAGAACGCTCGCTTGAGCTGCTTGTTTCCGCGCCGGGACGGTTGTTCACCTCGGATCGAGGAGCCCGAGCTGCGTGTTGCGGGTGCGAGGCCTGCGTAGGCCGCGAGGTGGGCGGCAGAAGGGAACCTCGATCCGTCGCCGACGTCGATGAGGATGCGGGCTCCGGTCCTGACGCCAATGCCGGGCATGGACGTCAGGACCTGGGAAAGAGGGTGGGCCTCCAGCAGTTCCTCGATCCTGG
>NZ_JAASAG010000005.1 GCF_012726265.1 Streptomyces sp. HNM0575 | reverse complement strand
GATCAGCAGCAGGCCATCGAGTTGCTGCTGGACAAGATGAAGCAGACCAAGTCCAACACCGAGTTCCTCCTCCAGATCCAGAAGACCACCCCCACACCCGGCAACGGCGGCGACTGACAGCGACTGACAGCAAACGACCGACTCCGCCACCGCCGCTGCCGTCCCCGCCTTCCGGCCCCCTGGCACGCGCCGCGCCCGCCCCGTCGGGGGCGGGCGCGCGGCGGCGGTACGGCTGCCGCCCGGGGCTCAGGACCCGGGAGTCCGAGCCCGGGCTTCAGGACTCGGCGGGCTCCAGCCGCACGGCGACACTGTTGATGCAGTACCGCTGGTCGGTCGGCGTCTGGTAGCCCTCACCCTCGAAGACGTGACCCAGGTGCGACCCGCAGCGGGCGCACCGCACCTCCGTGCGCAGCATGCCCATGGAGTGGTCCTCCAGCAGCTCCACGGCGTCGGACTGGGCCGGGTCGTAGAAGCTCGGCCACCCGCAGTGCGACTCGAACTTCGTGTCGGAGCGGAAGAGTTCCGCACCGCATGCCCGGCAGCTGTAGACGCCGGTGGTCTTGGTGTCGGTGTACTCGCCGGTGAAGGCGGGCTCGGTGCCCGACTCGCGCAGCACCCGGTACTCCTCGGGGCTCAGCTCGGCCCGCCACTGCTCTTCCGGCTTCTCGATCTCGTACGTCACGGCCCGTCGGCCTCCTTCGTCGGTCCCGGGTCCGGGGATCTCCCGGCGGCACTCACTGGGGCAGCCGGGCGAGGATCTCGGGGCCCAGCTCCGTCACGTCGCCCGCTCCCATGGTGAGAACGAGATCACCGGGGGCCGCCATTCCCGCGACGAGATCCGCGCCGTCCGCGCCCGTCGCCGCGTGCCGCACGTCGGCGCCCGCGGCACGCGCCGCGTCGACGATCAGCTCGCTGGTGACGCCCGGGATCGGGTCCTCGCGGGCCGGATAGATGTCGAGCACGACGGAGGCGTCGGCGAGCGCGAGCGACTCTCCCATCTCCGTGCCCAGCTCCTGTGTGCGGCTGAAGAGGTGCGGCTGGAAGAGGACGATGATGCGCCCGTCCCCCGCGCCGCCGCGGATGGCCTCCAGGTCGGCGGTCATCTCGGTCGGGTGGTGTGCGTAGGAGTCGATGACCTGGACGCTGTCGGCCTCGCCCTTGAGCTGGAGGCGCCGGCGCACACCGGTGTACGTGCCGAGCGCCTTCGCGAGCTCGTCGGCCGGAACGCCCAGCTCGGAGCCGGCGACGAGCGCGGCGACGGCGTTGTGCGCGTAGTGCCGGCCGGGCACGAAGACGGCGAAGGCCAGCTCCTCGCCGCCGAGGCGCACGGTGGTCTCGCTGGTCAGCCCGTGCGGGGTGACGTCGAGGATGCGTACGTCCGCGTCCTCGGCCTCGCCGTAGGTGCGCACCCGCACCCGCCCGCGCTCGCGCACCCGGCGGGTCAGCTCGCGGGCGCCCTCGTGGTCGGCGCTGACGATGAGCACGCCGCCGGGACGGATCCGGTCGGCGAAGGTCACGAACGAGTCGTAGATCTCCTCCATGGAGGAGTAGTTGGCGTGGTGGTCCAGCTCCACGTTGAGGACGACGGCCACCTCCGGCTCGTACTTGTGGAAGCTGCGGTCGGACTCGTCGGCCTCCGCGACGAAGATCTCGCCGCGCCCGTTGTGCGCGTTGGAGCCCGGCTCGTCCAGGTCGCCGCCGATCGCATACGACGGGTCGAGGCCGAGGGCGCCCAGCGCGACAGCGAGCATCGAGGTCGTGGTGGTCTTGCCGTGAGTGCCCGCGACGGCCAGCGGCCGGCAGGCGTCCATCAGCGCGGCCAGCGCGTCCGAGCGGTGCACGACGGGCACCCCGCGCTCCCTGGCCGCGGCCAGCTCCGGGTTGTCGGGCCGGATTGCGCTGGAGACGACGACGCCCGTGGCGTCCGGCGCGAGATGCGCCGCGTCGTGGCCGATGTGCACGGTCGCGCCCAGCCCGCGCAGCGCCGCCGCCGTCACCGACTCCCTGGCGTCGCTGCCCTGCACCCGGGCGCCGCGCTGGGCGAGGATCTTCGCGATGCCGGACATGCCCGCACCGCCGATGCCGATGAAGTGCGGGCGTGCGAGGTCCGCAGGGACCGTAGGGCTGGACAGGTCGGCTGCCATGCGGGCGCCTCCACAGGACTCGTACTCTCGCGAACGGGCGCGCCGTGCGCCGTACGGGACGTGACCCTGACCGAGACCGCTCGGCCTCACGTACCGCGACGTGCACCACGCGCGCTGCTCAGCCTATGCGTTGCCGGGGTGCGGCCTCGCCCGCGGGCGCATGCCGGGACGCGGAACTCCTCCCGCTGCCGCCGCGCAGGCCGCGCGCCCCTACGGCGTGTGCGCGAAGAGCTTCAGCACCGGGACGCCCACCTTGTGCCGTGCCCTCGTCGCCCAGTCCCGGTGGAAGAACTCCTCGACCAGATGCGGAGCCGTCAGCACGATGACCTCGTCCGCCTTGTGCCGCTCGACCGCCTCGGTGAGCACGTCCAGCGGATGGTTCTCGATGACGCTGCCCTCGGCGCGGGCGCCGGTCTCGCGCAGCAACGTCAGCGAGTGCTCGAGGGCGCGGGCGGCGGGCTGCCGCGTCTCGCGGTCATCGGATTCACTGCCCTCGCGCACGGCCTCGTCGAACTCGCCGAGGGCGACGTCGTCCAGTGCGCGCAGCAGCCGGTCCTGGTCGCCGCGGGGCTGGATCAGTACGACGAAGGAGACGGGCTCGTCACCGTGCAGCGTCGTGACGAGCTCCACATCGTCGGACACCAGCGGCTTCTCGATCATCAATACGGTCGTGAACACGGCGGTGCCCTTCTTCAACGAGGAGCCCGGGCTTCAACGGAGAGCCCGGGACTCCGGAGCGATCATCCTGCCAACGGTTGCCCACGTTCCGCGCAACTCACGCTCCCCGGGCGGCCGCGGATCGGTCCGGAACGGACTCTTTCTCCCCTCGACCCGCTGTCATCCGGCTGTCATTCCGCCGTCCGACCGCCGCCCCCGATCCGCGAGTACCGCGTGAACAGGAACCCGTCCTCCTCCAGTACCCCCGCGAGCCCGAACTCCACGGGAACCTCGACCTCCGGTCCGTTCACGATCCGCGAAGCCTCTCCGGCGGTGATGCGCGGCGCGACCGTGAGGCACAGCTCGTCAAGCGCTCCCCCCGCGATCAGCTGGCCCAGCAGCCTCGGGCCACCCTCGGTCAGCAGCCGCCGCAGTCCGCGCCCGGCCAGGGCGCGGGGCAGCCGGGCGGGGTCCACGGTCGCGCCGTCCCCGGCGAAGACGACGTCGGCGCCCGCCTCGCGCGCGGCCGCGACCCGGTCGGAGGGCGCACCCGCACCGGTCACCAGCAGCGTCGGTACGAGGGGGCAGGTGAACAGGGGCTGGGAGAAGTCCAGGTCCAGGCCCGCGCTGACGACCGCTATGGCCGGTGCCGGTCCCTGCCCCGCCTCCGCACGGCGCCGGGCGAAGACCTCACGCTCGCGAGGCGGTCCGTAGCCCTCCTGCCGTACGGTCTGCGCCCCCACCACGACCGCGTCCGCGAGACCGCGCAGCACGCCGAAGATGCGCATGTCGGCTTCGGAGGAGAGGGGTTGCGAGCGGCCGTCGTGGTAGGCGGCGCCGTCCAGCGAGGAGACCATGTTGGCGCGCAGCCAGACGCCGTCGCCGTCCGCGGCGGTGTCCGTCTCCGGGTAGGCGTAGGCGTCGGCGAGTGCGTCGATGCTCCACCGGGAGCCGGCGGGCGGGCCGGACGATTCGGAGCGGTCGTCGGCGGGCGGCGGGAACAGGCGTCGCATGGACCGCAGTGTGGCACGGGGTCCGGGCGCCCCGGCCGGGCGCCCGCACGGGAGTCCCGAGCCCCGCGCCCGGCGGTCCTTCGCGGGCGGGCTTCAGCGGAGGGCCATCGCCCGCGGGCCTCCACCGGTGGGCCTTTAGCATGAAAGGCGTGTCCCGTTCCCTCGACTCCGCACAGCCCTCCGGTCCCGCGCGCACCGGCGGCTCCCCCGCATACGGGCGCAGCCCCGACTCCGCTTCCGCCCCGGCGGCGGGCACGCCCGGAGAGGCAGGCGCACCGCTCTCCCTGACCGCACGCGAGCCGCGGGTGCCCGCCGAGCGGCTCGTCGCCGAGATGGTTCCGCCGCCGCGCTTCGACGCCGTCCGCTTCGAGACGTACGTACCGGACCCGGAGCGGCCCAGCCAGTCCGAGGCGGTGGGGACGCTGCGCTCGTTCGCCGCGGGCGTCGGCGGAGACGGCCGCGGCGGTGCCGGCGCGGGCGGAAAGGGCGGAACGGGCAGCGGCGGCGGCCTGAAGCGCTGGTTCCGGCGCGGCGGCGGCAGCGCGGGAGCGGCGGGCGCCCGCGGACCGCGGGGCATCTACCTCGACGGCGGCTACGGCGTCGGCAAGACCCATCTGCTCGCCTCCGTCTGGCACGCGGCCCAAGCGCCCGCGGAGCGCAAGGCGTTCGGCACGTTCGTCGAGCTGACCGATCTCGTCGGGGCTCTGGGCTTCCAGGAGACCGTGCGCACGCTGGGCGGCCACCGGCTGCTGTGCATCGACGAGTTCGAGCTGGACGACCCGGGCGACACCGTTCTCGTCTCCAGCCTCCTCGGCCGGCTCGTCGAGCAGGGCGTGGCGCTGGCCGCGACGTCCAACACGCTGCCCGGCAGGCTCGGCGAGGGCCGCTTCGCCGCCGCCGACTTCCTCCGCGAGATCCAGGGCCTCTCCGCGCACTTCCGTACGCTGCGCGTCGAAGGCGAGGACTACCGGCATCGCGGCCTGCCCGCCGCGCCCGAGCCGCTCAGCGCAGACGCCGTCACGCGCGCGGCGCACCGCACGCCCGGCGCCTCCCTCGACTCCTTCCCCGGGCTGCTGTCCCATCTGGCCGCCGTGCACCCGAGCCGTTACGGGGCGCTCGTCGACGGTCTCGGCGCCGTCTGCCTGACGGACGTCGGGCCGGTGCCGGACCAGTCGACGGCGCTGCGGCTGGTGGTGCTCGCGGACCGGCTCTACGACCGGGAGCTGCCGGTGCTGGCCTCGGGATCCCCGCTGGACGAGCTGTTCGGCAAGGAGATGCTCGAAGGCGGCTACCGGAAGAAGTACTTCCGGGCGATCTCGCGGCTCACCTCCCTCGCGCGGGACGGCGCACGGCTCGCGGACCACTGAGCGAGACCGGGGCCCGGGGGGCCGGGACCCGGGGGCCGGACCGGGACCGGCACGTGTGCGCCCCGCCCGTACGCGCGTAGACGCCGCTGCCGCGGCTAGTGCCCACGCGGCCGTCCGCATGGTAGACACACGGGACATCTGCCCGGCCGACAGGGAGTTCCGGATGACGACACGACGTCAAGTGCTGGCAAGATCGGGCGCGTTGGGAGCGGGCATCGCCTTCTCGGGTGCCCTTTCGGAATTGTTCACGGGTACGGCGGCCGCCCAGGGAACCGGCGGCCGCTCCGGCTACGGGCCGCTGATCGAGGACCCCGACGGCGTCCTCGATCTGCCCGAGGGCTTCAGCTACAAGATCCTCTCCCGCGAGGGCGACGACCTGCGCTCCGGTGAGGGCAAGGTGCCCAGCCACTGCGACGGTATGGCCGCCTTCGCCGGACCGCACGGCCACGACGGCCGCCACGGCTCGACGTGGCTCGTACGCAACCACGAGAACCGGATGGACGCGGAGAACGGCGTCCCCACCGTCGACGGCCTCACCTACGACCCCGCCGCGCTCGGCGGCTGCACCGTCCTCGAACTCGACGGTGACAACGAGGTCCGCCAGGAGCGCGTCGGCATCGCCGGCACCTCCACCAACTGCGCAGGCGGACACAGTCTTTGGGACACCTGGCTGACCTGCGAGGAGACCGAGTTCAAGGCCGGTGAGGAGGGCTACACCAAGGACCACGGCTTCATCTTCGAGGTCGGCTTCCGCAAGGACCGGCCGACCTCCACCGAGCCGCTGAAGGCGATGGGCCGCTTCCAGCACGAGGCCGTCGCCTTCGACCCGCGCAACGGCGTGGTGTACGAGACGGAGGACGCCTTCGAGAAGCCGTTCGGGCTCTTCTACCGCTTCCTGCCCGAGAAGCCGCTCGGCGGTTACGGCTCCCTGCACGCCGGCGGAAGGCTCCAGGCGATGCGGGTGCCGGGCGTGCCCGACCTGTCCGTCGTACAGGAGCCGGGCACGGGCTTCGAAGGCATCGAATGGGTCGACGTGCCCGACCCGCTAGCCAAGGAGACCGCGATCCGCTTCCAGGACTTCGGCAAGGGCGGCATCACGCACGCCCAGAAGCTGGAGGGCTGCTACTGGGGCGGCAAGTCGGTCTACTTCGTCTCCAGTTACGCCAAGAGCGAGGAGGGCTCGAAGGCCGACCACTACGGCCAGATCTGGCGCTACGACCCGAAGCACAAGAAGCTCACGCTCGTCATCGTCTTCGGGCCCGACACGGATCTGAACCTGCCGGGCGAGGAGCCGGACAACATCTGCCTGGCCCCGAGCGGCGGGCTCATGGTGTGCGAGGACGGCGAGGGCGCACAGCACGTCTTCGGCCTCACCAAGGAGGGCGCCGTCTACCCGATGGCGCGCGGGAGGCAGGACGTCGGTACGCCGGAGGAGCCCGCGTGGGGCGAGTTCGCGGGCGTGACCTTCTCTCCGGACAACCGGACGATGTACGTCAACTGCTATGACCCGGGCACCACGTTCGCGGTGACCGGTCCCTGGAAGCACTGAACCGGGGGCGGCACTGAACAAGGGGTGCCACTGAACAAGGGGTGCCACTGAACAAGGGGGCGGCGCGACCGGGTTGAGACCCGGCGCCGCCCCTTCGCCCCCTTCTCCGGCCGTGCGGCCCGGGCCCCTCTCGGGGGGGGCACCGGGCCGTACGGGGTTCCCGGGGCGGCGGCGCGGCTCCCGCACGGCCTCAACTCCGCCTGGACGCCTGCCGGCAGGCGAAGCCCACGGCCGCCGCCGCGACGGCGACGGAGAGACCGGCCGGCATCCAGGGCACGGTCACCGTTCCCGTATGGGAGCCCGTCACCAGTCCGGAGACCGCGGCGTTCGCGGGCGAACCGCCCGCCACCAGCACCAGCAGCGCGGCAACCACCGCCGACGGCACGGCCACGCCCGTGCTGCGCAGCACCGGACGGCTGCACAGCGCACCGACGGCCGTGCCGAAGAGCGCGCAGGCTGCGACCGCGAGCAGCCCGGCGCCCGCCGCCTGCGGCAGCGGCACCTCGACATGCCCCTCGGAGCTGTGGGGTTCGCTGACCGCAACCGCGTAGAGCGTCGCCGCGGCGCCGAGCACGCACGCGGCGAGCAGCGCCGTCAGCACGCTCGCCAGATGTACGCGCCCCGGTCCCGCGGCCGCCGCGGTGCAGTGCCGGGCCGCGGGCGGTTCGCCGCTCACGCAGACCCGTACGAGCCACACGGCCACGGGCAGCAGCGCGGCGGCCGAGTAGCCGAGCGCGTCCAGCAGCGGCCTGCCCCACTGGACGCCCAGGCCCAGGAACGCCGCGTACAGCAGCAGCGGCGGCAGCCACCGCTGGGACCGCACGAGCAGTTCGGTCTGGTAGGCGAGCAGCGCCTTCACGGGGAGGCCTCCTCGACTGCGACGGAACGGATGTGCCAGTGCCCGGCGAGCAGGCTCCGCAGCAGCGCGTCGGAGTACGGGGCCGAAGCCGTCAGCACCGTGGCCCCGTCGGGGGTCCGCTCCGTGCGCGGGGCGCCCGGCAGCCCGGACGGCAGCGCGGCGCCGGGCGGGCCCTCGGCCTCGATGCGCACCCGCGGTCCGTCCGCGGGGACGCCGGCGTGGCCCGGCGGCACAAATCCGGCGACCTCTTGCACACCGCCGTGCTCGACCCGGTACGTCACATCGGCGGCACCGGCCAGCCGCGCGGGATCGTGGTCGACGAAGACGACGGTGCCGCCCTCCGCCACGCGTTCGGCGACCGAACGGTCCAGCACGGTACGGGCGTTCTCGTCCAGCCCCGTCCAGGCCTCGTCCAGGACGAGCAGGGCGGGGCGGGCCATCAGCGCCTGCGCGACGGCGACCTTCTGGCTGCTGCCCTTGGAGAGTTCGGCGAGAGGCGTGCGCGCGTAGGACGCCGCCCCGAAGCGCTCGAGCCATTCGCGGGCCTCGTCCGCGGCCGCGTCCCGTCGCAGCCCGTGCACCGTGCCCATGCGGGTGAGATAGCCGAGAGCGGTCAACGGCATGGCCGCCGGGAAGCGTTCGGGCACATAAGCGCTCTGCGGGCGGCCGGTGATCCGGCCCGCGCTGGGCGCGTCGATGCCGGCGAGCAGCCGCAGCAGCGTGGACTTTCCGCTGCCGTTGGCGCCCTGCACGCGCACCAGTCTCCGCCCGGGTAGCGACAGGCCGACGCCGCGCAGGACCCAGCTCCCGCGCAGACCGTAGCGGCGGCCGACTCCGTCCAGTCTCATACGAGTTGACAGTAGCGGAGCCCTGGCAGACTGACCTGGTGAGCGACGCAGGACAGGACGTACGTAAGGGCACGGGCCGCGAGGCGGGGCGCGCCTCGGACCGGGAGACGGGCCAGGAGCCGGGGAAGGACGCCGGAACACACCCGGAGCGGGCCCCGCGGGGACAGGCACACGAACCGGAGCAGGCGCGGGAGTTCGCGCTTCCGCTGGTCGTACGGCTGGAGCGCGGCACGCCCCCGCACCGTACCGACGCCCTGGAGACGGCAGCCCGCGCGGTCCTCACCCTCCTCGCCGACGAACGCTCCGCGGACGGCGGCGAGTGGTCGGAACGGGTGCGCAGCTGGGAGGACACCGCCATCCGCAAGGTGGTGCGGCGTGCGCGCGGCGCGGAGTGGCGCCGGGCGGAGGCGCTGCCGGGGATCACGGTGACGGGCCGTACCGCCGAGGTACGGGTCTTCCCGCCCGTGCCCGTCGGCGACTGGCCGAGGGACCTGGCCCGTTTGCAGGTCTCCGGCACCGAACTGACCGATCCGGAGCCGCCCCCGGCCCCCGCACCCGCGATGCCGGTGATGTGGCTGGCGCCGGATCTGGAGATGTCGGCGGGCAAGGCGATGGCGCAGGCGGCGCACGGCGCGCAGCTGGCGTGGTGGCGGCTGCCGGACGCGGCGCGGAAGCGGTGGCGCGAGGCGGACTTCGCCCTCGCCGTGCGCACGGCGAGCGGTGTCCGGCAGTGGTCGCGCCTGCTGGAGTGCGGGCTTCCGGTCGTACGGGACGCGGGGTACACCGAGGTCGCCGCCGGCTCGGTGACGGTGGTGGCCGACTTCGCGGGGCTGCTGGACGTGGACGCCCGGGGCTGAACGGGACGCGAACCTCAAATACGGCTCTGAATACGCGGCTTGGCGGATTCGGCCGCCCGCCGCGTGGCAGAAGCACGGAGACGGCGAGCGTACCGCTCGTATACAGCACGTATGCGCAGCCGCCCCGGCACCGGCCAGGCACCGGCACCGGCGGGCACGGCACCACACCGCGGTCTGCCGACCGCCGGGGAGACACAGCACGGAGAAGGAGGGGGGCGCACATGGGGACGACCGGCACCAGGGTGCGGCTGGGCACCGGCATCGGCTGGCGGCCCGAGATCGCGGACGGCATAGCGGCGCTGCCCGGCATCGACTGGGTCGAGGTGGTCGCCGAGAACGTCTGCCCGGATCCGGACCATCTGCCCGACGGGCTGCGGCGCCTGCGCGAGCGCGGCACGACCGTCGTCCCGCACGGCGTCTCCCTCGGAATCGGCGGCGCCGAACTCCCGGACCCCGCACGGCTGTCGGCCCTGGCCGAGCGCGCCGAGGCGCTGGACGCGCCGCTCGTCACGGAGCACATCGCCTTCGTGCGTGCGGGCGGGCCCCCGACCGGCGTGCCGCGGATGGAGGCGGGCCATCTGCTGCCGGTGCCCCGCACCCGCGACGCCCTGGACGTGCTGTGCGAGAACGTACGCGTCGCACAGGAAGCACTGCCGGTGCCGCTGGCTCTGGAGAACATCGCGGCCCTCGTGGCATGGCCCGGCGAAGAGCTGAGCGAGGGCGCCTTCCTCGCCGAACTCGTGGAGCGTACGGGCGTGCGCCTGCTCATCGACGTCGCCAATCTGCACACCAACCACGTCAACCGCGGCGAGGACCCGTGCGCCGCGCTGGACGAACTGCCCCTGGACGCGCTGGCGTACGTGCACGTGGCGGGCGGCTTCGAACGGGACGGCGTCTGGCACGACAGCCACGGGCACCCCGTCACCCGGCCCGTGCTGGATGTGCTCGCGCAGCTGCGCGCCCGTACGGAGCCGCCGGGCGTGCTGCTGGAACGGGACGAGAACTTCCCACCCGTGAGCGAACTCGCCGAGGAGCTGGAGAGCATCCGCTCCGTGCTCCAGGACACCGCTCCGGCAAGGGAGTTGAGGGAGCCGAGGGAGCCGGGCACCTTGCCCGCAGGGGGCGCTGGTCCCGGAGAGGAGCGCCGCGGGCGCGCCACCGCCAGCGCCGCAACGGAGACCCGGCAACGCCCGGCGCAGGCGCAGGACCGGCTCGCGCAGGCACGGGAACGCCTCGCGCGGGCGGAGGCCGGGCTGCTCGCCGCGCTCGTCGCGGACGCGCCCGCGCCGGAGGGCTTCGACCGCGAACGGCTCGATGTGCAGCGCCGTGCGCTGGCCGCCAAGCGGCGGGACGTGGTGGCCAAGGTGGCACCCGAACTCCCGTCGATCCTGGGCGAGAAGACCTTCCGCAGCGCCTTCGCCGCGTACGCGCGCACCGTTCCCCTGACGGGCGGCTACCGGCGCGACGCGCTGGACTTCGCCGCGTACACGCTGGACGAGGGCGCCGCGGGCGGACGGCGGACGCACGGAAGGCTGCGGACCTGGTGGCTTGAGCGCTCCGCGCCCGAGCCGCCGCCCGGCGGCCGGGTGCGGCGCATGCTGCACCTGACGCGGGAGCGCGTCCGCATGCACCGCTGACCACGGGCTCGCCGCCACCGGCTTCCACTGCCATGAGGGCCCACCGCGGTAAAGGGCCTACCGCCCTAAGGGACGGGAGCCCACCGCCGGGCCGCCCCGCCGCATTTCGCACGGCAGCGCCCACACTCCCCGCTTCGTGCGCATCACCCCCGACATCCGCCCGGGGTGCTTTACTTCGCCAACTCCCGTACGGAGCATGCGCGTTGCAGGTGTGATCACACGCTGCGCACGGACGCTCACGCACGGCACTGCTCCGAGGCCCCTGGTACGGCCGTCGGCCGACCCCTTCCCACCCTCCGGGCGCCCGTTCGCACCACGACAGGAACGAGGCACCCGGTGCGCTCAACCGCCTTGTACGGCACGCTCGGTGCCCTCGCCCTCACCGTCATGACCGTCGTCCCGGCAGGCCCGGCAGGCCCGGCCGGTCCTGCCGGTCCGGCCGGTCCGGCAGTCGGTGGCCCCAGCACGGCCTGGGGCAGGGGCACGGGCACAGCCGCGGCCAGCGCCACCACCGCTTCCGCAGCCACCAGTTCAGCAGCCACCATCACGACCGCACACGACGGTCTGCCGCTGCCCCTCCGCGACGCCCGCGCGGCCGTCGGCACGGCGATCGCAGCCGAAGCGGCGGCCGAGGCGGGCATCGACTGGTCGCGCTGCCCCGCTTCCGAGGAGCTTCCCGCGTACGCCGAGTGCGGCAAGGTCGACGTGCCGGTCGACTACGCGGACCCGGACGCCCGGAAGATCGCCCTCACCGTGAGCCGTAAGCGCGCGACGGGCCCCGCCTCCGTCCGGCAGGGCCCGCTCCTCCACAACCCGGGCGGCCCCGGGGCCGACGGCATGGGCTTCCCGCTCCACCCCACCCTGCGGGGCGGAGTGTGGAAGAAGCTCAACCGCGCCTATGACTTCGTCGGTTACGCGCCCCGCGGCGTCGGACGCTCGGCCCCCCTCCGGTGCCGGGGCCCGGAGCACACGCGCCGAACAGCGGCCCGCGGCGCACGGGCTGGGAGCGCGGAAGCGGAAGCGGGTGCGGAAGCGACGGCCGTGCCACGCTCACCCCGTACGCCCTCCGCCGCGTTCAAGCGCGAACTTCGCGCTCAGGCGGCCGCGTTCGCGAGGGCCTGCGCCCGCCGGTACGGCGACACGCTCGCCCACTTCACCACCGCCGACAACGCCCGCGACCTCGACGTGCTGCGAGCCGCCCTGCACCAGGAGAAGCTGAGCTTCTTCGGGACGTCGTACGGCAGTTACCTCGGCGCCGTGTACGCCGCCCTCTTCCCCGGCCACGTGCGCCGCCTCGTACTCGACGGCGTCGTCGACCCGCGTCCGCACCGGATCTGGTACGGCGACGCGCTCGCCCAGAGCAGCGCGTTCCAGCGCCGCTGGCGGGACTTCACGTCCTGGACCGCGCGCCGTCACTCCGTCTACGGTCTCGGCCGCACCCCGCGATCGGTACAGCGCCACTTCGACACGGCACGAGCCGCCCTCGACCACGACCCCGCCGGCGCCGCCGATTCACCGGGGGGCCAAGGCGCCGGGCTGCAACTCCTGCGCGCCGCTCTGCGAGCCGGCCACGACCAGGGGAGCTGGCCCCGACTCGCCCTGGCACTCGCCGAGTTCAGCCGGGGAGACCCTGATGCGCTGACCCGGATCGCGGCCCCCGACCCGCGCACGGAGGCCGAGCGCGACAACAGCGACTCCGTCTACAGCGCCGTGCAGTGCTCCGAGGGCCACTGGCCGCGGCGGTGGCCGCGCTGGGACCGTGACAACACCGCGATCGGCGGGGCCGCGCCGTACCAGACGTGGGAGACCGTGCGGGCCGACCTGCCCTGCGCGTACTGGCGGGGCGTGCGCTCCAGGCCCGTCGACGTACGCACCGCGCCGGGCGAACTGCCGCCGGTGCTGCTGCTCGCGTCGACCCGGGACGCCGCCACACCGTACGAGGGCGCCGTCGAGACGTGGAAGCGGCTGTCCGGCTCGTCCCTCGTCACCGAGCGGGGCGCCGTCACGCACGGCGTCGCGGGCGGAAACCGGTGTGCCGACGCTCATCTCGCCGTGTACCTGCTGGACGGCCGCACGCCCGGCCGCGCCGCGGAATGCGCGGCCAGACCCGCACCACGGGCCGCGGCCCGGCCCGGCTCCGAGGACGTGCCCTAGACGAGCCGAGCCCCCGAACCGGCCGTGACCCGGACCAACCGTGCCCCGGACCGCCCGTCCCCTCAGACGAGCCCTGCCCCTCAGACGAGCCCCGCCACCAGCTCCGCGACCGGCTTGCGCCGCCCGGTGAAGAACGGCACCTCTTCCCTCACGTGCATCCGCGCCTCGGAGCCCCGCAGGTGCCGCATCAGGTCGACGATGCGGTGCAGTTCGTCGGCCTCGAACGCGAGGATCCACTCGTAGTCGCCGAGGGAGAAGGCGGGCACCGTGTTCGCCCGTACGTCCGGGAAGCCGCGGGCCATCCTGCCGTGGTCCGCGAGCATGCGGCGGCGGTCCTCGTCCGGCAGCAGATACCAGTCGTAGGAGCGCACGAACGGATACACGCTCACGTACGCCCGCGGCTCCTCGCCCGCCACGAAGGCCGGCAGGTGCGACTTGTTGAACTCCGCCGGGCGGTGCAGCGCCATGTTCGACCAGACCGGCTCCACTGCGCGGCCCAGCCGGGTGCGGCGGAAGCGGTTGTAGGCGTCCTGAAGGGCGTCGGACGACTCGGCGTGCCACCAGATCATGAGGTCGGCGTCGGCACGGAGCCCCGAGACGTCGTAAGTGCCGCGCACCACCACGTCCTTGGCGGCGAGCTGCGCGAACAGCTCGTCGACCTCGGCCGCGTGTCCGGCGCGGTCGTCGGGCAGTTCGCCGCGCAGCCGGAAGACCGACCACAGGGTGTATCGGACGACCTCGTTGAGGTCCTTGGCCTTCTTCCCCGCGTTGGGGGCCTTCTCCGGCTTGCCCGGCTCCGGTGCAGCAGTCATGCGGCTATTCTCGCGCGCCGCCCGCGGGTGCCCGCGCCAGGGTCTCCTGGATCTCACCGGCCGCGCGCCGTCCGCTCGCGACGCACGCAGGGATGCCGACGCCCTCGTACGCCGCTCCGCACACCGCCAGCCCGGGCGCCCGGGCGACGGCGGCACGGATGCGGGCGACGCGGGCGGTGTGGCCGACCGGGTACTGCGGGAGGCCGCCGTGCCAGCGGCTGACCAGCCGGTCGACGGGGCGGGCCCGCAACCCGGTCGCGGCCGCCAGATCGTGCAGCGACAGTTCGGCGATCTCGGAGTCCTCACGCTCCAGCACGGCCTCCTCCCCGTACCGGCCGACGGAGGTGCGCAGCACGAACAGCTCCGGGTCCTGCGCGGCCACCCATCCCCACTTGTTGCCGGAGAAGGTGGCGGCCTTGATGGTGCGTCCGTCGACGGGCGGCACCAGGAATCCGCTGCCGGCGGGCGGCGGTTCGGAAGCCCGTTCCAGCTCCGAGCGCCGGAACGCCATGGTGACCAGCGCCATCGACGCGTACTCCACGGTGCGCAGCTCGGCCGCCGCCACGGGCACCTCGTCGGCCAGCAGCCGCGCGGCCTGCGGTGCGGGCACGGCGACGACGACCGCGTCGGCGTGCAGGCTCTCGCCGCTCTCGGTGACGACGGACCAACGTCGGCCGGCACCGGCATCACGACCGGAAACGGAACCGGCACCACGACCTGAACCGGCACCGGAACCTGAACCGGCGTCAGTACCGGCCACGGAAGCCGGTCCGGCCCCGGAACCCGGAACCGCCCCGTCCGCGACGGCCGACGCGTGCACGCTCCGTACGGGAACCCCCGTCCTGATCCGCGCCCCCTCCGCACGGCACGCGTCCGCCACCGCGCCCGGCAGCCGCCCGACGCCGCCCCGGATCCCCATGAAGACGGGCGCCCCCGGGGGCTGCACGGGCGCCCGCTGCTGCAAGGCGCGCACCCCCGCCAGCAGCGAACTCCCGCCGCGCGCCGCCTCGTAGAGCTGCGGCACGGCGGCACGCATCGAGATCCGGTACGCGTCGCCCGCGTACACGCCCCCCAGCAGCGGCTCCACCAGCCGGTCCACCACCTCGCGGCCGAGGCGCTCCGCCACGTACTCGCCGATCGCGGCGTCCTCCCCGATCTCCGTGCGCGGCAGCCCCGCGTCCCGTTCCGCGCGTGCGATCCCCTCGTCGGAGACCAGCCCGCGCAGCGCCTCCGGATCTCCCGGTACGCCCATCACATGGCCCTTGGGCATGGGGCACATCCCGCCCCGTGACCAGATCGCGGCACCGGCGCCGGCAGGGGCTTCGAGCGACTCACCGAGCCCCGCCGCACGCGCGAGATCCACGCCCTCGTCGCGGCGCGCGAGCATCGACTCCGCGCCCAGATCGACGGCCGCGCTCCCGGCGACGGCGCCCGGCAGCAGCTTTCCGCCCAGCCGAGCGGACGCTTCCAGTACGGTCACCGAGGCGCCGCCCGAGGAGAGCCGCAGGGCCGCGGCGAGCCCCGAGATGCCGCCGCCGATCACGATCACATGCATGTGTCCATCGTCCCAGCGCGGGTACCGCCCGCCGTAACCAGGGGAACGGGACGGAAGCGGGAGACTCCCGGGCGGCGTCCCGGCGCAGGCCCCCGACCCGCCCCATCCACGCCCGGCCCGGCCACGGTCACGGCCACGGCCACGGCCACAACGGAGGGAGTACGGATCATGGCTGCCGCACGCCGCATGGTCGTCGTCGGGGGTGACGCGGCCGGCATGACCGCCGCCTCCCAGGCACGCCGCCTGCTGGGCCCGGACGAGCTGGAGGTCGTCGCCTTCGAGCGGGGCGCCTTCTCCTCCTACTCCGCGTGCGGCATCCCGTACTGGATCGGCGGCGACGTCTCCGACCGCGACGATTTGATCGCCCGTACGCCCGGAAAGCACCGCGAGCGCGGCATCGACCTGCGCATGCACACCGAGGTCACCCGCCTCGACACGGACCGCCGCCGGGTGCTCGCCCGCGAACTCGCCCCCGGAGAGCGGCAGTCGACGACGGAGTACTGGACGGACTACGACCATCTCGTCCTCGCGACCGGCGCCAGGCCCGTGCGACCCCCGCTGCCCGGAGTCGACGCCGAGGGCGTGCACGGCGTGCAGTCCCTGGAGGACGGCCAGAACCTGCTGGACGCCATCGACCGCACGGCGGCACCCGGCGGCGAGGGCAAGCGGAGCCCCGCGGGCCCGCAAGGCGCGGAGCCCCGGCTGAAGGCCGTGGTCGTCGGCGCCGGCTACATCGGCGTGGAGATGGCCGAGGCCCTGGTACGCCGGGAGTTCGAGGTGACGGTCCTCGACCGGTCCCCGCAGCCCATGACGACCCTCGACCCCGACATGGGCGAGCTGGTCCACGAATCGATGTGCGGCATGGGCATGGAGGTCGTCACGGGCGCGGCCGTCACCGGGATCGAGACCGGAGACGACGGCCGTGCCCGCGCCGTCGTCACGAAGGAGTCCACGTACCCGGCGGACGTCGTCGTGCTCGGCCTCGGCGTCGCGCCGGAGACCTCGCTCGCACAGGAGGCGGGCCTGCCGCTCGGCGGGTCCGGCGGGCTGCTGACCGACCTGGCGATGCGCGTACGCGGACAGGAGAACATCTGGGCGGGCGGCGACTGCGTCGAGGTCCTCGACCTGATCTCGGGCCGCACCCGGCACATCCCCCTCGGCACGCACGCCAACAAGCACGGCCAGGTCATCGGCGCCAACATCGGCGGCGGCTACGCCACTTTCCCCGGCGTCGTCGGCACCGCCGTCAGCAAGGTCTGCGACCTGGAGATCGCCCGTACGGGACTGCTGGAGGCCCAGGCCCGCGAGGTGGGACTCCGGTTCGTAACGGTCACGGCCGAGGCCACCAGCCGCGCGGGCTACTTCCCCGGCAGCCGGCCGATGCGCGTGAAGATGCTCGCCGAACGCGGTACGGGACGGCTGCTCGGCACGCAGATCGTGGGACGCGAAGGCGCGGGCAAGCGCGTGGACATCGCGGCGGTCGCCCTGACCGCGGGCATGACCGTCGAGCAGATGACGTATCTCGACCTCGGCTACGCGCCGCCGTTCTCCCCCGTGTGGGACCCGGTGCTGGTGGCGGCGCGCAAGGCGACGGCGGCCGTGAAGAGCGCGGGCTGACGTCGGCACAAGAGCCCCTGCGTACGGCCCTCTCCAAGTGCCGCGGCCGCGATTCCGTCAGCCGGTTCCGTCAGTAGATTCCCTCAGCGCGCCGTCTGCTCGTGCACGTACGCCACGAGCCGGGTCAGCGCGTCCGGGTCCGTCTCGGGAAGCACTCCGTGCCCCAGGTTGAAGATGTGGCTCCCGGCGCCGCGCGCCGCGTCCAGCACCCGCCGGGCCTGCACCTCGACCGCCTCGCGCGGCGCGAAGAGCACCGCCGGGTCCAGGTTCCCCTGCACCGCCCTGCCCGGTCCCACCCGCCGGGCTGCCTCGTCCAGCGGCACGCGCCAGTCCGCGCCGACGACGTCCGCGCCCGCCTCGCCCATGGCGCCCAGCAGTTCGCCCGTACCGACGCCGAAGTGGATGCGCGGCACGCCGTAGTGCGCCACGGACTCGAAGACCTTCTGCGAGGCGGGCATGACCGAACGCCGGTAGTCGGCCTCGGAGAGGGCACCGGCCCAGGAGTCGAAGAGCTGCACGGCCGAGGCGCCCGCCTCGATCTGCACCTTCAGGAACGTGCCCGTGATGACGGCGAGACGGTCCAGCAGCGCGGCCCACAGCTCCGGGTCGCCGTACATCATCGCCTTGGTGCGCTCGTGGTTGCGCGACGGGCCGCCCTCCACGAGATAGCTGGCCAGCGTGAACGGTGCCCCGGCGAAGCCGATGAGCGGCGTCCCGCCGAGCTCCCGAGTGAGGAGCCGCACGGCCTCCGTCACATATCCGACGTCCTCAGGCTCCAGGGCCCGCAGCCGCTCCAGATCCGCGCGCGTGCGTACGGGCTCCTCGACGACCGGCCCCACGCCCGGCCTGATGTCCAGATCGACGCCGATGGCCTTGAGCGGTACGACGATGTCGCTGTAGTAGATCGCGGCGTCGACGCCGTGACGGCGCACGGGCTGGAGCGTGATCTCCGTGACCAGCTCGGGACGCGTACACGAGTCGAGCATCGCGATGCCCTGCCGCACCTTGCGGTACTCGGGGAGCGAGCGCCCCGCCTGCCGCATGAACCACACCGGGGTGTGCGGGACGGACTCCCCGCGGCACGCCCTGAGAAAGGCGGAGTCGTGCGGTACGGCAGGAGCGCCCGTACGGGCCGGCTGGGGATCGTTGACACTCACGCACCGCAGTCTCCCACGCCTCGGAGGCCCCCCGGACCGCCGAGGCGGCGCAGAGGCGGGCACCCGCCCCCGTACTCCGCTACGGCGCTCTCCTCGCGCCGCCGACGAGCCGTCGGTTGTCAGCCAATCTCGGATCCCGGCCGGCGGCCCCCGGCGAACCGGTCCCCTCCCCGTCCACCCGCGGCGACCGCCCCCACGAGCCCTTCCGCTTCTTCAACACCCACCGCTCTTCGGCCACTTGCGAGTGTCCCTACGGGTGTGTGCCTCCGGCTCGCCCTACTCTTGCGCCCCATGGCAGCGGCGCGACCAAGGATGACGGAGGGCCCCGGAGGCCCGGGCGGCGGAGGCGACGGTGCCCCTCCGCCCTTCAAGCACGCGATGGCGGCCCTCAACTCCGCGCACACCAGGCCGGAGGTACAGCTCTCCGCGCTGCCCGCCCCCAAGCGTCTCGCCCCTTTCTCCTGCGCGCTGTCCGCCTCGGTCGTCGACCCCGCCGACGAGTCGTCGGAGCTCGCCGACGGCCGTTTCGTACTGCTCCACGACCCGGCCGGACAGGAGTCCTGGCAGGGCACGTTCCGCGTCGTCACCCTCGCCCGCACCGACCTGGAGCCGGAGATCGCCGGCGATCCGCTGCTGCCCGAGGTCACCTGGTCCTGGCTGACGGGCGCGCTGGAGGTGCACTCCGCCGCGTACTCCGACTCCAGCGGCACGGTGACGCGTTCCGGTTCCTCCTACTTCGGCGGCCTCGACGAACGGCCGCCGCAGACGGAGCTGGAGATCCGCGCCAGCTGGACTCCCCGCCCCGAGGACCCGGCCGCGCCCGAGGCCCTGCCGGACATGGCGGTTCATCTGACGGCCTGGTCGGAGCTGCTGTGCCAGTGCGCCGGGCTGCCGCCGGAGCCGGGCGACGGAAGCTCCGTGGTCTCCCTGCCGAAACGGCGCGGACCTCAGCCCCTCTGAAACCTCAGCCCCTCTGAAGCCTCAGCTCCTTGAAGCCCCCCGACCATCGCCCGGGGCTCCGGATCCCCCGCCGGACCTCCCACGGGAACAGGCCCCGACCGGCTTCGCCGCTCCTTCTCGGAGCGCGCCGGAAACCGTCGTCGAGCGGCTGTCCGATTCGGGAAATATCAGTCATCAATTGGTGATCTTCCCCTAAAGCAGGCCCCCCGACCTGCCGAAGGAGTCTATGACCCTTCCACACGGAACCCCGGCCCACCCCGCGCGGTCACCGGAATCGTTCCGTCCGCAGCCAGCCCTCGGAGGCCCGGTGTCTGTTCTTCTTGAGCACCCCACAAGCCTGGTCGCCTACCGCCCCAACAAACCGACGGCCATGGTCGTCGTGGCCGACCCCCGCGTCCGTTCCACCGTGACCCGACATCTGTGGGCTCTCGGCGTACGGGATGTGATCGAGGCGTCGTCGATCGCGGAGGCACGTCCCCGAGTCGGCAATCCACGCGACATCTGCGTGGCCGACGTCCACCTCCCGGACGGTTCGGGCCTCAGCCTGCTGTCCGAGACCCGAGCCGCGGGCTGGCCGAACGGCCTGGCCCTCTCGGCAGCCGACGACATCGGCGCCGTGCGCAACGCCCTGGCGGGCGGCGTCAAGGGCTATGTCGTCACCGGCACCCGCAACAACCTCGGCGCCATGCCGACCCGGCACGGCGCGGCCCCCATCGGTGCCGCCGCCGCCCGCATGCACCGCCGTCCCGGCGGCGGCCCCGGAGGCCCCGGGCACCCCGGTGGCCAGCGTGAGCTGTCCGGGCGCGAGGTGGAGGTGCTGCGTCTCGTCGCGGAGGGCCAGTCCAACAAGGCGATCGGCGTCTCGATGGGCCTCTCGGCACTGACGGTGAAGTCCCATCTGGCCCGTATCGCCCGCAAGTTGGGCACCGGGGACCGGGCCGGCATGGTCGCCGTGGCGCTCCGTACGGGAATCATCCACTGATCATGTGACTCACCGGGTTCTCCCCCACACCTTCGAGGCGTCCGCAGGCGGCACGATCCGCAGGCGGGCGCCTCGATGTGTGCCCGCCGCGGCATGCCCGACCCGCCGCATCGCTCCGCCGCACTCGACCTGCCCCGGACGTGGCGGGAATTCCGGTGCCGTGGGCAACGGTCTGCCCGGACATCAGGACAATCACCGGCCTCACGCAGCTACCCTTGACCGGTGACCGACGCCCGAGAGACCGCATCAGCAAACTCAGCTAAGGCCCAGGCCGAGGGCCAAGACCCTGGTCAGGCGCCGGTCCCCCTGCTGGAGCCCCGCGAGGGCGTTCCACCCGTGACGGGCGACGAGGCGGCGCTCACCGAGATCATCGCGGCCTTCGGCTCGGGCAGCGGTCCGGTCGCCGTCGATGCCGAGCGGGCTTCCGGATACCGCTACGGGCAGCGGGCGTATCTCGTACAGCTGCGGCGCGAGGGTGCGGGCAGCGCGCTTGTCGACCCGGTGGGCTGCCCGGACCTCTCCGGCCTGGGCGCCGTGCTCGCCGACTCCGAGTGGGTGCTGCACGCCGCCACCCAGGACCTGCCGTGCCTGAGGGAGATAGGCATGGTTCCGCGGCGGCTGTTCGACACGGAACTCGCCGGCCGCCTCGCGGGGTACGCGCGGGTCGGGCTGGGCGCGATGGTGGAGAACCTGCTGGGCTACGCGCTGGAGAAGGGCCACTCCGCCGTCGACTGGTCCACGCGTCCACTGCCGGAGCCCTGGCTGCACTACGCCGCGCTCGACGTCGAGTTGCTGATCGACCTGCGGGACGCGCTGGAGGAGGAGCTGGACCGGCAGGGCAAACTCGCCTGGGCGCGGCAGGAGTTCGAGGCCATCGCGGCGGCGCCTCCCGCTCCGCCCCGCAAGGATCCCTGGCGGCGCACCTCCGGGATGCACAAGGTGCGGCGGCGCCGTCAGATGGCCGTCGTACGGGAGTTGTGGACGGCGCGCGACCGCATCGCGCGGAAGCGGGACGTCTCGCCGGGCAAGGTGCTCGCGGACTCGGCGATCGTCGAGGCGGCGCTGGCGCTGCCGTCCGACGCGCGCACCCTCTCGGGCCTGCCGGGCTTCGGGCACCGGATGGGGCGCAAGCAGCTGGAGCAGTGGCAGGCCGCCGTCGACCGGGCCAAGGCGCTGCCGGAGTCGGCACTTCCGCAGCAGAGCCAGGCGACCAACGGGCCTCCCCCGCCGCGTTCCTGGGCCGACAAGGACCCGGCGGCCGCCGCCAGGCTCACCGCCGCGCGCGCGGCCGTGACGGCACGGGCGGAGGAGCTGTCCATGCCGCAGGAGAACCTGCTGACTCCGGACACGGTGCGGCGGCTGTGCTGGCAGCCGCCCAGCGCCCGTACCGAGTCGCAGGTCGTCTCCGCTCTGCGCGCGCTCGGCGCCCGCGAGTGGCAGATCGAGCAGACGGCTTCTCTGCTGACCGAGGCGCTGGCGACGCCCGCTCCGTCCAAGTAGCGCCCGGCGGACGGAGCGGAGCGCCCGCCGGAACGCTGTCGAAGCGCTGTCGGAGCCCCGCCGGAGCGCTGCCCTCCGCCTGCCGGACCGCCGCTCGGCGGGCTGTGATGTGACGTGTGCCCCTCCCCCAGGTACGGGCCTTGCCCCTCAGTTACCCACGGGTAGCATGGCTCTTGGGAAGCGCGCCGTACGGCGTATCTGCACCGCACCTGGAGGAGAGCCAAAGTGCCTCGTACCGCTAGGGACGTCGTCTTCGTCGACGGCGTCCGCACACCGTTCGGCAAGGCGGGCCCCAAGGGCATCTATCACGAGACCAGGGCAGACGACCTGGTCGTGAAGTGCATCCGCGAACTGCTGCGCCGTAACCCGGACCTGCCGCCGGAGCGCATCGACGAGGTGGCGGTCGCCGCCACCACCCAGATCGGCGACCAGGGCCTGACCCTCGGCCGCACCGCGGGCATCCTGGCCGGGCTGCCCGAGACCGTTCCCGGCTACTCGATCGACCGCATGTGCGCGGGCGCGATGACGGCGGTGACGACGACCGCCGGTTCCATCTCCTTCGGCGCGTACGACGCCGTGGTCGCGGGCGGCGTCGAGCACATGGGCCGGCACCCGATGGGTGAGGCCGTCGACCCCAACCCGCGCTTCGTCTCCGAGAAGCTGGTCGACCAGTCCGCCCTGTTCATGGGCATGACGGCCGAGAACCTGCACGACCGCTTCCCGCATCTGACCAAGCAGCGCGCCGACGAGTACGCGGTGCGCAGCCAGGAGAAGGCCGCCAAGGCGTACGCCAACGGCAAGATCCAGCAGGACCTGGTGCCGATCTCGATCCGCCGTACCAACGAAGAAGCGGGGGAGACCGGTTGGGGCCTGGCGACCGAGGACGAGCCGATGCGTCCGGGCACGACGCTGGAGAGCCTCGCCGGGCTGAAGACTCCCTTCCGCGCGCACGGCCGCGTCACGCCGGGCAACGCCGCCGGTCTCAACGACGGTGCGACGGCCTCGCTGATCGCCGCCGAGGACTTCGCCGAGGAGCTGGGGCTGCCGGTGAAGATGCGCCTCGTCAGCTTCGCCTTCGCCGGTGTCGAGCCGGAGGTCATGGGCGTCGGGCCCGTGCCGTCCACGCAGAAGGCCCTCGCCAAGGCCGGGCTGTCGATCGACGACATCGGTCTCTTCGAGATCAACGAGGCCTTCGCGGTGCAGGTGCTCGCGCTGCTCGACCACTACGGCATCGCCGACGACGACCCCCGCGTCAACCAGTACGGCGGCGCCATCGCCTACGGGCACCCGCTGGCCTCCTCCGGTGTGCGCTTGATGGCGCAGCTGGCGCGGCAGTTCGAGGAGCAGCCGCACGTGCGCTACGGGCTGACGACGATGTGCGTCGGCTTCGGCATGGGCGGAACCGTCATCTGGGAGAACCCGCACTGGAGCGAGGGAGCAGGCAAGTGAGCACCAACACCGCCGAGTTGCTGAAGGGCGCGGCCGAACTGTTCCCCGACGAGGTCGTCACGCAGGCGCACGTACGCCATCTCGACCTGCCGGGCGGCGCGGGCAAGTTCGCGCTGATCACCCTGGACAACGGCTTCGACCACACCAAGCCGACCACGTTCGGGCCGGCATCGCTGGCGAATCTGAACGCCGCGATCGACCAGGTCGAGAAGGAGGCGAAGGACGGCGGGATCGTCGGCGTCGGCATCACCGGCAAGCCGTTCATCTTCGCCGTCGGCGCCGACCTCAAGGGCGTCGAACTGCTCAAGGAGCACGAGGACGCCCTCGCGATCGGCCAGGGCGGACACGCGGTGTTCCGGCGGCTGGCCGACCTGGGCGTGCCGACCTTCGCGTACTACAACGGTGCGGCGATGGGCGGCGGCGTCGAGGTCGGACTGCACTGCACGTACCGCACCGTCTCGCAGGCCGTGCCCGCGTTCGGGCTGCCGGAGGTCTTCCTCGGGCTGGTGCCCGGCTGGGGCGGCTGTGCGCTGCTGCCGAACCTCATCGGTGCCGACCGCGCGGTCTCGGTCATCGTCGAGAACTCCCTCAACCAGAACAAGCTGCTCAAGGGCCCGCAGGTCTACGAACTGGGCATCGCCGACGCCCTGTTCGAGGGCGCCGACTTCCTGGAGCAGTCGCTGCGCTGGACGGCGTCCGTGCTCAAGGGCGAGATCGAGGTCGTACGGCCCGAGATCGACCGCGACGAGGCGTGGGACCAGGCCGTGGTCCGCGGCAGGCAGATCGCCGACGACAAGGTGCACGGCGCCGCTCCCGCCGCCTACCGCGCGCTCGACATCGTCGCCGCGGCCAAGAGCGGCGACCTTCGTGCGGGCTTCGACGCCGAGGACAAGGCGCTCGCCGACCTGATCATGGGCGGTGAACTGCGCAGCGGCATCTACGCGTTCAACCTGGTGCAGAAGCGCGCCAAGCGGCCCGCGGGAGCCCCGGACAAGTCGCTGGCGCGTCCCGTCACCAAGGTCGGCGTCGTCGGCGCGGGCCTGATGGCCTCGCAGCTGGCGCTGCTCTTCGCGCGCAGGCTGGAGGTTCCGGTCGTACTGACCGACATCGACCAGGAGCGTGTCGACAAGGGCGTGGGCTACGTCCACGAGGAGATCGACAAGCTGCTGCTGAAGGGCCGCGTCAACCAGGACAAGGCGAACCGGCTGAAGGCGCTGGTGACCGGGTCGCTGGACAAGGCCGCGGCCTTCGCCGACGCGGACTTCGTGATCGAGGCCGTCTTCGAGGAGATGGGCCTCAAGCAGAAGATCTTCGCCGAGGTCGAGGCGGTCGTGCCGGCGCACGCGATCCTCGCGACCAACACCTCGTCGCTGTCCATCACGGAGATGGCCTCGCAGCTCAAGCACCCCGAGCGGGTCGTCGGCTTCCACTTCTTCAACCCGGTGGCCGTGCTGCCGCTGCTGGAGATCGTACGGGCGGAGCGCACGGACGACGCCTCGCTTGCCACGGCGTTCTCCGTGGCCAAGTCCCTGAAGAAGACCGCGGTGTTGGTGAAGGACGCCCCGGCGTTCGTCGTCAACCGGGTGCTGACGCGCTTCCTCGGCGAGGTGCTGCGCTCGATCGACGAGGGCACCCCGGTCGACGTCGCGGACCGCGCCCTGGCGCCGCTGGGCCTGCCCATGTCGCCCATCGTGCTGCTGGAGCTCGTGGGCCCGGCCGTCGCCCATCACGTCTCGGGCACGCTGCACGACGCGTTCCCCGACCGCTTCGGCGTCTCGGAGAACCTGGGCCGTGTCGTCGAGGCGGGCAAGCGCAACCTCTACGTGCCGGGCTCGGCCAAGCCGGAGCTGGACCCCGAGGTCGAGGCGCTCTTCCAGACCGGCGACGTGGTCCTCACGGAGGAGCAGGTGCGCGACCGGGCGCTGGACGCCATCGCGCAGGAGGTCCGCCTCATGCTCGACGAGGGCGTGGTCGCCGAGGCGCAGGACATCGACCTGTGCCTGATCACCGGCGCGGGCTGGCCCTTCCACCTGGGCGGCATCACGCCGTACCTGGACCGCGAGGGCGTCAGCGAACGGGCCACCGGACGGCGCTTCCTGGAGCCGGGAGTGGCGAGCGTCCCCGCCTGACGCCTGGTCAGGGCCCGCAGCGGCGCCGAGGTCCCCCGCCGGACGGCGGGGGACCTTCCCATGTCCGAGACCGGACGGCGGTCATGAGACAGCCGGGTCCGAGACCGGACGGCGGTCATGAGACAGCCGGGTCCGCGGCCGGACGGCCGTCATGAGACAGCCGGACGGCTGTCATGAGCCCCGGGCGCGCGAACGTGCGTACAGGACCGCGCCGTCGGCGGTGCCCACGCGTTCGTAGTGACGGTCGAGATACGCGCGCAGCGTGGGGGTGCGGCGCGGGCCGTACGGCTTGCCGCGGGAGTCGTCGACGACCAACGCCGGGGGATTCTCCCGCAGTTCGCGGCGGAAGTACGGCCAGGCGCCGTCCATGGCGTACCGCTCCCCCACGCGTGCGCCGCCCCGTCCGCCGCTGAAGTTGGTGAGGAAGCCGGCGGTGAGATAGCGGGAGGCGGGGGTGCGTTCCGCGAGCCAGTAGCCCTCGGGGTGCATGCCCCACAGCAGGACGCGGTCGGCCGGCGCGGTGCGGGCGCGGACCTCGGCGGCCAGCCGCTGCTGGTGGGCGAGTTCGGCACGTGGGAAGAGGAGCAGCGCCCAGGCGAGGAAGGCGGCGGCGATCACGGCGTTCACGGAGAGCAGCGCGATCAGGGTTCGCCGGGTGAGGTGTCGCAGCGCCTTGGCGGCCAACAGGGCCAGGGCGGGGGTGAGTTGGAGGAAGTAGTGGCCGAAGAACTGGAAGCCGACGGTCACCGCGGCGGCGGATGCGGCCAGCCACACCCACACGTCCGCCGTGCGCGCGGCCCGCGCCCCCTCGCCCCGGCGGGTACTCAGGACGTACAGCAGTGCCGCGGTCATGGGCAGACAACCGGCCAGCAACAGACCGCAGTTGGCGAGTGCGCGCAGCAGCGCGTGGCCCATCGCACCGTCGGCCGAGACATAACTGCCGGAGCCGGTGGCCATCCAGTAGACGAAGCGGCCGGGCCCGTGTAGCAGGGCGGCGCACAGCACAGGCAGCGCGGCCGCCGCCGAGAGCCGCAACAGCGGCCACAGGCCCGCGCGTCGGGACCACAGCAGCCACAGCACCGGTACGAGCACGGCGCCGCCGGTCTGCTTGGTGAGCACCGCGGCCGCCACGCCCAGGCCCGCGTACGCCCAACGGCCGCGGTCCGCACACCACATGGCGAGCGCCGTCCACGGCAGCATGAAGACCTCGAACGTGGCGGCCTGTGTGTCCTCCGGTACGAGGGCCACCGACGCCAGTACGCAGCAGACGCCCGCCGACGCTCCCGCCCGGTCGCCCCAGCGGCGGCGCGCGATCGACGCGAGCAGCACCGCTCCCGTCAGCACCGCCAGCACGGCGGTCACCCTCAGCGGCCACAGCGATCCGTCGCCGAAGAGCGCGAACGCGCCCCGGTAGAGCCAGGGCAGCAGCGGCGGCTTGCGGTCCACCACCGTCTCGTACAGGGTGCCGCCGGCCGCCAACTGCCGTGCCTGCGTGGCGAGATAGCCCTCGTCCGGGTTCCAGAGGGGGCGGGCGAAGGACGGCAGCCGCGTCGCCGCCGTCAGCAGCGCCAGTACGGGCAGCAGCCGCGCCCAGAAGCGGCGTCCGCGGTCGCGGCGGGCCGCGGCATCGGGGGAACGGACGGCGGCGCCGTCGTCGTGTGCGGGCACCGCGGTCGTACGGGCGGGCGGGGGCGGCATGGCACACAAGCTAGCGGGAGGCGCGGTGGACCATGCGGCAGGGCCGGGTCCGGAGCCTTCGCTGACTCCGGACCCGGCCCTGTACTGCCTTGTCCTGTACTGCCTGGGCCCGTCCTGCGTGCCCTGGCCTTGACCGTGCCCGGGCCCGGCCTCCTGTGCGTAAGCCCCTACGGGAAAGCTCCGCCGCGGCGAGGCCGGTCAGTCGCGCGCCGCCTCCGCGGCCTGCGTCTCGTAACGCCCGTCCAGCTTCGCGACGAGACCCGTCACCTGGCGCGCGATGTCCGGCGCGGTGAGCCCGATCTCGGCCATCACATCGGCGCGGGAGCCGTGGTCGAGGAAGCGCTCGGGGATGCCGAAGTCACGCAGCGGCACGTCGACGTTCGCGTCCCGCAGCGACTGCGCCACCGCCGAACCCACGCCTCCGGAGCGGCCGTTGTCCTCGACGGTGACCACGACGCGGTGCTGCTCAGCCAGCGGCGCCAGCTCCTCGTCGACGGGCTTGACCCAGCGCGGGTCCACGACGGTCGTCGAGATGCCCTGCTTGTCGAGGAGTTCGGCGATCTCCAGGCACATCGGGGCGAGCGCGCCCACCGACACCAGCAGCACGTCGGGGCGCTGGGCGTCCGCGGGCCTGCGCAGCACGTCCATCCTGCCGACGCGGCCGACGGCCGGGACCGCGGGCCCCACCTTGCCCTTGGAGTAACGCACCACGGTGGGGGCGTCGTCCACCTCGACCGCCTCGCGCAGCTGGACGCGCACCTGCTCGGCGTCGCGCGGCGCCGCCAGACGAAGGCCGGGCACGCACTGGAGCACGGACATGTCCCACATGCCGTTGTGCGAGGGGCCGTCGGAGCCGGTGACGCCGGCCCGGTCCAGTACGAACGTCACGCCGCACTTGTGCAGCGCCACGTCCATCAGCAGCTGGTCGAAGGCCCGGTTGAGGAACGTCGCGTAGACGGCGAAGACGGGGTGCAGGCCGCCGGTGGCCAGGCCCGCCGCCGACACCGCGGCGTGCTGCTCGGCGATGCCCACGTCGTAGACGCGGTCCGGGAACTCCTCGGCGAAGGCGTGCAGTCCGAGCGGGCGCATCATCGCGGCGGTGATGGCGACGATGTCCTCGCGCTCGTGACCGAGCTTGACCATCTCCTCGCCGAAGACCGAAGTCCAGTCGGCACCGGCGGACTTGACGGGCAGACCGGTGTCGGGGTGGATGACGCCGACCTGGTGGAACTGGTCCGCCTCGTCCTCCAGCGCCGGCTGGTAGCCCCGGCCCTTCTCGGTGAGGCAGTGCACCAGCACGGGGCCCCCGAAGCGCTTGGCGCGCTGGAGGGCGGACTCGACGGCGGCCAGGTCGTGTCCGTCGATCGGGCCGACGTACTTCAGGCCGAGGTCCTCGAACATGCCCTGCGGGGCGATGAAGTCCTTCAGGCCCTTCTTGGCGCCGTGCAGCGTCTCGTACAGCGGCTTGCCCACGACGGGAGTGCGGTTGAGCACCTCCTTGCCGCGGGCGAGGAAGCGCTCGTAGCCGTCGGTGGTACGCAGCGTGGCTAGGTGGTTGGCGAGGCCGCCGATGGTCGGCGCGTAGCTGCGCTCGTTGTCGTTGACGACGATGACGAGCGGACGGTCCTTGGCGGCGGCGATGTTGTTCAGCGCCTCCCACGCCATGCCGCCGGTCAGGGCGCCGTCACCGATGACGGCCACCACGTGATCGTCCCTGTGGCGCAGCTCGTTGGCCTTCGCGAGGCCGTCGGCCCAGCCCAGCACGGTGGAGGCGTGGCTGTTCTCGATGACGTCGTGCTCGGACTCGGCTCGCGCGGGGTAGCCCGACAGCCCGCCCTTGCTCTTCAGCCTGGTGAAGTCCTGGCGGCCGGTCAGCAGCTTGTGCACGTAGCACTGGTGCCCGGTGTCGAAGAGGATCCGGTCCTTCGGGGAGTCGAACACCCGGTGGAGGGCGATGGTCAGCTCCACCACACCCAGATTCGGGCCGAGGTGTCCCCCGGTCTTGGAGACGGAGTCGACGAGGAACGACCGGACCTCCCCGGCCAGCTGCTCCAACTGCTCCGGTGAAAGCTCGTCGAGGTCGCGCGGTCCCTCGACTCGGGTCAGCAGATCCCACCTTCCCCGGCGCTGCGCCTTGGGGAACTCCACCGCCCCCGACCCGGGATGACGCGCTGAGCGCGGCCCCTTATCCACGGTGCCTCCTTGCTTTCGAGCGTGAGCGAGCTGTGCCGATCCGTCGAGTCTAATGTTCCTACTGCGAAGGGGGTGGCCTGGCGGTGCGAGATCGATCACCCGTCCGGCCGGTGGCCACCGCGCCATGAGGCTCACTTGCAGGGCCGAAGGCAAGCAAGGCACACCGTGCGGCAGACCCCCGATCCGGGGAACGGGAAGCACGCGGCGGCTGCGCACCACCCGGCGCGGCGGCTCGGCCTCGGCGGGCCGGTCCCGTCGCGCGGGTCCGTCAGGGGCCGTCTCCGACCGGTCCGTACGGGCTTCCCCGCCCTCGGAGACGGCGAGGCTCGGGGAACGGTTCCGGGCGCGACTCCGGGCACGGTTCCGGCCGCTGCTTCGGGGCCGCTCCGGGACCGAAGCCCGGTCCGGCCCCAAGTCCGTTGCGCATACCTGGATTTGGCGTCGGCACGGGACGACCCGAGCGTGGGCTCGGTCCGTACGCCCGGCATCCTGCTCCCGGGCGCCGAGCGAGCCGGGCGCTGCGACCGGCCGCGCCGGGCCTGCGCACGAGCGCCGCTTCGCGCATGCCGCGGGCCCCCGCGGGGGCGTACCCCGTGGAGGCCCGACCGCCCCGGGCCCAGGTGGGGCGGTTCCAGGGCGGGCAGGCCCTGGATGGTGGTGGCCGGCGGACGTAGCCGCACGGACCGGACGAGCTGCGGACGGACGGCCGGGGACGAACCCGGCGACCGGCCAACCCTGTGAACCGGACGGCCGGGACGAACCCGGCGACCGGCCAACCCTGTGAACCGGACAGCCGGGACGAACCCGGCCCGCCCCCGCCGCCGCCCACCGCACCCGCGCGGCAGACGGCGGCCGGAAGGGATCGCCGCTGCGGCTGCCGCTACGTGCGGCCCGCCGTCTTCTGCGTACGCCGCGACACCGAGTCGATGACCACCGCGGCCAGCAGCACGGCCCCCGTGATCATGTACTGGATCTCGCTCGCCATGCCCAGCAGGTTCAGGCCCTGCTGGATGGACTGGATGACGAGGATGCCCAGCAGCGCGGACCAGATCTTGCCGCGTCCGCCGAAGAGGCTGGTGCCGCCGATGACGGCCGCGGCGATGACGTTCATCAGGGTGTTGCCCGCGCCGAGGCTCTTGGTGGCGCCGCCGGACAGGCTCGCGATGAACAGCCCGCCGAAGGCGGCGAGCATGCCGGCGATGCCGAAGACCGTGATGCGGACCCACTCGACGTTGATGCCGGCCCGCCGCGCGGCCTCCGCGTTGCCGCCGACCGCGAAGATCTGCCTGCCGTACGTCGTACGGCGCACCGCGAAGTCGGCGATGACGAGCACCGCGAGGAACAGCACCAGCGCGAGCGGCAGCCCGCGCGACTGGTTGAGCACGTACGCCGCGACGAAGGCGACCACCGCCATCACCACGGTGCGCACCACGATCTCGCTCACCGGCCGCGACGGCAGCCGGGCCGCCCGGCGTCGCTTGGCGTCGACCAGGAGGGCCGCCGCGTAGGCGAGCACGGAGACCAGAGCGAGGCCGTACGCGGCGGAGATGTCCTCGAAGTAGTAGCCGGTCAGGTCCTCGACGACGCTGCTGTCGGGGGTGTTGATGCTGCCTTCCTGGCCCATCAGCCAGATCTGGAGACCGCTCCACCCGAGGAATCCGGCCAGCGTGACGACGAACGCGGGCACGCCGACCTTCGCGAAGAAGAAGCCGTGCAGCGAACCGATGACCAGTCCGGAGAGGATGGCGATCAGCACCGCCAGCCAGTCGTTGACGTGGTGGGTGACGCTGAGCACCGCCCACACGGCGGCGCCCACACCGGCCACGGAGCCGACCGACAGGTCGATCTCGCCCAGCAGCAGCACGAAGACGATGCCGGTGGCCATGATGCCCGTACCGGCGATGTAGACGCCGATGTCGCTGACGCTGCCCGCGGAGAGGAAGCTTTCGTTCAGCGACTGGAAGATGACGGCGATGATGATCAGGCCGAGGATGACGGGCAGCGAACCGAGTTCACCGCCGCGCACCTTGCGCTTGAACTCCGTGAGATAGCCCGCGAAGCCCTGTTCGCGCACGAGCAGCCGCGGGTCGACCACGCGGTCCGCGCCGCCGCCCGCGTCGCCGTCGCCCGTTGCCGCGTCCTGCACGGCGGCCCCGGTGCCGTGCTCCTTGTCGACGGTGTCGCTCACTGCGCCGCCTCCTTGTCCGTACGGGCCTGGCGGCGGGTGACCGCGTTGTCGGAGGCGCCGGTGATCGCGGCGATGACCTCCTCGTGGGAGGTGGTGGCCACGTCGAAGACGCCGTTGTTGCGGCCGAGGCGCAGCACCGCGACGCGGTCGGCGACCGCCTGCACGTCGGCCATGTTGTGACTGATGAGGATGACGGCCAGGCCGCGTTCGCGCAGCCGCTCCACCAGGTCGAGGACCTGTGCCGTCTGCTCGACGCCGAGAGCGGCGGTCGGCTCGTCGAGGATGACCACCTTCGGGTCGCCGATGAGGGCGCGGGCGATGGCGACGACCTGCCGCTGACCGCCGGAGAGCGAGGCGACGGGGATGCGGACGCTGGGGATGCGGATGGAGAGCGTGTCCAGCAGCTCCATCGCGCGCTTCTCCATCGCGATCTCGTCGAGCACGGCAGCGTGGCGCGACTCGTTCCCGAGGAAGAGGTTGGCGACGACGTCGAGGTTGTCGCAGAGCGCCAAGTCCTGGTAGACGGTGGCGATTCCGAGGTCCTGGGCGTCGTGGGGCCGGTTTACGGTGACCGGCCGGCCCTCCCATTCGATGGCGCCCTCGTCGATGGGGTGGACGCCCGCGACTGTCTTGACGAGCGTCGACTTGCCGGCGCCGTTGTCGCCGACGAGGGCGATCACCTCGCCGCGCCGTACTTCCAGATCAACGTCGGTGAGTGCCTGTACGGCACCGAACCGCTTGGAGATCCCGCGCAGCGCCAGCACGGTTCCGTTCTCCACTGGGAAAACTCCGATCTTCGGGCTCAGGAGCCGCCCCCGCTCGTGGCGGGGGCGGTCCCTGCGTTCGTTCAGGGGGGTTCAGGCGTGGGAGGCCGCGGGAGAGCGGGGCGTGTGCCGCGAGCGGGACACGCGCCGCGTACAGCAAGTGCGGCCTCCCGGCGCTCACTTCAGACCGGCTGCCTTGCAGGCCTTGGCGAACTGCGGCGTGCAGATCTGGCCGGCCTTGTAGACCTTGTCCTTGAGGATCGTGTCCTTGATGTTGTCCTTGGTCACGATCTTGGCGTCGTACAGCTGGGCGGGGACGCCCTTCTTGCTCTTGCTGTCGACCTTCTTCGGTGCCAGCGAGCCGATGTCCTTGCCCTTCAGCAGGTTGACGGCGATCTTGGCCGTCGTCTCCGCCTGCGGCTTGATCGCCTTGTAGATGGTGAGCGTCTGGTCGCCCTTGATGATCCGCTGGAGACCGGCGAGTTCGGCGTCCTGACCGCCGAGCGGGACGTCCTTGACGCCGCCCTTCTTCATGGCGGTGGAGACGCCGCCGGCCATGCCGTCGTTGGCGGCGTAGACGCCGTCGAAGCCGTCCTTGCCGAGCTTGGTGATCGCGGCGCCCATCTTCTTGTTCGCCTCGTCGGGCGACCAGTCCGGGATGTCCTGCTCGTAGACGACCTTCTTGACCTTCTTGTCGAGCACGCTGTGCGCGCCCTTCTTGAACAGCGGCGCGTTCGGGTCCGTCGGGGAGCCGTTGATCATCACGACGCGGCTGTCCTTGGCCTTGTCGCCGAGCGCCTGGACGAGGCCCTGCCCCTGGAGCTCGCCGATCTTGTAGTTGTCGTAGGAGATGTAGGCGGAGATGTCGCCCTCGGCGAGACGGTCGTACGCCACGACCTTGACGTCCTTCTTCGCCGCGCGGTCCACCCACGACTTGGTGGCCTGGGCGTCGACGGCGTCCAGAATGATCGTCTTGACGCCCTGTGCGATGAGGGCGTCGAACTGCTTCTTCTGAAGCTCGGAATCCTGGTTGGCGTTGTTGTACTTGACCTTGCAGTCCTTGCAGAGGGACTTGATCTTGTCGGTCATGTACGGACGGTCGAACGTCTCGTAGCGGGTGGTCTTGTTCTCCGGGAGCAGCAGACCGATGGTCTTGTTGTCGCCGCCGCTGCCCCCGTCACTGCCGCCGGCCTTGCCGCAGGCTGCGAGGGAAACGGCCATCGATATTGCTGCCGTACCGATGACGACGCGACGCACCTTTGCGTTCATGGGGTCCAACCTCCCTGACGAGGCCGCGTCGTATGCGGCCGAGGTGGTCGGAAGTCAACTCCCAGGTCACGCAACCGTCAAGAAGTAAATCATTAACGAGACGGCAACGATGCCATCCGTTATCTGCGTGAACCCAAAGCGCCACGTTGCGTACTTGAACGGATTCGGAGCGGAAGCGAAATCGTCATCTGCCCGGATCCGTCGCTGCTTTCCGCTCGCCTGCTGCGTTGTTCGTTCCCGCTGTCGTTCCCGCCAGTGTCCGGCGATTCCGCGTTCCCGGACTCGGGATCTCGGATTCTGGTCCTCCGAATCCGGTTCCCGGAAGGCGGATTCCCCGGGTCCGTTTCTCGGTCTCTCCGGGTGCGTTCCATACGACTCGTACGCCGGACTCCGGGCTCGGGCGTTCGTCAGAACGAGGCCGCGACGGCCCCGACGGGCGCCCTGCGTTCGCCGTCCACGGTCCCCGTCTCGCCGCCGCTCCGTGATCCGGTGGCGTGCGCGTGCGGCCCCGCGGACGAGTCCAGCAGCGTCGCGTCGCCCATCTCGCTGAGCACCAGCGCCAGCGCCCCCAGCACCTCGGCCCGACCCCCGAGAGTGCCCGGCACGATCGTCAACTGCCGTGCGGCGCTGGGGATCGCGTAACGGGCCACCGAGTCCCGTACGGGCCCGAGCACCACGTCGCCGGCCTCCGCGAGGTCGCCGCCGAGCACGACCCGGCTGGGGTTGAGCAGGTTGCACAGGTTGGCGACGCCGCTGCCGATGTGCCGGCCCAGGTCGCCGACGACCCGCCGGCACCCGGGGTCGCCCTCGCGCGCGAGCTGCACGACGCGCGCCATCGTCAGCCCCGTGCCGTGGCTGGAGTGCAGCAGTGGCAGTACGTAGCGGGCCGCGGTGAAGGTTTCAAGGCAGCCGCGGTTGCCGCAGCGGCAGACCGGGCCCGACTCGTCGAGGGTGATGTGCCCTATCTCGCCGGCGGTGCCACCCGGGCCGCGGTAGATCTGCCCGTTGATGACGAGGCCCGCGCCGACGCCGCTGGCGACCTTGATGTACGCCAGGTCGGCGGCGCCCCGCCCGTTGCCCCACACCTGCTCGCCGAGGGCCCCGAGGTTGGCGTCGTTGTCCACGTACACCGGGACGCCCAGCCGGGCAGCCAGCTCCTCGCGGGGGTGTGTGCCGCTCCAGCCCGGCAGGATGGACGTCGAGCCCAGCTCACCGGTGACGACGTCTATCGGGCCCGGTACGCCGAGGCCGACACCGATCAGCTTCTCGCGGGCGATGCCGGTGGTGGCGATGAGCCGGTGCACCAGCTGCTCGGCCCGGTCGAAGCCCTCCGCCGCCGAGGCGTCGACGTCGATCGGCTCGGCCTCCTCGGCGAGCACCTGGTGCGCCAGGTTCCCGACGGCGACGCGCAGGTGCGAGTGCCCGAAGTCCACGCCGACGACGGCTCCCGCGTCGCCGCTCAGCGACACCGCGCGCGCCCGGCGCCCGCCCGCCGAGGTGGGCGTGACCTGCACGGTCCCGCTCTCCTTCAGCTCGCGGACGATGTTGGAGACGGTCGCCGCGGAAAGACCCGTGGTGCGGGCGATCTCGGCCTGGGTGAGCGACCCCGCCATGCGTACCGCCCGCACGACCCGTTCAAGGTTCGCCCGGTGCAGCGAGGACTGCGACCCCGGAGTCTCCACCACTGAATCCACTCCCGCCTCGACTGCCGCCGGCGCGTGACGCGGCGCGACCGTCGGACCGTCCGCCGCACCGCGTATCCGGGAAACGGCATGTCTCCAACACCTGAACTCCAAGCAGAGCCCGAGCGGTTCTCATTCGTCAAGACCTTGAACGCAGTGGGCGCCTGCCCGCGGGAGTTTCCACGGAGGGTGAGCGGGCCGAGTCCTTACTTCAGCGCGCCCGCGGTCAGACCCGCCACGACCTGCCGCTGGAAGATGATGTACGCGGCGAGCACCGGCAGCATCGCCATCACCAGACCGGCGAACAGGCCCGACCAGTCGCCCTTGTAGCCCTGGCTGGCGGCCAGTTCGACCAGGCCCTGGGTGAGCACCCGCCGGTCCGGGTCGGTGTTGAGCACCGTGGGCAGCATGTACTGGTTCCACTGCCCGAGGAAGTTGAAGATGCCCACGCTGATCAGGCCGGGCTTCGCCATCGGCAGCATCACCTGGAAGAACGTCCGGGTGTGCGAGGCCCCGTCGATGAGCGCCGCCTCCGCCACCGAGGTCGGCAGGGAGCGGAAGAACGAGGTCAGGAAGAAGGTCGTGAACGGCAGCGAGTAGGCGATGTACGCCAGGATCAGTCCGTGCCGGGTGTTCAGCAGCCCGGTGTTGCTCATCACGTAGAACAGCGGCACCAGGGCCAGGATGATCGGGAAGCTCATCCCGCCGATGAACAGGAAGTAGAGGAAGCGGTTCCCGGGAAAGTCGAACCTGGCCAGCACGTACGCCACCATGCTGCCGAGAAGCATCGTGCCCAGCAGTGAACCGCCCACCACCACCAGCGTGTTGAGGAAGTACTCGCTCATGTGCGCCTGGCCCCAGGCGCGCGACCAGTTGCCGAAGTCGAGCGAAGTCGGCGGCGACCACGGCGAGGTGAAGATGCTCTTGTCGTCCTTGAAGGAGGTCATGACCGCCCAGAGCAGCGGCATCACCACCATCACGGCCCACAGGACGAGCATCCCGTGCGAGAAGACGTTGAGGGTCTTCCCCTCGCTGCCCCGGGTGCTCTCCTTGTCGGCGGTGCCGCGCAGCGGGTCCCCGGTGAGCGCCCTGCCCACCGTCTCGGGCTCCGTCGTCTCCGGCTCCTCCGGCAAAGTTCCGGCGGTCTTCATCAGTACTCCAGCCTCTCGCGGCGTCCGAGTTTCAGTACGACGGCCGCGAAGGCCAGGGTGACCACGAGCAGGGCCACGCCGATCGTGGTGGCGTAGGCGGCCTGCCCGTCACGGAACGCCTTCAGGTACACGTACAGCGGCAGCACGGTCGTGGAGTAGGCGGGGCCGCCCGGACCGGTGGTCATGATCTGCACCACGGCGAACGCCTCGGCGCCCAGCGCCAGGATGCCCATGTAGATCCAGCCGGACTGCACGGTGTCCCACAGCAGGGGCAGAGTGATCCGGAAGAACGTGGTGATCCGGTCGGCACCGTCCAGCAGCGCGGCCTCGTAGTAGTAACGCGGGATCGACGTCATCGCGGCCGAGAAGAGCACGACGAAGAAGCCCACGGTGCACCAGACCATCACGGCCATCACGGCCCACAGCGCGGTCTCCGGGTTCCCGAGCCACGCCGTCCTCAGCGAGGAGAGGCCCACCGCCTCCAGCGCCGCGTTGAGCGAGCCGCTTCGCGGGTTGTAGGCGAAGCGGAAGAGCAGGGCGACGATGGCGATCGACAGCACCTGCGGGAAGAAATAGACGATCTTGTAGAAGCTCGACCCGCGCACGCCGGAGACGGCGGAGTTCTTCCGCCGCCGCCCACCGACGTTGATCATGAATGCGAAGAACAGCGCGAGGCTGATCGTCACCAGCGGCAGCAGCAGAAGGAACAGCAGGCTGTGCTCCAGCGACTTCCAGAAGACGTCGTCGCCGAACAGCTTGGCGTAATTGTCGAAGCCGACCATCTTGAAGTCCGGACTCAGTCCGGTCCAGTCGGTGAACGAATAGTAGATCGACTGGACGAAAGGCCAGATGACAAAGACCGTGTAGATCGTGAGGGGAACGATCAAGAACCCCACGATGAACCGGTACTTGCCGTGCTCCATTACTCACCGACTCCGATCCGCTGTGGCTTGCCGCCGCTGGTGACGAATGTTCAGTTGTGCTTGTAGTGCGTGATGGAGTCGTCCTCGCGCGCTTCGTCGGTGTACTTCTGGGCCTTCTTCATCGCCTCGGCCGGGGTCATGCGGCCGGCCATCATCTCGCCCAGGCAGGCGACGCCGATCTTCTCCTTCTGGAGGGCCACGTACCAGTCCTGGATGCGGGGGTTGACGATGTTCTTGCCCGCCTTCTCGATGGCGCCCACGGCCGAGTTGAGACCCGGGGGCAGCGAGAGGCCGTCGGTGCCGCCGTCGAACGACGTCAGCGAGGACACCTGCTTGGTGAAGTTCTTCGAGGACTCCTCACCGAGCATGATCCGCAGCTGCTCCATGCCCCCGGTGGGGTTCTTGGCCTTGGCGGGCACGATGAACGGCTCGCCGCCGGAGGCCCACAGCGTGCCGAAGGGCAGCTTGTCGCCGCTGTCCAGGCTGGACGGCGCCGAGACCCGCATCTCGAAGTCCTTCGGGGTGGTCTTCTTCGCCTCGTTCTCCACCCAGGAGCCGTTCGGGATGAACAGCGCCTTGCCCTCGTTCCATGCGGTCTGCGACTCGATGTGGTCCAGGCCCGGGGTGCCGTCGAGGATGTAGCCCTTCTTGTACAGCTCGTAGTACGCCTCGAGGGCCGCCTTGACCGCGGGCTGCTTCCAGGCGCCGGGCTCCAGGTTGTCGATCTTGTCCAGTACCTCGGGGCCGCCGATCTTGGCCATGAAGGGGTAGAGGCTGAAGGGCAGGTAGTACGGGAACTTGCCCGCGTACGTCCAGCCCGCCATGCCCTTCTTCTTCGCCTTGGCACAGACGGAGAGCATGTCGTCCCAGGTCTCCGGGTACTCCACGTCGAGCTTGTCGAGGGCCTTCTGCGAGTACCAGACGCCGTAGACGGTGTAGGCGTAGTACAGGATCCACACCGGGCTGCCGTCGAACTGGCCCATCTCCACGACGCCGGGGCGCAGGGTGTCGCGCACCTTCTTGCCCGGGTCGTCGATGGAGGGCGCGTCCAGCAGCTCCGTGAGGTCGGTGAGCTGCTTCTTGCCCACCAGCACGCCCATGTCCATCTGCTCGGCGCCCGAGTTGTCGATCAGGTCCGGCGGGGTGCCGCCGTTGAAGCGGGGCTGAAGGACGGACTGGATCTTCTGCGTCGACTTCAGCTTGGTCTTCGCCTTGGGGAAGTTCTTCTCGTAGACGGCCTGGGCGTCCTTGGCGTACTTGGTGCCGAAGCCGCCGTCGAAGATGTAGACCTCCAGGGCCGCGGACTTGTTCACCCCGAGCGGGTTGTCCTTGGTCTTCTTGCCCTTCTCGACCTTGTTGTCCTCACCGCTGCCGCTGGCACAGGAGGTGAGCGCTCCGACGGCGGGGACGGCTATCAGACCGGCTGCGGCTGCCTGCTTGATCAGATTACGGCGGTTGACGTGGTTGGGTCCCATGCTCAAGTCCTCGCCTTCTCCAGGACTCAGGCGGTGTTCCGGGGTCTCCCGACGATTCGCCCACCGGCGAAGGGCCCGACACCGCGGGTCAGTTGACGCAGAGTTGTACGTTTCTCGCTACCGCCAGGAGCGCCGCGCGCACGGGCCCTCGTGAGGTGCCGACAGGTATAGTCCACTTGGCGTCAACAGGGCAAGATCGAAGCAACCCTTTCGGGCAGTCTTTCCCGAGTTGAGACCTGGAGGACTTGCGCCCGTGGGGCGAAGACCCGGTGGCCATGGGAACACGACGCGGCGGGTGCCGGGAGCGTTTCCCGGCACCCGCCGCGTTCGCCGGCTTCGCCGGCACCTCGCCGCGCAGGGCCCACGGGCCGTGGGCGGGCCCGTCGGCGGAAGCACGGCACGCCCGTAGGCGCGCGCAAGCGCCGGGCGCGACGCGGCGGGGAGCCCGGGCACCGGCCCGGGCTCCCCGCCGCGCGAAGGATCGGCTGCGCTCAGCGCAGCAGCGAGCGCAGCACGTACTGCATGATCCCGCCGTTGCGGTAGTAGTCCGCCTCGCCGGGGGTGTCGATGCGCACGGTCGCGTCGAAGGAGACGCCCGTGTCCGTGCCGACCCCGACGGTCGGCGGGATGCCGCCGTCGTTGAGGGCGGTGACCCCCGTGAACGTGAAGGTCTCCTCGCCGGTCAGACCCAGCGACTCGGCGTTCTGGCCCTCGGGGAACTGGAGCGGCAGCACGCCCATGCCGATCAGGTTCGAGCGGTGGATGCGCTCGTACGACTCGGCGATGACCGCCTTGACGCCCAGCAGCGCGGTGCCCTTGGCAGCCCAGTCGCGGGACGAGCCGGAGCCGTACTCCTTGCCGGCCAGGATGACCAGCGGGACGCCCTGCGACTGGTAGTTCTGCGAGGCGTCGTAGATGGAGGTGACCGGCGCGTCGGGCTGGGTGAAGTCGCGGGTGAAGCCGCCCTCGGTGCCCTGGGCGAGCTCGTTGCGCAGCCGGATGTTGGCGAAGGTGCCGCGGATCATGACCTCGTGGTTGCCGCGGCGCGAGCCGTAGCTGTTGAAGTCGCGGCGGGCGACGCCGTGCTCCGTGAGGTACTGCCCGGCGGGGCTGTCGGCCTTGATCGCACCGGCGGGCGAGATGTGGTCGGTGGTGACGGAGTCGCCCAGCTTGGCCAGCACACGGGCGCCCTGGATCTCCTCGACCGGGGAGGGCTCGAGGCCCATGCCGTCGAAGTACGGAGGCTTGCGTACGTACGTGGACTCCGGGTCCCACTCGAAGGTGTTGCCCGTGGGCACCGGCAGCGCCTGCCACTGCGCGTCACCGGCGAAGACGTCGGTGTAGCCCTTGGTGTACATCTCCTGCCCGATGGCCGAGGCCACGACCTCCTCGACCTCGTGCTCCGAGGGCCACAGGTCCGCCAGGTACACCGGGTTGCCGTCCTGGTCGGTGCCCAGCGCCTCGGTGGTGATGTCCACCTTCATCGAGCCGGCGATCGCGTAGGCGACGACCAGCGGCGGGGACGCGAGGTAGTTCATCTTCACGTCCGGGTTGATCCGGCCCTCGAAGTTCCGGTTTCCGGACAGGACGGAGACGACGGCGAGGTCGTTGTCGTTGACGGCCTGCGAGATCTCCTCCGGAAGCGGGCCGGAGTTGCCGATGCAGGTCGTGCAGCCGTAGCCGACGAGGTTGAAGCCGAGCTTGTCCAGGTACGGCGTGAGGCCCGCGCGGTCGTAGTAGTCCATGACGACCTGGGAGCCGGGAGCGAGCGTGGTCTTGACCCACGGCTTGCGCGTGAGGCCCTTCTCCACGGCCTTCTTGGCCACCAGCGCGGCGCCCACCATCACGTACGGGTTGGAGGTGTTGGTGCAGGAGGTGATCGCGGCGACCGCGACGGCACCGTGGTCGATCTCGTACGTCGCGCCGTCGGCGCCCGTGACCCGCACACGCTTGGTGGGGCCGCTGTCCGCGTCCGCGCCGATGGCGGCGTGCTGCGGCTTGCCGGACCCGTTCTCCTGGTGGCCGTAGGCCGGGGCGTCGCTCGCGGGGAAGGACTCGGTGCTCGCCTCGTCGACGGGCGACTGGGAGGTCTTCGGGGCGCCGCCCGCCGCCGCGCCCGCGTCCGGCACGTAGGCGGGCAGGTCGGCGAGGAACTGCCGCTTGGCCTCCGAGAGCGCGATGCGGTCCTGCGGGCGCTTGGGCCCGGCGATCGACGGCACGACGGTGGCCAGGTCCAGCTCCAGGTACTCGCTGTACTCCGGCTCGTGCGCCGCGTCGTGCCACATGCCCTGCTCCTTGGCGTACGCCTCGACGAGCTGGAGCTGGCTCTCCGAACGGCCGGTGAGCTTCAGGTAGTTGATGGTCTCCTCGTCGATCGGGAAGATCGCGGCGGTGGAGCCGAACTCGGGCGACATGTTGCCGATCGTCGCGCGGTTCGCGAGCGGCACCGCGCTGACGCCGTCGCCGTAGAACTCCACGAACTTCCCGACGACGCCGTGCTTGCGCAGCATCTCGGTGATGGTGAGGACGAGGTCGGTGGCCGTGGTGCCCGTGGGCAGCGAGCCGGTGAGCTTGAAGCCGACGACGCGCGGGATGAGCATCGAGACCGGCTGGCCGAGCATCGCGGCCTCCGCCTCGATGCCGCCGACGCCCCAGCCGAGCACGCCGAGGCCGTTGACCATGGTGGTGTGCGAGTCGGTGCCGACGAGGGTGTCGGGGTAGGCCTGGCCGCCACGGACCATGACCGTACGGGCGAGGTGCTCGATGTTGACCTGGTGGACGATGCCGGTGCCGGGCGGAACGACCTTGAACTCGTCGAAGGCGGTCTGGCCCCAGCGCAGGAACTGGTAGCGCTCGCGGTTGCGCCCGTACTCCAACTCGACGTTCTGCGCGAAGGAGTTGGCCGTGCCGAACTTGTCGGCGATCACGGAGTGGTCGATGACCAGCTCGGCGGGGGCGAGCGGGTTGATGCGGTCGGCGTCGCCGCCCAGCTCCTTGACGGCCTCGCGCATCGTCGCCAGGTCCACGACGCACGGGACACCGGTGAAGTCCTGCATGATCACGCGGGCCGGCGTGAACTGGATCTCCTGGCTGGGCTGGGCCTTCGGGTCCCAGCCGCCCAGGGCGCGGATGTGGTCGGCGGTGATGTTAGCGCCGTCCTCGGTGCGGAGGAGGTTCTCCAGCAGCACCTTCAGGCTGTACGGGAGGCGGGCCGAGCCCTCCACCTTGTCCAGCCTGAAGATCTCGTACGACTCGTCGCCCACCGGCAGCGTGCTGCGGGCGTCGAAGCTGTTCGCCGACACGACAGTCTCCTTAGTGCGTCTTGGCATCCGTCCCCTGGCCCTGCGGCCGGAGACCCCCAGTGGGCCGGGCTCGACGGCAAGCGGCGGCAAGCCTGCGAGCTCTGCTCAGCTGCGGTCGTATGGGTGGGCACGCCCTGGTGTGCGCGCGCCTGCAAGTTATCTCGATGTCGAGATAACCCTAATACACGTCCGCCGCCCGGTCATGCGCGGTGCGCACCGTTCTGCCGAGGAGGACGCACGGCGAACAGGACGTTCACCTCCCGTAACGGAGGCCCCGCGGAGGGGAGTCGGGGAGGGGGTCCGGGATCTGCGCGGGGAGGCGGCACGGGCCCGCCGTTATTCGATGGCGCGGCCGGCCGCGTGCTGGTTGACTCCACCGCCGTGACCGGACTCAACGATCCCGCGTTCTTCGACCGCTACGCCAACGAGTACGACGAGAACGATTACGAGCCGACGCCGACCGTCGACTTCCTGGCCGGACTGGTCCCGGAAGGCGGCCGCGTGCTGGAGCTCGCGATCGGCACGGGACGGGTGGCACTCCCCCTGGCCGCGCGCGGCGTCTCCGTCGAAGGCATCGACGGCTCGCCCGCCATGGTCGAGCAGCTGCGCGCGAAGCCGGGCGGCCGGGACATCCCCGTGACGATCGGCGACATGGCCGACGTGTCGGTCGACGGGCCGTTCCGCCTCGCCTACCTGGTCTTCAACACCCTGTTCAACCTGCCCGACCAGGCGCGTCAGGTCGACTGCTTCCGCAACGTCGCCCAAGTCCTCGAACCGGGCGGGCGGTTCGTGATCGAGTGCTTCATCCAGGACCTCACCGAGTTCGACCGCCATCAGCGGGTCGCCACCCGGGCCCTGTCCGAGGACGCGGTGAACATGGAGTTCCTGCGCCACGATCCCGTCGAGCAGGCGGTCACCTATCAGCGCGTCACGTTCGACGAGCAGGGCACCACGCTGCGTCCGCTGCGGCTGCGCTACTGCTGGCCGAGCGAGCTGGACCTGATGGCCCGGCTCGCCGGCATGCGACTGAGCGAGCGCTGGACCGACTGGGACCGCAGCACGTTCGACGCGTCCAGCCGCAAGCACGTATCGGTCTACGAGAAGCCGTGACCGGCCCCGGGGAGCGGCGGCCGGTGATGCTGCCACTCCCCGAAGACGGACGCTTCAGTCCGGCTCCGGCGCGGAGATCCGCTTCTCGAACCAGTGGTGCGCGTACGGCTCGTCGTTGAAGGCGGCGACCTCCTCGAAGCCGTACGTCCGGTACAGGCCGATCGCGGATTCCAGGGTCTTGTTGGTGTCCAGGCGCAGCACGTCGCGTCCGTGCCCGGCGGCCCGCGCCTCCAGCTCGGCCAGGAACCGGCGGCCCAGACCGAGGCGGCGGGCGCGCGGCGCGACCCACATGCGCTTGATCTCGGCCGGCGCGCCGGCCGGCAGCTTCAGACCGGCGCAGCCGACGGGCTCGCCCTGTAGCCGGGCGACGAGGAACAGGCCGTGCGGAGGCCGGAGTTCGCCCGCGTCGGGCAGCAGGCTCAGCGCGGGGTCGAAGCCCGTCTCGAAGCGCTGCTGCAACTCCGTGAAGTAGGACAGCAGACAGTGCCGGGCGTCGGGATGCTCCGGGTCGACGTCGTCGAGCGTGACCGTCGCGGCGGTCAGCAGCCGGTCGACCTCGGCCATGGCGGCGACCAGCCGGGCGCGCTGAGAGTCGTTGAGCGGCCCGAGCAGGGACCGGGCCAGCCCGTCGCTGCGGTCGTCGAGCATGGCGTGCTCCTCACGGCCCGTCTCCGTGAGCCGTACGGTGCGCACCCGCCGGTCGCTCGCCAGCGGCTCCACGGTCACCAGCCCGGCGGCCTCCAGCGAGCGCAGCAGCCTGCTGATGTAACCGGAATCGAGCCCGAGCCGCTCGCGCAGGCGCCGTACGTCCCGCTCCTCCTCGCCGATCTCCCACAGCAGCCGGGCCTCCCCGATGGGGCGGGCCCGTCCCAGGTAGCGGTCGTGGAGCACGCCCACGCGCTCGGTGACGGTGCGGTTGAAGCGGCGTACCTGGTCGATCTGAGCTGAGTCCATTCTCTGACTCTAGTCAGAGAAACCGCGGCGCGGCCAGGGCTGCCGGGGTGCGGGCCTCGGACCAGGCCTTGCAGTGCGGACGCAACCCGGGGCTTCGCCCGCGGATCCGGAATGAGCCCCGGCCTCGCGGAGCGCTCGACACCGCACCGTCCGCGCCCGCCACGCCCGGAGCGCGAGCGGTCCACCGGGGGCCGGAACCGGGCCTGAACAGGCCGTACACCACACGGACACAGGCTCGGTGCGAAGTCATCTCACATGTGAGATATTCTCATCGCATGACTGATGACTACCTGGCCCGCATCGGGCAACTCATCCGCGACGCCCGTCAGCACCGGGGCTGGACACAAGTGAAACTGGCGGAGGCCCTGGGCACGAGCCAGAGCGCAGTGAACCGCATCGAGCGGGGCAACCAGAACATCAGTCTTGAGATGATCGCGCGCATCTCCGAGGCACTCGACAGCGAGATCGTCTCGCTCGGCTACTCGGGCCCGATGCATCTGCGGGTCGTGGGCGGCCGGCGGCTGTCCGGCAGCATCGACGTCAAGACGAGCAAGAACGCCTGCGTCGCGCTGCTCTGCGCCTCGCTCCTCAACTCCGGGCGCACGGTGCTGCGTCGGGTCGCCCGGATCGAAGAGGTCTTCCGCATCCTGGAGGTGCTCTCCTCCATCGGCGTCCGCGCCCGCTGGATCAACGACGGTGCGGATCTGGAGATCGTGCCCCCGGCGGAGCTGGACCTGGAGGCCATCGACGCCGACGCGGCGCGGCGCACCCGCAGCATCATCATGTTCCTCGGGCCGCTGCTGCACAGGATGGAGCAGTTCAGGATTCCCTACGCGGGCGGCTGCGACCTCGGCACGCGCACCGTGCAGCCCCACATGATCGCCCTGCGCCGCTTCGGACTTGAGATCACGGCGACCGAGGGGCTCTACCACGCCGTGGTGGAGCGCTCCGTCACGCCCGGCGGGCCGATCGTGCTGACCGAGCGCGGGGACACCGTCACCGAGAACGCCCTGCTGGCCGCCGCGCGGCACGACGGCGTGACGGTCATCCGCAACGCCTCGTCCAACTACATGGTCCAGGACCTGTGCTTCTTCCTGGAGCAGTTGGGCGTGAAGGTCGACGGCATCGGCACGACGACGCTGACCGTGCACGGCGTACCGGTGATCGACGTCGACGTGGACTACTCGCCGTCCGAGGACCCGGTCGAGGCGATGAGCCTGCTGGCGGCGGCGGTCGTCACCGGTTCCGAACTGACCGTCTGCCGCGTGCCGGTGGAGTTCCTGGAGATCGAGCTCGCGGTGCTGGAGGAGATGGGCCTCGACACCGACCGCAGCCCCGAGTACGCGGCGGACAACGGCCGTACGCGGCTCGTCGATCTGACGGTGCGCCCCTCGAAGCTGGAGGCGCCCGCGGACAAGATCCACCCGATGCCCTTCCCCGGCATCAACATCGACAACGTGCCCTTCTTCGCGGCCATCGCCGCCGTCGCCGAGGGCCAGACGCTCATCCACGACTGGGTCTACGACAACCGCGCCATCTACCTCACCGACCTCAACCGGCTGGGCGGACGCCTCCAACTCCTCGACCCGCACCGCGTGTTGGTGGAGGGCCCGACGCGCTGGCGCGCCGCGGAGATGATGTGCCCGCCCGCGCTGCGACCCGCCGTGGTGGTGCTGCTGGGAATGCTGGCGGCGGAGGGCACCTCCGTGCTGCGCAACGTCTATGTGATCAACCGCGGTTACGAGGACCTGGCGGAACGGCTCAACGAAGTCGGCGCGCAGATCGAGACGTTCCGCGATATCTGATCCGCCGATGCCGTCGGGCCTGCCTGACCGGTGGAAGACGGGTCAGGCGGGTGACCGGCCCCGCCGCGCTCTATCCCCAGCCGAGCTCTATCTCCCCGCCAAGCTCTATCGATGCCTCGTACGGGAGTAGTGCGACCGCGCCTTCGCGCGGTTCCCGCAGCGGCTCATCGAGCACCATTGGCGGTTGCGCTGGGGCGACGCGTCCGCGAAGCGCAAGCCGCAGTCGTCCGCCTTGCAGACGCGGACGGTCTGCGGGTCCGTGGCCAAGTGGACGGCGTCCGTGGCGAGTACGGCGAACGCTGCGCCTGCGGGGTCGGCCGGGCGGGGCACACGGCGGGACACCGAGCCGTCCGCGGCGACGCTCAGCCGCGCGACGGGCGGCGGTGACGCGGCAGCCGTCTCGTTGAGCAGCCGTACGTCGGCGGCGCGCGGCCTGTGGCCCGATGCGACCGCCTCCAGTACGCGATCGATGCTCTCCCGCAGCTCACGCGCAGCCGTTACGTGTTCGGCGCGCACCGCGATCCTGCCGAATCCCGCCAGTCGCAGCCACTCCTTCAACGCCGCCGTGCCGACGAGCAGTTCACGTCCGCCGCGGACGCGATCGCGCAATGTGTTGACGAGATCGAGACACGGCCGCCCGCCGTCGAACACCCACTCCATGCGGACAATCTAACGCTTGCCCGGAGCGGAGCGGGCTCATTACCCTCTAACCCCGTAAGAGGGTTAGGAGAGGGGACCATGGAAGCAGCGACGGCGAAGGTGAACGGCATCCGCATGCACTACCTGCGCGGTGGGGACGGGCCGCCACTGGTGCTGCTCCACGGCTGGCCGCAGACGTCCCACTGCTGGCGGTTCATCGCCGGGCCTCTGTGCGAGACCCACACCGTGATCGTCCCGGACCTGCGCGGTTACGGCCGCAGCGACAAGCCGCTCGGCGGCTACGACAAGCGGACGATGGCCACGGACGTCGCCGAGCTCGTCGGCTCGCTGGGGTTCGACCGCGTGAGCGTCGTGGGACACGACCGCGGGGCCCGTGTCGGACACCGCTGGGCGCTCGACCGGCCCGACCAGGTCGAACGGCTGTCGGTTCTCGACATCGTGCCGACCCGCGAGATGTGGCGCCGCTGGAACACCGAGGTGGGCGCCGCCTACTGGCACTGGATGTTCCACCTCCAGCCCGACCTGCCCGAACTGCTCGCGGGGAAGGACGTCGCCGGCTATCTCGGCTACTTCTTCGAGCGCTGGACGTATCGGCGCGACGCCTTCGACCCGGCCGCGATCACAACGTACGTCAACGCCTTCTCCGCACCGGGCGCGCTGCGCGCGGGCTTCGACGACTACCGCGCGTCGTTCCCCACCGACAGCGAACACGACGACGCGGACGCCGATTCGGGACGCAGGCTCGTCATGCCGGTCCTCGCCCTGTGGGGCGGAAACGGACTGCTGGGGAAGCTCCCGGCACTGGAGATCTGGCAGGACTACGCCGACGACGTCCGCGGGTGGGCGATCGCCGACTGCGGGCACTTCCTGCCCGAGGAGCAACCCGGAGAGACTCTCCGCGCGCTTCAGGGATTCCTGACCGCCTGACCGGCCCACGGTCCGCTCGACCACACTCGACCACACTCGCCCACGCTCGCTCACCCGCTCAACGCCCCGCTGTCCGGGCGTTGTTGACGAACACGTTGACGGCCCTGTGCCGGATCGGCCCGCCTGGCCGGCCGGTGGACGACGGGTCAGGCAGGTGGGCGGAGAAAGCTCATCGGGGCCGAGCCGGCGCGGGCCGGCAGCGCGGAGCCCAGGCGTGAGGTGAGCTGCGAGACCAACTGCTCGGCCTGGGGCACCAGTCGGGGCCCCACCGAGGAGGTCCCGATGGCGACGGCCACTCCCGCCCAGGCCGTCGGGCCCAGAGGCGTACACCCGAAGAAGCGGCTGACGACAGGCGTCTGGACGAGAGCGGCGAGAACGGCGGCGGTGCCGAGGACCGTACCGAGGACCAGGGGGCTGTCGCGGCGTCCGGCCACGGTCTGGGTGAGCTGGGAACCGATCACGCCGCACAGGGCCATGGTGCTGGTGCGCTGTGCCGATCCGGGGGTGAGGCTGCCGATCAGCCACGCGGTGGCCGCGCCCGCTCCGGTGACCAGGCCACGCTGGCGGATCTCGTGCGTGAGCGGCTCCCCCAGGTCGGCGGGGCGTGCGGAGTGCCGCTCGGCCAGGGCGTCCTCCGAGGCGGGGCCCGGGTCGTGAGGCGTGACCGCGATCGCCATGGCCGGGAACATGTCGGTGAGCAGGTTGACCAGGAGCAGCTGGCGCGCGGACAGCGGCGACGTACCGGAGAGCAGCGTGCCCAGTACGGAGAAGCCGACCTCGCCCGCGTTGCCGCCGAGCAGGATGCTGATGGCGTCGGCCACGTTGCGCCACAGGGCCCGTCCTTCGGCGATGGCGTCGATGAGCACCGGGAGTTCGTTGTTGGTGATCACAAGGTCGGCGGCGTTGCGGGCGGCCGCCGAACCGCGTGCGCCGATGCCGATCCCCACGTCGGCGGCCCGGATCGCGGCGGCGTCGTTGGCGCCGTCCCCGACCATGCCGACGACGCGTCCCGCCTCCCGTAGCGCCTCGACGACCTGGAGCTTCTGCTCGGGCGCGACGCGGGCCACGACGCCGCAGTCCTTCAGGGCACGCGCACGGCCCGCCCGGTCCAGCGCCGCCAGGTCGTGACCCGTGACCACGGTGACGTCGTCGGGCCAGCCGAGGGTGACCGCCATGCACCGGGCGGTCTGGGGATGGTCGCCGGTCAGCATGACGGGACGTACGCCCGCCTCGCGCAGCCCGGACACGAGCGGGGCGGAGCCGGCGCGCGGGGTGTCGGCCAGAGCCACGAACCCGATGAGCTCCAGCAGTTCGAGCGGCTTGTCCAGGGCGTCGGCCGCCTCGTCCGCGCCGAGGGACCGCTGGGCCACGGCGATCAGCCGCAGTCCCCGGGCGGCGAGGGCGTTCGCCGTTCCGATCGCCGCCCGGTCAGCATCGGGGCAGCAGGGCAGTACGACTTCCGGGGCGCCCTTGACCACCAGCGTCCCGTCACCGTGCGCGCCCCTTCCGACGGCGGCTGCGAACCCGCGACTCGACTCGAAGGGCTCGGCCCGCACGGTGGTCCATCCGGTCTCACGCGGGGCGGCCGCCAGGACGGCCTCGTCGGTGGCGTGGGCGTGGACACCCACCCGGTCCCGCGGGGCCGGGCAGGCGCGGGCGGCGATGCGCAGGACCGGAAGCGCCTCGCGGTCGGCCGCCTCGTGGGCGTCACCGCTCGCGGTGACGACGCTGACGACCCGCAGCCTGTTCTCCGTGAGGGTCCCGGTCTTGTCGAAGCAGACGGCGTCGACTCGGCCCAGGGCCTCCAAGCTGCGCGGCGTACGGACGAGGACACCGAGCCGGCTGAGCCGCGTCGCGGCCGCCATCTGCGCCACGGTCGCCACCAGGGGCATGCCCTCGGGCACGGCCGCCACCGCGACGGCGAGCCCTCCCTGGAGTGCCATACGCATCGGGCGTCCGCGCAGCAAGGACAGCCCGGCGACGGCGGCACCGCCGACGAGGGTGAAAGGCAGCACCCGCCTGGTCAGCCTGTGCAGGCGTGCCTGGACTCCCGCCGAGACGGGGACCCTTGCGGCCAGGGACGCGGCACGGCCGGCTTCCGTCTGGTGGCCGGTGCCCACGACGACGGCTCGGGCGGAGCCGGCCACCACCGTGGTGCCCTCGAAGACCATGCAGCTTCGGTCGGCGAGCGAGGCGCCCGGAACGGCGGCCACGTGTTTGGGAGTCGGCAACGACTCCCCGGTCAGGGAGGATTCGTCGACCTCGCATCCGGCGACCTCCAGCAGCCGCGCATCCGCCGGGACCACGTCGTTGACGTGCAGATCGATCACTTCGCCCTGCGCCAGGCGGGCCGCCCCGACGACGGAGACCTCACCTGTCGACGGCTCGACCCACCGGGCCATGCGCCGCTGCTCGGTGGCGAGAGCGAACAACGCCCTCTGTGCGCGCAGCCGTTGCACCCCGCCGACGAGGGCGTTCAACCCGACGGCGCCGAGGACGAGATACGCGTCGACCGCCGAGCCCAGCAGTGCCGACGCGGTGGCGCCGACCACCAGCACGGGGGTGAAGGGGTCGTCGAGTTCGGCCCACACGGCGCGGGCGAGCTGGACTCCCGTCCGTACGGGCGCCAGCGCCGGGTACCTGGCCGCGACCAGCGCGAGACGACCGGCATGGCGCCGTGTCTCCGACCATCCGGTGGGCCCGGTCCGAGGCGTCCTTCGCAGCCGCGCGAGGACCTCGTCCGGCGGCAGGGCATGCCAGGGCACCCGTGGTTCGGGCCGTGGCGTCGTTCCGGCGGCCACGGCCGATGCGGCGGCCCAGCCCCACGCCAGCGACACGGCCGTGGCGACGGAGACCGGGCTGAGGCGTACCCCGAGGACGGCGGGCGCCTGCTGGGACCGTGCCTCCCGGGTGAGCACCAGCAGTTCGGAGAGCGCGGCGCCCGCCTCCGCGGCGAACTTGCCCCATCCGCTGACCGCCCGGGACAGGGTCACCGCGGACAGCAACCGCCAGACGCCCTCCAGCCCGCGCAGGGACAGCACATCGGCGTCCCAGACGACGGCACTGCCCTCGTCGGTGACCGCGACGGCGATGTCACCACCGAGCAGCCCGGCCACACAGTCGCGGGCGGAAGGAGCCCGCTGCGGTCGTCCGGTTCTCCGGTCGTGCGGGACCCGCGCCACGGTGAGGACCGTACGGCCCTCGTCCTGGAGAGCGGCGACGGTGTCGGCGAACGGGACGTCAGCCGAAGCGAGTTGATCGGCCAGCGCGCCGAACTCGCCGAGGCCGTGCTCGTCGACGAGCACGACGTGCAGCCCCGCCCGGCGCGCCGCGTCCAGCGCGGCCTCGGCCATGGGCTCGACCTCCCAGCCGACGAGGACGGTGCCCACATTCCTGCCGCGAACCGAGGCGGTCATCAGCCCCGCATCCGATGCCGTCTCGTCGGGCGGACGAAGTTCGAGGCGGGGCTCCCCGGTTGGCTTCGCCCGGTCCTCGGGAGCGCTGAGGGTCTTCATGGCCGCGTGCCACAGCCGGCGGTGATCCCAGCCCGCCGAGTCGGGATGGACTTCGAGCACGGTGCGGCGCGTACTGCGGAGGGCTCCGGAATGCAGCACGACGGTGTCCACGAGCTCCAGGCGTCGGAGCCTCGCAGGATCGCCGACCAGCATGTCGTTGCGCGCGAGGACAGCGGCGAGCCATGCGGTGAAGGCCGACGGACCGAACCGCGCGGCCTTGGGCACGCCCGCCAGTACGGTCTCCGCGGCCCTGTCGAGGCTGCGGGTGAACAGGAGCGTGGCGAGGGCACCGCCCACCATCCCGTTCACCGCGGTGTTCGAGTACGACTCGTCGGGGCATGTCCGCAGTGCCGGACGCACGGTGGCGTCCTTCGCCACCGTCAGGCGGTCCGGAGCGCAGAGGGTGTCGTGCACCGCCTCGAACGTCGCGAGTTGGGTGAGCGATCGCACCAACTGGGTTGCCCGCAGCGCGGCGTCGAGCAGCAGAGGTCCCGGCGACCGCGCGAACCCGCAGACAGCCGCCTGGGCCGCGCCCAGCAGCAGGTCGCTCGCGTCCGGGCCCAGCAGGCGGGCTGCTGTCCCGCGTACTCGCGAGTCCTCACGCAGCAGGGAGACCGACGCCACGAGGGCTTCGGGCGCGCGTGCCGGGAGCACCGCCCGAGCCGCGAAGGCCGTGGCGATGCCTGCGATGTCCAGCGCGAGCGCGGCAGCCTCGACGCGGGCGCCCCTGACGTCACCGGGGTGGCCGTGCTCCGGCGCCGGTTCGCTGACGTGTTCAAGCCCGTGCTCGGCGGCGAGTTCGGACGCCCTGGCCGCCACGCGCTCGCCGACCGCGTCCTCGGCGGTCGTGACGACCACGCTCCCCAGGCCGCCGTCCCAGTAGGCGAGCAACACGTCGGGGTGCTCGGCCAGTTCGACGGCCACCTTCCCGGCGGCGGTCTCGAGCCGTTCCGCGGTGCGCACGGGTGCGCCGGGCGGGAACCGCAGCCCCAGGTGCATCCGGGATCCCGCGCGCCGGGGGCCGGAACGGGGCGCCACCGTGTCACGGGCGACCCTGCCGAGCTGCCCGGCGGTCGCGCACGCTTCCGCCGCACCGCTCACCGCCTCGTGCACACCGACGCTCACGAGCCTGCCCGTCAGGCGCGCCGCCGCGGCCGCCGGCGGCGTGATCCGGCGAGTGGCCTTGGCAGGCAGTGCCAGAGCGCTCTCGAGAAGTGAGGTGGCCAGGTTGGGCAGCCCGGCCAGCAGTCGAAGCAGCATTCCTCACCTTCGCGGGGATTCCGTACGGGCGTGGGAGGGGGCCGGGGGGGGGAGAACTGGGGGGAACTGGTGGGAACTGGGGGGAACCGTCTCGCGGCGGGCGAGGAGGGAGGGCTCAGCTCTTCTTGCGTGCGCCGGCCCTTGGCCGTGAGGCGCTCGCGGTGGTCTTGGTGGTGCGCTTGGCGGCGCTCCTGCTCGATCCCTTCTTCGCCGTCCTCGCGCCGTTGCCGGACCTGGAGGCAGCCTGCTTCGTGCTCCGCTTCTGCGTACGGGCCCCGTTGGTGCTCTGTGCCCCCGCGCCGTCCATGTCCGCGGGACGAGGCTGCGTCAGCCACACCGCCGCGGCGCCCGCCACTGCCACCGGCCACTCGACGAGACCCGCCACGCCGAGGATCCCCGCCCCCGTGTACGCGGCAACGCGCCGTGCCTGCGGCGAGACGATCCCGACGGTGTTGAGCATGTCGTCGAAGACCCCTCTGACCCGCTCCGCCCCGGGGACCCTCTCGGCAGCGGTCCTCATCGTCCGCATCGGATACGTGACCGTCTCCTGGACCTGCTGCTGCTTGCCATTCGGGCTTCTTGAACTGGAACGGTCAGGCATGGGAACTCTCCGTCCTCGAGAAGGTGAGGTGTTGCCGAGGGGCGCTGACACGGCTCACTCTTCGTACCCTTACCTGGACGAATGGGACCGGCAAGCCCGGGGCGTCCGCATGCGGCCGAGCGAGGTAACCGGCGGCCACGAGGTGCCCGGCCCGCCGGTGGAGACCGCTGCCAGGGGGCGTCCGGCGGGTGGCCGGGGGCGCCCGGCCCGGCGGCGGGAGCGGGCTAAGGAGACCCGCGGTCGGGCCGGGGGGGGCAGACGCGAGCGTCAGAAGCGGTCGATGACCGCCTTCTTGGCCGCGGTGAACTCCTCGTCGGTGAGCACCCCTTCGCGGTGCAGCTCGCCGAGTTCGCGCAGGCGCCGCAGCAGCCGGTCGTGGTCCGCCTCGGCCGGGTCGGCGGGCCTGTCCGCCGGGCCCCCGCCACCGTCCTCCACGAGCGACGGCGCGAGTCCCTCCGCGCCTGCTCCCACGGGCGGCCTCGCCCCGGCCGGATGAGGCAGCCGGGCGGTCACCGCGGCGGCCAGCAGTACGGAGCCGCCCGTCTCGCGGGCCTGCCGAATGCCCCACAGCATCAGGCAGTTCGGGTCGTGCTCCGGCTTGAGGAAGGCGTTCCCGCCCTTCTGGCGGAAGCGCAGCGAGCCGTTCTCCCAGCCGATCGCGGGCGTCCACTCCACACTGTCGAGTTCGTCGAGGGCGAAGCTGCGCGGGCCCCCGTGCGACTTGCTCTCGCTGGCCATCCAGTTCCACTCCAGCTGGACGCGCTCGCCGTCGAACGAGGCTGTCCCGTCCGTGCCGCCCGCCGTGAGCGGAACCGCGGGCCCCGGCAGCAGATAGCGGTCGCTGGGCGTGTCCGGCACGCCGTCCAGCAGCAGTGCGCGGCGAAGTTCCGCCACGAAGTACTCGGCGACGCCGGAGCGGTCCTTCTCCACCGGCAGTTGATAGGGGTCCGAGGCGTCCGGCAGACGTCCGCTCGCCACCTGTGCGAGCGGGTCGGCACCTTCCCGCAGGCGCAACCGCAACCGGCCGCCCTTGCGGCCCGGCTCGTAGGAGAGGCCGGAGATCGCCGTGATCGGTACGGCCACCTCGCCCAGCACTCTGCGCAGCGGGTGCATGTGCTTCCCCACGGCGGGCACGATCCGCACCGTCTCGCCGTCGAACGTCCATGTGCCGGTGCGCTGGATGATCTCCGCCATGCGGCGATTATCCGAGACCGGGCCACCGGCAGCCATCGGCCGGGAGGTCCTGCGTCATCACGCGGCCGGTGTCCGCTGCCTCGTCGGCCGCGGTCCCGATACCGGCCGGGGTCACGGCCGGTGTCCCTGCGTCAGCTGTCGCCGCGTGCCGTGCGCGCCGCCGTCGCCAGGTCCAGGTCCGTGGTCTCGGGGGCCAGGAAGTGCGACACCACTCCCCCGAGCGCCAGGACACCCGCGCCTGTCAGCAGCACGAACTCCACGCCGAAGCGGTCGAGTCCCATCGGGAGCAGGAAGGTGCCCACCGCGGCGCCGACCCGGCTCATCGCCGTGGCGAAGCCGACTCCGGTCGTACGGACCGATGTCGGGAACACCTCCAGGGGGTAGACGGCCGTGAGGGCGCTGGACGCGGCGTTCAGGAAGATGAAGAAGAGGAAGCCCGCGACGATCACGAATGTGGACTCCGGCCAGACGGCGACGAGGGCCAGACCGGCCGCGGTGATCCAGAACGGGGGGATCAGCAGCCTGCGGCGGCCTATGCGGTCCACCACCAGGCAGCCGGCCGTGACGCCGGCGACCGCCGTGAAGGAGTAGACGAGCAGCGCGGCCGCGGCGTTGTCGCCCATGCCCAGGGCCTCGAACACGGGGCCCCAGAACGTGCTGATGGCGAAGTACGGCAGCACCAGGCAGGCCCAGAACGTGCCCGCGAAGACCGTGGACCGGATGTGACGGCGGGTGAACAGGGCCCGCAGAGCGCCTTGTCGGCGTTCCATCGACTGCCGGCCCTCGGCGAGTTCGCCGTCGACATCGACCTCGATGCCGTAACGGGCGATCAGTGCCTCCGCCTCGCTGCGACGGCCGCGGCTGAGCAGCCAGCGCGCGGATTCGGGGATTCCGCCGCGCAGGGTGAGACACACAGCGGCGATCAGCGCGCTGCTCGCCAGCGACCAGCGCCAGCCGCCCTCGACGCCGGCCAGGAGCGCGCCGACCACGGTGGCCAGCGCGTAGCCGACGTACCAGCTGATCTCCAGGCTCGCCAGCAGCCGGCCGCGGCCCCTGCTCGGCGCGTACTCGGACAGCAGCGGCGCCCCGATCGCGTACTCGCCGCCGATGGCGATGCCCATGATCAGGCGGACGATGAACAGTTGGGCGCCGTCGGTGACGAAGAACTGGAGGACCGAGCCGATCAGGAAGATCAGCATGTCGCACAGGAAGAGGGGACGGCGGCCCATCCGGTCGGCGAGCCAGCCGAGGAACGGGCCGCCGACGAAGATGCCGATCAGGGGCGATGCGCCGACCAACCCCTCTTCCAGGGTGGAGAGATGGAGGTCCGCGGTGAGCGCGGTCAGGGCGAGTCCGATGCCGCCGATGACGTAGCCGTCGAGGCCTTCGCCTATCTGTGTGGCCAGTTTCAGCTTGGTGTGCAGTCGTTTGCGCTCGCGCGGCGACGCCACGTCACCGGCCGGCGGCTCGTGGACAAGCGGATCGGTGGTGGGGTCGCCAGCCATGTGCGGGTCCTTGTCTGTCGGTGTCCGGGCAGGCGTGGACCCCAGCCGAGCTGCTCTTTCGTCCGTGCCGGAGCGGGGCCCGTCCGGTGCGCGGTGAATCTACGAGCGCGTCATACGGGCGACAAGGCTGCTTCGAGGATCGCAACTGCGGTTGCTGTGAGGGCAACTCACGCTCGGCGGCGGCACGTGACTTCTGTCCGTGGCGCGTGACTTCCGTCGGCGGCACCCAACTTCCGTCCGCAGCACGTGACTTCCGTCGGCGGCACGCCACTTCCATCGCCTGCACGCACATCACGCACCCGCGCCGGGCGGGCGCATGCCCGAGCAGCGCCGGAACTCCGCACTGCCTCGCCGAGGTGCACAGCTCAGGTGCCGAGGTCCGAGGTCCGAGGTCCGAGGTCCACAACTCAGGTGAGGCGGTGGCCCCTTGGCAAGGTGCGCGGGGGCTCCCAGCCCATCAGCGCCGAGACGCGGGCCGCCGCCGCGGCCGTCGTACGGCCGGCCTGGTCGAGCCGCCGGCCGAGGCGGGACTTGGGCGCGGAGATGTTGATCGCCGCCACGACCCGGCCGCGGAAGTCGCGTACCGGCGCCGACACTCCGACGAGCCCGGCCTCGAACTCCTCGTCGACGCGCGCATAGCCCAGCCGGACCGCCTCCTGTATCAGCCGCCACACCTCGGGCACGGCCAGCTCTCCCGTGCCGGCGGTGCCGAAGCGGACGTACAGCTCGTCGGGTGTGGTGTCGGCCAGCAGGACCCGTCCGGCGGAGGTCTGCCACGCCGGCACTCCGCGGCCCTCCCAGCCGTGCACGCGGAAGGAGTGCCCGGAGACGGAGAGCAGCGTGAGCACCTCGCGGTCGCTGAGCACGCACAGATGGCTGGTCTCCTCGATCTCGGCGCAGAGCGCGTGCATGACCGGCTCGGCCACCCTCACCAGACGGTTCCCGGTGGTGCGCGCCACCATCGAGAACAGCCGCCAGCCGAGGCGGTACTCCAGCGTGTCCGGGTCCCGCTCGACGATTCCCTCGGCCGTCAGGGCCTTGAGCGCCCGGGAGACCTGGGTCTTCTCACGGCCGACGAGCTGTGCCAGCCGTACGACTCCGAGGCCGCCGGCGCTCTGTGCCTCGTCCGAGGCGAGTGCCTCGAGGAGGTCGATGTCACGGCGGAGGCCGTGTCCGCGCTGCGGGGTGGTGGACGACTCGGTCACGCGCGTCATCCTAGGCGCTCGCGCCGACGCCGAAACCAAGAGGAACGTGCAGGTCAAGTACGGGAGTTGCCGGGAAAGCAACCCGCGTTGCAATTCCCCCCGACGGCCTTGCGGCGGCACGGCGCCGGACCTAGTTTCGCCGCATCGGGCCGGACGAACTGCCGCGATTGCGAGGTTCCTCCCGGCAGCGGCCCGCCTCCCAGGAGCCAGGAGATCTCATGTCCTTCGCCCCCACCGCGCTCGTCGGCGAGTCCTTCGTCGGCGCGGGTGCCAACGCCGCCCACACGAACGCAGTGATCGGACGCAAGGGCGGCCCGGTCGAGACGGCGTGGGCGGCCGCGCTGGCGACGCCGACCACGGGGCATGTGCCGTTCATGACGGTCGTACGGCCTTCCGTGCCGGTGAAGCCGCTGACCCTGTTCGTCAACAAGGCAGCGGCGTCGGGCGAGTTGCATGAGCGCGCCACCTGGGGCTCCGCCCAGGCAGGGCTCGCGCGCGGCGTCGCGGACGCGGTCGAGGCCGGTCTGATCCCGGCATCGGAGGCGGACGAACTGCTGATCATCGCCGCAGTCTGGGTCGACCCGGCCGTCGACGACCTGGACGAGTCGTTCCTCAACCAGCGCACCGCCGCCCATCGGGCGATCGAGGCCGCCGTGCGCTCCACGCCCACGGTGGGCGATGTGCTGGCCGCCGCGGCGGAGGGCCCGGCGAACCCCTTCTACACGCCCGGCGCCGAGGTGCTCGCCCGATGAAGATCACCGACATCACGCTGGACCGGCTGCGCCTGGAGCTCGATCCACCGTTCCGTGCCGCATGGGATCCGGAGCCGCGCCGCCACTTCGACGCCACGATCGTCCGCGTGCAGACCGACGAGGGCGTCACCGGCATCGGCTCCGGCGACCGCATGGACGGCTTCGAGACGTACAAGCCGCTGTTCGTCGGGGAGGATCCGCTCGACATCACCCGGCACGTAAGGGCGATCGAGACCGCCAACTTCCACGGCGCGCACTACTGGCCGCTGGAGGCCGCGCTGTGGGACGTCATCGGCAAGGTCCACGGCAGGCCCGTCGCCGAACTCTTCGGCAACGCCGCCAAGAAGCTGCCGGCCTACGCCTCGTCCGGCGAGCTGAAGTCGCCCGAGGAGCGGGTGGCGACGGCGCTTGAGGTCCGCGATGCGGGCTTCCGGGCCATGAAGATCCGTATCGACCGGAACAGGATCGACGAGGGCGTCGCGGCGGTACGTGCGGTGCGCGAGGAGCTGGGCGAGGGCTTCGAGATCATGGTCGATCTCAACCAGTCCTGGCGGATGGCGGGCGACACCGCGCACGCCTCCGATCTCGCCGGGACGCGCAAGACCGTGGCACGGCTGGCGGAGCTGGATGTCTTCTGGGTCGAGGAGCCGCTGCCGTACGCCGATCTCGACGGCTTCAAGCGGCTGGGCGCCGAGAACCCGGGGGTGCGGATCGCGGCCGGTGAGATGCACCGTTCGACGGCCGAGTTGCTGCGCTTTCTCGAAGAGGACGCGCTGGACGTCTACCAGATGGACGTGGTCCTGGCGGTCGGCATGCACCGCGCCCGCACCCTCGCCGAGCTGGCGCTGCTGAAGCACCGTCAGTTCACCCCGCACAGCTGGACCAACGGCATCGGCCTGCTCGCCAATCTGCATGTGTCCGCCGGCGTCGGCGGGGGCCCGTTCTTCGAGTTCCCGTACGACCCGCCCGGCTGGACCCCCGAACACCGCGACTTCATGCTCGCCGAGCCGGTGCGAGTCAACGGCGACGGAGACCTCGAGGTGCCGGACGGGCCGGGCCTCGGCGTGGAACTGGACGAGGACGCGGTCGACCGCTGGAGGATCAAGTGACGTCGCAGAACGCCGCGTACGGCATCGAGGAGCTGCTGGCACGCTCCTACGAGGAGTGGCTGACCGCCGCGGAGCAACTCAGGTTCGAGACCCGGCCGTTCATCGACGGCGCCTTCACGGACGCCCTGTCCGGCGACGCCTTCACATCGGTCTCGCCGCGCGACGGCGCGCCGCTCGCGCAGGTCCAGTCGTGCGGTGCCGAGGACATCGACCGTGCGGTGCGCGGCGCGCGTGCCGCCTTCGACGACGGCCGGTGGCGCGAGCTGCCGCCCAAGGAGCGCAAGCGGACGCTGCTGCGCTGGGCGGAGCTGATCCGCGCGAACGCCGAAGAGCTGGCGCTTCTCGACACGCTGGAGATGGGCAAGCCGATCACCGCGTCGGTCCGCGTCGACGTCGACAAGGCCGCCGAGACGATCGCCTGGTACGCCGAGGCGATCGACAAGACCTATGACGAGATCGCACCGACCCCCGGCGACGCGCTCGCGCTCATCAGCCGGGAGCCGCTGGGCGTCGTCGCGGCCGTCGTGCCGTGGAACTACGCGCTGCTGATCGCCAGTTGGAAGCTCGGCCCGGCTCTCGCCACGGGCAACAGCGTCCTGCTCAAGCCCGCCGAGCAGACCTCGCTGGCCGCGCTGCGGCTCGCCGCGCTGGCCACCGAGGCAGGGCTGCCCGACGGCGTGCTGAACGTCGTCCCGGGCCGGGGCGAGGTCGCGGGACAGGCCCTCGGCCGACACCCCGACGTCGACAAGATCGCCTTCACGGGCTCGGCAGAGGTCGCCAGGCTGTTCCAGGTCTACGCGGGGGAGTCCAACGGCAAGCAGGTCGCCGTCGAAGCGGGCGGCAAGTCACCCCAGCTCGTCCTCGCCGACGCCGACATCGGGGCCGCGGCGTCCGCCGTCGCGTGGGGCGTCTTCTACAACGCGGGCCAGACCTGCAACGCCGGTTCACGAGTCGTCGTCCACGCGAGCGTCAAGGACCGACTCCTCGACGAAGTACGCCGGATCACCGACGAGACCTTCCGCGTCGGCGATCCGCTCGACCCGGCCACGGTGATGGGACCGATCGTCGACGAGCACCAACTGGGCAGGATCCTCCGGTACGTCGAGCAGGGCACCCGGGACGGCGCGACCCTGTTCCTCGGCGGCGAGCGCACTCTCGCCGGGACCGGCGGCACCTATCTACAGCCGACCGTGCTCGACGGGGTCGACAACACCTCCGCCGTGGGCCAGGAGGAGATCTTCGGCCCGGTCCTGGCGGTCGTGACGTACGACGGCGACACGGACGAGGGCGTACGGCTCGCCAACCAGACCGACTTCGGGCTCGTGGCCTCGGTGTGGACGCGCGACGTGACGGTCGCGCACCGCACCGCAAGCCGGCTGCGCGCCGGCACCGTCTGGGTCAACACCTTCGACGCCAGCGACGTCATCACGCCGTTCGGCGGTTTCAAGGCGACCGGCGCGGGCCGCGACAAATCGCTGCACGCTCTGGACGCGTACACCGCGCTCAAGACCACCTGGATCAACCTCGCCTGAACCGCCGCCGATTCACGCACCCGTCTTCCCTCCCGCTTCCTTCCCGCACTTCTCCCCCGTTCACCTCTCACCGCTGCGAGGACAACGATGAGGATCGGTTTCATCGGCCTGGGCAACATGGGTCGCCACATGGCCCGCCATCTGATCCGCGCGGGACACCTGGTCACCGTGCACGACTCCAGGCCTGAGGCCGCCGCCGAGCATCTGGCGCTGGGCGCCCGCTGGGCCGCGACGCCCGCCGCCTGCGCCCAAGGCACCGAAATGCTGATCACCATGCTGCCCGGTCCGCGGGTCGTGGAGGAGGTGCTGCTGCACGGCGGAGCGGCCTCAGCCCTGACACCCGGCGCCCTGTGGACCGATATGTCGACGTCGACTCCGGCTGCCGCCGAGCGCGTGGCGGCCGAGGTCCTGGACGCCCGCGGGGTGCGCAGGCTCGACGCGCCCGTGAGCGGCATGGCGCGCGGCGCGGACGCCGGGACACTCCAGATATTCGCCGGCGGCACGGACGACGACTTCCGTGCGTCGCTGGCCGTGTTCGAGGCGATGGGCGATCCGGAGAAGGTCCTGCACGTGGGCCCGCCCGGCACCGGCTACACCGTCAAGTTGATGATCAATCTGCTGTGGTTCAGCCATCTCGTGGTCACGTCCGAGGTGCTGGCGATGGGCGCCAAAGCGGGTGTGGACCTCGGTGTGCTGCGCGGCTCGCTGCTGGCCAGCCCGGCCGCGTCGCACTTCCTGGAGAACGACATCATGTCCGTGCTGGCGGACGGCGATTACGACGACTCGTTCGCGATGGCGCTGGCGTGCAAGGACCTGGGTCTCGCCGTCGACGTCGGGCGTGACCTCGGCGTCGCCACCGAGCTCTCCGCGCTGGTCGAGCAGATCTACCGCCGCTCCAAGGCCGAACACGGCGATCTGGCGGGCGAGATGAGCCCGGTACGGCTCTACGAGGCGCTCGCCGGACGCGAGTTCCGCCTTCCCGGCCCGGCGACCGCTTTCGGCGACGCGGCCCTCACCGCCTGAACCTCACCCTCAGCGCCAGGAGCCCTCCATGACATTCCCCGAGCGCGACAGCCTCGCGCCGCTGAGCATCGAGCCGACCTGCCGCATCGAGTTCGGCCCCGGCCGCCTCGGCCGGCTGCCGGAGCTGATCGCCGCCACCGGTCATCCGCGCGCCTTCGTCGTCACCGACCGCGGGCTGCGAACCGCGGGCGTCGTCGACCGGCTGCTGAAGGTGCTGAACGTCGCCGGCATGGAGTACGCCGTCCACGACGAGATCTCGCCCAACCCGTCCACCGGCGACGTCGACGCGGGCGCGGCACGGGCCCGGCGCTTCGGGCGCGCCGCGGTCGTCGCCCTGGGCGGCGGCTCCGTGCTCGACGCGGCGAAGGGCATCGCGCTGCTCGTCGGCAACCCGGACGCCCGGGCCGCCGACGCCGACGCGCTGTGGGAGGCCGCCGACGGTCTCCCGCTCGTCGCCGTCCCCACCACCTCCGGCACCGGAGCGGAGACCAACGGGTTCGGCGTCATCGAGGACACCGCGGCCTGCCGCAAGGTCTATCTCGGGCACGCGTCGGTCAAGCCCGGGGTCGCGCTGCTGGACCCCGAGCTGACGCTGGGGTTGCCCGCGCACGTCACCGCGGCCACCGGCATCGACGCGCTGGTGCACGCCATCGAGTCGCTCGCCTCGCGCGGGGCGAGCCCGGTCTCCGCCGCGCATGCGACACAGGCCGTCGCCATGGTCGGCCGGGCGCTGCCCGCCGCGTACCGCGACGGCTCCGACCTCGACGCACGCGCCGAGTTGATGATGGGCGCACATCTCGCCGGACAGGCCCTCACGCTCTCCGGCCTCGGCCTGGTCCACGGCATCGGCCACGCGCTCACCGCCCACACCGGCACCCCGCACGGTGTCGCGCTGGCGGCCGTGCTGGAGGAGGTCATGGAGTTCAGCGCTCCGGACGCCGCCGGCGCGTACGAGACGACGGCAAGGGCGCTGCGCCTGGATCCGCCCTCCGACGGCGACTGGGCGCGGGCCGCGATAGGGGCCGTGCGCGAGATCTCCGGCGCGGTCGACGTCAAGAGGCCGCTGCGTGAGTTGCGCACGACCCGGCAGCTGCTGCCGTCTGTCGCCGCGGGCGCGGTGACAGACCCCGTCACGCGCAACGCCCCACGGCAGCCGACCGAGCCCCAGGTCCTCGAACTGCTGCGCTCGGCGTACTGACGGCCGCCGGTGAAGCAGTCGCCGTTGAGTCCGCCCGCCGCTCCGCGCAGCGGCGGACGGAACGCCGGAACACGATCACCTCGGGTGGAACGCCGATGCGCGGTTCGGGCAGACGCCGGAGCACGATCACCTCGCGCGGAACGCCGATCCGCTGCCGGCGTACGGAGAGTCAGCGCGGGTCAGTGCAGCGCGGATCAGTGCAGCAGCACGATCTTGCCGCGGGCGTGGCCGCCTTCGCTCAGCGCGTGGGCGGCAGCGACCTCGGCCAGTGGGAATGCCCCCGCGACGGGGATGCGCAGCCGACCCTGCTCGGCCAGTTCGACCGCGATCGCCAGGCCGTGTGCCGCGGGCGGATCGGGAGGACCCACGGAAGCGCCCGGCGCCGTATGGGACATGTGCACGCCGTGGGCGGCGGCGGTGATGTCCGCGACCGTCACCACGCGGGCCGGGTCGCCGGCGATGGCGACCAGGTCGGGCAGCACGCCCCCGGCACAGTCGAAGACCGCGTCCACACCCGACGGCGCGAGTGCGCGGATCCGCTCGGCCAGCCCCGGCCCGTACGTCGTCGGCTCCGCGCCGAGGGAACGCAGGAAGCCGTGGTTGTGCTCGCTCGCGGTGCCCAGCACGGTCGCGCCGCGCGCGGCCGCGAGCTGCACGGCGACGCTGCCGGTACCGCCCGCCGCGCCGTGCACCAGCACGGTGTGCCCGGCGCCCACCGCGAGCCGGTCCAGGACGCGGAAGGACGTCTCGACGGCACCCGTCGCCCCCGCCGCCTCCTCCCACGTCCACCCGGCCGGTCTCCGGGCCCACATGGCGAGGTTGACGTGGTCGGCGTTGGAGCCGCGGGCGGTCATCGCGGTCGCGCCGAAGACCTCGTCCCCGACCCGCGTACCGGTCACGCCCTCGCCCAACTCGTCGACCACGCCCGCGGCGTCGTAGCCGGTCCGGACGGGGAAGACCGCCGGCAGCACCTCCCGCATCGCTCCGGACCGGCTGCGCACCTCCCCCGGTGACACGCTCGATGCGCGTACGGCGATGCGGATCTCTCCCGGGCCCGCGTGCGGTTCCGGCTCCTCGACGATGCGGAGGACACCGGGCGGGCCGTACTCGGCGTACTGGACTGTTCTCATGGCGCCGAACGTAGGCGGGCCGGACGGGCGGCCTGGCTAAAGTGAGAGCGTGACGAGCGAAGTGAGTCGGTTGCGTTCGGACGCGGGCGACAACCGCGAACGCATCCTGGCGGCGGCCCGGCTGGCCTTCACCACCGGTGGACTCTCCGTGCCGGTACGGGAGATCGCCAGGCTCGCCGAGGTCGGCCCCGCCACCGTCTACCGGCGGTTCCCCACCAAGCAGGCGCTGTTCACCGCCGCCTTCGGCGAGGAGATGTCCCTGTGCTCGACGGTCGTCGAGGAGGGGCTCACGGCGAGTGACCCGTGGCAGGGGCTGTCCCTGGCGGTCGAAAGGCTCGTGACTGCGTACGGCGGCGACCCGCGGGTCCGGGCCGTCATCGCGCAGCTCTCCCGCAGCGCCGAGTTCACCGCCGATCGCGACCGGACGGTGCGCGGGCTGCTCGAACTGATCCGGCGTGCAAAGGCGAGCGGCGAACTGCGGGCGGACGTCGTACTGGAGGACGTCGTCCTCGCCGTGCAGGCGAGCCATGGCGTCCGCGCGGGCTCCCCGGCGGCACAGGCCGCGGCGACGCGTCGGCTCGCAGCACTGATCATCGATTCGTTCCGGGCGAACCCCGGCGCGGCCCCACTGCCCCCTGCCGCCCGGCTGCCGATGCGTGTGTGAAGCACTCGCCACGGCAGGTGCGTCACCGACCTCACCGGACGTCACAGCCGGGTCCGCGGCGAGCCCCATGTCCCGCCGCGGTCGCGGCCGTTGCCGCTGAGGCCCCGTCTTCCGTCCGCGCATGACCTCCGCGTAACCCCGAATTGCGCTGCTGCGAAGCCCCTGTTGCAATGCCGGCCGGGGCCCGGGGCGGCCGTTGACCGGTCAGTGGGGCGTCACTAATTTCGAGGTCATGCGCGAGTCCGATGCATTCACGTCGCGATGTGCCGCGGATCGACCCTGCGTCGCCGCCACTCGATGTAGCTGAGATCCCCGGCGCCACCGGCTCTTCCAGGCGGCGCGGGCGACACGGCGTGGCCCGGCCGACGGCACCCTCGATTCCCCGCTTCCGCCTTCGTACGCCGACAGTCGGTCCAGTGCGCGGGAGCCCTCCCCCACGGGGCGAGCGCAGCGGCCTACGGGCCCCAGCTCGCTGACGGCTCCGGACGCGGTACGAGCAGGGGCGCGGCCGGTGGCACGGCGGTTCCGAGCCGCCGCCCTGAGGCTCCCCGGCCTCTTCGCCGGAACGTCTTCGCCGCAACGTCCTCGCCGCAACGCCGTCCCGGTCCCGCGTCGTCGGCGCCTCCTCCTCGGGCGACCTCGGCACTTCGTCCCCGCTCGGCCACCGCGAACTCCCGCGACCGCACTGCGCACAGCCGCTGCCCGACATCGACCGGAACATCCCGGATCCTTCCGGAATCCACCGACCCACCCGTCCGCGTACCCGTCCACGTCCACCCACCCGTCCACGTCCACATCCACGAGGGAAAGACATGAGTGAGCAGCAGCCCGTCGACTCCATCACCGGCGGGCACACCGCCGAACCCGCCCAGCAGCCCGAGGAGGGGGCCAACTGGTCCTTCGAGACCCGGCAGATCCACGCGGGAGCCGAGCCCGACCCGACCACGGGGGCGCGGGCGGTGCCGATCTACCAGACGACGTCGTACGCGTTCCGGGACACCCGGCATGCGGCCGACCTGTTCTCGCTGGCCGAGCCGGGCAACATCTACACCCGGATCCACAACCCCACGCAGGACGTCTTCGAACAGCGGATCGCCGCGCTGGAAGGGGGAGTTGCGGCGGTCGCGCTCGCCTCGGGGCAGGCGGCCGAGACCCTGGCGATCCTGACGCTGGCGGGCTCGGGCAGCCACATCGTCTCCAGCACCTCGCTGTACGGCGGCACGTACAACCTCTTCCGGCACACCCTCCCCAAGTTCGGCATCGAGGTGTCCTTCGTCGACGACCCCGACGACATCGAGGCGTGGCGGGCGGCCATCAGGCCGGAGACCAAGGCGCTGTTCGCGGAGACGCTCGGCAATCCGCGCGGCAACGTCCTCGACGTGCGCGCCGTGGCCGACGCCGCCCACGAGGCCGGGCTGCCGCTGATCGTCGACAACACGGTGCCGACTCCCTATCTCCTGCGGCCTCTTGAGCACGGCGCGGACATCGTCGTGCACTCCGCCACGAAGTTCCTGGGCGGACACGGCACCACCATCGGCGGCGTCGTGGTGGACGGCGGAACCTTCGACTTCGGCGAACACGCCGAGCGCTTCCCCGACTTCCACTCCCCCGACCCCAGCTACCACGGCCTGCGCTACTGGCCGGACCTGGGACCCAGCGCGTTCGCCGTGAAGCTGCGCGTCCAGCTCCTGCGCGACCTGGGGCCCGCGATCGCGCCCCACTCCGCGTTCCTGCTGCTCCAGGGCGTCGAGACGCTCAGCCTGCGCATCGAGCGGCACTCGTCCAACGCGCAGGAACTCGCCGAGTGGCTGGAACAGCGGGACGAGGTCTCCGCCGTGCACTACCCGGGGCTGCCGTCCAACCGCTGGTACGAGGCGGCCCGCCGCTATCTGCCGCGCGGCGCGGGCGCGGTGGTCTCCTTCGAGCTGCGGGACGGCGTGGAGGCGGGCAAGCGCTTCGTCGACGCCGTCGGCCTCTTCAGCCACCTCGCCAACATCGGCGACGTCCGCAGCCTGATCATTCACCCCGCCTCGACCACCCACAGCCAGCTGGACGAGGCACAACTGGCCGCGACCGGTACGCATCCCGGCCTGGTCAGGCTCTCGGCCGGACTGGAGCACATCGACGATCTGAAGGCCGACCTGGAGAGCGGCTTCCGTGCGGCGAAGGGCGCCGCCTCCTGAGCGGCGCGAAGCGCGGTGGGCCCGACGGTCTCGTGGCGGGCGCCGGGGGCGGCACGACTGGTGCGGGTACGACGGGCACCGGTGGCACTGCGGGCACCGCGGGCTCTGCGGGCACCACGGGCGAGGAGAGCGGGGACGGCGGGGCCGTCGTGCCGCGCCTGCCGGGCCCCACGCGTACGCCGGGTCCCGAGCGAACGCCGCGCCCCGCCCGTACGCCGAGCCCACGCCTCCCTCCCGCCACGGGCGCCTGGCGGGAGGGAGACCCGGTGGGCAGGCGCCGCTGGGCGGACCTCGTCACCGGCACGCAGCACCCGTTGCCCCTCGAATCGGGCGGTCGACTCCCCACCGTGCGGCTGGCGTACGAGACATGGGGCCGTCTCGCGCCCGACGCCTCCAACGCCGTGCTGGTACTGCACGCGCTGACCGGCGACAGCCACGCCGCAGGGCCGGAGGGCCCGGGGCACCCGACCCCCGGCTGGTGGGACGGGCTGATCGGGCCGGGGCGGGCGCTGGACACCGACCGGTGGTTCGTCGTCGCGCCCAACGTGCTCGGCGGCTGCCAGGGCAGTACGGGCCCGGCCTCGCCGGCACCGGGCGGCAACCGCCCCTGGGGCAGCGCCTTTCCGTCTCTGACGCAGCGCGACCAGGTGGCGGCCGAGGCGCTGCTCGCCGACGCGCTCGGCGTGGAGCGCTGGGCGGCCGTCGTCGGCGGGTCCATGGGCGGGATGCGGGCGCTGGAGTGGGCGGCGGCCCAACCGGCCCGGGTGGGCGCCCTGTTGCTGCTCGCCTGCCCGGCGGCCGCGTCCGCGGACCAGATCGCCTGGTCGTCCGCGCAGATCGAGGCGATCCGCGCGGACGCCGGGTGGCGCGGCGGCGACTACCACGACGCGGGACCCGGACGCGGGCCGCACCGCGGCCTGGGCGTCGCCCGCCGCATCGCCCATCTCACCTACCGCGCCGAACCCGAACTCCAGGCGCGCTTCGGACGGTTGGAGCAGGAGGAGGACGAAGAGCCGGGCAAGGGGCCCCGTTACCGCGTGCAGTCCTATCTCGACCACCACGCCGACAAGCTGGTGCGGCGGTTCGACGCGGCCAGCTACGTACGGCTGAGCGAAGCGATGAACCGGCACGACGTCGGCCGCGACCGCGGCGGCACAGCCTCGGCGCTGCGGCGCATCAACGTCCCGGCACTCGTCGCGGGGGTGGACTCCGACCGGCTCTACCCGCTCGCCCAGCAGGCGGAGTTGGCCGCCGGCATCGCCGGCGCGGACCGGGTCCGGGTCATCGAATCCCCTTGCGGCCACGACGGGTTCCTCGTCGAGACCGAGCAAGTCGGCGCGCTGGTACGGGAGTTGCTGAGCTGAACGACCGAACCAGCCCAACGACCCAACCAGCCGAACGACCGAACGAGCCGAACGGGGCGATCGGCGGCCGGAGAGCCGGCCCGAGCGCCCTCGACCACACACCGCACTGGAGGTCCTGTCATGTCCGAGTCGTCCGAGTCGTCGACAGCGGATGAGCCGTCGAATGAACCGCAGTTGCCGCCCCGCCGGTGGAACCGCCGCCGCATCGCATGGTCGGCGTCCGTCGCAGTGGTACTGATCGCGGGGCTTGCCGTCGCGCTGGCCCTCTCCCTCGGCGGCGGGGCGAAATCCAGGACGGTGAGCATCGGTGTCACCGACGGATCGCAGCCGTACTGGAAGACGTTCGCCGCGCTGGCGAAGAAGAAGCTGGGCGTGAACGTGAAGTACGTCAACTTCACCGACTACAGCCAGCCCAATCCGGCCCTGGCGGAGAAGCGCCTGGACCTGAACCAGTTCCAGCACATCCAGTACCTGGCGAACTACAACGTCACGGCGCACGAGAACCTTCAGCCGGTCGGCGCGACGGCTGTCTACCCGCTGCCGCTGTACTCGCTGAAGTACAAGTCGCTGTCGGCGCTGCCGGACGGGGCGAAGGTGGCGATTCCCAACGACGCCGTCAACGAGGCGCGGGGCCTCCTCGTGCTCCAGGCGGCGAAGCTGCTCACGCTCAAGGATGGCGGTACGACGTTCTCCGGCACGTCGGACATCAAGACGCACAAGGTCGACGTGGTGACCCTGGACGCGTCGCAGACCGCCGGGGCGGTACAGAGCGGCTCGGTCGCCGCCTCGATCGTGAACAACAACTTCGCGACCAGCGCCAAGCTGTCGAAGTCGGACGCGATCTTCCAGGACGACCCCAAGAGCGCCGTCGCCGCGCCGTACGTGAACGTCTTCGCCTCCCGGCCCGGCGACAAGGACAACCCAACGTACCGCAAGCTCGCCGCGCTCTACCGGGATCCGTCGGTGCGCAAGGGCGTGCAGAAGGCCAACAGCGGCACCGCGGTCTTCGGCGAGCAGTCCCCCGGGAAGTTGCGTTCCGAGCTCGCGACCGTCGAGAAGCAGGCCGAGGCGGCGAAGAAGTGACCGTGGCGGAAGAGGAGTTGGCGACCGGGAGCGAGTCGTCCGGCGGGCAGGCACAGGAGCAGGCGCAGACACATGTGCGCTTGGAGCACGTGCACAAGGCCTTCCCCGGCAAAGGCAGGCGCGGCACGCCGTTCACCGCCCTCGACGACGTCGACGTGGACATCCGGCGAGGAGAGGTCTTCGGCATCATCGGGCAGTCCGGGGCGGGCAAGAGCACCCTGGTACGGCTCATCAACGGCCTGGAGTCCCCGACGTCCGGCACGGTGCGCGTGGGCGACCACGACCTCACGGCGCTGGACGAGCGGAGCCGCCGGAAGGTGCGGCGCGACATCGGCATGGTCTTCCAGCAGTTCAACCTCTTCCGGTCCCGCACGGTCGCGGGAAACGTCGCCTATCCGCTCAAGGTCGCCGGGGTCGACCGGGCGGAGCGGGACCGCAGGGTCGCCGCGCTGCTGGACTTCGTCGGCCTGCTCGACCGCGCGCACGACCACCCCGAGCAGCTGTCGGGAGGGCAGAAGCAGCGCGTGGGCATCGCCCGCGCGCTTGCCACCGAGCCCGCGCTGCTGCTGGTGGACGAGGCGACCAGCGCGCTCGATCCGCAGACGACCGGCGAGGTGCTGGCGGTCCTGCGCCGCGCCAACCGGAAACTGGGCGTCACCATCGTGATCATCACCCATGAGCTGGACGTGATCCGCGCCGTCGCGGACCGGGTCGCCGTGCTCCACGGCGGGCGCATCGTCGAACAGGGCAGTGTCTACGACGTGTTCGCCCGCCCGCAGGCGGAGGAGACAGCGCGCCTGATCGGCACCACGCTGCGCGAACGCCCCTCCGAGGCCACGCTGGCACGGCTGCGCCGCAAGCACACCGGCCGGATCGTCTCGATCCGGATCCAGGACCGCGCCGGGCTCCAGACCGAGGTCGCCCGCGTGTTCGCGGATCACGAGGTCGCCGCCGAGATCATCTTCGGCGGCATCGGCGAAGTGCAGGAACGGCCGGTCGGAAGCCTCACCTTCGAACTCGCCGGCGAGCCGGCCGCCGTCGACGCGGCCCTCGGCGCGCTGCGCGCCGAGGGCGTCGACCTGATCGAGGAGAACCCCTGACGTGGACGAGTTCATCACCAACCTGCCGGTCTACCGGGAGGCGATCCGGCAGACGTTCTACATCGTGCTCGTCTCCCTCGCGGCGGGGGGCGTGCTCGGGCTCGGGCTCGGACTGGTGCTGTACGCGACCAGGCCGGGGAACCTGCTGGGCAACCGCGCGGTGTTCGTCGTGGTCAACGTCCTTGTCAACGTGGTCCGTCCGGTGCCCTTCGTCATCTTCCTGACCGCCATCCAGCCGCTCATGCTGCACACCATCGGCACCACGATCGGGACCGACGCGGTCACCTTCGCCCTGTCGCTCGCAGCCGCGTTCGCCGTCAGCCGCATCGTCGAACAGAGCCTGCTCACCGTCGATCCCGGGGTCATCGAGGCCGCCCGCGCGGCCGGAGCCCGGCGGGCCGGCATCCTGATCACCGTCCTGATCCCCGAGGCCCTCGGCCCGATCATCCTCGGCTACACCTTCATCTTCGTCGCCGTGGTCGACATGTCCGCCCAGGCCGGCCTGTTCGGCGGCGGCGGCCTGGGCGACTTCGCCATCACTTACGGCTCCCAGCGCTACAACTGGCCCGTCGTCTACATCACCGTCGCGACCATCGTCGTGATCGTGCAGGCCGGCCAGTTCCTCGGCAACTGGCTCGCGCGCCGCGCACTGCGACGCTGAGCGCCTACTCCTTCGCCTGCCTCGGATCGACCGGGATCTCCGGTGCCGCGTTCTCCGCGCGGTCCTCGGCGACCGACTGCCGCCCCGCGGTCCCGCAGCAACGCTCGTACTGGTTCCGCCAGTCCGTCATGAACGTGTCGTAGCTGGACCTGCCGACCAGCTTCAGGTCCGTCTCGTCGTTGTGCCAGACGCCGTTGCTCGTCCAGTTCGAGGAACCCACGAACACGATCCTGGAATCGGCCGCACCCGCGTAACCACCGCTGACCGTCATGTACTTGTTGTGCGTGTAGTGCAGCGCGTTGCCGTTCGCGTCGGTGCCGCGGCTGGTGTCGTGCACGTCGATGCCCGGCCGGTTCCTCAGGTAGCTCTGCACGCTGTCGTCGACCTGGCCGGCGGTGATCAGAATGTGGATCTTGACGCCGGTCCGTGCCAGGCTCACCAGCTTCTTCGGCAGTTCGAGATAGTTCCGGTCGCCCGGCTTCCCGTGAGAGGTCCACTCGAACATGGCGATGTTCACGGTGGCCGGCGCCTTGACGTTGTTCAGGAAGTCGACCCAAGTGTCGCTTCTGCTGCGGGCCTTGGGCCACTGGTACGAGGGCGGGGACAGCGCCCTGGCGGCCTTGCCGCCGGTGGAGTAGTAGTCGGGCGCCAGCGGGCCCGGGCCGCCCAGCGCTCCCTTCGCCATGGCGGTGAAGTAGCGGAGGTAGGAGTTGTACAGGGCGACGTTGCCCTTGACGGTGGCGCTGCTGTTCCACGCGGTACCCGCCTGGGCCGAGGTGGGATTGGCGCTGCTGACGGTCACTGTCCGGTTCGCATCCAGCCCTCCGCTGAACATGTAGTACTTCGCGTGCAGGGAAGAGCCGCTGAAGTGGGTCAGGCAGCCGCCCGGGCACAGCGCGGCGAAGCTGGAGGCCCGCGGGTCGTTGCCCAGCTCGGCAACCATCGACTGCCAGATCGCGTTGTCGCTGTGGGCGTCCATCAGCGCCTTGACGATGACGCCGCGCCGGTGTGCGGCTATCAGGGCGTCGGCGAACTCCGGGCCCGGCCGTGCGCTGCTGATCGAGTACATGGCGACCCGTATGGTCTGCCCGCACCCGGCGCTGTCGATCGACTCGATGATCGGGCCCATGATCTTCATCTGGGCGGCGGGGTCCTCCGGGTCGTTGAAGCGCGGACCCGCGCTGGAGGTGAACGTCCGGGACTCGCAACTGAGCGGCGCCTTGGCCTTCTTGACCGCGGCCTGCGCGGACGTCAGGGGCAGCATGGCGACGACCAGCGCGATGATCAACGTGATCGCCCGCTTCATCGACGGCCTCTCACCGAGCTGTCGACGTTGACGAGGCTGTCGACCGTGAAGAGCCGGGCCGCCGCCGGGCCGCAGGGCCGCGGCGCGCAAGGCCGGAAATATGGCGAGTTGAAGCAGAACATCAAGGAAACCCCCGTGACGTCGAGTTGGCTGACTCATGTACCAACTTGCGACATGTGAGGCCTTCGAAAGGTTGCAGGACGATCCGAACCGTGACCTGGCACTTGCCGGCGGAACCGGATCCGCTTCGCGACTCGTCCTGGGCGAGATGGAAGGGGAGTCGTGGTGGAGCAGGCGCGGTCAGGCAGAGCCGGCGGTGCGGACGGTCCTCCGGCGCCGATGGCGGTGGGCGCCGCGCGAGAGCTCAACGGGCCGGCCGGCCCGGAAGCGGGGGCGGGTGCTCGCCGCGTTCGCGGTGGTGACGGCGGCGTTGCTGACGTTTCACCGGGCCGTGCCCAACTCCGTGGGACACCTGGGCAGTTTGCTGGAAGCCTTCCTGCCATGGCTGGGCCTGGTGGCCGTGGTGCTGCTCGGCCTTGCGCTGCTGCGCCGCTCGGTCACCGCGCTGATCGCGCTGCTCCTGCCGGCGGCCGCCTGGACGTGTCTCTTCGGGGGGCTGCTACTGCCCGGTGTGAAGCCCGGCGCGCACGACTTGACCGTGGTGCAGCACAACGTCAGTGACGAGAACGCCGATCCGGCGGGTACGGCCCGGACACTGGCCGGTGCCGGGCCCGATCTCATCGGGCTGGAGGAGCTGGTGCCCCGGGCGCTGCCTGCCTACGAGAAGGCCCTGGCATCGGACTACCCGCACCACGTGGTCAGGGGAAGCGTCGGGCTCTGGTCGAAGCATCCCCTGAGCGACACGCGGCCCGTGGACATCAGGCCCCGGGGAGTCCCGAAGGACTGGCGCCGCGGGCTGCGGACCGTGGTCCGTGCACCGCAGGGCGAGATCGCGGCGTACGTCGCGCATCTGCCCTCGGTCCGCCTCCGGGCGAGCGGCCTGGAATCCTCGTGGCGCGATGAGAGCGCCGGTCTGCTCGGCCGGGCCCTCGCCGCCGAGAAACGCAGGACGGCGATCCTGCTGGGCGACCTCAACGGCACGGTCGACGACAGGGGGCTCGGCCCGCTGACCTCCCGCATGAACGTGGCGGAGCGCGGCTTCGCCTTCAGCTTCCCCGCGTCACTCCCGCTGGCCCGGATCGACCAGGTCATGGCCCGCTCGGCGACGGTCCGCCGGATCCGCGCCCTGCCCCCGACCGGCAGCGACCATCTCCCGATCGCGGCCCGGATAACGCCGCGTTGAAGGAACGCCTCAGTGCGACGGCAGGCGCCCGCGCCGGGCACCCGACGAGGCTCTGATCACTCGCCCGCCTCCGTCCCGCGCGGGCCGCCCCGTCCGTCCCGCTGCCCGTGCCCGTGCCCGGCGAGACCGACGTACATGCTCCGGTGCAGTTCCGTCACGTGTGCGCAGGCCAGGTCGGCGGCGAGGGACGCGTCGCGCGCGCCGAGGGCCGCGCGGATGTGCTTGTGCTCGTCGTTGCTCTTGCGCAGGTAATCCATGGGATACGGGAGGAAGTAGGAGTACAGCTCCTTCACCACCCGTCGGTACATGCCCAATGCAGCGGTCGTCCCCGCGCAGTTCGCGAGGGTGAAGTGGAACCGCTCGTCCGCCGCGTGGAATTCGGCCCAGGTCCCGGCCTCGTCCATCTCCGCGGTGCAGGAGTCCATGGCCGCGAGCGCCTCCGGTGTCGCGCGCTGCGCGGCGAGGTGGGCCAGTCCCGTCTCCAGCACGGTCCGCTCCTCGATGAGGCGGTGCACGCGCTCGCTGTCCTCGTGGTAGGCGGTCACCTCCGCCACGGTGCCGCGGCGAGGCTCGTCGGACACGAACGTGCCGCCGGTCCGTCCCGGCGCACGGCGCACGACGCCTTCCCGTTCCAGGGAGCTGAAGGCCCGCCTGACGGTGATCTCGCCGACGCCGAGAGCGGCGGCCGTCTCGCGCGGATTGGGCAGCCGCTCGCCCGGGGCCAGCAGCCCGAGGTCCACCGCCAAGGAGATGCGCACCCGGACCGTGTCCACGGCGCTGGTCCGGCGGATGGCCCCGACCGCCCCGCCCGTCAGCACTGACGGCACGGCGGAATCGTCCCGTTCGGTCATCGAGTCAGCCTAGGGACCGCGGCGCGGCCGGTCACCACTGTGTCGTGAGGGCGCAGCACCGCTTCTCCCGTTCTCCGGCGTTATGTGATCGAGACCTCGGACACCATATACTTTATCAAAATGAGCATGTTTCCATGTGGCCGCAACCGCACGACCGCCCTGGACGGTTCCGGCCCGGAACCAGAGAAGGCAGCGCCCCCATGAAGATCGCCGGACTTCAGACCTCCGGGACCCCCGGTGACGTCGACGCCAACCTGCGGGAGCTCGACGCGGCCTGCCGGGCCGCGCGCGAGGACGGCGCCGAACTCCTCATCACTCCTGAGCTGTTCATCACCGGGTACGACATCGGGGACGCCGTGCTGGAGCTGGCACGCACCGACCTGCTCACACCGGTGCGGCGCATCGCCCGCGAGCACGGCATCGCGATCGTCCTCGGCGCCCCGGAGTCCGACTCGGGCGCCTGCTACAACAGCGCCCACTTCATCGACCGGACGGGCACGGTGATCGCCGGGCACCGCAAGAGCCACCTCTTCGGCGAACTCGACCGCAGGTACTTCACCGCGGGCGACCGCCTGACGTCGATCGTCGACTACGGCGGCCTCCGTATCGCCTTACTCATCTGCTACGACGTGGAGTTCCCCGAGACCGTAAGGGCCGCCGCGCTGGCAGGAGCAGATCTGGTGGTAGTGCCCACGGCCCAGATGGAGCCCTTCGAGTTCGTCGCCGAACGGCTTCTCGCCGTACGGGCCTGGGAGAACCAGGTCTACCTCGCGTACATCAATCACGACGGGACGGAACGGACGCTCACCTACGTCGGCCGCAGCTCGATCGTGGATCCCTCGGCGACGGTGCTCGCCGAGGCCCTCCATGGAAACCGGCTGCTCACCGCCGTCGTGGACCCCGAGACCGTCAGGACGGCCCGCGCGCGCAACCCCTATCTGCGCGACCGGCGCCCGGCGTTGTACGCGTCCGCTCCCCCGCCTCCCTCGTAGGAAAGGGTTCCTCATGGCGTCCGATCTCTCCCGATCCGGCTCCACCGGGTCCATATCGCCCACCGGCCTCACCGGACGCCTCGGCACGGGCTCCATCGTGTTCATGGTGATCGCGGCGGCCGCGCCCCTGACGGTCATCGGCGGCAACGTCCCGCTCGCCGTCGGCAACGGACCCGGCGCGGGCGCCCCCGTCGGCTTCGCCCTCGCGTCGCTGATCCTGCTGGTCTTCGCGGTCGGCTTCGTCACCATGACACCGCACGTCCCGGAGGCGGGCGCCTTCTACGCCTACGCCACCCGCGGGCTGGGCGACCGCGTGGGCGTGGGCACGGCCGGTGTCGCGCTCGTCGCCTACACCGCCGTCCAGGTCGGCGTCTACGGGTACTTGGGCTGGGCGGTGGACTCCACCGTGCGGTCGTTCGGCGGCCCGCACATCCCCTGGTGGGCGTCCGCGCTCGCGGTCGCCGGGCTGGTGGCCTTCCTCGGATACCGGCACATCGACCTGAGCTCCAAGGTCCTCGGCGTGGCGCTCGTCCTGGAGATCGGCGTCATGGTCGCCGTCGACGCCGCGGTCTTCGCACGCGGCGGCGCACACGGAGTCAACGTCGAGTCCTTCACGCCGCACGCGGTCTTCTCCGGACCGCTGGGCATCGCGGTGCTGTTCGCCCTCACCGGGTTCATCGGCTTCGAGGCGACCGCCGTCTTCCGCGACGAGGCACGCGTGCCCGAGCGGACCATTCCCAGGGCCACTTATCTCGCCGTGGTCATCATCGGGGTCTTCTACACCGTCTCCTGCTGGGCCCTGGTCCTGGCCGCGGGCGTGGACGACGCCACGACCGTGGCCCGGCACACCCTGGACGGCGACGGCAACATGCTCATGGACATCGCCCGGACCTATGTAGGGACGACGCTGCGGGACCTGATGCAACTGCTCCTGCTCACCAGCCTGTTCGCGTGCGTGCTCTCCTTCCACAACGTCATCGCGCGCTACACCTTCACCCTCGCCGGCAAGGGGCTGATGCCCGCCGCGGCCGGCCGGGTGCACGAGCGGCACCGCTCCCCGTACGTCTCGTCCCTCGCCCAGACGGTGACCGCCGTGCTGCTCATCGCGGTGTGCGCGCTGGGGCAACTCGACCCGCTGGTCGGTGTCTTCGGCTCGCTGGCGGGAGTGGCGACGGTCGGCATGGTGCTGCTCATGCTCACAACCTCGGTCGCGGTGGTGACGTTCTTCGTCCGCAACCCGCAGCTCGCCCCGGGCAAGCTGTGGCAGACCAGAATCGCACCGGTCCTGGCCGTGTTCGGCCTGCTGACGGGCCTGTGGCTCGTGCTGAGCAACTTCACGCTGGTGACCGGCGGCAGCACCGGTATCAGCGTCTTCCTGGCGGTCGTTCCGTTCGCGGCCTTCGTCGCCGGTCTGGTCCGCGGCCCGGGCAAGCCGTAGACGAGACGTCCGCAGATGACACGGCCGCAGGCGCGACGGCCGCAGGTGAGGTCACCGCCGGGAGTTTCCCGCGAAGATGCGATAGCCGATCAGCAGAACCAGCGATCCGGCGATGGCGGCGACCCAGGTGGCGAGGTCGAAGAACTGCTTGTCCACGGGGCGGTCGAGGACGGTGGCGGAGAGCCAGCCGCCGAGGAACGCGCCGGCGACGCCGATGAGCGTCGTGACGATCAGGCCGCCCGGGTCCCGTCCGGGAAGAAGCACCTTGGCTATCGCCCCCGCGATCAGGCCCAGGATGATCCAGCTGATGAAGCCCATGACTCTTCTCCGTCCTCTCGGGTGTCTTCTCGGGGGGGTGCCGTACAGCCTCCCCCATCTGCGAGGACGGGACTACGCCGGGTTCGGTTGCCTGCGACCCGGTCCCGGCCTTGATCACGTGAGGACGGCCCGGCCGCTCCGTCCCGTCCGGCCGCGGATGTTTTACGTCACGACATCTCCGCAGGATTCCGGCACCCGCTCCCGCAACTCGCGGTGAGTGCGCGACGATCTGGCGTCGCCCTGGCCACCCACGACGAGAAGGGGACTGCGATGCCCGGATGGAAGCTCTCACGGCGCGGTCTGCTCAAGGCGGGAGGCGCGACCGCTCTCGCCGCCGCAGGGGCCGGAGCGCTGACCGTCGGCACGGCTTCCGCCGCCGTGCCGGCATCGAAGCGCTTCGACCTGTCCAAGCCCTCGTACGACGTCCTCCGCAAGGTCCTGCTCCACGAGAAGCACCACGCGATGCAGGGCATGGCGTTCGACACCGAGAACCGGCATCTGTTCATCGCCCAGGTACGCGACGGCAGTTCGGGCGACGACCTGTGCATCAACCGTCTCGACGAGTCCGGCAGGGTCACCGGCAGGATGCACATCGACAACGCCGGGCACGGAGTCTCGATCGGCGCGGAACCGAACGGCTCGGACACCTTCGTCTGGGTCGAGTGCGACTCCGACGCGGATGACGACGGCGGGCGCGGCACGGCGCTGGCCCGCTTCAAGTTCGCCGACGGCAAGGCTCCGTCCGGGGTGAGGAAGTTCTTCACCGGCAGCAAGACGATCACCTGCGCCACCGACCCGGTCAACAAGCGCATCCTGATCCGCCGCAAGGAAGCGGGCGAGTTCACCTACCGGCTCTACGACTTCTCCAGCATGGACGTCGAGAACGGCACGTTCACCGACGAGTTGGCGAAGATCACCCAGCCCGTGCTGGGCGACGGCTCGGTGACGTTCCAGGGGTACGCCGTCTTCGGCAGCTACCTCTACACGCTGGACGGCGAGGGCCACTCCGACCCGGCCGACATCGACTCGTTCGTGACGGCCACCGACTTGAACACCGGCAAGGCCGTCGAGCGCTTCCTCACCAAGGCGGGCAAGTCACTGGTCTACCGGGAGCCGGAGGGCATGGCGGTGACCAGGACGTCCGGCGGGGAGGTCAGGCTGTGCTTCGGCTTCGCCTCCCGCACCAGCGTCGGCGACATCGACCGGTACGCCAACGTCTTCCACAAGAACGTCCTCGTCTGAGGAGCGACGGTGTCGCGGTGCACGGACGACCGACCTCCGGGCACCGCGGACGCCGTCGCGCCGTGGGCGTGCGGGACCGCGTGCGGTCAGGCGTACACCCGCACGGAGTTCGTCGACGTGAGGCTGGTCCACAGGCCCGAGTTGCAGTTGTTCACGCTGAGGTCCCAGGCCACGCTGCCCGTGCCGTTGGACCCCGTGAAGCCCTTGACCCCCGCGCCGCCCGTCTGGCAGTTCACCACGGTGTAGTCGCCGATGAGGTTGGCCACGTTGTACGTGCCGTAGCGGTAGAAGCTGTAGACCATGGGGTGGTTGGAACTGCCGTCCCAGATGTCGCCCTTGTAGATGCAGACGTAGCCCGAGTCGCAGGGAGCCGTCCGCGTCTCGTGGCCGGCGGAAGGCGCGGAGGTCGTCACGGCGGTCGTCGCGGCGGGTGACGCGGACGCGGCCGTGGGCGCGGCGAGGGCCGCGGCTCCGGCCAGCGCGAACGCACCGGCTGCCGCGGCGGCCCGGCGGCGCCATCGTCTGCTCGTGGGGATGCGGCTCGTCATGGTGTCCTCCATGTCTCCCTGACTCGGTGGCCCGGCCGCCCGGCGTGGAGTCGGCTCGCACACGGCGCGTGCTCGAAGTCGCGGCGGGGGCCGGTGATTTGACGCGACGATAGGCAAGAGCCATAAACAAGCACTAAATGCCCATTAAGGGGACCTTCCTGCCCGATGGGGCGACGCCGGGTCCGCGTGGGTCGGCGGCCGCATGGGCGAGCGGCGTTCAGGACGTCTCCTCCGCACCGCCGTGGATCTGCTGCGCGAGAAGCGCCAGGCTCCACATGAGCTTGTCCTCCGTACCGGCCATGCCCCGGCCGGTGACCTCCTGGACGCGCTGCATCCGGTACATGACCGTGTTCCGGTGGCAGAACAGCCGCTCGCCGGCGCCGGTCGGGGACCCGTCCTCGGCGAGCAGGGCCTCGACGGTGCGCACGAGGTCGCCGCCGAGAGCAGGGGGCAGTGAGAGCAGCGTCGTGACACCCCGGCCCGTCAGCAGCGGGGCGAGCGCCGGGGCGGCCGCGACGAGCACGGCCGGCAGCCGGTCCTCGGCGGCCGCCACCTCGGTGCGGTCCGAGGGCAGACTGCGGGCCGTCCACAGGGCGACGGCCAGCGCGTCGCGCGCCTTGAGCAGCGGGCCGGGCGGGGCCAGTCCCACCCGGCCGGGCAGGTGGCGTGCGAGTATCCCCGGCAAGGCGCCGGACTCACCCCTCTCCGCCACGATCAGTCCGCTCCCGTTGCGCCCGCTGGTGACCCAGGCCGACGCGATCCCGGCATCGGCCAGAGCAGCCTCCAAGCGGTGCGCCGCCACCGGCGTACGGCAGCCCAGCACGCAGACGGCGAGCACGGCTCCGGCACTGCCGGGGAGGTTCCCGGCCCGTGCGATGAGCGCCCCGGCGGGGTCGTCCCCCTGCCCGTGCGACCCCTGCACGTGCGGCGGCGAGGGGGACTGCCGGCAACGAGCGTGGCCCTCGCGTACCGCCTGGGTGTGGTCCTGTACGCAGCGCCAGTACCGGCCCGACTCCGCTGCCAGGCGGGCAGGTTCCGGGCGGCCTTGCTCGGTGGGGGCCTGCTGAAGCGCCGACCAGAGCAGGTCGGCGCCGAGGTCCGCGGTGGCGATCAGGGACGCGATCGGTACGCCGCTGCGGGCGCACCGTTCCCCCAGCGCACGGGAGCCGTCGACCGGGGGTGTGCCTGCCGGGGCCAGCCCGGTGAGCGACTGGAGTATCCGGGCCAGCAGTTGACGTGTGGCGCTGACCAGGCCCTGGCGGTGGGCGGAGTCCGCGAGTTCGCCGGCTGTCGCGGCGATGCGGTTGATGCTGTGCCGGACGGCCCTGGCGCCGGCGTCCAGGCCGGGATCGTCCCCGTGGCCGCCGTCCGGGCCCGGATCGTCCGCGTGATCGGAGAAGCCCCGGGGCACGCGCTGGTGCACGGTCATCGGGAACTGCCGCCGCGCAGCTCGGTCTTGAGTGTCTTGCCGGTGGAGCCCTTGGGCAGCGCAGGGGCGAACCTGACCTCGCGGGGGTACTTGTAGGCGGCCATCCGGGCACGGCAGTGGTCGATGACGGCGGCCTCGTCGGGCTCGCCGCCCTCCCGTAGTACGACGACGGCGACGACCTCCTCGCCCAGGCGGTCGTCCGGGCGGCCGATCACCGCCGCCTCCAGGATGGCTGGGTGGGCGAGCAGGACCTCCTCGATCTCGCGCGGATAGACGTTGTAACCGCCGCGGATGATCAGGTCCTTGCTGCGGTCGACGACGAAGTAGAAGCCGTCCTCGTCGGCATAGCCCACGTCGCCCGTGCTCAGCCAGCCGTCCCTCAGCAGTGCGGCGCTCTCGTCGGGGCGCCCGCGGTAGCCCTTCATGACGTTGAAGCCACGGGTGACGATCTCCCCGATGTTGCCGGGGCCCGGCGGCAACGAGGCGCCGCCGGGGCCGAGTACGGCCATCTCGACACCCCACACGGGCCGGCCCACGGACAGGACCCGGCGGTCCTCGGCGCTGGTGTTGAACGTGCAGATGCCGGCCGTCTCGGTCAGCCCGTACCCCTCCAGTACGGGCACGCCGTACTTGTTCTCGAAGGCGTCCATGACCTCGGCGGGCAGCGAGGCGCCGCCGGACCCCGCCACGCGCAGCCGGCTCAGGTCACGGCCGCCGACGTCGGCCTCGGCGAGCGCGAGGAGCATCGTCGGAACGCCGAGGATCTCGCTCACGCCGTGGGCCTCGACCGCGTCCAGGACCGCCGTCACGTCGAACCGGGGCACCACCGAGACGCTGGAGCCGAAGCGCACGGCCCGGATGAGGGCGGTGAGTCCGAAGACGTGGAAGAAGGGCAGCACGGCCAGGCTCACGTCGTCCGGCCGTTCGCCGAAGGCGTCGCCGACCACCGTTACGGCCAAGTACATCTGGAAGTGGGCGAGTTCGGCACCCTTGGGGCGCCCGGTGGTTCCGCTGGTGTAGACGAGCACGGCCGTGTCGTCGGCTGCCGTCGGATGCACTCCGCGGTCCGGGCCCGGCGGCATGTCGGGCAGCAGTGTCTCGAAGGCGGATGTCCCATCGGGCAGCGGCGCACCTGAGGGGGCGAGCGCGTAGACGCCGACGCCCGCCGCGCATGCGTCCGCGGCCGCCTCGTCGATGAAGCCCTCGAAGCCGATGAGCACCGCCGCCCCGGAGTCCCGCAGGTGGTACCGGGTCTCTGCGGACTTCAGCAGCGGGTTGAGCGGCAGCACCGTCATACCGGCCTTGAGCGCCCCGAAGCAGGCGACCGCGAACTCGGGGACGTTGGGGAGCTGGAGCGCCACGACGGCCCCGGGAGCCAGGCCCGCGTCGGCCAGTCCGCGGGCCATCCGGTCGGAGAGCCCGTCCAGTTCGCCGTAACTCATGGTGTGCCCCGAGCACTTGATCACCGGGGCGTGCGGTGTACGCGCGGCCGACTCCCGGAGCGTGGTCGCCAGGTTGAAACTCACGTGGACTCCTTCTTCGCACCCGGCCGTCGCCGTCTCCATGACGCGGACCGACTACTGATGAGACATTTCTAAATCTGTCTCACCGGGTTGTAGGAATGTAAATGCGCCTCAGTGCGATGTGTCAAGGTCGCGTCGAGGGGAGACGCATCGCCCTTCGTCTCGGTCACGCCGGGACGGCCGGGCCGGTCCGTACGGACTCCAGCCCGTCAGGGGAGGGCGGAGGAGCGCGATAGCGTGTGGCCCCTGGGGCGAGGAGGTGGAAGTCGATTGGCGCCCGCGCCCAAGCGCGAGAACCGCGAGAACGCTGCCGGTTGCGCGAACTCCGACGCCGATGTGCGAGTTGTCGTCCCGGAAGGAGTGGCGGCCCCGTCCGGCATCCCCGCCGACGTCTTCGCCGCCACCGTCTCCGCGTACGCCGCGGGCCGGCGGCTGGACATGCAGAGCCTCGCCCGTCGCCTCGGCATCGGCCGGGCCACGCTGTACCGGCAGGTGGGCAGCCGCGAACGGCTCCTGGACGAGGTGGTGTGGTGGCGCTCGCGGCACGCGCTGGTCGACGCCGTCCGCCTCAGCAGCGGGCAGCGCGGTGCCGACCGGATCACGGCGGTCGTCAGCCATGTGCTGTCGATGGCGGAGAAGGACCGTGCGCTGCACGCCTATCTGGAGAACGACCCCCGTGCGGCCCTGCGGATCCTGACCGGAGTGCAGAGCAAGTCGCAGCGCTGCATGGTCGGCGCGGTCGAACGGCTGCTGGAGCTTGAGCGCGACCGCGGACATCTGCCGCTCGACGACATCCCGGCCGCGGCCTACGCCATCGTCCGGATCAGCGAGACGTTCCTGTACTCCGACGTGATCGCCGACCGTGCCCCGGACGTCGCCGCTGCCGTGCGGATGATCCGGGCCATGCTCGTCGGGCTCGGCAGCGCAGACGCTCCTCCTGCACGCGGCCACTGAACGCACCGCCGTACACGGCACCGACTGGTCCTCCGGGACACGGCGTCATGCCGCCGTGAACCGCCGCCGTGAACCGCCGCCGTGAACCGCCGCCGCGCACCCGGGCCGCGCCTGTTGAGCGTCGGTGCGATCCGCCGGGGCCACCGGCTCCGCCGGGGCCACCGCGTGCAGCGCTGAGCACAAAGATGACGTGCCCCGAGGTCCGCCTCGGCCCCAAGCGCGCTCTCCCCGGGTTGACTGTGCTCTCCCGGTCTCCCGATCAGTCTCGGAGCAACCCCATGCGCGCAGTGCGGCTCTACGGCCGTGAGGACATCAGGATCGAGGATGTCCCGCTCCCCCGGCCCGGTCCCGGGGAGGTCGCCGTCCGCGTTCTGTACAACGGCCTGTGCGGCAGCGACGTCCACGAGTACTTCGACGGTCCCATCGGGGCCGGCTCCCGTCCCCACCCGGTCACCGGAGCGCACCTGCCGAGCATCCTGGGCCACGAACTCTCCGGCGAAGTGGCCGAATCCGGCGAGGGCGTGGCGGACCTGGCACCCGGCGAACGTGTAGCGGTCATGCCGATGCAGAGCTGCGGCCGGTGCCCGGACTGCCTGCGCGGCCGGCACAACGTGTGCCCTCAACTGGCGATCCACGGTTTCAACCGGGTCGGCGGCGGCCTGTCCGAAGTGACCGTCGTCCGCCGCGACATGGTCTTCCCTCTGCCGCCCGCGCTCTCGGCAGCCCACGGCGCGCTGGTCGAGCCGATGGCTGTCTCGTACCGGGCGGCACGCCGGGTCCACGCCGAACAGGGCGACCTGGTTGTCGTCTTCGGTGCCGGGCCGATCGGACTCGGTGCCGTCATCGCCCTGCGCGCCCGCGGAGTCGACACGCTGGTGTCCGAACCCTCCGCGCTGCGCCGCACGGCGGCCGAACTCGTCGGCGCCACCCACGTCATCGACCCCGCGAACACCGACGCCGTGGCCGCCGCCCGCGATCTGACCGACGGCTGGGGCGCCGCCGGAGCGATGGACGCGGCCGGTGACCCGGGCGTCGTCGGCCCCCTCATGGAGTGCTGCCGGACCGGCGGCCACGCCGTGATCGCCGCGGTGCACACCCGCCCCCTCCGGGTGTCCCGCAACGCGCTCGTACGCCGCGAGGTCGACCTGAGCGGCAGCATGACGTACGACAAGGGCGACTACGAGGCCGTCATCGCGGACATGGCCGCCGGCGCATACCCGGTCGACGGCTGGGTGGAGACGATCGAGTTCGAGGACGTCGTCGAACGCGGACTCCACGCCCTGCGGCGGCAGGAGGCGAACAAGCTGCTCGTCCGCGTCGCCGGGGACGCGCCCCGTCTCGGCGGGCGCGGGGCGGACGGCACACCGTGACGGCGCCCCGGCTCCACCCCTGGCCGCCGCGGGCCGGCACCCCGGCCAGGGTGACTCCGCACGTGGTGCACCTGCTCGCCCCCAATGCGCACATGTGGACCTGGGAAGGCACGAACACCTGGCTCGTCGGCTCCGATCAGACCCGGCGCTGCGCGGTGGTCGATCCGGGAACCCGCGACCCGGCGCACCACCGCGCCGTGATGGACGCGGCGGCCGGGCGGGGCTGGAGCATCGACACCGTCCTGGTCACCCACGGCCACGTCGACCACCTCGACGGAGCGGACGAGATCGCGGCGGCCACGGGAGCGCCGGTCCGCGGCCGCGGGACGCGCCCCGGTGAAGTCCCGCTGCGCGACGGCGAGTTGATCGACCTGGGCGACGTCCGTATCGAAGTGGTCGCCACGCCCGGTCACACCGACGACTCCACCGCGTTCCACATTCCCGCCGACGCCTGCGTGCTCAGCGGTGACACCGTGCTGCACCGCCGCTCCTCCGCGATCGAGGGCAGCCTGTCCGGGTTCCTCCGGTCGGCGGCCCGTCTGCGCGCGCTGGCCCGCACCGCGGTCCTGCTGCCCGGTCACGGACCCGCCGTGGAAGACGCCGCCGGGGTGCTGGACCGGGTGGTGAACCTGCGGCGCGGTCAGGCCGAGCAGGTACGCGCCTGCCTCGACCGGGGGGTCACCGGCGAGGACGCCGTCCTCGCCGACCTCTACCCCGGTCTGCCGTCCGCGCGCATGCCCGCGGCCCGGATGCTCGTCCGTTCCCTGCTCCAGCACGCCGAGTCCAGCAAGGAGGGCAACCCCTCATGAGTGCCGCCTCATCGGCCACCGGACCACCGGCCACCGGACCGCTCGCCGGGCACCGCGTCCTCGACCTCACCAACGTGATCATGGGCCCTTACGCGACGCAGATCCTCGCCGATCAGGGCGCCGACGTCATCGTCGTCGAGCCCCGGTCCGGCGACACCAACCGCCTGATGGGGCCGGGCCCGCACCCGCAGCTGTCGGGCATCAGCCTCAACCTGATGCGCAACAAGCGCTCGGTGACCCTGGACTTGAAGTCCCCGGCCGGACGCGACGCCGTTCGCCGGCTCCTGACGACGTGCGACGCGGTCGTCGCCTCCTACCGGCCCGGCGCGCTGCGCCGTATGAGCCTGGACTACGCGCGGGCCCGCGAGCTGCGTCCGGACGTCGTCTACTGCCAGGGCCAGGGCTTCCCTCTGGACAGCGACCGCGCCGACGAACCCGCCTACGACGACATCGTCCAGGCCGCGAGCGGGCTCGCCGACGCCGCGGCCCGGGTGTCCGGCACGCCCGCGCTGCTGCCCACGATCCTCGCGGACAAGGTGTGCGGACTGGTCATGGCGCAGGCCGTGACCGCCGCGCTGCTGCACCGCGAACGCACCGGCACGGGCCAGCACGTCGAGGTGCCGATGGTCGAGGCCATGCGCTCCTTCGTCCTCGTCGAGCACGGTGCGGGCGCGATCGCCCAGCCCCCGGTCGCCGACGCCGGCTACCCGCGCATCCTCAGCCCCCACCGCCGCCCGCAGCGCACGCTCGACGGGTGGATCAGCGTCCTGCCGTACGCGCCCGGGCACTACGCCGACCTGTTCGCCGAGGCCGGGCGCCGGGATCTGGCGAACGACCCCCGCTATGCCGACCGCCGCGCGGCGATCCGTCACTCCGACTCGCTCTACCGGGACGTGGCCGAGGTGATGGGGACCCGGACCACCGGCGAGTGGCTCGGCTTCTGCGCCACCGCCGGAATCCCGGCGAGCGCGGTGGCCACCCTGGACGAGATCGTCGCCGAGCTGCCCACCACCGACCATCCGGCCGCGGGCAGCCACCGCGTGATACCTCCGCCCGCACGCTTCTCGCGTACGCCCTCCTCGGTGCGCCGCGGCGCACCACTGATCGGCCAGGACACCGACGAGGTCCTCGCCGAGCTCGAACGGAGCGGCGCATGCTGACCCTTGCTCCCACCCAGCTCACCGAGGACGAACGCGCCCTGCGGTCCCAGGTACGCGAGTTCCTTGCCCAGCGGCTGCCGGAGGGCGGCTACGAACCCGGCCTCGGCCCGGCCGCGGCGTTCGACCGCGAATTCTCCCGCGCTCTGGGCGCCCGCGGCTGGCTGGGCATGTCCCTTCCCGTGGAGTACGGCGGTGGCGGCCGCAGCGCGGTCGAGCGCTTCGTCGTCGTCGAGCAGCTCCTCGCGGCCGGGGCACCGGTCGGCTTCCACTGGGTGGCCGACCGGCAGAGCGGTCCCGGCATCGCCAGATTCGGCACCGCCGAGCAGAAGGCGCGGTTCCTGCCCGGCATCTGCCGCGGCGAGCTGTGCTTCGCGATCGGCATGAGCGAACCGGACGCGGGCTCCGATCTCGCCGCGCTGCGCACCCGGGCCGTCGGCGTCACGGGCGGCTGGCGGCTGAGCGGCACGAAGATCTGGACGAGCGGGGCGGCGCACTGCGACTGGCTGATCGTGCTGTGCCGCACCTCCGACGACGGATACGCCGGCCTGACCCAGCTGCTCGTCGACCGGCGCGCCTCCGGCGTGACCGTCACGCCCATCCGATTCATCGACGGCACACAGGACTTCTGCGAGGTCACCTTCGACTCCGTATTCGTCCCCGCGGAGCTGGTACTCGGCGAGGTCGGCGGCGGATGGGCCCAGAACACCGCCGAACTCGCCCTGGAACGTGGCGGCCCGGACCGCTGGCTGAGCACCCTGCCCCTGCTGCGCGCATGGATCGGCTCCGGCCGCTGCGACCGCGATGACGAAGCGGTGCGGCGCGACCTCGGCGAAGTCGGTGCCCGGCTCTGGGCGTTGCGGGGCATGTCCCTGTCCATCGCGCGCGCCGTCGACGCCGGAGCCTCACCCACGGTGGAGGCGGCCCTCGTCAAGGAGATGGGCACCGGACTCGAACAGCACATCGCCGCCCTGATCGCCGACCACACCGGCCACGTACCCGACCCGAACTCGTCCGACCGTTTCGAACGGCTCCTCGCCAAGGCCCAGCTCACCGCCCCCGCGTTCACCATCCGGGGCGGCACCGACGAGGTGCTGCGCGGCGTCGTCGCAAAGGGGCTGCGCCGTGGCCGCTGACACCTCCGCCGACCCGCTGCTCACCGCGACCGCCGAGCAGGTCTTCGCCGACTCGGCCGACAGTGCCCGCACTTGGGAGGCCGAGCCGTGCACACCGGCTCGCTGGGCGCCCCTGGAGGAGACCGGCCTCGCGCTCGTATCCGTCCCGGAGAGTCTGGGCGGCAGCGGCGGAACGCTCACCGACGCCGCCGCCGTGCTGCACGCCGCCGGGCGGCACGCGGCTCCGCTTCCCGTCGCCGAGACGATCCTGGCCGCCTGGCTGCTCACCCGGGCCGGCGTCCCCGCGCCCGCCGGCCCGGCGACGGTGGCGCCGGGCGCCGATGGCGGCATTCCGGTACCGGGCACCGGTGCCGGCATTCCCGTACTGCGCCGCGGCCGTCTCGACGGTGTCCTGGCCGACGTGCCGTGGGCACGCTCGTGCGGCACCGTCGTGTGCCTCGCGGCCGGCCCGGACGGGCAGGTCCACATCGTCCAACTCGACCCGGCTGACTGCCATATCGAGGAAGGGCTCGACCTCGCCGGCCAGCCGCGCGACCGCCTCGTCGCCACCGGGGCGGAGCCCGTCGTGGCCCTGCCCGCCCCCGGCGGTCTGGACGCCGGGGCGTTGCGCTCCAGAGGCGCACTGCTGCGGGCCGCCCAACTCGCGGGCGCCATCGAGGCGGTCGCCGATCTCACGCTGGAGTACACGCAGCAGCGCGTGCAGTTCGGCAGGCCCGTCGCCGCCTTCCAGGCCGTGCAGCTCCACCTGGTGCGGCTGGCCCAGATGTCGGCGATGACGAACCTCACCGTGCTGCGAGCGGCCCGCGCCGCCGAGGACGCGCCGCTCCCCTCCGGGAGCGGCTTCGAGGTCGACGCCGCCAAGGAGGTGGCGAACGAGGCGGCGGCCGTCGCGGCGTCCGCAGCCCACCAGGCACACGGTGCGATGGGACTGACGCTGGAGTACCGGCTGCACCGGCTCACCAGGCGACTGCACGCCTGGCGAGGCGAGTTCGGCTCCTCGCGGGTGCTGCGGTCCCGCCTGGGGGCGGCCGTTCTCGACCACGGCATCGAGGCCGCGTTCACCGGCGGCACCACTCCGACGGGAGATCTGGAATGAGCGTCAACGTAATGCGTGACGGACACGTGGGACTCGTCGAGGTGGACCGCCCTCCCGCCAACCACTTCGACATGACGACGATGAACGGTCTCGTCGAAGCGGTCGAACGCCTCGATGCCGACTCCGGCTGCCGGGCACTGGTACTGGCGTCCACCGGGCGGCACTTCTCCGCCGGAATGGACTTCTCGGACGCCGAGCTGGGCGAGGAGACCGCACGGCAGGCCGAGGCCTTCTACTCCTGCGCGGCCAGGCTGTTCGACACGGCGACGCCTCTCATCGCCGCCGTGCAGGGCGCCGCCGTGGGAGGCGGCCTCGGCCTCGCCTGCGCCGCGGATTTCCGTGTCGCCGACGCCGACACGCGCTTCGTCGCCAACTTCGCCCTGCTCGGCTTCCACCAGGGCTTCGGGCTGTCGGTGACCCTTCCGGCGCTCGTCGGCGGACAGGCCGCGGCGGACATGCTCTACACGGGCCGCCGGATCGGGGGCCGCCAGGCGGTCGGGATCGGCCTGGCCGACCGCCTCGCCGAACCGGGAGAGACGCGGACCGCGGCCCTGCGGCTGGCGGAGGAGGTGGCGGCCTCCGCGCCGCTCGCCGTCGCGTCCATCCGGAACACCCTGCGCGGGGACCTCGCACGGCGCGTACGCACGGCCCTCGCCCACGAGTTGGAGGAACAGCGCCGTCTGTGGGCGACGAACGACGCCGCGGAAGGCGTCGCGGCGGCTCTCCAGCGCCGCACCCCGGCCTTCAACGGCAGCTGAAGCCCGTCGCCAAGACCCACCACGAAGACCCCTCACCGGAAAGCAGAGGCACATGCCCTTCAAGTCACCAGAGAGCAGGAGCACATGACCTTCGTCGAGCGAACTCCCGACCCCGGCACCCTTGAGTCCGGACCGTTCCAGGGCGTCCAGTCCCCCGACATAGCCGCCGACATCGTCACCGTCGGCGCCCTGGACCTGGACGGCGAGCCCGACGCGTGGGTGCCGCAGGCCGAGAACGTGTCCTACCGGCCGCTGATCTTCAACGTCAGCAACGGCTACTTCGTCAACCTGCTGCGGGTGAAGCGCAACGGCGTGCTCTCGCGGCACCAGCACACCGGCGCGGTCCACGCCTTCAACCTGCGCGGCCGGTGGCACTACCTGGAGCACGACTGGTGGGCCGAGGAGGGCAGCTACGTCTACGAGCCGCCCGGCGGCACCCACACCCTCGAAGTCCCGCACGGCGTCGAGGAGATGATCACGCTCTTCCACGTCACCGGCGCCTACGTCTACGTCGACGTGCACGGCACACCCATGGCCGTCGAGGACGCCTGCACCAAGCTCGCCCGAGCCCGCAGGCACTACGAAGAGGTCGGGCTCGGGGCGTCCTACGCCGACCGGTTCGTCCGCTGACCCGTCTTCCATCCCCCTGCAAGCCCGTCTTCCATCCACTTCCATCCACTACAAGGAGGCGACCCACATGGTCTCCCGCCTGCCCGCCATGCACCACGTCGGCATCGTCGTCGAGGACGTCGCCACGGCGTTCGAGGACTTCGAGCGCCGATGGGGACTGCGCCCCGCCGGCTCACGCGAGGTCACGTTCGAAGAGGCCCTGGTGAACGGCCGCGAGACGACCTTCACCGCCCACTACGGGTTCCTCGCCGTCGGAGAGACCCAGATCGAGCTGATCGCCCCGGTCTCCGGCGACTCCCCGTACACCGAGTTCCTGCTCGCGCACGGAGAGGGCCTGCACCACCTGGCATTCGTGGTCGGCTCCATCGACGACCAGCTCGGTCATGTCGCGGCGACGGACAAGCCCTGCTCGATCGTCACCGCCGGCGAACTGCCCGGCCTGGGCCGCTTCGTCTACGCGGACGGTGCGGCACACGGCACGCTCATCGAGCTGATCCAGGCCACGGGACCGGCGTCGGGAGGCGATCGCCTGCTTCAGATCTAGAACGCTCTCCGCGCGACGGCTCAGCGGATTCGGACAGCTCGGTGAATCGCACGGCTCGGTGAATCGCACGGCTCAGCGGATTCGCACGGCTCAGTGGACCGACGGCTCAGTGGATCGGCAGTTCCGTGCCCGCGAGCCGGCGGCCCGTCCCGTTCCACTTGAGCGCGATGATCTCGGCCATGATCGCGACCGCGGTCTCCTCCACCGTACGGCCGCCCAGGTCGAGCCCGATGGGAGAGGACAGACGCCGGAGCGCGGCCTCCCCGACCCCCGCCTCGCGAAGGCGCCGCAGCCGGTCCTCGTGCGTTCTGCGGCTGCCCATCGCACCGATGTAGCAGGCGGGGGTGAGCAGCGCCCGCTGAAGCAGCGGCACGTCGAACTTCGGATCGTGGGTGAGCACGCAGATGACGGTGTTCTCGTCGACTGTGAGCTGGTCGAGGAACTGGTGCGGCCACCGCACCACGAGTTCGTCGGCGTCGGGGAAGCGCTCACTGGTCGCGAACACCGGCCGGGCGTCGCAGACCGTGACGCGGTAGCCGAGGAATTTCGCGAGGCGTGCGACGGCGCCGGCATGGTCGATGGCGCCGAAGACGAGGAAGCGCGGCGGCGGGGCGAAGGACTCGACGAACACGGCGACTTCGCCCATCCGCCTCTCGCTGTCGCACGCGGCGTGCACCACCGCGGTGGTGCCCTGCGCGAGCAGGCCGCGGGCCTGCTTCACGACGCTCTCGTCCAGGCCGGCGTCGCCGAGTGCGCCCTTCGCCGTGTCCGCGCCGACGACGAGGCGCCTCCCCATGGGCGCCGGGCCGCCGATCACGGATGCGACCGCGACCGGGCGGCCCGAGTCGACGGCGTCGAGGACCTCTTCGAGCTCGGGCCAGTGCTCGCCGCTCGCCGGACGTACGAAGACCTCGATGACTCCGCCGCAGGTCAGCCCCGCCTCCAGGGCGTCGTCGTCGCTGACGCCGTATGTACGCAGCACCGGTTCGCCGTCGGCGAGCACGTCCATGGCGAGCTCGTAGACGGCGCTCTCCACACAGCCGCCCGAAATGCTGCCCAGCACCGTGCCGTTGCGGGCTACCGCCATGGTGGCGCCCGCCTGGCGCGGCGCGGACTTCCAGGTCCGCGTGACGGTGGCCAGAGCGAAGGGCACCCCGTCGGCCTGCCACGACCTGAGACCCTCAGCGATGTCCCGCACTCCGACTCCTCCCCGCCGGCGATCAGTTCACCGGCTTCCTCGACCGCTGCCGCGGGATCCTCCCGATGCGTGACCGGCTCCGGGAGGGCCACCGGGTGAGCCGACGATGCGTACGCGGCGGCAGCGGTGTCAACGGCGTCCTCAGCGTTCGCTTAACTCGCCCGTCACCTGTGACGACCCGCTCCGGGCGGCGTCCGCGCCTCTTCAGCGCGCCTTCGGGGCGCCGCCACACCTCAGCCGGTGCGAGGCGGCGGCGAGAGAAGTCCCGAGGGACTTAAGCAACTCCTTAACTCGTCGTTGACATCCCCTCACGCCGCGGGCCCAATGAGGCCCAAGCGCCGAGTGGAGATACCGGCTGCGGTGATGAGGAAGGGGTCTCGCAGATGCAGGTTCCCGCACCGTTCGAGTACGAGCGTGCCAGCAGCGTCGACGATGCGATCGGCGTCCTGGACAGGCTCGGTGACACGGCGAGAATCATCGCGGGCGGTCACAGCCTGCTCCCGATGATGAAGCTGCGGCTCGCCAACTTCGAATACCTGGTGGACATCAACGACCTCGCGGACGAGCTGGGCTTCATCGTCTTCGAACCGGACCGCGTCCGGATCGGCGCGATGACGCGCCACCGCGAGCTTCTGGAGTCCGCCGGACTGGCCCGCACCTTCCCGATCTTCAAGGACGCGGAGAAGGTCATCGCCGATCCGGTGGTCCGCAACCGCGGAACGCTCGGCGGGTCGCTCTGCCAGGCGGACCCGTCCGAGGACCTGTCGGCCGTGTGCACCACGCTCGGCGCGAGCTGCGTCATCCGCGGGCTCGACGGCGAACGCGTCGTGTCCATGGAGGAGTTCCACCGCGGCCCGTACGAGACGGCCGTCGGCGACGCGGAGATCCTCACGGAGGTGCGCTTCCCCGTGCACGATTCGGGGTCCAGCGCCTACGAGAAGGTCGAGCGCCGGGCCGGCGACTGGGCGGTGGTCTCCGCGGGAGCCGCCGTATGGCTGGAGGGCGGTGTCATCTCCGACGCCCGCGTCGGGCTCGCCGCCGTGGGCCCCAACACCACGGGGCTGCCCGAGATCTCGCGGGCGCTGCGCGGAGCGGCCCCCTCCGAGGAGGCATACGCGCAGGCCGGCGAGATCGCGGCACGCTCCTGCGATCCGGCCTCCGACCACCGCGGCAGCGCCGAGTACAAGCGGCACCTCGCGAAGGAACTGACCGTGCGGGCGCTGCGCCGCTCCGTCGCCAGGGTCAACGGAGAGGAAGACTGATGCAGGTCACGATGGTCGTCAACGACGAAGAGGTCACCAGGGAGATCGAGGGGCGGCTGCTGCTCGTCCACTTCCTCCGTGACCATCTGGCACTGACCGGCACCCACTGGGGCTGTGACACCAGCAACTGCGGCACGTGCGTGGTGTGGCTGGACGGCGAGCCGGTCAAGTCGTGCACGGTGCTGGCCGCCATGGCGGGCGGGCACGAGGTGCGCACCGTCGAAGGGCTGGAGCAGGGCGGTGAACTCGACCCCGTCCAGAAGGGGTTCGTGGAGTGCCACGGGCTCCAGTGCGGCTTCTGCACCCCCGGCATGATGATGACCGCGCGGGCCCTGCTGGACCGGAACGCCAGCCCGTCCGAGGGGGAGATCCGCGAGGCGATCTCCGGCCAGATCTGCCGGTGCACCGGCTACTCCACCATCGTCCGCTCCATCCAGTGGGCCGCGGCCGAGGAGGCCGGCACCCGCACCACGACCGCCGACGCAGCCAGCGCAGCCGACGTACCGACGACGGCAGACTCGGGGAGCGCCTCATGACCACCGTCGCGGGATCACCCGTCACCGAATTCGAGAACAACGACCAGAAGCCCGTCGGGCACGGGCGGATGCTGCGCAAGGAGGACCCGCGCTTCGTACGCGGCAGGGGCCGCTACGTCGACGACGTCCAGCTGCCCGGCATGCTGCACCTGGCGATCCTGCGCGCCCCCATGGCGCACGCCCGGATCGTCAGCGTCGACACCAGCCTCGCGGAGGCGCATCCGAAGGTGAAGCTCGTCGTCACGGGCGCGATGCTCGCCGAGAAGGGCCTGGCGTGGATGCCGACCCTCTCCAACGACGTGCAGGCCGTGCTCGCCACGGACAAGGTCCGCTTCCAGGGCCAGGAGGTCGCCTTCGTCGTCGCCGAGGACCGCTACTCGGCGCGCGACGCCCTGGAGTTGATCGACGTCGAGTACGAGATGCTCGACCCGGTCGTGGACGTGCGCAAGGCGCTGGACCCCGCGGCTCCCGTCATCCGTGACGACCTCGACGGCAAGTCCGACAACCACTGCTTCGACTGGGAGACCGGCGACGCGGAGGCGACGGAGGACGTCTTCGCCCGCGCCGACGTGATCGTCAGCGAGGACATCGTCTACCCGCGGGTGCACCCCGCGCCGATGGAGACCTGCGGCTCCGTCGCCGACTTCGACGCCGTCGACGGCAGGCTGACGCTGTGGTCGACGACCCAGGCGCCGCACGCGCACCGCACGCTGTACGCGATCGTGGCGGGCCTGCCGGAGCACAAGATCCGCGTCATCTCCCCCGACATCGGCGGCGGGTTCGGCAACAAGGTGCCGATCTACCCCGGTTACGTCTGCTCCGTCGTCGGCTCGCTGCTGACGGGCAAGCCGGTGAAGTGGATGGAGGACCGCTCGGAGAACCTCACCAGCACGGGCTTCGCCCGCGACTACGTGATGCGCGGTGAGATCGCCGCCACCCGGGACGGCAGGATCCTCGGCATCCGCACCAACGTGCTCGCCGACCACGGCGCGTTCAACGGCACGGCGGCGCCCGTGAAGTACCCGGCGGGGTTCTTCGGCGTCTTCACCGGCAGCTACGACATCGAGGCCGCGTACTGCAAGATGACGGCCGTCTACACCAACAAGGCGCCGGGCGGCGTGGCGTACGCATGCTCGTTCCGGATCACCGAGGCGGTGTACCTGGTCGAGCGGATCGTCGACTGCCTCGCGTACGAACTGGACATGGACCCGGCCGAGTTGCGGCTGCGCAACTTCATCCAGCCCGAGCAGTTCCCGTACACCTCCAAGACCGGCTGGGTGTACGACTCGGGCGACTACGAGCCGACGATGCGGCTGTCGATGGAGCTGGCCGGCTACGGCGAACTGCGCCGGGAGCAGGAGGAGAAGCGGGCCCGGGGCGAACTGATGGGCATCGGCGTCTCGTTCTTCACCGAGGCCGTGGGCGCCGGGCCGCGCAAGGACATGGACATCCTCGGACTGGGCATGGCCGACGGCTGCGAACTGCGGGTGCATCCCACGGGCAAGGCGGTCGTACGCCTGTCGGTGCAGACGCAGGGACAGGGGCACGAGACGACGTTCGCGCAGATCGTCTCCGAGGAGACCGGCATCCCGCCGTCCGACATCGACGTGGTGCACGGCGACACCGACCAGACGCCCTTCGGGCTCGGTACCTACGGCAGCCGCTCGACGCCCGTCTCGGGTGCCGCGGCGGCGCTCGTGGCGCGGAAGGTACGGGACAAGGCGCGGCTGATCGCCTCGGGAATGCTGGAGGTCCCGGCCACCGACATCGAGTGGACGAAGGGCTCCTTCCATGTGAAGGGCGACCCGTCCGCGTCGGTGACCATCCAGGACATCGCGATGAGGGCGCACGGCGCCGGCGATCTCCCGGAGGGCATCGAGGGCGGTCTGGAAGCGCAGATCTGCTACAACCCGGAGAACCTCACCTACCCGCACGGCGCGTACATCTGCGTCGTGGACGTCGACCCGGGCACGGCACGCGTCACCGTCCGCCGCTTCGTCGCGGTCGACGACTGCGGTACGCGCATCAACCCGATGATCATCGAGGGGCAGGTGCACGGAGGTCTCACCGACGGCGTCGGCATGGCGCTGATGGAGATGATCGCCTTCGACGAGGACGGCAACTGCCTCGGCGGCTCGCTGATGGACTACCTGATCCCGACGGCGCTCGAAGTGCCGGACTGGGAGACGGGGTTCACGGTGACGCCGTCGCCGCACCACCCCATCGGGGCCAAGGGCGTCGGGGAGTCGGCGACCGTCGGCTCGCCACCGGCCGTGGTGAACGCGGTCGTCGACGCACTCAAGCCGTTCGGTGTCCGGCACGCCGACATGCCGCTCACCCCGTCCCGGGTGTGGGAGGCCATGCAGGGCCGCCCGATGCCGCCGATCTGATCCGGGAGCACGCGATGCCGAGCAGGGTGTCCACGAGGGCGGGTGAACTCGCCGAGCACCGGGTGCCGTTCGCCCACGCCAGGGTCGTACGGGCCCAGGTGCCGACGTCGGCCCACGCCGGGGACGAGGCGATCGTCCTCCAGGACGGGTCCGTCGACGGCTTCGTCGGCGGGGTGTGCGCGGAGGGCACGGTGCGCACGGCGGCGCTCCGTGCGATGCGGGAGGACGCCGCCGTGCTGCTGCGGGTGCTGCCCGCGGGGGACGACGCGTCCTTCCCCGACTCCCCCGGCGCCGAGGTGGTGGTCAACCCGTGCCTGTCGGGAGGGGCGTTGGAGATCTTCATCGAGCCCCGGCTGCCGCCGCCCCTGCTCGGTGTCGTCGGCCGTACGCCGGTGGCGGACGCGCTCGTGGCGATGGCGGAGGTGCTGGGGCACGCGGTGGTCCGCTCCGGTCCGGGGACCGGCGGCGCCGGGGCGGACGGGGCGGACGGGGACCGGGAGGACCCGGACCGTCCGGACGGGGCCGAGGTCTCCGCAACCGAGGTCCCGAAGAACGCCTCGGCGGTGATCGTCGCCACCCACGGCCGGGACGAGGAGGGGACCATCCGCGCCGCCCTCGACGCGGGAGTGCGCTACGTCGCGCTGGTCGCCAGTCCCCGCCGTGGCAGGGCGGTGCTGGAGGGGATGGGCCTGACCCCCGAGGAGGCCCAACGCGTCAGCACGCCCGCCGGGTTCGACATCGGCGCGCGCACGGCTCCCGAGGTCGCGCTGTCCATCCTCGCGGAGATGGTGGGCGTCCTGCGCGCGGACGAACGGGAGGCACACGGCACGTCCGGCGCGCCGTACCCGGCGGACGTCCGACCGGAGGCACCGCGGCAGGAGTCGGACCTCGTCTGCGGGATGACGGTGACGGTCATGCCGGACACCCCGCGGCTGACGGTCGACGGCGCCGAGGTCTTCTTCTGCGGTACGGGGTGCCGCGACGGCTACGCCCGGGGCACGGGCGGCAGCGCGGATACGGCCGGTGCCGAAGCGGACGCGCACCCGGTGGCGGGGAGGTGAGCGGCGTCGTCACGGACCCCCCGTTCACCGGCCCCGCGGACGTCGCGCGCCGCCTGGACGAGGTCGACTACCTCGTCGAAGAGGGCACCTCCACCGCCCTGTTCCTCGCCATGGCCCTCGGCCGGCCGCTGCTGCTGGAGGGAGAACCGGGCGTCGGCAAGACCGCCGCGGCGAAGGCCATGGCCGCCGCCCTGGACACCCCGCTCATCAGGCTCCAGTGCTACGAGGGTCTGACCGCCGCCGAAACCCTCTACGAGTGGAACCATCAGCGCCAGCTGCTCGCGATCCGGCTCGCGGAGTCACGGCACGAACGGCTCGCGGAGGCCGACCTGTTCGGCGAGGAGTTCCTCCAGGACAGGCCGATCCTCCGCGCGGTCAGGCACACCGGGCCCACCGCACCGGTGCTGCTGATCGACGAAATCGACCGTGCCGACGAGGAGTTCGAGGCGCTGCTGCTGGAGTTCCTCGGCGAGGCCGCGGTCACCGTGCCCGAGCTGCGCACCTTCAGGGCCGTCCGGCCGCCGTACGTCGTCCTCACCTCCAACCGCAGCCGCGAACTGCACGACGCCCTGCGCCGCCGCTGCCTCTACCACTGGATCGACTTTCCGCCCGCCGCCCGTGCCGCCGAGATCGTCCGCCGCAGGGTGCCCACGGCGAACGAGCCTCTGATCGCCTCGGCCACGGACTTCGTCGGCCGGGCACGGGGGCTGGACCTGGAGAAGCCGCCGGGCATGGCCGAGACCATCGACTGGGTCTCCGCCCTGTCCGTACTGAAGGTCTCCGAACTCCTGCGCGCCGACATCGTCAGCACGCTCGGAGCCCTCGCCAAGAGCCCGGACGACCGCACCGCGATCACCGACGCCCTCGACGAACTCGGTCATCCCGAATCGGCGTCGGCCTGATACCGGCCGGCACGCCCGTCAGGGCCCGGTCGAGACGCCCGGTCAGGACGCGGACACCCGGTCAGGACGCGGACGACCGGCCAAGCAGAGACGCCCAGCCAAGCAGAGAGGAACTCATGAAGATCGACAACGAGTTCACCGTCGGTGTTCCGGCAGAGCGGGCCTGGGAGGTGCTCACCGACCTGGAAGGCATCGCTCCCTGCCTGCCCGGTGCCCAGCTCACCGGCGTCGACGGGGACGTCTACTCCGGCAAGGTACGGGTCAAGGTCGGGCCGGTGATCAGCCAGTACGCGGGGACGGCCCAGTTCGTCGAGAAGGACGACGCCGCCCACCACGCCGTGATCAGCGCGAAGGGCAAGGACTCGAGGGGCGCGGGCAACGCCTCGGCCCTGATCGACGCGCGGATGCGCGCGGAAGGCGATAAGACCGTCGTCTCCGTCAGCACCGACCTCAACGTCACAGGAAAGATCGCCCAGTTCGGCAGCGGGATGATCAAGGAGGTCTCCACGAAGCTGCTCGGGCAGTTCGTGGAGAACCTGGAGGCCCAACTGCTCGCTCCCGCCGCGACAGAGCACGAGGGCACGGCGGCGGACCCCGCTCCCGCGGGCGCTACGGGCACGGGGCCCGCGGTGAGCGAACAGCAGGGCGCGGACGGCCGTACGGCGACGGAAACCGAACAGCACGCCGCCGAGCGGCGACCGGAGGAACCGGAGCCTGCCGCTTCAGCCGCCCCGTCCAAGAGCGGAACGGCCGTCGGACAAGCTGTCGGACAGACCGCCGGGAAGCCGGAGTCGCAGCCGCTGGACCTCATGGGCCTGGCCGGAACGTCCGTGTACAAGCGCCTGATCCCCGCGGTGGCCGGCCTCATCGTCGTCGTCGCGGTGGTCGTCTGGCTCGTTGTCTCCTGACGCTCGATGTCTCCTGATCCGGCGGTCGCACCGCTGCTGAGGCACGTCGACAGGGCGGCGTTCGCCGTCGCCCTGTCGGCACGCCTGCGCGCGGGCGGCATGCCGGTGGATCTCGCCTCCACCGAGGTCTTCGTACGGGCGCTCGCGGCCTCGCCCACCCTGACCCGTACGTCCCTGTACTGGAGCGCGCGGGTCTCTCTCGTACGGGCGCACTCCGAACTCGCCCTGTTCGACCGGGTGTTCGCGGCCGTCTTCGAGGACGCCGTGCTGGAGCTGGATCCGAACGCACGGCGGGACGGCCTCGGCGGCGCCCCGCACGCCGGCGACTCCGGCGGCTCCCCGCCGTCCGTGCCGCCCGGCTCCCCGTCCGGAGCGGGCCCCCTGCCGTGGGTGACTCGTCCGCAGGCCGTCGCGGGTTCCCGTGACGCGGACGGCGCGTTCGCGGTGCCCGAGCGGCTGCCCAGCGGGACGGACGGCCCGGTGGACGCGCCGTTCGAGCAACTCACCCCGGAGGAGACGGCGTTGCTCGGCCGGTGGCTGGAGTCCGCCGTACGCGACTGGCCGCTTCGGCGCTCCCGCCGGTACACGAGCCGCGCACCGGGGCGCCGCATCGCCTTCCGCGAGACCGTGGCCCGCTCGCGGCGCACCGGCTGGGAGCCGCTGGAGCTGGTGCGCTCCGGGCCCGCCCGCAAGCCACGTCGCGTGGTGATGGTGTGCGACGTCAGCAAGTCGATGCAGGCGCAGGCCACGGCCTATCTCCACCTGATGCGGGCCCTCGCGCGCACCGCTCACGCGGAGGTCTTCGCCTTCGGTACGTCGCTGACGCGGCTGACCGGCGCCCTGTCGCACCGCTCGGCACAGGCCGCCGTCGAGGAGGCGACGGCGAAGGTGACCGACCGCTTCGGCGGCACGCGGATCGCGACCAGCCTCCGTACGCTGCTGACCTCGCACCACGGCGACTGCCTGCGCGGAGCCGTCGTGATCATCGGCTCCGACGGCTGGGACTCCGATCCGGCGGAGGAGCTGACCGCCGTCATGGCGTGGCTGAACCGCCGCGCGTACAGGGTGATCTGGATGAATCCGCGGGCGTCGGCCCCGGGGTTCGAACCACGCGTGGCGGCGATGGCGGCGGCCCTGCCGCACTGCGATCTGCTGCTGCCCGCGGACACGTTCCGCTCGCTCGCCGCCGTGCTGGCCGAGATCTCACGCTGCGCGGCTCCGTCCGCCGCGGGCCCGCGCTCCGGCCGTCACGCGGCGGGCCGCGGCCGGGGCGTGTCCGCGGAGTCCCTCCCCCGGGCCCCGTCCGGGAGGGGCCCCCAGGCCGCGAGCCCCGGCACGCGCTAGTGCTGTGACCGCATAGGTCCGCCGGGTTCATGGCATCGGAGAGAGCCGTGTCGTAGGTGGGCGCCAAATATTCAGTGCCCTCGGGTGGCAGTGTCCGCTACGGTCCGCCGGATGACTCTCTCCCACGACATCTCAGGGGATGGCGGTCCTGCTCTGGTGCTGCTGCACTCGTCGGTGTGTGACCGGCGCATGTGGGACCCGCAGTGGCCGGTGCTGGTCAATGCCGGGTACCGGGTGGTCCGGTGCGACTTCCGGGGGTTCGGTGACTCCCCCGTGGCGGATGGCCCGTACAGCGATGCCGGGGATGTCGCGGACCTTCTGGACCACCTGGGCATCGAACGGGCCGCTCTGGTCGGGGCTTCATACGGCGGGCAGGTCGCCCTGGAGGTGGCGGCAACCTGTCCGGGCGCGGTCACGGCCCTGGTGCTGCTCTGCGCCGCGATGCCGGGACATGTTCCCGGCGCCGCGCTGCGGTCCTTCGCTGAACGGGAGGACGCGCTGTTCGCAGCAGACGACCTCGCGGGGGCCGTCGAGCTGAACGTGGAGACGTGGCTGGGACCGGAGGCCAGTGACGAGGTCCGCGAAGAGGTCCGCCGGATGCAGCGGCACGCCTTCGAGGTGCAGTGGGCCGCGAAGGAGGAGTTCGCTCCGACCGAAGCGCAAGTCGACCTCGCGCGGATCAAAGCACCCTGCCTGGCCGTGTCGGGCGCGCACGACCTGGCGGACTTCCGCGAGATCGCCGCCCGTCTGCCGAAGCAGATCTCCAGCGCCCACCACCTGGAACTGCCCTGGGCTGGCCACCTGCCGGGCTTGGAGCAGCCCGACACGGTGGCTGACCTGCTGACACGATTCCTCCGTGAGGCCGCCGTCCGCGACTGAAGACGGCGCCACGCAGGCCGTCAGGCTGCTGTGGTGAGGGGGCGTCCGCCCCAGCGGATGCCCTTCTCGCTGCGGATGCGGGCGCGTTCGCGGCGTTCGGCGGCCAGGACATCCCGGTGGCGGGCGTTGGCATTGCGCCAGCGCAGGTAAGCGTGCAGGGCCCGGGTCTGTACCGGGTGGTTGGGGTGGTTGGAGTTGGCGACGGTGAACTGCCGCAGTGGTCCGAAGTGGGCCTCGATGGGGTTGGCCCAGGACGCGTAGGTAGGGGTGAAGCACAGTTCGACGCGGTTCTTCTTCGCCCAGTGCCGGATATCGGCGCTCTTGTGCGCGGAGAGGTTGTCCAGGATCACGTAGATGGGGGAGCCGTCGGGCCGAGCGGTGCGGATCGACTTCAGCGCGGCCAGCGTGTTCACGGCTCCCTTCTTGCGGCGGTTGACGCCCCACAACGTGTCGTCGCCGACCGAGTAGCAGCCGTGGAAGTACCGCACGCCGTGGGTGCGGTGGTAAGTGGCCGGCAATCGGTCGGGATGGCTTTGCTCGGCTCAGCCCGAGCCTGCGGTGGGCCGGATCCCGAGCGGGCCGAACTCGTCGAACGCGAAGACCCTGTCCGGGAAGCGGTCCAGGACGTACTCGATGCGATCCAGCTTTGTCTCACGCTCGGGATCCGGTGACTCCTTCCACGTCTTGGTGCGCCGGAAGGTGACGCCGCGGCGGGCGAGCAGGCGGCGTAAGGCCTCGCGGCCGATACGGATCACCCGGCCGTGGACACGGTGCAGGTAGATCACGAGCTTGCGGATCGACCAGCGGGTGAAGGGCTGGCCGAGCTTGGTCGGGTGGGTAGTGGCCGTCTGGACGACGAAGTCCTCATCGTCAGGGCTGAGTTGGCGGGGACGGCCTCCCGCCCACCGAGGGTCCAGGCAAGCCAGGCCGATCTCGTTGAACCGGTGGATCACATCCCGGACCGTGTCCTCATCGGCCGCCACCAGCTGGGCGATCACCGGTACACGGTTGCCGCCTGCCGAGGCCAACAACATCATCGCCCGCCGGTAGCGCACCGAGCTGGTACTGCCCCGGCGCACGATCTGCTGCAACCGCTGCCCCTCCTGGTCGGTCAGTCTGCGCACACGGACAGGCTCAGCCACCGCACCTCCAGCGATCGGATCGGACCTCACGCACATCCAACCGTCCCGACCACCAACCCGGCGAACCTATGCAGTCACAGCGCTAGCTCCACAGGGTCACGTGGATCGCGGGACGGAACCGTCCCGCGGTGACGCCCGCGCCGCGCAGCATCGCCTGGGTGGCGCGCGGCGTGGTCACGAACCGTGTCAGCTCCGCCGCCGCGGCGGGAGCCCCCGCTCCGGCGAGCGTCAGGATGTTCCAGGCGCCCTTCGCCTGCGCGTACTTGCCCGCGAGAGGCCTGAGGTAGCCCCCCGCGATGTCCTGGGAGACCGCGAAGGCCACTGCCAGCGCGATGCCCTTGCCGCGCTTGGCCTCCTCGACCGCCGCCGCATGGCTCTGGAAGATCTGCTGATGCTCCTCGGGCACGTTGATCTTCCGTAGCAGGGAGGGCACGAGCCCGACCCGGTCGGCCGCGGAGGGACCGAGCAGCCAGGTCTGCGCCCGCAGCTCTCCGACGCTGGGCGAGGCCACTCCGCACAGCGGGTGATCGGGGCTGACGACCGCCATCAGCTGGTAGTTCAGGAACGGCGTGCAGGTCACGGACCCGTCGACGGTTCCCGGGCGCGGGCCGATCGCGACATCCACTTCGCGGGTGAGCAGCATGCCCGCGAACCTCTGGGGGCTGTGCTCGCTGAGTTCGACGTCCAGATCGTCGGCACGGCTCGCGAACAGCTCGATCAGTCCCGGCGCCGCGTGCTCGGCGAAGAGATTCGACGAGGCGATGCGCAGCATTCTCCGGCCGGCCCCCGCCTGGCTCACTTCGAGAACGGTGCGGGCCTGGAGCCCAAGCATCTCGGACGCACGGCTCGCCAGCCGCAGCCCGCCCGGCGTGAAGGCGAGCCCGGCTGCCGTACGCGTGAACAGCTTGTCGCCCAGCTCCTTGCGTAGGTGGGCGATGTGCATCGAGATCGCCGCCTCGGTCACGGAAAGATCGGCGGCGGCCAGCTTGACGGAGCTGAGACGGACGACGGCGGCGAACGCCCGAAGCTGAGTTGGCGTCACACCAGTCCTCCCGTTGACGCTGCGAAATCGTCCCTGACATGCGAAGAAACGACACCGTCATCTTCTCGCGGGCGTACTTCGAAGACCAGACCACGGGCAGCAGTCTCGACGCACGGGGCGGTCCGACGTGATCAAGGCTGTGCCGAAGGGCCGCCCCGCACGCCGTCCGCACCGGCTCCGCCCCGTCCTCCCCGCCCGGCCCGCCCGGCCCGCACCGGACGCGGCACACGCCTTGTGCAATACGATTGCGGGTACTAAGTTACCCAAAAAGGTACCGCCCCTTCGGCGCACGGACGCGGAGGGCCGAGCCGCCACCGGACGAACGACCGGGCCGGGGCCCGTAGATGAAAGGCGGGAGGGCATGAAAGGTCCACGGTGGACGAGGAAGCCGAGCATCTGCGGGATCGCCCTGATCCTCATGGCGGGCCTGACGGCGAGCGCCGCCGGGCCCGCGCGAAATGAGCCCACCTCACCGGGCGCATCCGCGCCGCACGCGTCCTCGCCGCAGGCGTCGCCCGTCACCGGACCCCGGATGGACTGTTCCGCCCTGGCCGTACGGAAGGTCGGCGCACTGCCCGGCGAGACCGCGGCGATCGAGTCCGCCAAGCTCGTGGAGGCGACCGGGAGCACCCCGGAGTTCTGCGAGGTGACGGCGCTGATCGCCCCGCAGCACCAGTTCACGATGCGGCTGCCCACGAAGACCTGGACCGGTCGCTACCTTCAGATCGGCTGCGGCGGGCTGTGCGGCATCTCCACCGAGACCACCGACCAGCCGTGGATGGCGAAGCGCTGCCCCGGCTACCGGCAGGGCGAGTTCGCGGTGGCCTTCGGCAACGGCGGCCACGTGGGCAGCACCAACGCGACCTGGGCGACGGAGCCCGCCCTCACGAAGGACTTCGCCTACGAGAGCGAGCACCAGCTCTCCGTGGTCGCCAAGAACATCACCGGCCTCTTCTACGGCGAACGGCCCCACCGCAGCTACTTCGTCGGATGTTCCGGCGGCGGCCGTCAGGGACTCGATCTGGCGCAGCGCTATCCCGAGGACTTCGACGGCATCGTCGCCGGCGCCCCCGCGAGCGCCTGGGTCGCGCTCTTCGCCTTCTCGATGGCCTGGAACGTGCGGGCCAACCTGGCGCCGGACGGCGGCCGGCTCCTCACGCCGAAGGATCTGCCGGTGCTGCACAAGGGCGCCCTGAAGTCGTGCGACGGCCGTGACGGCCTGGTCGACGGACTGATCACGGATCCGCGTGCCTGCTCGTTCGATCCCGGTACGCTGCGCTGCCGCGCCGATGAGTCGTCGGGCTGCCTGACCGAGGCCAAGATCGAGGCCGCGCGCAAGATCTACCGGGGAGCCGTGGACGAGAACGGCGTCCCCTTCTATCCGGGATACCCCGGCGGCGGGGAGCCCGTCGGTTCCGAACTGGCCTGGAAGCACACCATCGTCCGTGACGTACCCGAGGTGCCGTCGGTCAGCGAGTGGCTCGCGGAGAGCCATCTGCGCCACTTCGCGAAGCTCAATAACGGCCGCGCCCACGACTTGCGGAAGCTCTCCTTCGACCGCGAGACGTTCCGCGAACTGTCCGCGACGTCCCCCGTCATGGACACCACCGACCCGGACCTGCGGGACTTCCGCGACGCGGGCGGCAAGCTCATCCTGTGGCACGGGCTGAGCGACGCACCGATCCCGCCGCAGGGCACCGTCGCCTACTACGAGGCCCTCAGGAAGATCACGGGACAGGGCACGGGTGACTACGCCCGGCTCTATCTGATGCCCGGGATGTACCACTGCATGGGCGGCGACGGGCCGGACGAGGCGGACATGCTCGGCCCGCTCACCGACTGGGTCGAACGGCACCGGGCTCCGGAGCGGATCGTGCTGACCGAGCGTGACGGCTCGGGCGGCACCGTGCGGACCAGGCCGGTCTTCCCGTATCCGAAGGTCGCGGTCCACGACGGGTCGGGCGACCCGGACGACGCGGCCAGCTTCCGGCCGGGACCGGGGCGCAGCTATCCGCCGGCCCGCTGGACCGGCGAGTTCCGCACCGGCTACCAGCAGTGGTGCGAGCCCAGGAACGGGCGGCTGATCTGCGGCCGGTCCCACGACGGCCGTTGACCCCGGGCCGCCGACGACCGCCGGGGGCGTTGCCGAACGGGCCGACGGTACGGCCGCTGGAACCGCTGTATCCTGCACCGTACCTACAGGCCCACGAAAGGCTCACCACATGGCAACGTCCCCCCGGACGGCGCTGGCCTCCCGGCGGGCACGGCCTGGCGGGCGGCGGCGCCGGATCGACGAGACCAGACGGGAACAGCTGCTCGGCCGGCTCGAAGGGCTCATCCTCGCCGAGGGGTTCGCCGACCTCACCGTCGATGAGCTGGCCACTCGGCTGCAATGCTCGAAGTCGACTCTCTACGGCGTCGCCTCGGGCAAGGAGCGCCTGGTCACGGCCGTCTTCAAACGGTTCTTCCGGAACGCTGCGGACGGGATCGAGGAGCGCGTCGCCACGATCTCGGATCCGGCCGACCGGATCGCCGCCTATCTGGCCGCGGTCGGCGAAGCCATGGGCAAGATGTCGCGTACGTGCCACATGGACATGGTCGCCAACGACGCCACGTTCGAGATCTGGGCGCTCAACGCCCATGCGTCGGCGCAGCGGGTACGGGAGTTCATCCGTGAGGGAGTGGACTCGGGCCGGTTCCGCGGCATCCACGCCGAGTTCGTCGGGGAGTCGGTCAGCCTCCTCGTCGACGGCATCCAGCAGGGCGAGCTGCTCACCCGCACCGGGCTGACCTCCGGCGAGGCGTACACGGAACTGAGCGAACTCGTCCTTTCGGCACTCACCAACACCTCCCGCTAGCCCGGCCGTTCAGGCCGTCGGCGGGACCGTCACACCCTTGTTCAGTACGAGTCATGGTACTAACGTATCCAGATGCGTACCTGCACGCATGCCCGCCGGGTACACACCCGCCTGTGTGAGGAGCGACGCCGATGCCACTGGTGCACCGCACGACCACCGATGATCCGGCGGACCGGATCGGAGAACTCCTCGCGATGTACGGCGACTCGCGCACGAGCGTGGCCGGTCTGCTCTGCGACCGGCACCCGGCGACGGCGGTCGCCTACACGGTGGCCGGTCCGGCGGACCCCGAAGACGCGAACCCCGAAGACCCGCACGCAGGGCTGGACCTCCGCCCGGTGACGTACGGCGAACTGGCGGAATCCTCCGAGCGGTTCGCGAGCGCTCTCGCCGCGCTGGGTGTGCGTCCCGGCGACCGGGTGGCCACGCTGCTCGGCAAAAGCACGGAGCTGCTGACCGCCGTGCTGGGCATCTGGCGTCTCGGCGCCGTGCATGTGCCCCTGTTCACCGCGTTCGCGGGACCCGCGGTGACGATGCGGCTGCGGCACAGCGCCGCGGCCGTGGTGGTCTGCGACCCGGCGCAGCGGCCCAAACTCCGGCCGGAGCCTGGCGGTTCGGCCGGACCGGTCCCGTGGCGGATCATCGTCACCGGCACCCCGGAGCAGACGGAGACGGACCAGGCGCACCCGGCGGACCCAGCTGACCCAGCCCACGCGACCGACCTGCGATTCGACGAGCTGCTCGCGGCGCAGCAGCCCGGCTTCCCCGCCGCCCGGCTCGGGGGCGGCGCTCCGGTCGTGCAGATCTACACCTCCGGCACCACCGGAAGTCCCAAGGGCGTCGTGGTGCCCGCCGTCGCGCTGGCGAGCTTCCACGCCTACCAGGAGTTCGGCCTGGACGTCCGGCCCGGCGACGTCTTCTGGAACGCGGCCGACCCGGGCTGGGGCTACGGGCTCTACTTCGGGATCATCGGCTCGTTCTGCGTGGGCGCCCCGAGCGTGCTCCAGCGAGGGGGCTTCTCCCCCGCGACGACATGGGCGGTGCTCTCCCGCCTCGGGGTCACCAACTTCACCGCGGCGCCCACCGTTTACCGGTCGCTGCGCACATCGGACGCCGCCGTGCCCGACGGCCTGCGGCTGCGCCGCGCCTCCTCGGCGGGCGAACCGCTGACCCCGGAGGTCAATCAGTGGGCGCGGCAGGCGCTGGGCGTGCTCGTCCACGACCACTACGGAACGACGGAGACCGGCATGGTCATCAACAACCATCACCACCCGGCCGCGTACCGTCCGCCGCGGCCCGGCTCGATGGGCCACGTCATGCCGGGCTGGACCGGCGCCGTGCTGTCCGGCGACGGCGACGAGCCGGCGCCGCCGGGCGTGCCCGGGCGGATCGCCTTCGACCTGCACAGGAGCCCCCTGGCCTGGTTCGGCGGCTACGAGGACGATCCCGGGCGCACCGCGGAGAAGTTCGCCGGGAACGGGCGCTGGTATCTGACGGGCGACGTCGGCAGCGTCGACGAGGACGGGTACTTCCGCTTCCAGGCCAGAGATGACGACGTCATCATCATGGCCGGCTACCGGATCGGCCCGTTCGACGTCGAGTCCGTGCTGGTCACCCATCCCGCCGTGGCCGAAGCCGGGGTGATCGCCGCACCGGACGCCGTCCGCGGCGAGGTGCTGGAGGCGTACGTCGTGCTCCGTGACCCCGCCGCCGCGTCCCCGGCCCTGGCCGAGGAGCTGCGGCAGCAGGTGAAGAGCGGATACGCGGCGCACGCCTACCCCCGCACCGTCCACTTCGTACAGTCGCTGCCGAAGACCCCGAGCGGGAAGATCCAGCGGTACGCGCTGCGCGAGCGCCGCCGCGCCGAACTCGAAGCGGCCGGTTCGTGAACCGGCCGGACGACCGCCTGGACCCGGCGGACCGGGAGCCGGCAGCGGCATCGGCACCGGCTTGGGCATCGGCACCGGCATCGGTGCGGACCGAACAGCACGCGGCGGTCCGCTGGTTGTGGCTCAGCAGGCCGCATCGGAGGAACGCCCTCGACCCGTCTCTGGTCGCCTCCCTCGACGAGGCCGTCGCGGCGGCGGTCCGGGACGAGCGCACGGCCGCAGTGGTGATCGCCGGTGACGGGCCCGGCTTCTGCGCGGGCGCCGACCTTCGCCACCTGCTGCGCACCCTTGACGACGAAGCGGACCCGCGCCCGTTCCTCCGCGCGGTCTCGGGCTGCTTCGACCGCGTGGAACGCTCGCCCAAGCCCGTGATCGCCGCGGTGCACGGGCACGTGGTGGCCGGAGGCCTGGAACTGGCCCTGGCCTGCGACGTGGTGATCGCCCGTGCGGGCACCCTCATCGGCGACGGGCACGTGCGCAAGGGCCTGCTGCCGGCGGGAGGCGCCAGCGTACGGCTGCCCCGCAAGGTGGGCGAGCCGCTTGCCCGGCGGCTGATGCTCTCGGGCGAACTGCTGCCCGCCGAGGCGTTCGTGGCATGCGGCTTCGTCCACTCGGTCGTGCCGCGCACGCGGTTCCTCCCCGAGGTCGCGGCGGTGGCCGGCCAACTGGCCGCGGTCGGCGCCGGTTTGACGGCCCACGTCAAAGGACTGCTCGACCGTGGGCCGCAGCAGCCGGACGAAGCGGCGCGGGCGGCACACGAGTTGGAGGTGTTCGCCGAGCACTGGCGCGACAAGGAAGCGGACTTGGCGGCCACGCTCCGCCGCTTCGTCGACGGCACCGCGCGGACGCCGGCCCTGGAGCGGGACGGATGAGCCGGTACACGGGCCGAGTCGTCATGATCAGCGGGGCCGGGCAGGGCCTCGGGCGGGCGATGGCCGAGCGGTTCGCCGCCGACGGCGCCGCGGTCGCGGTCGGCGACGTGCGGGGTCCCGCCGCCGGCGAGACCGCCGCGCTCTGCGGCGTCCCGCTCGCCCGGCCGAGCACCGTGGACGTCACCGACGCGGGGCAGGTCGACCGGTGGGTGGCGGACACGGTGGACGCGTTCGGGCGCGTGGACGTGCTCGTCAACAACGCCGGTGTGCTGCGCGACAACCGGCTGGAGCACATGACCGGAGAGGAATGGGACACCGCCGTGGACGTGAGCCTGCGCGGTGCCTTCCACTGCACGCGGGCGGTGTTCGCGCTGATGAAGGCCCAGAGGTACGGCCGCGTCCTCTCCCTGTCCTCGGTGTGCTGGCGCGGCAACTTCGGCCAGGCCAACTACGCCGCGGCGAAGGCGGGCATCGTCGGGCTGGCCCGGACCGTGGCGCTGGAGGGTGCGGCGCACGGCGTCACCTCGAACGTCATCTCCCCCGGGATCATCGAGACGCCCATGCTGGCCGCGCTCCCCCGCCGCGCGCGCGAACGGCTCTCCCGCAGCGTCCCGGTGCGGCGGGCCGGCCACCCCGCCGAGATCGCCGACGCCGCGGCCTTCCTGTGCGACGAGCAGGCGGCGTACATCACCGGCGCAGTCCTGGACGTCGACGGCGGATTCAGCGTGGGCTCGGCCCTGCGCTGAACACCGCGGGAGGCCCCTGGGGGCGCTGAACCGCCGGGGCTCCGGCACTCGAAGAGAAGCGCGGGGTTCCCCGCCCGGATACGGGTACCCGGCTCAACGCCCGTTTCCGCCCGGCCGATTGAAGGGACCCGCAGGTACATGGCCACCCCCGACGACGCCACAGCGACGGCGACCACAGGCCCGGAGGGCGACACCGGAGCGCAGGACGGAGAGACCCGCGGCACGGTCTACGTGGCGATGGGGGCCAACCTGTTCATCGCCGTGGCGAAGGTCGCCGGCGGGATCGTCAGCGGCTCCTCGGCGCTGCTGTCCGAGGCCGCGCACTCGGTGGCCGACAGCCTCAACGAGGTGTTCCTGCTCGCAGCGCTCAAGCGGAGCAGGAAGCGCCCCGACCGCAGGCACCCCTTCGGCTACGGCAAGGAACGCTACTTCTGGTCCCTGCTCGCGGCAGTGGGCATCTTCGTCATGGGCGGCTGCTTCTCCTTCTACGAGGGCGTCGAAGCCCTCAGCAGCTCGTCCGGACCGCCCTCGGGCGGCTACCTCGTCGCCGTCGTCGTTCTCGCCGTCGCCGGACTGGTGGAAGGCGCGTCCCTCGTCAAGGCGCTCTGGCAGGTCCGGAACGAGGCCGCGGAGCACGGCACTTCATTCCTGAACCAGCTGCGCGACGGCGACGACCCCGCGCTCCGTACGGTCATAGGCGAGGACGGCGCCGCCGTCACCGGTGTCCTGCTCGCCCTGGCGGGCGTCTTCCTGCACCTGGCGACCGGCGACGCCGTCTGGGAAGGGGCGGCCTCGCTGGCCATCGCGCTCCTCCTCGTCTACGTCGCGTACACCCTCGCAAGAGACGCCCGCGGGCAGCTGGTCGGCGAGGCGCTGGGCCGCCGGGTCCAGCAGGAGATCCACGCCTTCCTCACTGAGCAGTCCGAGATAGACACCGTCACCGCGCTGCTCACCATGCGCCTCAGCCCCGACTCGGCGCTGCTGGCGGCACGGGTCGACCTCGTACCCGGAACCGACAGCGAGGAGGTCGAGGAGGTGGCCGTGCGCATCAAGCGCGACATCTTCGACCGCTGGAGCGAGGTCGATCATGTCTTTCTCGACATCACGGACGCCGGGGCCGCCGGCCGCCGGGACGCGAAGCGCCTCAGCCGCGACCTGAACCGTCAGGGCACCTCATAGGCCGCGCACCCTGACGGTCCTTCAGGCCGGTCGCCGGCGGACGGCGGCTCACGGACCGCGGCTCACGGACCGCGGCTCACGGACGGGGGCTCGCGGAACGGCCGTGCGGGCGGCGCCACTTCACTTCTCCTCGGTGAGGTCGTAGAGGACCGTGCCGTCGATCGTCTTCTTGGCGTAGTGCTTCTCGACCCACTTCACGAGGCGGGCGGAGTTGCCTCCCCTGCCGCCCGGGCCCGCCGGGCCGTCGCCGCCGATGAAGTAGTGGATCCTCCCGTCGTGCACGTACTCCTTGAACTGCGTCAACGTGGGCGCGGGATCGGTGCCGTTGAAGCCTCCGACGGACATCACCGGCTCTCCGGTGGCGAGTTGGTAGCCGGCTCCGTTCATCGCGCCGATGGTGGCGGCGACCCAGGTGTACCGGTCGGCGTTCCCGGCCAGCTTGGCCTTGACGGCGCTGCCGACCTTCCGGCCGTTGAGCAGTCCGCCCATCGCGCCGCCCCCGGGGAAGCCTCCCTTCCACTCGCCCGCCGAACCGCGGCCGGGCCACTTGTTCCCGGGACCGCCCTGCCGCCCCTGCCCTCCGGGCATGCCGGGAGCGCCCGCCGGGAACCCGCCGGGCCGGGCGGCCTGTTGGCTCCCCCGGTCCGGCAGCCCGTGCGCTCGTGACTGCCCCGGCCTGCCGTCCGGGCCGCCGAAACCTCCCGCACCGGGCCCGGCTCCCGCCACCGAGGGACCCGCGGTCACGATCGCTCCCGCATGCGGGGTGCGGACCGTGCTCAGCGTGTACGCCACGGGACCGGCGAGTGACGCCACGAGCGCGAGCGCGGCCACCAACGGCACGGCCCGGCGAGGCAGGAGGACCATCACCACAGTTCCGAGTGCGGCCAGTATGCCGACGCAGAGGACCGCCCACTTCAGCCACGGCAGCCAGCCCGCGGCGCGCCCGAGCAGCACGTAGGACCACACCGCCGTCACGGCCACAGTGCCGGCCAGCACGATGGACGCGGCGCGCTCGGTGCGCCGCCGCCACAGCAGCACCGCCCCGATGGCGACGACCGCGGCGGTGTACGGAGCCAGGGCGACCGTGTAGTAGTCGTGGAAGATCCCCGACATCAGGCTGAACACGGCCCCGGTGACCAGCAGCGAGCCGCCCCACGCCAGAAGTGCCGCGCGCTGTGGGTCCGTTCGGGCCGCCTTACGGGTCAGGACCAGCCCCGCAACGAGCAGGACGAGCGCCGCGGGCAGCAGCCAGGAGATCTGGCCGCCCGCCGTCTGGCTGAACATCCGCCCGATGCCGCTCTGACCGAAGGGGCCGCCTCCGGGACCGCCGCCACCGCCGGGTCCTCCCGGCCCGCCCGCGCCCGGTCCCACGCTTCCGGTCTCGTTCCCGGTGATGCGGCCCAACCCGTTGTAGCCGAGGGTCAGTTCGAGAAAGCTGTTGCTCTGGGAACCCCCGATGTACGGGCGGGAGCCGGCGGGCCACAGCTCGACGAGGGCGACCCACCAGCCGCACGTCGTCAGCATCACCAGCCCGGCCAGCAGAAGATGCTTGACGCGGACGAGCAAAGGCGGCCGGGCACAGGCGAGATGAACGGCCACCAGCGGCGGCACGATCAGCCACGCCTGCAACGTCTTGACGAGGAAGCCGAGCCCGAGTGCGACGCCGCACAGCAGCAGCCACCTGCTGCGGGTGTCCTCCACGGCGCGAAGCAGGCAGTACACGGCGCACACGGTCAGCAGACACAGCAGCGCGTCGGGGTTGTTGAAGCGGAACATCAGCGCCGCGACCGGCGTGACCGCCATCAGCCCGCCCGCGAGCAGTCCGGCGGCGGGGCCGAACCAGCGCCGTACGGCCGCGTACAGCACCGCGACCGTGGCAACGCCCATCAGCGCCTGCGGCACGAGGACCTGCCAGGCACCGAGCCCGAACAGCCGCACGGACAGGGCCATCGGCCACAGCGCCGCCGGAGGCTTGTCCACGGTGATCACGTCGTGGGAGTCGAGGGATCCGAAGAGGAAGGCCTTCCAGCTCTCGCTGCCGGCCTGAACGGCCGCCGAGTAGAAGGAGTTGGCGTATCCGGAGGCGCCCAGGCCGTAGAGGAAGAGGACCGCCGTGACCGCGAGCAGCGCCCAGTAGCCCGGCCGCTCCCAGCGGGGACGGTCCGGCCGGGCCCGGGCGGCCGTCCTGCCGAACGGGGTGAAGGAGCGTGCGACGGTGGTCATTCGGTGGTCCGTTCCGTGAAGAGGGCCTCGTCCGCGCCGAGTTGGTCGAGTGGTTCGCCGTGCGGTGGCGCGGCGCGGTGCGATTCCGATTCCGATGGAGCGGCGCGGTGGGGTTCCGGTGGCGCACCGCCGTCCGCGGCCGGGTCCGGGTGTGGGTCGGCTCGTGCGTCCGGCGGTGCCTCCTCGTCCTCCCCCGCGAAGACCCAGGTGCGGAAGAGCAGGAAGCGCAGCAGCGTCGCGGCGAGGTTGGCGACGATGAGCACCGCGAGTTCCGCGCTGTGCGGCGGGTGTGGAGCGGCCGTGTCGAGGGCGGCGAGCGAACCGCTCGTGAGCGCAAGCCCGATCGCGAAGACGAGCAGCCCCTGCGCCTGGTGCCGTATGAGGCCGTTGCGTCCACGGACCCGGAAGGTGTGCCGCCGGTTGGCCGCCGTGTTGCCGAGCGCGGTCAGCAGCAGCGCGAGCGCGTTGGCGTACTGCGCGCCGAGTCCGAGACGCAGCAGTGAGTAGAGCGCCAGGTAGGCGAGCGTGCTGAGCGCGCCCACCACGCAGAAGCCGACCAGCTGGCGGGCGAGGCCGTTCGGCACTCCGCGCAGCGCACGGTCGCGCGGGTCGTCCCCGAAGGGCCGCTGCACCCGTGAGAGGGGCAGCGCTCCCGTCACCAGCGCACGTCCCACGCGCCAGACGCCGCGCAGGTCGGCCAGTGCCGTGCGCAGGAGATCCACGCGGCTGTCGGGGTCGTCGACCCAGTCGACGGGGACCTCGTGGATGCGCAGCCCGGCGCGCTCGGCGAGCACGAGCAGTTCGGTGTCGAAGAACCACCCGGTGTCCTCCACGAGCGGCAGCAGCCGGTCCGCGACGTCCCCGCGTACGGCCTTGAAGCCGCACTGGGCGTCGGAGAAGCGGGTGGAGAGGGAGCCGCGGAGGATCAGGTTGTACGAACGGGAGATCAGCTCCCTCTTCGGGCCGCGCACCACTCGCGAACCGCATGCCAGGCGGGTCCCGACGGACAGGTCGGAGTGTCCGGAGATCAGCGGTGCGACCAGCGGCAGCAGCGCGTTGAGGTCGGTGGACAGGTCGACGTCGAGATAGGCGCGTACCGGCGCCCCGGAACGGCTCCACACGGTGTGCAGCGCCCGCCCCCGGCCCTTCATCTCCAGGCGTACGGCGACGACTTCGTCCAGTTCGGCCGCCAGCCGCGCGGCGATGCGCCCGGTGCCGTCCGTGCTGGCGTTGTCGGCGATCGTGATGCGGAAGCCGTATGGGAAGTGGCTGGTGAGGTAGGTGTGGAGGCGTCTCGTGGACGCCTCCAGGGTGCGCTCCTCGTTGTACACGGGCACGACTATGTCGAGCACCGCCGAGGCGGGGCCCGCCTCCTCTCGCGGCAGAGGCAGCGGGCGACGGGCGGGCAGGGAGTCCGCGGGCGGGCGGTCCGGCGGCAGGGTGTGTGTTCGCATGCCCGCAGCGTCGTCAACCGCCCTGTCAGGAGGGTGTGCTGAGGCTGTGCGTGGGCTGTGAGTTCTCCTGGGGCGCATGTTTCCGCCGGGGCGCATGTGCCGCATCGGGCGAGGGCCCGGCCGGTCCCGCCGGTGCCGCCGCCGGGAGTCGTACGGCGAACACCGTCCGCCCCTGCGCGCTGTCCACCGTCACCCTGCCGCGATGGGATACGACGACGGCTTCCACGATGGCCAGGCCGAGCCCCGTGCTGCCGTGAGCGCGGGAGCGTGCGGCGTCGCCACGGGCGAACCGTTCGAAGATGTGCGGCAGTACGTCCGCCGGGATGCCGGGACCGTCGTCCTCGACCTCGACGACGACCTCGCCTGCGGCGGGCTCGGGCCGCAGCCGTGCGGTGACCGTGGTGCCGGGACGGGTGTGCGTGCGTGCGTTGGCGAGCAGATTGACCAGAACTTGCTGAAGCCGCTTCCCGTCGCCTCTCAACTCGACGGGTTCGGCGGGGAGTTCGAGCCGCCACGTATGGCTGCGGCCCGCCGCACGAGCGTCGCTCACGGCGTCCACGACGAGCGACGAGAGATCCACGTCCGCGGACTCCAGGGGTCTGCCGGCGTCCAGCCGTGCCAGCAGCAGAAGATCGTCCACGAGGCCCGACATGCGGGTGGCCTCGGCCTCGATCCTCCGCAGCGCATACCGCACCTGCGGCGCGCTGTACTCGCCCAGGGCCGCGCTCCCGGTACGGGTCGCCTGTTGGGCGTGGTGCTGGTCGAGGTGGTGGTCGTCGCCGCCGTCGCGGTGGCCGTCGCCGTCGCCGTGGTCGTCGCCGTGGCCCTGATCCCAGGCCGCGTCCCGGTCCTGATCCCAGGCCGCGTCCCGGTCCTGGTCCCAGTCCCGGCCCCGGTCCGGGCCGCCCGAAACCCGCCTCGTCAGCTCGGCGTAACCCCGGATCGAGGCCAGCGGCGTCCGCAGCTCATGGCTGGCGTCCGCCACGAACTGCCGCACGCGCGTCTCGCTCTGCTGCCTCGCCTCCAGCGCCGCGCCGACGTGACCCAGCATGCTGTTGAGCGCGGCGCCGACCTGCCCGACCTCGGTGCGCGGATCCGTGTCGCGCTCCGAGACCCGGTGCGGCAGCTCCACATCGCCGCTGTGCAAGGGCAGTTCGGTCACCTGGGTCGCGGTCGCCGCCACACGGCGCAGCGGGCGCAGTGCGATCCGTACCATCGCTGTCCCCGCGAGACCGGCTGCGAGCAGGCCCGCCGCGGAGACGCACACCTCGACCACCACGAGCGTCTCCAGGGTCGAGCTCACACCGCTCATCGGCAGCCCCACCAGCAGACCGTCCTCCTCGCCGGGAAGCTCGCCGGACTGGACCCGGTAGTCGCCCAGGCCCGGCAGCGACACCGTGTGCGGATGTCCGTCGAGCGGTACGCCGTCGAGCACCCTGCTCTGCTCGGCCGTCAGCCCGGTCAGGCGGTCGGAGAGGTCCATGCTGGGGCCGCCGCCCGCGTCCGTGCTGCGCGCGGCACCGGTCAGATCGCCGTCCTGCCCGGTACGGGCCCCGACGGTCCCGATGGGCTGCCCCGGTATGGCGACGAACCGCAGATCGCCGGGGTCCGGCCGGGGCCCGTGCGGCGGGCCGTGGGAACGCTGCACCGAAGCGCGCAGTTCGTCGTCCAGGCGGGACTTGAGCGAGGTGTCGACCGCTATGGCGGTCACGGTGCCGATCACCGCGCAGACCACGGCGAGCAGTGCGACCGCCGAGACGACGAGCTGGGTGCGCAGGGGCCGGCGCCTGCGTTCCCGGGAGAACGGCCGCGGCTTCACGGCCCGTCACCGCCCTCGTGGCGCCGCCCCTGCTCGGTCGCGCCTCGCGGCTCGTACGGGGAGTTCGCGGGACCCTCTCGCCCGCCCGGCTCCGCCGCTTCGGCGCGCTCGTCGAGCGCGGGCTTGATGAGGTAGCCGGCACCCCGGCGGGTGTGGATCATCGGCGCCCGGCCCGCGTCGATCTTCCGCCGCAGATACGAGATGTACAGCTCGACGACGTTGGCCCGGCCTCCGAAGTCGTAGTGCCAGACCCGGTCCAGGATCTGGAGCTTGCTCAGCACCCTGCGGGGATTCCGCATCAGGTAGCGCAGCAGCTCGAACTCGGTCGCGGTCAGCTCGATCTCGGCGCCGCCGCGCGTCACCTCATGGCTCTCCTCGTCGAGGGTGAGGTCGCCGACGACGAGTACGGACTCCGGCCGCACCGTCAGCGCCCCCGATCTGCGCAGCAGCCCGCGAAGCCGTGCGACCAGCTCTTCGAGGGAGAAGGGCTTGGTGACGTAGTCGTCGCCACCGGCCGTCAGCCCGGCGAGACGGTCCTCCAGCGCGTCCTTGGCCGTGAGGAACAGCACGGGGATCTCGGGCAGCTCCCGCCGCAGCCCGCCGAGCACCGCCAGCCCGTCCATGTCCGGCAGCATCACGTCCAGGACCACCGCGTCCGGCCGCCACTCCCGCGCGGTGCGCAGCGCCGAGCCACCGTCGCCCTCCCCCCGCGTCTCCCAGCCCTCGTAGCGCAGGGCCATCGACAGCAGGTCGGTCAGCGCCTCCTCGTCGTCGACGACGAGAACCCGGGAGCGACGGTGACGGGAAGCTGGGGCATCGTTCATACGCACAGACTGTGCGCTCTTCCTGAGCGTTGCCTTTGAGTTCCCTGTGAGTTCCCTGTGAGTTCCCTGTGAGAACGCTGAGAGCGGAGCGGCGCGAGAGGTCCCCGGTGCGGGGAGGGGACGGGCTCGTCCGCGGTCGGAGCCCGGGGTGTGGCCGGGACGTGGCCTGGGAGACCTACGGCCCAAAGCGCCGGAGCGCGCCGCTTGTTGGGCATCGAGCCCGGTGCTTCGCAGGAAGGTCGGGGGCAGTCGGCGCACCGCTCCCCGCCGGTTTCACTTTATAGCAGATTCGCGCTTCTCATGAGATTCCGAAAAGTGCTCCATACTTGCCGCCGTTGCGAACCGGCCGACGGACGATGGGGGAAACGGAATTGGGCGACGTGATCGGTTTCGAGCAAATCAACTCGTCGAATGCGGGAGACGTCGGCGGAAAGGGAGTGCACCTCGCCGAGCTCTCGCGAATCGGCGGCGTCCGCGTGCCGGACGGCTTCTGCGTGACGACCGGCGCCTTCCAGCGGGTCGTGGCCGAGGCGCCGTCGATCGAGGCCCAACTGGAGCTGCTGTCAAGCGTGAAGCCCGACGACCACGAGGCGATCCGCACCGTGAGCGCCGGGATCCGCCGCGTCGTCGAAGGCGTCCGGATGCCCGGCGATCTCGTGGCGGCGATCGGCGAAGCGGTCGCCCGGCTCGGCGAGTACGGCTCGTACGCGGTGCGTTCCAGCGCGACGGCCGAGGACCTGCCGACCGCGTCCTTCGCGGGCCAGCAGGACACGTACCTGAACGTCGTCGGTCCGGAGGCGGTCATCGGGCACGTACTGCGTTGCTGGGCCTCGCTGTTCAGCGAGCGGGCGGTGACCTACCGGTGCCGCAACGGCTTCGACCACCGGAAGGTATCGATGGCCGTGGTCGTACAGCGGATGGTGTTCCCGGACGCGGCCGGCGTCCTGTTCACCGCGGACCCCGTGACCTCGAACCGGAAGATCGCCACCGTGGAAGCCGGGTTGGGGCTCGGCGAGGCGCTCGTCTCCGGTCTGGTCCCCGGGGACGTCCACACGGTGCGCGACGACCGGGTCGTCACCACGGCGGTCGCCGCCAAGCAGCGCTCCGTCCAGGCGTCGCCGGAGGGCGGTACCCGGGACGTGGCGGTCGATCCGCGGCGGCAGACCCAGCCCGCTCTCACGGACGCGGAAGTCGTGCGCCTGGTGCGGCTGGGCCGGCGGGTCGAAGAGCACTTCGGGAGTCCCCAGGACATCGAATGGTGCCTGGCCGGCGGGGAGTTCCACCTCGTCCAGAGCCGCCCGATCACCACCCTGTTCCCGATTCCCGCGAACGACGACGGGGAGAACCACGTCTATCTCTCCGTCGGTCACCAGCAGATGATGACCGACGCGATGAAGCCGCTGGGGCTCTCCCTGTGGCAGCTGACGACGCCGAAGCCGATGCACGAGGCCGGCGGACGGCTCTTCGTCGACGTGGCCTCCGCCGTGGCGTCCTTCTCGGGCCGCACGAGTCTCCTGGAGACCCTGAGGCGATCGGACCCGCTGACCGGGGACGCGCTGCAGAGCGTCCTCGACCGCGACGGCTTCCTCCGCTCGCCGCTCCCCGACGAGGCTTCCGGCGACGCACCCGCCGGGGACCCGCCCGCCCCCGTCGAGACGGACCCCGTCGAGACGGACCCGGTCGAGACGGACCCGGTCGAGACGGACCCGGTCGAGACCGATCCGGCCCTGGTCACCCGGCTGATCCAGGAGAGCCGGGCGTCCATCGCGGCCCTCAAGCGGGAGATCCGGAACGTGTCCGGGCCGGAGCTGTTCGACTTCATCGCGGCCGACATCGCGGAGCTGAAGCGCATCCTGTTCGCCCCGGAGAGCATCCAGGCGATCATGGCGGGGATGGAGGCGACCTGGTGGCTCAACGACCATCTGGAGACGTGGCTGGGCGAGAAGAACGCGGCCGACGTGCTCGCGCAGTCCGTCCCCCACAACGTCACCTCGGAGATGGGACTGGCCCTCCTCGACGTGGCGGACACCGTACGGCCGCACGCCGAGGTCGTGGACTTCCTGCACCGTGTCGTGGACGAAGGCCGGGAGGACGACGGCTTCCTGGACGAGCTGACCGGGCTGGTCGGCGGCCGGGAGGCGCGTGATGCCGTACGGGGCTACCTCGACGAGTACGGGATGCGCTGCGCCGGCGAGATCGACATCACCAGGACGCGCTGGAGCGAGCGTCCCGTCATGCTCGTGCCCACCCTCCTCGGCCACATCAGGAACTTCGAACCGGGCGCCGGCAAGCGGCGCTTCGTGGAGGGACGCCGGGAGTCGCGGCGGAAGGAACAGGAGATCCTGACGCGGTTGCGCGCCCTGCCGGACGGCGAGGAGAAGGCCGCGGAGACCAAGCGCATGATCGACCGCGTCCGCGCCTTCACCGGCTACCGGGAATACCCCAAGTACGGGATGATCAGCCGCTATTCCGAGTACAAGCAGGCGCTGCTACGGGAAGCCGAGCGCCTCGTCGGTTCCGGCGCCCTGCGCGAGAAGGAGGACGTCTTCTTCCTCCGGTTCCAGGAGCTGCGGGAGGTCGTGCGAACCGGCGAGGCGGACGCCGGGCTCGTGCTGGAACGGCGGGAGGCGTTCCGGTCGTACGAGGCGCTCACGCCGCCCCGGGTCCTCACCTCGGACGGCGAGGCCGTCACCGGCCGGTACGCGCGCGATGACGCCCCGCCCGGCGCACTGCCCGGCGTGCCGGTCTCGGCCGGTGTCGTCGAGGGCCGCGCCCGCGTCCTCACCGACATGACGCAGGCCGGGCTCGAAGCGGGCGACATCCTGGTAACCGCCTACACCGACCCCAGCTGGACGCCGCTGTTCGTCACGGTCGCCGGACTGGTGACGGAGGTGGGCGGCCTCATGACGCACGGGGCGGTGATCGCGCGGGAGTACGGCCTGCCCGCCGTGGTGGGCGTGGAGCGGGCCACCCGGCTGATCAAGGACGGACAGCGGATCCGCGTTCACGGAACCGACGGGCACGTGGAGATCCTCGGCTGAACCGCCGCGACGGCACGGCCGCTGCCGTCGGCGACGGGCCGGGCCGCCCCGAAGCGCATGTCCATAGGATGAACGTCGCTTCCTGCCGGGACGGCGCCCCGGTGCACCATGACACCACCGGGCCGCCGAGCAGAAGCGGAGTGCAGATGGCCGACGCAGGGGCGGAGAGCCCGCGGATCGCGATCCTGGGCGGTGGGATCGGCGGGCTCGCGGCCGCCGCCTTCCTCCGTCGTGAAGGGATGGCCGCCACCGTCTACGAACAGGCGCCGGAGCTGAAAGAGGTCGGTGCGGGACTGGTGGTGGCCCCGAACGCGGTCCGGCTGCTGCGCCGGCTCGGCGTGCTGGAGGACTTCCTGCGCCGTGCCGTACGGCTCGGCACCGGCTGGGAGTTCCGCCGCTGGCAGAACGGCACGGTGCTCTCCGCCGAGGACCTCGCCTCCGCCTGCGAGCGGCTGTACGGCGAGCACACCTACACCGCGCACCGCGCCGACCTGCTGGAGGTCCTGCGGTCGGCCGTCCCCGACGGCGGCGTCCGCCGCGGCAAGCGGTGCGTGGACCTCACCTTCCGCGACGGCGGGCGGCCCGTAGTGCGCTTCGCCGACGGCGGCACCGCCGAACCCGACGTCGTGATCGGGGCGGACGGGATCCACTCCGTCGTGCGCGGAACGATCGCCGGGTGCTCACCGGCCGCGTACTCGGGCCTCTGCGCCTTCCGCGCCCTCGTACCGTCCGAGCGGGCACCTGCCTTCGCCCGGCGCGAAGCCCAGACGCTCTGGATCGGGCCGGGCCGCCACCTGGTGCACTATCCCGTCTCGGCGGGGCGGCTGGTGAATCTCGTCGCGTTCGCTCCCGCGGGAGACGAGGCCGTCGAGTCGTGGACCGCGACCGCGACGGTGGAGGAGTTCCTGGCCGAGTTCGAAGGCTGGGACCCACGGCTCACCGAGCTGATCCGCGCGGCCGGCACACCGGGACGTTGGGCCCTGCTGGACCGGGCACCGCTGCGGAGTTGGAGCCAGGGCCCCGCCACCCTCCTCGGCGACGCGGCCCACCCGATGTTCCCCTTCTTCGCGCAGGGCGCCGCCCAGGCCGTCGAGGACGCCGCCGTCCTCGCCCGCTGCCTCGCCGACGGGCCCGGCGATCCGCCGGGTGCGCTGCGCCGCTACGAGGCGCTGCGGATTCCCCGTACGACCCGCCTCCAAGAGGTCAGCCACGCCCGGTCGTTCGTCAACCACCTGCCCGACGGACCCGAGCAGCGGGCCCGCGACGCATCCTTCACGGACGCCGATCCGCTGGTGGCCAACGGCTGGATCTACGGTTACGACCCCGACGACGCACTCGCAGAGAGCACGGGCACACGATGACTTCTCCCGACTCCCGCGCAGGGATGCACTTCACGCACGACACGCTTGCGCAGCGGGTCCGGTTCGCCGCCGGCGAGGCGGCGACGGCGCTCGGCGAGGAGGTCACGGCCCTCGGCGCCTCCCGTGTGATGGTCGTCGCCGCGGCGCCCGAGCAGGAGCCGGCCCGGCGGATCGCGGGCGGCCTCCCGGTCGCGCACTGGCATCACGAGGTCGCGATGCACGTGCCGGTGCCGGTCGCCGAGCGGGCCCGCGCCGCCGCGCGGGAGCACGAGGCGGACGCGCTGGTCTGCGTCGGCGGCGGGTCGACCACCGGGCTCGCCAAGGCCGTCGCGCTCACGACCGGGCTCCCGGTCGTGGCGGTGCCGACGACGTACGCCGGCTCGGAGGCCACCGACGTCTGGGGGCTCACCGAGGACGGCCGCAAGACCACCGGCGTCGACGCACGGGTGCTCCCCCGCACGATCGTGTACGACGCCTCGCTGCTGACGACGCTGCCGGTGGACCTCAGCGTCTCCTCCGGGCTCAACGCCCTCGCGCACGGCGTGGATTCGATGTGGGCCCCGCGCGCCGACCCGGTCGACCGGGCGCTCGCCGCGGAGGGCATCGGGGCGCTGCGGACCGGGCTGCCGCAGGTGGTCGCCGACCCGGAGGGGCTGAAGGGGCGTGAACTCACCCTCTACGGCGCCTACTTGACGGCGGTGGCCTTCGCGTCCGCCGGTTCCGGACTGCATCACAAGATCTGCCATGTGCTCGGCGGCATGTTCGACCTGCCGCACGCGCAGACCCACGCGGTGGTGCTGCCGCACGTGCTCGGCTTCAACGCGCCCTCGGCGCCTGAGGCGGAGCTGCGCATCGCCGCTGCGCTGGGCGAAGGCACCGCGCTCGGCGGGCTGGCCCGGCTGCGCTCCAAGGTGAACGCCCCCGACTGCCTGCGCGACCTCGGCATGCCCGAGGAGGGGATCCCGGCCGCCGCCGAGGCCGTGCTGGGCGCCGTACCCGCGGGAAACCCGCGACCCGTGACCGCCGACGGCCTGTCCGCACTGCTGCGGGCGGCCTGGGAAGGAGCCGACCCCCGATGACCCCGAGCGACGGCGCAGCCGACACCGCCGAGACGCACGAAGCTTCCGAGACACGGACCGCCGCCGGGACGGAGACCCCCGGGGAAACGGAGACCGCCGCCGGGACGGAGACCGCCGGGGAGACGGGGGCGGCCGCCGCCGAGCAGGACCGCCGCGAGCAGGAACTCCTGGAGCGGGTGCTGCGCTCGTACGACGACTGCGCCGACCCTCGGCTCAAGGAGCTGATGGGGGCGCTCACCCGGCATCTGCACGCCTTCGTCCGCGAGGTACGTCTCACCGAGGAGGAGTGGCAGAAGGGCATCGAGTTCCTCACCCGGATCGGGCGGATCACCGACGACAAGCGGCAGGAGTTCATCCTGCTCTCCGACACCCTCGGCGCCTCGATGCAGACGATCACGGTCAACAACCGTGCACACGGCGACGCCACGGAGGCGACCGTCTTCGGACCGTTCTTCGTCGACGACGCTCCCCTCGTCCGGCTCGGCGACGACATCGCGGGCGGGGCGCCCGGCGAGCCGTGCTGGGTGGAGGGAACGGTCCGCGGCACCGACGGCGCCCCGGTCCCCGGCGCCCGGATCGAGGTGTGGGAGGCCGACGGGGACGGCTTCTACGACGTGCAGTACGCGGACGGCCGCACCGCCGCCAGGGCCCACCTCTTCAGCGGGCCCGACGGGGAGTACCGGTTCTGGGCGATCACGCCGACCCCGTATGCCATCCCGCACGACGGGCCCGTGGGAGAGATGCTCTCCGCGGTCGGCCGCTCCCCGATGCGCGCCTCCCACCTGCATTTCATGGCGGTCGCCGAGGGGTACCGCACGCTGGTCACGCACATCTTCGTGCGCGGCGACGAACTCCTGGAGTCCGACACCGTCTTCGGCGTGAAGGAGTCGCTCGTCAAGGACTTCGAGCGCCGTCCGGCCGGCACGCCCACCCCCGACGGCCGCGCTGTGGAGGACACTTGGTCCACGGTCCGGTTCGACATCGTGCTCGCCCCCGCCGAGGCCTGACGGGCGACGGACAGGACCTGCGCCGGGGCCGGGCCCTCGGCCGGGGCGCCCGGTGGCCCAGCGAACCCGCCGCCGACTGCGGGCGCACGCATACAAGTTGATGTGAAAAGCTTGCCGCTGTCGAGAGGAGTGCGGCGTGAGACAGGACGGCTTCCGCAGCGAGGAGATCGACACCAGCAGACCGCATCCGGCGCGGATGTACGACTACCTGCTGGGCGGCAAGGACAACTACGAGCTGGACCGGCAGGCCGCCGAGGAACTCGCCGCCGCCGCACCCGAGGTGAGGATCGGCGTGCAGGCCAACCGCGCCTTCCTGCGGCGCGCCGTGCGGTACGTCGTCGGCAGCGGAGTCCGCCAGATCCTCGACATCGGCACGGGCCTGCCCACCTCGCCGAACGTCGAGGAGATCGCCCGGGATGTCGCGCCGGACGTGCACGTCGCGTACGTCGACAACGATCCGATCGTGAACCTGCACGCCAGCACGCTGCTCACCGACTCCGAGGCCACCACCACCGTGCTCGCCGACCTGCGTGACCCGCAGGCCGTCGTGGACGATCCGGACGTCCGCCGTGTCATCGACTTCGACCGGCCGGTCGCCGTGCTCCTCGTGGCCGTCGTCCACTTCCTCACCGAGGCGGAGAAGCCCGCTGAGGTCGTCGCCACCCTGCGCGACGCCCTCCCCGCCGGCAGCTTCCTGGTGCTCTCGCACGCGACGGGCGACTTCGCCGACCGCACCGCGGCCCAGGCCGTCTACAACAAGGCCTCCGCCACTCTGACCCTGCGGGACCGCGCCCAAGTCGAGCGCTTCTTCGACGGGTTCGAGCTGGTCGAGCCCGGCCTGGCCCAAGTCCCCTTCTGGCGCCCGGACACTCCGCCGCCCGCCAGGTCCGGCGAGATCGGATTCTACGGAGGCGTGGCCCGCAAAACCGGCTGACGGTCGTCGCCGAATCTCCAATTCCGCCTCAACTCGTCGTTCCCGCGCGCCTACTACCGGTCCGATAACGGCCGGTCTCTTCGGGTGGCCGAATCCTCTGCCGTCCCCTTTCCGTCGTCTCTTCTCCCCGGCGGACCGGCGTACCAAAATGGGTTTCGCACCCGCACCCTGGAACGGAACCAAAACTTCCGGGCCTCTTTGCGCCTTTTCCATGTCCGGAATGGTGCCGGTGCGATCGGCCGGGCCTCAGGAAATCCCGTCCGGTCACGACGGAAACAACGAGATGAGGACGGAATCGATGAGGAGAGATGCTTTCTCCGTGTTACGGCGAGCCGCGGCGGTGTGCGCCTCGGCGGTGTTCCTCATGGTCGGCACGGGAGGTTCCGCGCCCGCCGCCGAACGAGGAGATCCGGTCTGCGAGGCCACCACCGTCGACGTCACGCTCGGCGACGGCACCGGGAAGATGTGGGGCGAACTGTGCCGTCCGGCAGGGTCGTCACCGAGCACCGTGGTGACGATGGTCCACGGGGCGACCTACAACCACAACTACTGGGACTTCCCTTACCAGCCCGGGAAATACTCGTTCAGCAAGATGCTGAACCGGGCCGGGTACGCCACCTTCGTCGTCGACAGGCTGGGCACCGGCAACAGCACGGTCCCGCCCAGCTCCCAGCTGAACCTGACCACCGAGGCACGCCACATTCACGAGGTCGTGCAGGACCTGCGGGCGGGCCGAATAGGCGGCACCGGCTTCAGCAAGGTGGTGCTGGGCGGATACTCGCTCGGCTCCGCGGTGTCGAGCATCGAGGCGTCCACCTACCACGACGTCGACGCGGTGCTGATCACCGCCCTGGGCCACTACAACAACCCGGCGGGAACGCAGGCGATCATCGACGCCGGCGAATCACCGAACGACGACCCGGTGCTCGGCGGCAGGCACGACTACGACGACGGCTATGCCACCGTCAAACCGGGCAGCCGCAAGCACATCTTCTATGCCGATCAGCCGATGGATCAGGGCGTACTGGCCACGGACGAGCTCACGAAGGACGTGAACGTCCCCAGCGAATCGGCCGATCCCCTCGTCATCGATCCCGCCGTCAGCCGGGGGATCGACGTGCCGGTCATGTTCGCGCTCGGCGACCACGATCCGCTGATGTGCGGCCCCGGCTATGAGGACTGCACCTCCCAGCCGGCCCTCCGCGCCCAGGAGGCTCCGTTCTTCACCTCCGCACCCGGCTTCGACGTGCTTCTGCTCCCGGACGCCGGTCACGGCCTGAACCTCGTGCCGAACACCGGCGTCTACCAGAAGGCGTCCCTGGCCTGGCTCGACAGGGTCGCCGGACACGGCTGACGACGGCGAAGCGCCGTCACCGGCCTGCCCCTTCGCTGGGCGGGCCCGGTGACGGCGCTTGGCAGCGGCACCGGTTACGCGGCCGAAGAACCGGTGCCGGGTGGTGCCATGTCGTGCCGGGTGGTGCCGGGTGGTGCCGTGCCGTGACGCGTCACGTGCTCAGGCGGCGGACCGGTCCCGGATCATCCCTCCGGCTCGTCCGCGCCCGGCCCCGGTGACCGTTCCTTGTGCAGGAACACCGCGTTGGCGGGGCAGAGCCGGGCCGCTTCGCGCACGGAGTCGGCCAGTTCGGGCCCCGGTTCGGGCTGGAGCACGTCGGCGACCTCCGCCACGTCGCTCATCCGGAAGACCTCCGGAGCGGCGTCGACGCAACGGCCGTAACCGGCGCAGCGGGCCAGGTCCACCTCGACGCGCGCCACCCGGCTCCTGCCGCCACGCGCCCCGTCGAGCGGCATCAGAGCAGGACGCCCATGTTCGCGGGCAGGGTCTCGGCGTCGATGACGACGCGGTGCTCGGCGAAACGGAGCCCGCCGTCCGTACGGACCAGGACGTCGTCGTAGCGACCGCAGACATGAAGACGGGAAAGGTCGGTGCGGTCGGTCACGTACAAGACGAAGTACGCCGCGGCCTCGATCCGTCCGTCGCCGGTCTCCGCCGCCCGCACATTGGTCACCGTGTGCAGGGTCCGGGTCGGATTGTGGCGCAGATAGCCGTTGGTGTACGCGGCCCGCTCCTTCAGGGCGCCGAGCCCCCGGTCGGTGTACCACCACATGCCGGTCGTCGAGACGTTGTTGTGCGTGCCGACGGCGTACACGCCGCTGTCGAGGAAGGTGGCGACCCAGTCGTTGGGGCGTCTGTCGTCCATCGTCAGCGCGTAGGAGAAGTAGTGATCCTCCACCTCGGCACGCACGCCGGGCGAGGTCATGACCACTGTGGACATGGCGGCGCCGGGCCTGCCTCTCGTCGTCGGGCTGCTCACTGCTCCTCCCTCAGGTACTGCTGATAGACACGGAAGAACTCGCGCTGCGAGTACTCGTCGCGGACGTCGGCGCCCTCGCCGCCGCGGCCCGGCTCGACCCCGCGGGTGAACAGGTTGAACCGGCTGCCCTCGCCCCTCAGGCCCGCCTGGCACCGGGCGGCCGCCTCGGTGTCGTCGCAGCTGAGCTTGCCCCAGGAGCCCTGGGTGTCCGCGAGGTTCTCCAGCGCCGCCTGTCTCGTCTGCTCGTCGTCCTCGACGTCCGAGTACACGGTGATGTCGACGCGGGCGCGGTCGACGCCCAGCGGCGTGACCGTCTGGAGGTAGCCCGCCTTCATGCCGCGCGGGGTGTCCTTGGGGCCGGGCTGTACATCGAGGTTGGGGAACAGCGCCAGCACCTCCTGCCGGATCTCCGGTGGTTCGCCTCCCTCGAAGCCCTCCGGCGGGCCGCCCTGCCCCTCGGCGAGCATGCTGCTCCAGCCGACCGGCATGACGCCGTCCTTGAACTCCACGCCGCTGAACCGCTGGAGCTGGCGGGCGTACTTCGGGGGATCGAGAGGCGGAAAGACCCACTGGAGGACGGAGTGCCCCGGCGACGCCCCCCAGTTCCAGCCGCCCTCCGTGGTGCCGGCCAGCAGGTCGCGGATGCTGCGGTGGGTGAACTCGGCGTGATAGTCGTCCCTGAAGTTCTCGTGCCAGAGTTTCCAATTGCCGTGGTAGATCCAGCTGTTGCGGCCGATCGGCTCGATCCCCTGCACATACGGCGCGAGGTACTCGGCCATCTCGCCGAGGAAGTCGGTCAGCGACGGCACCGTGGGCCGCAGCGCGACGAAGACGAGGTCGTGGAAGGTGTCGCAGTGCACCGGCGTCAGGCCGTACGAGCGGCGGTCGAAGTCCGGCCCGTACCCCTCCTCGTAGGGCACCCCGATGAGGTCGCCGGTCAGGTCGAACGCCCAGGCGTGGTACATGCACTTGAGGACCTGGCCCTGGTTGCCGCACCGCTCCCCCGTCAGGACCGCGCCCCGGTGGCTACAGGCGTTGTGGAAGGCGCGGATCTCCCCGTCGCCTCCCCGCACCACGAGCACGGGCTGATCGGCTATGGAGACGTTGAAGAAATCGCCGGGCCTTCTCAGGTCGCCGGTGGTGCAGGCGTACTGCCAAGTCCGGCTGAATATCCGCTCTTTCTCCAGCGCCAGGATCTTCTCGCTGGTGTAGATTTCGCGGTCCACCACCCCCGTGGCGAGGTCGGTGCGAAAGTCCGGGCTCAACGTCATGTCGCAACCTCCGTCAGGGCACGCGGACGCCGCGTATGCCCGCATCTGATTCGCGACGATTCTGGCGACCGCGCGAGTTCTTCGTCAACGATCGGCGAACCGCCGACACCGTTGTCCGACTGGGGACTTTCCTCAGTCGGACATCCCGCTTTTCGCTCGTCATTGACAGCCGGTATGCATGACGATGACCCTCGGAACCGGCCTCGGCGTGCGCGGAGAAATTGCGGATCAGTCACCTCCGGCGGTGTGCGCACGCCGTACGCGGGTGGTCGCCGACGAGCCCGACACGACACCCAACGACCGGAGTCCGTGATGTCTCTCTTCCGGCTGGACACCAGCGTCCTCGGCACCAGATCCAGCACGATCGCGCTCGCCGACCTGGTGGAGCGGGAGTGGCGCGCCGCCCTCCCCGACTCACCCGTGGTCCGGCGGCACCTCGGTGAGGCTCCGCTGTCCTCGACCCACTGGGGCGCCGCCGTCGCCGCGCAGTTCGTACCGCCGGCGCAGCGCACCGCCGAACAGCGGGAGGCCCTGTCGCTGGCCGCGTCGCTGGTCGACGAACTCGTCGCCGCCGAGGCCTTGATCCTCGCGGCGCCGCTGTACAACTACGGCGTGTCCCAGCACCTGAAGACCTGGGTGGACCTCCTGCTGACGGATCCGCGGATGGCCGCGGGGGCTGAGTCGCCGCTGACCGGCAAGCCGGCGGTGCTGCTCACCGCCCGCGGAGGCGCCTACGGGCCGGGCACCCCGCGCGAGGGCTGGGACCACGCCATCGGCTGGATGAGCCGGATCTTCGGCGAGGTCTGGGGACTGGATCTCACCGTGGTGGAACGGGAGTTGACCCTCGTCGGGGTCGATCCCGCGCTCGAGCCGTTCAGGGAGCTGGCCGAGCGCACCCGTACCGACAGCGAGGAACGGGCGCGCAGGGCGGGCCGGAACCTCGCCCTGTGCAAGGAGACGTTCCCCGCCTGAGCCGAGCCCGCGCCCACCGCCCGGAAGGGGCCACCGCCCGGAAGGGCCCAGCGCCCGGAGAGGGCCCACCGCTCAGAGAGGGAGGACGACGTCATGCCCGCACGCACGGGGAAGCAGTACCTCGACAATCTGAAATCGCTGAACCCGGAGATATATCTCGACGGCCGCCGCATCGCCCATGTCACCGAGGAGCCGGTCTTCGCCGGGCCCCTCCGGACCATCGCGGAGCAGTACGACTTACAGCTGGACCCGCGGTACGCCGACGTCTGCACCTACGAGTCGCCCACCACGGGAGAGCGGCTCTCGCGCTCCTTCCAGCCGTGCCGCAGCAAGGACGATCTCGTCGCCAAGCGCCGCCACTTCAAGCTGCGGGCCGACCACACCTTCGGCATGATGGGCCGGTCGCCGGACTTCATGAACGCGTTCATCCTGGGATGGCTGAACAACGCCGGGACCTTCGGCGAACTCGACGAGCGGTTCGGCGTCAACGCACGCCGGTACTACGAGCACGTGCGGGACAACGACCTCTTCATGACCCACGTCCTGATCAACCCGGCGATCGACCGGTCGAAGACCTCGGCCGAGCAGGAGGACCCGTTCCTGCACCTGGGCAAGGTGCGGGAGACCGCGGAGGGGATCGTCGTCCGCGGGGCGAAGATGCTCAGCACGATGGCCCCTCTCACGGAAGAGCTCGTGGTCGTGCCCTTCGGCGGCATCGCCCCCGGAGACGACGACTACGCGGTGGTCTTCGCGCTTCCCGTCGACACACCGGGGCTGAAGTTCATCTGCCGCGAGCCGGTGGCGCCGGCGGGCCGCACGGAGTTCGACCACCCGCTCAGCAGCCGGTTCGAAGAGATGGACTGCATCGCCGTGTTCGACGACGTCCTCGTCCCCTGGGACCGGGTCGTCGTCGACGGCAGGCCCGGCAGCCGCGACCTCGTCAATCGCGTGCTCGGCAACGACCCGAGCGTCCTGGTGGTCAACGCCGCCCGGAGCCTCGCCTCGCTGGAGCTCCTCTGCGGCATCGCGACGAAGATCGCCGACGCGACCGGCATCGACAACTTCCTGCACGTACAGGAGAAGCTGGGCGATCTCATCGCCAGGCTCGACACCCTGCGGACCCTGTTCCACGGCGCCGAGGCACTGGCCTCCCCACTGCCGGACGGGACATGGGTGCCGTACATGCCCGGGATGATGGCGTTCCACATGCAGACGGCGCCGACGCACCGGCGCATGGTCGAGGTCATCCAGATCCTCGCCGCCGGCAACTTCTTCTACGCGCCCTCCGGCGGAGACTTCGCGAACGAGGAACTGCGCCCGTTCATCGACCGGTTCGTGCGTGGCCGCCCCGGGGTCTCGGCGGAGGAGCGCGTCCGGCTGTTCAAGCTCGCCTGGGACATCGCCGGTGACGGGTTCGGGCAGCGCCTCATGCAGTACGTGAACTACTACAGCGGCGACCCCGTGCGGCTGACCGCCGGGCTCTACCTCGCCGCCGACAAGACGGAGATCCACCGGGCCGTCGAGCGGGCGCTCGCGGGATCGGAACAGAGCCTCGACATCCCGCTGTCGCCCGAGCGGCTCGGGATGGAGCCGCCGCCCGCGCCGACCAAGCCGCTCACCGGGATGTACCCGGCGAAGAGCCAGCCGTCGTCGTAGCGGGGACGGTGTGCGAGTGGGGACATTCCCCACTCGCACACCGCCACCGCCTCCCGGCACCTCGGGCACCTCGGGCACCTCGGATTTCACCCCTTCGTGAAGGGTCCGGGACCGGTCCCTGCCGTAGCGTGGACGGGCACGCACGAAAGAGAGAACTCCCTTGCCTGTCCAGCAGTCCGTAGCGCCAGAGAAGACAGCGGTGCGAGTGGCCCTGTGGCGTGCCATGCACGTCCAGGTCGACGAGCCGCCCCATGTGATCGAGGACGAGATCGGCCTGCAACTGGCCGGGCCCGGTGAGAAGTGGCGGCGCCGTCCCGACATGGGCCGCAAGGCCACGAGCGGGTTCCGCGCGGGCGTCGTCGCCCGGGCGCGGTTCCTGGAGGACCTGGTCACCGAGCAGTTCGAGAGCGGCGTGCGGCAGTACGTGGTCCTCGGCGCCGGTCTGGACACCTTCCCCCAGCGCCGCCCCGAACTGGCCGCACAATTGCGGGTGTTCGAGGTCGACCAGCCCGGGCCGCAGGAATGGAAGCGGAAGCGGCTTATCGAGCTCGGCTACGGGGTTCCCGAGTGGCTTCGGATGGTGCCCGTCGACTTCGAGGCCGACGAGGACTGGTGGGAGCGTCTCACCGAGGCCGGGTTCGACCCGTCCCGGCCCGCGGTCGTGGGCAGCACCGGCGTCAGCATGTACCTCACCAAGGACGCCGTCGCGGACACCCTGGCCAAGGCGGCGAGGACCGCCCCGGGTTCCAGCTTCGCCATGACGTTCCTGCTCCCGCCCGAGGCCGTCGCGGTCCCCGGCGAGGCGCAGCGCCGCGGGCTCCGGTTCCGCAGCTACTTCACCGCAGACGAAATGCTGGCGCTGGCCCGGGAGTCCGGGTTCCGCGAGGCACGGCACATCCCGACGGCGGAGGTCACGCGGCGCTACTTCGCCGGGCGCGCCGACGGGCTCCAGCCGGAGGTCGGCGAGTCGATCCTGCTAGCGACCACCTGACACGTCGGCGCCGGACGGCTGCGACGGCTGCGACGGCTCCGCGGACTCCTCCGGCTCCGCCGGGGTGGAGGGCCGGTGCGCGGCGAAGTCCCGTTCGCGGATCAGGACGGTGGCCAGCACTCCGCCGACGAGCGCGACCAGAGCCGCGGCGAGCAGCACGTCGTTGAGTGAGTCGGCGAATCCGGCGCGTATCGCCTCGGTGAGTCTGCCGCGCAGTTCCGGCGCCGCGGCCGCGACCGCTCGGTCCTGGACTCCCCGGTGCACCGCGTCCGCGATCCCGTCGACCTGGCCGCTCAGCGCGGGCACGCCGGCGAGCCGGTGCTGGAGTGCCGCATGGAGGGACGCGGAGAAGACGGTGCCGTACCAGGCGATCCCGACCGCCATGCCGATCTGCCGGAAGGTCTGATTGGCGCCCGAGGCCATGCCGGACCGTTGCAGCGGCACCACGCCCACCGCGGTCGACGCCAGCGGCGGGTTGACCATTCCGGCACCGATGCCGGAGACGATCAGCCCGGGAACCAGGTGGGTCCAGTCGGAGCCGGGGGTCACGCCCCGCATCAGCAGCAGGCCGCCGCCGACCAGGCAGAGGCCGGGGCCGATCAGCCAGCGCACCGGGACACGGCTGGAGAGCCGGCCCGCGAACACGGCCGCCACGAACGTGAAGGCGGAGCCGGCCAGCAGCCGGACGCCGGTCACCAGGGGGCCGCCGCCCAGTCCGTTCTGAAGGTAGAAGACGAGGTAGAGGAACGCCGCGTACAGCGAGGCGTTCATGGCGACGGCCGCGACCGAGCCCCCGAGGAAGGCCGGGATCCGTAACAGCGGCAGGCTGAACATCGGCTCCCGCACGCGCCGTTCGACGACGGCGAACGCCGCGAGGCACAACGCCGCCAGGCCCAGCAGGCCCAGCACGCTCCGCTCGCCCCAGCCGCTCTCCGTCGCCGTGATGAGCGCGTAGACCAGGCTGAACAGCCCGGCGGTCAGCGTCGTCACGCCCAGCCGGTCGACCCGGCCGCCCCGTGCCGAACGGGACCCTTCGACCCGGCACAGCGAGATCACGATCGCGGCGACGCCGACCGGCACGTTCAGCAGGAAGATCCACCGCCAGCCGATGCCGCCGGTGACCACGCCGCCGAGCACCGGGCCCAGCCCGGTTGCGACGCCCGCGACGGCGCCCCACACGCCGAAGGCGACGCCGCGCTGCCGCCCCTGGAACGAGGCGGCCAGCAGCGCGAGCGAGGTGGCGGACAGGATCGCGGCGCCCGCGCCCTGCACCGCGCGGAAGAGGATCAGCGCCGGCGCGCTCTGTGCGAGACCGCAGAGCAGTGACCCGCCGGTGAACACGGCCAGCCCGGTGACGAACACCGTCCGGCGGCCGTACCTGTCGGCCAGGGAACCGGCCGTGAGCAGCAGCGCCGCCAGCGTCAGGGCGTAGGCGTCCGTCATCCACTGCACTTGGCCGAAGCCCGCGTGCAGCGAGCGCTGGATGTCCGGCAGCGCGATGACGATCACGTTGACGTCGAGCAGGAGCATGAACATGGACGCGCAGACGACCAGCAGCGTCCACCATCGGCGTTCCATCGGACGGTGCCTCCTCGGTTCGCGTTGATTACGGCGCCGTCGCTCCGGCGACGTCCAGGATCAGCCGCCTGCCGTGCAACTCCCCGCCCTCCATGCGCTGGTGGGCCTTGGCGGCGGCGTGCAGCGGCAGGGTCTCGATGTCCCGGGCCCGCAGCCGGCCCGTGGCGAGGAGCCGGTTGACGGTGACGGCCGCCTCGGCCAACTCGGCCGTCGTGGCGCGGGAGATGACGAAGCCCCGTACCGAGGCGTCCTTCATGTACAGCGGTCCCGCCGGCAGTACGGGGCGGGTCCGCGCTCCGGCGAGCAGCACGATCCGGCCCCGTGGCGCGAGGAGTTCGACCGCGGTGCCGAGGTCGTTGCGGCCCGAGGTGTCCACGTGCACGTCGATCCCCCGGGGGCACAGCGAGGCGATGCGCTCGGTGAGGCGGTCGTCCGCGTAGTCGAGCGCCTCGGCGGCCCCGAGCTCGCGGCAGTGCTCCAGGTCGTGCTTCGCGGCGGTGCCGATCACGCGTGCGCCCGCCTCGGCGGCCAGTACGACGAGTGCGCTGCCGACGTTCCCGGCGGCGCCCGCGACGAACACGGTCTCGCCCGGCCCGAGTCGGCCGTGCCGGAACAGGGCGAGCCAGGCGGTGGCCGCGGGGTGCACCACGGCGACCGCGGCGAGCGGCGGCACCCGGGCCGGCAGCCGGTAGAGCCGGCGGGCCTCCACCGACGCCTGTTCCGCGGCGGCTCCCTGGCGTCCGTCGTGGCCGAGGCTGTTGCACCACACCGCGTCTCCAGGTGTGAAGCCACGCACGCCGGCACCCGTCTCGGCGACCGTGCCGACCAGGTCGCGGCCGATCACGAACGGGAAGCTCAGCCGGGTCGGGTAGCGCCCGGACCGTACGAAGGTGTCGACGGGGTTGACCGTGGTGGCGGCGACGTCGACCAGCACTTCGCCCGCCCGCGGCCGCGGGGGCGCGGTGAGTTCGCCGTAACGTATTTCACCGGGCGGACCGAGTCGCTCTACATAGGCAGCCAGCACGCCGCCGATTGTGGCACCGGCAACCGGAATACGGGGAAGTCAGGGGAATCCGGGGAAAAGAGACTCCCGAATTCGTCAACTCACGGGCAGAGCCCGGGACTTGACGGATCCTGGGCCCTTTTGACGGACGACGGAGACTTTTGACGGACCCTCGTCGCTTCCTTTGACTGACGCCGCCGCCTCCACGAGATTCGGGGCATGAGCCGAACGAATACTCCGGTCACACCGTTATTCGAAATGCAGGCGAGTATTTCCGTCTCCGCCGCACCGGCCGACGTCTACGCGGTGGTCAGCGATCTGCCTCGCAGCGCCGAGTGGAGCCCGGAATGCAGGGGCGGCACCTGGGTTTCGGGCCGTCCGTCACAGGTCGGCGCCGTCTTCCGCGGCGAGAACGTCCGCTCGGAGGACGTCGTCTCATGGGCGCCCGTGGTGCGCGGCACCTGGCACACCGAGTCCCAGGTGATCGCCGCCGAACCCGGCCGCGTCTTCCGCTGGGCCATGCGCGACAGCACCGGCCTCGTGCAGGACAGCGTGTGGTCGTACGAGATCGAACCGGCGGAAGGCGGATGCGTTCTCGTGCACGCCTTCCGCATGGGAGCGGCGACCGAGGGGATCCGCGGCATCACCGCGGACATGGACGAGGCCGGCAAGAAGAGGTTCTTCGCCGACTGGAGCGTCAAGCTGGCCGGGGACCTCAAGGCCACGCTGGTGCGCGTCAAGTCGGCAGCCGAGAAGGCGTGACCGGAGGGGTTTGGCATGCTGCTGCAACGCTTGGGAAACCGCGGTATCCGGCTGGGCACGCTCTTCGACCGGGCGGCCGCTCGGCATCCGGCCAACGTCGTGGTCCTCGACCACGACCTGGACCTGGCACCGGGCCTCGGCCGCCGGGCGACCGTCGCTGAAATCGCGGACCTGGTCGACGACTTCGCATCCCGGCTGTGGGCCGCGGGAGTGCGGCCCGCGGACCGGGTGGTCGTCTACAAGACGAACAACTTCGACATCACGCTGCTTGCGTGTGTCGCGGCCCGGATCGGCGCGGTGCCGGTGCTGCTGTCACCGAAGCTCGACGGGAAGACCGTGGCCGAACTGGTGCGCCGGGTCGACCGGCCGTACCTGGTGACCGATCAGGCCAAGCTGGACGGTGAACTGCCCGCCGAGGTCTTCGGGTTCGCGCGCCGGGTCCTCCTCGCCGCCGGCGACCACGCCGACGCCCGGCGGCTGCACGACCTGGAATCGCTCCCGCGCGTGGCACCCGTGGCGATGCCCGCGAACCATCCGACGCTGATCACCCACACGTCCGGCACCACCGGCATCCCGAAGCTGGCCGTGCACACGGGACGGACGTTGCAGGCCCGCTACCGGCCGCAGGCCTCCGCGGCCGCCCTGGTACGCAAGCGGCGCCCGGTGGCCGTGCACGTCTCCTTCGTGCACTCCCGGCTCTTCACCGCGCTGGCGATGGCGATGCTGCGCGGGTTCCCGCTCGTCATGCTCGCGGACGACGATCCCCGGCACGTCACCGACGTCTTCGCCCGGCTGCGCCCCGGCGTGGTCGAAGCCCATCCCAATACGTTCATGAAGTGGGAGCAGCTCGCGGACGACCCGCGGCGACCGCTGGCGGACGTGAAGTACTTCAGCAGCACCTTCGACGCCATCCACCCGAGGACCGTGCAGCGGATGCTGAGCGCCTCCGGGCACCGGATGCCGGTCTTCGCCCAGCTCTACGGCCAGAGCGAGGCCGGGCCCGTCGTCGGGCGGATCTTCACCCGGCGGCGCGGCGAGGACGCCGACGGCCGCTGCGTCGGCCACGCCTTCCCCGGCATGACGGGCGTACGGGTGGTCAGCCGCGACGGGCGTCCGGTGTCGGAGTCCTCCCCCGGATACATCGAGGTCCGCACCGACGGGCGGATCCTGACGTACCTGGGCGAGGAGGAACGCTTCAACCGGCAGGAGAACGGCGGCTGGTGGCGCATGGGCGACGTGGGCTACCGCACCCGGTGGGGCTGTCTGCACCTGCTCGACCGCGAGGTCGACGTGATCCCCGGCTTCGGCAGCACGCTGGCCGCCGAGGACACCCTGCTGTCCGAACTCGACGAGCTGGCGGAGGTCATCATCGTCGCCGGCGCGGACGGCAAGCCCGTACCGGTGGTGTGCACGAGGGACGACGAGCCGCTCGACATGGCCGCGTGGGCACGAGCCGCGGCCTCGTTGCCCGTGATGGCCGAGCCGGTTCAGCGGCGCCAGTCGGAGCTCCCGCAGACGGCCACGACGAAGATCAAGAGGCTGGAGCTGGCCGAGGTCCTGAGCAGCGAAGGCCGGGGCCGATAGGGATGGCGAGGATAGTCGTCGCCGGCGGCGGCATCGGCGGGCTCGCGACCGCGCTGAGCGTCGCCCGGCAGGGCCACGACGTGGAAGTCCTCGAACGCAGCGGCACTTTCGCCGAACTCGGCGCCGGACTCCAGCTGGCCCCGAACGGGATGCACGCCCTGGAGCGCCTCGGCCTGGGCGCCGAGACACGGGCCCACGCCGTGCACGTCGACCACCTGCGGTTCATGGACGGCGTCACCGGCGAGCACGTGACGAGCGTGCCCCTCACCGAGGGCTACCGGCGCCGCTTCGGCAATCCGTACGTCGTCGTACACCGCGGCGAACTCCACGGGCTGCTGCTCGCGGCCTGCCGCGATTCGGCGCGAATCACGCTGCGCGGCGGCCGGCCGGTGACCGGATACGAGCAGGACGGCACGAGCGCGACGGCCGTCACCCACGACGGCGAACGCGTCGCCGGCGACGCCCTGATCGGCGCGGACGGCATCCACTCCGCCGTCCGCCGTCAGCTCGTCGGCGACGGGGCGCCGCTGGTGTCGGGCATCACCGTCTACCGCTCGGTCATCCCCATGGAGCTGGTGCCCGAGCACGTGCGCTGGAACGCCGTGACATGGTGGGCGGGCCCGAAGTGCCACTTCGTGCACTACGCGATCGCCGGGGGCAAGTACCTGAATCTGGCGGCCAGTCACGACGACGGGGCGACCGAGGCGCTCGCCGGGGTCCCGGTGGACAAGCCCTTCGTCCGCGGCCTCTTCACGATGCTCGACGAGACACCGCGGCGCCTTCTCGAACTGGGCGAGGGGTGGAAGGCCTGGGTGCTGGTCGACCGGGCACCGGTCGGCCGCTGGACCGACGGCCCGGTCGCCCTGCTCGGGGACGCCGCGCACCCGATGCTGCACTACGCGGCCCAGGGGGCCTGTCAGGCGCTCGAAGACGCGGTCGTGCTGGGCGACTTGCTCGCGGACGGCGACGGATCCGGGTTCGCCTCGTGCTTCGAGCGGTACAACCGGGTACGGCGCGAACGCACCGCCGCCGTACAGCGGATCTCACGGGACAGCATCGGACTGTGGCATCCGTCCGGTGCGGCGGCGGCAGCCAGGAACAGGGCGCTGTCCGGGCTCTCCGCGACCCGGCTGCACGACCACCTCGCATGGATGCACGGCGCGCGGGACTTCGCAGCCGGCGGGCCGCACCTCCTCCCGGACCCCGAGGAACACCTCACCGGCGTCCCGGAGTTCACGGACGTCACGGACGTCACGGACGTCACGGACCTCACGGACGTCACGGATCTCACGGACCGGGAAGCGGCCCGATGACCGAGCGGCGTCTTGAGGTCTGCGTCATAGGAGCCGGTCCGCGGGGGCTGTCGGTGCTGGAGCGCCTGTGCGCCAACGAACGGCACGAACGACGGTGCGCCTCACTGACCGTGCACGTCGTCGACCCGGAGGCCCCCGGCGCGGGCGCCGTCTGGCGCACCGGACAGTCCAGGTGCCTGCTGGCCAACACCGTGGCCTCGCAGATCACCGTCTACACCGACGACAGCGTCCGCATGGCGGGGCCGGTCGAACCGGGCCCCAGCCTCCACGAATGGGCCCAGGGCGTGGCGCTGTTGGGCTCGCCGGCCGACTGCGGCGAAGACGTCCTCGCGGAGGCGAGGGAGCTGGGGCCCGACTCCTACCCGACCCGGGCCCTGTACGGGCACTACCTGCGGGACGCCTTCCGTCGCGTGGTCTCCGGCGCCCCCGGTCACATACGGATCCGGGTGCACCGGTCCCGCGCCGTGGCCATGGCCGACACCCACGGTGTGCCCGGCGGCGCGCAGGGCGTGCGGCTGGAGAACCGGACCCGGCTCGACAGCCTCGACGCCGTGGTGCTGGCCCAGGGCCACCTCCCGGCAAGGCTGACGCCGCACGGGGAGCGCACGGCCAGCCTGGCCCGCATCCACCACCTCGACTACCTGCCGCCGGGCAGCCCCGCGGAGACCGACCTGAGCGGCATCGAGCCCGGCAGCCCGGTGCTGATACGCGGCCTCGGCCTCAACTTCTTCGACTACATGGCCCTGTTGACCACCGGCCGCGGAGGCGTCTTCGCCCGCGACGGTGGCCGTCCGGTGTACCGCCCGTCCGGCGACGAGCCCCGGCTCCATGCCTTCTCCCGCCGCGGAGTCCCCCACCACGCCCGCGGCGAGAACGAGAAGGGCGCATCCGGGCGGCACCGTCCGCGGCTGCTGACACCGGAGTTCCTCGACGAGCTGCGCAGGCGCGGCCGCGCGGGCGGCCACGTCCGCTTCGGCACCGACCTGTGGCCGTTCATCGCCCGGGAAGTGGAATCGGTCTACTACGGCACGCTGTTGGCCTCCCGTGGGCGGCGGGCCGAACAGGACGCCTTTACGGAGCGGTACTTGCCGCTGCGGGACCCGGCCGCGCGTGCCCGGCTGCTGGACGCCCACGGCATCGCGCCCGCCGACCGCTGGGACTGGGACCGGGTCGCCAGGCCCTGCGCCCGCGAGGAGTTCGGCGACCGCGAGGACTTCCGCACCTGGTTGCTGGAGTACCTGGCCCGCGACGTGCGGGAGGCAAGGGCCGGAAACGTCGGCGGCCCGCTGAAGGCCGCGCTCGACGTGCTGCGCGACCTGCGCAACGAGATCAGGCTCGCGGTCGACCACGGCGGCCTGGACGGCGACTCGCACCGGGACGAGCTCGACGGGTGGTACACGCCGCTCAACGCCTTCTTGTCCATCGGCCCGCCGGCGTCGCGCATCGAGGAGATGATCGCCCTGATCGAGGCGGGCGTACTCGAACTCACCGGCCCCGGCACGCGAGTTCACATCGACACCGCCGCACCGGGCTTCGTCGCCGACTCGCCCCTCGCGCCCGGACCTCCCGTGCGCTCCACCGTGCTGCTCGAAGCCCGGCTGCCCGAACCCGACCTGCGCCGTACCGCCGATCCGCTCCTGCTCCACCTGCTCCGCACCGAGCAGTGCACCGCCTACCGCATCCCGGACGCGCACGGCGGCAGCCACGAGACCGGCGGGCTCGCCGTCACCGAGCGCCCCTACCGGCTGCTCGACGCGCGAGGTGACTCGCACCCGCGCCGGTTCGCCTACGGCGTCCCCACCGAGTCCGTGCACTGGGTCACGGCCGCCGGCATCCGCCCCGGCGTGGATTCGGTGACCCTCGGCGACTCGGACGCGATCGCCCGCGCCCTCCTCGGCGTTCCGCCGGTCGTACGTGAGCCGGCCGTGCCCCATGCCGCAAGTGACACCGACGACCTGACGGGAGTGCCGATATGACGCCGTCCGACGCCGATCCGGACACGGGTCTGCTCTCGCCGGTGCGGGCAGGCACACCTGCCGAGGCCGCCACCGGAGACCGGGCGTGGCTGCAAGCCATGCTCGACGCCGAGGCGGCGCTGGCGAGGGCCCAGGCCCGTCTGGGCACCGTGCCCGAGTCGGCGGCCGCCGCCATCACCGCCGCGGCCGGGGCCGACCGCTTCGACCTTCGTCAACTCGCCGTACAGGCCCGGGAGACCGCCAACCCGGTGGTGGCTCTGGTCAAGGCGCTCACCCGGATCGTCGCCGACGAGGACCCGGAAGCGGCCGAGTATGTGCATCAGGGCTCCACCAGCCAGGACATCTTCGACACGGCCGCCATGCTCGTCTCCGCCCGCACCCTGCGCATCGTCCGCGGCGACCTGGGACGTACCGCGGAAGCGCTCGCCCGTCTCGCCGGACGGCACCGGGACACCGCGATGGCCGGCCGGACCCTGGCCCTCCAGGCCGTGCCCACTACGTTCGGGCTGAAGGCCGCGGGCTGGCGGTCGCTGGTCCTCGACGCCACCGAGCGCGTCGACCGGGTGCTGCGGGACTCGCTGCCGGTGGCGCTCGGCGGGGCGGCCGGCACTCTCGCCGGCTATCTCGAACACGCCGGTGCGGACGGCGGTTCCGACCCGGGCGCGTACGCGGACGCCCTGGCCGGCGCGTTCTCCGCGGAGACCGGCCTCGCCCGGCCGCTGCTGCCCTGGCACGCGCTGCGCACTCCGGTCGCCGACCTCGCGGCGGCGCTGTCGTTCACCGCCGGTGCGCTGGGCAAGATCGCGGTCGACGTGCAGACCCTCACCCGTACCGAGATCGCGGAGGTGACCGAACCGGGAGCGCCCGGTCGCGGCAGTTCCTCCGCCATGCCGCACAAGCGCAACCCGGTGCTCGCCACCCTGGTCCGCAGTGCGGCGCTACAAGTGCCCGCCCTGTCTGCGGCGCTGACGCAGTGCCTGTGCGCCGAGGACGAGCGGTCGGCCGGCGGCTGGCACGCGGAGTGGCAGTCGCTGCGCGAGTGCCTGCGCCTGACCGGCGGTTCGGCGCACACCGCGGCCGAACTCGCCGAAGGCCTGCGGGTGCGCCCGGAGCGCATGCGCGGAAACCTCGGGCTGACCGGGGGCCAGGTCGTCTCGGAACGGATCGCCGCTCTGCTGGGCCGCGCCCTCGGCAAGGCCGCCGCCAGGCAGCTGATGACCGAGGCCGCCGCGGTCGCGGAGCGGTCAGGCCGTCCGCTCGCCGGCGTGCTCGCAGAGGCACCGGAGCTCGAAGGCCGGTTCTCGGCCGGGGAGTTGGCGCAGCTGTGCGACCCGGCCCGGTACACGGGCGCGGCCGGACCGCTGACCGACCGGGCACTGCTGCGTTCCCACGGGGACTGATCCCCGGAACCCCGCCGCACGGCGCGTACCGGACGGGCGGGGGCGGCGCGAACCGGACAGGCGGGGGCGGCGCGAACCCGCCGGGCAGCGTGCCCGGAACACCGTCACGAGGTGCGGTCCGACAGCGGCCGCCCGAGGGCCTCGCCCACCCGGTCGGCGATGATGCGGACGCCGTCCACGGTGAGCACGGATTCCGCGTGGAACTGCACCGAGGCGAACCGGGGACCGCGCAGTGCGTACACCTCGCCCGTCACCGGGTCGCGGCTGACCTCGACCATGCCGACACCGGGACAGTCGATCTTGTCGTCGGCGCAGCGGGCGGCGAACGTGTTGTAGAAGCCGACCCGTTCCCGGACGCCGAACAGGTCGATGTCCAGCTGGAGTCCCTGGTTCGGCATCTCCTTGCGGATCACTTCGAGCCCGAGCCGGGCGCTGAGTACCTGGTGGCTGAGGCAGACCGCGATGAACGGCCGCCGTTCCGCCAGCAACCGGCCGAGCGCGGAGCGCAGATGAGCGGTCTTGGGGTGCCGGTCGTCCAGCGGGTCGCCCGGTCCGGGCCCCATGACGACCAGGTCGTAGCCCTCTGCCGTATATCGCTCGTCGAACCTCCGTACCGTCACCTCCAGCCCCAGCGAACGGAGTTGATGACCCAGCATGCCGGTGAAGGCGTCCTCGGCGTCGACGACCAGCACCCGGCGGCCGGCCGCCGGGGGCCGCCGGCCTCCCCGTTCGCCCGCGGGCGTCAGCCAGAAGCCGGCGATGCCCGTGTTGCGGCGCGCGAGCGCGGCCCGCACCTGCGGATGCTCGCCGAGGCGGGCCGGCCGCTCGGTCTGGAGCGCGGCGAGCAGCCCGGCGGCCTTGGCCCGGGTCTCGGCGACCTCGGACACCGGATCGGAGTGACGAACGAGGGTGGCGCCGACCCCGATCCGGATCCGCCCGGCCCGGTCGATGTCGGCGGTGCGGATCAGGATGGAGGAGTCCAGGGTGCGCCCGCCGCTCTCGTCGCGGCCGATGAGCGCGACGACCCCGCTGTAGTAGCCGCGGCCCACCGGCTCGTACCGGCTGATGGTCCGGCAGGCGTTCTCCAGCGGGCTGCCCGTCACGGTGGGGGCGAACATCGTCTGCCGCAGGATCTCGCGCGGGTCCAGGGCCGTGTGCCCCTCGATGAGGTATTCGGTGTGCGCCAGCCGCGCCATCTCCTTGAGGTAGGGGCCGACGACCCTGCCGCCGCCGTCGCAGACGCCGGCCATCATCTTCAGCTCCTCGTCGAGGACCATGTACAGCTCCTCGGTCTCCTTGCGGTCGTCGAGGAACTCCAGCAGGTCCGGCAGGGCGGGACCGGACGGCGGGTAGCGGTAGGTGCCGCTGATCGGATTCATCACGGCCGTGCCGCCGTGCACGCTGATGTGCCGCTCAGGGGTGGCACCGACGAACGTCCGGTCGCCGGTGTGCACGATGAACGTCCAGTACGCCCCGGTCTCCTGCTGCATCAGCCTGCGGAACAGCGACAGCGCGTGCTGCGGCGTGTAGTCGGTGATCTCCGCGACGTAGGAGCGCTTGAGGACGAAGTTGCCTCCCTCGCCCCGGCCGATCTCCTCGCTGAGGACCGTGCGCACCAGCCCGGCGTACTCGTCGTCCGAGACGTCGAAGTGCTCGCCGGTCAGCCGGGTCGGCAGGTCGGGCAGCTTCGCCAGCGCCTCCCCGCAGGGCAGCGAGGCCTGGGCGGCGACCGTCATCGCGAGCAGCGGCTCGCCGTCGTCGTTGCAGGCGAAGCCCCGCTCGGCGAGCTGCCGGTACGGCACGAACACCAGCACGTCGTGGCCCGCGCGGCCGCTCTCCGGCAGCGGTACGTCCGCCAGGGCGTCCGCCTCGCAGAACTCGCCGACGAGCACCTCCAGCACCGCGCCGCCCGTACGCTCCGGACGGTGCATCAGCGCGAACGCGGGAGGCCGCGGCGCCAGGACCTGTTCGAGCAGGTCCGCCGCGGCCGGCGTCACGGAGTCCGTCATGCGCAGACCTCCTTGACCGTGGTGACCACCGCGCAGCGCTGCGCCGCGTACCGGAGGGTCAGCCGGTGGTGTTCCTCGGAGAAGTCCGCCATCGCGTCGGCGACGAGGAACGCCTGGATGTCGTTGGTGAACGCCTCGACCGCGGTCATCAGCACACCGACGTGCCCGTAGACACCGCAGACGATGAGCTGGTCCCTGCCGGTCCGCGCCAGCCGCTCCATGAGGTCCGACCGGAAGAACGCGCTGTAGCGCCACTTGGTGAACATCCAGTCGTCCTCGGCCGGCGCCAGCTCGTCGACGATCAGACGGTCGGCGGGGGCGACCTTCATGCCCGCGCCCCAGAAGTCCTTGAGCAGGCCGCGGTCCTCGTCGGTCATTCCGCCCGGCTGGGCGGTGTAGGCGACCGGGATGCCGAGGCTCACGCAGCGCGCACGCAGCTGGGCCACGTTCCGTACGAGGGGCTCACGTAACGCCTCCGGGAACGGGCGCAGGAAGTAGCGCTGCATGTCGTGGACGAGCAGCACCGCCCGGTCCGGATCGGCCTCCCACTCCGCGGTGTTCGCGGGCAGATCGCCCGCCGTCGGCAGCAGGTAGGACTCGATGGGCGGTATGCCCGCCGCCGTCTCCTTCGCGGCCACGGCCCTCACACGCCCAGGGTGGCGCCGCCGTCGACGGTCAGGTCGTGCATGGTTATGTGCCCGGACTGCTCGGAGAGCAGGAACACCACGGCGTCCGCGACGTCCTCCGGCCGGGCCAGCTTGCCCAGCGGAATGCCGAGCTTGTACGCCTCGGGCCGGCCGTCGATCGTCGCCTTCGGCCCGTTCTCGTCCTGCCACATGGACCGGAGCATCGCCGTGTCCGTCGACCCGGGTGCGACGACGTTGCAGCGGATGCCGTGGCCGGCGACCTCCAGGGCGAGGCACTTGGTGAACATCGCGGCCGCGGCCTTCGACGCGGCGTAGGCGGCCATCTCCATGCGGGGCGTGCCCGCCGCGTTCGAGGCCACGGTGACGATCGCTCCGCGCGAGCGGGGCACCATGCGCTTCACCACCGCTCGCGACACCAGGAACACACCGGTCGTGTTGACCGCGAACGTCGCCGCCCAGTGCTCCTCCTTCTGGCTGCTGACCGGACCGAGATGCAGCACGCCGGCGGCGTTCACCAGGTAGTCCAGCGGACCGAGCGCGCGTTCCACGGCGCCCACCACGTCCTCCACGTCGGCGCCGCGCGTGACGTCGAGGGGGAACGCCTTCACGGCGGCTCCGTCGGCGGTCTCCTTCGCCACGGCCTCGGCGAGCCGGTCGGCGTCCCGGTCGACCGCTGCCACCCGTACGCCCCGCCGGCCCAGCGCGCGCACGACGGCTGCGCCGATGCCCCCCGCTGCCCCGGTGACCAGGGCGGTCCTGTCCTCCATGGTTGAGACCTCCGTTGCTGGATGTGAACGGTGAACTCCCGGTGTCTCCGGGCCTGTTGCGAGCCGGCGGCCGCGAGTGCCGCAGTTGCCGCGGGTGCTGCGGGTGCCGCGGGCGCTCATCTCCCCCACGCCGCGACCACCGAGAGGGCCTGGTCCGGGTTGAGGCGCGGATCGCAGAGACTCGTGTACTTCTCCGCCACGTGGTGGATGTCGTTTCCGGTCCGTACGCACTCCGTGACGTCGTCCGGCGTGGTCTCCAGATGCAGTCCGCCCGCGACGCCGCCGCCGTCGGCGACCGCCGCCCGGAAGTGGTGGACCTCCTGCACGATCCGTTGCAGGAGCCGGGTCTTGAACCCGTCCGGTGTCTTGAGGGTGTTGCCGTGCATGGGATCGCACAGCCAGATCACCGGGTGCCCGGCCGCCCGTACCGCCGATACGAGAGCGGGCAGCCTGCCGCGTGCATGATCGGCTCCCATGCGGGCGATCAGCGTGAGCCGTCCCGGTGCGCGCTGCGGGTCGAGCCGTTCGCAGAGGGCGAGCAGTTCACGGGCCGTCATGCCGGGGCCCACCTTGCAGGCCACCGGGTTGACGACCTCCGCGAGCAGAGCGACATGCGCCCCGTCGATCTGCCGGGTGCGCTCGCCGATCCACGGCCAGTGCGTCGAGGACAGCCACGACCGGCCCGGTCCCGCGCGGCGCACCATCGGCAGCTCGTAGTCGAGCAGCAGGGCCTCGTGGCTGGTCCACACCGCGGGCTCGGTGCGCGGGCGCACGCCCCGGTCGCCCCAGCCCAGGGACCTCATCACCGAACCGGCGAGCCGGTAGCCCGACAGGATCCTCGTCGGATCCGGCGTACGGGACTCACGGTCGGGCTCGGAGCCGTTCACCATGTGCCCCCGGAACGCGGGCAGTTCGAGGTCGCCGATCCGCTCCGTCGGGCTGGAGCGGGGCTTGGCGAACTGGCCGGCCAGCCGTCCGGCCAGCACCACGGGCCTGCCCGAGTTCATCTTCATCCGCCCCGCGAGCAGCTCCAGCAGGCCCGTCTTGCGGGCGACGTCGGCGGGCGTGCACTCGGCGAAGTCCTCCGCGCAGTCGCCGGCCTGCATCACCTCGGCCTCACCGGCGGCCACCGCGGCGAGCCGGGACCGCAGGGCCAGCACGTCCTCGGCCTCCGACAGCCCCGGGAGAGCGGCCAGTCGGCCCCGGACCCGCAGGGCGAGCGACGCGTCGGGCCACCGGGGCTGCTGTCCCGCCGGCCTCCTCGGCCGGCTGTCGAGCACAGCGGCGTCCGCGGACTCCTCCTGCGATGGACGTGTGAGCACAGTGATCTCCCGGACTTGCCCGATGGATGTCCGGCCGGGCCGTGCGGTCGGGCCGCATCGATCGAGGGTCGGCTGATTGCGCCTCAGTCTTGTGTCTGTCTCCCGGCCGGGCAAATATCCTCAACCGGCTTTTGTCAAGTGAGTCCCGATTCCATCAGGTCGCTTTACGGAACCTCATTTCGGTCGGACATGACAAAGACACAATCGAGCGCATCGGCGGTCCACCGTCCGACTGGGGACAAAAAATTCCGGCGCGGCCTTGACACGGATAATCGGCATCCGCACTTGTTGCCCGGGGAGGCTTTGTATAGCCTCGGGCACGATCCTCGCGATCCACCGACGACCGAGGATCCGTCTGCCGAAATCCCCGATTCCAGTATTGCGCCGGGGATTTCCGCCGCGCATCGGAACTTACGGGCGCACCGGTCGACCACGCAGGCCCCTGCGTTTCCCGGATACGCGGCGCGGACGAACCGGATGAGGGGGACATCGATGCACTGGGAACAGGCTCCGGCGACTCAGGACGACGGTCTTCGCGAAATCCACGAGCCGGACGACCCGTATGCGGCCACGCGGACATTCACCATTCCGATCCGCATGCTGCGGCACGGAGAGAATCTACGGGCACAGGGCGAAAGTCAGGAGTACGTCGCCGCGCTCGCCCGGTCACCGGTCAGGCTGCCGCCGATATTCGTGCACCGCGGGACCATGCGGATCCTCGACGGAATGCACCGGCTCAAGGCGGCGGAACTGCGCGGCGACCAGTCGATCGAGGTCGTCTTCTTCGACGGTGACGAAGAGGACGCGTTCGTCGCAGCGGTGTCCTCCAACGCCCGGCACGGCCTGCCGCTCTCCTTCGAGGAGCGTGCCGCCGCGGCGGCACGCATCCTCAAGTCACGCCCGCACTGGCCGGACCGGTCGGTCGCCATGGTGACCGGCCTCGACCCGAGAACGGTGCGCGAGCTGCGCGTACGGTCGGGCGTTCCCGACCCGCAGCCGGCCAACCTCGTCCCGCTGGAGCGCCCGCCCCGCCCCTCGGTGCCGCAGAGGTACGGCGACCTCCTCGGAAGGGTGCCGCGGGCACGGCCCAGTGCGCCGGTGCACCAGGTGGCGAGGGAGTTCGAACTCGAGCCGTGCACGGTCGTGGACGTGCTGAACCGGCTCCGCCACGGCCGGCGGGAGACGCCCGGGGAGCATGCCGACCGGACCGGACCCGGGGTGCAGGACCTCGGCACGGCGCGGCCCGGCACGATGCCGGAACAACCCGTACCGGAACAGGCCTTACCGCAGCCCGTACCGGAACACGCACCGGAGCAGCAGCCCGTGCCCGACGGCATGCCCGCCCGGCTGCGGCGGGTCGGCCCGGCCGACGCGACCGAGCTGGTCCTCGACCAGGTGTGCGGCGAGCTGTTCGCGACGCTCACCAGGCGGGACCAGCGTCAAAGAGCCCGGCAGTATCTGCGGGGCCTGCTGGAGACGTCGGGCAGGAAGACCATCCGGAACATCGCGGCCTACGTCGACGGGCCGGGGACCGATCAGCGGCTGCACCACTTCATCAGCGACTCCACATGGGACTGGGAGCCGGTGCGCACCGCGCTGACCCGCTACGTGGCGAGGACCATGGAGCCCGAGGCCTGGGTGATCAGGCCGGTGATGATCCCCAAGGCCGGCCCCCAGGCGGTGGCGGTGACCCGGCGCTTCTGCCCGACGCGGGGAAAGGCCGTTCAGGGCCAGCAGGCCGTCGGGGTCCTCGCCGTGTCCGCCGCGGCGAGCACCCCGGTGAGCTGGCGGCTTCAGGTGCCCAAGGAGTGGGTGAAGGATGCGCACCGGCGCGCTCGGGCCGGCATGCCCGACGACGTCAGCGCCGAGGCCCTCGGCGAGTGCACGGCCCAGGCCCTCCTCCGCGTCCTGGCCTGTACGGGCGGCCCCGACCGCCCGGCGGTACTGGACGGCCGGGACATGGAACCGGCGCAGCTCCTCAGGCCGCTCGGCGCGGCCGAGGTTCCGTTGCTCGTGCGGATTCCGGCGAACCTCCGCCTGCTGAGCGGGGATCCGGCACCGGCCGGGCACCGCGCGAACGGTCCGCTCACGGCCCGTCAGATCGTGGAGGCGGCCCGCTTCCGCCGCCGGCCGGTCGTCTGCCCGGAGCCCGGGACCGAACGGGGCTACATGGTCACGAGCGTCGACGTCCGGCTGCCCGAGAGCGACGGGAACCCGCACCCTGCCATGGACGCGCCCTTGCAGCTGACGGGGGTCAGTCCCATCGGGGAGAACGTGTGCGAGGAGCTGTGGCTCACGACCCTCAGGACACTGCCCGCCGCGACCGTTTCGCGACTGGCCAGGCTCGTGAGGCGGGTGGACCGGGACCTCGAATCGGTCTCCGAGAACGTCGGCATATGGGACTTCAGCGGCCGCTCCTTTCCGGGCTGGCACCGCCACGTCACGCTCGCCTCCGTAGCGCATCTCGTACGGCTTCTGGCCCGGACCGACTACCGGGACGACCTCCTCTACCACTGCGACAGCGGGAATTCTCACTGACAGGGAGCGCTCATGTCCGCCCGGAGAGACACCACGGAAATGCTGATCGCCGGCGGAGGGGTCACGGCGCTGTCCATCGCCTGCCACTGCGCCCGTGCCGGAATCGACGTCGTCCTGCTCGATCCGGACACGTCCGAAGCCGGCCTCTCGCGGGCCCCCCGCCCGGTCCGCAGCTATCAGCCGGGGAAGGTCCACGACTCGGAGCTGACGGTGCGCAGCCTCGCGGACTACCGTTCGTTCGGCCCGGCGGGAGGCGCCGATCTCGTGGTCGGGGACGTCGGCTGGCTGGTGGTGGCGACCGGCCGGGAGCATGCCGCCGGGCTGGAGCGGGAGCTGGCGGCCCAGCGCGACGCCGGGGTGGAGCTGGAGCTGCTGACCCCGGCTCAGGCGTGCGGGTACAACCCGTGGCTCGACCCGGCCGGCGTCGAGGCCGCGGTCTGGTGCCCGCAGTCGTACCTCATCGACGTGGAGAAGGTGTTACGGGGATACGCGGCGGAGGCGCGGGAGTACGGCGCCCGTCTGCTCACGGGCCACTCGGTGACGTCGCTGGACCCCGGCAGCGGCCAAGTCACCACCACCCGGGGCGAGTTCGACGCGGAGACGATCGTGATCGCGGCCGGTGCCGCCAGCGGCGGGATCGCCGCGGCGGCCGGGCTGGACCTCCCGCTGTGGGCGCAGTCCGCCGAGCTGTTCCGCACCGGCCCGGTCATCGGCGAAGGCGGGCCGGCGACGCCGTTCACAGTGCACCCGGAGTCCGGCCTCAAGACGCTGGGCGCCGGCCGCTCCTTCCTGATCGGACTTGAGCGCATCTCCCGGCGGCACGGCATGCGCGACGTGTGGTTCGAGGAGGCCGTCGGCGAGACGGCGAAGCGGTACCCGCGGCTCAAGGACGTGGAGCTGCACAGCGCGTGGACCGGGTCGGTGGACGTCACGCCGACGGGGACGGCGTTCGTCGGCCGGGCGGGCGGCGCGCACGAGCGGATCCTCGTCGCGTCCGGGTACACCGGCCAGGAACTCGGCCAGGCACCCGCGACCGGAAGGATCATCCGCGACCTGTGCCTCGGCCGGTCCCCCGGCGTCGACCTGACGCCGTTCTCACCGGGCCCGAGCGGTTCGTGACCGCCCGTCAGGCGCCGAGCGCCCGGCTGCACCGCGTCCGCGCCAGTCCCCGCACCGTGTTCGCCGTGCTCTGCGGCGGATTCTTCATGACGCTGGTGGACGCCGGCATCGTCAACGTGGCCCTGCCGGCCATGCTCGACGACCTCGACGCCGGCTTCGACCAGGTGCTGTGGGTCGTCAACGGCTATCTGCTGGCGCTGGCCGTCCCGTTGATCGCGGCGGGGCGGCTCGGCGACCGGTTCGGGCCGAGGCGTCTCTATATCGCGGGACTCGTCGTGTTCACCGTGGCGTCGGCGATGTGCGCTGCCGCCGGGGACGTGCACCAGCTGATCGGGGCCCGCGTGCTCCAGGGCCTCGGCGCCGCGTTGCTGACCCCGCAGACCCTCGCCTTCGTCACGGTGCTCTTCCCGCCCCGCGACCGTGGCGCGGCCTTCGGGGTGTGGGGCATGGTCGCCGGGCTGTCCACCGTGGCCGGGCCGCTGCTGGGCGGGGTCGTCGTCGACGCGCTGGGCTGGCGCTGGATCTTCCTGGTGAACCTGCCGGCCGGCGTCCTCGGCACGGGCGCGGCCGTGCTGCTCGCTCCGCGGCCACCGCCGGGTCCCCGTCACCGCTTCGACGTGCCCGGCATGGTGCTGATCTGCCTGGCGCTGCTGTCCCTCAGCTTCGGCCTCCTCGAAGGGGAGCGCTACGGCTGGGGCACCGTCGCCGGGCCCGTCACCATTCCGCTGCTGCTCGTCCTCGGCGGTCTGCTGCTGGCCGCCTTCGTCGTGCAGCAACGGCTGGAGAGGCGGGAACCGCTCGTGCCACCCCGCCTGTTCGCGAATCGCAACTTCTCCCTCGCCAACGCCGTGATGCTCTGCTTCGGCATCGCCATGGCCGGGCTCATGCTGCCGATGACGATCTACCTTCAGGCCGTGCTCGGCCTGTCGCCGGGCGAGGCCGGGCTCGCTCTGGCGGTGGCGTCGTTCGCCTCGGGGGTGGCGGCACCGTTCGTCGACCGGCTCGGCGAACGGATCGGGAGGAAGGCGCTGCTCGTCTACGGTCTGATCGCCTACGCCACGGGACTCGCGGTGGTGACGGGCCAGATCGGCGCCGGGGCCGGGCCGTGGCAGTTCGTACCCGCGCTCGTGGCCGCGGGCACGGGGATCGCCTGTGTCTTCGTGCTCATGGCCAAGCTGGGCGTCGGCGATCTGGATCCGGCACTCACCGGTGCGGGCTCCGGCGTCTTCAACACCACCCGGCAGGCCGGAGCGGTGGTGGGCAGCGCGGCCGTCGGCGCGCTGCTGATGAACCGGCTCGACGCCGCGCTGCCAGGTCTGACGGCCCGGCACACCGGCGGGCTGCCGCCCGGCGACCGGCAGTCGCTCGGCGGCCGCTTCACCGGCCTCTCCCCGCTCGACGTCCACGGTGACGGGGCGTCCGAAGCGTTCCGCCAGGGACTGGCCGGCGCGCTGCGGGAGACGGCCCTGCTCCCGCTCGCGGTCTCCCTGGTCGCGCTGCTCTGCGCGTCGGCTCTGACACGGCCACGGCACGAAGAGAAATCCGGCCCCGAATTTGTCAGGTCCGGCACCGGAATACCCGCGCAGGCGCACGGAAGACGGGCCAAGTGACAAACAGCGAGTTTTGCGTCCCGGATATCGATGTGACAAAGACCGGGCTTTATCGCGGGCCCGGTCAATTCTCACTACCACCTGATAACGGGCGCTGATAGCGTCGCCGGCGTCACTATCCGACCGGCTCTCTCCTGGTCTGCCGAACACTGCGTTCCGCAGAAGGGCCGAGTAGAACGGGGTAGGAATAATGCGCCAAATTGAAATCTCCTGGCCGTCGATCGGCGCCAAGGTGCGGATCGCTCTCGACGAAGAGCGCAACTCGGAACTCGTCGAACCGCTGTGGGCGGCGCTGCCGTATCAGACCTTGCAGGGGCACGCGCTCGTCGCCGGGGACTGCATCTACCACCTGCCGCCGGCGCACGATCTCCTGCACGCCGTGCCGGACCACCGCGTCGACCGCAAGGTCCAGCCGAACGGCACCGTGTTCTGTTCGGCGGTGCAGCACCTCACCATCAAGTACGGCGACCTGACCGAACCGATGCCCACGGCCCCGATCGGCTCCGTCGTCCCCGAGGACGTGGACTCGCTGCCGAAGATCGGCCGGATGGTCTGGGATTCCGTGCACGGCGACGGCGCCCCGATCCTCGCGCAGGTCCGGCGGGCCGACGGCGACGCCGGGCACGGCGTGCGCCGCATGCCCGCGGAGTCCGCGCGGGTGCGCGACCTGATCGAGCGGATCGCCTCGGAGACGGAGCGGGTGCTGATCGAGCCGCCCGACGAGCTGATCGCCGCGCACGAGGGCCGGTTCGACACGGGGGCCGGGACCAAGAACTCGGTGCTGACCACGCTCGTGTGCATCAACGGCGAGACGCGGCCGCTGGGTTACGTCTCCCACACCGGGCTGGTGCGGGCCGCCCGCCTGACCGACGTACCGCTCTCGGCGCTGGTGGAGATGGCCGGGATCCTGCTCGTCAAGCCCACCGAATTCCTCGGCTACTGCGGCCTGGACACGCTGTGGGACCTGACCCGGGACATGGTCGCCCTGCTGCCGGAGATCACCTCACGGGACGACTTCGCCGCCCTGCTGTCCCACATGGCCACCTACACCAACGCCCTCGGCGCGTGGAACCTACAGCTGTTCCCGTGGGAACTGGGGGGCGACACATGGACGTTCCGTCCGACCATCACGAGGAGTGTGCATGCCTGACCGGAAGAACAAGACCGAGCTGCTGATCATCGGCGGTGGCGTGATCGGCGTGTCCATCGCCTACCACTGCGCCGAGGCGGGCATCGACGTGGTCTTGCTGGAGAAGGACCAGTTCGGCACGGCCACGACGTCGCAGACCGCCCGCGCGTTCCGCACGTACTTCCCGAAGAAGGTGCACGACTCCGAACTGGCGGTACGCAGCCTGCCCGAGTTCCGCTCGTTCGCCGGGAAGACGGGCACCGACATAGGCCTGGCGGATCTCGGGCTGCTCACCTGCCTCACCAGCCCGGAACAGGCCGCCGAGATCGAGGCGCTGCTGCCCGCGCATCGCGACGTGGGCGTCAAGCTGGACCTGCTCACCCCCGCCCAGGCCCACGAGTACAACCCGTGGCTGGACCCCGCCACCATCGAGGGGGCGGTCTGGTCGCCGGAGTGCTACCGCGTCAAGCCGGAGATGCTGGTCAAGGGGTACGCGGACGCGGCACGCAAGCTCGGCGCGAGGCTGCTGAACGAGACCACCGTGACCGGCCTGAACGCCCGCACCGGCGAAGTGACCACCACCGCGGGCGACTTCACCGCCGACGCGATCGTCATCGCCGCCGGGCCGTGGAGCGGAGACGTCGCCGAACTGGCCGGAATGGAGCTGCCGGTGTGGGGGCAGTTCGCCGAACTGCTGCACACCGACCCGCTCGCCGACCACGAGATAGACACCCCGTTCACGTTCCATCCGGTCTCCGGCCTCAAGACGATGGGGATGGGCAAGTCCTTCCTGGTCGGCCTGGAGCGCATCTCCAAGCAGGAGGGCATGCGCGACATCTGGTTCAAGGCCGCGGTCGAAGAGCTGCCCAAGTGGTATCCGAACCTGGACGACATCGAGCTGCACAGCGCCTGGACGGGGACCCTGGACGTCACCCCGACGAAGTCGGCGCTCATCGGCCGCGGCGAGGGCGAGCACGAACGCATCCTCTTCGCGGGCGGGTTCACCGGTCACGGCCTGGCTCACGCGCCGACCGCCGGCCGCATCGTCCGCGATCTCCACCGCGGCGACGACCCCGGAGTCGACCTCACCCCCTTCTCGCTGGCCACCAGCTCCGAGCACACACCGGCCTGAGCGAACTCCCCGCGGCGGGCAGCCCGAACACGCTGCCCGCCGCCCCCGGTTGCGGGACGGCGACGGCCGTGGACGCCTGCTCCGCTGTCATGCGCGGCGTCCGCGGCGAGATCTGAAAGGTGTAGAACATTGCCGTCGGTAGACGAAGTCACTTCGGAATGGCAAGGCCAGGCACTGACGCCGTTGAATCCGGACACCGCGTTCAACGGCTATATCTGCGCGCACGTGCTGCACGCGCTGGAACGGCTCGGAGTCTTCCGGCAGTTGCACGAAGAGCAAGTCATCGACATTCCCGTCTTCTGCCGGGAGAACAAGCTGGACCCCGACGTCTTCCGGGCGCTCGTCCGGGCCGCGGAAGGGTTCGGATACCTCGACGCACACGCCGACCACGTAAGGGCCACCGCCGTCGGCACGGACGCCGGCAGGACCCTCGGCTTCTTCACCTGGGGCGTCGGCGGCTACCACGACGTCTTCGCCAACGCGGCGCCCCTCGCGCGCGGTGAGCGCCGGTTCGGCCTCGACCTGCACCGCGACGAGCGGATGGTCGCGCTCGGCTCGGCCCAGGCGGACACGGCCCTGATGCGCCACATCCTCGACGAGGAGATCGCCGGAATCGACTTCCACACCCTGGTCGATCTCGGCGCCGGAGTCAGCGAGCGGATCTCCCGGCTGGTCAAGGACCGCCCGGGAAGCCACGGGATCGGCATAGACATCAGCCGGCCGGCCACCCTGCTGGCACACGAGACCGTCGAACGGTACGGCCTGCGCGGCACGGTGGAGCCGGTGTGCGCGGACGTGCTCGACATCCTCTTCAAGGGGCACGAGATCGAAGGCGGCGACCAGGCCGACGTCGTGATGAGCTTCATGTTCCTGCACGACCTGCTGGCCGCCCCGGAGCGCCGTGCGGAGGTCATCCCGCGGCTGCGCAAGTCCTTCCCGCGGGCGCACACCTTCCTGCTGGCGGACACCACGATCAGGCCGCGCAGCAGCGGCGCGGACTCCCGGCTGCCGGTCTTCTCCAGCGGGTTCGAACTCGCCCACGCGCTGATGGGCGTCCCCGTCTACACCCGTGAGGAATACGAGCACCTCTTCGAGCAAGGAGGGATGCACCTGCGCCGCACCGTGCCGTTCGGCGCTCCGCACACGTACCTGTTCGTCCTGGAGACGTCGTGACCGTACGGGACCAGGCGGCCGAAGCCGGCGCGGAGATCATCACCGGACTCCCCATCCCGCTCGCCGTGGCGGGGCACCACCGGCCCGCGCCCTTCTACCTCACCGCCGACATGTTCGGCGGGCTTCCGGTGCAGCTAGCGGGCGGCGAGCTCAGCGAGCTCGTGGGCAAGCCCGTTGCCGCTCCGCACGTACACGAGGTCGACGAGCTCTACCTCCTCGTCTCCCCCGAGCCGGGCCAGGCCCGTATCGAGGTCCATCTCGACGGAGTGCGCCACGAGTTGGTGTCACCGGCGGTGATGCGCATCCCCGCCGGCAGCGAGCACCACTTCGTCACCCTGGAGGCCGCGGTGGGGAGTTACTGCTTCGGGATCCTGGTGGGAGATCACCTGTGAACTCCCTGACGAGGGCCGCGGCGGGGGTGCTTCGCCCGTGAACGCTCCGGCCCGGCCCGAGACGCAGAACTACAACACCGGCGTGCCGTCGGCCGACTCCCTGGTGCGGCTGCATCTCAGCGAGAGCCCGCACGGCGCGAGCCCCGCGGCGGTCGCGGCCGTGACCGGTGAACTGGACCGGATCAACCGCTACCCCGCGCCCGACCGTGAGGGACTCGTCCAAGCGCTTGCCCGGCACTGGGAGTTGCTCGAGGAACAGATCGCGGTGGCCAACGGCAGCGACGAACTGGTGCTCGCGACCGCGCTCACCCTCGGGGACCCGGACCGTCCCGGCCTCGTCACCGCCGGCACCTTCCCCGGCTACCTGGCGGCGCTGGAACGCATCGGGCGCGGCGCCGTCGAGATACCGCTCGCCGGTGCCGGGGTCGACGCGGCCGCGTTCGCGGAACGGCTCCCCGGATACGGCATCGGCTACGTGTGCAATCCGCACAACCCGTGCGGCACCGCACTGCCCGGCCCGGCGCTGGAGCAGCTGGTCTCCGCGGCACGCGCCGGCGGCACGCCCCTCGTCTTCGACGAGGCGTACCACGAGTTCGGCCCGCCGGCGCAGCCGCAGGCGAGGGAGCAACTGCGGGACGGCACCCCGGTGCTCGCCCTTCGTACGTTCTCCAAGGCCTACGGGCTGGCGGCGCTGCGCATCGGCTACGCCCTCGGTCCCGCCGAGCTGATCGCCGAGGTGCGCCGCACGCTGAGCGTCCTGCCCTTCAGCGTGAACCGTGCCGCGCAGGCGGCGGCGCTGGCGGCACTCGCCGACCAGGAGTTCCTCGGCCGGGTACGGCAGGACTGCGAGCAGCGGCGGCGGTGGTTCTGCGCCGAACTCGCCCGCCGCGGACACCGGTACCTGCCGTCGGTCACGAACTTCGTCGCCGTGGAGGTCGCGGCGTCCGGCGAAGCGCAGGACCTGCTGGCCAGGGAGCACGGCATCCTCGTGCGGGACACCGGCATGTTCGGCTTCCCCGGTCATCTGCGGGTCTCGCTCGGTTCCGTGGACGAGCTACGGGAGTTCCTCGGCGCGCTCGACAAGATCACCGCCGGCCGGCAGCGACCGTAGCACCCACTCGACGAAGTCATGGAGGCAGCACATGGTCAAGGCGGTTCCGGACGGCTACGCGGAGCTGACGGCGTATCTGTCCGTGGCGGACGCGGACGAGGCGATCGCCTTCTACACCCGGGCCTTCGGCGCGAAGGAACTCTCCCGGTACACCGCGCCCGACGGCATGGTGCCGCACGCGCAGATCCAGATCGGCGGCACGATCGTCATGCTCTCCGACGAGTCACCCGCCGCCGGTCTCCCGGGCCCGAAGGTCCTCGGTGGCACGCCCGTCACCCTGTATCTGTTCGTCGAGGACGTCGATGCGACCTTCGCCCAGGCCCTGCGGGCGGGCGCGCAGGAGACCCGGCCGGTGCAGGACCACTTCTTCGGCGACCGGACGGGGCAGTTGACCGATCCGTTCGGCCACCGCTGGACCGTCGCAACCCGTATCGAGGACCTGAGCCCGGAGGAGTCCGAGCGCCGCGCCGGCGAGTATCTGCGGGAGAAGAGCTGAGAACCCGCCCCTCATCGATCCGGGCCTGCCGCGTGTGCGGCAGGCCCGGATTCATGAGGCCGGGGATCGACGCCCCGGCCGTGCGATCACGTGGTGGCGACCAGCAGTTGTTCGATGCTCGACGGCCGGAGGCCGTCACCGCGCCCGGCGAAGTAGCGCTCTTCGAGGTCGCCCGCCGACACGTACTCGGCCTGGCGGAACCCGCTGTCCTTGGCGAGGGCCAGGATCTCGTCCGGGCTGAAGAAGCTGAGGAACGGAGTACCGTCCGCGCGCGCGGCGCTCTCCACTCCTTGCCTCGCGGGCCGTTCCTCCGCGTCGACGAGGTCGAGCGGCGGCATGAACGTCACCGCCAGCGTGGAGCCCGCCGCGAGGGTCGCGGCCTGCCGGAGCGTCGCGGCGACCGCGTCCTTCGTGAGGTACATGGTGACGCCGGAGCAGGCCAGCACGGCCGGCCGGCCGGGGTCGAAACCGGCTTCCGTCAGGCGCGCCCACCAGGACTCGTCCGATTCGAAGTCGACGGGCACGAGCCGCAGCGACTCGGGGACGCCGTACCCCAGCTCGTCGAGACGCCGCCTTTTCCACGCCTGCGTCCCCGGCTGGTCGACCTCGAACACCCGCACTCCCCCGGCGGTTTCGGGCCGCCGCTGCGCGAAGGTGTCGAGCCCGGCGCCGAGGATGACGTACTGGTCGACACCTCGGCCGGCCTGCTCGACGACCAGGTCCTCGGTGAACCGGGCACGGGCCACGATTGACGCCCTCGCCCGGGCGGTGGCTCCGGGCGCCATGTCCGGCCGTGACCGCCAGCCGGTGTCCGGTGCCACGAGCTGCGCGCCGAGTTCGTCGTCGAACACGTGCGGAGGCGGATCGATCCGGACGTGCAGAGCCCGCCACAACGCAACCCGAACCGCCGTCTTGTCCGCCGTCGCCGTCACTGATCGATCCTCTCCTAGGCTTCACGGTCCCGGGCCCCCGGTCCTGTCGGGAGCCCGTAAGTCCTTACGCGGGCGCGGCCCCTGTCGCGCCCTGATCTCCGGCATCCGGGGAGCGCAGGTACTCCGACTCCAGCACCAGGTCCCTGACCCACGACTGGTACTCGACGTGGGTGCGGTGCTCGCGGGTGCGCCACTCCTTGCCCTCGGCGTCGCGCAGGTACTCGCGGTAGCGCGGCGCACCGGGCACCTTCATGTTGTCGGCCAGCACGATCGAGCCGGGGTGCAGCCACCGCCGGTCGAGGATCCGTCGCAGGTCCGGCAGATACGCGTCGCTGACGTGGTCGACGAACACGAAGTCCACCCGGCCGGGGCCGAAGCCGTACCGGCCGGTGAGTCGCCCGATGGTGGCCCCGCCGTCCCCCAGCGTGCCGTGCAGCACGGCGACGCGCTCCTCCCCCAGCCCGGCGTGGTCCCAAATACGGCGCGCCACCGAGGCGTTGGCGGCGTTGAACTCGATCGAGCACAGCCGTGCCCCCGGCGGCATGACGCGGGCCATCCGCAGCGCGCCGTATCCGCAGTACGTACCGAGTTCGAGGAGCAGCCCGGGCTGTGCCCGCCGCACGGCCGCGTCCAGCAACAGCCCCTTCTCGTCACCGACGTTGATCAGCGTGGCCTGCCGGTAGGCGTACTCGTCGATCACCCGGATCACGTCGTCGAGGTCTCCCGGGGCCGCGTGCTCCAGCACGTGCTCCACGAGGGCCTCCTCCCGGCCGTCGCCGACCTGTCCCGTCCGGGTCAGATTCCCCATGCGCATCAGCATTCGAAGCCGTCTTGCCATCACCGATCTCCGATCCGGGTCTGAACGCGCAGGGGTAATGCGGGAGTTGAAGTGACATCCGAAAGGCATCCCAAAAGCATGCGAAAGGAATCCGCCGAGAGCCTGCATTCCGGGCGGCCTCTCGGCGGGCTTTTCAACGCTATCGCGAGAGCTTCCGCCGAGTACGGGCTGTCCGACTGGGAATTTCCTCAGCCGGACACCCCGTACTCACACGAAGGCGTTCCGAAATCGCGCTCACAGGAGCCGGATCACGCACCGGGAGCCGGATCACGCACCGGGAGCCGGATCACGCGCCGGGTGCCGGTTCCGTACGCGAGGGCGGGCGGCGCGAGCCGAGAAACCAGGCTCCCCGCGAACGCGCCGGACCGTCGTGCCGGCTCGGAACCAGTTCGAGCATGTCGCGTCGGCGGATGTCCGGCCGGGGCGCCAACGGCTCTGCTGCGCGCGGCCTGTTGAGGTGCTCGATGACCCAGTCGGAGGCGCAGGAGTCGAAGACGAGCCCGCCCGAGCGCACCATCTTCACCGCCAGCACGAGGTCCTGCCAGCGGGCGCCGTTCAGCAGATAGCCGCGGGCCCCCGCGCGCATCGCGGACATCAGAGCCTCACGGTCGTCGTGCGGGCTGATGATGAGCACGGCCGTGTCCGGGCAGGAACCGGTGATCGGATCGATCACCTCGGCGATGCGCTGGTCCGGCAGCACGATGTCCATCACCACGACCTGAGGACGGAGCGTGTGCGCCATCGCCACCGCCTCCGGGCCCGTCCCCGACTCGCCGACGACATGGAACGACTCCACGCCGTCCAGCAGGATCCGTAACCCGGAGCGGTAGATCGGGTGATCGCCCGCGATCAACACCGTCGTACGCGTGGCACGAGCCGGCTCCAGCGTCGCTGTTCTGATCACATTTCCCCCGCGAATCAGTGGTCGACAGTTGATCGGCTGTCCGTCGCCGCGAGCGCACGGCGCCGCGGCGGCCGGACCGGCCGTCCCCTTGCGGCGCCACGGCTCCCCTCACACGCGGGCCTTGCCGCGCAGGCCCGACAGGATCGCCGCGAGGACCATGATCCCCATCATGGTGTAGAAGGCTCCGCTCAGCCCGTCGGCGAACACCACCGCGAGGCGACCGTGCAGGCTGCTGGTGCCGACGAAGATGGCGAACGCCAGGTCGCGCGGGATCGAATGCGAGGCCACGAGCATGGCCGTCGTGAACGAGAACACCATGCCGATGCTGGAGAACGTGCGCAGCACACCGGAGGCGATCCCCAGCCGGTCCGGCGGCGCCGCCCTCATCACGGCGGTGCTGTTCGCCGGAAAGAAGAAGCTGCCGCCGATCATGATCACGAGGTTGCCGACCGCGGCCAGCCACAGGCTGCTCACCGCCGTCATCTGGGCGAAGATCGCCATCGCGGCCACCGAGATGCCGAGACCCACGGTCGCGGGGACGACGGACCCGAACCGGTCGGTGAGCCGCCCGGCGTACGGCCCCACCACGGCGCCGATCACATAGCCGGGCACGAGCAGCAACGACGCGTTGATCGGGCTCATTCCGCGCGTGCCCTGGAGATACATGATGACGAGGAAGAGCACGGCGAAACTGCCGACGCCCTGAAGCAGCGCGGCCATCAGCGACGGCGCCATCGTGGGGATGCGGAAGAGGGACAGGTCCAACGTCGGCTCGCTGTGCCGCAGTTCGATGAGGACGAACGCCGCCAGCAGCACGATCCCGCCCACGAGGAAGGCGATCAGGGTCCCGTCGAGGGGCCCGGACGCCAGTCCCGTCATCGCCCACAGGATCCCGAAGAGCCCGAGCCCCAGGGTGATCATGCCGCCGAAGTCCAGGGTCCTGCGGCGGCGTTCGCTGTGGTCGCGCAGCACCGCCCCCGCCAGAACCAGCGCTACGAGGCAGATCGGCACGTTGATCCAGAAGATCCACTGCCACGACACGTAGGTCACCATGACCCCGCCGAGCAGGACGCCGAGCACCGAACCGATGGAGAAGCCGAAGGCGTTGTACCCGTAGGCACGGCCTCGCTCCTCCGGCGGATACAGCTCGGAGATGATCGCGCCGCTGTTGGCCGCGATCAGGGCCGCGCCGAGCCCCTGGAGCAGGCGGAAACCGATGATGGTCGAGGCGTCCCAGGCCAGCGCGCACAGCACCGAACCGAGCGTGAACACCCAGAAGCCGGCCTTGTACATGCGCACCCGGCCGAACATGTCGCCGAACCGGCCCAGTTGCGTGGAAAGCACCGTGACCACGAGGAGATAGCCCACGACGACCCATGTCACCGCGGCCAGAGAGATGTTGAGGTCCTCTTCGATCTCCGGCAGGGCGAGCACCACGATCGTGCCGTCGACCGCCGAGATGAGCACGCCGACCATCACGACGAGCATGCCGAGACCGCGCCGCGGCGTCTCGGGCGGCGCCGGAACGTCCGCCCTCTCCGTCGCGGATTCTTCGCTGACCATCGGTGCCCCCGCATCCCTTTCGACTCGGAAATCTTCTGTCATGCGAGGATGCTAGCATGCTCGCATGACAGATACAGGGGCGTTTGCCGGCCATTCGTCCGGGAGTTGTCGCACCGCCCGTGGAAATCCGCCGCCGGCAGCGGAAACGGCTTCCGGGCGGAGTGTGTGAGAGGGACTGCCGAAGCTTCCCCCTTTCCGGGCGGGCGCGAAAGGGGAACGCCCCCGATGCCACTCGGCATCGGGGGCGTCGGGGCGAGGCGCTTCCGCGTCGCACAGCCGGGGGAGCCACCGGATTTCACGGTGGCCGGCGACGGGTCCCGCCTCGGCTCGGGGGTTCAGCTCTTGAGCGGCGCCTCGATGCTCCATTCCCGCCCGTCGGGGTCGCGCACCACCATTCGCTGAGTGCCGTAGTGAGTCTCCTCGAACGGCGAGACCACCTCGACGACGGGATCGGGCTTGAAGGTGGCGGCGTCCGCGACGTGCAGCACGACCTGCACCTGGGGCTTGCGCTCCTCGGGAATCTCACCGACGACGAAGTACGGGCCGTCTTCCTGCTTCAGCATCCCCGAGCCGTGCTCGGTGGAGAATTCGACCTTGAAGCCCAGCGACTCCAAGAACTTGGCCATCTTCCCCCAGCTGTGGGTCTCGATGTAAACGCCTTCGACACCCTCGGTCGTCATACCTGGTTCCTTTCACGAGGTCACCACGTCTCAATTCTCCCGCTGGTGCTCTGCGAGGTAGGCACGCAGCGCTTCAGCAACCAGCGCCGACAGCGACAATTCGCAGTCGATGGCAAAGTGCTTCACCTGCCTGATCAGCTCTCCCGGCAGGTAGACGTTGAATTGCCTGACATCCTCAGCACCCATGCGAGCATGCTAGCATGCTCGCATGGGGTTGCCAACTGTCGCACGTGACCGGGCACATCACAGGGTCCGGTCCCAGGCTGCCGGCAGCCACCACCCGTCACCGGCGGCCCGCGGTGAAGTAATGCGAGGCCCGGTTCATTTCCGTCCGTACGCGATGCGGAAGGCAACAGTCCGCCAGGCTCCGCGAGTTACTCGGCCGGCCGCACGGCGTTATGCTCGACGAATGCGATTCGGCTTAATGGCAAGTAATCCACTGGAATGGCTGCTCATCAAGTCCAATTTGATCGCGCGGCCCGTGCTCGACACTCAGGTCGGGGGCACCTACGTCCAAGTCATCATGGCGGCGGTCAAGGTCGGCCTTTTCGACGCGGTGGCCGCCGGCCCTGCCACCGCCGAAAAGATAGCGGCCGACTGCGGCACCCACCCGGCCAGCACCGCGAAACTCCTGCCGTCGCTGGTGGCGTCGGGATATCTGCGAGCCAGCGGTGATCAGTACGAGCTGACCAAGCTGTCCCGTAAATGGCTGGTCACCACGAGCCCGCACGCGGTCAACGACAAGCTGCTCCTCCAGTTCTACGAACTCGGGCTCATGCAGCGAGCCGACGAGTACCTGCGCAGCGGCAAGCCGCTCGACTTCCACACCGGCATGACCGACGACGTATGGGACTCCTACCAGCGCGGCATGAAGGCGCTGACCCACGGACAGACCGGCATGGTGGCCAAGGCAGTTCCCGTTCCCGAGGGAGCCACCGATCTGCTCGACATCGGCGGCTCGCACGGGGCCTATTCGGTCGCGTTGTGCCGCCGTCACCCGAGCCTGCGCGCCGTCGTGCTCGACCTTCCCGACGCCGTACGGCACGCCGCGCCGCTGCTGGCCGAGGACGGGATGGGCGACCGCGTACGTCATCAGGCGGGCAACGCGCTGACCGACGACTTCGGCGAGGAGTGCTACGACGCGGTGATCATCATCGGGGTGGCGCACCACTTCAGCGACGCGCAGAACCGTGAGCTGACCGCCAAGGTGGCGCGGGCCCTGCGTCCCGGCGGCGTGTACACCATCGCCGAGTTCCCCGCCTCGAAGGGCCAGGGAAAGGCGCAGCAGTTGGCCGCGCTGAGGGACTTCTACTTCGCGCTGGCCAGCGAGTCGGGAACGTGGTCGCCGTCCCGGATGGCCGCCTGGCAACGCGCGGCGGGGCTCAAGCCGGCCAAGCCGGTGCGGCTGGCCGCCAGCGGAGGACTCAACCTCCAGTCGGGCATCAAGTCCCGGTGATATTCCCGGTCTTCGGCCCGGTCCCCGATGTTCGGGGACCGGGCCGGAGACATCTCGCGCTCGGTCGGCGGGACCGCGGAGGGCCCTCACGCCCTGATCGGCACCCTCACGCTCACACCGTGACCGGCACGCTGACAGGCCCGCGCGTGATCATCAGCGGGTGCCAGGCGATGTCGTCGGCCAGCGCCAGCCTGTCGAAGCGGCGCACCAGGCGGCAGACGGCGATCCGGATCTCCAGCCGCGCCAGCGCGGCACCGAGGCAGTGGTGCGGTCCGCCGCCGAAGGAGACGTGCTTCCTCGCCTCCGGCCGGTCCAGGCGCAGTTCGTCCGCGGACGGGCCGAAGACCGCCTCGTCGCGATTGGCCGAGGCCAGGCCGGCCAGCACCGTGGCACCCGCGGGGATCACCTTGCCGCCGGCCTCGTGAGGCGACAGCGTGATCCGCCGTGAGTACTGCACGGAAGTGTCGTACCGCAGCAGCTCGTCCGCCGCGTTCGCGTCCAAGTCCTCCCGGGTACGCAGCAGTTCGAGCTGCGCGGGGTGGCGGAGCAGGGCCACGACGCCGTTGGCGAGCAGGTTCATGGTGGTCGCGTAGCCCGCCAGATACAGCAGCACGACCTGGGCGATCAGCTCCTCGTCGCTGAGCACGTCGCCGCCGTCCTCGGCCTGGATCAACTGGGTCAGCAGGTCGGGGTTCTCCCGGGCGGGCGCCTTGCGCTTGGCCTCGATGACGCCGGCGATCCGTTCGACGAGTTCGGTCTCGGCCGTCTCGATCGCCTTGATGAGCTCCGGTCCGGGGTCGGCCACCGGCTCCAGCGAGTGCGCCAGAACGGCGGCCCGCTCACGCAGCCACTCGTAGTCGGCTTCCATGCCGAGCATCTCGCAGATCACCAACAGCGGGAGCGGATAGGCGAGTTCGGCGACCAGGTCGGCCTGCCCCTGCTCGGCCACCGTCTGCTCGACACGGTCCAGGGCCTTGTCGACGAGGTCGGTGATCAGCGGGGCGAGTCCGTTGACGGCACGCTCGGTGAACACCTTGGTGAGCAGCCTGCGGAGCCGGGTGTGGTCCGGCGGGTCCTGGTCCATCATGGACAGCGCGTGAATCCGGCTCTTGGTGACGTTGTCGTCCTCCACCGAGTGCTTGGCGCGCAGCAGGCCGACCACGTCGGCGTGCCTGGAGACGATCCAGAACCCCTTCGGATGCTCGTGCACCGGGTCGGTCCCGCGCAGTCTCGCGTAGTGCGGATACGGGTCGTCGGAAAACCCGGGCGCGAAGGGATCGAATACGTACGGCGCCTCGGTCGTTCCCGTGCTCTTCGTCGGCAACTTCTTTTCCCGGTCGACCATTGGAATTCTTCCTGTCCTGTCCGGAGGCGGCACATCGCGGGCACCGTCGGGCGATTCTCACGTGCTCAGTGCCGTTATAGATTGCGCAGTTGACGCCTGACAAGGCTGAGCAGGGCGGCCCGCGTCCTGCTGTCCGAGTGGGGAATTTCTCCACTCGGACACGCGCGAGCCGGCCCGTCAGCGTAAGCGCCGAAGCGCCGCCCCGTCCTGTGTGCTCTCCGGTCGCTTGACGCTTATATCCCGGGTTCTTAAAACTCGGATCCGGGGCCGAACCACCCGTACCGATCCAGCGAACACCGCCGAAAGCAAGGGGAATTCACGTGCCCGAGAAAACAGTGGTGCCGGACGAGACAGCGGTGCGGGTCGCCCTCTGGCGGGCCATGCACATGCGGGTCGACGAGCCTCCGCATGTGATCGAGGACGAGATCGGGCTGCGGCTGGCGGACCCGGGCGAGGACTGGAACCTGCGTCCGGACATGGCGGGAGACGGAATGAGCGGCTTCCGGGCGGGCGTCGTCGCACGGGCGCGGCTCATCGAGGATCTGGTCGCCGAGCAGTGCGGCCAGGGCGTGTCCCAGTACGTGATCCTCGGTGCGGGTCTGGACACCTTCGCCCAGCGCCGGCCCGAATTCGCCGGGCGGCTGCGGGTGTTCGAGATCGACCAGCCCGGCACGCAGGAGTGGAAGCGGCGGCGGCTGGCCGAGCTCGGCCACGGAGTCCCGGAGTGGCTGCGGTTGGTGCCCGTCGACTTCGAGGCCGGCGAATCCTGGTGGGACAGCCTGGTCGAGAACGGCTTCGACCCGGCGAGGCCCGCGGTGCTGGCCTGTGCGGGCGTGACCATGTACCTCACCAAGGAGGCCGTGACGGACACGTTGAGGCAGGCCGCGCGAGCCGCCTCCGGCTCGACCCTGGCCATGACGTTCATCCTGACCACCGCCTTCGACGAGCCGGAGGACCCCGCCGCGCACGAGGCGGCGGGCCGGCCGAAGCCGGGGCCCCGCATCCGGTTCCGCAGCTGCTTCACGCCCGAGGAAATGCTGGACCTCGCCAGGGAGGCCGGGTTCCGCGACGTCCGGTACGTCTCCACCGAGGAGGTCACCGAGCGCTACTTCACCGGGCGCACCGACGGCTTCCGTCCGGCGGCCGGGGAGCCCTTCCTCATCGCGGGCACCTGACGGGAGCGCGGGCACCTGACGCGAGAAGGACTCGACGGACCGGGGCCGGGACCGGGCGGACGCTCCTGCGGAGGCATTTCACCTCCGCAGGAGCGTCCGCGTCGTATGTCCGTCCGAGCATCGTGGCAGCCCGCGCCTCGGCGACCCCCGTCACGTGGTGACGACCAGCAACTCCTCGGCGTTGGACGGGCGGAGGCCGTCGGCCCGTCCGGCGAAGTAGCGCTCGGTGAGGTCGGCCGCGGGCACGTGCTCCGACGTACGGAAGCCGGCGTCACGGGCCAGCGCCACTATCTCCTCGGGGGCGAAGAAGCTCGTGAACGGCGTGCCGGACGCACGCGCGGCCTTCTCCACGCGTGCGCGGAGTTCGCGGGGACCCGGCTCGATCATCTCCAGCGGGAGCTGGAAGGTGGTGACCAGGGTCGAGCCGGGGGCGAGCGCGGTGCCCTGCCGCAGCATGCCCACGATGGCCTCCTTGCTGAGGTACGTGCTGACGCCGAGCGACGCCACGACGGCCGGCCGGTCCGGATCGAAGCCCCCCGCCACCAGCTCGTCCCACCAGGACCCGCCCGATTCGAAGTCGAACGGCACGAAGTGCAGCCACGGGGGAATGCCGAAGCCCAGTTCCACCAGGCGCCGCCGCTTCCACAACTGCGGTCCGGGAGGGTCGACTTCGAAGATGCTCAACGCCGGAGCGAGATCCGTCCGGCGCTGGGCGAAGGTGTCCAGGCCGGCGCCGAGCACGACGTACTGCCGCACCCCGCGGCGGACCTCCTCGACGACAAGGTCCTCGGCGAATCTGCATCGCGTGATGACCGCGGCGCGGGCGAACGGATTGTCGTCCGGCTCCATGTCGGGACGCCGGCGCCACTCCTCGCCCGGACCGGCCAGACGGAGACCGGTCTCGTCGTCGAGAACCGGCGGCGAGTCGTCGTGCTGGACGTGCAGGGCACGCCACAGGGCGGTGCGTACGGCGGTGCTGCTGGGCTCTGCACAGATCTGGTCAGGCACAGCGGTGTCCTCTCCGATCGGTTCGCACATGGCAGGGGATTTCAACGGCGCCCGGTGTTTCGGTCAGAGGTCGGCCGCCAGCTTTCCGCCGCGACCCCAGTGGTCCGTCTCCACATCGGTGATGATCACTGTGACGGCGGCCTCGGGGCACTTCGCTATCCGCGCCACAGTCCCCGTCACCTCTTCGACGAGCTGGCGGCGTTCGGCCTCGCCGACGCCCTTCCACCAGTTCACCTGCACAAGTGGCATCGCAGGTCATCCCTCCTGTCCGGTCTCGCTCTGTCCGACTGCTCTGTCGTCTCGCCGTGTCCGGTCTGTGTGTCCGGTCTCGCTGAGTCCGTCTCGCTCTGTCCGTACGTGCGATCTCGTCCTAGATCTCCGCCTGTTGCTGCCGCTGTTCGACGGCGACCGCGAACTTCTGCCAGAAACGGCCGTACTCCCTGGCCAACTGCGCTATACCGGCCGCGCGGTGAATCGGCACGTTCTCGCTGAGCCGCGCCAGGTCGTCCGAATCGGGCGCGTACGCGGTGAGCAGCCGCAGCAGAACGCGCCCCGACTCGGAGAACCGCAGCGAAGGGTCGCTGCGCAGGCTGCGAACCAGTGCGGACCGGTCGGGAACGCCCGCCTCCGGCTGCGTCCGTACGCACGTGCTCGCCGGCTTGGGAGCTTCGCTCTCCTCCCGGCCGGGGGCCGCGGCGCCGGCGGGTTCGGACACCAGCGGGATCTCGGCACGGCGCGAGTCGTCACGCACGTTCCGCACCGTGTCCGGGCTGACCCCGGCCTCACGGGCGATCTCCCGCAGCGAGGCGCCCTGCCGGTCCACGAGCAGTCCGCTCACCCTGGCGCGGACGGCGGCGCCGTCGACGGGCCGCAATCTGCCGTCCCTGCCCCGGCGATGGGTAACCGGCTCGGAGTCCTTCGTCAGCCGTCTTCGAATCGTCCCGACCGTCTTGTGCGAGAGTCCGGCCACCGCGGCGATCGCGCGGTCCGACCATTCCGGATAGGAGCCGATGATGCGCTCCGCCGCCGCCGTCCGTTCGGCCCGCGACAGGGGCAGTCCGTGCCGCACGTTCTTCTCGACCGCGAGCACGAACGCCTCGTCGTTGTCGCAGTCGCAGAAGTCCACTTCGATCGCCTGCTGCCCGCGGAGTCTCGCGGCCATGAGCCGATGCGCACCGTCGACGACGCGCATGGTGCGCCGGTTGACGAGGATCGGCGGCAGCGCCGCATCCGAATTCGCCAGCAGCCGGGCGTGCTCGTCGTCGACGCCGGACAGGCGGGGCGAGTCGGGCTGCACGACGTCGGTGAGCGGCAGCCTCCTCAGGACCGCCGGGACCGTGGTCCCTCCCACGTCGTTCTCTTCGGCAACGCCGACAACGGACTGATCATTCACAGTGCGACCTTCCTGCTCGAAGCGATCGTCGCTGGTGATGCGGCAGGTCGTAGCGCGGACCTCTCCGCTCGATGGGTGGTTCTGCGCATGCTTGATTCGCTCTACCCCCAGATCAGTTCGCCCGGTGCGGCTCCGGCGGGACGACGGTCGGACTCACCCCGTGCCGTGACCCCGGACCCAGGTGGCGTCCGGCGACGGGCTCGCCTGATCGTCGCGGACGTTCCCGCACGTTGCCAGGCGCACTGTCCTACCGCCATGGGTCAGATATCCCGAGGCTTTCCCACTCCGGGTGGGACTCGTGGCCCTCCCGTAGTTCCCATGCGGCTGGGGGCAGATGACTCACGACAGGACGGCACGGGCGCTGTTCGATGACCACGGTGCTTACGGGGACAGGAGGTAGTGGAATGAGCCGCGTCGACGGCCGTTCCAACGCGGGAGTGCCGCCGGACGACCTGGCCCGGCCGGAGAACTCCCTCCTTCACGGACTCCACGGCGACGCCTTCTTCGACCACCGGCGGACACTTCGAGGCGCCAGGCGACCCTGATCGCCGCGGCTCCCGCCCGGCTGCTCGCGGGGGGCGGTGGATCATGCGAACGCCCGCTGAGCCGGCGTCAGTTCCCGCGGGCGGGACCGGCGCCGGCGTCGGTCACGGTCTTCCCGGACGGCCGGGAGCCCTTCTGCACCGGCCAGTTCCGGCACACACGTAAGGAATTCGGGGATCGACCGCCCTGGCTGCGGTCGAAGGGGAGGAAAGTCGCGATGTGCCGTATATACGGCTATTTCAATGCACACGCCTCGCCGCACGAGATGCGGGTCGCCGGCGCGCTCCAGCGCCACGGGGGGCCGGACCGCACGGGCGTGTCCCGGGGCGAGGCCTGGGGGCTCGGCAGCAACCGGCTCGCGATCGTCGACCTCGACGGCGGGCGGCAGCCCTGCGAGAGCGCGGACGGCCGGATCAAGGCCGTCTTCAACGGTGAGATCTACAACCACGACGCCCTGCGCACCCGTCTGAAGGCGCGCGGTCACACGTTCCCCGACCGCTGCGACAGCGCGATCATCCCGGCCCTGTACGAGGAGTACGGCGAGGGCTTCACCGACCTGCTCGACGGCATGTACGCCATCGCCCTGGTCGATCTGCGCGAGCAGCCCAGGCTTCTCCTCGTCACCGACGAGGCGGGGATGAAGCCCCTCTACTACCGCTGGGACCCGGTCGAGCGGTCGCTGCACTTCTCGTCCGAGATCCCCGCCCTGCTCCAGTTCGAGGGCGCGGGAAGCACGGTGTGGGAGCCAGGGCTCGACGCGTACCTCGCGACCAAGACCCCGTTCGGCGAGCAGACCATGTTCGCCGGGATCAAGGTCCTGCCGGCGGCCGCCACCATGCGCTGCACGCTGGGCGGTGCGCCTGAGCTGACCGTCCGTCCGCCGGCTCCCGGCCCCGGCGTCGACGACCCCGACAAGGCCGCCGACGTCGTACGCGAGCGGCTGCGCACGGAGGTCGGCCGGCTCCTCCTGCTCGCCGACGTGCCCGTCGCCGTCATCACGTCCGGCGGACTCGATTCGAGCCTGGTGACGGCGCTCGCCGCGGAGCACGGCCACGTGCATTCGTTCAACATCGCTTATCAGGGCGACTGGCCCTTCGACGAACGTCACTTCGCACGCGCGGCCGCCGGTCGTGCGGGCGCCGACCACCACCAGGTCGAGCTGAGTCCGGACCGGCTGCCGTCCCTGATCGAGGACGTCGTCTGGCACCTGGGCCAGCCGAACGCCGACCCGATCACGGTGAGCACGTACGCCCTGTTCGGCGCGGTGCGCGAGGCCGGCTTCAAGGTCGCGCTGACCGGGGACGCCGCGGACGAGGTGTTCGGCGGCTACGCGCGGATGCACGCCGCGCACACGGCAGCGTCCTCCGGCTCCGACTGGTATGCGCCGTACCTCGACGCGCTGGCGGTCCTGCCCGCCGGACAGCGGCGACTCCTCTACACCGACGACTACCGGGCGTTCACGGCGGACGTCGGCGCGATACCCGCGAACGCGCTCGACCGGCTGCGGGACGGCTCCGGAACGGTGCTCGAGCGCATCACCGACTTCGAGCTCACCCAGCGGCTGCCCTCCTACCACCTGCGGAGGGTCGACCACCTCAGCATGGCGTCGTCGGTCGAGGCGCGGCTGCCGTTCTGCCAGGACAGCGTCGCCTCCGTGGGCCGGTCGCTGCCCGATCCGCTCAGGATCGGCGGCGGCAGGGTCAAGCGGACGTTGTACGGGGCGGCCGCCGGGCTGGTGCCCGACGAGGTGCACCGTCGTATGAAGCAGCCGTTCACGCTGCCCGTCACGGCGATGCTGGCACCCGGTACCCCGCTGTGGGACTTCGCGCGCGACGCGCTCGACACGGACCGGCTGCGTGCGGCGGGCCAGCTCGAACCGGCCGCCGTCGAGGCGCTGTTCGCGACGCAGGCCGCACGTCCCGACGACACCGCGGCGCTGACGATCTGGGCGCTGACGATCCACGAGGTGTGGCGGGAACAGTTCCGAGGGTCGCTGCGGACCCGGACCCCCGACCGTGTTGCCGCGTCCGCATGATCGGGCATCTCGCGTACGCGACGGGAAGCCCCTGCCCCACGCTCGTCCTGGACCGCGCGGGGCTGCCGCAGGGCGGGCCCGCTCTCAGGGCGGCGCTCGCCGAGGCCCGGCGAGCGCTGACGGCGGAAGGCATGGGGCACGTACTGAAGATCGCGCTGGTGCAGCCTTCGCTGCACCCGATGTTCGATCTGGACTACGAGTTCGTGCAGGCCATGCCGGACGCGCTGGACTCCTTCGACCACCACGGCTCCTGCGGGCATTCGATCCTCTCCACGGCCCTGGTGGCAGAGCGGACCGGCATGCTGCCGCCGCTGTCGGTGGGCTCCAGGGTGCGCGTGCAGGTCCTCAACAACGGCGACAGCGTGGTGTGCGAGGCCGGCGCGATCGACGGCGACGTCACCCAGTTCACGGTCCACTTCGTGCGCGGCAGGCCGGTCCCCGTGACGGATCTGCTGATCACGGACCGGCCGCGGACGGCGGTGACGGTGGACGGCAGGCAGCACGAGGTGTCCCTGGTGTCGTCGGGCAATGCGTACGCGTTCATCGACGCACGCGCGGTCGGCATCGAGGACACGGACGCGCTGTTCGCCGACGACCCGGACCTGTTCGACCGGCTCGGCCGGATCCGCGCCGCGGTGACGGACCTGCTCAAGTGGCCCCGCGGCGGGGCCTTCCCGAAGATCGCGGCCCTGCTGCCGTCGGCGGGCGGCATCGCCGCGCGTGCGATCTCGGTGCCCTCGTGGCATCCGACGATCGCGCTGACCGGCGCGGTCTGCCTCGGTTCCGCCATCCGCATCCCGCACACGGTGCCGTGGCGGATCGCGCGCGAACTGGGCGAGCCGGAAGGGCTGCTGGACATCGTCACGCCGGGCGGCGTCAGCGCCGTCACCGCGGACGTCCGGGACATCGACGGTGTGCCCGCGCTGAGTTGGGCCTCCGTCGACCGCAAGCGAGTGACGTTCCAGGGGACTTGCCCGCTGGAGCCGTCCGCATCATCTGCTTCCTAAGGAGTTGCGTCGAATTGCCTGGCACAGTCAGCGATGTCCGCACGCCGGCCGACATCGATCCCGAACTCGCGGAGCGGTTGCGGAAGTCGGCCGTCAGCACCGCCGTCACGGGCGAACCGGACCTGGAGACCCTGGCCGCCCTGCGGAAGTCGGGCCTGCTCGCGACCGCCGTACCCCGTGCGTACGGAGGGCACGGCGGCGATGCCTCCGACATCAACCGCATCTGCGAGCGGCTCGCACATCTCAACCCCTCCCTCGCGATCATGGTCTTCCAGCACTTCGCCGTGAGCGCGCGCATCGCCGAGTGGGGCTCGGCGGAGCAGAAGGACACGCTCCTTCCCGCACTCGCGGACGGCACCGCGCTGGCCGCCTCCGCGTGGAGCGAGCAGGGCGCCGGCGCGGCGAAGCGCAACCTCAGCAGCACCGCCGTACGCAAGGACGACGGGACGTGGGTGCTCGACGGGGCGAAGTCCTTCACCACGACCGCGTCCGTCGCCGACCTCTATCTCGTACTCGTACGCACCGGGGACCTCGCCGAGGACAAGGACGGCGGATACGGCGCTGCCGGGCAGACGTTCTTCCTCGTCCGTGCCGAGAATCCGGGGCTCGCCCCCGACTTGAGCCTGGACCTCGTCGGCATGCGGGGTTCGGCGACGGGGTTCGTGTCGTTGCGCGGGTGCGTCGTCACCGACGCCGACCGGCTCGGACCCGAGGGCCGTGCGAGGCAGATCATCGCGGGGGTACGGGAGTCGGGGGCGAGCCTCGGCGCGATAGCCGTCGGCGTCGCGCAGGCCGCCCTGGAGGAGCTGACCGGACACCTGGAGCGCAGGGGCCAGTTGGCCTCGCCGCTCGCGAGGACGCGGCTCGTCGACATGGCGACCAGGGTCGAGTCTGCGCGGGCGATCGTCGGCCGGGCCGGGGCGCGCGCCTCGGCCGATCCCGGGACGACCACGCTGCACAGCAAGCTGCACGCGTCGACCGTGGCCGAGGAGGTCTGCCTGGAGGCGGTCAGGATGCTCGGCTCGTCCGGGTACACGACCGCGTCGGCGCTGAACCGGCTGCTCGCCGATGCCCGGGCCGTGGCCCTGATGGGGCCGGCCAACGATCTGTGCCGAGAGCTGGTGGCGTCGACATGGCCGAAGTGACCGCATCCGGACCGGCCGCCGCACCCGAACCGGCCGCACCCGAACTGGCCGTGACCGCGGGGAAGTTGGTGACCCCCTCGGGTGTGCGCGCGGGGACCCTGCTGATCGGGGACGGGCGGATCCTCTCCGTCGAGGACGAAGGCGCCGCGCCGCCGCCGGGAGTTCCGGTCGTCGACGCGGGCGACCGCTACGTCCTTCCGGGCCTGATCGACTCCCACGTCCACTTCCGTACGCCGGGCCTCACCCACAAGGAGGACTGGGAGCACGGCAGCAGGGCGGCGGTCACGGGCGGTGTGACAACGGTGATGGACATGCCCAACACCGTTCCGCCGCCGCTGACCGAGGACGGCCTTCGCGAGAAGAACGAGATCGTCCGCGGCCACTCGCTGGTGGACTACCGCTTCCACATCGGAGCGGACCCCGAGCATCCCGAGACGCTCTCGCACATCGACCCTGCCGTCGCCACCAGCGCGAAGATCTTCATGGCGGGACATCACACGGCGCCGACCGTCTTCCGCAATCCGGACGAGCTGGAGAAGTCGTTCATCGCCGCGGCCGAGGGCCGGGTGCAGCTGGTGCTGCACGCCGAGGACGGCGCGCTCTTCTCCCTGCTCGACGACTGGTGGGGAGCCCCGGACAGCTATCTGGACTACGAGGCGCGCCGCCCGCGCAGCGGGGGCATCGCGGCTGTAGCCAAGGTCCTCGAACTGGTACGCCGCCACGGCACCAGAGCGCACATCCTGCACCTCTCCAGCGGGGAGGAGGCGGACCTGGTGTGCGCTGCCCGCTCCGCGGGACTGCCCGTGACCTTCGAACTGACGGGCCACCACCTGTCGTTCACCGACACCGACACCCGCCGGCTCGGCGCGCGGACGCGTCTTTCGCCGTCGATCCGGCAGCAGCGCGACCAGGACCGCCTCTGGCAGGCGCTGTTCGCCGGGGACGTCGCCACGATCGGCAGCGACCACGCCCCGCACACCGTGGAGGAGAAGACGCGGACGGTGCAGGAGTCGCCGCCGGGTCTGCCCGGTGTGCAGGAGCTCGCGGTGGCGGTGTGGACGGGCATGCGCAGAAGGCGTCCCGACGAGGACCCGGATGTCGCGATGGCACGTCTGGTCCGTCATCTGGCCGCGGGGCCCGCCGAGTTGTTCGGGCTGAGGGGCAAGGGGCGCATCGAGCCCGGCGCCGACTCGGACCTGGTCTTCTTCGCCCCGCACGACACATGGATGCTGTCGGCGCGTGACGTGCGCGCCAAGTGCGGCTGGTCGGCGTACGAGGGGTGGACGATGACGGGCCGCGTCACGCGGACGATGCGGCGCGGACACGTCGTCTGGGACGCGGAGACCGGCGCCTTCGGCTCGTACGACGGCCGGTGGATCCGGTGACCGCCCGGCTCACGGCCGTGGTGGCCGGCGGCGGCATCGGCGGTCTCGCCGCGGCGGCCGCGCTCGGGCATGCGGGGATCGCGGTGACCGTCGTCGAGCGTGCCGCGCGGATCGCCGACGTCGGCTCCGGCCTGATGCTGTATCAGAACGGTGTCGCCGCGGCGGACGCCATCGATGCCCGGCTCGGCGAACGGATCCGCGCGGCGGGCCACGTGGTGGGACCCGACGACGTACGGCTGCTGATGGACTCCGCCGGCACCGTCCTCGCGAGGGAGGCGGTCGGCGAGGTGGGGGTGCGCCTCGGACTGCCCCAAGTACCCGTTCTGCGGGCGACACTTCAGAACGTCCTCTTCCAGGAGGCCGTCGACGCGGGGGCGGAGGTCCGCCTCGGCACGGCGCTCCGGGGGTACGCGCAGGACGGCGGCCGCCCGTCGGCTCACCTGTCGGACGGCAGCATCCTCGAAAGCGATGTGCTGGTGGCGGCGGACGGCCTCAACTCCGTGGTCCGCGCGGCCATGCTGGGAGACGGGCCGCCCCGGTACCTGGGCTACACGTCGGTGCGCGGCCGGGTCGTCGGATCCCCGCTGCATCCGCAGGCCTTCGTGATCAACGGGCAGGGCGTGCAGATCTTCGTGGCCCCCGCCGACGGCGACACCCTGTACTGGACGGCGAAGATCACCGCACCGCCCGGCGAGTGGCCCGCCATGGGACAGGAAGGCGCCCTCGCGGCGCTGCTGGAACGCATCGCCGGCTGGCACGAGCCCGTCGCAGACATGATCCGCTCCGCGTCTCCCGCGGACCTCGCGGTCACGGACATCCACGACCGGGACCCCGTGCCGTGCTGGGTGGACGGGCGGGTGGCGCTGCTCGGCGACGCCGCGCACCCGATGGCACCCGCGATGGGGCAGGGCGCGAACACGGCACTTGAGGACGCGTACGTGCTGGCCCGGTCGCTCCGCTCGTACGACGACCCCGGCGAGGCGCTCATCGCCTACCAGACGCAGCGCGTCGAGCGCACCGCGGCGATCGTGCTGCACTCGCGCCGGCAAGGCGCGGTCGACCAGGGCGCCAGCCGCACGGAGGCGGCGTCCCGCGACGACGCCATGAGGTCCAGCGGCCGCAAGGACGCCGCGACTCTCGAAGTCGTCGACTGGAGGCCGGACAAGGACGTTCCCTGCTCGAAGCCGGTTGCCAGCTCCGGCACATGACATCGACGGAGGTTCTCGCAACCGTGAACGCATCCAACATCGTGCTGGTCAGCGGCTCCCTCAGGGCGAAATCGACGACGGAGCGCGTGACGACCTGGTGCGCGAGCCGGTGCGCGGAGGAGGGGGCGGCCACCCGGGTCTTCACCGGCGCCGAGTTGCAGTTCCCTTTCTACCGGCCCGGTCTGTCCGAAGGCCCGGGCGCGGCAGGGGAGTTCGTACGCGCACTGGAGCGCGCCGACGGACTCGTGCTCGTCTCGCCCACGTATCACGGCACGATCTCCGGGCTGCTGAAGAACGCCCTGGACTACGCGAACGACCTCGTCACGCCGCGGATGTTCCTCGAAGGAGTCCCGGTCGGCTGCGTCGCGGTCGGTGCGGGAGCGCAGGGCACGGCGTCCACGCTGGCGACGATGCGCACGGTCGGCCACGCCCTGCGTGCCTGGCCGACGCCGCTGGGGGTGACCACCCGCGCCTGGGAGGACGACCCGGGCGGCCTGACGGGAGCCGCGTCGGACGAGCAGATCCACGCCCGCACGCAGATGACCGTGATGCTCTCCCAGGTCCTCGGCATGGCGGCGCGGAACGCGGCTGCCACACGCCCAACTCCCTTGCAGCCGGCGGCAGTCGACTGGAACGGAAGCCGCAGTGACGGGCTTCGCAGGGACTGCTTGCGCAACTCCAACTAGGCCATTAATCTAAAGATCCATAGATTTGAAGGTGAGTGCGTGAATGAGCGCGTGAGACAGCCACGGACGAGGCTCCCGAAGCCCACCGGCAAGGGCTTCAGGGAGCTGGGCGAGGACCTGCGCACCGTCGTCGACCGGGACCCCTCGGTCCGTACGCGCGCGGAGGCCCTGCTCCACCCCGCCCTGCCGGCCCTGTGGACCCACCGCGTCGCCCACCGGCTCCACCGGCGCGGGCTGCGGGCGTCCGCGCGGGCCCTGTCGGTCGCCGCCCGTGCGGTCACCGGCGTCGAGATCCATCCGGGCGCGGAGCTCGGGCGCAGGGTCTTCATCGACCACGGCGCCGCGGTCGTCATCGGCGAGACCGCGCGCATCGGGGACGACGTGACCATCTACCACCAGGTGACGCTCGGCGCGGTCGGCTGGTGGCACGACAACGCACGGGCCGAGGGCGAGCGGCGCCACCCCGTCGTCGGGGACCACGTGATGCTCGGCGCCAACGCGACGGTCCTCGGCCCGGTGACCATCGGCGCCGGAGCCGTCGTCGGGGCGCAGGCCCTCGTCGTGCGGAACGTGCCGGCCAAGGCCCGAGTCCTCGCCCCCGCCGCGGTCGAATCACCGCGCCGGCAGACCCCGCAGCACGCCGTCGAGCTGATGCGCCACACCGCCTCGGCAGGTTGCTGGTGATCCAGCGCCCGGCACCCACACGTCGGAGGAAGACGCCCATGCCCGAATCGCTCTCGCCCGTACTCCCCGCCGCCCGGCCTCGCATCGCGGACGGCATCGAGGACCTGATAGGCAACACGCCGCTGCTCAGACTGCCCGCCGCCGGGGCCGCGGACGGCACTCAAATCCTCGCGAAGCTGGAGTCGGCCAACCCGCTGGCCAGCATCAAGGACCGTGCCGCGCTGTGGATGCTGAACGCCGCGGCGGAGACGGGCCTGCTACGGCCCGGCGGCACCGTCATCGAGGCGACGTCGGGCAACACCGGCATCGCGCTCGCCGCCCTCTCGGCCGCCCGCGGCTACCGCTGCGTGATCGTGCTCCCGGACAACTCGACCGAGGAACGCAGGGCCCTGCTGCGCGCGTTGGGCGCCGAGGTGGTGCTCACGCCGCACGAGCTGCGCTTCCAGGGGGCCATCGACCGGGCCGAGGAACTGCACCGGGCCACCCCGGACTCCTGGTTCCCCCGCCAGCACGAGAACGCCCACAACGTCCGCGCACACCGCGAGACCACCGGCCCGGAGATCTGGGCCGACACCGAGGGCTGCGTCGACATCCTGGTGTGCGGGATCGGCACCGGCGGGACGCTCTCCGGCGCGGCCGGCTTCCTCAAGGAGCGCAATCCGCACCTCAAGGCCGTCGCCGTGGAGCCGGAGAGCTCGCCGGTCATCTCCAAGGGATACGCCGGCACACACGCCATCCCCGGGCTGACCGGCGGTTTCATCGCCGACACCACCGACCTCGCCCTGATCGACGACGTGCTGACCGTCTCCGACGAGGACGCCATGGAAACGGCCCGGTGGCTCGCCCGCAGCCTGGGCGTGCTCGCCGGAGTCTCCTCCGGTGCCGCGGTGCACGCCGCCCGGCGCGTGGCCCGGCTCCCCGAGCACGCGGGTCAGACCGTCGTCACGATCCTGCCGGACACGGGCGAGCGCTATCTCAGCGTCTGGCCCTCCTCGGACCCGTCCGCGGACCGGCCATGACGGCCGGCCTCCCCGCCCGCAGCACCGACCCCACCAGCCGCCGGCTGTTCGCACGGAAGGGACACCTCGCTTGAACCCGGACACCACGCTGCTGCTCGTAGGCGCGAACGACGAGACCGTACGCAAGGCCAAGGACCTCGGCCTGCACGTACTCCTCCTCCAGCACCCCACGAAGGTCAGCGCCGAGCAGGAGAAGCTCGCCGACATCACCTGCGTACTCGACTACACCGACTGGGCCGAAGTGGAGCCGGTCGTCAGGGAGTTGAGACAGACACCGGGGTTCGCCGCCGCCCTGTCCATCACCGAGGCGGGACTCGAGAACGCCGGCCGGGTCAACGACCTCTACGGGCTCGGCGGCACCGGTCACGCCGTCGCCCAGCGCATCCGCGACAAGTGGGCGATGCGGCGCCATCTCGCCGGCCGCGATCCCGTCGCCGTGGGCGCGGCACCGCTCGTGCGCCGCAAGGACCTGGACGACTTCGCCGCCGCGCACGGCTATCCGTTCATCGTCAAGCCCGTCGACGGCACCGCGAGCCTGGGCGTGTTCCGGGTCGAGGGCCCCGACGGCACCGACCAGGTCTGGGAGCACGTGGAGCGGCTGCGCGGCACGCGCACCGACCGGGTCTCGACGCTCTTCGTCCTACAGGACTTCCTCATGGAGGAGTACGTCGAGGGACCCGAGTTCAGCGTCGAGTCCTTCAGCTTCGCGGGCCGTCACGTCGTCGTCGCGGTCACCGAGAAGTTCGTCGATCCATACCGTTTCGCCGAGGTCGGGCACGCCGTCCCCGCGCGCATCGACTCCGCGACGGAGGAGCAAGTGCGCGCGAGCGTACGCGGCTTCCTCGACCTGATCGGCATCCGGGACGGCGTCTGCCACACCGAGGTGCGCATCGGTGCGCGCGGCCCCGTCGTCATCGAGAGCCACAACCGCATCGCCGGCGACGCCATCACGGACCTGGTGCACGGCGCCTACGGCATCGACCTGGTGTCGTACGCGCTGGGCTGGCCCTTCGGCCTGGTGCCCGAACTCCCCGACAGACCGAAGGCGCACGCCGGGGCGAGCACCCGGTTCCTGGTGGGCGATCCGGGGCGGGTCGAGTCCATCGAGGGCGTCGACGAGGCCCTCGGCATGGCGGACGTCCTCGAAGTGCGGACAAGCGTGAAGCCGGGAGACGAGGTGCGCTCCCTGAAGGACAACTGGGACCGGCTCGGTCTGGTGGCCGTCACCGGCTCCGACACCACGGCGGCGATCCGGCGCGGCGCCGAACTCATCCGCGACACCGTCGAGATCCGGATCGCCGGGGACGACGGGACCGGCGGCCGCGCCCGCGTCGCCGAGCTCGGCCCCGAGACCGTCCGCGGCATCCCGGAGGGCGCGGCATGAGCATCCTGATCCTGCACCGCAACCCCTTCGAGCCCTTCCCGTACGAGCGGTGGCTGCGCGACTACGACGGCGAGGTCGTCGTCCTGGCCGCGCGCGACAAGCTGGAGCTCTTCGGCGAACAGGTCCCGGCCGCCCACGGGTTCGCGCACCTGGAGGTACTCGACGACTTCGACGACGAGGAGCTGATCCGTGCGCGCGCCCTCAAGCTGGTGGCCGAGTACGGGACACGGCACATCGTCGCGCTCCACGAGGCCGACCTGATCCTGGCGGCCCGGCTGCGCGAGCAGCTCGGCCTCGACGGCCCGCGCCTGGCCGACGTGGAGCCCTTCCGGGACAAGGCGCTGATGAAGGAACGCCTCGGGCGGGCCGGCGTCGAGGTCGCCCGGCACACCCTGCCGCGGACCGCGCAGGACGCGCACGCCTTCGCCGAACAGCACGGATTCCCCGTGGTGTTCAAGGACCGGACCGGCTTCAACTCCATCGGCCTGCGCATCCTGCGCGACCGGGAGGAGCTGGAGAGCCACACGGCCCGGGTGCTCGCCGGCGGGGACGCGCGCGACGACCTGCTCATGGAGGCGTACGTTCCCGGCCGCATGTGCCACGTCGACGGTCTCGTGGTCGACGGCCGTACGGTGCTGGCCTGGCCGTCGCAGTACCAGTACGACCTGGCGTCGTACGGCACCGACGCCGGTGCCCGCGTCGACCTGACCCTGGACCCGGACGACCCGCTCACCGGCCGGCTCCTCGACGTGACCGAGCGGGCCCTGGCCGCGCTGCGACGGCCGGACGGCAGGATGCGGGAGCACGCCTTCCACGCGGAGATCTTCCACACGCCCGACGACCGCCTCGTGCTGTGCGAGATCGCATGCCGGTCGGGAGGCGCCAAGACCCGCGAGGTGCTGCAAGCCGTCTTCGGCCTCAACATCGGCGAGTACGCGACCCGGGCCGAACTCGGCCTTCCGCTGCCGCTCCTGGAGGAGGCACGGCGCGGCGGCAGCCGCCCGCAGCCGCGGGCCATGGCCGGCCAGGTCCTGATGATGAAGCGGCCCGGGCACGTGCGGGCACTGGCCGCCGTTCCCGACGACCCCTGGGTGGAGCGCTTCTGGCTGTACGGCCGTGTGGGGCAGGTGATCTCGCCCGCCGCGGGCTCGGCGGACTTCCTCACCTGCGCCGTCGCATCGGCGCCTACGCGTACGGAGTGCGAGCGCAGGCTGCGCGCGCTCGGCGCGCGCTTCGAAGCGCAGACGGAGATCGTCCCGGCCGGGAGCACGGGCGCGGACGCCTCGGGCGACGGGAGCACGGGCGCGGACGCCGCGGGCGAGAGGACGGAGACAGCCTGATGGGCCTTTCCCTTCAGACCCGGTACATGCTCGGCATGATCGTCGACGCGACCGGCGCCGGCATGTTCCTGCCGCTGTCGCTGCTGTACTTCCACCACGTCACCGGGATGCCGGTCGCACAGGTCGGCGCGATCATGACGACCGCGGCGCTGCTCGCCCTGGTCGGCAACCCCGTCACGGGCCTGCTCATCGACCGTTACGGCGCCCGTACGGTCGTGGTCGGCGGATACGTGCTGCGCGCGGCGGGGTTCGCGACGTACTCGCTCGTGGACTCGGCCGTGCCCATGGTCCTCGTCGTCACGGTGGTCTCGTTCGGCGACGTGTCGTTCCAGCCCTCGATCCAGTCGTTCATCGCGGAGATCGTGCAGGGCACCGCCAGGGACAAACTCCTCGCGGCACAGCGCAGCCTGCGCAACGCCGGCCTCGGCGGCGGCGGCCTGATCGCCGGCGGCGCGCTCGCCCTCGACTCCGACGTCGCCTACCAGGCGATCGTCCTCGGCACGGCCGCCACATATCTCGGCGCGGCCGCGCTCATCCGCTCGATCCCGGTGCGGCAGGACCCGGAAGCCCCGGCACCCGTCCGGCCCAAGCGCGGATACCGGCTGGTCGCGGCGAACCGCCCGTTCATGTGGCTGACGCTCCTGAACGTGCCCACCGCGTTCGGCTACATGGTGCTCTCGGTGAGCCTCCCGGTGTATCTCACCCAGGAGTTGCACTCGCCCAGCTCTCTGGTCGGCGTCCTGTACGCCACCAACACCGTGGGCATCGCGCTGCTCCAGATCCCCGTGACGAGGGTCCTCACCCGGTACCGGCGCACCCGCGTCGCAGCGCTCGGCGGCGGGGTGTTCTGTCTGGCGTTCCTGTCCTTCGCCGCCCTGGGCCTGGTTTCGGCGGGCACACCCGTACTCGTCGGCGTCTTCTCGGCGACGCTGCTGTTCACGCTGGGCGAGCTGATGCACGGGGCGACCGCGTCGGCGCTGGTGGCCAGCACCGCGCCGGAGGCCACGCGCGGCCGTCACCTCGCGGTCTACCAGCTGTCCTGGGCGGTGCCGACGGCCCTCGCCCCGGCGGTGCTCACCGCACTGCTCACGCTGAGCCCGGCCGGCATGTGGCTGCTGCTCGCGGCGGGCGTCGCGGTCTCGGCGCTCTCCCTCGTCCGACTCGAGCCGAGGCTCCCGGCCCAGGCCGTACGGGCGGACGCCGTACCGGCCACGGACACGGAGACGCAGACGGAGACGGAGACGGAAGAGTCCACGACGGCGCGGGAGGAGCCGGACCTCAGCACCCCGCAGTCCCGTCAGGCGTGAGAGGAGCACCGGCTGTGGGGGCGAGAATGGAACCCATGGGAGAGTTCATCGAAGCGGAGATCTACGCTCAGCTCGCCCGCATCGGCAAGGCCCTGGCCAGCCCGGTGCGGCTGCGGCTCCTCGACCTGCTCGAGAAGGGCGAGAGCGATGTGGATGGACTCGTCCACGCCTCCGGAATCAACCTCAAGAACACCTCGGCCCAGCTTCAGCAGCTGCGCAGCGCCAACCTGGTCGCCACCCGGCGCCAAGGCAACCGCGTCTTCTACCGGTTGGCAGGGCCCGAGGTCTCCCGGCTCCTGGGGTCGATGCAGTACTGCGCGGAGCTCAGGCTCGCTGACCTGCGGCTGGCCGTCGGGGAACTGCTCGGCAGCGCCGACGAGTTGCGGCCGGTCACCGCCGACGAGCTGCGCGCGCACATGGACGATCCGCACACCATGATCATCGACGTGCGTTCGGAGGCCGACTACGCCAACGGCCATGTGCCGGGGGCCATCTCGCTGCCCGCGGCGGAGCTCAGGGAGAAGATCGACAGCATCCCGCGGGACGTGGAGGTCATCGCCTACTGCCAGGGCCCCTACTGCGTCCTCTCCCCCGACCTGGTCCGGCTGCTTCGCCGGCACGAGATCCCGGCGCGTCCGTTGCAGGGCGGGATCACTCAGTGGCAGCGCGAGGGCGGCCCGCTCCACTCCGACTCCGGCACCGAATACTCGGATTCGGGCACGGAATGAAGGGAGAATCCTCCGGGTCGCCGAACGGCTTCTTCACCGGCTACCGCCGTGGGATCCGCGGGACCGCGAAGTGCCCCTGCATTGTGGCTCGTTCTCGTTCTCGTACTCGACTCGTCGACCGGCCGTCGTGGTGCGCCGGGTGTCGTAGGCGGCCACCGGAAAACCGCATCCCCGGCCGGTTTCAGTGACCGAGTCCGGCCTGTCTGGCGCGCACCGCGGCTTCGGCTCGGTCGACCAGGTGCAGCTTGGCGAATATGCGGGATAAGTAGTTGCGCACGGTCTTGACGGACAGGCCGAGCTGTTTGGCCATCGCGGCCGTGCCGAGACCGTCGGCGACGAGTTCGAGCACCTCCAGCTCCCGGTCCGTCAACTCGGGGAAAGGCTTGGCCACTCCGACCGGCTGGGCCAGGTGATCGGTGACCCAGCCCGAGGTGCTGGAGTCGAAGACCAGGCCGCCGGACCGTACGATCCCGATGGCCAGCAGGAGATCCTCCGAGGGCGCGCCCCGGGAGAGATAGCCGCGGGCACCTGCGCGCATGGCCGCGAGAAAAGCCTCCCGGTCGTCGGCGATGCTGACGATCAGGACGGCCGTATCCGGACAGCGTTGGGTGATGGGGGTGATCACCTCGACGAGGGGGACGCTCGGCGGATTGACGTGCAGCAGCACCACGTCCGGACGCAGCCGCTGGACCACGGTCACGGCATCCGGTCCGGTGCAGACGTCCCCGACCACTTCCAGTGCGTCCACATCGTCGAGGAGAATCCTCAAACTCGACCTGTACACCGGACGGTCTCCTGCGATCAGCACGGTGACCGAATCCGCTCTTGCAGAATTCATAGCCACTTGTTCGAGCACGTTGTTCCTCCCCCGGAAGCCCGAGCACAGCTCATTCGGCAGTCAGTCATATTACCAAAAACGGCATGTCCGGCACGTCTTTTAAGAGGAACCTCGGATACCGCTTACCCCGTGCCATATGTGTCCGCAGCGCACTCCGACGGAACTCCACATCAGGGGATTCCCAGCGCCTTGTCCAGGCACTTCACTTCGAACTCAAGATGAACTGTCGGTACCGGATATTCATTCGCGAATGCCCGCGGAATCCATACACATGCGGCATATGCACCGTTTAGGGTGCTGCCGTAAAGATTCCCCGAGTTCGCTACGCGATGGACCTTTTCCACCCCTCCCGATACCGTCCGCCGCCGTTCCGGATCACCAGGGCCGGCGTCCCGCGGGTGCGCGGCGAACTCATTTCAGCCGCTGCCCGGCGGCGGCCGGTCAGGCGTCCCCCAGCTCGGCCACCAGCGTCCTGGGGGCGATCAACCGGTAGGCGTCGACGACCAGTTCGCGGACCTCCGTCCAGTCGACCGGCACGTCCACGTAGACACCGACCCAGTTGCGCCCGCCGTAGGGCGGGGAGAAGAAGCGCTCGGGCTCGGTGGCGATCATCGCTTCCTTGGCGCCCGCGGGGGCCGGGACCCAGAAGCTGCGACGGCCCGACGGATGGCGCTCCGAGATCTGGACCAGCGTCCGCCGCCGGATCCGCCATGACGGCTCACCGTGATGGTTGGTCCCCTCGACCACCTCGGGCAGGCTCAGGCACAGTTCGCGCAGTCGCGGCACCACGTCGTCCTCGGTCATGGCCCGATCGTCTCATCCCGGCCGGCGGGACGGGCCGCCGTCGGGGACCGTCCGGCCGGCCCGCGCCTCACATCGGCTCCTCCCAACTCACACGCACGGAAAGGTCGTTGTCGAGGGTGTAGTACGGCCTGACCGAGCAGCGGGACCCGTCGGGCGCGGTCACGTGCTGGGGCGGATAGGTGAAGATCCGCTTCTTGTCCGGGACGTCGTCGAGTATGCGCGCGAGGCGGACCGGTTCCTCGTCCGCGGACGGGCGCAGCCACAGGTTCCAGGTCCGCTGCCCGGGCAGCAGGGCCTCCAGGGGCAGCCGGGCCGTGAAGCCGTGGGCGGGGCGCCGCGCGGTGGTCTCGTCGCCGGTGCCGCCGGTGCCGCCCGTGCCTCCCGCAGGCGAGGCGGAAGGGACCTCCCGTCCGGCGGCCGATTCCCCGTCCGGGCACGCGGGCACGCGCACCGGCGCCACCGCCGCGCCTCGTGGGTGCGCCTCCAGGGACGCGGTGGCCGAGAGCCGCGCGCCGTAGAGCCTGCCCCGCAGGGACATGACCCCGCCGGCGACGCACAGCGGTCCTGCCTCCGCGTGCGGCCGGCGCAGCCACGAACGGACCGTGAGATTCCCGTACTTGGTGGCGTAGGGGATGCGGACGCCGAGCCACTCGCATGCTCCGGCGGGCTCACGGTGTACGAGGGAGCGCAGGTCGTGGATGCCGGGCAGCAGCCGCCGCGGCTCCTCACCGTCCACGGCCAGACAGGCGTCCCAGCGCCCCTCCGGAAGCCACAGCGTGCTCGGCAGAACGGCCCGCAGGGTTCCCGGCCCCTCCACCGGGACGAGCGGCAGCCGCACGTTGTCCGCCGGGCCGCTTCCGCCCCGCAGGCGCAGCAGCATGGCCGCCCCGGCCGGAGGTCCGTGCGTCCCGTGCCGTTCGGCCGTGCCGCCGCCCGTGCGCACGTCGAAGGTGAGCCCTCCGGCGCTGTCGGCCGTGCAGTCGGCACGCGGGCGCTCGGTGCCGGTGCCGGTGCCTGTACCGGAGCCGGTGCCGGTGCCGGTGCCGGTGCCGGTGCGGGGAGAGGAACCGTCACGCGGGGCGTGCGCCACCACCGTGGGGTGCGGCGACACGTCCCGCGGCGGCGTGCCGATGGTGGGCCCGGTCATCTCCGCGCTCCCCCGAGGACGTGCGCCATGCCCAGCCGCACGGTCTCCTTGGCCGCGTAGGCTCCGCCGAGCAGGGTTCCGCGTGCCCGGTGCAGCGTGCCGCCGCGGCGCTTCGTCAGCGACGTCATCAAGTCCTCGTACCGGGCGGCCACATCGGCCGGATCGAAGCGGGCCGACGCCGTGAGCGCGGCACTTCCCATCCGCAGCCGCAGCGCGTCGTCGTCGATGAGGCGGAGCAGCGCGCCGGAGATCGCGCCCACGTCGCCCGTGGGCACCAGCAGTCCGTCCTCGCCGTCGCGGATGATCTCCTTGGGTCCGTGCGGGCAGTCGGTGGCGACCACCGGCAGACCGCACCGCATGGCCTCGACGATGGTCATCCCGAAGGACTCCAGGCTCGAAGTGACCGCGCAGATCGCTCCCTTGGCCCACTCGGCCTCGATGGGGTTCGCGGGGCCCATCAGGAACACGTGGTTGTAGAGGCCGAGTTCGTCGATGAGCGACCGCAACTTCTCCCGCTCGCGGCCGTGGCCGTAGATCCGCAGGCCCCAGTCGGGACGCTCGGCGACGACCCGGGCGAAGGCGCGTATCAGCACGTCGTAGCGCTTGGCCGGGGCGAGCCTGCCCGCGGCGACGACCCACCTGCCGGTACCGTCCGACGGCCTTACGGCGGGCGCGGGCACGCTGTTGGGAAGGGCCTGCACCCGCACGCCCGGCAGGCGCATGATCCTGCGGTAGTCGCGGGCGTCGGCCTCGGTGACCGTGGTGACCGCGTCCAGGCGTGGATAGGTGCGTCGCAGCAGGAGCTTCAGCCGCGGGGAGTGGGTGGCGAGGGTGAGGTGCTCCTGCCCCAGCCGGGCGGGGCCGCGGCGGGTCTGCCGGGCCACGTGCACGTTGAGCCCGGGGCGTGTGCCCACGACGACGTCCGCCCCGGTGCTGCCGAGGTGGTCGCCGATACGGCGGTCGGTGAGGGCGCTGTACTGGCGGTACTGGCCGTCGGCCACCGGGAAGACCCGTGCGGCGTCCGCCCGTCGGGGATCGTCGCCGTCGTAGGAGGGGCTGTGCCGGCGCATGTCGACCAGCCCTCTCAGCAGTACGCCCTCACCGGGGTCGAAGAACGGCGTGTCCCGGTAGCGGAATACGGAGACGACCTCCACGTCGTGCTGTTCGGCGAGCGTGCGCGCCAGGTTGAAGGTCGTACGGATGGTTCCCCCCATGCCGTACGCGCTGTTGATGAGAAACGAGATGTGCATTTCCCCCATCCCCCCTGAGTCTCGGTCCAGTTCGGAGCTTTCCGGTGGCGCCCCCGCGCCGCGGTCTGACCGCCCGCCCGCCGCGGGCCCGCGCTAACAGGCCCTCGGGCTCGGGGAACCGCACGCTGACCGTGGTGCCTCCGTACGGCTGCTCCCGGGTCTCCGTCACGGCACCGTGGGCCCGCGCGATCGACACGACGGAGGCGAGATCCGGGGCCCGGCCTGCCTCGCCGGGCTCCGCTCCGTGCCGCCGGCCCGGCGCCAGCAGCGACGCGACGACGCTGTGCGGCGGAGGCGACCCGGTGTGGCTCACCCGCAGGGTCCGCTCGTGGACGTGGATCGTGATGCGGCCTTCTTCGCGGTCGTGGAGCACGGCGTGCTCGATGAGGCCGGACACCAGGCGCCCCAGCAGTACGGGGTCGCCCTCGACCGTCGTCGCGCGGGTGCGGACGGCCAGGGTGCATCCGCGGCGCCACACCTCGTCGGCACGCTCCGCCGCCACGGCGGCCGTGAGCCGGTCGAGTCCGACGGGCTCGCGGCGCGTCAGCGCCTCCCCGTACGGGCCCCCGGATCCGCTCGCCGCATGCGGCGGGAGCGCCGGGCCCTCCCCCGGTCCGTGCCCCGTTGTGGCGGAGCGGCCCGGGAAGGCGGCCATACCTCCGTGCACGGCCGATCCCCCCTCTTCTCCGATTCCTGTGCGGGCAGCGCGGCGTGCTTCCCCGAGTGCGGACGGCCGTGGGTCACGCGGCGTCCACGGATGGCCGGGGGCGGAAAACCGGTCCTTGTGGGAGCCCCGGGAGATGTCCGGGACCGGCGGTGGGTGGCCGGCCTCGGCCGCCGGTCCGGGTGTCCGTGCTGCGCAGGGCGCTCGAGCGCCTTCCTCGTCAGCCTGGATCAGGTGAAGAACAGGGACATGAGTATCGGACGCTCAATTCCGCCGTATTCGACTTATTCGGCTGATCGCCGGTTTCGTCATGGGATCGCGTCCGACATCGGATTCCGTCGTTGCGCCGCTTTCGCTCAGGATCCTGCGGGCGGGCCGTGCCCGTGCCTCATCCGCGGGGCGGCCGGGAGGGTGCGGAGGACGCGGAGGGTCCGGAGGACGCGGACGGCCCGGCGACGGCCCAGTCCGAGCACTTCTCCTTCAGGGTGCGCCTGCTGCGCACCCCCAACTTCCGGTAGATGTTCTGGAGATGGTTGTCGACGGTGCGCTTGGAGACGGTGAGCGCGTCGGCGGCCTCGGCGTTGCTGAGCCCGGCGCACACGAGCCCGGCGATCTCCGCTTCCCTCCGCGTCAGGTGCTTGGCCGCCCCCAGTACGGCCAGACCGGGGCTCGAAGCGCCCTGGCACCGCTGTTGCAGCGAGAAGGACAGGGTCTCGGCCGCCGCGGCCTCCCGGCGGTCGCCACGGTTGCTCCAGTGCATGGCCGCCGACGCGGCGGCCTCGGCCGCCACCAGCAGGCAGCCCGCGTCCTCAAGTGACCTCGCGCTCTCCAGCAGTCGGGCCGGGTCCGCATCGGCGAGGGCGCTCACATAGGAGAGCCGCGCTGCGAACAGGGCACCGTCCATCTCCCCGGCCATGTCCCGCAGACCGGGCAGCGCCTCCTTGGCGTAGCCGATCCGTGCGAGGTCGGTGAGGAGCCTGGACTCGCCCGCCCGGTGACCGGCGGACCGCGCGGAGCGGGCCGCCTCCCAGAGCACGTCGCGGCCCTCGTGGACCTTGCCCTGCGCGACGGCCGACCACGCCCGCCCGGTGGGGAGTTCACAGCGGAACGCACCCCACTGCGGAAGTCCGCGGCATTCGCCCAGCGCCCGCCGCGCGGTCTCGTGGTCCCCTCTCAGCGCGGCGGCCTCGGCCTTGCGTGCCAGGGCCATGTGGAGCGTGCCCGGCAGCGAGTTCCGTCCGGCGACGGAGACCGCCTGCGAGGCCCAGCGTCCGGCGTCGGCGGGGCGGCCGGCCATGAGCGAACAGCGCGCCAGCGCCGCGGCGATCCACGCCTCGGCCCCCGCCGCGTCGTCGGCCAGCGCCTCGCCCCATCCCCGGTGGCCGACGCGGTAGGCCTCTTCGAGCCTGCCGGCCTCCTCCAGCGCGAACATCAGCGTGTTGAGGTACTGCACGGGATGCGGGACAGCCGAGGGGTCGTCCTCCAGCCGTACGCGGTCCTCGTACGCCGCACGGGCCAGCTCCAGACCGTCGCCCACGCGTCCCGTGGCCACCAGCGCGGCGGCCTTCGGCCCCTTGCCGATGATGCCGGTCCGCGGATCCTCGGTGAAGCCGATGCCGCGCAGCGCCTCCAGGGCCGCCGCCGGACGCCCGAAGGCCATGAGCACGGCTCCGCGCGCCGCCTTCAGCACGGCCCGGCCGCGCGGTTCGCCGATCTCGCGCATCGCCGACGCCACGACCTCCAGCGCCCGTTCGCAGTCGATGACCGCCCACGCCTGGAGGCGGCACCTGCCGAGGGCGACGAGCAGCCGGTCGCGGTCGTCCGCGGTCCTCTTCGCCGCCTCGTCGAACGCCTCGCCGGCTGCGGCGTGGTCGCCGATCTCCAGCAGCGCCTCCGCGAGCAGCAGGCGCGGCCGGAAGTCCTCGCCGAGCCGGCACGCGGCTTCCGCGAACTCGGCAACGTCCTGGAACTTCTGGTCCCGGCGGGCCAGTTCGGCGGCGCGCAGGAGCGTCTCCGGGTCCGCCGATCCCGTCGCCGCCAGCTGCCACGAGGCGATGCGCATCTTGTCGGTGATGCGTCTGGCTCCGCGGGCCCGCACCTGGGCGGCCTCTTCCTGGAGGATCCGCCGCCGCTCCGACGACGTGATCGCCAGCCGCAGCACGACCTCATGTGCCGGGTGCAGCAGGCTCACCGTCTCGCGCCGTCCGTCCCTGCTCGTACGGATCAGGCCCAGGGACTCCAGTTCGTCCGTGGCCTCGGCGGGGAGGCCGGAGGCGTCCACGGGCTGGCAGAGCGCGATCCGGTTCAAGGCGCCGCGCGCCGCGGGGGTGATGCCGTGCAGGCGTCTCTCCAGCAGGGCCAGCAGGAACGGCGACGAGCCCACGCGGGAGACGAGGGCCCACGACTCCCCGTCGTCCACCAGGGCGCCCGTCGAGAGAGAGCACACGACGAACTCACGGAGAAAGCGCGGATTCCCCCCGCTGACCCGGTGCATCATGCTGACCGTGCGGGGCTCCACGGGCCCGTCGAGCGCGGCGCGCATCGCCTCGCCCACCTCGGCCTCGCTCAGCCCGCCCAGGTCGACGCGGCGTGCCGTCTGCGCCGACTGGAGCGCGAAGGCGACCGGTCCCACCTCCCGCAGGCAGCCGGCCACCGCGACGAGGAAGACCGCTCCGGCTTCCATCAGCTGGCCCGCCAGGCCCGCCGAGGCTTCGTCCAGCCCGTCGAGATCGTCGGCCAGGAGCACGAACCTCCCGCCCCCGCCCTGACGTTCGCCCCTCCCTTGACGCCCGCCGCTGCCCTCACGCCCGCCGCCCCGTGGTTCCGCGCTGGAGGCGCACTCCCGAAGGGCGTCGCGCGTCCTGCGGAACAGGGCCACCGGGTCGTCGGCGCTCACGTCCTCCGGAAGGAGATGCGCGAGCGAGGCCAGGCGGGCGGAAGTCCCGGACGTCCCGGACACCGCGACCGCCCTGCCCGTCGCGTGGCCGGCCCGCTCGGCCCTGCGCCTGCACGCGTGCGCGAGACGGGACTTGCCGGCACCGGCCGGGCCGTGGAGGACGAACGCGTGGCACCCCTCGTCGGCGAGCGCCGCGTCGAACGCCGAGAGCTCGCTCTCCCGCCCGATGAACGGCCAGCTCATAGGGTCACTCATGCTTCCCCCTCCACGGAGCCGGTCCGCCGCCACGCCCCGCGCGTGACGGCCGGTCCCGCCGGCTCCGACTGTTCCCGGCCCCCTGTGTGGCTTGTTTCCTACGGTCGGCCCCGTGCCAGCGTACGCATCCCGCGGGACGGGTTCAGCCGGTGCGTCGCCGCAGCCGCCAGAACGCGGCTGCCGCGACGAGCACCACGAGGAGCAGCACGAAGCCCGTCTCGGTCAGCTGAACCGGCCAGTAGTGCGAGGCGGGCCGGGCGCCGAGGCACGCGTCGACCGAGTACTTGAACTCGGACTGGTCGTACTGGCAGCGCGTCACCCCGTGGCCGAAGGGCCCCTCGCCACGGGCCGTACGGGAGACCGTGGGCCACAGCTGGGTGCGCCAGGGGCCGATGACCCACGCGGCGGCCCAGGTGGCGAGCGCCCCGGCGGGGAGCGCCAGCAGCGGGGCCCGCAGGAGGAGCGCCGCCAGGAAGCCGAAGGCCAGGCCGAGCAGGGCGTAGATCACGACGGCGGGTCCCATGGCGAAGAAGACGTCATTGGTCTCGTATCCCGCCGTCAGCAGGCGCCGGGCGCCGGCCGAGTCGAGCAGATTGCGGCACAGGACCACGAGGACTCCGGTGCCCGCGGCGAGGAAGACCGCCAGCAGGAGAAGCTTCTCCGCGAGCCACCTGGCGGGAGTGACGGACTGCGTCCACGCCAACTCCGCGGTGCCGTTGGCCAGTTCACGCGCCACCACCGCGGCGCCGGCGAGGGCGGCCGTGATCGGCAGCACGTCGCGCAGCGCCCACACCATGTCGGATATCTGGCTCTCGTACTGGTAGTGCGCCTCCTGGGCCATCCACATGCAGGCGGGCTCGCCCGAGGTGTCGCACTGGGCCTCGAGTTGCGCGACGGCCGAGGCCTCGGGACCGAAGCGGAGCCAGAGCAGCCAGGCGACGGCGAGGATCACGAGGAGCACCCAGGCCGCCAGGCCGGCGCGGTGCATGAGCAGGTTCACCCGCAGCCGGCGCCGGGCGGAGCCGGTGCGGTGCTGCGAGGCCCGGCCGGGACGGGCGGCGGTGCCGCTGGTCGTGGTGCCGGTGGTCGTGACGGCGGGGGTCATGCGGCGTCCTCCTGCGCTCGAGCGTGTGACGGGCGCCCGGGCGCCTCGGGTACGGCGCTCGCCGTGAGCAGCGGCGGAGCCTGGGAGTTGCGGATGTGGGCGAGCACGACCTCCTCGGTCGTGGGCCTCTCGGCGAACCGGTCGCCCGCGGGCCGTCCGTACGTACGCACCAGGGCGGTGCTGCCGCGCCCGGAGGAATAGCGCTCGATCACGGTGTGCCCGTCCGCCTCCGGGTCCTGGGTGCCGGTGAGCAGGGTGTGCGCCGCGACGAGGTCCTCGGTCTCGCCGCCGAGCCTGAGCCGGCCGCCGGCGAGCAGGAACAGGAAGTCGCACGATTCCTCCAGCTCGGAGAGGATGTGCGAGGCCATCACGATCGTCGTCCCGTACTCGGCGGAGGCGGCCAGCAGCGCACCCGTCAGCTGCCGTCTGGCAAGGGCGTCGATGTCCGCCATCGGCTCGTCCAGCAGCATCAGTTCGGGGCGCTTGCCGAAGGCGAGGGCGAGGGCCACGCGGGAGCGCTGTCCCCCGGAGAGCGACCGGACCTTCGCGCCCGGTTCGAGCGCCCCGTCGCCGTAGGCGATCCGTTCCGCGGCCTCCTGGTCCCAGCGCCCGGGGCCGTTGAACTCCGCCCCGTAGCGCAGCGTGCCGGCGACGGTGAAGTGCGAGTGCAGCGGCTTGCGTTGGGCGAGATAGGCGATGCCGGGGCGGGCTTCGGCGGGCGTACGCCCCAGCACGCTCAGGTTGCCCGACGCGGGCCGGAGCAGACCGGCCGCGAGCCTGAGCAGCGTGGACTTGCCGGCACCGTTCGGGCCGATCAGGCCGCACACACGGCCCCTGGGAAGCCGGAACGAGCAGTCGGTGAAGACGGGCGGTCTCCGGCGCGAGTGCGAAAAGCTCACTCCGGTCGCCTCCAGCGCCGCGTCGGCGTTCTTCATGTCGTCTCCTGCGGGAGGTGTTCGTCGAGTACGGAGTCGAAGAGCGCCGCCATGTCCTCGCGGTCCAGGCCCGCCGCGTGTGCGCGGGCCACCCAGTCCTTCAACTCGCCCCGGTACGGGGTGTCGAGGGCGTCGGCGGCGCCCAGCGACTGGCGGATGAAGGTGCCGAGGCCACGGTGTGCCTCGACCAGGCCCTCCCGCTCCAGTTCGCGGTAGGCCTTCAGGACGGTGTTCGGATTGACGGCCGTCTCCTCGACGACTTCACGGGCGGTGGGCAGTTTGTCCCCGGGCTGGAGCAGACCGAGCCGCAGCGCCTGCTTCACCTGCCGGGCGATCTGCCAGTAGGTGGCGAGTCCGCTGCCGCGGTCGATACGGAACTTGATCCCTCCAGCCGTGGACACCCATACATCCTTTCACTAATCGATTAGTGAAAGGATGTATGGGTGGGGCGAGGGTGTCAACCTCCGTGTCTTCTCCGGGGGTTCGCCGGGTTCGCCACCGCCGCGCGGACGTCGTCGGGAGACGAGCGCCGGATCGGCGGGCCGGGCGTCAGCCGCAGTCGACCGGCTCCGCCTTCTCGCGGATGCGGCCCGCGTCGGTCGGGCCGACGGCGCTGTAGTCGTCGACGCGCTGCACGACCCCGAAAGGCGTGTCGTCGTCGTTCATCACGTAGAACGCCCTGAGCGTCCCGACCTGCTCGACCAGCTGCTGCTTCAAGGAGAACGAGCCGGCCGTCCCGGGCTTGAGCCTGATGACGCTCTCCTCCAGGTCCTCACGGGAGTAGCTCTTCTCCGTGACGGTGGTGTGCTCGTCCTTCCGCTCGGTCGAGGCGCCGACGCCGAAGAGCGAACCTCCGCCTCCGGCCCCGTCGGGCCCGGTGACGGAGATGTCCGGGGCCAGGGACCATTCGCTGCGCTCGGTCTTCCCCCAGGTGTGGCCCGTGCTGTCCTTCGTGCCGACCACGATCTTCTTGCTGATCTTCTCCTCCGAGACGCCGTCGGTGCAGTTCTCCTTCCGCGTACCGAGCTTGAACCTCTCGGTGAACGTCTCGGGCTCTCGGGTGGGAGTGAACTCGCAGACCGCCCGGCCCGTACGGCAGTCCTCCAGGACCGCGTCCACGGGGCGCTGATTCGCGAAGTTCTCCGGTGCGTACTCCTCCCCCTGGTATTCGGTGCACGCGTGGGAGTCCTCGAACGAGTTCTCCTTGATCCGGTTCCTGGCGGTCTTCGGATCGGTCACGCCGGCGTCCTCGCCGAACTCGCCGCATGTCTCAGCCACGGCTTCCCCGTTGACCCCGGACGGCTCCAACTCGGCCCTGGGCAGCAGCCCTCCCTCGGAGGAGGCCTCACCGCCCGCGGCGGTCCAGCCGAACACCCCCGCTCCCGCGAGCAGTGCCGCGGTGAAGGCCGCCACGACGCCTCTTCGGATCCTCCTGCTCGGTCTGGTCTCCATTCCAGCCTCCGTTCTTCCCGGTCGAGGAGCTCCCCGGGGCGCGCGAACCGCGCCGCCCACAGCGGGACCGGCTCGTCTCGCGCGCCTCCGCGGGAGGTCTGCGTCGGTGGTCGAAGGCTGCCGGAACGCGTTCCCCCCTCCGCCAGCCGGGCCGAGCAGACATCGCCCAAGATCTCCCCGCGGCGGGGTCCGGAACAGAGCATCCGATGCTCAAAGCGGCGCCGGCCGGGCTCCACGAAGCGCCGCGGGCCGGGCCGCGGCGTGCCGGGCGCTGTGGGCCGGGCGCTGCGTGCCGCGCACGGGGCCCGCCGTGCGCGAAGTCCCTTATCGTCCAAGGCCGTTTCGTACACACCGGCCGTGCCCGTACTCCACACCGGCGGGTGCCGGGATGCCGGGGCGGGGCGACAGCCTGCTGCGGGTACAGACAGTCCCCGCGCGAGGAACACCCATGTCCGACACGCCCCGCCGCCCGGGCGTCACCGAGGTCGAGCACCACGGCGTCGCACCCATCCCCGTCGAGGAGCAGATCTCGACGCCCCTCGATCTCTTCCGGCTCGCCTTCGGCGGCGCCAACACCTTCGCCACGATCATCCTGGGCACGCTGCCCGTCGCGTACGGGCTGAGCTTCTGGGCCGCGGCGACCGCCACGGTCACCGGCGTGCTCGCCGGTGCGCTGATCCTGATGCCGATGGCGCTGTTCGGTCCCCGCAACCGTACGAACAACGCGGTCTCCTCCGGCGCGCACTTCGGCGTCGTGGGCAGGTGCGTGGGGTCTTTCCTGTCGCTGCTGACCGCGATCGCCTTCTTCTCGATCTCGGTCTGGGTCAGCGGAGACGCGATCGTGGGGGCGGCGAACCGGCTCTTCGGGTTCGACGGCGGCGACGCGCTGCGGGCCGTCTCCTACGGGCTGATCGCGACGGCGGTCGTCGTGGTGTGCGTCTACGGCTTCCAGTTCATGCTGCTCATCAACAAGATCGCGGTGATCGCCGGTTCGCTGATCATGCTGCTGGGGATCCTCGCCTTCGCGGGCGACTTCGACGCCTCGTACCCGGGCACGGGCCACTACGCGCTCGGCGGCTTCTGGCCCACGTGGACGCTGGCGCTGCTGGCGGCGCTCGCCAACCCGGTCTCCTTCGGCGCCTTCCTCGGCGACTGGTCGCGCTACATACCCGACCGCCACCGCGCCCGGCGGCTGCTGGCGGCGCCGTTCCTGGCGCAGGCGGCGAGCCTGCTGCCGTTCCTCTTCGGGGTCGCGACGGCGACCCTCGTGGCCGACCCGAACGACTACGTCGCCGGGCTCTCCCGCGTCGCGCCGCTCTGGTACGCGCTGCCGCTGATCGCCATCGCCCTGGTGGGCGGGCTGTCCACGGGCACGACCGCCCTGTACGGGACGGGCCTGGACTTCTCCTCGATCTTCACGAGCCTCAGCCGGGTCCAGTCCACCGTGCTCATCGGGACGCTCTCCGTGGCTTTCATCTTCATCGGCAACTTCGTCTTCGACATCGTCTCCAGCATCAACGCCTTCGCGACCCTGATCGTGCTGTGCACCTCGCCCTGGATGGCGATCATGATGATCGGCTACTTCGTGCGGCGCGGTCATTACCTCCCGGACCACATCCAGGTCTTCAACAGGGGCGAGCAGGGCGGTGCGTACTGGTTCACGCGCGGCGTCAACTGGCGCGGCATGGGCGCGTGGCTGCCGGCCACCGTGACGGGCCTGATGTTCGCCAACACACCGCTGATCGCCGGGCCTTGGCGCAACACGGCAGGCGGCGTGGACATCAGCCTGGTCGTGACGCTGGCCGTCGCCGCGGTGCTGTACGTGGTGCTGCTCTTCGTCTTCCCGGAGCCGCGCGCCGTCTTCGGACCGGGCGGTCCACGGCTGGTGCCCTCGAAGGACGCGCCCACGGCGCCGGTCACGGCGGCACGGACGGGCCGGGCGACCCGGGGAACGGGAACGGCGCCCGCAGCGGACGGAACCCGCTCCCGGGCCGGTGCGCAAGCCGCCCCCGGCACCGGGACGGAGACCGGTGCCGTGCATCCCGGTGGATCCGGGGTACACGGCCCGCATGAGTCGAATACGACATAACAGACTTCTCAGGCCGGCCCTCGTTCTCGTGGCCGCCTTCCTTCTGCCGATGTCCGTCATGGCTCCCGGCGCCGCCGCGGCGGACACCGCGGACAGGGCCGACAGCGTCGGCGAGGTGGCGGCCGCGCTGCGCGAGGGCCCCGTCTACGTCGACCCGCGCGCCTCGGGCCGGCTCTCGGGCGCCGACGCCAGGGACCTCACCCGGAAGATCAAGAAGGCGGACAAGCCGGTCTTCGTGGCCGTGCTGCCGAAGGCGAAGGAGTTCCCGCCGTCGACGCTGCTGCGGGACCTGCGCGCCCAGGTCGGCGAGAGGGGCGTCTACGGGGTCACGCTCGGCGGCGGCTTCGCCGCGGGAGCCGACCGATCCGTGATGTCCCGCAGCGCAGTGAACGGCCTGCGCCACTCCTCCGAGGCGCCGGGCGGCGACACCGAGGCGAAACTCGACCGCTTCGTGGACGGCGCGACGGCCAACGCCCGCGGCGACGCACCGGCTTCCTGGGACGGCGGCCAGGGACGCGGCACGGGCGGCGGCTTCGTACTGCTGGTGCTGCTCGCGCTGCTGATCCTGGGCCTGGGCGGCGGTCTCCTCGTACGCAACCGGGCGCGCAGGCGCGAGGCCGAGCGGCAGCGGGAGCAGCTGGAGAAGCTGCGTCCCGTGGTGGACGAGGACATCACGGCCTTCGGCGAGGAGCTGGACCGGATCGGCTTCGATCCGCAGGACCGCGGTTCGGACGACGCCATGCGCGGTGACTACACCCGTGCCATCGACTCCTACGACGAGGCCAAGCGGAAGATGGACGCCGCCCGCGGGCCCGGCGACGTACGCCCCGTCACGGAGTCCCTGGAGGACGGGCGCTTCGCGCTGGCCACCCTGGAGGCCAGACGGAACGGCGAGGCGCTTCCGGAACGCCGCGTGCCGTGCTTCTTCGACCCGCGCCACGGGCCGTCCGTCGAGGACGTGCGCTGGGCGCCGCCCGGCGGCACCGAGCGGACCGTGCCGGTCTGCGCGGCGGACGCGGCACGGCTGCGGGACGGCGCGGAGCCCATGGCCCGCAACGTGGACACCCCGGAGGGCCGGCGTCCGTACTGGGAGGCCGGCGGCGTCTACGGACCGTGGGCGGGCGGCTACTTCGGCGGCGGCATACTGCCGGGTCTGCTGGTCGGAACGCTGCTCGGCAACGCGATGGGGCCCTGGGGGTACGGCGACGGCTTCGGGGACTACGGCGGCGATTACGGCGGGGACTTCGGAGACGGTTTCGGGGACGGCGGAGGATTCGGCGACGGGGGCGGCTTCGACGGCGGCGGGTTCGGCGGCGGTGACTTCGGCGGAGGCGGCTTCTGACGCCGCGGGCGGCCCGTCCTCCTTCGTTTGGCACACGGAAGCCGCCCTGCTGTTGCCGGTTGTCCCCCGCCCCCTTTGACTCGGTTGTGCGGACGCCGTACGGAGGTGGCACTGATGCTCTCGTCCCGAAATCTGCTCCGGGAGATTCTGGAGAACGACCGCTCCTTCCAGCTCTTCTGCTCCATCGCCGCCAGCGGGGAGGCGCAGGGCGGCTGGGAGAACGCACGGATCGCCGCGCTGGTCCCGGAGAGCATGCAGGACCTGGCGCCGAAGATCACCAGGCATGGGACGGACGAGGACAAGCACGGCCGGATCTTCAACGCGCTGCTGAAGAAGCGCGGACTGGAACCCGTCCCGGTGCCGCTGGAGACCGACTACACGATGCTGCTGGAGCGCCGCGGCATCGGGCTGATGCACGAGAAGCTGCGCCGCGACGAGCCGCTCACCGAGCACGACATCATCGTCTATCTGACGCACAGCCGGGTCACCGAGCAGCGTGCCTCGGACCAGATGGCCATGCTGCTGGCCTGCTGCGAGGACGACTCCGAGACCGCCCGCGCAGTGCGGATGATCAGCCACGACGAGGACGCCCATCTCGCGTACTGCCACGAGGAGTTGCTGCGGCTGGCCGCGCGCGGGCACGAGCCGGCGATCCGGCGCAGTCTGCGGCGCACCGCCCTGGCCGAGATCGTCGTGCACCGTGAGGTCTCCCTCTCGGTGATGTCCCACATGGGGCGGCTGCTGGACTGGCCCGCGGTGCGGACCGTGCCGATCGCCGCGGGCATCCATGTGATGTACGCGTACGAACGCTTCGGCGCCTGGCGCCGGATGGTGAACCTGACGATGCCGGAGCAGCTGAACGCCCTCGGGCAGCCGGCGCGCAGCACCGCCCCCGTGGTGTGAGTCAGGCCCGGCCGGCGCGCACGACCCGCACCGGCAGGGAACTCAGGGCACGCAGCGTGTTGTTGTGGTGGCGTACGACGGGGCCGGCGATCTCGATGCGCTCCACGCGCTCGGCCAGCGCCGTCAGCAGCGCCTCGGACTCCAGGCGTGCCACATGCTGTCCCACGCACTGATGGATGCCCATGCCGAAGCCCACGTGCCCCGAGGGGTCACGCGACAGGTCGAATTCGCCGGGACGCTCCCACCTGCGCGGGTCGCGGTTGGCGGCGCCGAGGAACATCAGGATCTTCCGGCCGCCCGGGATCACGGCGCCACCGATCCGCACATCGGTGACGGCCGTACGGAAGAACGTCTGCACGGGTGACTCCAGGCGCACCGCCTCGTCGAAGGCGACGCGCGCCAGGCCCGGGTTCCGCCTGAAGCGGCGCCACTGGCCGGGGTGGGTCGCGAACGCGTGCAGCACGGCGGCGAGTCCGTGCACGGTCGTGTCGACTCCCGCGGACAGCAGCGAGCGTACGACCAGGGGCGCCTGCTCCGGTGTGATGTCGCCGCGCCCGGCCGCCTCCCAGATCCGGGCGCCGAAGCCGTCCTCGTCCAGCACGGCGGGACGGCACTGGGCGTCGACCCACTCGGAGAGCTCCGCGATGCGCGAAGTCCCCTTCTCCACCAGGTCGTTGGGCGGTCCGAACGCGTTGAACAAGTGGTCGCCGTAGGGCAGGAGGTTCTCGCGGCCCTCCTTCGGGATTCCGACGGCGTCCGGGAAGACCCGGAGGGGGAACTCCTCGGCCAGCGCGGTGACCGCGTCGAACTCCGGTGTGCGCAGCACCCGTTCGACCAGTGCCGCGGCGTCGGCGAACCAGGCGTCGCGGAGCCTGCGCAGGGCACGCGGCCCGAGGATCCGCGTGAGCACGGCACGCGGGGCGTCGTGCCGTGGAGGGTCCGCCTCCAGCAGCAGGCTCGGCGGGCGCCAGGGCTTCGCGTGCCGGAAGTTGCTCAGTCCCACCCCTGCCCCGGATTCGAGGCTCTGCCAGTCGCTGAGCGCCGCGTGCACCTGCTCGTGACGGCCGAGCGCGTAGACGTCCTGCGCGGTGAGGTGGACGACGGGGCCCGCGTCGCGCAGCTCCGCGTGGAACTGGTGCGGATCTTCGAGGACTTCATGGCCGAACGGGTCGACGTGGCTCACCGGCACCACGGTGTGTGTAGCGGAGGTCGTCATGGCGGCTCCTTGCCGTGTGGCGTCACAGGTCGAGGATGAGAGTGGGGCCGCACGAGCGGGACACGCAGATGAACATGCAGTCACCGGCGGCCCGTTCGCCGTCGTCGAGGATGGAGTCGCGCTGGTCGGGACGTCCGGCGAGCACTCCGGTCTCGCAGGTGCCGCACGTGCCCTGCTCGCAGGACGACAGCACGTTCACCCCCGCGGTGCGCACGGCTTCGAGCACGGTGACCCCGGGCTCGACGGTGACCGAGGTCGCCTGCCGCGCGAGTTCCACCTCGAAGGCCTCGTCGCGCACGGGGGCGCGCGGGACGCTCGGCACGAACCGCTCCGTGCGCAGCAGGCCCGCGGGCCAGTGGGCGCAGCGCGCCCCGACCGCTTCGAGGAGGCGGCCGGGCCCGCATGCGTACACCTTCGTGCGCGGCCGGGGCGGCCCGTCGAGCCACGCCGGGAGGGCGAGCAGACCGCACTCGTCCTGCGGGGCGAGGGTGACGCGGCCTTCGTGCGCGCCGAGTTCGTCCGTGAACGCCATCGAGTCGCGGGTGCGCCCTCCGTAGAGCAACGTCCAGTCGACACCGAGCAGTTCGGCCTGGCGGATCATCGGCAGCAGCGGCGTGACGCCGATGCCGCCCGCGATGAACAGGTACTCCTCGGACGGTACGAGCGGGAAGTTGTTGCGCGGCCCGCCCACGTCCACCAGGTCCCCCTGCTCCAACTCGTCGTGGACGTAAGCGGAGCCGCCGCGCCCGCCCGGCTCGCGCAGCACGGCGATGCGGTACGAGTACGCGTCCCAGCGGTCCCCGCACAGCGAGTACTGGCGCGTGACGCCGGACGGCAGGATCAGGTCGATGTGCGCGCCGGGCGCCCAGTCGGGCAGCCGTCTGCCGCCCGGGTGCACCAGCGTGAGGCCGACGACGCCGTCGGCGGCTTTGCTCTTGCGCTCGACGCGGAGCGTGTTGCGCGAGCTGCCGCCCGGTTCCGGCGGTGGGTCTGGAGAGGCGGTGAGAGACATCCTCGGCTCCTCGTGCTCCGGCAGCAGCCCGAGGATGTGGCACAAGGAGGCCCCGCCACCATGGTGTTCTCACTCAGTGAGAGGGAACCTCCGCGCGTTCAGGTCCCGTTGGCCTCGCGACCGGCCATGGCCCGGGAGATGCCGCGCGCTGCCGCCCGCAGAGCGGGGATCTGCGCGCGTGCGTTCTCGTCGTTGGGCACGATCGCCGCGAGCGCCGCCACCACCCGGCGTCGCGCGTCGTGCAGCGGTACGGCGATGCCGGCGGCGTCGGGGTGGATGTGGCCCTGGCAGAACGCGTAGCCCTGGCGCCGTACTTGGGCCAGGAAGCTGCGCAACCGCCGCGGCGTGCCGATGGTGTGCTCCGTGTAGGTCCGCAGCGGTCCCGCGATGACGCGCTCCTGGACGTCCGCCGGGGCGTGTGCGCACAGGACCAGGCCGGAGGAGGAGGCGTGCAGCGGCAGCCGCCCGGCGACGCGGGTGTAGTTGATCACGGCCCCCGGCGCCGCCAGGCGCTCGACGAACAGCACCTCGTCGCCCTCACGGACCCCCAGCTGGATGTGGTGCCCGACGACCGCGTGCAGATCCTCCATGAACGGCATGGCGGCCTCCCGCAGGCCGACGGTCGGCGAGGCGCGCGAGCCGAGCTCCCACATCCGTACACCGATGCGGACGCTGCGGCCGTCGCGCTGGAGCAGCCCCAGGCGCGTCATCTGCTCTACGAGCCGGGAGACCGTGGCCACGTGCAGGCCGGAGCGGCGGGCGATCTGCGAGACCGACAGGACGGTGACATCGCTGCCGAACGTCTCGAGGATCCGTATCACCCGCGACAGCACCGATTCGCCCGCGGCGGCCCGCAATTCCGGTCGTCTCAGATCCTGCTGCCCGACGCCGTGTCGGACGACATCCGCTGCGCCAGATAGATCGGGATGACGGAGAGCAGCACGAGCACCGCGGCGACGACGTTGACCACCGGGGCCTGCTGGGGCCGCGCCATGTTGGAGAAGATCCAGATGGGGAGCGTCTGGGTGTCGGGGCCCGCGGTGAAGGTCGTCACGATGATCTCGTCGAAGGAGAGCGCGAACGCCAGCAGACCGCCCGCCACCAGCGCCGAACGCACCAGCGGGAACGTGATGTCGGCGAAGGACCGGAAGGTGTCCGCGCCCAGGTCCATCGCCGCCTCCTCGTAGCTGCCGGGCATCCGCCGCAGCCGCGCGATGACGTTGTTGTAGACGACCACGACGCAGAAGGTCGCGTGGCCCACGACGACCGTGAACAGGCCGAGCCCGACGCCGAGGGGTTCGAGCACCGTGCGGAAGGCGGTGTTGAGAGCGACGCCGGTGACGATGCCGGGCAGGGCGATGGGCAGTACGACGGCGAAGGACAGCGCCTCCCGGCCGAAGAACCGGAAGCGCTGGATGGCGAAGGCGATCAGCGTGCCGAGCACGAGCGCGGCGGCGGTCGCGCCCACGCCCGCCTGGAGCGAGGTGACCAGGGCGTGCCGTGCGCCCGCGCTGCCCCAGGCGTCCGCCCACCAGTGGAAGGTGACGCCCGGCGGCGGCCAGCTCGAACTCCGGTCGGGATTGAGGGAGTTGATGAGGACGAGGAAGAGCGGTATGTAGATCACCGCGAAGCCGAGCGCTGCGGCGGTGCCCATTGCGATGCGTGCGGGCCGGGAGAGTTTCATCGTCGTATGCCTCGTGGTGTGTCCGGTCGGGTGCCGTCGTCGCCCCTCGTCACTTCGTCCCCTCTCCCCCCGTCAGAGGCTGCTCAGGGCGCCGGTGCGCCGCACCGCGAGCAGGTAGATCACGATGACCACCACGGGAACGGTGCCGAGCGCGGCCGCCAGCGGCAGATCCAGGGTGATGTTGGAGTAGATGAGGTTGCCGATCAGCTGTGTCTTGCCGCCGACGATCTGCACGGCGATGTAGTCGCCGAGGCTGAGGGAGAAGGTGAAGACGGACCCGGCGGCGATGGACGGCAGCAGCATCGGCAGCACCACGGAGCGGAAGGTGCGTCCCGTACGGGCGCCGAGGTCGGATGACGCGTCGAGGAGGCTGTCCGGTATCTGCTCCAGCCCGGTGTGTATCGGAAGGATCATGTACGGCAGCCACAGGTACGCCAGTGCGAGCACGGTCGCGGTCAGCCCGTATCCCGGGCCGTCGAGGCCGAAGGGCGACAGCAGCCACTCCAGCAGCCCGCCCTCGGCGAGGATGAGCCGCCACGCGTACGCCTTGACCAGGTAACTCGCCCACAGCGGCGTGAGGATGGCGACCACGAGCAGGGGCCGCCAGCGCCGCGGTGCGATGCGCGCGGTGAAGAAGGCCACGGGGAAGGCGATCACCACGCAGATCGCGGTGACCGCGAGGGCGACGCCGACGCTGCGCAGCGCGACCTGCTGATAGGCGCCGCCGGTGAGGATGGTCGTGAAGTTGTCCAGCGACCAGACCTTCACGACGTTCGAGGTGAAGGTGTCCGTCGTCCAGAACGCGGACATGAACAGCGCGGTGAGCGAGCCGAGATAGGCCAGTATCAGCCACGTCAGCGGCGCGGAGAGCAGCAGGGAGAGTTGCAGCCGGGGGCGGCGGTGCAGCAGGCCCGCCAGGGTCCCGGCCGGCCGCCGGGCGCTGTGCCCGGCGGCCCGCTCGGTATTGCTCATCGGTGTACGTCCCGTCCTAGCTCTTGATCTCGGTCCAGGCCTGGACCCACTTCGCGTACGGAACGCACTTGGCGTCCTTGCGCCCGTCGAGGCACTGCTGAGTGGGCGTGGTCCAGTAGTGGACCTTCTTCCAGTAGGGCTCGTCGTCCGCGTGGTAGGTGCGGCAGTGGTTCTTGTCGGCGGTCAGCTTGCAGGCCTTGGAGTTGGCCGGCGCCTCGCCGAAGTACTCGGCGACCTGGGCGTTCGCCTTCGGCGAGACGATGTGGTTCAGCCACTTGTAGGCGCAGTTGGGGTGCTTGGCCTTGGAGGAGACCATCCAGGTGTCGGACCAGCCCGTCGAACCCTCCTTGGGCAGCACGGCCTTGACCTTGGCGCCCTCGTCCTGCGCGGTGTTGAGGATGACCTGCCAGGAGGTGCCGACCACGGAGTCGCCGCTCTTGAACGCGGAGATCTCCTTGAGGTAGTCGCTCCAGTACTCGCCGATGTCGGCGTTCTGCTTCTTCAGCAGGTCGACGGAGGCGTCGAACTGCTTCTGGTCCAGGGCGTAGGGGTTCTTGATGCCCAGCGACGGCTTGTGCTTCATCAGGTACAGGGCGGCGTCCGCGATGTAGATCGGCGAGTCGTACGCCGTGACCTTGCCCTTGTGCTTGCCGGCGTCGTCGAAGACGGCCTTCCAGGAGTCGGGGGCGGGCTTGACCTTCTCGGTGTTGTACATGAGGAGGTTGGCGCCGCGGCCGTGCGGAATGCCGTACGGCTTGCCGTCGACGGAGTTCCAGTCCCGGTTCTTCAGCCCCTTGAAGATGTCCTTGTAGTTGGGGACGAGCTTGGTGTTGACGGGCTCGGCGTCACCGGAGGCGATCAGCCGCAGCGAGGCGTCGCCGGACGCCGAGACGGCGTCGTACTGGCCCGTCTTCATCAGGCTGACCATCTCGTCGGAGGAGGCGGCGGTCTTCGTGTTGACCTTGCAGCCCGTCTGCTTCTCGAACGGCGTGACCCAGTCGGCCTTCGGGTCGTTGCTGCCGTCCTCGGCGTAGCCGGCCCACGCGATGAGGTTCACCGACTTCTCGCTCTTGCCGAGCTTCTTCTGCGGCTTGAGGTCGGGCGGGTCGACGGCGCCGGTCGAGGACGACGAGGAGCCGGAGGAGCCGCATGCGGCGGCCAGGAGCATGGCGCCGGATGCGGCGAGCACTTTGAGGGTTCGGGACATGCGCACGGAGATCTCCACGGGATGAAGGGGCGGCGAGTCGTGGGTGCGGCCGGTGGGTCGGTGCGGACGTGGTCGGTCGGTGCGGACGAGGTCGGTCGGTGTCGCTGCGGGCGCGGTCGTGGGTCGGAGCGGTACGGGACGTGGTGGTGGGTCGGTGTCGGTACGGGCCGTCTCGGCGCTCAACGCGCCTCGGCGACGGGGAAGTTGTGCCGGTGGTGCCACTGGAGCCTCACCCGCGAGCCGCGGTACGCGGCGACGTCCTCGGAGGAGGTCTCCAGGTTCTGCTGGACGGCGGTGAGCCGTCCCCCGGCGTCGAGGTCGACGAGGAAACGGGTGGCGTCTCCCAGATAGACGACCTCGGCGACGGTGCCTGTGGCGGCGGTGTGCTCCGGCTCGTCGGCGCCGGCCGCCGGCTCCCTGACCACCCGGATCTTCTCCGGGCGGACGCTGAACGTGCCTGGTTTGCCGACGACTTGCTCGGCGGTCTCGCCGGTGAGCAGGTTGGAGGTGCCGACGAAGCCCGCGACGAAGGGTGTCGCCGGGCGCTCGTATATCTCGGCGGGCGTGCCGGTCTGCTCGATGCGGCCGTCCTGGAAGACGGCCATCCGGTCGCTCAGGGTGAGCGCCTCGTCCTGGTCGTGGGTGACGAAGACGAAGGTGATGCCCACCTCGCGCTGGATCTCCTTGAGTTCGATCTGCATCTGCTCGCGCAGCTTGAGATCGAGCGCGCCGAGCGGCTCGTCGAGCAGCAGCACGCGGGGGCGGCTGACGAGCGCGCGGGCAAGGGCCACCCGCTGCCGCTGGCCTCCGGAGAGCTGGGTGGGCCGCCGCTTGCCGAAGCCTTCGAGGCGTACGCTCTCCAGCGCCTCGGCGGCCCGGCGCAGCCGTTCGTCCTTGGGCACCTTGCGCACCTTCAGGCCGTAGGCGACGTTCTGCTCGACCGTCATGTGCGGGAAGAGCGCGTAGTCCTGGAAGACGGTGTGCACGTCGCGCTCGAAGGGCGCGAGCCGTGTGACGTCCTTGCCGTCCAGTTCGACGGTGCCGCTCGTGGGCGTCTCGAAGCCGGCGATCATGCGGAGCACCGTGGTCTTGCCCGAGCCCGACGGTCCGAGCATGGAGAAGAACTCGCCGTCGGATATGCCCAGGTCGATGCCCGCGACGGCCTCGGTCCTGCCGAACACCTTGCGCAGGCTCCGCAGCCGGACGGCTTTCCCCTCGATCCCCTCCATGTTCCGGGAACCTTTCTGATGCTGTGGACGTTGGGCGGCGGTAAATATATGAAGTCATAGTTCAACCTTCAAGACCGTCCAAGGCCCTCTTCAGGTAAAGCCTGAGCCAAGTGACAAGGTGGTGGCCGTGAGGAGAGATCACGACGGCGCCCGAAGAACCGTCTTCACGCCCATCGGCGCGCAGGCCCGCGTCGAAGCGGTCGTACGGCGGCTCGGCGACGCCATCGAGCTCGGACTGCTCAGCGACGGCGAGCAGTTGCCCGGCGAACCCGAACTCGCCGCCCAGCTCGGGGTCTCGACGGTCACCTTGCGCGAGGCGCTCATGGCGCTGCGCCAGCGCGGTCTGGTCACCACCCGAAGGGGGCGCGGCGGCGGCAGCTTCGTCACCGTGCCCGAAGGGCCCGTGGAGGAGCGGCTGCTGAGCCATCTCGGCGGCTGGAGCCTTGAGGAGCTGCGCGACCTCGGCGACCACTGGACCGCCGTCTCCGGCGCGGCGGCCCGGCTCGCCGCACAGCGCACCGAGCCCGGCGATCTGCATCAGCTGCACCGTTCCGTCGAGGAGTTGACCGACGCGGCGGACCCTCCCGGGCGCAGCCGGCTGCACGGACGCTTCCATGTGGAGCTGGCCGCGGCGGCGCAGTCGGCACGGTTGACGCGCGAGCTGGTAGGTATCCACGCGGAGGCCGGCGCGCTCGTATGTCTCGTACTCGGGGACGAGAGGCATCTCAAAGACGTCTGCGATCGTCACCGCGCCGTGATCTGTGCGGTGCACGATGGTGCGGCGGAGCATGCAAGAGCCCTTGCCGAGCAGTGCGTCCAGGTCTCCATGGAGCGCCTGGTCGACCTCCGCCTCGGCATCCCCGGTCAGTCCGGCGGTCCGCACACCAAGGAGGGCACCCGTGGGCAGCAGTCCTCGTCCCGCAGGAGGCGGAACACACGTACTTGACGGCGCGGCCTGCGCGGACGCGCGTGAAGCGCGAGCGCGCGGCGCGGCGGCGTCCGCGAACGCGAACGCGAACGAAACGTCCGCGCAACACGCGTCCGCTGCGTCCGCGGCCGGCGCGGCGGCATACGGTCCGCCCGAGGCGGCGGCCGGCGTCCGCGACGCCCTGGAGTGCGTCTTCGACGCCGTGGCCGAGACCCGTACGGACTGCGCACGGCTCCTGGCCGGCGTCGCCGCCGAGGGCAGACGCCCCACCACCGCCGACCTCGCCGACCTCCGGCCCGGACTGCACGAGCGGCTGGCGCAACTCGACTTGATGTCCGGGGCGGGTTTCGTGGCCGCGCCCGGGCTGCTCGACGACGCAGAGGCGTGGCTGGAGTGGTGGCAGACGGGCCCGGGCGGCGACGTACGGCCGCTGCTGCTGGACCTCGACCCGGAGCACTCGGCGTACTCGGACTACACGCACTGGGAGTGGTACGCGCTGGCGCGGGACACGGGGCGGCGTGCCGTCGCCGGGCCCTACGTGGACTACCTGTGCTCCGACGAGTACAGCCTGACGCTGTCCGCGCCGGTGAACGTCGACGGGCGCTTCACGGGCGTCGCCGCGGCCGACGTGTATCTGCCGGACTTCGAGGCCGCCGTGATGCCGGTGCTGCAACGGCTCCCGGGACCCGCGTGCCTGGTCAACTCCCGTGGGCGCGTGGCGGTTTCGACGTACGCCCGGCATCTTGCGGGCTCGCTGCTGAAGGGGCCGGACTTCGCGTCGGCGGCCGGGGCGGCGGGGGCCGGGGACGCGGACCGGACCGGAACGGATGCGCGGGGCGCACAGGGTGCGCAGGACGCACGGGATTTGCAGGGTGCGCAGGACGCGCGACCGCAGGACGCCGGGTTGGCCGGGGCCGGGGCCGGGGCCGGGGCCGCCGATGCGACCGCCGAAGTGGCGGAGGTCGCGGGGGACACGGGGGTCGCGGAGGTCCCGGAGGTCGCGGCGGGCGCCGAGTACGACGGTCTGAGTCTGTGGCCCTGCGGTGACATCCCGCTGATCCTGGTGACGGCCGCCGGCGGAGGCGCCTCGGCCGAGGACTGACCGGGCCCGCCCGGCCCCCGCGTCACTTCGGCGCCCGTCGAAGTGTCACGGGCGCACCATGTCCGTATGGAGCGACCACGACGTACGGGACGATCACGAGAGCCCGAGCGCAGCGGGCAGCGGCTGGCGGAGCTGGCCGGGCTGCTCGCCGATCCCACGCGCGCCTCGGTCTGCCTCGCGTTGCAGGACGGCCGCGCCTGGACCGCGGGCGAGCTGGCGCGTGCGGCCGGAGTGACTGCGGCGACCGTGAGCACCCACCTGGACAAGCTCGTGGCGGGCGGGCTGCTCGCCGAGGCACGGCAGGGCCGGCACCGGTACGTACATATCGCGGGGCCGCAGATCTCCCAGCTCATCGAGGATCTCGCCGCACACGCCGGGCCTCCGCCCGCACCCCGGGGGCTGCGCGCCGCCTCGGCGGGCGCGGCCATGGCGCGGGCGCGTACCTGCTACGACCACCTCGCGGGCTCCCTCGGCGTCGGCGTCACCGATGCGCTGCTGCGGCGCGGCCTGCTCCAGCAGTCCACTGGCTTCTCGGTGACGGACGAGGGCATGGAGTGGTTCGCGCGGCTGGGCATCGATCTGGCGCAGCGCCCGGGGAGCCGCCGCCCGATGGCCCGCTCCTGCGTGGACTGGACGGAACGCCGCCCGCACCTGGCGGGACGCGCCGGCGCGGCTCTGTGTACGTACGCACTCGACGAGCGCTGGTGTGAACGCATCGGCAGCGCAAGGGCGTTGAGGGTCACGGCCAAGGGCCGGGACGCGCTGGCGGAGCTGCTGGACCTGCGGACGGAGGCACCCGCGTGAGCAGGTACGAGGACGGCACGGACACGGCGACGGACCACGGAACGCGTGCGGGAACGCGTGCCGGAACACGCGAGGGAACGCACGGAGGAAAGTGCGGGGCGACGCACGAGGGAACGCACGAAGAGGCCCCCGGCGGTGATGCCCGGTTCGAGGCGTTCAGGGCGCTGCATCACGGCGAGCGCCCGCTGCTGCTGCCCAACGCGTGGGACCACGCCTCGGCGGCGGCCCTGCACCGGCGGGGCTTCCCCGCGATCGGCACGACGAGTCTCGGTGTCGCGGCCGCGGCGGGGCTGCCGGACGGCACGGGCGACACGCGCGAGGAGACGCTCGCGCTGGGGCGCGGACTGGCACGGCTGCCGGTGCCGGTGAGCGTCGACATCGAGGACGGCTTCAGCGACGATCCGGCCGAAGTGGGCGCGCTGGGCGCGGAGTTGGCACGGGCGGGTGTCACGGGCGTCAATATCGAGGACGGGCGTGCCGACGGCGTACTCACAGATCCGGGACTGCACAGGGCGAAGATCGCCGCCCTGAAGGAGGCGGCGCCGGGCCGCCTCTTCGTCAACGCCCGCACCGACACGCACTGGCTCGGCACCGACGCCACGGTCACCGCGGCGCTGCGGCGATGCACCGCGTACGCGGAGGCGGGCGCGGACTGCGTCTTCGTGCCCGGTCTGGTGGACGGTGCGGAAATCGCCGCGCTCGCCGACGGGTTGGGGCCGACGCCGCTGAACGTCCTGTACTCGCCCGCACACCTGTCACGCGACGAACTGGCGGAGCGCGGCGCCGCCCGCATCAGCCTGGGATCACTGCTCTTCCGCGCGGCACTGCAACGAGCCGTCGACCTGGCCTGCTCCATCGCGGAGCCGTCCGGGCACCCCGCCGCCCCCTCGCCGGTACCGGGCTACGGCGAAGTGCAGGGACTGCACGGGGAGTTCGGGCACTCCGCCGGTGTCTGACCGTTCGACTCGTCTCAGGCCGCCCCGCCCCGCCCCGCGCCCGGCCGCCGTCGGGTGGCACAGGCTCACTCGTCACGCCTCACCCGTGACGCGTCACCCGTCGCTCGCCAGCGTCACGCGAGCGCCCGGGCGAGCAGCCGGGCCGTCTTCGCGATCAGCGGATAGTCCGGCTCGGCGTCCGCGGACCTCTTGGTGGTGAAGACCGCGAGCACGACCGGCGTACGGTCGCGCGGGGTCCAGGCGATGCCCACGTCGTTGTTGGTGCCGAACGCGCCGGAGCCGGTCTTCTCCGCCGCCGTCCAGCCGTCGGGGAGCCCCGCGCGCAGACTCTTGCCGCCGGTCGTGTTGTGCTTCAGCCAGTCCGTCAACTGCCGCCGCCCGGACCGGTCGAGGGCGTCGCCGAGCGTGAGCCGCATGTACGTCCTCGCGAGGGCCCGGGGCGAGGTCGTGTCCGTCTTCCGCCACGGCTCCGCGGAGTTCAGCTCGGTCTCCGTCCGGTCGAGGCGTGTGACCTCGTCGCCGAGGGAGCGGCAGAACCGGGTGATCGCGCCGGGGCCGCCGAGTTCGCGCAGCAGCAGATTCGCGGCGGCGTTGTCGCTGTACCGCACGGCGGCGTCGCACAGCTGCCGGACGGTCATGCCGTGGTCGAGGTGTTCGCGGGTGCCGGTGACCGGCGAATACTCCTCCAGGTCGGACTTCGAGTAGTGCACGCGCTTCGCGAGGACGTCGCCGCCGCCGTCGTGGTGCCGGTCGTGGTGCCGGCCGCTCAGCAGCGCCGCCGCGGCGAGCGGCTTCCAGGTGGAGCAGAGCGGGAAGCGCTCGTCCGCGCGGTGCAGCAGGGTCCTGCCGCTGCCCGTGTGGTACGCGAACGCCCCTACGCGTGCCGCGTGTTCACGCTCCAGCCTCCGCACCGGACCGGTGACGTCCACGCCGTGCACCGCGTCACCGTGGGACTCCCCCGCTGTGCCGGGACCTGACGTACAAGCGGACGTGCAGAGGCCCGTCAGCACGCTCCCCGCTCCGGCGGCCAGCAGCGAACGGCGCGACGGGCTGTCCATGGGCACGCTCAAGTCGCCGCCTCTCTCGGGTCGTTGGCTCTCCGTACAGTGGATCAGATCACGAAGTACACCGGACACGGACGGTTTCGGCCAACCGGCACGGGCCCCGAAGGGAACGGCGGCAGCCGCTCCATGGGCGGCCGGGACGACGTCGAGTGGGCCGAGTCCCCCAGCGCCCGGCGAGCAAGGTGCCGACGGCTGGGGAACAGCCCGGCGGCTGGTCCGGCATCATGCCGGGCGGTCACCACGGTGGAGCCCCGCATCCCGGCCTGCGCCGATGTTCGGACCGCCCTCCCAGGGACGAAACCCGGTGACAGTCGGAGCCCGGGAGGCCATGCGGTCGCGAGGCGCAGCAACCATGCGTGGTCAGGTGGAATCAGATACTCTGACTCCATGAAGACGATGACGGCGACCGAGGTGTCACGAAACTTCGCCTCAGTCCTCGACCGTGCCGAGCACGGAGAGACCATTGTGATCACGAGAGGTGGGCGGCGGCTCGCCACACTCGCCCCGACCACGACGGGGAACGGCGGCGCGCTCATGGATTTCCTCGCCGCACACCCAGTCGACGAGGACTTCGAAAGGGACGTCGCCTCTGCGCGCGACAGTGTTACGGACGAAATGAACGCGACATGGCCCGACGACTGATTCTGGACACCGGGATCATCATCCGGGCAGAGCGGGAACGTACAGGCCTGGCGGATCTGCTGGAGCCCGACGACGACGTCACCATCTCGGCCATGACACTGGCCGAGTTGCAACTGGGAGTCGAACTCAGCGACGGTGACCGCCGCATCCGGCGCCAGGAATACGTCGACGGTGTACACGCACTCGTGCCTGTGGAGGACTACACCTCCGACGTCGCACGCGTACACGCCCGGCTTCTGGCACACGTGCGGCGGACAGGGAAGCCCAGGGGCGCCCATGATCTCATCATCGCCGCCACGGCCGCCGCTACCGCTCGCACTCTGGTCACTCTCGACGAGAAGGCGGGGTTCGGGGATCTTCCCGGAGTCCACGTGATCACCGGGTCCTGATAAGCGCGTCACCCCCGGGGGTCTGCGGCACCCGGACCGCTCACTTCAGGACCGCGATGCCGTCGAGTTCGACCAGTGCCTCCTCGTCCCACAGGCGGGTCACGCCGATGACCGCCATCGCCGGGTAGTCGCGGCCCGCGTGGCGGCGCCATGCGGCGCCCAGGGCGCGGGCCTCGGCACGGTAGGCGGCGACGTCGGTGGCGTAGACGGTGACGCGGGTGAGGTCCGCCGGGGTGCCGCCCGAAGCGGCAAGCGCCGTCAGCAAGTTGGTGAGCGCCTGCTCGAACTGTGCGGTGAGCGTGGCGCCGACGACCTTGCCCTCGGCGTCCAGAGCCGTCTGGCCCGCGAGGAAGACGATGCGCGAGCCGGTGGCGGTCACGGCGTGCGAGAAGCCGGTGGGCGGCGAGAGTCCGGGCGGGTTGGTGCGCCGCAGTGCGGGCTCCTGCCCGCCGGGGTGTGCGTCGGTCACTTGTAGAGCTCCTTCGCGATGATCGAGCGCTGCACTTCGCTCGCTCCCTCGTAGATGCGGGGCGCGCGGACCTCCCGGTAGAGGTGTTCGAGGAGGTGGCCGCGCTGTAGGGCGGCGGCGCCGTGGATCTGCACCGCGGTGTCCACGGCCTGCTGTGCGGTCTCCGTGGCAAGCAGCTTCGCCATGGCCGCACGGCGCGCGATGTCCGGCTCGCCGCGGTCGTACGCCGCTGCCGCCGCGTGTACGAGGAGCCGCGCCGCCTCGATCCGGGTCGCCGTCTCCGCCAACTGGTGGGAGACCGCCTGGAGATCGCGCAGCACACCGCCGAACGCGCCGCGCGTGCCCGCGTGTTGTACGGCCGCGTCCAGCGCGGCCTGTGCCATGCCCGTCGCGAACGCGCCGACGCTGGGCCGGAAGAGGTTCAGCGTGCGCATCGCGACGCCGAATCCGCCGTCGACCTCGCCGAGCACGTCGTCCCGCGAGACGTGGACGCCGTCGAAGGTGACCGTGCCGATCGGATGCGGGGAGAGCATCTCCAGCGGCTCGCCGCCGAGTCCGGGCCGCCCGGCCGGCACGAGGAAGGCCGTCACGCCACGCGGGCCCGCGTCCTGAGTCGTACGGGCGAAGACGGTGAAGACGTCGGCATGCGGGGCGTTGGAGATCCACGTCTTGGTGCCGGTCAGCCGCCAGCCGTCGCCGTCTCCCTCGGGGTCGGCGCGCAGGGCGAGGGCCGCAGCGTCGCTGCCGGCGCCCGGCTCGCTCAGCGCGAACGCGGCCGCGGCGCGGCCCGAGGTGACCTCGCCGAGCCAGCGTGCGCGCTGGGCGTCCGTACCGGCGAGGGCGACGGGGCCGGCGCCGAGACCCTGGAGGGCGAGCGCTGTCTCGGCCTCGGTGCAGGAGTACGCGAGGGATTCGCGCAGCAGGCACAGGTCGAGGGCGCTCGCGGGGCGCCCGTCAGGTGCGAACAGCCGCCCGAGCAGGCCGTGTCGGCCGAGGGCGGCCAGGAGGGGGCGGTTGATGCGGCCCTCCTCGCCGGCCTCGGCGAGCGGACGCAGCTCACGGGCCCCCAACTCCCGTAGCTCCTCGCACCACTTGTACTGCTCGGGTTCGAGTGCGAACGCGGGCATCGACGGGCCTCCTCCTGGTGCTGATCCGGCTGGTCCTGCCGGTCCTGCCGGTCCTGCCGGTTCTGCCGGTCCTGCTGGTTCTGCCGGTCGCTTCTGGTCCTGCTGGTCGCTTCTGCCGGCCGCCCGGCCGTGCTGCCGCTCGTGGCGGCGGCCTACGGCGGTCGCGCACCTCCGCCCGCTGCTGAGCAGCCGCCTCCTCTATCGCGGACCGTTGACTGTCGTCACCAACACGTTACGCTCAACGGCACACCGGCGACACCGGCACGACACCGGCCCACGGCACATCCCCGAGGGGGCCCGCGATGCAACTGAGCCCGTCCGCACACGTCGACACCTTCGCCCGGGACCGTCTGCCCCCGCCCGAGGAGTGGCCGCGGCTCGTCTTCGACCGCCCGGAGCTGCGCTACCCGGACCGGCTCAACTGCGGCGTGGAGCTGCTGGACGTCTCCGCCGGACGGTACGGCGAGGGGCGGCCCGCCCTGCGCGGGGACGACGGCGAGTGCTGGAGCTACGGCGAACTGCGTGCCCGGGTCGACCGGATCGCCCACGTCCTCACCGGTGTGCTGGGCGTCGTGCCCGGCAACCGCGTGCTGCTGCGCGGCCCCAACTCCCTGCATTTGGCGGCCTGTTGGCTCGCCGTGATGAAGGCGGGCGCGGTCGCGGTGACCGTACTCGCGGCGCAGCGCGCGCACGAGCTGCGCAAGGTGTGCGACATGGGCCGGATCGGCCACGCGCTGTGCGACGCGGACTCGCTGGAGGAACTGGAGAAGGCGGAGATACCGGGGCTGTCGGTGACGCCCTTCGGCGGGAGCCGTCCGGACGATCTGCTGGCGCTGTGCGAGTCGCAGCCGGAGCGCTATGAGGCGGTGCCGACGGCCGCCGACGACGTCGCCATGATCGCGTTCACCTCGGGGACGACGGGACAGCCCAAGGGGTGCGTCCACTTCCACCGCGACGTGCTCGCCGTCGCGGACACCTTCTCCGCGCACGTACTGCGCCCGACGCCCGACGACCTCTTCGCGGGCAGCCCGCCGCTGGGGTTCACCTTCGGACTCGGCGGGCTGGTGATCTTCCCGCTGCGGGCCGGTGCGGCGGCGTTGCTGGGTCAGTGGAGCGGGCCCGAGCAGATGCTCGCGGCGGTCGAACGGCACCGGGTGACCGTGCTGTTCACCGCCCCCACCGCCTACCGCGGGATGCTCGCCAAGCTCGGTGCCGCCGCCTCCCCTTCGGATTCGCTCTCCGGCTCGTCTCGGGCCAGGGCCGGGGCCGGGGACACCCGGGACCGTACGGGCCGTACGTACGACATCTCCTCGCTGCGCCGCTGTGTGTCCGCCGGCGAGAACCTGCCCGCCGCCACCTACGAGGCGTGGCTGCGGGCCACCGGGCTGCGGATGATCAACGGCATCGGTGCGACGGAGATGCTGCACATATTCGTCTCCGCCGCCGACGAGGCGGCCAGGCCGGGCTCGACCGGAGTCGCCGTGCCGGGGTTCGAGGCCCGGGTGGTGCGCAGGGGCCAGGACGGGCACCTCGCGCCGGTGCCGGACGGCGAGCCGGGGCTGCTGGCGGTCCGCGGCCCCGTGGGCTGCCGCTACCTCGCGGACCCACGGCAGCGCGAGTACGTGTGCGACGGCTGGAACCTCACCGGCGACACCTACATACGCGACCCCGACGGCTACTTCGGTTACGTGGCACGCGCCGACGACATGATCGTCTCGGCGGGCTACAACATCGCCGGGCCCGAGGTCGAGGAGGCCCTGCTGCGCCACCCCGATGTGGCCGAGGCCGCCGTCGTGGGACGGTCCGACGAGCGGCGCGGCCAGGTCGTCGTCGCACACGTGGTGCTGCGGGAAGGCGCGCGTGCGGCGGCGGGAGCGGGGACGGACACGGGACCGGGAGCGGACACGGAACCGGGAGCGGAGACAGGGGCGGGAGCGGACACAGGGGCGGGATCGGACATGGCGGCCGGTGCGGTGACTGCCGACGCGCTGCGGGAGTTCGTCACCGCGCTGCTCACCCCGTACAAGTGCCCGCGCGAGTTCGTCTTCGCCGACTCGCTGCCGCGCACGCCGACCGGCAAGCTCCAGCGGTATCTGCTGCGGGAGGCCGACGGGACGCGTACTCCGGCGGCCGGGCCCGCACCGGAGCCCGCGCCGCAGACCCCGGACGGACAGCCCGCCCAGCCCGCCTAGAGTGACCGCGTGAATCAGCCCCAGCCCGCCGCCACCAGCACCGGAGCCGTCCGGGCCGCCGACGGCGCCCGTGCCCCGGTCGCCTCCCGGCCCTCGCCGGGTTCGCTCATCCTCACCTTCTACGGCGCGTACGGGCGTGCCTTCCCCGGCAGTACGGTGCCGGTCGCCGCGCTGATCCGGCTGCTCGGTGCGGTCGGCGTGGACGCACCGTCCGTACGGTCCGCCGTGTCACGGCTCAAGCGGCGCGGCCTGCTCGTCGCGGACCGGCCCGGCAGCAAGGCGGCCGGATACGCGCCCTCGGAGGCCGGACGGCAGTTGCTCGACGACGGCGACCGCCGTGTCTACGCCCGTCCCGTGCCGGACGGCCGCTGGCTGCTGGCCGTCTTCTCGGTGCCGGAGAGCGAGCGGGGCCGCCGGCACATACTCCGCTCCCGCCTCGCCAGGCTCGGCTTCGGCAACGCGGCACCGGGCATCTGGATCGCCCCGTCACATCTGGAGGAGGAGACGCGTCACAGCCTGGGGCGGCTCGGTCTCAGCCCGTACGTGGACCTGTTCGCCGGCACGCACGAGGGCTTCGAGCCGACGGCGGACGCGGTGGCGCGCTGGTGGGACCTGCCGTCGCTGGCGGCGCTGCACCGGGGGTTCCTTGACGTGCACGAGCCGGTGCTGCGTTCCTGGTCGCGGCGGCGCGGGGCGTCGCCGGAGGAGGCGTACCGGGACTATCTGCCGGCGCTCGACGCATGGCGGCGGCTGCCGTACGCCGACCCGGGACTGCCCCCGTCGCTGCTGCCGTCCGACTGGCCGGGCGAACGCTCGGCGAAGGTCTTCTTCGCGCTCCACGAGCGCCTGCGCGAGCCAGGCCGCGAGTACGCGGTGCGCTTCGCGCAGGGGTGAGCCGGGGACGCGGCCCGGCGCCCGAGGCCGGCCGGAGGTCCGTCGTCGCACGGCTCCCGCGAACCCCGTGACCGCAATACCCTTGAGATATGTACGCACAACGGCGCAAGCGTTACTTCGTGCTGATGGCGACATGCCTGGTGCTCTTCGTCAGTGCGTGGAGTTTCGTGCGCCTGATCTCCGTGCCCGCCGCCGTCGGGCTGTGCGTGGTGGCGCTGGTGATCCCGCCGATCGCGGCGATCGTCGGCAACCGCCGCGGGCCGGACGACCGCTGGTTCGACGAGGACCGGAACCCGGACCGGGACACCTACCGCCGATGACGGGGACGTGCGGCCGAGAGGGCGGACGCACGCCCCGCGGCGGCAGCGCGCCCGGTCACGGCGCCTAGAGCGAAAGCCTCGGTTTGGGCGCGTCCGTACGACCCGTCGGCGGTCTGCGGCTGCCCGCGCGGTACGGCAGGGGCCAGGGCGCTCCCGGCCCCTGGTAACCCTGCTCGGCCGCGGCGTGCAGCGTCCAGTGCGGGTCGTACAGATGCGGGCGGCCCAGCGCGCACAGGTCGGCGCGGCCGGCGAGCAGCAGCGAATTGACGTCGTCCCAGGAGGAGATGGCGCCGACCGCGATGACGGGCGCGCCCAGTGCGTTGCGGATCCGGTCGGCGTAGGGGGTCTGGTAGGAGCGTCCGAAGTCGGGCCGCTCGTCCGCGACGACCTGGCCGGTGGAGACGTCGATCGCGTCGGCGCCGTGGTCGCGGAAGGCGGCCGCCACGCGCAGCGACTCCTCCGGGGTGAGGCCGCCCTGCGCCCAGTCGGTCGCCGACACCCGTACGGTCATCGGCCGCTGCCGCGGCCACACTTCGCGTACCGCGTCGAAGACCTCAAGCGGGAAGCGGAGGCGCGCGTCGATGCCGCCGCCGTAGGCGTCGGCGCGGCGGTTGGTCAGCGGCGAGAGGAAGCTGGAGAGCAAGTAGCCGTGGGCGCAGTGGAGTTCGAGGAGGTCGAATCCGGCGCGCGCGGCCCGGCGGGCCGATTCGGTGAACTCCTCGCGTATGGCGGCCATTTCACCGGCGGTCAGGGCGTGCGGGACCTGGTTGACGCCTTCGCGGTAGGGCAGCGGCGAGGGAGCCACCACCGGCCAGTTGCCCTCCGGGAGCGGCTCGTCGATGCCCTCCCACATCAGCCGTGTGGAGCCCTTGCGCCCTGAGTGCCCCAGTTGCACGCCGATCGCCGTGCCGGGCGACTGCGCGTGCACGAAGCCGGTGACGCGGCTCCACGCCGCCTCCTGCCCGTCCGTCCAAAGGCCCGTGCAGCCGGGCGTGATACGGCCGCCGGGCGAGACGCACACCATCTCGGTCATGACGAGACCGGCACCGCCCAGCGCGCGGGCGCCCAGGTGTACGAGGTGGAAGTCGCCGGGAGTTCCGAGGCCGCCGGCTCCGGGCCCGGCCCCAGGCCCGGTCTCGGCCCCAGGCCCAGGCTCAGGCCCGGTTCCGGGCCAGGCTCCCGAGCCTCCCGTGCCGTCCTCGGCCGAGTACATGTCCATCGCGGAGACCACGACCCGGTTGCGCAGGGTCAGTTCACGCAGCCGGAACGGCGTGAACATCGGCGGAGTGCCCTCGGGTACGCCCGCTTCGGCCTCGACTCCGGCGACGAAGCCGGGGTCGCGCAGCCGCAGATTGTCGTGGGTGACGCGGCGGCTGCGGGTGAGCAGGTTGAACGCGAACTGCCGCGGCGGCTGGCCGGTGTAGGTGGCCAGGTCCTCGAACCACTCCAGGCTTCCGCGTGCGGCGCGCTGCGTGGAGAGCACGACGGGGCGGCGCTCCTCCTCGTACGCCGCCAACGCAGCGGGCAGATCGGGCTGTTCGGCCACGCAGGCCGCGAGCGCCAGCGCGTCCTCGACGGCGAGCTTCGTGCCGGAGCCGATGGAGAAGTGCGCGGTGTGCGCGGCGTCGCCCAGCAGCACCACGTTCCCGTGCGACCAGCGCTCGTTGACGACCGTACGGAAGGCGATCCACTGCGAGTTGTTGCCGCGCAGGGGGCCGCCGCCGAGCGTCTCGGGGAAGAGCTTGGCGCACTGCTCGGCCGAGGCGCGCTCGTCCGTCCCCTCGAACCCGGCGGCACGCCAGACCTCTTCGCGGGCCTCGACGATGACAGTCGAGGCGCCGGGCCCGGACTCTCCGGCCGACTCGTAGGGATAGGCGTGGAGTTGGAGCACGCCGTGCTCCGTCTCGGCGATCTCGAAGCGGAACGCGTCGAGCGCGAAGTCGGCGGCGAGCCAGATGTAGCGGCAGCGGTGCGTGGTCACCTTCGGCCGGAAGGCGCTCGCGAAGGCGTCCCTGGTCGCGCTGTGCACCCCGTCGGCGGCCACCATCAGGTCGTGTGTGGCGGCCAGTTGGGCCGCGGGCGGCGCCTCGCTGCGGAAGCGCAGCACGACGCCCAGCTCACGGCAGCGTTCGTGCAGCACGCCGAGCAGCCTGCGGCGCCCCAGGGCGGCGAAGCCGTGGCCGCCGGAGGTGAGCGTACGGCCGCGGTGCACGATGTCGATGTCGTCCCAGCGCACGAACTCCCGCTTGAGCGCGGCGTATACGGCCGGGTCGGCGTGCTCGATGCCGCCGAGGGTCTCGTCGGAGAGGACGACGCCGAAGCCGAACGTGTCCTCGGGGGCGTTGCGTTCGTGGACGGTGACGCTGCGGGAGGGGTCGAGGCGCTTGAGCAGCGCGGCGGCGTACAGACCGCCGGGTCCGCCCCCGATCACGGCGACGCGCATCCCGTCACCGCCGGTCCTCGTGCCGCCTGCGGTGCCGGTGCGGGTGCTGGTCCCGGTGCCGGTGCCGCTCCCGGTCGGGGCACCGGTGCCCGGGACGGCGGCGCCCGCCGGGCCGCCGGGCCGCCCGCTCACCTCACTTCCCCCGCCACTTCGGCGACCGCTTCTCGGTGAAGGAAGCGTGGAACTCGGCGTAGTCCTCGCTGTGCATCAGCAGCGCCTGCGTCGACGCGTCCATCTCGACTGCGGCCGACAGCGGCAGATCCAGCTCCGCCGTGAGCAGCGCCTTGGTCTGCGCGTGGGCGAGGGCGGGGCCGTCGGCGAGGGTGCGCGCGAGCCCGGCGGCCTCCTCGTGCGCCCGGCCCTCCTCGGTCAACTTGCTGATCAGGCCGATGCGTTCGGCCTCCGGCGCCCGTACGGGCTCGCCCAGCATCAGGATGCGGGTGGCGTGCCCGAGGCCGACGACGCGGGGCAGCAGATACGCGGCGCCCATGTCGCCCCCGGAGAGGCCGACCTTGGTGAAGAGGAACGAGAAGCGCGCCGTGGGGTCCGCGACCCGGAAGTCGGAGGCCAGGGCGAGCACGGCGCCCGCGCCCGCGGCGACACCGTGCACGGCCGCGACGACGGGGAACGGCGCCTCGCGCAGCGCCCGTACGACCTGGCCCGTCATGCGGTTGAAGTCCAGGAGCGTGGCGGTGTCCGCGTCGAGGGTCGCGCCGATGATGTCCTCGACGTCGCCGCCCGAGCAGAAGCCGCGCCCCTCCCCCGCGAGCACCAGGGCACGGGCCCGCCGCTCGCGCGCCAACTCGGCGAGCAGATCCCGCAGATCGGCGTACGCGCCGAAGGTCAGCGCGTTCAGCCGCTCGGGGCGGGCCAGGGTGACGGTGACGACGCCGTCGTCCTCCGTGACCCTGATGTGCTGCCACTCCGGCGTGGGCCGGGCCGATCCGGTGTACGGGCTCATGGGTGCGGCCTCCTTCGACGGCCTTCACGGCGGCGTTCGTCACGGGCACTGGCGGCACCGCGAAAGTATCACCGTTTCGTGACTGCCGTCACGGGTGCGCGATAGACAGCGGGATGTACGAGGGCGCGTGCGGGGCGGTCCCGGCGGTGCGCGACGAGCGCGGCCGTCGCGCGGAAAGCGACCGGATAGCGACCGGATAGCCTGGTCGGCCGGTCGCGGGAGGGACGCGGCGGTCGCGGAAGGGACGGGCCGGTCGCGGAAGGGACGGGCCGGTCGCGGAAGGGACGGGCCGGTCGCGGGAGGGACGCAAATGACGGAGCTGGATCCGCTGGTACTCGCACTGCTGGCGCTCTTCGGGCTGCTCGGCGGCATCGGCATCACCGCGGTGGGCCCGGGCGGCGTGCTGCCCACCATCGGCATGTTCCTGCTGACGGGCCTCTCCCCCGCCGGGGTCGCCGGTACGGCCATCGCCACGCACATCGCGACCGGCGCCCTCGGCACGGTCGCGTACACGCGCTCGGGTCAGCTGCGCGAGGCGCGCACGCGCCGGATCGCGCTGATCCTCTCGGCCACCGCGCTCGTGGGCGCACCGCTGGGCGTGCTCTTCAACACCCTTGTCGGCGGGCGGGGTTTCGCGGTCCTGCTCGCCGCCGCCGTCGCCACGACCGGCATCCTGGTGTGGGTGCGCGAGCGCCGTACCGCCGCGCGCGAGGACGGCCCGGGGACGACGGACCTGCGCCCGGTGGTCACGGGCGCCGTGGGGCTCCTGGTCTCGGTCGCCGCGGGGCTGTTCGGGCTCGGCGGCCCGATGCTGAGCGTGCCGCTGCTGGTCGTCTGCGGACTGCCGCTGCTGCCCGCGCTGGCCGCCGCGCAGGCGCAGTCCGTCGTCATCGCGAGCGTCGGCACGGTCGGTTACGTGGTGCACGGCTCCGTCGACTGGGCGCTCGCGGCGCTGGTCGGCGTCCCCGAACTGGCGGGCGTGATGATCGGCTGGAAGATCGCCCACGCCGTCCCCACCCGCAAGCTGAAGTACGCCCTCGCGGGCACGCTGCTCGCGCTCGCGCCCTATCTGGCACTGCACGGTTAGGCCGGGCCGTGAGCGGCCGGTACGGGCCGACGTTCGGAGCGGGGCCGTCGCGATGCCGCCGGACCCCGGCGTGGTGGCGCACCGTGCGGTGCCGTCACGGCCGAAGTCGTAGCCGGGGAGCGGAACATGCGGGCCCAAGCCGTCGCCGGGCCGCCGGACTCCGGCCAAAGCGGGCGGGCGCCGTTGCCGCGGAACGTGTGCCGCAGTGGCCCGAGCCGTACGTGCGGCCCGACCCTGTCGCAGCCGTCGCGGCCGTCGCGACGTCGGAGCCGCCCGCGTCCAACGGGCCGCCACGGAGCGCACCGGGCGGCACCCGTCGGCGTCCCGCCCATGGGGCACCATGCTCCGCATGGGCAACTCTCAACACACCGACGGCCCCCGCGAGGGCGGACTCGCACACCGCCTCGTTCCGGTGCGGGGCCGTGACCCGGAGGAGAGCGGACGGGCCGCCACGCCCCTGGAGCTGCTGTTCGACCTGACCTTCGTGGTCGCCGTCAACACCGCGGCGAACCACTTCGCGGAGATGCTCGCCGAGGGGCACCCCGCGCAGGCCGTCGCGGCGTTCGCGCTGGCGATGTTCGCCATCAGCGTCGCGTGGATCAACTTCAGCTGGTTCGCGTCCGCGTTCGGCACGGACGACTGGCTGCACCGGGCACTGACGATGTTGCAGATGGTCGGGGTCGTCGTGCTCGCTCTCGGGCTTCCGGCGATGTTCCACTCCGTCGACGAGGGCGAACAGCTCGATCTGCGGATCATGGTGCTCGGCTACGTGGTGATGCGCATCGCGATGGTGGCGCAGTGGTGGCGAGTGGCCAGGGGGTCACGTTCGTACCGGACGGTCGGGCTGGCGAACATCCGCTGGACCGCGATCGCGCAGTTCGGGTGGGTCGCGATCGGATTCACGGAGCCGCCGCTCCAGGTCGTGATCGTCGCCATCGCCGTCCTCGGCGCGCTGGAGCTGCTGCTGCCCGTGTTCACCCAGGGCAGTGCCGGCGGGACGCCCTGGCACCCCCACCATGTCGCCGAGCGCTACAGCCTCTTCGCGATCATCACCCTCGGCGAGGGGGTGGTCGGCACCGTCGCCTCGTCCGGCGACCTACTCGGCGGCGCGACCGGAACTCACTGGAGCGGAAAGGCGATCGCCGTCGTCGTCGCCGGTGTCGGGCTGACCTTCGGCATGTGGTGGACGTACTTCGCGACGCCCTTCGCGGACGTGCTGGTCCACCGCCGGGGCCGCGGATACCTCTTCGGCTACGGCCACATCCCGCTCTTCTTCGGGATCGCCGGCGCCGGTGCCGGGCTGCATGTGGCGGGACTGCATCTGGAGCACCACGCGCACCTGGGCCCGGTTCCAGTGGTGCTGTCCCTGGCGCTGCCGGTCGCCCTCTACCTGCTGATGGTCTACCTGCTGCACACGCTGCTGCTGTCCGCCGACCCCTTCCACCTGCTGCTGATCTCCGCCACGCTCGCGGTGCTGGCCGTCGCGGCGGGACTGGCCGCGGCCGGCGTCTCGATCGCGGTGTGCCTTCTGGTGGTGATGGCCGCCCCCTTCGTCACCGTGGTCGGCTACGAGACGGTCGGCCACCGGCACCAGCGCCGGATGCTCGACGGCATCGCCGCACGCGACGCCGGGAACGGCTGAGACACGGCGAGAACGGCTGAGGCACGGCGAGAACGGCTGAGGCACGGCGGGACCGGCTGAAGACAGCGAAACCGGACCCGGGCTCGGGCTCGGACCCGGGCTCGGGCTCGGGCTCGGACCCGGGCTCGGGCTCGGGCTCGGGCTCGGGCTCGGGCTCGGGCTCGGGCTCGGGCTCGGATGATGTGGAAGCCGCCGCCGCGCGCCGCGGCCTACGCCCCGCCCCCACCCCCGCCCGCGAGCGTCGCGACCAGCACCGCCTTGATGGTGTGCATCCGGTTCTCCGCCTCGTCGAAGACCACGGAGTGCGCGGCCGATTCGAAGACGTCGTCCGCCACCTCCAGGAAGTCCAAGCCGTGCCGCTCGTGGATCTCCCGGCCGACCGCCGTGCCCAGATCGTGGAACGCGGGCAGGCAGTGCAGGAACTTCACGTCCGGATTGCCGGTGGCGCGCAGTACGTCCATGGTCACGGCGTACGGGCGCAGCAGCGCGATCCGCTCGTCCCAGACCTCCTTGGGCTCCCCCATCGACACCCATACGTCGGTGGCGACGAAGTCGGCCGCCACCACGCCCTCTTCGACGTCGTCGGTGAGCGATATGCGCGCCCCGGTACGGGCCGCCACCTCGCGTGCGCGCGAGACGACGGACGGCTCGGGCCACAGCGCGCGCGGGGCGACGACGCGTACGTCCATGCCGAGCAGGGCGCCGGTGACCAGGTAGGAGTTGCCCATGTTGTTGCGGGCGTCGCCGAGGTAGGCGAAGGCGGTGCCGTCGAGCGGCTTGGCGCAGTGCTCGGTCATGGTGAGGACGTCGGCGAGCATCTGCGTGGGGTGCCAGTCGTCGGTCAGCCCGTTGTAGACGGGGACGCCCGCATAGGCGGCGAGCTCCTCGACCACCGCCTGCCCGCTGCCGCGGTACTCGATTCCGTCGTACATACGGCCCAGCACCCGCGCGGTGTCGCGTACGGACTCCTTGTGCCCGAGCTGAGAGCCGCCCGGATCGAGATAGGTGGTGCCCGCGCCCTGGTCGGCGGCGGCGACCTCGAAGGCGCAGCGGGTGCGAGTGGAGGTCTTCTCGAAGACCAGCGCGATGTTGCGGCCCCGCAGTCGCTGCTGCTCGGCGCCCGCGTTCTTGGCCACCTTCAGCTCGGCGGCCAGGTCGATCAAGTGACGGAACTCCTCGGGGGAGAAGTCCAGTTCCTTGAGGAAGTGGCGGCCCGTGAGATCTGTCGCCATGAGGAAGGGCTCCTAGGTCGCTGGCAGGGCTGACTGACTCCGACCATGGAATTCTATACTTCGGCTCGAATCTCTATGCGATGCGGTTGCGCTGCCGCTCCGGCCCCGTCCGGTCCGCGGCTCCGGCCCGTCGGCTCCAATCCGTCGCCTCCGGTCCGGCCGCTCGGACCGGGACCGCTCAGACCGGGACCGCTCAGACCGGGTCCCTCTCCACCGGGCAGCTCATGCACCGGGGACCGCCCCTGCCCCGGCCCAGCTCGCTGCCGGGGATCTCCAGCACCTCGATGCCCTGCTTGCGCAGGTGCGTGTTCGTGGTGACGTTGCGCTCGTAGGCGAGCACGACGCCGGGCTCCAGCGCCAGCACGTTGCACCCGTCGTCCCACTGCTCGCGCTCCGCGGAGTGCACGTCCTGCGTGGGCGTGAGGACCCGGACGTGGTCGAGGCCCAGGGCCGCCGCGACGGCACGGTGCATGTGCTCCGGCGGGTGGTCCGTGACCTTCAGCTCGTTGGCGCTGCCGCCGGGCTCGATGGTGTACGAGCGGAGCATGCCCAGCCCCTCGTACTGCGTGAAGGTGTCGCCGTCGACCATCGTCATCACGGTGTCGAGGTGCATGAACGCCCGCCGCTTCGGCATGTCGAGCGCGACGATCGTACGGGCCGAGCCCGCCGCGAACAGCCCGCGCGCGAGCATCTCCACGGCCTGCGGCGTCGTACGCTCGCTCATCCCGATCAGCACCGCGCCCGAGCCGATGACCAGCACGTCCCCGCCCTCGATGGTGGACGGATAAGCGCCCTGGCCCTCAGACCACACGTTGAACGCGGGGCTCTCCGGCCCGGCGAAGAGCGGGTGATGGTGGTAGATCGCCTCGAAGTGCACGGTCTCGCGCTGTCGGGCGGGCCAGCGCATCGCGTTGATGGAGACGCCGTCGTAGACCCACGCGGAGGTGTCGCGCGTGAAGAGGTGGTTGGGAAGCGGGGCGAGCAGGAAGTCGTCGAGATCCATCACGTGGAAGCGGACGGAGGCGGGCTCCTCGTGCCCCTCCAGGAACTCGCGCTTGGTCATGCCGCCGACCAGCGCCTCGGCCAGCTCCTTCGCCGGCAACCGGTCGAAGGCGGCGCGGAGATGGGCCGTGGCGAGCGGCCCGTACTCGTTCTCGTGGAAGACGCGGTCCAGTACGAGGGCGCGGGCCTCCGGGATCGCGAGGGTCTCGGAGAGCAGATCACCGAAGAGGTGCACCGCGACGCCGCGGTCGCGCAGGGCGTCCGCGAGGGCGTCGTGCTCCTGGCGGGCACGGCGGACCCACAGCACGTCGTCGAAGAGGAGGTCGTCCTTGTTCGTCGGCGTGAGCCGCTTCAGCTCCAGGTCGGGACGGTGCAGGATGACGCGGCGCAGCCGTCCGGCCTCTGAGTCGACATGGAATCCCATCTCTCCATCCTCTCCGAGGTCGACGTGACGCGCGTAGTGTTTGCGCAAGGTCCCGGACAGCAAGGTCCCGGGCAGCGGCCGGAACGGCGGCCGCGCTGCCCGCACTCCCCGCGCCCCCGGCCGCCGCAGTCCGCACCCCCTCGCGCCCCTCGCATCACTCGCGACCGTCGGCCCCCGCCCCCGTGCGGCAGGAGGCGAGCACTTCGTCCACGACCGTCGCCAGTGAGCCGACGACCTCGTCGCGGTCGTCCAGATAACCGCCGACCATGGCCCCGTCCCGGATCATGACGAGCCTGCGGGCCGCCCAGGGCGGGTCCGGGTGGCCGACCGCCTCCAGGAGTTCGAGCAGGGTCGTGTGGAACCACGTGCGGTGAGCGAGAACGGCGCGGTGGACCGGGGTGCCGGGGTCGGGGTACTCGGCCGCCGCGTTGATGAACGGACAGCCGCGGAAGCCGGGTCCGCAGACCGTCTCGGAGATGCCGACGACGAGCGCGCGAAGCAAGTCGGCGGGCTCGTCGATCAGTTGGGCCGCCTTGTCGTACTGGGCGCGCAGCGCACCGTCCTGTGCCTCCAGGTAGGCCGTGACGAGTTCCTCCTTGCCGCCGAAGTGCCGGTAGAAGGTCGCACGGGTCACTCTCGCCTCGGTGATGAGGCGCTCGACGCCGACGGCGTGGATGCCCTCCGCGTAGAACAGTCCGGACGCGGTGGCCAGGAGCCGGTCCCGGGGGGCGGACGGACTGGCTGCTGACTCCGTGTCGGGGAATCCGGGACTCATGCCATCACCGTACTGAACAGCCGATCTTCCTTGCGTTGACAGTGCGTTGACAGTGGCCGGCGGTGCACATAGCGTAAGGAGAAAGACCGATCGTTCTCCCTAGGAGCTGGTACCGCTGAGCACCACCGCGCCCGACACCGTCGTGCTCATACACGGCCTCTGGATGACCCCGCTGAGCTGGCACGACTGGGTCTCGTACCTGGAAGACCGCGGCTACAGGGTCATCGCCCCGACCTGGCCCCGCATGGACCGTCCCATCGAGGAGCTGCGCGCCCATCCGTCACTGGTCGGCGGGCTCGGGGTCACCGAAGTCACCGACCACCACGCCGAGTTGATCAGCAGGCTGGACACGCCGCCCATCGTCATGGGGCACTCCGTGGGCGGCCTGGTGACGCAGCTTCTGCTCGACCGCGGGCTCGGCGCCGCGGGTGTCGCCATCCACCCGGGGCAGACCAAGGGCGTCTTCGGACTGCCGCCCGCGCAACTTCGTGCCGCGCTGCCCGCCGTCGGCAACCCGTTCAACCTGAACCGGGGAGTGCCGCTGACTCCCGCGCAGTTCCACTGGGGCTTCGCCAACGCCCTGAGCGAGGAGGACGCCCGGGAGGCCTGGTCGAACCACCACGTGCCCGCTCCGGCACGTCCGCTGTTCCAGGCGGCGCTGGCCAACTTCACCCCGCGCGCCGCCACTCGGGTCGACTACCGCAAGGCGGACCGCGCCCCGCTGCTGTTCGTCGCGGGCGACGCCGACCGCACGGTCCCCGCGTCCGTGGTCAAGGAGAACCACCGGCGCTACAAGTCCGGCGTCACCCACTACATGGAGTTCCCGGGCAGGTCGCACTTCACCGTCGGGGAGAAGGGCTGGGAAGAGGTCGTGGGCCGTTCGCTCGAATGGGCCGTCGCCCACAGCGCCGGAGCCCGCAGCGGGAGTTGAGACGGGAGCCGGCACCTGGACGTCGTCCGCTGTCGATTGCGGCAGTCCGAATCCATGGGCACATGGCCCGGCCTGCGCTTCCCCCGGACGTCAGGACGCCGACTCCCGTGCCAGCTCCGCGACTTGAGCCGGACCGACACGGCAGCAGCCGCCGATCAGCCGTGCGCCCCGATCCGCCCAGCCTTGGGCCCAGGACCGGGGCGCAGCGGCGTCCTGTGTGTCCGGGCGCCCGGCGGCGAAGGTGTTCGTGCCGTGCCATGCGCGGCCGGACTCACCGCCTTCCGGGGCGCCGGCCGCGGGGGAACCGCCCCAGCGCTCGCCGCTGTTGGGGTAGGCCACGACCGGTTTGCCCGTCGTGGCCGCCGCCAGCTCGACGGCGTGGTCGACGTCTTCCGGGGCGCAGCAGTTGACGCCCACCGCGACGACCTGGTCCGCTCCGGCCGCCAACGCGAAGGCGTCCGCGAGGGGTTGGCCCGCGCGGGTGCGGTCGCCCTCGACGGTGAAGCTCAGCCACACCGGTACGCCGCAGCCGTCCGCGGCCCGCAGCAGCGCCTCCGCCTCGTCGGCGTCGGGGACCGTCTCCAGGGCGAGCACGTCCGGCTCGGCCGCGGCCAGCGCCTCGATCCGCGGGCGGTGGAAGCGGACCAGCTCGCGCACGCTCAGCCCGTACCGGCCGCGGTACTCGCCGCCGTCCGCGCGGACCGCGCCGTACGGCCCCACCGATGCCGCGACCCACACCTCGTGCGGGCCAGCCGCCGTGCGGGCCAGCGCGACGCTGCGGCCGAAGAGCGCCGCCGCCTCGCGCCGCCCCGCGCCCGCTCTCGCGAAGCCCTCGAAGGAGGCCTGATAGCTGGCGGTGATGAGCATCCGCGCGCCCGCACGTACATACGCGGCGTGCGCGGCCTCGATCTGCCCCGGACCGTCGCGCAGCAGCCGCGCCGTCCACAACTCGTCGGACAGATCGCAGCCTTGGGCCTCCAGCTGGTTGGAGAGCCCGCCGTCCAGCACGAGCGGGCCGCGGGCCAGCGCGGTGCTCAGCGGAACGGCGGGACGGGTCACGTCAGCTGCGTCCGTACCTGTTCGGAGATCAGCCGGAGGTGGTCGAGGTCGTGCAGGTCGAGGATCTGGAGGTAGATGCGGGAGGAGCCGGTCTGCGCATAGCGGCCGATCTTGTCGACGACTTCGGCGGGCGAGCCGGCCAGGCCGTTCTCCTTGAGCTCCTCCACGTCCCGTCCGATGGCCGCGGCCCGGCGGGCGGTCTCGGCGTCGTCCTTGCCCACGCACGCCACGAGCGCGTTGGAGAGGACGATGTCCTCCGCCGGACGGCCCGCCTTCTCCGCGGCGGCCCGCACCCGCGCGAACTGCTGCTCGGTGTCCTCGATCGAGGCGAAGGGGATGTTGAACTCGTCGGCGAAGCGGGCGGCGAGAGCGGGCGTACGGACCTTGCCGTAGCCGCCGACGAGCACCGGCACCCTGGGCTGGGCCGGTTTCGGAAGCGCGGGCGAGTCCGTCAGGGCGTAGTACCTGCCGTCGTAGCTGAACTTCTCGCCCTGCGGCGTCGACCACAGCCCGGTGACGATCTCCAGCTGCTCCTCCAGCCGCCCGAACTTCTCCTTCGGGAACGGGATTCCGTACGCCGTGTGCTCCTGCTCGAACCAGCCGGTGCCCAGGCCCAGTTCGACCCGGCCGCCCGACATGGCGTCGACCTGCGCGACCTGGATGGCGAGCGGGCCCGGCAGCCGGAAGGTGGCGGCGGTCATCAGCGTGCCGAGCCTGATGCGGCTGGTCTCACGGGCCAGCCCGGCGAGGGTGATCCAGGCGTCGGTCGGCCCGGGGAGACCGTCCCCGCCCATGGTCAGGTAGTGGTCGGAACGGTAGAAGGCGTCGAAGTCCAGTTCCTCGGCGGCCTTCGCGACGCTCAGCAGCGTCTCGTAGCTCGCCCCCTGCTGTGGTTCGGTGAATACGCGCAGCCTCATGACGTCCATCCTGCCTCACCGGATTCACGTCCCTCCGGGGTCGCGCGGGTGCGTGGAGTTCATGCCGCCGGGCCGTGCTCGTGCGCCTCCAGCCTGCGCAGAATTCCCGAGACGTGGTCCTCCGACTCGTCGGCGGCGTCGATGGCTTCGATGCACTCCCAATACAGGCCTTCCTCGCGGGCGGTGACGGCCACGAGCACGAGGGCGACGCCCGCCTCCGCCAGCAGCCCGCTCAGGTCGGACAGCGCGCTCCTCGGGTCCTGGATCTGGGAGAGCTTGTCGGCACGCACCTCGCGCGTCTCGCCGGTGCGCGCCCCGGATCCCGCGCTCGTGCGGCGCGGTTGCGTGCCGGCCTCGCTCAGGCCGAGCGCCTCCGCATGCACCGACCGCGGGCCGTATGCCGCGAGATGGCTTCCGATCGCCCCCGCGAGCGCTTGCACCTGCCATGATTCGGCGATGATCTCCTCCACGGACTCGCACTCGGCGAGCGCGTGCCGGGTGGCCTTGATGAGATGCGCCGCATCCACCTACGCCACCTCCCTCCACAAGTCACTACGGAGAGTGACTACCAATAGGCATGTAAGCCGGGGTAATTGAGAGGAATCCGGACATACTGCCTGCCGCGAATAACTTCGTCACTTCATAGAGTGACCGCTTCCGGCTACCGGGAAACGCTTCTCGTTGCGCTCGATCTTCGCGGCAAGCGCTTTCAGGACGTCGATGCCCAGCACTTCGCAGAACTGGAGCAGATACGAGAGGACGTCCGCGACTTCGTCCTCCACCCGGTGCGCGGAGTCGGGCCGCTCCATCACGCGGGCCGACTCCTCGGGCGTCAGCCACTGGAAGATCTCCACGAGTTCGGACGCCTCGACGCTCAGCGCGGCGGCCAGATTCTTCGGCGTGTGGTACCGGCCCCAGTCGCGTGCTGCGGCGAACTCCGCGAGCCTGCCTTGCAGTCGGGCCACCGATACGGGCTGCTCGGGCTCCCCCGACGGCGGGACGGGCCGGGACGGATGACCGCCCGGGTACGCGGGGGAAGCGGACGAAGCAGAGGGAGAAGACGGAGAAGAGGGGAATTCACTCACCCCCCAGGTCTACCAGGGACACCTCGGGGTGCCGCGCCGCCTCCTCCCCCGCACGCCCGGCATCGCTCACGGCGGCCAGCAGTCTCACATGTCCCCGCTCTCCCATCCGCACCGCAAGCGCGGTCAGTTCGGCCGTCTGCCGCGCGTCCAGGCCGCGGTCGAAACCGTCCGCCAGCACCGTCAGCGCCTGCCGCGCCGGAAGCACCTCCTGGGCGGGATCCATCGACAGCACGCCCGGGCCCGTCAGCAGCACCATGCACAGCGCGGCGTAGCGCAACTCCCCGTCGCCCAGGCACTCCAGGGGCGTGCGTACGGAAGCGGGAGCAGGGGCGGTGGTGGAAGCGGGGGCGGTGGTGGAAGCGGGGGCGGTGGTGGAAGCGGAGGCGGTGGTGGAAGCGGCTGGGGCCATGGCGCGGCCCGGCTCGCGGGCGGCGTCCCGTACGAGGACCGCGCGCACACGCCCCCTGTCGTCCCGCTCGTGCGAGACGTCGGCGATCAGATCCTCGACCGGACCCGCGCACCCGGCGCGCAACGCCTCCACGAGATAGCCGTGCCGCACCGAGCACTCCGTACGCGTGCGGCGCAGCACGGCAGCCAGGTTGTCGCAGCCGCCGCGCAGCAGGGTGTCCGCCGCGGGCACCGGGTCGCGCATCGTCTCCGGGCGCGGATCGCACGCGAAGACGGAACGGAGCGCCACGACCACCTGCTCGGCGGCGGCCAGCACCCGGCGCTCCTCCTCCGTGCCGCCGGCGACTCGCAGCGGCAGCTGGGCGGTTGCGAGCCGGTCGGCCGGCATACGGGCACGCGTGGTGCGTCCGGCGCCGGCGCTGTGCCACTCGGCGCGGACGGCGGCCCGCACGGGGTCGCGCAGGGCCGTCGTCAGCAGCGTGCGGCCGCCGGGAAGGGACAATCGCTCGCCGGCGACGAGCAGTTGGGGCTCGGCCTGCACGGCGAGGTCGAACCGCACCGCCCCGGCGGGTCCGTCGACGGTGCAGCCGAGGCGGAAGCCGCGCCGTCCCTCGCCGTCCGGCCGGGAGCGGTGGGGAACGTAGGCGCTCGCGCCGCCGGACGCACGGCCGAAGACCTCGCCCAGGGCCTCGCCTCCGCCGAGCCTGGCCAGCGCCTCATAAGCCTCCAGCGCGGCCGACTTGCCGCTGCCGCTCGGGCCGCTCAGCAGCGTGACCGGGGCGAGCGGGACGGTGCGGTCGCGCAGCGTGCGGAACGCCGCCAGATGCAGCGCGGTGACCACGGGTGTGCGTAACGGGCCTGCGGCTGCGGTCTGTTGGGAGTCGGAGTCGGCCGGGGCGTGCGGTGCCGCGTTCGCCGCGCCCCCGGAGCGGTTCTTCGTTACGTGCATGCCGGGAAGGTAAGCGGTGCGGGGGCGGCGAACCGTACTGCGACCCGGCCCTCGCCCGAACGAGCTACGCATGGCGGCCCGTCCCGGGCGCGGGCACCGCTCCGCCGGTTGCGAACGCGAAGCCGTGGAGGGCCTGTTGACGGAGTGACGGGAGAGGGCGGGAGACGTGAGCGGCACGTGAAGGCTCTTCACGGCAGGTCGGCACCGCGGGCGGGGCAACGGCCGGCGACACCCCGCGATCGGAGCCGAAACGGGCCCGCGGTGTTCCGGAAATCGCGTCGGCAATTTTCTCTCCGACTACGCCGGAAATCCTTCAAGAAAGTCGCCCGCATTTGCCGGTATTGCACCTGGCGACGAGCCGGAAATGGATCACCGAAACATGATCCAGAAGCGCTGGCTTTATCGAATCGTGATCCAAAAATTACGCGCCGGTACGTACCCACGCGCGCGAGCCTGCTGCTATTTCTGAGTTGTCCTGTTCTCATCCCCCACCTTCGGAGAAGACAACTTCATGCGCTCGTTGAAGCTGCTGTTCGCCGCATTGCTCGCGACGGTGGCCATAGCCTTCGTCGCTCCGGGATCACAGGCTGCCGCGGGCAAATATGTGGCGCTGGGCGATTCCTACACCGTTGCCGTAGGAACGCGGAGCTACGACGATCCGGACGACGCCTGCCGGCGTGGGCCCGCTTCGTACCCCAGGCTGTGGGCCGCCGCTCACCCTGAGGTCGGTTTCGTGGAGGCGGCCTGTTCCGGCGCGACCACGGCCGACGTCATGAACACGCAGGCCGGTCAGCTGACCCCGGACACGTCCCTGGTGACGATCCAGGTCGGCGGCAACGACGTCGGATTCGTGGACGTGCTGAAGAACTGCATCCTCACCGCGGACGACGCCGACTGCATAGCCGCGGTCGACACGGCGAAGGCCGCTGCGAACAGCACGCTGTCGCCCGCGCTTTCGAAGACGTACGCCGCCGTGCGTGCGGCGGCTCCGTCCGCGAAAGTCATAGTCGTCGGATATCCGCGCCTTTACACAATTGGAGGTGACTGCGGCATTCTCGGCCTGAGCGACAAGGAGCGGTCCGCGCTGAACTCCGCGGCCGACACCCTCGCCGAGGTCACGGCGGCGCGTGCGAAGGAAGCAGGTTTCACGTTCCTGGACGCGCGTCCCGTTTTCGACCCCCACACCATCTGCTCCGGCAACGATGAATGGGTCACCAGCCTGGAGTGGGACAAGCTCAACGAGTCCTACCACCCGAACGTCGAAGGACACCGGGACGGCTACCTCGCCGCGCTCAACCCGCTCATGGGCTGACCGGGCACACGGCCCGGGCACAGCGCCGGGCAGCACGCCGCCGCCGGGCGGGAATGTGAAGGGCGTCCGCCACACCGGCGGGCGCCCTTCACCTGTGCGCTACGGCTCCGACGGCGCCCGAATTCCCCTGCGGGGGGCGGGAGTTGCTGCCGCGATTCCCGCGCGGGCACGGCACGGAAGTCACCCCTCGCGCGGCGAAGGGTTCCGTTCCGGTGTGCGCGCCCGTGCGTCGGGAGGTACGTGCGGCGAGGGGGCGGCTCCCTCGACGGGGTCTTTCGGCCTGGCGGCGAACGCGTCCCAGCCGCCGGGAGGGGTGGGCGTCTGCGCGGAACCGGGCTCGGTTCCGGGCGTCTGCGCGGGACTCGTTCGCCGCGGCAGCCCCTCGGCGGCGCCGCCGTTCACCCCGGCGGGACCGCCGGAACCGTTCGGGCTCTTCGGGCCCGCACCGAAGGCGCCGGTCCCGGCCCCCCGAGGTCCCGGCTCAGGTGCAGGCCCCGGCTCGTGCGCAGGGCCCGGTTCATTCGCAGGGCCCGACTCATGCGCAGGGCCCGGCTGTTGCTGCCATCCGGGGGCGCCGCCCGGCGCCGCGCCGTGGAGTGGCTCCCGTCCGGCACCGCCCGGCGCGGGCGCTCCCCCGTTCCCGGGCCCGGGGGCCGGGCGGCTCTGGCCCGTGCCGTTGCCCGGCGCCTGCGGCCGGTCGCCGGGAGCACCGCCCGCCACACTGTTCGCACCGTTCGTGCCGCCGCCCGCCACGCCGTTCGTGCCACCGCCCGCCACGCCGTTCGTGCCACCGCCCGCCGCGGCGTCCGTGCCCGCGTGGGCCGACCCGTCCGGGGAGCCTGCCCCCGTACGGGCGGATTCCGCCTTCCCCTCTCCCACGAGCATCTGGGACGCGGCGAGTTCGCGATACAGGCCGTCGCGCTCGACCAGCTCCTCGTGGCTGCCGAGCGCGCGGATCTCGCCGTGTTCCATCACCACGATCTGGTCCGCGTGCGTCACCGTGGAGAGCCGGTGCGCGATGAGGATGACCGTGCACCGGCGTGCCGCCTGGTCGACCGCCTCGCGCAGCGCCTGCTCGTTGCGCGCGTCGAGCTGCGCGGTGGCCTCGTCCAGCAGCAGGACCTCCGGTTTGCGCAGCAACGCCCGTGCGATCGCGAGGCGTTGGCGTTCGCCGCCGGAGAGGGAGACGCCCCGGTTGCCGACCTCCGTACGGAGCCCGTCGGGGAGGCGTGCGATCAGCGCGTCGAGCCGCGTCACGCGCAGCGCCTCGGCGATGTCGGCCTCGGAGGCGTTCGTCGCCGAGTACTTGAGGTTGTCCTCCAGCGTGCCCGCCATCACCGGGGAGTCCTGCTCGACGTATGCGATGCGGCGGCGCACCTCCGCCCGGCGCATGCTCTCGATGTCGACGCCGTCGATGATGATCTGGCCCGCCGAGGGGTCGTAGAAGCGCTGGAGCAGCGCGAACATGGTGGTCTTCCCGGCGCCGGAGAGCCCGACCAGCGCGGTCTGTGTGCCGCCGGGGATGGTGTAGGAGATGCCCTTCAACGCCGAGCCGCGGCCCGGATAGGAGAAGCGCACGTCGCGGAATTCGATGGTCGGCGGCCTGCGTATCCCGGCGGCCCGCGCGCCTACGGCTTGCAGCTTCATCGTCGAGGCGGGGCTCCCGGGCGGGCCCGCGCCGCCGTCGGCGGCGTTCGGATGGCCGTTCATGCGGGCGTACGGATGGCCTTGCGCCTGACCGTGCCCGTGCGCCTGTCCGTGGCCGCTCAGCTGACCGTGGCCCTGGCCGTGCGACTGGCCGTGCGCCTGCCCGTCGACGTGTCCGCCCGCGGGCCCGCCCGCCTGCGGATGCCGCGGCATGGCCGCCTGCTCCCCCGGCTCCTCGTCGACGTCGGCCTCGACGGCCATCCGCTTGATCTGCTCGATGCGGCCCACGGCGCCCAGACCCTGCTGGAGCATGCCGAGCCCCGCGACGAGCGAGCCGATGGGGCTCGCCAGATAGAAGACGTACAGCAGGAAGGCGATCAACTGCGGTGTCTTCAGGTCGCCGTTGGCGACGAGCGCACCGCCGACCCCGAGCACCGCCAGGAACGCCGCCTGGATGGAGACACCGGAGAGGATCTTGACCAGCGCCACGTACTTGGCGCCCACGAGGCCCGCCTTGTACGCGCCTTCGATGGCGCGGTCGGCGACCTCCGTCTCGCGGTCCTCCGCGCCGTTGGCCTTCACCGTGCGGGCGGCGCCGAGCGTGCGGTCCAGCGCCGAGCCCACCGCGCCGATCGACTCCTGTGCGCGGGCGACGGCCTTGCGGATGCGCGGGAGGATCCCGCCCATCACCAGGCCCACGGTCACCAGCACGCCCACCGTCACACCGAGCAGCGGCAGGTGCACGATGCCCATCAGCACGCCGGCGCCGACGATGCTCAGGAGGCCGTTGGCGATCATGATCAGGCCCTCGGTGGCGGCGTTCTGAAGCAGCGTGCTGTCCGAGGTGACACGGGCGATGAGGTCGCCGGGCGGACGCCGGTCCAGCTCCGGTACGCGCAGCCTGATCAGCCGGAACACCAGGTCCTGCCGTACGCGCCGCACCACGCGCTCCGAGGTGCGCTGCTGCCACCACGACTGGAGCCCCGTCAGTCCCGCGCCCGCCACCACGAGCGCGCCGAGCAGGATCACCGGACCTTTGACGTCGCCGCCGTCCGCGAGGGAGGAGAGCACGTCCTGTGCCACGAGCGGCTGCATCAGACCGGCCCCGCTGGAGGTGAGCACGAGCATCAGCGTCGCGAGCAGCACGAAGCGGTGGGGACGGGCGTACCCCATCAGCACCCGCAGCGGCGCGCGCTTGCGGTGGTCGATGCGCAGCACGCTGGCCCGCGGGTCTCCGGGCCGGTCGGGCGGCGTCGGATACTGCGGTGGCGGAGCCTGGGGCCGGGAGCCCTGGAGGAACCCGAAGGGCTCGTGGGTTCCGGGAGCCGTCGTCATGTGAGGTCCTACAGGTCGCTGGTCGCTGGTCGGTCGCTGTCGGACGAAGGTCAGCCTGCCGCCCGGCAGTTCGCCGGCCGTGCTGCGATACGGACGAGGTGCTCGGCGGCGGTCCCCGTGCCGCCGGCGTCGCGGAGGGAACGGCCGGCCTTCTCGGCGGCGGCACGGTGGCCCCCGGCCGGATCGAGCACCGCTTCGACCGCGGCTCCCAGCCGCGCCGCGTCCACGCGGTTGAAGCGGACCCGTACTCCGGCGCCCGCGCCGACGACCTGGCCCGCGACGATCGGCTGGTCGTCGCGGATCGGCGCGACGACGAGGGGTACGCCGTGCCACAGCGATTCGCACACGGTGTTGTGGCCGCCGTGGCAGACGACGGCGTCGATGTGGGGAAGCAGTTCGAGCTGCGGCACGTACTCGCGGACCAGCAGCCCGCACTCCTCGCGCAGCCGCGCCGTAAGGCCGCCGTCGAGCAGCCCGCCCGGGTCGGCGACGACGCCCTGCACGGAGTCGCGCATCGCCTCCAGGGCGGTGACCGCCTCGCCGAAGAAGCGTCCGCCGGCGTCGGCGTTGGCCGTGCCCAGGGTCACAAGCACCTTGCGGCGCGCGGGATCCAGCTCCTCGTACGGGAAGTCGCAGCCGGCCTGCCGGGCGGCGATCGCCGGGCCCACCAGCCGCACGCCGTCCCACGGCAGCGGGCTCTCCCCGAGGAGGGCGCGGCCGGTGAAGGCGATGACGCCGTGCGGCGAGAAGCGCGGGTCGTCGCTGCGGCCGGCGTCGCCGAACTCCTCCCGCAGTGAGGCGAAGATGCCCTTGAGCCAGGCGTCCACCTTCGGCATCGAGGACAGCGGATCGACGAGTTCGGCCGAGGTGGTCACCGATGTGACGTACGGGATGCCGTGCCGCTCGGCGACGAGCGCACCGGCGACGGCGTGCTGGTCCGCGACGACCACGTCCGGGCCGAAGGCGCGGACCGCCGCGTCGACGCCGGGCGCCATGAGCCCGGCCAGCGGCGCGAAGAAGTCCTCCCACAGGAAGCGGAAGGCGGCGGGTCCGGTCAGCTGGGGCGGCCTGCGCAGGCCCGCGTCCGGCATCCGCGTCTCGTGTACCTCGGCGCCGTCTCCCGCCAGGCGGCGGATCTGGTCGCCGTACCCGGCCCAGGCCACGTGATGGCCCCGGCGGCCGAGTTCGGCGGCGACCCCGAGCAGCGGGTTGATGTGCCCGACCAGCGGGGGGACGACGAAGAGGAAGCGAGTCACCGTACGGCCTCTGCCAGTTCGTGCTCTGCCAGTCCGTGCGCTGCCGATTCGTGCTCTGCCAGCTCCTGCTCTGCCAGTCCGTGCGCTGCCGGTTCGTGCTCTGCCGCGCGGTCGCCGGGGTGCTCCGCCGGGCGTGCGTCGTGGTGCTCGGGCAGGTCGTGCTCGCTTATCCACTCCAGCAGCAGCTCGCGGGTCTCCTTGGTGCGCTCCACCAGTACGGAGTGCCCCTGGTCCGGGAGCACGACCGTACGGCAGCGCTCCAACGCGCTCTCGAAAAGCGGCACTTGCTCGACGAGCCCGGACTCCTCGCCGAATATCGCCAGCACCGGGCAGGTGATCGCCGACAGGTCGTCGTCTATGACGCGTCCGCTCCAGACCTCGGCGCCCAGCGTGGTGGAGTTGAGGATGCGGCCTGCGATGCGCGAGAGGCGCGCGGTCTGCGCGCCGCGGTTCTCCTTGATCCAGTCGATGACCTCCTCGTGCACCAACTGCTCCTTGGCGAGGGCGAGTCCCTCCGCCATGTGCTGCGTCCACCGCTGGACCGGCGGCTCGGCCTCGATCAGGGTGAGGGTGGCGATCCGCTCCGGATACCAGGCGGCGACGCCGGCGGCGACCGTGCCGCCGAACGAGTTGCCCACCACGTGCACCTGCCGCCGCTCGCCGAGCGCGTCCAGCAGGGCGACCAGGTCGTCGACGAAGCACTCCACCTGGTAGCCGGACGGGGGGCGGTCGCTGCGGCCGTGCCCGCGCAGGTCGTACATGATGACGTCGATGCCCGCCGCCGCGAACGCGGGCCCGAGCGTGAAGTAGTAACTGGCCAGGCTGTCGGTCAGCAGCCCGTGCACGAACACCACGACAGGCGGCTCCCCCTGCCGCCCTTCCCTCGCTGCCGCGGGAAGGTGCTGCACATGCGTGGTGATGTCTCCGGTGCGGATCTTCATCCGGTATCAGCCTGCTTCCGTGGCGCGCAGCGACGCGACGACGTAGTCCACCAGCTGCCCGACGGTGAGCGCGATGATCTGGTCGAGTTCGAGGTCGGCGACGAACTCGGCGAAGTTGACGCGGTCGCCGTAGTGCTCGCGCAGGGAGCCGGACAGCTGCACCAGGTCGATGCTCTCCAGCTCCAGGTCCTCGTGGAAGGTGGTCTCCCGTCCGATCTCGGCCTCGTCGAAGCCGTACTCTTCGAGCAGTTCGCGGAGCATGCCGGCGATGTCCGACAGCACGGCCCCCGGATCGGTTCCGACCCGCGCGGGGTCGTGCCCCGGCTGCGCAGGTGCGACGCCGGTCGCGTCAGTGGTCATCTCGCACTCCTGATTCCTCGTGGGCGGCCGTCCACGCGACCACATACCGCCGCTCGGGCAAGCCCGGCGGATTCGTTGTTTCCCGGACCCGCACCTCGTACGAGTCGCCCCCGTGACGCACCTCGAGCCGGCCGGTGTCCGCCGCTACGACCTCGTAGTCGGACGGACGGCCCCGCAGACCGGTGCCGAGCAGCTTCGCGACGGCCTCCTTCGCCGCCCAGAAACGCGTGAACCAGGCGTCCTCGCCGTCCGGGGCCCCGGACAGACCGCGCAGCAGGGCGAGTTCACGCGTCCCGCAGGACGCCTCGACCGTGGACGACGGCCGGGCGATGACCTCTTCGACGTCGATGCCGCACGGTCCGCGCCGGGCGATGGCGACACCGCACTCGCCGCGGTGGGCGATGGAGACCGTCAGCTCGCCGACGCCGCGCCCGTGCACGCCCCGTACGAAGGGCCTGCCCTCGTCGTCGTTGTGCACCGCCAGCTCCGCCGGATAGACGTCGCCCTCCCCCTCGGCCCACAGCAGTCCGCGCACGGCGTCCTTCGCGGCGATGCGCCCGAGCAGGAACTGCCTTCTGCGCAGGGGAGGAAGCCCGGCGTACCCCTCGCGCTCCGCGCCGCCGAGCATGTTGCGCATGATCAGCTCGCGCGTGGCCAGGTCGGGCCAGCGCTCGTGCACCTGCGACCAGCCCTCGGGGTGCTGCGTGGAGAGCGTGTTGGAGCCGGGGAAGCGGTCGACGGCCCGTATGCCGGGGTCGGTGTCGAAGCGGCGGTCGGTCCAGCCGGTCAACTCCGCCCACACGCAGCCCTCGTGGAGCAGCTGCATGTCAGCGGTGAGCGAGGTCTCGGTGACGCCGGTGATGCGGATCGAGCACGTCAGGCGCTCGCCGACGCCGGGTTCGGGGCCGTGGAAGCGTATCCGGTCGATGCTCACCGGGAAGACCGTCGTACGTTCGGTGAGCGTCGCCATGATCCAGTAGCCCAGCAGCTGGCCGACGTTGTCCAGCAGCGAGCCGGGCGCCTCCGGCGCGGTGAGCACCCCGCGCACATGGCGGTCGCCGATGGCCGTCAGCTCGCTCACGCCCTGGAAGCGCGGCCCGTGGAACATCCACCGCTCCGTGTAGAGCTGCTCGGCGCGCATCTGCGGCACCCGGTCCGCGGACGGGTCCACGGGCCACGGCTCCGGGGGCACCTCCCGGACGGAGTCCGGAGGAGCGTGGCGCGGTGCGACGGCGACGACGGCGCGGGACGAGCCGGTCAGCTCCACCTCGACCTCGCCGGGTGCGATACGGCGCACGGCGACCGGAACATCGTGGGCGGGCACGGCCTCGATCCACTTCAGCAGCCGCACGTCACGCAGCCCGACGGCGCGCATGCCGGGCACGGCCAGCTCGGCGATCTCCATGATGTGCCGGATCACGGTGGTCGCGGGCACGATCGGCCAGCGGTCGGCGACCTCGGGCCAGCCGGGCCGCTGCCGGAAGAAGCAGTGGTCGAGCAGGTACGGCATCTCCTCGACGCCGACGCGCAGCACCGACGGCACGGACGGCGACGGCGGCCCGGCGGCCGGGCCTTCGTGGCGCGGAGGCCCCTCGTGACGCGGAGGCCCCTCGTGGCGCGGGGGTTCGGGCGCGGCGCCGAGCGGCCGCGGGCCGACGGGCGGGTGTGCTTCGTCGGCGGGCCTCCGTGGCCGCGGCACCTGGTGCGCGGGGCGTACGGGACGTCCGCAGCGGCGGGCCCCGGCGTCGAGCACGTCGGCGGCGGCCGACGCCGTGTCGCCGAGCAGCGCGGCGAGTTCGGCCGCGAGCTGGTCGCGGGCGCTCGCCTGCTCCAGCCGGGCGACGGAGGCGGCCGGGGCGGACTCGGCCGGCGCGGCGGGCGAGGCAGGTTCGGCGGGCGAGGCCGGGGCCCCGGGGTCCGGTGCGTGCGGTCCCTGAGGTGCGTTCGCCGTCGCGGGGCCGGCCGCGTCCGAGAGGCTTCCCCGCATCCTCTCCGGCAGCGACAACAGCGCCCCGTCGAGGTCCAGGCGTATCCCGGGCCGTGCCGGCGGCGTACGGCGGGAAGCGCCCTCCCCCGTCGCGGCGCCCGTGTGCCCGTCGCCGAGCAGGGGCACGACGTCCGGTTCGGCGCCCTCGACCCACAGCGCGGTGACGACGCGGCGCAGCTGCGCGAGGCTGTCGCGCGTGCCCGCGTGCGCGGAGACGACCAGCCGGTCGCACCCGGAGAGCGTGTCGTCGATGAGCGAGCCGAGCTGTCCGGCGCCGAGCTGGATGAACGCGCGGTGGCCCGCGTCGTACATGGCGAGGATCAACTGCCGGAAGCGCACGGGCTCCAGCAGATGCCGTACGAACAACTCCCGTACGTCGTCCGGGTCCTCGGGATAGGGCGACGCGGTGGTGGCCGACCAGACGGGCGTGGTCTGCGGATGCAGCCGGTAGGTCTCGGCGGCGCCGCGGATCGGCCCGAGGTAGGGGGCGAGCATCGGCGTGTGGAAGCCGGAGCGGAACGGCAGCACCTGCCCGATCACTCCGCGCGACCGCATGCGCAGCACGATCGCCTCGACGGCCTCCTCGGGGCCGCAGATCATCGACTGGTTGGGGGCGTTGTCGTGGGAGAGCACCACGTCGCCGCGCCCGTGCAGCTCCGCGAGCACCTCCTCGGCGGGCATGCCGAGCACGCCGAAGACGGCACCCGGCACGCGCAGCGCGTCCGGGTCGAACTGCGCGAGGAAAGCGTCGACTTCGTCCGCGGCGTGTATCCCGCCGCACGCCATCGCCGTCCACTCGCCGACGCTGTGGCCCGCGACGGCGTCGGGGACGACGCCGAGCCTGCGCAGCGACGCGTCGAGGATCCTGCCCAGCTGGAAGACGGCCGCTCCGTGCCGGCCGACGTCGCCGACCTCCGCGTCACGGCCGAGGGAGAAGTCCAGCCCGAACCGCTCCGCCAGCCTCTCCGCCCGCGGGTCGAACTCGGCCTCCAGGCCCGGGAACACGAACGCGGTGCGGCCGCCGGCGGCGCCCAGTATCGGGCGCGGGCTGAACCACACGTCGCTGCGGCCCGGCCACGGAAGGCCCTTGGCGACCGCCTTGCGTGCCAGCTTCAGGCGGCGGGCCGTGGGATCGACGATGCCGAGCCGGCAGGGTGCGCTCACGGAGGCGCGCTCGTCGATGCCGGCGGCCAGCACGGAGGCGTCGTCGCGGTCCAGGAGGTCCGCGAGGGCCTGCGGCCCGTCGGCGGCGAGGCGCAGCACGCGCTCGGGCTCGGCGACGGAGGCGGCGGCCACGGGCGCGGACGCCGGCCCGGGCGCGGCGGCGTCAACGGCCGGGGCGGAGGCGGCAGTCGAGACGGCGGACTCCGCGGACTGCGCGGACTGCGCGGACTGCGCGGACTCGGCGGGCCCCGACGCCGCCGGGGCCGCCGCCGTCGCCGCCGGTCGCTGCGCCGGCTGCTCCAGCACGACATGGGCGTTGATGCCGCCGAAGCCGAAGGCGTTGACGCCCGCCCGGCGCGGCCCTCCGCCCGCCGGCTCCTCCCAGGGGTGTGCCCGGTCGAGCGGCGCGAAGCGGGTACGGGCGAGGCCCGGGTGCGGATCGTCGCAGTGCAGCGTCGGCGGCAGCACGCCGTGGTGGACGGCGAGGGCGGCCTTGATCAGCCCGGCGACGCCCGCTGCGGGCATGGTGTGCCCGATCATCGACTTGACGGAGCCGATGGCCGCGCGCGGACCGGCTCCGCTCTCCTCGTACGGGCCGAACACCTCGGCCAGCGTGGTCAGTTCGGCCTCGTCGCCCGCGGGCGTGGCGGTGCCGTGCGCCTCCAGCAGCCCGACCGCCCCGGGGGCCAGCGGATCGAGCCCCGCCGCGTCCCACGCCTGGCGCACGGCCCGCACCTGGCCGCCGGGGTCGGGGTTGAACAGGCTCGCGGAGCGGCCGTCGCTGGCCACTCCCGTACCGCGGATCACGGCGTAGACGCGGTCGCCGTCGCGTTCGGCGTCCTCCAGCCGCTTGAGCACCACGACGCCGGTGCCCTCACCGATCAGCACGCCGTCAGCGCCGCGGTGCAGCGGGCGTATCCGCTCGCTGCGCGAGAGCGCGCCGAGCTGGCTGAAGACGGACCACAGGGTGATGTCGTGGCAGTGGTGGACGCCGCCGGCGAGCATGATGTCGCAGCGGCCCGCGTCAAGTTCGCGCACCGCGTGGTCGACGGCCACGAGCGACGAGGCGCACGCGGCGTCGACGGTGTAGGCGGGGCCGCGCAGATCGAGCCGGTTGGCGACCCGGGAGGCCGCCAGGTTCGGCACGAGCCCGATGGCCGACTCGGGCGCCTCGGGCCCGAGTTGCGCCGCGAACGCCGAACGCACCTCCTCCAGCCTCTCCTCGCCCAGCTCCGGCACGAGTTCGCGGAGTGTGCGCACGACCTGGTTGCTCGTACGCACGCGCTGGTCGAGCCGTACCAGGCCGGGCGTGAGATAGCCGCCCCGGCCCAGCACGACCCCTGCCCGCTGCCGGTCGCCCGGCAGCACACCGTCCCCGCCGGCGTCCTCGATGGAGCGGTGCGCCACATCGAGGGCGATCAGCTGGTCGGGCTCGGTCCCGGGCACCGAGTTGGGCATGATGCCGAACCGCATCAGGTCGAACTCGGCGGTGTCGTCGATGAATCCGCCGCGCCGGCAGTAGACGCGGTCGGCGCGCCGGGGCCCTCCCCCGGACTCCGTCCGGGGGGACCCCCAGGCCGCGTAGAACTCCTCGTCCCAGCGGCCCTCGGGCACCTCGGTGATCGCGTCGACGCCGCCGACGATGTTCTCCCAGTAGCGGTCCAGATCGCCGGCGCCCGGGAACAGAGCGGCCATGCCGACGATCGCGACCGGTGCGCGGGCGGGCGTGGGGGCGGACACCGCCGTCACCATCCGGATGCAGCGGCGACGACCGCGTGCACCGTCGGCGCTCCCCATGCGAGTTCGCGCAGCAGGCTCAGCGGCCCCTCCTCGGGGTCGATGAGCTTGATGCCGCGGGCCGCGTAGGAGCGCATCAGCTCCGGAGTGACCATGCCGCCGCCGGTGGCCGGTCCGTCCGCCGGCGCCCAGGGGCCCCAGTGGACGGTCAGACCGCGGCGGTCCTCGGTGGACCAGCGCCTGGCCAGCTCCTCCAGGGCGTCGTTGGCGGCGGCGTAGTCGGCCTGCCCGCGGTTGCCCAGCGCGCCGGCGATGCTGCCGAACAGCACGGCGAAGCGCGGCGATTCGGGCAGCGCGCCGAGCGCGTCGAGCAGCACACGGGCGCCGTCGGCCTTGGTGGCGAAGACGCGGCGGAAGGACTCGGGCGACTTCTCGGCGATCAGCTTGTCCTCGATGACGCCGGCCGCGTAGACGACTCCGTCGAGCCTGCCGTGCTCCGCGTGCACCTCCTTCACCACGGCCCGTACCGCCTCCTCGTCGAGGGCGTCGACGGAGTGGTAGCGGGCCTGGCTGCCCGACTCCCGCAGGTCCGCGAGGGTTTCGCGGACCTCGCGCTCGGCGAGCACCGCGGAGACCGCGCGCTCGATCTCGGCGGGCGAGGTCATGCCGGAGCCGATGAAGGCGCTGCGCAGCTCGTCGCGTCCGCGGGCGGCGGCCGTCGCCGGGTCCTCGGCCTGCGGGGGCGCGGGGGTGCGGCCCAGCAGTTCGATGCGGCAGCGGCTCGCGGCGGCGACCGTGCGGGCGAAGCGCGCGGTGATGCCGCGGGCGCCGCCGACCAGCAGCAGCACCGAGTCGCGGTCGAGTCCGGCGGCAGCCGCCTCGGCGGCGCCGTCGCCGGCCGGTCCGGCGCCCGCCGCGGCGACGGCGCCCAGATCGGTGGGGGTGAGCCGCAGCGCACGGCGGCGTCCGCCCTCGGCGAGTACGACGGGCTCGCCCTCGGTGGCGCCGAGTTCGGCGACGAGGACGCGGGCGACCGTCTCCGGGTCGTCGTCGGCGCCCACCTCGACGAGGGTCGCGGCGGTCTCCTCGTACTCGCGGGAGACGCTGCGGAAGAAGCCCCGCAGCCCGGACGCGGCGCCCTGGGCTCGGCGGTCGGCCGCGAGCAGCCGCTTCGGGCCCGCGGCGAGGACGCCCTGGAAGAGGGGGAAGGTCTCCGGGAGCGTGGTGTCCGGCGACTCCAGCGAGTGCAGGTGGATGACGATCTCGCCGATGTGCTCGGGGAGCCGCTGCCCCTCGGGCACGGTCTGCGGCAGCGCGCCCGCCTCCCGCAGCCGCTCGGCGACGAGGGTGCCCAGTGCGCCGCCGCCGAGCACGGTGACGGCGGTGCCCTCGGGGATGGCGGGCGCGGGCGGTGCCGGCAGCTCGGTCTCGGTGAACTCCAGCCGCTGCGGGGCCACTACGAGGGGGTCGGCGAGGGGCTCGGCGCCCGGGGCGGCCGTGGCGGAGGCTCCGGGGGCGGGGCTCGGCGCGGTCTGCGGGGGCTGTGCGGTCCGGTCGGTCTGCTCCTGGGCGGAGGAGCCGCCGCCGAGGCGTGCGACGAGGAGTTCCGTGATCCCGGCGGCCGTACGAGCCGAACTCAACTCCTCCACATCCACATCCGAACCCACCGGCAGACCCAACCGCACCGCCAACTCACCGGCGATCTCAGCCCGCTTGATCGAATCCACACTCAGATCCGCCTCCAGATCCAAGCCCGGCTCGATCATCTCCACCGGATAACCCGTACGCTCCGCCACCACCGACAACACCGACTCCAACACCGCATCCGCCGACAACACAGCCGGACCAGAAGCAGAAGCGGAGGCAGCGGCGGTGGGCGGGGGCGCTGTCGTTGTCGCTGCCGTGGAGCCGACGCGTGCGACGAGGAGTTCCGCGATCCCGGCAGCCGTACGAGCCGAACTCAACTCCTCCACATCCACATCCGAACCCACCGGCAGACCCAACCGCACCGCCAACTCACCGGCGATCTCAGCCCGCTTGATCGAATCCACACTCAGATCCGCCTCCAGATCCAAGCCCGGCTCGATCATCTCCACCGGATAACCCGTACGCTCCGCCACCACCGACAACACCGACTCCAACACCGCATCCGCCGACAACACAGCCGGACCAGAAGCAGAAGCAGAAGCGGCAGCCGACGCCGCGGCGGGAGCGGAAGCAGCGGCGGTCGGGGGCGCGGCAGCGGTGGACGGGGCGGCGGCGCCCGTGTTCGCCGGGGTCGCGGCGGAAGCCGCGGCCGGCAGCGTGGGCGTGACGGGGAGCGCGGACGGCGCCGGCGAATCGGCGCCTGGAGCGGGGGGAAGTCCGGCGGCTCCCAGGTATTGCAGCAGCACGTCTCTCTGCGCTGTGACCATTTCCCTGCTGGTGCGCAGGAATTCGGCGATGAGAGCGTCCGGACCGGACAGCGGGGCGCCGTCCTGGGTGGGGGGTTCCGGCACGATCAGCTCCGTGACTGGGCGTGGGGGACGAAGGGCATTGGGCGGAATGGTGCCGTCGGCGAGACGGACGAGTTGACCGTCCACGGTCCAGCCGGCGGGCTTGCCGGGGGTGGTGCTCTCCGGGTCGACGGCGTCCCGCCCCTGGTAGAGCTTTCCGGTTCGCACGTCTGCGCCGGCGACGGCGAGTTGTGCGACACCGGCGAGAAAACCGTACAGTCCTCCGCGCCCGGCGTCCTCAAGTGTGACCGTACTGTGTGGACGATCTCCCAGGATCTCGGAGACGAGCCTGGTGAGGACCTTGCCGGGGCCGACCTCTGTGAAGACCCTGGCTCCCGCCGCGTACATGGCCTCGATCTGCTCGGCGAAGCGGACCGGCGATCCGATCTGCCCGGCGAGACCTGCGCGCACCGCGTGGGGGTCGGTGCCGTAGGGCTCGGCGGTGGAGTTGGCCCAGACGGGAAGCCCGGGGGCGTGGACGTCCATCGACTCCAGCGTCCGCGCGAACTCCTCCCCGGCGCCCGCCACGAGGGGGCTGTGGAAGGCGCAGGCCACCTGGAGCTGCCTGGCCGACAGTCCCGCGTCCCGGAGCCGGCCGACCGCCTTGGTGACGGCGTCCGTGGGTCCGGAGACCACGGTCTGCTTCGGGGAGTTGCGGTTGGCGGTGACGACCTCGCCGTCGAGTCCGGCGAGCGCCAGCACCTCGTCGACCTTTTCGGGTACGGCGGTGACGGCGGCCATGGCGCCCGCGTCGCCCTCGTCCGGTATCTGCCCGAGTATCGCCTCGGCACGAGCGGCGCTCGCGGTCAGCACATCCCGCGGGGAGAGCGCTCCGGCCACGCCGAGGGCGACGAGTTCGCCGTAGCTGTGGCCCGCCGCCATGTCCGGGCGGATGCCGAGCGAGGCGAGCAGGTCCGCGGCGGCGAGTTCGACGATGCCGAGGGCGGGCTGGGCGACGGCGGTGTCGGTGATGCGGGCGAGCTGGGCGTCGGCGGTCGCCTTGTCGTAGGCGGTCGGCGGGTACAGCGCGTCCGCCCAGCGCCTGCCCAGCTGGAGGTGGTGCTGGAGTTCGGGGAAGGCGACGAAGAGGTCCGCGAGCATGCCCGGGCGCTGGCTGCCCTGGCCGGGGAAGAGGAAGGCGACCGCCCCTTCGCCGGGCTCCGTTCCCCCAGCGCCACCGGCCGCGTAGATGCCGGCTGCCGGGTCGTGCACGCCGTCGGCCGCGCGGCGCAGCAGTACGGACAGCTCCTCGGTGCTCCGGGCGAGGAGGGCGATGCGCACCGGCTCGCCGCGCACGGCCGCGGAGTCGCTGACGCGGGCGGCACCGCGCGCGTGGTCCCGCAGCCGCCACACGTCGCCGCGCCCAGCGGCCTGCCCGGCCCGTGCCGTGCTGCCGCCCTGTTCGAGCTTCTCCAGGAGGCGGCGCACGGCACGTTGCGCCGCGGCGCCGTCCTTGCCGCGGAAGGTGAACAGCTCCACCGGCCACTCGTCGCTGGAGTGCACGGGTGGGGCCTGGTCGTAGGCGCGCAGCACGGCGTGGAAGTTGGTGCCGCCGAAGCCGAAGGCGCTCACGCCCGCGACGCGTCCGGCGGGCTCCGTGGCCCACGGCCTGGCCGCCGAGTGGAAGAAGAACGGGCTGCTCTCCTGATCCCAGGCGGCGTTGGGCTGCTCGATGTGCAGGGTCGGCGGCTTGACGCCGTGGTACAGCGCGAGCGTCGCCTTGATCAGCCCGGCGAGACCCGCGGCGCACTTGGTGTGCCCGATCTGCGACTTCACCGACCCGACGGCGCAGCCGCCGGGTGCCGCCCCGGCCTCAGTGAACACCTCGGTGAGCGTGGCCAGTTCCGTACGGTCGCCGACGACGGTGCCCGTGCCGTGCGCCTCGATCAGGCCGATCTGGGCGGGCGAGACGCCCGCGTTGCGGTACGCGCGGGTGAGCGCGGAGCGCTGGCCCTCGGGGCGCGGGGCGGTCAGGCCGAGGGCGCGTCCGTCGCTGGCGCTGCCCATACCGTCGATCACCGCGTAGACGCGGTCGCCGTCGCGTTCGGCGTCCTCCAGCCGCTTGAGCACGACGCAGCCGACGCCCTCGCCGAGCGCGATGCCGTCGGCGGAACCGTCGAACGTGGAGGAGCGGCCGGTCGGCGACAGGGCGTGCACGGAGGAGAAGAGGAGGAAGTCGTTGATGCCGTTGTGCAGGTCGGCGCCGCCGCACAGCACCATGTCGCTGGTGCCGGTGACGAGTTCCTTGCAGGCGACGTCGACAGCCGTCAGCGACGAGGCGCAGGCCGCGTCCACGGTGTAGTTGGCGCCGCCGAGGTTGAGGCGGTTGGCGATGCGGCCGGCGATGACGTTGGCGAGGACGCCGGGGAAGGAGTCCTCGGTCAGCCGCGGCAACTGCTCGTCGAGGGCGTCGGGCAGCTCACCGCCGAGGTAGGAGGGGAGCACGGTGCGCAGCACGCTCGCGTTGGACAGGTCGCTGCCGGCCTCCGCGCCGAAGACGACGGAGGTACGGGCGTGGTCGACGGGCCGCCCCTCGCAGCCCGCGTCGGCCAGCGCGCGCCGTGCCGCCTCCAGCGCCAGCAGCTGTACGGGCTCGATGCTGGCCAGCGAGGCGGGCGGAATGCCGAAGCTCAGCGGGTCGAAGGGGATTTCGGGCAGGAACCCGCCCCAGCGGGACGGGGTGCGCTCCCCCTCGCCGTCGGGCGCGTAGTACAGCTCCGCGTCCCAGCGGTCCTCCGGCACCTCGGTGACGCAGTCCTTGCCTGCGAGGACGTTGGCCCAGAACGCGGAGAGGTCCTCGGCGCCGGGGAACATGCCTGCCATGCCGACGATCGCGACCCGCAGCGGCTCGGCGGCCCCCTCTTCCTCCTGGCCCGGTCCGCCCTGCGGCAGGCCGAGTTCGGCGCGCAGCTCGCGTGCGCGCTCCCGCAGCCGTACGGCGGCACGCTCGCCGACGGACTCGTGCAGGGCCGCGACGGTCGTGACGTCACGGCGCAGCCGGCAGACCTCGCCGGCCATGAACATGCCCTCGTCCACCTGGCGTTGCTCGTCGACGCCGCGCAGCTCGGGCCCGACGCGTTCGATGCCCTTGCTCGCGATGCGCAGCCGGCCGACGTTGAACTTCTCCAGCTGCTCCCAGATCTCCCGCTCGGGCACGCCGGCCTGCCGCAGCCGCTCCTTGAGCGAGGCGAAGTCGGAGGTGAAGGCGCTGTGCGCGCACCGGGTGGCGTGTCCGGGCGCGGTCTCCAGCAGCGCGGTGCGCTCGGCGGCGACGACCTGCTGCTGGAAGCCGGGAAGGATGGCTCCCGCCTCCACGGCCTCTTCCGTGAAGAGGTAGGCGGTCCCCATCAGTACGCCGGTGGCGATCCCGGCCCGGGTGAGCGGCGCGGCCAGGGCGGCGACCATCGACGCGGAACGTTCGTCGTGCACGCCGCCGGCCAAGAGGACGGTCAGCTCACCGGCGACGCCGGGTCTCTCCTTGCCGGTGAACTCCAGCAGGATCTCGGCCTGCGCCTCCCACAGCGGGAAGCTGTTGCGCGGGCCGACGTGGCCGCCGCACTCCGCGCCCTCGAAGACGAACTTGCGGGCGCCCGCGGCGAGGAACTGCCGCAGCAGCCCCGGCGAGGGCACGTGCAGGAAGGCCGATATGCCCTCCGCTTCCAGTGCCGCCGCCTGCGCGGGCCGGCCGCCGGCGACGATCGCGTGCGTAGGCCGTATCTGCCGTACGACCTCCAGCTGCGCCGCGCGTATCTCCTCGTCGGCGAAGCCGAGTATGCCCACGCCCCAAGGGGCCTCGCCCAGCGCGGACCTGGTCTCCTCCAGCATGGTCCTGGTCTGCGCGGGACCGGCGAGCGCCAGCGCGAGGAAGGGCAGCGCACCGTCGGCGGCGACGGCAGCGGCGAACTCCGCCTGGTCGCTGACGCGGGTCATGGGGCCCTGGGCGACGGGCAGCCGGGTGCCGAGCGCGACCGCGCCGGGAGCGCCCGGGCCCAGTGCGGTGGCCGCCTCGTCGTCCTCCACGGCGGCGGCGACGGCTTCGCGAACGCCCCTTACGACGTCGGTCACGGTGGGCCAGCGGCGCGCGAAGGATGCGGCGAGGAAGACGTCCTGGCCCACGGGGAGGAACTGGCGACGCAGATCGCCGCCGCCGATGCGGGCGGCGAACTCCCCGGCGTCCTGGGGCAGTTCGGGAGCGCCGGGGCCGCGGCGGCGCAGCACGCGCATGCCGTGGTGCACCACGGTCTCCGAACCGTCGCACCCGGCCAGCGCCTCGGTGATCTCCAGCGGCAGCCCGGCCTCGTCGAGCAGCGCCAGCTGGGTGTCGAGCACGACGCCCGCCGCGCCGCCGGCGACGGCAGCGGCGGCGGTGTGCGGACCGATGCCGCCGCACGCCCATACGGGGATCCCGGCGGGCAGCGCCCCGGGCTGCTCGCCGCCGCGGTCCGCGAGCACCTGCTGGAGCAGCACGAAGGTGCTCGACTCCCCCGCGCGGCCGCCGCTTTCGGCGCCGCGGACGATCAGCCCGTGTGCGCCCGCGGCGGCGGCACGGCGTGCCTCGTCGAGCCCCGTGGCCTCGACGAGGACGCGCCGTCCGCCGAACTCCCCCGGCGATCGGGCGGGGTCGGCCAGCAGCACGGTATGGGCGGCCGGGGGCAGATCGCCGTCGGTGACGGCGCAGCCCGGCCGTATGCGGACGCCGAACGGACGCGCCGACCAGCGTTCCGTGCGCTCGAGATGCCCGGCGGCCTCGCGCAACGCGGTGTCCCCGGTGGGCAGTTCGAGCACTCCGAGTGCACCCGCCGCGCACGCGGCGGCGGTGAACCGAGGTGACGGGCGGTGCAGAGGGTTGATCGCGATGACCGGATTCGATCGCGAGGACACGTCGGACGCGTCCGTATCCAGCATCCTCATGGGCTCTCCCGACTGCACGATCGAACTTCCGTCAGCTGACCATGCGTAGTAGACGGGACGGTTTTTATGCGGTCAACCGACTGCCGTCCGCCCGATCGTCACTCTCCGTCGACTTCCGGAGAGGACCGAAGAGGCGCGTACGGAGGGGCATTTCGCCCTCCGCGGTACAGCGAGCCGGGCCTTGACGCGCACGTCACACACACGAAACGCAACGGTCTATTACGTTTGTCATGGTCATGTAACCGTCCGCTTACGTACCGCACGGGGACTGTGCGGCAGATCACAGCGTTGGAGCGGGTATTTCCGGAACCGTTCGGCGGCCCGGACGGACCACGCCGGCAGCAGGAGGTCAACCCTGCCCGTGGCCCGGCACAAAGACGCCGGGGCGGCTTCCGGTTGTGGGCGATTGTGCACCAGCCCCGGTGGTCCCTGTCGCGGATTCGTACGAACCCGAGCCAGGTTGCGGGCCTCTCGCGCCCGCACCGGCCGCAGAGCCGGCGCCGGTGCGCGCCGAGGCGGTCGCTCCGGGTGTCACCATCCCGTTCCGGATCGGGGCAAGTGCACTCGAACCCGGCCTCGGATCAGGGGAGTCGGGGGGTGTGTGGGGGTCACGGGGTCCTCCTCGGCGACAGTCCCGGTGGGGGTCGGAAACGTCTACGCGCGGAGAAAGTACGCCTTGATACTCGCGAGTCACAAGAGACGGACTGACAATGGCAAGTAGTCGCCACGAATTCATGTGTACAGGCGAGCACCGGATGCGAATTCAACCGCTCGATGGGGTCGAAAGGTGCGTTTTCGGCCGCCCGCCATCCAACGGGCCACGCTCGCCGACTCGTTCGCGCCTCAACCACCCACTGTTTTCCGCCGCTTCGGGCACCGGGCTCGACAGCGCGGTCCCACGGCGCTACCGCGCCCGGCTCCGCCGTGCGTCCCGATCCGCCGACAGCCTTGTCTAAACCGTTTAAAACGGGCATGGTGCGGTCCCTCCGAACCGGCGCCGAGACAACGAGGACCTGCCGCAGCCATGAGCCAGCCCAGCCCGCCCGACGGGTCCGACCGGTCCGACGCGCACCACGCATCCTCGGCTCCCGATGTGCCCGGGACCTCGCGTACGTCAGGTGCGTACGGCGGTCTGCCCCGCAGAAGACTGCTCGCCCTGGGTGCCGCGGCCGTGCCGGCCTCGTCGGTGCTCGGCCTTCCCGCGCCCGCACGGGCGGCGTCCGCGGACGGCCGCCCGCGTCACGAACCGCTGGCCAACCCGGCCCATCTCCGCTTCCTCGGCGACACGGTGAAGCCGCCGCCGGTCCACGGGCACGACACCTACCGGCTGCGCGAGGAGCCGGCGCTCGGTGCCCTGTGGACATACGCCGAACGGCAGCCGGACGGCTCGTACCGGCGCACCGGCGGCGGGAAGCGGGACCCGGAGACGGGGCATTTCGAGCAGGGCGCCTACAACGCCGACGACATGGCCCGCGCCGCCGTCGCCCACCTGCGGCACTGGCGCCTCACCGGCTCGCCACGCTCGCGCCGCTTCGCGTACCAACTCCTGCGCGGCGTCTGCTACTTGCAGACCACGCGCGGCCCGCACGCGGGCAACGTGGTGCTGTGGCAGCAGGCCGACGGCACCCTCAACCGCAGCGCCTGGCCGCCCGAGACGCCGGACCCCTCCGACTCCGGCCCGTCCTACTGGCTTGCGCGTCTCGTCTGGGCGCTCGGCGAGGGCTTCGAGGCGTTCCGGGACACGGATGCGGCCTTCGCCGCGTTCCTCGGCGAGCGGCTCCGGCTCGCCCTGACCGCGCTGGAACGCGATGTGCTCTCCCGGTACGGGACTTGGGAGACGGCCGACGGCCGGCGCGTCCCCGGCTGGCTCATCACGGGCGCGGCGGACGCCACTTCGGAGGCGGTGCTCGGACTCGCCGCGTACATACGGGCCGTGGGCCACCGCAAGGGCGCCCGTGCCCGCAGGGCGGCCGCGCGGTTCGCGGAGGGGATCGCGGCGCTCGCCTCGGGCGGTCCCGGCCGGTGGCCGTACGGAGCGCTGCCGCCCGGCGCCGCGTCGCTCTCCCAATGGCACGCCTGGGGCGCGCAGATGCCCACCGCGCTGGCCGCCGCCGCGGAGGCGCTCGGGCGTCCCGCGCTGCTGCGTACGGCGCTGGCGGACACGGCGGGCCTTACCCCCGAGCTGCTGACTGCGGGTGGCTGCGACAACGGCTGGGCGCCCGCGCCCGTCGACCGCAGCCAGATCGCCTACGGCGTGGACTCCCGGCTGCGGGCACTGCTCGCCGTGGCGGAGACCGGCCGGGCGCCAGGCCTCTTCCCGCTCGCGGCGCTCACCGCGGCCTGGTACTTCGGGGCGAACGCGGCGGGCGAGGCGGTGTACGACCCCGGCACCGGCGTCACCTTCGACGGGATCTCGCCCGACGGCGTGATCAACCGCAACTCCGGGGCCGAGTCGACGATTCACGGCCTGCTGTCGATGCTGGCCCTGGACTCGCGGGACTGGCCGGACTGGCCGGACTCGCCGGGGCCACTGGGCTCACCGGAGCCGCGGGTCTCGCGGACGGACGGAGCGGTGGGTCCGCGACGCCTCGCCGTCGACCCCTTCGGGCTGGGTGGCACCGTGCGGCGCGACGGTCTGCGCGTGCTGGAGGCCGAGAAGGCCGAGCCGTCGGGAGCGGTGCGCACGGTGCGCCCCTCCTCGCCCGCCACCGGCGAGTCGGAGTACAGCGGCGGCGGCTATGCCGCGCTGCGCGAGGGCGGCGGCCTCGCCTGGACGCTGCCCGGCGACGCGGCCGGGCCGCTGCTCGTGTCGCCCGTGGTGAACCTGGTCGCCGACCGGGACGCGGGATCGACGCTGTGGCGGTCGCGGGCCCGTACCGCCGGCGCGGCCCGCGCCGAACGCGCCGAACGCGTCGACCACGGCACCGGCGGCGAGCAGGGCGTCTCGGCCGTGCCGGGAGCGCTGCTCCCGGTGGCGCTGCCGGGGACGTTCGCGCCGGGCGGGGTGCTGCGGGCACGCGCGGAGGGCGTCGGGGACCGTCCGCTGCGCGTGGACGCCGTGCTCGTACGGCCCGCGGTGGCGCGGCTGTTGCTCAGCGGTCCGGCGGGGAGCCTGGGCCTGCTGCACAACGGCGACGGCACGCCGCACGAGGCCGAGTTGACGGTGCCGGGCACGGGCCCCGTCGCCGTCGAGCTGTACGACGTACGGGCCGGCTCGCTCGGCGGACACCGCACGGAGGGCGGGTCACGCGTCCAAGTGACCGTCCCCGCCCACGGGTTCGCCGTCGTACGCCGCGAGGCCGGAGCCGGGTGAGGGACGGAACGGGCCGGACCGGGTGACAGGGAGGCACGACGAAGGCGCGCCGGGAACTACCGGTCCGCGCTCGCCGCCCTTCGCGCCCGCCGTTTCCGCCCGCGCCCGCGTCGCCGCAGCGTCCGTACCGCGAGGCACAGCGCGGACACCGCGAACAGCGCGGCGGTGACCAGCAGCCATCTGCCCATGAAGACGCCCGAATCGAGGGTCGTGTAGGACGTGTAGTGCCCGACCCGGCCGGAGATCAGCGGATACCAGACGAGCAGCAGCACCAGCGAGACGAACGCGGGCACCCGCACATACGCGATGTCCTCCCGCCGGGCCGCGGCCTCTCCCGTACGGGCCCCGCGCGGCCGTCGCATACGTCCGCCGGCGGTGCGCAGCGCGCGGTCGGCGAGCGAGTACAGCGGCACGAGTACGAAGTCGTGCAGGACGGCCGCGCCGGCGAACCACAGCACGACGCCGAGCACGTGCCCGTCCAGCAGCCGGATGCCCGCGTACGCGGTGAGCGCGAACGAGCAGAGCACCACCACCAGATGGAGCGGCGACGCCCCGTACCGGTTGCGGAAGCGGGTCCGGAGGCGGGTCCGGAGGCGGTTGCGGAAGCGGGTCCGGAAGCGTGCCGTCGGCCCCGGCTCCCCGCGCTTCACGGCCGATCCCCGAAGGTCAGCCGGATGACCCACTTGGTGTTGTTCACGCCGGGGTTGGCCGGGACGATCACGCGTGCGGGATAGCCGTGATCGGGCGACAGATCGGCGCCGTTGACGCGGAGGGCGAGCAGCGAGTGCGGGTCGCGCACCTGGTTGTCGCGCAGGCCCGCCGAGCGGAACGAGCCGCTGCGCTGCGCCGATTCGACGAAGACGCCGGGCGGATCGTCCTCGCTCAGACCCACCAGCCCGGCCAGCGCCGCCAGCCGTACGCCGCTCCACCGCTGGTCCTCGGTGGACCACCCCTCGACGCACGCGATGGGCAACTCCGCGGTGTGCTGCGGCAGTTCGAGCAGCTGCTGCCGGGTGAGCACCTGCTGCCGGCCGCCGGCGCGCACCGTCAGCCGCCAGCCGTCCCCGATGTCGGCGGCGCGGATGCCGCGGGCCCGCGCGGTCTTGTTGATCTGGAAGCCGTTCGGCCCCGTACCGGGATCGGTGTGGCGCGGCGCCAGCACCGCGGTCTCCCGTAGCGAGCCGCCGATGCTCTGCCCGGCGGTGACGACGAACAGCACGAGCGAGCCGGCCCCCACCATGCCCAGGGCGCCGCGCCTCGACATCGTGGCCGGTGCCGGGTCGGGAGAGACGAGTCCGGTCTCGTCGGCCTCTGCCTCGGATTCGGGTCGCGTGCGGCGTGCGGGCGTGCGCAGTTCGGCACGCAGGTCCCGGCTGCGCAGCGCACGCGTCATCACGGGGATACGGAAGGCGATGTGCACGGCGAAGGCGCCGATGAACACCCAGGCGCCGTAGAAGTGGAGGGTGTAGAAGGAGCCGGGGAAGATGTAGTCGAGCTGCACGTCCAGCAGTCCGGTGGCGAACTCGAAGAGCGCGCCGCCCACGAGCAGCAGCAGCGAAAGCCGCTCCAGCGCATGGCCGAGGGAACGCACCGGCGGCCAGGTGAACAGCTTCGGCACGACCGACCACAGCTTCGCCAGCAGCACCGGCACCAGCACCACGCCGAGCGTGACGTGCGTTCCCTGGCTGAGCCGGTAGAGCCACGGCGGATCGGTCGGCCAGGGGAAGAGATAGAAGCCGAGCCAGCCCTTGTCCGGGGTCTTGTCGTTGGGCGGGCCGAGGCCCGGGTTGTATGCGGCGTACGAGAGCAGGCCCGTCACGAACAGCACCGTGATGCCGGCGAGCAGTACCAGCCCGAGCACGGAGGTCAGCCACGGCCCGCGCAGCGGGCTGCGCCAGAAGGCGGGCCGCGTGGGACCCGGCGGCGGTTCGCTCAGGCCGGCGCCGCCGCGCAGGCGCGCCAACCGGCCGCGCCCGCGCGGCTCTTCGGCGGCACGGCGTGTGCCGCGCCCGGACGCCCCGGACGCCCCGGACGACCGGTCCCCGGACGGGCTGTCCCCGGACGACCGCTCCCCGGGCGACCGCTCCCCGGGCGGGCGGGAGTTCCCCGTGTGCTCCTCGGCCTGCATACCGTCCTCCGCGTGCCACTGCCGTACCGCAAGTCGCACCGACGGTATGCCGCACCGCACGCCGGGCCGGGGAAGGCGACGGACACGTCATCGGACCGTTCGATCTTCCGCCCCGTGCCGCCGCGTGCCACCCCGTGCCGCCGAGGGGCCGCGGCCGCCCCGGCCGCCGGACCCGGCTAGCCGGGCTGCCAGGCCCGTACGAGATCCTCCGGCCCCCAGCTCGCCGCGAGCGGCAGGCCGTCCTCCACCCCGCTGCGGGAGACGGACACCAGCGGAGTGTCCTCGGTCACGCCCGGAACGGCTGCCACGTCGCGTACCAGCGCCTCGTACTCCCGGCGCCCGAACGCATGACTCTCCAGCCACTTCACCGAACCGGCGAAGTGCACGTGCGACGCGACGGGTTCGCGGTCCGCTCCGATCAGATCGACCTCGGGATTGTTCCGCCGGTTCCACCAGCCGCCGACCGCCCCGGTGTCGGGCCAGGTGCCGGAGACCACGCGGAGCAGCGACTCGCCGACGAACGGCTCCACCGCCCTGCCGCGCCAGGTGGTCCACGAGCGCTCGACGCGTTCCATCGCCAGATCGCCCCGGCCGCGCTCGATGAGCGGAATGCTGCGTTCGAGGAAGGCCAGCCAGAACCGCAGATACGAATCGGCCACCCGGTAGCGCTTGTTCTTGCTGTCCGGCTTCGCGGAGAGGGGGAGGTCGACGGCCAGGATCCGCTTGCTCTGAAGCGAGTTCAGCAACGGCGCCAGCGTCCCCGACGGAAGCGCGCCGTTCCCCCCTGCCTGTGCGGCGATCGCGCTGAACGTCCGCTCGCCGCTGCCGACGGTCTCCAGCACCACCCTGGAGCGCGACGCCTCGGGGAACTCCCCCAGGAGCGAGAGCTCACCGGCGGCGAGCAGCGGGGACAGCGGGCTGGTGAACGACTCCCGCAGGAAGTCCTCCCGGCTCATCCCGGGCCGCCAGGACTGGACGATCTCCGGGAATCCTCCGGTGATCAGCGCCGCGTCCACGGCGTCCGCCGCCCCGAGCCCGGTCATGGACTGGACGTCGGCCACGTTCAGCGGCTGCACGGTCATCCTCCCCGCCCTGCCGAAGAACGGACGGCCGTAGGACTGGAGCGCCTCCATCACCGACAAGTCGCTGCCGACCAGCAGCAGAAGCACCGGCTTCGCGGAGAGGTGCCGGTCCCAGACGGTCTGGAGCGCGCCCTCGAACTCCCGGTCCTGCTCCACCAGCCACGGCACCTCGTCGATCACGACGATGGCCGGGGTCCCGTCGGGGACGGCCAGGGCCAGGGCACGCAGCGCCTGGTTCCAGTCGCCGGCCTGAAGGCCGGACACCAGCTCGGCTCCCGGCAGTGACGACTGCGCGAGGGCGGAGACGAAGTCGGCCCTCTCCGCCGCGGGACTGCGGCCGCGGGTCGCCTGGAAGTCGACGTACGGCGCACCGGAGCGGTCGCAGAACTCCTGCGCCAGCCTCGACTTCCCGACCCGCCTCCGGCCGCTCATGATCAGGGCCTTGCCCCGTGTGGGACCCGTACCGTCCGCGACCGTCCTGTACTCGCGCTCCAGCAGTTCGAGATCCGCAATCCGGCCGTAGAACTTCACGCGAACCTCCGGCAACAAAGTCAGATCGAATCTTACTTAGATTGCATCTTACTTTGCCTCTTCCTGCTCTGCCCGGCCACCGCTCGGCACCACCCGGCGCCGGGCGGCGCCGCTCGGACTGTGCACGGGCCGGGACGCCCGTGGCCGTGCACGAAGACGACGCCGGCCCGCGCACCCTGGGCTGGGTGCACGGGCCGGCGCCCTGATCTTGCAGGGTCGGTCCCTGCCGTGCGTGTGCCATCTGCGTACGAGCCATGCGCACCTGTGCTGCGTACGCGGATGTGCCGTGCCGCGGCGCGGCGAGCGGCGTCAGATGATGCTCACTCCATACGCGCTCAGCGCCTCGGTGACCGGCTGGAAGAACGTCGTACCGCCGGAGGAGCAGTTGCCGCTGCCGCCGGAGGTCATGCCGAGAGCGGTGCTGCCCGCGAAGAGCGAGCCGCCGCTGTCGCCGGGCTCGGCGCAGACGTTGGTCTGGATGAGGCCGGAGACGATTCCGTCGGCACCGTAGTCGACGGTCGCGTTCAGACCGGTGACCGTGCCGCCGTGCACGCCGGTCGTGCTGCCGCTGCGCTGCACGGACTGGCCTACGGAGGCGTTGCCCGCACCGGTGATCTCCTGGTACGAGCCGTTGTAGAGGTAGACCCGGCCGTCCGCCGCGCTCGGGTCGGAGTGGCGGATGATGCCGTAGTCGTTGCCGGGGAAGCTGCTGCCCGCGGTCGTACCGATCGACCAGGAACTCCCGATGTTGGTGCAGTGACCGGCCGTCAGCGCGAACTTGTTGCCGCTGCCGTCCTGCACGTTGAAGCCGAGCGAGCAGCGCGCGCCGCCCGTGGTGATGGCCTCGCCGCCGGCTATGAGCTTGTTGAACTTGCCGGGGGTGCGCTTGATCTCGTAGGCGCCGGCGTTGACGCCGGCCTCCTTCTTGACCTTGGCGAGGTCGGCCTTGGTGACGGTGCTGTCCGCCGTCACGACGACCTTGTCGGTCTTCTTGTCCGTGTACCAGGCGACGCCGCCGATGTGAGCGGTGCGCAGTGCCTGGCTCGCGTCGCTGAGCGCTGCGGCGCTGAACTGGGTGGGGGCGGGCTCGGACGCGGAGGCGCCGCTCGCCGGAAGGGCGAGCGCCGCGGCGACCGCGAAGCCGGATGTCACTGCGATCAGCCGCGCGCGTCTCGCAAAGGTGCGATGGGGGGTGGTGCGCGTGATCCTCACTGATTCCTCCAGTAGGAGAACGGGGGCCCCTTGGGGTGGTGGGCCCGTTGGAGCGCAGCCAGCAGCGCACGACGGGTGAACGCCGTGTCCCTGACAAGCGCTGAACGGAATGCTTGCCCAGGCCTCCGGTCCACGCAAGACGCTGTTTCAAAGTTAAAAAAGTGAAACATATGAGTGGGGACGAAATGTCAGATTGATCCGCCTGATAACGGGAGAAGCGGACAACTGCCCGTGCCCGCACGGGCGTTGCCGGTGCCGGCGCCTGGTGTGCCGCCGGGCTCAACCTCCGTGCGGCGGGGCTCAGTTGACGGATCTTCCGGTCATGCGGAAGGGGCGGGGTGCGGCGTGCGGGCGCGGGGCGGCGGCCTCACGAACCCGTGGCACACGCACGCCACCGCGGCGCGCGACGCCCCGGTCGGTCGCTACTCTCGCCGACCCCGCTGCCAGGGCTGCTCGATGTGCGCCTGCTCGACCAGTTCGGGATAGTCCTCCGCGACGTCCCCTTCACCGCCCGCGTCCTCGACCGAGCCCGGTCCGGAGCCCCGGAGCGAGACCGACCACGGCACCGGGCAGGGCGGAGCGTGCTCGGGGTCGGGACACAGAAGCCGGCCGATCCGCTCCCGGATCTCCTCCGCCTGCTCACGCGTGCAGTACAGCCCGAGCCGCACCTCCCACACGCCCGCCTCATCGGCCACCGCCGAACACCGGCCTTCCCGTCACGGGCCGCCGACCGCGGCCCCGCCACCACGACGCTGGCAGTTCCCGGCGGCGGCGATCAACACACCACGTGCGGAATCGGGGCGATCTGCGGGAAGGCCCCTAGGGAAGCGCCACTCGCTCCTCGATGTGGCGCCTCACGTCCACGGCCCGCGGATCGTTGTACGTGGCGATCAGGCTCAGGGCCTCGGCCCGCTGCGTACGGGCCGCCTCGGGATCCCTGTGGTGCACGGCCGCGGCCAGATGGCCGAGCTCCAGGGCACGCTGCCAGTCGTCGCCGAGCCCGGCATGCACGACGGCGGCCTGCTGATGGAACGCCGCGGCCTCGTCCGCACGGTCCGTGGCGGCATACGTCAGCCCTGTGCCGCGCCATGCCAGCGCTTCGCGGCTGCGGTCGCCGAGACGGCGGTGGATCCTGGCGGAGCGCTGATAGGAGGCCGAGGCGTCGCCGTACTGCCCGGCGGCGCGCTGGATGTCGCCGAGGGTGAGCAGCCAGAAGCCTTCCAATGTGTGATTGCGCCGGCTCAGCGCGATGTCCAGAGCCTCGTCGATCGCCTCCCGTGCCGCCGTCGACTCGCCCTGCTCGCGCAGGAGTTCAGCCAGGATGGAGAGCGCGTTGCCCACGCTCTCCGCGTTGTTCAGGGCACGGTGAGCCGCGAGTGCCTCCCGGACCGCCGCCCCCGCCTCGGCCAGGTGCCCCGCGTCCAGGTGCGTGCTGGCCGTGTTGGACAGGGCCACCGCCGCCCTCCGGGGGTCATCGCATTCGCGGAAGATCCCGGCGGCGCGGTCGAACTCGCCTGCGGCCTGGCCCAGTCGGCGGAACTCCAGGTGGATCAGCCCGATGAGGTTGTGGGAACGCCCCTCCTCGTAGCGCATTTCCGCCGCACGCGAGATTTCCAGAGCCCGTTCGTGACATCGCAGTCCTTCGTCCAGGCGCCGGCACTGCCGGAAGGCCATGCCGAGGTAGTGCAACAGGCGGACGACGGCGGCCTGTTCACCTGCTCGCTCGGCTGCCGCCAGGCCCGCACGTCCCACGTCGAGCCAGTCGGCGACGGGCGCCGATGGAGGACGGGCGTTCCACAGCGCCTCCGCCGACTGCCACGCCAGGGTGTCGAATCCCTCCGGCACGGCAGCCGGAACCGTACGGAGGAGAGCCGCGCGCTCGCGCTCCGCCCAGTCGACCGCTGCGTCGTAGTCCGCCAGCAGCAGCGGAGGCTCGGGGTCGTTCGGCTCCGGCAGGGGAAGCACCGCGGAGGGCCTGATCCACCGCTGAGCCGTCAGTGCGGTGGTGAGATACCACTCCAGCACCCTGCGCAGCGCCGACCTCCGCTCCTCGGCGGGCTCTTCGCGCTGCGCCTGCTCGGTGGCGTAGGCACGCAGCAGATCGTGAAACTGGAAGTGGTCCGGCGCCGTCTGTTCGAGCAGATGGGCACCGACGAGGTCGTCCAGGAGCTGCCTCGCCCTGCCCAGCGGCAGGTCCGCGAGCGCCGCCGCCGCGTGGAGACTGAACTCCGGCCCGGGATGGACTCCCATCAGGCGGAACAGCCGCGCGGAGTGCGGAGGAAGGGCGCGGTACGACCAGGCGAAGACCGAACGGACCGCTTCCGCCTCTTCGTCGATCCCCGTGCTGAGCGCGTCCCAAAGCGCCGACTCGTCCTGCAAGTCGGCGATCAGGTCGTCGATCCGCATGTGGGGGTGGCTGGCGGCTCGTTCCGCGGCGATACGCAACGCGAGCGGCAACCGGGCGCACAGACGGGCGAGTTCGGTGAGCTTCGCCTCGTCGTCCTCGGGACGGTAGCCGCTGGTGAGCACGCGCAGCAGAGCGATCGCTTCGTCTTCCGGGAGGGTGCCGAGGGTCATTCGGCGGGCCCCGTCACGTATGGCGAGACCGGCGAGGCGATTGCGGCTCGTCACCACGACCAGGCTCTTGCCGATGCCCGGCAGCAGCGGACGCACCTGGCTGACCGTCGCGGCGTTGTCGAGCACGATCAGCACACGACGGTCGGCGAGCAGCGAGCGGTACAGGGCGGCCGCGTCGTCGACGTCCTGAGGTACCTGATCGTCACCGACGCCGAGCGCGCGTAAGAACCTCCGCAGTGCGTGCTCCGCCGGGACGGGCTCGCCGGGGTCGTAGCCACGCAGGTTCACGAAGAACTGCCCGTCGGGAAACCGGTCCTTCACCTGGTGCGCCCAGTGCAGCACGAGCGACGTCTTCCCGGCGCCCGCCGTGCCGGCCACCACGTGGACGGAGACGACCAGTCGTTCGCCGCTCTGGCCGGTCAGGATCGCGTCGAGGCTGCGCAGTTCGTCCGTACGGTTGACGAAGGTGCGGACGTCCGCCGGGAGTTGCCGGGGAGTGGGGCCCGCGTTCGGCAGGGGCGGGCCCGGATGGAAGTGGATGTCGCCGGAGACGTTGCCGGCCTGCACCACGTCACGGGACGACCCCGACAGGTCGTTCCACGACTCCCTGTCCGGTGGACTCCCCGGGCCGCCTCCGTCGTTTCCGGCTGCGTCGTTTCCGGCTCCGTCATTTCCGGGCGCGCCGATGACCCGCTCCTCTCATGCCGCCGGGGGCGGCGGAAGGTGTGCCACCGCGCGGTCGAAGTACGTCCGGATGTCCTCAGCCACATCCGAAGCCTGCTTCACGTAATTCACCCACGGGTCCACGACTTCGGGGGCGGTGAAACGGACGGCGCTTTCGAAGGTCCCCGTTCCGTCATAGAGGAGCTGATACAGGACACGGCCGCCGAGAATGACGATCTCGGGCAGCAGGCCACCGGTCTCGTCGGCGCCGACGTCCTCGGCAGGCAGCACGCGCGTCCGGTGTCCGGCCTCCGCCCGCATTTTGAGCCAGTGGAGTTCCCACTGCATATAGGGAGTCAGCGGCTCTTCCACCACGCGTAACCGCAGGAAGGGCGAATTCCGCCGCCTGTCGTCCTCCGCGGCCCGCTCCGCGGCTTCGCGCCCGTCCTCGACGAGTCGCAGCACCGCGGGCCAGTCGCCCCTGCGGAGCGCGTCACGGGTCGGGCTCTCTTCCTCCTCGAAGTGCTGCAATCGTTCGAGCTTCCAGGACTCAGCGTTGTGGACGGCCCTGCGCCGCTTGCGGAAGTCGCTGACGTAGGCGTCGTCGTCGAGCGGTTCGCCCCGTTCGGACGGGAGGGACGGGACACGGAGATCAAGCATCGGGTATGTCTACCTTTGCGGCGCTGAGCATGTTTCCGGGAATGACGACCAGCCGCTCGTCCGGCCCGAGGGAGACTCCCTCCGGCAGACGTCGACCGTAGTCGGCGGTGAGGTCGCGACCGATGATCGCGATGTCGCCATTGTCCAACTGCCAGATGTCCGGGCACCAGAGCATGCGGAGACCGACCGCGGCGATCGGCGCGCCATCCGAGTCGGAGACGTCCGTTCAGCAGTCGCCGTTCAGCAGTCGCCGTTCAGCAGGGCCCCCGCGTCCGGGACGCGGGTTTCCAGGCCGAGTTCGGCCAGGATGCGGTACGTCGTCGCGGTCGCCGCCGTGAGCACCGGGAGGCCCGAGGCGTCCTCCACGTACTGGACCGCGGACAGCGACGGCATCTGCACGCACGCCGACAGCACGATCGCGTCGGCACGGGTCAGGTCGAGACGCCGCCAGTGGTCGCGGAGTCCGTGCGGGTCGAGGCGGGCGACCGCGAGATTGTCCGGCACTTCGAGGCTCAGGGAGTCGACGACCTCGGTGCCGGCGTCCTCGATGTAGTTCACGACGGTCTCGGTGAGCGGCTTCATGTACGGGGTGATCACGGCGACCCGCTTCGCGCCGAGCGCCCCGATCCCGGCGAGCAGGGCGCCCGCGCTGGAGACGACGGGGGCCGGTGCGCCCTGTCCGTCGAGCACGGCGGTGATCTCGTCCTCGGCGGCGCAGTGGTGACCGGGACCCTGCGCCATGATGGCCACGAGGCAGGCGGTGGCGACGATGTCCGGGCGTGCGTCGGCGAGTTCGAGGGCTGCCCGCTCCGTCTGGGCGTTCATCTCCTTCAGCTGCTCCGGCGTCACCTTCTGCATCCGCATCCGGCTGCTGTGGAAGACGAAACGGTCACCGGGCAGGGCCTCTTCGCGCGCTCGCAGCATGCGCGGCAGTTCGGTCTCCATCGTGAGGTTGGAGCTCGGCACGATCAGGCCTATGTGGTGGTCCGCGCGACCGGGACGGTCTGCCCGGCCCGTGCGTTCGGCGCCTTCCGCGCGTTCAGCCTGTCCTGCGCGTTCAGCCTGTGGTGCGCGTTCCGCCTGTCCTGCGCGCTCGGTCTCGCCTGCGCTTCCTGCGTGGTTCGTCACGGGGCGCCTCCAGTCGTTCCGGCGGTTCCGGCGGTACGGCAGAGGGGCACGAAGGGCACGAGCGGCAGCCGCACACAGAGTTAATCCGAACACGTACTATTTGGTCGCGCAAGGCCCTTGCTTCCCCGGGTTCGCTCCCCCGGGGCGTCCTCCCGTGTCAGGGCCTGCTGCGGTCCGGGTCAGGTGTCCCCGGAGAGTCCTTCCCAGTGGTCCGCGAGCGCCGTCAACTCCCGCATCAGCCGGGCGCGTTCGCCGCCCGACGCGTAGTGCTCCAGCAGGCGCTCGTCCAGGGCCCGCGCGCGGTCGTCGGCCTCCCGAAGAGCGCTCTCGCCCTCGTCGGTGAGGTACAGAAGCTTGCGGCGGCCGTCGTCGGCGGCGGTGCGGCGCACTATGAGCCCGCGCCTCTCCAGGCGTCTCGCGACGTCCGCCATCGTCGAGGTGTCCAGGGCGACCGCCGACGCCATGGCGCTCTGGTCGTGCCCGGGGGCCGCGTCGACCGCGGTGAGCACCGCGAACTGCGGCCCGGTCAGCGTCTGGTCGACGCTGCGCACCCAGGCGGCGAGATACGCCTGGTAGAGACGGCGGACCTGATAGCCGGGAGCGGCGAGCAGCGCGGCGGGAGGGTCGGCCGTGCCCGAGGTCTGTGTGCTTTTGTCAGCTGTGGTCTTGTCAGCCATGGGGCCACTAAAGCACGGCCGTGCCGCGGGTCGTTCCGCGCCTCCCACGGCGCTTCCCGCGGTGCGTCCGGCGCCTGCTCGCGCGCTCGTTGCCGGGCTGTGCCCGGGTCCTGCGCGGGACCGTGCCCCGTGCCCGCCCACTCATCGGGCCTCGCATCGGGTCCCGTTTCGGGCCTCGCATCGGGTCCCGTAACCGCCCCGCGCCCCGCGCCCGCGTTCAAGCGAGCATTGCGCGCAGCGTGCCGCGCAACGCGTCGAGAGCGGCCTCGGGGTTGTCCCAGAAGACCATGTGGCCGCTGTCCGGGACACCGGTCAGCCGTGCCTGCGGATGCTTCCGGGTGGCCTCTTCCACACCGGCGGGTGTGACGACCGGGCTGTCCTCTCCGTAGAGCAGCGCCGTGGGGGTGGGCACCGACGGCCACCAGCCGAAGAAGTCCTCGTGCTCGAAGCCGTGATGGGTCGCGCGCAGCGCCTCCTCGCCGCAGCTGGCGAGCCAGCGTGCGCGCAGCTCCTGCTCGCGGCGGGGCCAGCGCGGCCAGGACCGGGCGACCTCGTCGGCGTCGGTGCCGCGCCGTGCCTGCTGAAGCTGGCCGAGGAAGGCGGGCAGCGTCGTCGGGTACGGGTCCCTGCCGGGGCCGCTCATCGGCGGGTCGACCAGCACCGTGCCGCGCACGGGGACCTTGGCCCGCACCGCGGTGACGGCCGCGATCCGCGCGCCCATCGAATGGCCCGCGATCACGGGCAGTTCGAGGCCGAGGCCGTTGATCCAGGCCTCGGCGTCCTCGGCGTAGGCCTCCAGCGTGTAGCCGTCGCCTGCGCGTGCGGAGTGCGGCCCATCGTCGGCGGTGCCTTCGTTCGCGCCGTCGTGCGCGCCGTCGTGCGTGCCACCGTGCGCGTCGTCGGAGAAGCCCCTGCCGCGGATGTCCGGGACGACGGGGCGTACGAGGTCGGTGAGGCGCCGTGCGACGAAGTCCATGGTGACGGCCGGGCTGGTGATGCCCGGGAGCAGCAGCAACGGGACGCCGTCGCCGCCGTAGTCGAGGGCGTGCAGGCGCAGCGTGCCGGAGCGCACCCAGCGGCTGCGCGCGGGGATGCCGGCGAGGTCGGCGAGGGCGGGCTGGGTGATGAAGCGGTCGGACATGGGTCCTTCCTCGGAGCGGTCGTACGGGATGAGCGGGCGGGGCGGAGGCACGCGGGCCGTCAGCCGCCGGAACGGCCGGGCAGGGCCGCCGCGTCGGTCCGGGCGGCACCCGGGACGGAAGCGGGAACGGAAGCAGAGTCGGACGCGGGGACGGAGGCGGGAGCGGAGGCGGCGGCTGAAGCGGCGGCGGGCAGTCCGCCGAGGTATTCGAGCGCCTCGGAGAGCGGCACGACATCCCCGTACTTGGCCTGGATGTCGAAGAGCGCGGCGTCGTGCGGGCCCTGGGCCCGGTCGCCGGCGCACTCCTGCGGCACCAGCACGGGGAAGCCGTACTGCACCGCGTCCACGACCGTGGCCCGTACGCAGCCGCTGGTGGTGGCGCCGCAGACCAGCACGGTGTCGCAGCCGAGGCCGACGAGGGCGGCCGCGAGGTGCGTGCCGAAGAACGCGGACGCCCCCTTCTTCACGACCAGCCCGTCCTCCCGGCGGCGCGGCAGTCGGGGGTCGAGCGCGACGGCCTGGCTGCCCTCGACGAGGGCGCGCATCCCGGGTGCCTTCTCCAGCCAGGTGACCGAGTGGCCCTCGGCCTCGGCCGGGGTGTAGGCGATCGCGGTCCAGATCACGGGGACGCGGGCGGACCGTGCCGCCTCCACGAGGGTCGCGGTGGCCTCTACGGTCCCGGTCAGATCTGCACCCGAGGGGTAGGCGTCCTCGGTGAATCCGCGGGTGAGGTCGACGACGACGAGCACGGGGCTGCTGCCGCGGCGCACCGAGGCGCCGAACCCGGCGCGCTCATAGGTGCGTTCGGTCTCCTCGCCGTAGCGGCCTCGCGGTGTGTACCCGGCCTGGGCTTCCGAACTCGCGGCGTCCGCACCCGCGGCGTCCGCACTCGCGGCGTCCGCACCGGCGGTGTACGCGCTCGCGGCGTATGCACCCGCGGCTTCCGCGCCCGCCCTGTACGCGCTCTGCCCGTACGGGTCCCCGGTCACCGCTGCCTCCTCGCCGCCGGTGCGGCCACCGATGCGGCCGATGGGCCCGATGGGCAACTGCGGTGCCTGCGCCCGCCGAAGGCCCGGCTGAGCAGCCAGCCCTCGAACAAGCCGAAGGCGAACGCCCCAGCAATCGGGGCGTACTTGGCGACGGCCGGGCCCAGGAGGGCCGAGAGGCCGTCGAGTTCGGAGTCGCCGACCGCGGCGGGCGCCGCGGGCCGCGGCGTGTACGGCGCGGCAGAGGTTCCGTGCGCGGGCCCCGACTCCCCCTCGGGGGCGGGCACTTGCTCGGCTCCGGGCCCGCCGCCCGGGACGTGCCTGGCGGCGGCGGGCGGAGCGGCAGAGGCCGGAGCCGGGACCTGTGTCGAGACCGGTGACGAGACCGGTGAGGGTGACGGGGCAGCGGCGCGGCGTTCCTGCTCCAGCAGACTGCCGAGGTTCCTCGCGAACTGCTGGAGGATCCTGTCCGATACGGCCCCGACTGCGCCCTTGCCGAACTGCGCGATCTTCCCGCGTATGACGAGGTCCGTCGTCAGCCGTAGCTCGGAGCCCTCCGGGGCCTCCGCCACCTCCAGCGCGACCTCCGCCTCGGCGTCGCCGCTGCCGTGGGTGTCGGCGCCGCGGGCCTGCACCCGCAGCCGCCGCTTCTCCTCATCGACCTCCAGGAATCGCACGGTGCCGGCGTATGCGGCGGTGACGGGACCGACCTTGATCTTCACCCGGCCCGACCAGACGCCGCCGCCCCCGTCGTGACTCCCATGACCGTCCCCGCCGTGACCGTCCCCGCCCTGCCTGCCGTCCAGCGTGGCGCCCGGCATGCAGCCGGCCACCCGCTCGACGTCGTTGACCAGCGCGAACACCTCGTCCGGCGACGCGTTCACGGTGACCGCGTTGTCGATCCGCATCGATCCTCCTCGCTCTGTCCACCGGCGTCCGGACGGCCGCCCGGCTCGCGTTCGGGCCCGCCGTGCCGCTCACCGCCGGGTTCGCTTCCCGGCTCGCCTTCCGGATCACCGCCCGGATCGGCGCCCGGATCGCCCTCCAGCCGCTTACGGAGCGCCGCTCGGCGCCGCGTCGCGCAGTCGTCGATCGCCTCGACGACGGTCTGGTACCCGGTGCAGCGGCACAGGTTGGAGGCGACGACCTCGCGTATCTCCTCCTTCGTCGCCTGCGGCCGCTCGGCCAGGAATCCCTCCGCGAGCATCAGGAAACCGGGCGTGCAGAAGCCGCACTGGAGTCCGTGGTGTTCGCTGAACGCCCGCTGGAGGTCGCTGAGTTCGCGCCCGTCGGCGAGCGATTCGACCGTGCGGACCGCACGGCCCTCCGCCTGCGCGGCGAACATCAGGCACGCCCGTACGGGAGCACCGTCCAGCAGCACCGTGCAGGCGCCGCAGACGCCGTGCTCACAGCCGACATGGGTGCCGGTGAGCCGCAGTTCGTGGCGTAGTACGTCGACGAGAGTGCGGCGGGACTCGGTGAGCACCTCGTGCGTGTCACCGTTGACGTGCAGCTCGATCAGCTGCTGATGCTCCGGACCGGCCGGCTGCTGGGCCTCGCCCGGGTGCTGTGCCGTCTCGCTCATGCGGTGTGCTCCAGTGGTCGCGCTGGCCGCGCCGGCCGCGTCTCGAGCGTCTCGAGCGCGTCGGCCACCGTCTCCGGCGTGACGGGTATGTCGTTCAGTTCGACGCCGGTGGGCCGCAGCGCGTCGTTGACGGCGTTGAGCACCGCCGCAGGCGCCCCGATGGTGCCGCCCTCCCCCACGCCCTTCGCGCCGGTCTCGGTGAACTCGCAGGGCGTCTCCAGGTGTTGGATGCCCACCTCGGGGATCTCCAGCGCGGTGGGCACCTTGTACTCCATGAAGCTCACCGCGGACGGTGCGCCGTGCTCGTCGTAGGTGACCTGCTCGAAGAGCGCACCGGCGATGCCCTGCGCGATGCCGCCCCTCGTCTGCCCCTCCACCACCTGGGGGTTGACGGCGACTCCGCAGTCCTCGACGCAGACGTAGCGCAGGATCTCCACCTGGCCCGTGCCCTCGTGGAGTTCGACGACGACGCCGTGAGCGGCGTTGGAGAAGGTGCCGTCGTTGAACACGTCGAAGGAGGCGGTCGCGGTCAGCCCCGGCTCGGTGCCCTTGGGCAGCAGATGGGACTTGAGATACGCGATGTCGGCCAGTTCCCGGTACGTGACCGAGCCGCCGTCGGCGGGCCGTACCACCACGCCCTCGCCGCCCTCACCCGGGCTCCCCAACTCCAGCTCTTCGGCGGGGACTTCGAGCACCGAGGCGGCGATCGTCAGCAGCTTCCCGCCGAGCTTCCGTGCCGCGAGGCGCACCGCGCTGCCGCCGATCGCGATGGAGCGGCTGGCGAACGTGCCCCAGCCGTAGGTGATCCGGTCGGTGTCGCCCTGGTGGATGCGTACGCGCGCGATGTCCAGGCCGAGTTCTTCGGCGGCGATCTGCGCCATCGTGGTCTCGTGGCTCTGGCCGTGGCTCATGGTGCCGGTGGTGACGACCAGCGCACCGCTGGTGTCCATCCGCACCTCGGAGATGTCGAAGCCGGGGACGACCTCCATCTTGCGCTGCGCGAAGGCGGCGGAGCCGTAGCCGGTGCGCTCGCTGAAACAGGAGTAGCCGATGCCGACATGGCGTCCCTCGGCGGCGGCCTTCTCCTTCGCCGCGTACCAGCCCTCCTCCTTCAGCACGCTCTCGCACAGGTTCAGGGACTCCAGATACGAACCCGGGTCGTACGTCACGTTGTTGACGCCGGTGTAGGGGAAGCGCGTGATGAGGTTGCGGCGGCGCAACTCGACCGCGTCCAGGCCGAGTTCGCGTGCCGCGCGCTCGAAGAGCCGCTCCATCGCCAGCACGTACTGCGGGCGGCTCACACCCCGGTACGGCGCGGACGGCGCCTTGTTGGTGGTGACGGCCCGCGCCCGCACCCGGTAGGCGGGGACCTTGTACACGCCGGGCATCTCGGCCGAGGCCATCAGCGGCTCGATGCCGGCGGTGAACGGATAGCAGGAGTAGGCGCCCATATCGCAGACGATCTTCGCGTCGAGGCCCAGGATGCGGCCGTCCGCGTCGAAGGCCGCGCGTACGTCGTAGTGCTGCTCACGCGCGAGGAACGAGGCGGTCAGCGCGTCCTTGCGGTCCTCGATCCACTTCACGGGACGGGCCAGCCGCAACGCGGCCGCCCCCACCGCGATCTCCTCGCGTCCCACCACGCACTTCAGCCCGAAGCCGCCGCCCATGTCGGGCACGACGACCCGCACGGCCCGCTCGTCGAGTCCCAAGCAGCGGGCCGCGGTCGTACGCACCTGGTGCGGCACCTGTGTGGAGGTGCGCAGTAGCAGCTGGTCCTCGCGGTCGTCCCAGGAGGCCAGCACGCCGCGGGTCTCCAGGGGCAGGGCGTTCTGCCGTCCCGTCCTGGAGTCGACATGGACGACGCAGTGAGCGTCGTCGAAGATCCCGTCGATGCCCTCGGTGGCGAACATCGAGACGTCCAGCAGGGTGTTGGCGCTCGCCTCTTCGTGCACAAGCGGCGCGCCCGGGGCGAGCGCGGCCTCCTCGGAGAGCACGGGCGGCAGCGTCTCGTAGGTCGCCCTGGCCGCCTCGACGCCGTCCTCGGCGGCATACGGATCGCGCGCTACGACCACGGCCAGCGGTTCACCGGCGTAGCGCACCTTCTCCCGGGCCAGCACCGGCATGCCCGTGGGGACGAACTCCGTGACCGGCCGCCCCAACCGCGCCGTGATGTCCGCCAGTTGCAGGTCACCCGCGTCGAACGCGGCCACCACGCCCGGGACTCGGCGCACCGCCGACAGATCGAGCGAGGCGACGGTGGCGTGGGCGACGGTGCTGCGCACGAACTGGGCGTGCAGCGTGCCCGGTTCCTCCAGATCGTCGGTGAAGCGGCCGCGCCCGCTGAGCAGCCGGGGGTCCTCGCGGCGCCCGACGGAGGCCCCGATCCAGGGGCGTTCCCTACGGCCTCGGACTCCGTCGGAGTCGCCGCTGCCGCGGGAGCCGTCGCCGTTGGCGTTGCCGTCGCCGTCGCCGTTCGGGCCGTCGCCGTGCCCAACCGGGCCGTCTCCGTACCTCACCGGATCGTCTCCGTGCCTCACCGGATCGTCTCCGTGCCTCATCGGGCCGTCGCCTCCTCGCACGCGCGGGCCACCAGCGTGCGGATGAGCCTGCGGCGGTGGCGTGAGCTGCCGTTCGCGTCCGAGGGGGGATCGGCCGCGGCGGCGGCCGACTCGGCGCATTCCGCGAAGAGTTCGGAGCCGGCCGGCCTTCCGGCGGCGAGCACGGCCTCTGCCTCCGGCACCCGCACCGGCTGCGGCGCGACCCCGCCCAGCGCCACCCGGCCGCCGTGCACGGTCCGTCCGTCCGGCGCGAGCCGCAGGTCCACGGCCGCGGCGACGACCGCGAAGTCCCCGCGCCGCTCGGCGAATTCGGTGAGCGCCGCATGGGGCGCGGGGCGCGGGAAGACCACCTCGACGAGGATCTCCTCGGGTTCGAGTGCCGTCGTGTAGTGGCCGAGGAAGAAGCCGTCCGCCGCGATGCGCCGTTCCCCGTGCGGTCCGCGCGCCACCAGTTCGGCGTCGAGCAGCAGCGCGAGCAGGCACCACTCGGCCGTCGAGTCGGCATGCGCGAGGCTGCCGCCGACGGTTCCGCGGGTACGGATCGGCAGGTGCCCGATCCAGCGCATCGCCTCCCGTACGACGGCGAAGCCGGGGCCCAGCGCCGAGTCGGGCGCCGTCTCCACGGCGTGGTGGGTGGCCAGCGCCCCGATGTGCAGGCCGCGGTCGGCGTGGACGCGTACCTCGTCGAGCCCCGCGAGTCCTCCTATGTCGACAAGGTGACTCGGCCGTGCCAGGCGGAAGTTCATCATCGCCACGAGGCTCTGACCGCCGGCGATGATCTTCGCTTCGTCCCCGAGCCCGGCGAGCAGGCGTGCGGCGCCGTCGACGTCGCGCGCGCGGTGATAGGTGAAGGCGGCGGGCTTCATCTCACTCCTCTCCTGCCGCGGGTCCCGGGCCGGGACGGCGGACGTGCGCGGTGATCCGGGAGAAGCCCCGCGGGCCCGGGCGACGAGGGGCCACGTGCCCCGTGCCCGCGGGACGGCTCAGCCCTGTACGGGCGTCTTCTCAGCGGACCGCGGAACACTCGTCCCGGCGTGCACCGGCCCGTCGCCGGTGCCTTCACCGTCGCCGGTGCCCTGACCGCCGTCGGTGCCCTGACCGCCGTCGGGTTCCTCCAGGTCGTCCAGGTCCCTGCCCTTGGTCTCCGGAGCGCCGACGGCCATCCAGATCACCGCGAGCAGCACCACGACGCCCAGCACGGTGAACGTCAACGGCAGCCCCAGCAGCGGCCACATCAGCGAGCCGAAGAGCATCGGCGCGAACCCCGTGCTGATCCGGCTGACCGACGACGCCCACCCGAATCCGCTGGCACGCAGCGTCGTCGGATACAGCTCGGCGGCGTACGCGTAGAGCACCGGGATCGTCAGCTGGATCAGGAAGCCGAAGACGGCGATCGCGATCATCGCGGCGGTCTCCACCTTCAGCACCGCGGCGAAGGCTACGAGGGCCGCGGTGGAGACCGGGGCGGCCACGCCGATCAGCCACTTGCGCCCGACCACGTCGACCAGCCACGTGGAGACGAGGACGCCGACGATGCCGACGCCGCTCATCAGGGTGGGGCCCATGAAGGACGCGGTGTCGTCGTAGCCCTCGTCCTTGAGGATCGACGGCATCCACGTCAGTGCGGCGTAGTAGACCAGCATGATCGTGACGAACAGCAGCCAGGAGACCGACGTGATGCGCGGGTTGTACTTCCACAGCCGGCGGAACTGCTCGACGCCCGCCCGCACTCCCCTCGGCCGGTCGGCGCCCTCCCCGGCGGCGGGAGACGGGATCACGTACGGCTCGGGCTCGGCCCCCGTACGGGCGGCGAGGCTGTCGATGACCTCCCTGGCCTCGGCCTCGCGGCCGACGCGGGTGAGGTAGATCGGCGACTCGGGGACGCCTCGGCGCACCCAGAACAGCAGCAGCGCGGGCAGCACCATCGTGGCGAGCATCCAGCGCCAGCTGCCCGGCAGCGGCATCATCGTGGTCGCGGCCAGGCCGCACAGCGTGACGCCGACCGGCCACCACAGGTCGAGCGCGGTGAGGACGCGGCCGCGGTGCCTCCTCGGCGAGAACTCGCTGACGAGCGCGTAGTCGACGGGGATACAGCCGCCGAGGCCGACTCCGGCGAGGAAGCGCAGCCCCAGGAAGACCGAGTAGTCGGTGGACAGCGCGCCGAGCACGGAGAACAGCGCGAAGATCAGCAGCGTCGAGCTGAAGGCCCTGCGGCGCCCTATCCGGTCGGCGACGGCGCCCCAGACGACGGCGCCGACCGCCATGCCGACGAGATTGGCAGTGGCGACGAGACCGCTCTCGCCGACGGTGAGGCCGAAGTCCTTGGACAGCAGCGGCATGAGGAAGCCGTTGAGTGCGATGTCCCAAGCGTCGAACAGGTAGCCGAGGCCACCGATGATGAAGGTCCTGCCCTGAACACCCCATTTCCATGGGAGTTCCTGAACGATCTGATCGCCTGTCTTCACGGTTCGCTCCACGGTTCGCTTCAGGTTCGGTATGTGCTCTCATGCGCGTCGTACGGGCGACGACGCCGGCGCCGGTTCGCTCGCTGTCAGCGGGGACGCCGCATCGACGCGCCCGCGCGGCTCACCGGGAGAATTGGTACGAGAAGGCCCCGAGGTCGGGGTCGTTGAGCGGGGTCCCGCTCCACAGCCAGTCGTAGGAGACGTCGGACTCCCCGTCGAAGTGCCGCAGTTTCGCGTCGCGTTCGCGCTGCTCGGGTCCGTCGGGGAAGTGGTAGAAGGTCTTGTTGCGCAGCGAGGCCTGCTGCACCATGCCGGCGTGCCTGGCACGCCGGTCGACATAGCGGCGCAGGGCCGCCCGGATGCCGTCGGCGTTGACGGCGCCCAGTTCCTCCGCGAGCACGGCGGCGTCCTCCATGGCCTGTGAGGCGCCTTGTGCCTGGTAGGGAAGCATCGCGTGGCAGGCGTCGCCCAGCAGCGCCACGTTCTCGTCCATCCACACCGGGTCGGGACGCCGGTGGTAGAGGGCGAAGCAGGACACGTCCTCCTTTGCCTTGGAGAGCATGGCCGGGACCCTGTCGTCCCAGCCGGGGAAGGCGTCGGCCAGTTCCTGCGCGCTGGAGGGCACCACCCACTTCTCGGCGACCTCGTCGGTGCAGGGTACGCAGGCGACGACGTTGAGGTATTCGCCGCGGCGGATCATGTAGTGCACGAGGTGCCGGCCGGGTCCGTACCAGATGGTGCTCTGGTAGCGGTCAACAAGCCATCTCGTGGCCGGGTCCGCGGCGATCAGGTCGCCGGGTACGAGCGCGCGGAAGGCCATCTCGCCGGAGAAGAGCAGGGTGTCGTCGGCGCCCATCTCGTCGCGCACCCGTGAGCGGATGCCGTCCGCGCCGATGAGGGCGTCGCCCTCGTGGCGGCAGCCGTCGGCGGTGAGCGCCGCCGGGCGGCCGGGGTCGCTGCGGTCCAGGCCGGTGACCTGGGTGCCGGTGTGCAGGGTCACCACAGGACCGGGCCCGTCCGGGTCGACGCAGGCGTCCAGGATCACGCGGTGCAGATCGGCGCGGTGGTAGTGCCAGTACGGGGCGTTGTAGTTGTCCTTGCAGAACTGGCCCAGCCTGGTCAGTGCGACCACGCTGCCGTCCTTCCACCTGCGCCGCACCTGGTCCTGCGGCTCGGTGTGTATGGCCTCCAGCTGCGGGCGCAGCCCGAGGGAGAGCAGGACCCGGCTGGCGTTTGGCGCCGTCTGGATGCCGGCTCCCACCTCCCCCAGCTCGGGGGCCTGTTCCAGGACGGTGACCCTGATGCCCCGCTGGCGCAGGGCGAGCGCGGCGGTCACACCGCCCAATCCACCGCCTACGACGGTGACTTCGAAAGACTGGCTGGGCGCCAAGGCTCCTCCTGGGCGAGGGATGGACGAGGGGTGCGGGGGCGGCGGGCGGCCGCTGTCTCCGGGGGCCGGACGGCCGGACGGCTGAGCCTCCTCAGCTGCCGGGCTCGGCTCCGGTCCCGGCTCCGGTCCCGGCCCCGGCCTCGGTTTCGGTCAGCTCGCCGTTCACGACGACGTCGGTGCCGTCCACGGAGACGGTGCAGCCGCGCATGGCGATGTCCACGTGGGCGTAGGACTCGCGGCCCAGCACGGGGTGCGGCCCCGTCGACCAGAGGAAGTTGCCCGCGAAGGCGCGGGCGTCCATGCCCATCAGGTCGCTCTTGCCGTACAGGGCGGTGGCGAACCAGTCGGCGCTCTTCATCAGGCCCCACCCCATGTGGGAGAGGCTGCGGCCCCAGCGGTCGTCGGCGTCGTCGAAGAAGGTGTCGAGGAGCTTCGCCTCAGCGCCTCCGGAGATCTTCTCGATGTGGCCGTCGGCGACGTGCAGGGTGACGGGCTCGCGGACGTACTCCTTGAACGGCAGCAGGATGTCGCCCTCCGCCAGCACCAGCTGCCCGTCGGAGAACTCCGGCCAGCACAGCACCATCGTGCTGGGCCAGTGGTCCCAGCGGCCCGGGTCGTCGGCGAAGCCGACCTGGAACTCCGGGCGGGCGCCCTTGAGCTGCACGGTCAGATCCGTCCCGGCGTCCGAGGTGACCCGCATGACCTCCGAGCGTGCCAGCAGCGCGGAGCCCGCGAGGACCCGGTCCTTGTCGCCCGCCTGCGGCAGGTTGCGCATGAGGACGTCGGGGGCGTCGCAGACGAAGATGATGCGGGTGCCCGCCTTGAGGACCTCCTGCTGTACGGGGGCGTGGATGAAGCCCTCCTGCGTGAGGTCGACGACGAGGTCCGCGGACTTCAGCAGGTCCTGGGCGGCCGTGTCGTCGAGTACCGACGAAAGGCCGGGGCCGGCACCGGTGTGTGTGCTGTCCATGGGGGCGGCGCTGCCGCCGGGGACGGTGGCGGATATGACGCGGGCCCCCAGGGACTTCGCCGCGCCGAAGGCGGCGGCGACGTAATCACCGCGGCTGCCGGGCTCGGAGAGCACGACGACGTGCTCCCCCTCCGTGACCTTGCACAGCTCCAGTTCACGGGTGAACGCGTCGAGCAGGTCGACGGACGACAGATCGAACATGGATGTCCTCCAGGGGTCTTCGCTTCGGCTGCGGGGCTTCGGCTGCGGGGCTGCGTCTGGGGGCCTGGTTTGCGGGACCTGGGTTTCGGAGCCTGTCTTGCGGGGCCTGCGTCTGCGGGGCCGGTTTCGGGGCTCGGTTTCGGGGCCTGGTCTTCAGAGCCTGGGCCGTCGGGCCTTCGGCTCTTGGGCCTGCGTCTGCGGGGCTTCGTCGCCCGCCCGTAAGGGGCTCGTACGGCGCCCCTCACCGGGCTTCACCGCGGCGTTCTGATGTCGGGAGCGCAGGCCGGAACGGCCCGCCGCGCAGGCTCTGACCAGCGGAAACACGGCGGTCCTGCGCACCTGGTGAAACTAATCCGAACACGTACTAACTCTGCTTGGCAAGGGGTGGGCCCATGAGTTAACGCTGATTTTTCGTGGGGCCGCCGACCGGACTCGACCGCTTGCCGACTGCTCCGGATCGTCCGGCGCCAGGGGCTGACACCGCGTGTGAAGGCCTCGCGGCGAGGGGACCCGGCGGGGCGGCCGCGCGCGGTGAGCGCGCCGAGCGCCTGGATCGCCGTGACCGCCGGGAGTCAGGAGAAGCGTGTGGGAGACGACGGGGCCGACCGCGAAGAGCTTCGCGTGCAGCGGGAACTCGCCCGGCAGGACAACCGGCGCCTGCGCACCCTCAAGCTGACGGGCCTCGCGGTGTTCGTCGTGGGCGTCGGCACGCTGGCCGGCATCGCCACGGCCGTCACGGGCGAGGGCGGCAGCGAGACGACCCAGGAGCGGTCGGTCACCACGGGCCCGGAACACGCACGCGCGACCCTCACCGTCTACGAGGACTTCCGCTGCCCCGGCTGCCGCCGGTTCGAGGAGCGCTTCGGCAGGACCGTCGAGGAACTGCAACGCTCCGGCAAGCTCAGGACCGAGCACCACCTCGTCGCACACGTCGACGACACGCGGGGCGGCCACGGCTCCCACCGCGCGGCGGAGGCGGCGCTCTGCGCCCTCGACGAGCACGAGTTCGCGGCGTACCGGAAGGTCCTCTACGGAGATCAGCCGCCGGAGCGCGAGGACTCCTTCGCCTCGCGGGAGCACCTGCTCCGCCTGGCCGCGAAGGTTCAGGGCCTGACGGTCCGGGAGTTCGAGACATGCGTGCGCCACGGCCTCCAGTCGGGCCGGGCCGACCGCATGAACACCGCCTACGCCCACTCGGGCCGACCGGGTCCGCCGGTGGTCCTCCTCGACGGAAAGCGGCTGGCCGTCAGCGGACGGGACGGGCTGACACCCCGGCAGCTGCGCAACTCGGTGGAGGAGAAGGCGGGTTGACGGAGCGCTCCGCGCATTGAACGAGGCGGCGGCCGGTGGCGGCGACCGCCGGCCCGCCCGTCGGCAGGGTGCCCGCCGTCCTTCCCCGGCTCGCGTGCTCCGGGGAAGGGACGGCGGCGTCATGAGCGCCCGTGCACCGCCCCGGGCCCATGGTCGGAAAGGCCCGGGATCAGCACCCCAGGCCCCCGGGCCGGGCGCCGGGCCCGGGCCGGGCGGTCCGGCTCGCTCAGTCCAACTTGCCGTCGTAGTCCGGCAGTTTGAAGGTCTCCTCCGCGTGCCCGCCGACCATGTCGGTCGGGGAGTTGCCGATGTTCGCGATGATCTTGTAGCCCTCGTCCTCGATCTCGGCGCGCTTGGCCGTCTTGTACTTGGCGACCTCTTCGAAGATGTCGGGCAGGTCCCGTACGTACAGACCGGAGATCGGGAAGCCGTCCTTCTCCAGGTTGTCCTTGGTGAGCGAGGAGATGATGCCGGGGCGCGCGGTGACGAAGTAGACGGCCACGCCGCGGGAATCGGCGTAACGGGCCAGGTCCAGGGTCTGCTGGACGGCCGGGGTCGGCAGCTCCCAGATGGGGTGGAAGGCCGTCTCCAGCACGGTGTTGTCGATGTCGAAGACGACCGCCATCTTCTCGCCGGAGCCCTGGGAGATGCGCTTCTCCAGGTACGGGCGGGCCTTGTCCGTCACGGCGCTCACATCGCGCTTCCAGGTGTCGTAGTCGACGTCCGCGAGCACGCCGTGACGGTCGGCCGAGTGCCGGGACGCGACCTTGGGCGCGGCCTCGGAGTCGGCCTTGGAGTCTGCCTTGGAGGCGGCTTCGCGCTCGGCCGGGGCAGCGGCCGAAGTGCCGTGCGCGGGCTGCTCGTCGGCCGTCGGGGCGGACTTGCCGGCGGCCGCGGCCGGCTCCGAGGGGGTGGCGATGGCGGGCACGCCGACCACGGTCACCGTGGCCGCGGTCGCGCCCGCGACGGATACCGCGATCCGCGTCGTCCATTTACGTCCATGCATGGGGGGTAACTCCTGAGTCGCAGAGTCGACATGGGGTGGCTGGGCCGATCACCGGCCGGCGAACGGTCGGTGTCATGTTCGCGTCTCATCATGGACCGCGGGGAAAGTTCCGGCTACCGATCGGTAGTGGCGACATGTTCTACCCGCTCCGAACCGGCCCCGGGCCGCGATCGGTTCACGCGCCGCGGGGTCGTCACCGTCGTGAACCGGCCGACTGCGCGCGGCAGTCCACGACGGTCGCCGCACGGCAGGTCACGAGGGAGCCCGGGAGCGGGAAACGATGGCGGGCACGGCTCTCGCCCGGCCGGTCCCTCAGCCGAGGGCGATGGGAAGTGAGCGCAGCGAGCGGAATTCCAGGTTCGGATTCCATTCCGGTTCGCCCGCGGGCCGGATCCTCGGGAATCGAGCGAGCAACGCCGCGAAGAACCACTTGAGTTCGAGGCTCGCGATCTGCCTCCCGAGACACGAGTGCGGTCCGAGCCCGAACGAGAGATGACGGCCGCTGTTCCGGCGGGCGAGGTCGAATGCGCCGGGCCGCTCGAAGACCTCCGGATCCCGGTTCGCGGCGCCGAGGAAAAGGGCCACGCTCTGCCCCTTCTCGATCCGTACACCGCTCATCTCGACGTCCTCCGAGGCGATGCGCCACGTGAACTGGTTCGACGCGTTGTAACGCACCACTTCGTCGGCGACGTTGCCGGCGCACTCCGGGTCCGAGACGAACCGCCCGGCCTGTTCGGGATTCCTCGCGAAGGACAGCATTCCGCTGCTCGCGGACCCCGGTGTGGTCGGCGCGAACAACGCGATGAGCAGCAGCACGAGTTGGTGCACCGCCTGTTCCGGCGTGCATTCGGCGTCCTGGTCCGGGGCCTCCGCGAGACGTGCGATGACGGTCTCGGGGACGACTTCACCGCGGTCTCCCCGCACCAGTTCCTGCGAGTAGGTGTGCAGCTCCGTCAGCGCCTCCAGCAGACGGTCCAGCTCCAGCGGCTGGTCCAGCGGTCCCGACCAGTACGTCATCAGCATGTCGACCCGCGGCACGACGAAGCCGAGGTCCTCCTCCGGGACCCCGAAGGCGCGCACGGCGGCCCGCACGGGAAGTTCGGCTGCCAGCGCGGGAACGGCGTCGATCTCCGCCGTCCCATCCGGAATCGTCGCGACCAGATCTCGCGCGACCTCTTCGATGACCCGGCTGTAATGCCGGTGCGCCCCGCCGCTGAATGCGGAACGCGTGGCCCTTCTCAGCGCGTCGTGGAGCGGCGGGTCCGTATACATCATCACGTTGCCGGTGAACCGGTGGTAGATGTTCTCGGGAGGCAGCGAGCGTCCCGGAAATCTGATGCCGAGAACCTGCGCCATCCGGTCGGCCATGAGCCTGGGATCGGTGAGAGCGCCCGCACAGTCGGCGTATCTCAGCACGGCCCAGGCGCCCATCTCCTCCCACCAGTGCACCGGCTCGGACTCCACGAGATCCGCGTACACGGGATACGGATCGGAGACGATACGCGGATCCGACAGCGGCGAGACTCCACTCACGCAAACCCCTCAACCACGCGATTGCCATTGACGATTCGTCCGGGGCGATTCGGCCCGGCGGGATTCGCCGGTGCGCCGGCGAATCCGCATGCCGGGTCATGCCGGTCACGCCGGTCATGCCGTCGGAACGACCGCGGCGAATCCCCTGCGGAACGCCTGCAACGCGATCATCAAGGGGCCGTGTCCGGCGATTTTTACTTGGACTTGGACAATCCATGAGGAGCGGCGGGGGCGCATCGGGATATAGCGGCTCCAGATCGGACGGAACGGTTCCGGCTACGTGCCGCGAATGCCCGTTTCCCGGATCCGGGGATGGCTCGAAATCGCCCCAGGCGGTCTTGCGTTCAACCGCATCAGGCGCATCAATTAGGCATCGCGTGACTGACCTGCAAGCCAGACACCGCGGTGCCCCGGAGTGCGGCCTGAGCCGCGGACCGTGCGCGCTCCTGGAGACCGCGGCACGCAACGGCACCCCCACACCGTCCCCCGCGTCAGACGTGACGCGACGACTGCGGTGGTCATGCAACTCCCCCACAACCGGAAGGCACTTCCATGGGACGCAGCAGATCAGCGTTGGGAACAGCTCTGGGCACGGCGGTACTGGCGACGGGCGCGCTGGCGTTCGCCCCGACCGCCAGCGCGGTCGACCCCACGACGGCCACCGTCTCGGCCGACTGCGGCAGCGCCGGCTCCGGCGAGGCGAAGCTCACCGCCACGCAGGACGGCACGGCCGCGACCATCACGCTCTCCTCCTCGGCGGTGAAGGCGCCGATCGACGTGGACGCGGGATCGGTCGAGACCACGCTGACGCTCTCGAAGAACGGCAGCGACACCACGACCTTCACGGGCAAGTCCAACCCGGCCATGTCGGCCGGTGACGACGTCAACTCCGGCCCGCTGGACGGGACCGTCGCCGCGGGCGACGTCCTGGAGGCGAAGTCCGTGAAGATCGTGATCTTCGGAACCATCACGGTGAACTGCACCGCCACCTCGGCCCAGTCGCCGGGCCCGTTCACCTTCTGAGGCACAGGGCGACAGAGCAACTCGGCAACTGAAGCACCGAGCAGCCGGGCACCTGAGTGAGCAGAGGCGCCTGCGTACGAGGACGGGGCGGCCCGGCAGCCGCCCCGTCGGGACGCACGGCACCCGCGTGCCCTGTCCGGAGACCGTCCCGTCCGGAGACCGTCCGGTTCAGAGACCGGAGACCGTCCCTTCGGACAAGTCCGCCTCAGACACAGTCCCTTGGGATCGTCCAGTCCCAATTGCGCGACCGGACCCGGTGGTTGTCCTCGTAGGCGTCCATGGTGGCGTGCACGTAGAAGTTCTCCACGTCGGAGGTCAGCACGGTGTGCGTCGTGGCGTGCACGTTCCAGTCGCCCCGTGCGAAGCCCATGACCCAGTCGATCTCGCCGCGTACGGACCCGAAGTCGTCCCCGGTCCACGTGTAGCGCTCGCAGGCGCGGCGGGTGACCTCCAGGTCGATGTCCTCCATGTGCACGACGCCGAGGTCCTTGACCACTTCGAGGGCCGAGTCGTAGCCGACGAGGTCACGCGAGACCGTCCAGCGCTGCTCACCGGGCTTGACCACGCTGGTGGCGAGCGGCGGTGCGCCCTCCGGCTCCCCGAACAGCGGCGTGGGCAACTCGTCCGGCTCGGAGGTCGACCGGATCGGCAGCTCCAGCTCGCTCTCGCCGGGATGCACGGTCAGCCGCACCGGCTCGGGCGGCGGCCAGGCCAGCGGCCAGTACGAGGTCGACAGCGCCACCCGGATCCGGTGACCTTCCGGAAAGGCCTGCGCGACACCGTTCAACTGGACGCTCACCTGCCGGCGTTCGCCCGGTTCGAGGGGCCGGGGCTCGGCGTGGCCGTCGCGGTGGGTGAGGTTGAGCAGCCCGTACGTCGCACGGGTGGCACGCCCGTCCGGTGCCACGTCGGAGAGGCGCACCGCCAGCATCGCCACGGGCCGGTCCACCTCCAGCGTCGCGTGCAGCACCGGCCCGCCGAGGATCTCGCAGCGCTCGGCCAGCGGCTCGCTCTCGAAGACCAGCGAACCGCCGTCCTCCTCGCGCTGGTCGTACGGCAGGTCCGGAGGCGCGTTGTACGAGCACCACTTCCCGGCGAACTGCCCGACGGACAGCGGGGATTCGACGCTCAGCGGCGGCGAGTCCAGCTCGTCGCCCGGTCGCCCGATCCGGTGCTCGCCCAGCGGGTGGCCGACGCGCCGCACGTGCGGTGAGAGCCAGCCGGGCTCGCCCACCCAGCGTCCGGGCCGTTCGTCGTAGGCGGTGGACGGCGGCATGCTCTCCTGCATCCACGTGCACAGCATCGGCGCGTCCATCACGCCGTTGTCCTCGTCCTTGAGCCAGTGGTCCCACCAGCGCACGAGTTCCTGGAGGAAGCCGATGGCGGGGCCCGGGAGGCCCAGGTGCGGATACTTGTGGGACCACGGGCCGATCAGCCCGCGCCGGGGCACGTCGAGATGCTCCATCAGCCGGAAGACGGCGTTGGAATAGCCGTCGGCCCAGCCGCTGACGGCGAGAACCGGACACCGGATGTCGGAGTAGTCCTCGCAGACGGAGCCGTGCCGCCAGTAATCGTCGCGGCGCTGGTGGCGCAGCCACTCGGCCAGCCAGGGCTCCATCCCGTCGAGCCGCTCGTACCACATCTTCCGCCACTCCGGGCCGACCACCTGCGGGTCCGGCGGGCACGAGGTGTAGGCGAACATCGTGGAGGCCCACGACAGGTTGTCGCTCAGCAGGCATCCGCCCATGTAGTGCACGTCGTCGGCGTAGCGGTCGTCGCTGAAGCTCAGCGCCGCGATCGCGCCGAGGCCCGGCGGGCGCCGGGCGGCGAGCTGGAGGGCGTTGAAGCCGCCCCAGGAGATGCCCATCATCCCGGTGCGGCCGTTGCACCAGGACTGTTCGGCCATCCACTGAAGGACGTCCTCGCCGTCCATGAACTCCTGCTCCAGGTACTCGTCGTCGAGCACGCCGTCGGAGTCGCCGCTGCCGCGCAGGTCGACCCGTACGCACGCGTACCCGTGCCCGGCGATGTACGGATGGTTCACCGAGTCGCGCAGGGCCGTCAGATCACGCTTGCGGTAGGGGATCAGCTCCAGGATCCCCGGCACGGGATCCGTGTCGGAGGAGACGGGCCGCCAGATCCGCCCGGCGAGACGGGCGCCGTCCCGCATCGGGATCCAGACGTGCTCCTCCTCCTTGACGGCCTGCGGCCCGGCGCTGACCTCCTTCATTCCCGGCGACTTCACTCCCTCTCCTCATCGTCGAGTCCGAACGGCAGCAGTTCCACGCACTGCTGGTACTTCTCTTCGAGCCGCTTCTCGTCCTCGGCCCCGATGTACATGGCCGCCAGCTCGTAGCTGTAGCTGTCCTGCATGGGCAGTTCCGACAGCCGCCTGCCCTCCTCGGCGACGACGTCGGTGATGGTGCCGGGCACTTCCTTCTCGACCCGGGCGATGTCGTCCGGGTCCGGGACGTGGCGTACGTACGCGTCGGAGAAGCGCCGCAGGAACCACTTGCCGGCGACCTGGTACGGGCCCTCGCGGTACGGCAGCCCGGGGTCGCGGCCGAGCGCGAGGCTGATCATGCACTGGTGGTTGGGCACCCCGTCGACGTACTCGAAGAGCGGCGCGTGCGACTGGGAGAGCCGGGGGTTGACCTCGACGATGTCGAGCCGGTCCCGGTCGGGGTCCCAGAAGAACTCGATGTTGAACGTCGAGTTGTCCAGGCCGATCTGAAGCACCACGCGCCGCGAGATGCCGGCCAGCCGCTCGGCGACCTCGGACGGCACCGACGACGGGTACTGGTACCGGAGGAAGCTCGACGTGCCCGGATACAGCACCGAGTCGATCACGCCGTAGATGTGGACCGTGCCGTCGAGGCAGTAGCCCTCCACCGTGAGCTCGCGGCCCGAGGCCTCCTCCTCGGCCAGGCAGGCCTGGCCGCCGGCCTCCGCGATCTCGGGCGGGAGGTCGAGGAAGGCCAGCGCCTCGTCGAAGGCCTCACCGAGTCCGGTCAGTCCGTCGCGGATACGTGCGGCCGCGTCGGCCAGCTGCTCGGAGTCCTCGACCCGGAAGGCCAGCTCGGAAGAGCGGGACTTCACCGGCTTGAGCCACATCGGGAAGCTCACCCCGGGCGGCTGCTGGGGGTTCTGGAGATCCACGAGGGCGAACCCGGGGTGCGCGCCGCAGACCTTCTCCTGTTCGAGCCGGCTCCAGTACTTGTGCTCGCACTTGACGACCGACTCCAGCGACGCGGACGGCAGTCCGTACCGGTTGCACAGAATCGGCACCATGGAGCTCACCGGGAAGTCCCAGTAGCCCACGATCGCGTCCACCGGCCCGTCGAACGCGTCCAGTTGGCGCTCGGCCCTGCGCAACAGCTCGCCGAGCGTCAGCGTGTCGACGCTCTGGAGCTCGTCGAGGCCGAGCAGCCCGTGGAAGCGGTACGCGGACAGATGAGGGAGGTCGTGCAGCAGCTCCCGGTTGCGCTCGTCCAGTCCGAGTACGAAGACGTTCTCCTGCCTTGATTCCTGCGTTGGGGACATGGCCTCCGGGTAACCCCGCCCTCGCGGCTTTACTCAGGCCGTGCGGGGACCGTGTGCTGCGGGGACCGTGTGCTGCGGGGACCGTGTGCTGCGCGGGGCGGGCCGGTTCAGGCGCCCGGGCTGCGGGGCGTCAGTATCCGCGCACGTCCGGCCAGGCCAACTCGAGGCCCTGGCGCAGCAGTTCGGCCTGGAAGCCGGCCAGCCGCGCCGGGGTCCCGTGCACCTGGTGCGGCAGCAGACCGTGCGAGAGACAGTGCGCGGCCAGGGCCCCCGCGGCCTCTCCGGCGTTCCACTCCACGGGATGCAGCCGGTAGCACCCGGTCGTGATGTGAGTGGTGCCGATGTTCTTCGCGGCGGGCAGCAGGTTGCGCATCCGTACGGGCAGCAGGGCGCCCAGCGGCAGCTGGAACGGGAGGCAGCCCACATCCACGTAGTTGCGGCCGCCCGTTGAGGGGTGCAGGTCGATGCGGTAGCTGCCGATGCCGACGGAGTCCTCGTAGCGGGTGGCGCCCCGCTCGCCGCGCACCGCGAGCGACACGTCGTTCTCGGTGACGGTGGTGATCGCCTCGATGCGGCGGGATTCGCGTATGTAGGGCGCCATGGCGAGGCCGTCGCGGGTGCCGGTGACGTCGGGGCGCAGCCGCAGTCCGGGAAAGCCGGTGCCGCCGTCGGGGCGCGGTGCCTCCGTCTGCATCCAGTACAGGAGGCTCAGCGAGAGCTGCCGGGCCTGCTCGGTGTGGCGGGCGGCCTCCGCCTCGCCCACCTCGATGACGTTGCCCAGCCAGTAGTCGTTCATCGGCCAGTTGACGAGCGTGACGTCGGAGTCGAAGGCGCCGGGCTGGTGGTTGTTCCGGCTGAGGATGCGGCGGAAGAGCCACAGCGGCTTGTCGCCGGGCTCGTCGCCGCGGTCCGCGGACAGCGGGCCGTCCGGTTCCGCCGGGTTGGGGTCGAAGGTGCGCTCCATGGGGCGGAGGGTGGACGGCTCCGGGGCCGTCCAACCAAGCAGCGGGCCCGGCCAGAAGTCCGGGCGGTAGCCGCGCCAGAAGCCGTAGTCCCGGGGACGGTCGATCACGTGGTGCTCGCCCGCGCGGTGGTCGAGGGCGAAGCAGACGGTGACGCCCTGCATGTCGGCCGGGTCGGCGGTCGCGGGCGCCGAGGGCTCGCCGTGCCGCTCACGGCTCTCGGCACCGGTGACGTACTCGGTGCCCGTCAGCGGCAGCAGGTCCCCGCCCTCGGTGGCGTCGAGGACGTAGCGGGCGGTGACGGTGACGGGGGTGCCGGGGGCGGTGCCGGTGCCGGTGCCGGTGCCGGTGCCGGACGTGCCCCCGCCGGAGGTGCCGGTGCCGGGGGCGACGGTGCCCGGGGCGACGGCACCCGGGGAGCCGGCGCCGGTCTCCCGCAGCTCCACCGCCCGTACGGTGTCGCCGTCCGTGTCCGCCGCCGCGGGCGCGTACCCGAGCAGCACGGTCAGCCTTCCGGACGCCCGGTACGGGGCGAGCATCGCCTCGATGACCGCGAGGGCGACCCTCGGTTCGTGGCAGAGCCCGCTGACGCGTCCGGCCCCCGGGTTGAGCCGGCGGTCGGCGCGGGCCGCGGGCGTCAGCGGGTAGTGGCGCCGGTAGTAGTCGCGGATGCCGTCCCGCCACTGCCGGTACGAGGCGGTGCAGCCGAACTGCTCGATCCACGGGTGCTCGTCCGGCGGCACGGCCTGGCTGGTCGACTGCCCGCCCAGCCAGGCGGTCGGCTCGCTGAGCACGGCGGTGCGGCCGGCCCGGCACACGGCGAGGGCCGCGGCCACGCCGCCCAGCCCGCCGCCGACGATGAGGACGTCGCATTCGGCTTCGGTCACGCTCACTGCCTTTCGGGTCGGTCGCCGGCACCGGGCCGTTCACGTACGTACGCGGGCGGACTGCCGGACGCACGTGGACGCATGGACGTGCACCGGATGCGGGCGGATCGGGATGCGGGCGCCTTGGACGCGGACGGATCGGATGCGGACGGATCGGATGCGGGATCGGGCGCGGACGGCTCGGGCGCGGGCGGAGGGACGGAACCGGCGGGCGGGTCCGCGGGGGCGGCGAGCGGCCGGTGCGCCCGAGGCGAGCGTACGGGCCGTACGGGCGGCCGCGGACGACGGGTTCGCGCAGCGCACGGGACCGCCGCAGCAGCCCCACGCACCGCCTCCGATCTTCGCTGGCCGCCACTCCCGTTCTGCCTGATAATCGAACACGCGGGGCATATGAAGCCGCATGCTTCCCGGACCGGGAGAACCGGGAGAGGAGGTCAGCCGTGGCACGTGCAGTCGGGATCGACCTCGGTACGACGAATTCCGTGGTGTCCGTCCTGGAGGGCGGTGAGCCCGCCGTCATCCCCAACAACGAGGGCTCGCGCACCACCCCGTCGGTGGTGGCGTTCGCCAAGGGCGGCGAGGTGCTGGTCGGCGAGCCGGCCAAGCGGCAGGCGGTCACCAACATCGACCGCACGGCACGGTCGGTCAAGCGTCACATGGGCGACCCGGACTGGCGCTTCCCGGAGAAGAGCGAGGTGGACGGCGCCCGTTACACCGCTCAGGAGATCTCCGCGCGGGTGCTTCAGAAGCTCAAGAGCGACGCCGAGGCGTATCTCAGCGAACCCGTGAGCGACGCCGTGATCACCGTGCCCGCCTACTTCAACGACTCGCAGCGCACCGCCACCAAGGAGGCCGGCGAGATCGCGGGCCTGAACGTGCTGCGGATCATCAACGAGCCCACCTCCGCCGCCCTCGCCTACGGGCTGGACAAGGAGAACGACCAGACCGTGCTGGTCTTCGACCTCGGCGGCGGCACCTTCGACGTGTCCCTGCTGGAGATCGGCGAAGGCGTCGTGGAGGTGAAGGCCACCTCCGGAGACACCGGCCTCGGCGGCGACGACTGGGACCAGCGGATCGTCGACCACCTGGTCAAGCAGTTCAAGAACGGCTACGGCATCGACCTGTCGACGGACAAGATGGCCGTGCAGCGGCTGCGGGAGGCGGCTGAGAAGGCCAAGATCGAGCTGTCCGCCGCGACGGAGACGACGATCAATCTGCCGTATCTCACCGCGACCGACGAGGGCCCGCTGCATCTCGAAGAGAAGCTCACCCGCGCCCAGTTCGAGCGGCTCACCGCCGACCTGCTGGAACGCTGCAAGGGCCCGTTCCATCAGGCCGTCGAGGACGCGGGCATCGCCGTGTCCGACGTGGACCACGTGATCCTGGTCGGCGGCTGCACGCGCATGCCCGCCGTGACCGAACTGGTCAGGGAGCTGACGGACAAGGACCCGCACAAGGGCGTCAACCCGGACGAGGTCGTCGCCATCGGTGCCGCGCTCCAGGCGGGCGTGCTCAAGGGCGAGGTCAAGGACGTACTGCTGCTGGACGTCACCCCGCTGTCCCTCGGCATCGAGACCAAGGGCGGCATCATGACCAAGCTCATCGAGCGCAACACCACGATCCCCACCCGCCGTTCGGAGATCTTCACCACCGCGTCGGACAACCAGCCGTCGGTGACCGTGCAGGCGTTCCAGGGCGAGCGGGAGATGGCGGCCTCCAACAAGAAGCTCGGCATGTTCGAGCTGACCGGACTGCCGCCCGCGCCCCGCGGCATGCCGCAGATCGAGGTCACCTTCGACATCGACGCGAACGGCATCATGCACGTCTCCGCCAAGGACCTCGGTACGAACAAGGAACAGAAGATGACCGTCACCGGCGGCTCGGCGCTCCCGAAGGACGACATCGACCGCATGGTGCGCGAGGCCGAGCAGTACGCGGAGGACGACCACAAGCGCCGTGAGGCGGCGGAGACGCGCAACGAGGCCGAGCAGCTGGTCTACCGGGCCGAGCAGCTCCTGAAGGACAACGCGGACAAGGTCCCGGCCGACGTCAGGGACGAGGTCGAGACGGCCGTGGCCGATGTGAAGGAGAAGCTGAACGGCGACGACACCGGGGCACTGCGCGGCGCGACGGAACACGCGACCGCGGTCAGCCAGAAGCTGGGGCAGGCCATTTACGCGCGGGCGTCGCCGGGCGCGTCCGGCGATGCGGCCGGCGGGGGCGCCGCCGGGAGTGCCGGTGCCGGCGAGGCCGGCGGGACCGCGGGGCCGGCGGGTGCCGGGCCCGGGACGGGCGGCGCCGAGGACGAGGAGGAGGACGTCGTCGACGCCGAGATCGTCGACGAGGACCGCGAGGACGGCGAAGGCGGGGCGGGCCGGGCGGACGGGGACAGGCGCGGCGGGGAGTGAGCACTCCGGGCCAACGGCCCGGTGACGCAAGGGACTTCCCGGGGCCGGGCCACGGGCCCGGTGCCGCCAGGGCTCGGGGCCCAGGCCTCCCGCCGGAAAGATCTCCCACCGGAGGCCTCCCGCCGGAGCCGTGATCACGCGCCAGGGACGCTGTGATCCCGCGGCCGGGAAAAGCATTGGACGGCACGCTGCCCGGGCCCGTAGCTTTCAGGCGACCGTGACACGGCCCCGGGAGGTGAGACCCATGAACGCAGCATCGACGTGGGTGCTCCCCCCTTCCGTCACGGCCGGCGATTCGAAGTAGGTGTCGCCGGGAGCGCCTCCACCACAGGCACTCCCGAAAGGCCACACCTATGCACTCTTTCCAGTTCACCGCCGAGTCGTCGTCGGACGGCGTGCGCGAGCGCGACTTCAGCCTGGGCGACGTCCCCGGAGTCCTCTGGTCGCCTGCCGCCGGCAGCGATCCGGCGCCCCTGGTCCTGATGGGCCACGGCGGCGGCACCCACAAGAAGCACGCGGCGATGACGGGCCGTGCCCGTCTCCTCGTGACCGGCTGCGGCTTCCACGCCGCCGTAATCGACGCGCCCGGTCATGGCGACCGGCCGCGCAGCGCACACGACGAGCAGGAGATCGCCGAGCTGCGCAAGGTCCAGGCGGCGGGCGCCCCGGAAGGCCCGGTCGTCGTCCCCTTCAACGCTCGCCTCGCGGGGCTCGCCCTGCCCGAATACCGGGCGGTCCTCGACGCCCTTCAGGAACTCCCGGAGATCGGTGCCGACGGGCCGGTGGGCTATGTCGGCATCGGCCTGGGCACCGCGATCGGGGTGCCGCTGGTGGCGGCCGAGCCCAGGATCACGGCCGCGGTCTTCGGCATGATGTGGCCGGATGCCCTGGCCGAGGCGGCGAAGCAGATCACCGTACCGATCGAGTTCGCCATGCAGTGGGACAGCGAGCGCATCCCGCGCGAGAGCTGTCTCGCGTTGTTCGACGCCTTCGCCTCGACGGAGAAGACGCTGCACGCCAACGCCGGCAAGCACTTCGCAATGCCGCTGTTCGAGGCCGACAGCGCGACCCGGTTCTTCGCCCGGCACCTGGGCCGGGCGGTGGCCTCAGCGGCCTGAAGGTGAGCGGCGGCGGCGTCCGGTCTGCCAACGGGGCCGACGGGCGCCGCCGCTGCGGCCCGACCGGGGCCCAGGGGCCCACGGGTCCGTGGGCCCCTGGGTCCGGCTCCGCGCAGACACCGGCCGTCGTCCGGCCCCCGGCAGACCGCGCTGATCGCGACTCCGGACCCGCCCTACGGCGCCGGCCAGAGCGCGAGGTGCTCGGGCGGCCAGCCCGTCGGCTGACCGTGCTCGTACCTGCCGGTGCCCCGGGGATCGAGGTCCGGCGCACGGGCACGCAGCCATCGCGCGACGCTCTCCGGCTCGGCGACGGACACGGAGAGCAGGCGGTACGGCGAATCGGGGCCCGCCTCCAGGCACACCACGGGCCCGCCCGGCCGGAAGGCGACGAAGTCCGTCTGCCGGGGAAGGCGGCGGATGCCGACGTACAGCCCTCCCGGTATCCACACACCCCGTCGTGCCACCCCGCGCAGGGCCCGCCACCAGTCGTGCTCGATCACCACGCGCCGTACTGCGGCCAGCGGCACGCGTACGTCGCCGTGCCGGGCCGCCGCCTTCTGCCACCACGGCAGCCGTACGACCAGGTCGTCGCCCTCGGCGAGCAGCCGTGGGAGTCCGAGTCCATGACCGTTCTTCATGGGTGGCGGGTTTCCGCGGGCCCCGGCCTCACTCGTGCCATGTGGAAGCGCCGGGGGCGGCCCTTGCACCGTCCCGCCGGAGCGGAGACGGCCGGGGCGGCCCGTGGCCACGACCCTGCTCGGTCACGACCCCGTGCTCATGACCCCCGGGCTCACGACCCCGTGCTCACGACCTCCGGGCCAGGGCCGCCGCCTCCGACGAGGAGAGCGCCCTCCCGAAGGCCCGTACGTCGTCGACGGTGCCGTCCAGGCCCTCGAAGAACCTGTTGAGCGACAGCCCGCGGCCGACGACGAAGTTCCCCTCCGTCTCGAAGTCGTCCTCGCGGCCTGCCGGTTCACCGAGGTGGCCGCCGACGTACAGGCGGATCTGGTCGTCGGCGTCGTCGTAGACGCCCGTGAGCTGTGTCCACTGGCCGGGTTTGGGCCGGACCGCGAAGACGGACTCCTCCGAGTCCGAGTCCGCGACGTCCGAGTCCTCCTCCGGCATCCGCATCTCCCACCGGGTCTCCTCCGCGTCGTACCGGAGCATGAACCCGCTGGAGTCGTCCCCGTCCTGGCTGAGCACCGTCTGCGAGACGTCCGTACGGTCCAGCCTGACCCGTGCCGATACGGAGAAGCTGCCGCTCGTGTCGACCAGGGCGCCGTCCGACGCCACGAACTGCTCGCCGTCGAACTCCAGCCCTCCCCCGCTGGGCGTCGGGCGGGAAGCGCCGAAGAGCGTGCCGTCCTGGTTGTTGCCCGAGCTGTCCGAGGTCACGCCGTCGCCGTCGACCTTGCCGAAGAGCCACTCGACGGCGGCGCCGGTGACGGACGGCCGCGAGGGCGGAGGCGTGGCAGGCCTCGAAGGGGCGGGCCTCGGCGGCCTGCTCCGGGTGGCGCCGGCGGAGGCCGTCGGGGTCGGCTTCTTCGTACGGGACGGCTTGGCGGTCGGCGACTTCGAAGACGTCGGGGCGTCGGCGGGAGGCGGCGACGCCTGCTCCTTGCTCTGCGGCTCCCCGTCCTTGCCGAAGTCCCCTGAGAAGGCGAAAGCGGCGGCCACGGCACAGACGCCGGCGACCGCCGCTCCCCTTACGACCAGGTCGGCGCGGCGTCTGCCCTTCGCACCGGCGGCACCGGCGGCCGCACCGGCGTGCCGGCCCCGGCCGGCGGCACCGGCGGCCGCGTGACCCGCCGTCGCGTGACCCGCGGTCGCGTGCGGTCCCGGGAAGGGAGCGGCGAAGGGCTCGGCGTACGGAGCCGCGAGCGGTCCCGACGCCGGGGCGAAGTTCGCCGGAAGCGGAGGAGCGGCGGGCGGACCGACGGCCGGTGCCGGGCCGGGCGCGCCCTCCGCCGGCATGAAGCCGTGCCGCGTGACGTCCTCGTCCGTGTCACGCGACGCTGCGTACTCCAGCCCGCCCCACGGCAGCAGGGCCTGTGCCAGCAGGTTGCCGCAGTCGTGGCGTACGCGCGCGAGGTCGGCGACCGCCTGCGAGCAGCGGGGGCACCGGTCCAGATGCGGCGCCAGCTGCGCGGCGATGTCGAGCGCTCCCGCGTCGGAATAGGCCAGCACCAGCACGTGGAAGCGACGGCAGTCGTGCTGCATCCCGTCCCGGAGGATCCGTGCGTAGGAGTTGAACAGCTCCTCCTGCGCGCGGCCGTGCAGCATGGGCACCTCGCCGGGGTGCGCGCCGGCCAGCCTGCCCGTCGGTGCGCTGTCGTCGCGCTCGACCGCCCGGTGCCACAGGACGGTCTGGCTGTGGTGCGGAAGTCCCGCGAAGGCGAGGGCCACCAGCGAGGGGCGGCGGAATCCCGCCGTCGCGGTGTTCCCCAGCATAACGGGGCCGTTCGTCTCGATCCAGGCGGTCAAGTCCCGGTTCAGCGCCGTGCGTTGAGGGCCTCGCGTCCAACCGGACGCGGTACGCAGCACCGAGGAGAGGAGACAGGGGCGCACGGCGCCGTCGGCGCTGCCGTCCACCTGCTCGCGCAACGCCTCCTGCCACGCCTGGTAGGCCAGTTCCCCCGCGGCGTGCGGGTGTTCGCCGCAAGTGCCCGCGAAGGTCCGCACGGCGTGGAAGTGCCGCTGCTCCAGCTCGCTCAGCGCGTGGAAGGAAGCCTCTCCTCCTTCCCGTATGAGACGGAGAAGCACGGCGTCCGAGAGGTGTCTGCAATCCATCCGTTCCCCCGATCAACTCCCGGCGGTTCACGGCTTGGCCGCCGCGAGTCGCAGGGTCGCTGGGTCACGGCGGAACGTTCACGCGCGGGCTCGACACCGGGTCCTGTGCCGAAGTTCATGGGCGGTCGGGCCCAAGTCCAGCGCACTCGTGCTTCGAACGCCATAGTCGGCGCGGACGTCGCGCGAAAGGTCACAAACGGCGAGTGAGTTGGTGCCGAGTGGTGCCGGTTCGTCCCACCGAAGGATCGGCCGCCTCCCGTACCGGCCGGGAGCGGCCGGGGCGGCCGGGCACCGCCGCGGCACCCCCGGCCGCCCGCGAATCCGCGGGTTCCGGCGAACCCGGCGAGGCACCCGAACGCTTCTCCGCGCGCGCACCCCCAGTGAGGGCACGGATACTCTCCGAGGTGCCGCCGCCGCGGACCAAAGAGCCGCCCTTCGCAATCGCACCTTCGCACCCGACCCCGTCAGGCCGTCAGAGGCATTCGCATCGAACGAAGGGGCCAAGAAGATGAAGATGTCGCACGACGTGCACCACCGCACCGCCACCGTCGACGGGCTGGAGGTCTTCTACCGCGAGGCCGGCGACCCGAAGTCGCCCGCACTGGTACTGCTGCACGGATTCCCGACCAGTTCGCACATGTTCCGCAACCTGATCCCCGCCCTGTCCGACCGCTACCGCGTCATCGCGCCCGACTACATCGGCTTCGGACAGTCGGCGATGCCCGCGCCCGGCGAGTTCCCGTACACCTTCGAGGCCCTCACCGACACCGTCTCCGGACTGCTCGACCACGTGGGCGTCGGCCCGTTCGCGATGTACGTGCACGACTACGGCGCTCCCGTCGGATGGCGGCTCGCGCTGGAGGACCCGGAGCGCGTCACGGCGATCGTCACGCAGAACGGCAACGCCTACACCGAAGGCTTCGTCAGGTCCTTCTGGGACGGCCTGTTCGCGTACGCACAGGCGCCGGGACCGGAAACGGAAGGACCGGTGCGCGGTGTGCTGACCGCCCAGGTCACGCGCTGGCAGTACGTGAACGGCGTGCCCGACCCCACTCTCGTCAGCCCGGACAACTGGGTGCACGACCAGGCGCTGCTCGACCGCCCCGGCAACGACGAGATCCAGCTCAAGCTCTTCCGCGACTATCCCGCCAACGTGGACCTGTACCCGTCGGTGCAGCAGTACTTCCGCGACTCCCAGGTTCCGCTGCTGGCCGTGTGGGGCCGCAACGACGAGATCTTCGGCCCGGACGGCGCCCGCGCCTTCCGGCGCGATCTGCCCGACGCCGAGATCCACATGATCGAATCCGGGCACTTCGCCCTGGAGAGTCACCTGGAGGAGATCGCTCACCGGATGCGCGACTTCCTCAGCCGCGGCTTCCTCGCGGGCGTCGCCGCCTGAGGCACGACGCAGGCAACGCCCACCCGGCTCCTCGCGGCCCGGTCCGGCCAGGCCCGTTCCAGGTACGGGCCTGGCCGGGCCCATCCCGTCCTCGTCGAGGATGACGGGCCGGTACGGTGGCGCCGCCGCGTGTCCGAGATCAGCTCAACCGGAGGAAGCGACCGTGCCGTTCGAACGTCTCCCCTCGACTCCGGCCGCCCGTATCGGTCTCGGGCTCGCCGCGCTGGGGCGTCCCGCCTACATCAACCTCGGCCGGGAGTCCGATCTGCCCGCCGAGCGCACCGTCGGGGCGATGGAGGCGCGTGCCCACGAGGTGCTCGACGCGGCGTACGCACACGGGGTGCGGTACTTCGACGTCGCGCGCTCCTACGGGAGTTCGGAGGAGTTTCTCGCGGAGTGGCTGCGAAGGCGCCCGGAGCGCCGCGACGTCGTGATCGGCAGCAAGTGGGGCTATACGTACACGGGCGGCTGGCACATCGACGCCGAGGTGCACGAGGTGAAGGAGCACAGCCGGTCCGCTTTCGAACGCCAACTGTCCGAGACCCGCGGCCTGCTGGGCGACCGGCTCGACCTGTACCAGGTCCACTCGGTGACGCCCGCGAGCCCGGTGCTCACCGACCGCCCGCTTCAGGAGGAGCTGGCCGCTCTCGCCGCCGAGGGTGTCGCCGTCGGGGTGACCACGTCGGGGCCCGAGCAGCCGGCCGCGATCCGCGCCGCGCTCTCCGTCGAGGTCGCGGGAGTTCCGCTCTTCTCCAGCGTCCAGTCCACGTACAACCTGCTGGAGCCCTCGGCGGGCCCCGCTCTGGCGGAGGCGCACGACGCGGGACGCACCGTCATCGTGAAGGAGGCGCTCGCCAACGGGCGCCTCGTGCACGAAGCCGCGGACTCGCCCCTCGGCCGCCTCGCGCGGGAGTCCGGCACCGCCCCGGACGTCCTGGCGCTGGCCGCCGTACTGCGTGAGCCCTGGGCGGACGTCGTACTGTCCGGCGCGGCCACGGTGGACCAACTCGACGCCAACGTCTCGGCGTCGGCGCCGGCCGCGCGCCTCGCCCCGGACGACGCCGGGCGCCTGTCGGCGATGGCGGAACCGGCGGCCGCGTACTGGCGGCACCGGTCCGGGCTGCCCTGGAGCTGAGCCTGAACCGGGCGGCGGCGAACGGGATCTGAACCGGAACCAGCGCACCCGGCCCGACCGGTCACGGAAGCCCGCGCCCGCCTGGCAGGACCTTCAGCGCCCCTTCCCGTTCCCCTTCGCCGTGTCGTACGCCTCCCGCGCCTCCTGCACCTTCTCCATGCGCTCCTCGGTCCACGCGGCCAGCGCCCGCACCTGCCCGGCGGCCTCACGGCCGAGTCCGGTGAGGGAGTAGTCGACGCGGGGCGGGATCACGGGCTTGGCGTCGCGGTGCACGAGCCCGTCGCGCTCAAGGGTCTGAAGGGTCTGCGTGAGCATCTTCTCGCTGACGCGCCCGATCGCCCGGCGAAGCTCGTTGAACCGGTGCGGACGGTCGAGCAGGAGGATCAGGACCAGGACGCCCCAGCGGCTGGTGACGTGCTCAAGGATCAGGCGGTACGGGCACATTCCCTCGTTGCCGACGACGTACTCGCCGGAGAGGGTGCCGTCCGCCGCGGTGCTGCTGCTTACGGCCATGCCGGTACCTTACTTCAAGGTGGGTACTGACGCCGGGGCAGGTACGAGCCATAAGGTGAGCGAACCTGATACGCCCCCCGCAGAGGAGAACTCAGAGATGCGCACTGTCGTCACCGGAGCCACCGGGAATCTCGGCCGCCACGTCGTCGACGGCCTGCTGGAGAAGGTTCCGGCCGACCAGATCGTCGCCGTCGTACGGAACCGCAAGAAGGCGGCGCCGCTCGCCGCGAAGGGCGTCGCGCTCCACATCGCCGACTACGGCAAGCCCCGCACCCTCAACGGCCTCTTCGCGGCCGGCGACAGGGTGCTGCTGATCTCGGGCAGCGAGGTCGACAAGGACCGCGTCGCCCAGCACACCGCCGTCATCGAGGCGGCGAAGGCCGCAGGCGCCGGGCTGCTCGCGTACACCAGCGCCCCCGGTGGCCTGACCGCCGCGCTCGCCGACGACCACCACGCCACGGAGAAGGTGGTCCTGGAGTCGGGACTGCCGTATGTCCTGCTGCGCAACAACTGGTACAGCGAGAACTACACCGAGCAGCTGGCCACGGTGCTGGAGCACGGTGCCGTCGTGGCCGCCGCGGGCGAGGGCCGCGTCGCCTCCGCCACGCGCGCCGACTACGCGGCGGCGGCCGTGGCCGTGCTGACCGGGGAGGGGTACGAGAACACGACGTTCGAGCTGAGCGGCGACACCGCCTGGGGCTTCGCCGAGTACGCCGCCGAGATCAGCAGGCAGAGCGGCCGCCAGATCGAGTACAGGCCGGTCACGCCCGAGGTCTATGCGGGCATCCTCACGGGCGCGGGGCTGCCCGAGGGCGTCGCAGCGATACTCGCCGACGTGGACGTGTCCATCGGCAAGGGCCAACTCGCCGACACCAGCGGCGAGTTGGCCCGCCTGATCGGCCGCCCGACCACGCCGGTCGCGGACTCCGTCGCGGCGGCGCTCAAGGGCTGAGTCCGGCGCTCAAGAGCTGAGCCGTACGCCCGGGCGGTCCGGGTCCGGGCACGGGTTCGGACCCGGGTGGTCCCGTTCCCGGACCCGCGCCCGGGCGCCGGGAACCGCGGACCCGCCCGGCGCCTTCGGCCTCATGCGGGGGCCGTAAGTCGCGCCTTGCGTCTGCGGCCCAGCCACGTCTGCACGACCACGACCACCACCAGGAACGCGCCGCTGACCACCTGCTGGTAGGCCGAGTCGAGCGAGCCGATCTGGTTGATGACGTTCTGAATGACCTTCAGCAGCAGCACGCCGACCAGCGAACCGCTCACGAAGCCGAGCCCTCCGGTCAGCAGCGTGCCGCCGATGACGACCGCGGAGATCGCCTCAAGTTCCATGCCCTGGCCGAGGATCGTCACGCCGGAGGCCAGCCATGCGGCGTTGAGCGCTCCGGCGAGTCCGGCCAGCAGCCCGGACAGGACGTACACCGAGACCTTCGTACGAGTCACCGACGTGCCCATGAGCGAGGCCGCGTCCTCGTTGCCGCCCACCGCGTAGACGTGCTGCCCGAAGCGGGTGCGGCGCAGCAGCACGCCGCCGAGCAGGAACAGCGCCAGCATGATCCACACCGGTACGCCGACGCCCAGCAGCTTGCCGCGTCCGAGGTCGGCCAGGAGCGAGTCCCTGGCGACGAGGAAGGTGTCGGCCCCCTCGTCGGTGATGTTGAGCATCAGCCCGCGGGCGCCCAGCATCGCGGCGAGCGTGACGATGAACGGCGCCAGCCGTGCCCGCGCGATCAGCAGGCCGTTGACGAGGCCGATCGCCCCGCACACGGTCAGCGCCAGCAGCAGCGCCACCAGCGGGCCGTGGCGCGAACCCCATGCCGCGAGCACGCCGCCCAGCGCGAAGACGGAGCCGACCGACAGGTCGATGCCGCCGGAGACGATCACGAACGTCATGCCCAGCGCGACGATCGCCAGGAACGCGGAGGAGACGGCGATGTTCCCCAGGTTGCCCGGGTCGGCGAAGGAGTCGAAGGACAGCGAGGCGGCCAGCACCGTCAGCAGCAACGCCACGAGTGCGCCGTGCTGTTGGGCGAAGGCGCTGAGGCGTTCGGCACGGGCGCCCGTACCGCCGCGGGAGGTGCGGGCGGTGCCGTCGGCGGTGCGGTCCGCCGGGCGTCCTTCCTTCGGCGGGGCCGCGGGCCCGCCGCCGTCGGGTGCGCCCCGGCCCTGCGAAGCGCTGTCCCCCGAACCGCTGTCGTGTGCACCGCTTCCCTCTGCACCGCTGCCCTGCGAACCGGCGTCGCCGTGCGAACCGGCCTCGTGGCGACGGGTGTTGGTGGCGCTCATCGCTTGCCCCTCTCGCGTGCCGCGTACACCGCGAGCACGATGACGACGGCCTGTGCCATCTGCGTCCAGGAGGCAGGCAGGTCGTGCTTGATGAGCGTGGCCGTCAGCAGCTGGATGAGCACGGCGCCGGCTACCGTGCCGCCGACGCGTACCCGGCCGCCGCTGAGCGGCGTGCCGCCCACCACGACGGCGGTGATGGCCGACAGCTCCATCAGGGTGCCCAGCGACGTGGGGTCGCTGGCCTGCAACCGTGCCGTCGCGAGGAAACCGGCGACGGCCGCCAGCGCCCCGGAGGCCGTGTAGACGCACAACAGCACGCGGCGCACGGGGAGTCCGGCCAGCCAGGCGGCGGGACGGCTGTCGCCGATCGCCAGTAGCTGCCTGCCGAACGTCGTACGCCGCACCGTGAACCCCACCAGCACCACCAGCGCCAGCGCGATCAGCACCGGATACGGAACCCCCAGCAGGTCGCCCGAACCCAGCGCACGCATCCCGGGGTCACGCACGTCCTCCAGCTGCGGCACCAGCACCAGCGCCAGGCCCCGGCCGCCGACCATCAGCGCCAGCGTCGCCACGATGGGCTGCACGCCGGCGAACGCGATCAGGGAGGCGTTGACCATGCCCACCGCCACGCCGCCGAGTACGGCCGCCAGCAGTGCGATCCACGGTCCGTAGCCCAGATACAGCGCCACCAGCGAGGTGGACAGGGCCATCACCGAACCGACCGACAGGTCGATGCCCTCCGAGCCGATGGCCAGCGCCATGCCCAGCGCCACGATCAGGATCGGTGCCACCTGCACGGCCTGCGTGCGGAAGTTCTCCATCGACAGGAAGTTGCCGGTGAAGGCGATGTTGAACAGCAGCAGCACCGCGACGCCCACGTAGACGCCGTACGCCTGGAGCCAGGCGTAGACGGCGGTACGGTCCGGCGCGGTGCGGCGGCCGAGCGCGATCTCAGCCATGCGGCGCCTCCTCTCGCGGGGAACGGGCGGAAGGCGGCCCGGAGTCGCCCTCCGCGGCACGCCGCTCGGCGTCATCCGCGGAACCCGGCCCGGAGTCGTCATCCGCGGCACCCGGCCCGGAGTCGTCCCCCGCGGCGCGCGGGGCATCCTCCGCGCGGGCTTCCATACGGTCCTCCGCCGGGAGGGCCTGCGGCAGGTCCTCCCGCGCCACCTCCCCGTCCGCCGCCGCCGCGACGGCCTCCATCAGCCGGTCCTCGGTGACGTCGTCCCCGGTCAGCTCGCCGACCACGGCGCCGTCCCGCAGCACCACGACCCGGTCGGAGCCCTCGATCAGCTCCTCCAGCTCCGAGGAGATCAGCAGCACGCCCAGGCCGTCCTCGGCCAACTCGTCGACGAGCCGCTGCACTTCGGCCTTCGCGCCCACGTCGATGCCGCGGGTGGGCTCATCCAGCAGCAGCACGCGCGGTTCGGCGGCCAGCCAGCGCGCCAGCAGGACCTTCTGCTGGTTGCCGCCGGAGAGTTCGCCCGCCTTCTGGTGCGGCGAGGACGCCTTGATGCGCAGCCGTTCCATGAACGTACGCACCAGGGAGTCGATCCGCGCCTCCGACACCAGTCCGCCACGGGACAGCCGGGGCAGCACCGCCAGCGCGATGTTCTCCCGTACGGACAGGCCCGGCACGATGCCCTCGCTCTTGCGGTCCTCGGGCAGCAGGGAGATCCCCGCGCGGATGGCCGCGCCCGGAGATCCCGTGCGCACCGGGGCGCCGGCCACCGTGACCCGGCCCGCGCCCGGCGTCAGCGCACCCGCGACGGCCTTGGCCGTCTCCGTACGGCCCGAGCCCAGCAGCCCGCCCAGGCCCACCACTTCGCCCGGCCGCACTGTGAAGGACACGTCGTGCAACTGGTGCGGGACGCTGAGCCCTTCGGCCCGCAGCACGGGCTCGGCCGAGGCCGCCTCGTGGTCGCCGCCGAACTTCGTGGTGCCCTCGGCGCGCACCTCCCCGATCTCACGTCCGAGCATCAGCGAGACCAGCCGCAGCCGCTCCAGCCCCGCCAGGGGGCCGCTGTGCACGCCGCGCCCGTCGCGCAGCACGGTTACCGCGTCGCACACGGCGTACAGCTCGTCGAGCCGGTGACTGACGTAGACCACGGCGACGCCCGCGTCCCGCAGCCGCCGGATGACGCCGAAGAGGGTCTCGACCTCGCGCGGCTCCAGCGAGGAGGTCGGCTCGTCCATGACGACGACCCGCGCGTCGACGGAGACCGCGCGGGCCAGGGCGACCATCTGCTGGGCGCCGACGCCGAGTTCGCCCAGCGGGCGGCGCACGTCGGCGCGCACGCCGTAGTCGCGCAGTATCCGCTCGCTCTCCCGGTGCATGCGGGCGAAGTCGATCAGCCCGAAGCGGCCGCGCGGCTCGCGCCCGAGGAAGAGGTTGCGGGCCACGCTCATCAGCGGGACGAGGTTGACCTCCTGGTAGATGGTGGAGATGCCCGCCTGCTGGGCGGCGAGCGGAGTGGCGAACGAGGCGGGCTCGCCGCGGAGCCGCACCTCGCCCTCGTCCGGCGCGTACACACCGGTGAGCACCTTGATCAGCGTGGACTTGCCGGCGCCGTTCTCGCCGACCAGCGCGTGCACCTCCCCCGCCCGTACGCCGAAGTCGACGCCGTCCAGGGCGAGTACGCCGGGGAAGCGCTTGGTCAGCCCGCGCGTGGAGAGCACGTACTCCGCCTCGGCCATCAGTACGCCTTGCTCAGGTCCTGCTCGGCGTTGGCCGGTGTGTAGGCGCTGTCCTTGATGACGATGGTCTGGCCGACCTTCTTGCCGGCGGTGAAGTCGTCGAGGGTGGAGAAGGCGAGCGGGCCGAACCGCGGGTTGGACTCGATGACCCCGTGGATCCACTTGTCGACGACGCCCTGCACCGCGTTGCGGGTGCCGTCCACGGTCACGATCTTGACCTGGCCGGCCTTCTTGCCCGCGCTCTTGAGGGCGTTGACCGCTCCGAGGCCCATCTCGTCGTTCTCGGCGTAGATCCCGTCGATGTCCGGCTTGGACTGGATGAGCTGCTCGGTGACCTGCTGGCCCTTCTCCCGGGCGAACTCGCCGGTCTGCTTGAAGACGACCTTCAGGCCCGGCGCCTTCTTCTCGATGCGGTCGCGGAAGCCCTTGGTGCGCTCGGTGGTGACGTTGTTGCCGGGCGCTCCGAGCAGGATGGCGATCTTGCCCTTGCCGCCGGTGGCCTTGATCATCTGGTCGGCGGCGCGCCGGCCCTGCTCCACGAAGTCGGAGCCGATGAAGCTGACGTAGTCCTTGCAGGCCTTCGCGTTGATCTTCCGGTCGACGGTGACGATCGGGACCTTCTTGGCCGCCGCCTGCTTGAGCACCGGCTCCCAGCCGTCGGAGTTGAGCGGCGCGATGACCAGCAGGTCGGCACCCTTGGAGATGAGGTCTTGGACATCGCTGATCTGCTTGGAGAACTGCGACTGCGCGTTGGCCGTCAGCAGCTCGACCCCCCGCTTCTTCGCCTCCGCCTTGATCGAGGCGGTCTCGGCTATCCGGAAGGGGTTGGCCTCCTTCTCGGACTGCGAGAAGCCGACGGTGGCCTTCGAGAGATCCAGCTTCTTGCCGCCGTATTGGCCGGCGGTGCAGGTCGCGGCGCCCTTCGCGGGCTGGGCGGCGATCTGGCCGCCGCCCTCGCCGCCCGAGCCCTGCTTCGCCTTGTCGGCGTCGTCCTCGGACTTGGCGCAGCCGGAGGCGAGAGCGAGAGCGGTGAGGAGGGCCGTTGTGGTGGCGGTGAGACGTCTTGCGTACGGCTTCATGGGGACTCCCACGGTGTTCGTGCATACGACGTGACGCTCAGTTTTTATATCGTTGGAAGATCGCTGTAAACAGTGCGCGCCCGAACTGCACGTCGAACGGTCCCCCGCCCGCCGCCGGTTGGCCGCGGGCACGGGCAACGCGGCGGAGCCGTACGTACGTTGAAGTGCCCCCGACGGCGTCCGTTCGCCCCACGCGACGGTGTCAGCGCCGCACGCCGCCCCGTCCGAGCGTGCTCTCCCGCTCCATCAGGGCGAATCCGGGCTGGAGTTGACGGGGCGAGCTGCCGCCGCGGGATGGGCCGCCGCCGTCCCGGTCGCGGCCCGATGCGCCGTCGCCAGCCCGGTCGTCGCCGTCGCCGCCACCGCCGCCCCCTTCCTTGCGCTCCGTCAGGCTGCCCACGACCGACTCCACCGCCAGCCTGGCTATCGCCTGCTTGTCCGGCGCCACGGTCGTCAGCGTCACCGCGCCGTACCGTCCCTCCGTCAGATCGTCGAAGCCGACCACGGCGACGTCCTCCGGCACCCGCAGCCCCCGCTCGGACATCACCCGCATCGCGCCGATCGCGATCAGGTCGTTGTAGGCGAAGACCGCGTCGGGCCGCCGCCCCGCGTCCAGCAGTGCGGCCATCGCCGCAGCGCCGTCGGCGCGTTCCCAGCCCTCCACGGGCGCGATCAGCGCCTCGTCGGCCGTCACGCCCTGCGCGGCCAACTCCGCTTGCCAGCCCAGGAGTCGCAGGTGGGACGGCTGGCTGGGCCGGTCCCCGCGGGCGCCGAGGAAGGCGATGCGGCGCCTGCCCAGGTCCAGCAGGTGGCGTACGGCTGCGCGCGACGCGGCGATGTTGTCGATGGCGATGTGGTCGTACGGCAGGTCGTAGCGCCGCTCGCCGATCAGCACCAGCGGCGCGTTGTCCGTACGGGCCGTCAGGTCCTCGGCCTCCAGCTCCAGCGGATTGAGGATCAGCCCGTCGATGACGCGGGCCTGGAAGCCCTGGGTGACGAGGAGTTCGCGCTCGCGGCGGCCCTGGGTGTGGTCCAGCAGCACCGTGTAGTCGTGTGCGGCGGCGGCGTCGATCACGGCGCCCGCCAGCTCGGCGAAGTACGGATTGCCCAGCTCGGGCACGGCCAGCGCGATGATCCCCGTACGGCCCTTGCGCAGGTGGCGGGCGGTCAGGTTCGGCCGGTAGCCGAGGTCGTCGATGGCACGCTGCACCTTCTCCCGCATGGCCGGGGTGACGTGCTGATAGTTGTTCACCACGTTCGAAACGGTCTTGACGGACACCCCGGCGTGCTCCGCGACGTCCTTGAGACTCACCCTCACCCTGCGCTCCTCATCCTCCGGGGCCGTCGTGCTTCCACCGCGGTCACGCACCTGGACAGGGGACAGCGGCCGTGCTCTCATGCCAACGACCCTTGTTTCCAACGTTATACAAGACGGATCGGATCAAGGGCAGTGCCGCAATCATCTCCTGCACACCTCATCCGGAGGTCCCGTGAGACGCGCACACTCCTGGCCCGCGGCCGCTGTCGCCGCCTTCGCCTTCCTCGTACTCCTGGCGGCCTCGCTGGGACCCGCATCGCCCGCCTCCGCCGCGCCGCCCGACCCGGAGCCTCCTCAACTGCACGGGCTCAAGGGCGAGTACTGGACCCAGTCGGCCCCCGACGCCCACGACTTCGGCACCCTCAAGACCACGGCCTTCGACCCCTCACTCGACTTCGCCGACCTGGAGCCGCGCCTGAAGGAGCGCTCCGGGCAGGCCGACAACGCCAGCGTCCGCTGGACCGGGACGCTCACACCCACCAGGACCGGCGCGCACACCTTCCACATCTCCGGCGACAACGGCTTCCGCATGTGGGTCGACGGCAAGCCGGTCATCGACCACTGGGTCGCCGACTGGGACAACGAGCAGACCTCCGAGCCCGTACAGCTGACGGAGGGCACCCAACACACCGTCAAGATCGAGTACTTCGAGGACGACGGCGGATCGAACCTGCACGTGCGCTGGACACCGCCCGGCGGCGAGAAGAGCGAGATCCCGCAGTCCGCGTACACGCCGCCGGACGACTTCCGTTACGACGGACCGGCGGAGGTGCGCGTCGGCACCTCGGGCCGCACCCTGGAGATGGCCTTCACTCAGCGCCTCGCGGAGCCGCCCGCCGACTTCCCGGAACACCTGGACGCCGTGATCGGCGGCGCCGAATGGCCGCTGGGCGAGGCCCGGTTGAAGCCCGGCGACCCCTACAGGCTGGTGGTCGGCCTCACCGAGCCGGTGGTCGGCCAAGGCGGCACGGCAGACGTGCGCTACGACGGCGAGGGCGGCCTCGCCGGCGCCGGCGGCGACGAGGTCGGCGGCTTCTGGACCTCGGGCGGGAACGACTCGACGTACCAGCTCACGACCCAGTGGACCGACGACGTCGGACCGGACAACGCGCTGCCCGAATACCCGCGCCCCCAGCTCAAGCGCGACGAGTGGCGCAACCTCAACGGCACCTGGCAGTTCGCCGGCGCCGAGAAGGGCGAGGCGCCGCCGGTCGGCAAGCGTCATCGCCTGGACGAGAAGATCCTCGTGCCGTACCCGGTCGAATCGCGGCTCTCCGGAGTCGAGCGGCACGAGGAACGCATGTGGTACAAGCGGTCGTTCACCGTCCCGGACGACTGGCACGTCGGCTCCGGCAAGCGCCTGCACCTCAACTTCGACGCCGTCGACTGGCAGGCCGAGGTCTACGTCAACGGCAAGCAGGTCGGCGGCCACAAGGGCGGCTACGACCGCTTCACCGTGGACGTCACCGACGCCCTGCGCCCCGGAAAGGACCAGGAGCTGGTCGTCGGCGTCTACGACCCGACGGACTCCCCCGACGGCGAGAACCCGCCCGTCGGCAAGCAGCGCCTGGACCCCGAGGGCATCTGGTACACCCCGTCGTCCGGCATCTGGCGGACGGTGTGGATGGAGCCCGTGGCGGCAGAGCACACCACCGACGTCCGTACGACGCCCGACGTGAGCGGGGAGAAGGTGACCGTCACGGCGCGCGGGGTGCCCGACGGTGTGCCCGTCACGGCGGTCGCCTACGACGGCCGGGGCGGCGGCGAGGCGCGAGAGGTCGGACGGGCCACCGGGACCGGCGACCGGCCGTTCGCCGTTCCCGTGCCGGACCCGAAGCTGTGGTCGCCGGACGACCCGCACCTCTACACCCTCAAGGTGACCGTCGGAGAGGGCAGTTCGGCCGACAGCGTCGAGAGCTACTTCGGGATGCGCGAGATCTCCGTGAAGACCGTCGACGGCCGGCGGCACATGATGCTCAACGGCAAGCCCGTCTTCTCCATGGCCACGCTCGACCAGGGCTTCTGGCCCGACGGACTGCACACCGCGCCGACCGACGAGGCGCTCGCCTACGACCTGGAGGCGCACAAGAAGCTGGGCTTCAACTCGGTGCGCAAGCACATCAAGGTCGAGCCGGACCGCTGGTACTACCACGCCGACAGGCTGGGCCTGATGGTGTGGCAGGACATGCCGTCGATGCGCTCGGACCGTACGCCGGACGGCGCGGCGCGCGAGCAGTTCGAGCACGAGATGAAGCAGATGATCACCCAGCACGACAGCCACCCGTCGGTGATCATGTGGGTCACCTTCAACGAGGGCTGGGGACAGTACGACCAGGCCCGTATCGCCGACTACGCCAAGGAGCTCGACCCCACGCGCCTGGTGAACAACATGAGCGGCCACAACTGCTGCGGCGCCGTCGACGGCGGCAACGGCGACATCTCCGACGCGCACGGCTACCCGAGCGCGCAGCTGCCGGACGCCGACGGCGAACGGGCACTGGTCAGCGGCGAGTACGGCGGCCTCGGACTGGCCGTACCGGGACACGCGTGGCCCGTGCGCCACACCTACGTCGGCGTGGAGAAGGAGAAGTTCACCGACGAGTACCTCGCCAAGCTCAAGGAGATCGAGCAGTTCGCCGCCTGCGACGGCAGCAGCGGCGCCGTCTACACCCAGATCACCGACCTGGAAGGGGAGTTGAACGGCCTGCTGACCTACGACCGCAAGGTCTCCAAGGCCGACGCGGGACGGCTGGCCGCGGCGCACCGCGCGCTTCTGAAGGGCGTCGCGGACGGCACCCTCACCTGCGAACGGCGGTAAGGGGAACCGTCAGCACCGTCGGCACCGTCAACTCGCCCCGCACGGGCCCCGGTTCGGCACCGAGCCGAACCGGGGCCCGTCTCGGCCGAGCGGAGCCGCGACCGGTCCCGCGGTACTCCCCCGGCGCAGTCGCTCCTCTTGACGTGAACGCGAATCGATCGAAGAATGCCGCAAGTTGACAACGTTGTCTCTGTTCGTGCGCGTTCCCGTCCGCCAGCCGGCGCCCCACGGAGCGGTCCTCCCCCGCGCACCGGGCGCCCGACCACCGGAGGCCCCCCAGCATGAGATGGACCAGGCGCCTGCACCTTCGTACCGCCGTGGCGCTGACCGCCGCCACGCTGCTGGCCGGCACCCTCACCGGCGCCGCCCCGCAACCGGACGCCCGGCAGGACGGCAGCCCGTCCGGCGCCCGGCAGGACGGCCGGCTCACCGACCTCGTCAACCCGCTGATCGGCACGGAGAACGAGGGCAACACCTATCCGGGGGCGGCCGTGCCGTTCGGCATGGTGCAGCTCTCGCCCGACACCGGCCACAACACCGGCTACGACCACTCCCAGAACCACATACGCGGCTTCTCGTCCGTCCACCTCTCCGGCGTCGGCTGCGGAATCGGCGGCGACCTGCCGGTGCTGCCGACCACGGGCGACGTCACCGAGACCGACGACGCCAAATACCAGGCGCACTTCAGCCACGACGACGAGAAGGCGAGCCCCGGCTACTACCGGGCCGGTCTCGACGGCGGCATCCGCGCCGAGTTGAGCGCGACCGAGCGCACGGGCGTCCAGCGCTACACCTTCCCCGCCACCGGGAAGGCCAACGTCCTGCTCAACGCGGGCCAGTCGCTCCACAAGACGGTCTCCACGAAGGTGGAGATACTCGACAGCAGGACGGTGCGCACCTCGATCACGGGCAGCGGCTTCTGCCAGGACACCCGCCCGTACACCGTCCACACCGTCACCCGCTTCGACCGGCCCTTCGCCACCTCCGGCACGTGGAAGGGCGACGAGGTCAGCGAGGGCTCGAAGGAATCGTCCGCCGGCAGCGGCCGCAACGGAGCGTGGGTGCGCTTCGACACCCGCAAGGACCGCACCGTCGAGGCCACCACCGCGCTGTCCTACGTCGACGCGGGAGGCGCCGCCCGCAACCTGCGCGCGGAGGGCGGCCGTTCGTTCCGGCAGGTCGCGCGGGCGGCGCGGTCGGCCTGGGAGAGCCGCCTGGACGACGTGCGGGTGCGGGGCGGCGACACCACCCTGCGGCGCACCTTCTACTCGTCGCTGTACCGGTCGTTCCTCGCCCCCAACATCGGCAGCGACGTCGACGGGCGCTACACCGGCTGGGACCAGAGGACACACCGTGCCAAGGACTTCACGTACTTCCAGAACTTCTCGCTCTGGGACACCTATCGCACGCAGAGCCAGCTGCTGTCGCTGCTCGCTCCGCGCGAGGCGCGGGACATGGCAGTCAGCGCGCTGCACATCGACGAGGACGGCGGCTGGCTGCCCAAGTGGGGCTACGGCACCGTCGAGACCAACATCATGACCGGCGACCCGGTCACCCCGTTCCTGACCAACGCCTATCAGCAGGGGCTGCTCAAGGGTTACGAGGAACGGGCGTACCGCGCGCTGAAGAAGAACGCCGACGGAGTGCCGCCCGCCGACTCGCCCGCCGCCGGCCGGGACGCCAACAAGCCCTATATCGACGGCGGTTACGCCCCGTATGAGAAGGGCCGCCCGCACAAGCCCGGCGACTCCGACTACGACCAGGGCGCCTCGGCCACCCTGGAGTACGCGCTGTCGGACGCCATGCTCGCCCAGATGGCCCGCGACCTGGGCCACGGCGCCGACGCGAAGCGCTACGCCGGACGCGCCCAGAACTACCGGAACATCTTCGACGGCTCGACCGGCTTCTTCCGCGCGCGTGACGCCGACGGCGACTTCACGGGACCGGCCGACCCGGCCAAGAGCGAAGGCTTCCACGAGGGCACGTCCTGGCAGTACCAGTGGCTGGTGCCGCAGGATCTGCCGGGCATGGTCGGGCTGATCGGCGGCGAGGACGCGGCCAACAAGCGTCTCGACTCCTTCTTCGCCTACGACGAACTGCTGAAGGACCCGGAGAAGACCGCGCGGGAGGTGTGGGTCAACGGCCCGTACGACTACTACAACGCGGACAAGTACAACCCGCAGAACGAGCCCGACCTCATCGCGCCCTACACGTATCTGTCGACGCGTCAGCCGTGGAAGACCACCGACGTGGTGCACGCGGCGCTGACGCTCTTCACCGACGCCCCGACGGGCATGACCGGAAACGACGACCTGGGCACCATGTCCGCCTGGAACGTGCTCTCTTCGATCGGCATCTTCCCGGTACAGCCCGGCACGGACACCTGGGGTCTGTCCACGCCCGTCTTCGACCGCGTCGACCTCGCCCTCGACCGTCGCTACTACCCGCGCGGCGGGCTGACCGTACGGGCACCGGGCACGTCGGACACGGACCGGTACATCCAGTCGGCCCGCACGGACGGCCGCCCCCTGGAGAAGACGTATCTCACGACCGACGCCCTCCGCCGCATCGGGGATCTGTCGTTCCGGGTCGGCGACTCGCCCTCGTCCTGGGGCACTTCGGAGGGTGCCGCACCGCCGGCGCTGAACTGACCTGACGGCCCCGGGCCCGACCTGGCGGCCCCTTCCGTGACACGGATCACACTCAGCCGTGTCATACGGAAGGGGCCGCCTGTGCGTGTGGCGCGTATGCACGCCGGACCGGCCACCCGGTGCAGCGCCGTCCGGCACACCACCGGGCACGCACCGGCGAGGGCCCCGCGACGGGGGCCGGATGCCGGAACGGGGATCGATCCACGAACGATCCATGACATATCGGCTCGACCAAGTACATATGTCACGAGTCTCGGATATCGGGTTCGATACACCTTGACTCTTTTACGTGTACACGTCAGGGTCGCCCGCATGCAGAGAAAACGAGCAGCAATCACAGCCGCCGCTCTCGTCGCGGCCGGCACCATGCTCGCCGTACCGGCAGTCGCCCAGGGCGCCCAGTCCGGCTCGTCGGCCGGTGCGTCGGCACAGGCCTCCGGCCACGGCCTGAAGTGGTTCCAGGCCAAGCACGGGCTCAGCGAGACGGGCAAGGTCAACAAGGCGACCGGGAAGGCGCTCCAGAAGGCCCCGGACAGCGAGATGCGGAAGGTGTTCCGCAGCGCCGCCGACCTCGGCCCGCAGGAACTCGCCAACGCCCGTACGGTCATCGGCGTCGGCAAGGGAGCGAACATCCCCGAACAGGGCATCGTCATCGCCCTCATGACGGCGATGCAGGAGTCGAAGTTCGTCAACTACACGACGCCCGTCGACCACGACTCCCTCGGCATCTTCCAGCAGCGGCCGAGCACGGGCTGGGGCACGCCGGAACAGATCACCGACGTTCCCACGTCCTCCAAGTCCTTCTACGGCGTCGCCCCGTTCGGCTCCAACCCGGGCCTGATCCAGATCCCCGACTGGCAGAACAAGCCGCCCGGCGACGTCTGCCAGGCCGTACAGGGCTCGGCCTTCCCCGACCGGTACGCACAGTGGGAGCAGTTCGCCCGCGACCTGCTCGCCCAGGAGAGCCCCAACTCCCCGCCGATCCCCTGACCTTCACACCCCACCCCCCACCCCGCCGACACCCCCATGAAGCAGGGCCGCACCTCTCCGCCCGGCCGACCACGGCCGCTCATCGGCCCGGAGAGGCGCGGCCCTGCGGTGGGTTGGAGGGGGCGAGCCGCCCGTTCCCTACTTCGTGAGCCGACTCGGCCGCCAGCCTGCGAGCAGCTCGTCCTCCGCTACGCGCACCACGCGCCGGATGGCTTCGACATTGGCGAGGTGCTTGTTCGTGAACTCCCTCTTGTTGCGCGTCCTGCGAATAAAGCTGCGAGTCGCCCCGTAAAGAGAAGCGGCCGCGAGGACGAACAACGGGATGGACACAGGAAGGGTGGCGCTGAAGAAGATTCCCCAGTAGGCGAGAAACAGACCGATCGCTGCAAGCCACGATGTGTTCCACGCTCCGCTGACAGCAGCGGCCTGCCACTTGCTCGCTTGCTCTTCGATCCGGTAGCACTCGTCGGCATCGAGAACATCTACGCCGGTCTCTTGCAGAACCTTCCTGGCCTCTTCCTGCGCCTTCGGATTCGCCCGCACCAGGTCTCGCCTGGGACCGCCGATGATGTCCGCCGCGGGCGGTGCGTCTGTACGGCGGACATTCCAGTAGTGGCGACTGCCGATCTTCTTTGTGCCCAGAACCTCGAAACCCCAGGAATCCGCAATCTGCCCGGCTCGTTCATGGTCGAACGAGGCATTGAAGAGTGCAGCCACCCGCATGTCTTCCGCTGGAACATGCACGGCCCTCCACATGCTCCCCCGCCAGTGATCATTCCGAGTACTCAGGAAATACAGAAAGCTTGACGCTACGCGGTCCAAACTCCCGTCGTCACTCATCCAAACCCCCCTTTGAGCCCATCCGTCAGTGGTCAACAGCCGTCACTACCTACGGCGTTCGCGGCGCCCGCCCCCGCCCCCCGCTCAGGTCGCCGGAAGCTTTCGGGTGCTCACGAAGTCGGAGGCCACGTCCCGTAGTTTGACATTGGTGTGCTGGGAGACCTTCACGAGCATCTCGAACGCCTCCCGTGAGCCGATGCCGTGGCGCATGCGCGGCGAAGACCGTGGCCGTCTCGATGGCGAGGGAGTCGAAGACATGCCGCCGCTTGCCGTGGATGTTGAGCGCGGCATGTATGCCGGGTTCGCCGGGGAACTGGCAGCACAGCATGGAGTGGATGCCCAACTCGCGGGCGCGGCCCGCGAATCGCGGCCAGCGCCGCCTCCAGCGTCGCCTTGAACGCGAGCGCGCTCTGAAGGCGGGTGAGGACCTCTTCCGGCCGGGGCACGTCCAAGGGACGGTTCCGCTGGTAGCACTCCATGCAGGGGCCCGTGAGGTCCTCCGCGGCAGTGCCGGCCATGGCCACGAACGCTCGGCTCACCTGCTGCTCACGGCTCATGATCCGCCTTCCGCAAGCGCAACCGCGAGCCCTGGTCACCGGATACCGAAGTCGTCCGTGCGGTCGATGACGTCCCTGGCCACCTCGGTGACCGTCCTGTCCAGTGCGAAGGCGCGCCCGCGGAGCCTGGCCATGGCGGTGTCGGCGTCGACGCCGAGCCGGACCATGAGCATTCCGGTGGCCTTGAAGACCTCCTCATGGCCGGCCTCGGGCTCTGTCACCCAGGCCGGGCCCGGGTCCGCCGCGTCCGGCTGCCTGAGGTGCGACACCGAGAGCGCCAGGGCGACGGCGTCCCCGGCGCGCAGCGCGAGACGCATGGCGTCGCCGGGCAGCGCTCTGGGAGAAGCGCCGTAGAGATCCAGCGTCCCCATGACGCTCCCGGCCATGTCCAGCGGGATCGAGAAGACGCAGTCGGCTCCGGCCGCGACCGCCTGCCGCGCGAACAGCGGCCAGCGGTGTACGTCCCGGCCCTGGGTGAGATCGCTCGCCGAGACCGGCGCGCGCAGCTCGATCGCCTGCCGGCAGAGCCCCTCACCGAGGCTGTACTGGATCTCGGCGAGCCGGGCGGCCGACTCGTCGCTGGCCGAGAGCGTCACGCGAGCACCGCTGCCGCCGAGTACGGAGATCGAGGCACCGGCCACCGGCAGCACCCGTACGCAGGCCGCGCACAGCCGGGCGGGAAGCTGCTCCAGAGGGCCGCTGCGAAGCTCCGCGGTGATCTCCGAGACGGAGACGGAACTCTCCGCCGGCGCCGCCGAGTTGCCTCCCTCCTCCGCGTCCCGGCCGTACTCGGGACCGTCGTCCGGGCCCTCGCCCCGGCCGTGCTCTCTGCGCACCGCTTCACCTCCGATCACGGCGCTCCTGCACGTCACCCTAGGGAAAGCGATCCGGTCCGTACGCAGGGCCCGCCCGATCCGTCCGTCAGCACGCGTCACCACTTGACGCGGACGCATGCACGAACCCGAGGGAAAACACGGCTCTACGGCGGCCTGCCGACGGGCGGGCCCGCGCGCCCCGTCACGCGCGCCCCCGTCACGCGCGCACCCGCGCACCCACACGCACCCGCAGGCGTCACAAACGGACGGATGTGCAGACGCGCAGACGCGCAGACGCGCGGATGCGCAGACGCGCCAACTACCGCCTCTCACAACGGTGTCGACCGAATCGACGGCGGGCGCTCAACCGGCATTCCGAATAGTGGCGGCGGGGCTCTGCCTCGGAGTCGCCGACCTGGTGCCGTTCACGGTCCTGGTGGCGACGGACAGTTCACCGCCGGTGTCAGGGATGTGACGCCGACGGATCCGCGCCCGCCTTCTCCGTCGCGGCCACCCACTCGTCGACGGTGGTCACCTCCGCCTGCCTGGGGAACACCCGCTCCGTGAGCACGCGGTGGACCTCCTCGTCGCCGTCCAGGCAGCCGTCGGCGAGAACGGTGAGCGCGAAGTCCAGGTCCGCGGCCTGGCGCAGGGTGGAGAGCACGACACCGCTGGTGGCGATGCCCGTGAGGACGAGACCGTCGATGCCCCCGGCCCTGAGCACCACGTCGAGGTCGCTGCCCGCGAAGGCGCTGACCCGCTTCTTGGTGACGACGATGTCGCCCGCCACCGGCGCGACGTCCGGGTGGATCTCCGCGCCCGGGTCGCCCTCGGCGAAGCCGCCGCCACCGCTTCGGGCGATCGCGCTGAACGACGCGTTACGCGGGCTCACTTCGGGGTGGCCCGCACGGAACCCGATGACGACGTGGATCACCTGGATCCCGGAGCGGCGTGCCGCGTCCGTGGCCCGGCGCAGCCCGCCGAGGTAGCCGCCGTCGCCGTCCCCTCCGATGCGGTCCACGATGCCCTGCTGCACGTCCATTACGAGAAGGGCGCTCTTGGCCATTCCTGCTGTCCTTTCGTGGTGTCGTTCCCGCCGGACCGGGCGGGAGCCCCGTCACCGCCGGAACCCTTGCCGTACGAGTCCTCGCCATACGAGTCCTTGCCGTACGAGTCCTCGCCGTACGAGTCCTTGCTGCCCGGCCCCTCGCCGTCCGGATCCGTGACGCCCGGCCCCTCGCCGCCGGGGCCCTTACCACCGGGGCCTTTCCCACCGGGCCCCTTGCTGTACGGACTCTTGCCGTACGGCTCCTTGCCGTACGGCTCCGCGCCGCGGCGTCCACGCAGCCCGGAGGCGAGCGCGGCGACGAGAGCCATCGCGGTGGCCGCGCTGAAGACCGTGACGAGCCCGTGGTGGAAGGCTCCGGAGACGAGTTCGGGGAAGAAGCGGGTGCCCGTCAGGGTCCGCACCGCGTGCTCGGGCAGCCGCTCCAGCACGCCGCTGGGCCCGAGGAGATGCCCGATCGGGTTGTGGCCGAGGAAGGTGGCGAACAGCGTGCTCACCGGGGGCAGTTCGGCCACGTGACCGGCCGTGCCCGCGGGCACGCCGTGCGAGCGCAGACCGCTCTCCAGGGCCCCGGGCAGCGAGCCGGCCAGACCCGAGATCATCAGCGAGAAGAAGAGCCCGATGGACAGCGCGGTGCCCGAGTTCTGGAACGTCGAGCGCATGCCGGAGGCGACCCCCCGCTGCTCCGGTGCGACGCTGCCCATGATCGCGGAGGTGTTGGGGGCGGAGAACATGCCCTGGCCCAGCCCGCTGAGCAGCAGCAGACCCGCGAACGCCGGGTACGCGAAGTTCACCGGCATCGCGAGGAGGCCGACGAACGCGGCGGCCACCAGCAGCAGTCCGGTGGTGGAGAACAGCCGCGCCCCGAAGCGGTCCGAGAGATGACCGGAGAGCGGCCCGGCGATCAGGAACCCGACCGTCAGGGGCAGCATGAAGATCCCGGCCCACAGCGGCGTGCTCTCGAACTCGTAGCCGTGCAACGGCAGCCATATCCCCTGCAACCAGATGATCAGCATGAACTGCATGCCGCCGCGGGCGATCGCGGTGAGCAGGGCCGCCAGATTGCCGGCGGCGAACGCGCGGACGCGGAACAGCCCGAGCTGGAACATCGGTTCGGCGACCCGGTTCTCGGCGACGCAGAACAGTGCGAGCAGCCCCACGCCGGCAGCGAGTCCGCCCAGCACCCAGGGGTTGGTCCAGCCCGTGGAGTGGCCGCCGTAGGGCTGGATCCCGTAGGTGATGGCGGCCAGCAGCCCGCCGGCCCCCACGGTGAAGGTGAGGTTGCCGATCCAGTCGATGCGGCCCGGCCTGCGCGAGCCGGTCTCCCGCAGACTGCGGTACGACCAGAAGGTGCCGACCACCCCGATCGGGACGCTGATCCAGAACACCGCGCGCCAGTGGACGGTCGCCAGCAGTCCTCCGGCGAGCAGCCCGAGGAACTGGCCCGCCAGCGCGGTGATCTGGTTGACGCCGAGGGCCATGCCGCGCTGGCGGGCCGGAAAGGCGTCGGTCAGGATCGCCGCCGAGTTCGCGGTGAGCATCGAGCCGCCGAAGGCCTGCACGACGCGGAACCCGATGAGCCACAGGGCGCCTCCCCCGCCGCGCAGCGGATCGAGGGAGAGGGCCAGCGACGCGCACGCGAAGATCGCGAAGCCCATGTTGTACATCCGCACGCGCCCGTACATGTCGCCGAGCCTCCCGAGCACGACGACGAGCACCGCGGAGACCAGCAGGTATCCCAGGATCATCCACAGCAGATAGCCGATGTTGGCGGGCAGCAGCGGGTCGAGGCCGATGCCGCGGAAGATCGCCGGCAGGGAGATGATCACGATCGAGCCGTCCATGGCCGCGATCAGCACGCCCAGCGTCGTATTGGACAGCGCGACCCACTTGTAGCGCCCGTCCACCGGGGCGGGCCCGGAGGCGCCCGCGGAGCCGGAGGGACTCGAAGTGCCCGAAGCGCCGGGCCCGTTGGGCCGTCCCGTCGTCACAGCTGTTCCGCCAGGCGTTCCAGGAGCGGCAGCACCGAGTGCAGCGTCCGGCGCTCGGAGGGCGTGAGCTCCTCCTCGATCGCGTCGGTCAGCAGCCGTACGGATTCCGACCGGCGGTCGGCCAGCAGCCCTCGCCCCGATTCGGTCACGGACATGGCGGCCCGTCGCCCGTCGGCTGCGTCCTGCCGCCGGACCACCAGGCCCCGCTCCTCCAGCGCGGCGAGCGTGGAGGCCACGGCCTGCGGACGCACCCGCTCCAGTTCGGCGAGCGAGCCCGGTGACGCGGCACCGTCCCGGTCCAGCCGCGCGAGCACGGAGACCTCGGAGAGCGTCAACTCCCCCACGCTGTGGGCCTGTCGCACGCGGCGGGCGATGCGCCCGACGACCAGCCGCAGCGCGGCCGCCACCTCCGCGGCATCGCCGGACCTCGGCCCCGCCCCCGTTGGCACTTTCTTCATGGGTGCTAACCATAGGTTAATCAAGCAGATGTAACTACCTGCGGACGGAATCCCGTGCGTGCGGCCGGATGCGGCTTGTCTCATACGTTGACGAGTCGGGCGAGCAGTCCCATCATCCAGCGTGATGGCATGTCCATGCCCTAATTCAGAGGGTGGGTTCACGTGCGTCGAAGAGCCTTGCTCGTCTCCCTGGCCGCGCTCCTGCCGGGCACACCGACCTTCGCCCGCCGCGTGTCCGTCTCGCCGGCCGCGCTACGGGCCGGCACACCGGCCGTCACCGGCGGCGTGCCGGACTACCCGGAGTTCCCCTACCCGCCGACCGCCTACGACGAGCCGTACCGGGGCCGGTTCCACTTCAGCTCCCGCTCCGGCTGGATGAACGACCCCAACGGCCTCGTCCACGCCAACGGGCACTACCACCTCTTCTACCAGCACAATCCGCACGGCCTGTCCTGGGACACCATGCACTGGGGCCACGCCACCAGCCCCGACCTGGTCCACTGGACGCAGAAGCCGGTCGCGCTGGAGCCCGGCGTCCATCACGGCACGCTCTTCTCCGGCGGCGGCGTCGACGACAGGGACAACACCTCGGGTCTCAAGACCGGTTCGCTCGACCCGATCGTCGTCTTCTCCAACACCGACGGCGTGAGCGTCTTCTACAGCAACGACGACGGGCGGACCTTCCAGGAGTACGACAAGGGCCGCAAGGTCATCGAGATCCCCGACGAGAGCCGCGACCCGAAGGTGTTCTGGGACGCGGCCCGGCAGCGCTGGGCGATGGTGGTGTGGTCCTCGCAGGGCGGCAACGGGGTGGACGTCCACACCTCGCCGGACCTTCTGCACTGGACGTTCGCCAGTCGCTTCAGCGCCCCATGGCTCTTCGAGTGCCCTGACCTGTACCCGCTCGACCTGGACGGCGATGCGGGACGGCGCCGCTGGATCCTGACGTCCGCGTCCAGCCAGTACGTCGTCGGCTCCTTCGACGGAGAGACCTTCACCACCGACTGGCAGCAGCCGCAGCTGATGGACCTCGGCACCACCCACGCGGGCGGCGGCTTCTACGCAGCGGAGACGTTCACCAACACACCCGACGGACGCACGGTGCAGATCGCCTGGCAGGGCGGCAACGAGGGCAGCACCTGGACGGGCAACGCCACCTTCCCGGCGGCGCTCGCCCTGGTGACCAGCCCCGACGGCCCCCGCATCACCCGCACCCCCGTCGCCGAACTCACCTCCCTCGCCTCGGACATGAGGACCTGGAAGAACACGACGGTCGACACCGCCGGGAAGGGCAACCTCCTCGCCGGCGTCAGGGCCGACACCTATGAACTGACGGCGCAGTTCGACCTCAGGGGCGCGACGGCCAGGCAGTTCGGCTTCGAGTTGCACCTTCGCCCGGACGGAACCGCCGACCGCAAGGTCGTCTACGACACCGAGGCGCGGACGCTACAGGGCAAGCCGCTCGAGCCGAGAGACGGCAGAATCGCGATGCGCATCCTCGTGGACCGGGGGCAGTTGGAGATTTTCGCCGACGGCGGCCTGTACTCCCTCTCCGACAACGCCTTCTTCGATTCCTCCGCTGACAGCCAGGGCATCGGGCTGTTCTCCGTCGGCGGGACGGTGACGCTGGACAGCGCGACCCTGAGGCGCCTAGGCAGCAGTTGGGGCACCGGCCAGTCCACGCTTCAGAGCAACCTGAAGGGTCCCTGGCACGCGGTGAGCGGAGCATGGACCGACGTCAGCGGCGGCAAGCAGGCGTCCACCTCCGGTGACGCCTTCTACCTCAGCGCCACGGGCGGAAGCGACGCGACCTACCAGGGCGACATCCGCCTCGAATCCGCGCGGGCCGGTGGTCTCACCTTCCGCGCCGACGAGGCGGGCGCCGGATACACGGCGGACATCGACACCAGCGGAGCGGTCAAACTCCGGCGCCCGGGACACGACATCGCGACCTTCAAAACGACCATCGCCGAAGGACGCACCCACCACCTGAAGGTGCACACGAACGGCAACCGCATCCGCATCCATCTCGACAACGGCAACGACCCGGTCATCGACGCCACCGACGACACCTACACCGACGGGCAGTTCGGAGCGCACGTCTACGGCGGCACCGCCACGGTGCAGAACCTCGACACCGGATCAGGCGGCTTCGCGGCATTCCCCGCGGGACGGTGGACCCCGTACGCCGGTACGTGGACCGTCGAACCCGACGGGTTGCACGGCCGCAGCGCGCAGGACGGCTTCTACCTCAGCGACCGCACCGGCACGGACTTCACCTACCAGGGCGACCTCACCGTCACCAACGGCACCGCCACGGGCCTCACCTTTCGCGCGAACGGGACAGGAGCGGGATACACGGCGAACATCGACACGACCGGCGCCGTCAAACTCTGGCGCCCGGGACGCGATATCGCGACCTTCAAGACGACCATCGTCGAAGGACGCACCCACCACCTGAAGGTGCACACGAACGGCAACCGCATCCGCATCCATCTCGACAACGGCAACGACCCGGTCATCGACGCCACCGACGACACCTACACCGACGGGCTGTTCGGCGTGAACGCCTTCGCGGCGAACACCATCGCGCAGAATCTGACCGTCAGTTGAGCGGCTGAGTCGCAGACTGGAACGGTGATGGAAGCGCGAGACGGCACGGCGACCGATGATGAGCAGGCCAAGAGGGCAGCGGTGCGCCCGCTTTCCTATCGACGCGTACTCATCTCCCGCAACGTGCCGCAGCTGCTGGTGGCCGCTTCCGCGTCCCGGCTCGCCAATTCCATGCTGCTGTACGTCATCGTCCTCTACGTCATCGCCCGGTTCGACTCGGCCGCTGTCGCAGGGCTGAGCGGCTTCTTCCTGGCACTGCCGGGATTCGTGATCAGTCCCGTCGCCGGAGCTGTGCTGGACCGGATGGGAGCCGTGCGCGCGGTGGGCTTCGACATGGTATGCAGCGCGGTCTTCATCGGCGGCATCGCGGCCTTGTCGATTTCCCGACTGCTCACCGTCCCCCTGCTGTTCGTGCTGCTGACGCTCTATTCGCTGACCAGCCCGCTGTCCACCGGCGGCATACGCACCCTCTTCCCCCGCCTTGTTCCGGAAACCGCCTACGACAAGGCCAACGCCCTTGACCTGAGCACCTTTTCGATCATCGAGGTGGGTGCGCCGCTCGTCGCCGGTGTCCTCTTCCCTCTTGTCGGTCCCGACCCCACGCTGCTGTGCGTGGCAGGCATGTACGTACTCGCCGCGCTCAGCCTGGCGCTGCTGCGCGGCGGGGCCCTCGCCCCTCCGGTGTCCGGCGAGCGGCGGCTGCTGCGCTCGGCCTGCGAAGGGATCACGTACCTGCTGCGCAACGCCACCCTGCGTGGTCTGGCTGTGTCCTATTCGCTGTACCAGGTGGCCTCGGGCATGCTGATCGTCATCGTCCCGGTGGCCGTGGCCGCCTGGCTCGGCGACGGCCGGTCGGCCGACCGTTACACAGGTCTGATGTGGGCCGTGGCAGGGTTGTTCGGGGCGATCGGCGCGCTGGCTGCGGGGAAGCTGCTGCACGCAGGAGTGGAGCGCCGCTACATGCTGGGAGCGACGCTGGTCACGGCCGTCGCCATCTTCCCGTTGAGCGCTCTGGGTTCGCTGCTGACGCTCGCCGCCGGGCTCGCTCTGGTCGGGCTGATGGAGGGCCCGATCAATGTCAGCCTGCTCTCGCTTCGTCAGCGTCGTACGGATCCCGGGTGGCTCGGACGTGTCATGACCGTCTCCATGAGCGTGAACCTGTCCGGTTTCCCCGTCGGGACCGCCCTGGGCGGCCTGCTGGCCTCCCACTCCCTCACGGCGGCCTTCGCGGTGGCCACCGTGATGACCTTGCTGTCCGCCGTGAGCGTCCGTGCCCTCGTACCCTCCGCTTCCGGCGGGGCCCTCCAAAGCGGCGGGTAGACACGTACCGGCATCTTCTGTTGAAAGCTTGATCGAGGATGTTCGGCTCCGTTGTCCGCGCGATGTGTTCCGCGAGGTCACCGCAGCCGAGCGTCGGTGTCGGCGTCCAGGCGTACGAAGGGGATGGCCCGGCCCGCCGTCCTGAAGCCGGCATCGGTGCCGTCCGCAGGAAGTCCCATGAAGGCGCACAGGCGACGCGCAAGCCGAGGGTGCCGCCGGCCGTTGCGGGCCATGATCTCGGCACCGGCCTCGGACGGGAGGAAGTGTGCTGTGACGGCGTGATGGCGGTTGCCCACCTGGATCGTCGTCCTCGGTTCCGCCTGGAGGTTGAGGTACCAGGCCGCCGTGGGGCCGAAGCCCGATGCGATCGTCCAGTTGCCGTCGGCGGGGTCGCACTCCACCACTTCGAGGACCACTCGGCGGTCCAGGCCGGTGACGCGGCCCTTGTGGTGCAGCAGGAGCAGCCGGTTGCCGAAGACCCATGCTGCCCGCCACCGGAAGAGGACGATCGGGAGGCGTGCGATGAGGCGACGCCAACCGACGGGGAGGGGCGGCCGGTTCGGTGTGGTCTGTCGGTCGGGCATCCGTGCCTCCCGGAAGACGGATATATCAGCTCTCGATATCTGTTGAGCAAAAGGCGACCGGGAGCGGCCGCCGCCCGACAGGGATCTTTGCACAGTCTAAAGGTGGAAGTAGTCTGCGCCGGAAGTGCTCAGGTATCTCGCCCGTGCTGTGACATCTCTGGAGGGCGCATGACCGTGGAGAGACCGACGCCCCGTTCCGCGGTGCTGGCCTGGATGCCGGTGGCGGTGATGTCCGTGGTGGCTGCGGCGGACGTCGTCGCCGGGGCGGGCGTGGGGTTCCTGCCGCTGGTCTCCCTCGGGCCGGCCTTCTCCGGGCTGGTCGGCGGATGGCGGCGTACGGCGGTGATCGGCGCGGTGGCACTGCTGTTGTCGATCGGGCTCGGCTTGTACGACGGACTCTTCGAAGAGCGGCGGGGGTTCACGGCGATGGTGTCGGTAGCGGGTGTCACCGGCGTAGGCATCGCTGCCGCGGTGATGCGCTCCCGCCGGGAGGCGGAGCTGGCCAGCGTGCGGTCGATCGCGGAGGTGGCTCAGAGGGTGCTGTTGCGGCCCGTACCGCGGACTGCGGGCGCGCTGCGGGCGACTGTGTCGTACACCTCGGCCGTCGCCGAGGCACGCATCGGCGGTGACCTGTACGAGGTGGTGGCCTCACCGCACGGGATCCGCGTGATCGTGGGGGATGTGCAGGGCAAGGGCCTGGGCGCGGTGGAGACCGCCGCCGTCGTGCTCGGCGTGTTCCGGGAGGCCGCACATGACGAGCCGGACCTGATGGTGGTGGGCGAGCGGCTGGAGCGCAGCGTGGCCCGGGAGTTGGAGGGGGAGAAGTTCGTCACCGCCGTCCTCGCGGAGATCGGTCACGATGAGGCCGTCCTTCTCAACTACGGTCATCCGGCGCCCATGGTCGTGCGCCAGGACGGGACCGTCGACTTCCCGGAACCGCCCTCGTACGCGCTTCCCCTGGGCCTGGGCGCCTACAGCAACGAAGGAAGGAAGCCCTACCGGGTCGGCTTCACGCCCGGGGAACAGCTGTTGCTGTACACCGACGGCGTCACCGAGGCCCGGGATGCGGGCGGTTCCTTCTACCCGCTCGGCGACCGGGCGGACTTGCTCAAGGAACCCGACGCGGACCGCGCGCTCGAGAGCCTCCGCGAGGATCTGGTGCGGCATGCTGCGGGACCGCTCCACGACGACGCGGCCATGCTCCTCCTTCGCTATCACGATCACGCGGAAGGAGATTCCGTCCCCATCGGGTGAGAGGGCTGCAGCTTCGGCACGGTAGAAAGGACACATGGCCGAACGCGAGCTCCCTGCGGGGACCATGGACGATGTCGATGCGGTGACCCGGGCGGTCCTGACCGCGTCCCGTCTGCTGGTGGCGGTCTCCGCTCGCTCCCTCGCCGCGGTTGAGGAAAGGGTGACGCTGGCTCAGTTCCGCATGCTGGTCGTGCTGTCCACCCGGGGAGCCACCAAGCTGGTCGCGCTCGCGGAGCTGCTCCAGGTGGCACCGTCGACTGCCATGCGCATGGTCGACCGGCTCATCGCCGCCGGCCTCGCCCACAAGCAGACCAACCCCGACAACCGCCGCGAGACCCTCTTGCGACTCACCGACGAAGGCCGTCGCACCGTCGAGGACGTCACGGCCCGGCGCCGCGTCGAGATCGCCGAGATCGTCGCGCGGCTGGGTCCGACGCAGCGGCTTGCGCTCATCGAGGCGCTCAACGCCTTCAACAAGGCCGGAGGAGAGCCGCCGGCCCCCGCCTTGGACGACCCCGAACTGCATCCGCTCGGCTGGGTCATGGACGCTGCGCCGGCGCGCGAAGCCTGACCCGTCTTTCTTGCACAGTTCTTTCTTGCACAGTGCAAATCAAGCCTCGTACACCGGCGGCAACATGGGCGACGACCATCCGACCGCTTCAAGTTCCTTGCCCGCATGGGGAGTTCTGCTCAGGCGACCGGGCGGTGCACAGCGCGCAGGACGCTCTGGTGACTGAGCCAGCCGATCGGCTTGCCGCATTCGGCGTCGAGGACGGGAACGCCGGTTCCGGCTGCCGACAGCAGGACGGGCATGGCCTGCACGAGGGACTGATCCGCGGTGACCGCCCCTGGCGGCTCGGCGAGTTGGCCGATCGATGTCGGTGCGGTCTCCGGTCGTTCCGTAAGAGCCTCGGCCACGGCCTGGGCGGTGGCGACGCCGACGTAGTCCCCGGACTCGTCGATCACCGGGAGCGCGCCGTGGCCGGAGAGCGGGAGCAGGTCGGCGGCCTCGGCGAGTGTGCCGGCCGCAGCGAGTGGTGCGGGTAGGGGCTCCATGACGGCGCCTACCCGCTGGGGGCCGACCGGTGCGCCAGGGGCGGCCTTTTCGAGGTCGATGCCACGGCGGCGCAGCTTGAGTGTGTAGACGGTGTCGCGGGTCAGCAGGCGGCTGCCGGCGGTCGCCAGCACGATGGCGAGCATCAGCGGAAGAATGATCGAGTATTCGCCGGTCAGCTCGAAGAGGATCACCACGGCGGTGATCGGGGCCCTGGCGGCTCCGGCGAACACCGCGCCCATGCCGACGAGGGCGTACGCACCCACGGCGCCGCCCGAAGCAGGCAGCAGGTGGTGGACGCCGATGCCGTACGCGGCCCCCAGCATCGCCCCGATGAACAGGCTGGGCGCGAAGACCCCACCCGAACCACCGGCGCCGATGGTCAGGCTGGTCGCCAGCATCTTGCCCACCAGTAGCAGAAGCAGGAAGCCGGTCGCGTATCCGCCCTCGGCCGCCTTCTGGAGCACCGGGTACCCGACGCCGTACATCTCCGGCAGAGCCAGCAGCACCGGACCGAGCACGAGACCGCCCACCGCCGGGCGCAGCCACTCCGGACCACGCCAGAGCCAGTCACAGGCGTCCTCGATCAGATACAGCAAGCGCGAGAATCCCACCCCGACCACCGCCGCGACCATGCCGAGCAGGGCGAACAGGCCGTACTGAGCGAGATGATCGACGTGGAAGCCGGGCAGGTTCAGGAAAGCCCTGTCGCCGAAGGCCGCCCGTCCCATGACGCTCGCGGTGACGCTGGACAGCACGGTCGCACCGAACGCCTCCGCGGAAAACGTGCCGAGGACCAGCTCCATGGCGAAGAAGACGCCGGCCAGCGGCGCGTTGAAGGTGGCCGCGATCCCGCCCGCAGCACCACACGCGACAAGGAGCTTCATTCTTCCCTCAGGCATCTTCGTCACGCGGCCGACCGTCGAGCCCAGCGCCGAGCCGATCTGCACGATCGGGCCTTCGCGGCCCACCGAGCCTCCAGAGCCGATGGTCAGTGCGGAGGCGAGCGTCTTGACGACGGCGACCTTCGGGCTGATCCGCCCACCGCGCTGAGCGACCGCGAGCATCACCTCAGGCACGCCGTGTCCGCGTGCCTCCTTGGCGAATCGGTTCACGAGCGGCCCGTAGAGGAGACCGCCGATGACCGGGGCCAGCAGGACGAAGTACGCCCCGAGCCACGGCACTTGCGGATTGCCCGCCCCTGGAGCAGCCGCATAGTCGGGGTGACCGGAGAAGAGCCGCGTGAAGGTCGTGACGCACCAGCGGAAGATGACCGAACCCGCACCGGTCCCCGCACCCACCACGACGGCGAGCAGCATCAGTCCCCACGGAGCGGTCCGGACCGGCGCCGGCGTACGGCCGTCCTGTGCTTTCTCCGACGACCGCCTGCCGCCGGCCGTTGTCGCCATGCCACTCACCGCATCCCCTTCCACTCCCTTGCATTATGCAAAATAGGTCGCGGCGCCGGACGCCCGGGGTCGCGGCAGGGAAGCGCCCCGGATCGACGGCACGGCAGCGAGGTGGGCGGCGATCTGCCGGGAGCGCGATCCGATGTTCTGCACCGCAACGGGATCGGCTGCTGCCACGGTCCTTATCGACTCCGGATGAAGCCCGGCAGCGTTCCCGACTACATCGCCAACGTCCTTTGCACAGTGCACCAGTTGCGGAAGAGGAGGCGGGATGAGGTCGTTCCTGGCGAACGGACGAGCGATCGGCACCGTTGTGGTCGTCATCGGTCTCGTAGCGACATTGGCGGCACTGGTGATGCCGAGCCCCTGGTTCGAGGGGAACCGGAATATCGCGAAGGCCCGAGCCGGATGGCAGGACGACGGCAAGGGGGACGTGGAAGACGAAGTACGGGCCGCTGACTCCGATGGGACGTGACTTCATCCGGAAGGTGCGCTCGGCAGGATTGTGGGAACTGCCCGCTGGTCGCTCCGCCCAGGAACGGGGCACCACGAAGTCCGTACGGATCGCCGGCGACCATCTCGTAGCAGGCCACACGGAGTTGGACAGGAGAGCCGTCAAGGCCGGGCGGGCCATGGGGGTTTCGCTCCCGACTCAGCCGACCGGCTCGCAGCAGGAGTACCTGGGCGACATGGAGAAGGCCAGGGGCAAGGACTTCGACAAGGTGCTCGTCAACCACCTGCGGAAGCAGCACGGCGTGGTCTTCGGCATCATCGGCCTGGTGCGGGACCAGACCCGCAACTCGATAGTCCGATCCTTGGCGACCAGGGCCAACGCCATCGTCCTCGATCACATCACCGTCCTGGAAGACACCGGACTTGTGAACTTCGAGAAACTGAACGACGTGAAGTGACAGGCGCTGGTGCGCCCTTGCGGGTCGGCGTGGCGGGTCGGGCGCGGTGATGCGCTCGTCCCCGGGTGGAGTCCGGGGAAGGACCGGCTTCTCGGCCGGGAGTTGAACCGATCGGCGGCTTCCGGGCGTCCTTCTCCGGACCACCCCCCGTATCCGAAGGAAACCGAACCATGAGCCATGTAAAACGCCCGGCCGACCGCAGCGAGCCGCGCCCCCGCAAGGTGCGGGTCGCCCGTGTTACGGCATCCGCCGCCGCCTTGGTGCTGGCGACCGCCGGCGGATTGACCGCCTGGTCACTCTCCTCGCCGAACGCGAACGCCTCGGGAGAGCAGAACAAGCCGGCTGCGAAGAAGTCCGACAAGGGAGAGGACTTGAACGGCGACGGCTACGCGGACCTGGTGAGCGGCGCCCCCGGAGGAACCGTCAGCGGCAAGGCGAATGCCGGCTACGTGACCGTGACGTACGGCTCAGCCAACGGGCTCGACACCTCGCACAAGAAGCTGGTGGACCGTTCGACAAGCGGCGTGCCCGGATCGGCCGCCGGCAAGCAGCAGTTCGGCGCGTCCTTCAGCAAGGGAGACCTCGACGGCGACGGCTACGGCGACCTCGTCATCGGTTCCCAGGACGCCTCGGCGGGCAGCGTCGTCCTGTGGGGCTCGGACAAGGGCCTCACCGGCGGCACGGCCATCCCCTCGTACGGGATCACGCCGCAGATCGGCGACTTCGACGGCGACAAGAAGGCCGACCTCGCCCTGCTCGGCGGCCCCGGTCTGAGCGGGGACGAGCCGGTCAAGCAGTCCGCGGCCCTGTGGAAGGGACCCCTCACGCGGTCCGGGACCCCTGCCAAGAAGCTCGACTACCTGGAGAAGTCCGAGTGGGACAGCGACACCAACAGCGCCAAGTCGATCAGCGGCCCCTCCACGGCCCGCGGCGTCGGTGATGTCAACGGCGACGGCCGCCAGGACCTCGCGCTCTGGCGCTACGAGGGAGACGGCGTCTACAGCAGTGACGCACTGCTCGGCAGCGCCTCCGGCTTCAAGGTGTCCAAGGGGCCCGAGGACGGCGCCGAGGACATGGAGACGGGCGACGTGGACGGCGACGGCTACGACGACTTGGTGGCGAGCGAAGGAAGCGACCTGGAGGACCAGGTCACGATCGTCTTCGGCTCGAAGAGCGGCCTCTCCGGCCGCAAGCAGACCTTCAACCAGAGCCTCGACGGGTTCCCCGGTGAGCCGCCCGAGAGCGGCGAGAATCTGGGCTCCTGCGTCTCGGTCGCGGACGTGACCGGCGACGGCCGTGCCGAGGTCGCACTCGGCATCAGCCAGAAGGACAGCGGGGAGCAGCACGGCGCGGGCGCGGTCGCCCTGCTGCACGGCTCCAAGTCGGGCGTCACCGGCACCGGCAGCCAGGTACTGGACCAGGACTCCCCGGGCGTGCCCGGAGTCGCCGAGTGGAAGGAAGAGTTCGGCGCGGCCTGCACCCTTCTCGACGTCAACGGCGACGGGCACCGCGACCTCAACGTGTCCTCGACAATGGAGAACGACTCCTCCGGCGCCGTGTGGTCACTGCGCGGCACCGGCACGGGCCTCACAACGAAGAACGCGGCCTCCTTCGGACCGAGCGACCTCGGCACTCCCGCGAAGAAGGCGCAACTCGGAAGCTCGCTCCGCTGAACCGGACCGCGGCCGGGCCCCCGCCCAGCGGGCCCGGCCGCGGCCCCGCATCTGCCGTACGGGAACGCCCCGTTCACCCTTCACACAACGGCGGCAGCAGCCGGTCGGGCCCCGGTGCCTTCTCAACGTGGGTGTCGTGTCCGGTCGGTCCTCCACGCGTCACCACTACGAAGAAGGGTCTTCCAAGCCCTGGCGGTGCGCCAGCAGCACGCCCAGCGTGCGCGCTGCCGACGTGAGCGTGGGGTGGGCCTCGACTTCGAAGCCGGCCTCGTCGAGCCAGGCGGCGACTTCGCTCGGCCGGCGACGACGGACGTAGGACTCCGGCCGGCTCTCTGCGTTCTCCTGGTGCTCGGGCGGAGACGTGTCGCCGACATGGAATCCCAACAGCAGCAGACCGCCCGGCCGCAGCACCCGATGGAAGCCGGCGAGGACCGCGCCGAGCGCGTCATCGGGGACGTGAATGATCGAGTACCAGGCGATCAGGGCGGCCAACGAGCCGTCCGCAAGGTCGAGTCGAGTCATCGACCCCACCTCGAACCGCAGACCGGGATGCTCCCGCCGCGCCACCTCGATCATCCGGGGCGACAGATCGATACCGAAGGCGTCCACACCGAGCTTCCTCAGGTGGGCGGTGATCCTCCCGGGCCCGCACCCCACGTCCGCGACGAGCCCGCCGCCGAGCGCCCGCACCCGCTCGGCGAACAGCGCCATCACGTCCCGCTCGGCCGGCAGCCTCTCCAGGAGGTTTCGCACCTCCTCCGCGTAGCCGGTGGCGTCGGCGTCGTAAGACGCCCGGGTGTCCGCCAGCCACCTCTCAGCCTGTGGGCCTTCCCGTCCGGTGCTCACGCCCGCAGGCTAGCCCAGCAGCCGGTCGCCGCGTCCGACAGCGCACAACGCCCGCAACGCGCATGATGCACATCGGTGAAAGCGCAGCTCAGGAGGTCTTGGCCACCGGCTCCAGGATCGCCACGCACTCCAGGTGGTGCGTCATCGGGAAGAGGTCGAAGGCCCGAACGAAGCGCGGCACGTACCCCGCGTCGCGGAAATAGCCCAAGTCCCTTGCCAGCGCGGCCGGATCGCACGCCACATAGCCGACGCGGCGCGGCCCCAGCCCCGCGATGCGGCCCACCGTCTCCTTGCCCGCGCCCGCGCGCGGCGGGTCCAGGACGACCAGGTCGGCCTCCTCGATGCCCGTGCGCGGCAGCACCGACTCGACCTTGCCCTGCTCGACACGGACCCGGGGGAAGTCCGCCAAGTTGTGCCGGGCGTCGTCGACGGCCCGCTTGGACGACTCGATTCCGAGCACGGCACCGCTCTCGCCGACACGGTCGGCGATCGCGCCCGCGAAAAGGCCGGCGCCGCAGTACAGATCGAGCGCCATCTCGCCCTTGCGCGGCGTGAGTCCGCGCATCAGCGCGTCCACGAGCAGCTCCGCGGCCTGCGGATGCACCTGCCAGAAGCCTCCGGCGCCGACGCGCCACGTGCGGCCGTCGGCACGCTCGCGTACGAAGTCCCGGCCGTGCACCCGGTGCAGCCTGCCCTTGTCGCCGCCGCGCTCTCCCGTCCTCAACACCGAGACGGGACGGTCCAGTTCGACGAGCGGAAGCCTGGCCCCGGGCCTGGGCGTGAGCACCACCTGGCGGTCCTGGGAGCCGGTGGCGGCCGTGGCCTCGATGCCCGCCATCCCCGGCCACTCGCGCCGTTCGACGCCCAGTTCCTCCACGCCGGGGGCCGCGATCAGGCAGTGGTCGACGGGCTCGACCTCGTGCGAGCGGTGGCGGCGCAGACCGGCACGGCCCTCCTCGTCGACGGCGAACTGCACCCGCGTACGCCACCCCGGGACCTCGCCCGCGGGAAGCTTGTCGCCCGGAGCGGGCTCGACGGTGCCGTCCCACGAGACGTCCTCCGGGGTCATCTGCGCCAGCCGCCAGAGCTGTTCGGAAAGCACCTCGCCCTTCATCCGGCGCTGCGCACCCGGTTTGACGTGCTGCCAGTCGCAGCCGCCGCAGCGCCCTGGACCGGAGAAGGGACACGGCGCGGTGATGCGGTCCTTGGCGGCCTCCAGCACCTCCACGGCGTCCGCGCGCAGGAAGCGCGAGTCCTCGCGTCCCTCGGTGACCCGGGCGACGACCCGCTCGCCGGGCAGCGTGTGACGTACGAAGAGCACCCGCCCCGCCGACGTACGGGCCACGCAGTGCCCGCCGTGTGCGACGGGGCCGATCTCGACCTCGTACTCCTCGCCGACGAGCGAGGGAGCGGGGGCGTCTGCGGGGGCATCGGGCATGGCGGGTGAGCTCCAGAGGTACGGAAGTGGAGGCGGAAGCCGGTGCCGGCGACGCGGACGGCGCGACGGCCGGCGGCCCGGCGGCCCGGGGCCTCGACGGCGGCGTGAACGTGCGCGAGTACGCGACGCGACCGTGCAGTCTACTGCCCGTCGCCACCCGTCCCGCCGGGCGCTCCCCCGCCGCTCTTGCCGTTACCGCTCTTGCCGTTACCGCTCTTGCCGTTACCGCTCTTGCCGTTGCCGCCCTTGCCGTTGCCGCCTCCGCGCCCCGCTCCCGGACGCGCCGCCGGTCCCCGCCGGACGGAGCCCGGAGCGCTCCACTCCGCGCGCTTCCTGAGCCGCTTGCGCGCCAGTTCGGAGGACTCCAGCTGCCAGGGGACGGAGGTCACCATGACGCCGGGCGTGTAGAGCAGCCGTCCCTTGAGACGCAACGCGCTCTGGTTGTGCAGCAGTTGCTCGTACCAGCGGCCGACGACGTACTCGGGGATGTAGACGCTGACGACGTCCCGCGGATTCTCCTTGCGCAGCCGCTTGACGTAGTCGATCACCGGGCGCGTGATCTCGCGGTACGGGGAGTCGAGGATCTTCAGCGGCACATCGATCCCGGCCTCCTCCCACTCCCTGCGCAGCTGCACGGTCTCCTCGGCGTCGACGCTGATGGTGAGGGCCTCCAGGGTGTCGGAGCGCATCAGCCGCGCGTACGCGAGCGCGCGCAGCGTCGGCTTGTGCGTCTTCGATACGAGCACGATGGAGTGCACCCGCGAAGGGCGTACGCGCTTCTCGTCGGGGTCGTCGGCCTCCAACTCCTCGGCGACGAGGTCGTAGTGGCGCCGGATGGCGGTCATCACGCCGTAGAAGAGCAGCATCCCCAGCAGCGAGACCCAGGCGCCGTGCCCGAACTTGGTGATCAGCACGACGACCAGCACGAGGCCCGTGCAGAACGCCCCGAAGGTGTTGATGGCCCGCGAGCGGTGCATGCGGCGGCGGGCGGTGGGATCGCGCTCCTCGGCGAGCAGCCGGTTCCAGTGCCGGACCATGCCGGTCTGGCTGAGGGTGAAGGAGACAAATACGCCGACGATGTAGAGCTGGATGAGGCGGGTGGAGTCCGCGTTGTAGACGACGACCAGTATCGCGGCGGCGCCGGCCAGCAGCACGATGCCGTTGGAGAAGGCCAGACGGTCGCCCCGGGTGTGCAACTGCCGTGGCAGGTAACGGTCCTGGGCCAGGATCGAGCCCAGCAGCGGGAAGCCGTTGTACGCGGTGTTCGCCGCGAGGAAGAGCACGAGCGCGGTGGCCGCCGCGAGGAAGATGAAGGGGAAGGTGCCGTCCCCGAAGACGGCTGCGGCCACCTGCGAGATGACCGGATTCTGCGCGTAGCCGGAGCCCGCGGGCCTGCCGTGGATGAACAGGTTCGTCGCCGGGTCCTCCGCCATCTTCACGCCCGTGACCAGTGCCAGGACGATCACCCCGCAGAACATGACGACCGCGATCAGGCCCATCATGGCGAGCGTCGTGGCGGCGTTGCGGGACTTGGGCTTGCGGAAGGCGGGCACTCCGTTGCTGATGGCCTCGACGCCCGTGAGCGCCGCACAGCCGGAGGAGAACGCACGCAGCAGCAGGAAGGCGAGTGCGAACCCCGTGAGCCCGCTGCTGTGTTCGGCGTGGATCTCGAAGTCCGCGGTGGGCGCCCTCATCTCCTGACCGAGCACGGCCCCGCGTATGACGCCCCAGAGGATCATCACCATGACGCCCGCCACGAAACAGTAGGTGGGGACCGCGAAGAGCTTGCCCGACTCCCGTACACCGCGCAGGTTCATCAACGTCAGCAGCACGATCGTCGCGACCGCCGCAAGCGTTTTGTGCTCCACGACGAACGGCACGGCGGAGCCGAGGTTCTCCACACCCGACGCGATGGACACCGCGACCGTCAGCACATAGTCGACGAGCAGCGCGCTCGCGACGGTAAGCCCGGCCCGGCGGCCCAGGTTGGTGGTGGCCACCTCGTAGTCGCCGCCGCCGGAGGGGTACGCGCGCACGTTCTGCCGGTACGAGGCCACCACCGTGAACATCAGCACCACGACCGCCAGGGCGATCCACGGGCTGAAGTGGTAGGCCGAGACCCCCGCCACGGACAGCACCAGCAGTACCTCGCCCGGTGCGTACGCGACCGACGACAGCGGGTCGGAGGCGAAGACGGGAAGCGCTACCCGCTTGGGCAGCAGCGTTTCGCCCAGCCGGTCGCTGCGCAGGGCACGCCCGAGCAGAAGTCGCTTCGGTAGATGGGTCATCCTTGGCACGGGGAGGATCGTATGCGGTCAGCCGTGCGATGCTGAGACGGCCCGCTGTATGTGACGAGAGGGACGGGCGTGCATGTAGTGATCATGGGCTGCGGCCGGGTCGGCGCTGAGCTCGCACAGGCGCTGGAGCAGCAGAGCCATACCGTCGCGGTCGTGGACCAGGACCCGACGGCCTTCCGCCGCCTCGGTTCGGGCTTCGGCGGGCGCCGGGTGTCCGGGGTCGGCTTCGACCAGGACACGCTGCGCGAGGCCGGGATCGAGGAGGCCGGGGCGTTCGCCGCGGTCAGCAGCGGCGACAACTCCAACATCATCGCGGCCCGGGTGGCACGCGAGATGTTCGGCATCGAGCACGTCGCGGCACGCATCTACGACCCCAAGCGGGCCGAGGTCTACCAGCGCCTCGGCATCCCCACCGTCGCCACGGTGCGCTGGACCGCCGACCAGATGCTGCGCCGGCTGCTGCCCTCCGGGGCGGAGCCGCTGTGGCGCGACCCCAGCGGCGGGGTGCAGCTCGCGGAGGTGCACACGTCGCCGGACTGGGTGGGCCACCGGGTGAGCAGGCTCCAGGAGGAGGCCGGGGTCCGGGTCGCCTTCCTCACGAGAGTGGGCGAGGCGATGCTGCCGACCTCGGAGACAGTGCTTCAGGAAGGCGATCTGGTGCATGTGATGATGCCCTGCGATCAGATCGCCCAGGTGGAGGCCGCCTTCGCGAACGGACCCGAGGAGGGCCGGTCGTGACGGGCGCACGCACAGCGGACAGGGAGCTCTGCCGATGAGGGTAGCCATTGCGGGCGCGGGCGCCGTGGGCCGCTCCATCGCGGGCGAGCTGCTGGAGAACGGGCACGAGGTGCTGCTCATCGACAAGGCTCCGACCGCCATCTCCGTGGAGCGGGTGCCCCAGGCGGAGTGGCTGCTGGCCGACGCCTGCGAGATCACCTCCCTCGACGAGGCGGCCCTGGAGCGCTGCAACGTCGTGATCGCGGCCACCGGCGACGACAAGGTCAACCTGGTCGTCTCGCTGCTCGCCAAGACGGAGTACGGCGTCCCGAGGGTCGTCTCACGCGTCAACAACCCCAAGAACGAATGGCTGTTCAACGAGTCGTGGGGCGTCGACGTAGCCGTCTCGACCCCGCGTCTGATGTCGGCGCTCGTCGAGGAGGCCGTGAGCGTCGGCGACCTGGTGCGGCTGCTGCGCTTCTCCCAGGGCGACGCGAACCTCGTCGAGCTGACGCTGCCGCCGGAGGCGGCGCTGGCCGGCACACGCGTCGGCGACGTGACATGGCCCGAGGACACGGCCCTGGTCACCATCATCCGGGGCAACCGCGTCCTGGTGCCCGACCGTGACGACGCGCTGGAGGTGGGCGACGAGCTGCTGTTCGTGGCCGCACCCGCACGCGAGGCCCAGCTGGAGGACCTGCTGTCGGTACGGGGCTAGGCCCTGTCCCGGTCCTGTACCGACCCTGTACCGCCATGCCCCGGGACGGGCTGGACGGGCATGCCGTACCGGAACAGGCCGTACGGGACCGGGCACGTACCGACGGGACGGGCCCTCCACACAGAAGGGTGCCGAGAAGGGCCCGTCAGCAGCGGTGAGCAGGCTCAGCGGTGCGGCAGGCTGAGCGGGAGCGGGCTCAGCGGCGGTGCCGCCCGCCCGAGCCGCCCGGCCCGGGGCGCTGCGGGCCGGAGCCCGTCTCGTCCCGTAGCGCTTCGGAGTCGGCGAGCAGGTCGCGGCCGGTGTCGTCGAGGAGCCCCTCGCCGATCGCGTCGAGCGTGCTGCGCTCCTGCTGCTTCTGCTCCTCCTGGCGCTCGCGCTCCTTCTCGGCCTCTTCCTCCGCCTCCATCTCCGCGATCACGTTGATGGGGGCGGGCGCCTTAGCCAGGAAGATCCACGTCAGATAGACCGCGAGCAGGAAGGGCGGGATCTTCAGCGCCACCGTCACCCAGCCGAAGCGGGTCGTGTCCCCCCACAGATACAGCGGGAAGAGGACGGCCGACTTGCCGAGCAGGATGAGACCCCACGCGTAACTGGCCTTCGTGTAGGCCTTCTTGCGGCCCGGGTTCCGCTTGCGCCAGGACAGGTTCTCCTTGAAGACCGGCCCGAGCACCAGCCCCAGCAGCGGCACTCCGGCCACGGCGGTGACGATGTACGCGACGGCCAGGCCCAGCGTGTAGAACATGCCCGGCAGATAGAAGTCCTTGGCGTTGCCGGTCATCATCGCGAAGAGCACGCCGAACGCGACTCCGAAGACGCCGCTGAAGGCGTGCTTGACGGTGTCGCGGCGCACCAGCCGGAAGACGCCCATCACCGCGGAGATCGCGAGAGCCGTCAGGGCGGCGGCGTGGATGTCCTTGTCGACTGTGTACATGGTGATGAAGACCAGGCCGGGAAGCGTCGTCTCCACCAGTCCGCGGAGACCGCCGAAGGCTTCGAAGAGCGCGGCTTCGGTCACGGCGCGGGAGGCGGGCGCCTCTCCGTCGGCCCCGGTCCCGGATCCGGATTCCGAGCCTGCACCGGGATCTGCTCCGGTTCCGTCCGTGGTCGGCTTGTCGAGGGGGGTCACCCACTACTCCTGTCCGAGGGGTCGCAACTCGTACTTCGGGTTGAACATCACCGGGCGGCCGTGGTTCATCGAGATCCGCCCCCACGCGATCAGGCCACGGCCCGGTTCGATACCGGCGATGGCCCGACGGCCCAGCCAGACCACGTCCAGCGCGGCGGACCCGTCGAACAGCTCCGCCTCCAGCGTCGGCACCCCGGCCCGCGGACGCAGGGTGACGGTGCGCAGCGTACCCGTGACCCGCACGACCTGACGGTCACCGCAGGCCGCGATGCGGGTGCAGCCCTTGCTGTCGGCCTCCTGCCGCAGCTCCTGCGAGTGCAGGTCCTCCTCGGAGGAGGACAGCCGCTCAAGGAACCGCCGGAAACGCCCGCCTGCGCCCCGCTGTTCCTCATCTGCTCGGGTGGCGCCTGTCATGCTGCCCAGCGTACCGGTGGAGCCGAGCCCCCATGAGGGCGCGGGGATTCCGCCGGGAGTCTCCCGGCAGCAGCGATCCGGGCGCCTGCGCCGGTCCGCGCGAGAAGGCCGGAGGAGACAACTGCAAGGCGGGACAAGGCGCCTGGAAAACAGCGAGCCGCCGGCGGCCCCGCCCAGGGGCACGCACGGCGGCTCACTGCTCTCGGCCGTCAGTGCCGTCACGACCTTCATGACCGGCACGATCGTCCTGACCGTCACGGTCCCCGGATCGTGTCCCGGATCCCCGGCGGCCTTCGTACGCTCAGCGGACCTCGGTGATCTCCGGGCCGCGCTGAAGCTTGTCGAGCCCGCCGGCGAAGCGCGAGCCCTCCTCGACGGTCTCCTGCTGCACGCCGTCCGGCACCATCTGTGCGTCCTCGGGCAGCTTCAGCACGATCGGGTCGCGCGGCGCCATCGGGGACTCACCGCGCACGATGACCGTGTCGCGGAAGACCTGCTCCAGCAGCCCGCCGGTCTGCGGCTGGACCGCGCCCTGACCGGAGATCACGCCGCGCAGGAACCAGCGGGGGCCGTCGACGCCGACGAAGCGCACGACCTGCACGCCGTTCGTACCGTCGGGCAGCTGCACCGGGACCTGGGCACGCAGCTCCCAGCCCAGCGGCCCCTCGACCTCGTCGATCACGCCGCCCTGCCTGGTGATGCCCGTCGCGATCTCCTCGCGCACCTCGTCCCACAGGCCCTCGCGCTTGGGGGCGGCGAACGCCTGGAGCTGGAGGGCGCTGTCCTGCACGACCAGCGTGGCCGCGACGATCGACTCCCCCGCGACCTCGACCCGCAGCTCCATTCCCTCCACGCCCGGCACGTACAGACCGCCGAGATTCACGCGGCCGTTGCCGGGGTCGGTGACCTCGCTCACGTCCCAGGGGCCGTCGGGGCGCGGCGCCGGCGGCAGCTTCACGCGCGCCCCCTCGGCGTCCGTGACCGCGCCTGCGGAGCGGGAATCGTCCGGCGCGGCGTCCTCCTCGTACGAGCCGAAGTCGTCCGAGGTGCCCTTCTCAGGCTCTTCGCTCTTGTTGCGACGACGTCCGAACACGTCACTGTCCTCTCAGGTCGGAATGCCGGTCGGCCCCGACCGGAACGTAGTCATTCTGATGTGCGGCGGCCTGGCTGTGACCGCCTGTGGAGCCGAATCCCCCTGCGGCCCGCGCCGAGCCCGGCAACTCCGCCACCTCGTGGAAACGCACCTTCTCCACTTGCTGGACGACGAGTTGGGCAATGCGGTCGAGACGCTCGAACCGCACGGTCGTACGCGGATCAAGATTCGCCACGATCACCTTGATCTCTCCACGGTACCCGGCATCGACCGTTCCCGGTGCATTCACCAACGAGATACCGCAGCGGGCCGCCAGCCCCGACCGGGGGTGGACGAACGCCGCATAGCCCTCGGGCAGCGCGATGGAGATTCCGGTGGGCAGCACGGTGCGCTCCCCCGGCGCCAGCTCGGCGGCCTCGGTGGTCACGAGGTCACAGCCGGCGTCGCCGGGGTGCGCGTAGGACGGCACGGGGACGCCGGGGTCCAGGCGCCGCAGCATGATGTCGACGGGGTCCCTGCTCACGGGTTCACCTCGAATGCCCTCGCCCTGCGCACCTGGTCGGGGTCCGCCATGGCCGTCTTGATCTCCTCGTCCCGCCCGTGTTCGGTGAAGTGCTCGACGTTCACCTTGATGAACAGGGCCTGGGCGCGCAGGGCGACCGGCCCGTCGGGCGCCCCGATGCGGCCCGCGGCGCTCGTGAAGACCTTCCGCCCGTCGACGGCGGTGACCTCAGCGCCGAGGTGGAGGACCGTGCCGAGCGGCACGGGCCGTACGAAATCGGTCTCCAGGCGGCCCGTCACCATGACCGTATGCATGAGCCAGCCCAGCGAGCCCATCGTCTCGTCGAGCGCGGTGGACAGCACACCTCCGTGTGCGAGGCCCGGGGCTCCCTGGTGCACGGCCCGTACGGTGAACTCGGCGGTGACGTCGACCCCTTCGCCCGCTCTGACCTCCAGGTGAAGGCCGTGCGCCTGGGCGGCGCCGCAGCCGAAGCAGTGCTCGTAGTGGGAGCCGAGGAGCGCTCCGGGCGGCGGTGCGCTGAGATGCCGTACCGCCGCGTCGGCGCCGGCCGGCGGCGTCAGCGGAGTCCTGGACGATGTCGTCGGCGGTGTCGTCGGCGGGGCGGGCCGGCCGCCCTCCGGCGCGTTCCGCGATCGGGCTGTACTCACGTGTGCAGACCCTACCGCCGGGTCACCGGACGACGGCCCTCAAGCGGCCCGGGTACTTCTCACAGGACCTGGTGGCTCGTCCCGTGCCCTCTGCCCCGGGCTTCCCCCCGGAGCCCGGCCGCGGCCTCCGCACGGCGCGTGACAGGCTTGGCGCATGACCGCTCAGCAACAGCCCTACGACGAACGCCTCACGGCCCCCGGCTCCTGGTGGCTCATCGCCGCCCTGGTGGGCGTCGGGGGTGCGCTGGTGATGTTCCCGCTGGGCGTTCTGCCGATGCTCGCGGGGCTGGCGGCGTCGGGGGTCCTCGCGGCGCTCGCGGTCAGTTCGTACGGCTCGGCACGCATCCGCGTCGTCTCCGGCTCACTCGTCGCGGGGGACGCGAAGCTGCCGCTGTCGGCGCTCGGCACCGCGCACGTGCTGGACGAGGAGGAGGCCTTCGCCTGGCGCACGCACAAGGCGGATCCGCGTGCGCACATGCTCCTTCGCAGCTATGTCCGCACCGCGGTGCGGGTGGAGGTGACGGACCCGGACGATCCGACGCCTTACCTCTACCTCTCCACGCGTACGCCGCGACGGCTCGCCGATGCGCTCTCGGAAGCCGGGGAACGGCGGACGGCGCCGCCGCAGTGAATGCCTCGGGGCAGGAGAACTACGGGGCGGGGGCCGGGAGTTCAGTGCGAGGAAGGCGGCAGAGCGGGCCTGCCGGAAGTGGCGCCGAGACGCTGCGTGCCGCTGCCTGAGCCGTCCCCGGGCGGCAGCGCCTCCCAGCCGTCGCCGTGTGCACGGAGATCTTTCCTGATCTTCTCGGCGATCTTCTTCGTGTCACGGCTGTTCATCACGGCGCCCACCGCGGCGCCCACCAGGAAGGGCGTCAGGTTCGGAAGGTTGCGCACGGTGCGCTTGAGCAGCTGCTGTCGCAGCTCGCGCTTCATCTGGCCGCCGAGGGCGGCGTTCAGGGTCGTGGGCCGGGTGACGTCGATGCCACGCTCGGAAGTCCACGCCCCCAGGTAGGCGGTGGCCCGCTGCTTCGCATTGCCGGGCGGCCGCCGTCCGTACAACTCGTGCAGCTCGGCGATGAGTTTGAGCTCGACGGAGGCCACTCCGACGATCTCCGCGGCGAGTTCGGCGGGCATCGCCGGTGGTACGGGCAGCATCGCGGCCGCGCCCACTCCCGCACCGACGGTCGCCGAGCCGCGAACCGCTCCGGCGACCAGCTTGTCCGCGATCTCCTCCGGGCCGAGCCCGGGAAACTGTCTGCGCAGCGTCTCGAGGTCCCGCACCGGGATCCGGGGCGCCGTCTCGATGACGCGGTCGGCGACCACCCCGAGGAAGGCGCGCACCTTTCCGTCGCCACGCTGCTTCACTGTGTCGCCGTCTCCCGCGGTCCTGCCGCCCCCCTTGCGCGGCCACGGGAGAAGGGACCGCTGACGCGGCTTCGCAGGCACCGGCACGAGCGAGGTCCGCTGGTCGGGCTCGCCTCGCTCGTCGTCACGCGTTCCGTCCGCCACTACGGCAGCCCCGCGCCGATCAGGCCGCGCAGTCGCGGCAGACGGGCTGGCCGTTCTTCTCGGCCGCGAGCTGGGACCGGTGATGGACGAGGAAGCAGCTCATGCACGTGAACTCGTCGGCCTGGCGAGGCAGCACCCGCACGGACAGCTCTTCGTTGGAGAGGTCCGCGCCGGGCAGCTCCAGGCCCTCGGCCTGCTCGAACTCGTCAACGTCCACGTTGGACGCCGACTTGTCGTTACGCCGGGCCTTCAGCTCTTCGATGCTGTCTTCGTTGACGTCGTCATCGGTCTTGCGTGGGGTGTCGTAGTCCGTTGCCATTTCGCTCTCCCCCTCTGGGTTTCTGTGGTGTCTCCAGCGCACGTAACGCGTGAGAGGCCGGACTTGTGCCCGACCTGAGGCGGAGATTTTGCCTCACATCAAGGTCTGTTACTCAATCGACACCCAACCGCACCCCTGAAGAGGTGATCGCGTCGGCTGCCGAGGAGGACCTTAAACGGTCCCCTGCTCGCGCTGCGCGCACGCACCCCGGGTACTGCCCACGATCTCCACCAGCGGAAACCTGGATTTTCCGGTAATTCTTCCCGTAGCCGCGTCACCCAGGGTGCGGGCCGGAAAATCGGGTGTGTGATCGATCACAGAAATGATCGCTTCACGCCACGGGACAAAATTCCGCATATAGCGAACCCCTGAAGTTATCCTCCAGGGCTCCCGCCCTCGCAACTCGTCACTGTGCGTGCCTTCTTGTGCACGTCTCGCGATGCGTCTTCCGTATCCCCATCCCCCCGGCTCTCAGACCGGCAGTACGACGCGCAGCGCCAGACCGCCCTCCTCCCGTCGCTCCGCGGTCACGGTGCCGCCGTGGGCACGTGCCACGGAGCGCACGATCGACAGTCCGAGGCCCACGCCCTTGTCGCTGCCCGTACGGTCGCTGCGCAGCCGCCGGAAGGGCTCGAAGAGGTTGTCGATCTCGTACGCCGGGACCGCCGGGCCCGTGTTCTCGACGAGCAGCATCGCGTGACCGGGCAGGGCCTCGGTGGCGACGGAGACCCATCCCTCCTCCGGAAGGTTGTAACGCACCGCGTTCTGCACGAGGTTGAGCGCGACCCGCTCCAGCAGCACGCCGTTCCCCTGTACGTACACGGGGTGCCGTGCGCCGCGAAGCTCCACGCCCTTGCCCTCCGCCTCGGCACGGACCTGCTCGACGGCGTGGGCCGCGACCTCGGCGAGGTCGACGGGCTTGCGGTCGACGATCTCGTTCTCGCTGCGGGCCAGGAGCAGCAGCCCCTCCACGAGCTGTTCGCTGCGTTCGTTCGTGGCGAGCAGGGTCTTGCCGAGCTGCTGCAACTCCGGTGACGCGTCGGGGTCGGAGAGCTGGACCTCCAGCAGGGTGCGGTTGATCGCGAGGGGTGTGCGCAGCTCGTGGGATGCGTTCGCGACGAAGCGCTGCTGCGCGGTGAAGGCTCGGTCGAGCCGGTCCAGCATGTCGTCGAAGGTGTCCGACAGCTCCTTCAGTTCGTCGTCCGGCCCCTCAAGTTCGATCCGCTTGTGGAGGTCGGAGCTGGCGACCTGGCGGGCGGTGCGGGTGATGCGGCCCAGCGGCGACAGGACCCGGCCCGCCATCACATAGCCGAACGCGAAGGCGGCCACCGCGAGACCGAGCAGCGCCAGCAGGGAGCGCTGGAGCAGTTCGTCGAGGGCGGCGGCGCGCTGCGCGTCGGTGCAGTCCTCCAGCCGCTCCATGAACTGCTCGCTGGGCAGCGTGCCCGAGAGTCCGGGGCAACTGTCCGAGGTGAGCTGGGCGTTGGCGTCGAGGATGCGGAAGGGGAGCTTGCTGCCCTCGTGCAGGGCCTCGGCCGCGAGCAGATAGATGAGGGTGAGAAGGACCATTCCCGCGATGAGGAACATGCCCCCGTACAGCAGCGTGAGCCGTATCCGGATCGTCGGGCGCAGCCAGGGATAGGGGCGGGAGGGGTCGGCCGGGTCCCAGGTGGGCTTCGGCGGCGCCGCGGCGGGCACGGAGGACGGGCCGCCGCCGGACTCCGCGGGCTTCGCGGGCTCGGACGGCTCGGAGGGTGTCGTGTGGGCGGCCATGGCGATCAGATCCTGTATCCGGCGCCGGGGACGGTGTGGATCACCGGGGGCTCGCCGAGCTTGCGGCGCAGCGTCATCACGGTGACCCGCACGACGTTGGTGAAGGGGTCGGTGTTCTCGTCCCAGGCCTTCTCCAGCAGCTGCTCGGCGGAGACGACGGTCCCCTCCCCGCGCATCAGCACCTCCAGCACGGCGAACTCCTTGGGGGCGAGCTGGATCTCGGCGCCGTTGCGGAAGACCTCGCGGCGGTTCGGGTCGAGCCTGATGCCCGCCCGCTCCAGCACAGGCGGAAGCGGAGAGGTGGCGCGCCGACCCAGCGCCCGTACGCGCGCGACCAGTTCGGAGAAGGCGAACGGCTTGGGCAGATAGTCGTCGGCGCCGATCTCCAATCCCTCGACGCGGTCGCTGACATCGCCGGACGCGGTGAGCATCAAAACTCTCGTGGGCAGCCCCAGGTCGACGATGCGGCGGCAGACGTCGTCGCCGTGCACCCGGGGGAGGTCGCGGTCGAGGACGACGACGTCGTAGTCGTTGACGTCGACGCGCTCCTCGGCCGCGGCACCGTCGTAGACCACGTCGACGGCCATGGCCTCCCGGCGGAGCCCCGTCGCGACGGCATCGGCGAGCAGCTGCTCGTCCTCGACGACGAGTACGCGCACGGCGGCTGCCTCCCTGTCCTGCTGGTTCCGAGCCGGTGTCTCCGGCTTGCTGGTGCTGGGACCACGGCAGCGTGTCCCGGCCGTACGGATGCGGTGCGGGGGCTGCTGCGATGCTGCAATCCTGCCCCGTACCTCGGTAAATCGCCGGTAAGGGCCGGGTCGGACCGGGGGCGGGAGATTTTTCGGGGCTTGAGGTTTCTCTGAGGTTGCCGACGGGGAGGACGAGGGGCACACCCCGCGATCACGCCCTGTAGGCGGCTAGCCACCCGACCGAGAGATCTGTCGCTCCGGCTGCCGACCGTCCAGCCAGGGAGCACGTCGTGATCATGATCGACAGAACCCTCGGCACACTCCCTGTGCCACCGACCCATGACGAGGGGGCGCAACATGGACGCGTTCACTGCCGGACTTCTCCAGCGTATACAGAACACCGAGAGCGACCTGAGCCGCGCTCGTGAGTCGGGCGACGACTTCCTCGTGGACGTCGAGCAGTCGGAGCTGGAAGACCTCCGCAGGATCGCCGCCGAGCACGGCGTGGAGATCGGCGCCAGCACGGTCTGAACGCCCTGGGCCGCGGCGGACGGCCTTCTCCGTCCGAAGCCGACGGCCGTACCGGACCCCATACGCAGCGATCGAGCCCCGGGAGCCCCCGCCCCGGGGCTCACTCATGTCCGGCGGAGGCCGGGCCTGGCGCATGCCGGAACCGTGCGAGCCGCGGATACGCGCGAGCGCCCGCGCACACGGCGGGCGGGGAGCCGGAGCGTGCGCCTCAGTCGTGCCAGGCGCCGAGGCGGTCGAGCAGCGGCTGGAGGATCTCGAAGACGCCCGGTGACGCCGCCACCGCGAGTTCGCCGTCGGGCGGCAGCCCCGGCCGGCCGCCCGTGCGTGCCCCCGCCTCACGTGCGATGAGGTCGCCGGCCGCGAGGTCCCATGAGTGCAGGCCGCGCTCGTAGAACGCGTCGAGCCGTCCCGCCGCCACGTCGCACAGGTCGACGGCGGCCGAGCCGGAGCGGCGGATGTCGCGGACCCGGGGGATCAACTGCCGCACCAGATCGGCCTGGACCGCGCGCCGCTCCGCCACGTAGTTGAAGCCGGTCCCGACGAGCGCCTGGTCGAAGGGGGGCGCGGGACGGCAGCGGACGGGCTGGGCGTTGCGGAAGGCGCCGTGGCCGAGCGCGGCGCGGAAGGTCTCGCGGCGCGGCGGTGACTCGACGACGCCGATGACCGTCTCGCCCTCGAACTCCGCGGCGATCGAGACGGCCCATCCGGGCAGTCCGTACAGATAGTTGACGGTGCCGTCGAGCGGGTCGACGATCCAGCGGACGCCGCTGGTGCCCGCCGAGGACGACCCCTCTTCGCCGAGGAACCCGTCGTCGGGGCGGCGCTCCGAGAGATAGCCGGTGATCAGCTTCTCGGAGGCGAGGTCCATCTCCGTGACGACGTCCACGGAGCTGGACTTGGTCGCGGAGACCTCCAGGTCCTCGGGGCGTCCGTCGTGCAGGAGGGCACCGGCGCGGTGGGCGGCCTCCAGGGCGAGTTCGAGGAGTTCGGCCTTGAGCTGGTCGACCTGGGCGCTCACGATTCTCCTTGCTCGGGCTCTCGTCGTGCTTCGTGGTACTTCAACGTGCTTTGTGGTGTGTCTGGTGCGCGCTGTGCGGGCGGTGCGTGTGATTCTCGCGGTGCGTGTGGTCCTCGTGGTGCTCGGCGGACCCGGTGCCGGGGTGCGGTGCAACCGGTTCCGGCGGCGGGTCCCACCTCAGTGTTCCCACGCGGGCGCGGAGTCGGCTGTCCCGAGTCTGCCCGCCGGGAGTCACGGGTATGGACTGTCCTCTCCGGCGGCGGCGGGCTTCGCAGTACGGCCGGGGCAGCAGCCCACCGGGCACACGTCGTGGCTGGGCCCCAGTCCGCCGAGGGCGCACCGTTCCGGGCTCGCGCCGCGCTCGGCGGCGGCGCGCTCCAGCACCAGTTCCCTTACGGCGGCGATGAAACGCGGGTCGGCGCCGACGGTCGCGGAGCGCGCCACCGGCAGGCCGAGTTCGCGCGCCTTGGCCGTGGCCTCGGTGTCGAGGTCGTAGAGGACCTCCATGTGGTCGGAGACGAAACCGATCGGCACCATCACTGCCGCGGGTGCGCCCTGGGAGTGCAGCGACTCCAGGTGGTCGCAGATGTCCGGCTCCAGCCACGGCACTTGGGGCGGGCCGCTGCGGGACTGGTAGACCAGCTCCCACGGGCGCTCGGTGCCCGTGCGCTCGGCCACCGACGCGGCGACGAGCCCGGCGACGTCCAGGTGCTGCGCCACGTACGCCCCGCCGTCTCCGTGGTCCGCCGGCGGCCCGGAGGTGTCCGCCGCGGCGGTGGGGATCGAGTGGGTGGTGAAGGCGAGCCGGGCACCGTCCCGTACGTCCGCGGGCAGCGAGCCCAGGGCGGCGAGGACGCCGTCGACCATGGGCTCCACGAATCCGGGGTGGTTGAAGAAGTGGCGCAGCTTGTCGACGCGGGGCGGCGTCAGCCCCTCCCCCTCGACGGTCGCCAGGGCCTCCGCGAGGTTCTCCCGGTACTGACGGCAGCCCGAGTACGAGGCGTAGGCGCTGGTGGCGAACGTCAGCACCCGGCGGCGGCCGTCGCGCGCCATCTCCCGCAGGGTGTCGGTGAGATAAGGGGCCCAGTTGCGGTTGCCCCAGTAGACCGGGAGTTCCACGCCCTGCTCGGCGAAGTCCTTGCGCAGTGCGTCGAGCAGGGTCCTGCACTGTGCGTTGATGGGGCTGACACCGTCGAAGAGGAAGTAGTGCTCGCCCACCTCCACGAGGCGCTCGCGCGGGATGCCGCGCCCCCTGGTGACGTTCTCCAGGAACGGCACGACGTCGTCGGGGCCTTCGGGACCCCCGAACGACAGCAGCAGGAGGGCGTCGTAGGGACGGGCGCCGGCGGGCCCGTGAGCACCTTCGGTGTCACCGGCCGTGCCGGGGGCCGGATCGGTGGCGGGGTCGCCGGCGTGGAGCGCATCGGACATGTTTCCCGATCCTGCCATCCCCGGGTACGGGACGTCGGCGCGGCTCCCGTGCGCGTACATGCGGCTCCGGTGCGCGCACATGTGGCCGTGCGCCTCCGGCCGTGTGCCTGCGGGCGGGCCCCGGAGGCGGCCCCGGGCGTGGAGGGCCCGGGGCCGTGAGTATGATCCGATGTCACCGCGAGAGGGGGCACGGCCTGATGAGCGCGCAGCCGACGAGCAGTGGACGGAGCGAGGGCCGTGACGCCCGTCCGGGCCGCAACGGCCGGAGCAGCCGCACGACCTGGCGCAACTGGGCCGGAAACGTCGCCGTCGCCCCCGCCCGCACCGTCTCCCCCTCCACCACCGAGGCGCTCGCGGAGACCGTACGCCGCGCCGCCGAGGACGGACTCCGCGTCAAGGCCGCCGGCACCGGCCACTCCTTCACCCCGGCGGCGGTCACGGACGGCATGCTGATCCGGCCCGAACGGCTGGCCGGCGTACGGAAGTTGGACCGGGACGCGGGCACCGTGACGGTCGCCGCCGGTACGACGCTCAAGCAGCTCAACGAGACCCTCGCCGCCGCCGGACTGTCGCTGACCAACATGGGCGACATCATGGAGCAGACCGTCTCCGGCGCCGTGAGCACGGGGACGCACGGCACCGGCCGTACGTCCGCGTCGCTGGCCGCCCAGGTCACCGGGCTGGAGCTGGTGTGCGCCGACGGCTCGGTGCTGCGCTGCTCCGAGCAGGAGAACGCCGAGGTCTTCGCGGCGGCCCGGCTGAGTCTCGGGGCGCTGGGCGTGATCAGCGAGCTGACGTTCGCCGTCGAGCCGGAGTTCCTGCTGACGGCCCGCGAAGAGCCCATGCACTTCGAGCAGGTGACCGCCGAGTTCGATCAACTCGTCGCCGAGAACGAGCACTTCGAGTTCTACTGGTTCCCGCACACCGACGGCTGCAACACCAAGCGGAACAACCGCAGCGACGGTCCGGCGAAGCCGCTCCCCCGGGTGCGCGGCTGGGTCGACGACGAGCTGCTCTCCAACGGCGTCTTCCAGGGCGTCAGTTCGCTGGGGGCGGCGGTCCCGGCCCTCGTGCCTGCGATCGCCCGCGTCTCCAGCAGGGCGCTGTCGGCGCGTACTTACACCGACATCCCCTACCGGGTCTTCACCAGCCCGCGGCGGGTGCGCTTCATCGAGATGGAGTACGCCCTGCCGCGCGAGGCGGCGGTGCCCGCGCTGTGGGAGCTGAAGCAGACGGTCGAGCGCTCACGGCTCCGCGTCGGTTTCCCCGTCGAGATACGCACGGCGCCCGCGGACGGCATTCCGCTGTCGACGGCGAACGGGCGCGAGACGGCGTACATCGCCGTGCACATGTACCGGGGCGCGCCGCACGAGGCGTACTTCGCCGAGGCGGAGCGGATCATGACCGCCCACGGAGGCCGCCCGCACTGGGGAAAGATGCATACGCGCGACGCCTCTCATCTCGCCGCCTCCTATCCGCAGTTCGGGGAATTCACCCGGATCCGCGACAGGCTCGATCCGCAGCGGATCTTCGGAAACGACTATCTGCGGCGGGTGTTCGGGGACTGAGCCGGGCCCCCGGACCGGCCGACCGGGCCCAGCTGCCCGGCCGAACCCGGCTGCCCGGCGCGCAGCGGGAGCACGCGCGAGATCCGTTCGCCCGCGATGTGCCTCCGTCCGCCCCCGGCGCTCCCCCTTCGCGCTGCGTGCACATCCGCGGCGTTCTCTCGCACGCCCTGAGCGCCGTCCGTACGTACGGAGCCCTTTCCGTACACAGGTCGTGCTCCCGCACACGCACTGCCCTGCCGTGTGTGCGAAGTCGTCGCCGATCCGGGGGACTTGCCGCTCCCGCCAGCCGATGGGCGGTCAACTGGCAGCAGTGAGCGCCCCGTTCATAAACGGACACGTAAGCGGGCAATATCCGAAGGCAATGGTTCCGTTCCGGCCGGATCTGTGACTCTTGCCACCACCCGAGGCCCTTTCTGGGCTTGCCCGAACCGCAAACCCCGTTCCCTGACTGCAATTTGAACGGCGCGGCGGTCCACCCGCGTGGCCCCAATGGAGTAGTGTGACGAGCCCTGGCCTCGGCTCACACCCGGCTCAGGCAGCACAGGTGACGAGGACGGTCACTATGCGTTGCGAAGTGATAACCGAGCCGTATGCAGCTCCGGGAAGGCCCCGGACGGCAGACAGATCGGCAAGGTTGTGGCAGGCCGCTCACGGGCAGGCCACACTCGTCCAGCGGGAGCAGCGACGCACGTGATGTCGGCAGGCACCACCCGGGAGGTTCACATGCCCGAACTGCGTGTCGTGGCCGTCAGCAACGACGGCACACGTCTGGTGCTCAAAGCTGCCGACAGCACGGAATACACGCTTCCGATTGACGAGCGGCTGCGCGCCGCCGTACGGAACGACAGGGCACGCCTCGGCCAGATCGAGATCGAGGTCGAGAGCCATCTGCGCCCCCGCGACATCCAGGCGCGTATACGGGCCGGTGCCTCCGCTGAGGAGGTCGCACAGCTCGCGGGCATCCCGGTCGACCGCGTGCGCCGCTTCGAGGGACCCGTGCTCGCCGAGCGCGCGTTCATGGCCGAGCGCGCCCGCAAGACGCCCGTGCGCCGCCCCGGTGAGAACGCGGGCCCGCAGCTCGGCGAGGCCGTGGCCGAGCGGCTGCTGGTGCGCGGCGCCGACAGGGACGCGGTGCACTGGGACTCGTGGAGACGCGAGGACGGCACCTGGGAGGTGCTGCTCGCCTACCGCGTGGCAGGCCAGCCGCACTCCGCGACATGGACGTACGACCCGCCCCGGCGCCTCGTGCAGGCCGTGGACGACGAGGCGCGCTCGCTCATCGGCGAGACCGACGACACGCCGGAGCCCAGCACGCCGTTCGTCCCGCGCATCGCCCGGCTTCCCAGGGAGCGCGGCGACCGCAGCGAGCGGGCCGCGGAGCGCGGCGGCGACCGCGCCGAGTTGGAACCCGCCGGCTTCTCCGGCGCATCCGGTGACGGCGCGGACGCCTCCGGCGACGAACCGGACTCCCTGACAAGCCTGTTGGAGGCCGTGCCGAACTTCCGCGGCGACATGGTCGTGCCGGAGCAGCAGAGCGCTCCGGCCTCCGCCGCCCACACCTCGTCCTCGTCGGACGCGGAGAGCTCCTCCGAGGACGACCGGGAGGCCGAGGAGGAAGAGGAGCCCGTGGAGCCTCCGGCGACGGCCGCGGGCGCCGGCTCGGCGTACGCGGACGTGCTGATGCCGCGGTCGGTGAGCGCGCACCGCGACAGGCTGAAGGGGAACACGGACCGGCAGGCCGAGGCGGACGGCGTGCGGCCCGGAAGGCGTGCCGCCGTGCCGAGTTGGGATGAGATCGTCTTCGGCACGCGCCGCAAGAAGGACTGAGCGCCGGACCGGCACGCGTGTGCCGTCCCACGTACGCACCGGGGCGTACGGGCCGTATCACCACACGGTCCGTACGCCCCGTTCTCATGGCTCTCATGCGCGTGGTTCTCATGCGCGGAGGGGAGCCAACCGGCCGCCGCCCGGGCTGAGTCGGCCGGCAGCCCGTCGGCTGTTCAGCCGGGCCGGGGGCCGGTGGCGACCGGCCGCTCCGGGTCGGCGGACCATTCGCTCCAGGAACCCACATACAGCGCGGCGTCGATTCCCGCCTGCGCCAGTGCCAGCACCTCGTGGGCGGCCGAGACGCCGGATCCGCAGTAGACGCCCACCTCCGTGTCATCGGTGACGCCCAACTCGCGGAAGCGGGCGCGCAGTTCCTCCGGCGAACGCAGCAGCGGCGGCCGGTCCCGGCCGGCGGCCTCGACGACGTTCTCGGACGTCGGTGCGGAGACCGCGCCCGGGATGTGCCCGCCGACGGGGTCGATCGGCTCCACCTCGCCCCGGTAACGCTCCCCTGCCCGCGCGTCCAGCAGCATCCCGCGCCGGGCCAGCGCGGCCGCGCCGTCCGCGTCCAGCGCGCGCACCGTCCCCGTCATCCCCGTCGTCCCCGTCCGTGGCGTGAAGTCGCCTGGCTCGGGCGTCACTTCGCCCGTCTCCAGCGGTCCGTCCCATGCGGCGAGGCCGCCGTCGAGCACGCGTACGTCGCCGTGGCCGGCCCGGCGCAGCAGCCACCAGGCGCGGGCCGCGGCCCAGCCCTGCCCGCCGTCGTAGACCACCACGGGACGGTCCCCGGAGACGCCCGCGCGGCGCATGGCCGCCGCGAAGACCTCCTGATCGGGCAGCGGATGGCGGCCCGATTCGCCCGGCGGGCCCGCGAGTTCGGTGTCGAGGTCGACGTAGACGGCTCCGGGCAGATGACCCGCCTCGTAGTCGGGCCTGCCGTGGGGGCCGCCGAGCTGCCACCGTACGTCGAGGAGCACGGGAGCCTCGCCGCGGGCGAGCCGGTCCGCGAGAGCCGATGCCGAAGTGATCGCTGTCATCCCGCCATTTTCCCTCAGGCCCGAGGAACAGACCGACGCGAAAAGGGAACTCGCGGCGGTGTCGGTGAGAATGACGCCACAGGGGGTGCGACGATCGGTCAGCGGCACGGAAGCACGGAATCCGAAGCGGTCCACCGCGGTCAACATACGACGCGACCACATCGACGATGGTCACTAGGGAGACGACGCATGACGGAGTCAGTAGCTCGGCACGCGCATTCGAGACAGAAGCCCGGCACGCCGTGCTGGGCGAGTCTGCTGGTGCGGGAGCTCGGCCGGAGCCAGGAGTTCTACCACAAGCTGTTCGGCTGGGAGTTCTACTCCGGACCGGATCAACCGGGGCCGTACGTACGGGCGTCGGCCGGCGGGCACGAGGTGGCCGGCCTCGGGGAGATCGTGCCCGGACGGAGCCTCAACGTCGCATGGCTGCCGTACATGGCCAGCGACGACGCGGACGAGACCGCCGGCCTGATCCGGGAGCGCGGCGGCACCGTCGCCGTGGGCCCGCTGGAGGCCGACAGCGCGGGACGGATGGCCATCGCCGCGGACACCACGGGCGCGGGCTTCGGCGTATGGCAGCCGACGCCGCAGCCCGGCGGCCTCAGCCCGGTGACGGCCGAGGTGCCGGGCGCACCCGTCTGGTACGAACTCGTCACCCGCGACTCCTCCACGGCCGGCAGCTTCTACCCCGCGGTCTTCGGATACGAGCCCACGAAGGGCCACTCGCCGGGGGACGGCGAGGACGACGGCGTCAGCGACGGCGGGGCCGGCGAGGACCCCGCGGAGGACGACTACGTGACACTGCGCGTGGACGGCGCACCCGTCGCCGGCATCCAAGGCATCGGACGCGCCCTGCCTCGCGACCGCGGCCCGTACTGGAAGACGTACTTCGCCGTCTCCGACACCGACGACACCGCCCGCCGCATCCTCGAACTCGGCGGCTCCCTCGTGCACTTGCCCACCGACACCCCGCACGGGCGGGTCGCAACGGCCGAGGATCCGGAAGGCGCGCAGTTCAGCGTGATCGCACAGGGTGCGGGTAGCGCATCCGGCGGCCGGGGCAGCCGGGCGGACCTGGGCGGCTAGGTGACGTGCGGCGTGGCGGGGGCGTCGATGGGCAGCACGTCCGGGGAGAGCGCCCCCGCCCGCGCCGTCGCGGAGGTCAGCCGCCGCCGGTGGTGGCGGCGGCACAGCACCTCGTAGCCGACCTCGCCGGTGGGCTCGCCCACGTCGCCGACGACGACCTGCGCGCCCTCGACGACCATCTTGCCGCCGACCGTGCGGGCGTTGTGCGTGGCCCGCGCACCGCACCAGCACAGCGCCTCGACCTGGAGCACCTCGATGCGGTCGGCCAGCTCCATCAGCCGCTGCGAGCCGGGAAACAGCCTCGTCCGGAAGTCCGTGGCGATGCCGAAAGCGAAGACGTCCATGCCCAAGTCGTCGACAATGCGGGCCAGTTGGTCGATCTGCCCGGGTGTGAGGAACTGCGCCTCGTCCACGATGACGTAGTCGGCACGCCCGCCCGCCGTCAGATGCTTGACGAGGTGCGAGTGGAAGTCGAAGCCGTCTCTGGCCTCGACCGCGTCCGTGACGAGCCCCAGCCGCGACGACAGACGCCCCTCCCCCGCGCGGTCGTTGCGCGTGAAGATCATCCCCTGGAGGCCGCGCGTGGACCGGTTGTGCTCGATCTGGAGAGCGAGTGTCGACTTGCCGCAGTCCATGGTTCCGGAGAAGAACACCAGCTCTGGCATGGAGAGGTCGGCCTTTCTGAGCGGGCGGGCAGGGCGTGTGCGCTCTTGCGGTCGTGAGCCCACGGACGTGAACGTACCGCTCTACGTGCGCACTTCGAGGAGCGGGACGAGCTGTTCGGCGGACGTGGCGGAGCCGTGCATCCCGATCAGCGCGGACTCCTTGGGCTCGCGCTCGGTGGCCACGACGGCGGCGTCCCCGCTCATCGCCGCCACCACGTCGCCGATGCGGTCGTGCACACGGTCATCGATCCGCGGCCCGAACCACCCCAGTTCGACGGCCTCTTCGCGGGTGGCCACCCAGGCGTCGCCCGCGAGGACCTCACGCCACACCGACGCCACGTCGCGCGCCGCACCGGGTACGACGTAGAGGTGGCGCATCCGGCCCTCGCCGCCGAGCTGCGCGAGGCCCGCGTTCAGCTCCCAGTCCTCGTCGACGTCGAAGCGGGCCTCCGGCGTGCGGGGCACGTCCACCATGCCGTGGTCGGCGGTGATGTACAGCGCGGAGCGGGGCGGCAGTTGCTCGGCGAGACGCTGCGCGAGCCTGTCGACGTACATCAGCTGGCCGCGCCAGGCGTCGGAGTCGATGCCGTACCGGTGGCCGTGGCCGTCGAGTTCGGCGTAGTACGTGTAGACGAGCGTGCGGCCGGCCGCGGCGAGCCGGGCGGCGGCCTGGTCCATGCGCTCCTCCGCGCTCAGCACTCCGTAGAACGTGCCGCCCGACAGGGCGACTCGCGTCAGCGGCGTCTGCTCGAAGTGCGGGGCGGAGACCTGGCTGGCGGTGATGCCGGCGGCGTCGGCGAGCCGGAAGACCGTCGGATAGGGCTGCCACGCCTCCGGGTCTGTCCAGGGCTGCCAGCGCAGCTGGTTCATCAGCCGCCCGGTGTCCGGGTCGAGCGCGGTGTAACCGGGCAGTCCGTGCACGCCGGGAGGCAGGCCCGTACCGACGGACGCCAGCGAAGTCGCCGTCGTGGAGGGGAAACCGGCGGTCAGGGCGGTGCCGGTGCCGCCGAGGGAGGTGTCCAGGAGCGAGGTGAGGAAGGGCGCCTCCTCCGGATGTGCCCGCAGCACCTCCCAGCCGAGGCCGTCGACGAGGAACACACAGGCGCGGTCGGCCGGTTCGAGCCGCAGCCCCGTCTCCAGCCCCTCCATGCCCTGCGCGGTGACGACGGCGGGCAGCAGGTCCGACAGCGACGCCCGTCCGTAGCGCGGAACGGGAGCGGTGCGCGGATCGAGGGGCAGCGGCTCCTGCGGGTTCTCGGTGGCGGCCTGTGCCATCAGGAAGGGGTCACCGTCGCCTCTGAGAGCGCCTGCGCGAAGGCCAGGGTCTGCCGCACCGTGTCCGGGCCGTCGGCCGCCTCGCTGACGCGGAGCGAGAGGTCGTCGGCCGTGGAGGAGCCCGTATAGCCGTGGTCCGCCTCGCAGTTGGGGTCGCCGCAGGTGGCGGGCTCCATGTCGAGCCGCGAGACGGCGCCCCAGCCGATCGTCAGCACGACCTCCCGGGGCAGCGTCCCCGGGGTGTAGGACTCGGGGTCGGCGACGACGCGGGAGAGCACAACGGACGAGATGCGCTGGATCTTCACCGACTCCGTGGACGTCGTCGCGTACGGGGACGAGGACGTGCCGTCCGCGGGCTGCTCGTCGGTGTGCGAGACGAGGAAGCGCGTACCGGTGAGGACGAGGACCGTGACGTGGCGGCGCACCTCGTTGGAGTCGAACGTCGTCTCCTGGTGCACGAGGTAGGAGTTGACGGGCTCCCCGCCCACCGCCGCTTCGACGGCCTCTCCCACGAGGGTCGGGTAGTAGCCGCTGCGCTCGATCGCCTCACGCAGCCCCTGGGTCGTCGTACCGGTCTTCGCCATGCGGGCCATCCTACGGGCCGGTGGACTCTCAGTAAGCGGGCAGGCTGCGGCGGCCCAGGTCCGTCTGCGGCGGCGGCTCGGCCACGCGTACGGTCGCGCCGAGCACCGTACGGCCGCGTGGCGCCACGACTACGGGCTCCAGGTCGACGGCGACGATCTCCGGGTGGTCGTGCAGCAGCCGGGAGACCCGCAGCAGCAGGTCCTCAAGGGACGCGACGTCGACGGGCTGCGCGCCCCGCCAGCCGAAGAGTATCGGGGCGCTGCGGATGGCCCGCACGAGCTCGGCGGCGTCCTTGTCGGTGACGGGGACGAGCCGGTGGGCGACGTCTTCCAGCAGTTCGGACGGGGTGCCCGCGAGGCCGAAGGAGAGCACGGCGCCGATGGTCGGGTCGACGGCCGCCCTGACGACGGTGTCGACGCCGCGCGGCGCCATCGCCTGTACGACGGGACGCAGCTCGCCCGCGTCGCCGAAGGAGTCGGTCAACTCCGCGTAGGCGCGGCGCAGTTCGGTCTCGGAGGAGATGTCGAGACGCACGCCGCCCAGGTCGGCGCGGTGGCGCAGGTGGGGCGCGGTGGTCTTCAGGGCTACCGGGTAGCCCAGGCGCCGCGCCGCGGCGGCGGCCTCGTCCGGGCCGGGGGCCGGGCTCGTGGGCTGGACGGCGATGCCGTAGAAGCCGAGCAGGGAAACGGCATCGTCAGCGCCGAGGGTGACGCTGCGGGCGCGCTCCGTCGCGGCCTGCGCCTCGCGGCGCCCGGCGGGGGGTACGGCGGGGATGCCGGGCTCGGAGCCGGAGGGGCCGGGCTCGCGGCCGGACTCAGCGCTGGCGCCAGCGCCGGAAGCGCCGGTGCCGGGAGCGCCAGCCCCCGCAGACGCCGACTCGTCCGCCGCGGGCGCCCCCACCTCGACGTCGGCATCGGAGCCGGAGGAGCGGGACCCGGAGCCGGAGGCCGCGGCCGCAGCGTCGGCCCCGGCGCCCGGGGTGCCGGACCCGGGACCGGGCCAGGAGCCGGAGGCCCCGGCCTCGGACTCGCCGTCGGGCTCAACGTCGAAAGCACCGGTGCCGGGTGCGCCAGCCCCCGCAGGCGCGGACTCGTCCGCCACGGGCGGCCCCGCCTCGACGCCGGCTCCCGCGGCGCCAGCCGCGCTCGCCGACGCGCGGTGCAGCAGAGCCGAGGCCGCGTCCTCGTCGGCCTCGAACTCCGGTACCCGGCCCGGATGTTCCGCCTCCCGCCGCCAACGCGCATGGCGTGACGCCTCCGAGAGCGCCCGCACCGCGCGCTCCGGCGCCGGATAGGAGGGGATGCCGCGCTCGGCGAGGGCCGTCTCCAGGCCCTCGATCGCCAGCTGTACGACGGTGACCGGCTTCTCGGCGCCCTCGGACCCCTCGCGCAGCGCGTCCGCCAGCTCCGTCGCCGGTGTGTCGCCGACCCACGGGATGACGGTGACGACGACGGCGTCCGTCTCCGGATCCTCCAGGGCCTCGCGAAGCGCCCGCCGGTACTCCTCGGGCGTCGCGGACGTCCCGAGGTCCCGCACCGGCTGCGGCCGCAGCTCACCGGCGAGAGCCGCGTCGTACGAGAGCAGTCCGAGGGACTCGGCGTTGCCGAGGATCGCGGTACGCGGCCCGGCAGGCAGCGGCTGGGAGACCAGCAGGGCGCCCGCGTCGAGCAGTTCGGTGACCGTGTCGACCATGACAACGCCCGCCTGCCTGAGCAGCGTGGTGACGGTCGCCACCGGCGTACGCGAGACCGGAGCGGCGTGCCCCGCGGGCGGCGCGCTCCCGCTGTGCCGCGCGCCCTTGACCACGACGACCGGCTTGCGGGCGGCGATGCGCCTGGCGAGCCGGGTGAACTTGCGGGGATTGCCGATCGATTCGAGATAGAGCAGGGCGACGTCGGTGTCGGGGTCGTCGTCCCAGTGCTGGAGTACGTCGTTGCCGGATACGTCCGCGCGGTTGCCGGCGGAGACGAAGCCGGACAGCCCGATGCCGCGCTGGTGGAGCCCGGCCAGCAGGGCGATGCCGATGGCGCCGGACTGCGTGAAGAGGCCCGCCCGCCCGCGGGCCGGCATCTCGGGCGAGAGCGTCGCGTTGAGACGCACGTCCGGTGCCGTGTTCATCAGCCCGAGGGCGTTGGGGCCGATGACGCGCGTGCCGTAGGAGCGGGCGAGACGCACGAGTTCGCGCTGCTCGTCGCGGCCGAAGTCGGCGGTGAGCACGACGAGTCCCTGTACGCCGGCCTCACCGCACTCCCTGGCCAGCGCGTGCACCTGCCCGGCCGGGACGGCGACGACGACCAGGTCGAGATGCTCGGGCACATCCTTGACGGACCTGTACGCGGGGACGCCGCCGAGTTCGCCGCCCTCCTCGGGAAGCTCCCGGTTGACCGCGTACACACCACCGGTGAAGCCTCCCGCACGCAGGCTCTCCAGCACCCTGCGGCCCGCACCGCGCGGGGAGCGGCTCGCGCCGACCACCGCGACCGAGCCGGGGGCGAGCAGCCGCTCCACCGAGCGGCCTTCGGCGCGCTGCTCGCGGGCACTCATCACGGCGAGGGAGCGCTCGGTCGGTTCGAGGTCGAAGGTCAGATGGACCGAACCGTCCTCGAAGCTGCGGTGCTGCGAGTAGCCCGCATCGGTGAACACCTTGATCATCTTGCTGTTGGCGGGCAGCACTTCGGCGGTGAAGCGCTCGATCCCGCGCTCCCGCGCGACCGCCGCGATGTGTTCCAGCAGTGCGGAGGCGACGCCGCGGCCCTGCTGGTCGTCGCGCACGAGGAACGCGACCTCGGCCTGTGCGGACACGGCCCCGGCACCGGAGGCGTCGGAGGCGGAAGCGGAGGCGTCCTCTCCGGCCGCGGGTGAGAAGGCCGCGCGCCCGTCGCCGTCGATCCGGTCGTAGCGGACCGTCGCGATGAACTCGCCCCCGATGGTGGCGGCGAGGCCGACCCGGTCGACGTAGTCGTGATGTGTGAAGCGACGAACGTCACGGTCCGACAGACGCGGATAAGGAGCGAAGAAGCGGTAATACTTCGACTCGTCGGAAACACGCTCGTAGAACTCGACGAGACGCCCCGCGTCGTCCGCGGTGATCGGCCTGATCAGTGCGGTGCCGCCGTCGCGGAGCACCACGTCGGCCTCCCAGTGCGCCGGGTACGCCCGCTCCTGAGGGGTACGCATGGGATCAGGGTAAGGCCGTACGCACAGCTCGGACCCCGTACGGCCGGCAGCCGCAGCCAGCGCACGCCAAGGGGTGCGGCCGTCCGCCGGAAGCGGCATGCGAGACTTGTTTTCGCCGGACGCAAGTACGACTCGGAGGGCAACAACCATGGTAGAGCGCCGCGTCACCGTCGGGTGGGCCGAGGGTTTGCACGCCCGTCCCGCCTCGATCTTCTGCCGCGCGGCGGCTGCGGCCGGCGTACCCGTCACGGTCAAGAAGGGCGATGACGGTACCCCGGTCAACGCCGCGTCCATGCTCGGCGTGCTCGGTCTGGGCGCGGAGTCCGGCGAGGAGATCGTGCTGGCGTCCGAAGCGGTGGACGCGCAAGCCGCGCTGGAACGGTTGGCCACACTGGTCTCGGAGGGCCTGGAAGAGCTGCCCGAGACGGTCTAGCACCGCTCTACGCGGATAGCACCCGCCCTCTCTGCCCGCCGCCCGCGGCAGCACACCCTGAGCAGACGCCCGGAGGTCCGGGCGCGGTCCGGGCGCCCGCTGACATACGAAGCCCCGGCCGCACATCGCGGCCGGGGCTTCGCTGCGCTCGCCGGTCCTCGCCGGTCACCGGGGAAGGCCCGGCGGGGCGGCCGGGGACCGTCAGAGGCCGACGCCGTGCTTCTCCAAGTAGGCGACCGGGTCCATGTCCGAGCCGTACTCGGGACCCGAGCGGGCCTCGAAGTGCAGGTGCGGACCGGTGGTGTTGCCGGTGGAGCCCGACAGCGCGATCTTCTGGCCGGCCTTGACGGTCTGCCCGGTGGAGACGGCTATCGACGACAGGTGGCCGTACTGGGTGTACGTGCCGTCGCGGTGCTTGATGACGACGCTGTTCCCGAACGAGCCGTCGGTGCCCGCCTCGACGACCTCGCCGGAGGCCACGGACCGCACCTCCGTGCCCTCGTCCGCTTCGAAGTCGACACCGGTGTGGCTGCCGGAGGACCACAGTCCGCCGGAGCTGCGGTACGGAGTGGACAGCGACGGGTCCTCGACCGGCGCGACGTACGCGTTGAGCTTCGCGCGCTCGGCGGCCCTCGCGGCCCGCTCGGCCTTCTGCCTCGCCTCGCGCTCGTGCTTCGCCTTCTCGGCGGCGGCCTTGCGCTTCGCGTCCTTCGCGGCCCTGGCCTGGGCGGCGGCGGTCTCCTGGAGACGGGCCTGGTCGCCGACCGTCTCGGCGATCGAGTCGCCGAATCCGGTGGCGCCGGTCAGGCCCGCCCGGTGACGCCCCTCGGGCGCCGTACCCGTAGCCGCCTGGTGTCCGGTCTCGTGTCGGGTCTCGTGTGCTGTGTCGTGTGCTGTCTTCCCCGGCTCTGCGCCGACGGGCCGTCCGTCGTGGCCGGTGCCGGCCAGTGCGGGGGTCGCGAGAGTTCCGACGACACCGACGGTCAGGCTCGCGATGCCCGCGGCCCTGGTGCGACGGCGAGTGGGCCGGGTACGGCGATGCGTCCCGGTGGCACGGATGAACGCCATGGCAGGCGTGGCTCCTTTCCCTCCTTCTCGCCTACCGGGTCTGCCTGCCGCCTGTATGAATCCACGCGTGACCGTGCGCGGGACCCCGTGCACGATGCATCGGAATCCCGGCGGATCCAGCGGGAATTCGGCGGAAGGGGCTCCCAGCCGGTTCGGAGCAGGAAGGTCTCCTACGGTCCGCCGCGCTGAGCGGACCGATTCACCCCATCCCCTCTCCGGTACGCACCGTTTCCGGTGCGTACCGCGAGGGGACCCTCTGCGCCCTGCGGCGCCACGAGGGAAGAGCCCCCGGCTCTCCATGCGTACGTCGTCGTACTGGAGACTCGGCGAAGCCGAACGTCGGCCGCGGTCGCGGTCACTTCTGACGAACAGCCGGACCGACGCTAAACGGGACATCTGCCAACGGCCAAACCAAACCGGTGTTTTGTCGCGCAGCCCACACGGCCGAGCGGGATACATCCACCAATCCGGACATACAGGCGTGAGTGCCCGGCCGGAGGCCCCGGCACGCGACCGCACACGGCAGCGGCCCCGGTCCACGAACGGAAAGCTCGTGAACCGGGGCCGCGTGCACCGGAGTTGCCTGCGGATGCGCGGCGCGGGCCTCCGCCGGGCCGGACCGCCCCGTCCGCGCCGCCGCTCAGCCGCCGGTCACCACCTTGACCTCGCCGATGCCCAACTCCCGTGCGGGATCGGCGATCTGGGAGGCGTCGCCGACGAGGACCGTCACCAGCCGGTCCGGCGGGAAGGCGTTGACGACGGCGGCCGTCGCCTCGACCGTGCCCGTACGGGCCAGCTCGGCGTAGACGGACGCCTGGTAGTCGTCGGGGAGTTGCTGCTCGACCTGCTCCGCGAGGGTGTCGGCGACGGCGGCCGCCGTCTCGTACTTCAGCGGAGCGACGCCGACCAGATTCTGCACGGCGACATCGCGCTCGTCGTCCGTGAGCCCTTCGGCGGCCAGGGTGCGCAGCACCTGCCACAGGTCGGCGAGGGCCGGGCCTGTGACGTCCGTGGCGACCGAGCCCGAGACGGCGAGCAGCGCGGCGCCCGTGCCCTCCGCGGTGGAGCGCAGCACCTGCCCGAAGGCGCGCACGCCGTAGGTGTAGCCCTTCTCCTCGCGCAGCACGCGGTCCAGGCGCGAGGTGAGGGTGCCGCCCAGGCAGTACGTGCCGAGGACCTGGGCGGGCCAGACGCGGTCGTGCCTGTCGGGGCCGATGCGCCCGATGAGCAACTGCGTCTGCACGGCGCCGGGACGGTCGACGATGACCACGCGCCCGGTGTCGTCGGCGGTGATGGGCGGCGTCTTGCGCGGCTGTGCCGTCGAGCCCGTCCACGCGCCGAGGGTGTCGCCCAAAGCGGCCTCCAGGTCGACCCCTTCGAGGTCGCCGACGACGACCGCGGTGGCGGTGGCGGGCCGTACGTGCGCGTCGTAGTGGGCGCGTACGGCCGCGGCGTCGATGCGGGCGACCGTCTCCTCGGTGCCCTGGCGGGGGCGGGACATGCGCGACGAGGCCGGATACAGCTCCTTCGCGAGCTCCTTGGCGGCGCGGCGCGTGGGGTTGGCCAGCTCGTGCGGGATCTCGTCCAGGCGGTTGCTGACGAGGCGCTCGATCTCGCTCTCCGGGAAGGCGGGGGCCCGCAGCGCGTCGGCGAACAGTCCGAGCGCCTTGTGCAGCCGGGAGGCGGGGACTTCGAGCGATACGCGCACCGACGCGTGGTCGGCGTATGCGTCGAGGGAGGCTCCGCAGCTCTCCAGCTCGTCGGCGAACTCCTCGGCTCCGAGCTTGTCCGTGCCCTCCGAGAAGGCACGCGCCATGATCGTCGCCACGCCGTCGAGGCCGGCCGGCTCGGCGTCCAGCGGTGCCTGGAGGGTGACTTCGACGGCGACGACCTGCTGGCCGGGGCGGTCCGCGCGCAGCACGGTCAGGCCGTTGCCCAGCTGGAAGCGCTCGGGCGCGGGAAAGGCCCAGGGCTTGGGCTGTCCGCCGCGCGGGCGCGGGTGGAACTCCATCTGCCCGCCCTGGTCGTCGGACGTGCCGGGGGCGGCGTTCTGCGGGGTCGGGGCGTCGCTCACTGGCCGGACTCCTCGGTCTCGTCGTCGTTCTCGTCGCCTTGTCCCTCGCCGGACCCGTCACCGGCCGGTTCGGTCGGCTCGTAGACCAGCACCGCGCGGTTGTCCGGGCGCAGCCGGGCAGCGGCGATCGCGCGCACCTCCTCGGCTCCGACGTCCAGGACGCGCTGCACCGCGGTCAGCGCGAGCTGCGGGTCGCCGAACAGCACGGCGTAGCGGCACAGTTCGTCGGCGCGCCCGCCCACGGTGGCGAGCCTGTCCAGCCACTCGCGCTCCAACTGCGCCTGCGCGCGCTCCATTTCCTCCGGGGTGGGCCCCTCCTCCGCGAAGCGCCGCAGCTCGTCGTCGACGGCCTCCTCGATCTGGGCGACCTCGACGCCGGCCGACGCCTTGACGTCCAGCCAGCCCAGCGACGGCGCGCCGGCGAGCCGCAGCAGCCCGAAACCGGCGCCGACGGCGAGCCTGTCGCGCCGCACGAGGCGCTTGTTGAGGCGGGAGGACTCGCCGCCGCCGAGCGCGGTCAGCGCCAGGTCGGCGGCGTCGCACTCGCGGGCGCCGTCGTGCGGCAGCCGGTAGGCGGCCATCAACGCCCGGGAGGGCACCTCCTCTTCGACGACCTCGCGCTTCTGCCCGCCGATGACGTCCGGCAGGGTGCCGTCGCGCGGCGGCCTCTTGCCCTCGTGTCCGGGGACGGAGCCGAAGTACTTCTCGATCCACCCGAGCGTCTGCTCCGGGTCGATGTCCCCGACGACCGTCAGCACCGCGTTGTTCGGCGCGTAGTACGTGCGGAAGAACTCCCTTGCGTCCTCCAGCGAGGCGGCGTCCAGATCGGCCATCGAACCGATCGGGGTGTGGTGGTACGGGTGGCCCTCCGGGTAGGCCATCGCCGTCAGCTTCTCGAAGGCCGTGCCGTAGGGCACGTTGTCGTAGCGCTGGCGGCGCTCGTTCTTGACCACGTCGCGCTGGTTCTCCATCGACTCGTCGTCGAGGGCCGTCAGCAGCGAGCCCATGCGGTCGGCCTCCAGCCAGAGCGCGAGCTCCAACTCGTGGGCGGGCATGGTCTCGTAGTAGTTCGTGCGCTCGAAGCTCGTCGAGCCGTTGAGCGAGCCGCCGGCGCCCTGCACCAGCTCGAAGTGGCCGTTCCCCTGCACCTGTGCGGAGCCCTGGAACATCAGGTGCTCGAAGAGGTGGGCGAGTCCGGTGCGTCCCGCGACCTCGTGGCGGGAGCCGACGTCGTACCAGAGACAGACCGCTGCGACCGGGGTGAGATGGTCCTCGGAGAGCACCACGCGCAGGCCGTTGGCCAGCCGGTGCTCTGTCGCTGTCAGCCCGCCGGTGGCCGGCGGGGGCGTGGCAGTGTGACCCATGGGCATGGAGTCCCTTCGATCGCGTCAAATGCGTGCACGTTCGCAAGCGGTCCTGTCACCCTATGCAACCGAGCCGAGAGCGTGCGAAGTTCCCGTAGCGTACGGGCGGGAACCGGGCCCGTACCGTGTCATTCTCCGTACGATCCGGCGGGGACGGGGCGGCTGTGAAGCCCCTCGGAGCCCGTATCGCCGGGTCGGGGGGCCGGTTGTCGGTGCCGCGGTCCACAATGGTCCGCGTCGGAACGGCCTTCGCACCGGCCGCCGGGCCACCCGCCCGCAGCCGCAAGTGCGTTACGCCATGAGCAAAGAAGGAGCGCAGCCGCGATGGCCCCCCGCAGTACGAAGACACCGCCGGACGATTTCGAGGAGCGCATCCTCGACATCGACGTCGTCGACGAGATGCAGAGCTCCTATCTGGAGTACGCCTACTCGGTCATCTACTCACGGGCCCTGCCGGACGCCCGCGACGGGCTGAAGCCGGTGCAGCGCCGCATCCTCTACCAGATGCACGAGATGGGCCTGCGTCCCGAGCGCAGCCACGTCAAGTGCGCCCGCGTCGTGGGCGAGGTGATGGGAAAGCTCCATCCCCACGGCGACTCCGCGATCTACGACACGCTGGTGCGCATGGCCCAGCCCTTCACCATGCGGGTCCCGCTGGTCGACGGGCACGGCAACTTCGGCTCGCTGGGGAACGACGACCCGCCGGCCGCCATGCGGTACACGGAGTGCCGTGCGGCGCCCGCCGCGGGCCTGATGGTCGAGTCGATCGACGAGGACACGGTCGACTTCGCGGCCAACTACGACGGCAGCGAGCAGGAGCCGGGCGCCCTTCCCGCCGCGTATCCGAACCTGCTGGTCAACGGCTCGTCCGGGATCGCCGTCGGCATGGCGACGAACATGCCGCCGCACAATCTCGGCGAAGTCGTCGCCGCCGCCCGGCACTTGATCAAGCACCCGGGCGCGGACCTGGAGACCTTGATGCGCCATGTGCCCGGTCCCGATCTGCCCACGGGCGGACGGATCGTCGGCATGGAAGGCATCAAGGACGCCTACGCGACAGGCCGCGGCACCTTCAAGATCCGCGCGACGGTCGCGGTCGAGCAGGTCACGCCGCGCCGCAAGGGCCTCGTCGTCACCGAGCTGCCCTTCACGGTCGGCCCGGAGAAGGTCATCTCCAAGATCAAGGACCTGGTCAACGCCAAGCGCCTCCAGGGCATCGCGGACGTGAAGGACCTCACCGACCGGGCGCACGGCCTGCGCCTGGTGATCGAGGTGAAGAACGGCTTCAATCCGGAGGCCGTCCTGGAGCAGCTCTACAAGCTGACGGCCATGGAGGAGTCCTTCGGGATCAACAACGTGGCGCTGGTGGACGGCCAGCCGCTCACCCTCGGTCTGAAGGAGCTGCTGGAGGTCTATGTCGACCACCGGTTCACGGTGGTGCGCAGGCGCAGCGAGTTCCGGCGCACGAAGCGGCGCGACAGGCTGCATCTGGTCGAGGGCCTGCTGGTGGCGCTCGTCGACATCGACGAGGTCATCAGGATCATCCGCCAGAGCGAGAACGCCGCGGAGGCGAAGGAGTCGCTCATCGCGCGGTTCGGACTCAGCGACGTACAGACCCAGTACATCCTGGACACCCCGCTTCGCCGGCTGACGAAGTTCGACCGCATCGAGCTTGAGAGCGAACGGGACAGGCTGCGCTCGGAGATCGAGGAGCTGACCCGCATCCTCGAATCCGACGCGGAGCTGCGCAAGCTCGTCTCCGGCGAACTCGCCCAGGTCGCCAAGAAGTACGCCACGCCCCGCCGCACGGAGCTGCTGGAGTCGGCGGGGGCGCCCGTCGCCGCCGTGCCGCTGGAGGTCGCCGACGACCCGTGCCGCGTGCTGATGTCCTCCACGGGACTCCTCGCCCGTACGGCCAACGGCGAGCCGGCGTTCGACCGGGAGGCGAAGCGCACCAAGCACGATGTGATCGTCTCGGCCGTGCCGGCGACGACGCGCGGCGAGATCGGGGTCGTCACCTCGGAGGGCCGGCTGCTGCGCCTCACCGTGGTCGACCTGCCGCAGCTCCCGGAGACGGCCACGGCGCCGAGCCTCGCGGGCGGCGCGCAGATCTCGGAGTTCCTGACGCTGGACGACGACGAGAGCGTGGTCTGCCTGACCACGCTGGACGAGTCGTCGCCCGGCCTCGCCATCGGCACGGCGGCGGGCGTCGTGAAGCGGGTGGTCCCCGACTATCCGGCGCACAAGGAGGAGTTGGAGGTCATCTCGCTCCGCGAAGGCGACCGCATCGTGGGCGCGGCGGAGCTGCGCACCGGCGAGGAGGACCTGGTCTTCATCAGCGACGAGGCGCAGTTGCTGCGCTATGCGGCGAGCCAGGTCAGGCCCCAGGGCCGGGCGGCCGGCGGCATGGCCGGGATCAAGCTGGGTGAAGGCGCGAAGGTGATCTCCTTCACAGCGGTCGATCCGGCGGCGGACGCGCTGGTGTTCACGCTCTCCGGATCGCACGGCACGCTGGACGACTCGATCAGCACGGCCAAGCTCACACCGTTCGACCAGTTCCCGAGGAAGGGCCGTGCCACGGGCGGCGTGCGCTGCCAGCGCTTCCTGAAGGGCGAGGACTCACTGACGCTGGCGTGGGCGGGGCCCGCTCCGGCGAGGGCCGCGTCCGCGAACGGGACTCCGGCGGAGCTGCCCGAGCAGGACCCCCGCAGGGACGGTTCAGGGGTGCCGCTGAAGAAGCCGGTGGCGGTCGTCGCGGGGCCGGTGTAGGCGCGCTGGGGGCCGGGGCCGGACTCGATGTCCGGACCCGGGCTCGATCGAAATCCCGTCCGGGGCGCGGGGGTTGAGGTGCGGCGGCACGGCTCGGGGTCCGGGCCCGGGCGACCGGGCTCAGTACCCGGGCTCCGGCTCTCCCTGTTCCGTGCCGGGCGGTTAATCGACCGACGGTTCCTCGACGGGTTCCAGGCCGGGGTCGTCGTGGGTGAAGTCCGGATCCCCGTCGCGGAGTTCGGTCTCCGGCTCCCCCGGTTCCGCGCCGGGCCCGTCGACGGGGGCGTTCTCCACGTATCGCAACACGCCCCACATCGCATGCGGATGCGACTCCGCCGACTGATCGGCGACGCATCCCGCGAGCCCCTTTCGCAGCGCCTCGCCGTCGGTGCCGGCGCCGATCAGCACCAGTTGCGTAGAAGTGAGCGCGAGCGCCTCGCCGCCCTCCCGCTCCGGTGCCGTCGCCGGCCGCGGCGAGGACGTGAAGCGCAGGAACCCGCCGACAGCGTGCACCGCATAGGTGTTGCCGGGGTCGGCCGCCCCGAAGTCGACGAACCCCTTGATCCGGTAGACGCCGGGCGGACGGGTGTCGAGGAAGTCCAGGAAGCGCCTGGGGTCCAGGGGCTCCGGCGAGGTGAACTCGACGCTCTCGTACGCCGCGTGAAGGTGGCCGCGACAACTTCCGTCCCCGTCGCCCTCCTCGTGGTGCTCCCCATGATGCTCCCCGTGGTGGTCCTCCGGACCGTCCGCCGCCTCCCGCAGCAGCACGTCGAACGACAGCTGCTCCACCGGCGGGCGCGGCCGGTGCACGGGATCGAAGAGCAGCGCGGGGTCGATACGCCCGTGCGCGGCGGCGACCACCGGCGTACCGCGGCCGAGCCCTTGCAGCGTCTCCCGCAGCCCCCGCAGCTGCTCCTCGCCCACCCGGTCCGTCTTGTTGAGCACCACCAGGTCCGCGGCCCGCACGTGCCGCTCCAGCTCCGGATGCCGCGTACGCACGTTCTCGAACTCGGCGCCGTCCACGACCTCGACGAGCCCCCCGTAGACGGTGTGCTCGCTCCCCGAGGCGAGGATCATGCGGATCACGGTCTCGGGTTCGGCCAGGCCGCTGGCCTCCACGACGATCACGTCCAGTCCGGCCGACGGGCGGGCGAGCCGGTCCAGGGCGTCGTCCATGTCGTCGGTGTCCACCGCGCAGCACAGGCAGCCGTCGCCCAGCGGCACCATCGAGTCGACCTGCCCGGCCACCGTCATCGCGTCGATCTCGATGCTGCCGAAGTCGTTGACGATCGCCCCGATGCGGGTGCCGCCGCTGTGCCGCAGCAGGTAGTTGAGCAGGGTGGTCTTGCCCGAGCCGAGGAATCCCGCGAGAACGATGACCGGTACGCGCCGTGATCGGGGCACGAGGGCTTCCTCCAAGGTGTACGCGGTGCGATGGGACGGCTGCGATCGTACGCGGCGATGCCGCACGTCACAGCGCGCTCCCGGGTTCACCCGCTACGGTCCTCGCACGCCCTGCCACGCGCCGCCTCACCGCTCCGGCCGGACTCCCCCGGTCCCGCGCGCCGGTTCCGCCTCGCTACAGTCCCCTCGTCCTCCCTGCTTCGCCCCTCCCCCGCCTCCCGTCCGTACCAGCCCGGAGGCCCACGTGACCGCTCCGTTCACCGCGCCGTCGCCGAAGACGCCGGAACACCCGGCTCCGGCGGGAGCGACCGACGCCCGGACATCTGCCGCCCGGACGTCTGCCGTCCGGAGGCCGTACGTGCGGGCGCCCGCAGCCGCCCTGCGCCTGAGCGGAAACCGCCTCTCCGCCTCCTTGCGGCGCCCGCGCTGGCCGCAGCGCGTCTTCGCCCAGGTGCTGCTGATGCAGCTCACGATCGCTACGGGCGTGGCCGCCCTGATCACCGCCTTCTTTCTGGCTCCGCTCAGCGACGAACTGGACGAGCGCGCGATGGACCGTGCGCTCGCCATCGCGCAGACGACCGCGGCCCGCCCCGAGATCGCTCACCGCCTCGTCGCGGACTCCGGACCGTCCGCCGACGGCGCCGTCCAGCAGGAGGCCGAGAAGATCCGCAGGGCGACGGGGGCGGGCTATGTCGTGGTGCTCGACACCCGCGGCATCCGCTGGTCGCATCCCGAGCGGCGCCGCGTCGGCCGTCACGTCTCCACCGACCCCAGCGCCGCGCTCGCGGGCCACGAGGTGCGCCATATCGACGAGGGCACGCTGGGCCGCTCCGCACGCGGCAAGGTTCCGCTGCGCGACGAGCACGGCGAGGTGGTCGGCGCGGTCTCCGTGGGCATCGCCTACGAGGGGGTCCGGGAGAAGTTCCTCGGCGCGGTCCCGAAGCTGCTGGCCTACGCGGGCGGGGCGCTCGCGATCGGCGTCGTCGCCTCAGTGCTGGTCTCGCGCCGGCTCCAGCGCCAGACCCACGACCTGGCGTTCTCCGACATATCCGCGCTGCTGGACGAGCGGGAGGCGATGCTGCACGGCATACGCGAAGGCGTCGTCGCCCTCGACGCCGACGGCAGGATCCGGCTCGTCAACGACGAGGCGCAGCGGCTGCTGGAGCTGAGTCCCGAGGACACCGGCCGCCCCCTCGCCGAGGTGCTCGGTCCGGGACGCACCGCAGACGTGCTGTGCGGCAGCGTCACCGGTACGGATCTGCTCACCGTCAGCGGCGGCAGGGTGCTCGTCGCCAACCGCATGCCCACGGACGACGGCGGCGCCGTGGCCACCTTCAGGGACCGTACGGAGCTGGAGCTGCTCGGACGTGAACTGGACGGCTCCCGCGGCCTGATCGACGCGCTCCGCGCACAGGACCACGAGCACGCCAACCGGATGCACCTGCTGCTGGGGCTGCTCCAGCTCGGTCAGTACGAGGAGGCGGCGGCCTATCTCAGCGAGGCGGTCGGTGTGCACCGTGCCACGGCCGAGCAGATCGCCGAGCGGGTCGAGGACCCGCTGCTCGCCGCGCTGCTGGTCGGAAAGGCGACGGTGGCGGCCGAACGCGGTGTCGCGCTGCGCCTCACCCCGGCCACACGGCTGCCGGACCGGCTGGTCGACCCGCGCGAACTGGCCACGGTGCTGGGCAATCTCGTCGACAACGCGCTGGACGCGGCGGCCGGTTCGGCGGACGCGATGGTGGAGGTCGACCTGCGTGCGGAGCACATCGACGACGCCCGCGACCACGCCGACGCCCACACCACGCACAGCGCTCACACCACGGACACCGACGGCAGCGAAAACGGAGAGGCAGTCACGGCCGACGAGGCCGACGACACCGGCGGGGCTGGCGGGGCCAGCGGCTTCGGGGGATCCGGCGAGGCGCCCGCGAACGCCGAACCCCGGGCGGATTCAGGTACGGAGCCGGTCTCCGAGCCCGTAACCGAGCCCGCCGCCGGGCCCGGCGGCACCGGCCCGGGCAGGGAGCCCGGCCCGGACCGCGGCACGGCCGTCGTCCTCGGAGTCGCCGACAGCGGCCCCGGCATCCCCGGCGACCAGCGCGAACTGGTCTTCGCCGAAGGCTGGTCCACCAAGGAGCCGCCCGCGCACCGTCAGCGTGGCCTGGGCCTCGCACTCGTACGACGGCTCGCGGAGCGCCACGGCGGCTCGGCACGCGTCGGCGAAGCGGCCTGCGGCGGCGCGGAGTTCACCGTCGTGCTGCCGCAGGCGCTGCACCCGGCGGGCTCATCGGCACACCGGGGTGAGAGCCCGGCGGCGTCCGGACCGGCGCCCGGCAACGCCGGCCCGGACGGCTTGGGGCAGGGCAGTCGCCCGTAGGGCCACCGCCCGTCAGTTGCCGCCGGTCACCTTGACGTAGTCGACCACGAGCTTCTGCGGGAACTTGGTGTTGCCGTCGGGGTCGCCCGGCCAGTCACCGCCGACCGCGAGGTTGAGGATCATGTAGAAGGGGTGGTCGAAGACCCACTTGTCGCCGCCCAGATCGGCGGGCGTACGGGTCTGGTACTCGTTGCCGTCGACCGACCAAGTGATCTTCTCCGGCGACCAGTCGACGGCGAAGGTGTGGAAGTCGTCGGCGAACTTCTTGCCGTCGGGGAGGGTGTAGCCCTTTCCGATGCCCTCGCCGCCCGAGTAGCCGGGGCCGTGGATGGTGCCGTGCACGGTGTCCGGCTCGTTGCCGACGTTCTCCATCACGTCGATCTCTCCGCAGGCGGGCCAGCCCGCGCTGCCGATGTCGTCACCCAGCATCCAGAAAGCGGGCCACATGCCCTTGCCCTCGGACATCTTCATGCGGGTCTCGGCGTGCCCGTACGTGGTCTTGAAGGTGCTGGCGGTGTTGAGCCGTGCCGAGGTGTACTCGCACTTGCCGTACCAGCAGTCGTTGTTGCCGGGGTTCTCCTTCTTGGCGGTGATGACGAGGTTGCCGTCACCGTCCAGGGCGGCGTTGTCCGTGCCGGACGTGTAGTACTGGCGCTCGTGGTTGCTCTCGTTGTCGCCGGTCTCCAGCTGCCACTTGGACTTGTCGACGGCGCTGCCGGCCGCCCCGTCGAAGTCGTCGCTGAACTCCGCGGCCTTGGCCTTGGCCGTGTGTTCCGCCTTGTGCGGTGCCTCGGCATTCGCGTACGACATCAGCACCGGAGTCGTGGCGAGGGCTGCTGCGGCGAGGAATCCGGCCGTCAGCGAAGTCCTGAGTCTCATCGAAGCGGGGCCTTCCTGTGGGGAGGGACCGTGTGGGGCGGTCCAGAAGGGCCCGGTCGCCGGTGGCGGCCGGGTGGCGCTCCGGCAGTCCGACGGACGAGCCGCGCTCCGGTGAACGGCCTTGGGGCGAAGCTCGGTTCGCGTTGCAGGCGGAAGGAGGCGGACCGCATCGATGGGCATGCCGTCATGTCTTGAAGACAATCTCAGGTGCGCAGACAGCGATGTCAATAGGTCTGGACTTAATCTGCGACCAGCGGTTGTTCACAACTCGGCAACGCACGCTCATGAGTTGGCGGAAGCGGGCGAAAGCGCCCCTCGCGGATATGCGTCCGAGCACATGTGTCCGCGCTGCTCCCCCACACGTGCCCCCCTCTCCGAGTCGCCCCCTGCCGGGCCGTCACACCGCGCCGGCGCCCGTGAGCGAACGCACCTCCGTCTCGGCGTGCTTGGCGTCGTCGGCGGCCTCCCGCGACGTGACGGTGCCGAGCCACCCGAAGAGGAAACCGAGCGGAATCGCGACCAGTCCCGGATTCTCCAGCGGGAACACGGCGAAGTCGGCCCGTGGGAAGAGCGCACCCGGCCCGCCCGATACGACCGGCGAGAGCGCCACGAGCACGACGGCCGGCACGAGCCCGCCGTACACCGACCAGACCGCCCCCCTGGTGGTGAAGCGACGCCAGAACAGGGCGTACAGCAGCACCGGCAGATTGGCGGCCGCGGCGACCGCGAACGCCAGCCCCACCAGGAACGCCACGTTGAGATGCTGCGCGAGCAGCCCCAGCCCGATCGCCGCAACTCCCGTGCCCACGGCGGCGATCCGCGCGACGCCCACCTCCCCCCTCGCACCGCGCCTGCTCAGCGACGCGTAGAGATCGTGCGCGACGGACGCGGAGGACGCCAGCGTGATGCCCGCGACCACGGCGAGGATCGTGGCGAACGCGACCGCCGCGACCACGGCGAACAGCACCGGACCTCCTGCCGACCCCGCGCCCCCGCCCAGCTCCAGCGACAGCAGCGGAACAGCCGTGTTCCCCGCGGGGTCCGAGCCGCGCACGGTCCCGCTGCCCAGCAGTGCGGCGGCACCGAAGCCCAGCACGATCGTCATCAGGTAGAAGGCGCCGATCAGGGCGATGGACCAGACGACGGAGCGGCGGGCCGCCCGCGCGGTGGGCACCGTGTAGAAGCGGGCGAGGATGTGCGGCAGTCCGGCGGTCCCCAGTACGAGCGCGAGACCGAGGCTGATGAAGTCCAGCCGGTGCGTCCACCCGCCGCCGTACCGGAGGCCGGGGGCGAGGAAGTCCCGCCCGTGGCCGCTGCGTTCGGCCGCACCGCTCAGCAGCGCCCCGACGTCGCCGCCGAAGCGCATCAGCACCAGAACCGTCAGCGTCAAGGCGCCACCCAGCAGCAGCACAGCCTTCACGATCTGAATCCAGGTGGTCGCGCGCATGCCTCCGCAGCAGACGTATACGACCATCAGCGCACCGACGCCGATGACCGTCCACGACCGCGCGGCCGGGCTCGTGCCGCCCAGCAGCAGCGACACCAGGCTGCCGGCGCCGACCATCTGCGCCACCAGATACAGCACGCACACCGTCACGCACGAGACGCCTGAAGCGATACGGACAGGACGCTCGCGCAGCCGTGCGGTGACCACGTCCGCGAGCGTGAACCGCCCGCAGTTGCGCACGAGTTCGGCGACGAGGATCAGCACCACCAGCCACGCGACGAGGAAGCCCACCGCGTAGAGCACGCCGTCGTAGCCGTACAGCGCGATGAGCCCGGAGATGCCGAGGAACGACGCGGCCGACATGTAGTCGCCCGCGATGGCGAAGCCGTTCTCCATCGGGCTGAAGAGCCGCCCGCCCGCGTAGAACTCCTCGGGCGAGCCCCGCCGCCGGCGGCTCACCCAGGTGGTGATCGCCAGGGTGACGGCGATCACGGCGCTGAACAGCACCAGCGTCAGGGTCTGATGGCTGCCCGTCACGACGTGCCCTCCCGCCCCGGGGAGGAAGAGACGGTGGCGAGGGCGGAGCCGGCGGCGGCCCGGGTCCGCGCCAACTCCTGTGTCTCCCAGCGGAGTTCGAGCGCGAGATCGTCCCGCCGCAGCCGCGCATGGCGTACGTACGCCCACGTCAGCAGAAACGTGCTGGCGAACTGCGCGAGCCCGGCGGCCATCGCCACGTTGAACACCCCGGCGACGGGACGGGCCATCAGCCCCGGAGCGGCGGTCGCGGCGACGACATAGGCGAGATACCAGACCAGGAACGCCACGCTGACCGGCAGCGCGAAGTTCCTGTAGCGCCGCCGCACCCGTCGGAACGCGGCACTGCGCTGCACCGCGAGATAGACATCGCCACGGGCGTCGCGCACGGCGCGGTCCCGGGCCTCCCGCCGCTCAACGGGCCCTGGAGGCCCGGTGTTTACCGTCTCGGCGGCTCCGACGCACGAGTCCGCCCCGGCAGGCGGCGGCCCCTCGCGCGGGTGCGGGCGCGGCACGGCGACCGCGGTGGCCGCGCCTGCCGCCGGGGAAGGCGCGCCCGCCGCCGGTGAGAGTGCGTCGTGGTCGTCCCAGCCGGAGGCCAGGGCGTCGTACCAGGGATCTTCGGTGCGCATGGCCCAAGGATGGGCGCGCACGGAAGATCACGGATGGGGCATCCGGGACCGTTCACCCCTTCAGGCGACGTACCCGACGTACCGGTGCACGGCGTGGATCCCGTCGCCTCTCAGACGTCGATACGGGAGCGGTCCAGCGTGGCCGCGGAGGAGCTGATGAACTCCCTGCGAGGCGCCACCTCGCTGCCCATCAGCAGGTCGAAGGCGGTCTCCGCGGCCTCCAGGTCGCTGATGTTGATCCGGCGGAGCGTCCGGTGCCGCGGGTCCATGGTGGTCTCCGCGAGCTGGCCGGCGTCCATCTCGCCCAGCCCCTTGTACCGCTGGACCGAGTCCTTGTAGCGCACCTTCGTGCGCTCCAGCTCCAGGAGCGTCTGCCGCAGCTCGTTGTCGGAGTAGGTGTAGATGTACTTCCCCTGCCCCTTCTTGGGGTTGACCAGCTCGATCCGGTGCAGCGGAGGCACCGCGGAGAAGACCCTGCCCTCCTCGACCATGGGCCGCATGTAGCGCTGGAAGAGCGTCAGCAGCAGGCAGCGGATGTGCGCGCCGTCGACGTCGGCGTCCGCGAGGAAGATGACCTTTCCGTAGCGGGCCTGGTCGATGTCGAAGGTCCTGCCGGACCCGGCTCCTATCACCTGGATGATCGAGCCGCACTCGGCGTTCTTCAGCATGTCCGACACCGAGGACTTCTGGACGTTGAGGATCTTGCCGCGGATCGGCAGCAGCGCTTGGAATTCAGAATTCCGGGCCAGCTTGGCGGTGCCCAGCGCCGAGTCGCCCTCGACGATGAACAGTTCACTGCGCTCGACGTCGTCACTACGGCAATCGGCCAGCTTGGCGGGCAGCGACGAGGATTCCAGTGCAGTCTTCCGCCGCTGTGCCTCCTTGTGCTGCCGTGCGGCGATCCGCGTGCGGGCGGCCGCCGCGACCTTCTCCAGCACGGCCCGCGCCTGCTGCTTGGCGTCCCTCTTGGTCGACGTCAGGAAGGTCTTCAGCTCGTTGGCCACGACCTGCGCCACGATCCGGGAGGCCGCCGAGGTGCCCAGCACCTCCTTGGTCTGCCCCTCGAACTGCGGCTCGGCCAGCCGTACGGTCACGACGGCGGTCAGGCCCTCCATCGCGTCGTCCTTCGTGACGTCGTCCTCGGCGACGCGGAGGACCTTCGTGGCGCGCAGCGCCTCGTTCACGGTCCTGGCCATGGACCGCTCGAAGCCGGCGACGTGGGTGCCGCCCTTGGGCGTCGCGATGATGTTGACGAACGACCTCAGCGTGGTGTCGTAGCCCGTGCCCCAGCGGAGCGCGATGTCGACGCCCAGCTCGCGCTGGACCTCGGTGGGGATCATGTGGCCGCGGTCGTCGAGGACGGGCACCGTCTCCTTGAACTGGCCCTTCCCCTGGAGCCGCACCACGTCGCTCACCGGCTTGTCCTGTGCCAGGTACTCGCAGAACTCGCTGATGCCGCCGTCGTAGCGGAAGACCTCCTCGGAGGCCTCCTGGCCGTCCAGCCTCCGCTCGTCCCGCACCACCAGCGTGAGCCCGGGTACGAGGAACGCGGTCTGCCGGGCACGCCCGTGCAGCGTCTCCAGGGAGAGGCGGGCGTCCTTGAGGAAGATCTGCCGGTCCGCCCAGTAGCGCACCCGCGTCCCGGTGCGGCTCTTCGGCAGCTTCTTGCCCTTGCGCAGCCCGCTCGCGGGGTCGAAGGGGGCGTCCGGACCGGACTCGGTGAAGATACCCGGCACGCCGCGCCGGAAGCTGATCGAGTGCGTGCGGCTGCCGCGGTCGACCTCGATGTCCAGCCGGGAGGAGAGCGCGTTCACAACGGAGGCGCCGACGCCGTGCAGACCGCCCGACGCCGCGTACGAGCCGCCGCCGAACTTGCCGCCCGCGTGCAGCTTCGTCATCACGACCTCGACGCCGGACAGGCCCGTCTTGGGCTCGACGTCGACGGGGATGCCGCGCCCGTTGTCGCGGACCTCCACGGAGCCGTCCTCGTGCAGCACGACCTCGATGTGGTCGCAGTGGCCACCCAGGGCCTCGTCGACCGAGTTGTCGATGATCTCCCACAGGCAGTGCATCAGGCCCCGGCTGTCGGTGGAGCCGATGTACATGCCCGGGCGCTTGCGCACCGCTTCGAGCCCCTCCAGGACGAGCAGGTGCCGCGCGGTGTAATTCGTGCCGCCGTCCCTGTCTGCCCCGGCGAGCAGCGCGGTGGACGGCTTGGTGTTCCCCCTGCCGGAGGCCAGGGAAGAGTCGGCGGTCACGCGGTTCGCTCCTCGCTGAATTCTGCTTGTGGTGGCTGGTTGCCGCGTCAGAGGGTACCGAGAGTGCAGGACAGGGCGTGCCGCGCCACCCATGAAGGGCACACATGCTAGCCCATCCCCGTTCGTACGTTCGATAACTAGATGGGGTGACGCACACATCACGTTCCCTTTGACGCATGAACCATTTAGGCTCCGGGCACGTCCCCTTCAACACGGGAACACTGCACAGGCAAACAACTGGACAACAGCCACCAAGCACCCTGATCACGAAGCAAACCCACGTAATACGGCTCATTCGCCGCCACCCGGCAACATGCAGCCGCCCCGGGGAGAAATCTTCGAGGATTCGTCGAGAGCGGGAACGTTTTCGGCCTGGTTGGATGTTGACCCTGGTACGACAGCTCGTCGAGCTAGAGAAGAGGCGACGTGACTACAGTTCTGACCCCCGCGACTCCGTTGACGGCCGCCGACCGCTGTGACCGCTGCAACGCTCAGGCCTACCTGCGCGTCGTACTGCTCAGCGGCGGAGAGCTGCTGTTCTGCGCGCACCACGGGCGTAAGTTCGAGCCGGAGCTCAAGAAGATCGCCGCGGAGATACAGGACGAGACGGAGAAGCTCACCGCTCCCGCCAGCAACGAGACGGGAGAGGGCTGAGCGTCCCGGCCTGACCAGACGTCCCGAACCGACGAGCTCGGCCGGCCACAGGGCCGGAATCAGAGGGCGGCCATCCGGTGACACCGGGTGGCCGCCCTCTCGCGTCCCGAGCCGGGACCTGGCCCGCCGCCGGTCCCACCCTGAAATCGAAGCCCGCCCCCGGTCCTGCGCCGGGGCGCATGCGGTGCGAAGCGCAAGCCCCGGATGCTCCGGCCCGCTCCGGATTTCCGCTCTCGGCGAACCTCCTCAGGTGCGGCCCCTTCTCGCCCCGACGCACGCGCCCGCCGACCTCAGTACGCCGGCGCTCCCGGCTCCTCATTCGCTGTGCTTCCGTACGAGGTCCGCCATCGCGGAGATGCGGGTGTACACGCCGGGTCGGCCCTCCTCGCCGCAGCCCGCTCCCCACGAGACGAGCCCGACGACCTTGCCGTACGCCACGAGCGGGCCGCCGCTGTCGCCCTGACAGGCGTCCCGGCCGCCCTCCGGGACCCCCGCACACACCATGGAGTCCTTGGCGAAGGCGCCCTCCGAGCCGCTGGGGTACGCGCGGGAGCACGCGGAGTCCTCCAGCATGTCGACGTCGGCGGCGCGCAGCCGCGGCTCGTAGTCGCCGTTCCCGCTGATGTCGCCCCAGCCGTAGACCTCGGCGGCGGCTCCGGCCTTGTAGCCCCTGTCGCCGCTTCGGGCCATGGGGATCGTGGCGCCCGCGGGCATGGACTTGTCGAGGGTGAGCACGGCGATGTCGCCCGCGTTCGTCCCGGCGTCGTAACCGGGGTTGATCCACTTCGTGCGCACCTTCGCCTCGTGGCCCGAGGCGGTGTCGAGATCGTTCCGCCCCGATATGACGTGCAGGTCGTCGACCTTGCCGTGATCGACTCCGAGCACCTCGCGGCTCAGGCAGTGGGCGGCGGTGATCACCGTACGGGCGCCCACGAGAGCGCCTCCGCAGAACTGGCCGGAACGCTCGTCCCCGAAGCGGTCACGGCTGACGAGGGCCACTACCCAGGGGTGCTGCTCGGCGTCCACGGGGTGCCCCCCGACCACGACCCGGTCCCCTGCCCGGGCCGGTGACGCGGGCAGCAGCGCCAGCAGGACGCCGAGCAGCGCGGGTATGAGCGAGGGCAGCGGGAGTGCGCGCAGCGGACGCATGGAGCCTCCTGGCGGTGACTGGCCCGGGGAGGGCCGTTCCGGACCACCAAGGGTGATCCGGATGGAGCAGTTCCGCATCCGGAGGGCCCTTGCCCGCACGCGGCGAGGGCCGGTGCCCCTTGGTAGGGTCACCGGCCCTCGCCGTGTGTGATCGCCGTCGTGCGGGGCGCCGCGCCTCAGTCCAGGTAGTCGCGCAGGACCTGGGAACGGGACGGGTGCCGCAGCTTCGACATCGTCTTGGACTCGATCTGACGGATCCGCTCACGCGTCACGCCGTAGACCTTGCCGATCTCATCGAGCGTCTTGGGCTGACCGTCCGTCAGGCCGAAGCGCATCGAGACCACGCCCGCCTCGCGCTCGCTGAGCGTGTCCAGCACCGAGTGCAGCTGCTCCTGGAGAAGCGTGAAGCTGACCGCGTCGGCGGGGACGACGGCCTCCGAGTCCTCGATGAGGTCGCCGAACTCGCTGTCGCCGTCCTCGCCCAGAGGCGTGTGCAGAGAGATGGGCTCGCGCCCGTACTTCTGGACCTCGACGACCTTTTCCGGCGTCATGTCCAGTTCCTTGGCGAGCTCCTCGGGGGAGGGCTCGCGGCCGAGGTCCTGGAGCATCTGACGCTGGACGCGGGCGAGTTTGTTGATGACCTCGACCATGTGCACCGGGATGCGGATGGTGCGGGCCTGGTCGGCCATCGCGCGCGTGATGGCCTGACGGATCCACCACGTCGCGTACGTCGAGAACTTGTAGCCCTTGGTGTAGTCGAACTTCTCGACGGCACGGATGAGACCGAGATTGCCCTCCTGGATCAGGTCCAGGAAGAGCATGCCGCGGCCCGTGTATCGCTTGGCCAGGGAGACCACGAGCCGGAGGTTGGCCTCCAGCAGGTGGTTCTTGGCGCGGCGGCCGTCCTCGGCGATGATCTCCAGCTCACGTTTGAGCTTGGGCGCGAGCTTGTCGGCGGCGGCGAGCTTGTCCTCGGCGAACAGGCCTGCCTCGATCCGCTTGGCGAGCTCCACCTCCTGCTCGGCGTTGAGGAGGGGGACCTTGCCGATCTGCTTGAGGTAGTCCTTGACCGGGTCGGCGGTGGCACCGGCGGCGGCGACCTGCTGTGCCGGTGCGTCGTCCTCGTCGTCGTCGGAGAGTACGAAGCCCTCGTTCTCGTTCTTCACCTCGGCGGTGGGGCCGTCCTCGGCGCCGGGCTTGTTCGCGGGCTTGGCCGGTGACTCCTCGGCCGGCTCCTCGCCGTCTTCGAGGATCTCGTCGACGACGGACTTCTTGGCGGCTGTCTTCTTCGGTGCGGCCGTCTTCTTCGCGGCTGCCTTCTTGGCCGTCTTCTTGGCGGCGGCCTTCTTGGCGGTCTTCTTCACCGGCTCGGCGGCCAGCTCGGCTGCCACCTCGACGGCGTCGATATCGACGGTCTCTTCGGCTGCTGCGACGGCGACCTCCGCGGTAGCGGGCTCCGCCTTGGCGGGCGCCTTCTTCGCGGCCGCGGACCTGGCCGGGACCGTCTTCGTGGCGGTGCGCTTGGCGGGGGTCTTGGCCGCGACGCTCTTACGGGTGCGCTTGGGGGCCTCTGCGGCACTCACCATCAGCGTCACACCCTCCTCGTCGAGGATCTGGTTGAGGCTGCGCAGTACGTTCTTCCACTGGGTTGGCGGAATCTGGTCAGCCTCGAAGGCCCGACGCACGTCGTCGCCGCCGATCTGCCCCTCAGCCTTTCCCCGCTCGATGAGCGCCACCACAGATTCGGATTCGGCGATCTCCGCAGGGAGCGTACGGGATGTGCTGGCCGACACGAACAACCTCTCGGAACGATGGAAACGGCAAACCGCCGGTGGGGATGAACCGACGGCGCGGGCTGAGCTGTGGACGAATACAACGCCTGCACGAGCGCCGGCTCGGGGCGCAGTATTCCGTCCTCGGCTGTCACCTCTTGAGTCATCGCGCTGTGACGCGAAGCGTTACGGGCAATACACGTGGCCCGGGTCACACCGCTCTCCATACATTCTGGAAAGAGCGCGACGAATAGGACACCACTCCAAGGAAGCTGCCCCGTATGCACGAGGGCGGAAACGGCTGTGCCGCCGGATTTCGGCGGCACAGCCGTTCGTGCCGTGGAGCCGCGCGGGGCATTGGCCGCACAGGGCCGGAGGCAGGAGCCGGGGACCGGCCCTCACTGCCCGGCGTCCGCCCGGCTCAGTGCTCTCGCGGAGCCGGGACCACGTGGTCGCCACCGCCCGCGCCCCCTGTGCCGCCACCGGGCCCGCCGGGTCCGGCGACCGGTCCCGCGGCCGGCCCCGCGACGCCGGGCGGAGCGACGGGGGCGCCCGCCTCGGACCGCCCGCCGCCGAGCACCTGCCGCATCGCGGACTCCGCGGCGGCTCCCTCACCCGAGGCGAGAGCGTCGACGACGCGCTGGTGCTGAGCGATGGACGCCTCGGTGGCCACGTCACATCCCGTGCCCGAGCCGCCGGAGACCTGAAGGGCCGCGGAGACGATGCCCGAGAGGTGTTCGAGCATCCTGTTCCCCGCCGCTTGCAGCAGCTGTCCGTGGAACTCGGCGTCCGCGCGGGAGAAGGTGAGGGTGTCGCCCTGGCCGACCGCGTGCGTCATGATCTCGACCATGTCGCCGAGGCGTTGCTGGATCTCGTCCCGGACGTGCCCGGCGGCGAGACGCGCGGCCAACGGCTCGATGGTGCTGCGCAGTTCACGCAACTCCCGGCGCTGGTCCTCACGTTGGGGGCCGAAGGCACGCCACTCGATGATGTCCGGGTCGAGCAGATTCCAGTCGCTGACCGGCCGTACCCGCGTACCGACGTTGGGCCTGGCACTGACGAGTCCCTTCGCCTCAAGTACGCGAAGCGATTCACGGACGACGGTGCGGGAGACCTCGAAGCGGTGGCCGATCTCCTCCGGGACGAGCGGGCGGTCCGCCCCGAGGTCGCCGGAGACGATCATCTGACCGAGCTGCTGGACGAGTTGGCCGTGCAGACCTCGTCCGCGGCTGCCGGACGCCCGGCGGCCGGCGCGGTTGATGTCGGCCTCCGAGCCTTGCCAGGCAGGGGCGTTGCTGGTCGTGCGGGCGGTGCCGGAGGACTCGGCGTAGGCGTAGCGGTCGAGTTCGCCCGGGCCGGCGAGGCCCGAGTCGGCGGAGCGAGCGGCGGTCATCATGGAGTGCGCAAGGGTAGTCACGCATCCTTTGTCGGCGGCCCTCCCGGCGGCCTTGAGGGCTTTGGTGAAAAGCACACGAAAGGGTGATCACTGGTCCCCGCGCAATTGACGCCTTATCGGAAAGAACGCGTTGCCTGCGGACCATCTGCCTGTCGTATTCCGGGTGTTGGGGTAATGAAGCCGAGGGGCCGACGGTCGCGTCAGGGGTCCCAGCGCCGTGGCGTCCGACCGTGACGGGTCGTGGGGGGCTCGCGCGACGGGTCGTGGTGGACGCGCGAGTGACGGGTGGTTGTGGATGTGTGGCGGCCGACCGGTCGTTATCCGGCTCTGCCGGTGAGCATCGTGACGAGGTAGCCGGTCAGCAGAGCCGCCAGCGACAACACCAGTGCGAAGCCTACGGGTTGGGAAGCCACGTCGAGCATGGCGGCGATCCAGCGCTCGGTCCCCGGCGGCCAGGGCACCAGCAACACGGCTTCCAGACGTCCCGGGAGTCCATCGGTGGAGCGGCCCGGAGCGGTGCCGTCGCCGAGCATGCTCCGAACAACCGGGGCCAGCAGCAAGGGAACCGCCACAACGACCGCAGTGCCCACGGTGCCCGACCGGAAGATTCCCGATGCCAGAACTCCGGCCCAGGCACAGCCCGCGGTGAACGCGAACACCGCCACGAGGTGCAACTGCCACGAGCCTTCGGTGCCTGCGGCTGACGACGCCGTGCCGGAAGGCAGGGCGAGGGCTCCGGAACCGAAGAACAGCGTCACGCCCGCCGCGTTGACGACGGCGACTGTGATGCTCAGCAGCACGGCGAGAGACGCGGAGACGGCGAGCTTGGCCGCGAGGAGGCTGAGCCGCCGCGGTACGGGCGAACGTGCGGGCGCGAGCGCGGGATAGCGGAACTCCTCGCCGAAGGCGAAGGCCCCCAGCAGACCCGCCGCCACCGCCGCGGGGGGCAGGAGGAACGCCCCGCCCGCGGGCCAGCCCGTCAGGAGACGCACGGCGGGTGTGAGCGAGTCGCCCGCGTGCGGGGGGACTCCCGTTCCGGTGCGCGCCATGACGAGCGAGACGCAGAGCGCCACCGCCACCGTGAGCGCAATGGCGATCCAGGTGCTGCGGACGCTGACGAGGCGGCACAGCTCGTAACGCAGGGGCGCGGCGGGACCCGGACGTGCCACGGCGTGGAGCTGCGGCGGGAGTTCGGCGACCGCACGCGTCGGGGGACGTCTCGGAGTCCACAGGGCTTTGGTCTTGCCGGGTGCGTCCGGGTCGGCGAGGGGCTTCATCACGATCGGGCGCGCGGTGGAGGAGCGGGGCCCGTCGGAGCCGTGCGTGGGGCTGCCCACGGGACGAGTATCCACGGGACGGGATGCGGAATCGGTCGCGTGGTCGCGGGCCGACTCGCTCACGGAATCGTCCACCGGCACAGCACCCGGAGTGGACGCGCTGATCGGTGCGTCGCTGATACGGATCGTGGGCGCTTCCGAGGCAGTTGGCGCGGGGGCGGTCACCTGGGACGTCGTCACCGCGGGGGCAGAGGCGGAGGCAGAGGCGGAGGCAGAGGCCGGCTCGGAGGACTCCGACTCGGAAGACGCGGAGGAGACGGAGAAGGCGGAAGAGCCGCTGGAGGACGTGGAGACGGTGGCCGTCCGGGCCGGCACCGATGCCGAAGCGAACGCCTTCGCGGACGCCGACTCCGTCTCCGGTCCGGGCCCGGCTCCGGGTTCGGGTTCGGGTTCGGTCTCCAGCTGGGGCTCGGGCTGCTCAGGCTCCAACTCGGGCTCGCGGTCGGGGTCGGGGGCGAGGGCAGGCTCGAGCTGAGGCTCAGGTGCGCCCTTCGGGACAGATTCGGCCACAGACCGGCGGCTGTCGTCGTCAGCGGTGGCGTCCGCAGACGCGGTCGCGGTCGCGGACGGTCTTGCGGTCTCGGGCTGCTCGGCAGACTCGGGCCGCTGTGAACTTCCCGCTGCGGCAGGGGAGTTCACATCCGGCTCGGCGACACCTGAGAGTTCGGCAGTCTCGCCGGGTACCGCGTCGTCGACGGTGCTGTCGGCGTCGGTGCCGGTGGAGTCGGCGGAACCGACGTCCCCTGCGGGCGTGCTCAGTTCATCGAAGTCCTCCAGCTCCTCCAGCGCCCGTAGTACACCGTCGGTGCCCGAACCGGCTTCGGTCCACGCTCCGTCCTCCTCCGGACCCGGTGCCTCGGATGGATCCGCTGAGGTGGTCTCGGCATGGCCGGCACCTTCGTAGTCGGCGTGGGCGTCGCCGTCGCCGTCGGCCGCAGGAGCGTGCCGCACATCCGGCCCCACGTCCGAGAGGGCGGCGTCGACCTGAGTCTCAACGGCCGGGCGGCGGCCGTCGGCACGATGGAGCGGTCCAGGGGGGAAAGCGTCGCCGGCGTCGCCCCGTTCGTCGGTCAGCTGGTGCACGAGAATGTTGTTCTTGTACGCGTACTCGCCCACTTCCGCACAACTGCTGCCGTAGACCGAGACTTTGGTCCCGCCTTCATGGACGACCTTGAGCGGGCCGTGGTCACGGTCCCTCCCTGCCTTGCGCCCCTCCTGCGCGAGTGCGGCCACGAGGCGGTCAACATGTGGCGTACGGACGGCGACACGGGGACGGAGGCGGGTGCGGGCGTAGTCCGCGACCTCCTGATCGGCGAGCAGACGCCCGGAGCCGATGCTCACCACACGGTCGGCGAGACCCGCCGCCTCCTCGGACCGGTGCGAAGTGACCAGGACCGTACCGCCCTGTCCCGCGTATCCGCGCAACAGCGAGCAGATCCACGCCGTCTCACGCGGAGAGAGGTCGTGCGCGGGCTCGTCGAGGACCAGGGTGTGCGGATCTCCGAGCAACGCGCAGGCCACACCGAGGCGTCGGTCCATGCCACGCGAGAGAGCGCTCATCCGCTGGTCGGCGAGACCACTGAGACCTACGAGATCGAGTACGTCGTCCGCTCTGCCGGCAGGCACCCCCGCCGCGGCGGCGAGCATGCGCAGATGAGCGCGTGCCGTGCGTCCCGGATGACCGTTCACCTCGCCCAGCAGCACGCCCACTTCACGGGAGAGATGCTGAATCCGGTGGACGGGACGGCCACGGAAGAGCGCCGTGCCACGCCCGGCCTGAAGCTGGAGCATGAGGCGCACTGCGGTCGTCTTCCCGGAGCCTTCCGGCCCGAGAAGCACGGTGACGCGGCCGGGGCGGGCCTCGAAGGTCAGATCGTCGACAGCGGGCCCGAGTTGGTGACGGCGCGGCAGACTCGTGAGTCCGATTGCCTGGATCATCGCTTCTCCCGCGTAACGCGTGGGGGATGCATCCAGGCAACATAACGTGACATGTCGCTCTTCCAGCGGCAATGCCCGTCTCCGGGCCAAGTCCGTTGCGTGAGCCGCGTGCGGGCCTGGGCGCCCGATGCCGTCAGACTTCGGGGCGCAGCATCGGCGGGTTGAGCAAAGTGGCGCCCCCGGCGCGGAACAGCTGCGCGGGGCGCCCGCCCTGGCGGGTCGTCGTGCCTCCGCTGGGGACGAGGAATCCCGGCGTACCCGTCACCTTCCGGTGGAAGTTGCGCGGGTCGAGCGCCACCCCCCAGACCGCTTCGTAGACCCTGCGCAGCTCGCCGACCGTGAACTCCGGTGGGCAGAAGGCGGTGGCGAGCGAGGAGTACTCGATCTTGGAGCGCGCCCTCTCCACACCGGCCGCGAGGATCTGGTCGTGGTCGAAGGCGAGTGCCGGTTTGCCGCCGTCGTCTGCGTAGCGGGAGCCGTCCGCGTACCTGGACAGGTCGCCGGCGCCGAGCAGTTCGTCGATCGACGCCCAGCGCGCGCCCCTTGCGTCCCCACCGGGCGTGGGTGACGGCAGGTCCGGGGCGAGCGCGAGATGAGCGACGCTGACGACCCGCATCCTCGGGTCCCGGCCGGGATCGCCGTATGTGGCGAGCTGCTCGAGATGCGCACCGGGGAGTCCGCTGTCCGTCGCATAGGCCCGCAAGCCCGTCTCTTCCGCAAGTTCGCGCGCTGCTGCGGAAGTGAGGTCCTCATCCGCCCTGACAAAGCCCCCGGGCAGTGCCCACTTCCCTTCGTACGGTGCTTCACCGCGACGTACGGCCAGTGCACACAGCGCATGTCTGCGCACCGTGAGCACCACGAGGTCGACGGTGACGGCGAAAGGGGGGAAGGCCGACGGGTCGTAGGGCATGGCATGATCATAGTCGTCTCCCTGACGATAATCAGGCAGTTCGGCTGCGGTCTCCCCCGCCTTGTGCCCGGCCTTTGGCAGTGCGGGTTGCCGGGTGTTGCGGCACCGCAGCCCGGGCTCCTTCAGCTGACGACGACTCGCAGACCGTCGGCGATCTCGTCCACCTCCCCCTCGCCGTCGCTGCCGACCCGGACCGAGAAGGGGGTGCCGGAGAGGCGCAGCCCCGCGAACCGTACGGCTCCAAGGGGCGCGGTCTTCAGCGGTCGTACCGTCACGGTGCCCGCCGGAACATCCGGGCGCACTCCGGCGAGAGCCGCGAGTAGATGCACGGACCCCGCCGCGGAGGTCGCCGCGGGCCGGCATGCCGCGGGATGTGGCAGCGGCACCCCGCCTGCGCTCCGCTGAGGCGCCGCGTACATCTCCGGCAGACGGAATCCGAACGAGGCCGCCGCGTCGAGCACTCCGTGCAGCAGCGAACCGGCCGCCCGCTCATGGCCCGCCGCCGCGAGACCCGAGACGGCGATCACGGACTCCTGCACGCGGACGGCGCCGCCGCGGTGCCCGAAGGGGTTGTATCGATCGTCATCCGCTCCGAGGCTGCGCAGACCCCAACCCGAGTCGAGAGCCTGACTCTCAAGGTGCCGGCAGAGCTGTGCCGTCTGCTCCGCCGTCAGCAGCCCGACCGCGGAACTGCCGCCTCCGGCCAGGCCCGTATCGAGCAACTCCACTGCCGCAGAGCTCACATGCCGCAGCACGTCCCCACCCCGGGTGCGGACCGCGACGGGGACCGCACCTGTGTCCTCTCCGTATCTGAACTCGCTTTGGAATGTGCGGCGCAGAGCGTCCGCCCAGTCGCGCAGCTCTGCTCCCCTGTCGCTTCCACAGGCCTCGAGCAGACCGGCACCGAGTAGGGCCGCCCGGTGTGCACTCGCCTGCACCTCGCAGCGGTACGGGCCGTCCGGTGCGGGATCGGGGACGAGCATGTCCTCGCCGGCCGCGTGGAGCATCCAGGTCAAGCACCGCTCGGCTGCGGGCAGAAGCTGCTCCGTCTCGACTTCGGGCAGGCCCCACAGCCGCGCCTCGGCCAGCACGGCGGGAAAGAGCAAAGTCGCTTCCGTACCGCTACAGCTCGGCGGGGCGTACGGGCCCGCATGGCGCACGGCTCCGGGGAGCCTGCCCGCGTCGGGGCCGGGCCCAGTGAGTTGACCGCGCGCGAGCGTGCGCAAGGTGCCCGCCGCGAGCCGGGTGCCGAGGGGCAGCAGCATCCGGGCCGCGCGCAGGGATTCGGCCGGCGCGAGGGCGCAGCGCCACGGAGCGCCCGCGACGAGATGGAGATCGGAGGATGCCGGGTCGGACATGAGCAGCGCGTTGGCGTCGTCGAGGGCGGTGCGGAAGAGCGCAGAGACTCTGTCGTCGTCGCCGTCCGCGCGGGCGCCTCGCCATAGTTCCGGTGTGTTCGCAGCCCTGTGGGCATAGCAGGAGACCGGGCCCGTGGCGGTCTTGCTGCCTTTGACCTTGGTGCCGCCTCGGCGCTTCTTGCCGCGTGCGGGGCGGGGGACGCTTCGTGACAGATCTGTGCGGAGCAAGACCGTACGTTCGGACCCCGGCGGCATCTCCCAGTCCCATCTCAGCAGCCCCAGTTGGGCCAGGCTCGTGTCCGGCTGCGGCTCGGCGGTGACCGAGGCCCGCAGGTCCGCCGCGGACCAGGACAGTCCTGAACCGTGCACGGAGGCGGGCAGTTCCTCACCGGCCCGCCCGACTGCGATCGACGCGATCTCGGCGAGGTCGGTGCCGAGGCGCAACTCGAAGGGCAGCCTCAACGGGCGGCCACCGGTGTTGCGAACGGTGATGCGTTCCGTGCCCTCGGCGGAACGCAACCTGTCGACGAGAATCGCGGGATCCGGCCCGCTCCCGACGGTGGTCGGCGCCGTGGCGGTGAAGCGGGCCTGCGTGGCGCCGACCATGCGCCCGAGCAGCGGAAGCGGTTCCCTGCCGCCGAGGAGGATCCGGCAGCGGGACACCACTCGTCTGCCCGAGTAGTAATAGCCCTCCATGCCTTCCCCGTTCAGCTGGCCGTGCTCGGCGGACACCGCCAGATGAGGCGCCGCGACACAGATCAGCGCGGCGTGCGCCGACCGGTGTTCGGCGCTGCCCGGCGGTCGGCCGGGAGGGACGCGTCCGCGGGTTCGATCCCCTCCGGGCGCTCTGGCGGGGGCGGGCAGAGCGGCCCCGGGCGGGCTTCCGAAAGAGCTGTGTGGCTGCGGCGAATCCGGATGCGACGTGGCGGACATGGGCGTACCTCCGCTTCCTCTTGTGTGTGATCCGGCACGGGCCGGGGCTGGAGATGAGCGGCGTCTGCAAAGAGTTGAACGGCTGACCCGCATGCCGGTCACGGCGCACCACACGCCGCGGAGCCGGCGGGTCCGCGCTGCTCCTCCGCGCGGCGCGCTTCCCGTTCCTTGCGCATGCACCGGCGCAGAGGCTCCGGATCCACGCCCTCGTTGAAGGCGCGGTGGAGCAGCCGGGCGAACATGTAGCCGGGGTCGGTGCGCAGGGCGCGGTCGAGTGCGACACGGGCCGCGGGCCGGTCCCCCGACGACCATGCGACCCATCCCGCGAGCGTCAACGGAGCCGCCGCGTGCTCGCTGTACGGTCCGACGCAGCGCCTCGCGAGGGCGCGCCAAAGCCGCAGCGCGGGGCCGCAGTCGGGGGCCTCCATCCACTCGGCGGCTCGGTCGCGAGTCCTTCGGTCCTGGAGACCGAGAATCATCGCCGCCGCATCCTCATCGCTGAGCAGCCCGTCGTCATGGGCGTCGGCTAGGCGGCTGTCGCTCTGGTCCTGGACGGCCTCCCCGAACCGGGCCATCAGTGAGGAGGCCAGCCGGAGCGTCCGGGCTCTCACCTCCGCGCAGCCGTCGGGGGCCAGCATGCGGGGGACGAGAGCCGAGCTCGCGGAGTCGAGGGCCTTCCTTTGAGTCTCGGCGGCGTCGCCCCCGAGCGCAGTGAGCCTTCGCTCCATCTCCCGCAGAGAGCCCCGCACTTGGATTCCCGCGTAGGCGGCAGCGGCGGCCATCGCCGATGTGCCGGTGCCGCCGAGCGGCCGCCCCTCCTTCGGACAGCAGCCGGCATCGGGGCAGCAGTACGACCAGTAGTGGCCGTCGGACAGGCACAGCGCCTCGTACACCGGGATCTCACGCTCTCCGCAGGCCGTGCGGAGCGACTGGGCGAGCGGCCGAAGCCGTTTCATCACCTCCTCCCGCTTCCGGCCGGGCTCCGGGTCCTGGCAGAGGAAGAGGATGGCTCCGTCGGGTCTCCGGCCTCCGGAACCCGCTTCGCCTTCGCCTTCAAGGCATGCCGCGACCTGCTCGGAGACGGCCGGCCACTCGTCGTCGGCGGCGGGGATGCCGATCCTGATCCGCCCGCCGAAGCGCCCGCGCGAGCCGTGCAGGGCGACGACCACGATGGAGTCGTCGGGATAGAAGCCGAGCAGATAGGGAAGCGCGTCGGCCAGCTCCGCGGGGCTGCGCAACGCGACCTGGTTCTTCGGCTCGTCCGGTGCGGGAAGCGGCACGGGCCGGGCAGCGAACCTGCCTGCCGGCTGGGCGCAGGTTTCGTCGTCGCCGTCGGCTCGGCGTCCGTGAGGTCCGTGGTGTGCGTTGTCTCGCTGTGTCATGACGCAACCGTGCAGGGCGCGCATCGAAGTTCGTCATCAGTTGTCCATAGGCGCCCTGTCTTGTACGGATGTCGTACCGACGAGCGGTTTTCCACAGGCGCGTTGGCCGGATGAGTCCGGCATCCGGTTGCATGGAGCCATGAACGACACGGAGCTGCGTCTCAAGGCCGATACCGTCCTCGCCCGCCTCGTCGGCGGCCCCTCGGGCGCGGCCCGGCTGCGCGACGACCAGTGGCGCGCGATCGAGGCGCTGGTCGCGGACCGCCGGAGGGCGCTCGTGGTCCAGCGCACCGGCTGGGGCAAGTCGGCCGTCTATTTCGTGGCCACGGCGCTGCTACGTGCCGCGGGCCAGGGGCCGACCGTCATCGTCTCGCCGCTGCTCGCCCTCATGCGGAACCAGGTGGCGGCGGCAGAGGGGGCGGGCATCCGCGCCGCCACCATCAACTCCTCGAACACGGAGGAGTGGGAGGCGATCCGGTCGGAGATCGCAGCGGGCACCGTCGACGTGCTGCTGGTGAGCCCCGAGCGGCTGAACAATCCGGACTTCCGGGACCAGGTGCTCCCCGAACTCACCGCGGCCACCGGCCTGCTCGTGGTCGACGAGGCTCACTGCATCTCCGACTGGGGCCACGACTTCCGGCCCGACTACCGGCGGCTGCGCACCATGCTCGCCGAACTGCCGGCAGGCGTCCCGGTCCTGGCCACCACCGCCACGGCCAACGCGAGGGTCACGGCGGACGTGGCCGAGCAACTGGGCACGGGCGCGCCGGTGGACGCGGACGCCGGGAACGGCGGGGGCGCGCTCGTGCTGCGAGGATCCCTGGAACGGGAGAGCCTGAGCCTGGGTGTCCTGCGGCTCCCCGACGCCGCCCACCGGATGGCCTGGCTGTCCGACCACCTGGAGAAGCTGCCTGGCTCGGGCATCGTCTACACGCTGACGGTCGCCGCCGCGGAGGAGGTGACCGCGTTCCTCCGCTCGCAGGGCCACACCGTCGCCTCCTACACAGGCAAGTCGGAGAACGCCGAACGGCAGTCCGCCGAGGCGGATCTGCTGGCCAACAGGGTCAAGGCTCTCGTCGCCACATCGGCCCTGGGCATGGGCTTCGACAAGCCCGACCTGGGCTTCGTCATCCATCTCGGCTCCCCCTCCTCCCCCATCGCCTACTACCAGCAGGTGGGCCGGGCCGGCCGTGGTGTGGAGCATGCGGAGGTGCTGCTCCTGCCGGGCCGTGAAGACGAGGCGATCTGGCGCTACTTCGCCTCGCTCGCCTTCCCCGCGGAGGACCAGGTGCGCCGGACCCTCGATGTGCTGGGCGAGGCGGACCGTCCGCTGTCGCTTCCCGCACTGGAGCCGCAGGTCGAGCTGCGTCGGTCGCGTCTGGAGACCATGCTCAAGGTGCTCGACGTGGACGGCGCGGTGCGCAGGGTGCGTGGCGGATGGACGGTCACGGGCAGGCCGTGGGAGTACGACGCGGAGCGGTACGCATGGGTGACACGCCAGCGTGAATCCGAACAGCAGGCCATGCGGGAGTACTCGGCGGCCACGGGCTGCCGTATGGAGTACCTGCGCAGGCAGCTCGACGACGAGGAAGCGGCGCCGTGCGGCCGGTGCGACAACTGCGCGGGCCCAAGGTTCACCACAGACGTCTCCGCCGGCACTCTGGAGGCTGCACGCGGTGAACTCGCCCGCCCGGGAGTCGAGGTCGAGCCCCGCAAGATGTGGCCGACGGGGCTGCCCGCGATCGGTGTGGACCTGAAGGGGCGCATCCCCGCCGGCGAACAGGCCGCCACCGGCCGCGCCTTGGGAAGGCTCTCGGACATCGGCTGGGGCAACCGGCTCCGTCCGCTGCTCTCGCCGCAGGCGCAGGACGCCGAAGTGCCAGAGGACGTCGTCGGGGCGGTCGTGGATGTGCTCGCCGACTGGGCCAAGGCGCCGGGCGGCTGGGGCACGGGAGCGCCGGACGCCGCGGCCCGGCCGGTCGGTGTGGTCACGATCGACTCGCGTACACGCCCCAGGATGGTGCAGTCACTGGGCGAGCGGATAGCGCAGATCGGGCACATGCCGCTGCTGGGCACGGTCACTTACGCGGAAGACGCCCCGCCGGTGGCGCCCGCCCGCAGCAACGGTGCACAGCGTCTCCGCACCCTGCACGGTGCGTTGACGCTTCCCGCTCCGCTGTCGGAAACCCTGGCGGAGGCGGGCGGACCGGTGCTGCTGGTGGACGACTTCGCGGAGACCGGCTGGACGCTTTCCGTGGCGGCGCGGCTTCTTCTGCGTGCAGGAGCGCACCGGGTGTTGCCGCTCGTGCTGGCCGTTCAGGGGTGACGGCACCGCGGGAGCACGATGCACCGCCACCGGCTCGGTAGCTGTGTGGCGGCCGGTCGCAGGTCGCGCTCCCGGGACGGCAGCACCGAGCCGAGGCGGGAGGGCTACGGCCCGCCCGGAGTGGCCGTCGGCTCAGAGCAGTTGCCGCAGTCGCTGCGGGTCGCCGCAGACGATCAGGCTGCGCCCGGCCTTCGCCAGCGCTGCCGGCAGGGCTTCGGCGGCCTGTGCGTCCGTACCCCCGTTGACGGCGAGGACGACGACCGCCCTCCGCCCGACGCGGGACAGAGCCGAGGTGTGTACGCAGAAGACGTCCTCACCATCGGCAAGTTGACGCCAGTAGGCGTCCTCACCGAAGGAGAGCTCGTGCTGGGCCCAGGGATGCTGTTCGCCCGTGGTGACAACAAGGACGTCTCCGGGCGCTGTGCCCTCGTCAAGCAGCTTGTCGACCGTCTCATCGGCCTCGTCCACCGCCGTCGCGTCCGTGGCGGTGACCAGCTCGATCTGTGCGGCTGTACGGGCGGGCGCGGCAGGGGTCCGCTGCGGACCGCCTGTCCGCACGGTGCCGGGCCTGCCGGGGGTCGGTCCCTTGCTGTCCGCGCGCGGCTGCGCGGGACGCGAGGGGGCCCGGGGTCCGGGAATGGGTGCTGCGGGACGGGAAGCCTGCGGAGTTCGGGTCGCTGCCGCGGAGGTGCGGTTGCCCGGGATGCTCTCCTGAATCTGTGGCTCCTCGGGTATGAGAGGCATGAGGTGATGTCTATCAAACGTGGGCGCGAGCTGCCCAAGCGGGTTCGGCCAGGGAATTCCCTGCCCACGGCTGGCGCACCGGCGCGGGCGTCGTCAGAAGAAGCCCATCTGCTCGGCGGACGGGGTGTCTTCGTCCGCCACGACGCGAGTGCGCTTGAGATGCTGCCAGCGCGGCAGGGCATCCATGAAGGCCCACGACATCCGGTGGTGGGGCGTGGGCCCGAGCGCCTGAAGCGCCGTCTTGTGCACGGGCGACGGGTATCCGGCGTTGTCCGCGAAGGCGAAGTCGGAGTGGTCCGTGCCGAGTTCGGCCATGAGGGCGTCCCTGCGCACCTTGGCCAGCACGGAGGCCGCGGCCACCGAGATACAGGACTGATCGCCCTTGATCACGGTACGCACCTGCCACGGCGTCCCGAGGTAGTCGTGCTTGCCGTCGAGGATCACCGCGTCCGGACAGACGGGCAGGGCCTCCAGGGCGCGCGTCGCGGCCAGCCGGAGCGCCGCCGTCATGCCCAGTTCGTCGATCTCCTCGGAGGAGGAGTGGCCGAGGGCGTGCGCCGTGACCCAGCCGTCGAGGAGTTCGGCGAGTTCGGTACGCCGCTTCACGGTCAGGAGCTTGGAGTCGGTGAGCCCCTCCGGCGCCCGCCGCAGCCCGGTGATGGCAGCGCACACGGTGACGGGTCCGGCCCAGGCTCCCCTGCCCACTTCGTCGATCCCGGCGACCACCTTGGCGCCCGTCTTGGCACGTATCGACCGCTCGACGCGGTGAGTTGGAGGCGTGATCGGCATGGCCGACTCAGCGTAGCGCCGGCCCTCGGCCTCGTGCTCGCCGGGGCCGCCGCTCGGTTCGCTGTCGCTCAGTTCGCTGTCGCTCAGTTCGCTGCCGGACTCGTCAGGCTCGGTGGCGTCGTGCGCGCGCCCTCCGCTCGCGGGAGCGGCACCGTCGTGCCCGTCAGCGTGCCGTTCTCCCCCGCGGTCGTCCCACGCGTCCCATGTCGCCTGCGGCGCATGGGACTTGTGCTCCGGCTCGTTCAACTCGTCGCCGGATGCGTGGCCCTGGGATCCGGCGTCCTGGGATTCGGCGTTCATGATCAAGCGCTCGGGGTGCGTCGTCTGGTTCTGGTCCTCCACGTGCTCCGCCCCCGGGTGCCGCCCGCGCGGCGAGCAACTGCCGCCGCGACCGTGGGCGCCGGGCCCGGTGACGTCACGTACAGCTTCCGTACGAGCGCGGTGTGCACCATTGCTCGAAGGGACGATCGAGGTGGTAGCGCCCGTCCTTTCCCAGTTCCAGCGTACGTGTCTCCGCGTTCCCCGGATTCGACAGCGACTCGAATTCCGCCACCGTCCAGTGCAGCCAGCGCATGCAGAACAGCCGCATCGTCAGCCCGTGCGTCACGATCAGCACATTGGGCGGATGATCGGGCTTCTCGAAGCTGCGCCAGAGACTCTCCAGGAAGGCCCCCGCCCGGTCGTAGACGTCCGCACCGGACTCGCCCTGCGCGAAGCGGTAGAAGAAGTGCCCGTAGGCGTCCCGGTATGCCTTCTGCTTCCGTACGTCCTCGCGATCCTGCCAGTTCCCCCAGTCCTGCTCGCGCAGGCGCGGCTCCTCCCGTACCCGCAGCAGCTGCGGATCGAGCTCGAAGGCGGCGAGGGTCTGGTGGGTGCGCCGGTACGGCGAGACATAGGCGGAGATCCGCTCCCGGCCGAAGAGTTCACGCAGCCGCTCCCCCGTGGCCCTGGCCTGCCGCACTCCCTTCTCGGTCAGTGCGAGGGCGTGGTCGGGCACACGCTCGTAGATGCTGTCGTCCTCGTTCCCCTCCGACTCTCCGTGCCGGACCAGGACGATTCGTCTCGGTCGTGCCATGCGGCAAGCCTATGGCCCCGGCGGAATTCAGACGGTCCAGGAGGGTTCGAGATCGATCACGTCCCCGGCGATTCCGGTCACATCCGCTCCGAGCTGAGCACGGAGTGCGAGCCGTTCCACGCGTTCCGTGCGGTACTTGCCGTGCTCCGCCGTCGAATCCCACATCGACAGCACCATGAACTCGTCTTCGGCCTGCGCCTGCGTGAACACTCCGCGCAGCATCCCCGGCGATCCGGCCATCGCCGGGTTCCAGACCTTCTCCTGCATCAGCGTGTAGTGCTCGATGCGGTCGCCGCGGACGCGGCAGTGGGCGACGCGCAGCAGATCGGCGTCCGCGAAGACGGGCCGGAAGCCGGTCTTCACGTCGAAGCGGTACTCGAAGAGCCGCACCCTCATGTCTCTGTACGTGCCGACCTGGGCGGCGTGCAGCCGGTCGTGGGAGCGCGCCATGAAGGAGTCGTAGAAGGCACGGCTCTCCCAGAAGCCGAAGAGGTGCGCCACACCCTCCCTGGCACGGCTCCATCCACCGCCCTGACCCCGGAAACCAGGCTCGCCGAGCAGCCCAGCCCACTTCCGCTGCCCCCGCTCGAAGCCCCGACGATCCACGACGGTGCAGCGCATCCACTTGACCAGCACCGCGCCATCGTACGGCCAACCGGGTGACGATCCGTACGCGCTCGCTGCCGCCGCAGCGGAGATCGTGCCCGCCTGTCAGAGGGCCGTACTCACCGTGTGCGCCGGGCCCGTTGCGACGCGGCGGCACCGACCAGGTACTCGGCGTAGGTGGTCCGTCCCACAGCGTGTGCGGGCGTCAGATGGTGTCCGGACCTGTACGCGTGCGCGGCCTTGCCCGGGAGGGGCACGGGCAGCAGCGGACGCCGGCGGCCGTACGCGCGCAGAGTCAGCTGAGCCAGTTCACGCGACGTACGCACCTCGGGACCGCCCAAGTCCGCGACCCTGCCTGCGGGTTCGCCGACCGCCAGTTTCGCCAGCCGTTCCGCCACCTCCTCCACCTCGACGGGCTGGAAGGAGAAACCGGCGGGGAAGAGGGTGACCGGAAGCCACCGCTGCGCAGTGGTGAGGCGGGCGATCAGATCGTGGAACTGAGTGGCCCGCAGCACGGTCCACGGCAGCCCGCTGTCCTGGACGATTCCCTCCGCCTCGGCCTTCGCCCGGTAGTAGAAGAACGGCACACGGTCGACTCCCACGATGGAGATATAGACCAAGTGCTGGTCTCCGCCCGCCCGTTGGAGCGCCTCGATGAGGTGGCGGGTCCCCGCGACGTCCTTTCCGGTCCCGGTCGTGGCGCAGTGGACGATGCTGCCCACTCCCGCCACCGCGGCGTCGAGCCCACTTCCGGAGGTGAGATCGCCGGTGGCCCACTCCGGCTCCGGCGCATCCCCGCCTGCCTGTGCCACGGTCCCCTCAGCAGGTCCGCCGTCGTGCGCTCCCTGCTGCGGAGCGACACCCGGGCCGGGCCGGCGGCTGAGCATCCTTACCGCGTGCCCGGCGCTCAGCAGTCTCCGTACGACGGCCCGGCCGAGCGTGCCGGTGCCTCCCGTGACGAGGACCGGGCGGTCGGCCGTGTTGCTCTCTTCCCTGCTCATGACCCTCCGGTCCTCATCCCGCTGTCCGGTCCCTCAGCCCGTGCCGACCGGTCCGAAGCAGCACCGTAAGCCCGGGGACCGTTGCCGACCAGGCGGGCCCGACGGCTCCGTACGGACCCATCAGGCGTCCACGAGTCCACTCCGGCACGAGTTCATCTTCCGTGCGCGCCGCGCCCTCTGCACACGGGGCGCAACGCCCGCGCGCACACGCACCGGCATCCACCCGCACACGTACCGTGCCCGAGCACCGCAGAAAAAAGGCGGGGACCGGCATTTGCCGGTCCCCGCCCGTCGGCCATCAGTCAGGCCTCACTCGTCGGCCGCCGCGCGGATCAGCTGCATCCGCTGGTCGAACCGCAGCCCTCGCACAGGTAGCAGCTCCCGGCCCGGCGCATCTTCGTACCGCAGGAGAAGCACAGCGGCGCGTCGGCGTTCATCCCGAGCTGCATCTCCATCAGCTCCGTGGAGCTGTGGGCGCCGCCCGGCGCAGGAAGGGCGGCCTGGGAGTCGCTGATCCCCTCGGCCCTGGCCTCCTCCTTCGCCTCTTCCTTGGCCTTCTCCTTCGCCTCCTTGACCGTCTCGGACTTGGGCGCGGACTGGGCGAGGCCCTCCACGTCGAGTTCGTCCTCGGACGGTTCGTACGACCCGGTCTCCAGGTGACGCTGACGCTCGCCCGCCGAGTGGATGCCGAGAGCGGAACGCGTCTCGAACGGCAGGAAGTCCAGGGCCAGTCGGCGGAAGATGTAGTCGACGATCGACTGTGCCATCCGCACGTCCGGGTCGTCCGTCATGCCGGCGGGCTCGAAGCGCATGTTCGTGAACTTCGAGACGTACGTCTCCAGCGGCACCCCGTACTGAAGGCCGACGGAGACGGCGATGGAGAAGGCGTCCATCATGCCCGCGAGGGTCGAGCCCTGCTTGGACATCTTCAGGAAGACCTCGCCCAGCCCGTCGTCCGGGTAGGAGTTCGCCGTCATGTACCCCTCGGCGCCGCCGACCGTGAAGGACGTGGTGATGCCGGGGCGGCCCTTCGGCAGCCGCTGCCGCACGGGCCGATACTCCACGACCTTCTCCGGCTCGGGCTCGGCCTGCTCCTTCTCCTCCTTGCGCTTGGCGGACAGGGGCTGGCCCACCTTGGAGTTCTCGACGTAGACGGCGAGTGCCTTCGTGCCGAGCTTCCAGCCCTGGAGGTAGATCTCCTCGACGTCCTCGACGGTGGAGGACGAGGGCATGTTGACGGTCTTGGAGATCGCGCCGGAGAGGAACGGTTGTGCTGCGGCCATCATCCGGACGTGTCCCATCGGGGAGATGGAGCGCTCGCCCATGGCGCAGTCGAAGACGTCGTAGTGCTCGGGGCGCAGACCCGGCGCGTCGATGATGTTGCCGTGCTCGGCGATGTGCTCGACGATCGCCTCGACCTGCTCCTCCTGGTAGCCGAGCCGCTTGAGCGCCTTGGGCACGGTGTTGTTGACGATCTGCATCGAGCCGCCGCCGACCAGCTTCTTGAACTTCACCAGGGCCAGGTCGGGTTCGACGCCGGTCGTGTCGCAGTCCATCATCAGGCCGATGGTGCCGGTCGGAGCCAGCACGGATGCCTGCGCGTTGCGGAAGCCGTGTTTCTTGCCGAGGCGCAGCACGTCCTGCCAGGCCTCGGTGGCCGCCGCCCACACCGGGGTGTCCAGATCGTCGGCCCGGTCGGCCGCGTCGTTGGCCTCCGAGTGCTGCCGCATGACGCGGTTGTGCGCCTCGGAGTTGCGCGCATAGCCCTCGTACGGGCCGACCACACCGGCGAGTTCGGCCGAGCGCCGGTAGGAGGTGCCGGTCATCAGCGAGGTGATGCTGCCGGCCAGGGCGCGCCCGCCGTCCGAGTCGTAGGCGTGCCCGGTCGCCATCAGCAGGGCGCCGAGGTTGGCGTAGCCGATGCCCAACTGGCGGAAGGCGCGGGTCGTTTCACCGATCTTCTCGGTCGGGAAGTCGGCGAAGCAGATGGAGATGTCCATCGCCGTGATGACGAGCTCGACGACCTTCGCGAAGCGCCCGGCGTCGAAGGACTGGTGGCCTTCATCGTCGTCGCGCAGGAACTTCATCAGGTTCAACGAGGCGAGGTTGCAGGACGAGTTGTCCAGGTGCATGTACTCGCTGCACGGGTTGGACGCGGTGATACGGCCCGTCTCCGGCGCGGTGTGCCAGTGGTTGATGGTGTCGTCGTACTGGATGCCCGGGTCGGCACAGACGTGCGCGGCCTCGGCCATCTTGCGGAAGAGCGCCTTGGCGTCGGTCTCGTCGACCAGCTCGCCCGTCATCCGGGCGCGAAGCCCGAACTTCGAGCCCGATTCGACCGCCCTCATGAACTCGTCGGTCACGCGCACCGAGTTGTTGGCGTTCTGGTACTGGACGGAGGCGATGTCGTCGCCGCCCAGGTCCATGTCGAAGCCCGCGTCACGCAGCGCGCGGATCTTCTCCTCCTCCTTTACCTTCGTCTCGATGAAGGCCTCGACGTCGGGGTGGTCCACGTCGAGCACGACCATCTTGGCGGCGCGGCGGGTGGCGCCGCCCGACTTGATGGTGCCGGCGGAGGCGTCGGCGCCGCGCATGAAGGAGACCGGCCCGGAGGCGTTGCCGCCGGAGGAGAGCAGCTCCTTGGAGGAGCGGATGCGGGAGAGGTTCAGGCCCGCGCCGGAACCGCCCTTGAAGATCATCCCCTCTTCCTTGTACCAGTCGAGGATCGACTCCATGGAGTCGTCGACGGAGAGGATGAAGCAGGCCGAGACCTGCTGCGGCTGCGCGGTGCCGACGTTGAACCACACCGGCGAGTTGAAGCTGAAGATCTGGTGCAGCACGGCGTACGCCAGCTCGTGCTCGAAGATCTCCGCGTCCGCCGGGGAGGCGAAGTAGCCGTGCTGTTCACCGGCGGCGCGGTACGTCTTCACCACGCGGTCGATCAGCTGCTTGAGGCTGTGCTCACGCTGCGGGGTGCCCACGGCGCCGCGGAAGTACTTGCTGGTCACGATGTTGGTGGCGTTCACCGACCAGGAGGCGGGGAATTCGACGCCGCGCTGCTCGAAGTTGACCGAGCCGTCGCGCCAGTTGGTCATGACGACGTCCCGGCGCACCCACTCGACCTCGTCGTAGGGATGCACCCCGGGGGTCGTGTGGATGCGCTCGATACGCAGCCCCTTCGTCGCCTTGCCGCCCTTCGCGCGGGAGCCGCGTGCCGGGCCGCTCGTCGTCTCTGTCATTCCGCCTCCCTTAACGGGCATAACGCCCCGTTGCGCCCCGAATCTTCCCGGGACACCTTGCTTGTTCCATGGCTCTCGGCGGCCCTGCGCCCCAGTGCGCACCACCGCCGGATCCGAAGGTCTTCGGTCTTCCCGACGCCGCCGGTCAGTCCGCGGCCGGTGCCGGAACCGGCGCTTCAGGGCTGCCGCCCGCGCCGTCCGCGCCGTCCGCACCGCTGTGTCCTCGGCCTCCGCGACCCGAGCGGGGCCCCTGGCCTGGAGCTTCCCGAACCGGGTCCCCGCCGTCTCCACCGCCCGCTCCGTCACCGGCGACGGGGTCGTCCTCGCTCGTGCGGGCCTCGCGCAGCTCCGTCACGGCGTCCTCGAAGTCCTCCAGGGACTCGAAGGCGCGGTAGACGGACGCGAAGCGCAGGTAGGCCACGAGATCGAGGTCCTGGAGCGGCCCGAGTATCGCCAGGCCGACATCGTGCGTGGACAGCTCGGCACTGCCCGTGGCCCGCACGGCCTCCTCGACCCGCTGGCCGAGCTGGGCGAGTGCGTCCTCGGTGACCGGCCGGCCCTGACACGCCTTCCGCACACCGGCGATCACCTTGTCCCTGCTGAAGGGCTCCGTGACGCCGCTGCGCTTGATCACCATCAGGGACGCGCTCTCCACGGTGGTGAACCGACGGGAGCAGTCAGGACATTGACGACGCCGCCTGATGGCGGTGCCGTCGTCGGTCGTACGGCTGTCGACCACGCGGCTGTCGGGGTGCCGGCAGAACGGACAGTGCATTCTCCCCACCCTCCTGAGCCTGCGAAAGCCCGCTTCGTGCATGACTGTTGCGCCCTCGCGGGGACCTCTCAGAGGTCCGCGAAGTTGCCCCCAGCATAGTCCACGAACTTCCAACTAGGAGCAGGGGGACCACAACTTGTGGGTGGCGCGCGCCAATCTAACCACTAGATCTGGTGCTTGAGCGCAAGTTGAGGGAAAGCGTGTCGCCGGTACGCGGCAGCAAACAGGAGCGCGCGGCCTCCGATGCGGCCCTTACGGACGGGGAGCGGGCGGGCTCCCGACGGGATTCGCGGAAGGAACGAACGGGACACGTTGCGGGCCCGCCTGCGACACACTGTGAGGCGGTGACGGCGGTCGGAAACGAGGGCCGTCTACACCGCGAACGGCGACTGCGTCAGATGAAACGAGAATTTTCACTCGAACGTGTGTTTGGCGCAACCTTTCGAAACCAACTACCGTTGTCCCACTAGGGAGAAACGCTCGAGAGGGGCCGACGTGACCACCACAGCTGACAGCGCCACCATCACGTCCCAGAACCGTGCCGCGCAGTCACTCGACCACATTCCTCCGGTGACCCCGGTGGAAGACGCGGACGGCGTGCAGGACGCCGACGCGAACGACATTCAACAGGCCAAGCGCTCCCTGCCGGGGCGACCTCCGGGGATCCGCGCGGACAGTTCGGGGCTCACCGACCGCCAGCGCAGGGTGATCGAGGTGATCCGCGACTCGGTGCAGCGGCGCGGTTACCCGCCGTCCATGCGGGAGATCGGTCAGGCGGTGGGCCTGTCCAGCACGTCCTCCGTGGCCCACCAGCTCATGGCGCTGGAGCGCAAGGGTTTCCTGCGGCGTGACCCGCACCGCCCGCGTGCCTACGAGGTGCGCGGCTCGGACACGCCCGCCGCGCAGGTCGCCACCGACACCACGGGCAAGCCGTCCGCCTCCTACGTGCCGCTCGTGGGCCGGATCGCCGCCGGCGGTCCGATCCTCGCGGAGGAGTCCGTCGAGGACGTCTTCCCGCTGCCGCGTCAACTCGTCGGTGACGGCGAGCTGTTCGTGCTCAAGGTCGTGGGCGACTCCATGGTCGAGGCCGCGATCTGCGACGGCGACTGGGTCACCGTGCGCCGGCAGCCCGTCGCCGAGAACGGCGACATCGTCGCGGCGATGCTCGACGGAGAGGCCACCGTCAAGCGCTTCAAGCGGGAGGACGGTCACGTGTGGCTGCTGCCCCACAACTCGGCGTATCAGCCCATCCCTGGTGACGACGCGACGATCCTCGGCAAGGTCGTCGCGGTGCTGCGCAGGGTCTGAGGCCCCGCGCAAGGCCCTGCGTATCCCTGCGCACGGGCTCCTCGCGAGCGAGAGCCGCCGGTCCCACTGCGCCGGGACCGGCGGCTCCGCCGTGCCCGGCGGGGAAGCCCACGGTCTGGAACCCGAGAGCACGGCATAGATGCCACGGCACTCGGCGGCTAGGGCTTCGTTTTGCTCTTGGCGCCCCCGGCGCCCCCGGCGTCCTTCGCCGCGGCGTCGATGGCGGCGAGTGAACGCCGCACCTGATTGCGGTCCGTCGTGTACCAGAAGCCGGGCATGGACGCCCGCAGAAAGCCTCCGTACCGCGCCCGCTCCAGCCTCGGGTCCAGCACGGCGACCACGCCCCGGTCCTCGGCCGCCCGTACGAGCCGGCCCGATCCCTGTGCCATCAGCAGCGCCGCGTGCGTGGCGGCGACCGCCATGAAGCCGTTGCCCCCGTGCTCCTCGACGGCCTTCTGCCTGGCGCTCATCAGCGGGTCGTCGGGACGCGGGAACGGGATACGGTCCATCACCACCAACTGGCAGTTCGCGCCCGGCACATCGACGCCCTGCCACAGCGACAGCGTCCCGAACAGGCAGGTCTCCGCGTCCTCCGAGAAGCGCCGCACCAGCTCGCCCAGCGTCTCCTCGCCCTGGAGCAGTACGGGCACGTCGAGCCTGCCGCGAAGCTCCTCGGCGGCGGTCTGTGCGGCGCGCATCGACGAGAACAGCCCGAGCGTGCGGCCCCCGGCGGCGCCGACGAGGTCGGCCAGCTCGTCGAGCATGTCCCGGCGCGACTGCTCCCGTCCGGGCGGCGCGAGATGCGCGGCGACGTAGAGGATTCCCTGCTTGCGGTAGTCGAAGGGGGAACCGGCGTCCAGGCCGCGCCACTGCGGTGTCTCGCGCGGCGGCTGCTCGGCGTCGCCGCCGGGTGAGTCGTCGCCGAGCACCCGCTCCGGGGCGAGGCCGAGCGAGGCTCCGACGCCGTTGAAGTCGCCGCCGAGCTTGAGCGTGGCCGAGGTGAGCACGACCGACCGGTCGGTGAAGAGCTTCTCCCGCAGCAGCCCGGCGACCGACATCGGGGCGACCCGCAGCGAGGCGCCGAAGCGGTCGTGCCGCTCGTACCAGATCACGTCGAACTCGGAGGCCTCGACGACCCGTTCGGCGACCTCCTGCACGTTCTCCAGCGAGGCCAGGGCCTGTTTGCGTACGGCGTCCTCGTCCTGCACGGACCTGTCACGGGTGTTGCCGATGGTCGTGACGCCCTCGCGGGCGGCGTCACGCAGCGCCATGAGGACGTGCACGAGGTCCTCGGGAACCGTTTCGAGGCGGCCGGGCAGCGCCAGCTCCATCACGCGCTCGAAGCCCTCGGAGGACGTCTGGAGCCGGTCGGCTGTCTTCTCGTCGACGAGCTTCGCGGCACGGCGCACCGCGCGGTTGACGCTGCCGGGGGTGAGTTCGCCCGTGGCCACGCCTGTTACGCGCGAGACGAGCTCGTGGCCCTCGTCGACGATGAGGACCTCGTGCGGCGGGAGCACCGGGGCGTTCTCGATCGCGTCGATCGCGAGGAGCGCGTGGTTGGTGACGATGACCTCGGCGAGCTTGGCCCGCTCGCGGGCGGCCTCGGCGAAGCACTCCGCTCCGTATGCGCACTTGGAGGCGCCGAGGCACTCGCGCGAGGAGACCGAGACCTGCGACCAGGCGCGGTCCGAGACGCCCGGACGCAGATCGTCCCTGTCGCCCGTGTCCGTCTCGCCGGACCAGTCGCGCAGCCGCAGCAGGTCCTTGCCGAGACGGGAGGTGGGGCCGGCCTCGGTGAGGGGGTCGAAGAGCCCCTCGTCCTCCTCCTGAGGCACGCCCTCGTTGAGGCGGTGCAGGCAGAGGTAGTTGGAGCGGCCCTTGAGCATGGCGAAGGCGGCGCGGCGGCGCAGCAGCGGATGCAGCGCCTCGACCGTACGGGGCAGATCGCGCTCGACGAGCTGCCGCTGAAGGGCGAGCGTGGCGGTCGCGATGACGACGGGCTCACCGTGCGCCAGCGCGGGGACGAGGTACCCAAGGGACTTGCCGGTGCCCGTGCCCGCCTGGACCAGCAGATGGGTGCCGCTGCCGACCGCCTCGGCGACGGCTTCGGCCATGGCCACCTGACCAGGCCTTTCCGTGCCGCCGACGGCGGTGACGGCGGCGTGCAGGAGATCGGTGAGGGCGGGCTCGCTCATAGGGCCGACACCCTACGCGGCGCCTCTGACACCGTGTCCGCCACCGTGCTCACGGCCGGCTCACGGTCGGGCTCGCGTCCACGCTCCCGGCAGGGGGCACGGCAGTGGTCACAGCGGTGGTCACAGGGGCGGTCACAGCGAGTCCGGGTGCAGGGGGTTCGCGACCGTGCCGTGCACGGCGGCGTGCGGGCGCTCGGAGCTGTCGCGGTAGCCGTCCATGTGCAGCCGGTTGCGGTTCAGGCAGAGCCGGTCGATGCGCGGAGTGAGCAGGTCGAAGGCGGCGAAGCGGTCCTTCAGCTCGGGGAAGCGCGCGTGGTGACGCTCGGTCTCGGTGCGCAGCAGCGACCAGAAGTCCCTTTCCGGAACGTTCAGTTGGTCCTCGCACAGCGGCGCCAGGTAGCGGAACACGCCCACGAAGAGCCCGGAGTGGATGAACTGGGTGAGGAAGGCCGGCGGCTCGGTCAGCAGCACCTCCCGCACCTCGTCGGGCATCCCGTCGAGCTCGGGTACGGGCTCGGCGCTCACGTTGACGTCGTCGACGAAGTCCTTGACGGCGAGCCGCACCGGTACGTCGTCCTCGTCGAAGACCACGATCGCGTTCTCGCCGTGCGGGGAGAAGACCGTCCCGTAGCGGTAGAGGAAGTGCAGCAGCGGGGGCAGGAGGGCGGCGAAGAGGCGCCGCAGCCAGACGCGGGGCGGCAGTCCGGACCGCTCGACCAGCTCGGCGGTGAGGGACCGGTCCCGCGCGTCGGTGTGGATGAGCGACGCGAGGGTGCGGGCCCGCTCCCCCGATTCGAGCTGCCCGGCGAGCGGTTCGCGCCAGATGCAGCCCAGCAGTTCGCGGTACTGGTAGGGCACCTGCGGCAGCCGGTCGTAAAGGGGGTGCCGGACGGTGACCGAGGCGACCTCGCCGAGCAGGATCACGCGGCACTCGTCACGCAGGAAGGCGTCTGCGTCGCGCAGTCCGTGGATCCACCGGGTGACGGCGGGCGCGGCGAGAGTGCGCTCCGTGGGAAGTCCGCGCCAGACAAGGGTGTTGAGGACGGACAGCGGCAGCTTGACGGTGTGCCGCTCGGGGCGGCTGACGTTCAGGAAGGTGCGTACCGACTGCTGGGGCAGGCGCAGATCGCCGTCCGAGCGGAGGGGGACGATGTCGCCCTTGGCGATCGAGTCCGCGAAGAGCGGCGCGATCGTCTCGTCCCACTGCCAGGGGTGTACGGGCAGGAAGAGGTACTCCTCGGCGGGCAGTCCGCGGGAGCGCAGGGCGTGACGGAAGTCCCGGAGGGTGTCGGGGCTCAGTTCCCGCTCGTAGAGGCGGTGCGGCTCCGCGAGGGTGGGGACGCCGCGGTAGACGGCGAGACCGGAGGGCCCCGTGCGTACGGCGAGCCAGGGCAGGCTCTGCTCGCGGCGTGCCTCCGGTGCCCAACTGGCCGCGTCCGCCGCGGAGAAGCCGAGCCTGCCCTTGTTCATCACGAGCCAGGGGTGGCCCTTCTGGTGTCCCTCCAGTTCCGCGTAGCCCAGTTCGGCGAGGCGGGCGGCGGGCAGTTCGCGCTCGCTCAGGCGTACGTCGGCGAGGAGGGTCGCGGACAGTTCGCGGATGAGGTGACCGGTGGTGTCGCCGGTGAGCCCGAGGAGGGTGTCGTGGGCGCGAAGGAGGAACGCGAAGGGGTCGGTGCCGACGGGGGTCAGGGATGCCGGGTCGATGTTCCAGTGGCCGTAGGCGCCGCGGCGGGCGCGGAAGCGGACGGTGAGGTCGTCGGCGACGCGGAGGCGGTAGGGGCGCAGGGCCCGGGAGCGGGCGTCAGGATCGGGCTCGGGATCGGGATCGGGCTCAGCGCCGGGATCAGGGTCGGGGGCGGAATCGCCGGGGCCGTAGTCCACGGGTCCGGAGTCAACGGGTCCGGGATCGCCGGGACTTGAATCAGCGGGACTTGAATCAGGGGGACCGTGTTCCTGGTCGGGCTCCGGCCGGATGATCTCCTCGTACGCGAACTCGCTGATCATCTTCGCCAGGAGCCGTCTGCCCGCCCTGCGCCAGCTGTCCTGGTCGATGCCGGGCGGCAGCCGCAGCTCGCCGGAGCCGCGGAGTTCGTCGTTGCTGTCGTCGGAGTGCGGCAGGTGCACTGGGGACCTCCTCGTTCGGGGACAGGACAGCGGGCCCGGCACCGGACGGGGGAACAGCGATCCGGAACCGGAACCCTCCCGGCGGCCGGCCGTGGACGGCAGCCGGAGGCGGCGGGGTCAGAGCAGTTCGCGCAGTGCCCGGTCACGGACCATGAGCGCCGCGCGCTTGCCGGGCAGATCGACCTCGGCCGACAGCCGGAAGCCGGCGTTCAGAAAGGCCGCGACGGAGGCGACGTTGCGTACGTCCGGCTCGGCGAGCACACGGCCGCAGCCGGGCCGCCGGTCGAGCACGAGGTCGGCGACCGCCCGCAGCAGCGCGGTTCCGATGCCGCGTCCGCGGTCGGGCACGCCGCCGATCAGCAGGTGCAGACCCGTGTCGTGGGGACGGGCGCGGCAGTGGCGGGCGATCGGGTCCAGGTCGGCGCGGTAGATCTCCCAGTAGCTCATGGGCACGCCGTCCAGTACGCCCAGGCAGGGAACGCTGCGCCCGTCGCCCTCCAGCTGCGTCCGCAGATGGGCCGCGGTCACCTCCCGGGGACCCGCCAGCGCCCAGAAGGCGGCGACCGCCGGGTCGTTCATCCACGCGCTGATCAGCCGCAGATCGCGGTCCATGCGGACGGGCACGAGCCGGAACGTGCCCACCGGGGTGTCCGTGGCGGGCCAGCAGACGACGGAGTCGAGCAGGTCGGACCGGGCCACACCGATAGAGCCGTCCGGACCGGTCAACTCCCGCTGCGTGCCGGTCGGATGCTTGTCCGGGCCGTACGGTTCGCGTGAGTTCAGCTCCTGCCGGCCGTCGGGGGCTCCGTCCTGCGAGCCGTCCCACAGCGCGTGCTCCGACAGCAGCCGCGTCAGCTCGTCCGACATCCGCAGGTCGAGCGTGTCGTCGGCCGCGGCCCGGCCGGACGTCCCGGCGGGGCGAGCCGTGCCGGGTGCATCGGGATCAGCGGACCCGCCGGGCGTGCCCGAGCCGTCGTGATCCGTACCGGCGTCGGGTCGGTCCACGTTCACCTGCGCACGCCTCCTCCCGGCACTCGTGGCACGGTCACCGGAAGAGCGGGTTGGCGACGGTCACGTACACGGACTGGGTGTCGACCGGGCCGACGAGCTCGTCCATGCCGTGCACGCGCGTGAGCAGATTGGCCTTACAGCGCAGCGTCGGCGATTCCAGCAGCAGCTCGGGCAGCGCCGACACGGGACCGTCGCCGTCCCCGCGGGCCCGGGTGCGCAGGAACTGACGCGCCGCCGCGATCAACACCCGCTCGTCGGCGAGGCGTTGCACCCCGAGAGCGCCGATCAGACCGAGCACGTTGTTGATGCCGAGGTAGTACGCGAAGCGCTCGTCGGCCACCTCGTCGCCCACGAAGGTGTCGCTGTCGACGCCGAGCCGTGCTCCTGCCAGCCGCTGCTGGAGCGCGTCACGGCGGGACTCGCGGAAGTAGTAGCCCTGGTTGTCGCGGTAGCGGCCGCCGCACGGCCACCCCTCCTCGTCCAGCAGCACGAGGGTGTTCTGCTGGTGTGCCTCCAGGGCGATGCCCGCGTGTGCGTCGAGCCACAGCACCGGCCGTACGACGGCGTCCAGATAGCGCAGGAACCACTCGGTGGCCACCGTCCTCACGGGCCGGTCCGTACGCGCTGCGAGCCCCTCCAGCACGTCCGCGAGGCGCGAGCGCAGCCGTCCGTACGGCGCGACGGGCGAGGGCCGCTCGGCGGTCAGGCCCGCGACGCACACGGCGTCGTCCGCCGGGCCGAAGGGGTTGTGCCGGATCACGGTGTCCAGGCCCGTCACCGGCAGCCCGTCGGGCCCGTCCACTCCGAGCCACGCCGGATCGCGGACGATGTCGAAGCCGGGATGCGCCGCCCGCCACTGCGCGCCGAGCCCAGAGCGCAGCAGCCGGTGCATCTCCAGTCCGCGCAGCAACTCCTTGCGCAGGTTCTCCCGGCGGGAGTTGGTGATGGGCAGCGCGAGGGAGAGCTTGAGCATCGCCGGTCCGCCGGGCCGCATCACCGTACGGACGGATGACGTCGGGTGCCATGGGCCGCCCGCTTCACCCAGGTCTTGCAGCAGCCCGTCGGCGAAGAGGCGGGCGACGTCCGTGCGTTGCGCTAGCCGTCGTGCCTGCCAGGGGTGCAGCGGCAGCGGCACGGTGCCGGAGGGCAGCCGGGAGGTGACGGTCTCACCGGCGAGACGGGCCGCGAGCTGTGCGGCGCCGACCGTACGTCCGCGCTCGGTCCAGGCGGAGTCGCAGGCGAGCACCGACTCGTGCACGGCGACCCAGTGCAGCGGGAAGGCGGCGCGCACCTCCGGTGAGTACGCGGCGGACTCGTCGTCGCTGAGACCCTGGCGGCTCTTGGGCGCCGGGTGCAGCGGGTGACCGAGTACGAGCGACTGCTCTGCCTCGATGAACGGGCCGTGCCCCGGCGGGGGTTCGGGCGCGGCGCGGCGCTCGGCGAGGAACCCGGCGGTGCGCCGTACGGAGTCGGCGACGCGGGCGACGAGATCGGCGGCGCCGGCCGCGCCCGAGGCGGACGGGCCGCCGTCCCGGCGCTCGACCGGGCTCCCGTCCGGGTCCTGGATCGGGGCGTCGGCGCCATGGGCGTCCCAACAGCCGTCGACGGCCGGGGAGTTGCCGCGACCGGAGCCGTCCGCGGACGCGCCGCCGGCCCGGCCGCCGCCCAGGTGCGCCGCCTCGCGCGCGATCAGCGCGGCGAGCGTCACGGCGTCGAGCGGCGCGGCACCTGCGGGTGCACCGTCCAGCAGCGGAGGCCCGAAGTCGTGCCGTCCCGTGGGCGACCAGTGGCGTACCGGCACGCGCAGGGTGACGCCGCTGGCCTCCATCGCGAGCACCAGGGTCTCGCGGGTGCCTGCGTCCGAGCCCGCGCCCCTGCCGGCGGGCCGCGGGATGTTCCGCTCGCGCACCCAGCAGCACAGCAGGTTGCCGGTGGCGGCGTCGTCGGCCGTACGTGCGGGGTCCTCGGGTTCCTGCGGAGCAGCGCCTCCGGCCGGTCCGGCGGTGTCCGTACGGAGCGCCCGGCGGGGCCGTCCGGGAGCGTGCGTCTGTGCGGGCAGCCGGGCGCCTTCCACTGCGGCCGCGGTCGAGGCCGTGGTCGAGGCAGTCGTCACGGCCGTGGTCGCGGCACCGGTCACGGGGGCCGTCACGGGAGTCGTCGAGGCATCCGCCGCGGGGGCGGTCGAAGTATCCGTCGCCGGGTCGATCGCCGGGTCCGTCGCGGTACCGGTCGCGGGATCCGCCGGCGCCCGTACGTCCGTCCCGGGCGGGACCTCCGGGGCTCGCGGCGCTTGCGGGACCGACGGTGCCGCTCCGGTGGGCGCGTTCACAGAGATCTCCTCCCGTGTCGACTCGGCACGCGGACCCGCGGGCCGCCTCCCCCGTCCGTACCAACGAAGCCGGAGCGCCCTGATCACGGGCGAAGTGAAGATCTGTGACGTGAACCGGTCGGAACCGTGGACCCCTTGGGCCCCGTCCCCCACCCGACGGGGCATAGTCTTCCGTGACTTCGGGTGCGCGGCGGCTCTCGCCGGCCGCGACGCGGGGGCGCGTCCGCCTCCCGCCCAGGGGGGTCATGACAATTCAAGAGGCACAAGGACATTCAGGGGGAGTTCATTCATGTCAGCCACCAGCCGGTCCGCGAGGCGACGACGTACCGCTCTGGCCGTGACGGCGGCCGCAGCCGTACTGGCCGTGACCGCCACCGCCTGCGGCCCGGAGGACGACGGCGCCGGGAGTCGGCCGAGCGCTTCCGCTTCGGCCGCCGAGCAGGACAAGAAGCAGCGGGATCTGGGCCTGCCGAAGGACCTGCCGAAGGACCTGCCGAAGGACCTCCCCAGTTCGCTGAAGGACCTCGACAAGTGGCGCAACGGCGAATGGAAGAACTGGGACCGCGACGAATGGCTGCGCAGGGCCAAGGAGTTCATCAACCCGATCATCGACGACCTGTGGGACCCGGACCGGATGAAGGACGCCGACGGCAACGACCGTAAGGTCGACGACGGCGACATCGACGACGGAGAGAGCGGCGGCAAGGGCGGCACCGGCGAGGACGAGGGCGTCACCGACCCGGCCCCGTCCCGCATACCGGCCAAGCAGGTCAAGCGCCCCTACACGAAGGCCAGTCCGCCCGTCGGCAAGGTGTTCATGGACACGCCGGAGGGTTCGATGGTCTGCTCCGGGACCGTCGTCACCGACCCGGGGAACCCGGGCAAGTCCAACCTCGTGGCGACGGCGGGCCATTGCGTGCACGCGGGCAGGAACGGCGGCTGGTTCCGCAACGTCGTCTTCGTGCCGCGCTACAACCCGAAGGGCCTGTCCGGCGCCGAGCTGGCGAAGGCCGCCAGGAAGGACGTCGCGCCCGACGGCGTCTGGTGGGCCAAGTACGCGCGTACGACGGACTTCTGGATCGAGAACGGCTCCAAGACCGGCGGCAAGGGCGCACCCCAGGACTTCGCGGTGATGAAGGTGCGCCCCGAGGACGCCAAGTCCGGCCCCTCGCTTGAGGAGACCGTCGGCAAGGCCGCGAAGGTCAACTTCAACACCCCGCGGGTCAAGGGGATTCCGAGCCTCACGCCGCACGGCTACCCCGCGGCGCCTCCCTACGACGGTACGAAGATGCTCACCTGCACCGGCAAGCCCGGACGCCTGACGCTGGATCCCCGCGAGCCCACGATGTACCGCGTCGGATGCAGCATGACGGGCGGCTCCTCGGGCGGCGGGTGGCTCAGCCCCAGCGGCGGGCAGCTGCTGTCCGTCACGTCGGTCGGACCCGTCGAAGGCGGGTGGCTCGCCGGTCCGCGCATCGGCAAGGAGGCGAAGGGCGTCTTCGACAGCCTCGCCGGAAAGTAGACGCCCGCCCGCGACAGCGGCGCGCACGCACGCCGAGGCGGCAGCATCACGGTCCGCAAGTACCGGCGGCGGGCGGGGAGTTGGATCCTCCCCCGGCCCGCCGCCGGTCCCGACCCGTATGCCGTTGCGCTGCGCCGCGTTTGCGCTGCTCCACGTCTGCACGTTCCACATCTGCACGTTCCACGTCTGCACTGCTCCGGCGTTCCACTGCCGCGGTTCCTGCTCTCCGTTAGTTCCTGCTCTCCGTTCCACTTCCAGGGGGATCCCTTCCATGTCATCGATACGCAGGCAGCCCCGCCGCCGTACGGGCGCGGTGGCCGCCACCGTGCTCGCGGCGCTCGCGCTCACGGTCACCGCATGCCAGTCCGGTACGGGCGGCGGCAGCGACACGGACGCCCAGGCGCGGCCGTCCGCGAAGCCCTCGCCCACCGACGGTCTCGGCATCCCCGACGATCTGCCGAAGGACCTTCCGACGTCCCTGAAGGACCTGGAGAAGTGGCGCAACGGGGAATGGAAGAACTGGGACCGCGACCAATGGGTCCGTGAGGGCCGGGACTTCATCAACCCCTACATCAGGGACCACTGGAAGCGCGGACGCATGGACGAGGCGGAGGACAACGGCAAGCGCGTGCCCGAGAACGTCGAATCGGCGTCGGGAGCGAACGCCTCGGGCCCCGAGCCGCGCCCGGTCGAGGCACGCGCGGTCGGCACTCCGTACACCCGGAACGCCGCCCCCGCCGGCAAGGTCTTCATGGACACCCCGAAGGGCCCGATGGTCTGCTCCGGCACGGTCGTCAAGGACCCGCGCAATCCCGGGAAGTCCAACCTCGTGGCCACCGCGGGGCACTGCGTGCACTCGGGCCGGAACGGCGGCTGGCTGCGCAACATCATGTTCGTCCCCGCGTACAACAACCGCGGTCTGCCGCCCTCGCAGGTGGAGAGCGCGCAGCCGCAGGACGTCGCACCGTACGGGCAGTGGTGGGGCGAGTGGGCGCAGACCACCGACTACTGGATCCGCAAGGGCGCGGCGTCGGGCGGCGGCGGTTCGCAGCAGGACTTCGCGGTGCTGCACGTACGTCCGGAGCGGTCGACCGGCAGGTCGCTGGAGGAGACGGTCGGCGCCGCGGTGAAGGTCAACTTCCATGCGCCGCGCGCCGGACGCTTCTCCGGGCTCAGTTCGTACGGCTACCCGGCCGCGCCCCCCTTCGACGGCGCGAAGATGTACAGCTGCACCGACAGGCCCGGCGAGCTGTCGGTGGACGCCTCGCAGCCGGCGCTCTACCGGATCGGCTGCACCATGACCGGCGGCTCCTCGGGCGGCGGCTGGTTCATGAAGGGCGAGGGCGGCAAGGCCGAGCTGGTGTCGGTCAATTCGATCGGCCCGCAGCCCGCGACGTGGCTCGCGGGACCGCACCTGGGCCCGGCGGCGAAGAACGTCTTCGACGCGGTCAGCAGGAAGTACGCCGGCCGCAACTGACACGCGGTCCGCACGTCCTTCGCGCATGTGGCCCGCCTCCCCGTCGAGCAGGGAGGCGGGCCACAGCCGTACGGTCCGGAAGGGGAAGTCCCCTAGCCCAGGCCCGCGGCTGCCTGCGGTTCGTACTTCCGCAGCTCGGCCGCCAGCTCCGCGTGCACCCGCGCCTTGAGCAGGGTGCCGTCCTCGGTGTGCGTCTCGGAGAGCACCTCGCCCTCGCTGTGCACGCGCGAGACCAGCTTGCCCTCGGTGTACGGAACGAGTGCTTCCAGCTCCACGGAGGGACGCGGCAGCTCCTCGTCGATGAGGGCACGCAGCTCCTCGATGCCCTTGCCCGTACGGGCCGACACCGCGATCGCCGCGGGGCCCTCGGCGCGCAACAGCCGCTCCACCACGAGCGGTTCGGCCGCGTCCGCCTTGTTGACGACGACGATCTCCGGCACGTCGGAGGCGCCCACGTCACGGATGACTCCGCGCACCGAGGCGAGCTGCTCCTCCGGGTCGGGGTGAGCGCCGTCGACCACGTGCACGATCAGGTCGGCGTCGGCGACCTCCTCCATCGTGGAGCGGAACGCGTCCACCAGGTGGTGCGGCAGATGCCGGACGAAGCCGACGGTGTCGGTCAGCGTGTGCAGCCTGCCGCTGGGCGTCTCGGCCCTGCGGACCGTCGGGTCCAGCGTCGCGAACAGCGCGTTCTCCACGAGGACGCCGGCGCCCGTAAGCCTGTTGAGCAGGGAGGACTTGCCGGCGTTGGTGTATCCGGCGATGGCGACCGACGGCACCTTGTGCCGGCGGCGCTCCTGCCGCTTGATCTCGCGGCCTGTCTTCATCTCCGCGATCTCACGGCGCATCTTGGCCATCTTCTCGCGGATCCGCCGCCGGTCCGTCTCGATCTTGGTCTCACCGGGGCCACGGGTGGCCATGCCGCCTCCGGCCGAGCCGGAGCCGCCGCCGCCCATCTGCCGCGACAGGGACTGACCCCAGCCGCGCAGCCTCGGCAGCATGTACTGCATCTGCGCCAGCGAGACCTGCGCCTTGCCCTCCCGGGACTTGGCGTGCTGCGCGAAGATGTCGAGGATCAGCGCCGTGCGGTCGACGACCTTGACCTTCACGACGTCCTCGAGGTGGATCAGCTGGCCGGGGCTCAGCTCACCGTCGCAGACCACGGTGTCGGCGCCGCTGTCGAGGACGATGTCCCGCAGCTCCTGCGCCTTGCCGGAGCCGATGTACGTCGCGGGGTCCGGCTTGTCCCGGCGCTGGACGACTCCGTCCAGCACGTGCGCACCCGCGGTCTCCGCGAGGGCGGCCAGTTCCGCCAGGGAGTTGTCCGCCTCCTGCGCGGTGCCGGAGGTCCAGACGCCCACGAGCACGACGCGCTCCAGGCGCAGCTGCCGGTACTCGACCTCGGTGACGTCCTCAAGCTCGGTCGAGAGACCCGCGACTCGGCGAAGCGCCGCACGCTCGCTGCGGTCGTACTGATCGCCGTCACGGTCGCCGTCGATCCCGTCACTCCAAGCAGCGTCCTCTTCCATCAGGGCGTCAGCTCGGCGGTCGGACTCGGCGACCCGCTGGCCGTTGTGCGGAAGAGAAGAGGAGAAGGTCATTGGGTCCTTACGTCGAAGTGGGAGATGCGGGAAACGGAACTATGGGGCGGCGCAGTGCCTGCCGCTCACCCTTGGCAACGCCCCTGCGGCGGTATTGATTCCCGCCCCCGGGCCCGCGAAGCGCCTGCCGCACGTTCCCGGAGCACCGGAGGAAATGGTGGCACGGCCCTACCGCGCAGTCATCCGGATTTGCACCGCACCCCCTGCGCCTGCGGGCGCACGGCGTCCCGGGCCCTCCGTCGAGGAGGGCCCGGGACGCGGCCTCACGAGCTGCGCCAGTCCGCGTGACCGGGCATCGGCGGTGTCTTCGCGCCGTACAGCCAACCCTTGAGGAACCCGGTGAGGTCCTTCTTGGCGACGGCGTTCACCAGCCGGACGAAGTCCGCCGTCGAGGCGTTCCCGTCGCCGTGCTGAGTGATCCACTCCCGCTGGAGACGTGCGAAGGCCTCATTGCCGATCTTCTCGCGGAGCGCGTAGAGCGCCACCGCCGAGCCGTCGTAGACGCTCCGGCGGAAGATGTCGATCTTGTTGCCGGGCTTCGCGGGGTGCAGCCTGCCGGGAGGCCCATAGGTCTTCCGCCAGCCGTCGGAGCTCTTGTACGCCTGCTTCACGCGCGAGGCCAGCGAGGGGCCCCCGCGCTCCGCTCCGTAGAGCCACTCGTACCAGGTGGCGTGGCCCTCGTTGAGCCACACGTCGTCCCACGTCTCCGGTGACACGCTGTCGCCGAGCCACTGGTGCGCGAGTTCGTGCACCATCACCGACTCCTTGTACCAGGAGGGCACCCTGTTCCCGGTGAAGAGATCCTTCTCGAAGAGCGAGAGCGTCTGGGTCTCCAGCTCGAACCCGGTGCTGGCGTCGGCCATGAGCAGCCCGTACGTCTCGAAGGGGTACGGACCCAGCCGCTGCTCCAGCCAGGCCAGCTGGCGCGGGGTCTTCTCCAGCCAGGGCCGCAGCTTCTCCCGGTCGCGCAGGGGCACGACGTCGCGCAGCGGCAGCCCGTGCGGGCCCTTGGAGCGCCGTACGTAGGACCGCCCGATCGAGACCTGGGCGACCTCGGTGGCCATGGGGTGTGCGACCCGGTACGTCCACCGGGTCTGCTCGCCGCGGCGCTCCTTGTCCGTCAACTGCCCGCCCGCGACCACGGTCAGCGCCCGGGGCGCGGTGACGTGGAAGGTGAAGCGGGCCTTGTCGGAGGGGTGGTCGCTGCCCGGGAAGACGCGGTGTGCGGCGTCGGCCTGGTTGGCCATGGCCAGCCCGTCCTTAGTGCGCACCCAGCCGCTGACGGCGGGGTCACCGGTGGGGCTCGTGTGCCGTACCACGACGCGCATGCGCTCCCCGCGGCGCTGGGTGCGGGAGGGGGTGACCACGAGGTCGTCCCCCGCGCGCTGGTAGCGGGCGGCGCGACCGCCGACGGTCACGGAGCGCACCTCGCCGGAGGCGAAGTCGAGGTTGAAGCGCGGGAGTCCGTCCCGTGCGGTGACGTCGGCCTCGATGACCGTACGGGCGTCGAGCGGGCGGGAGTTGACGCCTCCGTAGCGGAAGGAGATGTCGTAGGAGCGCACGTCGAATCCGGGGTTGCCGAGGTGGGGGAAGAGGCGGTCGCCCACGCCGAGCGGCTTCGGCGACGGCAGCGCCGCGCCGGCGAGCGCGAGGACTGCGCAGGCGACGGCCACGGCGGTACGGGCGGGGGTGCGGGAAATGGTGCGGGACGGCCGGCGGCGGAGGCGGCCGCCGTTGCCGGTGCGGGGGGTGTGAGCAGGCCCTTTCACTGCGCAGAACGAGTTCGCTGCGGGGGACGAGTCGACCATGGAAATAGTGCTATCAGCAGACCGACTGGCTTCCGGGCTGGCACAGCAGCGGCCCACCCGAAAGAAGTCCGGGTCCTGCCCTGGGCTCCGGGGGCTGCGGTCAGCGAGCCGGCACGGGCCTGGCGGCACGCGTCACGTCGTACACGCCGGGGACGCCGCGCATGGCCCGCATCAGCGCTGGAAGCCCTGCGGCGTCGGGGAGTTGGAGCGTGTACGTGTGCAGCACGCGCTGCTCGCGCGGCGGCTCCACCTCGGCGGACACCACCGTCGCCCCCTGTGCCGCGATGATCTCGGTCAGGTCGGCGAGCAGATGTGTACGGCCCAGGGCCTCGGCACGCAGCGTCACCCGGCACCCCGAGGCCCCCTGCTGCCAGCGCACGGGTACGGGACGCCGCCCGGTGGAGGTCATGCGGGCCACGGACTGGCAGCTGTCGCGGTGGACGGTGACGGTGCCGCCGCGCACCGCGAAGCCCGTGACGCTGTCCGGCGGCACGGGCGTACAGCAGCCGGCGAGGCGTACGACGGCCCGGGGGTCGTCCGCCACGACGGAGGCGGCGCCCTCCGCGGCACCGTGGGAGGAGCCCTCCGGAGCGCTCTCCCCGGTGAGGGGCGCATCGACGGACCCGGTCGCGCTCTCCGCGCCCGGACACTCCTCCCGGACGTCCGCGTCGTCGTCCGCCGGGGCGGGCGGCGACGGGTGCGCCGGCTCCGGCGCGGGCGGATGGGCCGCAAGCCACTGCCGGATGGCGATGCGCGCCGCCGGCGTACGGGCGTGCTCCAGCCACTCCGGCGACGGCCCGGAGGGCACGGCCCCCACGGCGGGCTCCATGAAGAGCTGCACGGCGTCGCCGTCCTCGAGGACCGTGCTCAGCGCGGTGAGACGCCCGTTGACGCGGACCCCGATGCAGCGGTGTGCCACCGAGCCGTACTGCGCGTACGCGGCGTCTACGCACGTGGCGCCCGCGGGCAGCGGCAGGGCGCCGCCGCCGGACGCGGGAGCGGCCGTGGGTGAGGCGCAGTAGACGGTGATCTCGCCGTCCTGCGACAACTCGTCGCGCAGCTCCGCCCAGAAGGTCTCGGTGTCGGTCGCGTAGCTCTGCCACTCCAGCAGCCGGGAGAGCCAGCCGGGACCGCCGGGCTCGGCGGCCGCCCCGTCCTCGTCCTCGCCGTCTCCGGTGAGGGCTGCCGTGCCGGCTGCCGCTCCCGGTGCCGGCGCCGCCGCGCGGTGCGGGTCTCCCAGGGCGATCACCCCGGCCTCGGCGATGCGGTGCATCTCCCGCGTACGCACGAGGACTTCGGCGACCCTGCCGTGCTCGTCGGCGAACGCCGTGTGCAGCGAGCGGTAGAGGTTGAACTTCGGCGACGCGATGAAGTCCTTGAACTCCGCGACGAGCGGGGTGAAGCACGTGTGCAGTTCACCCAGCACCGCGTAGCAGTCGGCGTCCTCCTCGACGAGGATGAGCAGCCGCCCGAAGTCGCACGGGCCCAACTCGCCTCGCTTCAGGCGCAGTCGGTGCACCGAGACGGTGTGCCGCGGCCGGATCAGCACCTGCGCGGCGATGTCCGCCTCGCGCAGCAGCCGCCGCACGGATGTGGCGACACCGGTGAGCGGATCCGGCTCCTTCGTGTGCTCGGCGATCAACTCCCGTGCCAGCTTGTGCTCTTCGGGATGCAGGATCGCGAACGTGAGGTCTTCCAGCTCGCTCTTGAGGGCCTGCACGCCGAGGCGTTCGGCGAGCGGAATGAGCACGTCGCGGGTGACCTTGGCGATGCGCACCTGCTTCTCGGGCCGCATCACGCCGAGGGTGCGCATGTTGTGCAGCCGGTCCGCGAGCTTGATCGACATCACCCGCACGTCGTTGCCGGTGGCCACGAGCATCTTGCGGAACGTCTCGGGCTCGGCGGCGGCGCCGTAGTCCACCTTCTCCAGCTTGGTGACGCCGTCCACGAGATAGCCGACCTCGTCGCCGAACTCCTCGCGCACCTGCTCCAGCGTCACGTCCGTGTCCTCGACGGTGTCGTGCAGCAAGGATGCCGTCAACGTGGTGGTCTCCGCGCCGAGTTGGGCCAGCAGCAGCGTCACGGCAAGGGGATGGGTGATGTAGGGGTCGCCGCTCTTGCGCATCTGGCCGCGGTGCGAGGACTCGGCGAGGACGTACGCGCGGCGCAGCGCTCCGAGGTCGGCGCCGGGGTGGTGCGCGCGATGCACCTTGGCCACATGCTCCATGGCGTCGGGAAGCCCGTCGCGGCGCGGTGCCTGGCCCAGCAGGGCCGCCCGGCTGAGCCTTCGCAGACTCTTCATGGCACCTCCCGTCGAGCCCCTCGAGCCCGTCGATCCCGATGAAGCAACCCCGGTCCAGGCCGGGGCCTGTGATGCTACCGACCCCAGCACACCCTGATGTCCGGGTCATGCGCAGCGTGAAACGGATCACCCGTCCGAGCGACGTTGTGGCGCCGCGCACTTGAGAGCGCGAATCCTGAACACCCCTCAGCTCGCCCGCTCTACGGGGTATGCGCCCCGCCGCCAGACCTGCTGCCTACGCGTGGAACAGGCCGGGGTCGACGGTCCCCTCGGCGACGATCACCGCGGGTCCGGTCATCTCGATCCCGCCGTCGGTCCGTTCCGTGATCACGAGGGTGCCGCCGGGGACGTCGACCGTGTACGTGGCGTCCTCGCCGTCGGTCGCGGGGTCGGCTCCGTCGCGCCGTGCAGCCGCGACCATCACGGCGCACGCGCCCGTACCGCAGGACCGCGTCTCGCCGGAGCCGCGCTCGTGGACGCGCATCGCCACGTGCCGGGTGCCGCGGTCCACGACGAACTCCACGTTCGTACCCGACGGGTAGGCGGCAGCGGGCTCCACGCCGGGAGCCTCCAACAGGCCTCCCGCATCCGCGAGATCACCGACGAAGGCGACCGCGTGCGGATTGCCCATGTCCACGTGCACCGCCTCCCAGCTCCGAGCGCCGGCCCGTACGGTCACGGCGCCGCCCGGCAGTGCGGCGGGCCCCATGTCCACCGTCACTCCGGAACCGTCCTCCGCCAGGTGTGTGCGCTTCACGCCCGCGCGGGTCGCGACGGCGACCTCCCCCGCCTTGACCAGGCCGGCACGCTCCAGGTGGCGCACGAAGACGCGCACGCCGTTGCCGCACATCTCCGCCACGGAGCCGTCGGAGTTGCGGTAGTCCATGAACCACTCCGCGTCGGCGGCCATCGCCCGCGCCTCCGGGTGCGCGGCCGACCGTACGACCCGCAGCAGTCCGTCGCCGCCGATGCCTGCCCGCCGGTCGCACAGCCGCGCGACGGTCTGCGGAGTCAGCTCCAGCAGGCCGTCCGGGTCGGGGAGGATCACGAAGTCGTTCTCGGTGCCGTGTCCCTTGAGGAACGGCACGGGCTGTGCGCCGGTCATGCCGCCGATCGTACGGGAGCGGCGCAGGTACGCATGCGCGGCACCGGGCCCCGGCCCCTGGGCCGCCCGCGGGCGGATGAGCGCCGGGTCAGCGCAGCCTTGCCACGCGCCAGACGGCGAGGAACACGACGGTGGCCACGATCACGGCGTACAGCGCGACGATCCGCCAGTCGGCGCGCTTTCCGGAGTCCGGCGCGGGCAGCCCCGGCCAGGACAGTCCGACGCGGCGGGCCGCCACCACGACCCAGCCCGCGGCGCAGCCGCAGATCAGCAGCCCGAGCATGGAGACCACGGCGCCCGTGCCGCCGCCCGGTTCGAAGGCCAGCGGGAAGGCGAACATCAGCGAGCCGAGCGCGCTCAGCACCACGATGGGCGCGAGCTGCCACAGCCGCAGCTTCCGCGGGGGACGCAGGTCCTGTGGTTCGACGGGGGTGCCGTCGGCCTCGGGGGGAGCGTCGTCGACGGCGCCGTCGCGGTCGTCGCCGCCCGCGTCCGGGTCCTCGTCCACGTCGTCGGTGTCGTCCGCGTCGTCGACGTCCAGGGCCTCACCGGAGGCCGGGCCGTCGTGCACGTGGTCCGCACGGCGCCCGCGGGTCGCCGAGGCGTCCCCGTTCTCCCCGTTGCCGTGGTTTCCGAGGGCCATGCCGGCGCCGTGGGCGTCGAGGTCCGTGAGGTCGTCGATGCGTCCGACGGTCCCGGCGCGCTCGGCCTCGTCGACGGCGGTCTCCTCATTGTCACGAGGGCCGGCTTCCATCGCCACCCGCCCTCCCAACTCCAACTGCACGGCTCCGATCGATGGTCGATGATGGCACGCCGGAACAGTCCCGGCGGACGCCCGGGACGTCCCGATGCCATCACGTGATCAGGCTGTGACCGCTTCTTCCAGCAAGGCCAGTGCCTTTCCGGTCAGTTCCGGACGGTCCCGCTCCGCGCCGCTCAGCCAGTGCACCCGCGGATCCCGGCGGAACCACGAATCCTGACGCCGCGCGAAGCGCTTCGTGGCCCGTACGGTCTCCTCGCGTGCCTCCCGCTCGGTGCACTCTCCGGCGAGCGTCGAGAGGACCTGCTGGTAGCCCAGCGCGCGGGAGGCCGTGCGGCCGTCGCGCAGCCCCGCGGCCTCCAGCTCCCGCACCTCGGCCACGAGTCCCCGCTCCCACATGCGGTCGACGCGGTCGGCGATCCGCTCGTCCAGCTCGGGGCGGGCGACGTCGACGCCGAGCTGGACCGTCTCGTAGACGGCCTCGTGACCGGGGAGGTTCGCGGTGAAGGGACGGCCGGTGATCTCGATGACCTCCAGGGCCCGCACGATGCGGCGGCCGTTGCTCGGCAGGATCGCCCGTGCCGCCTGCGGATCGGCCTCCGCGAGGCGTGCGTGCAGCGCTCCGGGGCCCTGCTCCGCCAGCTCCTCCTCCAGCCGCGCCCGCACCGCGGGGTCGGTGCCGGGGAAGTCCATGGCGTCGATGGCGCCCCGTACATACAGGCCGGAGCCGCCCACCAGGACCGGGACGCGGCCGGCCGCCAGCAGCCGGTCGATCTCGGCGCGGGCGAGCCGCTGGTACTCGGCGACGCTCGCGGTGACCGTGACGTCCCAGACGTCGAGCAGCCGGTGCGGGACGCCCTCCCGCTCGCTGCGCGGAAGCTTGGCGGTGCCGATGTCCATGCCGCGGTAGAGCTGCATCGAGTCCGCGTTGATCACCTCGCCGCCGAGGCGGCGGGCGAGGGCGACGCCCAGGTCGGACTTGCCCGCCGCGGTGGGGCCCACGACGGCGACGACGGGCGGGGCCGCGCCGCGGCGGGACGCGGGCGCCCCCTGGCCACGGGTCCCGGACGAAGGCGCGGGCGGGGATGCGGACGGGTCTGCGGCACTCACGCCGTCAGTGTCGCAAACCTCCCGCGGCGCTTCGGACCCGAACGGGCGACGTGACGGCGGACCCCCGGTTTCGTTGCCTGTTGCGAGGGCCCCGTACCCGGTTTCCGGGACGCCGGCGCCGCAGGCAGAGGGGGCGGCGCCCGTTCCCGGTGCGCCGGATCGCGGCCACGTTAGTAAGGTCGAGGAGTGTAGATATGGGCGTCTTTGCAAGACTTCTGCGCCGTTCTTCCGGGTCGCCACGGAAGCCGGCCGCCGGCGCCACGGGTGCCCAGGCCGGAGCGGACCAGGAGGCGAAGGAACAGGAGGTCACCGCGGTGACCGGAGCCGGGAGCGAACCCGAGGAGGTCGGCATCCCGAAGCAGCAGTCGGCCGACGGTGCAGCCGACAGCGATGCCGCGGACGACGCCCGCAACTGACCCGTAACCGAACTGCCACCGAGGCACGGGACGGAAGGGAAGGTGGCCGCCATGGGCTTCATGGACAAGGTCAAGGGAATGCTCGGCCAGCACAGCGACAAGGTCTCCAAGGGGATCGACAAGGCCGCAGGCATGGCCGACTCGAAGACCAAGGGGAAGTACAGCGAGCAGATCCGGTCCGGCACCCAGAAGGCCAAGAGCCAGGCCGAGAAGTACGGGCGTCAGGAAGGCGGCGGCTCCCAGGGCGGCGGCAAGGGACCCCAGGGCGGCTCCTGACCTCCTGACGGCGCCGGGTGCGGCCCCCGCCGCGACCGGCCGCGAACATGACGTGGGCGTGGCCCGCCGGATCCGGCGGGCCACGCCCACACGCGTCAGCTCATCAGGACGGCACCTCGACGGCACCTCGCGAGGGCACGCCTGGAGACGACGCCTCACGAGACGGGTCCCCGGAGTGCTGGGCGCTCAGGTCCAGCTCGCGACGAAGTAGCCCACCCCGTAAGGGGCTTCGTCGTAGAGCAGCCGGCCCGTGAGCCTGCCGCCCTTGCCCTGGCCTTCCGCGGCACCCGCGAGCAGCTGCCAGCACGAGCGCCCCGAGGCGTTCAGCTCGTACGCCAACTCCTCGTCCAGCGCGAGGAGTCCGGCCGCGTCGGCATCCCCGAGGGCGCGTGCCGCCGCCGCGTCGAAGGCCGTGGCGCGCTCGTCGAAGTAGCCGGGGGCCTTGACCGTACGGCAGTTGGTGCCGTCGCCCATCACCAGCAGAGCCACTCGTTCGGCGCTGTCCGCGAGTTGACGCCCCGACTCCTCGCACCGCTCGCGGCTGAGGGGCTCGCCCACGCCGAGGCCCTCCAGCGGTGCCGCGGTCCAGTCGGCGCGGGTCAGCAGCCACGCCCCGACGGCCAGCGAGGACGGCAACGGGCGGGCGTCCGCGGGAGGTTCGCCCTTGCCGAGCGATACCTCCAGATCCACCCCGTAGCCGAGGAACGAACCGCGCGCACCCTGAGGGTGCGGGCCCCGCGCGGCCTGGTCCGCGGGGCCTGCGACGACGAGACGGTCGGGGCGTGCTGCTGCGAGCGCGCCGAGTGCTTCGTCGCACGCGGCGCGGGCGGAGTCCATCTCCTGGGCCGCGCCTCCGGCGACCTCGGGAACGAGCAGGGGCGGACAGGGACATGTGGCGGCGGCGACAAGCATGGCGGGCAGCTTAACGCCGCAAGTCGCTCTGCGTAACCGGACGATCAGGACTCAGCAGGCGTGGCAGCCGCTGCCGCCCGCGTCGGCGGGCAGGGGCTCGGGCGCGCCGACGGTCGGCAGGCCCAGCATCACGCCGCGCGCTCCGGCGTCCGCCGTGGAGGGGGCGGCGTTCCGCGCCTCCCACGCGTCGCCCGCCCTCGTGCGCCGCACCGCGGAGGGCGGCGCCTCGGCGAGGAGGTGGTGGGGCGCCGCGTACGTGATCTCGACGGTGGCCATGTCGCCGGGGCGCACCGGCTCCTCGGGGCGGGCGAAGTGCACGAGGCGGTTGTCGGGCGCGCGTCCGGACAGCCGCTTCGTGGCGTCGTTCTTGCGGCCTTCGCCCTCGGCGACGAGCAGTTCGAGGGTCCTTCCGACCTGCTTCTTGTTCTCCTCCCAGGAGATCTCCTCCTGGAGGGCGACGAGCCGCTCGTACCGCTCCTGCACGGTCCGCTTCGGGATCTGCCCGTCCATCTCGGCGGCGGGCGTCCCGGGCCGCTTGCTGTACTGGAAGGTGAAGGCCTGCGCGAAGCGGGCCTCCCGCACGACGTGCAGCGTCTCCTGGAAGTCCTCCTCGGTCTCGCCGGGGAAGCCCACGATGATGTCCGTCGAGATCGCCGCGTGCGGCATGGCGGCACGGACCTTCTCGATGATGCCGAGGAAGCGCTCCTGGCGGTAGGAGCGCCTCATCGCCTTCAGCACCCGGGACGAGCCGGACTGGAGGGGCATGTGCAGCTGCGGCATCACGTTCGGCGTCGCGGCCATCGCCTCGATCACGTCGTCCGTGAAGTCCCGCGGATGGGGCGAGGTGAAGCGGACCCGCTCCAGGCCCTCGATGCGTCCGCAGGCGCGGAGGAGCTTGGAGAACGCCTCGCGGTCGCCGATGTCCGATCCGTAGGCGTTGACGTTCTGCCCGAGGAGCGTGATCTCCGTGACGCCCTCGGCGACGAGCGCCTCGATCTCGGCGAGGATGTCGCCGGGCCTGCGGTCCTTCTCCTTGCCGCGCAGCTGCGGAACGATGCAGAAGGTGCAGGTGTTGTTGCAGCCGACGGAGACGGAGACCCAGGCCGCGTAGGCGCTCTCGCGCCGCGTCGGCAGCGTCGAGGGGAACGCCTCCAGCGACTCGGCGATCTCGACCTGCGCCTCCTCCTGGACGCGGGCGCGCTCCAGGAGCACCGGCAGCTTGCCGACGTTGTGGGTGCCGAAGACGACGTCGACCCAGGGGGCCTTCTTCACGATCGTCTCGCGGTCCTTCTGCGCGAGGCAGCCGCCGACGGCGATCTGCATTCCGGGCCGTGCGGCCTTCTTGGGGGCGAGCTGGCCGAGGTTGCCGTAGAGGCGGTTGTCGGCGTTCTCCCGCACCGCGCAGGTGTTGAAGACGACCAGGTCGGCGCCGGCACCGGTGCCGCCGTCCGCGCCCTCCGCGCTCTCGGGCGCGCGTACGTAGCCCGCCTCCTCCAGCAGGCCGGCCATCCGCTCGCTGTCGTGGACGTTCATCTGGCAGCCGAACGTCCGCAGCTCATAAGTCTTCGCAGTCATCTCAGCCGACAGGGTACGCGCTCGGGCGCGGCGCACGCCCGCCGCTCACGGGCCGGTGAGCGCACGGGCGGCGCCCGGCTCCGTACGTTCAGCGGCGGCCCGCTCCCCGCGGATCAGGCGCGCCCGGTGGCGGTGGAGGTGAGCGGGAAGGCGACCCCGGTGAGGCTCTCGGAGAGGCCCCAGAGACGTTCGGCGTCACGTGCGTTGCCGGCTGCGCTGCTCCTGCCCGCGGAGGCGGGGTACCCACGGCTCTCCATCAGGCCGCCGGGTCCGGTGTAGCTGTTGCCGGGCAGCGGCTGGGTGGCGGCGTAGAGCGTGGGGAGCGCGCCCATCTCGTCCCGCTGGGCGAAGAGGCGGTTGCCGATCGCCATGACGGCCTTCTCCAGCTTGCTCGCGGCGTGCGACTGGAGGTTGGTCGCGGCGTAGCCGGGGTGCGCGGCATGGGCGGTGACGGACGATCCGGCGGCCTCCAGCCGGCGGTTCAGTTCGGCGGTGAAGAGGAGGTTGGCGAGCTTGGACTGGCCGTATGCGCGCCAACGGCTGTAGCCGCCGCGGGAGTTGAGGTCGTCGAAGGCGATGCGCGCACCGCGGTGCATGGCGGAGGAGACGGTCACGACGCGGTCGGTGATGTGCGGGAGCAGCAGGTTGGTGAGGGCGAAGTGGCCGAGGTGGTTGGTGCCGATCTGCATCTCGAAGCCGTCGGCGGTGCGCCGCTCGGGTATCGCCATCACGCCCGCGTTGTTGATCAAAACGTCCAGCGGTCCGTTCCACTCCTCGGCGAAGGAGCGCACGGATGCGAGGTCCGCGAGGTCGAGGCGGCGCACCTCGGTGCTGCCGGGCAGGGTGGCCGCCGCGGCCTCGCCGCGGGCGGTGTCGCGTACGGCGAGTACGACGTGGGCGCCGGCGCGGGCCGTCTCACGGGCCGTGACGAGGCCGAGGCCGCTGTTGGCGCCGGTGACGACGACTGTGCGGCCCGTCATGTCGGGAAGCTGCTGTGCGGTCCATGCGGAAGTCTTCATGCGGCGAATGTAGTCAGTGACAACATGCGTCGTCAACTCCCCGCGGGCTCCGCCTGACCGCCCCTGGCCGCGCTCCCCCGGCTACCCGCGCAAGCGGCTCTCACCCGGCGGCCGGCGTGCGGCGCTGGGCTACTCTGCCGCCATGTGCGCCCGCTCCTACCACCACGGCAACCTCCGTTCCGCCCTTCTCGCACGGGCCGAGGAGACGGTGCGGGAGCGCGGCGTCGCGGCGCTGTCGCTGCGCGAGCTCGCGCGCGAGACCGGCGTCAGCCACGGTGCGCCCCGGCGCCACTTCGGAGACCGCCAGGCGCTGCTGGACGCGCTCGCCGAGGAGGGGTTCGTGCGGCTCGGCCAGGACCTCGAAGCCGCCGTGCGCGGGGCCGAACCGGACTGCACCGCAAGGCTCCAGGCCCTCGCCCGCGCGTACGTGCGCTTCGCGACCCGGCACGCGGCGCTGCTGGAGCTGATGTACGCCGGCAAGCACCGCGAGGGAGCCGAATCCGTGCACGCCGCCGCGGAGCGGGCGTTCGCGGTCGCGCTCGGGGTCATCGCGGACGCGCAGGAGACGGGCGAACTCGTGCCCGGCGACCCGGAGTCCCTGGCCCAGGTCGCTCTCGCGACGCTTCACGGGCTGACCGCGCTGAAGGCCGGCGGGATGCTCGGCTCCGAGGACCTGGAGCCCGTCGTGTCCGACGCCGTCGGGAAGCTGCTGCACGGGCTGCGCAGGCGTTGACCGCGTTGACCGCGTTGACCGCGTTGACCGCGAGACCCGGAGCCACGGACGCGACCCGGCCGTGCGGCAGTCGGACACCGCCCGGCGAGCGCTGTGTTCCCACGTTCACGGCCTCTCGCGTCCCGGGCGCGGGACTGGCACGATCTCGCTCATGTTCAGCCTCCGCACTACCGCAGACCGCATGAGCGGCAGCCTCCGCCGCGGCATGCGGCAACCACTGCGCGTCGCCGGTGTACTGGCCGTCGTGCTGGGAGTGCTGCTGTGGTGGCTGATACCCGGCGGCGGCGCCTCCCCGGGCGGCACGGTCGAGTTCGCGACGGGCGTGCCCACCGGCGTGTACGCGCGCTACGGCAGCCTCCTCAAGGACCGGCTGCACCGCGAACTGCCCGACGTACGGCTGCGGTTGCTGGCCAGCGAGGGGTCGGTGCAGAACCTGGACATGGTCACCTCCGGCAAGGCCTCCTTCACCATCGCGGCGGCGGACGCCGTGGCCACGTACCGCGACGACAAGCAGCCCGGCGCCGAGCGCCTGCGCGCCTGCGCCCGGCTCTACGACGACTACATGCAGCTCGTCGTCCCGGCGGGCTCCCCGGTGCGCAGCGCGAAGGACCTCAAGGGGATGCGGGTCGGCATGGGACAGGAGCGCTCCGGCGTGAACCTCATCGCCGGACGGCTGCTGCGCGCCGCGGGCCTCGACGCCGACAAGGACGTGCACGCGGTGCACCAGGGCATCGACCGGATGCCCGACCTGCTGGAGAAGGACAAGATCGACGCGTTCTTCTGGTCCGGAGGCCTGCCCACCACCGCCATCGAGAACCTGTCCGCGAAGACCAACATCCAGCTCGTACAGCTCGGCGACCTGGTGGAGAAGCTCCACGCCCTCGAACCCGAGACGCGCCACTACCGCGCCGCGGTGATGCCCGCCGACGCCTATCCGGCGGTGCAGCAGGGCGAACCGGTCAGCACCGTGGCCGTGGCCAACCTGCTGGTGACGACCGACCGTACGGACACCGCGCTGACCGAGGGCATGACGCGCGCCGTGCTCAACAGCCGCGACCAGATCGGCGAGAAGGTGCACGCGGCGCAGAAGGTCGACCGGCGCACGGCGATATACACGACCCCGCTGCCGCTGCACCGCGGAGCGCGGCACTACTACAGGTCCGTCAAGCCCTGAGCCCCGCCCGGCAGTTCGTGGCCGCGTGACGAACCCCCGGCCGCTGCCCGCCGCCCGCGGGCCGTCGTCCCGGCGTGATGCCAATGCGCTGTCTGGCGCGCGAACGCGCTGTCTCATGCCGCCGGGCGGCCCGCGGATCTCGACGTCGATCCCGGTACCTACCCCACCTCCACAGGCCGCCCGCCCCAACTCCCCCCGCACACAGTCACTTTCCACTCAGGAAAGCACTTGCCGCGCCGGATGAGGCAGTGCTACTTTCCTTACAGGAAAGTAGTTTCGACGAGAGAAAGCACTGGAGTGGTCACGATGACGGAGCGACGTCCGACGCCCGAGGAGGCGGCACGCGCACTGGACCAGATCGAGCGGCGGGAGGAGCAGGCGATCAGCACCGCGACGGGCGAAGCGCTCTGGGTGCGGGTGGCCATGGGCCTCGTGATGCTCGGCTATCTCGCCTCTCAGGACTTCCTCGGCAGCGACGCGCGCACGTGGGTGTACCTCGGCTTCTCGCTGGTGGTCGTCACGTACGCGGTGCTGCTGCGGACCCGGCGCGGCTCCGGTCTCCTCGGCCGGTCCGTCCGCGTCGACAGGAAGGCGGCCGCCCACGCCACCCAGTACACGCAGTGGATACCGTTCGCGATCGTCGCCCTCGCCATCGGACTCGGCTACGCCGGTAACCGGATGCACCTCGGCGACGTCCCGTACTGGCACACGGGCCTGGGAGTCGTGCTGGCGGTCACCGTCGCGTTCTTCAGCCCCGCCATGGAGCGCGGCCTGCTCTCGCTCGGCAGGCGCACGCCGCGCGGCACCGACGCCGTACGGCCATGACGCGCCCGGACTTCGACCCGCTCCTCCTCGACCCGACGCGGCTGTCGATCGTGTCGCTGCTCGCGGCCACGGAGTGGGCCGAGTTCGGCTGGGTCCGCGACTCCGTGAGCATGTCCGACTCGGCGCTGTCCAAGCAGGTCACGACGTTGAGCAGGCAGGGCTACGTCGAGACCGAGAAGGGGTACGTGGGCAAGCGACCGCGTACCTGGCTGAACCTGAGCGAGAGCGGGCGCGAGGCGCTGGAGCGCCACGTCTCGGCCCTACAGCGGATCGTGGAGCAGTCACGGCAGACGGCCGGATCGAGCGAGGCGGCCGACTCGGGCGAGACCGGCGGCACGACCGGCGCGAACGGGACGGGACGGGGGCACGATGACACGGCGGAGCGGAAGGCCACTCCTTCCGCTCCTTCCGCCGGGCGTGCGGCCAGGCGCTCGCCGCCCCCGGCGGGTGCCTGACACGGGCGGCGCGGACTGCGGCCTCCGGCACGGGAGTCGGGCCTACCGGGACTCCTGGTAAGACTGCGGCTGCGGCTGCGAGTACGGCCGCGGTTCGTCCCGCGCCTCGCGCCCGGCCGCCACCCTGGCGACCAACTGCTGGAGCACGTCCGGGCTCGCGGTGATCCCTGCCCCCAACTCCTCGGCCTTCGCCTCGCGCGCGGGCGTGATCCGGCCGGTGAAGAAGATCACCGGGCCGGTGTAGAACTCGCCGCGGGAGAGCCCCACCACATCGTTGAACCCGGCCTCCTGGTCCGAGCCGCGCGTGATGTCCGAGATCAGCAAGTCGTGGCTGCCTGCGCCGAGTTGGCGCTCCGCCTCCGCCCGGTCCGCCACCACCTCAACCGACGCTCCGGCTCTGCGCATCGCCCGCGCGTCCAGCTCCACGCTGGACGGGTTGTCGTCGATCCAGAGGATGCGCATGCCCTCCAGGGCCTGCGCGGGCCGTCCCCGCGGACCGTCCGGCGCGACGGCCTCGGCCGGATACGCCGGCGGCGGATATCCCTGGACCGCCGGATACGGCGGTCCAGGGATACCCGGATACGACTGCACGCCCTGGTACTGCGGGTAGCCGCCGGGGGCCTGGTACGCGGGCGCATACGGCTCCGGCTGAGGCGCCGCGGGCTCCGCCGCGCTGCGGAGCGGCTGCTGCCGGAGCCGGTTGATCAGCTCCTCTGCCTCCGGCTGTTCCATCAGGTCGTCGATGAGCGAGGTGAATCCCCGGTCGTTGACCAACTGGGGGAAGCCGCTGGGCAGTTGTGCTTCCAGCTCGGCCAGGTTCTCCGCCCAGCCGTTCGCGTTCCCCGGCGTCGGCTGCCGCACCTGATGCTCCGCGAAGAAGCCAGCCATCTCCGCGTCGCTCGCCGCGTCGTCGTCGACCTCCAGCAGCCTCAGCCGGACCTGGCGGTAGGTCCGGAACTCGGAGAGCACGTCACCGTAGGCGCCGATCCGGCCGGCCAGCATCCGGTAGAAGTCCGGGTAGAGGTACTGGAGCACGAGGGCGCTGATGACCGTGTCGGCGGCCTTGGAGACGAAGTCCCGCCACAGTGGGTTGAGTCCGACCTCCAGCACGAAGCCGTTGATCAGCTTCTTGATGCGCCGCGGATTGCGCTCGGAGTGCTCGGCGATACGGGAGACCAGCCCGTCGTTGAGCAGCATGTGAATGCCCGAGTCGTACGCGCAGCGGCGTACGAAGTCCTCGATGCCGCCGCTGTCCGGCACGGGAATCCGGTAGGTCGTCTGGAAGATCTTCTCCATGAACGCCGAACCGGCGGGCGACAGATCGCGCAGCAGGCCGTTGGACGCGAGCGCCGAGCGGTCGCAGCCGATGACGAAGGCGACCCCCGGCACGTCCAGATAGACCTTCACCGCCTCGCACACCGCGAGGACCGTCTCCTCCGAGCAGCGGTCGAGGTCGTCGACGAAGACGACCAGCAGCTCCCGGGGCGAGAAGTCGCCGCTCTCGACCCGGTCCTGCACCGCCGTTCTGATCGCCTGCCGCGTGGCGTTACGGGCCTGCGGGCTCACGGAGAACTCTTTCCACAAGCGGTTCACCAGCGGTGCCAGACCGAGCATTCCGACGAGCAGCACGAACACGGCGCGGAAGACCGCCCGCAGGGTCCTGCGCTCGGCGAAGCTCTGGATCACGCGGCGCACGATCCGCTTGTCGAGGCGCATCAGAACGGACTTGATCAGGCCCTCGAGGGCGTCCTCGTCCGACGAAGTCCACGCGTTGTACCAGACCGTGCGGGCCTTGTGAACGTCCGTCAGCTCCTTGTCGACGAGGCGCATCAGGCTGCTCTTGCCGGTCCCCCACCCCGAGTCGACGGCCAGGGTGAAGGGCGTGGAGCTGCGCGAGGCGACCAGCAGCGCGGCGAGCTGCTGCGCGGGGTCGCGGGCGCGCAGCAGGTCCGCCTGTGCGTCGGCCACCGGCTCGTCGTTGATGAGTGAGAACTGGAGCGGGTTGTACCCGGCCACGGAACGCCCCCGTTGTCCGCCGTCTTCCGCCTTCCGGAACGTGGTCATCGTAGTCGCACGTGAGGAGTGGCGTGGGTGGCGAACGCGGCCGGCCGGCGGCCGACTGCCGTACGCACGGCGGGAGTCGGGCAGCAGACCTACGGTCCGGCCGCCGGGCCCGGACCGTAGGCCCGGCTCAGACCGGCCGGGGACAGATCCAGGTCCGCCCACACCGTCTTGCCGGACGGCGAGCGCGGAGCGACGCCCCAGCGGCTCGCGAGCGTCTCGACGAGGAGCAGGCCGCGGCCCGACTCGGCGTCCGGGGCGGGGAGTTGAGGCCGCTCCGGCGCGGACTCCCCTCTGGCGTCCGCGACTTCGATCCGGAGGGTGGCGGGGAGCAGCAGGCCAGGGCCGGTCAGCAGGCGGAGCCGGAAGCTGCGGCCCGTGACCCGGCCGTGGGTGGCGGCGTTCGTCGCGAGTTCCGCGATGAGGAGCGAGGCCGTCAGGGAGACCTCGTCGTCGTACGGCCAGCCCCACGCGGCCAGTTGCTGGGTGCCCATCAGCCGGGCGAGGCGGGCACCCCGCGGGGTCGAGCTGAAGAGCTGCACGAATTCGTATACGGGCGCGCCGATTTCGGCCCGGGCGCCTGCGGTCTGGGCTTTCACGACACTGAGAGTGTCCGCCCGGACGTGATCGGTCGAGAGAATCAGCTGGTACGAGGTACCTGCGTACCAGTTCGGCTCCCCGGGCGTACGTGCCGTCCGCCGAGGCGGGTCGGTCCTGGGCCTCGGAGTCGCTGCGCTCGGAGTCGCTGCGCGTCCTCGGAGCCACTGCGCGTCCTCCGAGTGACTTCGCTCGGCGGCACCTCTCGGCGGCACTGCGCTCGGAGGCACCGCACACCCTGCCTCAAGGAGCCGGACGGCCCGTCGCCCACCGTGCGGAGAAGCGCACGGACCGGCCCCCTCCCATACGCGACCGCGGGCTGAAACACAACGCTGTCGCGGCGGCCGACGGGATGGCAGGCTCCTCACCAGGTGGAACGTAACGAGCACCCGAGGACCCGTAGATCGGAGCAGTGCCATGCACGACGACCGCCGCATCGTTGAGGACCGCCTGCGCCGTGTCCTGGCAGAGCGGATCAAGCCCGCCGTATACAGCAGTCCCCTCCCCCTGACCGTCGAGCGCTGGGACGCGCCGGGCGAGCCCGTGCCGGTGGCGGAGGGACTCGCCGCGCCGTACGGGCCCTCGAAGGCGGGTGAGCGGTGGGGCCCGGCGTGGGGCACGACGTGGTTCAAGGTGACCGGGCAGGTGCCGCAGGAGTGGCGGGGCCGTGCCGTCGAGGCGGTGCTGGACCTGGGCTTCGAGCGGAACATGCCGGGCTTCCAGTGCGAGGGCCTGGTCTACCGGGCCGACGGCGAGGCCGTGAAGGCGCTCAATCCGCGCAACGACTGGGTCCGTGTCGCCGACTCCGCCGCCGGCTGGGAGGCCGTCGAGCTGTTCGTCGAGGCGGCGGCGAACCCGATCGTCAACACGCCGCAGCTGCCCACGTATCAGGGCGACCGGCTCACTTCCGGCGACCGCCGGCTCTACCGGCTGCGCCGCATGGACCTCGCGGTCTTCGAGTCCGAGGTGTGGGAGCTGGTGCAGGACCTGGAGGTGGCCGGGTCGCTGATGAAGGAGCTGCCTCTGGAGGACGCGCGGCGCTGGGAGCTGCTGCGCGGGATCGAGGAGGCCCTCGACGCTCTCGGCGTCCATGACATCGTTGGCAACGCCTCCCGCGCGCGTGCCGCCCTCAGCGCTGTGCTGTCCGCTCCCGCGCGCCCCTCCGCGCACCGCATCAGCGCCGTCGGGCACGCGCACATCGACTCGGCGTGGCTGTGGCCGGTGCGGGAGACCGTACGGAAGGTGGCCCGTACGGCGTCGAACATGGTCAATCTCATGGACGACCACCCGGACTTCGTCTTCGCCATGTCCTCGGCCCAGCAGCTGGACTGGATCAAGCAGTACCGGCCCGAGGTCTATGCGAAGGTCAAGAAGAAGGTGGCGGACGGCCAGTTCGTGCCGGTGGGCGGCATGTGGGTCGAGTCCGACACGAACATGGTCGGCGGCGAGGCCATGGCGCGGCAGTTCGTCTACGGGAAGCGCTTCTTCCTGGAGGAGTTCGGCGTCGAGACCCGTGAGGTGTGGCTGCCGGACTCCTTCGGCTACACGGCGGCGATGCCGCAGATCGTGAAGCTGGCGGGCGCCAAGTGGTTCCTGACGCAGAAGATCTCGTGGAGCGAGACGAACAAGTTCCCGCACCACACCTTCTGGTGGGAGGGCATCGACGGCACCCGCGTCTTCACCCACTTCCCGCCGGTCGACACCTACAACTCCGACCTGGGCGGCGCCGAGATGGCGCACGCCGCGCGCAACTACCAGGAGAAGGGCGTCGGTTCACGTTCGCTGGCCCCCTTCGGCTGGGGCGACGGCGGCGGCGGTTCGACGCGCGAGATGCTGGCGCGCGCGGAGCGGCTGAAGGATCTGGAGGGCTCGCCGCGGGTGACCGTGGAGAAGCCGTCGGCGTTCTTCTCCAAGGCGCAGGAGGAGTACGGGAGCAAGGCCCCGGTGTGGGCCGGCGAGCTGTATCTGGAGCTGCACCGCGGCACGTACACCTCGCAGGCGAAGACCAAGCAGGGCAACCGGCACAGCGAATCCCTGCTGCGCGAGGCCGAGTTGTGGGCGGCGACGGCTGCCGTACGGGCCGGACACCCGTACCCGTACGAGCAGTTGGACGAGCTGTGGAAGACGGTGCTGCTGCACCAGTTCCACGACATCCTGCCCGGCTCCTCGATCGCCTGGGTGCACCGCGAGGCACGTGAGACGTATGCGCGTGTACGGGCCGAGCTGGAGGAGATCGTGGCGGGCGCGCAGGCCGCGCTCGCGGGCGAGGGCGACGAGCCGCTCGTCTTCAACGCAGCGCCGCACGCGCGAGACGGAGTGCCCGCGGGCGGCGCCGCACCGGCCGCGCAGCGAGCGGGCGGTGCGCCCGTCACGGCGGAGGAGCGCGACGGCGGCGGCTGGGTGCTGGGCAACGGCCTGCTGCGGATCGAGATCGACGGCCGCGGTCTCGTCGTCTCCGCGTACGACGAGGAGGGCAGGCGGGAGAGCGTCGCACCGGGCGCGGCCGCCAACCTGCTCCAGATCCACCCCGATCTGCCCAACCACTGGGACGCGTGGGACGTCGACCGCTTCTACCGGCACGAGGTCACCGACCTCACCGGCACGGACGCGCTGGAGCTGGCCGAGTCGGACGGTAAGCGCGCCACGGTGCGCGTCGCGCGCTCCTTCGGCGGCTCGACGGTGGTGCAGCGGCTGACGCTGCGGACCGGTTCGAAGGTGCTGGACATCGACACCGAAGTGGACTGGCACGAGACCGAGATGTTCCTCAAGGCTGCCTTCCCGCTGGATGTGAAGGCGGACCGGTCGGCGGCGGAGACCCAGTTCGGGCACGTCTTCAGGCCGACGCACACCAACACCTCGTGGGAGTCGGCGAAGTTCGAGATCTGCGCGCACCGCTGGATCCAGGTTGAGGAGCCCGGCTGGGGCGCGGCGCTCGTCAACGACTCGACGTACGGGCACGACGTGACCCGTACGGTCCGCGAGGACGGCGGGCAGACCACCACCGTGCGCCTCTCGCTGCTGCGCGCGCCCCGCTACCCGGACCCGGAGACCGACCAGGGCACGCACCGGCTGCGCTTCGCGCTCGCACCCGGCGCGACCGTCGGTGACGCGGTGCGGGAGGGCCACCGGATCAACCTCCCGGAACGCACGGTGCACGGCGGCGGCTCCGCGGTCGCCCCGTTGGTCGGCGTCGACGACGACCAGGTGGTCGTCGAAGCGGTCAAGCTGGCGGACGACCGCAGCGGCGACGTGGTGGTGCGGCTGTACGAGTCGCACGGCGGTCGGGCCCACGCGGTGCTGTCGGCCGGCACGCCGGTGACGTCGGTGAGCGAGACGGACCTACTGGAACGCCCGATGGAGGGCGCCGGTACGTACGGCCTCTCGCCGGACGGCTCGGTCCAGGTGACTCTGCGGCCCTTCCAGATCCTGACGCTCCGCCTGGCGAGGGCGTAGGGAGCCGAAGGCCCGCGACAGGCGCGTGACCGGCAGGCGTGAGGCCGGCAGACACGTGACCGGCAGGCGGGGCCCGCACGTCGGGCTCCGCCCCGCCGTCCCGGCGGACCGTCGGACCGGCGGACCGGCGGGCTGGGGTTCCGAGCGAGGGCCGGGCCCGCGCACGCCCGTCACCCCTCCCTGGAGGCGGGCTCCTTCGGGCGCTTGATCAAGGAGACCACCGCCCGGCTCCCGGCGTCTCCCCCCTCGTCGTCGTCCGCCGACGGGCGGGTGCGCGGCACGGTGATCACGACGCGCAGGCCCTTCGGGTCGTTGTGTGCGTACTCCAGCTTCGCCCCGCCCGATGCGAGCAGCGCCCTGGTGATGGACAGCCCGAGTCCCGAGCCCGAGATGTTCTGGTGGCGGTTGCTGCGCCAGAAGCGGTCGCCGATGCGCTCCATCTCCTCCTCGGTGAGCCCCGGCCCGTGGTCCGCGATCTCCAGGATGACGCTGGAGTTCTCCCTGGAGACGCCGACGGTGACGCTCTCGCCTTCCGGCGTGAACTTGATCGCGTTGTCGACGACGGCGTCCAGCGCGCTGGACAGCGCGACCGGATCGGCCCATCCCGTCACCGCCTTGCGGCCCGCCCACTCCAGCACGACGCCCTTGATCTCCGCGACGGGACGCCATGCCTCGACGCGCTCGGCCGCCACCTCCGCGACGTCCGTCAGCTGGAGGTCGGCGGGTGAGTGCTCGGCGAGGGCCAGGGCGAGCAGATCGTCCAGCACCCGGGCCAGACGGTTCCCCTCGGCCTGTACGGACTTGAACTCCTCGTCCCCCTCGGGCAGTTCGAGACCGAGCAGCTCGATCCGCAGCAGCAGCGCGGAGAGCGGATTGCGCAGCTGGTGCGAGGCGTCGGCGACGAAGGCGCGCTGCTGCTCCAGCACGTTCTCGACGTTGTCGGCCATCTCGTTGAAGGAGTGGGCAAGCCGCTGCAACTCGGGAGGGCCGCCCGACGCGGCGACACGGGACTTGAACTCGCCGACGGCGATCTCGTGCGCGGCCCGGTCCAGCGTACGCACGGGACGCAGCACCCATCCCGTCAGCCGCAGCGCCAGCCCCACGGCGAGCAGCATCGCCGCCGCCTCTCCGGCGACGATCGGAAGCCAGCCCTGGAGGATGCGCGAACGCATCTGCCCCGTCGGCGAATCGGTGAGGACGACCGCCGCCACGTCGCCGTCCCGGATGACGGGCGAGGCGACGGCTATGTGCTCGTCCTGCCACGGCCACACCTGCTCGGGGTCGTGGCTGCGCCGGCCCGCGAGCGCCTCCGCGAACGCGTCCGCGCCCTGGCCCGACTCCGGCACCCTCCAGCCGCCGGGCGAGACGCCGAGGGCGCGGCCGTCGCGCAGGAAGACGCCGGCGTCGATGCCGTACAGGGTGTGATAGCGGTGCAATTCGTCCCGGAGTATGGCCAGCCGCTCGTCCTCGTCCGGCGAGGAGGCCACGAACTGGGCGAGCGCGGCGAAGCGCGCGGTGTCGTCGATGCGGTCGACGACGACGCGCTGCTGCTCGGCCGCGGCCTGGCTCATGGCGAGCGGGAAGCCCAGGGCGAGCAGCACACCGGCGAGCAGGACGATCAGCAGTGGCAGCAGACGTGCGTGCATGTTCTCTTCGGCTCCCGGTCCCCTGGTCCCTCGGTATCCCGGCCCGTACGCCTAAGCCGTCTGCGACGGTTCGACGAGGCGGTAGCCGACTCCGCGCACGGTCTCGATCAGCGCGGGCAGCCGCAGCTTCGAGCGCAGCGACGCCACATGCACCTCCAGGGTCCGCCCCGTCCCCTCCCAGCTGGTGCGCCAGACCTCGCTGATGATCTGCTCGCGCCGGAAGACGACACCGGGCCGCTGTGCGAGCAGCGCCAGCACGTCGAACTCCTTCCGCGTCAGGGCCACGGGGGACCCGTCCACGCACACCTGCCGGGTGGGCAGTTCGATGGTCACGGCACCGACCCGGAGCGTGCTGTCCGCGGGGGTGTTCTCGTCGCGCCCCGACTCCGCGCTCTCCTCGGGGGCGGCACGGCGGCTGACGGCATGGATACGGGCCAGCAGCTCGCCGGTGTCGTAAGGCTTCACGACGTAGTCGTCGGCGCCGAGGTTGAGACCGTGGATACGGGAGCGCACGCCGCCGCGCGCCGTCACCATGATCACGGGCGTGGAGCTGATCTTCCTTATACGGCCGCAGACTTCGAAGCCGTCCTGGTCCGGCAGGCCCAGATCGAGCAGCACGACGCCGAAGGGCGCCACGTCCTCGGAGGGCAGAAGCTCACGCAGGGCCTCCTCGCCGCCGCGGGCGTGCACGACGTCGAAGCCGTGCCGTGCGAGCACGGCGGAGAGCGCCGTGGCGACGTGGATGTCGTCCTCGACGAGCAGCAGCCTCACTCGGGCCTCCCTCCCTCCGCGATGCCGCCCCGGCGCGCGGTCGTACACGATCCGGCACATGCGTCCACGCGCCCGGGTACTGCATCCACCCGTATCGGCGCAGGTGAGTCAAGGGGCTCCCTGTGGCACGGGGCTTCCGTTATTCAGCCGGTACGACAGACTACGGATTCCGCGCCGCCTGCGTGGCCGGGTCCGTTCCGCGACGGGATCGTTATGCTCAATTTCCCCTCAGATGTAATGACGCTGCTGGCAGTCGCTCATTAGTGTCCTCGCAACCGACGAGGACGGAGCTACACGCCGATGAGCGAAGTATCGGTGGCCAAGGACGCCGCGGCGGCCGCGGACGATCTGGTCGTACTGGACCACGTGAACAAGCACTTCGGTGCTCTGCACGTGCTCCAGGACATCGACCTGACCATCGCCCGCGGAGAGGTCGTCGTCGTCATCGGGCCCTCCGGGTCGGGCAAGTCGACGCTGTGCCGCACCATCAACCGCCTCGAGACCGTCGACTCCGGCAGCATCTCCATCGACGGCAAGCCGCTGCCCGAGGAGGGCAAGCCGCTGGCCAGGCTCCGTGCGGACGTCGGAATGGTCTTCCAGGCCTTCAACCTCTTCGCGCACAAGACGGTGCTCGAGAACGTGATGCTCGGCCAGACCAAGGTCCGCCGCACCGACAAGCAGGCCGCCGAGACGAAGGCGCGGGCGCTTCTCGACCGGGTCGGGGTCGGCAACCAGGCCGACAAGTACCCCGCGCAGCTCTCCGGGGGTCAGCAGCAGCGGGTGGCCATCGCCCGCGCGCTCGCCATGGACCCCAAGGTGATGCTCTTCGACGAGCCCACCTCCGCGCTGGACCCCGAGATGATCAACGAGGTCCTCGAGGTGATGAAGCAGCTCGCCGACGAGGGCATGACGATGGTCGTCGTCACGCACGAGATGGGCTTCGCGCGCTCGGCGGCGAACCGGGTCGTCTTCATGTCGGACGGCCGGATCGTCGAGGAGGCGACTCCGGACCAGTTCTTCAACAACCCCCGCAGTGACCGGGCGAAGGACTTCCTCGCGAAGATCCTTCACCACTGATGTGCCGCTGAGGGAGTTCTTCGCCAGGCGGCAGACACCAGAACTCCGGAACTCCGGAGCACGTCCAGCATTCCGATCCGTTCCGATCCGAACCGTTCAGATCCGAGTTCCAGCACGATCCGAGTTCAGCACCAGACCCCAGAGGCAGCGCCAGAAGCAGCATCCGCACCAGCACGACCGCCGGCGACGAGTCCGCCCGCACGGAGCGAACGCCGGTCCCGCCGCCCGGTTCGCCGGCCGTCCGGCTGCCACCCCACCGGCAGCCGGGGGGCCGGGCGCCGCGGCGGACCGCAAGGCCCACGGACCGGCGGAACCCGGCGTACGGCCACCGACGTCGTACGACCCGTGCACGTGCCCGTACGCACCGTACGAGACCGCCCGCACGACCGCCGACCAGCAGCAGAACACCTAGCAAGGGATGCCCATCATGAAGTTCCGCAAGACCGCCGCCTCGGCGGCCGTGGTCCTCACGCTCGCCCTGTCAGCCACCGCCTGCGGAGGCAAGAAGGGCACCGCCGGTGACAAGCCGGGCGGTGACACGGACACCAAGGCGCTGCCGACGTACGAGGTCGCCAAGGACGTCAAGGTCGACTCCCCCGTGATCAAGAAGGCGCAGAAGCGCGGCAAGCTGATCATCGGCGCCAAGTCCGACCAGCCCTACCTCGGCTTCCAGGACCCCTCGACCAATAAGTACGAGGGCTTCGACATCGAGGTCGCCAAGATGGTCGCCGCCGACCTGGGCTTCGGCGCGAAGGACATCCAGTTCAAGACGATCGACTCCTCGGTCCGCGAGACGGCGATCTCGAAGGGCCAGGTCGACCTGATGGTGGGCACGTACACCATCAACGACGAGCGGAAGAAGCAGGTCGCCTTCGCCGGCCCGTACTACATGGCCGGTCAGGACCTGCTGGTCCGCAAGGACGAGAAGTCGATCAAGGGCCCCGACAGCATCAAGGGCAAGAAGGTCTGTTCCATCACCGGCTCCACGCCGCTTCAGAACCTCAAGGACAACAAGTCCAAGTACGGGGCCGAGCCGGTCGAGTTCGGCAAGTACACGGACTGCGTCAAGCAGCTCCTCGACGGCCAGGTCGACGCCATGACCACCGACGACGCGATTCTCAAGGGCTACGCCGCCGAGCGTCCGACCAAGCTCAAGGTCGTCGGCAAGACCTTCAGCGAGGAGCCGTACGGCATCGGCCTGAAGAAGGGCGACAAGGAGCTCCAGAACGCCGTGCTCGACGCCGTCGAGGCGCACCAGAAGGACGGCAGCTACAAGAAGGCCTACGACGCGACGCTGGGCAAGTCCGGCTCGAAGTTCGAGGAGCCGCCGGCCCTGGAGCGCAACTGACGGCTCAGCGCCGAGGCTCGAGAGCCGACGGCTCGGAGCCGGCGCCCGTCGGCGCGGCTCCGGCCGCCCGGCGCGCCACCCGCGTCCCGTACGCCCTTCCAAGCACGGGCGGGCGTACGGGACGCGGTCTTCCCTGACCGCCCTGCGGAGACCCCATGAATGTTCTGCTCGACCACCTGGACCTGTTCCGAGACGGATTCATCGGAACGGTCTCTCTGACCGCGGCCAGCGCCGCGCTCTCCCTCGTGCTCGGCGTGCTGATAGCCGGCTTCCGGGTCTCGCCGGTGCCGCCGCTGCGCGCGTTCGGCACCGCGTGGGTCACGGTGCTGCGCAACACCCCACTGACGCTGCTGTTCCTCGTGGCCTTCTTCGTACTGCCGCAAATAGCCTTCCCCGGCATCAGCACGTACATCCTGGGCGTGCTGGCGCTGGGCTTCTACACCTCGTCGTTCGTGTGCGAGGCGGTGCGCTCCGGCATCAGCACCGTGCCGCTCGGGCAGGCGGAGGCCGCCCGCAGCCTGGGCATGACCTTCGTGCAGACGCTCCGCATGGTGGTGCTCCCGCAGGCGACCCGGACCGTGATCCCGCCGCTGAGCAGCATCATGATCGCCCTCACCAAGAACTCCGCTATCGCCGGCGCCTTCAACAACCCCGAGCTCTTCAGCGTCCAGAAGGTGCTGAGCGACAAGGGCTACAACGTCATGGTCATCTTCGTCTGGGTGGCCCTCGCCTACCTCGTGCTCGTCTTCCTGATCAGCGGCCTCTTCCGGTTGCTGGAGCGCAGGCTGGAGGTCGCCCGATGAGCTCGTCCGTACTCTTCGACGCACCGGGTCCCAAGGCCCGCGCGCGCAACCGCACTTACGCCGTCGTCGGCACCGCCGTGCTCCTCGCTCTCCTCGCCTTCGTCGTCTACCGGCTGGCGGCCAAGGGCCAGCTGAACGGCGCGATGTGGGACATCTTCAACTACCAGGGCGTACGCAACTCCATCGCCGAGGGCATCATCAGCACCCTTCAGGCCTTCGCGATGGCGGGCGTGCTGTCGCTGGTGCTCGCCGCACTGCTCGCCGTGGCGCGGCTGTCCGACCACAGGCCCGTCAGCTGGGCCGCGACCGGCGTCATCGAACTGTTCCGCGCCGTGCCCCTGCTGATCACCATCTACGTGCTGTGGGTCGGCTTCTTCACCAGCGAGCCGCTGTGGGCGGTGGTCCTGGGCCTCACGCTGTACAACGGCGCGGTGCAGGCCGAGGTGCTGCGCGCCGGAATCCTCGCGGTGCCCAAGGGGCAGACCGAGGCCGCGTACGCGCTGGGCATGAGCAAGACCCAGGTGATGACGACGGTCCTCATCCCGCAGGCCGTACGGTCCATGCTGCCGACGATCGTCAGCCAGCTCGTCGTGACGCTGAAGGACACCTCGCTCGGCTTCGTCATCACCTACGAGGAACTGCTCTACGCCGGACGGCAGTTGGCCAGCACCATCCTCGTCGACGGGGAGAACCCGTACGTGCCCGTCGTGCTGGTCTTCGGCGCCATCTACGTCGCCATGTGCCTCGCCCTGTCCGCACTCGCGAACTGGATCGAGCGGCGCGGACGCCGCGCCAAGACCGGCATCCAGGTGGCCGAGGCGCAGACCGCGGCACCAGACATGGGCGGCGGCGCGGGGCCCGCGGCCTGACGCCGGGCCGCCCGTGCTCACGGAACGCGGGCGGAGGGCGAGCGGACGCGGAAAGCTGCCGGACGCGGAGCGCGCGGGCCCGGAGAGCCGGGGAGAGGGACGGGCTGGAGCGCGCGAGCCGAACTCAGGGGCGGCGGCCTGGACTTGTCACGGTCTGTCCGGGCCGCCGCTCCCGCCGTTCCGGCTCAGCTTGACGCGTGACCTGGCACTGGGTTGCATACGTTTCGTGATCGCGCACTGTGCTCCACCCGCTTCCGCTTCCGCCTTCTCAACCGCCGGTGCGGGCCGGGCGGTCCGCGGTGCCCGGCACCGCTCGGAGAGCAGCGCGTGAGCGAGTCCGAAGTCATCGTCGTCGGCGCGGGGCCGGCCGGACTCGCCCTGTCACTGGCACTCGCGAAGTCGGGAGTGCCGTCACTCGTGCTGGACAACGGCCACGGCGAAGCGACCGTGCGTGCGGCCCGCAGCTGTGTCCTCCGCCCCGACACTGCCTCATGGCTCACGGCGTTGACCGCCCCGCACACCACCGTTCCTTGCGCCCGCTGGACCCGCTGGAGCACACGGCGCCGCCGGCAGCTCGTCCAGGACGTCGAGTTGACCGACGAGACCTCCCCGGTCCATGTGGAACAGCACGAGCTGGAACGGGGTCTTCGTGCCGCGATCGGGAAGGAGCGGCTCGCCCAGATCGTCACGCGCAGCCACGTCGACATCATCGAGCAGGACGCGACCGGGGTCACCGCGCACACCAGACCACGCGGGGCACTCCTGCCGGCTGGCGACGAGGACGGCGGCGGCGAAGGGGACTCCGGATCCGGCGGGCCGGGCGGTTCCGGTGCGCATGGCGACTCCCGTGCGGCGGCCCGTGGCGGCACCTGGTGGCGCGGCAGCTATCTGGTCGGCTGCGACGGGGCGCGATCGACCGTGAGGAAACTCCTCGGTGTGGGATTCGCGGGCCGCACCGCCGTCGAACGGCACGCGGTCGCGGCGCTGCGGACGGAGCTTCCCTGGGGTGAACAGGCCCTGCTGCACCGTGAACTGGGTGGCGGAGGAGGCGCCGGACGGACGGGCCCGGCGGGATCCGTACCGCAGACGGAGGTGACGGCCCGCCCGCTGCCGGACGGGGCGTGGCGGCTGGACTGGCTGCTTCCGCCGCGCGGCGAACTCGTCACGCCGGAAGCCCTGTTGGAACGCATCCACGACACGCTCGGACAGTGGCACGCGGACGGAGGTGGCGCGGGAGCCGGTGCCGGTTCGGGCGCGGGCACCGTTGCCGGTGCGGGTGCGGGGGCCGGTGCGGGGGCCGCTGCCGGCTCCACGGGTGAGGCCGCGCCGTACGAGCTCCTCGACACCGGCGTGTACACCTCCCACCAGCGCCTCGCCCGCCGCTGGCGCGTGCAGCGCACGTTCCTCGCGGGCGACGCGGCCCATCTCGTCGGCGCGCTCGGCGTCCAGTCCGTGGACGAAGGGCTGCGCGACGCCGCGAACCTCGCCTGGAAACTCGCAATGGCCTGGCACGAAGCCAACGGCGTACGTGGACCCCGCGTCGACCGCGACGCGGTCGAAGTCCTCCTGGACAGCTACGAGTCGGAACGGCGCGGCGCCGTCGGAGCCCGGCTGCGCGCCGTCGACCAGGCCCTGCCCCTGGTACGCCGGGAGGGCGGAGGGCTGCGGTCGATGCTGCCGGGCGGCGGCTCCCGCACCCCGCTGGAGCTGCTGACGGACGGTCACCTGGGACGCGGGCTGCTGGGCGCACCCGCCGTGTACCGGGGCTCGCCGCTCACCCCTCCGCGGAACGCCGTCGACACCGTGCCCGTCGAGACGCCGCCCGGGGCGCCCGTCGCCGACGTGCCCGTGATCGCGCTGAACGGGGAGCGCGGACGGCTTCGCGAGCAACTCACGGGCCCGGACTGCGAGCTCACGGTGCTGCTCGTCGCACCCGGCACCGCCGTGTGGGACAGCCGCCACTGGCTCTCGGCGGGCATGATGCCCGAACTCGCCGCCGCCGTCGGCGCGTTGCCCCTCAAGGCCAGGCTGCTGGTGACGGAGGAGTATCCGGGCGCCGCGGCGCACACCCTGCTGATGATACGGCCCGACGGTCATCTGGTGGCGGCCCTGCCGGGCCCGCGCACCGCCCAGTTGAGATCGGTCGCCGACGCGGTACGCGGCGGCACCCTGCCGGATCACCGCCCCCCCGCCCCCTCCCGCGGGGCACGCCGTTAGGCCGAGGCGCCGTCCGCGGGAGTGCCGAAGTGCAAGGAGACGGGGAGGAGTTGCGGCCGGGCGAGCACCGCGGCTACTCGTCCGGCAGATACCGGTCCAGCGCCTCGGAGTCCTCTCCCTCTTCCTCCAGCGCCTGCCGTACGACCCGCAGCGCCAGCCCCTCCCCGTACCCCCTGCGAGCGAGCATCCCGGCGAGGCGTCGTATGCGCTTCTCCCGGTCCAGCCCCCTGGTGGAGCGCAGCTTGCCCTCCACCAGAGCGCGTGCCGTCTCCGCCTCGCGCTCCGCGTCGAGTTGGCCCACGGCGTCCTCGATGACCTGGGAGTCCACGCCCTTGGTACGCAGCTCACGAGCGAGCGCCCCCCGCGCGAGCCCACGGCTGTGATGGCGGGACTCCACCCACGCGTCCGCGAAGGCGACGTCGTCGATCAGCCCGACCTCCTCGAAGCGCGAAAGCACCTCTTCGGCGGCCTCGTCGGGGATCTCCCGTTTACGCAGGGCGCCGGCGAGCTGCTGCCGCGTCCTCGGCGTACCGGTGAGCAGTCTCAGACAAATCGACCGCGCCTGCTCCACCGGGTCCTTCGGCGGATCCTTCGCCGGATCACTGCCCGGCCCCGGCGTACCACCCCTGCCCTTCCGGCTGCCGGCTTCCCCATCGCCATCCGGATCGCCGTCGCCGTCCTCTCTGTCGCCGTCGTCCCCGTACCCAGGGCCCGGGTACTCCCCCTCCTCGGCGTCGTCGGAGGACGGCTCACCCTCGTCCGAGCGCAGCGGACCACCGGACGAACGTCCGCGTGACCTACGGGACTTGCGCGGTGACCCCACCTCGGCCCTCGACGAAGTGGGGCCACCGCTGTCTTGATCCGGCCATGGCGTGCGCCGCGTCACGGATCAGCTCTTCGTGGCAGCCGACTTGGGAGCCTTCGCCTTCGACACCGGCGCCGCCTTCCCCGCGTCGACCGCCCCGTCAGCGGGAGGCACGGCCGCGCCGGCGGCATCGGCACCCGGCTCGCCGCCGGGCTCCTCCGGCGCCACACCGATGCCCAGCTTCTCCTTGATCTTCTTCTCGATCTCGTTGGCCAGATCGGGGTTGTCACGCAGGAAGTTGCGGGCGTTCTCCTTGCCCTGGCCCAGCTGATCGCCCTCGTACGTGTACCAGGCGCCGGACTTGCGGATGAAGCCGTTCTCCACGCCCATGTCGATCAGCCCGCCCTCGCGGCTGATGCCCTGTCCGTAGAGGATGTCGAACTCGGCCTGCTTGAACGGCGGTGCGACCTTGTTCTTCACGACCTTGACCCGGGTGCGGTTGCCCACCGCGTCGGTGCCGTCCTTGAGCGTCTCGATCCGGCGGATGTCGAGCCGCACGGATGCGTAGAACTTCAGCGCCCGGCCGCCGGTCGTGGTCTCCGGCGACCCGAACATGACCCCGACCTTCTCACGCAGCTGGTTGATGAAGATCGCCGTGGTCTTGGAGTGGTTGAGCGCACCGGTGATCTTCCGCAGCGCCTGGCTCATCAGCCGGGCCTGGAGACCCACATGCGAGTCGCCCATCTCGCCCTCGATCTCCGCACGCGGCACGAGCGCGGCGACGGAGTCGATGACGATCAGGTCGAGCGCGCCGGAGCGGATGAGCATGTCCGTGATTTCCAGGGCCTGTTCGCCGTTGTCCGGCTGGGAGAGGATCAGCGCGTCCGTGTCGACGCCGAGCTTCTTCGCGTACTCCGGGTCGAGCGCGTGCTCGGCGTCGACGAACGCGACGGTGCCGCCGCCCTTCTGCGCGTTGGCCACCGCGTGCAGCGTCAGGGTCGTCTTGCCGGAGGACTCCGGCCCGTACACCTCCACCACGCGGCCGCGGGGGAGACCTCCGGCGCCGAGTGCGACGTCGAGAGCGGTGGACCCGGTGGGGATGACCTCGACCGGCTCGTTCGGCCGCTCCCCCATGCGCATCACGGCGCCCTTGCCGAACTGCCGCTCAATCTGCGCGAGGGCGGTTTCGAGCGCCTTCTCGCGGTCGGTTTCTGCCATGGGTGCCACCCGGTTTGCTTGAGTCGATCGCTTCACGTCCACGACGCTAGCGTCTGCCACTGACAATCGGCCCGGCTCCCCGCTCCCCGGCCGGAAGGCCGGAGCGGGAGTACCCGCCAGGGCCTCCATAAGAATCGATGTTCGATTTTTACGTCAACCCACTCTGAAAATCTGTGGACAACTCACGAAATCCCTGTTCAAAAGGGCGAGTTGGGCCGGGCTGACGCTGCCGCCCGTACGGCGTTCACCGCTTCTCTGCGGGCACGTCCATGACGGCGCAGACGGTGCGCCAGATGTCCTTCGCGTCCCAGCCGGCCGCCAGGGCCTCGTGCACCGTACGGCCGCCGAGCTCCGACATCACATGGTCACGGGCGAAGGAGTCCGCGTAGGTCTCGCCGAAGTGCTCCGCCATCCGCTGCCAGAAGTCAGTCAACCGCATGGGTCCAGTATCCAGCCCCGGCCCGGCCTGCCGTGCGCCCGCCGTACACGGCCCCCGGCTCCGGACCCGGCTCCCCGCTCCTCATGCGCCCCATCCCAGCGCCCGTACCGCCGCGGTGACCAGCACCGCCGTGGCGATGACCACCAGGAAGGGAGCCCGCAGCACCAGCGTCACCGCCGCCGCCCCGAGCCCGGCGGCCCTCGCGTCCAACAGCAGCGAGCCGCCGTCGCCGAAGGTCTGCTGCGCCGTCAGCGCGGCGAGCAGCGCGACCGGAAGCAGCGTCACGAGCCGCTTGACGAAGGGGTGTTCAAGCATGCCCTGCGGCACGGACAGCCCCAGCAGCTTCGCGGCGTAGCAGCCGAGGGCCGTCACGCCGACGGCGATCCACACGCTCACAGCCGCCCCTCCCCCGGCCCGGCGCCGTCCTCGGAACCGGGGGCCTCCTCGGGGACGGTGGCCTCCTCGGTGCCGGTGGCCTCCGCGGTACCGGTGGCCTCCTCGGTACCGGTGCCGGTGCCGATCCCGTCCTCCGACGCTGCGCAGCCGCCGCCCGGCTTCCGCCCCCGCCGCCTGTCCCTCAGCCCCTGCGCCAGCAGCACGGCCGGTGCCGCCAGCGCCGCGAGCAGCACCGGCACTCCGCCCGGCAGTACGGGCAGCAGCCCGAGGCCGAGTGCCGCGCCCAGAGCCGCGGTCGCGCGGGCCGCGCCGGTACGGAGCATGGGCGCCAGCAGCGCGAGGAAGACCGCGGGACCGGCCGCGTCCAGTCCCCATGTCGCGGTGTCGCCCAGTGCGCCCGCCCCGAGCGCACCGAGCAGCGTGGTGAGGTTCCACAGGACGAAGACCGTCACGCCGGTGACGGTGAAGCCGATGCGGGCGCTGCGCCGGGTCCGCTGTGCGAGGGTGACCGCCGCCGTCTCGTCGATGACCATGTGGGCGGCGAGCGGACGTACGGCACGCGGCAGCCGCAGCAGTGCGGCGAGCCGCAGACCGTAGAAGGCGTTCCGCACGCCGAGGAAGAACGCACCGGCCGCGGCGGTGAGCGGTCCCGCGCCCGCGGCGAGCGCCCCGACGAGGGCGAACTGCGAGGCGCCGGTGAAGACCAGCAGGCTCAGCGCGCACGCCTGGGCGGTGCTGATGCCGGCCTCCACCGCGGTCACGCCGAAGGCGAAGCCGGAGAGACCGACCGCGACGCCCACGCCCAGCGCGTCGCGCACGACGGCACGGTCACGCTGCGGCGTATCCGGCGGCGGGCCGGTGGCAGAGTCTGAGTCGTCCTTCTGTTCGAGCACGCGCGTCACGCTAGCCGGGACGCACAGCCCTGGTCTTGTACGTTTTTGCGCTACGGGGACCGGTCGCCGGGCGGCGGCCAGGACTTCCACGCGATGCGTTCGGGCCGTTCACCTGGGACGCAGGCGCTCACGCTGGTAGGCGCCGGGCGGTACGCCCACGGTGCGCCCGAAGTGCCGGCTGAGGTGCGACTGGTCGGTGAAGCCCACCGCCGCGGCGGTCTCCGCGGGCGGCACACCGGAGTCGAGCAGGGTCCGCGCCCGGTGCACGCGGGCGTCGTTCAGCCAGGCGTGCGGCGGCATCCCGTACCGCTCGCGGTATGCGCGCAGCAGCGCGAAGGTGCCGGTAGCCAGCTCGCCCGCGAGCGCCTCCAGGGTGGGCGGATCGGCCATCCGCTCCTCCAGGACGGCGCGGGCGCGCTCGGCGGTACGGGCGCCCGCAGAGGCGACGGGGCGCGACGAGAGCGCGCCGCCGTACAGCCGGAGCACGCGGGCCACCACGATCCGCAGCAGGCTGTCCGCGGCGAGCGGCTGGCCGCCCTCCGCCGCGCGGTGCACGCCGGCGACGAGACGGGCGCTCCCGGAGTCGTGCACCACTGCGGCGACGAAGCCGGGGGTGCCGCGCAGCGGCGTGGTCTCGGCGGCGATCCGGGCGACGAGTCCGGGTGCCGGATACAGCACGTCGTAGCGCCAGCCCTCCGGAACGCCCGCGTGTGCCGAGTGCGGGACGCCGGGGTTGATCAGCGCGAGCCCGCCGGGCCCGGCACGGTGCTCGGTGCCGCGCTGCCGGAAGGCCTCCACGCCCTCGGTGACGGCCCCGATGACGTAGGCGTCATGCGTGTGCCGGGCGAACGTCTTGCGCAGATAACGGGCGTGCAGCAGATCGACGTCCGGCAGCATCGGATGCCGCCAGTGCCGTGCGCTCTCGCCCGCTCCCATGGGCCCCATTCTGCGCCGGGTGTCCGGGTCGCCCGGCGGTGAGGTGCGTTGTCAGTGGCGAGGTGCACGATGGACAGCATGGGTCAGACCTCGCCGGGCCCCTCATCGGGCTCCGCGCCGGACGCCTCGGCGGCCTCGGCGCTCGACGTCTTCTCCCCCGCGACCCGCGCCTGGTTCACGGGGGCGTTCCGCGCGCCCACCTCCGCGCAGGCGGGCGCCTGGCGGGCGCTGGCCGAGGAGTCGGACGCGCTGGTCGTGGCGCCCACCGGCTCGGGCAAGACCCTCGCCGCTTTCCTCGCCTCGCTCGACAGGCTGGCCTCCGCTCCCCCTCCGGCGGACCCGGTCAAGCGGTGCCGCGTGCTGTACGTCTCGCCGCTGAAGGCCCTCGCGGTCGACGTGGAGCGCAATCTGCGCAGTCCGCTGACCGGCATCCGCCAGGAGTCCGTGCGTCTCGGCCTGCCTGAGCCCGAGATCAGGGTCGGCATCCGCTCCGGTGACACCCCGGCCGCCGAGCGGCGCTCGCTGGCGCGCCGCCCGCCGGACATCATGATCACCACGCCGGAGTCGCTGTTCCTGATGCTCACCTCCGCCGCCCGTGAGGCCCTCTCCGGTGTGGAGACGGTGATCCTGGACGAGGTGCACGCGGTGGCCGGCACCAAGCGCGGTGCCCATCTCGCCCTGTCCCTGGAGCGGTTGGACGAGTTGCTGGAGCGGCCCGCACGCCGTATCGGCCTCTCCGCGACGGTGCGCCCGGTGGACGAGGTGGCGCGTTTCCTCTCACCGCAGCGCAAGGCCACGGTCGTGCAGCCGCCCTCCGGCAAGGAGTTCGACCTGTCGGTGGTGGTGCCCGTGGAGGACATGGGCGAGCTGGGCGGCTCGCCCGCGCAGGACGCCGCCGGCGGCGCGGGCTCCGGCGGGGGGCCCGGGGGCGGCGCGAAGCCCTCGATCTGGCCGTCCGTTGAGGAGCGCATCGCCGACCTCGTGCAGGCGCACCGCTCCACGATCGTCTTCGCCAACTCCCGCCGCCTCGCCGAGCGTCTGTGCAACAGGCTCAACGAGATCGCGTACGAGCGCGCCACGGGCGAGCCGATGCCCGAGCACCATTCGCCGGCGGAGGTCATGGCCGAGGCGGGGTCGGCGAAGGGAGCACCGCCGCTGCTGGCCCGTGCGCACCACGGCTCGGTCTCCAAGGACCAGCGCGCGGTGGTGGAGGAGGAGCTGAAGTCGGGGCGGCTGCCCGCCGTCGTCGCGACCTCCAGCCTGGAGCTGGGCATCGACATGGGCGCGGTGGACCTGGTCGTGCAGGTCGAGTCGCCGCCCTCGGTCGCGTCGGGGCTTCAGCGTGTGGGGCGTGCCGGGCATCAGGTGGGCGCCGTCTCGGCCGGTGTGGTCTTCCCCAAGTACCGCGGTGATCTGGTGCAGTCGGCGGTCGTCACGGAGCGGATGCGCGAGGGCGCGATCGAGGCGCTGCGCATCCCGTCGAATCCGCTGGACGTGCTGGCGCAGCAGCTGGTCGCGATGGTCTCGGTGGACACGTGGGACGTTGAGGAGCTGCTGCTGGTCGTGCGCCGCGCGGCGCCTTTCGCATCGCTGCCCGAGTCGGCGTACCACGCGGTGCTGGACATGCTCGCGGGCCGCTATCCGTCCGACGCCTTCGCGGAGCTGCGGCCGCGGCTGGTGTGGGACAGGGTCGCGCAGACGGTGACCGGCAGGCCGGGCGCCCAGCGGCTCGCCGTCACCTCGGGGGGCACGATCCCGGATCGCGGTCTCTTCGGTGTCTTCCTGGCGGGTGCCGATCCCAAGAAGGGCGGCGGCCGGGTCGGTGAGCTGGACGAGGAGATGGTCTACGAGTCGCGCGTGGGAGACGTGTTCACGCTGGGCACGACCTCGTGGCGGATCGAGGACATCACCCGGGACCGGGTGCTGGTCACTCCGGCTCCGGGCGTGCCCGGCCGGCTGCCGTTCTGGAAGGGCGATCAGCTGGGCCGCCCGCTGGAGTTGGGGCGTGCGCTGGGTGCGTTCCTGCGCGAGATCGGTTCGCTCGGCCGGGAGGACGCGCGGGGGCGGCTGTCCGCCGCGGGTCTCGACGAGCTGGCCGCCGGCAATCTGCTCGCGTATCTCGACGAGCAGCGCGAGGCCTGCGGCCATGTCCCGGACGACCGCACGATCGTGGTCGAGCGCTTCCGTGACGAGCTGGGCGACTGGCGGGTGGTGGTGCACTCGCCCTTCGGTGCGCAGGTGCACGCACCGTGGGCGCTGGCCCTGGGCGCCCGCCTCACCGAGCGGTACGGCATGGACGCCCAGGTCATGCACGCCGACGACGGTCTGGTGCTGCGCCTTCCCGACGCGGATGTGATGGGCCTCGACCTGCTGGAGGAGGCGGCCTCGGGTCCGCCGTCCGGCGGCGGCTCCGGCGCCGGCTCCGGCTCCGGTGGTGAGGTCGGCGGTGGCACGGCCTTCGACGACGGGCAGGCCCCGGTCGGCGTCTCCGACGTGCTGTTCGACGCGGGGGACGTCGAGCAGATCGTCACCGACCAGGTGGGCGGCTCGGCGCTCTTCGCGGCGCGGTTCCGTGAGTGCGCGGCGCGCGCCCTGCTGCTCCCGCGCCGGAATCCCGGGAAGCGCACCCCGCTCTGGCAGCAGCGGCAGCGCGCGGCCCAACTGCTCCAGGTCGCCTCGGAGTTCGGCTCGTTCCCGATCGTGCTGGAGGCGGTGCGGGAGTGCCTCCAGGACGTCTTCGACGTGCCGGGTCTCACGGAGCTGATGGGCGACGTCGAGGCCCGCCGGGTGCGCGTGGTCGAGGTGACCACGACCGACCCGTCCCCCTTCGCCCGCTCACTGCTCTTCGGCTATGTCGCGCAGTATCTCTACGAGGGGGATTCGCCGCTGGCGGAGCGCCGTGCGGCGGCCCTCTCGCTGGACTCCCGGCTGCTGGCCGAGCTGCTGGGCCAGGCGGAGCTGCGCGAGCTGCTCGACCCGGAGGTCCTGGCGGAGCTGGAGCGGGAGTTGCAGTGGCTCAGCGAGGACCGCCGCGTGAAGGACGCCGAGGGCGTCGCCGATGTGCTGCGGCTGCTGGGTCCCCTGACGGCGGACGCGCTGCGGGAGCGCGGCGCGGATCCGCGGTGGGCGGCGGAGCTGGAGTCGGCCCGGCGGGCGATCCGCGTCCGCGTCGCCGGGGAGGAGCGCTTCGCGGCGGTGGAGGACGCGGGCCGTCTGCGGGACGCTCTGGGCGCGGCGCTGCCGGTGGGTGTCCCGGAGGCGTTCACGGAGCCTGTGCCCGACCCGCTCGGCGACCTCCTCTCCCGTTACGCCCGTACGCACGGGCCGTTCGTGTCCGCCGACGCCGCCGCGCACTTCGGGCTGGGCACCGCCGTGGCGGAAGGGGCGTTGCAGCGGCTCGCGGCGAGCGGGCGACTCGTGCAGGGCGAGTTCCATCCCGCCGGGGTGGGCCAGGAGTGGTGCGACGCCGCGGTGCTGCGCCGGCTGCGGCGCCGCTCGCTCGCCGCGCTGCGGCAGGAGCTGGAGCCGGTGCCCGCCTCGGCCCTCGCCGCGTTCCTGCCGCAGTGGCAGCACATGTCCCCGTCGGGCTCCGGCAGCGTGCGCGGAATCGACGGACTGATGCGCACCGTCGAGCAGTTGCAGGGCGCGCCGGTGCCCGCGTCGGCGCTGGAGAAGCTGGTCCTCCCGGGCCGCGTACGCGACTACGGCCAGGGCATGCTGGACGAACTCACCACATCCGGTGAGGTCTTGTGGGCCGGTGCGGGTTCGCTGCCCGGCAAGGACGGCTGGCTGTCGCTGTATCCGGCGGATTCGGCGCCGCTGCTGCTGCCGCCCCCGCTGCCGGTGGAGCTGACCCCGCTCCATCAGGCCGTGCTGGATGCGCTGGCCCCGGGATACGGCCTGTTCTTCCGTCAGATCGCCGACCATGTGCGTGCCACCGCGGAGCCGGAGGCGACCGATCCGCGGCTCGCCGACGCCCTCTGGGACCTGGCCTGGTCCGGCCGCGTCTCCAACGACACGCTCGCACCGCTTCGCGCCCTCCTCGGCTCCGGGCGTACGGCGGGTTCGACGGCGCACCGCGCCAAACGTGCCGTGCCGCGCGGGCGTTACGGCTCGCTGACCGCGGCCGCCACCCGCAGCGGTACGAACCGGCCGACCGCTTCCCGTAACGGCCCGCCGACCGTCGCGGGCCGCTGGTCCCTGCTTCCGGCCGCCGAGACGGACGCGACGCACCGTGCGCACGCCCTTGCCCGTACGCTCCTCGACCGGCACGGCGTCGTCACGCGGGGAGCGGTGGCGGCCGAGGGAGTAGAGGGCGGTTTCTCCGCGGCGTACAAGGTGCTGTCCGCGTTCGAGGAGAGCGGGCAGGCACGGCGCGGATATGTCGTGGAGGGCCTGGGCGCGGCCCAGTTCGCCATGGACGGCGCCATCGACAGGCTGCGCGCGGTGCACACGGCGCGCGAGCGCGAGCAGCACTTCCGCGCGGTGGTGCTGGCCGCGGCCGACCCGGCGAACGCCTACGGCGCGGCCCTGCCCTGGCCCGATCCTCCCGAGGGTGCGACGCACAAGCCGGGGCGCAAGGCGGGCGCCGTGGTCGTCCTCGTCGACGGTGAGCTGACGATCTATATGGAGCGGGGCGGCAAGACGCTGCTGGTGTGGCCGGGGGCGTCGTCGCCGGACGGCGTCACGGCCCCGGCCGGCGCCGTCACGGACGCGGCGGGCGGTGTGCCCGCACCGGTCACGGCGGCAGAGGCCCTGGCGCGAGCGGCGCTGGAGGGTGCGCTCGGCACGGTCACCGTGGAGCGCGTCAACGGATCGCCCGCCCTCTCCTCGCCGTTCGGCACTCTCCTGGAGAGCGCCGGTTTCCATGCCACTCCGCGCGGTCTGCGGCTGCGGGCGCGATGACCGCCGTGACTTGTGCGACCTGCCCACCGACGGCCGTGCGCCGGCCGACTGCCGGTCCGCCGCGGCGACTTGACGCACCGACGGCTCTGCGAGGGTGAGTTCTCATGCCCGAAGGAGACACCGTCTGGTATACGGCGCGGCGCCTGCACGAGGTGCTGGCGGGGAAGCCGCTGACACGCACCGACTTCCGCGTCCCCCGGCTCGCGACCACCGATCTCGCCGGGCGCCGGGCTCTGGAGGCGGCGCCCCGCGGCAAGCACCTCCTGATCCGCGTCGAGGGCGGCCTCACCGTCCACTCCCATCTCGGAATGGAGGGCGCCTGGCGGGTGAGCACCCCCGAGCGGCCCGCGCGGGGCGGTGCCGGCCCGTCTCATCAGATCCGTGCGGTGCTCGCGACGGCCGCGGGCACGGCCACCGGCTACCGACTTCCACTCCTCGAACTGCTGCGCACCGACGAGGAGGCCGCGGCCCTGGGGCATCTGGGCCCCGACCTGCTGGGCCCCGACTGGGATGCGCCGGAGGCCCTGCGCCGCCTGCTCGCCGACCCCGGCCGGCCCCTCGTGGAGGCCCTTCTGGATCAGCGCAATCTCGCGGGCATCGGCAACGTCTACGCCGCCGAGCTGTGCTTCCTCGCGGCCGTCTCGCCCTGGACACCCGTCGGTGAACTGCCGCCGCACAGGCTGGAGAAGCTGGTCGCCGCCGCCCGCAATCTCCTCGACGCCAACAAGGACCGCCTCGACCGCCGTACCACCCAGGCCGCCGCGCGCACGGGCCCCGACCGCGACCGCGCGCTGTGGGTGTACGGACGCACCGGCAGGCCCTGCCACCGCTGCGGCACCCCGGTGCGTACGGGCCGGCACGGTCCGCCCGACAGCCCCCGCACCGCCTTCTACTGCCCGCGCTGTCAGCCGGGCCCCCACCCTTAGCTGCCCCCACGGGCCCCGGATCCGCGACGAGCCCTCGCCACCGACGGTCGACATGCCCCTCGAACTCGCCCGCTCCGCCCGTCAGTTCGCCGTATCCGCTCCCGGCCCGCCCGCGCCCGTACCCTCACCCGTCCCCGTGCGCTCCCACCCCAGCCGCCGGCCCCACTCGTATTCCTGGGCCGGGCGGCGCACCCTCGGCTCCCCTCCCCGGCGCCGCGGTGCCGTCAACGTCACGTGGACGGGCAGCAGCCCCAGCCCCCACCCGAGCACCGGGGCCATGGCCCCGGCCGGTGGCGCCGTGTGAGCCGTCAGCCGCCATACGAGCCACGCCGCGACCATCGCGGCGGCGGCAGTCAGGACCCGGCGAGCAGGCAGCCGCCGTATGCACCCCGCCATCTCCGCACCTCCCGCACAGCCCGGCCTCGGGCCACGTTCGCCCGCCGTCGTGCTCATGGTCGCGTACTCTCCGCGACCACGCGACAGCAGTACGAATCAGCTGGACCGCCGGGCGGAGCGACCCCGCACAGACCGGCGGCGACGAGCCGCACGAACAGCGAGACGCCCCCACGCACGGAACCCGCGGCCGCCGGTCGGCAGACAGCGAGAGGCCCCGCCGGACGAACCGGCGGGGCCTCTCGGTGAACTCTCGTGCTCTCCGTCCGAACGAGCCTCAGGCCGCAACCACGTCGACTGCCTCCGCGGGCGCCTTGATCGTGACCCGCTCCTCCGGAACGCCTGTGACGGATGTCACGGAGACCGGGTTGAGGACAGTGCGCCGCATCGGGGCCGGCACGGTCTCGCTCGCAGCGGACTCGGCCAGCTCCGCGAGCGCCAGCTCGTCGCTGACCTCCCGCATGAGCTCCGACATCCGCACGTCCAACGCGTCGCAGATCGAAGACAGCAGCTCCGAGGAGGCTTCCTTCTGGCCACGCTCGACCTCGGAGAGATACCCGAGCGAAACCCGGGCAGATGAAGAGACTTCGCGCAGGGTACGTCCCTGGCGCTGGCGCTGCCGACGCAGCACGTCACCCAGCAGGCGACGGAGCAGAATCATCGGTGCTCCTCCCTCTCAACGCGCGGCGTCTTCCACAGCTTGATACCCACCACCCCATCGGGCGTGAATCCTTCAGGCTCCACCGTACCGCCTCGGGCTGCACCCGTGCGGGGAGCTATCTCGTGTTCACTCAGGGCTGCAAACAACCATTCCCCCCGTCTTGTTCCTTACCCTTCTTCCGCGCATTCCCTGCCAGTTCACCTTGCAGCAGGCCCAGAACGCCACTCACGCTCCGCTTGCGGATCTCCGCGCGGTCGCCGTCGAACTTCAGCGCGCGGCACACGGTCCCGTGCGGTCCCGCGACGGCGACGAACACCGTGCCCACGGGCTGACCGTCCTGTTCGTCGGGGCCGGCGACCCCGGTCGTGGACACTCCCCAGGAAGCGCTGAGCGCCGCCTGTACGCCCTCGGCCATGGCGCGGGCCACATCCTCGTCGACGGCGCCCCGCTCCTCCAGCAGCGCCCCGTCGACGCCCAGCAGCTCCCGCTTCAGATCCGTCGCATACGCCGTGACCGAGCCGCGGAACGCCCGCGACGACCCCGGAGCGGCCGTGATCTCCGCGGCCACCATGCCGCCGGTGAGCGACTCGGCGACGGCCAGCGTCTCCCCTCGCTCCACCAGCAGCTCCAGCACGTGCGCCGCCACGTCGAAGTAGTCCTCTTCCCGTTCGGCGGGGGCCGGTACGTCTGTCACGGCTGCTCCGGCCCGGCAGACGCCGCGGGACCGGCGGGCTCCGGAGGCTCCCTCCGCCCGCCGGGGTCCGCGTCCGCGTTCCGTGCCGCGGCCGCCTCCCGCTCGCGGGCGCGGCCCGCCCGGCGCAGCACGACCGCCTGCCGTACGTAATCCAGCCCCGTCACCACCGTCAACGCGACGGCCACCGCCATGACCCACCAGCGCAGCGTCGCCAGGGGGCCGGTCAGCACCAGCACGTACATGCCCACGGCGACGCCCTGGGCGAGGGTCTTCAGCTTGCCGCCCCTGCTGGCGGGGATGACGCCGTGCCGGATCACCCAGAACCGCATCGCCGTGATGCCCAGCTCGCGGAAGAGGATCACGCCGGTGACCCACCAGGGCAGATCGTCCAGCACGGAGAGACAGGCCAGCGCCGCACCCATGATCGCCTTGTCCGCGATGGGGTCGGCGATCTTGCCGAAGTCGGTGACGAGGTCGTACCGGCGGGCCAGTTCACCGTCGAAGAGGTCCGTGATCATGGCGACGGTGAACGCGGCCCAGGCGAACGAACGCCATGCCGGATCGTGCCCGCTGTGCCACAGCATCAGCGTCACGAAACCGGGGACGAGCAGGAGCCGCACCATCGTGAGGATGTTGGCGACGTTCCACAGACTCACCCGGCGGACCGCCCCCGCGGCGGCACCGGGAAGTGACTCGTACTGGGGCTTGTGCTGGGGTTTGGCCATCGCACCACCACTCGCCGCGGAGGCCGGCACTCCCGTCATCCGCCGGCCTCCTTGCTGCCTGTGCCGCCCCCGTCGCCCCCCTCGGCACCGGTGTGCAGCGGCTCGGCGACCAGGTCCACGCCCTCAGCGGCGACGACTTTCGCCTCGACCATACGTCCGATCGCGGAGTCCCGTAGTGGTGCGGGACCGCCTCTCAGCAGCACCTGGCCGTCGGTCTCGGGCGCCTGGTGCGCGGCGCGGCCGACCAGCACGGTGCCGGCCTCGCCCGGTCCGTACGCCTCGTCGCGCTCCTCGCCGTCGTCGTCTCCCACGCTCTCGACGAGCACGTGCACCGTCTCGCCGAGCCGCTCCTCGGCACGCTGCGCGGTGAGTTCCTCCGCGAGGCGGGAGACCCGCTCCAGGCGCTCCGCGACGACGTCGGGGTCGTTCTTCTCCTCGTATCCGGCGGCCTCGGTGCCGTCCTCGTCGGAGTATCCGAAGACGCCGATCGCATCCAGCCGCGCCTGCCCGAGGAAGCTCTCGAGCTCCGCGACGTCGGCCTCGGTCTCCCCGGGGAAGCCCACGATGAAGTTCGAACGGACGCCCGCCTGCGGCGACTTGGACCTGATCGTCTCCAGCAGCCCGAGGAAGCGCTCGGTGTCGCCGAAACGCCGCATCGCCCGCAGCACCCCGGGAGCCGAGTGCTGGAAGGACAGGTCGAAGTACGGGGCGACCTTCTCCGTGTGCGTCAGTACGTCGATCAGGTCCGGCCGCATCTCGGCGGGCTGGAGATAGCTGACCCTGATCCGCTCGATGCCCTCCACGGCGGCCAGTTCCGGCAGCAGCGTCTCAAGGAGCCGGATGTCGCCCAGGTCCTTGCCGTAGGAGGTGTTGTTCTCGGAGACGAGCATGACCTCCCGCACGCCCTGCCCGGCCAGCCAGCGCGTCTCCGTCAGCACGTCCGAGGGCCGCCGCGAGATGAACGAGCCGCGGAAGGACGGGATCGCGCAGAACGAGCACCGCCGGTCGCAGCCGGAGGCCAGCTTCACCGACGCCACGGGGCTGTCGCCCAGGCGCCGCCGCAGCGGTGCCCGCGGCCCGGACGCCGGTGCGACTCCGTCCGGCAGGTCCTCGGGCGCAGTCGTGGCACCCGCCTCACCGGCCTCATCCGGGCCCGGACCCGTGTGCGTGCCGTGGCCCGGCAGCGCCACCCCCGGACCCGCGCCCTGACGCTCCGCCGGACTGATGGGCAGCAGCTTGCGGCGGTCCCTGGGGGTGTGCGGGGCGTGCACGCCTCCGCCGAGGATGGTCCGCAGCCGGTCGGAGATGTCGGCATAGTCGTCGAAGCCCAGCACGCCGTCGGCCTCGGGAAGGGCCTCCGCCAGCTCCTTGCCGTAACGCTCGGCCATGCAGCCGACCGCCACCACGGCCTTGGTACGGGAGCCGCCCTCGTCCGGACTCCCGCCGGACTTCAGGTCGTTGGCCTCGAGGAGGGCGTCCACCGAGTCCTTCTTGGCGGCCTCGACGAATCCGCAGGTGTTGACCACGGCGACGTCGGCCTCCGCGGCCTCCTCCACGAGGTCCCAGCCGTCCGCCGCCAGGCGGCCTGCCAGCTCTTCGGAGTCGACTTCGTTACGGGCGCAGCCAAGCGTGACAAGGGCGACGGTGCGGCGTTCGGGCATGGACTCAGCGTACTTCGTCACGTCCCGCCCACCAGCCGCAGGTGAGACTGCGGCTGGTGGGCGGGACGCGCTGGGGCCGAGACCCTGCGGTACCGGGCGCCGGTGCCCAGGTCAGGGAGTCCGACCTGTCGACGGGTCGACAGATGGTCACGTCGCTTCGCGGCCGGACCGCGGATGCGACGGATCCGCGGACCTAGCCGGCTTCCGGATCGCCCCGGGTGTAGCTGACGCGCTGTACCTGGCCTTCTTCGCCGACGTTCCTGACCTCTTTGCCGTTGACGTAGAGCTTCACGCCGCCGGCGTTGCCGAGCACGAGGCTGATGCGCTTGTCGTCGGTGAAGACCTTGCTCTTGCCGTTCTTCAGCACGCCTTCGTGGACCAGGCGCCCGTTGTGGTCACGTGCGGAGATCCAGACGTCCTTCTCCGCCGTCATCTGGACAGTCACCTTGTCGGCCGGAGCCGCGGCGATGGCGCTGTCGGACGGCGCGACGGTCTCGGACGGCTTCTGGTCCTCGGGGGGCGAGGTCTCGGGCGGCCTGGAGGGGGTGTCCGTCTCCGTCGGCCTCGCTGAGGGGGTCTCCTTCGCCTTGGACGGCTCGGAGCCACCGCCTCCCCCGACGAGGGTGAAGCCCACGAACCCGACCACCGCGACGATCGCGGCGACCATCGCGGCCGTCCAGTTGGGCCTGCGCCGCTCCGGGCGGATCCGCTCCGCTTCGAAGAGGGCGGCAGGCGGGGTCGGCTGCGGTCTTCCCCCGTGTTCCTCGTCGTACTGCGCGACGAGTTCCTGTGGGTCCAGACCGACTTCTCTGGCCAGTGTGCGGACGTGCCCGCGGGCGTAGACGTCCCCGCCGCAACGGGAGAAGTCGTCCGCTTCGATCGCCTGCACAATGGGGACGCGCACTCTCGTAGACGTACTGACTTCGTCGACCGTCAGCCGTGCTTCGATACGGGCTTGTCGGAGGGCTTGACCGACCGTTGGACGGTCCTCTTCCGCTTCGTTGCCGATGGACACGGGGGCGCCTTTCGAGCGTGTAGCCACCTGCTGGACGTTCAGTCTAGGGGCGGGGCAAAAGAGTGGGGCAAGCGGGCGGACGAACTTTGTACGCCATCAGGATCGTCGTACCGCCTGACTTCGGACACCTCTGCCCGCTCCCGTCTCCAACTTGACTTATACGCCCGGGAAACGGTTGCCTCACTCGTCCTTACGGGTGAGACTCCCCGCGGATCACGGCCAGCACACCATCGAGTTCGTCGGGCTTGATCAACACGTCACGTGCCTTCGAGCCCTCGCTCGGCCCGACCACCCCGCGCGACTCCATCAGGTCCATCAGCCGGCCCGCCTTGGCGAAGCCCACCCGCAGCTTCCGCTGGAGCATCGACGTCGAGCCGAACTGCGTGGAAACGACCAGCTCGGCGGCCTGGCACAGCAGGTCCAGATCGTCGCCGATCTCCTCGTCGATCTCCTTCTTCTTGCTCTGCCCGACGACCACGTCGTCCCGGAAGACCGGGGACATCTGCTCCTTGCAGTGGGTGACGACCCCGTGGATCTCCTCCTCGCCGACGAACGCTCCCTGCATCCGGACCGGCTTGTTCGCGCCCATCGGAAGGAAGAGCGCGTCCCCCTTGCCGATCAGCTTCTCGGCACCGGCCTGGTCGAGGATGACGCGGCTGTCGGCTAGGGAGGAGGTGGAAAAGCCCAGCCGGGACGGCACATTGGCCTTGATCAGGCCGGTGACGACGTCGACGGAGGGGCGCTGCGTGGCCAGCACCAGATGGATGCCCGCGGCACGCGCGAGCTGTGTGATCCGGACGATCGCGTCCTCGACGTCCCGCGGCGCCACCATCATCAGGTCCGCCAACTCGTCGACGATGACGAGGAGATAGGGATACGGCGCCAGTTCGCGCTCGCTGCCCTCCGGCGCCGTGGCCTTCCCGCTGCGCACCGCCGAGTTGAAGTCGTCGATGTGGCGGTAGCCGTACGCGGCCAGGTCGTCGTAGCGCAGATCCATCTCGCGCACGACCCACTGGAGCGCCTCGGCGGCCTTCTTCGGGTTGGTGATGATGGGCGTGATGAGGTGCGGAATGCCTTCGTATGCGGTGAGTTCGACCCGCTTGGGGTCGACCAGCACCATGCGTACGTCCTCCGGGGTGGCACGGGCCAGGACAGAGGTGATGAGGCAGTTGATGCACGAGGACTTGCCGGAGCCCGTGGCGCCCGCGATCAGTATGTGCGGCATCTGGGCGAGATTGGCCGAGACATAACCCCCCTCGACGTCCTTGCCGAGACCGACGAGCATCGGGTGCTCCTCGCCGGAGGACTCGGCGGAGCGCAGCACGTCACCGAGATTGACCATCTCCCGGTCGCTGTTGGGGATTTCGATGCCGACCGCGGACTTGCCCGGGATGGGACTGATGATCCGCACGTCCGGACTGGCCACGGCCAGGGCGATGTTCTTCGTCAGTGCCGTGATCTTCTCGACCTTCACCGCGGGACCCAGCTCGATCACGTAACGGGTGACGGTCGGCCCGCGGGTGAAGCCGGTGACGGCGGCGTCCACCTTGAACTCGGTGAAGACGTTGGTCAGTTGCTCCACGACCCGGTCGTTGGCCGCACTGCGCGTACGTCCCGGGCCGCCCCGTTCCAGAAGGTCGAGGGAGGGCAGCGAGTAGGTGATGTCGCCGGAGAGCTGGAGCTGTTCGGCACGCGGCGGCAGCGCCTCGGGATCGCGCTGCGCCGGTGGTGACTTCGTCAGATCGGGGACGGGGGTGTCCTCGCGGCGGGCGGCACCCCCTCGCGGGCTCCCCCGCCGCGTACCGGGCGGAGACACGTCGGAGTCCGTCGGCGAGGCGTCGCCGCCCTCGCCGTCGCTCCCGGCCCCCTCGGCTGCCTTGCGCCGCTCGCCGGACGAGACGCCGCTGCTCAGATCCGCTACGAGCGGCGAAGGCTGCACGCCGTGCAGCAGCGCTCCGTCGAGCGATGCCGCGGCGCCCGCGGCCAGGTCCACCGACTCGTCGCCCCGTCCCGCGGCACCCGCGGCGGTGCCGCCGCGGCGCGCACGGCCCTTGCGCGCGGACCGGCGGCTGTCCAGGGCCGCCTTCTCCGCCTGCGCGGGGTCGATGTACTCCTTGCGCATGCTGTGGGCGCGCCCGCGTCCCGGGCCCGCGGTGCGCTCCGCCTCGTCCTCGTCGTCCCCGAACTCCCTTGCCGCGGCAGGGGGATCGGCGAGCCCGAGTCGTACGGCGAGGGCGCGCAGCCGCCGCGGAATCGCGTTGACGGGGGTGGCGGTGACCACCAGCAGCCCGAAGAGGGCGACCAGCACCAGCAGCGGCAACGCCAGCGCCCCGCCGACCGTCTCGATGAGAGGCCGCGAAGCCGCCCAGCCGATGAGCCCGCCCGAATCCTGGATCGCGCTCTCGCCCGCGCCCCGGCCCGGCGCGCCGCACGCGATGTGCACCAGCCCCAGGCCGCCGATGACGAGCGCCGAAAGCCCCACGACGATACGGCCGTTGGCCTCCGGCTTCTCCGGGTGCCGGATGAGCCGTACGGCGATCACGCCGAGGAGTACCGGCACCAGCAGATCGAGCCGTCCGAAGGCGCCGGTGATCAGCATCTTGACGAGGTCGCCGACGGTGCCCTTGAGGTTGGACCAGGTGCCCGCCGCGACCACCAGGGCGATACCGAACAGCAGCAGCGCCAGGCCGTCCTTGCGGTGGGCCGGGTCGAGACCCTTGGTGCTGCGCCCTATGCCGCGGAAGAGCGCCCCGACGGTATGTGCGACGCCCAGCCAGCAGGCGCGCACCAGCCGGTAGACGCCGCCGGTGGGTGAAGGAGCAGGCTTGCGCGCCGCTTTGGCCTTCCCCTTGGGCGCCGGCTTCTTGGCCGCCGTCTTCCTGGCGTTGGCCTGCTTCGCCGGCGCCTTCTTCGCGGCAGCCTTCTTCGCGGGCGCTTTCTTGGCTGCCTTTCCGGCGCCGGACGTACGAGAGGCCATGGTGGTGAGGTTACCGTCGTCGGGGCGGTCAGGGCACGAACGGCCGTGCGGCGCGGGCGTGATGCTCCGTACCGCCTCCGCGCGGCCGGCCGGGGCCGGGCCGGCAACGCTGACGGGGTTTCAGCCGCGGCCGCGCACCTCCGCGAACTCCCCTGCCGGTACGGGTCAGTTCTGCGATGGGACCTGCGCGGAGGCTCCGCCGCCCGCTCCCGGCTCCAGGGCGTCCAGCGCCCTGCGAAGCCCGGTGATCTTACGTTCGAGATGCGCGGCCGTGGCGACGGTAGCCGACTCGGCGCTGTCGCCCAGCTGCTTGGAGAGCGCCTCGGCCTGCTCCTCGACGGCCGCGAGACGGGCGGAGAGCTCGGCCAGGAGCCCGGGCGGCTCGGTGCCTTCCTCCTCCTGCTCCGTGCTCTCGGCGGCCGTCTGCCCCGCGCCGCTGCCGTTCTCCAACTGCCGCCGCAGCAGCGAGGCCTGCTCCCGCAGCTGAACGTTCTTCATGTACAGCTCGACGAAGACGGAGACCTTCGCGCGCAGCACCCACGGGTCGAACGGCTTGGAGATGTAGTCCACCGCACCTGCCGCATAACCGCGGAAGGTGTGGTGCGGTCCATGGTTGATGGCCGTCAGGAAGATGATCGGGATGTCGCGCGTACGCTCCCGGCGCTTGATGTGGGCCGCCGTCTCGAAGCCGTCCATGCCCGGCATCTGCACATCGAGCAGAATGACCGCGAAGTCGTCCGTCAGCAGCGCCTTGAGCGCTTCCTCCCCTGACGATGCCCGCACCAGTGTCTGATCGAGCGCGGAGAGAATGGCCTCCAGCGCCAGCAGATTCTCCGGCCGGTCATCGACCAGGAGGATCTTGGCCTTCTGCACCATGGCCCGTCCTCCTCGCCCCGGCAGTCTGTCCGACGCCGCCCGTGGGGGCCGCTCATCCACAGCGCCGCCCGTCCTTGTGCGGGTCATCGTAGCCGCACGCCGGTGTTCGCCACACCCTGTCACCGTGATGTCACTGTGCACACAGCGGAAACGCCTCAAGAGACCGAAAGGTTCCCGGTCGTCCGCACTTCCACACGCCTTGGACACACTGTGTCAGCGCCCGGCCGCTACCAGCACCGTGCCACATCAGCGCGCGCTCATCCACTCCTGCATGACGGTGAGCAGATGGTCGGTGTCCACCGGTTTCGTGACGTAGTCGGACGCCCCGGACTCGATGCTCTTCTCCCGGTCGCCCTTCATCGCCTTGGCCGTCAGCGCGATGATGGGCAGGCCCGCGAACTGCGGCATCTTCCGGATCGCCGCCGTCGTCGCGTAGCCGTCCATCTCGGGCATCATGATGTCCATCAGCACCACGGTCACGTCGTCGTGCTGCTCCAGCACCTCGATGCCCTCGCGGCCGTTCTCGGCGTAGAGGACCTGAAGTCCGTGCTGTTCCAGCACACTTGTGAGCGCGAACACATTCCGGATGTCGTCGTCGACGATGAGCACCTTCTCGCCGCCGAAGTCGGCGCCCGGGCCCGGCTCGACCAGGTCCTGCCCGCTGTGCAGCCAGGAGTCGTCACGGGAGCCGGCACCCTTCTCGCCCTCCTCCGCGGCACCGGAGCCGGGCCCCGCCGATCCGGTGCCCGAGGCCGTACGGCCGTAGCGCGCTCCCTGCCCGCCGCGGCCGTTCTGCAACGCCCGGGGCTCGGGCTGCGCCTCGGGGGGCAGTTCGGGCTGCTGCCCGGGCTCTCCGCTGCGCCGGCGGCGGCGCCGTACCAGTGAGGCCGCGGCGCGCTCGGCCTCCGTGGCGGCGACGTCGCCGGCCGACTGCTGCTGCGACTCCTCGTCGCCGGCGGCGGCCTCCCCGGCGACGCCCTCGCCCCCGGCGGCTTCCTCCTCGGGCTCCTCGGTCCGCTCCAGCGGCTCGATGCGCTCGGCAGCCGCGGCTCCGGTCTCCGCGGCCGCGGAGACCGCGAGCGTGCCCGAGCCGAGCTGCGCATAGCCGTGGGGCGGCAGTTCGGTCGGGTGCAGCGGCAGGTAGAGCGTGAAGGTGGAGCCGCGGCCCGGCTCGCTCGCGGCGTAGATCTCGCCGCCCAGCAGCCGGGCGATCTCACGGCTGATGGACAGGCCCAGGCCCGTGCCGCCGTACTTGCGGCTGGTCGTGCCGTCCGCCTGCTTGAACGCCTCGAAGATGACCCGCATCTTGCTCGCCGCGATGCCGATTCCCGTGTCGGTCACCGAGAAGGCGATCAGCTCCGCGTCGGCGTCCAGCAGCGATCCGTGCTCCAGCATCTGCTCCCTGATCACGTCGGGAACGTCCGCGTGTGCGGAGCGGATCACCAGCTCGACCGCGCCGGTGTCGGTGAACTTCACCGCGTTCGACAGCAGGTTGCGCAGCACCTGGAGGAGCCGCTGCTCGTCGGTGTGGAGCGTGGCGGGCAGCTCGGGTGACACGCGTACGGAGAAGTCGAGGCCCTTCTCGGCCGTGAGCGGCCGGAATGTGGCCTCCACGTAGTCGACGAGCTGCACGAGCGCGATGCGCGTCGGGCTGACGTCCATCTTGCCCGCCTCGACCTTCGACAGATCGAGGATGTCGTTGATCAACTGGAGCAGGTCGGACCCGGCTCCGTGGATCGTCTCGGCGAACTCGACCTGCTTCGGGGAGAGATTGCTCTCCGCGTTGTCCGCCAGCAGCTTGGCCAGGATGAGCAGCGAGTTGAGCGGCGTACGCAGCTCGTGGCTCATGTTCGCCAGGAACTCGGACTTGTAGCGCATCGAGACCGACAGCTGCTCGGCGCGCTCCTCCAGCACCTGCCGCGCCTCTTCGATCTCGCGGTTCTTGATCTCGATGTCGCTGTTGGTCTGCGCGAGCTGCTCGGCCTTCTCCTCCAGCTGCGCGTTGGACTCCTGGAGGGCGCGCTGCCTGTTCTCCAGCTCCTCGGAGCGCTCACGCAGCTGCTCGGTCAGCTCCTGGGACTGCTGGAGCAGGACCTCGGTCTTCGTGTTGACGCTGATCGTGTTGACGCTCGTGGCGATCATCTCGGCGATCTGGTTCAGGAAGTCCTTCTGGATCTGCGCGAACGGCTGGAACGCGGCCAGCTCGATGACGCCGAGGATCGTCCCCTCGAAGACGACGGGCAGCACGATGACGTGCGCGGGCGGCGCCTCCCCCAGCCCGGAGGAGATCTTCAGATAGCCGGGCGGCGCGTTCTCCACGAGGATCGTCCGCGCCTCCTTCGCCGCCGTGCCGACGAGGGATTCGCCCGGCGTGAAGGTCGTCGGCATGGCGTCGGTCGTGTAGCCGTAGCTGCCGACCATGCGCAGCTCGTAGTTGCCGTCGGCGCTGTGGTCCGCGCCGATGCCCACGTCCTCCTTGTCCTCACCGGTGGAGAAGGCGAGGAAGAAGGCGCCGTGCTGCGCGGACACGACGGGCGTCAGCTCGCTCATGATCAGCCCGGCGACGTCCTTCAGGTCGCGGCGCCCCTGCATGAGGCCGGAGATCCGCGCGAGGTTGCCCTTGAGCCAGTCCTGCTCCTGGTTGGCGAGGGTGGTCTCGCGGAGGTTGGCGATCATCGTGTTGATGTAGCCCTGGAGCTGGAGGATCTCGCCGGCGGCCTCGACGTCGATGCGTACGTTGTGATCGCCGCGCGTCACGGCGGTGGCGACGTCGGCGATGGCGCGCATCTGGCGGGTGAGGTTGGAGGCCATCTCGTTCACCGAGTCGGTCAGGTCCTTCCACGTGCCCGCGACCCCGCGCACGCGTGCCTGACCGCCCAACTGGCCCTCGGTGCCCACCTCTCGGGCCACCCGCGTCACCTGCTCGGCGAAGGAGGAGAGCTGGTCGACCATCGTGTTGATCGTCGTCTTCAGCTCCAGGATCTCTCCGTTGGCCTCGATGTCGATCTTCTTGGTGAGGTCACCGCGGGCGATGGCCGTGGTGACCATCGCGATGTTGCGGACCTGGCCTGTGAGGTTGGACGCCATCGAGTTCACGGACTCGGTCAGGTCCTTCCACGTGCCGGCGACGCCGGCCACCCGCGCCTGACCGCCGAGCACGCCGTCCGTACCGACCTCGCGGGCGACCCTGGTGACCTCCTCGGCGAACGTGGACAGCGCCGTCACCATCGTGTTGAGGGTGTCCGCGAGCTGCTCGACCTCGCCGCTCGCCTCGACGGTGACCTTCTTCGTCAGGTCTCCGTTGGCGACCGCGGTCGCGACCTGCGAGATGTTACGGACCTGGCTGGTGAGGTTGTTCGCCATCAGGTTGACGTTCTCGCTCAGGTCCTTCCAGATGCCGGTGACGCCCGGCACCCGCGCCTGGCCGCCGAGCATGCCCTCGGTGCCCACCTCACGGGCGACCCGGGTGACCTGCTCAGCGAACGAAGAAAGCTGGTCCACCATCGTGTTCACGGTCGTCACGAGCGCGAGGATCTCGCCCTTGGCGTCGACGGTGATCTTCTTCGAGAGGTCGCCGTCGGCGACGGCAGTGGTCACCTCGGCGATGTTCCGCACCTGTGAAGTCAGGTTGTTCGCCATGAAGTTGACGGACTGGGTGAGGTCCTTCCACGTACCCGATACGCCCTTGACCTCGGCCTGACCGCCCAGGATGCCCTCGGTGCCCACCTCGCGGGCCACCCGCGTGACCTGCTCCGCGAACGAAGACAGCTGGTCGACCATCGTGTTGAGGGTGTTCTTCAGCTCCAGGATCTCGCCCCGCGCGTCCACCGTGATCTTCTGCGAGAGATCACCGCGAGCCACCGCGGTCGCGACCTGGGCGATGTTGCGGACCTGGTCCGTGAGGTTACCGGCCATGCCGTTCACGGAGTCGGTCAGATCGCGCCAGACGCCCGCCACACCCGGCACCTGCGCCTGACCGCCCAGCCGTCCCTCCGTGCCGACCTCGCGGGCCACCCGCGTGACCTGCTCGGCGAACGAAGACAGTTGATCCACCATGGTGTTGATGGTGTTCTTGAGCTCGAGGATCTCGCCGCGCGCGTCGACCTCGATCTTCTGCGAGAGATCACCGCGAGCCACCGCGGTCGTCACCTGCGCGATGTTGCGCACCTGCGAAGTCAGGTTCCCCGCCATGAAGTTGACGGAGTCGGTCAGGTCCTTCCACGTACCGGAGACGCCGTCGACGCGGGCCTGACCGCCCAGGCGGCCCTCCGTACCCACGTCCCTGGCCATCCTCGTGACCTGCTCCGCGAACGAAGACAGCTGATCCACCATCGTGTTCACGGTGTTCTTCAGCTCCAGCATCTCGCCGGAGACGTCCACGGCGACCTTCTGCGACAGATCGCCGTTGGCGACCGCAGTCGTCACCTGCGCGATGTTGCGCACCTGTCCGGTGAGGTTGCGGAACGCCGTGTTGACGGAGTCCGTCAGGTCCTTCCACGTGCCGCCCGCCCCGGGCACCTGCGCCTGGCCGCCCAGTTCGCCCTCGACGCCGATCTCCCGTGCGACGCGGGTGACTTCCGCACCGAAGGACGAGAGCTGGTCGACCATCGTGTTGACCGTCGTCTTCAGCTCCAGCATCTCGCCGGAGACGTCCACGGTCACCTTCTGCGACAGATCGCCGTTCGCCACCGCAGTCGTCACCTGCGCGATGTCCCGCACCTGAGCGGTGAGATTGCGGAACGCCGTGTTGACGGAGTCCGTCAGGTCCTTCCAGATGCCCGCGGCGCCCGGTACCTGCGCCTGGCCGCCGAGCACGCCCTCCGTGCCGACCTCGTTGGCCGCACGGGTCACCTCGTCCGCGAACGTACGAAGCGTCTCCGTCATCGTGTTGATCGTCTCGGCAAGCTGGGCGACCTCGCCCCGCGCGTTCACCGTGATCTTCTGCGACAGGTCGCCGTTGGCGACCGCAGTCGTCACCTGTGCGATCTCGCGGACCTGGGAGGTGAGATTGCCCGCCATGAGGTTGACGGAGTCCGTGAGGTCCTTCCATACGCCCGCGACGCCCTGCACCCGGGCCTGGCCGCCGAGTTCCCCCTCGGTGCCGACCTCGCGGGCGACCCTGGTCACCTCGGACTGGAACGAGGAGAGCTGGTCGACCATCGTGTTGACGGTGTTCTTCAACTCCAGCATCTCACCGGCCACATGGACGGTGACCTTGCGTGACAGATCGCCCTTGGCGACCGCAGTCGTCACGAGTGCGATGTCCCGTACCTGAGCGGTCAGCCGGGACGCCATCGTGTTGACGGAGTCGGTGAGGTCCTTCCAGGAGCCGGACATGCCGCGCACCCGCGCCTGGCCGCCCAGCTTGCCCTCCGTGCCGACCTCGCTGGCGACGCGCGTCACTTCGTCCGTGAAGGCGGAGAGCTGGTCGACGAGCCCGTTGACCGTACGCCCGACCTTGAGGAACTCACCGCGCAGCGGGCGACCGCTGCCGTCGGCACCGCGCGAACGCAGATCCATCCGCTGCTCTAGGTCGCCCTCGGCGACCGCCGTCAGCACTCTGCCGACCTCGGACACGGGCCTGACGAGGTCCTCCACCAGGGCGTTCGACGCGTCGATCGCCGCCGCCCACGAGCCTTCGCACGTACCGGTCTCCAGCCGCTCCGTGAGCTTGCCCTCGCGGCCCACCACGCGCCGTACTCGCGCCAGCTCACCGGTGAGATGGAGATTCTGGTCCGCGACCTCGTTGAAGACCGCCGCGATCTCCGCCATCGGCCCGTCTCCCGTGACGGTCAGGCGTTTACGGAAGTTACCGTCCCGCATGGCCGTAAGAGCCGTCAGCAGCCGATTGACGGATGCCGCGTCGACCTCGATCGTCCCGCTCTTCCGGGAGCGGCTGCTCTTCGCGCGCGCACTCTTGCTACGCACCGCTGCGCCAGACTCCACCGTGTCCCTCCCGAAGGGTCGACCGTCCTGCCGTCATACCCGGGCTTTCGCTTCGAGCCTTCCCAGTGTTTCACCCTGCCCGAACCAGGCGATAACAGTTCGGCAGCATGGCACACGGCTCTCCACACACCCCGGACGGAAAACACACTGGATCCGGCACCCGCGCACACTGCGAACGTAAGTAACCTGGCTTCCGGCTGTCCATCCGTCCCGTGTTGCGGGCAGAGCAACGAAAAGTGCGAATCGTGTGGAAGCGCACGAACGGGGCGGGGCAGCTGCGAGAGCATGAAAGGCAACGGAGGGGCGCCGCGGGTGACGCAAGAGCACAGCGCCGAGCGCGGGGGCACAGTCGCGGACGGCGGCATGAGTCTCCCGAACGGCGACGGGGACGGCCCCGTGGCCGGCAGCCCGGCAGCACCCGTCATCGCTGCACGGCACGCCCCTCCGGGCGCGGACGGTGCGCGGGCGGGCAGCGAGCATCGATACAAGGGGAGACGAGTGATCACCGCGAGGGCAGCGGCCACGTTCGAGCCTGTCGGACGTTCCGTCGCGACGGCCCGTGCCTTCGTACGGGACACCCTCCAGGGCTGGGGCCTGGGCGACATCGTCGACGATGCCGTCGTCCTGACCAGCGAGCTCGTCACCAACGCGGTGGTGCACGCCGGCACGGCCGCCGAAGTCGTGTGCCTGCGCGACGGCGAGAGCGTCCGCATCGAGGTCGTCGACCGCTATCCCGAGCGCGAACTGCCGCTCCAGGACCCGGCGCACGTCCTCGGCAGCCCCGACCGCGAAGGCGGCCGCGGCCTGCTGCTGTGCGCAGCGCTCGCCTCCCACTGGGGCGTCGACTACACGGCCGCCGACAAGCGCGTCTGGTTCAGCCTCGACCTGCCGGAACGTCCCGTCGGCACCCGTGCCGCCGGTCCCGCGCTGCCCGACGACGCGCTCCCCGTCGCGGACGCCCGCGTGCACGTGGCCGTGATCCAGGTCGACCGCCAGGGCGCGATCGCCGCCTGGAACGAGGACGCGCAGCAGCTCTTCGGATACCCGGCCGAGCAGGTCACCGGCAAGCCCCTCACCGACTTCGCCGCCTGGCCCCACACCCCTGGCACCAGCACGGGCATCGCCGAGGCGCTCCAGCTCTCCCGCTGGGAGGGCTCGTACGGGCTGCGCGACGCCGACGGACGTACGATCCCCGTCTACGCCTCCCACCTGCGCGTGCGGGACAGCGACGGAGAGCCGTCCACGGTGTGCCTGCTCGTACGCGACCATGAACGTGCCGTACTCCAGTCCCCGTTGCGCAGCCCGGCACCGGACTCCGCGAGCCGCCAGGAAACCGGAGAGGGTCCCATCGACCCCTTCGAAATCTTCATCGGTTCTCCGGCCCCGGACGACCTGGACGGCTTGCTCCAGCGAACAGTCGAGCGGGCACGCGACATGCTCGACGGCGACTCCGCCTACCTGCTGCTGGCCACGGACGACGAGACCGAGCTCGAAGTACGCGCGTCCACCGGCCTGCCGTCCGCGCGTCAGCGCTTCGCCCGCGTACCGGTCGAGGCAGGCACCGGACGCTACGGCTCGGCGCGCATGCCCTCCGTGCACGAAGACCTCACGGTCGTCCCGGGCGCCGTCCCGCTGCTCGCGGGCACCGGCATGCGTTCCGTCGTCACCGTCCCGCTCAAGGTCGAGGGCCGCCTGACGGGTTCGCTGGGCGTCGCCACCGAGTCGCCGGGCCGCTACACGAACGAGGAGGCGCTGCGCCTCCAGTTCGCCGCCGACCGCATCGCGCTCGCCGTCGAGCGGGCACGCCTCACCGAGCTGGAGCGGCTGCGCCGCGGCTCGCTCTCCTTCCTCGTCGAGGCCTCCGACCTGCTGGCCGGCACGCTCGACCGGGACCAGACGCTGGCGCTGATGGCACAGATGACGGTCCCCACCCTCGCCGCATGGTGCGCGGTCTACACCGTCACCGATCCGGGTTCCGACCCCAAGCTGTCGTACGTACTGCACGAGGACGAGGACCGCATCGACCACCTCAAGGCCCTGCTCAACAAGGTCGATCCACCGGATCCGGTGCCCACTCCGGGAGCCCGCGTGTGGAGCGCGCCGTCGGACGCGGCGCACTCGGCGGCGCTGCGCAGCTCGCTCCGCACGGTGGTGCTCGGCGAGGAGGAGCACCACCTCTCGCCGGGCTCGACTCGCGCCACGGCGGCGGCAGTCGGCGGCGAGACCGTCGTCCTCCCCCTTGTCGCCCGTAACCGCGTCATCGGCATGCTCACCCTCGGCAAGCCCGCAGAGGAACGGTTCCGCCAGGAGATCCTCGAACTCGCCGAAGACCTCTCCCGCCGTGCCGCACTGGCCCTCGACAACGCGAGGCTCTACTCGGAGCGCACGGCGATCAGCCAGTCCCTCCAGCGCAGCCTGCTCCCGCCCGAACTCCCCGAAGTCAGCGGCGGAGTCGAGGTCGAGGTCATCTACCGCGCGGCAGGCGAGGGCAACGAGGTCGGCGGCGACTTCTACGACCTGTTCGACATCTCCGAGGGCACCTACGGCTTCGCCATCGGCGACGTCTGCGGCACAGGTCCGGAGGCCGCCGCGGTGACCGGCCTCGCCCGGCACGCGCTGCGCCTCCTCGCCCGCGAGGGATTGGGCGGTCCCGCGGTACTGGACCGGCTCAACACCGCGATCCTCGACGAGGGCGCGCGCAGTCGCTTCCTGACCCTGCTCTACGGGGAGTTGCGTCCGCAGCACGACGGCAGCGCCGAGCTCAAGGTCGTCTGCGCGGGCCACCCGCTTCCGCTGCGCCTCCGCCAGGACGGCAGCGTCGAGCCAGCCGCGGATCCGCAGCCGCTCCTCGGCGTCATGGACGACCTCGAGCTGTACGAGCAGACCGTCTTCCTCGACCCCGGCGACGTCCTGGTGTGTGTCACGGACGGCGTGACCGAACGCCGCGAAGGCACCCGCATGTTGGGCGACGACGGCCTCACCGACGTGCTGACGAGCTGCACGGGGCTGACGGCGGGAGCCGTCGCCGCACGCGTCATGCGCGCCGTGGAACGGTTCGCGACCGCAGCGCCTTCGGACGACATGGCGATCCTGGCGATGCGAGTGCCGGAGTAGTCCGCACACGAGGCAAACAAGAAGAGGCTTCCGTCCGACGACGAAAGCCTCTGTTTCACTCCAACTCGCTTGCTGAGAGCCCCAAAACGGAATCGAACCGTTGACCTTCTCCTTACCATGGAGACGCTCTGCCGACTGAGCTATTGGGGCGCGCTGCGGCGGCGACGATCTTACCCGACGCGGCGGGGTGCTCCCGCCGCCGGTACCTTCGCCCACCGCCACTTCGCTGCCTCGCGCAGTCGGCTGCCGACGTCCTCAGCAGGCCGCGTCGAGCAGCAGCCCGCCGAGCCCGTTGCACGCGGACACCAGCCGGTGCAGTTCGCGCTTCGTCATGGAGGTCTCAAGCGGAAGCGCCAGCGTCTCCGCGGCGGCCCGCTCCGACTCCGGCAGCCACACGTCGCTGCGGAACTCCGTCGTGCGGTGCGCAGGGGTCTTCACGGGTACGTAGCAGGCCACGCCGCGAGCCCGCAGCGCGCTCTTGAACGCGTCCCTGTCGGGCCGCCCGTTCCCGGGCACACGCACCACGTACTCATCGAAGGAGTGCTGCACTCCCATAGCCACTGTGGGTATGACCACGCCCCGAAGTCGTCTCTCCAGATACTCGGCGAACTGCCGGCGCCGAGTCGCATCGACCGACACCACCGACGGCCCGGGATCCGGATCGATCACCTTCAGCCCGCGCCGCTGCGCCACCTCCCGCAGACACACCATGTCCGCGGGGTGGCCGAAGAGATGTACGGGCGCGATCGCCACGGTCCGGTCCGTCACGGCCGCTTCGACAGCCGCCGGGGACAAGCAGAAGCTCAGCGGATCTATGTCCGCGAACACAGGGCGGGCCCCCACCGCCCTTACAGCGCCTGCCACTTCGGCCCCGCCGAAGGCCGGCACCACGACCTCGTCTCCGCTTCCTACACCCACACCCGTCATCTCAGTCGCGCTCATGGCGCCGATGGTGAGGGCGGAAAATGAACTGCCGGTGACCACATGAATAAGGGCTGTGGTTCCGGCACTTAACAGTCCCGGAACCACAGCCCCTTTACTAATAGTTCGGCGGTGTCCTACTCTCCCACACGCTCCCGCATGCAGTACCATCGGCGCAGTAAGGCTTAGCTTCCGGGTTCGGAAAGTAACCGGGCGTTTCCCTCACGCTATGACCACCGAAA
>NZ_JAASAG010000004.1 GCF_012726265.1 Streptomyces sp. HNM0575 | reverse complement strand
AAGCCCTCCTCTGCCTCGCGAGACGACGAGCCGACGTGCTCTTCGCCATGCTCCGCGACGGCACCTTCTACGACCCCAAGCCCACCCCCACGGGTTGACGAAACCCATAGGGACACCCCCCCAAGATCCGAGGCGCCGGATCCGAGGCGCCAGATCCGAGGCGCCGGATCCGAGGCGCCAGACCCGAGGTACCGGCGGACCCCGTTGCCCAGTCCACCGCAGCGGGATTGGCCCTTTTCCAAGGCCACCCCTTTCCGGGACCGTGTATTGAACGGACCTACCATGGTCCTGTCGTACTTTTACCGTCGAGTGAGGTCATACGTGTCCACCCCGTCTTCCGCCTCTGCCACTCCCGCCGCCCAGGCCCCCGCGACCGGCACCGCGCGCGTCAAGCGCGGCATGGCCGAGCAGCTCAAGGGCGGCGTGATCATGGACGTAGTGACGCCGGAGCAGGCGAAGATCGCCGAGGACGCCGGAGCCGTCGCCGTCATGGCCCTGGAGCGGGTCCCCGCCGACATCCGCAAGGACGGCGGCGTCGCGCGCATGTCCGACCCGGACATGATCGAGGGGATCATCGAGGCCGTCACCATCCCGGTGATGGCCAAGTCCCGCATCGGGCACTTCGTGGAGGCACAGCTCCTCCAGGCGCTGGGCGTCGACTACATCGACGAGTCCGAGGTCCTCACCCCGGCCGACGAGGTCAACCACAGCGACAAGTTCGCCTTCACCACCCCGTTCGTTTGCGGGGCCACCAACCTCGGCGAGGCGCTGCGGCGGATCTCCGAGGGCGCCGCCATGATCCGTTCCAAGGGCGAGGCCGGTACGGGCAATGTCGTCGAGGCCGTGCGGCACATGCGGCAGATCAACGGCGACATCGGCAGGCTCAAGTCGTTCGACAGCAATGAACTGTACGCCGCCGCCAAGGACTTGCGCGCTCCGTACGAGCTGGTCAGGGAGGTCGCCGAGCTGGGCAAGCTGCCCGTGGTGCTCTTCTCCGCGGGCGGTGTCGCCACCCCGGCGGACGCCGCGCTGATGCGCCAACTCGGGGCGGAGGGCGTCTTCGTGGGCTCGGGCATCTTCAAGTCCGGCGACCCGGGCAAGCGTGCCGCGGCCATCGTGAAGGCGACCACCTTCTACGACGACCCGAAGATCATCGCCGATGCGTCGCGCGGTCTCGGCGAGGCGATGGTCGGCATCAACTGCGACACCCTGCCCGAGGGCGAGCGCTACGCCTCGCGCGGCTGGTGACCGTCGCCGCCTTGGCCTGACCGGGGCCCGGCCCGGCCGGAGGGCGACGAGCAGCGCCGGGCGGGCGCCCGGCGTACACAGCACAGATACAACACCCGTACGAGAGGCCACCGTTCAGTGAGCACACCCACCGTCGGCGTACTCGCCCTCCAGGGCGATGTCCGCGAGCACTTCGCCGCGCTGTCCGCGGCGGGCGCACAGCCGTGCGCGGTGCGGCGGCCGGAAGAGCTCGCGGAGGTCGGCGGGCTGGTCGTGCCCGGCGGCGAGTCGACGACGATCTCCAAACTGGCCGTCGCCTTCGGCCTGATGGGCCCGCTGCGGGAGCGCGTGCGAGCGGGAATGCCCGCCTACGGCTCCTGCGCGGGGATGATCCTGCTCGCGGACAAGATCCTCGATCCTTCCCCTGTCTTCGACGGGGAGGCCCCAACTGTCTTCGGCGGGGGGACACCAACCGTCTTCGACGGGGAGGCCCCCGCTGCCGGGGGTGCGAGGCGTCCGGAGCAGGAGACCGTGGGCGGGATCGACATGATCGTCCGCCGTAACGCCTTCGGGCGCCAGAACGAGTCCTTCGAGGCGCCCGTCGACGTGAAGGGCGTCGAAGGCGGCCCGGTGGAAGGGGTGTTCATCAGGGCGCCGTGGGTGGAGTCGACCGGCGAACGTGCCGATGTGCTCGCCGTCCACGACGGGCACACCGTCGCGGTACGTCAGGACGCCCTGCTCGCGACGTCCTTCCACCCGGAGCTGACCGGGGACCACCGCGTGCACGCGATGTTCGTTGACATGGTGCGCACCGCACGCGCCTGACCCGGCACGGAGGGTGCGGGCAAAGCCCTCGGAAGGCCCGGTCGCCGGGGCCGCGCGGGGACGGAAGCGAGCGGAGCGGGGCCCTGCCGGCGGCGAGCCGGGCCGGTCAGTACCGTGAACCGCTGGCGGTAGGATCTCCGCGTTGGTTCATGTCGGTGACGTCGAAGGAGCGAGGCTGTGTCCGGCCACTCTAAGTGGGCAACCACCAAGCACAAGAAGGCCGTGGTCGATGCCAAGCGCGGCAAACTCTTCGCCAAGCTGATCAAGAACATCGAGGTCGCGGCCCGCACGGGAGGCGCCGACCCGGATGGCAACCCGACGCTCTACGACGCCATCCAGAAGGCGAAGAAGAGCTCGGTCCCCAACAAGAACATCGACAGCGCGGTCAAGCGCGGCGCGGGCCTGGAGGCCGGCGGCGCCGACTACGAGACGATCATGTACGAGGGTTACGGGCCCAACGGCGTCGCGGTCCTCATCGAGTGCCTCACCGACAACCGGAACCGCGCCGCCTCCGACGTACGGGTCGCCATGACGCGCAACGGCGGCTCCATGGCCGACCCGGGCTCCGTCTCCTACCTCTTCAACCGCAAGGGCGTCGTGATCGTCCCGAAGGGCGACGACGGCCTCGCCGAGGACGACGTGCTGGCGGCCGTGCTGGAGGCCGGAGCCGAGGAAGTCAACGATCTGGGCGAGAACTTCGAGGTCATCAGCGAGGCGACGGACCTGGTCGACGTCCGTACGGCCCTGGTCGACGCCGGCATCGACTACGAGTCGGCGGACAACAGCTTCCTTCCCAGCGTGCAGGTGCCGCTGGAGGAGGAAGGGGCCCGGAAGATCTTCAAGCTGATCGACGCCCTGGAGGACAGCGACGACGTGCAGAACGTCTTCGCCAACTTCGACGTCGCCGACGACGTCCTGGCGAAGGTCGACGCCTAGGCCCTCGGCGCCCTGGCAGCCGGCCGTGCCTTCCGCCCCACGGCCCTCACCGCTTGGAGCGTGCCGCCGTAAACCGGGTGTTCCGGGGACCGGCGGCGCGTCCGCGTACGGGGGTGGTTCGCCTCCCGGGCGGTGCAACCGCGCCCCGGATCGGGGCAGTTCGCATACCGGCGCGGTCGGAACGCGACGGGATTGTCGGTGCCTGCGGATAACCTGCGGGAACACAGTCACAGTCGCAACCGCGAGCGAGGAGGACGGGCGTGCGTGTGCTCGGAGTCGACCCGGGGCTGACCCGCTGCGGCCTCGGGGTCGTCGAGGGGACCGCCGGCAGGCCGCTGACGATGCGGGCGGCGGGCGTCGTGCGTACGCCTTCGGACGCGGCGGTCCCGCAGCGTCTCGTACTCATCGAGCAGGGCATAGAGGAGTGGGTGGAGCGGCACCGGCCCGAAGCGGTCGCCGTGGAGCGGGTGTTCAGCCAGCACAACGTGCGTACGGTGATGGGCACTGCCCAGGCCGCCGCCGTCGCGATGCTCTGCGCCGCACGCCGCGGGCTGCCCGTGGAGATGCACACGCCCAGCGAGGTCAAGGCCGCCGTCACCGGCACGGGCAGGGCGGAGAAGCAGCAGATCGGCACCATGGTGACGCGGCTGCTGCGGCTCGACGCGCCTCCGCGCCCCGCGGACGCCGCCGACGCCCTCGCCCTCGCCATCTGCCACATCTGGCGTGCCCCCGCGCAGCAGCGGCTCGACCGGCTGCGGCAGGCCCAGGGTCAGGCCGGCTCGCAGCGGGGACGGACGCAGACTTATGCGAAGCGCGGCGCCAGGTCCTCCGGAGCGCCCGACGCCGCGGCGATCACGGACGATGCCGCGCGCCACCGAGCTCCGAAAGGCAGCGCCCGATGATCGCGTTCGTCTCCGGCACCGTCGCCGCGCTCGCCCCCGACGCGGCCGTGGTGGAGGTCGGCGGTGTGGGCGTGGCCGTCCAGTGCACGCCCGGCACCCTCGCGCAGCTGCGCGTCGGACGGCACGCCAAGCTGGCCACCTCCCTCGTGGTGCGCGAGGATTCGCTGACTCTCTACGGCTTCGAGGACGAAGACGCCCGCCAGACCTTCGAGTTGCTCCAGACGGCGAGCGGAGTGGGGCCGCGGCTCGCCCAGTCGATGCTCGCGGTGCACTCGCCCGACGCGCTGCGGGCGGCGGTCGCCGGCGGGGACGAGAAGGCGCTGACGGCCGTGCCCGGCATCGGCAAGAAGGGCGCGCAGAAGCTGCTGCTGGAGCTGAAGGACCGCCTCGGCGAGCCCGCGTCCGCCGTGGCGGCCGGCCTTCCCGGGCAGGCCGCGGGCGCCGGGCAGAGCGGCGGCTGGCGCGGTCAACTGCACTCCGCGCTGGTCGGGTTGGGGTATGCGACGCGGGAGGCGGACGAGGCGGTCGCCGCCGTGGCCCCGCAGGCCGAGGCGGCGGCCGCCGACGGTGCCGAGCCGCCCGTACCGCAGCTGCTGCGCTCGGCGCTCCAGACGCTGAACCGGGCACGGTGAGATGACGGCGGCACCGACGCGCACGCATACGCACACCCGCACCCGCACCGACACGGAGACGGACCGCCGCGCAGCCGTGCACTCGTGCACGCACCCCCGCGCGCACCGTCCCGGGCACCAGCACAGCCGGAGGCAGGCGCCATGACCAGCGACGAGTACGCCGAGCAGGGCCGCCACGGCTCGTATGGGGATCAGGGCCCGTACGGGACAGCGGACGCGGCGGCCCCCGCGGACGCGGCGGATCCCGTGGGCCCGGCGCACATGCCCTCCGAAGCAGCCGACCGCCTCGTCGGCCCCGAGGCCGAGACCGACGAGAGCGCCGTGGAGGCGGCGCTCCGCCCCAAGGAACTCGGCGAGTTCATCGGCCAGTCGAAGGTGCGGGAGCAGCTCGATCTCGTACTGAAGGCCGCCCGCCAGCGCCAGGGCACGGCCGACCACGTGCTGCTCTCCGGCGCCCCCGGCCTCGGCAAGACCACCCTGTCCATGATCATCGCTGCGGAGATGGGCGCCCCGATCCGTATCACCTCGGGCCCCGCCATCCAGCACGCCGGGGACCTCGCCGCGATCCTCTCCTCGCTCCAGGAGGGCGAGATCCTCTTCCTCGACGAGATCCACCGGATGTCGCGGCCCGCGGAGGAGATGCTCTACATGGCGATGGAGGACTTCCGCGTCGACGTGATCGTCGGCAAGGGCCCGGGAGCCACCGCGATCCCGCTGGAGCTGCCGCCCTTCACCCTGGTCGGCGCCACCACGCGCGCCGGGCTGCTGCCGCCGCCGCTGCGCGACAGGTTCGGCTTCACCGCGCACATGGAGTTCTACGAGCCCGCGGAGCTGGAGCAGGTCGTGCACCGCTCCGCCCGCCTGCTGGACGTGCGTACGGACGCGGAGGGCGCCGCCGAGATCGCAGGCCGCTCCCGCGGCACGCCCCGCATCGCCAACCGGCTGCTGCGCAGGGTCCGCGACTACGCCCAGGTCAAGGCCGACGGCGTCATCGACCGCGAGATCGCCTCCCGCGCCCTCGGTGTCTACGAGGTGGACGAGCGGGGCCTCGACAGGCTGGACCGCGCCGTACTGGGCGCCCTGGTGAAGCTCTTCGGCGGCGGCCCGGTCGGTCTCTCCACGCTCTCCGTCGCGGTGGGGGAGGAGCGGGAGACCGTCGAGGAGGTGGCCGAGCCCTTCCTCGTACGGGAGGGACTGCTGGCCCGCACGCCGCGCGGCCGGATCGCGACCCCGGCGGCCTGGGATCACCTGGGCCTGGCCCGCCCGCCGCAGGCCGGGCGCCCTTCGGATCCCGCGGCGGGCTCGGGGCAGCAGGGGCTGTTCGGCGAGTGACGCGCATGACAGGGGCCGCCCAGGAACCCCAGTGGCACCCTTGACGTTGTTCCATTGGCGAGGGCTCGCTTAGACTCCGCCGACGCCGTCCCTTCACGGGCGGCACGCCCACCCCGAAATCCAGGCCGCGGCAAGCGGTCGTGCGAAGGACTCTCTCCCGCCGTGAATATCGTTACTCTCCTCCCCTTCATCGTGCTCATCGGGGCCATGTTCCTGATGACCCGGTCCGCCAAGAACAAGCAGCGCAAGGCCGCGGCCATGCGTGATGAGATGACGCCGGGTACCGGCGTCCGGACGATCGGGGGCATGTACGCGACCGTCAAGGAGATCCGCGACGACACGGTCCTCCTCGAGGTCGCTCCCGGTACGCATGCTCTCTACGCCAAGAACGCCGTCGGCGCCGTGCTCGAGCAGGAGGAGTACGAGCGGATCGTGGCGGGTGCGCCCGCCGACGACGGGATCGGCGACACGGTCGTGCCGGACGACGCCTCCTCCCTCACCTCTGACGAGGACGAGGGCGCCAAGGTGGACTTCGCCAAGTCCGGCGCCGAGGACGGCGACGACACCGCGGACGCCGCCGTGACCAAGGAGACCGCCGCCGACGCGAAGGACGACCCGGCCGAGGGCGACGCCGCGTCCGAGGAGGCCCAGCCCAAGGACGCCAAGCGCAAGGGCACCGACTCCGAGTAAGGTCGGCGCCGCCGGGCCACTGACCAAGGCCTGGCGGCGCAGCACGTCCGCAGACCATTTGTGCGCCGCGTGGCGGCCCCACTCGACTCCTGGGCCGGCACCGGCTGCTGGGACAGGAGACACGAGAAGGTGGCAGCACCGAAGAAGGGCCGCAGGAGCCCGGGCGCACACGCGAAACCATGGCGTTCGCTGTTGCTGATCCTGCTGGCCATCGTGGGCCTTACCGGGGGGATGTTCTTCTCCGGTCACGACACGCCCAGGCTCGGCATCGATCTCGCCGGCGGCACGAGCATCACCCTCGAGGCGAAGAACCAGCCGGGGAAGCCGGACGCGATCAACCCGACCAACATGAACACCGCCGTGGGCATCATCGAGCGGCGGGTCAACGGTCTGGGCGTCTCGGAGGCCGAGGTCCAGACCCAGGGCGACCGGCACATCATCGCGAACATCCCCCGCGGCACCAACGAGAAGCAGGCCCGTGAGCAGGTCGGCACGACCGCCAAGCTGGCCTTCCGTCCGGTGCTGACGTACATGCCGACGACCAAGCAGCCGAAGCCCCCGCAGCAGCAGCCGTCGCAGTCGCCCTCCAAGTCGCCGTCGCAGCAGGGCAACAAGCAGGGTGGCGAGCAGAGCAACGAGCAGGGCAACAAGCAGAGCGGCGGTTCGGCTCAGCAGAGCGGCGGCCAGGGCGGCCGGGACAACCAGGGCCGGGCGGTCACGGACGGGCTGAAGGCGAAGACCGCGTCCGCGGCGGACGACAAGCCCAGCCCCAAGCCGGACAAGACCACGCCGCCGCCCACCACGCCCCCGCAGCAACAGCAGCCCCCCGGCGTACCGCCGGAGCTGGCGAAGAAGCTCCAGAAGCTGGACTGCAACGGCAAGCGCGCCAAGGCCAAGGCGAGCGCGCAGGCGTCCGCCGCCAAGTCGAGCGAGCCGGTGCTGGCGTGCGACTCCAAGGAGAAGGTCAAGTACGCGCTCGGGCCCGTCGGCGTCGAGGGGAAGAACGTCACCGACGCCAAGGCCCAGTTCGACCAGCAGCGCGGCCAGTGGATCGTCACGATGTCCTTCGACGGCAAGGGCTCCGACGACTTCGGCGACACCACGGGCAAGCTCGCCAAGAAGCAGCAGCCGCAGAACCAGTTCGCGATCGCGCTGGACGGCGAGGTCGTCTCCGCTCCCTCCGTGAGCCAGCGGCTGTCGTCCAACGCCGAGATCTCCGGCAGCTTCACCCAGGAATCCGCCCAGGAGCTGGGCAACATCCTCTCCTACGGCGCCCTGCCCCTCACCTTCGAGGAGTCGGACGTCACGACGGTGACCCCCGCGCTCGGCAGCGACCAGCTCAGGGCCGGTCTCATCGCCGGTGCCCTGGGGCTCGCGGTCGTGGTGATCTACCTCGTGGCGTACTACCGGGGTCTGTCGCTCATCGCGATCCTGAGCCTGCTGGTGTCCGCGGTCCTCACGTACACGATCATGTCCCTGCTCGGCCCGGCGATCGGCTTCGCGCTGAACCTCCCGGCCGTGTGCGGTGCGATCGTCGCCATCGGCATCACCGCTGACTCGTTCATCGTCTATTTCGAACGCATCAGAGACGAGATCCGCGAGGGCCGTACGCTGCGGCCCGCCGTGGAGCGGGGCTGGCCGCGCGCCCGGCGCACGATCCTGGTGTCCGACTTCGTCTCGTTCCTCGCGGCCGCGGTGCTCTTCATCGTCACCGTCGGCAAGGTCCAGGGCTTCGCGTTCACGCTCGGTCTGACCACGCTGCTCGACATCGTCGTGGTCTTCTTCTTCACCAAGCCGCTGATGACGCTGCTGGCCCGTACGAAGTTCTTCTCCAGCGGCAGTTCGTGGTCCGGTCTCGACCCGAGAAGGCTCGGGGCCAAACCCCCACTGCGCCGCGGCCGACGCGCGTCCGCCGTACGCACCGACCCGAAGGAGGCATGAGATGTCGCGACTCGGCAACATCGGTGCCCGGCTCTACCGCGGTGACGTCGGCTACGACTTCATCGGCCACCGCAAGCTGTGGTACGGCATCTCCATCCTCATCACGATCACGGCGATCGTCGGCCTGGTCGTGCGCGGCCTCAACATGGGCATCGAGTTCCAGGGCGGCGCGGTACTGACCACGCCCAAGACCTCGGCCACGGTCACGCACACCAAGGAGGTCGCCGAGAAGGAGTCCGGCCACCAGGCGATCGTCCAGAAGCTGGGCAACGGCGGCATGAGGATCCAGATCGCGGGTCTGGACACCGCCAAGTCGACCGATGTGAAGACCAGCCTCGCCGACGACCTGAAGGTCGACGGGAACAACATCGACACCCAGCTCGTCGGCCCCAGCTGGGGCGAGCAGATCGCCAGCAAGGCCTGGCTGGGCCTGGGGATCTTCATGGTCCTCGTGGTGATCTATCTGGCCATCGCCTTCGAGTGGCGAATGGCGCTCGCCGCGCTCATCGCGCTGATCCACGACATCACGATCACCGTCGGCATCTATTCGCTCGTCGGCTTCGAGGTCACGCCGGGCACCGTCATCGGCCTGTTGACGATTCTCGGTTACTCGCTCTACGACACGGTCGTCGTCTTCGACAGCCTGAGAGAGAGCAGCCGGAACGCCACCAAGCAGACCCGCTACACCTACAGCGAGATCGCCAACCGCAGCATCAACTCCACGCTGGTGCGGTCGATCAACACCACGATCGTGGCGCTGCTGCCCGTCGCCGGCCTGCTCTTCATCGGCGGCGGCCTGCTCGGCGGCGGCATGCTCAACGACATCGCCCTGTCGCTCTTCGTCGGCCTCGCCGCCGGCGCGTATTCCTCGATCTTCATCGCGACGCCGCTCGTCGCCGACTTCAAGGAGCGCGAGTCCCAGATGAAGGCGCTGGCCAGGCGCGTACACGCGAAGCGGCTCAAGAACGAGGAGCGGGAGGGCCAGGACGACCCGGGCGAGGACGGCCCGGACGGCTTCGGCCCGCAGGACGGCGTCTCCGGTCCCGGCTCGGACCACGGCAGCGTGCAGGCCGGTGACGGCGGCGCGGCCACCGCGGGAGCCGGAGTCGTCGGCCCCCGCGGACGCAACGAGCCCTCCGGGTCCCGCTCCCAGCGCCGCCAGCCCTCCTCCCGCAACCGCAGCCGCAACCGCCCGTCCGGAAAGCGCAGGTGAAGGTGTGACCAGCAGCACGAGCGATCCGGAGGCCACGGTCCCCGCCGCCGTACGCGAACTGCTCCTCGGCCGCATCCGCGATGTGGCGGACTACCCGGTGCCGGGCGTGATGTTCAAGGACATCACGCCGCTGCTCGCCGACCCCGAGGCCTTCGGCGTGCTCACCGAGACCCTCGCGGACATCTGCGCGGAGCGCGGCGCCACCAAGGTCGTGGGGCTGGAGGCACGGGGCTTCATCCTCGCCGCTCCGGCCGCGGTGCGGGCGGGCCTCGGCTTCGTCCCCGTACGCAAGGCCGGCAAGCTTCCCGGGGCCACGCTCGCGCAGTCCTACGAGCTGGAGTACGGCACCGCCGAGATCGAGGTCCACGCCGAGGACCTCGCCTCCGAGGACAGGGTGCTGATCGTCGACGACGTGCTCGCCACCGGAGGCACCGCGGAGGCCTCGCTGCAACTGGTGCGCAGGGCCGGAGCGCACGTCACCGGAATCGCGGTGCTCATGGAGCTCGGCTTCCTCGGCGGCCGGGACAGGCTGAAGCCCGTGATGCGCGACGCACCTCTGGACGCGTTGGTCACGGTCTGACCACGAGAGTCTGCCGCCAGGCGGTCACCCGGTACGTTCTCCACAGGAGACACGGGTGACCGCCTTCGCGTTCCCCCCCCCACCGCCGTCCGTGGGCGGGGTCGCCCAGGGGGTCGATACCATGGCAGTCCGACCTGGGGTCCAACGAGGAGTGCTCTTGCCAGACGAGGCCCAGCCGTACACCGCTGCACAGCGTCATGACGCCGAGCCCGGCGGGCCCGGCGCCCTCGCTGCGGCCCCGGACGGTCCGGCCGGCGAAGGCGACGGCATCGCGAGCGGCGGCGCACCGGGCAAGAACGGCAAAGGCAGCAAGGGCGGCAAGGCGGGCAAGGCCGACAGGAGCGGCAAGGCCGGTGCGGGCACCGGCGCCTCCGCCGGCACGGCGGTCGACGAGCACGAGCACTCCCCGTCCGCCCAGGCACAGACTCCCGCGGAAGCACACAGCGAGCGGGTGGCACCGGCCCGCGCGGTCTCCGGAGTCTCCGGCCGCTCCGGCTCCTCCAACCGCGTACGGGCGCGTCTCGCCCGCCTCGGCGTCCAGCGCTCCAGCCCCTTCAATCCGGTGCTGGAGCCCCTGCTGCGGATAGTGCGGGGCAACGACCCGAAGATGGAGTCCGCGACCCTGCGCCAGATCGAGCACGCGTACCAGGTCGCCGAGCGCTGGCACCGCGGCCAGAAGCGCAAGAGCGGCGACCCGTACATCACGCACCCGCTCGCCGTCACCACGATCCTCGCCGAGCTGGGCATGGACCCGGCGACGCTGATGGCGGGACTGCTGCACGACACCGTCGAGGACACCGAGTACGGACTGGACACCCTGCGCCGCGACTTCGGCGAGCAGGTGGCCCTCCTCGTCGACGGCGTCACCAAGCTGGACAAGGTCAAGTTCGGCGAGGCCGCGCAGGCGGAGACCGTGCGCAAGATGGTCGTCGCCATGGCCAAGGACCCCCGCGTCCTGGTCATCAAGCTCGCCGACCGGCTGCACAACATGCGCACGATGCGCTACTTGAAGCGGGCGAAGCAGGAGCAGAAGGCCCGCGAGACCCTGGAGATCTTCGCTCCGCTCGCGCACCGGCTCGGCATGAACACCATCAAGTGGGAGCTGGAGGACCTCGCCTTCGCGATCCTCTACCCGAAGATGTACGACGAGATCGTGCGGCTCGTGGCCGAGCGGGCGCCGAAGCGGGACGAGTATCTGGCCGTCGTCACCGACGAGGTGCAGGCGGACCTGCGCGCCGCCCGCATCAAGGCCACCGTCACCGGCCGCCCCAAGCACTACTACAGCGTCTACCAGAAGATGATCGTCCGCGGCCGGGACTTCGCGGAGATCTACGACCTGGTCGGCATCCGCGTCCTGGTGGACACCGTCCGCGACTGCTACGCCGCGCTCGGCACCGTCCACGCCCGCTGGAACCCGGTCCCGGGCCGGTTCAAGGACTACATCGCGATGCCGAAGTTCAACATGTACCAGTCGCTGCACACGACGGTCATCGGCCCCGGCGGCAAGCCCGTCGAGCTCCAGATCCGCACCTTCGACATGCACCGCCGTGCCGAGTACGGCATCGCGGCCCACTGGAAGTACAAGCAGCAGGCCGTCGCCGGGGCCTCCAAGGTGCGTACGGACGTCCCCAGGGGCACCGGCAAGGGCGACGAGCACGTCAACGACATGTCGTGGCTGCGGCAGCTGCTCGACTGGCAGAAGGAGACCGAGGACCCCGGCGAGTTCCTGGAGTCGCTGCGCTTCGACCTGTCCCGCAACGAGGTCTTCGTCTTCACGCCCAAAGGCGACGTCATCGCGCTGCCCGCGGAGGCCACGCCCGTCGACTTCGCCTACGCCGTGCACACCGAGGTCGGCCACCGCACCATCGGCGCCCGCGTCAACGGCCGCCTGGTGCCGCTGGAGTCCACCCTCGACAACGGCGACACCGTCGAGGTCTTCACCTCCAAGTCCCCGGGAGCGGGCCCGTCCCGGGACTGGCTGGGCTTCGTCAAGTCGCCCCGTGCCCGTAACAAGATCCGCGCCTGGTTCACCAGGGAACGCCGGGACGAGGCCATCGAGCAGGGCAAGGACGCCATCGCCCGCGCGATGCGCAAGCAGAACCTGCCGATCCAGCGGATCCTCACCGGCGACTCCCTCGTCACCCTGGCCCACGAGATGCGCTACGCCGACATCTCCGCCCTCTACGCCGCCATCGGCGAGGGCCACATGTCGGCGCAGAGCGTCGTGCAGAAGCTCGTGCAGTCCCTGGGCGGCGAGGACGCCGCCAACGAGGACCTGGCCGAGTCGGCCCCGCCCATGCCGTCCACCACGCGCCGCACCAAGCGGCGCGCGAACTCCGACCCCGGCGTGGTCGTCAAGGGCGTGGACGACGTATGGGTCAAGCTCGCCCGCTGCTGTACGCCGGTGCCCGGAGACCCGATCATCGGCTTCGTCACGCGGGGCAACGGCGTCTCCGTGCACCGTACGGACTGCGTCAACGTCGACTCCCTCACGAAGGAGCCCGAGCGGATCATCGACGTCGAGTGGGCGCCCAGCCAGTCGTCGGTCTTCCTCGTCGCCATCCAGGTCGAGGCCCTCGACCGCTCACGGCTGCTCTCGGACGTCACGCGGATCCTCTCCGACCAGCACGTCAACATCCTCTCGGCGGCAGTGCAGACCTCCCGGGACCGCGTCGCCACCTCCCGCTTCACCTTCGAGATGGGCGACCCCAAGCACCTGGGGCACGTACTGAAGGCGGTGCGCAGCGTGGAGGGCGTGTACGACGTCTACCGCGTCACCTCGGCGCGACGGCCGTCCTGATACCGGACTGGCCGCGGCAGCCGCGGACCGCCCGGCCGTCCCGGCCGATGCGCAGGCCGCGCAGCCCGGTGGGTGTCCGCCCCCGCAGCCCGGATCGTTGGGGTCCCGAAACCCGGATCGTCCGGTCTAGCCGCCGAACTCCTCCAGGCCCTTCATCGCCTGGTCCAGCAGCTCCTGCCGCCCGGCCAGCTCCTTCTCCAGCTTCTCCGCCTTCGCGGTGTTCCCCGACGCGCGCGCCTTCTCGGCCTGGCCGCGCAGCTTGTCGACGGCGTCCTGAAGCTGACCCGTCAGCCCCGCCGCGCGCGCCCGCGCCTCCGGGTTCGTACGGCGCCACTCGGAGTCCTCGGCCTCCTGGATGGCCCGCTCCACCGCGTGCATACGGCCCTCGATGCGGGCCCGCGCGTCACGGGGCACATGCCCTACAGCGTCCCAGCGCTCGTTGATCGCGCGGAACGCGCTGCGCGCCGACTTCAGATCCGTGACCGGAAGGATCTTCTCCGCCTCCGCGGCCAGCTCCTCCTTGCGGGCCAGGTTCTCCCGCTGCTCGACGTCACGCTCGGCGAACACCTCGCTGCGCGCCTGGAAGAAGACGTCCTGCGCCCCGCGGAAGCGCTGCCACAGGTCCTCCTCGTGCTCCCGCTGCGCACGCCCCGCGGCCTTCCACTCCTGCATCAGGTCGCGGTACTTGGCCGCGGTGGGGCCCCACTCACGGGAGTCGGAGAGCGCCTGGGCCTCCGCCACCAGCTTCTCCTTGCGCTGGCGGGCCTCCTCGCGCTGCGCGTCGAGCTGGGCGAAGTGCGCCTTGCGTCGCTTGGAGAACGCCGAACGGGCATGGGAGAAGCGGCGCCACAGCTCGTCGTCGGTCTTGCGGTCCAGCCGGGGCAGGCGCTTCCAGTTCTCCACCAGGGCGCGCAGCCGCTCGCCGGCCGCACGCCACTGCTCGCTCTGCGCGAGCTCCTCGGCCTCCGCGACCAGCTCCTCCTTGGAATGACGGGCCTGCTCGTTCTGCTGCGCCTTCTCCGCCTTGCGCTCCTCGCGGCGCTTGTCGACCGCCTCCGTCAGGGCGTCGAGCCGCTTGCGGAGCGCGTCCAGGTCGCCGACGGCGTGGTGGGCGTCGACCTGCTCCCGCAAGTGCTCGATCGCCGTCGTGGCGTCCTTGGCGGACAGATCGGTGGTCTTCACGCGCCGCTCCAGGAGGCTGATCTCCACGACCAGACCCTCGTACTTGCGCGTGAAGTAGGCGAGAGCTTCCTCCGGGGAGCCTGCCTGCCACGATCCGACGACCTTCTCGCCGTCGGCTGTACGCACGTATACGGTCCCCGTCTCATCGACGCGGCCCCACGACGGGTCGCTGCTCACAGCGCCTCCTCCACAAGATGCCCAGGCTGGGTGCGGGCCCCCCGGCATCGTCCACAGATCTCGTCACTGCCAACATAGGCGAACGGCGCCCGCGCTGTCCGCATGCGGGTGAGGCGAAATTGTGCACTCGGGAAGCACTGTGAGTACACAGCCGGGCCCTCAGGACTTGCGTACGGCGGCCCGGTCGATCACCACGGTCGCGTTGGGCGCGGTGTTGCGCGTCTGCTTGTCGAGCGTCGAACCGGCGTCGGCGATCTTCTTCAGTACGCCCATGCCTTCGGTGATCTTTCCGAACGGCGTGAAGTCCGGCGGGAGCTCGCTGTCCTCGAAGACGAGGAAGAACTGACTGCCGCCCGTGTCCCGGCCCTTCTTCGACTGGGCGTCGTACCTGTTCGCCATCGCGACCGTGCCCGCCGGGTAGGTGCCGCCCTTCACGCGCGGGTCCTTGAGGTTCTCGTCCGGGAGCGTGTAGCCGGGGCCTCCCTTGCCGGTGGCCTGCGGATCGCCGCACTGAAGCACGTGGATGCCGGCGTCGACGAGGCGGTGGCACTTCGTGTGGTCGAAGAAACTCTCGCCTGCCAGGAAGCGGAAGGAGTTGACCGTGTGCGGTGTCTTCGAGGCGTCCATGTCGATGCCGATGTCGCCGCACGTCGTCTTCAGGGTCATCCGGTACGTCGCCGACTCGTCGATGTCGAGGGCCGGCTCCTGCTTCCACTTCTTGCCGTTCGGCTTGCCCTTCCCCGCCTTGTCGCACGGGTCGGGCGCGGTCTTCGCGGGCGTCGGCTCCGCCTTGCCGGCCGCCTTGTCCCCGGCGGAGTCCTTCTTACCGTCGCCGTCGAGCCCCCCGGCGGCCGCGTACGCAGCCGCCGCCCCGAGCACCAGCGCCGCGGCGACCGCGATGCCGATGTTGCGCAGCCGTGCCCTCCGCCGCCGTGCCGCCCGCCGCTCCTGCTGTCTGAGGTACTTCTCGCGTGCGAGCTGCTTCCTGCGCTGTTCACTGCTGACCACGGGGGCTTCTCCTTCGGTCCTGCGGGCCTGCGTGCGTGGGCTTGCAGGTGTGAGTACCAGAGTCCGTACGCATCCGTATACGGGTTCGCGGCGCCCGGGCCGCCGCCGGTAGGCTGTGACCAGCCTGATCGGCGGGGCGCGTCGCGCCGGCCGCCGCGGGCGATCCGGCGGCCGCGGGCGCAGCGTCCCGGCCGCTGTGACCGACTTCCGGACGAATGAAGGACGATCGTGCTCGTTGCCGGGTTCCCCGCCGGGGCCTGGGGGACCAACTGCTATCTGGTCGCCCCCGCCGCCGGCGAGGAGTGCGTGATCATCGACCCTGGCCACCAGGCCACCGAGGGCGTCGCCGAGGCCGTCGCCAAGCACCGGCTGAAGCCGGTCGCCGTGATGCTCACCCACGGCCACATCGACCATGTCGCCTCGGTCGTCCCGGTGTGCGGCGCCCACGACGTGCCCGCCTGGATCCACCCCGAGGACCGCTACATGATGAGCGACCCGGAGAAGGCCCTGGGCCGCGCCATCGGGCAGCCGCTGATGGGCGAGCTGACCGTGGGGGAGCCGGACGACGTGGAGGTGCTGACCGACGGCGCCACGCTGCGCCTCGCCGGGCTGGAGCTGACCGTGACGCACGCACCGGGCCATACCAAGGGGTCGGTGACGTTCAGGATGCCCGAACAGGCGGATGTGCCGCCGGTGTTCTTCTCGGGCGACCTGCTCTTCGCCGGCTCCATCGGACGCACCGACCTGCCCGGGGGAGACCACGACGAGATCCTTCAGTCGCTGGCGCGCGTATGCCTGCCGCTCGACGACGAGACCGTGGTGCTCTCGGGACACGGCCCCCAGACGACCATCGGCCAGGAGCGCGCCGCCAACCCGTTCATGCGGCAGGTGGCGTCCGGGCCCGGCGGCGGCGGTGCGAGCGCCGCCCCGCGACGAGGAATGTGACGAGACCTTCCGTGACCACCTTCAAGGCCCCCAAGGGCACCTACGACCTCATCCCGCCCGAGTCCGCGGACTATCTGGCGGTGCGTGAGGCCCTCTCGGCGCCGCTGCGCCGCGCCGGGTACGGCTACGCCGAGACTCCCGGCTTCGAGCAGGTCGAGCTGTTCGCCCGCGGTGTCGGGGAGTCCACCGACATCGTCACCAAGGAGATGTACACCCTCACCACCAAGGGCGGCGACGAGCTCGCCCTGCGTCCCGAGGGCACGGCGTCCGTGCTGCGTGCGGCGCTGGAGGCCAGCCTCCACAAGGGCGGCAACCTCCCGGTGAAGCTGTGGTATTCGGGCTCGTACTACCGCTATGAGCGCCCGCAGAAGGGCCGCTACCGCCACTTCTCCCAGGTCGGCGCCGAGGCGATCGGCGCCGAAGACCCGTCGCTGGACGCCGAGTTGGTGATCCTCGCGCACGACGCGTACCGCTCGCTCGGTCTTCGCGACTTCCGCATCCTGCTCAACTCCCTGGGCGACAAGGAGTGCCGGCCGGTCTACCGCTCGGCTCTCCAGGAGTTCCTGCGCCGGCTCGACCTCGACGAGGACACGCGCCGCCGCGTCGAGATCAACCCGCTGCGGGTGCTGGACGACAAGCGCGAGAGCGTGCAACGGCAGCTCACCGGGGCGCCGATGATGCGCGACCACCTGTGCGAGGCCTGCAAGTCGTACCACGAGCAGGTGCGCGAGCTGCTCACGGCCTCCGGCGTCTCCTACGAGGACGACCCGCGCCTGGTGCGCGGCCTGGACTACTACACGCGCACCACCTTCGAGTTCGTGCACGACGGGCTGGGCTCGCAGTCCGCGGTGGGCGGCGGCGGCCGCTACGACGGCCTGTCGGAGATGATCGGCGGCCCCTCGCTGCCCTCGGTGGGCTGGGCGCTGGGCGTGGACCGTACGGTGCTGGCGCTGCGCGCGGAGGGAGTCGAGCTCGAACTGCCCCCGGCCACCGACGTGTTCGCCGTTCCCATCGGGGACGATGCGCGACGTGAACTCTTTCGGGTGGTCACCGAGCTGCGTCGCGGCGGCGTCGCGGCCGACTTCGCGTACGGCGGCAAGAGCATGAAGAACGCCATGAAATCGGCCAACCGCTCCGGCGCACGCTTCGCGCTGCTGGTCGGCGAGCGTGACCTGGCACAGGGAGTGGCGCAGCTGAAGGACCTGGAGAGCGGCGAGCAGACCGCCGTGCCGCTCGACGGGGTGGTGGCCGAGGTGAGCGCGAAAGTCCGCTGACCGCACGGGCCTTGGTGCACAATGAGCGCACACGGGGCTGGACAGGACCGACGACGGGATCAAGGGCTTATGACCATGACGGCACCCCTCGACGACGCTCGCACCGGCTCGGACGAGCCCTCGACGAGCGCCGTCGGCGCCGGACGTGCCTTCGCCTGGATGCTGCTGGTCACGGCGGCCGCAGGTCTGCTCGCGGCCTGGGTGATCACGCTCGACAAGATCGAGCTGGCGGAGAACCCGGACTTCACACCCGCGTGCAGCCTCAACCCGGTCATCTCCTGCGGCAACATCATGAAGAGCGCGCAGGCCGAGGCCTTCGGAGTGCCCAACCCGCTGATCGGCCTCGTGGCGTACGGGGTCGTGATCTGCGTCGGCATGAGCCTGCTGTCCGGAGCGCGCTTCCCCCGCTGGTACTGGCTGACCTTCAACGCGGGCACGCTCTTCGGCGTCGGCTTCTGCACCTGGCTGATGTATCAGTCGCTGTACGACATCGGCTCGCTGTGCCTGTGGTGCAGCCTCGCGTGGGTCGCGACCATCGTCATGTTCTGGTACGTGACGTCGCACAACGTGCGGCACGGTTTCCTGCCCGCGCCCGCACCCGTGCGGGGCTTCCTCGACGAGTTCCCCTGGGTGCTGCCCGTGCTGCACATCGGCGTGATCGGGCTGCTGGTCCTGATGCGCTGGTGGGATTTCTGGACGAGCTGAGCCCCGGCGCGGGCCGCTGCGGGCGGTCCGGACGGCGGCCCGGGGACGGTCCCGGCGGCGTTGTCGGACCCTTGATTTAGGGTTCCTGACGTGGAACCCGACCTGTTCACCGCTGCCGCAGAGGAACGCCAGGCGCAGGACCCCTCCGCCAGCCCCCTCGCCGTACGGATGCGTCCGCGCACCCTGGACGACGTCGTGGGGCAGCAGCATCTGCTGCGCCAGGGCTCGCCGTTGCGCCGTCTCGTCGGCGAGGGCGGCGGCGGCCCCGCCGGTCCCTCCTCGGTGCTGCTGTGGGGCCCGCCGGGCACCGGGAAGACCACCCTCGCGTATGTGGTCAGCCAGGCCACGGACAAGAGGTTCGTGGAGCTGTCGGCGATCACCGCGGGCGTGAAGGAGGTCCGGGCGGTCATCGAGAGCGCGCGCCGCTCCTCCGGTGCGTACAGCAAGGACACGGTCCTCTTCCTCGACGAGATCCACCGCTTCAGCAAGGCCCAGCAGGACTCCCTGCTGCCCGCCGTGGAGAACCGCTGGGTCACGCTGATCGCCGCCACGACGGAGAATCCGTACTTCTCGGTGATCTCGCCGCTGCTCTCCCGCTCGCTGCTGCTGACGCTGGAGGCCCTCACCGAGGACGACGTCCGCTCCCTGATCCACCGCGCCGTGGCGGAGGAGCGCGGCCTCGGCGGCTCCGTCACGCTCCCGCCCGAAGCCGAGGACCATCTGCTGCGCATCGCGGGCGGCGACGCCCGGCGCGCTCTGACGGCGCTGGAGGCCGGGGCGGGCGCGGCCCTCGCCAAGGGGGAGACGAGCGTCACGCTCGCCACCCTGGAGGAGGCGGTCGACCGGGCGGCGGTGACCTACGACCGCGACGGCGACCAGCACTACGACGTGGCAAGCGCGCTGATCAAGTCGATCCGCGGATCCGACGTCGACGCGGCGCTGCACTATCTGGCCCGCATGGTCGAGGCGGGGGAGGACCCCCGTTTCATCGCCCGCCGTCTGATGATCTCCGCGAGCGAGGACATCGGGCTGGCCGATCCGACCGCTCTCCAGACCGCGGTCGCCGCGGCCCAGGCGGTCGCGATGATCGGCTTCCCCGAGGCCCGCATCACCCTCGGCCACGCCGTCGTCGCCCTCTCCCTCGCCCCGAAGTCCAACGCCGCCTGCGTGGCGATCGACGCGGCACTGGGCGACGTACGCAAGGGGCTGGCGGGCCCCGTGCCCCCGCATCTGCGCGACAGCCACTACCAGGGCTCGGCGAAACTCGGGCACGGCAAGGGCTACCAGTATCCGCACGACTTGCCGGGCGCCATCGCCGCCCAGCAGTACGCACCGGACGCGATCCACGGCAAGCGCTACTACGAGCCGACGCGTTACGGCGCCGAGGCCCGGTACGCGGAGGTGGCCGAGCGCGTGCGGGAGCGGCTGCGCGGCGGCGGGGGAGCGGCACCGGAGGAGACGCGCGAGCCGCGGAAGGCCCGGGAGCCGGGGAAGTCCGGGCAGCCGCCGGAGCCCCGTCAGTCGCGGAAGGCCGGGGAGGCCGAGGAGGAGAGGACTGGGGAGGAGTAGCAGCCGGGCACCCCAACCGCCGGGCGCACCACGGCGGTTATCGGCCCGGCACCCGGACACTGCCCAGCACCCGCAACTGCCCGGCACCCGGACACCGTTCGGCACCCGGGCACCCGGGCACCCGGGCACCCGATCCGGCTCGGCGCCGGCTCGGCCGCCGTTCCCTCCCGCTGCTCCTGCCGCTGCGGCCCCGCCTACTGCTCCGCCGCCGCCTCGAAGAGCAGCCGCATCGCGCGCCGCAGTTGAGCCACATCCTCGACGGGGTCCGGGAACTCGAACCTGGCGTCGAAGCACGCTCCTGCCGCTTCCCCCTCGATGCCGCAGAAGCGCACCCGCATCCCGTACCGGTCGACGGACAGCGGCACCGCGCGCGCTCCCGCCGCCGCGCACGCCGGCCCCGGCTCGCCCAGCAGCCCGCACAGCGTGCGCATCTGGTCGTCGTGCGAGGCGGCCAAGTGCTGGAGCAGTTCCGCCTCGTGAGGCGCGAGCGGATCGGGGACCGCCGCGACGAAGTCGTCCGGCTCGACCGCCTCCGCGCCCCACAGATCGTCCACGTACGCTTCGCCGACCTCCAGCCGGAGCAGCTGCCAGGCGGTGCCGTCCGCCGGGCCCTCAGGGTTCCGCTCTCTGATCAGCCGTGCCAGGGCGCGCCGTTCACGGGCGGCGACGGGCGTGAGCCAGCCCGCGATCCAGGCCCTGCCGCGTACCCGGTGTGGCACCGCCACCGGCGCCACGTCGGTGATTTCCATCACCGACGTGACCTCGTCGCCGCTTGCACGGCTTGCCAGTTGGGCGGCCGGCGAGGAGGCGGGGACCAGGAGGACCACGTCACCGTCGTCGGTCACCGCACGTGCCTCGGGTGTCCCGTGGCCGGGAGGTACGGGCTCGTCGGGGCGGGCCGCCGGAATGTCCAGCACGGCCGATACGCTGGATTCCACGAGGGTTCGTACGCGCTCCGCGGCAGTGGGTGCCCGGACGTCTTCCACGGGACGCGGCTGTCCCCCTCCGGAATCGGTGCCGGTGCGGGGAATCCCAGGTCGAAACATACGTTCTCCTCCGCTAAGGTAAGCCTCACCTAACTTACATGGAGGTCCGTTCAGTGAACCAGTCGCGTCCCAAGGTCAAAAAGTCGCGTGCCCTCGGCATCGCGCTGACCCCGAAGGCTGTGAAGTACTTCGAGCACCGTCCCTACCCGCCGGGCGAGCACGGCCGGGGTCGCAAGCAGAACAGCGACTACAAGGTCCGGCTGCTGGAGAAGCAGCGGCTGCGCGCCCAGTACGACATCAGCGAGCGCCAGATGGTCCGTGCGTACGACCGCGCCCGCAAGACCGGCGGCAAGACCAGCGACGCGCTCGTCATCGAGCTGGAGCGCCGCCTCGACGCGCTCGTGCTCCGCTCCGGTCTGGCCCGTACGATCTACCAGGCCCGGCAGATGGTCGTGCACGGCCACATCGCGGTGAACGACCGCAAGGTCGACAAGCCCTCGTACCGTCTGAAGCCGGACGACGTGGTGCGGGTCCGCGAGCGCAGCCGCACCAAGCACCCCTTCCTGGTCGCACGCGAGGGCGGCTACGCCCCGGACGGTGAGACCCCGCGCTACCTTGAGGTCAATCTGGAGGCGCTCGCCTTCCGTCTGGACCGCACGCCGAACCGCAAGGAGATCCCTGTGGTGTGCGACGAGCAGATGGTCATCGAGTACTACGCACGCTGAGCCCGCGGGCACGTGTGTGCGCGTGCCCCGCGAGCGCGTTCCGTCGCCGCGTGCGCGGCGCGGACGTACGACGGCACAGCCCGCCTGCCTCACGTGCGCCCGGTCCTCCGGTCCGGGCGTGGGCACGGCGGGCTGCCGCGTATCCGCCCGCCCCGCGCGGACGGGACGCCTGCGGGAGCCCCGCGTTCGCCGCGCTCGGCGTCAATCCGCCCCGCGCGTCCGCGCGTTGACGGCCCTCCACGCCAACCCGCCCGCCCCGCGGGGTCCTTCGGCCGCCACACGGTGTCCGCTCCCCATCCCGCGGCGCTCCACGAGGCACGCCTCGTGTGGGCCCCGACGGCGGAGCGCACGCCCTTCCTCCTGCTCCGATGCCGGTTTTTATGCGGTACGAACCCGGCACCCGGGCGCGATAGGCTCGGGGGTCAGAGCCGCCGCTGCCCGGGGTCCCTCCGGTCCGTACGGATGCGGACGCGGATGTGGACACGGGAGGCGGATGCGGCCCGAGAGCGGGCGCAGCCGGGAGCGGCGGCGGACCCCGAACGACCCGAGGGAAGCGGTGCAGCGTGTCCGGTGGAGAGGTGGCCGGTCTCCTCGTGGCCGTGTTCTGGGCGATTCTGGTCTCGTTCCTCGCCGTTGTGCTGGTGAGGCTCGCGCAGACGCTCAAGGCGGCCACCAAGCTGGTGACGGGCGTGACGGAACGGGCGGTGCCGCTGCTGGGGGAGGCCTCGGCGACGGTGCGCTCCGCGCAGACCCAGCTGGACCGGGTGGACGCGATCGCCACCGACGTCCAGGAGGTCGCCTCCAACGCCTCCGCCCTCTCCTCCACCGTCTCCACCACCTTCGGCGGCCCGCTGGTGAAGGTCGCGGCCTTCGGCTACGGCGTGCGCCGTGCGCTGGGCCGCAAGCGCGCCCCCGCCCGCGGCACACCGCCGCCCGTCGTCGTCCGCCGCACCACTTTGCCGGCGGCGCGGCGCGGAGGACGCGGGCGCGGACGGGGAAAGGGCTGATTCGCTGATGTTCCGCCGTGCCTTCTGGTTCACCACCGGCGCCGCGGCCGGCGTCTGGGCCACCGCCAAGGTCCAGCGCAAGCTGCGCTCCCTCGCTCCCGACGCGCTCGCCGTGCGCGCCGCCGGCAAGGCCGTCGAGGGCGGCCACCGCCTCAAGGACTTCGCCCTGGACGTGCGGGCCGGAATGGCCCAGCGCGAAAGCGAGTTGAACAGCGCCCTGGGGATCGACGCACCACTGCCCGACCACCCGGCGGGCCCCGGGCTCCCGGCCCAGGCCCGCAGACCGCAGCTGGGCCCGGCAGAGCACAGCCAGGGCCCCTACCGACCGTACGACCGAGATGAGGACCACTGATGGAGTCGGCTGAAATCCGCCGCCGCTGGCTGCGCTTCTTCGAGGAGCGGGGGCACACCGTCGTGCCGTCGGCGTCGCTGATCGCGGACGACCCGACGCTGCTGCTCGTCAACGCGGGCATGGTCCCCTTCAAGCCGTACTTCCTCGGAGAGGTCAAGGCGCCGTACGACCGAGCCACCAGCGTGCAGAAGTGCGTGCGCACACCGGACATCGAAGAGGTCGGCAAGACCACGCGGCACGGCACCTTCTTCCAGATGTGCGGCAACTTCTCCTTCGGCGACTACTTCAAGGAGGGCGCCGCCGTCTACGCCTGGGAGCTGCTCACCAGCCCGCAGGACGCGGGTGGTTACGGGCTCGACCCGGAGCGTCTGTGGATCACCGTCTACGAGGAGGACGACGAGGCCGAGCGCATCTGGCGCGACGTCGTCGGTGTCCCCGCCGAGCGCATCCAGCGCCTCGGGAAGTCGGAGAACTACTGGGACATGGGCGTCCCCGGCCCCTGCGGTCCGTGCTCGGAGGTCAGCTACGACCGCGGTCCCGAGTTCGGCCCCGAAGGGGGCCCCGCGGTCAACGACGAGCGCTATGTCGAGCTGTGGAACCTGGTGTTCATGCAGTACGAGCGCGGTCCCGGCGAGGGCAAGGACTATCCGATCCTCGGCGATCTGCCCAGCCAGAACATCGACACCGGGCTCGGCTTCGAGCGCCTGGCGATGGTGCTACAGGGCGTGCACAACATGTACGAGATCGACACCTCGCGCATGGTGCTCGACAAGGCCACCGAACTGACCGGCGTGCGCTACGGCGACGCCGAGCAGTCCGACGTCTCGCTGCGCGTGGTCGCCGACCACATCCGTACCGCGATCATGCTCATCGGCGACGGCGTCACACCCGGCAACGAGGGCCGCGGCTATGTGCTGCGCCGCATCATGCGCCGTGCCATCCGCAACATGCGCATCCTCGGCGCGAGCGGCCCCACGGTCGCTGAGCTGACGGACACCGTCATCAAGGCCATGGCCCCGCAGTACCCGGAGCTGGAGACCGACCGCAAGCGCATCGAGACGGTCGCCCTCGCCGAGGAGGCCGCCTTCCTCAAGACGCTGCGCTCCGGGACGAACATCCTGGACACCGCCGTCTCCGAGACGCAGGCCTCCGGCGGCACCGTGCTGTCCGGCGAGAAGGCGTTCCTGCTCCACGACACCTGGGGCTTCCCCATCGACCTCACGCTGGAGATGGCCTCCGAACAGGGCCTGTCCGTCGACGAGTCGGGCTTCCGCCGGCTGATGCAGGAGCAGCGCGACCGCGCCAAGGCCGACGCCAGGTCGAAGAAGCAGGGGCACGCCGACCTCTCCGCGTACCGCGAGATCGCAGACAGCAGCGGAGCCACCGACTTCACGGGCTACATGGACACGACCGGGGAGGCCTCGGTCGTCGGCCTGCTCGTCGACGGCGTCTCCTCGCCCGCGGCTCACGAGGGCGACGAGGTCGAAGTCGTCCTCGACCGCACCCCGTTCTACGCGGAGGGCGGCGGCCAGCTCGCCGACACCGGCCGCATCCGCCTGGAGAACGGCGCGGTGATCGAGGTCCGCGACGTACAGCAGCCGGTCACGGGCGTCTCCGTGCACAAGGGCGTCGTCCAGGTCGGCGAGGTGACCGTCGGTGCGCCCGTGCAGGCCCGGATCGACGTGGACCGGCGCCGCTCCATCGCCCGTGCCCACAGCGCCACCCACCTTACCCACCAGGCACTGCGGGACGCCCTCGGGCCGACGGCCGCGCAGGCCGGTTCGGAGAACTCGCCCGGCCGCTTCCGCTTCGACTTCGGCTCGCCGTCGGCCGTGCCCGGCACAGTCCTCACGGACGTCGAGCAGAAGATCAACGAGGTGCTGGCCCGTGAACTCGACGTCTCCGCCGAGTACATGGGCATCGACGACGCCAAGAAGCAGGGCGCGCTGGCCGAGTTCGGCGAGAAGTACGGCGACCGCGTGCGGGTGGTGACCATCGGCGACTTCTCCAAGGAGCTGTGCGGCGGCACCCACGTCCACAACACCGCCCAGCTCGGCCTCGTCAAGCTGCTCGGGGAGTCGTCCATCGGCTCCGGCGTGCGGCGCGTGGAGGCGCTCGTCGGCGTCGACGCGTACAAGTTCCTCGCCCGCGAGCACACGGTGGTCTCCCAGCTCACGGACCTGCTCAAGGGCCGCCCCGAGGAGCTGCCCGAGCGGATCTCCTCGATGGTGACCAGGCTGAAGGACGCCGAGAAGGAGATCGAGCGCTTCCGCGCGGAGAAGGTGCTCCAGGCCGCGGCCGGCATCGCCGAGGGCGCCACGGACGTACGGGGCGTCGCCCTGGCCGCCGCACGCGTGCCCGACGGCACCGCCGCTGAGGACCTGCGCACCCTCGTGCTCGACGTACGGCAGCGCATCCCCGGCTCGCGTCCCGCGGTCGTGGCGCTCTTCGCCGTCACCGGCGGCCGTCCGCTGACCGTCATCGCCACCAACGACGCCGCGCGGGAGCGGGGCCTCAAGGCCGGCGACCTGGTCCGGGGCGCCGCCAAGGCCCTCGGCGGAGGCGGCGGCGGCAAGCCCGACGTCGCCCAGGGCGGCGGCCAGAACCCGGCGGCCGTGGACGAGGCCATCGCCACCGTCGAGCGGCTCGTCTCCGAGAGCGTCAGCGCCTGATGCGCCGTGGGCGCCGCCTCGCCGTGGACGTCGGTGACGCCCGCATCGGGGTCGCGAGCAGCGATCCCGACGGGCTGCTGGCCACACCGGTGGAGACGGTGCCGGGACGTGATCTGCCCGCGGCGCGGCGGCGGTTGGCGGCGCTCGTCACCGAGTACGAACCGATCGAGGTCGTGGCCGGACTGCCGCGCTCGCTCAACGGGGGCGAGGGACCGGCCGCGGCCAAGGTCCGTGAGTTCGCCGGGGAGCTGGCGAGGAAGATCACACCGGTCCCGGTTCGGCTTGTCGACGAACGTATGAGTACAGTCACGGCTGCACAGGACATGCGTGCATCCGGCGTCAACTCCAAGAAGGGCCGCTCCCGCATCGATCAGGCCGCGGCGGTGGTCATCCTTCAGAACGCCCTGGAGACTGAACGGATGTCAGGCAGCCCTCCCGGGGAATGCGTCGAACCGGGCGTCTGATCGCGATACGGTAACGTTCCCGCGACACGCGCAACCGCCGGACGGGGCCGGCACACCCGAGTGTGCCGCGGGTGTCCTGCCTGTATGCGTACGGCAGAGAGCTGCCGTCCGGCGGATCTAGGGGACCGATGACTGACTATGGCCGGGGGCAGAGCCTCCCATCGTGGCATCCCGATGACCCTCTGTTCGGGGACCAGGGGTGGGACGGTGGCAGAGACGCATACCCGGGCGACGACGGTTCCCAAGGCGGCCAGTACGCCGACCCGTACAGCACGGGCCAGCACCAAGTGCCCCAGCAGCAGGGCTACTACGAGCAGCAGCACCAACAGCACCAGCAGCAGTACGGGCAGGGCGGCTACCAGAACCCCGGGGCGGGCGGCCCGTACGACCCCGGACACGGCATGGGCGCCACCGATCCGCGAGGCATGCCCGTCGTCACCGATCCGTACAACACCGGTCAGCAGCCCGGGTATTACGCGGCGCAGCAGGGCTATCCGCAGCACCCCCAGCAGGGCCAGGGATATCCCGGGCCGTATGCGCAGCCCGGGCCCGACGGCTATCTCGCACCGCATCCCGGCGGGCCGGGCGGCGGCCCGGGCCGTCCCGACGCCGACCCGGAGACCGGCTGGGACCCGGGTCCCGACCAGGGCGAGCACGCCTTCTTCGCCGACCGCGACGGCGACGATGACGACGGGTATGACGACTACGACGACTACGACGACGGCGGCGGGCGCTCCAAGCGCTCCGGGCGCCGCAATGAGGGCAAGCGCCGCAGTGGTTGCGCGTGCCTGGCCGTCTCGGTGCTGCTCGCGGGAGGCCTCGGCACCGCGGGCTACTACGGATACGGCTTCTACCAGGCCTACTTCGCCCCGGCGCCCGACTTCTCGGGGAAGGGCTCCGGCCAGGTCCAGGTGAAGATCCCCGACGGCGCCTCGATCGCCGACATGGGCGGCCAGCTTCAGAAGGCCGGTGTGGTCAAGAGCGCGGGAGCGTTCGTCGAGGCGTCGCAGAAGGAGAAGAAGTCCAGCGGCATCCAGCCCGGCACGTACAGCCTGCGCAAGAAGATGTCCGGTGCCGCCGCCGTGAAGCTGATGCTCGACCCGGCAAGCCAGAACGGGCTGATCATCTCCGAAGGGCTCCGCGCGAAGGCGATCTACCAGCAGATCGACAAGAAGCTGGCCCGGCCGGAGGGCAGCACGGAGAAGGTCGCCAAGAAGGCCGGTCCGGAGCTGGGACTGCCGGGCTTCGCCAAGGGCAACCCGGAGGGCTTCCTCTTCCCGTCGCGCTACAGCGTCGGCGAGGGCAGCGCTCCCGAGGACGTGCTGCGGGACATGGTCGGACGCGCCAAGGCCGAGCACACGAAGGTCGATCTGGCCGGACAGGCGAAGAAGGCGGGCAAGTCGCCCGAGGAGATCCTGACCATAGCCTCCCTCATCCAGGCGGAGGCCCAGCAGGACGAGGAGTTCGGCAAGGTCTCCCGCGTCATCTACAACCGCCTGGACAAGGGCATGAGGCTCGGCTTCGACTCGACCATCAACTACGCCAAGGGCCGTTCGTCGCTGGACACTTCGGTCGAGGACACCAAGTTCAAGTCGCCGTACAACACCTACCTCAACGCCGGTCTGCCGCCCGGTCCCATCGACAACCCCGGGCACCAGGCCATCGAGGCGGCGCTGAAGCCGACCAAGGGCAACTGGCTCTACTTCGTCACCGTCAAGCCCGGCGACACGCGGTTCACCGCCAGCAAGGCCGAACACGACCGCAACGTCCGGGACTTCAACAGGGAGCAGCGCAAGAACAAGGGGAACGGCGGCTGATGCAAGCGCACCACCCCGTACGGCCGGCGCCCGCCGCGTCTCCGGCCGTACGCCGGGCCGCCGTCCTCGGCTCACCCGTCGCCCACTCGCTCTCCCCGGTGCTGCACCGCGCCGCCTACGGTGAACTCGGCCTGCGGGACTGGACGTACGAGCGGTACGAGGTGGACGAGGAGGGCATCGCCTCGTTCCTCGGCGCCACCGACGAGCAGTGGGCGGGCCTGTCCCTGACGATGCCGTTGAAGCGTGCCGTGATCCCGCTGCTGGACGCGATCAGCCCGACCGCGGAGTCGGTCGAGGCCGTCAACACCGTTGTCTTCAGGGGCAGAAGCCGCTTCGGCGACAACACCGACATTCCCGGCATGGTGGCCGCCTTGCGGGAGCGCGGCATCGTACGCACCGAGCGCGCGGCCGTCCTCGGCGCCGGGGCCACCGCCTCCTCGGCGCTGGCGGCGCTCGCGCAGATCTGCGACGGCGAGGTCACCGCGTACGTACGCGGTGAGGAGCGGGCCCGTGAGATGCGCGGCTGGGGGGAGCGGCTCGGAGTGCGGGTGCGGACCGCCGCCTGGGCGGACGCCGCGGAAGCGCTCTCGGCGCCGCTGGTGATCGCGACCACTCCGGCGGGCAGTACGGACGCGCTCGCCGGCCGGGTGCCCGAACGGCCCGGCACCCTCTTCGACGTGCTCTACGAGCCGTGGCCGACCCGGCTCGCGGCGGCCTGGGCCGAGCGGGACGGCGCCGTCGTCTCGGGGCTCGACCTGCTCGTGCACCAGGCGGCGCTCCAGGTCGAGTTGATGACGGGGCACGCGCCCGCACCGCTCGACGCGATGCGGGCGGCGGGCGAAGAGGCGCTGCACGCGCGCACGGGCTGACCCGGGGGCCCTCCCCGGTCCGTTCGCGGTCCGTTCCTGAGGCGGCCCCTGCGCCCCTGTTCCCCAGGTGGGTCTCCGTGCCCGTACATCCGCCCCGGCGGCGCGACCGGGCCCGTCGCCCTCGCTCCCGCAGGGCATCGAGGGCAGCACCGGCTTCGGTATCCCGGGGGTGCCCGGCGTTCCGGGCGGCATCCCCGTCGGCTATCCGGCCGGGCTCCTTTCCCGGACCCGCCCACCGGGCTCCTTCTCACGGGTCCGTCCACCGCGCCCCGTATTCGGCCCCCCCGGCTTCAGGCTTCCCGCTTCGCTCTCCCGTCCCGCGGTCGCGCGCCGTCCCGGTCGGTGGACCGCGGCAGGTCTCCGCCCGCGCGCGTGGGAAGATCGGGGGCAGACCGACAGGTCCGGCAGGACGACCGCACAGGCGCCCGGCGCGCAGCGCCGAGGCGCGAGACCGAGGAGCACCGTTGAGCAGGTTGCGCTGGCTTACCGCGGGGGAGTCGCACGGCCCCGCACTGGTGGCGACGCTGGAGGGGCTGCCCGCCGGTGTCCCGGTCACCACGGACATGGTGGCCGACGCGCTGGCACGGCGCCGGCTCGGCTACGGGCGCGGGGCGCGGATGAAGTTCGAGCGCGACGAGGTCACCTTCCTCGGGGGCGTACGGCACGGGCTCACGCTCGGCTCGCCCGTGGCGATCATGGTGGGCAACACGGAGTGGCCCAAGTGGGAGCAGGTGATGGCCGCCGACCCGGTCGATCCGGAGGTGCTGGCGGGCCTGGCCCGGAACGCTCCGCTGACCCGGCCGCGCCCCGGCCACGCCGATCTCGCGGGCATGCAGAAGTACGGCTTCGACGAGGCGCGTCCCGTGCTGGAGAGGGCGTCGGCACGGGAGACGGCGGCCCGTGTGGCGCTCGGCACCGTCGCACGCTCGTACCTCAGGGAGACCGCCGGAATCGAGATCGTCTCGCACGTGGTCGAACTCGGCGCCGCCAAGGCCCCGTACGGCCTCGTCCCCGAGCCGGGCGACGTGGAGCGGCTGGACGAGGACCTCGTGCGCTGCCTCGACGCCGACGCGAGCAAGGCGATGGTCGCGGAGATCGACCAGGCGCACCAGGACGGCGACACCCTCGGCGGCGTGGTCGAGGTGGCCGCGCACGGCGTGCCGGTGGGGCTGGGGTCGCACGTCCACTGGGACCGGCGGCTGGACGCCCGCCTGGCCGGTGCCCTCATGGGAATCCAGGCCATCAAGGGCGTGGAGCTGGGCGACGGCTTCGACCTGGCGCGCGTGCCCGGGTCCAAGGCGCACGACGAGATCGTCGCCACGGACGAGGGGATCCGACGCAGCTCCGGCCGCTCCGGCGGCACCGAGGGCGGGCTGTCCACGGGTGAACTCCTGCGCGTACGGGCCGCGATGAAGCCGATCGCGACCGTGCCGCGTGCCCTGGCCACCGTCGACGTGCAGACCGGCGAGGAGACCCGCGCGCACCACCAGCGCTCGGACGTGTGCGCCGTACCGGCCGCCGGAATCGTCGCCGAGGCGATGGTGGCGCTCGTGCTGGCGGACGCCGTGGCCGAGAAGTTCGGCGGCGACAGCGTGCCCGAGACCCGGCGCAACGTCAGCGGCTACCTCGACGGCCTGGAGATCAAATGACCGCGCCCGCCGTCGTACTCGTGGGCCCGATGGGCGTGGGGAAGACCACCGTCGGCGAGATCCTCGCCGAGCGGCTGGGCACCGTCTGCCGGGACACCGACCAGGACGTCGTCGAGACCGCGGGCAAGCCCATCTCCGAGATCTTCCTCGACGAGGGGGAGCCGCACTTCCGCGAGCTGGAACGCGAAGCCGTGCGTACGGCGCTGGCCGAGCACACCGGAGTGCTGGCGCTCGGCGGCGGAGCCGTGCTCGCGCCGGAGACCCGGCAGCTGCTCGCCGGGGCGCCCGTGGTCTTCCTCGACATGGACGTGGCGGAGGCCGTCAAGCGGGTCGGCCTCGACGCGCCCAGGCCGCTGCTGATGATGAATCCGCGCAAGCAGTGGCGCGAGCTGATGGACGCACGCCGCCCCCTCTACACCGAGGTGGCCAGGGCGGTCGTCAGCACCGAGAACCGCACGCCCGACGAGGTCGCCGGCGAGATCCTCGACGTTCTGGAGCTGAAGCAGAAATGACCAGCGAGACCCCCTCTCCTCAGGCTTCGCACGGCGGGGGCACCGACGTCCCCACCCGCATCACGGTCGGCGGCACGGGAGACGGCACCCAGCCCTACGACGTTCTCGTCGGCCGCCGGCTGCTGGGCGAACTGGCCGGGCCGATCGGCACCGCCGCCAAGCGCGTCGCCGTGCTCCATCCCGAGGCGCTCACCGAGACCGGCGAGGTGCTCCGCGAGGACCTGGCCGACCAGGGCTACGAGGCCATCGCCGTACAGCTGCCGAACGCCGAGGAGTCCAAGACCGCCGAGGTGGCCGCGTACTGCTGGAAGGCGCTGGGCCAGAGCGGCTTCACCCGCAGCGACGTGATCGTGGGCGTCGGTGGGGGAGCGACCACGGACGTGGCCGGTTTCGTCGCCGCGACCTGGCTGCGGGGCGTGCGCTGGATCGCCGTGCCGACGACGGTGCTCGGCATGGTGGACGCCGCCGTCGGCGGCAAGACCGGCATCAACACGGCCGAGGGCAAGAACCTGGTGGGCGCCTTCCACCCGCCCGCCGGGGTGCTGTGCGACCTGGCGGCGCTGGAGTCGCTGGGCGTCCACGACTACGTCGGCGGTCTCGCCGAGATCATCAAGGCGGGCTTCATCGCGGACCCGGTGATCCTCGATCTGATCGAGGGCGACCCGGAGGCGGCCCGCGGCCCCGGCGGCCCGCACACCGCGGAGCTGATCGAGCGCTCCATCAGGGTCAAGGCGGAGGTCGTCTCCGCGGACCTGAAGGAGTCGGGGCTGCGGGAGATCCTCAACTACGGGCACACGCTTGCCCATGCCATCGAGAAGAACGAGCGCTACGAATGGCGGCACGGCGCCGCCGTCTCCGTCGGCATGGTCTTCGCGGCCGAACTGGGCCGCATCGCCGGGCGGTTGGACGACGCCACGGCCGAACGGCACCGGGCCGTACTGGAGTCGGTGGGGCTGCCGGTCACCTACCGCGGTGATCAGTGGCCGAAGCTGCTGGAGACGATGCGCGTCGACAAGAAGTCCCGCGGCGACCTGCTGCGCTTCATCGTCCTCGACGGCCTGGCGAAGCCCTCCGTGCTGGAGGGGCCCGACCCGGCGATGCTGCTCGCGGCCCACGCGGAGATCGCCGCGTAGACGCGGGAGGGGCTAAGCCGCCGGGGCGGACGGAGCGGACGCGGGGAGACCGGCGCAGTTGCGGTCCGCGGTGAAGTCGCGGTCCGCGCGGGGCCGCCGGGCACTCGTGGCGCTGCTCCGCCGTTCAACAGGAACGACCAGGACGGTACCTTCCGGTACTGTCACACAATCATGGCGTTGCGGGGGCAGCGTCGGCAGACGCGAGCGGAGTTGGGGAGCGGATGCAGCAGTACGGGGCGCCACAGCCCGTCCCATCTCAAGGCTCCGAACAAGGCTCCCCCCAAGGCCCCGTACCGGACCGGCAGCAGGACGCGGACTACCCGCCCCGGCACAACGGACAGGAGCCGCCGCCGCACGCACCCGCCCGGCCACCGCAGCCGCAGCCGCAGCCGGCCTGGCAGAGCGGTGCACCGCAGCAGGCGCAGCACACGGGACAGCCGCCGGGCGGCGGCCCCAACGCGCATCCGCCCGCACCGTCGCCCGTCCCGGCCCAGCCGCAGGTCCCGCCCCAGCCGCAGGCACCGGCCCCGCCCCCGGCTCCCGCTCAGCCCCAGGCACCCGCGCCCCCGCCCGTGCCCACCGCGCCCCCGCAGCAGCCAGGCACCGCCCCGGTACAGGGATATCCGGGCGACGGCGACGTCCATCCCACCGAGTCGACCGGTCATCTCCAGCTCTCCCGCGGCGCCCCCGTCGAGATCCCCACCCTCGACGCGGACCCGGCACAGCTCGACGCGACCCGGGCGGCCGTGGCCGTACTGCTGATCGGCCCGGCCGGAGCGGGGAAGACCACGGTCGCCCGCTACTGGGCCGAACGGCGTGCCGTGCCCACCTCCCACATCAGCCTCGACGACGTACGCGAATGGGTACGCTCCGGCTTCGCCGACCCGCAGAGCGGCTGGAACGACCATTCCGAGGCCCAGTACCGGCTGGCCCGCCGCACCTGCGGATTCGCCGCGCGGAACTTCCTCGCCAACGGCATCTCCTGCATCCTCGACGACGCCGTCTTCCCGGACCGCCCCGTGGTCGGACTCGGCGGCTGGAAGCGCCATGTGGGGCCCGGCATGATCCCCGTCGTGCTGCTGCCCGGTCTGGAGGTCGTGCTGGAGCGCAACGCCGCGCGCAGCGGCAACCGCCGCCTCAGCGACGAGGAGGTCGCCCAGATCCACGGACGCATGGCCGGCTGGTACGGCTCGGGCCTGCCCATCATCGACAACTCCCGTCAGGACGTCGCCACCACCGCACGGATGCTCGACGACGTGGTGGCCCGCAGCCTCGCAAGCCCCCCACGCTGGTGAGCACAGGGCAGCCCCGGCTCCGGCGTCGGCACGGGCCCCGGTGGCGGCGCGCGTCCACCGCCCGGCAGAAGCCCGCCGCCTCGTACGAGTCCGCCCCGTACGAAGCCGCCGCCCGGCGCGAGTACGTGCCCCGGCTCCGGCCGCGGACCCGGCCCGGTCGCCCGCACGGCCCCGTACGGACTGCCGTGCCGCCGCGCTCTCCGTAGGCTCGGAAACATGTCCGAAGTCCATGTGGCCCGCCGCGCGCTGCTACGTGAGCGCTGCGCCGCCGCCGTGACCAAGGACGGTCCTCCCGACGCGGTGCTGGTCACCCGGCCCGCCAACATCCGCTATCTCACCGGCAGTCCGGTGAGCGGCGCCGCCCTGCTGATCGGCCCCGGCGGCGTCGACACCCTGCTCGGCCCGGCCTCCGCCGACAGCGCCCACCAGCACGACGCCGGCCGCAGCGACGACGAGTTGCGTACCGGCCGCCTCTCCAACCCCGAGGGCGACACCGCCGTCGCGGCCGCCGACCTGGCAGCCACCGCGGGTGCCCGCCTTCTCGCCGTCGAGGAGCACCACGTGACGGTGGCCCGCCACCGGGCCATGGCCTCGGTCGCCTCCGGGCTACGGCTGACGGGACTCGCCGCGCCCATCGAGGCACAGCGGGTCGTCAAGGACGACGAGGAGATCTCCGCCCTGCGGATCGCCGCCGAGATCACCGACCATGCGCTCGGCGAACTGCTGGAGTCGATCCTCGTCGGACGCACCGAACGCCACCTGGCGCTGGAGCTGGAACGCAGGCTCATCGACCACGGCGCGGAGGGCTCCGCCTTCCCCACGTGCGTGGCCACCGGCCGCAACTCCGGTCTCGCCGAACACCGTCCGACCGACCGGCGCGTGGAGGAGGGCGACTTCCTCTCCGTACGGCTCGGCGCCCAATACCACGGCTACCGCTGCCAGATCGGCCGTACGTTCGTGATCGGGACGGCTCCGGAGGACTGGCAGGTGGAGCTCTACGACCTCGTCTTCGCCGCCCAGCGGGCCGGACGGGAGGCCCTCACACCAGGTATGGCGTGCAGCGACGTCGACCGCGCCACACGCCAGGTGCTCAGGGGCGCCGGGCACGCGGAGGCGCTGGGTTCCTCGACGGGCCACGGGGTGGGACTTGAAATCGGTGAGGACCCTCGGCTGTCACCTGGGGCCATGGGTAAACTGGACGCTTGTGTGCCGGTCACCATCGAGCCCGGGGTCCACCTTCCGGGCCAGGGCGGTGTCCGGATCGATGACACTCTCGTCGTCCGCCCCGCGGCGGACGGCGGACCCGAGCTACTCACCATCACGACCAAAGAGCTGCTCGCTCTCTAGCTCCTGACGGGGCGACGGAGATCGGGCCGCCCTCTGGTCTCCGCAGCAGCAGTCTCAGGAGATTCCGCAACCGTGGCATCCACGAACGACCTCAAGAACGGCATGGTGCTCAAGCTCGAAGGCGGCCAGCTCTGGTCCGTCGTCGAGTTCCAGCACGTCAAGCCAGGCAAGGGACCGGCCTTCGTCCGTACGAAGCTGAAGAACGTCATGTCCGGCAAGACCGTCGACAAGACGTTCAACGCGGGCACCAAGGTCGATACGGCCACCGTGGACCGACGCGGGATGCAGTTCTCGTACAAGGACGGCGAGTACTTCGTCTTCATGGACATGGAGACCTACGACCAGATCCACATCACGCCCGAGATCGTCAGCGACACCGCCAACTATCTGGTCGAGGGCTTCGAGGCGACGGTCGCCATGTACCAGGGCGAGGCGCTCTTCGTCGAACTGCCCGCCGCCGTCGAGCTGGTCATCGAGCACACCGAGCCCGGCGTGCAGGGCGACCGTTCCACCGGCGGCTCCAAGCCCGCGCGCCTGGAGACCGGTTACGAGGTCGGCGTCCCGCTGTTCATCACCACGGGCGAGAAGATCAAGGTCGACACGAGGACCGGCGAGTACCTGAGCCGGGTGAACGGCTAACCGTGGCAGCCCGTAACAAGGCCCGGAAACGCGCCTTCCAGATCATCTTCGAAGCGGACCAGCGGGACAGCACCCCGGTGGCCGTCATGCAGGACTGGATCCGGCACGCCGGGACCGACGAGCGGCAGCCGCCCGTCAGCGAGTACACGATGCAGCTCATCGAGGGCTACGCCGAGAACGCCGAGCGCATCGACGAACTGATCTCCACCTACTCGGTCGGCTGGACCCTGGACCGGATGCCCGTGGTGGACCGCTGCATCCTGCGGCTGGCGGCCTACGAGCTGATCTGGTCGGAAGACGTACCGGAAGCGGTCGTCATAGACGAGGCGCTGGACATCGCGCGTGAGTTCTCGACGGACGAGTCACCGCCGTTCATCAACGGCCTCCTCGGACGGCTGAAGGACCTCAAGCCGACTCTGCGCCGCTGAAAGGGGCCGCTTCTGCGGCCCCTTTCCCGTTCCTCCGGGCCCCGCGCGCTCTTCCCGGTCTCTTGATCTCCGTGGCGGCGGGATGCCGGAGGAGCCGGGGGACCGTGCGGGAGCGCCGGGCCGCCCGATATGCGGCGGCCGAAAAAGTGCGGAGCCGTTGGCCCGATCGTATGAACGGGCTTTCCTGGTAAGCCCGTTGGTCACTGTCCGTCGCGAACTGCTCACGTTCGATTCAGTGCCGTTTCGCAGCCTGTCATCGAAGCAGCCGCTATCGCGCTCACCGGCAGGGGCCCGCTCTTCGGCACAAGACGCCGCCGCCGGCGCTCCCTGCACGGGAGCGCCGGCGGCGGCGTAAGTACGGCGGTGGCGGGAGCGGCCGTCAGGCCGTCACGCGTCCTCGTGGGCGACGGCGCGGCGTGCGTCCGCGTCCAGGACGCCCCAGCTGATCAGCTGCTCGGTCAGCACGGAGGGGGACTGGTCGTAGATGACGGCGAGCGTGCGCAGGTCGTCCTGACGGATGGAGAGGACCTTGCCGTTGTAGTCGCCGCGCTGGGACTGGATGGTGGCGGCATAACGCTGGAGTGGGCCCGCCTTCTCGGCCGGGACATGGGCCAGGCGCTCCAGGTCGAGCACGAGCTTCGGCGGCGGCTCGGCGGCGCCGCCGGGGGTGGTGCCCGGCAGCAGCTCCTGGACAGGAACGCCGTAGAAGTCGGCCAGCTCGGCGAGGCGCTGAACGGTGACGGCACGGTCCCCGCGCTCGTAGGAACCGACCACGACCGCCTTCCAGCGGCCCTGGGACTTCTCCTCGACCCCGTGGAGTGAGAGCCCCTGCTGGGTGCGGATGGCACGGAGCTTCGCTCCGAGCTGCTTGGCGTATTCGCTGGACATATCGCTCCCCGCGGACGAGAAAGTGGTAACTCACTGTGAGGTTACGCAGCGTAATGTCTGGCGTCAAGCCGAACGCCGATCAGCTTTGCGAGGTGGAGCGGAATTTGAACCTCCGGCTTGCGCCCGAACAGTTCTCCGAGTAGATCCGGCCCCCGGACGGTCCTTTCAGGACCCCCTGGTACCGTTGCGCAGACAGCTCAGACGTCCTTTAAGGCCCGTCCCGTGAGGCGGGGAAGGAGGTCCTTTCCGTATGGACACAGGCATGTCTGCCGGCGACGGCAGCAAGGGAACCACCACCGGCCGGCCCGTACTAGAGGCGCCGGACATCGCGCGGGTTCTCACGCGCATCGCCCACGAGATCGTCGAACGCGCCAAGGGCGCCGACGACGTGGTGCTTCTCGGCATCCCCACCCGCGGCGTCTTCCTCGCACGGCGCCTGGCGGACAAGCTCGCGGACATCACCGGCAGGCCGGTTCCGCACGGGGCGCTCGACATCACGATGTACCGGGACGACCTGCGGCTCGGCCCCGCCCGGGCGCTGGCGCACACCGACATCCCGGCCGACGGCGTCGACGGACGTCTGGTCGTTCTCGTCGACGACGTCCTCTTCTCCGGCCGCACCATCCGTGCCGCCCTGGACGCCCTCGGCGACATCGGCCGTCCCAGGGCCGTGCAGCTCGCCGTGCTCGTCGACCGCGGACACCGCGAACTCCCCATCCGCGCCGACTACGTCGGGAAGAACCTGCCGACCTCGCTGCGCGAGACCGTCAGGGTCCAGCTCACCGAGGAGGACGGGCGCGACGTGGTGCTGCTCGGCGCCGCCTCCGGGGACGACCGGCAGCACGCCGGCGGACGGCAGGCCCCGCAGCACGCGGAGCCCTAGACCGTACGAGGGGTTCCGGATCCATCGGTGTCCCGTGGGGCCGAAAGGGCTGCACGGCGGGTTTCTCCGCAGGCACCGGCCCGGTCCGGCTGCCCCGCGCCGCCCCGCGACCCGGTGCCCGCCCTGCTCCCGCAGCGCGCGCCGCCCCGCCGCAAGAAGCACCGCCCTGCCCCGCCACGTACCCGGACGACCGACCCACGGAAGGGACCAGATGAAGCGTCACCTCATCTCGGCCGCCGATCTCACCCGCGACGACGCCGTACTCGTACTCGACACCGCCGAGGAGATGGCACGCGTCGCGGACCGGCCGATCAAGAAGCTGCCGACCCTGCGCGGCCGCACCGTCGTCAATCTCTTCTTCGAGGACTCGACGCGCACCCGGATCTCCTTCGAGGCCGCCGCCAAGCGGCTCTCCGCGGACGTCATCAACTTCTCCGCCAAGGGCTCTTCCGTCTCCAAGGGCGAGTCGCTCAAGGACACCGCGCTCACCCTGGAGGCAATGGGCGCCGACGCGGTCGTCATCCGGCACCCCGGGTCCGGGGCGCCGCACCGCCTCGCGACCTCGGGGTGGATCGGCGGCTCGGTCGTCAACGCCGGGGACGGCACCCACGAGCACCCCACGCAGGCGCTCCTGGACGCCTTCACCATGCGGCGGCGCCTCGCGGGCGGCGAGGGCGATCTGGCGGGGCGGCGGATCACGATCGTCGGGGACGTGCTGCACAGCCGCGTCGCCCGTTCCAACGTCCATCTGCTCAGCACGCTCGGCGCCGAGGTGACGCTCGTGGCACCGCCCACGCTGGTGCCGGTCGGTGTGGGCAGCTGGCCGTGCGAGGTCAGCTACGAACTCGACTCCGTCATCCCCAAGTCCGACGCGGTGATGATGCTGCGGGTGCAGCGGGAGCGCATGAACGCGGCGTTCTTCCCGACCGAGCGCGAGTACGCACGCCGTTACGGGCTCGACGGGCAGCGCATGGCGCGGATGCCCGAGCACGCCGTCGTGATGCACCCGGGCCCCATGAACCGCGGCATGGAGATCACCGCGGAGGTCGCCGACTCGCCCCGCTGCACCGCCGTCGAGCAGGTCAAGAACGGCGTCAGCATCCGTATGGCAGTGCTCTATCTGCTGCTGGGCGGCGCCGAGCCCGCCGTCTCCGGCTCCCCCTCCGCCCACACGGAAGCCGCCAGTACGGAAGCCGCACGCACCGAGGAGAACGACTGACCATGGCAGTGACGAACAGCACCACCGGCAGGACGCTCATCCGCGGTGCGCGCGTACTGGGCGGCGAGCCCCAGGACGTACTGATCGACGGGGCGAGGATCGCCGGGACCGGCAGCGGACTCGACGACGCCGGAGCGGACGTGATCGACGCCGCGGGCCGGATCCTGCTGCCCGGCCTCGTCGACCTGCACACGCATCTGCGCGAGCCGGGACGTGAGGACTCCGAGACCGTCCTCACCGGCACCATGGCCGCCGCCAGGGGCGGCTTCACCGCCGTGCACGCCATGGCCAACACCTTCCCGGTCGCCGACACCGCGGGGGTCGTCGAGCAGGTGTGGCGGCTGGGCCGGGAGTCCGGCTACTGCGACGTGCAGCCGGTGGGCGCCGTCACCGTCGGTCTGGAAGGCAAGCAGCTCGCCGAACTGGGCGCCATGCACGACTCCGCGGCAGGGGTGCGGGTCTTCTCCGACGACGGCAAGTGCGTCGACGACGCGGTGATCATGCGTCGGGCGCTGGAGTACGTGAAGGCCTTCGACGGAGTCGTCGCCCAGCACGCCCAGGAGCCCCGCCTGACCGAGAGCGCCCAGATGAACGAGGGCACGGTCTCGGCCGAACTCGGCCTCGGCGGCTGGCCCGCCGTCGCCGAGGAGTCCGTCATCGCCCGCGACGTGCTGCTCGCCGCCCACGTCGGCTCCCGGGTGCACATCTGCCACCTCTCGACCGCGGGCTCCGTCGAGCTGGTCCGCTGGGCCAAGTCGAAGGGCTGGAACGTCACCGCGGAGGTCACCCCGCACCATCTGCTGCTCACCGACGAGCTCGTGCGCTCCTACGACCCGGTCTACAAGGTGAACCCGCCGCTGCGTACCGAGGCGGACGTGCAGGCCCTGCGCGGGGCGCTCGCCGACGGCACCATCGACTGCGTCGCCACGGACCACGCGCCGCACCCGCACGAGGACAAGGACTGCGAGTGGGGCGCCGCAGCCATGGGGATGGTCGGCCTGGAGACCGCGCTGCCGGTGCTCCAGCACACGATGGTCGAGACCGGGCTGCTGGACTGGGCGGGCATCGCCGAGCGGATGTCGTACCGTCCCGCCGCCATCGGCAGGCTGCACGGCCAGGGCCGTCCCGTCGCCGCAGGTGAGCCCGCGAATCTGCTGCTCGTGGACCCGGACTACCGTGGGACGGTGGACCCCGCGGGCTTCGCCTCCCGCAGCCGCAACACCCCGTACGAGGGCCGTGAACTGCCGGGACGCGTCACGCACACCTGGCTGCGGGGACGGCCGACACTCATCGACGGGAAACTGGCGTGATCGCACAACCTCTCTCTCCCCTGGCCACGGCGCTGGCGGAAGAGCCCAAGTCCGCCGAGGTCACCGACTGGGCGGCCCGCATCGGCTGGGTCGTCGGGCTGCTGCTCTTCGTCGCGCTGCTGTACTGGCTGATGCGGCAGGGCTGGAAATGGCGCGGCACCCTCCAGGGCGACCTGCCGGCACCGCCGCAGGCGCCGCCGGAGGAGAGCGGCGAGCCCCTGCTGTATGCCTCGGGGCGCTACCACGGCTCCACCTCGGCCGGGCAGTGGCTGGACCGGATCGTCGCGCACGGCCTGGGCACGCGCAGCCGCGCGGAGCTGACCCTGACCGGGGCCGGCGTCCATGTCGTACGGCCAGGGGCGCGGGACTTCTTCGTCCCAGCTGCTCAACTGCGCGGCGCCCGGCTCGACAAGGGCATCGCAGGCAAGGTCCTCACCGAGGGCGGCCTGCTGGTGATCACCTGGCAGCTCGGCGACCGCATGCTCGACTCCGGCTTCCGCTTCGACCGCGCCGCCGGGCACGCGGCCTGGGCGGAGCGCATCGGCGAGATCGCATCCGGTGACGGCGGCGTCGCCGTGCCGCACCACCCCGCAGTAACCCCTGAGAGGGACACATGATGACGAGCAACGACCGGCCGGGCGCCGGGAGTCCGGCCGCATCGGCCGTACTCGTGCTGGAGGACGGCCGCAGCTTCCGGGGGAGCGCGTACGGCGCGGTGGGCGAGACCTTCGGGGAAGCCGTCTTCAACACCGGGATGACGGGATACCAGGAGACCCTCACCGACCCCTCCTACCACCGCCAGGTCGTCGTGATGACCGCCCCGCACATCGGCAACACCGGCGTCAACGACGAGGATCCGGAGTCCGGCCGCATCTGGGTCGCCGGATATGTCGTACGCGACCCGGCGCGCAAGCCCTCCAACTGGCGTTCCGTACGCACCCTCGACGAGGAGCTGGCGGCGCAGGGAGTCGTCGGCATCAGCGGCGTCGACACCCGCGCGCTCACCCGGCATCTGCGGGAGCGGGGCGCGATGCGGGCCGGGATCTTCTCGGGCGGCGCGGCCTCGGCGGACGCGGCGGCCCTGCTGGAGCGCGTGCGTTCCGCCCCGGCGATGACGGGCGCGGACCTGTGCGGCGAAGTGGCCACGCGGGAGCCGTACGTGGTGCCCGCGCACGGGACGAAACGCTTCACCGTTGCCGCCGTCGACCTCGGCATCAAGGGCATGACGCCGCACCGCATGGCGGAGCGCGGCATAGAGGTGCACGTGCTGCCCGCGGACGCGACGGCCGAGGACGTCTACGCGGTCGCGCCGGACGGGGTGTTCTTCTCCAACGGTCCGGGCGACCCCGCGGCGGCGGAGGGCCCGGTGGCGCTGATGCGTGCGGTGCTGGAGCGCGGTACGCCGCTGTTCGGCATCTGCTTCGGCAACCAGATCCTCGGACGGGCGCTGGGCTTCGGCACGTTCAAGCTCAAGTACGGCCACCGCGGCGTCAACCAGCCGGTGCAGGACCGAGTGACGGGCAAGGTCGAAGTCACCGCCCACAACCACGGGTTCGCGGTCGACGCCCCGCTGGGGGAGGTCACCGACACCTCGTACGGGCGCGCCGAGGTCTCCCACGTCTGCCTCAACGACGACGTGGTGGAGGGGCTGCGGCTGCTGGACCGGCCGGCCTTCAGCGTCCAGTACCACCCCGAGGCGGCGGCGGGACCGCACGACGCCGCCTACCTCTTCGACCGCTTCACCGAGCTCATGGACGAACAGCACAGCACCAAGGCGCACATGGAGGACCGGCGTGCCTAAGCGCACCGATATCGAGTCTGTTCTGGTGATCGGCTCGGGTCCGATCGTGATCGGGCAGGCGGCGGAGTTCGACTACTCCGGTACGCAGGCCTGCCGGGTGCTGAAGGCCGAGGGCCTGCGGGTGATCCTCGTCAACTCCAACCCGGCGACGATCATGACGGACCCGGAGATCGCGGACGCCACGTATGTCGAGCCGATCACGCCGGAGTTCGTGGAGAGGATCATCGCGAAGGAGCGGCCCGACGCGCTGCTGCCGACCCTCGGCGGGCAGACGGCGCTGAACACGGCGATCTCCCTGCACGAGTCCGGGACGCTTGCCGAGTACGGCGTGGAGCTGATCGGCGCGAACGTCGAGGCCATCAACAAGGGCGAGGACCGCGACCAGTTCAAGGATGTCGTCGAGGCCGTGCGCGCCCGCACGGGACACGGCGAGTCCGCCCGTTCGGTGATCTGCCACTCCATGGAGGAGGTGCTGGCCGGGGTCGACGGGCTCGGCGGCTACCCGGTCGTCGTACGGCCGTCGTTCACGATGGGCGGCGCGGGCTCCGGCTTCGCGCACGACGAGGAGGAGCTGCGGCGCATCGCCGGCCAGGGGCTCGCGCTGTCGCCGACGACCGAGGTGCTGCTGGAGGAGTCGATCCTGGGGTGGAAGGAGTACGAACTGGAGCTGATGCGCGACAAGAACGACAACGTCGTGGTCGTCTGCTCCATCGAGAACTTCGACCCGATGGGCGTGCACACCGGCGACTCCATCACCGTCGCGCCCGCGATGACCCTGACCGACCGCGAGTACCAGATCCTGCGGGACATCGGCATCGAAGTGATCCGCGAGGTCGGCGTGGACACGGGCGGCTGCAACATCCAGTTCGCCGTCGACCCGTCCGACGGGCGGGTCGTGGTGATCGAGATGAACCCGCGGGTCTCGCGCTCCTCCGCGCTCGCCTCGAAGGCCACGGGCTTCCCCATCGCGAAGATCGCGGCGAAGCTGGCCGTCGGCTACACGCTCGACGAGATCCCCAACGACATCACCGAGCAGACCCCGGCATCGTTCGAGCCGACGTTGGACTACGTGGTGGTCAAGGCCCCGCGGTTCGCCTTCGAGAAGTTCCCGGCCGCGGACGACACGCTGACCACCACCATGAAGTCCGTCGGCGAGGCGATGGCCATCGGACGCAACTTTCCCGAGGCGCTCAACAAGGCGCTGCGCTCGCTGGAGAAGAAGGACAGCCAGTTCGACTTCACCTCGCCGCCGGGGGAGAAGGGCGCGCTGCTGGAGAAGGCGGCACGGCCCACGGACGGGCGGATCAACACCGTCATGGAAGCGATCCGCGCCGGGGCGACGCAGGAGGAGGTCTTCGAGGCGACGAAGATCGACCCCTGGTTCACGGACCAGCTCTTCCTGATCCACGAGGTCGCCGAAGAGCTGGGCGCCGCACGGGAGTTGAGCCCGCCGCTGCTGGCCACGGCGAAACGGTACGGCTTCTCCGACGCGCAGATCGCCGACGTACGCTCCCTGCGTGAGGACGTCGTGCGGGAGGTCCGGCACGCGCTGGGAATCCGCCCCGTCTACAAGACGGTCGACACCTGCGCCGCCGAATTCGCCGCCCGTACGCCCTACTTCTACTCCTCCTACGACGAGGAGAGCGAGGTCGCGCCCCGCGAGAAGCCGGCCGTGGTCATCCTCGGCTCCGGGCCCAACCGCATCGGCCAGGGCATCGAGTTCGACTACTCGTGTGTGCACGCCTCCTTCGCCCTCGGCGCCGCCGGCTACGAGACCGTGATGGTCAACTGCAATCCGGAGACCGTCTCCACCGACTACGACACCTCCGACCGGCTCTACTTCGAGCCGCTCACCCTGGAGGACGTACTGGAGATCGTCCACGCCGAACAGGCCGCCGGACCCGTCGCCGGAGTGATCGTCCAGCTCGGCGGCCAGACCCCGCTCGGGCTGGCGCAGGCGCTGAAGGACGCGGGGGTGCCGATCGTGGGGACCCCGCCGGAAGCGATCAACCTCGCGGAGGAGCGCGGTGCGTTCGGCCGCGTACTGGAGGAGGCCGGGCTCCCCGCACCCAAGTACGGCACCGCCTACTCCTTCGACCAGGCCAAGACGATCGCCGCCGGCATCAACTACCCGGTGATGGTGCGCCCCTCCTATGTGCTGGGCGGACGCGGCATGGAGATCGTCTACGACGAGGAGTCCCTGGCCGCCTATCTGGAGCGGCACGCGGGCCTGATCTCCGAACACCCCGTCCTGATCGACCGCTTCCTCGACGACGCCATCGAGATCGATGTCGACGCCCTCTACGACGGCGGGGAGCTGTATCTCGGGGGCGTGATGGAGCACATCGAGGAGGCCGGCATCCACTCGGGCGACTCCGCGTGCGCCCTGCCGCCCATCACCCTCGGCGGCCACGACATCAAGCGGCTGCGGGCCTCGACGGAGGCCATCGCACGCGGCGTCGGTGTGCGCGGGCTGATCAACATCCAGTTCGCCATGGCCGGGGACGTCCTCTACGTGCTGGAGGCCAACCCTCGCGCCTCCCGCACCGTCCCCTTCACCTCGAAGGCCACGGCCGTGCCCCTGGCGAAGGCCGCCGCCCGCATCTCCCTGGGCGCGACCGTCGCCGAGCTGCGCGCCGAGGGGATGCTCCCGGCCACCGGCGACGGCGGGGACCTGCCGATGGAAGCGCCCATCTCCGTCAAGGAGGCAGTGCTCCCGTGGACCCGCTTCCGCGACGTCCAGGGCCGCGGCGTCGACACCGTGCTCGGCCCCGAGATGCGCTCCACCGGCGAAGTCATGGGCATCGACGCGGTGTTCGGCACCTCCTACGCCAAGTCCCAGGCCGCCGCGTACGGTGCGCTGCCCACGAAGGGGCGGGCCTTCGTCTCCGTCGCCAACCGCGACAAGCGCTCGCTGATCTTCCCCGCACGCGAACTGGCGGCCATGGGCTTCGAGTTGCTCGCCACCTCGGGCACCGCCGAGGTCCTCAAGCGCAACGGCATAAGCGCCACCGTCGTACGCAAGCACAGCCAGGGGCCCGGGCCGGACGGCGAACCCACCGTCGTCCAGCTCATCCACGACGGCCAGATCGACCTCATCGTCAACACCCCCTGGGGCACCGGCGGACGCCTCGACGGCTACGACATCCGCACCGCCGCCGTCGCCCGCGCCGTCCCCTGCCTCACCACCGTCCAGGCCCTCGCCGCAGCGGTGCAGGGCATCGAGGCGATGGCGCGCGGTGAGGTGGGGGTGCGCTCCCTCCAGGAGCACGCCGACCACCTCACCTCCGCGCGCGGGTCGGGCTGAACTGCCCGTCCCCGCCCGCTGGTTCGGACACCGACCCCGACTCCTCCGCCCGTACGCACCCGAAGGCCCGGCCCGCATGTACTCCCTGCTCTTCAAGACCGTGTTCGCGCGGATGGATCCCGAGAAGGCCCACCGGCTGGCCTTCGCGCTGATCCGTCTCGCCGCGTGCCTCCCGGTGGTGCGTGGGCTGATCGCCGCCCGATACGCCCCGCGCCGTGAAGAGCTTCGCGTACACGCGCTGGGACGCAGCATGCCGGGGCCCTTCGGGCTCGCCGCCGGGTTCGACAAGAACGCGGAGGGCATCGACGGCCTGTCGCTGCTCGGCTTCGACCATGTGGAGGTGGGCACGGTCACCGGGCAGGCGCAGCCCGGCAATCCGCGCAAGCGGCTCTTCCGTCTGCCGCCCGACCGCGCCCTGATCAACCGCATGGGCTTCAACAACGACGGTTCGGCCGCCGTCGCCGCCCGGCTCGCGGACCGTGGCCGTGCCCGTGGCCGTGCCCGCGGCCGCGGCAGTTCCGGCGGTTCCGGCGGATCCGCGGGAGCTGCGGCGGTAGTCGGCGTCAACATCGGCAAGACCAAGGCCGTACCGGAGGAGGACGCGGCCGCCGACTACGTCACCTCGGCACGGGCGCTCGCCGTCCACGCCGACTACCTCGTGGTCAACGTCTCCTCGCCCAACACCCCGGGCCTGCGGGCCCTCCAGGCCACCGAAGCGCTGCGTCCCCTGCTCGGCGCCGTCCGGGAGGCCGCCGACGAGGCCGTGCCGGACCGCCGCGTGCCGCTGCTCGTCAAGATCGCGCCCGACCTCGCGGACGAAGACGTGGACGCGGTCGCCGACCTCGCCGTCGAACTGGGCCTGGACGGCATCATCGCCACCAACACCACCATCGCCCGCGACGGGCTCGGCCTCAGCGGCGATCCGTCCGTCGTCGCCGAGACCGGCGGCCTCTCCGGCGCCCCGCTGCGCGAGCGCTCGCTGGAGGTACTGCGACGCCTGTACCTACGGGTGGGCGACCGGCTCACCCTCGTCGGCGTCGGCGGGATCACCACGGCCGAGGACGCATGGCAGCGCATCCTCGCCGGCGCCAGGCTCGTACAGGGCTACAGCGCCTTCGTCTACGAGGGCCCCGGCTGGGCGCGGAAGTTGCACGAAGGCCTGGCGGAGCGGCTGGCGGCAAGCCCGTACGCGACGCTCGCCGAAGCCGTCGGAGCCGGAAACAGGAAGGCCGAAGCCGCATGAGCCCCACGAATCCCAGCCCCACGAATCCGAGCGCCGACGGCGCGGGGAGCGCGGCCCCGCGAGCCGCCGGACGCGGCGGAGCCGAGCGCCGCGAACCGTTCGGCGCCCGGCTGCGCCGCGCCATGGACACCCGAGGCCCGCTCTGCGTCGGCATCGATCCGCACGCCGCGCTGCTCGCCGACTGGGACCTGGGCGACGACGTCGCCGGTCTCGAACGCTTCGCCAACACCGTGGTCGAGGCCCTCGCCGACCGGGTCGCCGTGCTCAAACCGCAGTCGGCCTTCTTCGAGCGCTTCGGCTCCCGCGGCGTCGCCGTACTGGAGCGTGCCGTGGCCGACGCGCGGGACGCCGGGGCGCTGGTACTGACGGACGCCAAGCGCGGCGACATCGGCTCGACCATGGCGGCCTACGCCGACGCCTTCCTCGACCCGGCCTCTCCGCTCTTCTCCGACGCCGTCACGGTCAGCCCGTACTTGGGCTTCGGCTCGCTGCGTCCCGCGCTCGACCGTGCGCGCGCGGCGGGCTGCGGGCTCTTCGTCCTCGCCCTGACCTCCAATCCGGAGGGCGCCGAGGTGCAGCACGCGGTACGGGAGGACGGCCGCAGCGTCGCCGCCACCGTGCTGGGGCACCTCGCCGAGGAGAACAGGGGCGAGACGCCGCTGGGTTCCTTCGGCGCGGTCGTGGGCGCCACCCTCGGCGCCGGGACGGGCGCGGAGCCCGACGGGCTCGGCATCAACGGCCCGCTGCTCGCCCCGGGCATCGGCGCTCAGGGCGCGACGGCCGCCGATCTCCCGGGAGTCTTCGGCAGCGCCGTCGGCAACGTGCTGCCGTCCGTCAGCAGGGGAGTGCTGCGGCACGGGCCGTCGCCGCGGGCTCTGCGCGAGGCGGCCGCCCGCGAGGCGGAGGAGCTGGCCGAAGTGCTCGCACACCACCCGGCCCGCCCGTAGGAGGATCAAGGGAACGACTTCGGGAACGACCGCGCGGACGAGGCCCCTTGAGACGCCCCCGGGAGCGCTCGCGCGGAACCGCTCCGGAGCCGCGGGCGCACACCGCTCCGAAGCCCCGGCGCACACCGGTCCGGAGCCCCTGACACCTCTTCACAACTACGCTTCGGACGCCGCCCCGTACCGCCGCCGTACCTGCGGTGATGCAGCGGTGAAACCCCGACGGCGGTGAAAAAACGCGCAGTTGGCCAAAAAACTGGTGCCTTTTGTCCGTGTATGTACCGATCGACTTGAGTCTGACCAGGACTTTTCCGCAGTTCTCGCTGACTCAGGCGCCGTCGCCCGCTAGTCTCCGTCGGGAGCAGCGTGAACAGGCGCGTTGCTCGCAGGCTCCGCTCATGCGGGGCCACGAGGTTCCTCACCGAATCCATTTCCGACAGTTCTAACTGAGGTGACGTAGGCGTGGCTCTTCCGCCCCTTACCCCTGAACAGCGCGCAGCCGCGCTCGAAAAGGCCGCCGCGGCTCGCCGGGAGCGCGCCGAGGTCAAGAACCGGCTGAAGCACTCCGGCGCGACCCTGCACGATGTGATCAAACAGGGCCAGGAGAACGACGTCATCGGCAAGATGAAGGTCAGCGCTCTTCTGGAAAGCCTGCCCGGCGTCGGCAAGGTCCGCGCCAAGCAGATCATGGAACGTCTGGGCATCTCCGAGAGCCGCCGCGTGCGCGGCCTCGGCTCGAACCAGATCGCCGCCCTGGAGCGGGAGTTCGGCGGCGCGTCCGCCTGACCCGTACCGCACGGCACCGTGGGCCGTCGGCCTGCGGTGCCGTGGTGGCAAGGCACCGCCGAAAACCGGGATAATCGCTGCATGAGTACAGCAGCGCCCCGGGGGGCCACCCCCGAACCTCCCGTCGGCACGCCGCGGCTGACCGTGCTCTCCGGCCCTTCGGGCGTCGGCAAGAGCACGGTCGTCGCGCATCTGCGCAAGGTCCATCCCGAGGTCTGGCTTTCCGTCTCCGCGACGACGCGCAAGCCGCGCCCCGGGGAGGTGCACGGCGTGCAGTATTTCTTCGTGGACGACGGGAAGTTCGACAAGCTGATCGCCAACGGCGAGCTGCTGGAGTGGGCGGAATTCGCCGGCAACCGCTACGGGACTCCGCGCGGCGCCGTACTGGAGCATCTGGATCGCGGCGAGCCGGTGCTGCTGGAGATCGACCTCCAGGGTGCCCGGCTGGTGAAGCAGGCGATGCCCTCCGCGCGGCTCGTCTTCCTCGCACCGCCCAGCTGGGAGGAGCTCGTGCGCCGCCTCACCGGCCGCGGTACGGAGGCGCCCGAGGTGATCGAGCGCCGTCTCGCGGTGGCCCGTACGGAGCTGGCGGCGGAGCAGGAGTTCGACACCACCCTTGTCAATACCTCCGTCGAAGACGTCAGCGCCGAGCTGCTAGCCTTGATGCGGATCGCTTGAATCTCGATCCTTTTCCGACCTTCACACACCCTCCGGAAGGCAGAGCGTGTCCTCTTCCATCTCCACGCCCGAGGGCATCATCAACCCGCCGATTGATGAGCTGCTCGAAGCCACCGACTCGAAGTACAGCCTGGTGATCTACGCCGCCAAGCGCGCGCGCCAGATCAACGCGTACTACTCGCAGCTCGGTGAGGGCCTCCTCGAGTACGTGGGGCCGCTGGTCGACACCCACGTTCACGAGAAGCCGCTCTCGATCGCTCTCCGCGAGATCAACGCGGGGCTGCTCACCTCCGAGGCCGTCGACGTCCCCGTCACGCAGTAGGCGCGGCAGGCAGCAGACGGCAGGCGGGTAAGCGGTATCGGCCGCGTCTCCGGTGGTGGAGACGGCGGCACCGGCTTCCACACGGGCCTGGCAGCGCGACTGCCGGGCCCGTGGTGTGTCATGTGTGGGTACGCGCAGAAGCAGAGCAGGGGCGGTACGGCCGTCCTCGGACGGGCCGCACCGACGGGCAACCGCGGCGTGGGGAGAGGCGAGCTATGGAGCAGCGCCAGCACGAGCGGCCCAGGGTCGTACTGGGAGTCACCGGCGGCATCGCCGCCTACAAGGCTTGCGAACTGCTGCGGCGCCTGACCGAGAGCGGTTACGAGACCCGTGTGGTGCCCACGGAGTCGGCGCTGCACTTCGTCGGCGCCGCCACCTTCGCGGCGCTGTCGGGACAGCCCGTGGCCACGGAGGTGTGGGAGTCGGTCCACGAGGTCCCGCACGTACGGATCGGGCAGTCGGCCGACCTGGTCGTCGTCGCACCCGCCACCGCCGACGTCCTCGCCAAGGCCGCGCACGGCCTGGCGGACGACCTCCTCACCAACACCCTTCTCACAGCGCGATGTCCGGTGCTCTTCGTCCCCGCCATGCACACCGAGATGTGGGAGCACCCCGCCACGCAGGAGAACGTGGCCACGCTGCGCCGCCGCGGCTGCCTCGTCGTCGAGCCCGCCGTCGGCCGGCTGACCGGCGCCGACTCGGGCAAGGGGCGCTTCCCCGATCCCGAGAGCGTCTTCGAGCTGTGCAGGCGCGCGCTGGAGCGTGTGAGCGCGGAGGTGCCCGCGGACCTCTCCGAGCGCCACGTGGTGATCAGCGCCGGCGGTACGCGCGAACCTCTCGACCCCGTACGGTTCCTGGGCAACCGCTCCTCGGGGAAGCAGGGTTACGCGCTTGCCCGTACGGCGGCGGCCCGCGGCGCGCGCGTCACCCTGGTCGCGGCGAACAGCGTCCTGCCGGATCCCGCGGGCGTCGACGTCGTCCACGTGGAGACCGCCGTACAGCTGCGCGAGGCCGTTCTCAAGGCGGCGGGGGACGCGGACGCCGTGGTGATGGCCGCCGCCGTCGCGGACTTCCGTCCCGCCGTCTATGCCCCCGGGAAGATCAAGAAGCGTACCGGCGCCGAACCGGAACCGCTTTCTCTCGTACGCAATCCGGACATCCTCGCCGAACTCTCCACCGACAGACCGCGTGCGGGCCAGATCGTCGTCGGCTTCGCCGCCGAGACCGACGACGTGCTCGCCAACGGCCGGGCCAAGCTCGCGCGCAAACGCTGCGATCTTCTCGTCGTCAACGAGGTGGGCGAGAAGAAGACTTTCGGCGCCGAGGAGAACGAGGCGGTGGTGCTCGGCGCGGACGGAAGCGAGACACCGGTCCCCTACGGTCCCAAAGAGGTGCTCTCCGATACGGTTTGGGACCTGGTCGCACTGCGTTTTCCCTGACCCGGCACCGGACCGGCAGTGTGCGGAACCAGGGGTTCCGTGTGGTCCGTCTTGTGTGATATGTCACGGGAAGGCCGCTGTTCCGAGACGGCGTCAAGAGCGCCCCGGTTCCCGCCCGGCGCAGGGTTACGCAGGTCACCGTGGTGTCGAAGTTCGAGACGACGTGATTGGATGCGGCCGTAGATGGATAAACTGGCGGCGGACCGTGCTTGGGCCACCTGCTCGGGTGACTGCCTTGAGCAGCCGCTCGAACACAGCCCCCGACGGTCCGCCCATTGATAGCCAGCAGCCGCTGCAACCCCAGGGAGCGATGTGTCCCGCCGTCTGTTCACCTCGGAATCTGTGACCGAGGGTCACCCTGACAAGATTGCTGACGCGGTCAGCGACACGATCCTCGACGCGCTGCTCAAAGAGGACCCGCACTCGCGGGTCGCCGTCGAGACACTGATCACCACCGGCCTCGTCCACGTCGCCGGCGAAGTGACCACCAAGGCCTACGCACCCATCTCCTCACTGGTGCGCAACAAGATCCTCGATATCGGCTACGACTCCTCGAAGAAGGGCTTCGACGGCGCCTCCTGCGGCGTCTCGGAATCCATCGGCGCGCAGTCCCCGGACATCGCGCAGGGCGTCGACACCGCGTACGAGAACCGCGTCGAGGGCGACGACGACGAACTCGACAAGCAGGGCGCAGGCGACCAGGGCCTGATGTTCGGCTACGCCTGCGACGAGACCGCCGAGTACATGCCGCTGCCGGTGCAGCTGGCCCACCGCCTCTCCGAGCGCCTCTCCGAGGTCCGGAAGAACGGCACGATCCCCTACCTGCGCCCCGACGGCAAGACGCAGGTCACCATCGAGTACGACGGCGACAAGGCCGTCCGGCTCGACACCGTCGTGGTCTCCTCGCAGCACGCCGCGGACATCGACCTCGACTCGCTGCTCGCCCCGGACATCCGCGAGTACGTGGTGGAGCCGGAGCTCAAGCGCCTCGTCGACGAGGACGGCGTGAAGCTCGACACCAGCGGCTACCGGCTGCTGGTCAACCCCACCGGCCGCTTCGAGATCGGCGGCCCGATGGGCGACGCCGGCCTGACCGGCCGCAAGATCATCGTCGACACCTACGGCGGCATGGCCCGCCACGGCGGCGGCGCCTTCTCCGGCAAGGACCCGTCCAAGGTCGACCGGTCGGCCGCGTACGCGATGCGCTGGGTCGCCAAGAACGTCGTGGCGGCCGAACTGGCCACCCGCTGCGAGGTCCAGGTCGCCTACGCGATCGGCAAGGCCGAGCCGGTGGGCGTCTTCGTCGAGACCTTCGGCACCGCCGCGATCGACGTGGAGAAGATCGAGCAGGCGATCAGCGAGGTCTTCGACCTCCGTCCGGCCGCGATCATCCGCGACCTCGACCTGCTGCGCCCGATCTACGCCCAGACCGCGGCGTACGGCCACTTCGGCCGTGAGCTGCCGGACTTCACCTGGGAGCGCACCGACCGCGTCGACGCGCTGCGCAAGGCCGCCGGGCTCTAACAGCCCCGCCGCGCCACTCGCGCACGGACCCACGGGCCCGGCCGCCCTCAAGGGGGCGGCCGGGCTTCGTCGTGGGCCGATGCCGTGGGGTCAAGGGGCGGGCGGAGGCCAGTGCGGCGGGCCGCCGTCCGTGCTGTCGTCCCTGCCTTGGCCGTTCGTGTCCCCGGGGTTCCCGTGACCCCCTGCGGAGTCCTCGGCCGGTGTGTGGAAGCGGTCAGGGAGATCGCCGACCGCGTGACCGCGGCCGATCCTGGTGGCCGTCTCGGTGAGGAGGCGGCTCAGCACGGCGGCGTCCCGGTGGCCGGCGGGTACGCCCATGGCTTCCATCAGGTCGTCGAAGCGTTCGCCGGGTGTGGGCGGAGGCGAGTCTGCTCCGGCGCCGTCGGCGTGGCCGGAACCGTCCTCGAAGAAGCCTCCGTCCGCGTTCAGCGGGCTGCCGAAGCCGTTGCCGTGGATGCGCTCGTACGCGCCGTCGGAGGCTTTCAGGCCGACTTCGAGCTCCTCGGGGACCGGCTCCGGGTACGGCACCATGTGGCGGAAGCGCGCCGGCACATCCCGGTTGTTCGCGGCTGAGCTGAGCTGGGCCAGCGGCCCGATCTCGTCGACGGCCTGCTTGATTTTGTCGTCGTTCTTGGCCAGCCACCACACCACGGCGCTGCCGGTGTCCTTGAGGACGTCCTTCCCCAGGTACTCGCGCCGATCGCACTCGTACTTGCGCTCGTGCGTCCAGACCTCCTCTTCCTTGCGCACGGTGGCCAGCCGTTCCAGCCGCGTGGCGTCGTCCTCGGAAAGGCTCAGGGCGACGTTCTCCGCCATGGCGAGGACGCGGCCGGTGGCGTCCCGGCGCATCGTGCCCAACTCCCCGGCGAGCTCGTGCTGGGTGAGCGACGCCCTGTGCGGCGGATGGGAGGCGGTCACCTGACGTGCTCGCTCCAGTACGGCGCGCACGGCCAGCCCGCCCAGACTGACGGCGGGAGCGTCCGAGGGGGCGTCCAGAGGGGACCAGCGGACGGTGGCGGAGAAGCGGAAGTCGTAGTCGGCGGCCGATGTCGGCAGCAGAATGTCGGAGACGATCTGTTCCCGGCGTTCCGGGGGCGGGATGGGCAGATCCGGTTCCAGGCTGAATTCCCGGTCGAACGGATCGGGCCGTGGGGCGGTCGCCCGTACGAGAAGGACTGAGATGACGATGACCAGTGCGCCCAGCAGTGGCCACAGCCATTGCGGCCAGTCCCTCACGAGACCGAGGATGACCAGAACCAGTCCGCCGATCACGCTGGCGAAGATTGCGACCGTCTTGCGTCCGGAACTCATGCCGGGTGCCTCCTGAGACACGAATCAGTACGTGAACGTGGATGGATGGACGCCGAGAGCGGCGATGGCCCGCTCCCACAGGGCGTCGGCGATGCGCCGTCGGCTGTCGTCGGCGCTCGCCCAGACTTCCGCGGCGTTTCTGACGAGGCCGAGCGCCCGGCCGTCCCGGGCGCACGCTTCGGCGATGACCGCGAGAACGGGGCTCTCGGTGCCTGCGCCGCTGCGGGCGCTGTCCAGCCATGTGCGGAATGCGGGGGTCCACTGCGTGGGCTCCAGACCGGTCAGCACGGCGGCCCACAACTCGGCCAGCAGTGCCCGGGCCGTGGCCTGACCGGGAATCCGGCGGGGTTCTGCGACCTGGAGGAAAGTGACCCTGTCGTAGTGGCCTTCGCCTTCGGGATCGATGCGAATCCGGTCGAGGAGCCGGGTGAGGAGGTGTCCGTAGAGGTGGTCGTCGGAGTCGGTGACGCGTACGAGCGCTTCGCGAGCGCTCGCACGGATGTCGGGGTCGTTCCGATGTGAGAGATGGTGAAGCCGCACCAGGGCCTGTTCGGGGAAGCCCACCGCCAGGGCCTCGGAGCAGACGCCGATGAGTACGTTCGCACGGCCACGGGAGAGATTTCCGTCCCGCGACAAGTCGTAGATTCTGCGCCGGAAGTGGCTTCCGAAGCGTGGGTGGGTCACGCCTTCGCCGAGGGCCCGGGCGGCCATCGCCAACTCCGCCTGCGCCGCCGACTTTTCGGTCCACTGCTCCGCCAGTTTGCTCAGAGCCTCGGGAGGGCCCGTCCGCAGACACTCGTCCGCGTATCGCGTGACGAGGTTGCGAAGGCACTTGTGGTCGGCTCCGGAGAATCCGGCTGCACCGCTGACCCAGGCGTTGAGCCGAGGACGCAGTTGAGGGAAGTTGTCCCAGAAGTAGGTACGAGCGGCTTCGGCGAACAGCGGCTTGGTGAAGCGGACTTGCCCCAGCTCTCCGTCTGCTGTCGCGTTGATCAGGTCGAGTCGCTCCTTCAGGGGGAGATGTTGAAGGACCGGAGCATGGGCCTTGGGATGCTGCGTGATGGTCAGGAGCTGATCGGCCGCAGCATAGATCGTCTCCGACGAGGCCCCCTCGAGAAAGGCCGTGGCCGCGAGAAGGGCACGTTCAGGGCCGGTTGTTCGCTTGGCCAGGAGATCAGCCACATCGCTCTTCCCCGGCCTCATCGCTGACAGGGCGGCGTGCAGCCAGAGTTGGAAGCCGGTTCCCGGCCGTGCCGAGTTCCGTGCGCGGTGGATGTGCAGGGCCAGCTTTTCGATGTCCCCCATCGACGTGTGCGAGAAGAAGGCGGACAACTGCTCGTCGGCCAAGTCCCGCTCGGTGACCTTGATGCCGTTGACGAGCAGATGCTGCTGCAGAACGTCGCTTTCCTTAGGCCGCTCGAGACGCGCTACGAGTTCCGTCAATTCCTCGTGGAGCAGGGCCGTACGGTCGGGGTCCACGACGACGGCCAGCCGTGCGTTCCTGTCGCGCACGGTCACGCGGAAGCCGGGGAGTTCACGCATCAGGGTCCGGTAACGGTCTTCGTTGGTGCGGGTCAGGTCTAAGAGGAGGCACGCTTCGTCTTCGACGAGCTTGGGCGTCAGCGTCCGGCCGTTGCCGTCCTCCAGCGATTCCTCGTCCAACTCGCCGAAGCGTTCCTGGCCATGGGGGTACTCCCACAGAAGGATCCTGGCCGCGCTCTTCGCACCGTTTCCCTGCGCGGCGGAGAGCAGCACCATGTTGCTCTGCTGGAGCAGCTGCCGGGCTTCAGCCGAACCTGGCGGATGTACGAAGCACTTCTTCAAGCGGGCCATGGAGTCTTCGGCGACCCGTCGGGGATCGCGCTGCGTGGGTTCCCTTGCCGCATCGCCCATGGCGTTGAAGACGTTGTACTGGTTGCCCGTCCCGGAGTGGGTCGGTCCCGCCGATGAGCCGATGTGCGTCTCCGCGCTCATGGCTGATCCCGCCTCTGCCGCCCGGAGCGGCCGTCATTGCGGTTGACCCCGCCGTGGTTGTCGCCGGAGATGAAAGTCGTGCCGTCGCCGCCTGACTGATTGTGGTTGTGCTGGTCTCCCGTGCCGGTGTGCATCGGGCCCGTGGAATTCGCGATGTGCGTGGTCGTAACGCTGCCCCTGATGTCACGGGCCTGGGTCCGCGGCCCGTCGCCGTCGCTGCTGTCGCTGTTGTGGACTCCGCCGTCGGGCTTCTCGGACTCCCGGGACGAGCTGTGGTCGCGCTCGGCGAGGCCCGGCACGAGGTCCGTCAGCGCATCACCGATACGGGCCAGATGGGGCTCCGCCTGTCGCACGTCGTACGGCAGGGCTTGCAGGTAAGCGAGTCTCGCCAGGGGTTTCGGCAGAGACGAGGGCTCCAGATAGGCGGTGCCCTGCCCGACGAGAATCGGAATCACGGGCATGCAACTGGAGAAGCCCTCCAGGATCTCCTTGCGTACCCAGTCGTCCTCGTTCTCCAGGGCTCTCCGTCCGGGGGCGTACTTGTCCGGCCACTCCAGCCATTTCGGCCCGATCACGACGAGCAGCGCGCTGCTGCCGTGTAACCCGTCGAGCAGTGCGTCGGGGTAATAGCCGCCCGGAGGAATGGACTTGCTGTCGCGGAAGACGACCTCGTCGCCGAATCGGTGCGACAGCTCGCGCTCGATCGTGGCAGCGACCTCTTCGCCGTCTCCGGTGCGGTAGTTGACGAATACGTCGGGCATGATTCGCTTCCCCTTCTCTTCATCGGTGTGCCGGCGGCGGACCGGCACCCAGTGATGCCGCGAGCGCCGGAGACAGGTCGCGGACGGCGCTGTTGCTGCCATGCCTGGCCAGCGTCCGTGCGAGACGCCGCAGGTCCGTACGGATCGTCGCGGAGTCAAGAGCGTCGGCGTCGTCCAGCAACTCCCGTGCCAGCGCGCAGGCGTGGTCGACCTCGCCTGCGGTGGCGTATGCCAGAGCGCGGCGGGTGCCGTAGCGGGCGCGGGCCCTGAGCGCGTGGTCGGGCACCTGGCCCAGCTGTTCGTCGAGGACCGCGGCCGCCTCGTGCGGCCGGCCGAGATCGTGCAGGCACCAGCCGCTGATCATCGAGACCGGGTCAGGAAGGTTCGAGGTGCCGATGACAGGTGCGTTCCCCGGCCGGTCACTTTCCAGCAACCGGCGGGCCTGTTCCAGCTTCCGCATACATGCGCTGTGGTCGCCTGCCAGGGCATGGCCCTGCGCTTCCTGTTGCGCGGCGAGTCCGCGGATTCTCGGGGGCAGACCGTCGTGCTGTGCCTGCTGGGCGAGTTCGACGGTCTGGCGGGAGTCGTCGCGGTAGAAGGTGACCAGCGCACGCCGCACCAGCGCGTACGCCGCCAGGTCGTCGTCGCCACCCGCCGACGCCAGTTCGACGGCGCGGTCCGTCCACCACAGTGCGCCCTCGTCGTTGCCGGTCTCCTGTACGAGCCAGCCGACGTACTCGGCGTACCGGGAGGCCAGGCGGAGCATTGCGCTGCGGCTGCGGGGGCCGGTGCGGGCGGACAGCTTCCGCAGTGAGTGGGTCTGGGCGATGAGCGCGGGCAGTACGACCTCCGGGCCGGAGGTCTGGCCGAGACGGCGGTACTGGTCGAAGAGCGACCGCGCGGTCTTCAGCGCCGAGTCGCCCGCCTCAGCGGGAACAGCCGTGGCGGTGCCCGCACCCAGTCCCATGACCGCCGCCGCCCCGGCGGCTCCGGCGGCCACCATCTGCCGCCGGTCCATGGGCCGGAACCAGCTCGAGCCGTCCGTTGACAAGTGCATCAGCCATACCTCCTCGCCGTCCTGTTCGTGATGCGCCGGGGGCAGCTCAGCCGGCGCCGGCCGCTCCGGTAAGCGAGACAGCAACTCCCCGTCGGCCCTGAGCCTCGCGTCGCACAGTCGGGCGAGTTCTGCGCTCGGGGTCTTCAACCCCCGTTCGACCTTGCTGAGTTGGGCCTTGCTGTAGTGGACGCGCTGTGACAACTGGCCGATGGACAGCCCGGCTTCGAGGCGTATCCGGCGCAACGCCGGTCCGAAGGGGAGTGGTTGCTCAGGCACGTGGTCCTCCATGACCGTCCGCCCGGAGCCCGGTGTCACGATGAGCCAGCGTGTCGGAGGCGGGGCCGGGCGAACAAGACGAATGGGGTGTTTCCCGTTTCCCGTACGAAGCCAAGAGCAAGGGCCCGGTGCTGTCGAGACGGGGCGGGCGGTATTCGGACAGTGCGGAGGCGGGGCGGTGCTGTCTGTGGGGTCTGCTATGACTGAACGCTGTGAGCAGCGACGACGGGGAGCGGGAGCGCTCCGGGGAGACGCCGGAGCAGCTTGCCCTGCTGCGGGAGACCGTGCGCAAGAGCAAGCCGCCTAAGGCGAAGCCGCGTACATGGCGCGGGGCGGCGCTCGCCGAGGGGCTGCCCGTGGCGCGGGTGCTGGTGGACAAGGGGCTCGTGCATCTCGACAGGTACTTCGACTACGCGGTGCCCGCCGCCATGGACGAGGAGGCGCAGCCCGGGGTGCGGGTGCGGGTGCGCTTCGGGGCGGGGGAGCGGGAAGGGCGGCGTGAGGGCGGCGGGCTGATCAACGGGTTCATCGTGGAGCGGGTCGCGCAGAGCGACTATCCCGGTGCGCTCGCCCCGATCGCGCAGGTGCTCTCGCCGGAGCGGGTGCTCACGCCGGCGCTGCTGAGGCTGTGCCGGGCGGTCGCGGACCGGTACTCAGGTTCACTCGCGGACGTCGTACAGCTGGCAGTGCCTCCGCGCATGGCCCGCGCCGAGAAGCGGGCGTCCCCCGAGGCCCGGCCCGCACCCGGTCCGCCCGCGCCCGGCACCTGGGAGCGGTATCCGGAGGGGCCCGGCTATCTGGAGGCCCTGGCCGGCGGCGGCGCCCCCCGTGCCGTATGGACCGCGCTGCCCGGACCGGAGTGGCCCGGTGAGCTGGCCCGTGCCGTCGTCGCTGCGCTCGCCTCCGGGCGGGGCGCGCTGGCCGTGCTGCCCGACGGGCGCGCGGCACAGCGGGTCGACGACGCGCTGACATCCCTGCTGGGGGAGGGGCGGCATGTGCTGCTGACGGCGGAGTCCGGACCCGAGGAGCGGTACGCGCGCTGGCTCGCGGTGAACCGCGGCTCGGTGCGTGCCGTGGTGGGTACGCGCGCGGCGATGTTCGCGCCCGTGCAGGACCTCGGGCTGGCCGTGCTGTGGGACGACGGCGACGCCGCCCTCAGCGACGACCACGCCCCGCAGCCGCACGCCCGCGAGGTGCTGCTCCAGCGTGCGGTCACCGAGCGGGCGGGCTTCCTGCTCGGCGGGCACACCTGCACCGTCGAGGGGGCGCAGCTCGTCGAGTCGGGGTGGGCGCGTCCGCTGGAGGGCGGCCGGGAGACGCTGCGCAGGACGGCGCCGCTGATCCGTACGGTCGGCGAGTTCGACGAGGCGCGCGATCCGGCGGCCCGTACGGCGCGGCTGCCCAGCCTCGCGTGGTCCACGGCGCGGGACGCACTGCGGCACGGGCCGGTGCTCGTGCAGGTGCCGCGGCGCGGTTACGTGCCACGGCTGGCGTGCGAGCGGTGCCGCGCCCCGGCCAGGTGCCCGCACTGCTCGGGGCCACTGGAGGCGCTGGAGGAGGGCGGCGCGCTGCGCTGCGGCTGGTGCGCTCGCGAGGCTCCGGGCTGGCACTGCGAACAGTGCGGCGGAACCCGGGTGCGCGGGCGGGTGTTCGGGGCGCGCCGTACCGCGGAGGAGCTGGGGCGGGCGTTCCCGTCGGTGCCGGTGCGCACCTCGGGACGCGACCATGTGCTGGACAGCGTGCCCGGGTCCCCGGCGATCGTCGTCTCGACGCCCGGTGCGGAGCCCGTCGCGGAGGGCCCCGGCTATGCGGCGGCGCTGCTGCTGGACGGCTGGGCGCTGCTGGGCCGCCCGGATCTGCGGGCGGGGGAGGAGGCGCTGCGCCGGTGGCTGTCGGCTGCGGCGCTCGTACGGCCGGCGGGTGGGAGCGGTGCTGGCGGGAGCGGTGCTGGCGGGAGTGGTGCTGGCGGGAGCGGTGTCGGTGGGAGCGCTGTCGGTGGGAGCAGCGCGGACGGGAGCGGTGCCCGGGACGGCGAGGGCGGCAGCGAGGGCGGCGGTGACGGCGGCAGCGGGGGCAGCGGTGATGACGGAGCCGCCGAGCAACGACCGGAAGCCGTGGCGGCCGCGGACGCCGGAGGCACCGTGCTGATCGTCGCCGAGCCCACGCTGCGGCCCGTGCAGGCGCTGGTGCGCTGGGATCCGGCGGGCTTCGCGGTACGGGAGCTCGCGGACCGTGCGGAGCTGGGCTTCCCACCGGTCGCGCGGATGGCAGCGGTCAGCGGGCGGCCGGAGGCAGTTGAGGGGCTGCTCTCCCAGGCCCGGCTGCCCGACGACGCGGAGGTGCTGGGCCCCGTGCCGCTGCCCGTGATCGAGCATGGCCGGCCGCGCCGTACCGGCGATCCGCCGGCGGGGGAGCAGTGGGTACGTGCGCTGGTGCGGGTGCCGCAGGGGTCGGGCGCCGCGCTGGCGTCGGCGCTGAAGACGGCGCACGTGGCGCGGCTCACGCGGCGGGAGCCGCCGGTGCAGATCCGCGTGGATCCGCTGGACATCGGCTGACGTTCCGCGCGCCCGGCCGACTGCGCGCACGGCCTGCCACTGCCGCCCCTGCCCCTGCCTCTGCCCCTGCCCCGGTGCCATCCGTTCCCCGCTCAGCGCCTCTTCGCCGTCCAGCGCCCTTCGCTCCCGCCCAGCGCTCGCCCCCGCCCAACGCCCCGCTCCCGTACGGCCGTTGGTCTCCCGTACCGCCGTTGGACATCACACCGCCCGGCGGCGCGGAGAGCGCACACCGGGCGGTGGAGCAACGGCCGTGGAGGAGTCAGCCGTTGCGGGGGCCGGGCAAGGCCCCCGGCCTGTGGTCGCGGTCGCGGCCCGGCTGACCGGGCACCGGCCGTGACGCGGGCAGTGCGCCTCCGGGCGCTCCCGGCCCGGCGGGCCTGGATGCCGCGCCGGGCGAAGAGGCCGCCGCAGGAAGGGCGTTGCCACCGGCGGACGTCGGGCCCGGCACCGTCGGCAGCGCCCCGGACGAGGCGGAAGCGGAGGGCGAGGCGGACGCTTCGCCGGACTGCCCCCCGGCGTCGGTCAGTTCGCGCGAGGTGTTGCGCCGCGAACCGTAACGGCGGTGCACCGCCTGCTTGGTGACTCCGAGAGCGGAGCCCACCGCGTCCCAGGAGAACCCCAGCGAACGGTCGAAGTCGACCGCGGCGGTGACCAGCGTCTCCACGCTGTCCCGAAGCTCCTGCGCGAGCCGCACCGTCGGGGCTGGCGCACGTCCGTAGACGACGAAGCCCGCGGAGGGCGCGGACCTTCGCGGGCGGTAGACATTGCCGAGTTGGGCGGTGAGGGTACGCAGCGCGTCCACCTGACGGCGGACCCGCTCGATGTCCCGCACCAGCAGATGCAGGCTGGCCCTCGCCTGGGCGTCGTGGGTTGCGTGGTCGGCCATGAACAAGCCTCTCGAACCGTCTTGCAGGGAACAGGAGCCGCGGAACGACTCGTTTCGGTCAATATGACTTGACCAACGCGGTAACTGCGGCCCGGGTCACGCCCGGTGGCGGCGTGGTTCGGGTGGCAGGGGTGCGCGGCAGTCCGTACGCCCCCTCGGGCGGCGCAATATGACGGAATGTGAGGCCCGTAGACTGGCGCGCCGTTACCAGCGACTTGGCGACCGCGGGGTGCGCGCTCCGTGGCAGCCGTTCAGTGAGAGGTGTTCACCACCGATGAAGCTCGTCTTCGCCGGCACTCCCGAGGTCGCCTTGCCCGCTCTCGACGCACTGATCGCCTCGGAGCGGCACGAGGTGGCGGCCGTGGTGACACGGCCCGACGCGCGTGCCGGGCGCGGACGCCGCCTCGTTCCCAGCCCCGTCGCACAGCGGGCGGAGGACGCCGGGATCGAGGTCCTCAAGCCGGTACGGCCGCGGGACGAGGAGTTCCTCGCCAGGCTCCGCGAGATCGGTCCGGACTGCTGTCCCGTCGTCGCCTACGGGGCGCTGCTGCCGCGCGTCGCGCTGGACGTGCCCGCCCGCGGCTGGGTCAATCTGCACTTCTCGCTGCTGCCAGCCTGGCGCGGTGCGGCGCCCGTGCAGCATTCGCTGCTCGCCGGCGACGAGTTGACCGGCGCCAGCACCTTCCTCATCGAGGAGGGCCTGGACTCCGGTCCCGTGTACGGCGTGGTCACGGAGAAGGTGCGCGAGAGCGACACCAGCGGCGATCTGCTCACCCGGCTCGCGTTCGCGGGCGCCGGGCTGCTCGCCGCCACCATGGACGGCATCGAGGACGGGTCGCTGCGTGCCGTACCGCAGCCCGAGGAGGGCGTCTCGCTCGCGCCCAAGCTGGAGGTCGAGGACGCCCGGGTCGACTGGGCGGCGCCGGCGCTACGCGTGGACCGTCTCGTACGGGCCTGCACCCCGGCACCCGGGGCGTGGACGCTCTTCAGGGGCGAGCGGCTGAAGATCCGCTCGCTGACGCAGCACCCGGAGCACCCCGTGCCCGAGGACGCCCGGCTGGGTCCCGGCGAGCTGCTCGCGACGAAGAACTCCGTGTGGGCGGGCACCGGTTCGCACCCGGTCGAGCTCCAGTGGGTGCAGCCGCAGGGCAAGAAGCCGATGGGCGCCGCGGACTGGGCGCGCGGCGTGCGCGTGGACGGGAGCGAGCGGCTGGGGGAGTAGCGCGGCCGCGGTCCCGCTGCCCGCCGGATCCGGGCCCGTTCCTGTGCGGGCGTACGCTGGCGGGGCGCCCGGCGGCGGCGCCCCGCCGGTGGTGACCGCCGGCGCGTCCACGACGCCCCGCCCGTACACCTCGTCATCGCAGCCCGGAGCACCTTTCCTGTGAGCAATCGGCCACACCGCACATCCAGGCAGTCCAAGCCCTACCGCCGTCCCCGCAAGGACCCCGTCCGCATCCTCGCCTTCGAGGCGCTGCGCGCCGTCGACGAGCGCGACGCGTACGCGAACCTCGTGCTGCCGCCGATGCTGCGGAAGGCACGCGAGGAGGGCCGGTTCGAGGCGCGGGACGCGGCGCTCGCCACGGAGCTGGTCTACGGGACGCTGCGCCACCAGGGCACCTACGACGCGATCATCGCCGAGTGCGTGGACCGGCCGCTGCGCGACGTCGATCCGCCCGTGCTCGACGTGCTCTCCCTCGGCGCGCACCAGCTGCTCGGCACCCGCATCCCCACCCACGCCGGAGTGAGCGCCACCGTCGAACTCGCCCGCGTCGTACTGGGCGACGGGCGCGCCAAGTTCGTCAACGCCGTGCTCCGCAAGATCGCCGCCGACGATCTCGGCGGCTGGCTTGAGAAGGTCGCGCCGCCCTACGACGACGATCCCGAGGAGCACCTGGGCATCCGCCACGCACATCCGCGGTGGATCGTCTCCGCGCTGTGGGACGCGCTCGGCGGCGGCAGCGCCGGCATGGAGGAGCTGCTGGAGGCCGACAACGAGCGGCCCGAGGTGACCCTCGTCGCCCGCCCCGGCCGCGTCACCACCGACGAGCTGCTCCAGGGCGAGGCCGAGCCCGGGCGCTGGTCGCCGTATGCCGTGCGGCTCGCGGAGGGCGGCGATCCCGGCGAGCTGGAGGCCGTACGCGAGGGGCGCGCCGGAGTGCAGGACGAGGGCAGCCAGCTCGTCGCGCTCGCCCTGGCCGCCGCGCCCCTGGAGCCCGAGGAGGGCGAGGGGGAGGCCCGCGACGAACGCTGGCTGGACGGCTGCGCCGGCCCCGGCGGCAAGGCGGCCCTGCTCGCGGCCCTCGCCGCGCAGCGCGGCGCGGTGCTGATCGCAGCAGAGAAGCAGCCGCACCGTGCGGGGCTCGTGCGCCGCGCGGTGGAGGGCAACCCAGGGCCGTGCGCGGTGGTCGCCGCGGACGCCACCCGTCCCGCCTGGCGCCCCGGCGTCTTCGACCGGGTACTCGTCGACGTCCCCTGCACGGGGCTGGGGGCGCTGCGGCGCCGTCCCGAGGCGCGCTGGCGGCGCCGCCCGGAGGACGTGCCGGGGTTCGCGCCGCTCCAGCGGGACCTGCTGCGGCAGGCGCTGAACGCGGTGCGCGTCGGCGGCGTCGTCGGATACGCGACCTGCTCGCCCCATCCGGCGGAGACCCGCGCGGTCGTGGACGACCTGGTCAAGGAGACGGGAGCCGAACTCCTCGACGCCCGGCCGCTGTTGCCGGAGATGCCGGGCCTGGGGGACGGTCCCGACGTACAGCTGTGGCCGCATCTGCACGGTACCGACGCGATGTATCTGGCGCTGCTGCGCCGCCGCGGCTGAGGCGGGCGTCAGCGGCCCTGCCAGCGCGGCGGGCGCTTGTCGAGGAAGGCGGCGACGCCTTCGCCGAAGTCCCGGCTGCCGTAGCACAGTTCGTACAGGTCCTCGGCCGGGCCGGGCGCAGGACCGGACAGCACGCGGCGGTCGGCCTCCTTCAGCGCGGCGAGCGTGAGCGGTGCGCAGGCCGCGATGCGGGCGGTGAGTCGGTCGATGTGGGCATCGAGGCTTCCGTCGCCGTCGCCGTCGCCGTCGCCGTCACCGGTACCGCCCTCGCCGGTACCGCCGTTGCCGTTGCCGTCACCGGTCGCGCCGTCACCGCCACCGTCCGGGCCGTGGCCTCCGCTATCGGCCCCGTCGCCTTCCGTGCCGCCCTCGGCGATCTCAGCCACGAAGCCCGCCGCGTGCGCCTCCCGCGCGCCGATCAGCTCGGCGGTGAGCAGCGCGCGCAGGGTACGGGCGCGGCCCAGGCACGCGTACAGCCGCGCGACGACCGCGGGCGCCAGGCAGTTGCCGAGGGTACGGGCGACCGGTGCGCCGAAGACCGCGTCGGGCGTGCACACGACGATGTCGCAGCAGGCGGTCAGCGCGAACCCGCCGCCCACCGCCGGTCCTTCGACGGCCGCGATCACCGGCATGCGCAGCGCCGCGAGGCGTTCGACGGCCCGGCCCACGCGCCGCTCGTAGGCGACTCCGTCGGCGCCGGTGAAGCCACGGAACTCGCGGATGTCGGTGCCCGCGGCGAAGGCGCGCCCGCCCGCACCGCGCAGCACCGCCACCCGTACCCGCGGCGCTGCGTCGATCTCCTCGCACGCCTGGTGCAGCTGGTCGTACATGTCCAGGGTGAGGGCATTGCGGCGGCCCGGGTTGGAGAGGGTGATGCGGGCGGCGGACCCGCCGGTTCCCGGCACCTCCTCCTCGCTCCAGCCGACCGTCGGAGACTGTTCGCGAACGCTCATGCGTCCCCCAGGAGTTCGTCGTTGTGCTCGCCGAGCAGCGGCGGGTGGCGGCGGACCCGTGCCGGGGTGCGGCCGAGCTTCACCGGGAAGCCGAGGACCCGCTTGCGCCCGGCGACGGGATGGTCGTACTCCTCGACCATCCCGCGCGCCTCGGCGTGCGGATCGGGGTCGTCGCCGAGCACCTGCTCGTAGTCGAGGATCGGCCCGGCGGGAACACCGGCTTCGAGGAGCCTGGCGACGGTGTCGTCGGTGCGTTCCGCCGCCAGCCGCCCCTCCAGCAGGGCGATCAGCTCCGCGCGGTGCGCCATGCGGGCCGTGTTGGTGGCGAACCGCTCGTCGTCCGCGAGGTGTTCGAGGCCGAGCGCGGTGCACAGCCGCTCCCACAGCCGCTGGGTGTTGGCGGCGACGGTGACGTATCCGTCCGTGGTGCGCACGGCTTGGTACGGGGCCGTCATCCGGTGCGCGGAGCCGAGGCGTTGCGGCGCCCGGCCCGTGGAGAAGAACTCCGTGGACTCCCACACCGACATGGCCAGCACCGCCTCGTACAGTGAGGTCTCCAGGTACTGGCCCTCTCCGGTGCGCGTGCGGTGCACGTACGCGCCCAGGATGGCGACCGCGCACAGCATCCCGGCGCCGAGATCGCCCACGGGCAGGCCGCACTTGACGGGCGGTCCGTCCGGTTCACCGGTGACGCTGAGCGCGCCGCCCATGCTCTGGGCGATCAGGTCGTAACCGGGGCGGTCGGCGTACGGGCCGTACTGGCCGAAACCCGATATCGAGGCGTAGACGATGTCCGGCTTGGTCCTGCGTGCGGCCTCGTAGCCGACGCCCAGCCGGTCGGCGACCCCGGGGCGGAAGTTCTCCACGACGACGTCGGCACCGGCGACGAGCGAGTGGAAGTCCCGCTGTCCGTCATCGGTGCGCAGATCGAGGGCGACGCTGCGCTTGTTGCGGTTGAGCGCGTGGAAGGAGGCGCTGTCGTGACCGGGCGCCGGAGCGTCCCAGCCGCTGCGGGTCTGGTCGCCGGTGCCGGGCGGTTCGACCTTGATCACGTCCGCGCCGAGGTCGGCGAGGAGCATCGTGCAGTACGGGCCCGCCATCACCTGCGTGAGGTCGATGACGCGTACGCCGTCGAGAGCGCCCGCGGCTTGGCCTGTCATCACTGCGGAGTTCCTCCTTCCTGCCCGGCGGCGCCGGTGGGTGTACCTGTGCTTGCGCCGGAGCTCGCGCCGGTGCCGGAGTCGGTGCCGGAGTCGGCGCCGGTGTCCTCTCCGGCCGGGCCGGCGGACGTGCCGAGCAGCGCCGCGCGCACCAGCTCCACCGGGTGCCAGGCGCTGCGTTCGGTGCCGTGGAAGATCTGCTGGCGGCAGGAGACGCCGCTGGCCGCGACCACGGTCGTCTCGTCCTCGGCCTCGACAGCGGGGAAGAGACGGTCCCTGCCGACGGTCATGGACGTCTCGTAGTGCTCGGACTCGAAGCCGAAGGAACCGGCCATTCCGCAGCAGCCGGCGTCCAGTTCGGCCACCTCGGCTCCCGGGATGCGCTTCAGCAGCGCGACGGTCGCCGCGGTGCCGACCTCGGCCTTCTGGTGGCAGTGGCCGTGGTAGAGGATGCGCCGCCCGGCGGGCCAGGCGCCGGGGCTCAGGCGCAGCCGTCCGTCGTCGACGGCCTCGGTGAGCAGTTCCTCGACCTGCCGTACGCGGCCGGAGACGTCGGCCACGGCGGCGTCCTCGGGAAGCAGGGCGCGGTGCTCGTCGCGCAGCGTCATCAGGCACGAGGGTTCGCAGCCGACGACGGGGGAGCCGGGCGGCGTCTTCTCGGCCAGCAGCCGGGCCAGCCGGCGCGCCTGGTCCCTGGCCTCGTCGAGGAGGCCCTTGGAGAAGGCCGAGCGGCCGCAGCAGCCACCGCTCTCCAACCGGACGTCCCAGCCCGCCAGTTCGAGCAGCTCGACGGCGGCGCGGCCGATCCCGGGCTCGGTGTAGGTGGTGAAGGAGTCGGCGAGAAAGGTCACCGTGCCCTGCGAACCCGGCGGCACCGGCCCCCGGGCGTCCCCGCGGTCCCCGCGCCGCCGGAACCAGCGGACGAGGTTGTTCCGTACGTACGCGGGCAGCGGCCGGGACGGGGCGATCCCCAGACGGCGGTCCATCAGCCTGCGCAGGAGCGGCACCCGCCCCGGCAGGTTGGACAGCGGCGCCGCGGCGGACCCCAGCCTGTTGAGCGTACGGATCGAGGCGAACAGTCGTGATCTGCGCGGCACTCCGTGCTCGTCGTGGTGGTGTGCGAGCGACTCGGCCTTGAGCGTGGCCATGTCGACGCCGAGGGGGCATTCGCTCTTGCACGCCTTGCACATCAGGCACAGGTCGAGGACCTCGTGCAGCCGCCCGTCGCCCAGCGCACGGTGCGGATCGGGGTCGGAGAGGGCCTTCACCAGGGCGTTGGCCCGGCCGCGGGTGGAGTCCTCCTCCTTGAGCGTCGCCATGTACGAGGGGCACATCGTGCCCGAGTCGGCCTTGCGGCACAGCCCGATGTTCATGCAGCGGTCGGCCGCGCCGCGCATGCCGCCGACGACCTCGAAATCGAGACGGGTGCGCAGCGGACCGGGAGGCGGCAGGGCGGGGTCGCGGAGATTGTCCGTCATGGACGGGGCGTCGACGATCTTGCCGGGGTTGAGCCGGTCGTCCGGGTCGAAGAGGCCCTTCACGCGGCGCATCGCCTCGTACAGCTCGTCGCCGAAGATCTCGCGGTTGAACTCGCTGCGGGCCAGTCCGTCGCCGTGCTCGCTGGAGTTGACGCCGCCGTACTCCCGCACGAGGTCCTTGATCTCCTCGGCGACGGACCGCATGGTCGCCACCTGCGACGGGTCGGCGGTGTCCACGAACGGCCGGATGTGCAGACAGCCGACCGAACAGTGGCCGTAGAAGCCCGCGTTGAGACCGTGACGGTCGAGGACCTGCTTGAAGCGGCGCGTGTAGTCGGCGAGATGGACGGGGTCCACGGCGGTGTCCTCGATGAAGGCCAGCGGACGGCGCGTGCCCTCGCTGGCGGCCATCAGCAGCCCGAGGCTCGACTTGCGCACCTTCAGCAGCGAGCCCTGCTGGGCCGGGGTGACCGCCTGGAGCGTGTGGTAGCCGTGGCCGTGGCGCCGCCACAGGGACGTCAACCGCTCCAGACCGCCGATGAGTTCGCGCTCGTCCTCGCCGGTGAAGCTCACGAAGAGCAGCGCCTCGGGGTCGCCTTCGAGGATGGTGCCGAGCGAGGCGTATTCGATGCGCTCCCGCGACAGGTCGAGGATCGTGCGGTCCATCATCTCCACGGCCGCCGGATCGCAGGCGAGCGCGTCCTCGGTGGCGGCGATCGCCCCGGCGACGGAGGTGAAGTGCCCGACCGCGATCACCGTACGGGCGGGCTTCGGCACGAGGTCGACGAGCGCGCGGGTGGCCAGCACGAGGGTGCCCTCGGAACCGACGACGAACTTCGCCAGGTCGAACTCCGCGCCCTCACGCGCCAGCCGGTCCAGCCGGTAGCCGCAGGCCCGGCGCCAGAACTGCGGCATGCCGGCGGCGATCGCCCCGGCGTTCTCCCGGACGATGTGCGGGAGTTCGCGGTACAGGCGGCCCTCCAGCGACGGCAGGCCCGCGCGGTGCTCGCGTACCGCCTCGTCGACGGGGGCGAAGTGCGCCCGCGACGCGTCGGAGAGGACGACGTCGAGTTCGCGGACGTGGTCGATCGTCATGCCGTAACGGATCGAGCCGCTGCCCGCCGAGTTGTTGCCGATCATCCCGCCCACGGTGGCGCGGTTGCTGGTGGAGGTGTCCGGGCCGAACATCAGCCCGTGGGGAGCGGCGGCCCGGTTGAGCTGGTCCTGCACCACGCCCGCCTCGACCAGGGCCGTCCGCCGGTCCGTGTCGATCTCCACGATGCGGTTCATGTGCCGCGACAGGTCCAGCACGAGGCCGGGCCCGATGGTCTGCCCCGCCAGCGACGTGCCGGCGCCGCGCGGCACCAGCGGGACACCCGCCTCGGCCGCGGCCCGCACCGCGGCCTGCACGTCGCCGGCGTGCCGTGGGAAGACGACGCCCAGCGGCTCGATCGCGTACATGCTCGCGTCGCGGGAGAACAGGTGCCGGGTGTAGTCGTCGAAGAGGACCTCGCCCTCGACCTCGCGGCGCAGACGGTCACGGAGTGCCCTGGCGGTGCCGGTGGTGGCGGCCGCGGACGGGGCGTCGCCGCTGATCGCTGTCATGTGGTGCGGCTCCAAGTGCCAGGGGCCCGGGGCCCGGTGAATCGGTGGTCGCGTGGCGGGTCGGCGGGTCGGCGGGTCTCAAGGGCCCGGCGGTCTCACGGGTTCGGCGGTGTCACGGGTGCGGCGGTGTCACGGGTGCGGTGGTCTCAAGGGCCCGGCGGTCTTAGGGATCCGGTCGTCTCACGGACCTGCTGGGTCTCACGGACCTCGTGGGTCACGGGCCCGGGCACGGGCCGCCGGGCCCGCGGGCCAGGGGGCGCGGCCCGGATCACTCGCCGCGCAGCCTCTCCAGAGCGGCGCCGAGACCGCCCGACTCGACGGGCACGCCCGCCAGTTCGAGGCCCATCTGCACCCCGGCGAGCGTGCCCGCGAGGGTCAGGTCGCCGAGGTGGCCGAGGTGGCCGATGCGGAAGACGCGTCCCGCGAGACGTCCGAGCCCGGCGCCGAGCGACATGTCGAAGCGCTCCAGGATGATCTTGCGGAGCTTGTCGGCGTCGTGTCCCTCGGGCATCACCACGGCCGTAAGCGAGCCCGAGTGCTCCCGTTCGTCCAGGCAGAGCACCTCGAGTCCCCAGCCGCGGACGGCGGCGCGGGTGGCGGCGGCGTGCCGGGCGTGCCGTGCGAAGACGTTCGGCAGGCCCTCCTCCCGCAGCATGCTCACCGCCTCCTCCAGCCCGTAGAGGAGATTCGTCGCCGGGGTGTACGGGAACGAGCCCTGCTTGTTCGCCTCGATGACCGGCAGCCAGTCCCAGAAGACCTTGGGCAGCCGGGACGTGCGGTGCGCGGCGAGCGCCTTGTCGCTGACGGCGTTGAAGCTCAGGCCCGGCGGCAGCATCAGCCCCTTCTGGGATCCGGCCACGGTGACGTCGACGCCCCACTCGTCGTGCCGGTAGTCGATGGAGCCGAGCGAGGAGATGGTGTCGACGAGCAGCAGCGCCGGGTGGCCGGTCTCGTCCATGACCCGGCGGATCTCCGGAATGCGGCTGGTCACGCCCGTGGACGTCTCGTTGTGCACGACGCAGACCGCTTTGATCTCGTGCCGCGTGTCGGCGGCGAGCCGCTCGGCGAGAGCCTCCGGGTCCGCGCCGTGGCGCCAGTCGCCGGGCACGAAGTCGGTGCCGGTCTCCAGCCCGAGCGAGCCGGCCATCTCGCGCCACAGCGTGGAGAAGTGACCGGTCTCGAAGCTGAGTACGCGGTCCCCGGGGCTGAGGGTGTTGACGAGCGCGGCCTCCCACGCGCCCGTGCCGGACGCCGGGTAGATCACGACGGGACCCGAGGTGCCGAAGACCGGGCCCAGCGCCTCCAGCAGACGCAGCGTCAGCGCCCGGAACTCCGGGCCGCGGTGGTCGATCACGGGCGCCGACATGGCGCGGAGTACCTGGTCGGGAACGTTGGTCGGGCCGGGGATCTGTAGGAAGTGGCGACCGGTACGCGGCGTCATGGGCCGGCTCCTCGCAAGGGCTTGTGCCGTATAACGGCACGCTGTATCGTCAGGCGGCACGCTGGAGCCTAGGGTTCCCCCACGGAACGAGTCAATGGATGCAGAACGTCCTCAACGCCCTGCGGGCACTCGAAGAAGTCGCCGTCCGCCAGCCGATAGGCGTGGCCGACCTGGCGCGCGCCATGGGACTGCCCAAGTCCTCGGTGCAGCGCACGCTGATGACGCTGAAGGAGGCGGGCTGGATCCGCCCCACCGGGACCGCCCCCACCCGCTGGGTCGTCACCACCAAGGCGCTGCACGTCGGGCGGCACGCCACCGGCGAACTGGGCCTGCGCGACATCGCGTTGCCGGTGATGGAGGAGCTGCGCCGCCGTACCGACGAGACGGTTCACCTGGCGGTGCGCGAGGGCAGCAACGTGGTGCTGGTGGAGCGCCTGGAGACCTCGCAGCCCGTACGGATCATCCTGCCGCTCGGCCAGGACCTCTCGTCGCACGCGTCCGCCAACGGCAAGGCCGTGCTGGCGGCCGACCCCCCGGAGGCCGTCGAGCGCTATATCGCCCAGGGGCTGCGGCAGTTCACCGGCACGACGATCACGGATCCGGTGCGGCTGCGCGCGGAGCTGGCGCTGACCCGGGAGCGCGGCTGGGCGGTCAACGGCGGCGAGTGGCGCGCGGACGTCTCCGCGGTGGCGGCCGCGGTCGTCGGGGAGACCGGACTGCCCGTGGCGAGCATCAGCGTCAACGTGCCGACGAGCCGCATGACGGACGACGCGCAACCGGTGTACGGCGCACTCGTCAGCGAGGCGGCCAAGAGAATCGGTGCAGCTCTGGGACGCGCGCACGAGGAGGGCGGCACCGGATGACGGATCTTCACGCGAACCCTTGACGGTCCCCGACCCCCCTCCCATACTCGCCCAAGGCGAAAACCGGATTCCGTATCGCGGAATGATTTTGGCGCTTTGCGGGCAATCCCCGGAAGCGCTCGCAAGGGCGGAGTGACAGGACCCGTAAGGGTTCTGATCGCCCTTCAGACATGTGCCGGCACGCCTTTTCAGTGACCGTTCGACCGAAGGCGAGGAAGCCTCGTGTCAGATCACGTCATAGCCATCAGCGGGTTGGTGCTGGTATTCGCCATCGCCACCTTCACGTCGGTCCACATGGGCGCGCTCGCCATCGTGGCCGCCTTCGTGATCGGAAGCGGATTCGTCGGTCAGTCCGCGGACGACATATTCGGCGGCTTCCCAGGCGATTTGTTCGTCGTGCTCGTCGGCGTCACATTCCTCTTCGCCATAGCCAAGAACAACGGCACGGTGGGCTGGCTCGTCGATTCCGCGACGCGGGCGGTAGGCGGCAGAATCGCGCTCATTCCATGGGTGATGTTCCTGGTCACGGCGGTGCTCACGGCGTCGGGCGCGGTCGTTCCGGCCGCCGTCGGAATCATCGCCCCCATCGGCATGGGATTCTGCACGCGCTACCGGATCAATCCGGTGCTGATGGGACTGCTCATCATCAACGGCGCCAGCGCCGGCGGTTTCTCGCCGATCAGCATCTTCGGCAGCATCACGAACGGCGTCGTGGAACGGAACGAGCTCGACGGCAATCCCACGCTGCTCTTCCTCAGCTCGTTCTTCTTCAACGTGGTCCTCAGCCTCGTTCTGTTCTTCCTGTTCGGCGGACGCAGCCTGATGGGCCGCCGTGCCGAGGACGAATCGCCGAAGGGCTCGCCGGGGAAGCCGTCAAGTGCCGAGGAAGACGAGGGCGGTTCGCTGGTGACGGCGGGCGCACCCGCGGGGTCCGGCGACGAGCCCGCACCCGGCGGGGCCGGAGGCACCGGACCGGCGGCCGCCAAGGGCGGCGGAGCCCCCGCGCCCGTGACCGCTCCCGCTCCCGCAGGGGCAGGCGGTACGGAGGTCGCCGCGGGGGAGGAGGCCGTGCAGCTCACCGGCATCCGGATCCTGACGCTGGTCGGGCTGGTGGGGATGGTCGTCGGATCGCTCTTCTTCGACCTGGACCCCGGGCTGATGGCGCTCACCGTCGGGGTGGTGCTCACGCTCGTGAACCCCGCGTCCGCCAAGGGCGCCGTGGACGCCTGCGCATGGTCCACGGTCCTTCTGGTCTGCGGCATCGTCACGTTCGTCACCATGATGGAGAACATGGGGACCATCGACTGGCTCGGCAAGGGCGTGGCCTCCATCAACGCCCCGCTGCTGGGCGCCCTGCTGATCTGCCTCATCGGCGCGGTCGTCTCCGCCTTCGCCTCCACCACGGGAATTCTCGGGGCGCTCATCCCGCTGGCCGTGCCCTTCCTCCAGGGCGGCCACGTCGGAGCGGTGGGCATGATCATCGCCCTCGCCATCTCCTCGTCCGTCGTGGACTCCTCGCCGTTCTCCACCTCCGGTGCGCTCGTGACGGCGAACGCGCCCGAGGAGCAACGGGACACGGTCTTCCGGCGGTTGATGGTCTGGGGGTTCAGCATGGTCGCCATCGCGCCCCCGGTGACATGGCTGTTCTTCGTCGTGCCCGGCTGGCTCTGAGGACGCAGGCGGTACGCGAGGACGGCACCCGAGAAGGACAGCGACGACGGCGCCCGAACGGCGCCAACGGGCGGGCGCCCACAGGGAATCCGCTTCCCCGCGGGCGCCCGCCCGTCCGCGCCTCCGCGCTCCCGGCCCGCGTCCCCGTACGGCCGCGCTGGTGCTCGGCGCCCGTCCGCGCCTGCCGGGCCCCGAGGCCGGGCTCCGAGGCCGGACCGCTCGCTCCCGGCGGCCGCGCGTCCCCGCCGTCACGCGGGATGACATGATCCGGCGTGCGGTACCCGGACGCCCCGCGCCGCACGGGCAGGGGCAGCACAGGCGGGACCGGGAGAGACCCCGGGCCCGAGGCTCAGATAGGCAGGCACATGGCTCAGATCAGCCCCAGCATCCTCTCCGCCGACTTCGCGCGTCTCGCCGCGGAGGCCGAGGCGGTGACCGGCGCGGACTGGCTCCATGTCGACGTCATGGACGGCCACTTCGTCCCCAACCTCACCCTCGGCGCACCCGTGGTGGAGGCGCTGGTCAAGTCCACCGGCATCCCCGTCGACTGCCACCTGATGATCGACGAGCCGGACCGCTGGGCCCCGCAGTACGTCGACGCGGGAGCCGGCTCCGTGACCTTCCACGCCGAGGCCGCGGCGGCGCCCGTACGCCTCGCACGGGAGATCAGGGCGCTCGGAGCCCGCGCCTCGATGGCGCTGAAGCCCGCCACCCCCGTCGAGCCGTACGAGGACCTGCTGGCCGAGCTGGACATGCTGCTGGTGATGACGGTCGAGCCGGGGTTCGGGGGGCAGGCCTTCCTCGACATCATGCTGCCGAAGATCCGCCGCGCCAGGCGGCTGATGGACAAGCACGGTCTGGAGATGTGGCTCCAGGTCGACGGCGGGGTCTCCGCCTCCACCATCGAGCAGTGCGCCGAGGCCGGCGCGGACGTCTTCGTCGCGGGCTCGTCGGTCTACGGCACGGACGACCCGGCGGCGGCGGTACGCGGTCTGCGCCGGCAGGCCGAGGAGGCCGCGGCCCGCCGTTCCACCGTCCCCGCCGGGCCCGAGGACCCGCCCGGCGATCAACGGTGAGCCGCTGACCACTCGGTTCTCCCGGGAGCGCGCGCACATCGCGGGTTCGGCCCCCGGGCGCGGTGCGCGCACACTGGACGCAGGCCAAGCGCGTACCGGGCGGACCGAGCGCACGGCGGGCGCAAGAGTGGATCGAGGCCCTCCGGGATCTGCAAGGATGAACGCTCAGCGCTGATGCGTACGTACGGCAAGACAGTGAGGTGAGTGCGGTGTCGTCGGGTCGGACCACGCGAATGGGACCCGCCGAGCTCATGCAGGCGGCGGCCATGGCACGCCGCTTCTACCTAGAGGGCAAATCCAAGATCCAGATCGCGGACGAGTTCGGCGTGAGCCGCTTCAAGGTGGCGAGGGTGCTGGAGACGGCGCTGGAGCGGGACCTCGTCCGCATCGAGATCAGGGTGCCCGCGGAGCTGGACGCCGACCGCTCGGACGCGCTCCGCGCCCGCTACGGGCTGCGGCACGTGGTCGTCGTGGAGTCGCCCTCCGAGGCGGCGGACGACGGCGCCGACCCCGAGAACCTGGGCGAGGTGGCCGCCGGCCTCCTCGGCGAGCTCGTCACCGAAGGCGATGTGCTCGGCCTCGCCTGGGGCCGCTCCACCACGCATATGGCCGCCGCGCTGCGGCAGTTGCCGCCGTGCACGGTCGTACAGCTGACCGGCGTCTACGACGCGGGCACCGCCGACCGCGGATCGGTCGAGGCCGTGCGGCGGGCCGCCGAGGTCGCCGGGGGAGAGGCACACCCCGTCTACGCCCCGATGCTGCTGCCCGACCCGGCCACGGCCGCCGCGCTGCGCAGCCAGACCGGCATCGCCCGCGCCTTCGAGTACTTCGACAAGGTGACGGTCGCGGCCGTTTCCATCGGCTCCTGGGAATCGGGCATCTCCACCATCCACGACATGCTCAGCGACTCCGAGCGCGAGCACTACTCCTCGCTGGGAGTGGCCGCCGAGATGTCCGCGCACCTCTTCGACAAGAGCGGCCGGCGCATCGGGCGGGACCTGGGGGAGCGCTGCATCACGGTCGAGGCCGAACGGCTGCGCCGCGTCCCCGAGGTGATCGCCATCGCGGGCGGGCAGCGCAAGGCGGAGGCCATCGGCGCGGTGCTGCGCTCCGGACTGGTCACCAGCATCGTCACCGACACGGCCGCCGCCGACTATCTGCTGTCGGAGGCCGAGCCCGGCCCGAAGCCCGCGCTGGAGCGGGCCGACCCGGACGGCTCGTAGCGCTCCGGTCCCGTCGGCCCGGATGCGGATGCGGGCCGCCGCACCGGGAGCGTTACGCTCGTGACCGCCGCGAAGTGCGGCCCGCATCGCACTCTCCGAGGAGGCCGGGGCGACCATGACCACGCAGCGCACTAAGCTGCCGGGAGTAGGCACGCAGTACGACATCGAGACCCGGGCGGGCCGGCACATCTCGGTGGTCGCGCATCAGGACGGGCGGCGCTTCCTCGGCTTCTACGAGCTGGACGATCCGGACGCCTGCCAGGCCACCGTTCCGCTGGACCCGGACGAGGCGTCCTCCCTCGCGGGACTGCTCGCGCCCGGCGAGGCCCCGCGGCTCGGCACCGCCGAGATGGACCTGGACCTGGTCACCGAGCGGATCCAGGTGACGACCCAGTCGCCTTACCGCGGGCGCCCGTTGGGGGACACCCGCGCCCGTACCCGCACGGGGGCCTACATCGTGGCCGTGCTCCGCCGTACCGGGCCGCATCCGTCGCCGGGGCCGGAGTTCCGGCTGGAGGCGGGCGACGAGGTCGTGGCGGTCGGCACCCGCGAAGGTGCGGACGAGCTGGCCCGCATCATCAGCGGTACGTGACGGGGCGGACGCCGGCGGGCGGCTCGCGTCCGGCCGGCGTCCCGACCGCCCTCACCCGGGTCGTCCTCACCCGGCCGTCCCGTCACGGCAGCCGGCACGGTGCCCCGCCGGGCAGGCGGGGCGACCGCCGGGGACCGCAGCCGATCCGCCGCCGGGACGCGGCGGTTACTCGTGGTCACCCGAGCCGCCGCGGGGCCACGGGCGTCGCACGGCGCGGTCAAAAGGCTCTCTTCCCTCACACACCCTCCTCTGATTCCACGCACGGGAAGATCCGCATTTCCCTAGGCAGCACCCCGTACGGCGAGGTAATTTTCGCGGTCAGTCACTGAACGTCGTGACGAAGGGCAGACGGGGTGAGGGCGGTGCGCCGTGCGTGACTACAGCCTTCCTCCCCTCGTGGAGCCGCTGAGATCCGGCGGTCTCGCCGACTCGGTCTACGAACTGGCCGCACGCGAGCCGGGGTTGCCGCAGCTCGCCCGGCTCGACGGACCCGACGGCAGCAGCGGCCAGTGGCGTGAGACGACCGCCGCCGCCTTCGCCGCCCAAGTGCTCAAGCTCGCCAAGGGGTTGCTGACCGAGGGCATACGCTTCGGCGACCGGGTCGCCGTCATGACCCGCACCCGGCACGAGTGGACGCTCTTCAGCTTCGCCCTGTGGTCGCTCGGCGCCCAGGTCGTCCCCCTGTATCCGCAGTCCTCGGCCGAGCACCTGCGCTGGGTGCTGAGCGACTCGGAGGCGTGCGCCATCGTCGTCGAGCACGAGGACCACGCGATGACCGTGGGCTCGGTCGTCGACGGGCTGCCGCAGCTGCGCCGCATCTGGCAGCTCGACGCGGACTGCGTCGGATGGCTGGCCGAGTCGGGCCGCGCCGTCGAGGACAACGACGTGCACCGCCATCGCTGGGCCGTCACACCGGAGATGGCCGCCGCCGTCATCTACACCTCAGGCACCACGGGCCGTCCGCGCGGATGCGTCATCACCCACCGCAATCTCGCCTCTGAATGCGACACGATCCTCGCCGGCTGGGGCACGCAGATGGGGGAGCCCGGCCGGCAGCCGTCCATTCTCGCCTTTCTGCCGGTGGGTCATGTCTACGGGCTGATGGTGACGGTGCTGTGCATACGGGGCGGTTATCTGCTGGGGCATCAACCTTCCATTTCCGCCCACGAGTTGATGCCCGCGGTCAGATCATTCCGGCCGACGTGCCTGTATGCCGTCCCGTATTTCTTCGAGAAGTTCTACGCGGCGGCACGGATGAAAGCCGTGAAAGCCGGCCGCGGCGACATGTTCGACCGCGCCATGGAGATTTCACGGCGGTACGCGCAGGCCGCGGAGGCCCAGGCCCTCGGCGCCGGACCGGGGCCCAGCACGGGCCTGCGGGCGCGTCACGCCGTCTACGACCGCCTGGTCTACCGGCAGTTGAGGGACGTGCTCGGCGGCCGTACGCGCAACGTCGTCTCGGGCGGCTCCGCCCTCAGCCGCGAACTCGGCCTGGCCCTCGCGGGCGCGGGCATCGTCGTATACGACTGCTACGGCCTGACGGAGACCACGTGTGCCATCACGGCGCAGCCCCCGGGAAGGCCGCGGTTCGGCACGGTGGGACGCCCCATGCCGGGCGCGTCCGTCCACATCGCCCGCGACGGTGAGGTGTGGGTGCGCGGCCCGACGGTCTTCCCCGGCTACACGGGACGCTCCGAGGAGTCCGCGCAGCCACCGGGCTCCCCGTACCCGGGAAGCGGCGCGGGAGGCGGCGCGCACGCCCGGGAGCAGTACGAGGAGACGCTGCGCGACGGCTGGCTCGGCACGGGCGACGTCGGCTATCTCGACGACGGCTATCTCGTCATCACCGGGCGCAAGAAGGACGTCATCATCACCAGCGCCGGCAGGAGCGTGTCACCGCTGGTGCTGGAGACCCGGCTGCGCGCCCATCCCCTCATCTCCCAGGCGCTGGTGGTGGGCGACCAGCGTCCGTACGTGGCGGCCCTGGTCACCCTGGACCCGGAGGTCCTGGAGCAGTGGCGCAAGGGCCGTGAACAGTGGGGTTATTCGGGCCCCGGCTACGGCAACAGCCCCGCGGAGGAGCTGGAACGGGAAGTGGGGCGTGCCGTGGCGGCCGCCAACAGCGCCTTCTCCAGGGCCGAATCGATCCGCTCGTTCCGCATCCTGCCGGAGGAGTTCAGCATGGCCGACGGCCTGGTGACGCAGTCGATGAAGCTGAGAAGAGCCGAGATCACGCGGATGTACGCGGCGGAGATCGACGAGCTGTACGCGGACTGACCGCCGCTGGAGGCGGGACGCGGCAAGATACGACTCGGCAATGTAGCAGTGTCGAACGATCTGAGACCGGTTCTTGTCAGGTCGGGACGAAGCCTCGACCACATCCTCACACACGCCATTAGCGTCCGTCGCACTTCGACAGTTGTGTGTGGAGAGGAGGGCGGATGCGGTCCGCCATGACGTCCGGGCGAGCGATCGGCACCGTGCTGGTCGTTCTGGGGCTCGTTGGAACCCTCGCGGCGCTGCTGTTGCCGACGCAGTTCGCCGACGGCAATCGAAGCATTGCGCTGGCCCGTGCGGGATGGCAGGACGACGGTAAGGGAGTCTGGAAAACCGAATACGGCCCCCTTACACCAATGGACCGTGACTTCATACGCAAAGTGCGGAATGCCGGTCTTTGGGAGCTGCCCGCCGGCCGGTCCGCGCAGGAGCGCGGGACACGGAAGTCGGTGCGGATCGCGGGCGATCATCTCGTCGACGGACACACGGAGTTGGACCGACGGGCCATCGAGGCCGGTCGCACCCTGAAGGTCTCCTTGCCGAACCAGCCCGCCGGCAAGAACCAGGACTACCTGGACGAGATCAACAAATCGCAGGGTGACGCATTCGACCGGGTTCTCGTCGAGAGGCTGCGCCAGGCCCATGGCGTGGTCTTCGGCCTCATTGGCCTTGTACGCGATCAGACCCGCAACTCAATGGTGCGGTCGTTGGCGACCCGGGCCAACGCCATTGTCCTCGATCACATCACAGTTCTGGAGGACACGGGACTTGTGGACTTCGAGGCGCTGAACGACGTGAAATGAGTGGAGTGAAGTCAATATGAGACAAAAAGGCCACAAACGCTCGCGCACGGCGAATAAAACGATAGCGATCGTCGCAGCGCTGGTGGTCGGTGGTGGTGGCGCAGCGGCGATCGGTGTGAGCGCCTTCGCGGGGTCGGACGGTGCCGGCCAAGCTGCGAGCACGATCGACTGTCCCGATGTGAGCCTTGCACTGGGCGAAGTCCCGGACGCTGCCAAGCAGTCCGTGGACCAGAAGCTCGGCACTCTGGACCAGCAGGTCGCAAATGCCTACGGGCAGTGGCACTCCCAGGAGCAGAGTTCTGAGGAGACCTTGGGCCAGCTGAATCAGCAGCGCTCGGAGACGATTCGCAGCATCGGCCAGGACCTCCAGAAGGCCGGTGCCGAGCAGCCCCAGGACATGCAGTCAATGGCTCAGTGCCAGATGATGCAGGACCAAGCCGGCCAGCAGGGAGGCGGAGGTCAGCAGGCGCAAGGTCCGGCTGCCGACGATTTCGTCAAGATCGAGGACGTCCAGCCCAACGCTCAGAAGGAGGAGCAGGGCAACAGCTTCGCCACGGAGTGCGGCACCAACGACGAACAGCACAACAACTCGGACAACGTGGTAGCTGCTCCGGGCGTTGTGAACGGTGCCCACCACATCCACGACTACGTGGGCAACTTCGACACCGATGCCCAGACGTCCGACCAGTCGCTGGACGCGTCCGACACCACGTGCACCAACGGCGACAAGTCGACGTACTACTGGGTCGTTCTCCGTTCGCTGAACGGCAAGGAGGATCAGCGGGGCGCCGTCGGCAACAAGAGCGGTCCCGCCGAGGGCGGCGACAACGCCGGTGGTGACGAGGCGGCGAACAGCGTCAACACGAACAGCCTGACGCACGACTCGCAGGGTCAGGATCAGGGTCAGGACCAGGGCCAGGGTCAGCCTCCGGCCGAGGATCAGGGCCAGGACCAGGGCCAGGACCAGGGTCAGGACCAGGGCCAGGGTCAGCCTCCGGCCGAGGACCAGGGTCAGGACCAAGGTCAGGACCAGGGTCAGGACCAAGGTCAGGACCAGGGCCAGGGTCAGCCTCCGGCCGAGGATCAAGGTCAGGACCAGGGTCAGGATCAGGGCCAGGACCAGGGTCAGGACCAAGGTCAGGATCAGGGTCAGGATCAGGGCCAGGGCCAGGATGATCAGGTTGGTGGCGGCGAGGGCGAGGAGGCCAAGCCCGGCGACGGCGGTTCCAACGACCTCAACGTCGGAACCATCCTTCAGCCCGCTGAAGCCGAGATCCAGTACGCCGCCGGCGGGGACGACAAGGTCACTGCCATGCCGCAGTTCCTGCGCATGCCCACCGGTGACGCCAAGTCCTTCACGAACGGTGACAAGAACGCCAACGCGTCCTGGAGCTGCGAAGGCTTCGAGGACCGCCAGCTCAAGGACAAGTACCCGATCTGCCCCGAAGGGAAGAAGACCCTCCGTACCCTTGCCTTCCAGGACTGCTGGGACGGTAAGAACCTGGACAGCGCCAACCACCGGGACCACGTCGCGTTCTCCAAGGACAACGGCGGCAAGTGCCCTGACGGGTTCCAGGCGATCCCGCAGCTGAAGTTCACGCTCAAGTACGACATCCCCCAGGAGAATCTGGTCAACGCCGATACTCCCTTCGCGGTGGACTCGTTCCCGGAGCAGCTGCACAAGCCCATCACGGACCACGCCGACACCATCATCGACACCGGCGAGGACCTGCAGAACAAGATCGTCGACTGCATCAACAACGGAAAGGGATGCTCATAGAGTTCTGCTCCCACCGCAGCGGGAGCCTCGCCCCGCAGCGGTGACCGAACACCACGGCGGCCCGGACACAGATCCTGTGTCCGGGCCGCCGCCTGTCGTTCCGTGTTCTGTTGTAGGTGTTTTCCGGTTGTCAGTTCCGCCGGGGTCTCACCCGCGGATTCCGGGTGAGCGCCCGGTGCCGGAGCACCGGGCGCTCACGGTCACAGACCGTTGACCCGGGCCTCGCGTGCGACACCCAGCGGGCGTACACCCGCCGCGACGGTACGGGCCCGGCGGCCGGCGCGGGTGCGCTGCCTCCGTATCTGGCCCAGCAGCCGCCGGCCGCGAAGGGTCATCTCCAGCTCGAAACGCGTACGCGGATCGCGCAGTGCCGAGCCGAAGAGCTTCTCTATCTGCCGCAGCCTGTACCGCACCGTCTGCGGGTGCACCTGGAGCGTCTTCGCCGCCTCGGGTGCGCCACCGCTCTCCAGCCACGCCAGCAGCGTGACTTCGAGACGCTCGCTCTGCCGCGGTGTGAGCTCGGCGAGGGGTCCGAGCCAGCGCGACGAGAGAGCGCAGGCGAGCGATTCGTCCTGCAACAGAAGAAGCATGGACAGATGGTCGTCCACGAACAGGACCTTGCCGTCCTGGTTGTTGCCGATTCCGCCGTTGACACTGCCGTTGACTGCGCCGCCCGGTGCTCCGGGCGGCGGTGTCAGCTCCAGCAGTCGCCGGGCCCAGCGCACCGATGATCCCGCGTCGTTCAGCGGGACGGTGTGCCCGACCGCAGCAGTACGCCCGCGCAGCACGTTCTCCAGTGCTTCGCGGTCGTCCTCGGGGTCGGGTATCAGCAGGCACAGCTCACTTTCGACAGGGCTGACCAGGGCGTTGCCGAGTGCCGCGGCGAGCTGGGGCACCTCGCTGGGTGAGGCGAGGGCTACAGCACGTACGGTCTCGGGCAACGGCCACCTTGCTGACCTGGCCAGTTCCGTCAGTCGTGATTCCGGGAATTCCTCCTCTCCCATGAGTGCCGTGAACAGCTGGCGTCGGGCTCGGTCGATGGGAACCGCTGCTGTGACGTTGTCGGCCTGGGTTGCGGTTCCCGTGTCCGTATCCTTTGTCTCCGGGGAGTGATGTCCCAATGCGGCCAGCAATGCCTGTTCCACGGCCCATTGAGCATCCTCGCGGTCAATTTCCCGCAGAAAAGCGGACATTGCCGGTATGCTGCGTTGTAGAGCTTCCACCACCTGGTCTGCGACGGCGGGCAGCTCCTTTCTCTGAACGCGCGCCCACTCGCCGCGCGGGCGAGATCGGATGCGGTTGAGAACGTCGCTCATCTCTACCTCGTTCCTGCCGGGTTGGGCCTGCCCGAGCACGGGAGGACAAGCCCGCGGAGGTTGCCTCCGGTAACCGGTATCCCGCCCCGGCCCCGGAGTTGAGGGTCCCCCTGCTTCCCCTGAAGGGGCATCATCGACACCGCGGGGTGCGGCGGCGATCCCACTGCCAGAATTTGTCACAGAGCGATAAAAGCTGTGAAGGTCCCGGGGAGTTCCGAGATGCTTCTGCATCCCGACCACCGCATTCTGGTCGCGCAAAGTAGAGAGCTTCACACCGGAACGTCACGGGTCATTCCCGATTCAACTGCTTTGCGGTATACGGCAGATGCGGGACCGAGGGTCAGGTCGGACTTCGGCGACAGTGCGATCGGAAGATCCGGATGCCTCAAGAACAGATCCGTGTCCCGCCGGCGAAGCGCCGTCCGACGGCGCTTGCGGCCTCCAGGCGAGGTGACGTCAGCCCTCGCCAGGTCCGTCAGCGCTCGGCTCGGGGCCCGAGACTCGAGGTCGAGAGCCCGGGGCGCGGGACCGCGGCACGTTTCGTTCCCCGTTACACCGCGTTCGTGATCGTCTCGGCTTTGGCGATCGTGTTCGCGATCAGCAACCAGTCGCTGGACAGATTGTGGGCATTCGTCGAATTCGGGGCGGGTGTCTTCGCGCTGCTGCTGCTCACGTTCTCGGTCCTGTGGGGCGTGGCGGCGGCGGACCGGATGCTGCTCGATCCGAATCACCGGCTCATCGCGCAGGCCATTCACCGGGGCTCCGCCGTGGGCGGCATAGGTTTCCTCGGTCTGCACATCTGGTCGAAGGTCGCGCTGGGCTCGACGACTTGGCAGGCGGCGGCGATTCCGGGACTGGACGGTGCACAGCCGATTCTGATCGGCCTGGGCACGGTCGCCGGATATCTCTTCGTGGCGGTGACGGTGACGGGCGCCGTGCGGGGCGCCTTCGCACGCAAGGGCCAGTCACGTCTGTGGCGTGCCCTGCACATGACCGCCTATCTGGCATGGGGCGCGTCCCTGGTGCACGGCCTGCGTGCGGGCAGGGCCGTGGCGGACTGGGTCGACTGGGGATACGCCGTGGCCCTGACCGGAGTGACCGTCGTGCTGATGATGCGGCTCGCCCCGAGCCGTAACCCGTCACCGGCCGACAAGCGCAAGAAGGAGCAATAAGTGACGTCTGTCGTGCCCTCCCCCGTCTCCGCGTCCAACGCGGACGCGGTGCCCTCCCTCGCCTCGTTCGGGCCGCCCCGGCTGCTCGCGGGCCTGGGCACCGGCGCGGGATGGACCCGGCGCCTGGAGCGCGTCGGCCATCTGACGGTGCACGGAACGATGCCCGAGATGCGGCTGGAGGAACTGGTCGATCTCGCCGAGAACATCGACCTGCGGGGCAGAGGCGGTGCGGGCTTCCCCTTCGCCCGCAAGCTCAAGGCGGTCATCGAATCGGCCCACCGGCGGCAGCAGGCGCGTGCGGCGGTCGTGGTCAACGGCAGCGAGGGCGAGCCGAGTTGCCTCAAGGACACGGCGCTGCTGCTCTTCAGCCCCCACCTGGTGCTGGACGGCGCGATGCTGTGCGCCCGCGCGCTCAACTCCGACGAGATCAACGTCGCGGTCACCCGGCCCGACGTCGAGCGCTCGGTGCGCGACGCGGTCGCCGAGCGCGGCCCCGGAGGGCCCCGCATCCGGGTCGTACGGATGCCGGAGCGCTTCGTCACCGGTGAGTCCAGCTCGATCGTCAGCGGACTCAACCAGCTGCCGGTGCTGCCCTCGGGCAGCGGCGTACGCGCCAGCGACGCCGGCGTCGACGGCCTGCCCACGCTGCTCTCCAACACGGAGACCTTCGCTCAGCTCGCCGTCGGAGCGCGGCTCGGCGCGCTCGACTTCCGCAACGTGGGCCTGCCCACGGAGCCGGGGACGGTGCTGCTGACGGTGGGCGGCGACAAGGTCGTCGAGACGCCGACGGGTGCGCCGCTCCCGTACATCCTCGGGCTGTGCGGTACCGACCCCGGGCAGGGCGTGCTGATCGGCGGCTTCCACGGCAAGTTCCTGGAGCGGGACCAGTGCTGGCAGGCGCGCATCTCCCGCGACTCGCTGGACGCGCTGGGCTCCACCCTGGGCGCCGGCGCCGTGCTGCCGCTGCCCGAAGGGACCTGCCCGGTGGGCGAGGTGGAGCTGGTCGCACGCTGGATGGCGGACGAGTCCGCCGGGCAGTGCGGCCCGTGCTTCCTCGGTCTGCCGGCGCTCGCCGACACGGTGGCGTGGGCCGCCGACGGCGGCGGCCGGGAGGCCCTGGACGCGATGAAGGCCCGCACCAGGGCCGTGAAGGGGCGCGGAGCGTGCAGTCACCCCGACGGCACCGCGCGCCTGGTCGAGTCCGCCTTCGAGATCTTCGCTGAGGACTTCGAGAAGCACGCGCTCGGCCGCGGCTGCGGCCGTCCCGTCTTCGGCTGCCTGTCGGTGCCCGAGGAGGTGCAGCTCGCCGCCGGCTACCGGCCTCCGGAGCGTCCGGAGCGGCCCAAGCGCGGCGTGCCGCAGCTCGAACAGAAGCAGAAGCGGCTCGTCGTCGACTGGACCCTGTGCCAGGGCCACGGCCTGTGCGCGGGAGTCGTACCGGACATGATCGAGCTGGACATCGACGGCTATCCGACGGGCGCCTCCGCGACCATCCACCCGCACATGCAGAAGCAGGCTCAGCGGGCCGTGCGGCGCTGCCCGGCGCTGGCGCTGAGGATCGTCGAGCGGTGACGGAACGCCCCGCGCGCCCGCAGCGGGCGCGCGGGACGTGCCCGTCTGCTCGCTTCCGGGTGCCCGTACGCCGCTCGGCAAGCGCTCGCGCGGGGGCTTCGGTAGCGGTTCCGCAAGCGCGGCCGGGGAGGCTCTTACGGCCTCAACCGGCGGCGGGACGCGGGGAGTTCACCCGCCAGCACATTCGCCGTCATGGCGGAACCCTGCCGTTTGGCACGATCGGACAACTTTCCGCCGCCTGAAACCCTCCTGCACCACACTCACATGCCAGCCACACATATCGAGCACTGAGGGAGCGGTCATGAGGAAGCAGCGTCACGTGGCTCTGATCGGGACCGCGATCGTCGTGGCGATGTTCGCTACGGGCTGCGGTTCCACGGGCAATGACTACTCCGGGCAGAAGATCAAGCCGGCAGGGCAGGCAGCCGACAACAACAACGGCGGCGGCTCGGCCGAGACCGGCAAGAAGGCCCCGGCGGGCTCGCTGGAGGTGAAACCCAACGAGAAGCTCGGCGACGTGGTCACCGACTCCAAGGGCTGGACGCTGTACCGCTACGACGAGGACACCGCCTCCCCGTCCCAGTCCAACTGCAACGGCGACTGCGAGAAGATGTGGACCCCGGTGCCGGCGAAGGGCGCGAAGGCCGGCACCGGCTCCGGCATCGCCAAGGAGGACATCGGCAAGGTCAAGCGCAGCGACGGCTCCTGGCAGCTGACCGTCGGCGGCTGGCCGGCCTACCGGTTCACGGAGGACAAGAAGCCCGGCGACGTCGAGGGACACGGCGTCAAGGGGATGTGGAACGCCCTCGCCCCCGACGGCGGCAAGGCCAGCATGCGAAACACCAAGCAGCTCAAGGCGGTCGAGAACCCGGAGCTCGGCAAGGTGCTGGCCGACGCCAAGGGCCACACGCTCTACCGGTTCGACAAGGACTCGGCGTGGCCGATGAAGTCCAACTGCAACGGCGACTGCCTGAAGATGTGGGTGCCCGCGAAGGCCGTCGAGAAGGACAAGGTCAGCGGCGTCAACCCGAAGCTGCTCAGCACGTACAAGCGTGCCGACGGCACGAAGCAGCTGTCGGTCGACTGCTGGCCGATGTACTGGTTCAAGGGCGACAAGAAGCCCGGTGACATCAACGGTCAGGGCAAGATGGGCCTTTGGCACGCGGCGACGGACGAGGGCAAGAAGGCCGGCGTCAAGCCCTGACCTCCGAGGCCGCCGGCCCCGCGTGACAGGTGGTCTTCCGCGGCGTACGGCCTTCAGCGGCAGGCGAAGCAGGCACGTTCCTCCAGGGCCCGCGCTCCCGTGACCGTCTCATCGGCGGCCGGGGCGGCGGGCCCTGAGGGGTTCCAGGCGCCAACTGCCGTGCGCGCACGGGGAATTCCTCGTGCGGCGAATTGCTCAACGGCTCTCTCCCGTCCGGAGGGAGCCGTTCGCCTGTCATGGTCCGGCTGTCCGCCGGGCGGCCGTCAGGCCCCCCTCAGAAGTCGCTCACGGCTCCCGCAAGCCCTTGCTGCCCCGCCGTCACCGCAGCCCCAGGGCGGTGGTCGGGGGCTTTTCGCATGCAATGGCCCGGGACGTCCGATCGCGGTACCGGCGGACGCCGGAGGACTCCGCGAGCGCGGCGGTCCTCGCACGGGCATCGCGGGCGGCGCTCACGGGCAGCGGCGAAGTCGTTGTGAAACATGGATGCAACGAAGGGTTGACGCATAGATGCAACGACCCTAGGTTCCGTGACGCGGTCGTTGAATACCGGAATTCGGAAGTTCGCAACTCCGGAATTCGCCGAACTGCCGTCACGTCGGAGGATCTACGGGTCTGGAGGCTCGGTGCCATGATCGACACCGCACTGCGCCGTGAGTTCGAAGCCGCGCTCGGGGCCGATGCCGTGCTGACGGATCCGCTTCAGCTGCGGACCTACGAGTGTGACGGGCTCACAGGCTTCCGTGAAGTCCCCGCCCTGGTCGTATTGCCGCGCAGCACCGAGGAGGTCGCCGCCGCCGTCTCGCTGTGCGCGCGGGCCGGACTGCCGTTCGTCGCACGCGGCGCCGGCACGGGGCTGTCGGGGGGAGCGGTGCCCGTCGCGCAGGGAGTGGTGATCTCACTGGCGCGGATGCGGCAGGTGCTGGACCTCGATCCGGAGGACCGGCGGATGGTCCTTCAGCCCGGCGTCACCAACGCCGAGATCTCACGCGTCGCCGGTGCCCACGGTCTCTACTACGCGCCGGACCCCTCGAGCCAGGTCGTGTGCACCATCGGCGGGAACGTCGCGGAGAACTCGGGCGGCGCCCACTGCGTCAAGTACGGCTTCACCGTGCACCACGTGACCGCCCTGCGCGTGGTGCTCCCGGACGGCACCGTCACCGAACTCGGGGGCGACGCCCCGGAAACGGCCGGTCCGGATCTGCGCGGGCTGTTCATCGGCTCCGAGGGCACGCTCGGCATCGCCACCGAGATCACCGTGCGGCTGCTGCGCACGCCGGAGAGCGTGCGCACCCTGGTCGCCGACTTCCCCACGGTGGAGGCCGCTGGGGAGGCCGTCAGCGCGATCATGGCGTCCGGGATCGTGCCCGCCGCGGTGGAGATGCTGGACTCCCTCGCGATCGAGGCGTGCGAGGCCGCGGTGCACGCCGGTTACAGCCTCGACGCGACGGCGGCGCTCGTCGTCGAACTCGACGGCATGGAGCACGAATGCGACGAGCAGTTCGAGAAGGTCGTGGCGCTGTGCCACGACAAGGGCACCTCGAACGTACGGATCGCCACGACCGCCGGTGAGCGGGCGCTGATCTGGAAGGGCCGCAAGGCCGCGTTCGCAGCCATGGGCCGCATCAGCCCGGACTACTTCGTGCAGGACGGCGTCGTACCGCGCACCCGGCTGTCCGAGGCGCTGAGCCGTATCGCCGCGATGTCCGCCGCCGAGGGGCTGCGGGTGGCCAACGTCTTCCACGCGGGAGACGGCAATCTGCACCCGCTGGTGCTCTTCGACGAGCAGGCGGGGGAGTCGGAGCGCGCCGAGAAGCTGGCCGCCGAGATCGCCGAGATGTGCGTGGAGCTGGGCGGTTCGCTCAGCGGCGAGCACGGCATCGGCCTGGACAAGGCGTGTTCGATGCCGGAGATGTTCGGGGAGACCGACCTTGCCGTGATGGGGCGGCTGCGCTCCGCTTTCGACCCCGACGGACTGGCCAATCCCGGCAAGGTGCTGCCCACTCCGCGGCTGTGCGGCGAGGCGCCCGGACGCTACCGGCCGCATCCGCTGGAGGCGGCCGGCGTGATCGAGAGGTTGTGAGACGAGGTGACACAGAGGTGACAGAGGAGTCCCGGGGGACGCTGCGGGCGGGTGTGCCGGGCGCGGAGGCGGGCGCCCGGAAGGCCGCGGAGACGGACGCCCGGAAGTCCGCGGCCGCCGAAGGTTCCGCCGCGTCCGACACGTCCGATACGTCGGCCCAGTCGGCCCAGTCCGCCCAAGTCCCGCCGTCCGCAGGCGAGTCGGGGGCGCCGGACGCGAAGGTCGAGCCGCGGGAAGCGGGGTCGCGGGAGCCAGGGGAGGAGACCGGCCGCGGCACCCGGCCGCTCTCCCGGGTGCGCCCGTCGAGCCTCGCCGAGGCCGCCGACGCCGTCGCGGACGCCGCGCGCGAGCGGCGGACGCTGCTGTTCGAGGGCGCGGGAACGGCCCGCGAATGGGGCGGGCCCGTGGCCGGTCCCGGCCTCGTCGTGGAGACCTCCGGCCTCGACCGGCTGATCAGCCACGCGTCGGGGGACTGGACGGTCGGTGCCGAGGCCGGCATGCCGCTGGCCCGGCTACAGGAACAGCTGGCCCCCGCTGGCCAGTGGCTGCCCGTCGACCCGCCCGCCGCCGACGCCGGCGCGACCCTTGGCGGGCTGCTGGCCTGCGGTGACGCCGGGCCGCGGCGGCTGAAGTACGGCGGTATCGGCGACCTCGTGATCGGCGCGACTCTCGTGCTGCCCGACGGCACCGTGGCCCGCACGGGCGGCGACGTCATCAAGAACGTCGCCGGATACGACCTCGCGAAGCTGATGAACGGTTCGCTCGGCGCCTTCGGTCTCGTCGTCCGCCTCAATCTGCGCGTACACCCCTTGCCCGCCGCCACGGCGACCGTGGCCCTGCCCGTCGACGACGCCGGGCGGGCGCTCGACGCTGCGCGCGCCGTGCTGCGCTCGCCCCTGGAACCGGTCGCCGCCGAGTGGGACGGGCAGGAACTTCTGGTGCGCTTCCACGGCACCGAGGAGAGCACTGCGGTACGCGGCCGTCTCGTGCCGCAGCTGGCCGGGTTCGCGGCCGCCCGCGTGCTCGGCCCCGAGGCCGAACTCGCCGTGTGGCAGCGGCACTCCGCTCTCGTACGCGGCGAGGAGGGCGAGACCGTGCTGCGCGCCGGAACCCACCCGGCACGGCTGCCCGCCCTGGTGCGGCGGCTGGACGAACTGACCAGGGACAGCGGTGTGGAGGCGAGATTCCTCAGCGGCGTCGCGCAGGGCGTGCACACCGTCGTGCTGCGCGACGGCGACGTGGAGGAGCACGCCGCGTGCCTCACGTCGTGGCGCGAGGCCGTCCGCGAGGCGGGCGGCTCGGTGACGCTGCGGCGGCGGCGCCGGGGCGTGGACGCCCACGCCTCGCCATGGGGTCCGGCACCGCCCTCGGTCCCCGTACTGCGGTCCCTCAAGCGGCAGTTCGACCCCGACGACCTCTGTGCACCGGGGCGTTTCGCGCCCTGGTTCTGACCGGGCGGGCCGCGGCCCCGGCCCAAGTCCCGGCCCCGGCCCGTACGCACGCCCGTCACGCGACAGCGAATCCGTCCGTAGGAGCACCGAAATGACCACGCAGCACGGTGGAACGAACGAGACGCCGGATCCCGCCGGCGCCTTCGACGCCCACCGCCCGCCGTCCCCGGAGCTCATCTCCGACTGCGTCCACTGCGGCTTCTGCCTGCCCGCCTGCCCCACGTACCAGCTGACCGGCGAGGAGATGAACTCGCCGCGCGGGCGCATCTACCAGATGAAGCTCATCAACGACGGCGAGGCCCCGCTGGACGCCGCCGCCGTGGGCCACTTCGACAACTGCCTGGGCTGCATGGCATGTGTGACGGCCTGCCCGTCGGGTGTGCAGTACGACCGGCTCATCGAGTCCGTACGGCCGCAGATCGAGCGCAACTGGGACCGCTCACGCTCCGACCGGGCCTTCCGGGAGCTGATCTTCCGCCTCTTCCCCTATCCGCGGCGGCTGCGGATCGCCGCCGTGCTCGGCGCCGTCTACCAGCGGCTCGGCATCCGCCGGGCGCTGCGCCGTGCGGGGCTGCTGGGGCGGCTGCCGGCTCGGCTGCGCGCGCTGGAGGCGCTGATGCCTGACGTGCCGCTGCGGTCCGCGCTGCGGCGAACGCCCGCGCGCAGCACGGCGGTTGCCGGGCACGGCCCCGCCCCGGCCGGTGCCGGTGCCGGTGCCCAGGCCAGTACGGAGACGGACACGGCCACCGACCGAGCGCAGGGGACGCCGCCGCCCGCGGCACGAGTACAGGCACACGTACAGGCACAGGCGCCCGCGACCGCACGCCGCACCGTCGGCATGGTCACGGGCTGCGTGCAGCAGGTCTTCTTCGCCCAGGTCAACGAGGCGACGGTGCGTGTGCTGACCGCCGAGGGCTGCGACGTGCTCGCACCCGTCGAGCAGGGCTGCTGCGGCGCGCTCAGCGAGCACGCGGGACGCGAGGAGGAGGCCGCCGCCCGTGCCCGGCGGCTCATCGACACCTTCGAACCGCTCGACGTCGACGCGATCGTGGTGAACGTCGCGGGCTGCGGCTCGGCGCTGAAGGAGTACGGGCGGCTGCTGGCGGACGACCCCGCGTACCGCGAGCGGGCAGAGGCGTTCGCGGCCAAGGTCCGCGACATCTCCGAGATCCTCGCCGAACTGCCACCGTCGGCGCCCCGCCACCCCGTGCCCGCGCGCCTCGCCCACCACGAGGCGTGCCATCTCGCGCACGCGCAGGGCGTGCGCGAACAGCCGCGTGCGGTGCTGAGCACCGTGCCCGAGCTGGACGTCGTCGACATCCCCGAGGCCGACATGTGCTGTGGTTCCGCGGGCGTCTACAACCTCATCCAGCCGGAGCCCGCCGAAGAGCTGGGCCGCCGCAAGGCGGACAACGTACGCTCCACAGCCCCGGACGCCGTGGTCACCGCCAACCCCGGCTGCCTGCTTCAGATCTCGCGCCATCTCGACAAGCAGCTCCCCGTGCTGCACCCCGTCCAGGTCGTCGACGCCTCGATACGCGGCGTCAGGCCCTGGTGAGTCGTCCCCCGAGTCCCAACTCGTCACCGGAGGCACCGTGTTCCAACCCGTACTCGACCCGCTGGGCGGCTCGCTGGGGTGGTCGTCGCTCGTCGCCGCCCTTCCGCTGCTCGTCTTCTTCGTGCTCCTGGGCGTACTGCGCGTCCAGGCATGGCTCTCCGCGCTGGCCGCGCTCGCCACATCGATCGTCGTCGCGGTCGCCGCGTACGGGATGCCCGTGGGGCAGAGCCTCGACTCGGCGGTGCTGGGCGCCTTGTTCGGGCTCTTCCCGATCATGTGGATCGTGGTCAACGCCCTGTGGATCTACCAGATGACCGTGGACACGGGGCACTTCGAAGTGCTGCGCCGCTCGTTCGGCAAGCTCTCCGACGACCAGCGGCTCCAGGCCGTCATCGTCGCCTTCTGCTTCGGTGCGCTGCTGGAGGCGCTGGCGGGTTTCGGTGCGCCCGTCGCCATCAGCTCGGTGATGCTCATAGCCCTGGGCTTCAGGCCCTTCAAGGCGGCGACGGTCGCGCTGGTGGCCAACACCGCGCCCGTGGCCTTCGGTGCGATGGGCACGCCCGTCGTCACCCTCGCCTCGCTGACGGGCCTGCCGCTTGAGGACGTCTCCTCCACGGTGGGCCGCCAGACGCCGCTGCTGGCCGCGGTCGTGCCGGTGCTGCTGGTCTTCCTCGTCGACGGACGGCGCGGTGTGCGGCAGACGTGGTGGCCCGCGCTGGCGTGCGGACTCTCCTTCGCCGTGGCCCAGTTCGTCACCTCGAACTACATCTCCGTCGAGCTGACCGACGTCGTGGCGGCGCTCGTGTCGGTCGGCGTGCTGGTGCTCGTGATGCGGACGACGACGATCCCCTCGGTCCCCGCCTCTGCGGTGGACGGAGCCTCCGGCGACGGGGCGGACGGCGCTCCGGCAGCGGACGGCGCGGGCGGTACGGGCGCCTCCGGCGGTGCGGGCGGTACGGGCGGCGGCGCCTCCGGTGCGCAGCCCGCCACCCGGACTCAGCCCTCCGGCACGGACACCGCCGCGGAGCCGGGCACGGACAGCGGCACGGCCGCCGGCACCGAAGTCCAGGACGGCAGGCGTGCCGCAGTCCACGCTTACCTGCCGTACATCGTGATCATCGTCATCTTCGCGGTCAGCCAGATCCCGCCCGTCAAGGCCGTACTGGCGAAGGGCACCGTGCTCTTCGGCTGGCCCGGACTGCATGTCGCCGACCCGATCACCGGCAAGGCCGCGGCCTCCACGGTCTTCAAGTTCGACTGGCTGCCCGCGACCGGCACGATGCTGCTGCTGAGCGGCGTCCTCACCGCGGTCCTGCTGGCCATCTCGCCCGGCGTCGCGGTGCGTTCGTACGGACGGACCCTGCGCCAGCTGCGGTGGGCGATCCTCACCGTGGCCACGGTGCTCGCCCTGGCCTATGTGATGAACCTGTCCGGCCAGACCTCCACCATCGGCCACTTCATCGCCGGCGCGGGAGCCGCGCTGGCGTTCCTGTCGCCGGTGCTGGGCTGGCTCGGAGTCGCGGTCACCGGCTCCGACACCTCCTCCAACGCCCTGTTCGGCATCCTCCAGGTGACGGCCGCCAAGAACTCCGGCTACGCCCCGGAGCTGCTCGCCGCGGCCAACAGCTCCGGCGGTGTCCTCGGCAAGATGCTCTCCCCGCAGAACCTCGCCATCGCCGCCGCGGCGACCGGCCTGGGCGGACGGGAGCCCGAACTGCTGAGGAAGGTCGTCGGCTGGAGCCTGGCGCTGCTGCTGCTGATGTGCGTGCTGGTCTTCCTTCAGTCCACGTCGGTGCTCGGCTGGATGCTGCTGTCCTGATGTCCGAGAACCGCTGCGCGGGTGCCACGCAGGTGCCCGCGCAGCGCGGACCGGTAGGCGGCGAGGTCGCCCTTCTCCAGCAGGGACACCAGCTCGACGTGCTCGTGGTTCGTGGCACGCAGCCGGTCGCCGTCGTTGAAGACCGCGTACAGGCCCATGCGCTGCTGGCGGTCGCGCAGCCCGGCGTAGAGGTCGAGCAGGATCGGATTGTCCGCCGCCTGCACGATCAGCTGGTGGAAGAGCTGGTCCGCGGCGACGAAGGCCTTGCCGTCGCCGGCCTCGCGCAGCTCGCGCTGCTCGTCGAGCTGCTCCCGCAGCTCCTTCACCAGCCGTTCCAGCGCCGACGCTCCCAGCGAGGAGACCTTTTCCGCGGCGAAGGACTCGATGAGCTCCCTGGTCTCCAGCACGGTCTCCACCTCCTTCGCGGAGACCGGCACGACCACCGCGCCCCGCTTGGGATAGAGCCGCAGCAGCCCCTCCGTCTCCAGCCGCAGGAAGGCCTCGCGCACGGGCGTACGGCTGATGCCGAGCGCTTCGGCCACCGTGCCCTCGCTGATCAGCTCGCCCCCGGCGAGAATGCCGTCCAGTATCCGTTCCTTCGCGTACTGGTACGCGCGCTGGGACGTGGGCAGAGCCTTTCCCACCTGTAGCCCCCCGGCATAGATGGATGCATGAGTCCAAGCGGACACTAGACGCGCGCCGGGCGGGCGTGCAACCGGCTCATGAAGGGCCGCGGCGGCCCGCGGTGCCGGAGCTGCGCACCCGCTGCCGGGGCCCGGTTCGCCCCTTCCGTCCGCGGTCGGCGATGATGGAGGAGGAGCCACAGCCCGGACGCTGCGCCTCCGGCACTCACTCCCTCCCCCAGCTACCGCTGGGGGTGCCCCCACCCCAGCTACCGCTGGGGGTGCCCCCGAACCCAGCCACGGCTGGGAGGGGCCGCACATGGAGCGACGACGCAGGTGAGAGAGCCGGTATGCGATTTCTGAACAACCAGCAGCCCCCCTACGACCTGACATACGACGACGTCTTCATGGTGCCGGGCCGTTCCGCGGTCGGATCGCGGCACGGAGTGGACCTGTCGTCGCCCGACGGCAGCGGCACCACGATCCCCCTCGTCGTCGCCAACATGACGGCCGTCGCGGGACGCCGCATGGCGGAGACCGTCGCACGCCGCGGCGGGCTCGTCGTCATCCCGCAGGACATCCCCATCGACGTCGTCACCGAGGTGACCGCCTGGGTCAAGCGCCGCCACCTGGTGCTGGACACGCCCATCACGCTCGCCCCGCACCAGACGGCCGCCGACGCGCTGTCGCTGCTGCCCAAGCGCGCGCACGGCGCGGGCATCGTCGTCCACGAGGGGCGGCCCGTGGGCGTCGTCGTCGAATCCGACCTGACCGGCGTGGACCGCTTCACGCAGCTGTCGGAGGTGATGTCGCGGGACCTGCTGGTGCTCAAGGCGGACGTCGACCCCAGTGAGGCCTTCGACCAGCTCGACAGCGCGCACCGCAAGCTCGCGCCCGCAGTCGACGCCGACGGACGCCTCGTCGGCATCCTGACCCGCAAGGGCGCGATGCGCGCCACGCTGTACACGCCCGCGACCGACGCGGCCGGGCGGCTGCGCGTCGCCGCGGCGGTCGGCATCAACGGCGACGTGGCGGGCAAGGCCCGCGCGCTGCTGGAGGCGGGCGTCGACACCCTCGTCGTGGACACCGCGCACGGCCATCAGGAGCGCATGGTCGAGGCGTTGCGCGCCGTGCGGGCCCTCGGCCCCGAGGTGCCGGTCGTCGCGGGCAACGTGGTCGCCGCGGAGGGCGTACGCGATCTCGTCCAGGCCGGAGCGGACATCGTCAAGGTCGGCGTCGGTCCGGGCGCGATGTGCACGACGCGGATGATGACCGGCGTCGGCCGCCCCCAGTTCTCCGCCGTGCTCGAATGCGCCGCCGAGGCGCGGAAGTTCGGCAAGCACGTGTGGGCGGACGGCGGTGTGCGGCACCCGCGCGACGTGGCCATGGCGCTCGCCGCCGGCGCGTCCAACGTCATGATCGGCTCGTGGTTCGCCGGTACGTACGAGTCGCCGGGCGACCTCCAGCAGACCGCCGACGGACAGGCCTACAAGGAGTCCTACGGCATGGCCTCCGCCCGCGCGGTACTCAACCGCACCAGCGAGGAGTCCTCCTACGACCGTGCCCGCAAGGCCCTGTTCGAGGAGGGCATCTCCACGGCGCGGATGTTCGTCGACCCCTCGCGCCCCGGCGTCGAGGACGTCATCGACGCGATCATCGCGGGCCTGCGCTCTTCGTGCACCTACGCCGGGGCCGCGACCCTGGAGGAGTTCGCGGACAACGCGGTGGTGGGCGTGCAGAGCGCCGCGGGCTACGCGGAGGGCAAGCCGCTGCACGTCAGCTGGTGAGCGGGGCGCCGCCGCACGGCGGGACGGGCCGGGCCGGTGGAGGCCGACCGTTCGCATGTGGCGGCGGCCCCGCCTGCCGTACGGAGTCCGCGGCAGGAGCCAGCGGCTGGAGTCAGCGGTAGAGGAAGTACTCCCTGCGCGTCCGGTCGAAGGCGCGGACCTCGTCCTCCCAGGCGGCCGTGATCTCGCGTACGTCCTTGCCCGCGTCGAGCATCTTCCGCAGCCGCGTCGACCCGGAGAGCTTGTCGATCCAGTACGGGCGCGGGTCGTCGTCCTTGCGCCACGCGAAGCCGTCGTAGCGCGCCGCCTCCGCCAGCATCGCCACGGCCGTCGGCACCGGCCGGTAGCTGCGCGGGTCGGTGACGTGCAGCTGGACGCCCGCGCAGGTCTTGCCCTCGTGCTTGCTGAAGGTGGGCACGAAGTAGCCCTCGCGGAAGCGGACGCCGGGCAGCCCGCGGGAGTTGAGACGGTCGCTGTAGCGGTAGTCCAGATACGGGGCGCCGACGAACTCGAAGGGGCGCGTGGTGCCGCGCCCCTCGGAGAGGTTGGTGCCCTCGAAGTAGCCGGTGCCCGCGTAGACGGTCGCCGTGTCGGGGAACGGCATGTTCGGCGACGGCGGCACCCAGGGCAGCCCGGTCTCCTGCGCCGGTGCCGAGGGGGCCCAGCCGCGGACCCGTACGACATCGAGCTCCGCCTTGCCGCCCTTGCCCTCGCCGGGCAGCAGCTCACCGTTGAAGTAGCGGGCCAGCTCGCCGACGGTGAGGCCGTGCTGCTGGATGATCGGCTTCAGGCCGACGCCCGAGGTGAAGTCCTTCGTCATCATCGGGCCGTCGGCCCGCCGCCCGATCGGGTTGGGGCGGTCCAGGACGACGAACGCGGCGCCGATGTCGCGGGCGGCGACCATCGCCTGGTACATGGTCCAGATGTAGGTGTAGAAGCGGACGCCCACGTCCTGGATGTCGAAGACGATCGTGTCGGCGCCCGCCTTGCGGAACAGCCCGGTCATCTTCGCCGCGTCCGCGCCGTATGCGTCGTAGACCGTCAGTCCGGTGCGCGGATCCTCGAACTCCGGCTCTGACTCGCCCGCTTGGGCGCTGCCGCGGAAGCCGTGCTCCGGGCCGAAGACCCCGACGATGTTCAGCTCCTTGCGCGCGGCCATCGAGTCCACGACGTGGCTGGTGTCGGGCAGTACGCCCGTGGGGTTGCTGACCACGCCGACCTTGCGGCCGCGCAGCAGCTTCCAGCCGGACGCCGCCCCGGACTCGGCGCCCGTGACGACCTTGCCGCGGGCGGCGGACACGCGCCCGGGGGCAGCCGCGGCGGCGGTGCTGGCGGTGAGCAGCGGGGCGCCGAGGGCAGCGGCCGTGCCGCCGAGGAAGACCGAACGGCGGGAGGGAGCGCGGGACATCGGCGGGTGTCCTTCCGGAGGCGGCGGTCGGTTTCGGGCACGGCTGGCTGACGCAAGCTATCCCACGGCCATGGTGGCTGCCAGGGTGCGCGCGGGCCGCCACAGGTGCGCGCAATGACGCCGCCCGGTGCGAGGATGACCCGTATGCCGAATCCGACGAACGCCGGCATCACGATCGTGCAGGGCGACATCACCGAACAGGACGTAGACGCGGTGGTCAACGCCGCCAACTCCTCGCTGCTGGGCGGCGGGGGAGTCGACGGCGCCATCCACCGCAAGGGCGGCCCCGCCATCCTGGCCGAGTGCCGGGAGCTGCGCTCCTCCCGCTACGGGAAGGGCCTGCCGACCGGGGAGGCCGTGGCGACGACGGCGGGGCGGCTGCCGGCCCGCTGGGTGATCCACACCGTCGGCCCGGTCTGGGCGAAGAGCGAGGACCGTTCCCACCTCCTGGCGTCCTGTTACCGCGAATCGCTGCGCGTCGCCCGGGAGTTGGGCGCCCGCACGGTCGCGTTCCCGGCGGTCTCCACCGGTGTCTACGGCTGGCCGCTGGACGACGGGGCCCGTATCGCCGTCGCCGCCGTACGGGAGGAGTCGGCGGACGGCGGCGGCTTCGACGAGGTGCGGTTCGTGCTCTTCGACGAGCGCTCGTACGGGATCTTCGCCGCGGAGCTCTGAGCGGTGGCGCCGGGGCGGTGCGGGCCACGTGGTGCTGCGTGCCGGTGTGCCGGGCGGAGCGCTCAGAGGGCCGGGTCGATCAGTTCGAGGGCGCGCAGCGCGGCGGCGAAGGCGGGAGCGGTCTCCACGGTGCCGTGGTCGGCGTCCGCGTCCATGGCCGCCACGTCCAGGGCCGTGTCGGTGAGCTTGATGGCGTGCTCGTCGCCGTGCGCGGCGGCCCGTTCGAAGACCTCCCCGGCGGTGAGCCCCGCGGCGGTCGCGGGCGGCGGCGCCGCGGCGGCCGGGGTGTAGGAGGCGGTCACCGCCGTTGCCGCCGACCATGCCGCGTCCAGGCTCGGCAGCCACAGCCGCCCGGGCAGGGCGGGCAGCGTACGCAGCACGGCGTTCGGCGCGGTCGCCGCGTGCACGAGCATCACGGGCGAGCCGTGCGCGTGTGTCGCGTAGCGGTGGGTGGCCGCTCGTACCAGCTCCTCCAGGGCCCGCCGTGCCTGTGCGGGGTCCGGCTCCCGGCCCGTCGCTCCCGTACGGGCGGGAAGCGCCGTGATGCGGGCCAGCCGTTCGCGGATGCCGCCGCTCTGGTCGTCGACGCGGGGCACCGCCGCGAGCCCGGCGGCGTAGGAGCGTTCGGCGGGCAGGGAGCGGATGCGGGGCAGGGCCGAGTGGCGCGCCGCCCAGTAGCCGAGGGCGTGGGCCAGTTCGGTCACCCTCGGGGAGACGGGGGAGGGCCGGAAGGTCTCCTGCCGCGCGGTGGCTCCGGCGTCGTCCCGTGCGATGCTCCCGGCCCCGGCGCGGTCCCGGGCCCCGGCCGCTGCCTCTTCGCCGAGCAGCGTCCGCACGGCGTGGCCCACGCGGATCACGCCGTGCGTCGCGGCCGCGCTGATGCCCGGAAGCAGCCGCGGCCACCACTCGGCCAGCACCTCGCGCCACGGCCGGTCCTCAAGTGCCCGCTGGAAGTAGGCGATCCAGTCGGCCAGCCGGCGCGGATCGCCCAGCGCCTCCTGCCAGCCGTCGTCGGTCACGCGGGCGGAGGGCGCCGGCATCTCCTCCAGCTTGTCCCGGTAGCCGTCGAGCCAGCGGTGCACCGACGGTGCGTGACCGTGCAGCACCAGCGCCTCCACGGCCATCGGCGCGTGGTTGCTCAGCCAGCCCTCGCGCTCGGGGCCGCTGCGGTGCACCCGCTCCAGCGCCTCGTCGAGGGTGCCGCTGCCGTCTGCCGTCGACCGAATGTCCATGGCACCGACGCTAGGCCAGCGACGAGCGGGACGTAACGGGCCGTGAGCGTAGGCCGATCGGGAGCGGACGTACGGACACGTGGCCTAGGTCCCGCTCGGGCACGGGCCGTTGGGGCACGGGCCCGTTCGCTCGCGGTCCTGCTCGGTCACTGGGCCCGACGGGTCACATGCCGGACGGGTCCGGTCCGGCCAGGTCCGCCCGTGGCCTGTCACGGGCGGCCCGAGCGGGCCAGCCACCGGCCGTCCTGCCGGGTCACTTCGATGGGGCGCCCGAAGCAGGACGTCATCGCCGGACCCGTCAGCGTCTCCCCGACGGGCCCGCGGGCCTGCATCCGTCCCTCACGCAGGAGAGCCGCGTGGCTGGTGCTCGGCGGGAGCTCCTCCAGGTGGTGGGTGACGGTCACGGTGGTCAGCCGCGGGCGGTTGGCGGCCAGGCGCCGCAGGGAGTCGATCAGGTCCTCCCGTGAGGGCAGGTCCAGGGCGTTGAACGGCTCGTCCAGCAGCAGCAGAGCGGGGTCGGACATCAGCGCGCGGGCGAGCAGCAGCCGGGCGCGCTGCCCGCCCGAGCACACGCCGTACGGCCGGTCGGCCAGCTCCTTGCACTCCAGCTCGGCGAGGAGTTCGTGGGCACGTTCACGCGTGCCGCGGTCGTACTTGCGCCACAGCGGCTGCACCGTCCCGGTGGCGCCGGTGAGCACCACCGTGTGCCCTGTGGCGTCCTGCGGGACCCGCTGCGCGCCGGACACGTGGCCGATCACCGCGCGCAGCTCCCGAACGTCGACCCTGCCGAGGGTGTGCCCGAGCACCGTCACCGTGCCCGCGGTCGGGAACATCACCGCCCCGAGCAGCCGGAGCAGGGTGGTCTTGCCCGCGCCGTTCGCGCCGAGCAGGGCCCAGTGGTCGCCGGCGGCGAGGGACCAGTCGATGCCGTCGAGGATGACCTGGCCGGTGGTGTAGCGCCGCACGCTCACGCCTTCGAGGGCGGCGACGGCGAGCGGTTCCCAGGGCGTGGTGTGAACGGCGGGCGATCGCATCGCGGGCCGCGGCTCCTTTCGGTCGGGTGGGTTCAACGGGGCTGCTCCGCGGGCGAGGTGATGACCACCTCCAGGGTGCGGGGGCCGTGCACCCCTTCCACGCGGTCGAGTTCGATGTCGCTGGTGGCCGACGGGCCGGAGATCCAGGTCTGCGGCCGGGAGGGATCCAGCCGCCCGAGCGCCTGCGGAACGGAGTCCACGATCTGCTCCGGGGCCCGTACGACGCAGATGTGATGGTCCGGCACGAGCGAGATGCGGCGCCTGCCCTGGTCCGCTCCGGCGTCCAGCACGATGGTCCCGGTCTCGGCGACGGCCACGGCGCATCCCGTCACGACGCTGTCGAGCGCGTCGAGTTCGCGCGGCGGCATCGAAGGGTCGTCGGCGACTCGCTCCACCTCCGCGGGCAGCCAGTCCGCCGGGACGCCCGGCGGCGCCACGACGCTGCGGGCGCCGCGCGCGCTCAGCAACTCCGCGATGACGGCGGGCAGTCGGGCCGGCGTGCAGCGGTGCACCAGGGCGCGGTAGTCGGCGAGGTTCTCCGCGAGCAGGTCCAGCCGCTGTGCGTCGGTGCGCTCGGCGTGGGTGGTCCAGTAGTCGCGGGGGACGGGCACGTCCTGCGGGGTCTCCTCGCGCGGTACGTCGGCGAGCGCGCGGCGCACGCGGCCGAGCACGGTGTCGCGGCTGTTCACCGGGCGCCTCCTTCGCCGTCTCCGTGGTCCTCGCCACGGGTGCGCCGCCACCAGTCGCGGAAGGACTCCGCCGCCGGACGCGGCAGGTCGCGACTGTCCGACCAGGCCTTTCCCGGGCCGGGCAGCGGAAGCCGCCGCGGGGTGAGACGCCGCGTACGGGAGGCCAGCCGCTGGCCGCCCCGCAGGGCCCGGGGATGGTCGAAGGCCCAGCGCGCGGCCCGCATCACGGCGCGCTCGGCGGCGTGGCCCTTCGCCGGCCGGATGGTGGTCCTCTGCCCGCGGACGCTGACGGTGCCGCCCTCGACGACGCGTTCGCGCAGGTGCACCAGCACCTCCGGGATGTCGATGGCGACGGGGCACACCTCGTAGCACGCGCCGCACAGCGACGAGGCGTACGGCAGCGACGCGTCCAACTCGCTTTGCACGCCCCGCAGTTGCGGGGTGAGGATCGCGCCGATCGGACCGGGGTAGGCCGAGCCGTAGGCGTGCCCGCCCGCGCGCTCGTAGACGGGGCAGACGTTCAGGCACGCCGAGCAGCGGATGCAGCGCAGCGCCTGCCGTCCCACGGTGTCGGCCAGCGCGTCGGTGCGGCCGTTGTCGAGCAGGACCAGATGGAAGGCGGAGGGGCCGTCCTCGTCGGTGGTGCCCGTCCAGGTCGAGGTGTAGGGGTTCATGCGCTCCGCGGTGGACGAGCGCGGCAGCGTCTGTAGGAAGACCTCCAGGTCCTGCCACGTGGGCACGATCTTCTCGATGCCCACCACGGAGATCAGCGTCTCCGGAAGTGTCAGGCACATCCGGCCGTTGCCCTCCGACTCGACGACCACGAGCGTGCCGGTCTCGGCGACCATGAAGTTGGCGCCCGAGACGCCGACCTTCGCGTCCAGGAACTTCTCGCGCAGATGCAGCCGCGCCGCCTCCGCCAGCTCAGCCGGGTCGTCGCTGAGACCCTTGGGTGCGGCCCGCCCCCAACTGCCCATCTTCTCGCGGAAGATGTCGCGGATCTGGTCGCGGTTGCGGTGGATGGCCGGTACGAGGATGTGGGACGGGAGATCGTCGCCGAGCTGCACGATGAGTTCGGCGAGGTCCGTCTCGTACGCCGAGATCCCGGACTTCGCGAGCGCCTCGTTGAGCCCGGTCTCCTGTGTGGCCATGGACTTGACCTTGACGACCTCGCTCTCGCCCGTCTCACGTACGAGGTCCGTGACGATCCGGTTGGCCTCCTCGGCGTCGCGCGCCCAGTGCACGTGGCCGCCCGCCGCGGTCACCGCGGCCTCCAACTGCTCCAGATAGTGGTCGAGATGGCGCAGCGTGCGCTCCTTCAGCGCCGCGCCCGCCGCGCGCAGCCGCTGCCAGTCGCCCAGCTCCTCGACGGCCTGCGCGCGCTTGGCGCGGATGGTGTGCGTGGCGTGCCGCAGGTTGCCGCGCAGCCGCATGTCGCGCGTCGAAGCGGCGGCGGCCCGCGGGAAGGAGGGCATGCCCAGATACGTACCGCTCACAGTGGTGCCTCCTCGGTGCCGGCCAGGATCTCGGCGATGTGCACGGGCCGCGTCGCGGAACCGCGCCGCGTGAGGGTGCCGCCGATGTGCATGAGGCAGGAGTTGTCGACGGTGCAGACCGCCTCGGCGTCGGTCTCCTCGATGTGGCGTGCCTTGTCGGCGCCCATCGCGGCGGAGACGTCGGCGTTCTTCACCGCGAAGGTGCCGCCGAAGCCGCAGCACTCCTCGGCGCCCTCCAGCTCCACCAGGCGAAGCCCCTTCACGGACTCCAGCAGCCGGCGCGGGCGGTCGCCGAGGCCGAGCATCCGCAGGCCGTGGCAGGTGGGGTGGTAGGTGACGGTGTGCGGGTAGTACGCGCCGACGTCGGTGACGCCGAGCACGTCGACGAGGAACTCGGTCAGCTCGTATGTGCCGGCGACGGCCTCCCGCGTGAACTCGGCCCCGATCCGCGGATAGTTGTCGCGCACCATCGCGGCGCACGACCCGGAGGGCACCACGATGTGGTCGTAGCCGCGGAACGCCTCGGCGTAGCGGCGCGCCAGCGGTACGGCCTCGCTGCGGTAGCCGGTGTTGAACTGCGGCTGCCCGCAGCAGCTCTGGGCCTCGGGGAAGCCGACCTCGACGCCCAGCCGCTCCAGGAGCGTGACGACGGCCTGCCCCGTGCCGGGGTAGAGCGCGTCGTTGATGCAGGTGATGAAGAGTGCGACCCGCACGGTGCCTCCTTGTCCCTTCCTCCCGGCCCGCCCCGCGCGGGGCTCAGCCGGTGCCGCGGATCGTCGCCGCCGCCCGGGACCAGGCCTGCGGACTGCCGTGGCCGCCGGACGGTTCGTACGTCCGCAGCGGAAGCGTGTCACAAAGCAGCCGCCTGACCAGCCCCGGGTCGTCGCCGATCACTCCGTGTGCACGCGCCTGCACCATGACGCTGCCCAGTGCGGCGGCCTCCGCCGGGCCCGCGATCACGGGCAACCGGCAGGCGTCGGCGGTGAGTTGGCACAGCAGCTCGTTGTGCACGCCACCGCCGACGACGTGCACCACGTCGGTCTCGGTGTCCGCGAGACGCCCCGCGTCCTCGACGGCCAGCCGGTGCGCGAGCGCGAGGGAGTCCAGCACGCACCGCACGGTCCCGGCGGGCCCCTCGGGCTCCGGCTGCCCCGTGCGCCGGCACGCCTCGGCGATGCGCCGCGGCATGCCGCCCGGAGCGAGGAAGCCCGGATCTCCCGCGTCGACGACCGACCTCAGCGGCGGACACGACGCGGCCTCGCGCAGCAGTGACCGCAGGTCCTGCGCCCGCCCTTCCGACTCCCAGGTGCGCATGCACTCCTGGAGCAGCCACAGGCCCATGATGTTGCGCAGGTAGCGGACCGTGCCGTCGACGCCGAGTTCGTTGGTGAAGCCGGCCTCCCTGCTCGCCTCCGTCAGCACGGGACGGGTCAGCTCCAGCCCGGCCAGCGACCAGGTCCCGGTGGCGATGTACGCGAAGCGGCCCGAGACGGCCGGGACGGCCGAGACCGCCGAGGCCGTGTCGTGCGAACCCACCGCCGTCACCGGCAGCGGCCCGGGCAGTCCCGTCTCCTCCAGCACGGCGGGCAGCAGTTCGCCCGCGGGGTCGCCGGGCAGCCGCAGCGGCGGGAAGAGCGACAGCTCCACGCCCGCGGCCTCGGCGACTGCCGGGGACCAGTCGCGGGTGCGCGGATCGATGAGCTGGGTGGTGGAGGCGTTGGTCAGCTCGGTGCCGGCGACACCCGTCAGCCAGTACGAGATCAGGTCCGGCATGAGCAACAGCTGCCGCGCGGCGGCCAGTTGGGCGGAGTCCCGGGCGGCTGCCAGCTGGTGCACCGTGTTGAACGGCAGGTACGCCAGGCCGGTGTGCGCGTACAGCTCCCGCGGGGAGAGCACCTCGGCGAGGCGGTCGGCCATGCCCTCCGTGCGGGAGTCGCGGTAGTGGACGGGGTTGCCGAGCAGCGCGCCGTCGGCGTCGAGCAGCCCGTAGTCCACGGCCCAGGAGTCCACACCGACGGACGTCACGGGCCCGGCCGCCCGCAGACCGTCCAGGACGCCCCCGTACAGGGCGAGGACGTCCCAGTGGAGCGTTCCGGCCGTGCGTACGGGCCTGTTGGGGAAGCGGTGCGCCTCCCGCAGCTCCACGGAGCCGGGAGTCACGTCGCCCGTGATGACGCGCCCGCTGGACGCGCCGAGGTCGACGGCGGCGAAGCGACCACCAGAACGCCGGGAGGCGGCGGCGGGCGGGGACGTTGACGGGTGCGGTGACACGGCGGCGGGTTCCTCGCGGACGGCGTACGGACGGCGTACGGACGGGGGGACTTCGTCGGGACTGCTCGGGACCTTCTCGGAAGTGCTCGGGACTGCTTCGGGACTTCGTCGGGAGTGCATCGGGGCTTCGAGAGGCTTCGAGGGCTTTTGAGGGACCGTTCCGGGGCGTGGGGGACTGGTTCGCACCGCGCCGTGACGGGGCAACTGCCGCGCTCAGCGCAGGAATGCGGCGGCGACGCCCGCATCGACCGGGATGTGCAGGCCGGTGGTCTGGCTGAGGTCCCCGCCGGTCAGGGCGAAGACCGCCGCCGCCACGTGCTCCGGGAGCACCTCCCGCTTCAGCAGCGTCCGCTGGGCGTAGAACTCGCCGAGCTTCTCCTCCGGCACCCCGTAGACCGCCGCGCGCTGTGCGCCCCAGCCGCCCGCGAAGATCCCCGAACCGCGCACCACACCGTCCGGGTTGACGCCGTTGACGCGGACGCCCAGCCCGCCCAGCTCGGCCGCCAGCAGCCGTACCTGATGCGCCTGGTCGGCCTTGGCGGCTCCGTAGGCGACGTTGTTCGGGCCCGCGACGACGCCGTTCTTGGAGGCGATGTAGACGATGTCGCCGCCCATGTCCTGCTCGGCCATCACCCGTGCCGCCTCGCGGGAGGTGAGGAAGGAGCCGCGGGCCATGATGCCGTGCTGTGCGTCCCAGTCCTCGGCGGTGGTCTCCGCGAGCGGCTTGGAGAGGGAGATGCCGGCGTTGTTGACGACGAGGTCGACGCCGCCGAAGGCGAGCACGGCCTCACGGAAGGCCGCGGCGATCTGCTCCTCGGACGTGACGTCGACGGGGACCGCCAACGCCCGGTCGGGGCCGCCCAGTTCACCGGCGGTCTCCTCCGCGCTCGCCTCGTCGCGGTCGGCGACGACCACGCACGCGCCCTCCGCGGACAGCCGCCGCGCCACGGCACGGCCGATGCCCGAACCGGCCCCCGTCACCAGTGCGACCCGTGCCGCCAGCGGCCTGGGCGGGGGCATGCGGCGCAGCTTGGCCTCCTCCAGCTCCCAGTATTCGATGCGGAACTTCTCCGACTCCGGGATGGGCGCGTATGTGGAGACCGCCTCGGCGCCGTGCATCACGTTGATCGCGTTGACGTAGAACTCGCCCGCCACGCGCGCCGTCTGCTTGTCCTTGCCGAAGGAGAACATCCCCACCCCCGGCACCAGCACGATCGCCGGGTCGGCGCCGCGCATCGCCGGCGAGCCGGGCCCGGCGTGCCGCTCGTAGTAGGCGTGGTAGTCCGCCCGGTACTCCTCGTGCAGCTCCCGCAGCCGCGCCCGTGCCTCCTCCAGGGGCGCCGAGGCGGGCAGGTCCAGCACGAGCGGACGGACCTTGGTGCGCAGGAAGTGGTCCGGGCAGGAGGTGCCGAGCGCAGCGAGCCGCGGATGCTCCGTGCGGGAGAGGAAGTCCAGCACCGGGCCGGAGTCGTCGAAGTGGCCGACCTGCGGCCGGTCGGCGGAGGCGAGTCCCCGGATCAACGGGGCGAGCGCGGCGGCCCGTTCGCGGCGCTCCTCGTGCGCAAGCGGCTCGTAACCCTCCCGTACGGGACCGAACGGCTCGGGCCTGCCGCGCCCGGCGAGGAAAGCCGCCGCGGTCTCGATGACGTACAGCGAGTTGCGCTCGCACTCCTCGCTCGTGGCGCCCCAGGCGGTGATGCCGTGGCCGCCCAGCACGCAGCCGACGGCCCGCGGGTTGTCCCGCCGCACCGCCGCGACGTCCAGGCCCAGCTGGAAACCGGGGCGACGCCAGGGCACCCAGGCCACGCTGTCGCCGAAGCACTCCCGTGTCAGCTTCTCCCCGTCGGCGGCGCAGGCCAGCGCGATGCCCGAGTCGGGGTGTAGATGGTCGACGTGCGGTGCGTCCACGAGGCCGTGCATGGCCGTGTCGATGGAGGGCGCCGCACCGCCCCTGCCGTGCAGGCAGTAGTCGAAGGCGGCGACCATCTCGTCCTCGCGCCCGACGCCGGGGTAGACGTCCTTCAGCGCCCGCAGCCGGTCCAGGCTCAGCGCGGCCAGACCGTCGGCGGTGAGGGTGCCGAGGTCGCCGCCTGAGCCCTTGACCCACAGCAGTTCCGTGTCCTGCCCCGTGACGGGATCGGGCGCGAGGCCCTTGGCGGAGGTGTTGCCGCCCGCGTAGTTGGTGTTGCGCGGGTCGGCGCCGAGGCGGTGCGAGCGCGCCAGGAGTTCGCCGACCGTCGTGTGCTGCTGTGCCGTCATGCTGAACTACACTCCCCAGCCCGCCTGTTGACCGCCCTTGCGCTCTTCGGTGATCTTCTCCGCCCATCCCGAGCGGTGGTACGCCGCGACCGGGTCCGGTTCCAGCCCGCTCTCCTCCCGCAGCCGGGCCAGCAGCGGTCGTACGTCGGTGTTGTACGCGTCCATCAGCACCGCGTTGGCGCCCAGCACGTCACCGGAGCGCTGGGCGCTCGCCAGCGCGCCGCGGTCCACCAGCAGCGCCTTGGCGGTGGCCTCCTGCACGTTCATCACGGAACGGATGATCGCGGGGATCTTCGGCTCGATGTTGTGGCACTGGTCCAGCATGAAGGCGATGCCCGCCGCGCTGTCCAGCCCTCCGCCGCGCACCACTTCGTACATGATGCGGAAGAGCTGGAAGGGGTCGGCCGCGCCCACCATCAGGTCGTCGTCGGCGTAGAAGCGGGAGTTGAAGTCGAAGCCGCCGAGCTTTCCCTCCCGCAGCAGCAGCGCGACGATGAACTCGATGTTGGTGCCCGGCGCGTGGTGGCCCGTGTCGACGACGACCTGCGCCTTGGGGCCGAGCTTCAGGCAGTGGGCGTAGGCGGTGCCCCAGTCGGGGACGTCCGTGGTGTAGAAGGCCGGTTCGAAGAACTTGTACTCCAGCAGCATCCGCTGCCCCTCGCCGAGCCGGTCGCGCACCGCGGTGAGCGCCTCGGCCAGCCGGTCCTGGCGGTCCCGTACGTCGTCCTGGCCGGGGTAGTTGGTGCCGTCGGCGAACCAGAGCTTCAGGTCGCGCGAGCCTGTGGCGTCCATGATGTCGACGCACTCCAGCAGGTGGTCCAGGGCCTTGCGGCGGACCGCCGGGTCGGGGTGGGTGACCGAGCCCAGCTTGTAGTCGTCGTCCTGGAAGACGTTGGAGTTGATCGTGCCCAGGCGCAGGCCGCGCTCGCGCGCGTAGGAGGCGAGCGCGCCGTAGTCGTCGGTCCTGTCCCAGGGGATGTGCAGGGCGACGGTGGGCGCGACGCCCGTGTGCTCGTGCACGCGGGCCGCGTCGTCCAGCTTCTCCTCGGGCGTACGGGGCACCCCCGGCTGCGCGAACACCTTGAAGCGGGTGCCGGAGTTCGCGTACGCCCACGAGGGGGTCTCGATCCGCTGCGCTGCTAGGGCGGCACTGACGGCCGCCGGGTCCGGCTCTGACATGCGTCTCCTCTGTACGGCACCGCGGGCGGGGGGCGGGATCCGCCCCCGCGCCTGCCGGTGCCACGGACGGTGCTGCTGTGCTCGTGCTGTGGAGCGGGTGCTATGAAACGTTTCACGAGGCTCTGGGAAAGCTACTTCCGCAGGTGACGGGCGTCAACAGGCCTGCGCCTGACCGTCCCTGAGCCCGCGCCGCGCGGGTGCGCGGCAGGGACGCGAGCCCGGCCGCGGCCCCGCACGGCCCACGCGCAACGGCCGCCGCCCTCATCCGCCCTCCGCCGTGAAGCGGTGCGTGCCCGAGCCGGCGTCGAAGACCGCGCAGCCGTCGCGCATGTGCAGGAAGCGCACCCCGCCGGCCCGTACCGCCGACCGCTGCCGTGCGGGAACCCAGATCTCGCCCGTGGTGTTGGGCGGCAGCGAGACCGTCAGCCGGAACCGGCCCCCCGGATCGAGGCTCCAGCTGGTGGCGACCGGCCCGTACGGGGAGTCGTGCCGGGCGTCCGCCCTGCGCACGCCGCCGCCGGGGCGCGGCCTCACCAGCGTTCTGCGGAAGCCCGGTTCGGCGGGTGCGATCCCGCCCAGATTCCGGTACATCCACTCGCCGACGCAGCCGTACGCGTAGTGGTTGAAGGAGTTCATCTCCACGTCCTGGAAGCTGCCGTCGGGCCTGATCGCGTCCCAGCGCTCCCACATCGTCGTGGAGCCGCGGTCGATCTGATAGCCCCAGGAGGGGAACGACCGCCGGTGCAGCAGCCGTTGGGCCACATCGATGTGCCCCGCGTCCGTCAGCGCCGGCAGCAGCCGCGGCGTGCCGAGGAACCCCGTCGTCAGATGCGAGTCGTGGGCCTCGATCAGCTCCACCAGGCGGTCGGCCGCGGCGCGCTTCGCGGCGGCCGTCGGCAGCAGGTCCATCGACAGCGCCAGCACGTACGCGGTCTGGGTGTCGCCCTTGATCCGGGCACCTCCTTCGCGCACATACGCCGAGCCGAACGCCTCCTCGATCCGCCGGTGCAGCCTCTCGTACGGGCCGGCGTCCTCGCCGAGCAGCCGTGCTGTGCGGGCCACGAGCGAGGTGGCGTGCGCGAAGTACGCGGTGCCGATGACGTCCTTGGGCGTCTCGTCGCCGACGTTGAGCCAGTCCCCGTAGCCCTCGGCGGGCCGCAGCAGTCCGTCGCTGTGCGCTTCGAGATACGCGATCCAGCGGCGCATCGCCGGCCAGTTCTCCCGCAGCACGCGCACGTCCCCGTACGCCTCGTGCAGCGCCCACGGCACCGTGACGCCCGCGTCGCCCCATCCGGCGACGCCCTTGCCGACCTGTCCGGTGAACGGCGCGACGTCCGGGTACGCGCCGTCCTCGTCCTGTCCGTCGCGCAGGTCCTGGAGCCATTTGGTGAGGAAGCGCGCGGATTCCATGGTGTACGCGGCGGTGGGCGCGAAGACGTTGATGTCTCCGGACCAGCCGAGCCTCTCGTCCCGCGCCGGGGTGTCGGTGGGCACGGAGAGGAAGTTGCCGCGCTGGCCCCGAGTGATGTTGCCGTGCAGCTTGTTGAGCATCGGGTCGTCGGTGGAGAAGTCCATGGTCGACGGTGCCGAGGTGTGCATCACCAGGCCGGTCACGGCGTCGCGCGGCGGCGTGCCCGGATAGCCCGTCACCTCGACGTAGCGGAAGCCGTGGAAGGTGAAGCGCGGCTCGTGGACCTCCCGTCCCGGACCCTTGAGGGTGAAGGTGTCGACTGCGCGCGCCGTGCGGAGGTTGTCGGTGTAGAGCGCGCCCTCCCGGTCGAGGACCTCGCCGTGCCGCAGCCGGATGCGGCGGCCCGCCTCGCCGCCCGTGACGGTCAGGCGGACACAGCCGACCATGTTCTGGCCGAGGTCGAACAGGAAGGCGCCTGGGCGTACTTCGGTCACCTTCACCGGGGCGACGCGGCGCATCACCCGTGTCGGCGCGTCCGTCATGGCCACGACGGCGGGGCCGGAGCCGCCGCCCGGTCCGGAGCCGCCGGAGCCGTCCGGTCCGGGGGAGCCCGCGGGGGAGACCGCGACCGGCTCCCACCGCGCGTCGTCGTATCCGGGGTCCTGCCAGCCGGGGGTCTCGGCTCGTGCGTCGTACTCCTCGCCCATCAGCAGGTCGGCGGTCACCAGCGGGCCCGCCGAGGCCCGCCAGTCCGCGTCCGTGGTGACGCGGGCGGTGCTTCCGTCCTCGTACGAGACCTCCAACTGGGCCAGCAGCGCCGGGTGTTCGCCGTACTGGTGCTGACCGAACCAGCCGATGTTCCCGGCGTACCAGCCCGGCGCCAGCGTGACCGCGAGGGCGTTCGCACCGTGCCGCAGCGACCCGGTGACGTCGTAGGTGCGGTACGCGACGCGCTTGCCGTAGTCGGTCCAGCCCGGGGTGAGCCGGTCCTCTCCGACGCGGGTGCCGTTGAGGTGCGCCTCGTAGAGACCGAGTGCCGTGATGTGCAGCCGTGCCGCGGCCACCCCACGGGAGGGAAGCCGGAAGGCGCGGCGCAGCTGTGCGGGCGACTGCTCCGGCAGGACCTTGCCCCAGGGGTCCTCGCCCCACGTGGCCGCCTTGCGTGCGCGGGCCCACGAGCTGTCGTCGTAGCCGGGGGAGCGCCAGTCTCCGCCGGGCTCCTCGTCGGCGGCTCTCCAGGTGCCGTCGGTGGTGAAGCGCCGGATCTCCCCGGAGCCGCCCTCCCCGGCATCGCCCTCTCCGGCGTCGTCCTCTCCGGTGACGCCCTCTTCCGTGACAGCTTCCAGCGCCGCCAGCAGACCGGCGGGCCCCGCCTCGGAGTTGACGGCGGCGACCGCCACCGTGTTGGCGCCGGGGCGCAGTTCGCGAGTGACGTCGAGCAGCGCGGGCCTGCTCCAGCTCTTGCGTACGGGATGGGACTCGTGGGAGGCGACCTCGGTGCCGTTGACCCACGCGGTGAAGCCGTTGTCCGCGGCGATGACGAGCCGCGCCCGGCGTATGCCGTCCGGGAGCTCGGTCGTGCCGCGGAACCAGCGGGTGCCGGCGGGTACTTCAGAGGCGGCGTCGCCCTCCGGGAACCAGATCCACTCGGCGCCCTCCGGTGCGGGCGGCGCGACCAGGGCGGGCGGCGCCGTGATCCACTCCGCCCGCCACCGCCCCTGGCCGCCGGCCGTGAGCCCGGTCTCCCACCACGTGGGCGCGGACCAGGGAGAGGGGTGCCCGTCCTCGTCCCATACGCGCACCGACCAGTGGTAGCGGGTGCCGGGCCGCAGCGGCGGGCCGTCGTACGGGACGAGAACTGACTGCCGCGAGGTGCGCTTCCCGCTGTCCCACACATCGGGGTCGTGGAGCCGGGCGGGGTCGCCGGCGACCCGGATGCGGTAGGCGTGCTGGAGCCGGTCCGGCAGGCGGGAGCCGAGGGTCCAACTGAGGCGCGGGTGCGGGGTGTCCAGGCCGAGGGGCCGGTCCGCGTACTCCGTGGTGGTGCCCGTGACGTGGAGGGCGCCTTCCTCCTCCGGTCCGTCGCCGTCGCCCGCCGCCGTGCCCGGCCCGGCTGCCGCGGCGGGCTGAGCGAGCCCGGTCAGCGCGGCGGCCGGGACTCCGGAGACGGTCGCGCCCGCGATCAGACGGCGTCTGCTGATCATGTGCACCTCCTGTGACGGCACCGGCGGGCACCCGGTCGGAGCGAGGCTGCCGGAGCGTGAGGGCAAAACGTTTCAACTAGCGGCGCCAGGAACGTAGAACCAGCGGGAGCGGGCGTCAATAGGGCCGGAGGCGACGGCCGTTCACCTGCGTCGTACCCCTTGACTGGCCCGTATGGCGGGGCTAGCTTCCCCGGAGCCGGATTGAATCATTTCATTTTCAGGGTGTGTTCGGATGTCCGCTCGCGCGGCCCCTCCGGCGCACACCCACCGCACACCCGGCGCACCGCATACGCCCCGGCCGCGCATCCGCGAAGCGAAGCCCCCTCGCAGCAGCACAGGAGGAGCAGCACCATGACCCAGCCAGAACCGGCGGCGGCCGGGGTGCCGGTCCTCTCCCTGGAGGGAGTGAGCAAGTCCTTCGGAAACGTACGGGCCCTGCGCGAGGTCGGCCTGGCACTGCACGCAGGTCAGGCGCACGCCCTCGCGGGCGAGAACGGGGCGGGCAAGTCCACCCTCATCAAGATCCTCGGCGGGGTGCACGTTCCCGACGCCGGCACCGTACGGCTCGACGGCCGCCCCGTGGTCTTCGCGAGCCCCGCCGACGCGCGCGACGCGGGCATCGCCGTGATCTACCAGGAGCCCACGCTCTTCGCGGACCTGTCCGTCGCCGAGAACATCTTCATGGGCCGCCAGCCCCGCCGCTCCCTCGGGCGCATCGACCACGCCGCCGTACGCGAGGCGACCGCCGCCCTGATGCGCCGCCTCGGCGTCGGCCTCGACCCGGACCGTCCCGCACGCGGACTGTCCATCGCCGACCAGCAGATCGTCGAGATCGCCAAGGCGCTCTCCTTCGACGCCCGGGTGCTGATCATGGACGAGCCGACCGCGGCGCTCACCGGCTCCGAGACCGCCCGGCTCTTCTCCGTCGTCGAGGCGCTGCGCGCCGAGGGCGCCGCCGTGCTGTTCATCTCGCACCGCCTGGAGGAGATCTTCCGGCTCTGCGCGCAGGTCACCACGCTGCGCGACGGCCGCCTCGTCGCCACCGAACCCCTCGACGGGCTCACCGAGGACGACCTGGTGCGGCGCATGGTCGGCCGCGACCTCGACGAGCTGTACCCGCGGCGGGACACCGCGCCCGGCGCGCCCGCGCTGACAGTCCGCCGCCTCACCCGCGAAGGCGTCTTCCACGACGTCTCGTTCGAGGTCCGCCGTGGAGAGATCGTCGCCCTCGCGGGCCTGGTCGGAGCCGGACGCAGCGAGGTCGTGCAGGCCGTATTCGGCGTCGACCGCGCCGACGCCGGAGAGGTCGAGGTGGACGGAGTGGCGCTGCGGCCCGGCTCGCCCGCGGCCGCCATGGACGCGGGGGTGGCACTCGTACCCGAGGACCGGCGCCAGCGCGGACTGGTGATGGAGATGTCCATCGAGCGGAACATCGCACTGACCGGCCTCGGCACCCTCGGCACCGCGGGCATGGTGCGGCGCTCGCTGGAGCGTTCACGCGCCGCGGACTGGGCGGCCCGGCTCCGGCTGAAGTACGACCGTCTCTCCGACACCGCGGGCGTGCTCTCGGGCGGCAACCAGCAGAAGGCCGTGCTCGCCAAGTGGCTCGCCACCGAGCCGGGAGTCCTCATCGTCGACGAACCCACCCGCGGCATCGACGTCGGCACCAAGGCCGAGGTGCACCGGCTGCTCACCTCCCTCGCGGAAGAGGGCATCGCGGTGCTGATGGTCTCCTCCGACCTTCCCGAGGTCCTCGGCATGGCCGACCGGGTGCTGGTGATGCACGAAGGGCGGCTCGTGGCCGGGATACCCCGTGACGAGGCCACCGAGGAGTCCGTCATGGCCGCGGCGACCGGACGCAGCGCCAAGGAGGCCGCGTGAGCGAGACGTTGCAGAAGCCCCCGCCGCAGCCGTCCGGTGCCGCGGCGCCCGGCGGGCAGCACCGGCCGCGCCGGTCCGCCCGCTCCCTGGCCGATCTGGTCCTGCGCGTACGGGAGTTCAGCATCGGCGGCGCCCTCCTGGTGCTGATCTTCGGCACGTGGCTGGCCAACCCGGGCTTCCTCGACGGGCAGGGCGCCAGGGACCTGCTGCTCAACTCCTCGATCCTGGTGCTGCTCGCGACCGGCCAGTCCGTGGTCGTGCTCACGCGGAACATCGACCTCTCCGTCGGATCCGTCGTCGGCCTGAGCGCCTTCGCATGCGGCGGCTTCGTCTCCGGCACCCATCACGGCGCGCTCGCCGTGGTGCTGGTCGGCACCGTGCTCGGAGCGGCGTGCGGGCTGGTGAGCGGACTTCTCGTCAGCTTCGGAAGGGTGCCCGCGCTGGTGGTGACCCTCGGGATGCTCTACGTCATCCAGGGCGCCGGACACGCGTGGGCACACGGCAGGCAGATCAACGCCGCCGACGTGCCCGACGAGGTGCTGGCGCTGGGCAGCGGCAGCCTCCTCGGGGTGCCGTACCTGCCGCTGCTCTCCGCGCTGCTGCTGGCGGCCACCGCCTGGTTCCTGCGCTCCTACCGCAGCGGACGCGAGATGTACGCGATCGGGTCCAGCCCTGAGGCGGCGCGCCTGGCCGGAGTGCCCGTGCGCCGCCGGGTGTTCGCCGCCTACGTCTTCTCCGGATCCGTCGCGGGCTTCGCCGGCGCGCTGTGGCTCGCCCGGTTCGGCACGGTCGTCGCCGACGCCGCCAACGGCTGGGAGCTGACCGTCGTCAGCGCCGTGGTCGTCGGAGGCGTCGCCATCACCGGCGGCGTGGGCACCGTGTGGGGCGCCGCGCTGGGCGCGCTGCTGCTGACGACCATGGGCGGCGCCCTCGTCGTGCTCAAGGTCGACCCGTTCTGGGAGCAGGCCATCACCGGTGCGCTGCTGCTGGCCGCCATCAGCACCGACCGCGTCGTACGCAGCCGCACCACCGATGCGCTGAGGAAGAGGAGCAGGCATTGAACGCGCCGACGCCCCCGTCTCGGGCGGCAGACCGCACGGCGGCTGAGAACGCCGACGGGAACGCCGCCGCGACCGCCGCCGGAACCGCCGCCGGAACCTCGCCCGGCAGCGCGCCGGGCTCCGCGCCCGGCCACGCCGACGGCGCCGAACGACCGCGCGGCGCGGGCAGGTTCGTGCGCTGGGACACTGCCGCCGGCATCCTGCTGGTCGCGGTGATGCTGGCCGGAGCCGGGACCACCGACGGCTTCGCCGACGTCACCAATCTCTCCGCCGCGCTGAACGACACCGCCGAGATCGCCCTCATCGCCTTGCCGATGACGCTGCTCGTCGTCGCCGGACAGGTCGATCTGTCCGTGGCCTCCATGCTGGGTCTCTCCAGCGCGCTCGCGGGCGCGCTGTGGGACGCGGGCTGGGCCTTCGAGACGATCGTCCCGCTGTGCCTGGCCGTCGGAGTGCTGGGCGGACTGGTCAACGGCTGGCTCGTCACCCGGCTCGGGCTGCCGCCGCTCGCCGTCACCATCGGCACCCTCACCCTCTACCGGGGGCTGGCCTCCGTGGTGCTCGGCAACAGGGCCGTCTCCGACTTCCCCGAGTCCTACGCGCGGTGGGCGTCCTACACCGAGCCCGTGCCCGGCACCTTCATCCCGTACCCCACGGCCCTGTTCATCGTGCTCGCCGTCCTCGCGGCCTTCGTACTGCACTGCACGGCGGCCGGGCGGGCGCTGTTCGCCATCGGCGCGCAGGAGGACGCCGCGCGCTTCGCGGGCATCCGCGTACGGCGGATCAAGCTGGTGCTCTTCGCCGTCGCCGGATTCACGGCGTCCTTCGCCGGGATCGTCTACACCCTCCGCTACGGCAGCGCCCGCGCCGACAACGGGCTCGGGCTCGAACTCGTCGTCATCGCCTCCGTGCTGCTCGGCGGCGTCGACTTCAACGGAGGCAAGGGCACCCTCGGCGGGGCCGTGGCCGGCGTTCTGCTGATCGGCGTGCTCAACAACCTGCTCACCCTCAACGACGTCTCCAACGAGATCCAGGTCATCGTCACCGGCGTACTGCTGGTGGTGTCCGTGCTGACACCGCGGGTGGCGGCCCTCCTCTCGGAGCGCAAGCACCGCCGCGCCGCCGCCACTTGACGCGCCCGCCGGCAGCCGCCCCCTCCCGCTCCTCCCCGTTCACCAGTCGAAAGGCCCAGTCGAAAGGCCCAGTCGAAAGGCACCGCCATGCGAACCACGGCATCCGCCCGCACGCGCACGAGCACCCGCCGCACCAGCACGCGCCCCCGCACCCGGCTCACCGCCGCCGGCGCGCTCGTCTCCGCGCTCGCCTGCACCCTCTCCCTCGCGGGCTGCTCCGGCACCACCAAGAGCGACGCCGAGAACGACGCCAAGGACAAGGCGGGCAGTGCGAAGGCCGACCCAGGCGCACCGCTGAAGAAGGGCATGAAGCTCGCCTTCCTGCCCAAGCAGATCAACAACCCCTACGAGAAGCTCATCGACGAGGCGGGCATCGACGCCGCCGCCGGTTACGGCGGCAAGGCCAAGGAGGTCGGCCCCTCCGACGCGAAGGCCTCCTCCCAGGTCAGCTACATCAACACCCTCGTACAGCAGCGCCAGGACGCCATCCTCATCGCCGCCAACGACCCCAACGCCGTGTGCGGACCGCTGAAGCAGGCGATGAAGCAGCGGATCAAGGTCGTCTCCTACGACTCCGACACCGCCGAGGACTGCCGCCAGCTCTTCATCAACCAGGCCTCCGCGGAGGAGATCGGCCGCTCCCTCATCCGCCGCACCGCCGAACAGACCGGCCACAAGGGCCAGTTCGCGATCCTGTCGGCGACGGCGAACGCCACCAACCAGAACGCCTGGATCAAGTACATGAAGAAGGAGCTGAAGAAGCCGCGGTACAAGGACATGAAGCTGGTCAAGACCGCCTACGGGGACGACGACGACCAGAAGTCCTTCCAGGAGACCCAGGGCCTGCTCAAGGCGTACCCGAAGCTCAAGGCCGTCATCTCGCCCACCACCGTGGGCATCGCCGCCGCGGCCCGCTACATCAGCGACTCCTCCTACAAGGGCAAGATCGTCCTCAACGGGCTCGGCACCCCCAACCAGATGCGCAAGTACGTCAAGGACGGCACCGTCGAGGAGTTCTCCCTCTGGGACCCGCAGAAGCTCGGCTACCTCGGCTCGTACGCCGCCGCCTCGCTCGTCTCGGGCCGCATCACCGGCAAGGAGGGCGAGAAGTTCAAGGCCGGGAAGCTCGGCGAGCGCACCGTCGGCAAGAACGGGGAGGTCGTACTCGGCCCGCCCACCGTCTTCGACGAGAAGAACATCGACGACTACGACTTCTAGGAAGGGAGACGGACGGTGCAGCGTGTCTGCTTCCTGCTGAAGGTCCGCGCCGACCGGGCGGCCGGGCACCGGGAGCGGCACTCGGGACCGGCGTCAGCCGCCCGCGCGCACGGCGCCGGCCGCTGCGTAGCATGAGCGCTCGTGGCAGAAATGGTGGGCATCAAGGACGTGGCGCGGGCGGCCGGGGTCTCGGTCGGCACGGTCTCGAACGTCATCAACCGGCCCCAGGCGGTCTCTTCCGCCACACGCGACAAGGTCCGCTCCGCGATACGTCAACTCGGCTACGTACGCAGCGAGTCGGCGCGCCAGCTGCGGGCCGGGCGGAGCCGGATCATCGCGCTGCTGGTGCTGGACATGGCGAACCCGTTCTTCGTGGACGTCGCAGGGGGCGCCGAGCGCGCGGCCCGCGAGGCGGGCCTCGGCGTGATGCTGTGCAACAGCGCGCAGAACCCGTCCGAAGAGGCGGAGTACCTCTCGCTCTTCGCCGAGCAGCGGGTCCGCGGCGTTCTCGTCACCCCGGCCGACACCAGCGGCGGCAACCTCGCCGCGTTCCAGCGCCACGGCATCGCCTACGTCTCGGTCGACCGCGTACTGCCCAGCGCCGAGGGCTGCTCGGTCTCCGTCGACGACGTCCTCGGCGGTGAACTCGCCGCCCGCCACCTCCTCCAGCAGGGCCACGACGGCATCGTCTACGTCAGCGGCCCGATGCACCTCACCCAGTGCCAGGACCGGCACACCGGAGTCGTCAACGCGCTGCGCGAGGCGGGACTGTGGGAGGACGCAGCCACCTCCCGTACGGGGCACGGGGGGAGCGCCCTGCGCCTGGTGGAGGCGGAGCGGCTGGACGTGGCGGCCGGGCGGGACGCGGGTGCGCGCCTGCTGGGGATGTCGCCGCGTCCCACGGCGGTGTTCTGCGCGAACGATCTGCTGGCGCTCGGGGTGCTCCAGGCGCTCTACGGGGCGGGGGTGTCCGTGCCGGGGGAGATGGCGCTCGTGGGCTATGACGACATCGAGTTCGCCGCGGCGGCCGCGGTGCCGCTGACATCGGTACGGCAGCCCGCGTTCCGTATGGGCCGCGCGGCCGCGGATCTGCTCATCGAGGAGACGGGTGAGGAGGCGTCAGGACACGAGCACCAGCGGATCGTGCTCCAGCCCGAACTCGTCGTCCGCCGCTCCAGCATCGCCGCGCGCGCCTGAAGTGGAGAGGTGCGGCCCGCACTTGCGCAACGAGACGGCGCCGCCCCGCCGTGCGATACGGGGAGCGGCGCCGAGTGGGACGACGTCAGACGAGCCAGCCGACAAAGTGGGCGAGACAGGCCAGCGCGTTGGTGATGACGTTCATGTGGTGCGTACTCCTCGGTGTTTCAGAATGGGACAACTCCCCGGCGCCCATGGGACGTTGGGCCGGGGACGCCCGCGTGGACCGTGGCCCCGCTTGCGCACCGCAAGCATCACCCGACCCACCGTGACCGGGGCGCGGAATGCCACGCGGCCACGCTTACGGGTGAGCGGTCGTCTCGCTGTTCGGCTCGGACGGGCTCCCGCCGGGCCCGGCCGACGCGATACCGGGACGCAGGAAAGCCGGGAAGCCGGGAAGCCGGGGAGGCGCACCGGAGACGCGCCCCGGCCGGCGGCGCATGGAGGATGGAGGGATGACCGACGCGCTTCAGACCCACGTCCTGCACATCACCACCGGCTCCGGCGAGAGCGTCACCGACCTCACCCGCGACTGCGAGTCCTTCCTGTCGGGAGCGGCGCAGGGAAGGGACGGCCTGCTCAACGTCTTCGTCCCGCACGCCACCGCGGGCATCGCCGTACTGGAGACCGGCGCGGGCAGCGACGACGACCTCCTCGCCGCGCTCCGCGAACTGCTCCCCGCGGACGACCGCTGGCGCCACCGGCACGGCAGCCCGGGACACGGCAGGGATCACGTGCTGCCCGCGCTCGTACCGCCGCACGCCACGCTGCCCGTCATCGGCGGCTCGCTGGAGCTGGGCACCTGGCAGTCGGTGTGCCTCGTCGACACCAACGGCGACAACCCCCACCGCCGGGTCAGGCTGAGCTTCCTGGGGTGAGGTCCCGGCCGGCCCGTACGGCCCGTGCCGCACGTGAGCGGCCATGTCCGCGGCGCCCGTGGTGAGACGGAGCCGGGCAGCCGCGCCGCCCGTCCGCCTCACCACACGGGGCAGGGGCCTAGCCCTTGTAACCGGCCACGATCTTGGAGAACTCCCATTCCTTCTGGTCGATTCCGCTGCACGAGTCGTTGCCGTCGCCGCTGGAGCACGGGCGGTCGCGGTTGGCGGACCAGAAGCTGACGCGCGCCAGGTGCTTCTCCGTGGCGAAGTCGACCATCTTCTGGAAGTCCGCCGGTGAGATGGCCTCGTTGGGCTGGTCGGTCTTGCCGTTCATCGAAGAGAAGCCGACCTTGCTGTACGCCTTCTCCTGGTCGATCTTGTATTCGTCGGCCACGATCTTGGCGAGCCCGTCCACGGCGGTCTGGGTGGCCTTGGCCATGTCCTGGTCGCCGTGTCCGAAGTCGAAGGGCATGACCGTCCAGCCGTCGACGTCGAGACCGGCGGCGGCGCCCTTCTTGATCAGGTCCTTGCCGTTGTCGGTCGGGGCCTCCTCAAGGGTCGGGAAGGTGAGATAGACCTTGACGTCCTTGTTCTTGTCCTTGACGATCTTGAGGGCGTCGACGACCTTCTGCCGCACGTTGGGCATCTCGAACTCGTTCGCCTCGATGTCGATGTCGATCGACTTGAGCTTGTAGGCGTCGATGATCTTCTGGTACGCGCCGGCCAACTCCTCGGCGCTGCCGCACGATTCACCCAGCTTGGAGCCGTTGTAGCCGCCGATGGACGGGGTGACGTCCCCGCCCGCGTCCTGCACCGCCTTGATCGTCTTCTCGTCCTCGCCGCCGGTGAGCGGGCGCTGTCCGTCCCACGCCGGCTCACAGCCTCCCTTGGCCAGGATGAAGGCGAGCGTCAGCTGCTTGTTGCCGGTGTCCTTCATGAACTGGGCGGCCTCCGGCACCTTTCCGGCGCCGGTGTAGAGGTACGGGCCGTTCAGCCCGCTGGGGGCGGCGGCCCTCGCGTGCTGGTCGACGTTGCCGGCCTGTGCGGAGAAGCCGATGCCGACCGCTCCGGCGACCGCGAGCACGGATGCGGTCCCGAGCGCGATCTTGCGACGCTGTGTCAGGTGTGGGCGCACGACAAGCTCCCATCGTGGGGGGTGGGGGTGTTGAAGATTGCGGCCTTGTTTCAGGCGCCTCAGCACGCTAGCGCCGTCCATTGGTCTAGACAATAGAAACGGGGAAATCTTTCGTCCCGCTCCTGCCGGTCCCCGGGCCCGTGAACCGGCAGGAGAGCGCGCCGACTTGGCGGATGGCGCCGGTTCAGACCGTGGGAGCCCGGTGCTCAGATCGTGGGAGTCCGCGCTCAGTCCATGGGAGTCCGCGCTCAGGCCGGGGGCAGCCCGGCGCTGACGCGGCGGGCCGCGTCGGCGGCCAGCGGGCCGAGGCGGCCGGCCCGTTCCGCGTCGTAGCGCTGCACCGGCACGGAGATCGCGAGCGCGCCGACCGGCCGCCCCCGCGGATCCACCAGCGCCGCGCCGACGGCGCCCACGCCCGGGCGCCAGGCGCAGTCGTTCGTCGCGTAACCCCGCTCGCGCACCCGGCCCAGGTCGTCGAGTACGGCTGCCAGGTCCACGGGGGTCGTCTCCGAGAAGCGCTCCAACTCGCCGCCCTCGCCGCTCTTTCCGGCCGCCCGGCCGAGCAGCCGCTCCACCTCCGCGTCGGGCAGGCGGGCGAGGATCGCCCGGCCGCTGCAACTCGCGTGCAGCGGCACCCGCGCTCCCAAGTGCACCCATGTGCGCACCGGTTCGTCGCTGTCCATGCGGTCGATCACGACCAGGTCGTGATCGGAGCCGTAGCTGGAGAGGTGGATGGTCTCGTGGGTCTCGTCCCGCAGCTGCCGCATGGTCGGCAACGCCGCCTCGCGCAGGCCGAGTTCGGCCTGCGCGTGGATTCCGACGGACAGCGCGCGACCGGTGAGCACCCAGCGCGTGCCATCGGTACTGGACGTGGTGAGCCATTCCGCTTCGCGCAGCGTGAGCAGGCAGCGGTGGACGGACGACTTGGGGATCGCCGTCGCTCTCGCGATGGCCGAGACGCCGACGGGTTGCAGCTCAGCAACTGTCTCCAGAACGCGCAGAGTTGTGATGACCGCGCGCATCCCGCCGCCTGGGTTGGGCATCGATGGACTTCCCCCTTGGCCGGGTAACGGTTCCGGATCACGGCTGCACGCCCCTTGACAGTACGTGAGCGCCCTCATGAGGGTAAGGGCGATCGTACCGTCAGCCGGTACGTGTTCCACCTCACGGAACAGGGAGCGCTCATGGAGGTCGGACGGACGCTGCTGTTCGTCCCCGGCGACCGTCCGGACCGGATCAGAAAGGCCGTGGTGAGCGGCGCCGACGACGTCGCCGTCGATTTCGAGGACGCCGTCGACGAGACGGCGAAGGACACCGCGCGCGCTCTGACCGCCGAGGCCCTCATCGGTCTGGCTGCCGCCGGGACCGGACGGCCGGCCCGCCGGGCCCCGCGGATCCACATCCGTGTCAACGCACTGGACACCGCCGAGGCGGAGGCGGATCTCGCGGTCGTCGAGTCCCTGCTCGGGAAGGCCCGCCTCGACGGGCTGGTCGTGCCCAAGGTCCGCTCGGCCGGGCAGCTCGGGGCCCTCGACGAGCGGCTCGCCTCCGCCGAGGCCGCGGGCGAGGCCGGACCGGACGGACGGCCGCCGATGCTGTCGCTGCTGCCCGTCGTGGAGAGCGCGGCCGGGATCCTCGCCTCCGGTGAGATCGCCGCCGCCGGTCCGCGCGTGCCGACGCTGCTGTTCGGCACGCTCGACCTCGCCGCAGAGCTGGGAGTGCGTCCGAGTGTGGAAGGCCGCGAACTGCTGTACGCGCGTTCGCAGTCGGTGCTCGCCGTGCGCGCCGCCGGGCTGCCGGGGCCGCTGGACGGTCCGTACGCGGCGCTCGACGACGAGGACGGACTGGTGCGGTCCTCGCTCGCGGTCCGCGAACTCGGCTTCACGGGCCGTGCCGTGCTCCATCCCCGTCAGATCGCGCCCGTGCGGCGGGCGTTCGCCCCGACGGAGAGTGAACTCGCCCGCGCCCGCGAGGTCCTGGCCGCCTACGCGGACGCGAACGACCGCGGGATCGCAGCGGTGCGGCTGGGTGACGGGACGTTCGTCGACCGTCCCGTGGTGGTACGTGCCGAGGCGCTGCTTCGCGAGGCCGAGCGGGACTCGGAACGGGACGCATCCGCGCAGGATGCGCAACGGGACCCGCAGCAGGACGTGGGGCGGGACGCGTTTCCCGGCGGGGAGCAGCACGGGGCGCGGAATGCCCCGCGGAACGTGCCGCGGAACGCGGAGGCGGCCCCGTGACGGGCGGCCCGGCGGACGGCCCCGCGGGAGAGGCGGACGGGCAGGCGCCCACCGCGCGGCTCCCGCTCGACGGCGTCACCGTCGTCGCCGTCGAACAGGCCGTCGCCGCGCCCTTCGCCACCCGCCAGCTCGCCGACCTCGGCGCACGCGTGATCAAGGTGGAGCGGCCCGACGGCGGCGACTTCGCCCGCGACTACGACCACGTGGTGGGCGGCACCTCCAGCGCGTTCCTGTGGCTCAACCGCGGCAAGGAGTCCGTGCGGCTCGACCTGAAGGACCCGGCGGCGGTGGAGGATCTGCATCTGCTGCTGGAGCGGGCCGACGCCGTCGTGGCCAACCTCGCGCCCGCCGCGCTCGCCCGCCTCGGCCTCGACGCGGACGCACTGCACCGCCGCCACCCGGCCCTCATCGTCTGCCACATATCCGGTTACGCGCCGGACGGGCCGCTCGCCGCGAAGAAGGCCTACGACGCGCTCGTACAGGCAGAGACGGGCCTGATGTCGCTGACCGGCACGCCCTCGGCGCCCGCGAAGACCGGCATCTCCATCGCCGACATCGCCGCCGGCAGCTACGCCTTCAGCGGAGTGCTCGCCGCGATCCGGCACCGCGACGTCACCGGCGAGGCGCTGCCCGTACACGTATCGCTCTTCGACGCGCTCACCGAATGGATGGCGCACCCGCTGTACTACACCCTCTACGGAGGCAACGCCCCCCAGCCGATGGGGACTTCGCACCCCGCGATCGCACCGTACGGCGCCTTCACCGCCGCCGACGGCGCATCGCTGATGATCGCCGTGCAGAACGAACGCGAATGGGCCCGGCTCTGCGGCGGAGTCCTGGAGGCAGCGCACCTCGCCACGGATCCCCGCTTCGGCTCCAACACCGAACGGGTCGCACACCGTGCCGCTCTGGACGCCGAGTTGGCCGGCCGGTTCGCCGCGTACGCCTCGGTGACGCTCACCGCGCGGCTGGACGACGCGGGCATCGCGTGGGGCCGGATGACGGCGCTCGCCGATCTGCCGTCGCACTCCGAACTCGCCCGCGACGGACGCTGGATGGACACCCGCACACCGGACGGCACCGTCCGCACCCTGCGGCCGCCCGGCGTTCCCGGCGGCCGCAGCGCCGGGGGAGGTGCGCTGCCGGGCCTCGGCGCGCACACCGACTCCGTACTGGCCGAACTGCACACAGCAGCCGAACGGCACACCGCAGAGGGAGAGTCATGACGACCCACACCGGCTGGCAGGGCCGCTTCTACGAGGACTTCGTGGTCGGCGACGTCTTCGAGCACCCGCTGGGCCGCACCGTGACCACGACGGACAACATCTGGTTCACCCTGCTCACGCAGAACACCGCGCCGCTCCACTTCGACCACGAGTACGCGCGGCGCACCGAGTTCGGGAAGCCGCTCGTCAACTCCGCCTTCACCCTGGCCCTCGTCGCGGGCCAGAGCGTCACCGACGTCTCGCAGAACGTCTTCGCCAACCTCGGCTGGGAGGAGATCACCCTTCCCGGCCCCGTCTTCGAGGGCGACACGATCCACTCGCGCTCCACCGTGCTGAAGGCCAGGGAGTCCGCGTCGCGGCCGGGCCTGGGCGTCGTCACGGTGCGCACCACCGGCCACAAGCAGACGGGAGAGGTCGTCATCGAGTTCACCAGGACGCTGCTGGTCTACAAGCGCGGTCACGGACCGCGGCACGCGGAGGGCGGCGAGGCGGGGGAGGCCCCGTGACGGGACCGGCGGCGGCGAGTGAACTCCGCCGCGATCTGCGCCAGTTGGTCGACCGCATCTGCGCGGACTACCCCGGCTCCTACTGGCAGGAGGTGGACGCCGAACGCCGCTACCCCGAGGAGTTCGTCGACGCCCTCACCGGTACGGGCTGTCTCGGCGCCCTCGTGCCGGAGGAGTACGGCGGACTGGGCCTGGGCCTCGGCGACGCCTCCGTGATCCTGGAGGGCATCAACGCGGCCGGCGGCAACGCGGGCCCCGTACACGCACAGCTGTACACCATGGGCTCGCTGCTGCGGCACGGCAGCGAGGAGCAGAAGCGGCGCTATCTGCCCCCGATCGCGTCGGGCGAGCTGCGGCTACAGGCGTTCGGCGTCACGGAGCCCACCGCGGGCACCGACACCACCAGCATCCGCACCACCGCGCGGCGCACCGGCGACGGTTACGTCATCAACGGCAGCAAGGTCTTCATCTCCCGCGTCCAGCACTCGGATCTGATGCTGCTGCTGGCCCGTACGACACCGCGGGACGAGGCGGCGAAGAAGTCCGAGGGCATGTCGCTGTTCCTGATCGACCTGCGCGAGGCGGAAGGCGTCGGTCTGCGCCCCATCCGCACCATGGTCAACCACGAGACGAACGAGGTCTTCTTCGACGACGTCCACGTGCCGGCCGACAGCCTCATCGGCGAGGAGGGCCGCGGATTCCGCTACGTCCTCGACGGCATGAACGCCGAACGGATCCTCATCGCCTCCGAATGCATAGGCGACGGCCGGTGGTTCGTGGAGCGCGCCTCGAAGTACGCCAGTGAGCGCGTGGTCTTCGGCCGTCCCATCGGACAGAACCAGGGAGTGCAGTTCCCCATCGCGCGGGCGCACGTGAACGTCGAGGCGGCCGACCTGATGCGGTGGCGCGCGTGCGACCTCTTCGACGCGGGCGAACCCTGCGGCGCCGAGGCCAACATGGCGAAGCTGCTGGCCGCCGACGCCTCCTGGGAGGCGGGCAACGCGGCGCTCCAGACGCACGGCGGCTACGGCTTCGCCGCCGAGTACGACATCGAGCGGAAGTTCCGCGAGACGCGGCTCTACCAGGTGGCGCCCGTCTCGACGAACCTCATCCTCGCCCACATCGGCCAGCACGTGCTGAAGATGCCTCGCTCCTTCTGAGGCCCCCTGCCGACACCCCGCCCCTGAGACCACGAGCCGGGCCCCCACCCGTACACCAATGAGGCCTCCGGGCCGCCACCGGACGAACGAAGAACAGAAGAACAAGGGACAAGGAAGAAGGAAGGAGGTGCCGCGCGGATGAACCACGCCCCGGCCCCCGGTACCGCCCCCGGCTACGGGCTGGTGCTGTGCAGCCAGTTCACCTCGGGCGACGACGTCGTGGCGCGCTTCGACGAGCAGCTGGAGCAGGTCCGCTTCGCCCGCGACGCCGGCTTCTCCTCGGTGTGGGCGACACAGCACTACCTGGCCGACCCCTTCCAGTACCTGCACCCCCTCGCGGTGCTCTCCCGCCTCGTGCCCGAGACCGGCGACATGCGCATCGGCACGGCGATCACGCTGATGGCGCTTCAGAACCCCGTCGACCTCGCCGAGGAGCTGGCGACGCTCGACATCATCAGCGGGGGCCGCCTCACCGTCGGGGCCGGACTGGGCTACCGCGACGCGGAGTTCGACGCCTTCGGCGTGCCGCGTCACGCCCGGCTGCGCCGCTTCCTCGACAACCTCGACCTCGTCCGCCGGCTGTGGACCGAGGACGAGGTGACCTTCCACAGCGAAGCGGTCCGGCTCGACGCCGTACGGCCCGTGCTGCGCCCGGTCCAGCGCCCGCACCCGCCGTTCTGGCTCGCCGGGCACACCGACGGGGCGCTGCGCCGCACCGCACGGCTCGGCCTCCCGTGGATCGCCGCCGCCGCGCACGTCGACCGCGACTATCTGCACCGGCAGGTCGCCCTCTACCGCGAGGCCTGCCGTGAACACGGACGCGAGAGCGCCCCCGTGCAGGTCCTCCAGGAGATCTACGTGGGCGAGAGCGACGAGGCGGCGGTCGAGGACGTGCGCGCCGCGATGACCGTCAAGTACGCCGCCTACCGGGCCTGGGGGCAGGACCGGGTGCTGCCCGCCTCGCAGAGCTTCGACGCGGAGTTCGACAAGCTCCGGCAGGGCCGCTTCATCCTCGGCGGTCCCGCCGCCTGCCGTGCGCAGCTCGCCGATCTCATCGGCCACGTGGCACCGGAGAACATCCTGCTCCGCCCGCAATGGCCCGGGATGCCGCAGGAGAAGGTCATGGCCAGCCTGAAACGCCTGAGGGACGAGGTACTCCCATGAACACATCAGCGATCGGACGGCGGGGCTTCCTGGCCGCCGCGGGCCTGGGCCTCACCGCGGCGGCAGGCGCCTCGGCATGCGCCCCGGCGAACGCGAGGACACCGCGGAAGTCGAGGGTGGCCACCTATCTCCCGTCGTCCTACGGCGACTTGTATCCCGGCATCGAGATGTTCGACAAGGCGGCCGCCGAGCGCAGCGGCGGACGCCTCGCACCGGACCTCTACGACTCGGGCGCCCTGCTCGGCGCCGAGCAGCTGCTGCCCGGGCTGCTGTCGGGCGTCGCCGACGTGATCTTCCAGACCAGCTCGTACGTCTCCTCGACGTATCCGGTGCTCGGCGCGATGGAACTGCCCTTCGTCACCGAGGACTACGGCAGGCTGCGCCGCGCCATCGAGCCGGGGCGCCCGCAGTTCGAGCTGATCAACAAGAACCTGAAGCCGAAGGGCGTGCGCATCCTCGGCGGAATGCCCACCACCTTCGAGTATCTGTGGACCGTCGACCGGCCGATCCGCAGGCCGGAGGACGTGCGCGGTCTGCGGCTGCGCGTCGCCGGCGAGATCGAGGGCGAGACGGTCAAGGCCCTCGGCGGAGCTCCCGTCACCATGGGCTCCGCCGAGATCTACCAGGCGCTGGAGCGCAACACGATCGACGGTCTCGTCAGCTACATCGGCACGGTGGTCTCCCGCGACCTCCAGAAGATCGTCAAGTACGGCACGGCCGGCCACTTCGGCGCGTACACCGTCGACGCCTACTGCCGCAGCGACTGGTACGAACAGCAGCCGCAGGCCGTGCGCCGCGCGCTGGACGAGGCCGGAGCGACCCTCTACCGCGACGGCACCGCCCACATGGTGAAGGTGCACACGAAGGAGTACCTCCCCAAGGTCCGGGACGCGGGCGTGAAGCTGACCGAACCGGGCGGCGCGGAGATGGCGGCCTTCCGCAAGGCGATCGCACCGGTCTACGCGAGCTGGCGGCAGCGGCTCGGCGCCCGCACGGCCGGACAGGCCGTCGAATCCATCCGCGAGGCATGAGGGGCCCGGCATGAGCGCGCTGAACTCGATACGCAAATACGTGCTGGCCTGCGCGATGGCGCTGGCCGTCGTCTCCATGGCCGTCGTCGCGCTGATGATGCTGACCATCACCTACGACGTCGTCGTCCGCTTCACCTTCTCCGCGCCGACGGACTGGGCGTACCCGCTGAACGCCGCCGGGGTGCTCGCGGCGACGTCGCTGGCGATCCCGTACTTCTACGCCAAGGGTCAGCACATCTCGATGGATCTGGTCCACCGGGCCCTGCCGCACGGGCTGCGGCGAGTGGCCGACGTGGTGACCGCGGTCGCCACCGCCTTCCTCGGGGTGGTGCTCGCCGTGACCGCGTACCGCTCGCTGAGGGTCGCGATCGACGGCGGCCTCACGGGCTCCGGCACCTTCAGCATCCCCTACTGGATTCCGGACGCGGTGCTGTGCCTCAGCGGTGTGCTGCTGGCCGTCGTCGCCGTGCTCTTCCCGCCGGGAGGCGGGGGCGACGGCGCGGACGCCGGCGCACTGCTCGCCGGGCAGCCCGGACAGCCGTCCGCCGAAGGGGAGTTGACCGGAGCCGAGCCCGCGCAAGAGCCGTCTGGGGACGCCGCCGCGGACGCCGCCGCGGACGCCGCCGTGGACGCCTCCGCGGAGGACGACTCCTCCCGTACCGGCCACGCTTCCCGCACGCCGCGCACCTCCCGCACTGCCCGCACCGACGGCGGCGACGCCGCCTCCGGCACCGGAGAAGGAGAGAACCGCTCATGATTCCCGACGCCGGTGTCGCGGCCCTCGCGGTCGTACTGCTGCTGTTGCTCATAGCCCTGCGCACACCCATCTTCGTGGCGCTCGCCGTCTCCGGCATCGCCGGACTCATCGGCCTGGACGGCCTCTCCGGCGTCGAGCTGGTGCCGCTGTCGCTGGTCGCGCAGCTCCAGAACTACGCACTCGTCGCCGCACCCCTCTACATCCTCCTGGGCGAGGTGCTCGCGGTCAGCGGCCTGGGCCGCGACCTGTTCGGCGCGGCATACCGCTGGTTCAACCGGATCCCCGGCGGGCTGGGAGCCTCCGCCATCGGCTCCTCCACCGTCTTCGGCGCCATGTCCGGCGTGAGCATCTCCTCCGTCGCGATCATCGGCCGCATGGCCGTCCCGGAGATGCTGGCCCGCGGCTACCGGCCCGCGTTCGCGAGCGGGACCGTCGCCGCCTCGGGTGCGCTGGCCATGCTCATCCCGCCGAGCCTGATGTTCATCCTGTACTCGTCGGTGACGGGCGTGAGCATCGCGGAACTCTTCGCCGGCGGACTCATCCCCGGGCTGCTCCTCGCCGCGTTCATGATCGTGTACGTGGTGGTGCGCGCGAAGACCGCTCCCGCCAACGCACCTGTCGTGAAAGAGGACTTCACCTGGGGACAGCGCCTCGCCGCGCTCGTGAAGATCTCGCCCGCGCTGGTGCTGATCGTCCTCGTGCTCGGCTCGATCTACACCGGCTTCGCCACCCCCACCGAGGCCGCGGCCGTCGGCGCCCTCGCGGCGTTCGGAGTGACGGGCTGGGTCTACCGGAAGCTGGGCTGGGCGAATCTCCGTACGATCTTCGTCTCCACGGCGCACGTGACCGCGTCCATCCTGGCCATCGTCGGCGCCGCCTTCGTCTTCACGGAGATGCTGGTGGTGGCCCGCGTCCCCGACGCGGTCTCCACCTTCGTCGTCGGCCTGGACACCTCGCCGTACCTGGTGATCGCGACCATCATGGTGGTGCTCGTGCTGCTCGGCTGCCTGGTCGACGCCGCCTCGCTGCTGCTCGTCGTGACCCCGATCCTGGTACCGGCGGTCGAGGGGCTCGGCTTCGATCCGCTGTGGTTCGGGGTGCTGCTCGTGGTCAATCTGGAGATGGCGGTGATCACGCCACCGGTCGGGCTGAACCTGTACACCCTGAAATCCGTGGTGCCCGAACTGGATCTCGCCGACATCTTCCGCGGCATCCTGCCGTATCTGGTCATCGAGGCCGCGATGCTCGCGCTCGTCACCGCCGTACCGGAACTCGCCACTTGGCTGCCCGGACTGGTCACATGATCGCGGACCTGGCGGGCTGGGCGGCGGCTTTCGAACCGGACGCCGCCGACCGCGAACTCGCCCGCACAGCGCTCGTGGACACCGCCGCGGTCACCGTCGCCGCGGCGGGCGACCCGGTCGCCCGTACGACGGCCGGACTGCCGGAGGCGCTGCGCTGGGCCGCGACAGGACACGTGCTGGACTTCGACGACGTCCACCTGCCGTCGACGTCGCACATCAGCGTCGTCTGCGTCAGCGCGGCGCTCGCATGCGGAGGCGGAGCACGTGCCTACCTCGCCGGGGCGGGAGTGATGGCTCGGCTCGGCACGGCTCTGGGCTGGAGCCACTACGGCAGCGGCTGGCACACCACCTGCACCGCGGGAGCCCCGGCCGCCGCGGTGGCCGCCGGTGTCGCTCTCGGTCTCGACGAGGACGGGCTCAGACGTGCCATGGCGCTCGCCGTGCCCGCCGCGGGCGGAGTGCAGCGCGCCTTCGGCACGTCCGGGAAGTCCCTCCAGGTCGGCTTCGCCGCGGACGCCGGCGTACGGGCCGCCCGTCTCGCCGTGGCGGGCGCGACGGCCGATCCGGCGGCGCTGGACGACTGGTTCGCCCTCGTGGGCGGCGCCGCCGAGCCCGACCTGAGCGGGCCCGCAGTGCCGGACGGACTCGCCGTGAAGCTGCACCCCTGCTGCTATGCGATGCAGCGGCCCATCAGCGCGGCACGCGAACTGGCGTACAACGGCCGTGGGGAGGCAAGCGGTGCGGCTGTCGGCGGTGCGGCGGCCGGCGGCGGGGGAGCCTTCGGCGGGCGGGCCGAGGACATCGCACGCATCACCGTCACCACTCCCGAGGCGGGCATGCAGCCGCTGATCCACCACCGGCCCCGCACGGGGCTGGAGGCGAAGTTCAGCATGGAGTACGCCGTGGCGACCGCGCTTCTCGACGGCTTCCCCGGCATGGCCGACTTCACCGACGCCGCGGCGGTCAGGCCCGAGGTGCGGCGCCTGCTGGATCGTACGGAGGTACGCGTGCTGCCGGGCGGCGGCTCCGGCCTGATGGAGGGCGAGACCCGGGTCGCGGTGGAATGCGCCGACGGTCAACGGGCCGAGGCCGCACTGGAGTTGCCGCAGGGCCACCCGGGGCGTCCCGCCACCGCCGGAGAACTGGCCGCCAAGGTCGCCGCGTGCGTCGGCACGGCGCGCGCCCCGGAGGTGACGGAGCTGACGTGGGAGTCGGCGCCCCGGCTGCTGCGCGGTGTCCTCCCGCCGGGCTGAACTCCGCGAAGCCGAAGCCGAAGCCGAAGCCGAAGCCGGAGCCGGGGCGCGGCCAGTGAGCGGGGTGAGTGGGGGGCGGGGAGAAGAGTGCGGAAGCTGCCGGTCCGTATGACCGTCGAGGAGAAGCCCAAGTCCCGGCGTTCACGGAGGAGTTGGCGTGCGGTCGGCCGAGCGCGGCCCGGAGCGGGGGCGCCCCGGCTCATGACGCCCGTGCCCGTCAGCCCTCGCCGCCCGTGATCCAGTCGTACGCCCGCCGAGGGTCGAACTCGTCCTGGCCGCCCGCGAACAGCAGCCCCGCCGAGGCGAACGCCGGGTCCGTCTCCGTCCCCCGCACATATGGGACGGCCACGCACCGCATCCCCGCCCGGCGTGCCGCCTCCGCCCCGGCAGGCGCGTCCTCCACCACGGCGCAGCCGCCCGGCGGCACACCCAGCCGCCGCGCCGCCTCCAGGAAGACGTCGGGCTCCGGCTTCCCGCGTCCGACCTCCTCGGCCGAGACCCGTACCGGCAGCAGTTCCGCCAGACCCGCGCACTCCAGCACCGCGTGGACCGCCTCCGGCGAGGAACCGGAGGCCACCGCCAACGGGTATGAGGCGGCGTGCAGTTGCTCCACGAGTGTCCGCATCGCGGGAAAGACCTGTGCCGAACGCCCGGCCAGCTCCAGATAGCTGCGGTTCTTCTCCGCCAGCAACTGCTCCACGGGCGCGGCGATCCCGTGCTCGGCGCGCAGCGTCTCCATCGTCTCCCGGGTGCCGATGCCGATGAACCGCGTGTGCTCGGCCCAGCTGAACTCCGGGACCCCGTGGGCGGCGAGCACCCGCCGCCCCGCCTCGTAGTAGTGCGGCTCGCTGTCCACGAGCGTGCCGTCGAGGTCGAAGATCACGGCGGTGGCGGGGGAGCTGTCCATGGCCACCAGGGTGCACGACGAGCGCAGCGCACGAACGGCCGGGCCGCGCGGTCGGCGTCCGCCGACGGGCGTGAGCGGACCCGGCGCCGTGAGCGGACCCCGCGCCGTGAGCGGACCCCGCGCCATGGGCGGACCGCGACTGTCTGGCGGAGCCTCCGCGGACCTGGTGCGGTTGTGATCGAGTACGCCCCTGCTCCGGCACGCGCTGCTACGGTCGGCCCAAGATCGCGGATCTCTCGTAGGGGAAGGGCAGCGCGGTGAGCGGAGCGGACGGGCAGTGGGCCGACAGGGCGTACATCGGATCGTTCACATCGGCAGGCGGCCGGGGCGTCACCACCGCGGCGCTCGACCCCGGAAGCGGCGCGCTGACGGCCTTGCACCACACCGAGACCCTCGTGCCCGACCCGTCGTATCTCGTCGTGGCCCACGGCCCGGGCGGTCCGGGCAGCCCCGGCGGCCACCTCTACGCGGTCAGCGAGCGCGACACCGGCGGCGCCGCGGCCTTCTCCCTCGCCGACCGGGACAGACCCGCACTGCTGGGGGAGCCCACACCCGTGAGGGGCGCGGGCCCGACCCATCTGACCGTCGCCGCCGGGCACCTCGTCACCGCCAACTACGGCTCCGGAAGCATCAGCGCGCTTCCCGTACGCGCCGACGGCACCCTCGGCAGCCGCGCCTCCGTCCACCAGCACACCGGCGGCGGCCCGGAGACGCAGCGTCAGGAGGGCCCGCACGCGCACGCGGTGGTTCCCGACCCGTCAGGCCGCTGGCTGCTCGCCGTAGACCTCGGCACGGACTCCGTGTGGATCTACGACCTGCGGGAGGCCTGCCCGGAGGGCGAACCGCTGCCGTACGCGGAGGCGCCGCTTCGCCCCGGAACCGGCCCCCGGCACCTGGTCTTCCACCCGGACGGGACCCACGCCTACATCGTCGGCGAGCTCGACTCGTCGGTGACGGTGTGCAGTTGGGACGCCGCCACCGGCACCCTCGAAGCGCTGCACGAGACCGCCACCGTGCCGGGCAGCGCCGCACCGGAGCGCAACTACCCCTCGGAGTTCGTCGTCTCGCGCGACGGCCGCTTCGCATGGGCCGCCAACCGCGGCCACGACAGCGTCTCGGTGTTCGACATGGCCGCTTCCGGCGACTCCATGGAACTCGCCGGGACCGTGCCGTGCGGCGGGCACTGGCCGCGCGATCTCGCCCTGCACCCGTCGGGCCGCCTCCTCTACGCGGCCAACGAACGCTCCGGCGACGTCACTTGGTTCGACATCGACCCGGCCACCGGCACCCCGCACCGGGCGGGCAGCATCGCCGCACCGGCCGCGAGCTGCGTCGTCTTCGGCTGAACGCACGGGCGGGCCGTACGTACGGAAGTGCCGTACGTACGGGACAGCCGTATGTACGGGAGCGCCATATGTACGGGAGAACTTCAGCGCGGGCGGCCCGTGCGCAGGGCCGCGGCCGCATTCCGGGCGCTGCCGGCGGGCGTCTCCGGGGCAGCGAAGAGGCGGCGCGCCCTGTCCTCCCCGACGGGCGCACCGCCTCCGTTCCATACCGGCGCGCGAGCGGACACGCGCGCCGGAGAGCTCACCCCGGCCGCCGTCCGCCGCGTCAGCGCGCGGCCAGGCCCTGCGGCGACTGCTGGTGCGGTATGCCCAGCTTGGCCGCGTACGTCGACGCCACCAGCTTGCCCACCGCCGGGTACGCACCCAGCGGTTCGGCCACGGCGCAGCCCGCCTCGGCGGCCGCCGCGTCGAGCAGCCCGGCCGGTACCTCCGGGCCGATGAGACAGGGCGCGACGGCGAGTTGCTGGGAGCCGGCCTCGCGCAGCTGCTCCGCGACGCGCGCCACGGCGCCCTCCTCGTCGAGCCCGGCGGCGAGCACGGGGACGGCGAGACGCGCGGCCAGCAGCATGCCGGTGATGCCGGCCGCCTGCACGGCCTCCTCGCCGCCGACGGAGGCGAGGATGATGCCGTCCGCGGCGGTCGCGACTGTGAAGAGCCGGGCCCGGTCCGCGCGTGCGAGGCCCGCCTCGGAGAGCTTCACGTGCACGCCTTCGGCCAGCAGCGGGTGCGGGCCGAGCACATCGGTGAGTTCGGCGCCCGTGCCGCTGGAGAGGACCGCCTGCCGTATCTGGCGCATGCCTGCGGCGTCGGGCCCGGCGAGCAGCGGGATGACGAGGGCGACGAGACGTTCCTCGGCACCGGTCTTCGGGGCGCGGTGGGCGGCGGTGGCGGCGCCGTTCTCGGCGTCACCGCGGTCCCCGCCCTCCTCGGCCGCCGCGGCGGCCTCGACGGCGGCCAGTTCGGCGGCACGTTCCTCCGCGGCCTGCTGGTCCGCGGCGGTCTGCGCCAGCACGCCGCCGAGGGTCGGGTACTCCTCGCCGTCGCCCTCCACGTAACCGATCCGGGCGTCCATTCCCGGCAACTCCGAGCGGGCGATGCTGAGGATCTCCTCGGCGATGCTGCGGACGGTGCCGGAGGGGGTGCCGGGCACGGCGAGTACCAGTGCGGGGGCGTTCTCTGGTGCAACTACAGGCTCCGGTTTGCGGTGCCTTCCGGGCCTGCGTGGACGCGGCATTCGCACTGGCAGGCCGTTGTCCGGGTCAGTGGGGGAGCTCATGCGCCCGCATGTTAATGCCTTGCGGGACCCGGCAGTTCAAGCGGGGGAGACTGGCCTGAAATGCCCTTTTGATCCTGGGGGTGAGATGTTGGCCTTTGCCGGAATTCGACGCCGATTTCTCAACTGGTGGACAGCAGCGCCGGATCGGAGGGCAGCCGCAGCGCACCCTCGGTGAGCCGGGCGGCGACGAGCAGCGCCCCGTCCAGCGGGCCGCCCTCGGGGGAGAGCAGCCGGCGGGCACGCGGCAGCCGCCGCTCCAGCTCCGCCTCCAGCGGCTCCAACAGCGGCGTACCGATGCGGAACAGGCCACCTGTCAGGCCGACCACGGCGCCCTCCGCCCCGGGGCACGCGGCAGCCGCGGCATCCGCGATCTCGTGGGCCGCCGCACGCATCACAGCCGCTGCGACGGGGTCGCCCGCCGTGGCGCAGGCGGCGACGTCGGGAGCGAAGGAGGCGAGCACGGCCGGTCTGTCCGTACGGGGGTAGAGCTGTGCGGGCAGCCCGCTCAGCGGTGCGCCGAAGCGCTCCTCGGCACGCTCCCTGAGCGGCTGCGAGCCGCCCTCCCGGCCGTCGAACTCGCGCATCGCGGCCTGGAGTCCGGCCTGCCCGATCCAGGCGCCGCCGCCGCAGTCGCCCAGCAGATGGCCCCAGCCGTCGGCGCGCCGCCAGCCGCGCAGATCGGTGCCCATGGCGATCAGTCCCGTGCCGCCGGCCACCACCGCCCCCGGAGACTCCCCGAGCGCACCCGCGTACGCGGTCACCGCGTCGGCCGCCAGCGCCACGTGCCGGGCGCCGAACTCCCGCGCGAGGACTGCCGGAAGCGTCGCCCGCAGCCCCGCGCCGAGGGTCGCCATCCCGGCGGCCCCCACGCACACCGCGGCCAGGCCTGCGCCTCGCGCCCCGGCGTCAGCCAGCAACCGCCGGGCGGCGGGCACCAGTTGAGCCAGCATGTGCTCGGCGTCGATGCCGTCGGCGCCGGTGCGCACCGGCTCGGACGATGTGACCGTGCCCGCGGCCTCGGGAGTCGATCCGGGGCGCGCGGCGTCGGCAAGGGCGACGCGCAGACCCGAACCGCCCGAGTCGGCACCCAGCACCCACACCCGTTCCGTGGCGGGTCCGTCCGGCGACGTCGCGCCCCGGCCGGACTCGCGGGCCGTCACGGCAGTTTCCAGTCCACCGGGTCGGCTCCCTGCTGGGCGAGGAGGTCGTTGACGCGGCTGAACGGCCGCGAGCCGAAGAAGCCGCGGTCCGCCGACATCGGCGAAGGATGCGAGGATTCCACGACCGGCCGGCTCTGGAGCAGCCCGCGGAGATTCCGCGCGTCACGTCCCCACAGCACCGAGACCAGCGGCCGCTCGCGGGCGACGAGCGCGCGGATCGCCTGCTCCGTGACCTCTTCCCAGCCCTTGCCGCGGTGGGCGCCCGGGCTGCGCGGCGCTGTCGTCAGCGCCCTGTTGAGCAGCAGCACGCCCTGCCGCGTCCACGGCGTCAGATCGCCGTTGGACGGACGGGGCAGCCCGAGGTCGCTGTTCAGCTCCCGGAAGATGTTCTCCAGACTGCCCGGCAGCGGACGTACGTCCGGCGCGACCGAGAACGACAGGCCCACGGCATGCCCGGGCGTCGGATACGGGTCCTGTCCGACGATGAGGACCCGCACCTCGTCGAACGGCTGCTGAAAGGCGCGCAATACGTTCTCCCCCGCGGGGAGATAGGTTCTCCCTGCGGCGATCTCCGCGCGGAGGAACTCGCCCATGGACGCGACCCGTTCGGCGACGGGCTCCAGCGCCTTGGCCCAGCCTGGTTCGACGATCTCATTCAACGGTCGTGCAGCCACGGGCGGTTACTCTACTGCCTCCGCGAGGCCGCGCAGTCCCTGCCGATCATCTTCCCGGCACCCTCCCCTCCCTCGGCCCGGACAGATCGTCAGGGCCCGGCCCGATGCGGCCGCTTCAGCCGACGACCGCCGCCCGCACGCACAGCACATCGGGAAGGTGCCCGGCCAACTGCCGCCAGTGCTCGCCCTCGTCGGGGCTGGCGAACACCTCGCCGTTGCGGTTGCCGAAGTAGATTCCCGCCGGGTCGGCGCCGTCGGTGCACATCGCGTCACGCAGCACCGGGCCGTAGTGCGCCGACTCCGGCAGACCGGCACCCAGCTCCTGCCAGCTGGCGCCCGCGTCGTCGGTACGGTGCACCCGGCAGCGGCGCTCGGCCGGGACGCGGTCGGAGTCCGCGTTGAGCGGGAAGACATATGCGACGCCGCCGCGACGCGGATGGCTGACCACGGGGAAGCCGAAGTCGGACGGGAGACTGCCGCCGATGGGCGTCCAGTTCGTCCCCTCGTCGTCGCTGCGGTAGACGCCCCAGTGGTTCTGTAGATACAGCCGGTCGGGGTCCTCGGCGTCACGCGCCACCTTGTGCACGCACTGCCCGTACTCCGGGAAGCGCATGGGCTCCGGGAGGAAGACCGCCTCCACGCCGCGATTGCACGGCTCCCAGCTCTCGCCCGCGTCGCCCGTGCGGTACGCGCCGCCGGTCGAGACCGCCACGGTCATCCTGCGGGCGTTCCTCGGGTCGATGAGGATGGTGTGCAGGCCCAGGCCGCCGCCTCCCGGCACCCAGTCCTTGCGCGTGGGGTGATCCCACAGCCCGCGCACCAGCTCGAAGCTGACCCCGCCGTCCTCGGAGCGGAACAGGGCGCCCGGCTCGGTCCCCGCCCACACCACGTCAGGCTCGTCGGCTCCGCCCGGCTGGAGCTGCCAGACCCGCTCCAGCGACACCTCGGTGTCCTGCGGGAACTTCACCGCCGGAGCGGGCGGCTCCGTCCACGTCGAGCCCAGATCGTCGGAGTGGAAGACCGACGGCCCCCAGTGCGAGCTGTCACCGCCGACGAGGATTCTGGGACCGGAGGCGGGCCGGGTGTCGAGGGCGACCGAGTAGACCGCCTGGGCGTTGAAGTGCGGACCGTCGAACTCCCAGTCCGCCGCCCGCCGTCCGCCCACCGGCCGTCTGGCGAGGAACAGCCCCTTACGGGTGCCCACTGCGAGAAGTACGTCTGACATGTCTGATCCCGCCTCCATGACGTCATTGTCCGGGGTTTCGAGGTGGGCACAGTCTGCACCCGGCCACTGACAATGGCGCCGCTGCGTGCGTCGTCGCAGGTGAGGGCGGCGCGTGTGCCGCCCCTCGGCTCGCTGGCACCCACCGGGAGCGAGGCGGCGGCGGACCGGCGGCGGGACGGAAGCGGGCCCGGTGTGCCGTCGGCGGACGAACGGAGCGAACAGAACGCGCCGCACGGGCGCACCGGGCGAACCGGCGCGCCCCGGACCTCAGTTCGCCGAGGGCTTCTGCGGCGGCTCGGCGGCCGGCCTGGTCTGGCGCAGCAGCTCGTACGGCTCCGACGCCGCCCGCGCCCCGGCTCCGGCCCCGCCCCCGGCCCCCTCCTCGGCATCGGCCTCCGGCGCTTCCGCGGGCTCCGGCCGCGGCTCCGGGATCACGGCCGCCGGATAACGGATCCGGGTCAACTGCCGTGCGGGCGGACGCTGTTCGTCGCCCGCGGGGATCTCGGGGCTCTCCTGCGGCGGGCTGCCCAGCTCCCAGTCCAGCTCGTAACGTGCGAACAGCTCGGCGCGCAGCCGGGCCATCGGCATCGGCGCCCCGGGCAGCAGCACCGCCACGACGGCGCCCATCAGCAGCGCCCGCAGCAACGGGTAGTCCGTGTCCGGATCGGGCGAGCCATAGAGCGTGACGGCCTCCTTCAGCAGCGCCGCCAGCCGCTGCTGCTCGGGGCACTGGACGAACCCCTCCTGCTGGAGGATCCCCGCCATGTGGGCTCGCATCAGCACGGGGCGGTCCTCGGCCAGCCCGAGCACCGCGTCGATGGCCCGTGCCAGCGCCTCGTCGCCCGCGCCCGTGCCTTCCGGCGCCGGTGCCCGCCTCAGGGCCTCGTCGAGCGTGAGGTGCATCAGCCGGTGCACGGCGGACTGGAAGAGCTCGCGCTTCCCGGGGAAGTAGTACGAGATCAGCCCGCGCGCCGAGCCCGCGCGGTCCGCGATGGCCCCCAGGGTCGTCGCCTCGAACCCCCGCTCGCCGACGAGATCGACCGTAGCCTGAAGCAGTCGTTCCCGGGAGCGCCGACGCAACTCCTCATTGACCGAAGCGCTCCGAGGGGACATCCTGTGAACTCCTATGTTGACTGGCTCCCAGCCAATATACTCGCGGAGACTTCGGACGCACGCCCCCGACCAGGCTGCTTCCGGCGCGGCCGCCGGTATTGGGCGACGCGGGGGATCGCCCAATACCGGCTATCTGCCTGCCTCTTCGGCCCGCCGCACCCTCCACGGGCCCTCCGTGCCGCCCTCGCTCCGAGCACCGGGGGACCCGGCACGCCACTCGGAATCCAGCGCGCGAAAGCGCCCAACTCCCGTTGCGCGGACCGTTGTTGAAAGCCGGACAAGCAATAAAATGAGATGTGGAACACACCGGGGCGGACGTACGGGACCCGCGCGGGCCCGACGCTCCTCCACCGGCCGTTCCGCGATCTTCCGGTGACCGTGGCCCACGAGGAGAGCCCATGTCGTTAGCGGTCGTCTCGCTCATCTGGGATGCAGAGAAGTCCTCCGGCTCGCAGCAGGTGAAGTACGACGACGACGGCTATTACCTGGTCCGATTCCCTTACGGGGAGCAGGAGTCGTACGACCCCTGGAACATGCACGCGGCGGAGCGCGACGGCGACACCTCCCGGTTCCCCGACGCGCACTCGGGCCTGATCCATCCCAGCCACGAGGGCTGGGGCTTCGTCTCGGCGATGGTCCACTGGGAGAAGGACGGCGACCCGCACGAGTACCGCGCCCGGTTCGTGCGCGATCCGCTCGGCGACGGATACGACTCGACGGCGACGACGGACGCGGCGGAGACCGGCGGCGGCCAGTACAAGTCGTACATGTGGCAGTTCTTCGTCCACCCCGGCGTGCCGCTCGGCCTGAAGGTCTCCGCGCGCGGCAAGGGCGACAAGAAGATCGCCACGCCGCTCATGCACGCGCAGTTCAAGCTCGCCATCCACACCGACGTCGCCGAGCCCTGAGGCGCGGAACGCGGGCGGAGCGGGCCGGGCCCCGGAGAGCGCCGTCTGCTCGCGTCAGCCGGCGTCCGCCTCCGTGCGCGTGCCCGCGCTGCGCCGCCAACCGCCCCTGTTCTCCAGCGAGTTGAACGAACCGGCTGCCACCGCGGCCAGCGCGACGCCCAGCGCCGCCCCGGCAAGGGTGTCCGTAAGCCAGTGCACGCCCAGCACGAGACGCGTGAGGCACACACCGGCGACGGACAGCCAGGCCGCGGCGAGCACTGCTGCGCGCAACGGCGCGCCCGCGCCCGACCGTTGCACCAGCCAGACCAGCAGGGTGCAGGCGAGCGCCGCGGTCAGGACGTGACCCGAGGGCATGGCGGAGAAGTGCGCCGAGTCGACCGGGTGCTGCCACCGGGGGCGCTCCCGGTCCACCAGCGACTTGAGCCCCTGCTGAACTCCCGTGCCGGCGGCGGCGGTTCCGGCACACCACACCGCCAGCAGCCGCTCCCCGCGCAGCCACACCCACACAGCGGCAGCGAGCACCAGCAGCCGCATCGTCACGGTGTCCCATACCCAGTCGCTGAGGATCCGGTTGGCCTCGGTCCAGGCCGGATGGGCGAGCGCCTGGGCGTGCAGCCTGTCCGCGACCGTACGGTCCACCGCGAGCAGCGGCCGCCAGCCGGCCGCGACGAGCACCACCAGCGCCGAACCGGCCGCCGCCGGCGCCGCCGCGGTCCACAGCCAAGGGGCCACGCGCGCGGGGGAGTTGGCGGCAGCGGCAGACGCCGGGGGAGTGGGAGCCGGGCGGTCCTTCGGTCCGTGCATGCGTCGATCTTCGCCCACCGGCCGCCGGAGGGCTATCGCAGCGCGGAGAGTCCCGGCACGAAGGCCACCAGGAGGGGCACGGCCGGTACGAGGACCGCGGCCGCGGTCATCCGCAGGCGGCGGGAGACGGTCAGCCGGGGAGCGGCGGCCAGCAGCCGGTGCACCCGGTGGGGGACCTGGGCCAGCGGCGTCGGCGCCGGTCCGAACACCCCGCTGGCCTCGTTGAGTTCGACCAGCGCCAGCGCGGTCGTCAGCCGTCCGTACCGCCGCGAGGCGGCGTCGTCGGCGGCCATCTCGGCCAGTGCGTGCACCTGGTCGCGGAACGCGGCGAAGACCGGCACCCGGGGGAAGCCGGCCGCGAGCGCGGCGGAACAGTGCATCAGCCAGTCGTGCCGGGCACGGGCGTGGCCCTGCTCGTGTTCCAGCACGGCGTCCAGCTGCCGGCCCTTCAGGCGGCGCAGCGCGGCCGTGGTGACGACGAGCCGTGCCGCTCCGTCCGAGGGGCCGCCCGGCAGCCACCAGGCCTCCGGCTTCTCCCCTTCCAGCACCACCAGCCGGTCGGCCTCCGCGGACTTCTCACCGGGCAACCGGGGTGCCCTCAGGCGGAGTTCGGCGTGGCGCCGGCGCCGGCGCAACCGCGCCTCGTGCACCTCGCGCAGCAGCATCGCACCCGTCCAGGCGCCGCCGCAGGCCAGCAGCACCGCGAGGGCTCCCGCCCAGGGACCGTATGAGCCGAGACCGAGGCCGTAGGCCTCCTCGACGCCGCTCGGCGCCGGTGCGAAGACATGGCCCCGTACGACCTGCCAGGCCGCGGCGGCCGAGAACGCCATGGCCAGCACGCAGCACAGCAGCACGGCGACGACGACGCACTGCCACACCCACAGCCCGAGCACGGGTTCGCGCTCCGGCCAGGAGGAACGGGCCAGGACGCGCGGGGCGACCGCGGCGGCCAGCCCGCCGAGGACGAGCAGCGCCAGCGGGACCAACATGGTCGCCAGACTATGAGCCGGTGACCTCGGCGCGGTATGCGCACCCGTGCAGAAGTGACCGACGCCTCACGGGAAGCCCGGCGGGACGTCTCACAGCATCAGCAGCATCGCCAACATGCCCGTGGCCATGGCGACTCGGCATGCGGGGGCCAGGCACGGGAGTTCGCGTGCGAGACCGTGCGCGGGGCGGCCGGCGCGGGCAGGCGCGCGGCCTGCGGCCGGGCCGGTGGTGAGGCCGGGGCCCGTGCCCGCGGCGGCTCTCAGGACCCCCGTGCCTGCGGCGGCTCTCAGGACCCCGGCGCCCGTGTCCGGCAGCAGCCGGAGTCCCGTACACAGCACATAGCCCGCGTAGTAGAGCAGCAGCGCCCCGGTCAGCAGGGGGAGTCCGGCACCGGCGGCGTCCGCCGCCGCGGGACCGCCGGAGGCCGCGCCGTGCGCCGCCGGCATCGCCAGCGCCATGTAGATCATCGCCAGCGCGCCCACGAGGTGATGGAGGTGGTGGACGTGCTCCGCCTGTTCCGGATCCGCTCCTGGTCCCGCCCCAGAGACCTGGCCCCCTCCCGGATCCGAACCCGGCCCACTCGCCGGTACGGCACGGCGCAGCCCCTCCCTGAACTGCGCCAGTTCCCGCACGCCCACCGTCCCGAAAAACACCAGGAAGACGAGCGGGGACAGTCTCCCGGCCACGCTGCCGGGCAGCGCCATCGCCGCCATCCCCAGCCCCATCAGGGCCTCGCTCCTGGCGGTGCGCCGCCGCATCCCCCCGGCACCCTCTGCGCGCAGCAGGCACATCCCGGCGACGAACGCGCACGCTGCCGTCAGCAGCCAGCCGATCGTCGCCGAGCCGTGCACACCACCGACCTCCCCGCTCGCTCCCGCAGGAAGGCTGCCCCTGCCGGTGTCGTCACACGCGAGCGCAGGGGCGCAACGAGGGAGCGCTCAGGGGGCGGGCGGGAAGCCCGGCGGGACCCGGGCGCTCTCCCGGGTGCGCCCGGAGCCGGTCCCGGTCCCGGTTTCGGAGCCGGAGCCGGGACCGCGCCCGGAACCGGTCCCGCCCGCGGGGGAGTTCAGATCCCCGGCCGGTAGCGCATCGGATGATCGCCCGGAACCTCGACGACGCAGATGCGCACGCCGTCCGGATCGGCGATCCACATCTCGACGAGCCCCCACGGCTCCCGTACGGGCTCCCGCAGCACCGGGGCCCCGGCCTCGCGCAGCTCGCGGTGGGCCGCCTCGGCGTCCCGCACCTGCAACCACAGCTGGAGGCCCGGTGCGGGCGGGGAGTCCGAGCGCCCGGAGACCTCCAGATGCCCGCCGCCCAGGAAGTAGACCGTGCCGCGCTCAGGACCCGTCCCGAACTCGCGGCACACCGCGAGGCCCAGCGTCCGCCCGTAGAAGGTCCGCGTCCGCTCCGGGTCGGTCGGCCGCAGCAGGATGCGGCTGCTCAGTACGTCCACCATGCAGACCGACCCTAATCCGGGCGGCGGGGTATTAAGGTCCCTCACCATGGAGAACGTCGAGGAGACCCGCGAAAACGTCGAGGAGACCGGCGAACTGGCCTTCCGGGTCGCCGCGGGCGAGGACGTGGACGCGCTCGTGGCGCTCCTGGAGTCGGCCTACCGCGGCGAGTCCAGCCGCGCCGGCTGGACCACCGAGGCGGACCTGCTGGGAGGGCAGCGCACCGACCCGGAGGGTGTCGGCGCCGTGGTCACCGCGCCCGGCAGCATCATGCTCGCCGTCGAGCGGGGCGGGACGCTGGTGGCCTGCTGCCAGCTGGAGAGGCGCGGGGACGCGGCGTACTTCGGCATGTTCGCCGTACGCCCCGAACTCCAGGGAGCCGGACTCGGCAAGGCCGTACTGGCGGAGGCCGAACGCACCGTGGCCGCCGAGTGGGGCTCCGGCGAGATGCAGATGACGGTGATCCGTCAGCGCGAGGACCTCATCGCGTGGTACGAGCGCCGTGGCTACAGCCGCACCGGCGAGATCACGCCCTTCCCGTACGGGGACGAGCGGTACGGGATCCCGCAGCGGGCGGACCTCGCCTTCGAGCTGCTGGTCAAGAAGCTCGGCGTGCAGCCGTCTTGATCTCCGGCATATCGGTCACCAGGCCGTCGAGGCCCAGCTCGCGCACCCGGGCCAGCTCCTCGTCGGTGTTGACGGTCCAGGTGATGACCTTGATCCCGTGGGCGTGGCAGCGCTCCACGGTCTCCGCCTCCAGCCACTCCAGTTCGCACGAGACCATGAACGCGCCCAGTTCGCGGGCGCGTTCGGGCGCCGTGGGCGTCGAGCGGCCGGTCACCAGGACGAGCGGCATCTCGGGCAGGTGCTCGCGGGTCTCGCGCAGCGCCTCGTCGTGGAAGGAGATGACGGTGACGCGGTCGTGCAGCCCGAGTTCACTGATGGCCGCGCTGAGCACGCGGGCCGCCGCACGGTCCTTGATCTCGGCCTGGAGCGGAGAGCCCACGGCCTCGACGACCTCCTGGAAGACGGGGATGCGCTCGCCCTCGCCGGCGTCGAACTCGCGCAGCTCCGCCAGCGTGAAGTCGCCGATGGCGCCCGAACCGTCCGTCGTACGCGAGATGTCGGCGTCGTGCATCACCACCAGCTCGCCGTCCTTGCTCAGATGCAGATCGAGTTCGATGACGTCGAACCCCTCGCGCTCGGCACGTACGAAGGAGCGCAGGGTGTTCTCGGGCTCGACGCCCATCACCCCGCGGTGGCCGACGGTGAGCAGTGACACGGCACCCTCTCTCTTCCCTTGCGGTGACGGCGCACGCGGTGACGTGCGCGGCGCACAGACTAGCCGCCCCTGCCCCACCGTCCCCGTGCGCCGGTGCCGGGCCGTGAAGCGGAGACGACGTGCACGCGACGTACACGGGACGAACGGCCGACGGAGGCCGGGCACGTCCGTACGCACGGCACATGTACGCACAGCACGTGTGCCCGCGGAACCCGTACGCGCGGAACCGGTACGCGCCGAACTCCCGGCCCCGCGGCGGCAGTCCGGCCCGCCCCGCCCGTAACGCCGCCCGCGGCGACCCGGAGAATGCCCCGGCGACCAGAAGCACGCTCCAGAGCAGACGCCGAAGCACGCCCCGAAGCGCACCTCGAAGCGCACCGCACCCGCCCGGCGCGCCGGAGCACCCCACCCGAGCGACGAAGGAGCACCAACGTGAGCGGCAGCACCGCGTCCCACGGCTACGAGCGCCTCGCCCCCGGAGCCCGCGAGGTGATGGAGGCCATGGCGGCCGTGTTCCCCGATGTCGGAGCGACCGTCCACGACGCGGCCGAAGCGCGCCGCATACTCGCCCTCACCATGCCGCAGCCGCCGCACCTGCCACCGGTGGGCGAGGTGTCCGACCGGCTGGTCCCCGGGCCCGAGGGGGCGCCCGAGGTGCCGGTGCGCGTCTACCGCCCGCACGAGGAGGGGTCCGCCCCCGGCGGGACGCCGACGGTGGTCTTCCTCCACGGCGGCGGCTGGGTCCTCGGAAGTCTCGACTCGCACGACTCGACGGTCCGTGCGATGTGCCGCGCCTCCGGCGCCGTGATCGTCTCCGTCGGCTACCGGCTCGCACCGGAGGCCCGCTTCCCCGAGCCGGCCGACGACGCGTACGCGGCGCTGTGCTGGGCGGCGGAGAACATCGCGGACCTGGGCGGCGACCCGGGCGCCCTGCTGGTCGCGGGCGACAGCGCGGGCGGCAATCTCGCCGCCGCGTGCACGCTCATGGCCCGCGAGCGCGGCGGCCCGGCGATCGCGCACCAGCTGCTGATCTATCCGTCCACGGACCCAGCCGCCGACACGGAGTCCCGCCGGGTCAACGCGGAGGGCTACTTCCTCACCGAGACGGCGATGCGCTGGTACGGCGCCCAGTACTTCGGCTCGCCCGGCGATCTCACCCACCACCACGCGGCGCCGCTGAGGGCCGATCTGTCGGGGCTGCCGCCGGCGCACGTGGTCACCGCGGGCTGCGATCCGCTGTGCGACGAGGGGCGCGCGTACGCGGCGAAGCTGCGCGAGTGCGGGGTGCCCGTGACCGAGGCGCACTTCCCGGGGATGTTCCACGGATTCCTCGGCGTCGGCGAACTGCTGCCGGACGCCTCGGAGGCCATGGCCGGACTGGGCAAAGTCATTGCCTCCACCGCATCTGACAGGAAGATCGACGGCCATGGTGGGGGTTCGGAAGGATAATTTCCTGCCTCTCCACTTGAGGGGGCGACCGCGCCCGGCTACCTTTTTCATGACGCCAGGTTCTTCTGTGGAGGGGTAGTCATGACGGAAATGCTTTCGTCCAAGGCCGCGGACGCCGTCGGTGCGCCCGCCGGGCGCGTGGTCGAACACCCGGCATGGGCGGTGCTGAAGGACGCCGTCGAGGCCGTCCGTCCCGCACAGTCGAAGGACGGCTCGATCGACTTCGAGGCGGAGGGCGCGCCGTCCCGTACGGCCGTCGAAGCCGGCGTGGAGCAGATCTGCGACGCCGTGCGTGACCTGGCGGCGCTGCTGCCGCACGACGCCGCCTACCACGATGCGCTCGTGGCCGACCTGCGCCGCTGGGCCGCCGACGGCTTCGGCGTCCCCGACTTCCTCGACTCCCTGCTCGCCTTCCAGCCCGCACAGGACCGCCGCGACGGGCTCCAGCACCTGGTCGTCTTCCCCATGTACACCCAGAACGGCAACCCGGACCGCAATCTCGAAGCCGTCGTGCTGCGCATGGTCTGGCCCGACTGGCTCGCCGAGCTGGAGCGCTCCCGCTACGACAACCCGCTGTTCTGCGGCATCACCTTCGAGGACTTCACCTCGGGCTACGACACCAACTCCGCCGTCCTCTTCCCCGAGACCGTCGCCGTGCGCGAGGCCCCTCCCCGCTTCTCCTGGGGCGGCATCTTCTGCGACCGCGAGGCGGCACGCTTCCGCCGCGTCGTCGACGCCGCCTGCGACGTCACCAGCCTCGAACTCCCCGAGCCCGCCCGGGGGCTGGTGTCCGACCAGGCGCGCTGCCAGCAGACGTTCGTGCTGTGGGACATGATCCACGACCGCACGCACAGCCATGGCGATCTGCCCTTCGACCCGTTCATGATCAAGCAGCGGCAGCCGTTCTGGATGTACGGGCTGGAGGAGCTGCGCTGTGACCTGACCGCCTTCCACGAGGGCGTACGCCTGGAGGCCGAGGGTTATCCGCAGGGCCGCGACGTGCAGTTCGCGGTGCTGCTCGACCGGCTCTTCCGCTTCCCGGTGACCGGCGAGCGCAACCGCAACTACGACGGTCTGGGCGGCCAGCTCCTCTTCGCCTACCTCCACCAGCACGGCGCCCTGCGCTGGACCGACAACAAGCTCGCCGTCGACTGGGACCAGGCGCGCCAGGTCACCGTCCGGCTGCGCGAGGAGATCGAGACGCTCTACCGGGCGGGCATCGACCGGCCCAAGATCGTCCACTGGTTCAAGGCGTACGAGCTGGTCTCCCGCTATCTCTCGCCGCACCCCGGCTCCAGGTGGGCCAAGGGCCCCGACGCCCTCGACCTGACCCTGCCTCCCCGCAAGCTCGTGGACGATGTGCTTCCGGATGAGTTTCCGCTGAGCATGTTCTACGAGGCCCTCGCGAAGAAGCTCCGTTCCGTGATCGCATCGACCAAGGGCATCACCGCGGACACCCCCGTGCAGGCCGCTGCCTGAGCACACGGGCGGACGCAAGCGGTGTACGGAACGGGCAGGCGGCGGGGCGCCGAGGACCAGGAGGCACAGGCATGACCAGCACGACGGCACGTGGATACCGGGGCAACGGCAAGGGGAGCCTCGAAGGGTCCGTCATCGCCGTCGCCGGCGCGGCGGGCCCCGCGGGCGCCGCGGCCCTGCTCCGCCTCGCCGAGGAGGGCGCCACGGTCGTCGCGGCCGACTCCGACGTCGGTCGCCTCGCCGAGGCCGTCGACGCCGCCCGTTTCGCCCACGGCGGCGCCACCGTCACAGGCGAGACGGTCGACCTGCTCGATCCGGCGGCGACCCGCGAATGGTCCTCCCGCACGGAGAAGGAGTTCGGGAAGGTGCACGGGCTGGTGCACCTCGTGGGCGGCTGGCGGGGCTCGGCGACGTTCGCCGAGACCGACCTCGCGCACTGGGAGACGCTGCACGATCTGCTGATCCGCACGGTGCAGCACACCTCGCTCGCCTTCGAGGGGCCGCTGGCCCGCAGCGGCAACGGGCGCTTCCTGCTGGTCAGTGCCGCCGGCGCGAGCATCCCGACGGCCGGCAACGCCGCGTACTCCGCGTCGAAGGCGGCCGCCGAGGCGTGGACGCTGGCCCTCGGCGACGCCTTCCGCAAGGCGGGGGGTGAGCAGGGACCGCCCGCGGCTGCTGCCATCCTGGTCGTCAAGGCCCTGGTGAACGATCAGATGCGTGCCGACCGCCCCAAGGCCAAGTTCGCCGGCTTCACCGACGTCAAGGACCTCGCCGACACCATCGCCGGTACGTGGAGCAAGCCCACCGAGGAAGTGAACGGACAACGCCTGTGGCTGACCCCGAAGCCCTGACCGCGGACGCGACCGACGCCAAGCGCCGCCACGACCCCGGGATCCGCGGATTCGCCAGCGACAACTACGCGGGCGCGCACCCCGAGATCCTGGCGGCGCTCGCCCTCGCGAACGGCGGGCACCAGCCCGCCTACGGCGCCGACGAGTACACGGCCCGCCTCCAGCAGACCGTGCGCAGCCACTTCGGCCCGCGCGCGGAGGCCTACCCGGTCTTCAACGGCACGGGCGCCAACGTGATCTCGCTCCAGGCCCTCACCGACCGCTGGGGCGCGGTCGTCTGCGCCGACAGCGCGCACATCCACGTCGACGAGTGCGGCGCTCCCGAACGGGTCGGCGGGCTGAAGCTGCTGACCGTGCCCACCGAGGACGGCAAGCTCACGCCCGAGCTGATCGACCGGGAGGCGCACGGCTGGGACGACGAGCACCGCGCGATGCCGCAGGTCGTCTCCATCACCCAGAGCAGCGAACTCGGCACCGTCTACACGGTGGAGGAGATCAGGGCGATCTGCGACCACGCGCACGAGCGCGGCATGAAGGTCCATCTCGACGGTGCCCGCATCGCCAATGCCGCGGCGGCGCTCGACAGACCCATGCGGGCCTTCACCAACGCCGCCGGAGTCGACGTGGTCTCCCTCGGCGGCACCAAGAACGGCATGCTCTTCGGCGAGGCCGTCGTCGTACTCGACCCCGACGCGGTAGGGGCGATGAAGCACCTGCGCAAGCTGTCGATGCAGCTGGCCTCCAAGATGCGCTTCATATCGGCGCAGTGGGACGCGCTGCTCTCCGGCGACCTGTGGCTGCGCAACGCCCGGCACTCCAACGCCATGGCCCGCCGCCTCGCGGAGGGCGTCAAGGACGTCGGCGGCGTCGAGGTCCGGTACCCGGTGCAGGCGAACGCCGTCTTCGCGCGGCTGCCCCACGACGTCAGCGAGCGCCTTCAGAAGCGCTACCGCTTCTACTTCTGGGACGAGGCCGCGGGCGACGTGCGCTGGATGTGCTCCTTCGACACCACCCCGGAAGACGTCGACGGCTTCGTCGCCGCCCTCCACGAGGAGATGGGCCGCTGACCGGCGCCGCTTCCGCGCCGGTCCGCACGGCCTCCCTCCCCGTACCGCCCTCCTTCCCGTACGGCCTCCCGCGCCGCCCGCCGTCACCCGGGACCGCGGGCGTGCTACATCGCCTGCGCCTCCGCCGGTGTCGGTGCGGTGCCGCCCATGTGGGCGGGCAGCCACCACGTGTCGTGCGGCCCGTCCGGAGTGCCCGGGTAGGCGCGCTGCGCCGCCTCCAGCAGATCCTGTATGCGCCCGCGCAGCCGGGAGGTGAGCGCCGTCGCCGCTTCGCCCGCCGCGGTGTGCAGGGGCTCGCCGACGCGGATGCCCACCGGGAAGTGGTTCCGCCCGAAGTTCCGCTTGTGTCCCTTGGTCCACAGCCGCTGCGTGCCCCACAGCGCCATCGGCACGAGCGGCACCCGCGCCTCCTGCGCCAGCCGGGCCGCACCGGACTTGAAGTCCTTCAGCGTGAACGACCGGGAGATGGTGGCCTCCGGGAAGACACCGATGACCTCGCCCCCGTCCAGGGCCTTCAGCGCATGTCTGTACGCGCCCTCCCCCTGCGAGCGGTCGACGGGTATGTGCTTCATCGCCCGCATCAGCGGCCCGGAGACCTTGTGCCGGAACACCGACTCCTTCGCCATGAAGCGCACGAGCCGCTTCGCGGGCAGGGCCGCGAGGCCGGTGAAGACGAAGTCCAGATAGCTGATGTGATTGCTCACCAGCACGGCACCGCCGCGGCGCGGTATGTGCTCGCTGCCCTGGATGTCGAAGCGCAGATCGAGAGCCTTGAACCAGGCGCGAGCCGTGGCGATCACCGGGGGATAGACGAGTTCTGCCATGGGGAGCCCTTCCTGTCGGTCCTGGGAGGGAGCGGCTCCCGCCAGGTGCGCAGCCATACCTACGGATGCGTAACTTCGGTGCGCCGCCGATGGTTCCTCATCGGCCTGCCGATGGCTACACCCGGGGCGCCGCAGCTCCGTGGCCTGTACCGGGGCGGGCGGGAATGCCCGTACATGTGGCATGTGCTGCACACTGCGAAGACGCGGGGGCGCGAGACGCGGACATGACGCGGCAGGCGACGCGGCAGGCGATACGCAAGACCCGGGAGACGGGCCCGAGGGACGAGGGAGAGCGGAGTGGGGCAGGCGGCAGGAGACGGAGACGTCCGTCCGGGAGGCGCGCGCCCGGCGCCGGGCGGGGGCGGGACCGCCGGGGTCCTCGGCCCCGAAGCCCTCGGCCGGCGGGCGACCCTGGTGCAGTTCTCCAGCGCCTTCTGCCAGCCGTGCCGCGCGACCCGGCGGATCCTGCGCGAGGTGAGCGGGATGGTGCCGGGTGTGGGCCACGCGGAGATCGACGCCGAGGAACACCTCGCGCTCGTACGGGAGTCGGGCATCCTGCGCACCCCGGCGGTGCTCGTGCTGGACGCCGCCGGACGCGAGGTGAGCCGCGCGTACGGGCAGCCGCGCAAGGCCGACGTCATCGCGGCTCTGGGCTCGGCGCTGGAGGCGGGGGAGAGCGGGGAGGAGAGCCGTGAGGACCGCCGGGACGCCGGCGGCGGTCCGTGCGCCGGCGGCAGCGTCCCGTGATTGTTGTCGCATCCTGCGGCCCGTTCCTTGACCCTCCTCCGCGGTCTCGGCACGGTGACAGCGCGGTCACCGACGGCGTCGCCGCACTGCCGCCGTGATTGAGTTGAGCCAGTGCTCCGGCGGGCCCAGGGGTAGGCAAGGTCACAGTTCCCGGCCTTGAGAACCGGGTACGCGCTATGTGTACTGGCGAGTAATATAGAGCGAACGGGGTGCCGGTTCAGCGACGGACCGGAACCGTAGGACAAGCAGTAGGAGAGCCGGCGTGAGCTTGAGGATCGTTGTCTGTGTGAAGTACGTGCCCGACGCCACCGGCGACCGGCACTTCGCCGAGGACCTGACCACCGACCGCGAGTCCGTGGACGGCCTGCTCTCGGAGCTGGACGAGTACGCGGTGGAGCAGGCCCTCCAGATCTCCGAGGACGCCGACGACGCGGAGATCACCGTGCTGACCGTCGGCCCGGAGGATGCGAAGGACGCGCTGCGCAAGGCGCTGTCGATGGGTGCCGACAAGGCCGTCCACGTCGAGGACGACGACCTGCACGGCACGGACGTGCTGGGCACCTCGGCCGTGCTGGCCAAGGCCATCGAGAAGACCGGATACGACCTGGTCGTGTGCGGCATGGCGTCGACCGACGGCACCATGGGCGTGCTCCCGGCCGTCCTCGCGGAGCGTCTGGGCGTGCCGCAGGTGACGCTGCTGTCCGAGGTCTCGGTCACCGACGGCAAGGTCAACGGGCGGCGTGACGGCGACACGGCGACGGAGCAGTTGGAGGCCTCGTTGCCGGCGGTGGTCTCGGTGACCGACCAGTCCGGCGAGGCGCGTTACCCCTCGTTCAAGGGCATCATGGCGGCGAAGAAGAAGCCGGTGGAGTCGTTGGACCTGGACGACCTCGACTTCGAGGCGGACGAGGTCGGGCTCGAGGGCGCCTGGACCAAGGTCGACGAGGCCACGCCGCGCCCGCCGCGTACTGCGGGCACCGTCGTCAAGGACGAGGGCGAGGGCGGCAAGCAGCTCGCCGCCTTCCTCGCGGAGCGCAAGTTCGTATGACGCAGCCTCGCGGGTCAGAAGTTCATCTGACGCGCAGCTGAAACCACCGCCCGACCCCGCCCCGACTTTCCCGCAGGAGCAACCCCATGGCTGAAGTCCTTGTCTACGTCGACCACGTGGACGGTGCCGTCCGCAAGCCGACTCTCGAACTGCTCACCCTGGCCCGCCGCATCGGCGACCCGGTGGCCGTGCACCTCGGCCCCGGTGCGGAGGAGGCCGCGAAGACCCTCGGCGAGTACGGCGCGGTGAAGGTGCTGGCCGCCGACGCCGCCGAGTTCGCCGACTACCTCGTCGTCCCCAAGGTCGACGCCCTTCAGGCCGCCTACGACGCCGTCTCCCCGGCCGCCGTGCTCGTCCCGTCCTCCGCGGAGGGCAAGGAGATCGCCGCGCGTCTCGCGGTGCGCATCGGCTCCGGGATCATCACCGACGCCGTCGATCTGGAGGCCGGGGAGGCGGGGCCGGTGGCCACGCAGTCGGTCTTCGCGGCGGCGTTCACCACCAAGTCCCGTGTCAGCAAGGGCATTCCGGTCATCACCGTGAAGCCGAACTCCACCGCTCCGGAGGCCGCGCCGGCCGCCGGTGCGGTCGAGGAGCTTGCGGTGTCCTTCGGTGAGAAGGCGGCCGGGACCAAGGTCGTGGCGCGTACGCCGCGTGAGTCGAGCGGGCGTCCGGAGCTGACGGAGGCCGCGATCGTGGTCTCCGGTGGCCGCGGTGTGAACGGCGCGGAGAACTTCCACGTCATCGAGGAGCTGGCCGATTCCCTCGGGGCTGCCGTGGGCGCCTCGCGTGCGGCCGTGGACGCGGGTTGGTACCCGCACTCGAACCAGGTCGGCCAGACCGGTAAGACCGTCTCGCCGCAGCTGTACGTGGCCACCGGCATTTCCGGCGCGATCCAGCACCGGGCGGGCATGCAGACGTCGAAGACGATCGTGGCGATCAACAAGGACGCCGAGGCGCCGATCTTCGACCTCGTCGACTACGGCATCGTCGGCGACCTCTTCGAGGTCGTGCCCAAGCTGACCGAAGAGGTCAAGACCCGCAAGGGCTGAGGCTTTTCCGGATCTTCCGGGTCGCATCACCGGCACCGCCCCCGTACGCCGCCAGAGGCATGCGGGGGCGTCGTCGTGCACCGGGGAGGTGAGGCGGGGCGTCTCGCGATGCCGCAGTGACGGTTGACCGGTACGGAAGGGCGCCGATAGCTTCTTAAACGAATTGTTGAACAAGCTGGCCGGAAGGTCGAAGGCCGGAGGCCGAGCAGCCCGGGGGCCGGAGGCCGGACATCGACGCATGGGCGCAGGCGCATCAGCACATCAGGGCATCGGGGCAGCAGAGGAGTCTGGCGTGGGTGAGGACGTGGACGTCGCCACGAGCCTGGCGAAGCGCGTGAGCGAGGACCTTGCGGCGCGTCTCGCACCCGTCGACGCCGAACTCGCCCGCCGGTACCCGGGAGAGCGGGCCGCGCGGCAGCCGGTGCACACCGTCTACGTACCGGCCGACGCCGTAACGCCAACCACCGTGCGGGACTGGGGCGACCAGGCGCTGGACATGCTGGACCGGTACGCACCGGACGCCGCGTCGTTCGCCTCCGTGCTCGGTCTGGCGCCGCAGCTCGCCGGCCCCGTCTACGAGCGGGTGCGGGCGAAGCTGGAGCGCGAGCCGGTCGAGGATCTGCGGATCGACTTCGAGGACGGCTACGGCGTGCGCACGGAAGCCGAGGAGGACGCCGCGGCCGTACGTGCCGCGCGGCTGGTCCGTGCGGCCTGCGACGACGGCACGGCACCCCCGTACGTCGGCGTCCGCGCGAAGTGCATGGAGGCCGGCGTGCGGGACCGGGGCATCCGCACCCTCGACATCTTCCTCACCGGACTGTCGGACGCCGGTGCGCTGCCGGACGGTCTCGTGCTGACGCTGCCCAAGGTCAGCCACCCCGAGCAGGTGGCGGCGATGGCGCAGTTGTGCGCGGAGTTCGAGGCCGCACGCGAACTGCCCGCCGGGCGCCTCGGGTTCGAGATCCAGATCGAGACCACCCAGTCCATCCTCGGGCCCGACGGGCGCGCCACGGTGGCCCTGATGATCGACGCCGCGGGCGGGCGTGCCACATCCCTGCACTACGGGACCTTCGACTACAGCGCCGCCTGCGGAGTGAGCGCCGCCCACCAGGCGATGGACCACCCGGCGGCCGACCACGCCAAGGCCGTCATGCAGACGGCTGCCGCGGGCACGGGCGTGCACCTGTCCGACGGCTCGACCAACATCGTTCCGAGCGGCCCGCAGGAACAGGTACACGAGGCCTGGCGGCACCATCACCGGCTCGTACAGCGGTCGTTGGCGCGCGCCTACTACCAGGGCTGGGACATGCACCCCGGCCATCTGCCCACGCGCTACGCCGCCGTCTACGCCTTCTACCGCGAGGGCATGGAGCGCGCCGCGGCACGGCTTGCCGCCTACACGGGCAGCGCGGGTGCGGACGCCGCGGTGATGGACGAGCCCGCGACCGCCCGAGCGTTGAGCAACTACCTGCTGCGCGGCCTGGATTGCGGCGCCCTCTCGCCCGGCGAGGTCGCCGGGCACTCCGGCCTGACGCGTGCGGACCTCGGCCGCCTGGCGGGGCGCACCGAGGAGGCGCAGGGCGAACCGGCCCCGTAGTCTGGGCCCTTCGGTGCACGATGTTTCGTGCGCGACGACCTGCGCGGCGCTCGCGGGCAGCATGCGCTGGTCGGTACGCGGTCATTCGTACGCGGCAAAGGGGACGGGCAGTGCGGACACCGGGGGACCAGCCGCCCACGGGCGGCGGAAGCGGCGGCGCGGGACCGGAGGGCGCGAATCCGGCGCCCCAGGGCGGCGATCGGGGATCCGGGACAGGGCCCGGGACGGGCTCCGAGACCGGTTCCGGGACGGGGCCCGCGGAGGTCGGCAGGGTCCTCGCCGGGCGTTACCGCGTCACGGGCCGGCTCGGCCGCGGCGGCATGGGCGTGGTCTGGCGGGCCGTCGACGAGGTGCTGGGCCGTGAGGTCGCGGTCAAGGAGCTGCGGACCTTCGCGGACGCGGCCGCCGCCGAACTGGACGAGCTGCGCACCCGGATGCAGCGCGAGGCGCGGGCCGCCGCACGCGTACGGCACGAGGGCGTCGTCTCCGTACACGACGTGGCACAGCACGACGGCCGGCCCGTCATCGTGATGGAGCTGGTCGAGGGGCCGTCGCTCGACGACGTGCTGCGCGAGCGCGGCACGATCGAGCCGCGGGAGGCAGCCGCTATCGGCGCGAAGGTGATGGGCGCCCTCGCGGCGGCACACCGGGCCGGGGTGCTGCACCGCGACGTCAAGCCGGGAAACGTGCTCCTGGAGCACGGCACGGACCGGGTGGTCCTCACCGACTTCGGGATCGCCGCGGTCGAGGACCCGGACGACGGCGCCAGTACGCAGCTGACGGGCAGCGGCGAACTGGTCGGCTCGCTCGACTACTTGGCGCCGGAGCGGGCTCGTGGCGAAGCTCCGCGCGAGGCCTGTGACGTATGGGCGCTGGGCGCCACCCTCTATGCCGCCGTCGAGGGAGCCGCGCCCTTCCGCCGCACCTCGACATGGTCCACGCTCAACGCGATCGTCGTGGAGCCCCTTCCGGAACCGCGCCGCTCCGGCCCCCTCGCGCCCGTACTCGCCGAACTGATGGAGAAGGACCCCGGCAGGCGGGCGGGCGCCGAGCGCGCGACCGCGCTGCTGGACGCCGTCGCGAAGGGGGTGCGGCCGCCGGCCGATCCCTCGTCGACGATGCAGCTGGGCAAGGCGGACGGCGGCGCGGGCAGGTCTGCGTCCGGTGCCGGTGCGGCTCAACGGGCCGCCGCGCAGGGGCAGTTCGGGCCTCCGCAGGCACCGGCGGGTCCGCAGGCACCGGCTGGCGCGGCCCTCGGGAGCGGCGCACACCCGGGGCCGGGCGGGAGCGGCGCATACGGCGGGAGCGGGCCGGGTTCCGGATTCCCCGGCGCCCAGGCTCCGGCGCCCGGCACCGGCACGGGCGGGCGCGACGGCACGGACCGGCACACCGTACGCACCCGGGCCGAGCGGACGAGCGGTCTCCGTCGTGCGCTGATCGCCGCCGCGGTGGCCCTCGTCGTGCTGACGGGCGCCGGAGTCGCCTACGCGGCCATGTCCGGCGGTGATGACGACAGCCGTGCAGGCGGTACGTCCGGCGAGGGCGCGGCGCCCGGTGCGGGCAAGCGCGGCGGCAGCATGCCCGAGAAGGACGGGCCCTCCCCGGACGGACGCCAGAAGGGCGGCGCGGGGAAGGGGGCCGCGGCCGGCGGTCACGGCGGCAAGGGGGGCCAGGGAGGCGACGGCGGCCGCGGCGGCAAGGGCGGTACCGCCGGCAAGGGCGGCAGCGGCGGGAAGAACGGCGGGGCCGCGGGCGGCGCGCCGGGCGCCGGGACCGGAGGCGGCAGCGGCAGCGCGAGCGGCAGCGGCGGTGGCGGCGCACCGCCGCCGAAGCCGGTCTGCCATCCCAGCGGCGGCGGCAAGTTCGACTGCACAGTCTGGAAGGCGGCGGACTCCTACGACGCCCAGCACAAGCCCGTGGGCAGGCTCAACGCCGGCGTCAACTACTTCTTCTGCCAGAAGAAGCTCCCGCAGCACCGCGAGACCTCAGGACGCTGGACGAACGTCTGGTGGGCGAAGACCGATGACGACGACGGCCACAAGGGCGTCTTCGTCTCGGACGTCTACATCAAGGGCGGCGAGAACGACGAGCCGGTGCCGGGACTCCCCGTCTGCTGAACCTCCGGCTCCGGGGGCCGCGGCCGTGGTGCCGCTGTGGTGCGGCTGTGGGTTGTGGCTGTGGTGCGGCTGGGCTCGTGGTCGCCGGCACGGGTATACCTGCGGGACATGGACGACCAGGAGTTCACCGGCCACGTCGCCCGGGCCCTCGCCTCGCTGCCCGCGGTGGAGGCCGTCGCGCTCGGCGGATCCCGTGCACAGGGCACCCAACGGCCCGACAGCGACTGGGACTTCGCCCTCTACTACCGCGGCCGCTTCGATCCCGGAGACCTGCGCGCCATCGGCTGGCCCGGCCAGGTCAGCGAGATCGGGGAGTGGGGCGGCGGGGTCTTCAACGGCGGCGCGTGGCTGACCGTCGACGGCCACCGCACCGACGTGCACTACCGCGATCTCGACGTGGTGGAACACGAGACGGCCGAGGCGGAGGAGGGGCGGTTCCACCGTGAACAGCTGATGTTCCACCTGGCGGGGATCCCCAGCTACCTGGTCGTCGCCGAACTCGCCCTGAACCAGGTGCTGCACGGGCGGCTGCCCCGGCCCTCCTACCCTCCGGCGCTGCGCTCGTCGGCGCCGGAGCAGTGGCGGGCGACCGCTCGGGCCACGCTCTCCTACGCCGAGGTCAACAGCGCGCCGAGGGGCGGCCGTACGGAAGTCATGGGCGCGATCGCGGTCGCCGCCATGCAGCAGGCCCACGCGGTGCTCGCGTCGCGAGGGGCCTGGGTCACGAACGAGAAGACCTTGCTCGACCGTGCGGGGCTGCGCGGCGTCGACGAGGTGCTGGCCGCGACGGGCAGCAGGCCTGAGGAGCTCGCCGCCGCCGTCGAGGCGGCGAGGTCGCTCTTCGACACGGTCCCGCCCGCCTGAAGCCATTGCCCCGCAGGGCGACCGCGAACACCGCCCCCGCGCGTGCCTCAACGGCCGCCCGGCGTACGGCACTTCGCTCCGGCGCGCCCTCAACGGCTTCCCGGCGTACGGCGCTTGGCCGCTGCGCTCTGCGCGTGCCCGAGGGCTTCCCGGCGTACGGTGCTTCGTCGTTGGTCTGCGTGCCTCAACGGCCGCCCGGCATGGGCACTTCGCTCCGGCGCGCCCTCAACGACGTCCCGGCAGACGGCACTTCGCTGCGCGCGCCCTCAACGGCCTGCCCGGCATGCGGCGTTTCGTCCCTGCTCTGTGCGCCCTCAACGGCTTCCCGGCGTACGGCGCTTGGCCGCTGCGCTCTGCGCGTGCCCGAGGGCTTGCCGGCGTATGGCGCTTCGCCCCAGAGCTGCGTGCCTCAACGGTCGCCCGGCATAGGGCGCTTGGCCGCTGCGCTCTGCGCGTGCCCGAGGGCTTCCCGGCGTACGGCGCTTCGCCCCTGCTGCGCGCGTGCGCCGGTACGGCCGTACGTCCGCGCTCGCCAGCATCCGCGCATTCACGCGCACCCTGCGGCGCCGCGACGTGGTGACGGCCGAGCGGCCGAGCGGCCGAGCGGCCGAGTGGCCGAACGGCAGCGCGGCAGCGCACAGCGCGCCGCGGACGGGCGCGCCCGTCGGTGAGTGCGGGCGGGCAACCGCCATCACGCAGGGGGCAGTTCGCCCGAGCCCCGTGCGATCAGCCTCGTCGGATGCGTCAGCAGCTGCGGCGGATCGTGAGCGCCCTCCAGCCGCCGGAAGAGCAGATCGGCCGCCGCGCGGCCGAGTTGGGCCGGATCCTGGGAGACGACGGACACCGGCGGCGAGAGCATGTCCGCGAGTTCGAAGTCGTCGAAGCCCACGAGCGCCACGGGCCGGTCCAGTTCGGCGAGCACCCGCACCAGTGTGACCGTCACCCGGTTGTTGCCCGCGAAGACCGCCGTGACCGGTTCGGGTCCCTTCAGCATGCGCTCGGCGTCGGCCCGTACCCGCTCGGGATCCGTGGCGCCGGGTGCCAGCCAGCCCGCGTGCACCGGGAGGTCCGCCTCGGACATCGCGGTCTCGTAGCCCCTGATGCGCTCGTACGCGGTGTGGATGCGCGGCAGGTCGCCGATGAAGCCGATGCGGCGGTGCCCGTGTGCGATGAGGTGCTCGACGCCTTCGCGGGCGCCGGCGAAGCTGTCGACGAGCACCCGGTCCGCGTCGATCCTGCCCGGCGGGCGGTCCACGAAGACGGTGGCGACCCCCGCGGCTATCTCGGGCTCCAGGTAGCGGTGGTCGTCGCTGGCCGGGACGATCACGAGGCCGTCCACGCGCCGGGCGCACAGTGCGAGGACCAACTCCTGCTCGCGGCCGGGGTCCTCGGCGCTGGAGCCGTTGATCAGCAGGGCGCCGTGTGCGCGGGCGACCTCTTCGACGGCTCGGCTCAGGGGCGCGTAGAAGGGGTCGGCGAGGTCCTCCAGCACGAGTCCGATGCTGGCGGTGCGGCCCTTGCGGAGGATGCGCGCGCTGTCGTTGCGCCGGAAGCCGAGAGCGGTGATCGAATCCTGGACGCGGCGCTCGGTGTCGGGGGAGACGCCCGCCTCGCCGTTGACCACCCGGGAGACGGTCTTGAGGCCGACCCCGGCGCGGGCGGCGACGTCCTTCATGGTGGGCCGGTTGCCGTACCGGCCCCCGGGGGCGCGGGCGGCGGCGGAACGTACGGTCTCGGGCACGGCGTTCGGGTCCCCCTCGAGGCGGTGGAGCGGCAGCGAGCAGCATAGCTGCCTCTCACAGCAGTCTGGACAACGTTGTCAGAAACCGCCAGACTGAATGTTCGTCCGTTCCCGTCCGGGGGCGGGTCTCCGGCCCATCCCCGGGAGTACATCACCCATGCACACGGACCTCGTCGCGGCCCTGGACATCGGCGGTACGAAGATCGCGGGCGCACTGGTGGACAGCGGCGGCGGGCTGCTCCTGCGCGCACAGCGCCCGACGCCGCCCCGCGGCACCGGCGAGCAGGTGATGGCCGCCCTGCGCGAGGTCCTGGACGAGCTGGCGGGGTCCGCGCTGTGGCCGGGGGTCCGGGCGGTCGGCATCGGAAGCGCGGGCCCGGTGGACGCCAAGGCGGGCACGGTCTCTCCGGTCAACATCCCCGGCTGGCGCGACTTCCCGCTGGTCGAGGGCGTACGGGAGCGTACGGGCGGACTGCCGGTGACCCTCGTCGGCGACGGCGTCGCGATGGCCGCGGCCGAGCACTGGCAGGGCGCGGCCCGCGGGCGTACGGGCGCGCTGTGCATGGTGGTCTCCACCGGCGTCGGCGGCGGGCTCGTCCTCGGCGGCGAACTGCACCCCGGCCCCAGCGGCAACGCCGGCCACATCGGCCACATCAGCGTCGATCTCGACGGCGACAGCTGCCCCTGCGGCGGACGCGGCTGCGTCGAACGCATCGCGAGCGGCCCCAACATCGCCCGCCGCGCCCTGGACCGTGGCTGGCGTCCGGGCCCCGACGGCGACGCGTCCGCGGCGGCCGTCGCCGTCTCGGCGAGAGCCGGGGATCCGGTCGCCGTCGCGTCGTACGAGCGCGCCGCCCGCGCGCTCGCCGCCGGCATCGCCGCCACGGCCACGCTCGTCGAGGTCGAGATCGTGGTGCTCGGAGGGGGAGTGGCGAAGGCGGGGGAGGTCCTCTTCACGCCGCTGCGCCGGGCGCTCGGGGAGTTCGCGACGCTGTCGTTCGTCAAGGGGCTGGAGGTGGCGCCGGCGCAGATGGGCACCGACGCCGGGCTCATCGGAGCGGCCGCGGCCTGCCGGGACCTGGACCTGGACCGCGGCCTGGACCGCGGCCTGGAGCGTGATCTGGACCGCGACCTCGGCCGGGGCATCGACGGTGGCCTCGACGGTGACTTCCGCCAAGGCGTCGACCTGGGTGTCGACCGTGACCCGGGCGGCCGGGACCTGGACCGCGGTTGAGCGCGGGGCACCGGGCCGCGAGCCGCGGGATCGCCGAAGCGCCGAAGCGCCGGATCGGCGAAGCGCCGGGATCGCCGAAGCTACGGACCCGGGGCGGCGGCGGGGCCGGTGGTCAGCGGAGGACCGGGTCAGGTCCGTGACGGCTGCGAGCGGAGGGCGGCGCGCACGTACTCCGTGGGCGGCAGCCCGACCGTGTTGGTGAAGTCCCGTACGAGATGCGCCTGATCGCTGTAGCCGAGCTCGCCGGCGAGCCGGGCCCAGTCGACGTCCGGCTGCCCGGCGGCCTGCTCCAGCGCCTCGTGAATGCGGTAGCGCAGGATGACCCACTTGGGACCCACGCCGACGCATTCGGCGAAGAGCCGCTGAAGCGACCGCACCGACACCCCTTCCTCGCGGGCGAGTTGCTCGACCCGGGTGACGTCCCTGCCGGTACGCACGCGGTGCACGAGCCGCATCGCTCGCTCCGCCGTGGGGTCCTCCTCCGGGCCGAGACCCAGGAGGAACGCATCGAGCGCCATGACGCGGTCGTCCTCCGCGGCGGGCGACAGCACCTCGCCGGGCGCGTCCGCCGCGGCCGGGAACACCTCGGTGAGCGGGTCGCGGCGTCCCGTCAGCGCCGCGACACCTCCCCTGCCGCTGCGCGTGAGGAACGGCCGGAAGCCGCCCGGACGGAACTGCACGCCGCACACCCGTCCCGTGCCCTCCAGGGTGATGGAGAACAACCCCAGCCCGACGCCCGCCACCTCGGCCATGGGCGGGTCCGTGCCGTAGCGCTGGAAGACGACGTTCACCGACGGGTGCGGCACGACCTGGGATACGAAGGGTTGCTCCAGCTCCCAGTCGATCAGCCAGTAGTGCTCGATGTACGGGCGCAGCTGCGGCGCCGTCGCGCGCCGCCGGAATCGCACCCGGGAGAAGAGCCCGCCGGCGTCGACGATGCCCCTGGTGTCACGGCGCGGCGCGGCGGAGCCGAAGCCGTCCTCGGCGTCCCCGGCCTCTGTGACCTTTGCGCCGTCCGCGCCGTCCGCGCCGTCCGCGCCGTCCGCGCCGTCCGCGCCCTCAGCGCCGTCTGCGGCCTCTGCGGGCGCCCGGCCGTGCCCGGTGTCCCGGCGGTCGTCCCCGTGCTGGCCTGCCATGGCGCCGATCCTATGCCCGGGTGCGATGTCGCGTTTCTTCAAGCCGGTGCCCGTACTTCCGCCCTAGCTTTCCGGACATGGCGAACGAAATCTCCGTACTGCTGGAAGGCGCCGCCCGCGAGGCCCGCCCCGTCGTGCACGGCGTGCGGGAGGAGCAGTTCGGCGACCCGACACCGTGCAGCGAGTACGACGTGCGGGCCCTGCTGAACCACCTCTTCCACGTCGTGGTGAGCTTCCAGGCGCTGGCCGCGAAGGGCACGGCTGACTTCTCCGTCACACCCGACCGCGTGGGAGGGGGAGGGGACTGGCGAGGACGCTTCGACGACGAGACCGCCCGCCTCGTGGCGGCCTGGTCGGCCCCCGGGGCGCTGGAAGGCACGTCGCAGGGCATGGGCCTGCCGCAGGCCACCGTGGGCGGAATGGTGCTGGGCGACCTCACCGTGCACGCCTGGGACCTCGCCCGCGCCACCGGCCAGGACTTCGCACCGTATGAGCCGAGCATGCCGGTGCTGGTGGCGGGCTGGCGCGAACTGGCGCCCACGGGGCGGAAGATGGGCGTCTTCGGCGAGCCCTTCCCGGTGCCGGAGGGGGCTTCGCCCTTCACCGAACTCCTCGCTCTCAGCGGGCGCGACCCGGACTGGAGCCCGGCCGTCACGGGTTGAGGGCGGCTGCCCCGCGAGCCCGTGCCCCTCGGGGCGGTGAGCCCGGCCGCGGGCCCGCCGCCCCCGGAGTACCCGCGTACCGCTGGCGACTCGTGGCTCCCCGTGGGCTCCTCGTGGCGCCGGTCCTGCCGTACCGGCGGCCCCCGTTCTGCCGCGCACGACGGCGCCCGCCCGGGCGTCCACCGCGTCGTTTCCGGCCGCGCTGTGGTGAAATCCGCCGCGCGCGCCAGGGTTTTGCGACGGCGCCGCCCCCGCGCGTTTCCGTGGCAGGGTTGAGCGGGCAGCGTGAAACGGGGGGCGACGGCAGAGGGGGACCGACCGTGATCGTGTGGCTCAACGGCGCCTTCGGCGCGGGAAAGACCACCGCGGCGCACGAACTCGTGGAGCTGATCCCGGGAAGCACCCTGTGCGACCCGGCCCTGATCGGCACGGGGCTGCGATGCATGCTCCCCAAGGAACGCCTCGCGCAGGTCGACGACTACCAGCAACTTCCGTCCTGGCGGCGGCTCGTGGCCGACACCGCGGCGGCGCTGCTCACGGAGGTGCCAGGGCCGCTGATCGTCCCCATGACGCTGCTGCGGCAGGAGTACCGGGACGAGATCTTCGGCGCGCTCGCCGCCCGCCGGATACCGGTACGGCACGTGCTGCTCCACGCGGACGAAACGATACTTCGGACACGTATCGAGGAGTCAGAGGACAACGGGGGCCGTGCGGACCGCAGTTGGTGCCGCAGACAGCTGCCCGCGTACCGGGCCGCGCTGGGCTGGCTCACCGAGGACGCGCACACCGTGGAGACCTCCGGGCTCACCCCGCGGCAGACCGCGGAGGAGGTCGCGGGAGCGCTGCGCGCGGGAGCCGGAAGCCTCGAAATCGTGCAGACGCCCGAGCCGACCGCCGAGACCGTGGCGGCGGGGGTGCTGCTCTTCGACGAGCAGGACCGGGTGCTGCTCGTCGACCCGACATACAAGCCCGGCTGGGAGTTCCCCGGCGGCGTGGTCGAACGCGGCGAGGCGCCCGCGCGCGCCGGAGTGCGCGAGGTCGCCGAGGAACTCGGACTGCGGCTGAAGACCGATCCGCGGCTGCTCGTCACCGACTGGGAGCCGCCCCGCCCCCCGGGCTACGGCGGGATCCGCCTCCTCTTCGACGGCGGACGCCTCGCCGCCGAGGAGGCGGAGCGGGTGCTGCTTCCGGGCGCGGAGCTGCGCGGCTGGCGCTTCGTCACCGAGAGCGAAGCCGCCGAACTCCTGCCCGCCGTACGGCTGGAGAGGCTGCGCGGCGCGCTGCGGGCACGCGAGAGCGGGTACCCCCTCTACCTGGAGGCGGGCTCTCCCGTCGGCGAACTGGGGGGCCGGGACGCGGCGTAGGCCATGTCCGGGCGGACAGCCGGTCAGCCGGTCAGCCGGACATGGCTGCGCCCCCCGGTTGCGCCTCCCGGTTGCGGCAGCCGTCATGCGGCCGGAGCCGTATCGCCGTGGCCCGGCCGCCGGCCGCCCGTAGCGGTCAGACGCGCCGTGCGTACTCCCGCAGGAACAGCGCCTCCGCTACGGAGAGCCGCTCCAACTCCTCAGGCGAGACGCTCTCGTTGACCGCGTGGATCTGCGCCGCGGGCTCGCTCAGACCGATGAGCAGGATCTCCGCCCGCGGATACAGCGAGGCGAGGGTGTCGCACAGCGGGATCGAGCCGCCCTGCCCGGCGATCTGCATCTCCTGCCCGTCGTAGGCGGCCCGCAGCGCCCCGGCCATCGCACGGTACGCGGGGCTCGTGGTGTCCGCGCTGAACGGCTGTCCCTGACCCGTCCGTTCGACGGCGACCCGCGCGCCCCACGGGGTGTGCGCCTCGAGATGGGCGATGAGCAGCCGGGTCAGCTCCTCGGTGTCCGCGCCCGGCGGCACCCGCAGCCCGACCGACGCCCGTGCCTTCGCCTGTACGGACGGGGTAGCGCCGACGACGGGAGGGCAGTCGATGCCCAGCACGGTGACCGAGGGCTGCGCCCAGATGCGGTCGGCGACGCTGCCTGAGCCGGTCAGGGCGACGCCGTCGAGCACGCGCGCGTCGGAGCGGAAGTCCTCCTCGGGATACTCCAGGCCCTCCCAGCGGGGGCCGGGCTCCAGGCCGTCGATGACGGTGCCGCCGTCCGCGTCGCGCAGCGAGTCGAGCAGGCGGATCAGCGCCGCGAGCGCGTCGGGGGCGGCCCCGCCGAACTGCCCGGAATGCAGGTTCCCTTGGAGCGTCTCCACCGTGATCTGGAGCCCGGACATCCCGCGCAGCGACGCGGTGACCGTCGGCAGACCGGCGCGGAAGTTACCCGTGTCGCCGATGACGATCGTGTCCGCAGCCAGCAGCTCGGGGTGTGCCTCCGCGTACTGCTGGAGGCCGCCCGTGCCCTGCTCCTCCGAGCCCTCCGCGATCAACTTGACCGTCACGGGCGGCATTCCGCCCGCCGCGCGCAGCGCACGGACCGCCATGAGGTGCATGATGATTCCGCCCTTGCAGTCCGCGGCGCCGCGCCCGTACCAACGTCCGTCGCGTTCCGTCAGCGTGAACGGCGGGGTGTGCCAGGCGTCTTCGTCCAGCGGCGGCTGCACGTCGTAGTGGGCGTAGAGCAGCACCGTCGGGGCGCCCTGCGGGCCCGGCAGCACACCGTGCACGGACTCGGTGCCGTCGGGCGTCCCGAACACGTCCACGTCCTGGAAGCCTTCGGCGCGCAGCGCGTCGGCGACCCAGCGGGCGGCGCCCTCGCACTCGCTCTTCGGGAACTGCGCGGGGTCGGCCACGGAGCGGAAGGCCACCAGTTCCGCCAGCTCGGCGCGGGCGCGCGGCATGAGCGACGAGACGGCGGCGGAGACGGCGGCGACGGCGGAGGCCTCGGGCCCACCGGCGTCTGCGGCGCCGCCGGAGGCTGCGGTCGTTCCGTCCTCGCCGCGGGCCGGGCTGAGAGTCATGTGAATGCTCCTTGTGGGCGCGGTGTCCGCACGTCCCGGCTGCGTGGCCCTTGTGCGCCCGCAGTGCAGGGAACGTGCGTGCAGTCGCCCGTGATCCTCCCACAGGGGGCGCGCACGCAGCGGCGCCGTAGGATGCGACCGGCCACACCAAGCCGAGGTCGAGCGGGAGCGGAAGCACATCGTGAACAGCGAGGACGCAGCCGGGGCAGAGGGCCGGGGCGACGCCGGAGCGGCAGACGCCGCAGGCGGCGAGGGGTCCTGGAGCGGCAAGCCCAACGAGCCGGAGGACAACGGCAGTCCGGACGCCGGAGCCCCCGGGGCCGAGCCCTCCGCCGCCTCCGTCCCCGACGAGGTCGCCGGTGCTGAGGCCGAGGACCCGGTGTGGGACGTGGTCGTGGTCGGCGCCGGCCCCGCGGGAGCCTCCGCCGCGTACGCGGCCGCGGTCGCGGGACGCCGAGTGCTGCTGCTGGAGAAGGCCGAGCTGCCCCGCTACAAGACGTGCGGCGGCGGCATCATCGGGCCCTCCCGTGACGCCCTGCCGCCCGGCTTCGACCTGCCGCTGCGCGACCGCGTGCACGCCGTGACCTTCTCCCTCAACGGCAGGCTCACGCGCACCCGCCGCTCCCGGCAGATGCTCTTCGGCCTGGTCAACCGCTCCGAGCTGGACGAGTCGCTGGTCGAGTACGCGGTCAAGGCGGGCGCCAGGGTACGTACGGGCGTGACCGTCACCCGCGTCGAACAGCACGGCGCCGCGGTACCCGACCGCCGCACGGTCGCCGTCGTGCTCTCCGGGGACGAGCGGCCCGTGCTGGCGCGCGCGGTCGTCGGCGCGGACGGCAGCGCGAGCCGGATAGGCGCCCACGTCGGCGTGAAGATGGACCAGGTGGACCTGGGTCTGGAGGCGGAGATCCCGGTGCCGGAGAGCGTCGCCGAGGACTGGGCGGGCCGGGTGCTCGTCGACTGGGGCCCGCTGCCCGGGAGTTACGGATGGGTCTTCCCCAAGGGCGACACGCTCACCGTCGGTGTGATCTCGGCCCGTGGTGAAGGGGCCGCCACCAAGCGGTACTTGGAGGACTTCGTCGGCAGGCTCGGCCTCGCCGGCTTCGAACCCAGCGTCTCCTCCGGGCACTTGACCCGCTGCCGCACCGAGGACTCGCCGCTGTCCCGGGGCAGGGTGATGGTGTGCGGGGACGCGGCCGGGCTGCTGGAGCCGTGGACTCGCGAGGGAATCTCCTTCGCCCTGCGCTCCGGGCGGCTGGCCGGGGAGTGGGCCGTACGCGTCGCGGAGGCGCACGACGCGGTGGACGCCCGGCAGCAGGCCCTCAACTACGCCTTCGCCGTCAAGGCGGGGCTGGGCGTGGAGATGGGCGTCGGACGCCGCATGTTCAACGTGTTCTCGCGCCGCCCGGGGATGCTGCACGCCGCGCTCACCGGGTTCCGTCCCGCGTGGAACGTCTTCGCGGAGTTCACGCGCGGCGCCACGTCACTGCCCGAGGTCGTACGGACGAGCGCGATGGCACGGCGCGCGCTGGACGCGCTGGACCGCCCGCAGAGCTGAGGGGGCGGGGCCGAGGGGCTGCCGGGAAACCGCCGGAGGAGCCCCGGACGAGCCCCCGGGCCGCTCCGGGCGCGACGGTACTGCGTGCGGCGTGCGGCGTGCGGCGTGCGGCGGCGCGGGGCCCCGCCGCGCGGGGCTTCCGCTTCCGGTCGATTCCGGCCGCTCCCGGCTCAGTCCGTGCGGTCGCCGGCGTCGGTGATGCGGAAGACGGGGTGCTTGTGCGCGGCGGCGAGGAGTTCGTCCCGGCTGGAGCGCGCGTCGAGCCCGCCGAAGAAAGCACCGGCCTCCCAACTCCACTTCGCCAGATAGGCGCGCAGCACCTCCGGCTTCTCCTCGTCGGCCAGCTCCACGGCGCGGAACCGCTCGACGCGTCTGCCCTTGTGCAGCTCCCCGCCGCCCGCGGCACGCATGTTGTGCGTCCACTGGACATGGCCGCGCGGCGCGACGAGATAGCGCTCGCCCTCGTGGAGCAGGGGGTTGACGGGGGTGCGGCGCCACTCGCCGCTCTTGCGCCCGCGTACGGCGAGCACGCGCGACCCCGCGACGGCGATGCCGCGCCGCGTCAGCCAGGAGACGAGCGGATTGAGCACGCGGCGGGTGAACCGGTCGGGCTTGAGTACGTGTGCCTCGGTCATCGGGGCGGTTCCTTCCGGGAGTTGGAGGAGCGGAGCGGAGCGGAACGAGATCGGGCCGGGCGCTGGGTCGGTGCGGTGCGGTGCGGTGCGGTGCCGGGCGGTCATGAGTCGCGGCCCGACTCGGCGACCTGGACGAAGCTGCGGACCAGCGGGCTCCGTGCCGTCTTCGGCCAGGCCACGACGAGGTCGCTCGGCGGGCGATCGCTGAACGGTACGGCCGACAGCCCGGCGGGCAGCGGCTGATCGACCGGGGCGAGGGCCGACGTCCCGTTCCACAGCACCGCTTGCAGGCACTCCTGGACCGTCCGCAGAACCGGTCCCGCCGCACCGTCCTGCCCGCCGCCCGTCCAGTACGCGGTCCACACGGGATCGGTCCCCTCGGGCAGCCGGACCCAGCGGCGCCCGCGGAGGTCGGCCGAGGAGACCGACGTACGGCGGGCGAGCGGGTCGTCGTCACGCAGGACCACGCCGACGGGCACCGAGCGCAGGACGCGGGTGCCGATTCCCGTGCTCTCGAAGGGAGTTCGGGTCATCGCCACATCGACGAGCCCGGCGCGGAGCCCAGCGGTCGGGTCGCCGAGATCCGATTCGTGGACGGTGACGTTCACATGCGGATGGCGGGCCCGGAAGGCCGGGACCAGCCGGGTGCCGACGTGCTCGGCCGCGTCCGCCAGCGTCCCGACGGCCAGGGTCGCCCCGCCCGCCGCGTCGGCGACCCGGCTGCGGATCCGACCGGCCCGCCTCAGCAGCGCGCCCGTCTCGTCGTACAGAACGCTTCCGGCGGCGGTGAGCGCGACGCCCTTGGGGGTGCGCTCGAACAGGACGACTCCGAGCTCGTCCTCAAGCTGGCGGATCGCACGGCTGAGGGGCGGCTGCGTCATGTGCAGCCGGCCGGCGGCCCGCCCGAAGTGGCGCTCCTCGGCGACGGCGGCGAAGTACCGGAGCGCGCGCAGATCCACGCCGAACACGATACCCGTGGGGTATCGGGCCTGCCGAAACGGTCTTGGACGGCGGCTGCCGCGACGGCAGACGATGGCGGCAGTGGAGCCGGCGAGGAGTGATGACCATGACCAACCCCCCTCTCACCATCGGGTGCTACGAGTACGACACGACGCGTGCGTTGTTCGACGGGAGCGTGCAAGTCCAGGGCGCCGACGTCACCATGAAGACCGCCGCGACGCTGCCGGAGATCTTCGAACGGCTCATCCGCGGCGACGAGTTCGACGTGGCCGAGCTCGGACTCACCTTCTACCTGCGGCTGCTGGACGCCGGCCTGCCGTTCGTGGCGCTGCCGGTCTTCCCCAACCGCGTCTTCCGGCACTCCTGCGTCTACGTCAACGTCCACAGCGGGATCAGCGGGCCGGACGATCTCGCGGGCAGGACCATCGGCGAGTTCGGCACCTACGGCCAGGACTCCGGCGTGTGGGCCAAAGGGATCCTCATGGACGAGTACGGGTTCGAGCCCGGGAAGAGCCGCTGGGTGATCGGCGGCCTCGAACACCCCGCCGCTCCCTTCGACTTCATTCCGCATCCGCATCCGGCCGACGTGGACGTGAGCGCCGCACCCGAGGGGAAGACGCTGGGCGCGATGCTCGACGCCGGTGAGATCGACGCGCTGTTCTCGGCGAACGTCCCGCAGTGCGTGCTCGACGGGTCCCCGAACGTCGCCCGTCTCTTCCCCGACTTCGAACCGCTGGAGCGCGACTACCACCGGCGGACGGGCATCTTCCCGATCATGCACACGGTCGTCGTACGGCGGGAACTCCTGCGCGAGCGCCCCGGCATCGCGCACGACGTCTACCGTGCCTTCCGCGAGGCGAAGGAGACCGCCGCCGACGGCTACCGCCGCGATCGCAGGCTCTATCAGGTCCCGACCATGGTTCCCTGGATGAACGCCCTGGTCGAGCGCAACTCCGAGGACTTTCCCCGGGATTGGTGGCCCTACGGCGTCTCGGCCAACCGTGCCGCCCTCGACGCCTATCTGCGCTGCCACCACCGACAGGGCCTGTGCCCCCGGCGGCGGAGGATCGAGGACGTCTTCGCGCCGGAACTGCTCGACACCTAGGACGTGTCCGCGCTGCCCCTCCGACGCACCGGGCCCAACGCCCGTCACGGGCCGCGCAGTCGGCTGTGATGCGGGGAGTCGGGGACCCGTGGACTCGGGGACCGGGGCACTCAAGGGGGCCTGCGCCCGTGCCGGAAACGCAGTGCCGTGAGGCCGCCGGCCCGACGAGGCCGGATTCCGGCACACCGGACATTCGGTATCCCACGTCACCACGCGTCGCCTCCGCCCGCGCCCTTGCGCGTCCCCTCCGGCTACTCCCCGGGGAGTAGCCGCGATGCCCGCCGCAGGGTGACTCCGCGGCGCACGGCTCGCGGCTAGCGTTGCGGACATGGACCCCAGCCCGCACCGGCCCCGCGGCCCCGCAGGTTCCCGGCGGAGCCTCGCCGGCCGGTTCCGGGAGCTGCCGGGCAGGCTCCGGCGGCTGCCCCGCGGGCCCGGCTTTCCGCCGCACGGCCCCGCCGCCCCGCCCCCTCCGTGGGAGCCGGCCCGGTGGCGCAACCCGAGGGGATGGGCGCACGGGTCCGGTCCGCGCCACGTCGCGTGGCTGACGTCGTTCGCCGTGCTCGTCGCACAGCAGGCGGGCTCGCAGGGCGCCGCGGCCAACCAGGAGGGCGTGCGGACCTCGCTCGACGTCTATGCGCGGCTGCTTCTGACCGTGGGTCCGCTGCTGCTGCTCGTGCGCTACCGCTACCCCCGTACCGCCGTCTTCGGCTGCGCCGTGGCGACCACCGTCTACCTCGCCGCCGGATATCCGTACGGGCCCGTCTTCCTCAGCGTCGCCGTCGCCGCGTTCGCGGCAGTGGTCGCGGGCCATCGCTACGCGGCATGGGGTGCGCTGGTGCTGGTCTGGGCGGGGCACCTGGTCTTCGGGTACGTCCTGCTGGACCGGCTGCCGCCCGCGGGCGACCAGCCGCCCGGCTGGCAGTCCGAACTCCTCGTGGCCGCGTGGATCGCCGCCGTGCTCGCCGTCGGCGAACTCGCCCGCACCCGCCGCCAGGAGTGGGCCCGCCGCCGTGCCGAGGCGGAGGCGGCGGAGCGCCGCCGGGTCGACGAGGAGCGGCTGCGCATCGCCCGCGAACTTCATGACGTGCTGGCGCACAGCATCTCGGTCATCAACGTCCAGGCGGGCGTGGGCCTCGCGCTGCTCGACTCCGACCGCGAGCAGGCGCGCACCGCGCTGACCACCATCAAGAACGCCAGCAAGGAGGCCCTGGGTGAGGTCCGCCAGGTGCTGGACACCCTGCGTGCCCCCGGCGACGCCCCGCGCGCGCCGGCGCCGGGCCTCGGGCGGCTGCCGGAGCTGGTCTCGCAGGCCGCCGACGCGGGGCTGCGGGTCACCACCGAGACCGAGGGCGAGGCGACGTCCCTTCCGCCCGGTGCCGACCTGGCGGCGTTCCGCATCGTCCAGGAGGCCCTGACCAACGTCGTACGGCACTCCGAGTCCCGCACGGCGCGCGTGCGGCTGAGCTACGGGCACGGCGAACTCCGCATCGACGTCGACGACGAGGGCCCGGCGACCGGCGCCGGCGCGGGCGGCGGCGGCAACGGCCTCGTCGGGATGCGGGAGCGGGCGGCGGCGCTCGGCGGCAGCGCCGAGGCGGGGCCACGGGCGGACGGCGGATTCCGTGTCACGGCCCGTCTGCCTCTCGCCGGCGGCGGTAGCGTATCGGCGCCCCCAGCGAAGGAGTCACCGTGATCCGCGTCCTGCTCGCCGACGACCAGTCGCTGGTACGTGCCGGATTCCGCGCGCTGCTCGGCGCACAGGACGGCATCGAGGTGGCGGGAGAGGCCGCCGACGGCGAGGAGGCCATCCGCCTGGTGCGCGAACTCCGCCCGGATCTGGTGCTGATGGACATCAGGATGCCCGTGCTCGACGGGCTCGCCGCGACGCGCCGCATCACCGCCGACCCCGAACTGACCGAGGTGAAGGTCGTCATGCTGACCACCTTCGAGCTGGACGAGTACGTCTTCGAGGCGATCCGCTCCGGGGCCTCCGGCTTCCTCGTCAAGGACACCGAGCCCGAGGAGCTGGTACGGGCCGCGCGTGCGGTCGTCGACGGCGACGCGCTGCTCTCGCCCGGCGTCACCCGGCGCCTCATCGAGGAGTTCGCGGCCCGGTCGAAACAGCCCGCCGAGGCCGGGACCCTGGCCGGGCTCACCGAGCGCGAACGCGAGGTGATGACGCTCGTGGGCATCGGCCTGTCCAACGAGGAGATCGCCGGGCGCCTCGTCGTCTCCCCGCTCACCGCCAAGACCCATGTGAGCCGTGCGATGGTCAAGCTCGGCGTGCGCGACCGGGCCCAACTCGTCGTGCTGGCCTACGAGTCGGGGCTCGTACGCCCCGGCTGGCTGGGCTGAGAGCCGGGGGCGCCGGCCTCCGGACCGGCTTCCGCGGCGGTCCCTCCGGCCGTGCCGCGGGCTGCCTCTCCCGCCGTGCCCGCGCGGCCGCCGTCGCCGCCGCCGGTCCCGCCGGTGCCGCCCGTGCCGCCCGTACCGTCGGTGAACTCCGCGCCGTCCGGGGCGCGTTCGGCGGCGCGATGGCGCATCAGCACATGCAGCACGCGTGCCACGAAGACGGCGGCCGAGGTGCTGCCCGCGAGCACCGGCCACGCGGGTCCGCCGGGCAGCGGGAGGAGCGCGTGGACCCCCACGAACAGCAGAAGGGTCAGTACCGCCAGCAGCGCACCGCTCAGCAGCGCGTAGCCGATCTCCACCGTCACGGCGTCCCGTTCGGCCTGTGTACGAGTCCCGTGCATCGCCGTCCCCCTCTGCCCCGTCGTCCTGCCGGTCCTGCGCCCCGGTCTCTCGCGGTCTCTCCCGGTATCTCCCGCTGTTCTTCGTGCTTTTCGTGCTCTTCCTTCGCTTTCCGTGGCGTTCTCGTCCGTCCTCGTACCCTTCTTCGTCGCCGAGCACGTCCGCCGGGCCTTATTCGGTTCCCCCGGCCGCCGCGCGCCGGTTGATGTATGCGCTTCCAATAATTCGGACCGCTTTCCCTTTCGTCCCTTGACCGCCCGTGCCGCGCCGGATTGACTTCCCTCCGGCAAGATCCGTACGACACAGCCCGGGACGCCCGTCGAAGGAGATCCGAGTGGCCGGAAAACCCAGCCGTCGCAGCGTATTCAGGGCATCAGCGGGGGCGGCGGTACTCGCCTCGTCGACGACGCTGCCGGGGCTCACGGCCACTCCCGCGGCGGCGGCCTCCGGCACCGCGCCCGCCGAGACCGGTGCACAGGCACGGTCATCGCGCCGCGCGACGGCCGCCGCACGCGGCAAGGACGACGCCAGGACGGAGCGCCGAGTGCGGAAGCTGCTGGCCCGTATGACCGTCGAGGAGAAGTTCGGTCAGTTGCAGCAGCTGACCTGGAACCCCGACACGGGCCCCGGGGAGGGGCAGAACGAGAAGGCCCGCGAGGCCGCCGCGCAGGGCAGGCTGGGCTCCGTCCTCAACATCACCGGGGCCAAGGAGTGCAACGACCTCCAGCGCTTCGCCGTCGAGGAGTCGCGCCTGGGCATCCCGCTGGTCTTCGGACTCGACGTCATCCACGGCTTTCTGACGACCTTTCCGGTGCCGCTCGCCCAGGGCGCCTCCTTCGACCCCGCCGTGGTCACCGCCGACGCACAGGTCAGCGCCCGCGAGGCGGCGTCGTGGGGCGTGCACTGGACGTTCGCGCCGATGGCCGACGTCAGCAGGGAGCCGCGCTGGGGCCGCATCGCCGAGGGCAGCGGCGAAGACCCGTATCTGACGGCGGAGTTGACGGCGGCGAAGGTGCGCGGCTTCCAGGGCGACGACTACTCGCAGGAGGGCCGGATCGCCGCGTGCGCCAAGCACTTCGTGGGCTACGGATTCCCCGAGGGCGGCCGCGACTACAACACCGTGGACATCTCGGAGAGGCGGCTGCGGGACATCGCGCTGCCCCCGTTCAAGGCTGCCGTGGAGGCGGGCGTGGCCACGGTCATGGCGTCCTTCAACACGGTCAACGGCGTTCCCGCGCACGCCAACCGGCACACCCTCGACCGGATCCTCCACGAGGAGTTCGGCTTCGACGGCTTCGTCGTCGGCGACTACAACGGCGTCCAGGAGCTGATACCGCACGGCGTCGCAGCCGACGGCGCGGACGCCGCGGCGCTCGCCCTCGGCGCCGGCGTCGACATGGAGATGGTCAGCACCACCTACGCCGACCACGGCAAGAAGCTGCTGGAGTCCGGCCGCATCGACATGGAGCGGCTGGACGACGCCGTCACCCGCATCCTCCGGATCAAGGCACGCCTCGGGCTCTTCGAGAACCCGTACACCGACGAGGACGGCGAGATCGCCAAGCCCACCGAGTCGGCGCGTGAGCACGCCCGGAAGGCGGCGGCCCGCTGCGCGGTTCTGCTGAAGAACGACGACCGCACCCTGCCGCTGGGCAAGGACACCGCAAGGCTCGCCGTCGTCGGCCCGCTCGGCGACGACACCCAGGAGCTGCACGGCACTTGGGCGGGTCCCGGCTCGCGCAAGTTCCCCGCCGTCTCCGTGCTGGAGGGCGTGAAGAAGGCCGCACCGGAGGCGAAGGTGACCTTCGCCCGCGGATGCGAGGTGACGGGGAAGGACACCGGCGGCTTCGAGGAGGCCGAGGCGGCGGTGCGGGCGGCGGACGCCGCGGTCGTGGTCGTCGGCGAGAAGGCGAGCCACAGCGGCGAGGCCGCGTCGCGCAGCGACATCACGCTCCCCGGCGTGCAGGAGGAGCTGATCCGCCGGGTGGCGAAGGCCGGGAAGCCGTTCGCCGTCGTGGTGCTCGCGGGCCGTCCGCTGGTGCTCTCCGGAATCGTGGAGCACGCGCCGGCGGTCCTGGCGGGCTGGCACCCCGGGCTGGAGGGCGGAAACGCACTCGCGGACGTGCTCTTCGGCGACGTCAACCCGGGCGGCAGGCTCCCGGTCACCTTCCCGCGCGCGGTCGGACAGCTGGCCTGGTACTACGCGCACGAGAACACGGGCCGTCCCTACGACCCGGACGACAAGTACACATCCAAGTACCTTGACTTGGCGCACGGTCCGCTCTTCCCATTCGGGCACGGCCTGAGCTACACCACCTTCGGCTACTCCCGGCTCGCACTGAGCGAGAAGAGCGTGAGCGCGCGTGCCGTACGCGACGGCGGGGCGAAGGTCCGGGTGACGGTGCGGGTGGAGAACACCGGCCGCCGCGCCGGAGACGAGGTCGTCCAGCTCTACATCCGCGACAAGGTCGCCAGCATCGCCCAGCCGGTGCGCAGGCTGCGCGGCTTCGAGCGGGTGGCGCTGAAGGCGGGCGAGAGCCGTACGGTCGGCTTCGAACTCGGCGCCGACGACCTCGGATTCCACACCAACGACCCCTCCGGTGAACTCCTCGTGGAGGCGGGGGAGTTCGAGATCTATGCCGGTGGCAGTTCGGAGGCGGAGCTGCGCACGGTGCTCACGCTCACCTGAAGTGCGGGGCGGTTGCGGGTAGTCGGAGCGTGCCGGGGCTGAGCCGGAGCGGGGCGGGGTCCGGCGTTACGGTTCGGGCCTCGGGGACGCGGGGTTGACGCGCCGCCGCGGTGCGGGCGCGCCGCATGAGGCGGTGGGTCGTTCAACCGCCCGCCGCCGTAAGGCCGTTCCGTACGAGACGGGCCACGGCGGCGGCGACCGCGGAGAGCAGGGCGACGGTCGTCAGCGCGGCCGTCAGCGAGAACCACTCGGCCAGGAACCCGATGGCGACGGGCCCCAGCAGCATCCCGCCGTAGCCGAGAGTGGAGGCGGCTGCCACCCCGCTCGGGCCCGTGAGCGCCCCGGCGCGCGCGACGGCGACGGGGAAGAGGTTGGCCAGCCCGAGCCCGGTGATCACGAACCCGGTGAGGACCAGCCAGACCTGCGGCGCCAGCGAACCCAGCAGCATGCCGGCGCAGGCGGTGAGGCCACCGGTGGTCAACAGGCGGCTCTGGCCGAGGCGTTCGAGCAGCCGCGTACCGCAGAGGCGTCCGGCCGTCATGGCGAGGGCGAAGACGGAGTAACCCGCGGCGGCGACCCCCGGACCGGCGTCCAGATCGTCGGTGAGGTGGAGGGCACTCCAGTCGGCGAGCGCGCCCTCGCCGTAGGCGGTGCACAGCGCGATCAGCCCGAGTACGAGTACGAGGCGGCGCGCACGCCACGCCGGAGGCGTCGGCTCCGTGCGCTCCGCCGGCTCCGTGCGCTCGTGCCCGTCGGGCGGCGCCGCCGGGGCCGGCACCGCGGGGCCGGACGACGGCTCGGCCGGCGGGCCATGGGACGGGCCGGGAGCCTGCACGGGGGAGTGCGCCTCGTCCCCGCCCGCGCGTGCGAGCAGCACCCGCCCCGCGACGGCCGTGAGCACCAGCCCGGTCGCGGTCAGCAGCAGCAGATGCCGTACGGGGGAGAGATGGCCCGCCACCAGTCCTCCCAGCCCCGCGCCGGCCATTCCGCCCAGGCTGAACGCGGCGTGGAAACCGGGCATCACGGGCCGTCCCAGAGCGGCGATCAGATCGACGGCCGCGGCGTTCATCGCCACGTTCAGACCGCCGTAGGCTGCACCGAAAACCAGCAGTACGAGACCGAGGGAAACGGCGGAGTGCGTCAGCGGCGGCAGCGCGACACTGAGCGAGAGCAGCACCGCCGAGGCGACGGTCACGGAGTGGTTGCCGTAGCGGCGGCAGAGACGTCCCGTCAGCATCATCGTGACCACGCCGCCCGCGGACACCCCGAGCAGCGCCAGCCCGAGGGCGGCGGGCGAGGCGCCCGTCTGCGCCTTGACGGCCGGGATGCGCACCACCCACCCGGCGAAGACGAAGCCGTCGAGCGCGAAGAAGACGGTTATCGCGATACGGAGAGCACGGAGTCGGCGCGGGCCGGAAGGCGGGGACGCGGCTTCGCCGCGGCTGCGGAGCCCCGTTGCTCCGGCGAGCGCCGACCGTATTTTGTTCAGTGTCGACACAAAGCGACAATAGAGGTGTGACCCCGACGCGTACAAGCAAATTGGAGCGAGGCCGCGGCGCACTCGGCCCGGCACTGGAACTCGTGCACACCGGCAGGGCGCCCACGCGGGCCGCGCTCACCGCCGAACTGGGAGTGACCCGGGCGACCGCGGGCGCCGTCGCCGCCGAGCTGGAATCGCTCGGCCTGATCACGGTCGACTCCCGGCCCGGAGCCGCCTCCGGCACCCAGGGACGCCCCTCGCACCGGCTCGCGGTCGATCCGGACGGGCCCGTCGTGCTGGCCGCCCAGGTGCACGCCGACGGCTACCGCGCCGCCCTCGTCGGCCTCGGCGGTCACATCGTCGCCACGGCACCCGGCTCCGGCACGGCGGCGGCCGACCCGGCGCAGATCCTCGGCGAGGTCGTCGCCTCCGGCGCGCGGCTGCTGGAGAGCACGGGCCGCCGCTGCGTCGGCGCGGGCCTCGCCGTGCCCTCCGCGGTCGCCGAGCCCGAGGGCACCGCGATCAATCCGCTGCACCTCGCGTGGGAAGTGGGCGCCCCGGTACGGGAGATCTTCACCCGCGCCCTGGCCGAGGCACGCATCAGCGGGCCCTCCGGGGACGAGACCGCCCCCGGGTACGCGGCGAACGACATCAACCTCGCCGCACTCGCCGAGCACCGCCACGGCGCGGGCCGCGGCGCCCGGCATCTGCTGGTGGTGGGCACCGGCCACCGCGGCGTCGGCGGCGCCCTCGTACTCGACGGGCGGCTGCACACCGGGAGTTCGGGCCTCGCGCTGGAGGTCGGGCACGTCACGGTCGACCCCGGCGGACGCCCCTGTCACTGCGGCAGCCGGGGCTGTCTGGACGTCGAGACGGACCCGCTCGCCTTCCTGGAGGCGGCCGGGCGGGAGCCGGGCCCCGAGGTCTCGCTGCTGGAGCGCGCGGAGGAGCTGATCCGCACCGAGTACGACTCGGATCCCGCCGTACGCACGGCCGTTGAGACCCTGATCGACCGGCTCGGCCTGGGCCTCGCCGGACTGGTGAACATCCTCAACCCGGACCGCATCGTCCTCGGCGGCCTGCACCGCGTACTGCTGGAGACCGACGGCGAACGCCTGCGGGCGGTGATCTCCGGCCGCAGCCTGTGGGGGAGGAGCGGCAGCGTGCCCCTCCTGCCCAGCTCACTCGCGCACAACAGCCTCGTCGGCGCGGCCGAACTGGCATGGCAGCCCGTGCTCGACGATCCGCTGGGGACCCTGACGCGATGAAGACGGTGCACATCAGAGCGGGCGCCGAGCGGGACCTGCGGCGCTGCCAGGAGATCGAACGCGGGGCGGGCGGGCTCTTCCGCGAGCTCGGCATGGACCGGGTCGCCGACGACTCGCCGCCGCCGATTCCCGTGCTGCGCCGCTATGTTCACCGGGGCGGGCTGTGGGTGGCGACGGACGGCACGGAGACGGGCGCCGACGGGACGGACACCGGCGGCCCGGGCACCGGCCTCGGCGGCCAGGACGGTCGGGACGGTCGGGACGGCGAGCGCGGCACGGACGCCGACCGGCCGGTGGCGTACCTGCTCGCCGAACCCGTCGACGGGAACGTGCACATCGAGCAGGTGTCGGTCGACCCCGGCAGCGCCCGCCGCGGCATCGGCCGCGCCCTGATCGACCACGTCGCCGAGCGTGCGGAGGCCGCCCGGGTACCGGCGCTGACCCTGTGCACCTTCGCCGAAGTGCCGTGGAACGCCCGGTACTACGAGCGTTGCGGCTTCCGCGTGCTCGCGGACGGCGAGCTGACGCCGGGCCTGCGCCGGATCCGCGCCGAGGAGGCTCGCGTCGGCCTGGACCTCTGGCCGCGGGTCTGCATGCGGCGCGAACTCGGCGCCCGCTGACGCCCGCTGACGTCCGCTGACGCCCGCGCACCTCCACCGGGCCCGCCCCGCGCCTGCCTGCATGCGCGTCTGCCCGCCTGCCCGCCTGCCCGAGTCCGCTCGGTCCGTCGGGCGCGCGAGGCCGTAACCTCGTGGCGTGACACCACCGGAGATCGCGGGAAGCCGCTACGTCAGCCTCACCACGTTCAAGCGCGACGGCACCCCCGTCGCCACCCCCGTCTGGGCCGTCGAGGACGGCGGTGAACTCCTCGTATGGACCCGCGACGACAGCGGCAAGGTCAAGCGCGTGCGCAACGGCTCCAGGGTGACCGTCACCCCGTGCGACGCGCGCGGCCGTACGACCGAGGGCGCAGCGCCCGCCGAGGGCACCGCCCGGCTGATGACCGAGGAGGGCGGGCTGTACCGGGTGCGCAGGGCGATGACCGGCAAGTACGGCTGGCAGTTCCGGATCACCGACTCCGGTGGTGCCCTGCTCAGGCTGGGCAAGCGCCCGCACGTCGGCATCGCCGTCACCCTGTGACACCGGCAGGCGTCGCCGCGCGCTCCGCGAGGCGGCCGCCGCGCCCGGCGTCCGGCGGCGCCGGTCTCCCGGGGAGCAGCCGCCCGGCCTCCTGATACTCCCCGGGTAGCAGGCGAGGAGCCGCTGGGCGTACGACGACGTCGAGCCCCTCGCGGGGCGACTCTCGGTAGCGAAGAAGGAGAGGCAGAAAGCCTTTCGCTACCGAGGAGTTGACCGCCATGTTCGACCTCGCACGCTGGCACGACGGAGCGGGCCCCGGCCCGTGGATCCTGCTCTTCCCACTGGTCTGGGCGGCGGTGGTGGCCGGGGTGTTCCTCCTGCTGCGCCGCACCGTGTGGCGCGGCCGCGGCCCCTCGTACGGCCCCTGGTACGGGCGCGGACCCGGCCGCGGGTTCGGCCACGGTCCCGTACCGCCCGGAGGCCCCCGCGGCGAGAGCTCGCCCGTCGATCTGCTCGCGCGGCGCTTCGCCGAGGGCGAGATCGACGAGGACGAGTACTGGCGACGGCTCTCCGTCCTCGAAGAGGGCGGCAGGCCGAAGGACGGTCCGCTGTGAGCGAGTTCGCCGCACGCGTCACGGACGCTGTGAAGATCTACGGCACCGGCGAGGCCGAGGTGCGGGCGCTGGACGGCGTCTCCCTCGGCTTCGCCGCCGGGCGCTTCACCGCCATCATGGGGCCCTCGGGCTCCGGCAAGTCCACCCTGATGCACTGCGCCGCGGGGCTGGACACCCTCACCTCGGGGTCGGCCCACATCGGCGGCACCGAACTCGGCACGCTCGGCGACAGGCAGCTGACGCTGCTGCGCCGGGAACGCGTCGGCTTCGTCTTCCAGTCCTTCAACCTGGTGCCGACCCTGTCCGTCGCGGAGAACATCAGCCTGCCGCGGGACCTCGCGGGCGGGCGCGCGGACGACGCCGAGTGGACGGAGACGCTGATCGACGTCGTCGGGCTGCGCGACAGGCTGCACCACCGGCCCGGTGAACTCTCCGGCGGCCAGCAGCAACGCGTCGCCGTCGCCCGGGCGTTCGCGGGCAGGCCGGACGTCGTCTTCGCCGACGAGCCGACCGGCAATCTCGACTCCCGCTCCGGCGAGGAGGTGCTGCGGCTGCTCGGCGACGCGGTACGGCGGACCCACCGCACGGTCGTCATGGTCACCCACGATCCGGTGGCCGCCGCACACGCCGACGAGGTGGTCTTCCTCGCCGACGGACGGCTCGTGGACCGTATGCACGTGCCGACGCCGCAGCGCGTCCTCGACCGGCTCAAGGCCTTCGACACGGCGGGGGTGACGGCATGAGCGCGGTCACCGATTCCGGGGCGGGACAGGGCAGTTCACCGCCCGGCGGTTCATCGTCCGTCGGTGCCGCTCCGTCGGCCGGAGCGCGGGGAACACCGGCGGAGGCGGGCGGCACCGGCACCCGCGGCACCCGCCGGACCCGCGGCACCCGCCGGTGGCGCCGGGCCCGCCGCGCCGGTCGCCGCCGGGGTGGCGCCCTCGCCGCGCTCCGGCTCAGCCTCGCCTCGCTGCGCACCCACAGGCGCCGCTTCGCCGGCACCTTCGGCGCCGTGCTGCTGGGCGTCTCGTTCGTCGCGGGGACGCTCGTCATGGGCGACACCCTGCGCGCCAGCTTCGACACCATGTTCGGCGCCGCCGCGGCAGGCACCGACGCCGTCGTACGCAGCGAAAGCGTCATCACCACCCCGGGCAACGCCCAGGGCACCAGGCAGCCCGTCGACACCGGAGTGATCGACCGCATCGAGAAGGTCCCGGGCGTCGCCGCGGCCGTGCCGTCGGTCGAGGGCATGGGCCAGATCGTCGGCGCCGACGGCAAACCCGTCGGCGGGCAGGGGCCGCCCACCCTCGCCGGCAACTGGATCGAGGACTCCGGACTGAACCCGTACACGCTCGCGAGCGGACGGGCTCCCGTCCGCTCCGGCGAGGCCGTGCTGAACGAGGGCGCCGCCCGGCGCGGCGGTCTGCACATCGGCGACACCACCACACTGCGCACGCCCGACCCGGTGCGGATCAGGATCGTGGGGCTGGCCTCGTTCGGCGGGCAGGACGGCATGGGCCAGGTCACCTACGCGGGACTGACCCTGGCCGACGCCCAGAGGCATCTGATGCCCGAGGCGGACCGGGCCGCGTCGGTCCAGGTGCGGGCCGAGGACGGCACGGGGCAGCAGGAACTGGTGGATGCGCTGAAGCCCGTGCTGCCGAAGGGCGCCGAGGCGGTCACCGGGCAGCGGGTCGCGGAGGAGGACCAGGAGATGATCTCCGGTCAGTTCCTGACGCTGTTCACCTCGCTGCTGCTGGTCTTCTCCGGAATCGCGCTGCTGGTCGCAGTCTTCTCGATCCACAACACCTTCGCGATCGTCGTGGCCCAACGCGCCCGCGAGAACGCCCTGTTGCGGGCGCTGGGCGCCTCGCGCCGCCAGGTGCTCGGCGCCACCCTCACCGAGGCCGCAGCGGTCGGGCTCGTCGCCTCCGCGGCGGGCCTCGGCGGCGGGATCGGCATCGCGGCGGGGCTCCAGGCGCTCTTCCCGGCAATCGGCTTCCCCTTCCCGGACGGCCCGCTGGTCGTCAGCGGTCTCTCCCTCGCCCTTCCCCTCGCCGTGGGCGTGCTCGTCTGCCTCGGCTCCGCGCTGGCTCCCGCCGTACGGGCCTCGCGCACGGCTCCTCTCGCCGCCCTGCGCGAGACGTCCGCGGAGAACCCGCACGTGCCGCGCGTCCGTACCGTCGCCGGGGCGGTGCTCGCGGCGGGCGGCGCCGCCGCCACGGTGCTGGGCGCCTCCGGCGGTGAGCCCTCGCTGTGGGCGGCCGGGGCAGGCGCCGCGGTCCTCTTCGCCGCCTTCCTGGTGCTGGGTCCCGCCTCGGCCGCGGCCGCCGTACGGGTGCTCGGCCGTCCCGTGGCCCGGTTCCGCGGAGTCACGGGCGCGCTCGCCCAGCGCAACGCGCTGCGCAGCCCCAAGCGGACCGCCGCCACGGCGACCGCGCTGATGACGGGCGTGGCGGTGGTGTCACTGTTCACCGTCTTCGCGTCCTCGATGAAGGCGACGATGGACGGCGCCGTCTCCCGCTCCTTCGCGGGCGATGTCGCCGTCAGCGCCCCCGCGTTCGGTGCCGGAGGCAGCGGGCTCAGCCCCCGGCTGGCCTCCCGCGTGGAGCGGCTGCCCGAGGTGTCCACGGCCCTCGGGCTGGGCAAGGGCGTCGCACGCGTGGAGGGCGACGGCAAGCAGTTGACCGTCACCGACCCGGCCCGGCTCGAAGACGTCCTCGAACTGACCGGCGTGCGCGGCTCCTTCGCCTCGCTCGGCGCGGAAGGCCTGGCCGTGTCCGCCGACGAGGCGGACCGGCACGGCTGGCGCCCCGGTTCCACCGTCGCCGTGAGCTTCACCGACGGCGAGCGGCAGCGGTTCAGCGTCGAGGCCGTCTACGACCGGAACGAGCTGGCGGGCGACTACGTCATGAGCCGCCGGGCCTGGCAGCCGCACCGTACGCAGGACTCCGACACCCTGCTCGCGGTCGTCTTCGCCGGCGGCGTCACACCGCAGGACGGCAAGGCCGCGGTCACGGAGGCCGTGCGCCCGTACGGCGGCCCGTCCGTGCAGACGCGCGAGGAGTACGCGGAGAGCTCGGCGGCAGGCATCGACATGATGCTCACGCTCGTCTACGCCCTGCTCGCCCTGGCCGTCCTCATCGCCCTGCTGGGCATCGCCAACACCCTCACCCTGGCGCTGCACGAACGCACCCGGGAACTGGGCCTGTTGCGTGCCGTCGGCCAGACACGGGCGCAGCTGCGGGCGATGGTGCGCTGGGAGTCGCTGCTGACGGCGGCGTTCGGAACGGCGGGCGGTCTGCTGCTGGGAGGATTCCTCGGCTGGGCCCTCGTACGGGCGTCGGACAGCGCGGGGACCGCGGCCTTCGCCCTGCCGCCTGAGCGGCTGGCCGTGGTCGCGCTGGTGGGGCTCGCGGCCGGACTCGTCGCGGGGCTGCGGCCCGCACGCAGGGCGGCACGGCTGAACGTGCTGCGGGCCGTCGCCACGGAGTGAGACCGCGGGCGGGCGGCCCGTTGCCTGCCGCCAGGGCGGTGGGTCGCCCGTGACGGATGTGACGGACGCGAGGGACGTGGCGGACGCAGACGGGCGCGGCGTACGCGACGGGCGGCGGGCCAGGTCAGGGATAGCCCGGTGTGCTCGGCCCCACCGGCCCACCACCCGTAGGCGGCGCTCCGGGAGCGGACATCCCGTCGGCGACCGGATTCACCGCGCCGCCGGGCCGGGCGCCCGCGCCCGGTCCCGTACCGGCGGCCCCCGCCAGCGCGGGCACCCCGGCCTCGTCGAGCAGCGCGGGCGGGGCGCCGGCCGTACGCGGCGGGGGCGTCCCGAGCGTGACCGGCAGCGTGAACCACACGACCTTCCCCGAGCCGTCGTTCTGCGCGCGCATGCCCCAGCTCGCGCTGACGGCGGCGATCAGCGCCAGCCCCCGGCCGTTGGTCGCGGACGGCTCGGCCGCCCGTACCCGGGGCAGGCGCGGGTCGTGATCCCGTACGGACACCGTCAAGTGATCCCTGCGGAAGACGATCTCGACGGTGCAGTGCTTGTCGGAGCCGGTGTGCCTGTGGACGTTGGTGAGCAGCTCGGTGACCCCGAGCGCGGCCGCGTCGATGAGCGGCTCCAGCCGCCAGTAGCGCAACTGGGCGGTGACGATCCGGCGCACCTGCCCGATCCGTGAGGGCAGTGCCTGGAACTCGACCGCGCAGTGGGTGCGCGACTTCCCGGTGGTACGGGCCGTCATGGCGAGGACTCCACGGACCGTGCGGTCAGGGAGCGGACCGGTGCATGCGCAACCTGCGAGACATATGTGAGGAAAGACACACGGTAAGGATGAAACGGTGCCCCGTGTCCCGCAACGCGAGGAGGGACCGGTGACTCAGGTCCCGTGGCTCAGGTCCCGAGGATTCCCCGGTCGGCCGCGACCTTGGCGCGCGCCGTACGCACCGCGTTCAGCAGGCCGTCACGGCGGCCGAGACCGAACTGAAGCACATAGCGCGTACCGCTGATCGTCGCCAGGGCACTGTCCGGCATGCCGTAGCCGTTGATGCGGACCTGGTCCACGGGGCCGCTGTCGATCTCGCTCCCGTAGCTCGTCATCAGCACCAACTGCCCGTCACGCACGAGGACATGACCCGCGCGTGTGAGTGAGCGGAGCATCCGCCGTATCCGGACCCCGCCCGCGTCGTACTCCGGCTCCGCCACGATCGCCTCCCACCAGTCTCGCGGCCCCTGGGTCCCCCGGCCGGCCGCCCCATACCCTCTTGGAAGTGTGCCCGCAACCCGCGGGCTCCACCAGGGGGCCCTTTTAGGATCGGTCGTGTGAGCACCACCGAACAACCGGCACCGGAGCCCGCACGGTCCTCCTTCACCGGAGACGCCGCCGGGAACGCCACGGGGCCGATCCCCGAGACCGCCGCCGAGACCGTCGCCGGGAGCGCTGCCGGCCCCGACGCCGCGGGCCTCGCACCGCTCTCCGCCCCGTCCCGGTGCGCGGCCACCCTCGACGTGGACCGCAGCGACCCGGAGTACCGCGCGTGGCTGAAGGAGGCCGTGCGCAAGGTGCAGGCCGACAGCAACCGCAGCGCCGACACTCACCTGCTGTCCTTTCCGCTGCCCGAGCGGTGGGGCGTCGACCTGTACCTCAAGGACGAGTCGACGCATCCCACCGGCAGCCTCAAACACCGCCTCGCGCGCTCGCTGTTCCTCTACGGGCTGTGCAACGGCTGGATCCGGCCGGGCAGGCCCGTGATCGAGGCGTCGTCCGGTTCCACCGCGGTGAGCGAGGCCTACTTCGCGAAGCTGATCGGCGTCCCCTTCATCGCGGTGATGCCGCGCACGACCAGCCGCGAGAAGACCAGGCTCATCGAGTTCCACGGCGGCCGGTGCCACCTCGTGGACGACCCGCGCACCGTGTACGAGGTCTCCGCCGCCCTCGCGGCCGAGTCCGGGGGCCATTACATGGACCAGTTCACCTACGCCGAGCGCGCGACCGACTGGCGGGGGAACAACAACATCGCCGAGTCCGTGTACGAGCAGATGAAGCTCGAACGCTTCCCGGAACCGGCCTGGATCGTGGCCACCGCCGGCACCGGCGGCACCTCGGCGACCATCGCCCGCTACGTGCACTACATGCAGTACGACACCCGCGTCTGCGTACCCGACCCGGAGAACTCCTGCTTCTTCGACGGCTGGGTCACCGGTGACAACGAGGCCTCCAGCGACGGCAGTTCACGCATCGAAGGCATCGGCCGCCCCCGCATGGAGCCCAGCTTCCTGCCGTCCGCCGTCGACCGGATGATGAAGGTCCCCGACGCCGCCGCGGTCGCGGCGCTGCGCGCCCTCGAACGCGCCACGGGGCTGCGCGCGGGCGGCTCAACGGGCACGGGGCTGTGGAGCGCCCTGAAGATCGTCTCCGAGATGTACGCGCAGGGACGTACGGGCAGCGTCGTCACGCTGATCTGCGACCCGGGGGACCGCTACCTCGACAAGTACTACTCCGACGACTGGCTCGCGGGACAGGGCCTCGACATCGATCCGTACAGCCAGACCATCGAGACGTTCCTCGCAACGGGCGACTGGACGGGCTGACGGGGAGAAGGGGCGCAACGTCAGTGACCGGTGGGCAGCGGTGCGCGGGTGCAACGGGTGAGTTCCAGTACAAGTTGGCTGGCAACGAACCAGCGTGCGCACGCTGACCGGCCGTAGGGCAGGTAGCCGTCCGTCGGGACGTGGGTGAACCCCCTGCTCGTGCTGGCGGGTGCGTACTGGTCGCCGAAGACACCCCACACGCGGGGCCGACGGGATCGTACGGCGATCGGGTTCGTCAGGTGCGGGCAGTGGCGAGGGGCGAGAAGCGCGCACGGTTCACAGACTGGGGGCTTGGTGCACAGGGCACTCTCCATCCCTTCCACTTCATCCGTGCCCGCCGATATGTCCGAGCCCGGCATCAGAAACAGCCACCCACGCGACGTTCGGCTTGCCGAACCTCCGCAGCCTTGGCACAACAGCGCCCGCATCGCGTGCCGTTGACGGACCGGGTGCAGCAGCCGGTAGCGCGGGCGCCCCTCCCCGGGGGCCAGTCTCATGCGTGCCCACAGCACGCCGTGCTGATCTCGGTCCGCGGGCGTCTCGTCCCTGTAGCACAAGCCGGCGCCATCGGTGCGGGTGGTCAACGACCGGGCCGTGGGCTTCTCTTCGCTCCAGGCCGTGACAAAGGGCACCGGCAGACCTTTCGGGCCCCAACTCAGTGGCTGTGCAGGGGCGGCTGTACGGGCAGCCATCGGATTGACTTTCCTTTCCGTGATTACGGAACGTCTCGTGAATTGCTGCCATCGTCATCGAGCCCCCGGCATTGGATCAGCGCCCACCTCTTGGCCTCTTGGTAGTAGGCGTCCCGCTGTTCCGTGCTGCGCTGTGGTCGCCGCTCCGCTTCGCCTGAGCCTCTTGTTCCTGTAGCCGTCTGCATACTGCACACCCCATGTCGGCTCACCTCTTGGTCTGATGACCGACAGTCAACGTGTACTTGCAGGGAGAGCCCAGAGCAGGAACCGCGCACTTTGCGCTCACTAACCGCTCATGCCCTACTCTGTAGTGCAACTTCGCTTCTACAGAGGCCCGTTGATGGCACGTCATGCACTCAGAGCCCGCCGTAAGGTCTGTGGCTACACGCAGGAACAGTTCGCCGACGCGCTCATGGTGGCGGTCAGCACGGTCCGCCGCTGGGAATCGGGCACATCAACGCCGCAGGCGTGGCAGCAGCCTCGTATCTGTCGACTCATGGAGATCACTCCCGAAGCCTTGGCGGGCATGCTCAGAGGGGATGATGATGACGAGTCCCGTGCAGCGGGTACCGCAGATACGGAGGTGGCGCCCGTGAACCGCAGACAGTTCGTCGGGGCAGCGTCGATCGCTGGCGTGGCCCTGTCCGCACCGGAAGCAAGCGCCAAGGGCCGCCGCGTGGGACGCTCGGACGTCACTCGCTTCGGTGAGCGCGTCGCCGAACTGCGCCGACTGGATGATTACCAGGGTGGGGCGTCGGTGTACCCCCTGGCGCTGGACGAGATCCGCAAGCTGTCGACCCTGGCCGGGAGCGGAACGTTCACTCAGGCTGTGGGCAGGGAACTTCTCTCGACCCTCGCCGAGCTGCACCAGTTCGCCTCGTGGACCGCCTTCGACGCGGGGAAGTTGGAGCGAGCGAAGAAGCTTGCCCAGGCCGCAGCGACCGCCGCGAACCAAGCGGGCAACCGCACCCTTGCCGCCACCGCGCTCAGCGAGCTGTCTTACCTCACCGCCTCCAGCAAGGAGCCCGACGAGTCCGTAGCCATGGCGAAGGCGTCCCTCGTGAACGCGGGCACCGCCGTGCTCCCCGTCGTGCGCGTCGTCCTCGCGGACCGCCTCGCATGGGCCTGCGCTCGTACGGGGGACGCGCACGGTGTATCGCGGGCCCTCGGCATCGTGGAAGACAGCCACGACCGACGAGACGGGATCGAGGAAGATGAGCCGGATAGCGTCTACTGGATCAACCGGGACGAGTCGCAGATCATGGCCGGACGGTGCTGGGCGGAGCTGCACGACAAGCGGGCAGTGCCGATCCTCGAACAGCTGAGTGCGCCGTACGACGACACGCACGCTCGCGAGATGGCGCTCTATGCTGGCTGGCTGGCTGGCTCGTACGTGGACGCCGAAGACCTCGACGCCGCGACGTCCAGCGCGCGCAAGGCGGTTGAGCTGTCCCACCAGACGGCGAGCCCGCGCACGGACGCGATGCTCAAGGACACGCTGAAGCGGTTCGAGTCGCACCGCGACCACGCTGGGGTGCGCGACCTGCTGGCCTCAGCCCAGCTCTGAGCGCGAGCACGACCGAGCCCCGCAGGCAGCCAAGTCGGCGGGGCTGCGCTCACTTCACGAGGTGTGCCGGCGTGTGCGCTCCGGGGGCCGATCTCGGAGTTTCCGCAGGTTACGCCTGTCCGCCGCCCGCGGCCGTCTCCGTAGCGCCCGTCACCACCAGTTCGCGCACATGCTCGCGGATCCGGTCGCGGGCCTCGTGCGGCAGGCCGCCGTCCGTGACGAGCGTGCCGACCTCCTCCAGCGAGGCGAACGAACTCAGCCCGACCGTGCCCCACTTGGTGTGGTCCGCCACGACCACCACCTGCCGTGCGGAGCCGACGAAGCGCCGGTTCGTCTCCGCCTCCGCCAGGTTGGGGGTCGACAGCCCGGCCTCGGCCGATATGCCGTGCACGCCGAGGAAGAGCACGTCGAAGTGGAGGGCACGGATCGCGGCGTCGGCGACCGGGCCGACGAGAGAGTCCGAGGGCGTACGCACGCCGCCGGTGAGGACCACCGTCGCCGCGCCCGCGTGGGCCTGCCCGCCGGCGGCCGTCCGGTGCTGCGCCGAGTGGAAGACGTCGGCGACGCGCACCGAGTTGGTGACCACCGTCAGGTCGGGCACCTCGGTGAGCTGCTGCGCCAGCGCGTACGTCGTCGTACCGCCGGACAGCGCGACCGCGCTGCCCGGCTTCGCCAGCGGCGCCGCGGCACGGGCGATGTCCTCCTTCGCGGACTGCTCCAGCGAGGACTTGGCCTCGAAGCCCGGTTCGTGCGTGCTGGCGTCGGCGAGCGGGACCGCACCGCCGTGCACCTTCTCCAGGGCGCCGCGGCGGGCCAGCACGTCCAGGTCGCGGCGCACCGTCATGTCGGAGACCAGCAGGGTGCGCGTCAGCTCGTTCACGCGCACGCCGCCGCGCTCACGCAGCTGCTCGAGGATGAGCGCCCGGCGCTGCTCCGCGAGCAGGTTCTGGTTGTCGCCCAGCGAGTTCACCGTGGCCGCCGTCCCTTCGTCCCGTCCCGTGCCGTGCCGTCTCGTGTCGTGCCGTCCCGTGTCGTGCCGCGCCGTGCCGCCGCGCCGACTCCGCGTCCGGCCATCCTCCCACCCGGAAAAGGTGGCAGCGCACGTCACGATTTCGCGTGGCTTGTGTGTGGACGGGCTTGGCCCGCCCTTCAGGGGAAGGATGCTGGACGGAACGCGGCAGCGTCGGCGGAAGCACGCAACACCTCGGGGGAGCGGAGCATTGCAGAAGGCCGAGTACGGCGACCGGCAGGACGGATACGGCGAGGCGGCGGAGGACATTCCGCGAACTGCCCCCGGGGAGTCGGGAGTCAAGCCCCCTCCGGGCCTGAATCTCGAACTGCTCGTGCACGGCGTGGGCGGTACGACGCCGCAGGAGATGCTCGGGGACCCGCGCATCGAGCGCATGACCGGCGACACGACGGCCGCCGTCTACCGGCGCACCGACGACGTCGACGCCGAGGCCCGCCCGCAGGACTACACCGACAAGCCGGTGCCCGAGGCGTACTCCTGGTCCAATCTGACGTCCGGCAACGGTTCGCGTGCGCTGTGGCTGATCCTGCTGCCGTTCATGGTCGCCAACTTGGCGCACTGGATGCGCCCCGCCGACTACGGCCGACGGTTACTGCTGGCCCGCACGCACGGCGTCTTCGTGCGCCTGGTCGCCCTCAGCCTCACGGTGCTGCTTGTCTCCGCGGCCTGCGAGGTCGCCATGGATCTCGTGGCGTGGCAGTGCGCGGGCTCGGCCGGGTGCGCCGACGGGCACTCCTGGCTGGGCTTCATGGCGCAGGACCCGTCCGGCGACGGCGGCTGGTGGAGCCAGCCGGGCCGGCGGCTCGCACTGGCCGCGGTCGTGCCCGCCGCGCTGACGCTGCTGCTGTGGTGGCTCTCGCACCGCACCTGGGCGGCGTACGAGTCGCAGCCGCCGCTGCGCAGGCCCGTCGACGAGTACGACCGGGAGGGCCGCAACCGGCCGGCGCTCTGCCTGCCCGGCTTCTGGTACGGCAAGCGCCTCGTGGCCCGGCTGCGTGCCGCGCACACCGCGGCCGGCTTCCTCACCGTCGCCGCGGCCGTGGCCGCCGCCACCACCCGCCACGACCGCAAGCCGGGAGGCAGCACGGCACTGGACGCCGTGGGCTGGCTCACCGAGACCGCCGTCGTGGCGTGTGCGGTGTGGGTGCTGTACGTGGTGTGCCGGCGGGGCCGCAAGGAGAGCGAACCCGACGACGTCGTCGACAGGTTCACCGTGCGGGCGCTGCCCGGGATCGCCGCCGGAGTCCTGCTGCTGGCCGTTCTCCACGCCTCGTGGTCGCGCCCCGGGTGGATCTCGCACGGCGGTGAGCTGCCGGGCGACGAGACGTTCGGCGTGCTCGCCGTCGGACAGGGCGTGCTCGTCGCGGCGATGGGAGTGATCGGCCTCGTCCTCCACCGGAGGCGGCCGGCCGAACGCACGGCGCTGAAGGGCCTCGGCTCCGCGTGCGTCGCGATGATCGCCTGCGCGCTGGGCGGGGTGATGTCCGGCGGCGTGACGCAGCGCGTAGGCGACTGGCTGGACGGCGCGGGCACGCCCGGCATGGGCAACGGGTACATCGAAGGCCCGCCGACGCTGCTGACCTGGCAGGCCTCCGCCGTTCCCGTACTGCTCGGTGCGCTGCTCGTGCTGACGGCCTGGTTCCTCCTCCAAGTCTCCCGGCGCAGCCGCCGGTTGACCGACGAGGTGGAGAGCGCCTACCCGGACGTGGTGCCCGACCCCTCCCGCTCGCGACGGATCGCGGCCGTCATCTCCCGCGCCGCCCTCACCGACGCCGTGCCGTGGGTCGTGGGCACGGTGGCGGCGATAACGCTGCTCCTCGGCGGGGCCGGCGTGCTGGGCACCTGGCTCACGGGAGAGGTGCCGGGACGGGCCGCGGACGGACGGGCCGCGATCGTCGACGGCTTCGCCGACACCGTGCAGGTGCTCGGCTCATGGCTGGTCGGCCTCGCCTTCGTCCTCTTCGTCGCCTGGGGCCGGCGTGCCTACCGCGACCCGTCGGCCCGGCGCACCATCGGCATCCTGTGGGACGTGGGGACCTTCTGGCCGCGCGCGGCGCACCCCTTCTCCCCGCCCTGCTACGCGGAACGCGCCGTACCGGACCTGGCCTGGCGGATGGCCACCTGGACGGAGCTGACCCGCGGACGGCTGGTGATCTCCGGGCACTCGCAGGGCAGTGTGCTGGCCGCGGCGGCCGTGTGGCACCTGGACCGCCGCACCCGCGGAAAGGTCGCGCTGCTGACGTACGGCTCTCCGCTGGAACGCCTCTACGGGCGCTGGTTCCCCGCGTACTTCGGGCCGCGGCAGCTCCACGACCTCCACCGGCAGGTGCACTGCTGGCGCAACCTGTGGCGCCTGACCGACCCCATCGGCGGCCCGGTGCGCATCGACTGCGGCACCGACGTCGACCGCGGCCCGCTGACCGACCCGCTCCAGTACGGGCGCACCCTGCACCACCCGCTTCCGGCGCCGATCCTGGGGCACGGCGAGTATCCGGCCGATCCCGTCTTCGACGAGGAGCGCGACAGCCTGCTGCTCCGGCTGCGGAGCCATGACTCGGGGCCGCAGGCCGCCGTGCCGCAGCAGGGCGTGCCGCAGCAGGGCCAGGGCCTACCGCAGCAGGGAGGGAGCGGAAGCGAAGTGGCCGCGGACGCCGGGCAGTTCACGGATGACGGCGAGGCGGACGCGGGCCCCGGCGCGGACGCGGGTAGCGGCGACGGCGAGGACGGGCCGGACGGGCCGGACGGACCGGACGGTTCGGGCAACCCGGGAGGGTCCCGACTCTCAGCCTGATCCGGGCAGGTCGTCCGCGTAGAGGAGGGTGAGGTCCTCGGTGCTCGGGTCGGGCAGTTGCGCCACCCGGCCCGCGTGCCGTTCGACCATCGACTCGAAGGTCTGCCGCGCCGTACGCCCGTTGCCGAAGGAGGGCCCCTTGGGCAGCTCGGTGAAGTGCTTCAGCAGCGCCTCGGTCGCGGCGTCCCCGAGGTGGTACTCGTGCTCCTCGGCCTGCTGCTCCACGATCCGCAGCAGCTCCCGCGGCGTGTAGTCGCCGAAGGTGATGGTGCGTGAGAAGCGGGACGCCACACCGGGGTTGACGGCGAGGAAGCGCTGCATCTCCGTGGTGTAGCCCGCGGCGATCACCACGACCTCCTCGCGGTGGTCCTCCATCAGCTTCACCAGGGTGTCGATGGCCTCGCGGCCGAAGTCGCGCCCGCCGTCCTCGGGGGAGAGGGCGTAGGCCTCGTCGATGAAGAGCACCCCGCCGCGGGCCCGGTCGAAGGCCTCCTGCGTGCGGATCGCCGTCGAGCCGATGTGTTCGCCGACGAGGTCGACGCGGGAGACCTCCACCAGGTGACCGCGCTCCAGGACCCCGAGGGCGTGGAGTATCTCCCCGTACAGGCGCGCCACGGTGGTCTTGCCCGTGCCGGGCGAACCCGTGAAGACGAGGTGCCGCCGCACCGACGCCGCCTTGAGCCCGGCCTGCTGGCGGCGCCGCCCCACCTCGATCATGTCGGTGAGCGCGCGCACCTCGCGCTTGACGCTCTCCAGGCCCACCAGCGTGTCCAGTTCGCCGAGCACCTCCTGCGCGGGACGTGCCGGCACCGCGGGCGGCTGTGCCTCGCCGCCGTCGCCGGCGGAGGCCTGCTTTGCCTTGGCGGTCTTCTTCGGGGCGGGCGTCGTCGTCGCGGGAAGCAGCGCCGTCGGCACGGCCTTGCCGTCCGCTGCGCCGTTGCCCGACGGCGCCTTTCCCGATCCGTTCTTCGCGGAGCGTGGAGACTTCTCCGCCTCGCCCGGCGCCGCGACCGTGGCGGTGTCGTCGCTGCGGCAGTCCTCGACGACGGGGCCCGTCTCCGCGAACTCGAAGCCGCCGCGGGCGCACCGCTCCGTGCGGCAGCGGCGCAGCGTCGTACGGCAGCCGTCGATGATGTGGAAGCCGTACCCCTGCGATCCGCTGACGCGGCAGCCGTGGAAGGTGCCGCGGCCCTCGGCGGAGACGTAGAAGCCGGCCTCCGAGGGGGAGGTGACCGTGCACCGGTCGATGTCCGGGTCGGCTCCCTTGGTGACGATGAAGCCCGTGGCGGCCCCGTCGACCGTGCAGTTGGCGAGGGTGCCGCCGCTGCCGTGGTCGCGGAACCACGCGCCCGTCGCCGCCTCCCTGATGCGGCAGTCGTCCAGCTGCACGGTCGCGCCGTCGCTCACCGAGACGGCCGTGCCGCGGACTTGGGACAGATCGCTGTCGATGACGTCGGCGCGTGAGCCGCGGTCGAGGATGAACAGCGCGTCCGGCACGGTGTGCACGCGGCACGAGTCGAGCACGGCGCTCGCTCCGTCGCTGATCCACACCGCCGGGTAGTCGCCCGTACTCTCGTGGATCTCGCAGCTGTTGGCGTCGGCGCGGGTGCCCGGGTCCCACACCGACAGGCCGTTGCGGCCGAAGCGCCGCACCGTGGACCGGGTCAGCGTCAGCACCGAACGGGAGCGCAGATCAAGGGCGTTCTCGGGGATGTCGTGGATGTCGCAGTCGGCGAGCGTCAGCACGGCGTCGGTGTCGAGGGTGACGCCGTCGGCGGAGGTGCGGTGCACGCGGCAGTCGGTGAGATGCCCCGTGGCACGGGAGACGACCTGCACGCCGCTGCCCTTGATCTCGTACAGCTCGCAGCCGACCGCCTCGGCCGCGCTGCCGTCGCCGTGCAGCGACAGGCCGGCGCCCGTGGCGTGGTGGACGCTGCACCGCTCGAGGCGCGGATGGGCGCCGTCGCGCACGGAGACGCCCGACTGGCCGGCGGAGACGACCTCGCACTCCTCGTAGACGCCGCCGGCGCCGCCGGTGACGGTGATGCCCGTGCCGGCCGGATTGTCGACGGTGCAGCGGCGCACGGTGGGCCGGGCGCCGCCGCGCACCTCGATCCCGGAGGCCGAACGCGTCATCACCCGCAGGCCGTTCAGCTCCGCGGCGCCGTCCTCGACGAGCAGCGCGGGCGACGCGGCGTCCTGCGCCTCGATCTGAAGATGCTGTACGACGGCGGAGGACCGCACGGTCAGGGCGACGCCCTCGGCCGGCGCGATGCGCACCGAGCCGGCCGCGGCACGCTCCGGGCCGCGCAGGGTGACGGTGCGCTCGAGCACCAGGTTCTCGCGGTACGTACCCGGGGCGACGGTGATCACGTCGCCGTCCGTGGCGGCCTCCAGGGCTGCTGAGAGTGAGCCGTAATCCCCTGTGCGTCGCCGCCAGCGCGACGTACCGGCCTGCGTCACCTGCACCGAGCCCTGTGCCATGGACAGTTGTGCCCCAACCTCGAAGTTCCTGTGGCGCGTTGATACGTGCGCCGAGTCGCACCACCGTAGCGTGCGCCAGGAGCGCCGCGGCCACGTGTCCGCACTTCGGCCGCACCACGGACACCGTCCGTACGCTGCTACGCGCGTCCACTCGACGGGGCGGGCACAGGTGCCCCGGGGCGGCTCAGTTGTTGGAGCCCGTACGTCCCCAGTCGGGGCCGATGCGGGCCCACTCCGAGTCCCACAGCGCGTAACGGCGGCGCAGCAACTGCCGCGTCGTCAGGCGCCGTCCGGCCTCCACGAGACCGGCGGTACCAGCTCCGGCCGCCAGCCCTGCGAGAGCGGCGTACGAGGAAGCGGTCTGCGGGCCCATCGGACGGGTCGTGGCCATGCCCTCGGCGTCCGTCCAGATGTGGAAACGCTCACCGGGCTGGACGCTCTTGCTCGTGGTGACGGTGCTCTTGTGGCTGCTGCCGTCCGGGCCGGCCCAGTGCGCGACCACGTGACGGCGGTCGGGCTGCTGCGAGGCCGACTCGGGATCGGAGTCCAACGGAGCCCGGTCCTGCACCGATTCGGCCACCGCCCACACCTGGTGGCGGCCACTCCTCTGCTCTTCCGCGTTCTTCAGCAGCGCCGTGTGCGCCGCCGAGGCTCCGAGCCACGCGGCGAGCGGCGCCACGAGGACGACAAGGATCATGGCACCTAGTGCCAGCCATGCTTCTGTACGGTCGCTCCGGCGGCACAGCGGGTTGCTGCGCCAGCGCCACAGACCGACGATCGCGCGCATGACTTCTCACCCCCTTCTCCACGTGCGTGAGTACCTCTTGGCTGGAGGTACATGCGTGGGAACGGCCCAAAGAGACTCAAATCACCGGAACATGGTCAGAGTCCCGCCCCGTGGTCCACCCCCTCGTGGAACTCAGACCTTACCCCGTCGCCTACCGGCCTCCCGGAGGGCGGGTGTACGAACAAGGGCTGCACCCCGTGCCACCAGCGAGGCGGCGGGCACGGGGCGCGGAGGCGGCGCGCGATCTCATGCCCGGGTGCCGGACCAGCTCCACTCGGCGACCTCCGGAAGGTCCGTGCCGTGCTCGCGGACCCACGCGTGGTGCCGGGTGCGCACGTCCTCCATGGCCTGACGCAGGCCCGCGGCCCGTACGGGCAGACCGGGGGTGCGGTCGACGACGTCCATCACGAGCCGGTAGCGGTCCATGTCGTTGCGGACCACCATGTCGAACGGCGTCGTGGTGGCGCCCATCTCCTTGTAGCCGCGCACGTGGAGCGAGTCGTGCACCGCACGCCGGTACGCGAGCCGGTGAACGAGCCACGGATAGCCGTGGTAGGCGAAGATCACCGGCTTGTCGCGGGTGAAGACGGCGTCGAAGTCGGCGTCCTCCAGCCCGTGCGGATGCTCCGAGTGCGGCATCAGCCGCGCGATGTCGACGACGTTGACCACCCGCACCGCCAGCCGCGGCAGATGCTCGCGCAGCAGCGAGGCCGCCGCGAGGATCTCCTGCGTGGGCACGTCGCCCGCGCACGCGAGCACCACGTCGGGCTCGCCGCCGGGCTCTTCGGTGCCCGCCCACTCCCAGACGCCGAGGCCGCGTTCGCAGTGGCCGCGCGCCTCCGGCAGCGAGAGCCAGTCGAAGCACGGCTGCTTGCCGGCGACGACCACGTTCACGGTGTCCCGCGTGCGCAGCACGTGATCGGCCACGCACAGCAGCGTGTTGGCGTCCGGCGGCAGATAGACGCGTACGGCCTGGGGGCTCTTGTTCAGGATGTGGTCGATGAAGCCCGGGTCCTGGTGGGAGAAGCCATTGTGGTCCTGGCGCCAGGCGTGCGACGTGAGCAGGTAGTTGAGGGAGGCCAGCGGCCTGCGCCACGGCACCTCGCGGGAGCTCTGGAGCCACTTCACGTGCTGTCCGGCCATGCTGGCGACGATGTGCGTGAACGCCTCGTACGAACCGAAGAGACCGTGCCGCCCGGTGAGCACATAGCCCTCCAGCCACCCCTGGCACATGTGCTCCGAGAGCACCTCCAGAACCCGGCCGTGCGCACCGAGGTGCTCGTCGGTCTTCAGCGTCCGCGCCTGCCAGCCGCGCGGTGTGGCGTCGAAGGTGCCGTCGAGATGGTTGGAGGCCGTCTCGTCGGGACCGAACAGGCGGAAGTCGCGGCGCTGTTGCGTGTCCCGGAACAGCTCGGTGAGCATTCCGCCGAGCACCCGCGTCGGCTCGTGCATGGTGTGCCCGTGCCGCTCGACGTCCACGGCGTGCGGCTCCAGCGCGGGGACCGGCAGTTCGCGCAGCAGCCGGCCGCCGTTGGCCTGCGGCACGGCGCCCAGCCTGCGTTCGCCCTCGGGCACGCAGGCCAGCACCTGCCCCGAGGGCCTGCCGTCGGCGCCGAACAGCTCATCGGGGCGGTACGAGCGCAGCCACTCCTCCAACTGCCGCAGCCGCTGCGGGTCTTCGCGCACGCCGGAGAGGGGGATCTGGTGCGAGCGCCAGGTGTCCTCCACGGGGACGCCGTCCACCTCGGCCGGACCCGTCCAGCCCTTGGGCGTACGCAGCACCAGCACCGGCCAGCGCGGCCGGTGCCCCGGGTCGGGCGGCGGCGCGGCGGCGTCGCTCTCTGCGGACTCAGCCGCACGGGCACGGGCCTCCCGCTGGTACTGCCCGATGCGTTCCAGCGCCACGTCGAACGCGCCGGCCAGCGCGCGGTGGGTCTCCTCGTGCGGGGTGTCCGGGTGCGCCGTGACGTGCAGCGGGTCGTAGCCGTAGCCGCGCAGCAGGGAGTCGAGTTCGTCCTCCGGGATGCGGGCGAGCAGCGTCGGGTTGGCGATCTTGTACCCGTTGAGGTGGAGCACGGGCAGCACCGCGCCGTCGTGCACCGGGTCGAGGAACTTGCCGGAGTGCCAGGACGCCGCCAGCGGCCCGGTCTCCGCCTCGCCGTCGCCCACGACGGCGCACACCAGCAGGCGCGGATTGTCGAACGCGGCGCCGTATGCGTGCGCCAGCGCATACCCCAGCTCGCCGCCCTCCTGGATCGAGCCCGGCACGTCCGGCGCCGTATGGCTGGGCAGCCCGCCGGGACTGGAGAAGTCGCGGAACAGGCCGAGCATGCCTTCCGTGTCGCGGCTGCGGTCCGGTTCGAGCTCTCCGTACGTGCCCTCCAGCCACGCGCCCGCGAGCACCGCGGGTGCGCCGTGCCCCGGGCCCCACACGCACATGGCCTCCAGCCCGTGCTCGCGTACGGCCCTGTTGAGATGCGTGTAGACCAGCCCGAGACCGGGCGCCGAACCCCAGTGCCCGAGCAGCCTGGGCTTGATGTGCTCCGCGCGCAGCGGCTCCCGGAGCAGCGGATTGTCCCGCAAGTACAGCTGGCACGCGGAGAGATAGTTGAGGGCCCGCCAGTGGGCGTCGAGCTGTGCGGTCTCTTCGTCGGAGAGCGAGGTCGGGGTCTGCATGACGGACGGGTACCAGGAAGCCCGCCCGCTGACACCGACCGCTCGGGCCCTCCCCGGTCCCCGGTCTCCGGTCTCCGGGGGAAGGGGAACGGGAACGGGGAAGCGGCGTACGTCTCCGGTGGGGGCGGATCGCGGGGCGGTCCGGTGAAGGAAACATGTGGCGGATTGTGTGCCGGATTGTCCCGGTCCGGTCCTCAGCGTTGCCTGGCGCTGTGACGCGCGGCACGATGACGGTGTGCTTAATCCATGGCTGGCGCTGGAGACAGGGGCAGACGCGGCCGAACGGACCGGCCAGGTGCGCCGCGCGCACGAGGAGTTCGTCACCCGCGGCGCCATCGGCTCGCAGGTACGGAACGTGGTGGCCGAGTCGTGGCAGCGCTGTGCCGGCGCCTCCGTGGAGCCGGAGGGCGTCACCGGCATCGACCTGGCCGACGCCGACCTGGTCGCGTACCGCTCCGCGCACCCCCTCGCCCGCGTCATGCCGCTCTTCCGCGAACTGCTCGGCACCGTCGCCGACGACGGCGCCCATCTGCTGTCCGTGTGCGACGAGAACGGCCGCATGCTGTGGGTCGAGGGCCACTCCCAGGTGCAGCGCCATGCCGAGCGGATGAACTTCGTGCCGGGTGCCCGCTGGTCGGAGCGGTACAGCGGCACCAACGCGCCCGGCACCGCCCTCGCCGTCGACCACGCCGTGCAGATCTTCACCGCCGAGCACTACTGCCGCCCGGTGCAGGCGTGGACGTGCGCCGCCGCACCCGTGCACGATCCGCGCACCCACCGCCTCATCGGCGCGGTCGACATCACCGGAGGCGACCACCTCGCAGCCCCGCAGAGCCTCGCCCTCGTGCAGGCCACGGCCCGCGCCGCGGAGGCGTATCTCGCCGAACTGAGCGCCGCCGGCGGCACATCCGCCACGCGCGCACCCGTGCTCAACGCCCTCGGCCGAGACGAGGCGGTATTCGACAGCGGAGGGGGAGCGCCGCTGCGCCTCGGCCGCCGCCACAGCGAGATCGCCGTGCTCCTCGCCGCACACCCGGAGGGCCTCACCGGGGAACGGCTCGCGCTGGAGTTGTACGGCGAGCGCGCCGTCACGCCCGTCACGCTGCGCGCCGAACTCTCCCGGCTGCGCGGCCTGCTGGGCCCGCTGCTCGAATCGCGCCCGTACCGGCTGCGCACCCTCCCGCACACCGACCACGACGCCGTCGGCGAGGCCCTGGCCGACGGCGATCTGCGCACCGCGCTCTTCGCCTACCGGGGGCCGCTGCTGCCGCTGTCCGAGGCTCCCGGCGTCGTACGGCTGCGCAGGCTGCTGGAGGACCGGCTGCGCCGCGCCCTGCTGGCCTCGCGCGAGCCCGCGCTGCTGGAGGAATGGGTGCGTACGCCCTGGGGCGAGGACGATCTGGAGATCTGGGAGGCGCTGCTCTCCGTCCGCCAGGGCGGGTCCGCGCGCAACACGGCCCTCGCGGGGCGCGTACGCGAACTGCGGCGCGCCTACGGCCTGGAGACCCCCGCGGGGTCCTGAGCCCGAGCCCTTGCTGACGCTGAACCCGAGCCTGTACGGGCGCTCCCCGCGGACCCGTACGGCGCTCCCGCCGTCGGCCCGCGACGCCCGCCGGACTCCGTTCGCTTCCGGACCGGGCCCGTACTCAGAGGACAGGAGAGGGCACGCAACGTATCGGCAACGTTCCGCTCCCTAGTCTCTGCCGCAGATCGAGCCCGCCCCCAGGGATGAGGCGGGTCGCCCGTACCAGGGAGGCAGAAGATGAGCCGCTACGCCGCGCCCGGGTCCGACGGGGCCGTCATGAACTACAAGTCCCGCTACGACCACTGGATCGGGGGCACATACGTCGCCCCGAAACAGGGCGGCTACTTCGAGAACCCCACTCCGGTCAACGGAGCGTCCTTCACCGAGATCGCCCGCGGTACGGCCGACGACGTCGAGCGTGCCATCGACGCCGCGCACGGCGCCGCGCCCGCGTGGGGACGCCGGCCCGCGGCCGAACGCGCCGCGGTGCTCAACGCCATCGCGCAGCGCATGGAGGACCACCTCGAAGAACTGGCCGTCGCAGAGAGCTGGGAGAACGGCAAGCCCGTACGTGAGGCGCTTGCCGCCGACATCCCGCTGGCCATCGACCACTTCCGCTACTTCGCCGGCGCGATTCGCGCGCAGGAGGGGTCGCTGTCGGAGATCGACGAGGACACCATCGCCTACCACTTCCACGAACCGCTGGGCGTCGTCGCCCAGATCATTCCGTGGAACTTCCCGATCCTCATGGCGACCTGGAAGCTCGCGCCCGCGCTCGCGGCCGGCAACGCCGTCGTACTCAAACCGGCCGAACAGACCCCGGCGTCCATCCACTTCTGGATGAGCCTCGTCTCCGACCTGCTGCCGCCCGGCGTCGTCAACATCGTCAACGGCTTCGGGGCGGAGGCGGGCAAGCCCCTGGCGTCCAGCCCCCGCGTGGCGAAGGTCGCGTTCACCGGCGAGACGACCACGGGCCGGCTGATCATGCAGTACGCCTCGGAGAACCTGAAGCCCGTCACGCTCGAACTCGGCGGCAAGAGCCCGAACATCTTCTTCGACGACGTCTCCACCGCCGACGACGACTTCTTCGACAAGGCGATGGAGGGCTTCACGATGTTCGCCCTCAACCAGGGCGAAGTGTGCACGTGCCCGTCGCGTGCCCTCATCCAGCAGGGCCACTACCGGGAGTTCCTCGACGCGGGCATCGCCCGTACGGAGAAGATCGTCCAGGGACATCCGCTGGACACCGAGACCATGGTCGGGGCGCAGGCCTCCAACGACCAGTTCGAGAAGATCCTTTCGTACCTCGACATCGGCAAGCAGGAAGGCGCCAAGGCGCTGACCGGCGGCACCCGCGCCGAACTCGGAGGCGAACTGGAGGGCGGCTACTACGTGAAGCCCACCATCCTCGAAGGCAACAACAGCATGCGCGTCTTCCAGGAGGAGATCTTCGGGCCGGTCGTCGCGGTCACCGGGTTCTCCGACTTCGAGGACGCCATGTCCACGGCCAACGACACCCTCTACGGCCTCGGCGCGGGCGTTTGGACCCGGGACGGCAACACCGCCTACCGGGCCGGACGCACCATCCAGGCCGGCCGTGTCTGGACGAACTGCTACCACGCCTACCCGGCGCACGCCGCCTTCGGCGGGTACAAGCAGTCCGGCATCGGCCGCGAGAACCACCGGATGATGCTCGACCACTACCAGCAGACCAAGAACCTGCTGGTGAGCTACTCGCCGAAGAAGCTCGGGCTCTTCTGATGGCATCCGCCGAGCGGGCCGACGGCTTCGCGGCGGGTCTGGCGGACGGCCGGGCGAAGGGCCCGGCCGTCGCCGGGGGCCCGGCGCCCGGGGACCCGGAGCGGGTCGCCGTCACCGACGAGGCCGCGGCGACGATCCGCCAACTGACGGGACAGCACGGGCCGTTGATGTTCCACCAGTCCGGCGGCTGCTGCGACGGCAGCTCACCGATGTGCTACCAGCTGGGCGAGCTGCGCACGGGCGACTCCGACGTGCTGCTCGGACGGCTGGAGGTGGACGGCGTCGACGATCCGGTGCCGTTCTGGATGTCCGCGAGCCAGTTCGCGTACTGGAGCCACACCCACCTCACGGTGGACGTCGTGCCGGGACGCGGCAGCGGATTCTCACTGGAGGCCCCCGAAGGCGTCCGGTTCCTGATCCGTTCCCGGCTGATGGACGACGGCGGCTGACGGGCCGCCGGAGATGAGGCGCTCGCCCGGGCACCTCCCCTGCGCCGCGCGGGGCACCACCCCGTGCGCGCACGCCCAGGCGAGCACCTCCACCGAGTCGCCGCTGCGCACCCTGCCCGTATGCTCCCGGGCCACGTTCTGACCGAAGACCAGCTGGCCCCCGGAGCGACGGTGGCGGGCGAGGGTGCGCAGCGGCTCCTTTTTCCCGCGCTTTTCCTGCGTTCGCGGCGCCGTCTCGACCCTGACCTCGCGACCGGAGACGGTACGAGAACCAGTCGCTCGCCTCATCGGCCCCCGGTACCGCTTTCTCGGCCGCCGGGACCGCTTCGAGTCCGCTGCCGTACCGCAGCACCGGCACCGCTGCGGGCCCCTCGCCGAACAGCCGTACCGGCACCGTGACTTCGCCCCGTGGGCGGCACGCCGACCTCCAGCGGCTGCCTCCCCGGCGCCGTCGCCCTGACTCCCCATGCCCCCGGACCGTCTCCGGAGGCGCCGTCGGGCAACGGCTGCGCGCGCACCTGTGCCAGGCGTGTCAGTTCGCGGCCGGGCCCCACGGCTCGACCGTCAAGTCCTAACGGACCATCCCCGCCGGTGACTTCACTGCGGCAGTCCTGTCACCCGGCCCCGGCGGCAGGACGGCCGGAATACGTCAGTAGCCGCGGCCCGGGTACAGGTGCCCGCCGTACGGGTCGTCGTACTGATTCGGCATCTGCCGGGGTGCGGCGGGACGAGGCGCGGCCGGACGCGGCGGCGCCACCGGCCTCATCTGCTGCGGCGGCTGGGGCTGTTGGGGCTGCTGCTGCTGGCGCGGATCCGGGAAGCCGCGCTGCGGCGGCGCCTGCTGCGGAATCTGCGGCGGTGGCGCCTGACGCAGCGGAGCCGACTGGAGCGGCGCGGGCTGGGCCATGCCGGGCGGCGGTGTCTGGTAGCCCGTCGCGCCCGGGTAGCCCTGCGGAGGAGCGGGCTGCTGCTGGTGGTGGCTCGGGCCTGCGGGCAGCGCCGGAAGGGCGGGTGGCAGTGCGGCGAGGGACGGCAGCGGTTCATACGCCGACGGGACACGGATGGGAGCGATCTGCGGTGTGCCGCGCTCGTTGACGAGCATGTCGTAGATCGGTGTGTCGGGGTACGAAGGGCCAGCGTAGTAGCCGCCAGGGGAGTAGCGGGGGGAGGTCATGCCCATAAGGTAAGCCCAAATTGTGGCCGTTGGGGACCCCGGTCAAGGAGCGGTTTCTCGTGCTTGCCGTGACTCCCCGTCACCAATCACAGCGAACCGGGGGAAAACGGTCGCGCGCCAGTGTCGAGATGTTGTAACGGGACGCGTGAGACGCAGGCACTCCGCGGGCGGCAGCGCCGTCGGACCACCGGGAACGGTACGCGGGGAAGCGGACACCATGACGATGCGGAACGTCGCGGACGTCCCCGTGGCCGCCGCCGCCGTATGTATCGAGACCGGCCGGTGCTCCGAAGGGGCCGTCACCGTGGACGTGTTGAGCGCGGGGACGCCACGCAGTGGGGGCGGCCCGGGGTTGCGCGCGGTCGGGCGCGGTCACGGGAGTGGACCGGGCGGACCGGCCGGTCCGGCCACGGACTTCGGGATCGGTGTCGACGAAGCGGAGGGCCCAGGGAGCGCCGGCGCATCGGTGCGCGCAGCGTCGCCCGCGGCTCCGGCCGCCGCCCCCGCCGCCAGGCCCGCGCCCCCGTCCGCGCCCGTACGAACGCCACCGCCACCGCCCGGGCCGGTGCGCCCGACCAGGGTCACGTCGACTCCGAGTACGGCCGCGGCATGAACTGGAACCCCGGCCTGCCGCGAGTCAACTCCCGTACCTCCGGCGGCAGTTCGGCACCGGCTACGGCACCGGCCCGGTGCACCTCCCAGGGCACGGACCCGTTCACGACCGACCGGTCCGGACCACGGCGCGCCCCCTCCGGCCACGCGCAGGTCCCGTCACGCGTACGTACGGCCCTTCCACGCGGCACCACGCCCCCGGTGATGACGCGCCGCCGAGTGCAGCGTCATCAGCAGATACAGGGCCGCGGTGACGGGCAGCGCCAGCGCCCGCCACGGCGGCTGCCGGTAGTAGCGCAGCATCGGCACATACGTCAGCGCCATCACCGCCCACGCCGCGGCTCCCACCGGTGAACCGGCCAGCGCCGTCAGCGGCGGCACCAGATACACCAGGGTCAGACCGGCGACCGTGCCCAGCAGCACCAGCGGGTTGTTCCCCAGCTGCGCGTAGGCGCTGCGAGCCACCATCCGCCAGAGCTGCGGCAGCCGTTCGTAGGGGCGCACGCTGTGCACACCGTCGGCGAGGCCCAGCCAGATCCGGCCGCCCGCGCGCTTGACCGCGCGGGCCAGCGTCACGTCGTCGATGACCGCGTCCCTGATGCTCTCCGGGATACCGGCGCGCAGCGCCGCCTCCGTACGCAGCAGCACGCAGCCGCCCGCCGCGGCCGCCGTTCGGGACGCGGGCCGGTTGACCCTGCCGAAGGGGTAGAGCTGGGCGAAGAAGTAGACGAACGCGGGGACGATGAGCCGCTCCCAGGCGCTGTCCGCCCGCAGCCGCGCCATCTGCGAGAGCAGGTCGAGACGGGCCCCGCACGCGGCGGCGACCAGATCGCGGAGCGAGCCCGGCGCGTGCGCGATGTCCGCGTCGGTCAGCAGCAGGAAGCCGGCGCCGGTGCGTTCCCGCGCCAGAGCGATCCCATGGCGCAGGGCCCACAGTTTGCCCGTCCAGCCCGGCTCGGGCTCGCCGGGCGAGGTGACCGTCAACGGCAGGCCGCCCGTGGGCAGTTCACTGGCGAGGCGCCGCGCGAGCCCGGCGGTGCCGTCCGTGGAACCGTCGTCCACGAGGAAGACCTCGGCCCGTCCCGGATACTCCTGGGCGAGGAGCCCCGGCAGGCTGAGCGGAAGCACCTCCGCCTCGTCCCTGGCGGGCACGACGACCGCCACCGCCGGCCAGGTCTCCGGCGCCCGGCCGGGCGGCAGGCGGATGTCCGTACGCCAGAAGCGGGCCTGGCCCACCAGCAGCCACAGCCATGCGGCAAGCGATCCCGAAGCGATCCAGGTCAGCGCGCTCATCCGCCGAAGTCTGCCGCACGCCGGGCCGCCCGCGACGCACGCCGGAGCCCGCTGCCGTACGGTCCCGCGCACCGGAAGCGGGACGGGTGACCAGGCTGGCCCGTACGGCCCATCGGCTAAAGTTCCTGCCGTGAAGATCGCATTGATGGACTCGGGTATCGGCCTTCTCGCCGCGGCAGCGGCCGTACGCAGAGCCCGTCCCGATGCCGATCTCGTGCTCTCCAGCGACCCCGACGGCATGCCGTGGGGACCGCGCAGCACCGACGACATCACCGCACGCGCCCTTGCCTGCGCGAAGGCCGCGGCCGCGCACGATCCGGACGCGCTGATCGTCGCCTGCAACACCGCGTCCGTGTACGCCCTTTCGGCGCTGCGGGCCGAACTGGAGCCGGAACTGCCGGTGATCGGGACCGTGCCCGCCGTCAAGCCGGCCGCGCAGAGCGGCGGTCCCGTCGCCATCTGGGCCACGCCCGCCACCACGGGCAGCCCCTACCAGCGGCGCCTCATCGCGGACTTCGGGCAGCACGCCCAGTTCACGGCCGTGCCCTGCCACGGGCTCGCCGACGCGGTGGAGAGCGGCAAGGAGCACGCCGTCGACGTGGCAGTCACCGCGGCGGCGGACCTGACGCCCCCCGGAGTGCGCGCCGTCGTACTCGGCTGCACCCACTACGAACTCGTCGGCGAACGCATCCGCGCCGCCGTCGCGAAGCGTTCCGCGCCCGGCGACGACCGGGCCGCCGGGCCGGAGCTGGCGCTCTACCGTTCCGCCGACGCCGTCGTCGCACAGGCCCTGCGGCGCACCGGCACCCGTCCCGACCCCGGTGCCGCCCCGACTGGCGGGCTGACCGTGCTGCTCAGCGGCCGTACGGCCCGGCTGCCCGAGGCGGCGAGCACGTACGCGGAGGGCCGTCTCCTCGCGGGCGCCGCCGTCGCCCCCTGAACCGTCCTCCCTGCCCGGACTCCCGGCTGGACCGATCACCGGGTCTCATCCGTCACCGGGTCTCATCCGTCTTCGGGCCGCGCCGCCGGTTCGGCCAGACCCCTCGCGCAGGCGATGCCCGCGAGAAGCCCCGCCCCGGCGGTCACCTGCGTGAAGCTCAGCGCGTTCCCTATCGCGGAGAGCGCCCCGAGCGCGGAGAGCGCCGCGGCCGCGGTCAGCACGAGCGGAGTCGCACGTGGCGAGATCCGCAGCGCCAGCAGCAGCCAGCCGAAGGCCGCCGCGAGCAGCACCAGCCCCGGCAGCCCCTGCTCGGCGGCGACCTGAAGCGGAGCGGAGTGCGGCTTGCCGTCGGAGTACGGCGCCTGCTGCGCGGGAGCCGTCTCCCGCACGCCGACCGCCCCCGGCGCGCCCTCGCCTCCCGCGGTGACGCTCAGGTCCCGGAAGGTGTCGGGGCCGGCGCCCAGCACCGGATGGTCCCGTGTGATCGCGAGGGCGTCCTGCCACAGCTCCACACGGTGACCGGTGAGCTGCTCGTGCAGCGCCACGGTCGCGCCGCGCGGCAGCCCGCCCTGCGCCACCGCGAACGTGACCCCGGTGACGGCCACCACGGCGAGCGCCATCGCCGCCAGGCATCGCCGGCGCCTGCGCACCCGCCCGACAGCGAGCGAGCACAGCAGTACCGCCAGGGCCGCGGCCGAGCCGACCGGGGTGCCCACCAGCAGCGCGCCCACCACCGTGCCCGCCGCCGTCACCCGGAGCACGACCCGCACCGGCCGCGCCGGAGCCGCCCACGCAGCGCAGCAGAAGGCGCCCACCGAGAGCGTGAGCAGCGCGGCCGTCACCCCGGAACGCCCCTCGGGCCCCGCGAACTCGATGCCGCCGGAGATCATGCGCGAGGTGGACGGGCCGAACAGCGCGAGGAAGACGCCCACCGCTCCCGCACCCACCGCGGCCCCGGCCGGGGCCAGCGAGCCCGCGATCCGGCCCGTGACATATCCGGCGCCGACCGCGAGCACCGCAAGCAGCAGCCCCTCCGGCCTGGCGTCCCGCCCCGCGGCCGTGATCAGAGCCCAGGCCGCGCACGCTCCCAGCACGAGCACCCCGGTGACATCGGCTGCGCCGTTGTCCCGCTCGCCCACCGCCGACGGCTCGTGCACCGGTGACGTCATCCCTGCGACCCCCCGAAACCGGCGCATCCCGCACCCCTCTTCCCCTGCCCCGGAAGAGGTGCGGACTGCGACTACGCGCGTCAACCGTAGTGCGTACCCGGCGGATTGTGGATATCCCGTACCGAAGTCATGTGCCTCCGGTGAACGGCAGTACGGGAGGGAGACCCGCGGACCACGTACGCTCGGGATCATGGCGACACCCGAATTCATCCGACGGATCCGCGCCACGGCAGGCCACCAACTGCTCTATCTGCCCGGAGTGAGCGCGGTCGTCTTCGACGACGAGGGGCGCGTGCTGCTGGGCAGACGTGCCGACACCGGGCGCTGGTCGATCATCGGCGGCATCCCCGAGCCGGGCGAGCAGCCCGCCGCGGCTGCGCGGCGCGAGGTGGAGGAGGAGACGGCCGTGCTGTGCGTCGCCGAACGGGTCGTCTGCGTACAGGCGTTGGAGGAGCCGGTGACCTTCCCCAACGGCGACGTCTGCCAGTTCATGGACGTCTGCTTCCGCTGCCGCGCCGTCGGGGGAGAGGCCCGGGTGAACGACGACGAGTCCCTGGAGGTGGGCTGGTTCGGGATGGACGCCCTGCCGGCGCTGGAGGAGTTCGTCGTCACCCGCATCAAGCAGGCGGCCGGCGACGGGCCCACCTGGTTCGAGGGCATCGACCCGGTCTGATCCGCCGGGTCCCGCCGCGACCCGCCGGCCCGGCGCTACGGGGCAGCCCGTACGCGCAGGTCACAGCCCGGCGATGCGCGGCGTTACGTTGGAGTCATGGACTGCTCGGGGGAGACGACCCGAGGAGACGACATGACCGGCACCCTGGAACGCCTCGCGGCCGAAGGCGTCGCCCCCTGGCTGGACGATCTGAGCCGTGAGCGGCTCGCCGGCGGCGGGCTCTCGCGGCTCGTCAGCGAGCAGGGCGTCGTGGGCATCACCAGCAACCCGACGATCTTCGACAAGGCCATCGGATCCGGAGAGCGCTACGACGCCCAGATCGCGGAATGCGCGCGCCGGGGCCTCGGCGTCGCGGAGACCGCCCGGCTGCTGACCGCCTACGACGTGCGCTGGGCCTGCGACGTGCTGCGCGGCGTCCACGAGAGCACCGGAGGCCGGGACGGACGCGTCTCCGTCGAGGTCGATCCGCGCGTCGCCGGCGATGCGGAGGCCACTCTCGCCGAGGCCCGTGCCCTGTGGTGGCTGGTCGACCGGCCGAACCTCTTTGTGAAGATCCCCGCCACCCGCGAGGGCCTCGGAGCGATCAGCGCCGCGCTCGCCGAGGGCATCAGCGTCAACGTGACGCTGATCTTCTCTCTCGACCGCTACGACCAGGTCGTCGACGCCTTCCTCGCCGGCATGGAGGAGGCGCGCTCCGCCGGGCACGACCTGACCTCCATGGCCTCCGTGGCGTCCTTCTTCGTCAGCCGCATGGACACCGAGACCGACAACCGCCTGGACAAGACGGGCAGTTCGCAGGCGCAGGCGCTGCGTGGCCGCGCGGCCCTCGCCAACGCCCGCCTCGCCTACCAGCACTTCGAGACCGCACGGGACGGCGGGCGCTGGCGGGCGCTGGAGTCCGCCGGGATGCGTCCGCAGCGTCCGCTGTGGGCTTCCACCGGCGTGAAGGACCCCTCGTACGACGACACCCGCTACGTCGTCGGCCTGGTCGCACCCGACGTCGTCAACACCATGCCCGAGGCCACCCTGCGCGCCGTCGAGGACCACGGCGACATACGGGGCGACACCGTGCACGGCTCCTACGCGGAGTCCGAGCAGATCCTCGACGACCTCGAAGTGGCAGGCGTCTCCTACCACGACGTGGTGACGACGCTGGAGGAGGAGGGGATCAGGAAGTTCGCCGACTCGTGGCGCGATCTGTCCGGGACACTGGAGAGGGAGCTGCGCACCGGAGCGCCGCGGAGCGCGTCCGGCCGACGCGGCGGCCCGGACACCCCGTGAGGCCCGGCGGGTCCCGCCGGCTTCCGGCCGAAGAGCAGAAGTCGAGGTGCAGAAGATGGCCGCGAACAGCCCCTTCGTGATCGCCGGCGCCGGGCTCGCCGGAGCGAAGGCCGCAGAGGCGCTGCGCGAGGAGGGCTTCGACGGCCCGGTCGTCCTCGTCGGCGACGAGCAGGAACGCCCCTACGAGAGGCCGCCCCTGTCGAAGGACTACCTCCAGGGCTCGTCGCCGCGTGAGGACGTCTTCGTCCATCCCGGCGGCTGGTACGAGGAGCACGGCGTCGACCTGCGGCTCGGCGTCCCCGTCACCGGCATCGACCCCGGCGGCCGCTCGGTGAGGCTCGCGGACGGCAGCGCCTTCGCGTACGAGAAGCTCCTGCTGGCCACCGGCTCCTCCCCGCGGCGGCTCCCGGTGGCGGGCGAGAACCTCGACGGCGTGCACTATCTGCGCAGCCTCGCCGACAGCGACACCCTCAAGGAGACCTTCGCCGCCGCCTCCCGGATCGTCGTCATCGGCGGCGGCTGGATCGGTCTCGAGACCACGGCCGCCGCCCGCGAGGCAGGCGTGGAGGTGACCCTGCTGGAGGCCGGGGAACTGCCGCTGGTGGGAGTGCTGGGCCGGGAGGCCGCACAGGTCTTCGCCGGTCTCCACACCGCTCACGGCGTCGACCTGCGCTGCGGCACGCATGTCACCGAGATCACCGGCGCCCGCGGCCGCGTCGACGGGGTGCTGCTGGACGGCGGCGAGCGGATCGACGCCGACGCCGTCGTCATCGGGGTCGGCATCACCCCCAATACCCGGCTCGCGTCCGACGCCGGGCTCGAAGTCGGCAATGGCGTCCGCGTCGACTCGGCGCTGCGCACCTCGGACCCCGGCATCTGGGCCGCGGGCGACGTGGCGAACGCGTTCCACCCGCTGCTCGGGCGGCACATCCGCGTAGAGCACTGGGCGAACGCCCTCAACCAGCCCGCCGCGGCGGCGAGATCGATGCTCGGCGGGGACGTGAGCTACGACAGGCTCCCGTACTTCTTCACCGACCAGTACGACCTGGGCATGGAGTACACCGGCCATGTGGAACGGGGCGGCTACGACCGGGTCGTCTTCAGGGGCAGCACCGACGACCGCGAGTTCGTCGCGTTCTGGCTCTCCGAGCGCAGGGTGCTGGCGGGGATGAACGTCAACGTATGGGACGTCACCGGTCCGGTACGGACGCTGATCACTTCCGGTCTCCCGGTCGACGAGGGGAGACTCGGTGATGTCGGAGTGCCCCTGACGGAGGTGTTCGCGGGCGGTTGAGAGGCCGCCGGCGTGCGGCGGGCGCGGTTCGGGCAGCGAGGGAGAAGAGCACGTGCAGGAGAGCCACGAGCAGCAGGGCGGGGAACCGGCGTGCTGGCTGGACCAGGTGTGCCCGGAGTGCGGCAGGGTCCGGGAGGACCGTTCGCGCGCGGAGTGCGAGCACTGCGGTCACGATCCGCGTGCCGGGGTGAAGTACGTGCCGGAGACCGTTCCCGGGACCGTCTCCGGAGCCGGCCCGGAAGCCGTTTCGGGAGAGGCTTCGGGAGAAGCCCGGGGAGCGGGACGCGCGGGCCGGCGCGACCGGGACCCCGAGGGCAAGGCCCGCAATGCGCGTCCCCGTGACGGGCTGGGAAGGCCGCTTCCGTACGGACAGCAGGGCGTCGCCCGGCAGCCCGAGGGCGTGGTGCGCACCCCCGGCGAGACCCTGGACGAGGCACAGCGGCTGCTCGACGAGGGGATGCCCTTCCACGCGCACGAGGTCCTGGAGGACGCCTGGAAGTCGGGCCCGGAACATGAGACCGGGCTGTGGAAGGGCCTCGCACAGCTCGCCGTGGGGATCACGCACCTCGCCCGCGGCAATACGAAGGGCGGCGCACGCCTGCTGCTTCGGGGAGCCGGCGGCATCGAGCCCTACCGCGGCGACGCACCGCACGGCATCGACGTCGCGGGCCTGGCCGACTGGGCGCGTGCGACGGCCGGCAGCGTGGAGGAGGCGGAAGGCGGGGACGGCCCGGACGGTCAGGACCCCGGCGACCGGCGGTCTGCTTCCGCGGCACCGGCGGGCAAGCCCGCGGCCCCCAGGCTCCGCGTCGTGAGCTGAGCCGAAGGGCCCGGCCGGGAACGATGGCACGGCCGACCGGAGCGGAGCCCGAGCTGCCCGCACCGCTCGCCCCGCAGTGCTGAAACCGGGGACGCCGCAACCTGCCGACGCCCGTCCCCGGAACGCACTGCCCCGGAATGCACTGCGGCGGAACGCTCACACCTTCCGGAAGTGGTACGCCTCCTCGGCCGCCGCCGCGACCTCCGCGAGGTCCGCACCGCCCGCCGACGCGACGACCGCGGCGATCGCCCCTTCGACGAGCGGAGCGTCCACCAGCTGTGCGTTCTCCGGCAGTTCGTCCCCTTCGGCCAGCAGCACCTTCACCGTCAGCACGGCGCTGCCGAGGTCGACGAGGACGGCCACGCCGGCGCCCGTGTCGACGTTGTGCGCCGCGGCACTGATCAGCTCCGCGCTCGTACCGAGGCCGCCGTCCGGCCCGCCGCCCGCGCCCTCCACAGGAGCGCTGTCCCTTCCGGCGGCGAGCCCCACGGCGAGGCGTGCCACGGAGTCGGCGACCTCCTTGCTGTGCGAGACCAGCACGATCCCGACCCTCGGTGGGGCGTCCGTGTCCGTGTCCTGCTGCTCACTCATCGGCGACCGCCCCGGCCAGGGCCGTGAAGAGCAGTGCCGACGACGTGGCGCCCGGGTCCTTGTGCCCCACGCTTCGCTCGCCGAGATAGCTGGCGCGGCCCTTGCGCGCCCTCATCGGCACGGTGGCCAGCGCGCCCTCGTCGGCTGCGGTACGTGCAGCGCCGTACGGATGGGGCCCGCCCGCGGCGAGCGCCTCGACGCCCGGATACAGCGCGTCCAGCATCGTCTTGTCGCCCAGCGCCGCGCCGCCCAGCTGGGCCACGGCGTCCACGCCGACGCGCAGCGCCTCGGCCAGCTGGCTGCCCGTCACCCGTTCCGCATCACCGAGGGCCTTGCCCGTACGGCGCAGCAGCGTCCCGTACAGCGGACCGGACGCACCGCCCACGGTGGAGACCAACTGCCGCCCGGCGAGGATCAGTACGGCTCCCGGCGCGGACGGTGACTCCTTGCCCAGCGCCGTCACGACGGAGGCGAAGCCGCGTTGCAGGTTGCTGCCGTGATCGGCGTCGCCGATGGCCGAGTCGAGTTCGGTGAGCAGATCCGCCTCGCGCTCCACGGATGCCGCGGCGGTGGTGAGCCAGCGGAAGACGGCGTCGGCGTCCAGCTCGTCGGTCAGATCGGTCAAGACATCTCCCTCTTCACAAGGGCCGACGGCCGTTTCCGGAACGGCGGCCGCGGCCCGGCCCGGTGCTCATGACTCATCTTCAGCAACCCCAGCGCAGCCCAGGCGTGCTCACCGGTGCGTCGTACAGCCGCAGCATCTCCTCGTCGGCCCGGCACAGGGTCACGGAGGCTCCGGCCATGTCCAGCGAGGTGACGTAGTTGCCGACGAGGGTACGGGCGACCGGGACGCGGCGCTCGTCCAGGACGCGCTGCACCTCCGCGCAGAATCCGTACAGCTCGATCAGGGGGGTGGCGCCCATGCCGTTGACGAGCGCCAGCACGGGACCGTCCGGCTCCAGGTCCGTGAGGACCGCGTCCACCGCGAAGTCGGCGATCTCGCCGGACGTCATCATCGGGCGCCGCTCGCGGCCGGACTCGCCGTGGATGCCGATGCCCAGTTCCAGCTCGCCCGGGGGCAGGTCGAAGGTGGGGGAGCCCTTCGCGGGCGTCGTGCAGGCGCCGAGTGCCACGCCGAAGCTGCGGGAGGAGTCGGCCACCTGACGTGCGATCGCCTCGACGCGCTCCAGCGGCGCGCCCTCCTCGGCGAGCGCTCCGGCGATCTTCTCGACGAACAGCGTCGCGCCCGTGCCGCGGCGCCCGGCGGTGAACTCGCTGTCGGTGACGGCCACATCGTCCTGCACGAGGACCTTGCCGACCTGGACGCCCTCGTCCTCCGCCATCTCCGCGGCCATGTCGAAGTTGAGCACGTCCCCCGTGTAGTTCTTCACGACGAACAGGACGCCCTGGCCGCTGTCGACGGCCGCCGCCGCACGCGTCATCTGGTCGGGCACGGGCGAGGTGAAGATCGGGCCGGGGCAGGCGGCGTCCAGCATTCCGCGGCCGACGAAGCCGCCGTGCAGCGGTTCGTGCCCGGAGCCTCCGCCGGAGACCAGGCCCACCTTCCCGGCGACCGGTGCGTCACGGCGCACGATGACGCGGTTGTCCACGTCGACGGTCAGCTCCGGGTGCGCGGCGGCGACCCCTCGAAGGGCGTCCGCGACGACGTTCTCCGGCACATTGATCAGCATCTTCATTGATACCTCCGAGTGAGCGTAGCACTGTCCCAGTTGCCAGTATTACTACAGGTCAGGGCCGAAATCGCGGGCGGGGATCACGCCGCACGGGACGCAGCGCCGTCAGCCCAGTTCGAGGCTCGTGACGCCGAACACGCGCTCCCCTGAGGTGCCGGGAGGCGTGCCCTTGTACATGCGCACGGTCTCGAAACCGGCCGCGAGGCCACGGGCCGTGGCCAGGGCCACCGCCGCCGTATTGGGCAGGGGGATGTCGATGTGGACCTCGTCGTCCGGGTCGAGCGGTGCGACGAGGGCGTCGAAGAGCGCTTCGGCGTCCCGCGGGGTGTCGGCGAAGAGCGGGCCGATGCGATGGCCGTCCCTGGCCTGCCGGATCACGCCGTAGCCGGCGGGCCGCCCGTCGCGCAGCAGGACGCGCGCGCGGTGCCCGGCGGCGTGCAGCCACCGGGCGAGGAAGTCCCGGCGGGGAGCGGGGAAGCACTGCTCGTCGTAAGCCGCCACGGCGTCGAGGTGATCCTCCGTCACGGCCGTGACCGACGACGGCGGTGCGCCGGCGGACGTGGAACGCCCGCCGTAGCGGCACGTGTGGTACGCGGGGGAGAAGCCGGAACGCGCGTAGTTCTCCTGCTGGGCGAGGACCGCGTCCAGACCGACGGTGCGCGCCCCGGCGTGGGGGAGCGCCTGCTGCCAGGTGGCCATGCCGAGTCCCTTGCCCCGCAGCGCAGGGCGGACGAGGTAGTAGCCGAGGAAGGCGTACGTGTCCGAGTAGTTGACGACGGAGACCGCCGAGACGGCCTCGCCTTCGCTGCGTCCGAGGAAGAAGCCGCCGGGGTCGGTGGGATGGAAGCAGGCCGTGTCCACCAGGCCCGGGTTCCACGCCTCCTCGGCTGCCCACTCCTCGACTTGGAGCCACTCCTCGGACGTGGCGGCGGCGACCACGAGCCCGTCCGCGCCTGCGGCGTCCCGCGGGGCCGCGGCGGAGGGAACGCCGGGGGAGGGCTGTTGCCGGGTGTCGTCGGCCAGTGGGTCCATGCCGTGTGCGTCCTTTCCTCGGTGGAGTCGGCCGGCGGCCGGCCACGCGGCCGGCCGCCGGCGCTGCGTCAGATCAGGTCCATGGCCGCCACTTCGTCGGGGCGGCCGTAGCTGACCGGGCCCTGGAACCGCCGGCGTGCGGTGGCGAACCACCACACCGTGGCGATGACCAGCACCACGGCCAGGGCGATCGGCGCGTAGTTGAACGTCGAGACGGAGATCGGCGAGGCGTGCGGAAGCATGAACAGCACGTTGCTGACGACGATCCACGTCACGGCGACGACGCCGATCGGCTTGCCCCAGCGCCCGAGGTGCCAAGGGCCCGGCTGGAAGTCGCTGAGCCGGAGGCGGAGATAGATGGGCACCGCGTAGGCGAGGAAGAGGCCGACGACGTTGACGCTGACGATGGCCGTGAACGCGGTCTCGGACCACCAGCCGGGTACGACCAGGATCAGCGAGCAGGCCGCGGCGAGCCACACCGCCTTCACGGGCGTACGGGTACGGGGCGAGACGGAATGCCACCAGCGGGACCCCGGCATGGCGCCGTCCCGTGAAAAGGCGAAGATCTGGCGGGTGTTGCTCGTCATGTTCGCCAGACCGCAAAAGAGCATCGCGCCGATCACGATGAGCAGCAGAAGTTTCGCGGTGCTCATGCCAAGGGCATCGACGAGAATCTGTACCGGCGGTGCGTCCGCGGCGGCTTCCTTGGCGTAGTCGCGGATCGAGTACACGAGGGCGAGCATGAGGATCAGACCTGTGATCGCGGAGTAACCGATCGCACGCATGATGCCACGCGGCGCGTTCACCGTGGCCTGAACCGTCTCCTCGGACATGTGGAAACTTCCGTCGAAGCCGGTAAAGGTCCAGCTCGTGACGAGCAGCCCCAGCATGCCCCCGTAAACGGCGCTCGTGAAACCGGTGTTGTTGGAGAAGTGGGTCACGAACGACGCCGACTGGTGCTGCTCGGGCAGCACGGTGAGCGCCACGACGATCACCACCATGCCGATCAGCAGCCACCACACCGAGATGCGGTTGAGCACGGCCACCAGGTGCACCGTGTAGGTGTTGGCCAGGCCCTGGAGCAGCAGGATCAACGCGGTGATGAGCACCGTGTGCTGGCCCGTGATGTCGTAGGACGGCCACTGCATCGCGATGAACGCCTGGATGAAGGTGGCGGCGGCGTACCCCGTGGCGGCCGTGCCTCCCACCTGGCCCACGAAGTTGAGCCAGCCCGTGTACCAGGACCACGCGCCCTTGTGGTGCTTGGCGAGCTTTCCGGCGGAGAAATAGAGCGCGCCGCTCGTGGGATAGGCGGACGCGATCTCGGCCATCGAGGCGCCGATGAAGAGCACCATCACGGAGACGCCGATCCAGCCGAAAGTGAGAACCAGCGGGCCGCCCGCGTTCATTCCGAAACCGAATGAGGAGAAGATTCCGGAGATGATGTTGATGATGGTGAAGGAGATCGCGAAATTGTCGAACGCCCGGAATCTGCGGGTGAGTTTCCGCGGATAACCCATCGCGTGCAGAGTCGCGTCGTCATCGAGGGCCACGGGTGCTTCCCGCTGCCGTATTCTCATGCGGCCTGGAAGGTCGGAGTCGGGCACTTTCGGACCTTTCTTGGGTTGACATCTGGAAGTTGATATCGGGAGGGTGCGGTCAGCCCGGGAGCCGCGGTCGCGGGCGTATGCGGAGCGTCGGCGCCCGCGGCCGGCCGCGGGGCACGCCGCGGTCAACGCGACGTCGCCGGCGAGGCGTTGCAGTCCTCTCAGCCCTGTGACGCATCGTCAGCCCCCCCCGTACGGCACGTCAGCGCGAGCCGGGCACGGGCAGTCCGCAGGCGAGCCGCGCCTTGCTCAGCTCTTCCTCCGGGTCGCCCAGTGCGCTCCACGGCATCCGTGAGGCGTACGGCCCCATTGCCGCGAACACGGGCCTCGCCTCGAATTCGCAGTGCGCCATGATGAGCGCGTGCGCCAGATACGCCAGGTCCAGCACGGGCGTGAACCGGTAACCGGCGACCTCCGGCAGCCAGTGCTGGTACGCGCCCAACGCCGTTGCCTTCCACTGGGGTTGCTCCCACGTGCGGTCGGCGAGAAGCGAGGAGGGATCGTGCTCCTCGATGAGGGCGACGAGCGGCAGGAGTCTCAACGCGGAGTTCACGGGCGCCCGTTGACCGAGGAAGGCGGCCACGTCCCATGCGGCCTTGGACGAACCGCCGTAGCGCGCGAAGAAGAAGGAGAGGAACCGGTGATGGGCCTCCCGGTGCCACGGATCGAGCCGGAGGATGTGGGAGAGAAGGGACCACGGGCCCTCGGGGGAGGTCAACAGCCCCTGGGGCGCGGGGTCTCTGGGCCGCTGAAGGCGCGCCAGGGACAGCTGCGTCACCCAGGGCGTGGGATCGCGGGGGGCCATCAGCGCGGCCCGCTGGCAGGCGGCGAAGGCGATACGGCCGAGCTCGCCGGCCCGCCGGTCCTCGCTGTCGGAGGCGCGCAGCGCGCGGAGCGAGGAGACCCGCGCCCACAGCAGCGTGGCCTCCTTGCTCGGCTCCTCGGCCAGCCAGCGTTCGGCCAGGTCGGAGTCGCAGGCCTCGGAGGCGAGTACGAGTGAACGGTGCGCGCGCAGGCCGAAGTCGTCGCGTGCGTCCTTCAGCGCTTCGTGCGTGCTGAGGTAGCGGCCCGCCCGTACGTCGACGCATGCTCGTGCCAGCTGACGGTCATCGGCCGCCGGGTGCCACACGTACTGCCCCTCGAAAAAGCCAGCGGTCATGCTCTCCTGCCGAATCTGCCGTGTCTGCCGATGCCGCCCCAATGTGTACGATCCGGGCAACCCGAATTCGACCGGAACCTGCCCGGTGCCCGGCAGCAACGCACACCCTACTCAGCGTCATGACCGACCGGAACCACCGATCCAGGTCGCCCGCTCCCATGGGCCGCTTTTTCTCCCGTTTCCGCCCCGGTTTTGGGCAGGAGCCGCCGGCTGGGTATGTGGTGAGCACATGTCGGGCGCTGCCATTCGATATCCGAGTGCGGCTCCGGGCGCCGGGTGCGCGGGGCGTGTGAGCGCGCTCGAAGTCGCGGCGGGGCGCCCCTGGCGGACGGGCGTGAGGCGTGACCGGTCGTGCGTGGAAGGGCCGTTCGAGGAAGACACCACGCAATCCTTACGTTTGAATCTCGAACTTCCTTGATTCGTACGGGAGTTGAGAACCGGTAACGGAGTGGGGCGGTGACATGGCCCCCTGTTCGGTGGCCGAATCTTTCCTCTGCCGGAGGGTCCGGTTCATAATCTTCCTGACAATTTCCTTCGACCCGAGTCGTGAGGAGGGCAACCGATGGGACTGGCGGCTCCGCTGTGGGATGTGCACAACCACCAAGGCTGGGCGCAGCTGAGCGAGTTGGGCCTGGCGCTGGTTCTCTCCACGCTCATCGGCTGGGAGCGGGGCTCGCAGCAGAAGAGCGCCGGACTGCGCACGCACGCGCTGGTCGGCATCGCCAGCGCCCTGATGATGCAGATCTCCCAGTACGGCTTCAGCAGCGTGCTGGACCTGGAGAACGTCTCCTTCGACCCCTCCCGGGTCGCGGCGCAGATCATCACCGGGATCGGCTTCATCGGCGGCGGCCTGATCTTCGTGCGCCGGGACGCCGTACGGGGCCTGACGACCGCCGCCACCGTCTGGCTCACCTGCGGTGTGGGCATGGCCTGCGGGGGCGGGCTCGGGGTGCTCGCGGCGGTGACGACCGCTGTGCACTTCGTCGTCATCCGCGGCTACCCCCGGCTGGCCCGCCGCCTCTCCTCCACGCCGGCGTCCGTGCAGTCCACGGTCCGGCTGCGCTACCGCACCGGATCGGCGCTGCTGCCGCAGCTGATGGAGAAGTGCACCGACCGCGGCTTCCACATCCTCGGTGTCCGGGTGGACAGGCTGCCGCGTTCGCAGGAGGAGGCCGAGGAGGCCGAGCGCGCCGGCATGGAGGACACCGCCCGGGTGCTGCTCCGGATCGAAGGCCCGGGCGATGTGCGGGAACTGAGCTCGGAGCTGTTCGAGACCCGGGGAGTGCTGGGCATGGACGTCGTGCTGGACCCCGATCCCGACGAATGAGCGTGTGCCCCCGGTCCGGTACGTGCTACGAAGAGGCATGCCTGCCGCCTCCCACGACGCCCCGCGCGACGGTTCCCGCAACTCCCACGCCAACGGCGAAGGCCCCGACGGCGGCGCAAGCGCCTCCCTCGCCTCCCGGGGCTCCGACGCCTCCCACGGCTCGGGCGGGGGCTCCGCCTATGACGCCGTCGTCGTCGGCGGCGGCCACAACGGCCTGGTCGCCGCCGCATATCTGGCCCGTGCCGGTCAGCGCGTGCTGGTGCTGGAGCGCCTCGGCCGCACCGGCGGAGCCGCCGTCTCCGAGCAGACCTTCGCGGGCGTGGACGCCCGGCTCTCGCGCTACTCGTACCTGGTGAGCCTGCTCCCGCAGTGGATCGTGGACGACCTCGGGGTGCGCTTCGCCGTACGCAAGCGCGGTGTCTCCTCCTACACGCCGGCCGTGCGCGACGGGCGGGCCACCGGCCTCTTCGTCGGCGACGGCACCGCGCGCACCCGGGAGTCCTTCGGCCGTCTCACCGGGAGCGAGAAGGAGTTCGCCGCCTGGGAGCGCTTCTACGGCATGACCCGGCGCGTGGCTCAGCGCGTCTTCCCCACGCTCACGGAACCGCTGCCCACGCGCGCCGAGTTGAAGGCCCGCATCGGTGAGGACGCCGCGTGGGAGGCGCTGTTCGAGCGGCCGCTCGGCGAGACCGTCGAGGAGTGCTTCGCCGACGACCTGGTCCGCGGAGTGGTGCTCACCGACGGTCTCATCGGCACCTTCAGCCACGCGCACGACGCGTCGCTGCTTCAGAACCGCTGCTTCCTCTACCACGTCATCGGCGGCGGCACCGGCGACTGGGACGTGCCCGTCGGCGGCATGGGCGCGCTGACCGACGCCCTCGCCGACGCCGCCCGCACCGCGGGCGCACACATCCGTACGGGCCACACCGTGCACCGGATCGACACCGACGGCACCGCCGCGGAGGTCCACTACCGCACCGCCGACGGCGGCGAGGGCACGGTCCCCGCACGCCGCGTCCTGGTCAACGCCTCTCCGCGGGCGCTGACGGAGATGCTCGGCGAGGAGTCCGGGACCGTGCCCGGCTCCGGTTCCGGCTCAGGCTCCGGCTCCGGCTCCGGTGCCGCGAGCGGCGCCGGACCGGTCGCGGGATCGCAGCTGAAGGTCAACATGCTGCTGCGCCGCCTTCCCGGCCTCAAGGACGGCGCCGTCGACGCCCGGGAAGCCTTCGCGGGCACCTTCCATGTCGCCGAGGGATACGAGCAGTTGGCCGAGGCCCACCGGCAGGCCGCGGCTGGCGAGCTGCCCCGGGTGCCGCCGTCCGAGCTGTACTGCCATTCGCTCACCGACCCCACCATCCTCGGAGCCGAGCTGGCTGCGGCCGGCTGTCAGACGCTCACCCTCTTCGGGCTGCTGACCCCCGCCGAGTGCTTCGACGCCGCGACCTCCGAGGAACGCGCCCGGATCCGCGACGACGCCCTGGCCCGCACGCTCGCCGAACTCGACCGCCATCTGACCGAGCCGGTCGCCGACTGCCTCGCCCTCGACGCGGACGGCAGGCCCTGCATCGAGGCGAAGACGCCGTACGACCTGGAGGCGGAGCTGAATCTGCCGGGCGGCCACATCTTCCACGGCGATCTCTCCTTCCCGTGGGCGGCCGAAGAGGGCGCCGGACGCTGGGGCGTGGAGACCGCGCATCCCAACGTGCTGCTGTGCGGCGCCGGTTCGGTACGTGGCGGCGGCGTCAGCGGGCTCGGCGGCCACAACGCGGCGATGGCCGTACTGGAGGCCACGGGTGCCGGCGTGGCGCGCCCGTAGCGCTGACGGCGTGGCCGCGAGATGCTGATCGGCGGCCCCGGCCCCCTGTTCCGTATCGGGCTGCCCCGGACCGGGCTGTCCAGAATCGGGCTGTCCAGAATCGGGCCGTCCCGTATCAGGGGATCCGGCGCCACCGTCGGCACCGTCAGCTGAGGAGGACCTCGATGAGCGGGCTCTGGAGCACACGAGGCGTACTGCGACGCAAACCCATCGAGCACATCGCGGAGGCCGAAGGAGGCTCCGGGGAGCAGCTGACCCGGGTGCTGGGCCTGTGGCAGCTGACCGCCATCGGCGTCGGAGGCATCATCGGCGCGGGCATCTTCGCGCTCGCGGGCACCGTCGCCAACGGCAAGGCCGGTCCCGCCGTGCTCGTCTCCTTTCTCATCGCGGGCGTGGCCAGCGCCGCGGCGGCCCTGTCGTACGCCGAGTTCGCGGGCCTCATCCCGAAGGCGGGCTCGGCATACACCTACGGCTACGCCGTACTGGGCGAGATCGGCGGCTGGTTCATCGGCTGGGACCTGCTGCTGGAGTACACGGCGATCGTCGCCGTGGTCGGCATCGGCATCTCCGGCTACTTCTCCTTCCTCGTCGATGCGGCCGGTGCCCAGCTGCCCGCCTGGATGCTGGGAGCGCCGGGCACCGGCGACGGGCACCGGGTCGACCTCTTCGCCGCGCTGCTGTGCCTGCTCATCGCATACCTGCTCAACCGGGGCATGCGCAGCGCCGCCCGCTTCGAGACGGTCGTGGTCGGGCTGAAGGTGCTGGTGGTGCTGCTCGTCATCGTGGTCGGCTTCTTCCACATCAAGACCGCCAACTACGTGCCGTTCTTCCCCTACGGCGTCTCGGGCGCCTTCACCGGCGCGGCCACCGTCTTCTTCGCCGTCTTCGGCTACGACGCGATGAGCACCGCCGCCGAGGAGTCGAAGGAGTCCCAGCGCCACATGCCCAAGGCGATCATCTATTCGCTGGTGATCGCGATGACGCTGTACGTGCTGGTGTGCCTGGTGCTGACGGGCATGCAGAACTTCTCCGACATCGACAAGGAGAGCGGTCTCTCCTCGGCCTTCCAGTCCGTCGGTCTCGGCGCGGTCGCCGACATCATCGCCGTGGGCGCCATCATCGGCATCCTCACCGTGATGTTCACCTTCATGCTCGGCGTCACGCGCGTCTGGTTCTCCATGAGCCGGGACGGCCTGCTGCCCAAGTGGTTCGCCAAGACCCACCCCACCCGGCACGTGCCCACCCGAGTCACGTGGATCGTCGGCGTGGCCTCCGCGGTGATCGCCGGCTTCCTGCCCATCGAGGAGGCCGCCGAACTCACCAACATCGGCATCCTGCTGGCGTTCGTCGTGGTCTGCGTCGCGGTGATCGTGCTGCGCTACCGCCGCCCCGAACTGCCGCGCACCTTCCGCACACCCGGCATGCCGTTCGTACCGGCGATAGGGGTCGTGTTCTCGCTGTGGCTGACGACCTTCCTGGCATGGCAGACATGGGTGCGCTTCGCGGTGTGGTTCCTGATCGGCCTGGCCGTCTACTTCGGCTACTCGTACCACCGTTCCGAACTCGCGCGGCAGCAACCGGAGGAGCCGGGGAAGGACCTGGACTAGCGTCGTCCGTATGAGCGATGAAGTGCTGACACTGCGGGCGAACGGCATCCGGATCGCGTACCGGACCTGGGGCACGGAAGGTGTGGACGGCACGCCCGTCGTCCTCCTGCACTGCCTCGGCGAGGACGGGGAGGACTGGCGCGGGCCGCTCATCGCCCAACTCGCCGCCCGGCACCCGCTTTTCGCCCCGGACCTGCGCGGTCACGGCCGCAGCGACTGGCCGGGCGAGTACGGGCTGGACCTGCTGAGCGAGGACCTGCGGTGCTTCCTGGACGAACTCGGCCTGGAGCGCGTCATCCTGATCGGCCACTCCTTCGGCTCGGTCGTCGCGGGCATCTTCGCCGGAGCGCATCCGGAGAGGGTGGAGCGGCTCGTACTGGAGGAGACCGCCGCGCTGCTGCCGCTCGACCCTCCCCGTGAGATCCCCGAACCGCCGCCGGGGCCGCAGCAGTTCGACCACGAGGTGCGAAGGCAGTGGAACCGGCAGCGCAACGAGCCCGACCCGCGCTGGTACGAGCAGCTGGCCGCCATCACCGCCCCCACGCTCGTCGTGGGCGGCGGTGCGAGCAGCCATCTGCCCCAGGAGGACATGGCGGCCGTCGCGGAGCGCGTCCCGCACGGCACCTTCGTCACCGTCGAGGAGGGCGGTCACATGGTGCACGAACAGCGGCCGAAGGAGTTCGTCTCGGCGGTGCGGACGTTCCTCACGGGGGACGCCGACGCACGGTGAGCCGCCCCGGCGCGCCCACGGGGACGACGACGGTTCGCCGCCCGGTACCGGAGACCTCTAGAGTGATTGTTGAAGAACAAAGCACTTTTGGAGGACGATCCGCGATGGCCCAGCCCGAGGGACCCGCATTGGAGGAACTGCGCACGCGCCGCGAGGCGTTGCGTGACCGCTACCTGCTCGGCGTCCCCGACCGGCCGGCCACCACCGCGCGCGGCGTGCACCACGTCGCCTTCATCTGCCGGGACGTGGAGGAGACGATCCGCTTCTACCAGGAGCTGCTCGGCTTCCCCCTCGTCGAGCTGGTGGAGAACCGCGACTACCGCGGCTCGACCCATTTCTTCTTCGACATCGGCAACGGCAATCTGCTCGGCTTCTTCGACTTCCCCGGCCACGACCACCCGCCGTTCGCGGAGACCGTCGGCGGAGTGCAGCACCTCGCGCTGTCGATGGACGGCGAGGCGCACTCGGCGGCCCGCACCGCACTCGACGCCGCGGGCATCGAGTACGCGGGACCCGACCGCGGCGTCGAGGAGAGCCTGTACCTGCGGGATCCCAACGGCGTTCCCGTGGAGCTCTACCGGGAACGTCTCGGGGTCTTCAACGGCAACGAGATCCTCTGACGGGCGGTCCGCACGGCGTTCCCCGCACGGGTGCGATCCGGGAGCGCCAAAGCCCTGTCCGCCGCCCTCCGACGGTCGTTACGCTGAACTCCCTTCCGAAGAGAGAAACAGGAGGAGCGCACGTGGCCGAGCGCACCACCACCAGCACCGTGACGAGGCCCGACCTCGATCTCACCAACGCCCGCTGGCAGTCGGGCACCCAGGCGATGGGCGGTGTGGAGATCGCCTTCGTCGAAGGGTGGATCGCGATGCGCAACGGCCGGACTCCGGAGATCCCGGCGGTCATCTTCTCCCCGGGGGAGTGGAACGCGTTCGTGCTCGGTGCGCGCGACGGGCGCTTCGACCTCACCTGAGGCGTCACCGGCGCTCCTCCGTACGCCCCTCCCCGGGTCGCGCTTCCGGGTTCGGCCGCCGCCCCCGGTGGGCGCCGTGACGGGAGCGTGACCATGCTGAGGCGTCCCGGAGGAGAGGCGTGGGCCGGGACGTACCATGTCCGCATGTCGTTCCTCCGCCGTCGCAGCGCGTCCGTTCCCGCAGGCCCGGACTTCGACGTCCTGGCCATGGACCCGACCGACTGGCCCGGCAACCTCGGAGCCGGCCTGCTGCCCGCGCCCGACGGCACCTGCCAGGGAGTCTTCCTGCGCTACGACCTCTTCGGCGGGCGGGGCCCCGCGATGATCATCGGCAATCTCCCGGAGGGCTCTCCGGCCCGCGAGGTCACCGGCAGCCAGGTGCCCTTCGAGGTGGCGCAGCTGATGGTGGCGCTGGAGAACGACGAGCCGGTCGAGGTCACGGACGTCGAGGACGACCCGGTGATGCACGAGGACAACCTGCTGATCGTGCGCCGCGTGAAGTGCTCCGAAGAGCGCATCTCATGCGTCCAGTTCGACCGCAGCGACGGCGTGCTCGTCACCATCGCCAGCTGGGACCGGCCCATCACCAACGATCTCTACGCGCTGCTGAAGCCGCTGCCCGCCGAGATGTTCCAGCACTGACACCCGCGGGCGGGCCCGCCTCTGCGGCCCCTTCATGAAGTCTCCTGCGCATGAGCCGGCCCGGTGTCCCGGGCCGGCGTCTCAGCGCTGCCGGCCCGGGACACCGGGCCCTCTTGGTTCTCCAGGTGCCTCACGGCCCCGGGAGGACGCCGCTCACCTCACCTGCACGTCGTCCGCCTTGACGAAGGCCACCCGGTGCCCGAGCTGGATCTGGTAGTACGTGAGATCGCCGCGCACCACTTTGAACTTCTCCGCCTTCGGGTCGAACTCCTTGGCGTAGAGATACTCGCCGCGCGTCTTGAGGCCCACGGCGTACGCCTGCCCCGCCTTGATCTTGTACGTCAGCGGCGAGAGCTCCTGCGCCGGAATGCCCTCGGGGTAGGCGTCCTTCTCCGGGTAGGCCCGCCCGTAGACGGGGATCTCGTTCTTGCCGGCCTTCGGGACGGCCACCTTGCCCCGTGACGGGACGGCGGTGGGCTGCTTCTTCGGGTTGTGGAACCAGGCCTTCTGGCCGAGGTACCAGATCGCGGTCCAGTCGCCCTTGCGTCCCGCGGACGCGTACTGCTGGCCCGTGCTGGCGCGCGCACCGGTGTCGTTGACGCCCGTGGTCGACTTGCCGCCCCCCGGGTGCAGGCCCGCGTCCTCGACCAGCGCCGACTCCGCATCGGGCTCGGTGTGCAGCCGGACCGCGCCGGAGCCGTGCGCCGGGCAGTCCTTGCCCGAGTCGTCGCACTCGGTGTAGGTGGGCCGGTTCTTGTCGTAGTCGGGCAGGATCGTCAGCAGCCTGCCGCCGGCGGAGGTGCTCCGGGTGAACGGTTCGCCGAGCAGCCGGAAGTAGTGCCGCCAGTCGAAATACGGTCCCGGATCGGTGTGCATGCCGGGGATGGTGTCGGTGGTCACGCCCGGGACGTTGTCGTGCCCGAGGATGTGCTGACGGTCCAGCGGGATGCCGTACTTGCCGGCGATATACCGCACCAGGCGGGCCGACGAGCGGTACATGGCCTCGGTGAACCAAGCGTCGGGGTCGGTGAGGAAGCCCTCGTGCTCCACGCCGACGGACTTGGCGTTGACGTACCAGTTGCCCGCGTGCCAGGCGGCGTCCTTGTTCCGCACGTGCTGCGCGATGTGCCCGTCGGAGGAGCGCAGCGAGTAGTTCCAGGACACGTATGTCGGGTCCTGGATCAGATCCATGACGGTGTCCCAGCTGCCCTCGGTGTCGTGCACGACGATGTAGTCGATCGAGGCGGAGCCGGGCCTTCGGGACTTGTCGTGGTTGCCGTAGTTCGGGTTGCCGTCGTCGTCGGTGTACTCCTCGTACGGGGCCGGCAGCCACTCGCAGGAGACGCTGCGCGGGCACTCCGGCTTCTCCGCCGCCGCCTTCGACGAGGAGCGTGCCGAGGAGCGCGTCGACAGGCCGAGCCCGTCGGCCTGTGCGCGGTCGGCCCGCAGATCCGGCTCGGCCGGGAGCCGCATCCGCTGGCCGGAGTCGGTGGTGCGCTGCTCGCCCGTGCGCATCACGCCGAACACGTCGTCCGCGAACGCGGTGGCCGTACCGCGCTCGGACGCCGCCGGGAAGGCGGCCACCGCGCCGTACCAGTCGGCGGGATCGGAGCTGAGCTTGTGCCCCAGCTTCCGCTGCGCGGCGGCCAGCAGCGCCGCGCCCCCGCGCAGATTCGCCGCGGGGGACTCGCGCAGCTCCGCACGCGACAGACCGGTCAGCTTCGCCGCACGCTCGGCCGTGCGCAGCCGCGCGGGCAGGTCGCCGCTACCGGGCTTGGCCGCACGTCCGCCGTGCGCCGTGGCCCCGCGGGGTGTGAAGGCGGGGCGTGCCGTGTCGCCGCGCGCGTCCTCGGGTTCGGCGCCGGCCGGGGTCTTGGGGTGCGACGCCGTGGAGTGCGCGAGCGCCGTACGGGCGTCGGTCAGGTGCATCGGGCCGTAGCCGCCGGAGACGCTGGGGGCGCCTTCGTGGGTGTCCCAGCGGGACTGGAGATAGGACACCCCGAGCAGCACGCTCTCCGGTACGCCGTACTTCTCGGAGGCGTCCGCGAACTGCTGCTGGAGCCGCGAGGTCCCGCGCTGTTCCGCGGTGGCATACGGGCCGGCGGAGACCAGCGGGACCAGCAGCGCCGTGGCGGCGACGCCGGTGCCGGCGGCCCACAGGGCACGTGAGCGCCGGTCGCGCGGCAGGCCGAACCGGCCGGGGCCGCCGCGGACGGCGCGTGCGAGACGTCTGAGCGGTCCTCGGGCGTCGTGAACTGAACCAGAAGATCCGGGTGATCCGGGCAATGCGGCCTCCTCGGTCTGGGCTCGTCGCATGCGGGTGCGAGCAGGCCTCAGAGGTATCGGTTGCCCGACCGTCCGTCAATGACCGTGCAGCGAGGAGGATTCGCACGTCAGCGTGGTGGGTTCCGGCCGCATCGGCGCGGTGGTCCGGGGCGTCGGTGAAAGCCGCCCGCCGGGCGCCGTACGGCTGTCCGGCGCCACCTGTCCGGACCGGTGACGCCGCGCAGGTGGCGAGCGGTCACGGCGCCGGACCGCTCGCCGGCGCCAGCCGCCCACCGGGCCCTGTCCACGGGGGACGTGGCCCCCGGGTCCGGCGCCTACCGGGTCCCCACCGCCGCTCGAACGGCCCGCCGCGCGAGCCCGCAGTCGTCGTGCAGCCGCCGCAGCAGCAGCCGTTGGTGCTCGCCGGTGGCCATGGCGCCGGGGCGCTCGGGGCCGCCGCCCGGGGGAGCGACGGGGGCAGGGTCCTTTATCGTGCGCTGGATCGCGGTCTCGTACGTACGGATCTCCCGCGTCAGCACCAGCATCAGATTCACCAGGAACGCGTCACGCGCCGCCGTGCCCTGTGCCTGGGCGAGCTGGCTGATGTGGCGCCGGGCCATGGGTGCGTCGCCGAGCACCACCCACAGCGTCGCCAGGTCGTACCCGGGCAGATACCAGCCCGCGTACTCCCAGTCGACCAGCGCGGGGCCCGCGGGTGCGAGCAGCACGTTGGTCAGCAGGGCGTCGCCGTGGCAGAACTGCCAGGGCGTGCCGCCGGTGCCGGGCGCCTGTGCGGCGTGCGCCTTGGCGACGCCGTGCAGCAGCGTCTGAAGATCCCCCAGGTCGCGGTCCGTCAGCAGGCCCTGCTCATGGCACCGGGCGAGCCGGGCCGGATAGTCGATGGGCCGCGGGAACGAACCCGGCGGCGGCTGCCAGAAGTTGACCTTGCACAGCGCGCCCAGCGCGGCACGCAGATCCGCACGGGGCGGGGTGTCCAGCAGATGGCGCCGTAACGCCGCCACACGGCCGGGCATGCGCTCGATCACCAGCACGCACTCGTCGGGATCGGCGGCCACCAGCCTCGGTACGCGCACCGGGGGCCGGTGGCGTACGAAGGCGCGGTAGGACGCTATTTCGTGCCGGAACCGCTCGACGGACGAAGCGGCCTTGTCCACAAGGCACTTGGCGACGACGGCGTTGCGCCCCGCGGTCCCCGACACCAGCACGGAGCGGCCGGCGCGGCGCAGTACCTGCACGGGATGGAACTCCGGGCAGATCCGGTGGACGGAGGCGATGGCCGCGCGCAGCTGCGCACCGTGTGGGCCGGACAAGTCCAGTCTCCCGGTTACGGATTGGGAACCGGCGCCGGCCGGGAGCCGCTGCGCCGCGGTGCCGCCCCGTGGGACGGACGTCCGCGTCGCGGAGGGAGCCGCGGCGGCGACTCCGCCCGTACCGGCGCCGTAAGGCGGGGTGCCGAGCGGCCGGAGAGGTGCGGACACGGCGGACGTCGCTGGATGCATGGTGAGCAGAGTCCCTTCGTACGCCCGGCGGGTCGCGCCCCGGGAGGCCCCGCCCGGTGCCGCTGTCCGCACCCTGGGGAGTGCGGGACCGCACCGGACGGAGCCGAGTGGGTGGCGCGTTCCTACAGGACACCCGCGTGCGGGTGGCACACCATCTGGCGGACCCTGGCGAACCCTGGCGAATCCTCGCAGGGCAGTTGAGCGGGGGTTACTGTCAACTAAGCCGAGAACCTGGGGGCTTGACGTGACCAAGGGACCCAACACCCGTCTCGCGGACCTTTTCGGCCTCGCCGGATGGTCCAAGGGCGAACTCGCGCGGCTGGTCAACCGGCAGTCCGTGGCCATGGGCCACGCACAGCTGTCGACCGACACCTCGCGGGTGCGGCGTTGGATCGACACGGGGGAGACCCCGCGCGATCCGGTGCCGAAGGTGCTGGCCGCCCTGTTCACCGAGCGACTCGGCCGTGTCGTTACCATCGAGGACCTCGGGTTCAGCAGGCCGGGCCAGTCGGCCGGACGGCAGCAGTCCGGACTCGACGGGCTGCCATGGGCGCCCGACCGCACAGCCGAGGTCCTCACCGAATTCACGGGAATGGACCTCATGCTCAACCGACGCGGCTTGGTGGGCGCGGGTGCCGCGCTCACCGCAGGATCGGCACTCAGCAGTGCCATGTACGACTGGCTCCGCGGCGACACGGGTTCCGCCGCCGGCATTCTCCACTCCGGTCACCCCGCCCATCCGGGAGCCCCGGTCCACGCGGACCAGGCGGCCATCGACAGGTACGACGCGGCCCCGGTGGGCTCGCAGGAGATCGAGGCCCTGGAGCACTCGGTCGAGGTCTTCCGCGCCTGGGACGCCGCACGCGGCGGCGGACTCCAGCGCAAGGCGGTCGTCGGCCAGCTCAACGAGGTGGGCGGCATGCTCTCCTACCGCCATCCCGACCGTCTCCAGCGGCGGTTGTGGGGCGTCGCGGCGAACCTCGCCGTACTGGCGGGCTGGATGTCGCACGACGTCGGCCTGGAGCCCACGGCACAGAAGTACTTCGTCATCGCGGCACACGCCGCACGCGAGGGCGGCGACCGGCCGAGGGCGGGCGAGGCCCTCTCCCGCGCCGCGCGCCAGATGGTGCACCTCGGCCGACCCGACGACGCGCTCGACCTGATGAAGCTGGCGCGGGCCGGCTCCGGCGAGGAGACCCTGCCGCGCACGCGGGCGATGCTGCACACCATCGAGGCGTGGGCACAGGCGTCGATGGGCCGCGGGCAGGCGATGCGGCGCACCCTCGGCGAGGCGGAGGAGCTCTTCGCCTCCGACAACGGCGATGTGCCGCCCCCGAGTTGGATGCAGATGTTCGACGAGGCCGACCTGCACGGCATGCAGGCGCTGGCCTTCCGTACGCTCGCCGAACACGATCCCTCGGCGGCCAGGGTGGCGGAGGGGCACGCCAAGCGGGCGCTCGAACTCCGCGCGGAGGAGCGTCAGCGGTCGAAGATCTTCGACTGGATCTCCCTCGCCTCGGCCTACTTCATCGCCGACGAACCCGAACAGGCCGACCGCTACGCCCGTCTCGCGCTCGTCAGCATCGGCGAGAACTCCTCGCATCGCACCTGGGACCGGCTGCGCGAGATGTACCGGCTCACCGGCCAGTACGCCGGTCACGGCCCCGTCGAGGACCTGCGGGAGGAGATCCAGCACGCGCTGCCGAGGAAGCCGAAGCCGCCGAAGCTCTCGGGGGAGCCCAAGCCGGCCCGGCTGCCCGGGGGCAGGGGGCTGCGCTCGGTGTGAGCGTCAGCAATCCCCGGGCGGGCCGGGCCGGTTGGGGGACCGGGAGGTGCGTGCCGCACCGGCCGCGGGTGCCCCGCGGTCAGGCGGCGGGCGGCCGGTGTGCGGCGGTGCTCCGGGCCTGACCTGCCCGCACGCGCGGCGGCATGACCAGCGCGACGGGCGGGGGCGGCAGCCGTACGCGGGTCGGCGGGCCGGCGGGCCGGCGGGCCGCTCAGCGGTGCAGATAGCGTTCCGCCACGACCGTCGGGTACTCCACGGGCGTTCCGCTCGATACCGACCACGCGAGCCGTATGTACTGCGCGTGCGTCCACGCCAGCGGCGTCGCCGACGCCGTGCCTTTGCCGGACTGCTCGCGCGGCACCGGCGGCCGGTCGTCCCACACCTGCTCGGGCAGCATCAGGGTCTCGCCGGCCGTACGGGCGATGTCGCGCAGCCGTCCGGCCGCCGACTGCCTGTCGCCACGCAGGAGTTCGTACTCGCCGCGCTCGCCGGAGAAGATCGGCCACACGCGGCCGTACGTCGTCTTCACCTCGGGGCGATCGACGATCCACGGTTCGCCGTCGGGCTGTTCGCCGTAGCCGTCGCCGCTGTAACGGTGCCAGTGCCGGCCTGAGGGCGTGTCCACCGCGAGTTCACGGTCGACGACGGCGAGGGAGTTGCGGATCACCGGGTCGTCGGCGGGCTTGATTCCGAGCCGCACCAGCTCCAGGAAGCCGGCGTCGACGACGGTGCGCTGGTCGGCCTTGCCCTCGTTGTTGTTGCCGAGTTCGTACTCCGTGCCGGCGTTCGGCCTGCCGTCCTTGGTGAGCCGCAGATAGTAGGGCTCGGAGGAGTGCGGGCCGTTGGTGCTCACGGTCCAGCCGTCCACCGAGTCCCGCCATTCGTCGGCGACCTTCAGGTACTTGGCGGCGTCGGCGGCCTGGCCGCCGCGCTGCATCAGGTCCGCGAGACAGACCAGGGCGGCGATCGCGGAGGCGATGGTGGAGGGCGAGTATCCGCTCTGCTCCTCCCACCTCTCCTGCGGGCTGAACGGCGCCCTGTACCCTTCCTCGCTCTTGAACTTCAGGATGAAGTCCGCCCCTCGCCGCAGATGCTCCAGCGTCTTCGCGTCGTGCCGGTCGAGCATCCAGGCGAGCAGCATCGGCGCCGAAGTCTCGTCGAGCTGGGTGTTCGTCCAGAACGGTGTGCCGTCCACCTTGTGGTTCTGCGACCAGTGCCCGTCCTCCAGCTGGCTGCGCAGCAGATGGTCCATCGCCCGGTCCGCCGCGTCGTGGTCGCCGGCCGCGAGCAGACCCGTGCCGATGTGGTAGAGGTCGCGGGCCCACACCAGGTGGTACGAGCCGGTCTCCGGCGCTATGTGACGGTCGGTGCCGAAGGCCCACGGCATCGAGGGCGAGGCGATGAACGCGCCGGGGTTGAGCTTGTCCTCGCTCGCGGCGAGCATCACGACGGACGCGGTGTAAAGGGCACGGTCGGCGGGCGTGCGCAGACTCCCGGGCGCATCGGACAGCTTGGCGAGATAGCCGGTCCAGCCGCGTTCGTACGCGCACGAGGCGGCCTCGAAGCCCTCCCGCAGCGAGCGCCGTGCCGTCCTGACCGCGTCCGCGGCCTTCGCGCCGAAGCCGAGCACCACGGTCTCCCGGGTGCGGGCGCATCCGTCCACGTGGAGCCGGCCGGCCTGTACGACGTTGCCTGGGCCGGCGGTCGCGTAGTGGTGCTTCAACCTGCCGTGGTTCGCGGACAGTTCGCTCCAGCCGTCGTTGACGCCGAGGTAGCCGACGGTGGACTCGGCGAACCCGTCCCCGGCCACCAGCGCGCTCGCCGCGTGCTTGTCCTTCGCGACGAGCGCACCGTCCTGCGGGAACGCGCTGTCGTCGTTGCCCTCGCCGGACAGCGACGGGTCGTGCAGTACGAACACCTGGAGCGGAGCGCCCGTCTCGGAGCGCACCTCGACGTCGACGAGGACGCTCGCGCGGCGCGGGTCGGTCACGTACCGGGTCACCGCGCACCAGCCCGTGCCCCTGCTCGTGATCCGGTAGCTCGGGGCGCCGCCCTGCCCGCACAGCTCGGTGCGGGCCTCGCCGTCGCTGAGCCGCTCGACGAAGGAGCTGCCGTCGGTGATCACCAGCTGGGTCTGGCGGCTGGCCGGAGTGCTCAGGTCCGGGTAGTACGTCTCGCTCATCCGGCCGCCCTGCAAGGTGAACCACACGTGGCTCTCCCTGGTGCGGGAGGTGCCGAAGCCCGTCTTGTCGGCGGGGGCGAAGGCCGCGTCGGCCCCCGGACCGCCGGGGGCCCGGCCGGACGCACCGGCGGTTCCGTCGGTTCCGGCGCTCGCACCGCTCTCGGCTGCCCTCGCCATGCCCGCGAGCGGTACGGGTGCGGCGATCGCCGAGGCGCCGACGAGCGCTGCTCGCAGGAAGTTCCGGCGGGAGTTCGTACGCACGCATCCTCCAGTTGAGGAAAGGAACGGAGCGGGCCGGAGGGGCCGCGCCTCGGGTTCACCTCACCGATGAGTTCACCACGTGAAGCCGCTTCGCCCGGCGGCCACGTCTCGGGTGAGCGAAAGCTTTGCGGCGGAGAAACGTGACGTCAAGAGAGAGTGTTGCGACTCCAAGAAATGAACGCACACGGGGGTTTTCCTCCGCGTCGTCCTACATGTGGCACTACGGCCGCGATCTCAACGGGCGTGCGGGGAAAAGGAGTTGAGGGACCGGGGCCGGGGCCGGGACAGGGACCGGGACCCGGACAGGGGCAGTGACCGGGACCGGGCTCCGGGCCGTGCCGTCAGCCGCTCACCCTCGCGACCAGTACGCAGGCGTCGCTCTGGCGCTCCCCGCCGCCGAACTCCTCGACGACCGCGCGCACGCACTCCTGCGCCGAGCGCGCCTGCGCGAAGCGCGGCGCGAGATCCAGCAGCCGGCCGGGCGCCGTGCCCTGCGGGCCGGCGGGGGCGTCCGGCCGCCCGGCGTACGGCTCCAGTCCGTCGGTGTGCAGCACCAACACGTCGCCGGGGCACAGCACTTCGGTGCTCTCGCCGTATGCGGCCCCGGAGGCGGCGCCCAGCAGCACGCCCTGCGGTGGGTGCAGAGTACGGGCCGCGGTGCCGCGGAAGACCACGGGTGCCGGATGTCCGGCCTGCGACCAGACGAGGGTGCGCCCGCTCGGCTCGTACCGGCAGCACACCGCGCTGCCCAGGGCGGGCTGCGCGGAGGCGTCCAGCAGCTGGTTGAGATGCCCCATCAGGGCGCCGGGACCGAGCCCGGCGAAGGCCATGCCGCGCACCGCGCCCAGCAGCATCGCCATCCCCGAGGCCGCGGCCACACCGTGCCCGGTGAGGTCGCCCGCGGAGAGGAGGGTGGCGCCGTCGGGCAGCTCCAGCGCGTCGTACCAGTCGCCGCCGATCAGCGTGCTCGCGGCGGACGGCAGATAGTGCGACGCGATGTCGAGGGCACCTCCGGCGTCCTCGCCGCCCGCCCGGCCGGTCCCGTCCGGGATGCGCTGGGGGCCGCGCCACGGGGGGAGCAGGGACTCCTGGAGCTCGGCGGCGATGCGGCGCTCCGCGAGTGCGGCGTCGGCTTCGGTGCCGGGGCCGGTGCCGGTGCCGGTGGCGGGGTCGCGCTGCCGGTCGTGGCGGGGCTCGTGGTGGCGGTCCGGTTGCCGGCGGGGCGCCGCCTGCTCACGGCCGGTGCCCTGCTCGCTCCGCTCGCGGACCACGCCCGCCCGCATCTCGCGCACGGCGAGCTCGCTGCGGCGCAGGTCGCTCACGTCGCGGACGACCGCCCACATCGACGCGGTGCCGCCCTGGCCGTCGAGCACCGGCTCGCCGAGGAGATGGAGGGTGCGCACGGCGCCGTCCGTGCGCATGATCCGGAACTCCTGGTCTATGGGCCTGCCGTCCACCAGACAGTCCGTCACGGCCGCGGCCAGCGGCGGCTGGTCGTCGGGGAGCACCCATGAGGGCAGCTCGTCCAGGGAGAGGGGGCCGTCCTCCGCCGTGCGCCCGAAGAGCGCGTACAGCTCCTGGGACCAGGAGACCTCGTCGGTCAGCAGGTTCCACTCGGCGCTTCCCGCCCTGCTGGTCAGTGCGGTGGGCGCCGCCGGTCCGTACGCGGCGGTGGAGGGGCCCGCGGTCGGGTCCACGGCCGGGTCCGTGGCCGGGTCCGTGGCCGGGTCCGTGGCCGGGTCCGTGACGGTGCCGGCGGTGCTCTCCGGGTGCGTCCCCGGGCCGTTTGCCCCCGGCCGTGCGAGCCCGGCGGCGCGCAGCTGCCCGAGGTGCTCACCGAGATCGTCGAGCTGGTGCGCTGCGAGGTCGCACAGGGCGCGCTGCCAGCGCCGGGCCGGGTCCTCCGCGCCGCGCTCCTCCCCGTCGGCGTCCTCCGCCTCGCGCGGACGCACCGCGTCGATGCCGCCGCGAAGGTGCCGCGCCTGTGTGATCAGGTCGTCCAGCACACTGTCTCCGGGGGGCTGGGAGGCCTGGCGGTCCGCATCGGTGTGGGAGGGCATCGAGATCTCCGGATACGGGAAGTGAGGGCTCGGTTACGACTGTTGCACAGCGCGCGACCGGCCGTAAGTGGTTTGGCGATACCCAATCCGGTGGTGCCGACGGCACATTTCGCCCACGTCCGCCGCTGTACGGGGCCCGTACGGGGCGGCTCCACGGAGCGCTTCGGCGGCGCCGTGAGGGGTGCTGTCCGGGGGCTGTCCGAGGTGCCGTGCCCGCCGTCACCCGTCGAGGGCGCCGTCGCCCGTCCCCGTACCGGCGGGTGGACGGGGCGGTGACGGACGGTAGGCTCCGGCCCCTGTACGGCCGCTCCGGACATTCCGCTTGTCCGCCGCTGCGACCCCAGGAGTAGAACGACGCCTACGGGCAAGGATGCTGGTCAACGGAAATCCCGTTGCCAGCCGAACACCCCGCACCGGATGCTGACCCTTATGTTCGTCGATTCCGTCGATTCAGACATAGCGCCCAGCGGCACGCTGCTCGGCCTCCTTCAGAGGGGCCGCGGCGACGGCACGCTGCACGCGCTCGCGGCGCCGCGCTCCGAGGCGCTGGCCGCGCTGAGGCAGTGCGTGCTCCACGACGCACGGCGGGACTGGCAGATCGAGCACCGTTCCCTTTACTACGCGCGGCTCCACATGGAGCTCGACGCCTCGCTCGACGACATCGAGGAACATCTCTTCTCTCCCGAGGACGCCCTTCCCGGGGCGGACGTGGAAGCCCGTACCGGTCTGGCCCTGTCCGTGCTGGGCCACCTCGCCTCGTATGAGAACGCCGCCGCGGCCGAGCTGCTGCGCCGGTACGCCACCTCGGGCGCCAACTGGCAGTGGGCGCTCGACGAACTCGCCGTCCGCGACGAGGACTTCGCGCTGCGCGGCCTGGGTCCCGCCGTGCTGGCCCGCTTCCCGCGGACCCCGGAGGGCGACGCCGAGCTCGCCGCCGCGGCGCGCGACGCCTTCGAGCCGCGCCCCTGGCGGCTGTGGGCCGAGGACCCGGACCGGCCGGAGCAGGCCGAGCGGCTGCGGCGGGTGCGCGAGCACGGCTGCTTCGACCGCTGGCAGCGCCAGCTGCGCTCCGACGGCCCCCGGCCGGGCTGGAGCGTGCGCGAAGTCCTCGAATGGGCCCAGGACGGGTACGAACAGCATCCGCGCGTGCCGCGCGAGTCGGCCGCCGCCCGGTGCCTCTCCGCGGTCGCCGGCCCGGAGGACCGCGAGGAACTGCTCGCCGCGGCCCGCGGCCCGCGCGAGGCCGCCCGCGCGGCGGCACTGCGCCACCTCGCCGACCGCGGCGACCCCGCGGCTCTCGACCTTCTCGAACTGGCCGCGGCCGACCCCTGCGAGACGGTCTCCACTGCGGCGCTGTGCGCGTTCGCGCGGATGCGCAGCACTGCCGCGATCGTCCGCGCCCGGCAGTGGGCCGCCGCACCCGAGGGGTCGCTGCCCGCGCCGCTGGCGACGGCGGCCGCCGAGATGCTGGCCTGCTGCGGGGGAGTCCAGGACGCCGCGGCCGTGCTGAGCGCGCTGCGCCGCACCGTACGGAGGGAGGGCCCGGACAGCGACGCGCTGTGGCCGCTGGTGGACGGCGTGGGAAGGCTCGGCGTCGACAGCGCGGCGCCCGTGCTGCGGCACATCTACCGCGAGACGGCCTCTTCCGAGCTGCGCGGCCGGGCGGCCGGCGCCCTCGCCCTGACCGATCCGTCGTTCCCCGCGGGCTTCGCCGTCGAGTGCCTGTGGGACTGCGAGGAGACGACCCGCGCCCTCGCTGCGGAATACGCCGCCACCGGGGACGAACGGGTCGTCGAGCGGCTGCGGCGGCTCGCCGCCGATCCCGCGGAGGAGGCGGGCGTGCAGAGCGCGGTGCGCGGCAGGCTCAGCCCGGAAGGCGGCCGCTGAGAGCGGCCGTTGAAGCGGCCGTTGAGGGTAGCTGTCTCAAGCGCGGGGGCTGAGAACGGCCGTTGACAGAGGCCGTTGGGGGCGGCTGTTGAGGGTGGGCGTTGAGCGCGATCGGCCGGAGGCCGAGGCGGCCCGTCCCGGTACGGGCGTACGGTCGGCGCCCCGGGTGGAGCCGCGCCGCGTGAACTTCCGCCGGGCGGCGCGCCGTCGGAGCCGCGCGCTGGTCACGTAAGCGACATCAAGGGCCGTTACGGGCGTTGTCGGTGCCAGCGCATAGTGTGTGCGTCGTGACTGAGCACGCCCCGCCGATCCTCCCGTCCCCTGCTCCCGGCCCCGCGGCCGACGAGGGGCTGGCGCGGCGGCTGCGCGCCCTGGCCTGCACGGCTCCGCTGCACGACCTGGACGTGCGCAAGGCCAACCTCGCGGGGGAGTACGGCACTTACGCCATGGCGGAGGTGGCCCTCAGCGCCATCGATCTCGTCACCCTGCAAATGGACTTCGACACCGGCGCCGACCACGAGGACGTCGTGGCGAGGCTGTTGCCCCGCGTCGCCGCCCAGGCGCCGTCGCGTGCCGCCGCGGAGCACGAGCGCGTCGCCCGCTGGGTGCTGGAGAACCTGCTGAACGTCGGCAGCGTCGACCGCGGATTCCGCGCGGTGTACGGCACGTTCGGGCCGGAGGGCTCCTATGTGCGCAGGGACTACGACTTCAAGCTCATCGAGGAGGTCCCCGGCCCCGGCGGCAGCGTCTATCTGCGCACCACGGACGAGGCGGTCAACGTCCTGGTCGGCGCCCTCGACACGGACGTCACCAGCGCCCAGATCGCGGCCGAGGTCAAGCTGGAGGTCCTCATCAGCCGCGGGCGCCTCGCCGACGCCCAGCTCGCGGCCGAGCAGGCCCGCTACCGCACCGTGCAGTACGCCGAGACGCTGCGCCGCACCCTGGAGGCCACGCGCCGGGACGTGCGCGCCGTGGACTGGCTGCGCGGCGTCCCCGACATGATCACCGAGGCCCTCGACCACGTCGCGGAGCGCTACCGCCATGAGAACGCCATCCTCACCAACATCCGCCGCGCCCGCGACGATGCGGCGTCCGAGCGCGGCCCCGACCACAAGCGCCGCGCGGCCGAGCTCGTCGACATCGTCAAGGACTGCATCCGCCGCCACACCCAGCTCCAGTCGCGGCTGCTGGCGGCCGGGCCGCTCTTCCGCGCCGAGCAGGACCGCCAGGCGTTCGCGCCGCCCGCGGCCCGTGCCGGTCTCGATCTGTACGGGCAACTGCTGGCGCCGCTGCTGCCGTTGCCCGTGGAGCGTGCCGGAGCGGTGACCGACGCGTTCTTCGCCCGGGGCGCGGGTCTGCGCACCCCCGGCGCCGTACGGCTGGCGGACCTGACGGAGATGCTGCTGACTCCTCCGGCGCCGCGCGAGCATCTCGGCGCGGAGATGCCGGAGCCCGATCTGATCGCCACCCCCGACGACAGCAGGTTCAGCGAGGAGCAGCTCGAATCGGCGATGGAGCTGCTGGATCTGCCCGCCGACGCTCCGCGCAGGCTCTCCGGCCTGATCTCCGACGCACGGCGCCTCGACCCCGAACTCCCTTATCTGGTCTCCCTGCTGGCGGTGCACGCGGCGAGTCCGCCGGTGGGCACGGCCTACCGGCAGGGCGAGCGGAGACTGCTGTTCGCCGTGGACGACGGTGAGGAGCTGGAGGACGAGGAGTTCGGGGGAGCGGATTTGATCGTGGGCACCGCACGGCTGGACGCCGCGGCGATGGCGTCCGGCCGCGAGGGCCGGGACGGCGAGCGCCACGACGGTCACGAGGGCGCGGCATGAGGCACCCGACCGCGACGTGTGACAGCCATGGCGGTCACGGCCGCCTCCGCCGCCGTCCCCGCGTCCCCGCCGCCGCTGTCGCCACCGGCCCGAGGGCGCCCGGGAGTTGGCGTGCGCGGCGGCGAACGGCGTGGCGACGGGAGGCGGTTCGACTCGGGGAGCGTTGTCGTATGCCGGTCCGCCGACTTCCGTCCCTTCCGGTATCCGACCCCGAGGCGCAGGAGTGAGGCAGCAGTGACCGAACACCCCGACGAGAGCGCCGGTTCCGCCGCCGCGTTCCCCGCCCCCGCCCCCGCCTCTGTCGCCACGGAGGACGGCGTACAGGGCGAGACCTCCCCGGCCCGTGCGGCCCAGGCGGCCGTCACCCCCGCGGACACCGCCGACGCCGCGCGCCTTGTCTCCTTCGGGCTCCATCCCAAGCTGCTCCCGGCCAGGGACGCCGAGTACGCGTCGCTGCTGCGGCGTTACCGCGACGAGCCCGCTTTCGCCCGCCTCGCCGACGCCGTCGCCACCGGCCTGGGCCTGGTCGTGCTGGAGGTCTCCACCCGGGCGGGGATGGCCCTGGCCGCCGACGAGGACTCGGTGTTCGCCGTCCGCATGGGCGACTACGCGCGGCGCGCCACCGCGGACTCCGCGGACCGTTTCCTGCACGGCCTCGCGCATCTGGCCGTCGCGGCCATGGCCTTCCCGCGCCCCGAAGACCTCGCCGACGACGCGTACATCGGCCGCATCACGGTCAACGGCGTGGACTCGTTCGTACGGCAGGCGTGCCGGCGGCTGGCGGAGCGTGCCGAGGAGGCGGGGGAGAATCCCGACCCGGCCACGGACGCCCCCGGCCTGGAGGCCGCCTGGCGGGTCTACGCACGGCGCAGCGCCACCGGGGCCACCAAGGACGCCCGCAGGCTGGCCGGTTCGACGACCGGCATCATCGGCAAGGCCGTCGCCTTCCTCGTCGACTCCGGTTTCCTTCAACGTACGGGCGACGACGCCGGGGGCACCTACCGCACCACCGCCCGCTATCAGCTCCAGGTCCGCGACATGGCGGGCAGCGCCGCCATGTCGGAGCTGCTGGAGCTGGGCGTCGTCCCCGTCAGCGACGGAAGCGCGACGCTCGTCCCGCCCGCCGACGGCGAGGAGTTGGAGATCGCGGGCGACGCCGCGCTTCCCTTCCATTCCTGACCGGACCCGCCACCTGACCGCACCCGACCGAGATCGCCGCCCCGACCGACCCGACCCCACTCCCCGCCCTGACCACGGCCGACCGCCCCTGACCACCGAGAGCCCGCCGCCCATGTACGAGCTGTCCCGGATCCGCCTCTACTCCATCGGCCCGGCCGGTGCGCGCTACGCCGACACCGTTCTGGACCTCCGCGGAGTCGGCGGCCCGGTGCCCAGCCCCGCGCCCGCACAGGCCGACTTCTTCGAGGACGAGCCCGGCGAGCCGCCGCGCCGTCCCGCCCCCGCCGGGGTGCTCTTCCTGGAGAACGGCGGCGGCAAGTCCGTCCTGCTGAAGCTGATCTTCTCCGTGATGCTGCCGGGGCACCGCAACACCCTCGGCGGCGCCAGCTCCGGGGTGCTGCGCAAGTTCCTCCTCGCCGACGACTGCGGGCACGTCGCCCTGGAGTGGCAGCACACGCGCACGGGAGAGACCGTCGTCGTCGGCAAGGTCAGCGAGTGGCGCGGGCGCCAAGTCTCCAGCGACCCGAGGAAGTTCGCCGAGGCCTGGTACTCCTTCCGGCCCGGCCCCGGCATGAGCCTGGACTCGCTTCCCGTCGCCGAGTCCGCCGCGCTGCGCGCCCCGTCCGAGGGCGTCTCGTCGGCGCGCGGGCGCCGCCGCACCATGAAGGGCTTCCGGGACGTGCTGACCGAGACGGGCAAGGCGTACCCGAATCTCGACGTCGCCTGGGAAGAGGTGCACGAACGCTGGACGGAGCGCCTCACCGGCCTCGGTCTCGACCCCGAACTCTTCCGCTACCAGCGGGAGATGAACGCCGACGAGGGCGAGGCCGCCGGGCTCTTCGCCGTCAAGAACGACTCGGACTTCACCGACCTGCTGCTGCGCGCCGTGACCGACACTCGGGACACCGACGGCCTCGCCGACCTGGTGCACGGCTTCGCGCACAAGCTCGGCCGCCGCAGCGAACTCACCGCGGAACGCGACTTCACCGCCGGGTCCCTGGACCTGCTGCGCCGTATCGCCGAAGCGGCCGAGCAGCGCGGGCGCGCCCGCGGCGTCCACGCCGACGCGGAAGGCCGCGCCCGTGGGCTGGTGCGCCGCCTCGCGGCGCGGGCCGAGGCGGAGCGCGCCCACGGCGGGGAGCTGGCCGGCCAGGTGGCCGACGCGGACGAAGCGGTGACGGCAGCCGGGGACACCCGCGACCGCTCGTCCCTCGTCGCCGCCGAACTCGCCTACAGGCACGCGTCGTTGGCGCTCGCGGGTGCCGAGAAGGAAGCCTCCGCGCAGCGCCGTGAGCTGACCGAGGCCCGTACGCTGCACTCCGCGTGGCAGGCCGCCGAGACCGTGCTCGCCCACCGCACCGCGGGCGACCGCGCCGCCCGCCTCTCGGACGCCATCCGCGAGGCCGAGCGGGACGCGGCGCCCGCCCTCGCCGCCCGTGCCACGGCCGCCACCGACCTCGTACGTGCCCTGCACGCCGCCGCCGGGGAGGCCGAGCGCACCGCGGCGGAGGAAGAGGAGCGCTCGGCGGCCCTCCAGACGGGTTCGGAGGACGCGCACCGCGATGCGACGGCCGCCGCCACCGAGGCACAGCGCGCCCGCAGCGAAGCGGACCATCTGCGTCAACGCCTCGCCGAGGTCGAGCAGGAGACAGCCGAGGCCGTACGTGCGGGCTGGATCGAGACATCCGGCGACCGGGACGGCGGGGACGGCGGCGACAGCGATCCGGCCGCCGCCGCGCTCGCCGCCGGTGAGGCCGGACGCGTGGCGGCAGCAGCCTGGGAGGAGGCGCGCGAAGCGGCGCGCCGCACCGCGGAGCGCGCACAGGAGTCGGGCGCGGAGCTCGCCCGCGCCGAACTCGCCGCCGCCCGCGCCGAGGACGCCGCCGAGGCGGCCGCCGCCGCGCACACCGCCGAACTGCGCACGGCACGCGCGCTGGGCACGGAGGTACGTCTCGCCGAACTCCTCGGGCTGCCCCACGCGTCGGGGCGGCAGCAGCGGCACCAGCAGATCGGTCGTCAGCGGGGGGACGCCCGGTCCGCGGACCCCGGCACCGCGCGGGTCGACCCCGGTACGGTGCCGATCGACCCCGGTACGGCGCCATCGGTGCCCTCGCCCCGCGCGGCTCAGCGGGACGGCGCGGACGCTCACCCCGACGTCGCCACAGGCACTCCCGACGACGCCACAGGCACCACAGACGACGCCACAGGCACCCCCGCGCCCGAAGCGGGCGCCCTCACCGCCGAGGAACTGGACGCCGCCGGCGAGTCCCTGGCCGAGTTGCTCGACGACGCGGTCGCCGCCTGCGAGCGGCAGCTCTTCGAGCTGCGCACCGCCGCCGCCGAGGACTCCCGCATGCTGGGCGCACTCGGCGACGGGGGTCTGCTGCCGCCCGCCCCCGACGTCACGGCCACCGTCGACTTCCTGGGCGAGCACGGCATCCCCGCCCTGCCCGGGTGGCGTTATCTCGCCCAGGCCGTGGACCCGTCCGACCACGCCGGTGTGCTCGCGGCCCGCCCCGAGCTGGTTGACGGGGTCGTCATCACCGACCCCGCCAGCCATGTGCGTGCCCAAGAGGCCCTGGCGGGCGCGGCGTTGCTGCCCCGCTCCGCGGTGGCGGTCGGCACGGCCGCGGCCCTCCTGGCTCCTCTCCACGCGGAGGGCACCGCCCCTCGTGACGACGTCTTCCTCGTACCGCCCAACCCGGCCATGCACGACGAGCAGGCCGCCGACGAGGAGCGCCGCCAGCTGCGCACCCGTGCGCTCGCCCGCGACGAGGAGATCCGCGCCCTCGCCGCCCGCCTCTCCGCCGACCGCACCCTCGCGGCGCGGCTCGCCTCCTGGCGCACGGGCTGCCCGCCCGGACGCCTCGCGGAGCTGGCGTCGGCGGCGCAGAGCACCCGCGAGGCGGCGGAGGAAGCCCGGGCGCACCTCGTACACGCCCGTACGGCGCACCGGGAGGCGGAGGAGAGCGCAGCCGGCACCGCCCGAGTGAGGGACGAGCGCCAGGAGGAGGCGCAGCGTGCCGGCCGCGGTGCCGACGCCCTCGCGGGCCTGGCCTCCCGCCTTCGCGAGCGCGGCAGTTGGCAGACCCGGCTGCGCGCGCTCGCCGAGGAGGCCGCCGAGGCCGAGGAGCGCGCCGAGGCCTGTCTGACGCGGGCACGGGCGGCGGACGAGGACAGGCGTTCCGCGCAGCGCGCCGCGGACGACGCCCACCGCACCGCGCGTGCGCTGCGCGCCGAGCGCGCCCAGATCGCAGGCGTCCCCGACGCCGCCGACGAGACCCTGCCGCCGCCCGTCGGCTCGTCGCTGCCGTCGCTCCGCGAGGCCTACAGATCGGCCTCCCGGCTGTACGAGAAGGTCGGCGTCGGCGCCGATCTGCGCGCCGAGCAGGCCCACGCCGAGAGCGACGAGTCGGCCGCGCGCGCCGCCCTCGACCGGCTCACCAACAAGGTCCGCACCCGCGCCGCGCAGCTCCTCGACGGCCCCGACGGCGCGGACGGTCCCGCACGCCAGGCCGCCGCGGCGCGGGCCGAGTCACGGGTGCACATGCTGGAGTCCCGGGCCGCCGCGGCGAGCGAGCAACTGGGCAGGCTGCGCGGCGAGACGGAGCGGCTCGCCCCGGCGCAGGGCGACTGCCACACGCAGCTGCCGCCCGGCATGGAGCCCGCCGGCGCCGAGGAGGCCCAGCGTCTGCTGCGTACGGCCAACGCCGAACTGGCGGCCCGCACCGATGAGTTGGAGGAGGCCCGCACCGCGCACACCGCTCTCGTACGGGCCCACCGAGCCGCCGAGGAGGCCGCGGGCGGATTCGACGAGACGGCCGCGCTCCTGCGTGACCTGCTGCGCGATCCGCAGCAGCCCGCCGCCCAGGACGCCGGGGAGGCCCCGGAGCCCTACCCGGGCAGCCCCGTCGAGGCCCGCCGGGACGCCGCGGAGGCGCGCCGCTCGCTGCGCGGCTGCGCCGCCGACCTGTCGTCCGCGGAGCAGACGCTGCGGGAGGCGTGCGACGTGCTCGTACGGCACGCCAACTCCTCGCGGTACGAACAGGTCCGCACCCCGGCACGGCAGCAGATCCGCGAACTGCCCGCCTCCGCGCTGCCGGACCACGCCGCGGCCTGGGCGGAGGCCTTCGCGCCGAGGCTCCGCGTCCTCAGCGACGAGCTGGAGCAGCTGGAGCGCAACCGCGACAGCATCGTCGACCGGCTGCGCGGCCTCGTGGAGTCGTCGCTGGCGACGCTGCGTTCGGCGCAGCGCCTCTCCCGGCTGCCGGAGGGGCTGGGGGAGTGGTCGGGCCAGGAGTTCCTGCGCATCCGCTTCGACGATCCGGACCAGGCCGTGCTGGCCGAGCGGCTCGGCGAGGTCGTCGACACGGCCACCCGTACCGCCGTCGCGAAGAACTCCGATCTGCGGCGGGACGGAATGTCCTTGCTGCTGCGGGGAGTTCACGCCGCGCTGGAGCCGCGCGGCGTATCGGTGGAGATCCTCAAGCCGGACGCGGTGCTGCGGGCGGAGCGGGTGCCCGTCGGGCAGATGGGCGACGTCTTCTCCGGAGGCCAGCTGCTGACCGCCGCGATCGCGCTCTACTGCACCATGGCGGCGCTGCGGGGGAACGACCGCGGCCACGAGCGGGACCGGCACGCCGGCACGCTCTTCCTCGACAACCCCATCGGCCGTGCCAACGCCACATACCTGCTGGAGCTCCAGCGGGCGGTCGCCGACGCGCTGGGCGTCCAACTGCTGTACACCACGGGGCTGTTCGACACGACGGCGCTCGCCGAGTTCCCGCTCGTCATCCGGCTGCGCAACGACGCGGACCTGCGGGCGGGGCTGAAGTACATCAGCGTGGAGGAGCATCTGCGTCCCGGACTGCCGCAGCAGGATCCGGAAGAGGAGCCCGTGCACGGCGAGATCACCGCTACGCGGATGTTCCGCCGCCCGGAGCAGGGAGCGCAGCAGCCCCGCGTACCGGCACAGGCAGACGGCCCGCGCGGGGAGCCGTGACGGGACGCGGAGAGGCGCAGAGAGGCGCGTCAACGCCCGTACGTCCAGGGGCAGTTGAGACATTTGCGGGCCGGTGGTGCGGTCCGGCGCGCCCTGTGCGGGCGGCGCACGGAATTCACACGCCCCGTTCGCGCCGCGTCCTCGTTCTGGCCGTCTCAACAGCCCGCCGGCGCGCGGCGCTGCTCGGCTCGGACAGCACCCCGTGCCGCTGCCGCCACACCTGACGGGTCACCCACACGTCCAGCACGGCCCATGTCGCCACCACCGTGCTGACCACGGTCGCGATCACCATGGGGAAGGCCAGCCACACCTGGGCGACCGAGCACAGCACGGCGATCATCAACTGAACGAGCGTCACGGCGACTATCACCACTGCCCGAACTGCCGCCGTACGGACGGGGTCAGGCAGCCTGGATCTCGCGTACATGATCCTTTCACTCCCCCCTCACGTTCCCCCACAGGCCACACGTTTCCACGTCAGTGGGTTGCGCCACAATTCAAGGACGCGTGTGGGGCATCGGTGGACATCTCAGGATGAGGCACCCCTGGAGGTCCGGTTTTCACGCTCGGACACATCTACGACTCGGTACTGCGTCAGTAGTAGGCTCACGCCGTTTGCTGTCGGAACTCGCCCCGGGCGGACGGGGTTGACTAGGGGAGGCCATGCGCTTGCGCGGTAGGTCGATCCGCCGGAAGATCGTGGTGCTGCTGCTGGTGCCGCTGCTGTCCCTGGTGTCCATCTGGGCCTTCGCCACCTATGTCACGGGCCGTGAGGCGCGCGAACTGCTCGACGTGGTCAACGCAGCGGACAAGGTGGGGGATCCGGCGCAGGACGCGGCGCAGGCCCTCCAGCGCGAGCGCCGGCAGGTCATGGTCTACCTCGCCGACCCCCGCGGTTCCGAAGCGCTTTCCCAGCTGAAGAAGCAACAGCAGGACACCGACGCCCAGATAGCGAAGCTGCGCGCCAACGCCCGTGCCCCCGGCCTGCGTTCGGAACTCACCGGCAGCACCCAGCAGCGGCTCGACGTGATGCTGGACAAGCTGGAAGGCCTGAAGAAGATCCGCAAGGCGGAGGAGAGCACGCTCACCCGCGGCGGCGCCTTCCAGGCGTACAACGAACTCATCGACCCTTGCTACACGTTCGTCAGCGCGCTCGGCGGCATCGACGACGTCGACCTCGACAAGCAGGGCCGCGCACTGGTGGGTCTCGCGCGCGCCCGCGAGTACCTGGCCCGCGAGGACGCGCTGATGGCGGCGGCCCTGGCCTCCGGCGAGATGACCAGGGGCGACCGGCGCGCCTTCTCCGACCGCGTGGCCGAACGCAACCTCACCTATGAGACGACGCTGCCCGAACTGCCCGCCGAGGAACGGCAGTTCTTCGACGCGTACTGGAACGGCACCGACGGCCGCACGCTGCGCAGCTACGAGGACGCCGTCATCGCCGCGGGCAGCCGCGGCACCCGGGGAGTCGTGAACTCCGAGCGCTGGCAGTCGGCGACCTCCACCGTCCTCACCGACCTGGAGCGGATGAACTTCGAGGCGCGCGACCGCTACGAGGAGCGCGTGCAGCCCGACGCGACGAAGGTGCTCGTCCAGTTCGGCGGCGCAGTCGTGATCGGTGCCGCCGCCGTCGTCGCCTCGATCGTCATCTCCTTCCGCGTGGGCCGCGGCCTCGTACGCGACCTGCGCACCCTGCGCCGGGAGGCCCAGGAGGCCGCGGGCGTGCGGCTGCCGAGCGTGATGCGGCGCCTGGCCGCCGGCGAGACGGTCGACATCGAGACGGAGGCGCCGCGGCTGGAGTACCCGCAGGACGAGTCCGGACAGGTCGGCCAGGCGGTCAACACCCTTCAGCGCGCCGCAGTCGAGGCCGCCGTCAAGCAGGCCGACATGCGCCGCGGCGTCTCCGAGGTGTTCGTCAATCTCGCCCGCCGCAACCAGGTGCTGCTGCACCGGCAGTTGAGCCTCCTGGACCACATGGAGCGCCGCACCGAGGACTCGGACGAGCTCGCGGACCTCTTCCGCCTCGACCACCTCACGACCCGCATGCGGCGTCACGCCGAGGGCCTGGTGATCCTCTCCGGCGCCGCGCCGTCCCGTCAGTGGCGCAAGCCCGTCCAGCTGATGGACGTCGTGAGGGCCGCCGTCTCCGAGGTGGAGGACTACGAGCGCATCGAGGTGCGCCGGCTGCCGCGCCTCGCCGTCGACGGCGGCTCGGTCGCCGACCTCACCCACCTCATCGCCGAACTCCTGGAGAACGCCACGGTGTTCTCGCCGCCGCACACCGCGGTCCAGGTGCTCGGCGAGCGCGTCGCCAACGGCTACACCCTGGAGATCCACGACCGCGGCCTGGGCATGGCCGCCGACGCGCTGCTGGAGGCGAACCTGCGGCTCGCGGAGACGCCCGAGTTCGAACTCTCCGACACCGACCGTCTCGGGCTCTTCGTGGTCTCCCGGCTCGCCCAGCGCCAGGGCGTACGGGTCTCGCTCCAGCCCTCCCCGTACGGCGGCACCACGGCCGTCGTGCTGGTCCCGGGCCGGATCCTCACCGAGACCTCCGGGCACGACGAGGACCGCCTGGAGCGGGAGCCGGCGTCCGGCACCGGCGTGTCCGGCACACGGCTCGACGCCCTCACCCGCGGCCCCTCCGGGCCGCCCGTCACCGTGACGCCGCGGCAGCGCGCCGCCCTCGACGGGCCCGTCGAACTGGAGGCGCCCATCGGCGAGTTGGAGAAGGGGCCGGGACGCGACCGCGACGGCGAGGGCGGCGATACGGACCGCGAGCGTACGGGCGACGACGGCACCGACCGCGAGCGTACGGACGGCGACGGCACGGACGGCGAACCCGCCGACGGCGACGGGCCGGACCGTGACGGCGTACCGGCGCACAGCACAGGCGGCCCGGCCCCGCTAGGCGGTCCCAGGCCCGGACTCGAACAGCACCAGCAGGCCCGGGACGAGGCCGACGGCTCCTCCCGTCCCACGAGTTCGCAGAGCGACGGCAGGGGAGGCCTCGCACCGCTTCCGAAGCGCAGGCCGCGTACGCCCGTGCTGGTCGCGGACCACGGACGCACCGTCGGCAGGCCGGACGCCCCGGACGCCCCGGAGGCCGATGAGTCCGGAGCAGGGCCGCAGCGGCAGGACCGCGAGGACCGCCGGGAGGGACGGAATACGGCGCCCGCCGGCGAGGCTGCCGGCGCACCGGCGAAGCCGTCCGGCGACCCCGCGCCGTCCAGCACGCCCGGCGGACTGCCCCGCAGGGTCCGCCAGGCGAACCTTGCACCCCAGCTCAAGAGGGACCAGGGCGAACCCGCACCGAACCGCGCGGACCCCGGCCCGCGCTCGGACGATCTTGCCAACAGGGACGCGGACGAGGTACGCAACCGCATGGCTTCGCTCCAGCGCGGCTGGCAGCGCGGCCGACTGCACAACGCCGGCGCATCGGGGGACGAGGCGGCGGAGTCAGCACCAGGAACGACACCGGAGGGGGACGGTCGATGACCGCACCGAAAGGCACGGAGAACACCGCTTCCGGAAGCGGTGAACTCAACTGGCTCCTGGACGAGTTGGTACAGCGTGTCGGCAGCATCAGCAAAGCTCTCGTGCTCTCCGGCGACGGGCTGCCCCGCGGAGCGTCGCAGGACCTGACACGGGAGGACGGCGAGCATCTGGCGGCCGTCGCGTCCGGCTTCCACAGCCTCGCCAAGGGAGTCGGCCGCCACTTCGACGTGGGTGGCGTGCGCCAGACCGTCGTCGAGCTGGAGGAGGCGTTCCTCTTCGTCACGGCCGCGGGCGACGGCAGTTGCCTCGCCGTGGTCGCGGACGCGGACGCCGACGTCGGTCTGATCGCGTACGAGATGACGCTCCTGGTCAAGCGGGTCGGTGCACATCTGGGCACAGCCCCGCGGTCCTCGGGTCCCGCCGGCCGCGCCAGCCGGAGCTGACGGGCGGACGGGACTGACGGGAATCTGAACGGGACACATCGATGACGGACCGCTGGTTCGACGACGCAGCAGGGCCTGTGGTGCGGCCGTACGCCATGACGCGCGGCCGCACGCGCAGCAGCTCCGAGGAGGCACGACTCGACCTCATCGCCCTGGTGATCGCGGAGAGCCGGGACGGTGAGGGAGACGCGAAGCCCCGGGAGGACGCCGCCGGAAACGGCGACGGTCCCGGGGCCACGGACGAGGAGACCGGCGGCGGCGCCCGCGGCAACGCCGACGTGCTCGCCGACAACTCCCTCGCTCCGGAGCACGTCGACATAGTCCTCCAGTGCCGTCGCGCCCCGCAGTCCGTCGCCGAGCTCGCCGCCGAACTCGACCTGCCGGTCGGCGTCGTACGCGTCCTCATCGGGGACCTCATCGACGCGGAATGGGTCCGCGTCAGCCGGCCCGTCCCTCCGGCGGAACTGCCGGACGAAAGCATTCTCAGAGAGGTGATCGATGGTCTTCGGGCGCTCTAAGCGAGGCGCCGGGGCGGCGTCGCCGGCCGAACCGGTGACGCTGAAGCTCCTCGTGGCGGGCGGCTTCGGCGTCGGCAAGACGACTCTCGTGGGAGCGGTGAGCGAGATCAAACCGCTGCGCACGGAGGAGGCGCTCACCGAGGCGGGCCGCCCCGTGGACGACACCGCGGGCGTGGAGGCGAAGTCCACCACCACGGTCGCGATGGACTTCGGCCGCATCACCATCAACGACGGCCTGGTGCTCTACCTGTTCGGCACGCCCGGCCAGGACCGCTTCTGGTTCCTGTGGGACGAGCTGGCACAGGGCGCGCTGGGCGCGGTCGTGCTCGTCGACACCCGCAGGCTGGAGGACAGCTTCGCGGGCATCGACTACTTCGAGCGCCGGAAGATCCCCTTCACCGTCGCCGTCAACCACTTCGACGGCGCGGAGGTCTATCCCGCGGACGCCATCCGTGAGGCCCTCGACCTGGACGCGGAGGTTCCGGTCCTGGACTGCGACGCGCGCCGCAAGGAATCCGTGCGCGACGTGCTGGTCTCGGTGGTCGAGCACGCGATGCGCCGGGCCGTGGCCGCACAGAAGCCGGAGCCCAGCCCCGCCCGCGTGCGCTGAACGCCGCGGGACGGGACGGGGCTCCGGTGCTCCGTGCCTGTACCTGTGCCTGTGGTTGCGTTTGTGGTCGATGCTGCGTGATCGGCTCTGCGTGGTCGGTTCTGCGTGTCCGGCTGTCCGTGTCCGCCGCCCCGGTGGGGCGCGGTGCGTTGGGGTGCGGTGCCGGTGGCCGAGCCGGTCTCAGCCGGCCGCGGAGCCGGTGAGGCGGCCGGTCACGCGCCCTCCTCCAGCCAGCCGAAGCTGCGCTCCACCGCCTTCCGCCAGTTGTGATACTCCTGCTCGCGGGTCTCCGGCTGCATCTGCGGCGTCCACTCCGCGTCCCGCTTCCAGTGGCTGCTCAGCTCGTCGAGGCCGGACCAGACGCCCGTCGCCAGGCCCGCGGCGTAGGCGGCACCGAGGCATGTGGTCTCGGCGACCACGGGCCGGATCACCGGCACGCCGAGCACGTCGGCCTGATGCTGCATCAGCAGGTTGTTCCCGGTCATGCCGCCGTCGACCTTCAGGCTCGTGATGTGCACGCCGGAGTCCTGGTACATCGCGTCCACGACCTCGCGCGTCTGCCAGCTCGTCGCCTCCAGCACCGCACGAGCCAGATGTCCCTTGGTGACGTAGCGGGTCAGGCCCGCCACCACTCCTCGCGCGTCGGACCGCCAGTACGGCGCGAACAGACCCGAGAACGCGGGGACGATGTACGCGCCGCCGTTGTCCTCGACGCTCGCCGCCAGCGTCTCGATCTCCGCGGCCTCCCGGATGATCCCCAGCTGGTCGCGGAACCACTGCACCAGGGCGCCGGTGATCGCGATCGACCCTTCCAGGCAGTACGTGGGGGGCTCGCCGCCGAGCTGGTAGGCCATCGTCGTCAGCAGGCCGTTCTTGCTGGGTACGGGCCGCTGCCCGGTGTTGAGCAGCAGGAAGGATCCCGTGCCGTAGGTGTTCTTGGCGTCGCCGACGGCGTAGCAGGTCTGCCCGAACAGCGCCGCGTGCTGGTCGCCGAGCGCCGAGGCCACCGGCACGCCCGCGACCTGGCCCCGTGCGGTGCCGTAGATCTCCGACGAGGAACGGATCTCGGGCAGCACCGACGCGGGCACGTTCATCGCGTCGAGGATGGACTGGTCCCACTGGAGGGTCTCCAGGTTCATCAGCATGGTGCGTCCCGCGTTCGTGACGTCTGTGACGTGCACGCCGCCGTCCGTCGCACCCGTGAGATTCCAGATCAGCCACGAGTCGATGGTGCCGAACGCGATCTCGCCGTTCTCCGCGCGCTGCCTCAGCCCGGGCACGTTGTCCAGCAGCCAGGCCACCTTCGGCCCCGCGAAGTAGCTGGCCAGCGGCAGCCCCGTACGGTCGCGGAAGCGGTCCTGGCCGTCGGCGCCGCCCAGCTCGGTGCAGAGCGCGGCGGTGCGGGTGTCCTGCCAGACGACGGCGTTGTGCACCGGCTGACCGGTCTTCCTGTCCCACAGGACCGTGGTCTCGCGCTGGTTGGTGATGCCCAGCGCGCTCAGCTGGTCGGCGCGCAGACCGGCCTTTGCGATCGCACCGGCCACCACGGCCTGCACCTTCGCCCAGATCTCGGTCGCGTCGTGCTCCACCCAGCCGGGCTTGGGGAAGATCTGGCGGTGCTCGCGCTGGTCGACGGCTACGGGAGCGCCGTCCTGGTTGAAGATGATGCAGCGGCTCGATGTGGTGCCCTGGTCGATCGCTGCGACGAACTTGTCCGACATGGTCGCGTCCCCTTGTCCGAACCGGAGTGCTGGGTGCTGGAGAGAGTCCCGGGTCTGAGCCCGGGGGTCAGAAGGCGAGTTTGCAGATGCTGCCGTCACCGCTGCCGTCACCGCGGCCCCGATGAGCGGCGGCCCGGCGACCGGGACCCGAGCCGGGACCGGCGTTCGCGGCGAACTGCGCGTAGTAGGCCGCCCGAACCGGTGCCGCCCGAACCGGTACGGCACCCGTAACGGCCCCGGCCGGCTGCGTGCCTATGCACAGCGGCAGGCGGAGACCGAAGGCGGCGCGGACAGCGGTTCCGAGGAGGACGAGGACCGCGGCGCCGGTCACTCCGCCCGCGAAGGTGTCCGCGACGACGCCCGGGGAGATGTCCGTGACGATGCCCGTGAAGGTGTCCGCGTTGGAGATCTGGCTCACGACGGCTCCTTGTCCCTCGGCCGGGGCGTGGGCCCCCGGGCGTTCTTCCGGGATGGTGCTTGTTCCGGCACGGAGCCGGCGCCAGGGCAAAAGGGCCGCTGATCACGGTCCGGCGCGCCACCCCGCCCGGTCTCCGTGACGAGCGTTCCGGCAGTGTTCATCGCAGCTGAGGGACCGTCAAGGGCATGGACATCATGGACACGCGGGGCTGGGGAGGTCATCGACATCACCGTCGTGTCGGGTCGATCGGCCCCGCATTTCCCCCGGATTCCGGGCCGGGCATCGACCGCCGAGGGCCGTGCCGCACCGGGGCGCCGCGTGCTCCGCGCCCGTACGCAGGAGGAACGGCGTCGCCTGGCCGTTGACAGCGGCACAGGGCGGCCGGAGACTCCGGCCCAGTGACTGTGAACGAAAGTTCGCCGGGCGAACACGGCCCTGACCGCCGGTCCTCCGGCGTCTCACGGCCGTCCCGCTCCGCCGCCCGCACCCCGAACCCGCACCGCCCGTCTCAGGAGGGACCCCCGCCATGACCATCCACCGTGACCTGCTCATCGGCGGGCAAGAGGTCCCCGCCGCCTCCGGCCGTACGGCAGAGGACCACGATCCGTACACCGGCGAGGTGTACGCCACCGTCGCCGCCGGCGGGCCGGACGACGTGCGCCGCGCGGTGGAGGCCGCGGACGCGGCCTTCCCGGCGTGGGCGGCGACGGGGCCCGCCGAGCGCCGCGCCGTCTTCCTCAAGGCCGCCGACATCCTCGAAGCCAGGGGCGAGGACGCGGCGACGCTGATGGCGCACGAGGCGGGGGGCAGCCGCCCGTGGGCGCTCTTCAACGTGCACCTGGCCTCCGGGATGCTCCGCGAGGCCGCGGCAGCGGTCACCGCACCACGCGGTGAGGTGCTGTCGCCGCAGGACGACGGGACGTTGAGCCTCGCCGTACGCGAACCCGTCGGTGTCGTCGCGGCGTTCGCCCCCTGGAACGCACCGGTGATCCTCGGGACGCGCGCCGTGGCGGCGCCGCTCGCCGCCGGGAACACCGTCGTCGTCAAGCCCAGCGAGGACGCGCCGCTGGCCTGCGGCTACTTCGTGGCGGACGCGCTTCGGGAGGCCGGTCTGCCGGACGGCGTGCTCAACGTCGTCAGCAACGCGCGCGAGGACGCAGCCGACGTCGCCGCGGCGCTCGTGGCCGAACCGGCGGTGCGCGCCGTCAACTTCACCGGTTCGACCGGGGTCGGCCGTCTCATCGGCAACCTCGCGGCGCAGCATCTCAAGCCCGCCGTACTGGAGTTGGGCGGAAAGAACTCGCTGATCGTCCTCGACGACGCGGACGTGGACTACGCGGTCGACGCCGCCACGTTCGCCGTGTTCATGAACGCGGGGCAGATATGCATGTCGGGCGACCGGATCCTCGTACACGCCTCTGTGGCCGAGGAGTTCACCGAGAAGTTCACCGCCAAGGTCGCCGGGCTGCCGCACGGCGGCCCGTCCGATCCGGCCACCGTCATCGGCCCGATGATCGACGCGGCGTCGGCCGAGCGGGTCGCGGCGCTCGTACGGGACGCCGTCGGCAAGGGCGCGGAGGTGCTGACCGGGGGAGGGGCGCCGGAGAACGCGGTGCACCCGGCCACCGTGCTGCGCGGCGTCACCCCCGGAATGGAGCTGTACCACACGGAGGCGTTCGGTCCCGTGTGCGTCGTGACGCCCTTCGCCGCCGACGACGAGGCGGTCGACCTGGCCAACGACACCGAGCACGGGCTGACTTGCGGGATCATCACCGAGAACGGCACGCACGGGCTGGACCTCGCACGCCGGATCCGTACGGGCATCGTGCACGTCAACGACCAGTCGGTGGCGGACGAGCCGCAGGTGCCCTTCGGCGGCTTCAAGGCCTCCGGGTACGGGCGCTTCGGCGGGCGCTGGGGCATCGAGGCGTTCAGCAACACCCGCTGGGTGACGCTGGCGACGCGGCACGCGCACTACCCGTTCTGAGCCCCGGAGGCAGGCCGGCGGACGGGCGTACGTGCGGGTGCCGGGATCCCGGAGGTGGCGCACCTCCCTCCCACGCGCCCGCAGTTCGCCCGGCCGCCGTGCCCCGGCCGCCGTGCCGGAAACCGTGAACGGGCCGCCCGTCAGTGCCCGTTGAGGGCGCGGCGCCAGACGGGGAAGTCGAAGTACGTGTCGGGGAAGGTCTCTTCGTCGAGGGTGTAGTGCCACCACTCCTCGGGGAGGTTGGTGAACCCGGCCTTCTCCATCGTGTCCTTCAGCAGCATCCGGTTCGCCCGCTGCCTGCCCTGGATGCGGGGATCGGCTGTGTGCGACAGCGTGTCGAAGCAGTCGAAACCCGTCCCCATGTCAATGGAGTTGTCGGGGAAGCGCACGTCCTTCGGCGCGAAGCACGACACCAGCGGCTCGCCCGGCCGGTACGGCCGGGTCGGGCGGGCCGGCAGCCGCACCAGCGTCAGATCGACCGTACTGCCCCTGCTGTGGCCGGACTTCTCCGCGATGTAGCCGTCCTCGAAGAGGCGGTCCTTCTCGACGCGCGGATAGAACTCGTCCTTCATCCGCTCGTCGTCGAGGTCCTTCGCCCACTCCACGAAGTTGTCGACTGCACGCTGCGGGCGGTAACAGTCGTACACCTTCAGGGAGTAGCCCCTGCGCAGGAAGGAGCGCTGGGCCTTCCTCAGCGCCTCGGCCGTGTCGCGGGTGACGATGCACATGCCCTGCCGGTAGCCGCGTATCCGGTCGCCGGTGAAGTTGTGCGGCGTGCGGTAGCGGATCTCCTGAAGGACGGTCGGTGCGACGTCCCGCAGCGCGACGAACTCCCGTGGAGCGGACGGGTCTTGGCCGTGGCCCGGCGACCGGGCCGCGTCCGTGGCCGTCCCGGACGCCGCCGAGACCGGCGCCGCCGGTACGAGAGCGGCAAGGGCGACCAGCGCGGCGGTGAGTGCCGTGCGGCTGAGTGATCCTCTGAAAGCTGCCATGGCCATTCGTCTATCAGCTGCGCAGCCGTACCGGGTAGCCCACGGGAGCACCGTCTTCACGGGTCACCACCGTGGTGCCCTCGCGCCGCAGCACCCTGAAGCGCTCGGCGGGCGCCGGATGCCGCCGGGAGCCCTCGCCCTTGCCTTCGCCGTTGCCCCCGTCCATGTCCGCATCGCGGATGACGAGCCCCTTGCCCGTGCGCCCAGGGGCGGGCGTCCATACCTCCAGCTCGGTCGCACCGTCCGTGCGGCGGACCGGCACCGCCGCACCCGCACGCGCGAGCACCGGAATCCCCGACAGCGGGGCGTCGAGGACGACTTCACCGGGGCCGTCGTGCACCGAGCCGTTCGCCGTCTCGTACCAGCGGCCGTACGGCAGCCGGACCGGCCTGCTGCGAGCGCCCTCCTCCAGCACGGGCGCCACGAGCAGCGCGTCTCCCAGCAGGAAGGCGTCGTCGCACTCGCGCAGCGGCCGTTCGCGCGGATGCTGCCACCACAGGGGCCGCACATACGGTGCGCCGGTGCGGTGCGCGAGATGGGCGAGCGTGGTGAAGTAGGGGCGCAGTCGCTCCCGTTCGGCCATCGCGGCGGCGCAGCCCTCCAGCACCTCGCCGCCGAACGCCCAGGGCTCCCGCGGGCCCAGCCCTTTCCCGCTGTGCACGTGGAACAGCGGGAAATAGGCGGCCAGTTGGAACCAGCGAAGATACAGCTCTGGCGACGGTGCGCCCGTCGAGCCGCCGATCCCCGGACCGCAGTACGGCACGCCGCACAGCCCCAGGCTCACGACGAGGGACAGCGACGCACGCAGCCCGTCCCATCCCGTGGGCAACTCCCCGCCCCAGGTGCCCCCTTCGCGGTGCATCCCCGCCCAGCCGGAACCGACGAGGACGAACTCGCCCTCGTCCGGGGCGCCTTGGACGCCCTGGGTGTCTTGGGTGCCTTGGCCTTGGGCGTCTTGGGTGCTTTGGGCGTCTTGGCCTTGGGCGTCTGGAGCGCCTTGGCCGTCCCGGGCCGCGCGTGTGGCCGGAACGCCCGGCGAAGCCGCCTCGTTCTCCCCGGTCGTCTCTCCGGCACCGGACGGGCGCGGCGGCCGTGTGCGGGCCGGCCCGTCGGACACCAGCCGGACGCCCTCCGCTCCCAACTCGGCCGCCAGCCGCGGCAGATCGGCGGGCCTGTCGCGTGCGCCCCTGAGCACCCGCCGCCCGCCGTGACCGGTGTCAGCATCCAAGTGCAGGGCACGCAGGGGCAGTTCGTGCTCGCGGTAGCCCGCGGCGAGTTCCCTCAGCCGCTGGGCCGCTCCCGCGACGGGCACCGCGTGCTGGTAGCCCAGCGCCCAGCCCGGCGGCAGCGACGGCGCGCCCGTCAGGCGTGACCAGCCGTGCAGCACCCGCGCGGGCGGCCCCGCGATCACCCAGTAGCGCAACGGGCCGCCGCCCATGCGGATCTCGCTCGATCCCGCCCGGTCGTGCCCGGAGCCCCTTCCCTCCTGGCCTTCGCGGACCGTCATACGGCCCTCGCCCGCGTTGTCGTGGAAAACCAGGTGCGTTCCCGAGTCGGCCACCACCAGCTGCACCGGCATCGTGATCCGCGGAGCGTCCGGACCACGGGGCACATCCGCAGTGGTCCCCGTCCCGGGTCCGGTACCGGCTCCGGCTCCCGCTGAAAACCCGGAGCTGGATCCCGGTCCGGATCCGGATCCGACGCCGTGCAGCTCGTACGAACCGTCGGGCAGCCGCGGCCCGCACGTATGGCCGCCGAGCCCGAAGAAGCGCGCGTCCGCGGCGACTTGGGAGCGCTGCATCCACCGGCCGTAACCCGCCGGGCCCGGCGGGTCCGCGTACGGGCCGGGCGGTCCCGGCTCCGGCACCTGCCCGTTTCCATCACCGTGCCCGCGCCCGCCGCCCGCGCCCGGGTCCCGCTCCTCCGCGTCCCGTCGGTCCGCGTCCCGTTCCCCCGCGTCCTGCCCGTCCGTGTCCCGCCCGTCCCGTTCCCGCACGCCCGACTCCCGCCGTACGTACGGCTGTTGCCCCGCCGCGCTCTCCCACCAGCGCGGAGGCAGATCCCGGCGCAGCAGTTCGCCGCCCGGCGTGCGTACCTCCACGGCGCCGTGCCGAGAGACGGTCAGCAGCAGCCGTTCCGAGACGACCCGCCACCCTCCGTCCTTGTCGGGTTCGAGCACGGCGCGGGCGTCCGGTTCGGGCACCTTTCCGGGGAGCGCCCGCGACGGGCCCGGCTCCGCGCCGTCCCAGCCCAGGAAGAGGGCACCGCCGACCGCGACGCGCACCGAGAGCGAGGACCGCTCGAACCGGACGACGCCGCCGCCGGGGCCCGGCTGCGCACCCCGCGCGGGACCCGGCACACGCGCGCGCTCAGGACCAGAAGCCCCCGGCCTCCCGCCCGCCGAACGTCTCGGGAGCCAGGGGGACCGCGCCGGGCTCGTCCCTCGCGTGTCCGCCCGGCCGTCCGTCTTCCCCTGTCCCCGCCGTCCTGATTTCGTCCACCACGCCGCGCCCGCTGTCCTCACCGTCCCCGCCAGGCCCCGCCTGTCCATACGTTTCAGCGTGCCAGCGCGATGCGCAGCACGTCAGCGGCGTTCAACCGGAGTTCACCCGGTGAACATCCGCCGGTCCCGTGCGCCCTCCGCGCCTTCATGGGCCCCGGTCCGGAGGCTGTCGTGCCCGCCCCCGTGCCGGCAGCTGCCGCGGGGTGCTTCGGCCACATTCGCCGGGCGGCGGGCATGTGGTGTGCGCCCTGGCGTGAGCATTGGTCGCATGGCATCGTCCTGATCAGTCCCCTGTACGCCCGCAAAGCATGCCGCCAGCCCGTCCGGACCCGGAGCCGCCCGCCATGACCACAGCGCACAGCACGCCGCAGTCGCCGCCCCCCGCGCCGGAGCCCCTCTGGCGGCCGGGGCCCGACCGCGTCGCCGGCGCCCGGATCACACGCTTCCAGGCGTGGGCGGCCGAGCATCACGGGGCGCCCGCCGTCGTGCCCGGCGACCCCGAGGCGAGCTACGCCGCGCTGCACCGCTGGTCCGTCGAGGAACTGCCCGCGTTCTGGCGTGCCCTCACCGAGTGGTTCGACGTACGGTTCTCCACCCCGTACGAGACGGTGCTGGCCGACGACGCCATGCCCGGCGCCGAATGGTTCCCCGGCGCGACCCTCAACTACGCCGAGCACGCCCTGCGTACCGCCGAGGACCCGGAGCGCGCCGGCGACCCGGCCCTGCTGCACGTCGACGAGGAGCACGAGCCCCGCCCCGTCAGCTGGGCCGAACTGCGCCGCCAGGTCGGCTCGCTCTCCACCGAGCTGCGCCGCCTGGGCGTGCGGCCCGGCGACCGCGTCAGCGGATACCTGCCCAACGTCCCGCAGGCAGTCGTCGCACTCCTCGCGACCGCGGCCGTCGGAGCCGTATGGACCTCCTGCGCCCCCGACTTCGGCGCCCGCAGCGTCCTCGACCGCTTCCAGCAGGTCGAACCGGCCGTCCTGTTCGCGGTGGACGGATACCGCTACGGGGGCAAGGAGCACGACCGCGCCGAGACCGTGGCCGAGCTGCGCCGCGAACTGCCCGGTCTGCGTGCGGCAGTTCACGTTCCACTGCTGGGCTCGCCCGCCCCCGACGGCATGCTCGAATGGTCGGCCCTCACCTCGGCGCCCGCCGGATCCGCCGACAGCACACCCGTCTTCGAGCAGGTGCCCTTCGCGCACCCGCTGTGGGTCCTGTACTCCTCCGGCACGACCGGGCTTCCCAAGGCCATCGTCCAGTCGCAGGGCGGCATCCTGCTGGAACACCTCAAGCAGCTGGGCCTGCACAACGACACGGGCCCGGAGGACCGCTTCTTCTGGTACACCTCCACGGGCTGGATGATGTGGAACTTCTTCGTCTCCGGCCTGCTGACGGGCTGCACCGTCGTCACCTACGACGGCAGCGCCGGCTACCCCGACATGAACGCCCAGTGGAGCGTGGCCGCCCGCACCGGCACCACCTTCTTCGGCACCTCGGCCGCGTACATCATGGCCTGTGGCAAGGCGGGCATCCATCCGGCCCGTGACCTGGACCTCTCCCGCATCGAGTGCGTCGCCACCACGGGTTCGCCGCTGCCGCCCGACGGCTTCCGCTGGATCCACGACGAGATCTCCGACGACATGTGGATCGCCTCCGTCAGCGGCGGCACCGACGTATGCAGCTGTTTCGCGGGCGCCGTGCCCACGCTCCCCGTGCACACCGGCGAGCTCCAGGCGCCGTCACTCGCCACGGACCTCCAGTCCTGGGACCCGCAGGGCGAGCCGCTCACAGACGACGTCGGTGAACTGGTCGTCACCCGCCCCATGCCCTCGATGCCCGTGCGCTTCTGGAACGACCCGGACGGAGCGCGCTACCGCGACAGCTACTTCGAGATGTTCCCCGGCGTCTGGCGGCACGGCGACTGGATCACGCTCACCGGCCGCAACACCGTGATCATCCACGGCCGTTCGGACTCCACCCTCAACCGCCAGGGCGTGCGCATGGGTTCGGCCGACATCTACGAGGCCGTCGAGCGGCTGCCCGAAATCCGCGAATCCCTCGTCATCGGCGTCGAAGAGCCCGACGGCGGCTACTGGATGCCGCTCTTCGTCCACCTCGCACCGGGCGCCGTGCTCGACGACGCGCTGCGCGACCGCGTGAAGCGCACCATCCGCGAAGGGCTCTCACCCCGCCATGTGCCCGACGAGATCCTCGAGATCGAGGGCGTGCCGCACACCCTGACCGGCAAGCGTCTCGAAGTCCCAGTCAAGCGCGTGCTCCAGGGCACGAGCCTGGACAAGGCGGTCAACCCCGGCTCCGTGGACGACGTCGGGCTGCTGCGCTTCTACGAGCGGCTGGCCCGGGAGCGTACGGGAGGCGGCGCGGGCGACGGGGAGGGACGGACCGGAGGGCCCACCCGTACCGGGTGATTCCGGGCGGCCGCGGCGGCCGTTGTCAGACCCCCCGACTACGGTGAGTGAGCAAGTGATCCGCAGGGACCGAGGGGGAGTCCATGGCACACAGCAGAAGCCGCAAGCGCAGCCGCCGCCGCACCCTGCGCCGCGAAGCACCCAGCATCGTCCCGGTCGTGGCCGACGAGGCGCACTTCGCGCGCATGCGCGGCTACGGATCCTTCGCCTTCGACGACCACCGCAGCTATCTGCGCCGGCTGGAGGGCCTGCTGCGCGAGCTGAGAGCCGGCGAAGTCCACGCCCGGGTGGCCCTCTTCGACCCCGTCGACTACGAGCTGTACTGCCAGGAGCAGCGTCTCGACCCCGACACCGCGGCGAACCGCGGCCGCTATGTGGCGGAGGTCGCGGCCGCCGGCGCCACCGTGGCCTACGCCGGGCAGACCCTGGGCCGGCTGCTGCCGCAGCTGCGGGACGCGCACGCGTGCCGGGTCACGTGGCAGGCGGGGGCGGAGATCCTGGCGAAGGCCGGTTCTTGCGCGCGGTGCGGCAGGGACATCGGGAAGGCGGCGTTCGAGCGCGCGGCACGGGCGTTGAGCACGCTCCTCGACGCGGCCGGGCCCGGGGCGCACCATCTGGTCGTCAGCGTGGCCGTTCCGGGATCGCCGCTGGTGACCGCCCTCGATGTGCGCCGCACACCGGCCGGTGACGTCCAGGCCCATGAGGCCGCGGCGCTCGCGCTGACCACCGCCGTCGCCGCGGGCTTCGCCACCGTCAGCCACGGCGGGCTGGTGTTCCGTACGGAGGCGGGCGGAGCGGGCGGCGGCAGCGCCGGTGGCGGCGGAGCAGACCGGGGCGGCGAGGGCGACGGCGTCGGCGTCGGCGGCGAGGAGGCGCCGCGCGACGTGGACGTGGTCCGGGGCTGGCGGCTGGACCCCGTGCGGAGCTGGCTGACTCCGCTCAGCGCCGCCGAGGTCTTCGCCGCGTACTGCACGGATCCGGCCACGCGAGAGCCGGTCGCCCCGGAGCCGGGAGTCGAGCACGCACCCGGCTTCGAGCTGCCGCACCCGGGAGGTGAACTGCACTGCTGAGCCCATGCGTTGCGGCCCCACCCCGCTGCCCCGGCTGCCCCGGCTGCCTACGCCGGCCCGCCGCGCCGCGCCGTCAGTGCCGTACGGATTCCGCGCTCCGGCCCCGACGTGTCCGCTCCACCGCCGGGCTCGTCCTCGCCGTACGGCCCGGCGGCCATGGTGCGGCTCCGGTCACTCCCCGGACAGCACGGCCTGAGCGGCGATGCGCGCCTCCTCGGCGCTGTCGGCGGCGCGCGCCGCCGATGCCGCCCGCTCGCACTGCGCCAGCGTGTGCTTCGCCAGAGTCGCCCGTACATACGGAATGGAGGCGGCGCCCATCGACAGGCTCGTCACGCCGAGGCCCGTCAGCACGCACGCGAGCAGCGGATCCGCGGCCGCCTCCCCGCACACCCCGCAGCTCTTGCCCTCCGCCGAGGCGGCCTCCGCGGCCAGCGCCACGAGGTCCAGCAGCGCGGGCTGCCACGGGTCCTGTAGCCGCGATACGGCGCCCACTTGACGGTCCGCGGCGAAGGTGTACTGGGCGAGGTCGTTCGTCCCCAGCGAAAGGAACTCCACTTCTTGCAGCACGGAGCGGGCCCGCAGCGCCGCCGACGGCACCTCCACCATCACCCCGCACTTGGCCTCCAGGCCCGCCGTACGGCAGGCCTCGGCGAAGGCCCCGGCATCGGCCCGGTCCGCCACCATCGGAGCCATCACCTCCAGGTAGACCGGCAGTCCCTCGGCCGCCTTGGCCAGCGCCGCCAACTGCCCCTGAAGCACCTCGGGGTGATCGAGCAGCGTACGCAGCCCGCGCACGCCCAGCGCCGGATTGGGCTCGTCGCCGGGGGTGAGGAAGTCGAGCGGCTTGTCGGCTCCCGCGTCCAGGACGCGCACGACCACGCGCCCTTCCGGGAACGCCTCCAGCACCTGCCGGTAGGCCGTGACCTGCTTCTCCTCGGAAGGCGCCTTCGTGCTGTCGTCGAGGAAGAGGAATTCCGTGCGGTACAGGCCGACGCCCTCCGCCCCCGCCTCGATCGCGGCGCTCACATCCGAGGGACCGCCCACGTTCGCCAGCAGCGGCACCTTGTGACCGTCGGACGTCGCCCCCGGCCCCTTCGCCGCGTCCAGCGCGGCCTTGCGCTCCTCCGCCTCCCGGGTCAGAGCGGCCTGCTCTTCCTCGCTCGGCGACACCCGTACGGTGCCGGTGCTGCCGTCGACGGCGATCACGGTGCCCTCGTCCACGTCGCACGCGCCCGCGAGCGCCACCACGGCGGGCACGCCCAACGCCCGCGCCAGGATGGCGCTGTGGCTGGTCGGGCCGCCTTCCTCCGTGACGAAGCCGAGGACCAGCGCGGGATCCAGCAGGGCCGTGTCGGCCGGTGCCAGGTCGCGGGCGACGAGCACGAACGGCCGGTCGCTGTCCGGCACTCCCGGCATGGGCACGCCCATCAGTCGCGCGATGATGCGGTTGCGTACGTCGTCCAGGTCCGCGACCCGCCCCGCGAGGTACTCGCCGGCGCCGGCGAGCAGCGCGCGGTAGGCGGCGAACGCGTCGTACACGGCCCGCTCCGCCGTGCTGCCGGCCGCGATGCGCCGCTCGACCTCGCCCATCAGCTCCGGATCCTGGGCCATCATGGCCTGCGCCTCGAGCACGGCCTGCGCGTCGCCGCCGGCGAGATTGCCCCGCGCCATCAGGTCGTTGGCCACGTCCTCGACGGAACGCCGCGCCCGCTGCTGCTCCCTCGGCGCCTCGGATTCCGGGATCTGGCCGTCCGGCGGCTCGACCACGGCCGTTCCCATGTGGCGGACCTCGCCGATCGCCACGCCGTGGCTTACGCCGACACCTCGAAGGGTCGTGTCCATGTCGCTCATCTCCGGTCGGTGCGGTGAGCCCGTACGCCGCCGGGCCTCACGGGTGCGGGACGCTCTGCGCGACTGCGGGTACGGACGTCACTCCCACTTGAAGAGCGTCGCACCGGCGTCGACGGCGCCATCCTCCACGACCGCCGCGAGCGAGTCGGCGGCGGCCTCGAGTGCGATCACCGGAGAGACGGGCGACTTCCCGGCCTGCTCGATGACGGCGGGGTCCCAGCGTACGAGCGGCTGCCCGCGCGTGACGGTGTCGCCCTTGGCGACGAGCAGTTCGAAACCCTCCCCGTTGAGCTGCACCGTGTCGATGCCGAGGTGGGTCAGCACCCCGCGGCCGTCCGCGTCGACGACGACGAAGGCGTGCGGATGCAGCGAGACGATGATCCCGTCGACCGGGGCGACCGCCTCGATGCGCTCCCGTACGGGGTCCACGGCGGTACCGGGACCCACCATCGCGGAGGAGAAAACGGGGTCCGGCACCGAGGAAAGTCCGACGGCGACTCCGGCCAGAGGGGACGTGACGGTGGTCATGGTGCCTCCCGATGAGGGAACGGAACGTCCGCCGTCTCCGACCTGTCCCGGACGGCGCGTCGTTGAGAAGCGTAAGTCATCGAAACAGTGCCCTCAGTTCCGGCGTAAGGGTGTGGCGTGTGCGTACGGGCGTCCCCCGGGGATGGCTTCCGCGGCCCTGCCGGTGCCGTTTCCCGTCATTGCCGCGAGAAAGCGGCAGCCGTGCTTGTGCGACCCGCGTTGGCGGAACCACGGCGTGAACCCGCGCACCGTTCCGGCCGCTGAATCGATTTCCGGTCCGCGGCGTGAAGTGGCGCATTGTTCGAGCCGCACGGCGAGAACTTCTCTCACGGACGGCGGGCAGGCATCGAGAGCGGAGAATGCGCCGCAGAAACCGCGGAGAATTCCCCTGCGCCGTGGGATCGACTTCCGGAAACCGTGGCGCGAAAGAATCCCGGGCGGCTTTCAGCACCGGAACGAAGCGCGAAGCCTGCCCCGCTCCGGTTCTGCTTCCGCAACCGGCACCGCGGTCCCGGCACCCAAGTCCCTGGCAGAGCCCGCCCCGCGCCGAGCCCCCCGGAACAACCCCAACTCCCCCCGAAAGCAGTCCAGTTGAGTGCCGGGAAGCGGCGGGCGACGGTCCGGTGCCCGTCCCTCGGCGGCCCTCCCCGCACCGTACGGGCCCCTGTACGCGGGCCCGTAGGCTCCCGGTAGGGTCTGGGTGCAGCGTCGGCACGAGTGTCACAGGAGGCCCCCGGTGGAGGTCCAGGACGAGAAGTCCGAGGAGGGCCGGGTCTTCACCATCCCGAACATCCTCAGCATGGCCCGCCTCGTGGGCGTGCCCGTCTTCCTGTGGCTGATCCTGTGGCCGGTCTTCCACGGCCCGAACTGCGACGGCTGGGCCCTGCTGGTCCTCGCGCTGAGCGGCATCAGCGACTACCTGGACGGGAAGCTCGCCCGCCGCTGGAACCAGGTGAGCAATCTCGGGCGCATTCTCGACCCCGCCGCCGACAGGCTGTACATCCTCTCCACGCTGCTCGGTCTCACCTGGCGCGGGATCCTGCCGCTGTGGCTCACCGCCACGCTGCTGGCGCGCGAACTACTGCTCCTCGTGATGGTCTGGATCCTGGACCGCCACGGCTATGCGCCTCCCCAAGTGAACTTCCTGGGGAAGGCGGCGACATTCAACTTGATGTACGCGTTTCCTCTGCTGCTTCTCAGCGACGGCAGCGGCTGGATCGCGTCGCTCGCCGCGGTTTTCGGATGGGCCTTCGCCGGCTGGGGAACCGCGCTCTACTGGTGGGCGGGGATCCTGTACGTCGTACAGGTGCGCCGCCTGATCGACTCCGGAACGGCGGCCGCCTGAGTTCGCCTGTGAACTGCGGCCGGTTCGCGCCGGGTCAAGGTGTGGCCCTTCCCTGATCGGGGAAGTCGGTATGACCGCCATCTTACCGAGGAGGACGCTGCCGATATGAAGGCCGTCGTTATGGCCGGCGGTGAAGGCACCCGCCTTCGCCCCATGACCGCGAGCATGCCCAAGCCGCTTCTGCCCGTGGCCAATCGCCCCATCATGGAGCACGTGCTGCGCTTGCTGAAGCGCCACGGGCTCACCGAGACCGTTGTGACCGTGCAATTCCTCGCCTCCCTCGTGAGGAATTACTTCGGTGACGGCGAGGAGCTCGGCATGGAGCTGAGCTACGCCAGGGAGGAGAAGCCTCTCGGCACGGCGGGCAGCGTGAAGAATGCGGAAGAGGCCCTCAAGGACGACTCCTTCCTCGTCATCTCCGGGGACGCACTCACCGACTTCGACCTGACCGAGCTCATCGACTACCACAAGCGGCAGGGCGCGCTCGTCACCGTGTGCCTGACGCGCGTACCCAACCCCCTCGAGTTCGGCATCACGATCGTGGACGACGACGGCAAGGTCGAGCGCTTCCTCGAGAAGCCCACCTGGGGCCAGGTCTTCTCCGACACCGTCAACACCGGCATCTACGTGATGGAACCCGAGGTCTTCGACTACGTCGAACCCGACACCTCCGTCGACTGGTCCGGCGAGGTCTTCCCGCAGCTGATGAAGGAGGGTAAGCCCGTCTACGGCTACGTCGCCGAGGGGTACTGGGAGGACGTCGGCACCCACGAGAGCTATGTGAAGGCACAGGCCGACGTGCTCGAAGGCAAGGTCGAGGTGGACATCGACGGCTTCGAGATCTCTCCCGGCGTCTGGGTCGCCGAGGGCGCCGAGGTCCACCCCGACGCCGTGCTGCGCGGTCCCCTCTACATCGGGGACTACGCGAAGGTCGAGGCGGGCGCCGAACTGCGCGAGCACTCGGTCATCGGCTCCAACGTCGTCGTAAAGAGCGGCGCCTTCCTCCACCGCGCCGTCGTCGACCAGAACGTCTACATCGGGCCGCAGGCCAATCTGCGCGGCTGCGTCGTCGGCAAGAACACCGACATCATGCGCGCCGCCCGCATCGAGGACGGCGCGGTCATCGGTGACGAGTGCCTGATCGGCGAGGAGTCGATCGTCCAGGGCAACGTGCGCGTGTACCCCTTCAAGACGGTGGAGGCGGGCGCCTTCGTCAACACCTCCGTCATCTGGGAGTCACGCGGGCAGGCCCATCTCTTCGGCGCCCGCGGCGTCTCCGGCATCGTGAACGTCGAGATCACCCCGGAGCTCGCGGTACGCCTGGCCGGCGCCTACGCCACCACCCTGAAGAAGGGGTCCACGGTCACCACCGCCCGCGACCACTCCCGCGGCGCCCGCGCCCTGAAGCGCGCCATGATCTCCGCGCTCCAGACCTCCGCCATCGACGTACGGGACCTGGAGAACGTGCCGCTGCCCGTCGCCCGCCAGCAGACCGCACGGGGCAGCGCCGGCGGCATCATGATCCGTACGACGCCCGGTGTCCCGGACAACGTCGACATCATGTTCTTCGACGAGCGCGGCGCCGACCTGTCCCAGGCCGCACAGCGCAAGCTCGACCGGGTCTTCGCGCGGCAGGAGTACCGGCGGGCCTTCCCCGGCGAGATCGGCGACCTCCGCTTCCCCTCCAGCGTCTACGACTCCTACACCGGCTCGCTGCTGCGCTCCGTGGACACCACCGGCGTCGAGGAGGCCGGTCTCAAGGTCGTCGTGGACGCCTCCAACGGGAGCGCCGGCCTCGTACTGCCGAGCCTTCTGGGACGCCTCGGAGTGGACTCGCTGACCATCAACCCCGGCCTCGACGAGGCCCGTCCCACCGAGACGGCCGACGAACGCCGCTCCGGCCTCGTCCGGCTCGGCGAGATCGTCGCGTCCGCGCGCGCCGCCTTCGGCATCCGCTTCGACCCGGTCGGCGACCGCATCTCCCTCGTGGACGAGCGGGGCCGGATCATCGAGGACGACAGGGCGCTGCTGGTGATGCTCGACCTGATCGCCGCGGAGCGCCGCAGCGGCAAGGTGGCCCTTCCGGTGACCACGACCCGTATCGCCGAACAGGTCGCCGCGTACCACGGCACACAGGTCGAGTGGACGACGACGTCGCCCGACGATCTGACCCGCGTCGGCCGTGACGAGACGACGGTCTTCGGCGGCGACGGCCGCGGCGGATACATCACCCCGGAGTTCAGCTCCGTCTTCGACGGGTCCGCCGCCTTCGTACGCCTCATCGGACTCGTGGCCCGCGCGCAGCTCACGCTGAGCCAGATCGACGCACGCATCCCGAGGGCGCATGTGCTCAAGCGGGACCTTGCCACGCCGTGGGCCGTGAAGGGCCTGGTGATGCGGACCGTCGTCGAGGCCGCGGGTGACCGCTCCGTGGACACCACGGACGGCATCCGGGTCGTTGAGGACGACGGCCGCTGGGTGATGGTGCTGCCGGATCCCGCAGAGGCGGTGACGCACTTGTGGGCGGAAGGTCCCGACGAGGCTTCTGCGCAGGCGTTGTTGGAGGAGTGGGCCGCGGTGGTGGACAGCGCTGGCCGCTGACGGAGGGTGGTCACAGGCCCGTTCGGCGGCAGTGACCTGGCCGTGCGACGATGTGCGTCATGTCGCAGCAGCACCCTGAACGGAGTACCGCATCGCGGCCTGTGCCGCCCGATGCCTCCATGTCGCTGCTGAACAACGCGATGCACCACAGTCTCGACGACGGCTACGCGCAGGCCGCCGCCCGTCGCGGCGTCGAGGGCCGGTCCGGCATGCCCCGCACCGTACGCGCCAAGCTCTGGCTCGGCGCCGGACTGGTCCTCGCCGCCCTGGTGGTCACCCTCGGTGCCGCGCAGGCCAGGGTCACCGCTCCTGAACTCGCCAAGGAGCGACAGGAGTTGATCACCCGGATCGACGACGGCGACCGCCGCGCCGACTCTCTCCAGCACAGCGTCGACGAGTTGCGCAAGGACGTCGGGGCGCGCCAGCGCAAGGCGCTGGAGCAGCACGGTGGCGACGATGCACAGGTGGCGGGCCTGCTGTCGGGCGCCCTGCCCGTGCACGGGCCGGGCGTCAAACTCGTCGTGGACGACGCCAAGGACACCCAGGACAGCGACTCGGGCGGTCCCCGGCAGAGCAGCGGATTCTCCGACAACGGCCGCGTACGGGACCGGGATCTCCAGCGCGTGGTCAACGGCCTCTGGGAGTCGGGCGCGGAGGCCGTATCGGTCAACGGCCAGCGCCTGACGTCGCTTTCGGCCATCCGCGCCGCCGGCGACGCGATCCTCGTGGACAACAAGCCGCTCGTGCCGCCGTACACCCTCCTCGCAGTGGGGCCGGGGAAGACGTTGAGCACGACGTTCCAGGACAGTGCCGACGGACAGTACTTGCAGGTGCTGGAGGAGAACTACGGTGTGCGCACCAGCATCAGCAATCAGGACGAGGTGCGGCTCCCGGCCGCGCCGAGCCTGATCGTCCGGACGGCAAAGCCGGTGCAGACAGGAGAGGGCAGCAGATAGTGATCGCCGTACTGGGCCTCATCGTAGGGGTCGTGGCCGGATTCGTCGTCCGGCCCGTCGTCCCGACGATCGTCGAGCCCTACCTCCCGATCGCCGTTGTCGCGGCGCTTGACGCTGTCTTCGGCGGGCTTCGGGCCATGCTCGACGGGATCTTCGACGACAAGGTGTTCGTCGTCTCCTTCCTGTCGAACGTCGTGGTCGCGGCGCTGATCGTGTTTCTCGGCGACAAGCTCGGTGTCGGGGCCCAACTCTCCACCGGCGTGGTCGTGGTGCTCGGCATCCGCATCTTCTCCAACGCGGCCGCCATCCGCCGGCACGTCTTCCGGGCGTGAGGCGGATGAGCGAGCAGGACGGCGACAAGCACCCGGGCGAACTGCCGCCCGAGGAGCCGGCGGGCGGCCGCGAGCGGCATCGCGGTCCCGTACGCCCGGAGCACTCCGAGGATGCCGATTCCGCCTCGTCCGGGGGCGGTTCCGGGGACGGCGGCGACCGTGGCGACTCCCGGGAGTCGCAGGAGTCCCGCGACTCCCGCGATGACGGGTCGCCCGACTCGGGCCGTACGCAGGAGAGTTCGGCGTCGTCCCGCGGACTTCCGCACGGTACGGAGAGCCGCGGGAGCCCGGCAGGTCCGGGAAGGGACCCGCGGGCGAGGCCGCCCACGATGCCGGCGAGGACCGGGAGCCTTCCGCCGCGCCCGCGGGCGGCGACGGCCGCGGACGTACGGGCCGCCAGCGGCTGGCCGACGCGGTCTGGCCGCCCCGCGTCACCAGGGCCCAACTCATCGTCGCCCTGCTGCTGTTCGTGCTGGGCCTCGGCCTGGCGATCCAGGTGCGCTCCACGAGTGAGAACAGCTCGCTGCGCGGCGCGCGCCAGGAGGATCTGGTGCGCATCCTCGACGAACTCGACGACCGCACCAAGCGGCTCGAGGACGAGAAGCAGAGCCTCGAACGCCAGCGCACAGAGCTGGAGAACAGCTCCGACCAGGCGGAGGAGGCACGCAGGCAGACCCGGCAGAAGGCACGCCAACTCGGCGTGCTCGCAGGTACGGTGGGCGCCCAGGGCCCGGGCATCGAGCTGACCGTGACCGACCCCGGCAAGTCCGTCGAGGCAGACATGCTCCTCGACGCCGTGCAGGAACTGCGCGCGGCCGGAGCCGAGGCCATCGAGGTCAACAACGTACGAGTCGTGGCGAACACGTACTTCTCGGACAGCTCCGGCGGAGTGCGCGTGGACGGTCACAAGATCGGTCCCCCGTACCGCTTCGAGGTGATCGGCAAGTCCAAGGACCTGGAGCCGGCGCTGAACATCCCGGGCGGTGTCGTCCAGACGCTGCGCAAGGAGCAGGCCGACGCGTCCGTCAAGGCCTCGGAGAAGATCGTCGTGGACGCCTTGCGCTCTTCGAAGCGGCCTGATTACGCTCGGTCATCCGGACGGTGATGGGGCGGCGGAGTCTTGCGGGGGGTCGGCGGGCCCGGTGACCATCGCGTGAGGGAAACTGTCCGTAGGCCTGGGACGTTGTCCGGGCGTCGTATTCGGCGGAGTGAGAGCATCGAGGGTCTGTCCTGCCCCACGGGCGGGTCTGTTTCATGCGAGGGGAATCGCCCGTGAGTTTTTTTGCAAGGTTGTTCGGCAAGCGCCGCCAGGACCACGGCGGCGGCGCCGGGCGGCGCCCGGCCACACGGCGGCACGACGCCGTGGCCGGCCCTGAGGAAGAGGGTGCCGAACGGCCGTTGTTCCGCGACGAGGTCGCCGCTTCGGGCGCCGGTGGCCATGCGGGTGGTCAGGGAGGGGTTTCTGTTGACCCCGCAGCGTCGGGCCGCATAGGTTCCGGTGCACCATCAACCTCGAGTACAGGTGGAGGATCTGCCGTGCCGGTGTGTAGCAGGTGCGGGACCCAGGTCGCCGAGGCGAGCCGGTTCTGTTCCAACTGCGGGGCACCGCTTCGGGGCGGCGGCCCCGAAGGTTCCTCCGAGACGACTTCGACGATCTCGATCTCCGGCATCGAGGCATATGAGGCCGAGGCGACGGGCCAGCAGACCCCGCCGCTGTCTCCCGAGGCACAGGCCGCCGTCGACGCCCTCCCGCTCGGCTCCGCCCTGATGGTGGTCCGCCGCGGCCCCAACTCCGGCAGCCGCTTCCTGCTGGACGGTGATCTGACCACCGCCGGCCGCCATCCCGAGAGCGACATCTTCCTGGACGACGTGACGGTCTCCAGGCGCCATGTGGAGTTCCGGCGCGGCTCGGACGGCGTCTTCACCGTCTCCGACGTCGGCAGCCTCAACGGCACGTACGTCAACCGGGAGCGCATCGAGGCGGGTGTTCCGCTGTCGAACGGCGACGAGGTGCAGATCGGCAAGTTCCGGCTGGTCTTCTTCGCCAGCAAGCGCCCGGTCTGACCTTCCTGGGAGGCCCATGGAGCACACACCGCCCGGCGGTGCCGGAGACGGCGCCGCCGCCGGTACGGGCGGCGAGCCGCTGAGTATCGGAGCCGTGCTGCGTGTGCTGCGTGAAGAGTTCCCCGAGGTGACCCTCTCCAAGATCCGTTTTCTGGAGACGGAGGGCCTTGTCGAGCCGCAGCGGTCGCCCTCGGGCTACCGCAGGTTCAGCGTCGAGGACGTGGAACGGCTCGGCTCCGTTCTGCGGATGCAGCGTGACCACTATCTCCCGCTGAGAGTGATCAAGAGGCATCTCGACGCCGTCGCCCGTGGAGAGCGCCCGTCCCTGCCCGCTCAGACGCACCGGCGGCCGGGCCGCCCCGGGCGTTCTCGCGGGACGGCAGCCCCTTCCGGACCCCGGGTCGGCCGGGCCGAGCTGCTGGCGGCGGCGGAGGCCTCCGAGTCGGACCTCGCGGAGTGGGAGTCGTACGGCCTGATCGCCCCGCACCCTGACGGCTCCTATGACGCGGCCGCGCTGACGGTCGTCCGTATCGTCTCCGACCTCGGCGGTCACGGGATACGGCCCAGGCAGCTGCGCGATGTGAAGGCGGCGGCGGACCGCGAGGCCGGGATGGTCGATCGGGCCGTGGCCCCGCTGAGGCGAGCCGCCGACGCCCGTACCCGCGCGGCGGCGGACGGCACCGCGGTGCGCCTGGCCGCGCTGGCCGTGCAGCTGCACGCGTCGTTCGTGCAGGCTGCGCTGTGTGCCGGGCCCGCTGAGCGGGCCGACGGCGGCTGCCGCCCGGGTGAGTAGTCTCATACGACAGCTCGGGGCGGGTCCCGACTACCCAAACAGGCGGGGCACGGCCTAGGGTTGCTGTGTGAACGAGCTCGACGTTGTGGGTGTCCGGGTCGAAATGCCCTCCAACCAACCGATCGTGCTGCTGCGTGAAGTGGGTGGCGACCGGTACCTCCCCATCTGGATCGGCCCCGGGGAGGCGACCGCGATCGCCTTCGCGCAGCAGGGAATGACGCCTGCGCGCCCGCTCACTCATGATCTGTTCAAGGACGTACTGGAAGCGGTCGGGCAGGAGCTCACGGCTGTCCGCATCACCGACCTCCGCGAAGGCGTGTTCTACGCGGAGCTGGTCTTCGCCAGCGGAGTCGAGGTCAGCGCGCGCCCGTCGGACGCCATAGCGCTGGCACTGCGCACCGGTACGCCGATCTACGGCAGCGAGGGTGTGCTGGACGACGCGGGGATCGCGATCCCGGACGAGCAGGAGGACGAGGTCGAGAAGTTCCGGGAGTTCCTCGACCAGATCTCGCCGGAGGATTTCGGCACCAGCAGCCAGTGACGCTCCGGGCACCACCGGCACGAGTGCCGTCGGCCCCTCGGCTCACCGGCGACAGCGAAGCCGTGAGGCCTTCCCCGTGGCTGGTTACTGGAAACCACACCTTGGGGGATTATCACCCGGCGTGCCCAGTGTGGCGATCGTTGACGCACCCCGGGTGACTGCCTACCTTCGGTGAGGCAGGTTCCGGGTGTGCCCCGGGACGCGGAGGACGGAGGTCGGCGTGAGAGGTACCGGCGACGGTATGACGGCGGGCGACTCTCCTCCACAACGGGGCGGCGCAGGGCCGCTTCAGGGGGACGGAGACACGGACCCGTCGCACGACCGGATCGGATACCGCGGTCCCACCGCGTGCTCCGCCGCCGGCATCACCTACCGCCAGCTCGACTACTGGGCGCGTACAGGCCTGGTCGAGCCGAGCATCCGGCCCGCATACGGATCGGGAAGCCAGCGGCTCTACAGCTTCCGCGACATCGTGGTCCTCAAGATCGTCAAGCGGCTGCTGGACACTGGCGTCTCGTTGCAGAACATCCGCACAGCCGTGGAGCACCTGCGCTCCTTCGGCCCGGGGGACCTCGCGCAGATGACGTTGATGAGCGACGGAGCCACCGTCTACGAGTGCTCCTCGCCGGACGAGGTCGTCGGGCTGCTCCAGGGCGGGCAGGGCGTCTTCGGTATCGCCGTGGGCGTGGTGTGGAAGGACGTCGAAGGCGCCCTGTCACAGCTGCACGGCGAGCATGTCGACACCGGCGAGACCATCGTCGGCGACCACCCGGGAGACGAGCTGGCACGACGGCGCAACCGCGCCGGCTGAGACTGTCAGTGCCGTGCGGCAGCATCGAGCAGTGTGAGAAGCGTTCCGACGATCCTGCATCTGGACATGGACGCGTTCTTCGCTGCCGTCGAGCAGGCCGCCAAGCCCAGTCTTCGCGGCAAGCCCGTCATCGTGGGCGGTCTCGGCCCCCGCGGAGTCGTCTCCACGGCCTCGTACGAGGCGCGGATCTTCGGAGTCCACTCGGCAATGCCCATGGGGCAGGCCCGCAGGCTGTGCCCGAACGCCGCGTATCTGGCGCCCCGCTTCAGCCTCTACCGCGAGGTCAGCGACGCCGTGATGGAGATCCTCGCCGGGCTGTCGCCCCTCGTGGAGCCGCTCAGCCTCGACGAGGCGTTCGTCGATCTGGAGGCCGGCGGCGCGCTCACTGACGGTTCGGCCTCCCCGGACGTGCGTGCCGTGGGGGAGCGGCTGCGGGAGACGATCAGGAGGACGACGGGTCTCAGTGGTTCCGTGGGGCTGGCGGGTTCCAAGATGCTTGCCAAGATCGCTTCGGAGGACGCGAAGCCCGACGGACTGCTCGTGATCGAGCCGGGCACGGAGCGGGAGTTGCTCGCCCCCATGTCCGTACGGACGCTGCCCGGGGTCGGGCCCGCCACGGCGGAGGCGCTGCGCCGTGCGGGAATCACGACGGTCGGGGAGACGGCGGAGGCGGGGGAGGACGAGCTGCTGAGGCTGCTCGGCCGGGCGCACGGCGCCTCGCTGTACGCGATGGCCAACGGCTGGGACGACCGGCCGGTGATCGCGGAGCGCGACGCGAAATCGGTGTCGGTGGAGGACACCTTCGACGTCGACCTCACCGACAGGGCCCTTGTGCAGGCGCAGGTCGCGCGGCTCGCCGACCGCTGTGTGGAGCGGCTGAGGGCGGCGGGGAGATCGGGCCGCACCGTCGTCGTGAAGGTCCGCAGCTACGACTTCTCGACCCTGACGCGTTCCGAGACGCTGCGCGGTCCCACCGACGACGCGGGTGTGGTGCGTGAAGCCGCGGCGAGACTGCTCGACACCGTGGACACCACGGCGGGCGTGCGTCTGCTGGGCGTCGGCGTGAGCGGTCTGGCGGACTTCACTCAGGAGGATCTGTTCGCACAGGCACAGGCCCAGGCGCACGCGAAGGAACAGGAGAAGGAGCGGGCCGGTGCGGAGTCCCACGAGGAGGCCGGGGCCGAAGCCGCGGCCCCGCGGGCAGAGGGGACCGCTGTCGCGGACGGTTCCGAAGCGGCCCGGGTGCCGCCGGAAAGGCACTGGATCCCGGGCCGCGACGTATGGCATCCGGTACACGGCCACGGCTGGGTGCAGGGCAGCGGCCTGGGGCGGGTGACGGTCCGGTTCGAGACCCCGGGATCGCCGCCGGGCCGGGTCCGTACGTACGCGGTGGACGACTCCGCTCTGGAACCGGCCGGACCGCAGCCGCTCGCGGCGATGGCGCGGCCGACCTGTGCGGACCCGTTGCGCCGGACGGGGGACCCGTCTCAGCTTCCGGACCCCGCTATCCGCCCGAAGTCCCGGTCGGACTCGGACGAGGAGACGGAGGAGGCGGCCGGGGGCGCGGACGAAGGGGAGGCCGGACCGTCGGCCTCGGCGGACGGCGGCACGTCCAGCCCGTAGTGGAGGTAGAGCTGGAGCTCCTGGCGGGGAGAGAGATGTCTGCCGACCCCGAGCACGGGTGTGCTGCGCACGAGGGCGCGCTCGAAGGGGACGCGCAGTACGTCGCCGACGACCTCGCTCGGCTCGAGCGGTACCAGGGCCTCCCGGCGGAAGAGGCCCATGCGGACGGCCGCCCATTCCGGCTCGCCTGTGGCGTCGTCGAGGTAGACCTCGCCGACGGTGCCGATCTTGCAGCCGGCGCTGTCCTGGGCTCTGCGGCCGATCAGGCTTCGCGGGTCGATGTCGTGCTGCACGGTCCCTCCAAGCAGTCGTACCGGGGCACCGGGTGCGTCGGGGGACGGCGCCGGCCCTGGGTGTGCGATCTCTGGCGAACCCCTCCCTCGGCCTTGCCGTACTGCCGCGCAACGGACGTGCTGCGGGGGCGCCGAGGACGCCGGGAGCCGGTCGTACAGCCGTATTACCACCCAAAGGCACATTTCAGCGGTTGGCCACCCGAGTGCATCTCCAGCTCCCGTGGGAGGCACCGCTGGTAGGCTCGTAAACGGCCGTCGACCCCGAGCGGGAGAGTCCCCCGGCAGCAGCCGGAGGCGCCGAAGGAGCAACTCCTCCCCGGAATCTCTCAGGCTCACGTACCGCGCGGGCGAGGTCACTCTGGAAAGCAGGGCGGGCCGAGCAGTGCCTGGGCTCCTCCTCACCGACGGTGAAAGCCGGGTCCCCGCTCAGCCGGGGCGGGCCGGTGAAACTCTCAGGTTGAGATGACAGAGGGGGAGGCCGTCCGGGCACCAGCGCCGTGGTGTCCCCGTAGGTCACAGCGACCAGGAGGCCCCCGCAGATGACTGCCAATCGCATCCCCCTCGCCGATCTCGAACGCGGAACTCCTTTTGAACGGCGGCACATCGGCCCCGACGCCGGTGCCCAGGCCAAGATGCTCGCCCAGGTCGGGTACGGCTCCCTCGACGAGCTGACCGCCGCGGCGGTCCCCGAGGCGATCAAGAGCAAGGACGCCCTGAACCTGCCTCGCGCCCGCACCGAGGCCGAGGTCGTCGCGGAGCTGCGGGAGTTCGCCGCACGCAACCGCGTGCTCCCGTCGATGATCGGGCTCGGCTACTACGGCACGTTCACGCCCTCGGTCGTGCTGCGCAACGTCATGGAGAACCCCGCCTGGTACACGGCCTACACGCCGTACCAGCCGGAGATCTCCCAGGGCCGGCTGGAGGCGCTGCTCAACTTCCAGACCATGGTGGCCGACCTGACCGGGCTGCCGACCTCCGGTGCCTCCCTGCTGGACGAGCCCACCGCCGCGGCCGAGGCGATGGCCCTGTCGCGCCGCGTCGGCAAGGTCAAGGAGGGCGTCTTCCTCGTCGACGCCGACTGCCTGCCGCAGACCGTCGCCGTGATCCGTACGCGAGCCGAGCCGACCGGGGTCGAGGTCGTCGTCGCGGATCTGAGCGAGGGCGTCCCGGCGGACGTCGCCGAGCGCGGGGTCTTCGGGATGCTGCTCCAGTACCCGGGGGCCTCCGGAGCCGTGCGCGACCACCGTGCCGTCATCGAGGAGGCGCACGAGCTCGGTGCGGTCGTCACCGTCGCCGCGGATCTCCTGGCCCTCACGCTGCTGGCCTCCCCGGGGACGCTCGGTGCGGACATCGCCGTCGGGTCCAGCCAGCGCTTCGGGGTGCCGATGGGCTTCGGCGGTCCGCATGCCGGCTACATGTCCGTACGCGACAAGTACGCGCGCAACCTGCCCGGGCGCCTCGTCGGGGTCTCCAAGGACGCGGACGGCGATCAGGCCTACCGCCTCGCCCTCCAGACCCGTGAGCAGCACATCCGCCGGGAGAAGGCCACCAGCAACATCTGCACCGCCCAGGTGCTGCTCGCCGTGATGGCCGGCATGTACGCCGTGCACCACGGGCCCGAGGGGCTGGCGCACATCGCCCGCCGCACGCACCGCTACGCCACGCTGCTCGCCGAGGGGCTGCGCGCCGGCGGCACCGAGATCGTCCACGGCGGCTACTTCGACACCGTCACCGCGCGGGTGCCCGGCCGTGCCGCCGAGATCGTCGCCGCCGCGCGCGAGGCCGGTGTGAACCTGCGCGAGACGGACGCCGACCACGTCGGAATGGCCTGCGACGAGACCACGACCAGGGCTCAACTGGAGGCCGTGTGGTCGGCGTTCGGCGTCGAGGCGGACGTCGAGGAGCTGGAGGCCCGTACCCCCGACGACGCGCTGCCCGAGGCGCTGCTGCGCGAGGACGACTACCTGACCCACCCCGTCTTCCACGAGCACCGCTCCGAGACGGCGCTGCTGCGCTACCTGCGCAGGCTGGCCGACCGGGACTACGCGCTGGACCGCGGCATGATCCCGCTCGGCTCGTGCACGATGAAGCTCAACGCCACCACGGAGATGGAGGCCGTCACCTGGCCGGAGTTCGCGGCGCTGCACCCCTTCGCGCCCGCCGACCAGGCCGAGGGCTATCTCGCGCTCATCCGCGAACTGGAGGACCAGCTCGCGGAGATCACCGGCTACGACAGGGTCTCGCTCCAGCCCAACGCCGGTTCGCAGGGCGAGCTGGCCGGGCTGCTGGCCGTGCGCGCCTACCACCGCTCACGCGGCGACGAGCAGCGCACCGTCTGCCTGATCCCCTCCTCCGCCCACGGGACCAACGCCGCCAGCGCCGTGATGGCCGGCATGCGGGTCGTGGTCGTGAAGACCAGCGAGGACGGCGACGTGGACACCGCCGACCTGCGGGCGAAGATCGAGCAGTACGGCGACGAGCTGTCCGTGCTGATGGTGACCTACCCCTCCACGCACGGCGTCTTCGAGGAGCACATCACCGACATCTGCGCGGCCGTGCACGACGCCGGCGGCCAGGTCTACGTGGACGGCGCCAACCTCAACGCGCTGATGGGACTCGCGAGGCCCGGCAAGTTCGGCGCCGACGTCTCCCACCTCAACCTGCACAAGACCTTCTGCATCCCGCACGGCGGCGGCGGCCCGGGCGTCGGACCGATCGGCGTGCGCGAGCATCTGGCCCCGCATCTGCCCAACCATCCGCTTCAGCCCGCCGCGGGCCCGTCGACCGGCATCGGACCCGTGTCGGGGTCGCCCTGGGGCTCGGCCGGAATCCTGCCGATCTCCTGGGCGTACGTGCGGCTCATGGGCGCCGACGGGCTGCGCCGCGCCACGCAGGCGGCCGTGCTCGGTGCGAACTACATCGCCAAGCGCCTGGAGCCGCATTACCCGGTGCTCTACACGGGACCGCGGGGACTCGTCGCGCACGAGTGCATCATCGACGTACGGCCGCTGACGAAGCAGACGGGCGTGAGCATCGACGACGTGGCCAAGCGGCTGATCGACTACGGCTTCCATGCGCCGACCATGTCGTTCCCCGTGCCGGGGACGCTGATGACGGAGCCCACGGAGAGCGAGGACCTGGCCGAACTCGACCGGTTCTGCGAGGCGATGATCGAGATCCGCGGTGAGATCGAGAAGGTCGGCTCGGGCCAGTGGCCCGCCGAGGACAACCCGCTGCGCAACGCACCGCACACGGCAGGGCAGTTGAGCCGGGACTGGGACCATCCGTACGGACGGGAGGAGGCGGCCTTCCCCGCCGGGGTTCACGCCTCGGACAAGTACTGGCCGCCGGTGCGGCGGATCGACGGCGCCTACGGCGACCGGAATCTGGTGTGCTCGTGCCCGCCGGTGGAGGAGTACGACGGCTGACTCGCCGGCACGGCGGGAAGGCGACGCAGGTCAGGGCCGGTTCGGTGGATGAATCACCGGGCCGGCCCTGGCAGTTGGCCGCTCAATCGGTGCCGCTCAGGCGGCGGTGGTGATGTTGCGGCTGTCGATGGGACGGTGCGGGTCGATGATCTTGCCGTCCGGCAGGAGCTCGCCCGTGTCCTCGAAGAGCAGGACACCGTTGCACAGCAGGCTCCAGCCCTGCTCCGGGAAGTGGGCCACGGGGTGCGCGGCCTCCCGGTCGGCGGAGTCGGCTGTCGGGCAAGGTGGCTGGTGCTGGCACATTGTCGCTGTCGTCTTCCGTTGTGTCGTCGTGTCCGTGCTGCGGCTCGTGACGGTATTCATTGCCGCCCCCCGTTCTGTCCGTCCCAGTGTTCCCCCGCGGAGGAGATTCCGCAGGGATTTCGTGTCACCGCTCCTCAACCAGGACAGACGCGTCACCCGTGCGAGTGGTTGCCGCCAACTGTCTCGCGTCGGCGGGTGATTCGCCGTATCAGTGGCACCGGGAAGGGCCGGGATCACCGCGAACGGCGCCCCGGGAGGCATCGCGAACCGTACCGCAGCACGCTCACGCCCCGCTGCTCAGCAGGGGAGTCGTCCCGGCGGGCGTCGCCGCCGAGCGCCCGGTCAGCAGCGGCAGCAGCGCGTCCGCCCGGTGCGGCACGTGCGCCGCGATGCCCGGGGGAGCGGGCGCGAGGGGGATCAGCACGTCCGCGGGCAGCGGGCCGCCCTCCGCGATGTCCGCGGTGGCGTCCCCGTGCAGCCACAGCGTGAGCATGTACCGCCGGGGCACGGACAGCAGGCGCGGCTGGTGGAGCCCGGGCAGCGACTCCGCCTGGAGCAGGGCCCGTTGGGACGAGGCGACATACGGTCCGCCGCAGAAGTAGGCGAAGGCCCAGCCGTCGGAGGTGAGGAGCGTCTCCGCGGCGCCGACGGCGGGGGAACCGGCGGGCGAGCCCGCCTCCCGCAGCAGGAAGCGCCAGCCCGTCAGCCTCGTGCAGGGGGCGGCCGCTTGGGGAGCGTCCGCCGCCAACTCGTGGACCGGCAGCGGCAGTTCGATCTCCAGCGAGGGGCCCGTGCCGCCGTCCGCGGCGAGCGGCGTACGCCCACCGGGCACGGACGCCGGTGAGCGGAGGGCCGCGAGAACGCTGCGGGACGCGGGAGCCGGGGCGGAGGGGACGTGCAGCGGCATGGTCGATCGCCACCTCTCACTGGAGAGACACGTGGTGCTCTGGGTGGGGTGCGGACAGCACTGTCTGCGGAGGAGGGCTGCGGTGCAGCGGCAGGGCGTCGACTGCGGGCACGGGGCGGTCCCGTGATACCGCGTCTCAGCTTGTGCAGGAGTTTATACGAAGGGTGCTACATCTCTATTTCCGCTAACCGGTCTCGATTGCGGAAACAAGGTTGTATCAGGCCGGTAATGCGCGGTACTTGACCACTTGTTGCACAGAGCCCGTCCTCGCCGCCTGGACGGATCCGCGTTCCGTGGTCGGCCGGATCCTGTCTGCGTTTCCCACAAGGACTGTGCGCCCGGTCTTGGACGGCTGCCGTATGCCTCCGGAACGTGCCGCCGGAGGCCGGGGTGAGGGGTTACCGGCACCCGGGTAAGGGCAGGTCGTGAAGGCGTTAGCGGCAGGTTCCACGGGCATCATGGCTGACACCACGCGGCCGTATCGAGGAGGGACGCCCCGATGGGTGAGAAGGTCGTCTCCGACGGGTTCGACCTGTCCGCTCGGCATCGGTACAGGCGGAAACTGAAGGATTGCCTGGAGGCGTTCAGGGTGCTCCTGGACGAGGGACGGTTCGAGCGCCCCCGCAACCTCATGGGCCTCGAGATCGAGCTGAACCTCGCGGACGCCGACGGTATGCCCCGCATGATGAACACCGAGGTGCTGCGGCGCATCGGCAGCCGGGACTTCCAGACGGAGCTCGGGCAGTTCAACCTCGAGGTCAACATCGTGCCGCACCGCCTGGCCGGCAGGGTCTTCGACCAGCTGGCCGAGGAGCTGCGCACGGGGCTCGGCTACGCGGACCGGCAGGCCCAGGAAGAGGGCGCGGGCATCGTGATGATCGGCATCCTGCCCACTCTCACCGACGAGGACCTGGTCTCCTCCAACCTCACCGAGGTCGACCGCTACACCCTGCTCAACGACCAGATCATGGCCTCGCGGGGCGAGGAGGTCGTGCTCGACATCGAGGGCGTCGAGCGGCTCACCCGCAGGTCCGCTTCGATCGCGCCGGAGGCCGCGTGCACGTCCGTGCAGCTGCACCTCCAGGTGACGCCGGAACGTTTCGCGGACGTCTGGAACGCCTCGCAGGCGGTCTCCGCCGTGCAGATCGCGATGGGCGCCAACTCACCGTTCCTCTTCGGGCGCGAGCTGTGGCGGGAGTCGCGTATCCCGCTGTTCCTCCAGGCGACCGACACGCGGCCGGACGAGCTGAGGGCTCAGGGCGTACGGCCGCGCACCTGGTTCGGGGAGCGGTGGATCGGCTCGGTCCAGGACCTCTTCGAGGAGAACCTCCGCTACTTCCCGTCGCTGCTTCCGATCTGCGACGACGAGGACCCGCACAGCGTGCTGAGGGCGGGCGGCACCCCCGGGCTGCCCGAGCTGGTGCTGCACAACGGCACCGTCTACCGCTGGAACCGGCCGGTCTACGCGGTCTCCGGCGGCGTGCCCCATCTGCGCGTGGAGAACCGGGTGCTGCCCGCCGGCCCGACCGTGACGGACGTGCTCGCCAACACCGCGCTCTACTACGGGCTGGTGCGCAGCCTCGCCGACGAGCCGCGCCCGGTCTGGTCGCGCCTGCCGTTCGGCGCGGCCTCCGCGAACTTCGAGGTGGCCTGCCGGTACGGCATCGAGGCCGAGCTGACCTGGCCGCGCCCGGGACGTCCCGGCGGCCTCGCGACGGTGCCCGCGGTGCGGCTCGTACAGGAGGAGCTGCTGCCGATGGCGGCCGCCGGGCTGGAGGCGTGGGGCGTCGAGCGAGGCGACCGGGAGCGCTGCCTCGGCGTCATCGAGGAGCGCTGCCGGCGCCGGGTGAACGGGGCGTCGTGGCAGGCGTCCGCGTACCACCGCGCCGTCGAGGCCGGCCTCGACCGGGAGAAGGCGCTCGCCGCGGTCACGCGGCGCTACTGCGAACTCGCGCGCACGGGCGAGCCGGTGCACACCTGGCCGACGTGGTCGTAGGGCGCGGCGGGGGCCACCTGGCCGCCGCTCCGCGCCACCGCGCCGGGCCCGTCCGGTGCCGTACGGCGACCGCCCCCGCTTCGCATGCCGCCGCACCGTCCGGCAAGCTATGGACGTCCCCGGCTGTCGCGGACCGGTGAACTGGAGGCATGTGTGCAGTCGCAAGCGAGCGACCCCGCTCGGTCCCCCGCGCCCGCGGGGACGCTTCAGGCCGGGACGCTGCGGCGGGAGACGCTGCTGGTCCTGGCGCTGTCGCTCGGTGCCAGCGCCGTCTCGGCGCTGATCAGCTTCATCGGCTCGCTGACCGCCTCGGGCGCCCTGGCCGACCACGCCGCACGCCTGAACACATCGCGCGCTCCGGACCGGCCGTGGCTGGACCTGGCGTGGCAGCTGTTCGGGATCGCGACCGCGCTGGTGCCGGTGGTGCTCGTGGCGCATCTGCTCACGCGCGAGGGTGCGGGCGGTCTGCGGTCCATCGGCTTCGACCGCGCCAGGCCCGCGTTCGACCTGGGACGGGGGGCGGTGCTGGCGGCAGCGATCGGCGGGAGCGGGCTGGCGCTGTACCTGGCGGCGCTTCAGACCGGCTTCAACCTGACCGTCGTACCCGAATCGCTGCCGCACGTGTGGTGGCGGATTCCGGTGCTGGTCGCCTCCGCGGTGCAGAACGCCGTGCTGGAGGAGGTGATCGTCGTCGGCTATCTGCTGCGCCGGCTGGGGCAGTTGAACTGGTCTCCGTGGCCGGCCCTCGCGGCGAGCGCGGTGCTGCGCGGCTCTTACCACCTCTACCAGGGCGTCGGCGGGCTGCTGGGAAACATGGCGATGGGCTTCGTCTTCGTACTGCTCTACCGGCGCTGGGGACGCGTGGGGCCGCTGGTGGTGGCGCACGCGCTGATCGACATCGTCGCCTTCACCGGCTACGCGCTCCTCGCGGGCAAGGTGGACTGGCTGCCGACGCCCTGACGGCCGCGGACGCCACCGCGGTCACTGCCCCGACCTGACCGCCGGGCGCCCCGCCACCCGCTGCTGCCACCCGCTGCTGCCACCCGCCCCCGTCACGCGTCCCCGTCACGCGTCGCCCTCACCATCCGGCGCACAGCTTCGCGTCGAGCACCGTGACCGCGTCGCCGGTCAGTTCGGTGCGCCCGCCGCGGAGCGTCGTACGTACCAGGCCCGTACGCGCGGAGCACTGGAGCCCCGTCAGCGAGTCACGGCCGAGGCGGCCGGACCACAGCGGCGCGAGAGCCGTGTGCGCGCTGCCGGTGACCGGATCCTCCGGGATGCCGACGGACGGCGCGAACATCCGGGAGACGTAGTCGTAGCGGCCCGTGCCGGTTTCGCCGTCACCGTCTTCGCGGGCGCCGTCCGGGGACGGGCCGGCGAGCGCGGTGACGATGACGCCGCGGTGCGGCAGGCCGCGGACGGCGGAGCTGTCCGGGGCGAGGGCACGCAGCGTCTCCTCGTCGGTCAACTCGACGAGGAGGTCTCCGAGCGGGCCCGTGTCGTACACGGAGACGGGCTCCGTGCCGAGGGCCGCGGCGAGCCCCGGCGGCGCCGGGCGGTGCGTGAGCGGAGCCGTCGGGAAGTCCAGGGTGATCGCGCCGCCGGGTGCGGCGGCGCTGAGCACACCGCTGCGGGTGCGGAAGCGGACGGTGCCGACGCCGATGCCGTCCTCGTTCAGGACGTGAGCCGTGGCGAGGGTCGCGTGACCGCACAGATCGACCTCGGCGGCGGGCGTGAACCAGCGCAGCGCCCAGTCCGCTTCCGCGTCGCCGGGCAGCGGGTGCGCGAAGGCGGTCTCGGAGAGGTTCAGCTCGCCGGCGATCCGCTGGAGGCGTTCGTCCGCCGGGAAGGCGTCTCCGTCCAGCAGCGCGACGGCGGCCGGATTGCCGCGGTAGGGGCGGGCGGTGAAGGCATCGACCGTACGGATCCTCATGGGCCGGGACGTTAAAGGACACCGGGTGGCGCGGGCGACGGCCAATGCGGCGCAGGTGGACCGGGGGGTGACCGAGCGATCGCGGAAGGGTGTTGCCATACGAGCATCGCCGATATATCGTTGAGCCATCACGACAAGTCAACGTCTGTCGTAGACAGATCATCGAAGGGATATCGTCATGCGTGAAGAAGAGCAGCAGTTCGGCGGCCGCGGACGCGGCCACAGGCGCGGCCATTTCGGTCCCGGTCCGGGTGGCCCCGGTCCCGGCGGATTCGGCCCTGGTGGATTCGGGCCCTCGGAGCGGAGGGCCTTCGGCCCCTTCGGACCGCCCTTCGGGGACGGGCCGCCCTTCGGTCCCAGAGGGCGCGGCGGCCGCGGTGGACCGCGTGGCAGGGCACGGCGCGGCGATGTGCGTGCGTCGATCCTGGCGCTGCTGAAGGACCGCCCGATGCACGGCTACGAGATGATCCAGGAGATCGCGGAGCGCAGCGGCGGAGCCTGGAAGCCGAGCCCCGGCTCGGTCTATCCGACGCTCCAGCTGCTGGAGGACGAGGGGCTGATCAGCAGTGCCAGCGAGGGAGGCAAGAACCTCTTCTCGCTCACCGACGCCGGCCGCGAGGAGGCGGACGCCGGTCCGGAGGCCCCTTGGGAGGAGGCCGGGCGCGGCATCGACTGGGAGGCCCTCAGTGAGGTGCGCAAGGCCGGCGGCGGTCTGGTCAGCGCCTTCCAGCAGGTGTGGGCGAACGGCACACAGGAGCAGCGCGACAAGGCGCTCGGGGTCGTCAACGACGCCCGTAAGAAGCTCTATCTGATCCTCGCCGACGAGGACTGAGTCCCGAGAGGGCTGGGTCCCGAGAGGACTAGGTCCCGAGAGGGCTGAGTCCGGGCGGGGTGGGGCCGTGAGGGCCGGCTCGCCGTCGCCGGGCGTGAAGCGCCCGGCCGGGAGCCGGCCCTCGTGCGACCGGACGACCGTCGTCAGACTCCGGCCGACGTCCGGTCGCGTGCTCTGCTGTCGTCGCGCTCGCGCGCGCTCGGTCCGTCGGGTCCTAACCGGGCAGCAGCGGCCGGACGTCCAGCTTCCCGGCGCCGCACACCTCGTTCATGTTCCACGGTGCCGACTTCGAGGCGCGCTGGTCCGGAGGGATCACGCGCACCGACTCCGGGGCCGGGCACCTGCCGTCGTCGGGGTCGCCCTGGCCGGGTACGACGGTCCAGTGCAGCCGCGCGGAAGCCTGCCCGCCCGGCGAGAGTGTCAGCTGGGGCGAGGGCGTGGAGTGCTCCCGTACGACCTTCGTGGGGATCTTCTCGCCGTTCTCGCCGGTCAGCTGGAGGCCGGGCCAACCCTGCGTACGGCACGTGTGCGACGAGGAGTTGGTGAGGACGAGACCGGCGTAGCGGTTCCCGGCGGCCGGCTGTCCCGGTTTCAGTGAGACGGACAGCGCGTCCGTCGTGCACCACCGGGGGCGGTCGTCGCCGCTGCCGGATCCGCCGGGACGGCCGCTGCCGTCCTGACCGCTCTGCGCGCGCGGTGGCTGGGAGCCGCCGGGGTCCGCCTCCTGCGACCCCGGTGACGACGGGGTGCCGGAGCCCGCGTCGTGTACCGACGCCGGCGAGTTGGCGGAGGAGCCCGAGCCCGCGGTGCATCCGCTGACGGTGACGGTGGCGCCGAGGGCGAGAGCGGCGAGAACGGAGCGTGCATGGTGTGCGCCCATGGGAATCTCCAAGTGCTGCCGTATGGGGGGCTGTTGGTGAACAAGACGCAACGTTCCGGGCATTCGGTTCCTGTATGCCCAACTCGACGGCCCCTGAGTCGCGGCTCATCCTCAAGGAGGAGGCGGCCCGCCGTGCTCACACCTCCCGGGGTATTCGCATATGCCCCGCGGCGAGGATGTGTACCGGTATGTGCGCGTGATGCGGTGGTGCCGTGGACACCAGTACGCCCCCAGTGACCGCCGGTTCGCCCGGCGCGCTGATCGAGGAGCGGCTGAGCGAGCAGCTGGCCGCCGTCGTCGCAGCCGCGCGCCGGCGGGCCTCCCTGGGCGGCGACCGTCAGGTGGACACCGCACATCTCCTGCACGGCCTCCTCGAATCGGACCCGGTGGTACGGGCGTTCCTCGGCGGTGGCGGTCCGCAGACGGCGAAGCTGCTCGGCTACCTCGCGCAGCGTTCCATCGGCTACGGGCTGCGCTGGCAGGAAGCGGTGGAGAGCACCGGCCGCCGGACCGCCGCGAGAGCGGGTGCCGTCCTCCTGCCCGGCTGGTCGCCGGCCGCCGCGGCGGCGATGGACGTCGCGCTGGGGAGGGCCGCGGCGCGGGGCGCGGTGCGGGCCGAGGGTGTCGACCTGTTCGCAGGCATCGCCTCGGACGCGGACTCCCGGGCGGCCGATGTGCTGCGTACCGCCGGAGTCGATGTACGGGGTCTCGCCGCCGGTCTCGCCGCCGGGCTCGCCGCCATGGCGCCGGATCCGTGCCGTCGGACATGAGACTGACAGGTGTATCAGGGGTGACACTCCTGTCTGGCGTTGCCATGATGAACGCATGGACGACACCTCGCAGTTCGGCCCGTCCGCAGGCGGGCCGGCCGGGCCCGGCCAGGGCCCCCGCCCCGGTTCCCTTCACGGCCGAGGTAACGGCCCCGGTGACGGTCCCGGTAGTCGCCGCGGTCTCGGGCTGACGCTCGCGCTCGTCTCCGCCTTCGCGTTCGGCGGTTCGGGCCCGGCCGCGAAACCGCTCATCGAGGCCGGTCTCGAACCGCTGCACGTGACCTGGCTGCGGGTGGCCGGCGCGGCCCTCGTCATGCTGCCGCTCGCCTGGCGTCACCGGGCGCTGGTGCGTGAACGGCCGGGCCTGCTCCTGGGGTTCGGGCTGCTGGCCGTCGCCGGTGTGCAGGCGTGCTACTTCGCTGCGCTCTCCCGCATCCCGGTCGGCGTCGCGCTGCTCATCGAGTATCTGGCGCCGGCGCTGGTGCTCGGGTGGGTGCGGTTCGTACAGCGGCGTCCGGTGAGCCGGTCGGCGGGCGTGGGAGTGGTGCTCGCCGTCGGCGGACTGGCGTGCGTGGTGCGGGTGTGGGCCGGGCTGACGCTCGACGCCGTGGGGCTGCTGCTCGCCCTCGGTGCCGCCTGCTGCCAGGTGGGCTACTTCGTGCTGTCGGACCACGGCAGCGACGGTGCGGACGGCCGCCGTCCCTCCGACCCGCTCGGCGTGATCGCGTACGGGCTACTGACCGGTGCCGCGGTGCTCACGCTGATCGCGAGGCCCTGGGAGATGAAGTGGTCCGTGCTGGGCCGTGCGGCCTCCATGGACGGCACGTCCGTGCCCGCGGCCGTACTGCTGGGGTGGATCGTGCTCGTCGCGACGGTCGCCGCGTATCTCACCGGGGTCGTATCGGTGCGCAGGCTCTCCCCGCAGGTCGCCGGTGTGGTCGCATGCCTCGAAGCCGTCATCGCCACGGTGCTCGCCTGGGTGCTCCTCGGCGAACACCTCGCCCCCGTACAGCTCTTGGGCGGTGCGGTCGTGCTGCTCGGCGCGTTCATCGCACAGCGGTCCGCGCCGAAGCAGGGGCAGGCCGAGCCGGTCGCGGCCGGCGGCCGGGGGAGCGGGGAGGTCGCCGGCGGCCTCCCTACGGACACCGCCGAGGACCGTATGTGACGTGGGCCGTACGTGACGTGGGCCGTGCCCGGCGCGTAACCGGCACGTACGGGCCCATGCGGGCGTGACGCGACGCGGCACCGCTCAGCAGGGGCCGCCGGCGGCCCGCCGCCTCAACTGCCCCCTTGCGAGCGCCCGTCGAGATATCCGGGCAGCGGCGTCCCCGGCTTGAGATCGGCGCTCGGCACGGGCGTGCCGTAGGACCGGGCGACGGGCACGACACCGCTCCAGTGCGGCAGAGCGAGATCCTCCGGATCGTCGCTCGGGTCGCCCTGGCGCACCTTCGCCGACACCTCGGCCAGGTCGAGGCGGAGCACCGCCGTGGCCGCGAGCTCCCTGGCGTCGGGCGGACGGGAGTCCGCCGCACGGCCCGGCACGACCTTGTCGACCAACACGTCCAGCGCGGCGGTGAGTTCGGGGCCCTCCGGCAGCCGGTGCGCGGTGCCGTGCACCATCACGGAGCGGTAGTTCAGCGAGTGGTGGAACGCGGAACGGGCCAGGACGAGCCCGTCGAGCAGCGTGACCGTGAGGCAGACCGGCAGGCCCTCCTCGCCGTCCGCCTGCCGCAGCGGGCGCGAGCCCGTCGACCCGTGCAGATACAGCCGCTCGCCGATCCGCGCGTACAGCGTCGGCAGGACGACCGGCGCACCGTCGCGCACGAAGCCGAGATGGCAGATGTAGTCCTCGTCGAGGATCGAGTGCACCGACTCGCGGTCGTACGAGGCGCGTTCGCGGTGCCGGGTCGGGACGCTGCGCTCCGTGCGCGCGTAGGTGTCGGGGGAGGGGCCGGGGGACGGCACGGTGTGGGCCAAGGAACTCTCCCTTGCGCTCGGGCGGGCTTCTCGCTGCTTGCGCGGTATTTTGTACTAGTGCAGAATCTGTTTTGTGCTAGGAGAATATCGGATCGAGGGGCGGCGCGCAGCTGAGATCGCAGCGAGCGTCGAGAGCGGCGTGCGCGACGGCGCTCTGCGCCCGGGTCAACTGCTGCCGCCCCTGCGGGAGTTGGCGCAAGACCTGGCGGTGAACGCCAATACCGTCGCCGCCGCCTACCGGAGCCTGCGCGAGCGCGGTGTCATCGAGACGGCCGGCCGCCGGGGCAGCCGAGTGCGGGAGCGTCCGGCCAGTACGCCGCGCGAGGCGATCCGTGCCGAGGTGCCCGAGGGGTGCGTGGACATCTCCACCGGCAACCCCGACACCGGACTGCTGCCGCCGCTGCACTCCGCGCTGGCGTCCGCAGCGGAGAACGCCGCCCGCCGCGCCACGCTCTACGGCGACCCCGCCGTCAGCGAACGGCTCTCCGCCGAAGCGCGCCGCCGCCTGGACGAAGACGGCGTGCCGGACGGGCCGTTGGCGGTGACCTCGGGTGCGCTCGACGCCATAGAGCGCGTGCTCGCGGCGCATCTGCGCCCGGGCGACGCCGTCGCCGTCGAGGACCCGGGGTGGGGGAGCCTGCTCGATCTGGTTCCCGCGCTCGGGCTGCGGACCGTGCCCGTGGCGGTCGACGACGAGGGCCCCCTTCCCGGAGAGACCGAGCGCGCGCTGCGCCAGGGCGCGCGGGCCCTGATCGTCACCGCGCGGGCGCAGAACCCGACCGGAGCGGCGGTGAGCGCCGGTCGCGCCGCCATGCTGCGAGAAGTGCTCGCCGGGCATCCCGGCACCCTGCTGATCGAGGACGACCACGGGCACGGCATCGTCGACGAGCCGCTCAACACCCTTGCGGGTCATACGGATCGCTGGGCCGTGGTCCGCTCCACCGCCAAGGCGTACGGGCCGGATCTGCGGCTTGCCGTCGTCACCGGGGACGCGGTCACGCTGGACCGGCTGCGCGGGCGCCAGCTTCTCGGCCCCGGCTGGGTCAGCCGTCTCCTCCAGGACGCCGTGCTGCATCTGTGGGAGTCGGAGGCCGTCGACGTCGCCGTGGTCTCCCGTTCCTACGGAAGGCGCCGGGACGCGCTCGTCGACGCGCTCGCCGCGCGAGGGGTCGAGGCGCACGGGCGCAGCGGGATGAACGTGTGGGTGCCCGTGCCGGACGAGACCGGCGCCGTCGCGCGCCTGCTGCACAAGGGCTGGGCCGTCGCTCCGGGAGCGCGCTTCCGGCTGGCGTCGCCGCCCGGGGTGCGGCTGACCGTCTCGCCGCTGACGGTGGAGTCCGCCGGGGAACTGGCCGCGGCGGTCGCAGGGGCTCTGCGTACGGGCGTGGGGCGGCGCTACGACTGACGCGCGGGGCTACGACATGGGCCACGGCATGGGCGCTACGGCCGGCGGCGCTGCGTCAGGGGGCGACTACTGGCGCGCTCCAACACGCGCCGTACGAGAGGGCGTTGTGAACCGAGCCGCCGCGGCAGGGGCGGGTCTGCGGGAGCGGCTTGGGAGCCGGCGGGGCGCCGCGGGGGTGTGATGCTCGCGTCCGTACACCGCACCCCGCGGCCTCAGCCCTCATATGCCGCGGTCTCAGCCCTCGGCGAGGTGGATCGTGCCGTTCTTGACGGAGACCTTCGCCGGGGGGAGCGGCTTGGTCGCGGGACCGCCCTTGACGCTGCCGTCGGTGATGTCGAACTTGCTCTCGTGGCAAGGGCAGATGATGGTGCCGCCCTTGACCTCGGAGACCGAGCAGCCCTTGTGCGTGCAGGTCGCGGAGAAGGCCTTGTACTCGGAGCCGCTGGGCCGTGTCACGACGACCTTCTGCTCCTTGAAGATCATGCCGCCGCCCTCGGGGATGTCGGAGGCCTTGCCCAGCTCGCCCTTCGCGCCGCCACCGCCTTCGCTGCCGCTGTCGCCACCGGCGTTCTCGTCGCCTCCGGAACCGTCTGCGCTCTCGGAGCCGCACGCTGCGAGAGCCACTGCGGCCGAGGCGGCGCCGGCGGCGGCGAGCACGGACCTACGGGTGGTCGATGCTGTCATGGGGAAGATCCTGTTCTGTCGGGGGCTGCACGCGTTGCCTCTGCCCTGCGAATCCTGCACAGCAGCCCGTCAGCCGCGAAGGGCTTTGTCAAGAAAGACCAATTGCGCCGGGAGCGGCCTCGCGGCTGTGACCGGGTCGCTTACGATGTGCGACCGTCCGGGCAGCGGCAGCACCGAGCGTTCCCGTCCGGCGGCTAGCCTGAGCGGATGCTCCGCGAAGTCACCGCCACCCGTTACGTCACCCCGCTGAGGGAGGGCGGTTCGCTGCCGGGGATCGTCGAGGCGGACGACCTGGGCACCTACGTCATGAAGTTCACCGGCGCCGGACAGGGCCGCAAGACGCTGGTGGCCGAAGTCCTCGCCGGCAGGCTCGCCCAGCGCCTCGGTCTGCGCGTCCCCGAGCTCGTGCGCATCCAGCTCGATCCCGTCATCGGGCTGAGCGAGCCGGACGAGGAGGTGCAGGCGCTGCTGAAGGGCAGCGGCGGACTCAATCTCGGCATGGACTTCCTGCCGGGCTCCCTGGGCCTGGAGCCGCAGACGTTCGGCGTGAGCGCGGCCGAGGCGGGCCGGGTGGTGTGGTTCGACGCGCTCGTCGGCAACGTCGACCGTTCCTGGCGCAACACCAATCTGCTGGTGTGGCACGGTGACATGTGGCTCATCGACCACGGGGCGAGCATGATCTGGCACCACAACTGGCCCTCCGCACAGGCGTCTTCGGGCAGACCGTACGACGCGTCGGATCACGTGCTCGCGCCCTTCGGCCCTGATGTGGCCGCGGCGCAGGCGGAGTTGGGGCCGCTCGTGACGGACGGCCTGCTCGCGGAGTGCGCGGCCGAGATCCCCGACGAGTGGCTGACGGACGAGCCCGGCTTCGCCGGTCCCGGCGAGGTGCGTGACGCGTACGTACGGACGCTCTCCGGGCGGGTCCCCGCACTGAACGAGCGCATCACCCTCGGCGCACCGACTGCGGACGGCCCCTCACGGGCGCCCGGCTGGCTCACCGGCGGCCGGCCGCTCAGGCAGCGCGACCAGCGGGCGGCGCGGCCGTGAGCGGCGGCACGGGCACGCCGGACGCCGGGACCGGCGCAGGCGCGAGCGGCGAAGCGGAGCCCCGCCCCTGCCCCGGCGGTGACGCCCGCGCCGGGCGCGAGGTGTTCGAGTACGCGCTGCTGCGCGTGGTGCCGCGCGTCGAACGCGGCGAGACGATGAACGCGGGCGTCGTCGTCTACTGCCGCGCCCGGTCGTTCGTCGTGGCCCGTACGCACCTGGACGAGGCACGGCTGCTCGCGCTCGACCCGCGGGCCGATCTGGACGGTGTGCGGGGAGCGCTGGACGCCGCGGAGGCGGTCTGCGCCGGAGGCGTCGCCGCGGGCCAGGCGGCGGCCGAGCCGCCGGGCAGCCGCTTCCGGCGGCTGGTCGCACCCCGCAGCACCGTGGTTCAGCCCGGACCGGTGCACACCGGCCTGACCTGTGACCCGGAGGCGGAGGCCGAGCGGCTGCTCGAACTGCTCGTGCGGTGAATCTCATGTGCGCGGGCACCCGTTGACAGCGGATGGCCCGGCTCATAGCGTCACGACTGCCACAAGAAACTAAGCGGTTGCTCACCGAAGCGGAGTTCACCGAGTAGAGCTCACCGAGGCGGTGCTCACCGCAGCGCTTGCTCAGCACACCGGCCGTCCACGCGGCTCACGACGAATCCAGGGCGAGGAGATACAGCATGTCCACCACCGACCAGCGCGTCGCGATCGTCACCGGCGCGGCGCGGGGCATCGGCGCCGCCACCGCGGTACGGCTCGCGGCCGAGGGCCGCGCCGTAGCCGTGCTCGACCTCGACGAGTCGGCCTGCAAGGAGACCGTGGAGAAGATCACAGCGGAGGGCGGCAAGGCGATCGCCGTGGGCTGCGACGTCTCCGACTCGGCGCAGGTCGAGACCGCCGTGGCGCGCGTCGTCGACGAACTCGGGCCGCCCACCGTGCTCGTGAACAACGCCGGCGTGCTGCGGGACAACCTGCTGTTCAAGATGAGCGACGCCGACTGGGACACGGTCATGAACGTGCACCTGCGCGGTGCGTTCCTGATGTCCCGCGCCTGTCAGAAGCACATGGTCGACGCCGGGTTCGGACGCGTCGTGAACCTCTCCTCGTCCTCCGCCCTCGGCAACCGCGGCCAGGTCAACTACGCGGCGGCCAAGGCCGGAATGCAGGGCTTCACCAAGACCCTCGCCAAGGAGCTCGGCAAGTTCGGCATCACCGCCAACGCCGTCGCACCCGGCTTCATCGTCACCGACATGACCGCCGCCACCGCCGAGCGCGTCGGCATGGGCTTCGAGGACTTCCAGACCGCCGCGGCCTCGCAGATCCCCGTGCAGCGCGTCGGCAGGCCCGAGGACATCGCCAACGCCATCGCCTTCTTCAGCGGCGAGCAGGCGGGCTTCGTCTCCGGGCAGGTCCTGTACGTGGCCGGCGGCCCGCTCAACTGACCGGAGGGTCGCGGAAGATGGCACAGAACGAGGCAGTACGGCAGGACGGCGGCGAGGTGCGGGACAGCGGCGAGGTCGCGATCGTCACCGGCGGCAGCCGCGGCATCGGCTACGGGGTCGCGGAGGCGCTGATCGCCCGCGGGCACCGCGTGTGCGTCACGGGACGCAACGAGGACGCCCTGAAGGAGGCCGTCGCCGCGCTCGGACCGCAGCGCGCGATGTACGTCGCGGGCAAGGCGCACGACGACGAGCACCGGCGCACGGCCGTCGAGCAGGTCATGGAGGCCTACGGCAGGGTCGACCACCTGGTCAACAACGCAGGTACGAACCCGGTGTTCGGCCCCATCGCCGAGCTCGACCTGGGCGTGGCCCGCAAGGTGTTCGAGACCAACGTGGTCTCCGCGCTGGGCTTCGCGCAGTCGACCTGGGCGGCCTGGCAGCGCGACCACGGCGGGACGATCGTCAACATCGCCTCCATCGCCGGGATGTCGGCCTCGCCCTTCATCGGCGCGTACGGCATGAGCAAGGCGGCCATGATCAATCTCACACAGCAGCTGGCGCACGAGTTCGCGCCGGGCGTACGGGTCAACGCGGTGGCTCCGGCGGTCGTGAAGACGAAGTTCGCCGCCGCTCTCTACGAGGGCCGGGAAGAGGACGCGTCCGCCCGCTATCCCATGCACCGGCTCGGTGTGCCCGAGGACATCGGCGGTGCCGCCGCTTTCCTCACTTCTCCCGACTCGGCGTGGATCACGGGTCAGACTCTGGTCGTCGACGGAGGGCTGGCGCTGAACGCCGGAGTCGAGTAGGCATTTCCGCGCCCCGCGGACATCGCCGAGCAGATCGTTTCTCGCGAATTCGGGTGCCGGTCCGTCGTCGGACCGGCACCCGCTGTCATCGGAAAGTGAGGAGTCTCGTTGGTAATTGACGAATGGTTGACCTCTGCATGTTCCACGGGACGGTGCTGAGGTAGGGTCGCTCTCGCCTCTCGGCCAGCGGGTCCGCGTAGGGCGCCGTCGTACTCCGTACGGCGGCGTGAAGAAAGCGCAAGCAACGCATTGACCGGCCGACGGCATTTCCCTTTCGTAACTGCATCGGCAGTAGTGGCCCCGCCGACTGAGGAGCTCGCAGGTGTTCGACCGGAACGGACCTCTGAGGATCGCAGCGACCGTCGTCATAGCGACGTCCATGGTCGCCGGGTGCAGTTCGATGTCGGGTGACGACGCCGAGGCAAAGCGCCGCGAGATCGTCACGGGTACGACCAGCGCCCCCAGCACCCTCGACCCGGCGGCGGCCTGGGACGGTTCGTGGGAGCTGTACAAGAACGTCTTCCAGACGCTGCTGTCCTTCCCGAGCAGCAGCTCCTCCCCGGAGCCCGACGCGGCCAAGCGCTGCGGCTTCACCGACTCCGCGAGCCGCGTCTACCGCTGCACGCTGCGGGACGGGCTGAAGTTCTCCAACGGGAACCCGCTCGACTCCCAGGCCGTCAAGCACTCGATCGACCGCGTCATGACGATCAAGGCCAAGTCCGGCCCGCTCGGGCTGATGGGGAGCCTGGACCGCGTGGAGGCACCGGACAAGCGGACGGTCGTCTTCCATCTGAAGAAGTCCGACGCCACCTTCCCGTTCATCCTCGCCACCCCGGCCACCGCGATCGTCGACCCGGAGACCTACCCGGCGAAGAAGCTGCGCAAGGGCGACAAGCTCGTGGGTTCCGGACCGTACTCGCTGAAGTCGTACACCAAGGGCAAGAAGGCGGAGCTGACGCGGTACAACGGCTACCGCGGTCCCGCGGAGCCCAAGAACGACGTCGTCACCATCGAGTACTTCCAGGACTCCGGGAAGATGGTGAAGGCGCTCAAGGACAAGAAGATCGACGTCGCCTACCGCGGACTGACTCCCGATCAGGTCAGCGGATTCCAGAAGGCACAGGCGAACGGCGACCAGCAAGTCGAGCTGACCGAGCTTCTCGGCTCCGAGATCAGCTATCTCGTCTTCAACCCCAAGGACCCCATGGCGGGAAATCCCGCCGTGCGCAAGGCCATTGCCGAACTGATCGACCGCAAGGCGCTCGTGCGCAACGTCTACAACCGCACGACCGACCCGCTGTACTCCATGGTCCCCGGCGGTATCACGGGCCACACCAGCGCCTACTACGACCGCTACGGCGAGCCCGACCGCAACAAGGCGGCGAGCACCCTCCGCGACGCGGGCATCAACAAGAAGGTCCCGCTGAAGCTGTGGTACACCACGGACCGCTACGGCTCCACGACGGGTGAGACCTTCGCCGAGCTGAAGCGCCAGCTGAACAAGTCGGGCCTCTTCGACGTCACCGTCAAGGGCCGTCCCTGGTCCGAGTTCGTCGAGGGCTACAGCAAGGGCAAGTACCCGGTCTTCGGGCGCGGTTGGTTCCCCGACTTCCCCGACGCCGACAACTACGTCGCGCCCTTCGTCGGCAAGAACAACGCCCTCGGCACGCCGTACGAGAACTCCGAGATCACCGAGGACCTGCTGCCGAAGTCGCGCAAGGAGAGCAACCGCGCCACCGCCAGCCGCGCCTTCACCCGCGCGCAGAAGCTCATCGCGAAGGACGCGCGGCTGCTGCCGCTGTGGCAGGGCCGTGTGTACGTGGCCTCGCTCAAGGACGTCGCGGGCGTCGAGTGGGTGCTCGACCCGTCGACGCTTCCGCGGATGTGGGAGCTGCACAAGAAGTCCAGCTGGTAGACCCGCCCGCCCGGCTTCGAGAGGGGGTCCCGTCGGCGCTGCCGGCGGGACCCCCTCTCTGTCAGTGGCAGCCGGTACGTTCGTGACGGCAATGACGACGTACGAAGGCGCCGCGGAGGTAGGAGAGTTGAACGACATGCTGGGCACGCTGCCGGACTCCTGGCAGCAGGCCCTCGGCGAGGAGACCGGCAAGCCCTACTTCAAGGAGCTCGCCGAGTTCGTCGAGCAGGAGCGGGAGCGCGGTCCCGTCTACCCGCCGCGCGAGGAGGTCTTCGCGGCCCTGCACGCCACTCCCTACGAGCGGGTGAAGGTGCTGATCCTCGGCCAGGACCCGTACCACGGGGAGGGGCAGGGGCACGGCCTGTGCTTCTCCGTGCGGCCCGGCGTCCGCACCCCGCCGTCGCTGCGCAACATCTACAAGGAGCTGCGCGACGACCTGGGCCATCCCGTCCCCGGCACCGGGTATCTGATGCCGTGGGCCGAGCAGGGCGTGCTCCTGCTCAACGCGGTGCTGACCGTACGCGCGGGGGAGGCCAACTCCCACAAGGGCAAGGGCTGGGAGACCTTCACCGACGCGGTGATCCGGGCCGTCGCGGCCAGGGAGGCTCCCGCGGTCTTCGTGCTCTGGGGGAACCACGCCAGGAAGAAGCTCCCGCTGATCGACACCGCGAGGCACACGGTCGTGCAGGGCGCACACCCCTCCCCGCTCTCCGCGAAGAAGTTCTTCGGCTCCCGGCCCTTCAGCCGGATCGACGAAGCGGTCGCCGCCGCGGGACACGCGCCCGTCGACTGGCGCATCCCGGACGCCGGAGCCCGCGCCTGAGCGCGAATGTCAGTGCCGCCCGCTAGCGTCGTCGTTGCAGGTGACGGCAGCACTCGGCGCGCCCGGTGAAGGAGGAGTCCCGTGACGGAGCAGCAGCAGGAGACGTCCCCGGACGGGTTCATGGTCCGCATCGGCCAGGCGATCATGCTTCACCGCGCGGGCGACCGCGAAGAGGCCAGGAACCGCCTGGCGCTGCTGTGGTCCGAGACCAGCGGTGAGGGCGACCTCTTCCGCCGCTGCACCATCGCGCACTACATGGCGGACACCCAGGACGACCCCGGCTCCGAGCTCGAATGGGACCTCCGGGCGCTCGCCGCGGCCGACGCGCTCACCGAGGAGGAGGTGGAGTGGGGAGAGCATTCGCCGGCGGTGCGCTCCCTGTATCCGTCGCTGTACCTCAACCTCGCCGCGGACCACGCGAAGCTGGGGGACAGCGGCGCGGCCCGCCGTGAACTGCGGCGCGCGCGGGGCGCGTTGGGCGCGCTCGCGGACGACGAGTACGGGGCGGGGATCAGGGCGGCCGTGGGCCGGCTGGAGAGCCGGCTGGGCCGTGTGTGATCCGCCCGTCCGCCCCGGCGGGTACGGGGTCGGGTGTGCGGGGGCCGGGCGGGCGGTGCGCTTCGCTCGCCGTCAGCGCTTCGTGTGCTTTGCCGAGTCGTCCAGCATGCCGTGCAGCAACTCCCGCAGCGACGTCCGCAGTTGATTGCGGGTGGGCACCTCGTTGACGTACGAGCCCGCCGTGCACGAGAAGAGCATGCCGTCGCACCAGGCCACCAGTGACAGGGTGTGCCGTTCCGGATCCGCCGATCCGGCGCGTCCGAGCATCGCGACCAGCGGCTCACGGAAGGCGGCGGTCCCGGTCCGCACGTACGTCTCACGCAGTTCCGGGCGGCGCGTGATCTCCAGCGCCAGCTCGTAGCGGGCGATGAGCAGCGACGGGTCGCGGGTGAGATAGCGGTGCAGCGCCAGGGCCAGACCGTCCGCCAGCGCCTCCGTGTCCTCTCCGTCCGGCATCTCCTCCAGGGAGATCACCTGCGACTCCCGTACGGCCAGGCGCCGCACTGCTGTTTCGATCAGCGCCGCACGGGTGCGGGCGTGGTTCGAGGTGGAGCCCTGCGGGAGTCCGGCCGCCTCGTCGACCGCCCGGTGCGTCAGCGCTCGGAGGCCGCCGCGGACGAGCAGACCGATGGCGGCGTCGGCGACGACCTCGGAGCGGGGAGTCCGGGAAGTCCGGGGAGTTCGTGGCGAGGAGGGGGAAGAGGGGGCGGCCGCGTTCATGGCAGCAAATGTACGACGGGCCCGCGCCGGGGCCCTCGTACTACGTGCGTAGTAGACTACGGATGTAGTGAGCGGTGCCGGTGCATCTGACTGCCGGTCCGCCCCGCGGCCAAGGAGACCGAAGGAGAGCACACCATGCCCGGATCCGGCTCCCGCCCCGGCGACGGTGACGGCCCGCGCGCCCTCGTCATCGGCGGCGGCATCGGTGGTCTCACCGCCGCGGTCGCACTGCACCGCGAAGGCTGGCAGGTCACCGTTCTCGAGCGGGCCCCCGCGATCGAGGCGGTCGGTGCGGGCCTCGGCCTGACCCCCAACTCGCTGCGTGCGCTGGACGTCATCGGCCTCGGCGACACGGTGAGATCGATGCGCGCATGGCAAGCGGAGGGCGGGCTGCGCACCCCGTCGGGGCGGTGGCTGTGCCGTACCAGCCAGGACGCCGCCGCGGCACGCTTCGGTGGCCCGTTCGTACTGCTGCACCGGGCGACACTGGTCTCGATGCTCCGATCCCGGCTGCCGGAGGGCGCGTTGGTCACCGGCGCGGACGCCGCGATCGCGGATCCGGGCGGAGCGGACCGTCCGGCTGTCGTACGCCACGGCGAGCTGGAGCACGAAGCGGAGCTGGTGGTCGCGGCCGACGGCGTCCACTCCGCGGCCCGTTCGGCGCTCTTCCCGGGAGCCCCTGCTCCGCGGTACGCGGGGTTCACCGCGTGGCGGCTCGTCGTTCCCGCGCCCGATGTCGCCTACGCACCGCACGAGACATGGGGCCGCGGCGTCCTGTGGGGCACGCAGCCGCTGCACGACGGACGGGTCTACGCCTACGCCGCCGCGGCCGCGCCGGAGGGGGAGCGGGCGCCCGACGACGAACACGCCGAACTGCGGCGCCGGTTCGGTGCCTGGCACGATCCGGTGCCCGCGATCCTCGACGCCGCCGGCCCGGACGACGTGCTGCGCAACGACGTCTTCGAGGCGGCCGTGCCGCTTCCCGCTCTCCACCGCGGGCGCGTGGCCGTGCTCGGCGACGCCGCGCACGCCATGCCGCCCACCCTCGGACAGGGCGGCAACCAGGCCGTGGAGGACGCGATCGTGCTCGCACACCACGCCGCGCCGGGGGCGGATGTCCCGGAGGCGCTGGCCGCCTACACCCGTGACCGGCTGCCGCGTACGAGCGAGGTGGTACGGCGGGCCGTGCGCGTCGGACGCCTCGTCACCCTCACCTCCGCGCCCGTCTGCGCTCTGCGCGATGCCGCCATGGCCGCGATGAACCGGCTGGCGCCGCACCTCGCGCTGCGCGCCCTGGACGGGATCGCCGACTGGAGCCCGCCGGGTCACGACGGGAGCGTCGCGGCGCGCAGCGCCGGGACCGGGACGGACGGAGACGGAACGGAAGGAGCCCGGACGGACGGAACCGGAGCGGAAGGCGGGCCGGGCTCCGGCTGAAGGTGTCGTGCCCGGGCCGCGATCGCAGGCCGGTCCGTGGAGCGTACGGGCGACGCTTCGTCAGCCGCGCCCGGAGGGCACCGAACCGGAACGCCCCCGCCCGTCCGCCCGCTCCCGCCTGCGGCGGCCCAGCGCGCGCACCGCGACGGCCGCGCCCCAGACGACGAGCGCCGCGACTGACGCGTGCACGATCCAGTCGCCGGTACGGAGATAGAGCGTGCTGCCGGTGGCCAGCGGCACGTCGTAGACCCGGGTGGTGCTGCGGGACGTGCCGATCCAGGGGCCCGCGGGCTCCCCCCGTGGTCCGTAGACGGCGCTGACCCCGGTGAGGGTGGCGTGCACCATCGGCCGCCCCGTCTCGGCAGCGCGGAGCGCGGCAAGCGAGGCGTGCTGCTCGGGCGCCCAACTGTGCTGGAACGTCGAGGTGGAGGACTGGGTGACGATCAACCGGGCGCCGTCCAGGGCGAGTTGGCGGCTCATGTCCGGGAAGGCGCTCTCGAAGCACACCAGCGGCCCGAACTTCTCGCCGGCGGCCTTCATCATCACCGGGCCGTCGCCGCGCAGCCGGTCCTCTCCTGCCGCACGACCCACCGATGTGGCCCAGCCCAGCAGCGAGCGGGCGGGGATGTACTCGCCGAAGGGCACGAGGCGGGTCTTGTCGTAGCGCTTGCCGGCCGGGCCGCCGGGACCGATCAGTATCGAACTCTTGTAGATGCCGGGGCGGTCGGAGCGCCGGGCGTCGACGTTGACGAGGATCGGCGAGCCCACCTCCGAGGAGAGGGCCGCGAGTTGAGCGCGCAGCCGGGGATGGGCACCGAGGTCGAAGCTGACGCTGCTCTCGCCCCACACCACGAGGTCCGTGTCACGGCCCTTCAGCTCGCGGGTGAGTTCCTCGCTGCGCTCCAGCCGCGCACGCTGGCCCACGACCACGCCCGGCTGGACCACGGCGACTCGCGTCTCGCCGTCCTCGTGGGGCACGGGCGCCCATGCCCACGCGGCGGCCAACGCACCGCCGCAGGCGGCGAGCGCCGCGACCGCGGCGACAGCGGTGAGGGCCGCGGCCGGTGCGGCGGACGGTGAAGTGAGCGGCGCCGCGGACGGTGAACCGGGCGAACCGGCCGGGGCCGGGGCCGGGTTCGCGGCCGGGGACCCGGACCCCGCCGTGCCGGGGCGCCCGCGGGCCCGGCCGGCGACGAGGGCGACGAGCACGGTCAGTGCCGTGTTGACGGCGACCAGCACGAACGTCACGAGCCACACACCGCCGGCCGACGCCAGCCGCAGCGCGGGCGTGACCTGCCACTGGCTCGCGCCCAGCAGTCCCCACGGTCCCCCCAAGTACTCCCAGGAACGGACCAGTTCGACCATCAGCCAGCCCGAGGGGACGAGCACCGCGGCAGCCGCCACCCTGCCCGGACCCGGCCGTCCGCGCAGCAGCCGCCGGACCAGCCAGCCCCACGGAGCCCACAACAGGCCCAGCAGCGCCGCCAGTACGAAGATGAAGACGTGCAGGCTCGGCAGCAGCCAGTGGTGCACGGCCAGCATGAAACCCGTACCGCCGAGCCAGCCCGTCACCGCCGCACCGCGACCCGAGCCCGCGGCACGCACGAGCAGCAGCCACGGCACCAGCGCCACCCACGCGAGCCACCACAGCGACGGTGCAGGAAAGGCGAACGCGGGCAGCGCACCCGCCGCGGCCGCCGCCACCGGACCCGCCGCGCGGTACGCGCGTCTCCGCAGACGCCGGGCACCCTCACGCCCTGCGGCCATCTCTCGCCTTCACCGTCCCGTCCGTGCCGACTGCCCGTCCCGGTCCCCGCCTGGCATCACGCCGGGGTCACCGTCCGGCGTCCCCGGCCCTATGGCTCCGCCGTGCGTCACCGCCGCCGTCGCGGTCACCGGCTGACCGACTGTGCGACGTTTCCCCTCCTCTGTGGCGTACATGCCCCGGAGGGGACCGTACGGACCCGCTGTGACCTGCGGCATAGACAGCGGCCGAGGCCATGGCAACCCTGGGCGGTTCGACAGCGAGACCCGTCCGGAGGCCCCACGTGCTGAGAGCGAAACGGATCCGGACCCTTCTGGGTCTGGCTGCCGCGACGCTCTCCGCGGGGCTCGTCGGAGCCTCTCCGCCCGCCGCCCCGTGCGGGGGAGGGGAGTTCCACGCGGGTCCCGCGAAGGACCCCGCGGCGCTCGTCGACCCTTTCACAGGCACGCGGAACGAGGGCAACACCTTCCCGGGCGCCGCCGTACCGTTCGGGAAGGTGCAGCTGTCGCCCGACACCACCGGCAGCGCCACCGGCTACGACTGGGACGACGACCGCATCCGCGGCTTCTCCGCCGTCCACCTCTCCGGCGTGGGCTGCGGGCTGGGCGGCGACCTCCCGGCCATGCCGACGACGGGCGACATCACCAGCACCGACAACCAGGAGTACGCCTCCCGCTTCAGCCACGAGAAGGAGAGCGCGTCGCCCGGCTCGTACAAGGTCGCCCTCGACGACTACGGCGGTACGACGGCCGAGCTGACCGCGGACCGGCACACCGGCCACCAGCGCTACCGCTTTCCCCGTACCGGCAAGGCGAACGTGCTGCTCAACTCCGGTCAGGCACTCCACAAGGTGAGCGACAGCTCGGTGCGCGTGCTGGATGACCGCACCATCGCCACCAAGGTCACGGGCAGCGGCTTCTGCCAGGGCACAGAGCCGTACAGCGTGTGGGCCGTCACCCGCTTCGACCGGCCCTTCGACTCCCATGGCACCTGGGACGGGGACGAGGTCACCGAAGGTGGCGACTCATCGGCGGGCGGCGGGCGGCGCGGGGCGTACGCCCGCTTCGACACCCGTGACGGCGACCGCGACGTCGAGGCGGTGACGTCGCTGTCGTACGTCGACGCGGCGGGCGCGGAGCGCAATCTCGAAGCGGCGCAGAGCCGTTCCTTCGACGAGACCCGCGACGCCGCACGCCGCGCCTGGCAGGAGCGGCTCGGCAGGGTGCGCGTGAGCGGAGGGAGCGAGGAGCGCATGCGCGTCTTCTACTCCTCGCTCTACCGTGCGCTGCTGCATCCCAACACCGGTGAGGACGTGGACCGGCGCTACCGGGGATGGGACCAGCGGATACACCGGGCGAAGGGTCACACGTACTACCAGAACTGGTCATTGTGGGACACGTATCGGACGCAGGCGCAGCTGCTCGCGCTCGTCGCGCCGCGAGAGTCGCGCGACATGGCGCTGTCGCTGCTGGACGTGGACGACCAGGGCGGCTGGCTGCCCCGCTGGGGCTACGCCACGCGGGAGACGAACATCATGGCCGGCGACGCGGTGACGCCCTTCCTCGCCAACGCCTACCAGCAGGGCCTGCTGAAGGGGCACGAGGAGCGGGCCTACCGCGCGCTGAAGAAGAACGCCGACGGTGTGCCGCCCGCCGATTTCCCCTATTCGGGACGAACAGCCAACAAGGAGTACATAGAGGACGGATACGTCCCATACGAGCCGGACCGCAAAAGGGAGAAACCAGGCACTCCCGACTTCAAGCACAGCGGTTCGGCCACTCTCGAATACGCCTCCGCCGACGCGGCCCTGGCCGGAATGGCCCGTGATCTCGGCCACACCGCCGACGCCGAACGCTTCCGGGACCGCTCCCGCAACTACCGCAACATCCTCGATCCCGGCACGGGCCACTTCAGGGCCCGCAAGGCGGACGGCACCTTCGCCGGACCGGCCGACCCGGCGCGCAGCAAGGGATTCCATGAGGGGACCGCCGCGCAGTACATGTGGATGGTGCCGCAGGACATACCGGGGCTGATCTCCCGCATGGGCGGGCGCGAGGCCACGGAGAAGCGCCTCGACTCCTTCTTCGCCTACGACCGGCTCGCCGAGGACCCGCGCAGGACTGTGCACGACCATTGGGTCGACGAGCCCTACGACTTCTACGGCTCCCGCACGTACAACCCGCAGAACGAGCACGACCTGACGGCGCCGTACATGTACCTCTCCACCGGCTCGCCGTGGAAGACCACCGACGTCGTCGACGCTGCGATGTGCCGCTTCACCGACGCCCCCGACGGAGTGCCGGGCAACGACGACCTGGGCACCATGTCGTCGTGGATGGTGCTGTCGGCCATGGGCGTCTATCCGGCGACGCCGGGCACGGACACCTGGGCGCTGAACACCCCCTCCTTCGAGAAGGTGGAACTGACCCTGGACCGCCACTGGTATCCGCGCGGGCACTTCACCCTCCGCGCACCGCGCGACGGCCCCGGCGACCGCTACATACGCTCGGTGTCGGCCGGCGGTTCGCAGATCTCCCGCACCTGGATCACCACCGACGACATACGGCGCGAAGACTCCCTCGACTTCCGGCTGGGGCCGCAGCCGTCGAAGTGGGGCACCGGCGAGCACGACGCGCCGCCCTCCCTCGGAGAGCCGCAGAAACCGGGCGAACGCGACCGTTGACCCGCACGAGAGGCGCACATCAAGATCGTTGTGACTCGGGGGCGTCACGAGCGCACGCCAGCACCAGGGAGTGACCATGAGCAGCAACGACGGAGCCGCCCGGCGCAGTTCGGCCTGGTTCGCCGCGGAGGGCCGCAACGGCTTCATCCACCGGTCGTGGATGCGCAACCAGGGATTCGGCCCGGAGGTCTTCGACGGGCGCCCCGTCATCGGCATCGGCAACAGCTGGTCCGAACTCACCCCGTGCAACGCCCACTTGCGCGACGTGGCCGAGGCGGTCAAGCGCGGCGTGTGGGAAGCGGGCGGACTGCCGCTGGAGTTCAACACCATGTCGCTCGGCGAACCGCTGATGCGCCCCACCACGATGCTCTACCGCAATCTCATGGCCATGGAGGTCGAGGAGACCCTGCGGGCCAACCCACTCGACGGCGTCGTGCTGCTGTCCGGCTGCGACAAGACGACTCCCGCGATGCTGATGGGCGCGGCGAGCGTCGACCTCCCCTCGATCATGGTGACCGGCGGGCCGATGCTCAACGGCAAGTTCCGCGGCAGGGACATCGGTTCGGGCACCGCGGTGTGGAAGCTCAGCGAGGAGATGCGCGCGGGCAAGCTCACGGAGGACGACCTGCGCGAGGCGGAGGGCTGCATGTCGCGCAGCCGCGGCCACTGCATGACGATGGGCACGGCCTCGACGATGGCCTGCATGGCGGAGAGCCTGGGCATGCAGATGCCGGGCGGAGCGGCCATCCCCGCCGTCGACGCCAGGCGTTACGCGCTGGCGCAGGCGTCCGGACGCCGGGCCGTGCAGCTCGTGGACGAGGACCTGCGGCCCTCGCGGGTGCTCACGCGCGAGGCGTTCGAGAACGCGATCCGCGTCAACGCCGCTCTCGGCGGATCGACCAACGCCGTGGTGCACCTGCTGGCCCTGGCCGGACGGGTCGGAGTGCCCCTGGAACTGGGGGAGTTCGACGCGCTGACCGCCGAAGTCCCCGTGCTGGCCGACATGGTGCCCTCGGGCCGTTTCCTGATGGAGGACTTCTACTACGCGGGCGGACTGCCGGTAGTCATGCGGGAGTTGGGCGGGCTGCTGCACCGTGAGCAGATCACCGTCACGGGCCGCGCCGTGGGCGAGGAGACCGACGGCGCCGAGTGCTTCGACCGCGAGGTCATCCGCACCATGGCCGAGCCGTTCATGCCGGCCGGCGCGGGCACCGCCGTGCTGTACGGCAGCCTCTGCCCGGACGGGGCGGTGCTGAAGGTGTCCGCCGCCGACCCCGAGCTGCTCGTGCACAGCGGGCGCGCCCTCGTCTTCGACCGTGTCGAGGAGTACACGGCCGCGGCCGACGACCCGGAACTGCCCGTCGACCCGAGCACGGTCATCGTGGTGCGCAACGCGGGCCCCAAGGGCTACCCCGGCTTCCCCGAAGTGGGCAACGTGCCCGTTCCGAAGGTGCTGCTGGAGGAGGGCATCGAGGACGTCGTACGCATCAGCGACGCGCGGATGAGCGGCACCGGTTACGGCACGTGCGTCCTCCATGTCGCGCCGGAGGCGGCGGTCGGGGGTCCGCTCGCGCTCGTACGCACCGGGGACACGGTCGAGCTCGACGTCCCGGGGCGGAGGCTGGACCTGTGCGTGGACGAGGCCGAACTGGCCGCTCGCGCGGAGGAGTTGAAGTCCTCGGCCGGAGGGGAGAGCGGGGGTTCCGGGGGCGCGGAGCGCGGCTGGGCGAAGCTGTACACCGAGCACGTGATGCAGGCCGACCGCGGCGCCGACCTGGACTTCCTGACGGGCGGCAGCGGCAGCGGCGTACCGCGTCACTCGCACTGACGCGGCGTCCGTACGGACCCGTCGTCCGGACCGGCACCGGGCCGCACCGGCCATGCGTCCGCACCCGCACCGCATCCGCATCCGCACCGGGCCCGGGGTCTTCCGGTCAGGGTGCCGCCCGGTCCGTCATCCGGCCGCCTGCTGATCCCCCCGGCCGTGACCGCGTGCCAGCAGGGCGAGCCGGTCCTGCACGTCGCGTACGGCTCCCGGTCTGCGGCCCGGCGCACGCTCCCGCAGCTCCGCGAGGCGCACGCCCAGCGGGTGCGCCTGCGCGGGGTGGGCGACCTGGTGCCAGCAGTGGTGTGCGCGGTCGACGGCCCCGAACACCTCGGCGTCCTCGGCGTCTTGACCGCTCTGGAGCCTTACGGAGGCGGCCTGGAGCCACAGGGTGCAGGCGCGGGCGGGCTCCCCGGCGCGGTGTGCGAGGTCGGCGCGGACCTCCACCCAGTGGACGGCTTCCCTCGAGTGGGGACCCGAGGCGCGCAGCGCGGCGGTCTCCCACTGGGCGGCCATGATGGCGGCCTCGCTGTGGCGGCCCTCGTCCGCGGCCCGGTAGATGGCCTCGTGGACCCCGGCCGGTATGGCGCCCGGGCCCGTCGTGTTCGCCGGGACCTGCTGCGGCACGGCGGGTGCGCCGGACACGGACTGCGGGCCGGGCGGCGGCGAAGGGGGCATCTGCGGTGGCGGTGGAGGTGGCGCGGGTCGGGAAGCGGGTTCCGTGGCGTCCGTGGTGAAGATCGCCGCCTCCGGGGCGGCCGCCGCCCCGGCCCCTGTTCCGGTGCCGGTGGTCGCGGTGCCGGTCCCGGTGCCGATGGTGCCGGTTCCGGCACCGGCCGCGGGTGTGTGAACAGGCGGCGCTGCACCGGCAGTCGGGACAGGCGCGGTCGCCTGCGCGTGACCGGCAGCCGGGGCATGTGCGGTTGCCGGTACGGGCGCGGGCACCGGCGGGACCGGCGGTGCCTCCGGAACGCCCGTGCCTCCCGTTCCTCCCGTGCCTCCCGTTCCTCCCGTGCCTTCCGCACCTGCGACCACCGGCCCCGGAACTCCGGAAGCACCGCCGGGCGCGGGCGCCCAGGGCGGCCCCGGCACGGTCCAGGGCCCGGCCCCCGTTCCGGCCGTACCGCCGAACCCGCCCGTACCGCCGAACCCGCCCGTACCGCCGAACCCGTCCGTACCGCCGAACCCGTCTGTACCGCCGAACCCGGCTGCACCGCCCGCAATACCGCCGCCGCCACCATCACCGCTACCGCCGAGCAGCATCCGCTCCTCCGCCCCCGCGCCGGGGCCGAACCCGGCTCTGTGCAGCGCGAGTTGATGCAGTTCGTCGAGCTGTGGGCGGACCCGGCTCGCCCGCAGCACGCCGGCGAGCGCCCTGCTGTAATCCGGTACGCGCATGCCCCGCTTCGCGGGCGGCGCCGCCAGCACCCCGTACAGCACGAGACCGCCGCCCCCGAGCGGGTGCTGCGCGCGCTCCCGCCACATCGCCTCGTCGGCCACCAGGTCGGCGATCACCGCGGTCGGCCCGAGGGGCCTGCGGCCCAACTCGGCGGCCAGCCAGTGCCACGGCAGCCCGGTGTAGCGCACGGACCGCTGCGTCGAGCGCGAAAGCGCCAGATGAGGGACGTGCTCACGGGAGTCGAGCATGAGCTGCCCGGCGAGATAGACCAGCAGCGGGCCTTCGTTCGCCGCGGCCGTGCGCAGGTGTGACAGCACGGTGTTGGGATCGCCCGGGTCCGGCAGCTGTACGACGCTGCCCGTGCCGGTGCCCAGCAGCACCGACGGCGGGGTCGCGGCGAGTCCGGGCAGCGCCTCGGTCGCGTCGACGGCGGGGTGCCGGCCCGGTGGTGTGGCCGCCACCAGCAACCCGTAGCCCCGCCCCGCCTGTTCGCTCTGCGCACTGTCCCCGTGCCGCGCCCCGCTCCCCATGTCAGCACCGTATCCGCTGACCGGCCTGGTCACTCCCGGCGGTACGTCCCCAACGGGCCGCCGGCCGAGGTCACTTGCCGGGGAGGGTCACCGGCTGGTCGTACTTGAGCTGGGAGAAGAGCTTCTCCGACTGCGTCTTGTTCCAGCGCAGAGCGCTGCCCTTCGACGTCGAAATGCCGCCCGCCGTGGGCACGTTGACCTGCTTGCCGCCTCCCTTCGAGACGCCCTGGACGGAGCGGAACATGGTGGTCAGCGCGCGCATGCTCATGTTCTCGTCGACGATGAGAGTGTCCAGTCCGGCGCTGAGAGCCGGGTAGAGATCGGACGGGTTGAGCATCGTGCTCGGCGAAGTCGCCTTGTGGGCAAGGGCGGAGAGGAACTGCTGCTGGTTCTGCGTACGCCCGAGGTCGCCCTGGGCCTCCTGGTGGCGCTGCCGTACGAAGCCGAGGGCCTGCGCACCGTTGAGCGTCTGGCAGCCCTTGCGCAGGTCGGCCCCGGAGTCCTCGTCCTTGACGTCCCTCTTGATGCACATCGGCACACCGCCGACGGCGTCGACGATGTTGACGAACCCGGCGAAGCCGATCTCGGCGTAGTGGTCTATGTGCAGCCCCGTGTTGTGCTCGATGGTGGCCACCAGCAGCTCCGGACCGCCCATCGAGAACGAGGCGTTGAGCTTGTTCTTCGCCGGCTGCGACTCCTTGCCGGTCGACGGACGCATGTAGCCGGGGACGGTCACCCACGAGTCGCGCGGGAGGCTCATCATCGTGGTGCCGTTCGCGCCCTTGTGCATGAGGATCATCGAGTCGGTGCGGCGGCCGCCGAACACACCGGTGTGCAGCTGCTTCCTGTCCGCCGGGGAGAGGCCTTCGCGGCTGTCGGAGCCGACGATGAGGTAGTTGGTGCCCTTGCCCGCGGGCGGACGGCCGCTGAACTTGTCGAGATTCACGTCGCGTTGGAGCTTCGTCTCGGCCCACGCGAACGTGCCGCCGGAGCCGACGAGGATCGTGGCGAGCAGCACCACGGCCGCGCGGCGCAGCGGCCTGCGGCGCTTGGGACGGCGGGGCGCACGCGGGGGAGTGGGCCCGAAGCGGGAGTTGCTCTCACGTGAGGGCGGTCTGCCGCCGGGGCCGCCGCCCGGGCCGACCGGCCCGCGTCCCCCGGGACCCCCCGGTCTTCCCGGCCCCCCGGGGCCTCCCGGTCCGCCGGGTCCGCCCGGGCCCGGGGGCCCGGCCGGTCCCGCCGGTTGCGGCATCTGCTGCCGTTGCGGGGCGTACATCGGGGCGGTGGGGGGTGCGCCGCCGACGCGGCCCACCGGCTCCGTCGTCGACTGGGCGACCTCGCCTTTGATCGTCTCCGGTCTTTCCCAGGACGGTTGAAGCGGCCGGCCCGGCTCCCCCTGCCGCGACGGGCCGCGCACGTTCACCGGGTCGGAGACCGCCCAGCCCTGTCCGGTACCGGACCAGCCGTGGACGCTCGAGCCCTGGGGCCCGTACTGTCTCCACTCGCCGGCCAACTCCGCGGTGTGGCCTGGAGAATCCCCCTGAAACGCCTGCGGCGCCTCCCCCTCGGCCCACTGGTCAAGTGGGTCCCTCATGGTCCGACTCTCCCTCGGTCACATCGAATCGGTCAGGTTCGTTGGTCATTTCGGCAACAGGCTCCGGCGCTCGACCGGTTCGCTGAGCAGATACTCGTCGGCCGTGCCCGTGCGGCTCATGCGCTGCCACTTGAGCCTGTTGCCGAGCATTGCGGTCACCACGGACTGGATGATGACCAGATACAGCAGCTGACGGTAGACGAACAGCTGGAGCGGCAGCGCCCACAGCTCCCGCAGCCGCTCGTTGTCCAGCTTCAGCGCGTAAGCGGCCGTGACCATCTGGATGGCCATGAAGCCCAGCCACACGCCGACCGCCTGGAACGGGTCGCGGAAGAAGATGCCGTACAGGAAGAAGACGTCGACGACCGGAGCGAACAGCGGAAGCAGGACCTGGAACAGCCCCAGATAGCTGAGGCCCCTGCGCCCGAAACGGCCCGCGGGCCCTACCTCCAGTACGGCACGGCGGTGCTTCCACATCGACTGGAGCGTGCCGTAGCACCAGCGGTAGCGCTGGCGCCACAACTGGCCCAGGCTCGAAGGCACTTCGGTCCATGCGATGGCGGACTCCTCGTAGACCACGCGCCAGCCCGCGCGCCACAGGGCCATCGTCAGGTCGGTGTCCTCGGCGAGGGTGTCGTCGCTGACGCCGCCGATGCCCATCAGGGCGTCCCTGCGGAAGGCGCCGATGGCGCCGGGCACCGTGGGCATGCACTCCAGAACCTCGAACATCCGCCGGTCGAGGTTGAAGCCGAAGACGTACTCCAGGTGCTGCCAACGCCCCAGCAGCCTGGTCCTGTTGCCGACCTTGGTGTTCCCGCTCACCGCGCCGATCGCCGGGTGGGCGAGCGGCTGGACCAGCCGGAAGAGCGCGTCGGGCTCGAAGACGGTGTCCGCGTCGACCATCACCACGATGTTGTGACGTGCGTAGCCCAGACCGGTGTTGAGCGCACCGGGCTTGCCGGAGTTGGCCTGCCGCACGACCGTCACCCGGGGGTCGCGCACGCCCTCGGCGATCTGCGCCGTGCGGTCCGTGGACCCGTCGTCGACGACGACGACCTGGAGGTACGGATGCGTCGAGGCCAGCAGCGAGCGCACCGTCGCCTCGATTCCGGCCTCCTCGTTGTGCGCGGGGACGATCACCGTGACCGGATCGGTCACTTCCCGCAGCCACGGGGAGCCCGGCCGGAACCTCTGGAGCCGCCGCATGTGGACCCTCGCGAACAGCACGAGCATCAACAGGCGCAGCACGCCGAGGCCGCCCGCGATGCCCAGCGCCCAGGCCATGCCCTCGGTGAAGAAGCGTCCCAGGGTCCGCGCCCATATCAGCCCCTCACCCCGCAGCCGCTCGGCCGCGGTCACCGACGTCATGGAGGACTGCTGTCCCAGCCCCCCTGTGACGGTGGTGAAGCGCTTGACGTTCCGGTTGTGCAGCAGATGCTCAGCCTCGTGATAACCGAGATCCGTGTGGCTGAACTGCCTTATCACTCCCTGCGAGGCCTTGCGGAACTTGTGGTCGGTGGCCACCAGGAGATAGCCCTGCTGGGCGCTGCGCTGCGCCGCGGTCCATTCCTTGCCGCACATCGTGTCGGCGGCCTTGGTGTGCGGCAGGCGCAGCAGGCCCGTGTTGACGCCCGCGGTGCCCGCGAGCGCGGTCTGCGTGAGGGACAGCTCCATCTGGGAACGGAGCGGGGAGGCGACACCGAGGTCGCCTCCCGTGTACGTGTACGAGCCGATCTCGTGCCCTTCGGCGCGGATGCGCCGCACCAGTTCGGGGTGCCGGGTGGCCTGCGATCCGTAGACGAAGAAGGTGGCCTTGGCGTGGCTCCTGCGCAGCAGGTCGAGGATGCGCGGAGTCCACACTGGGTCCGGTCCGCCGTTGAAGGTGAGTGCGGCCGTGCGGGCGGGCATGGAGGCCGTCTGCACCTTGTCGCCGTCGAGGCGCAGTACGGGGTCCCCGTTGTCGGCGGCGCGCGGGATCGGCTTGGTGCACGGGGCCTTGTGGCGTGCGGCGTCCACCTCGTGGTTCGTCCAGCCCTCGAAGAGTAGGGCGGCTGTGACCACGGGCAGGAAGAGCACCAGCAGCAGCCAGTGCCCTCGTGGGTCCCGTCGCAGCGCGTGCCGGCTCACCTGGGCGCGCCGCCGGGACGGGCCGAAGTGGCAGGGGTGGGGGTGGTCTTTGCGGGGTCGCCGTAGGGGGTGGGGGGAGTGGTCTTGCGGTCCGGCCCGTTCGGGGCCGAGGGGTCGTGGGGGGACGAGTCGTGGGGGGCGGACGAATTGTGGGGGGAGGCTGTGCGGGCCGGGAAGTGCGCGCCCGCCGGTACATCGGTGTCGTCCTGTGAAGAGCTGCTGGGCAGTGGCTGGTCCATACGCGGGGCCTGGTCCCCGCTGGGCTGGTGCACGCCACCGAAAACAGCTACGAAGAGCGCCATGTACCCGGTGCAGGCGCACCCGACGGTCACTGCCGCAGTTCGGACCAGGCGTCTACGCCCACCTGAACTGGCAATGAATATCGGGTGATTCTCGTCTGCACGCCTCCGACGGCTGTGGTTCATGGATCGCATGGGGCGTGAGTGTAGCCAGCCGAGAACGCGAGCGACCCGGAAAGATTCAGTAATCCATCTGTGAACTGTGTCGCCCTCGTCGGGGGTTCGCTTAGCGGAGTTCGGATTCGCATGGTCCACCACTCTTGGTCGGGCTGATCGGTCTCCCCCCGGATCCCCTCACCGCATGATGCCGCTCTTCAGCGGCCCTGTACGCGTTCTGGCGGTGGTGGGGCTTGTCCTGGCCGCAGGACCAGCTGAGGACAGGTGGCGCGGAAATCCGCCCCGGGGGTGCCCGGCGGGGCCGCGGACGGAGGTGCGCCGGTGTCCCCGTGCCCCGTGCGGGGTGGCGTGCGGAGGTGAAGAAGAGCAGGTGGGAACCGGTTTCCCCGTGCCGGTGCGGGACCCTGGCTGTCGCGTCGTCAGCTACGGAAGCGCATACGGAAAGCTTGCCGTTCCATCCCATTCGTCATGACTTGACGGCTGCCGGTAGGGGCCTGAATCAGCCTGCCCGTGACATGACATTGGCTCGAATCGATCGCTCCATACCCGCCAGTCACCCTCACCATGTATAGCTGCCGCGGGGCTTGAATTCCGCAAGGAACTTGTGAATACGCCGCGTAGCCGCCCTTAAGGAAATGCGCTTTTGTTTCCCTCATTCGGCGACGAATTGCGTGTCAGAGAATGAAGGTGCATCTTCCGCTGAAATGAGACATTCGGCCCCGGGTCAGTGTTGCCCGTTGTACTCCCGTTCGCAATATGAACGAGATGTAAAGATTCTGTGTGCGCCGCGCTGATGGCGGATCCGGCGGTGGGGGTGCGGGGCCTTCCGGGGTGGCGTTCGACAAAATCTGTCATCTGTCGTCTGTCGTCTGTCGTCTGCCAGTTGTCGATCGTCGGATGCCGGATGCCGGATGCCGGATGCCGGATGCGGGGGGCCACCCGTACCCGGGCCGCCGGCGAAAGGTCAGTGCCGTGACAGCGGCGTCCGCGTCCGCTCCCGTCCGGGCGACGGTCTCCGTACGACCACCTGATGCACCGCACCCGACAGCCGCCCGGGAGCGCGCACGACGACCGGCCCCGGGCCTTCCACCGGAATCTGCCGGGTCCTCGGGCGCCGCCGCAGCAGCGGGTGCCCGGCGCTGTCCGCCGAGAGCACCGCCAGCCCCCATGCGGTCACGGCCGCCGCGATCACCGCTCCCGCCGCGCCCAGCGCGCCGAACCGGAAGCCCTCGCCCAGCAGCACGATGCCCACGGCCGCCGCGAAGGCGGGGTTGACCACCGTCATCGTCGCCAGCGGCGCGGCCAGTCCGCCGCCGCGGTAGGAGGACTGCGAGGCCGCCAGCCCGCCCGCGGCCAGCACGCCGATCAGGAGCAGCAGGGGCACCGTCGACACCAGCCCCGACATCGAGGGGCTCCAGCTGTCGGCGACGGTCTTGATGAACACCGACGCGGTCCCGTAGGCGACGCCCGCCGCCGCCGCGAGCGCCACGGAGCGCAGCATCCGCGCGCGCCGCCCGACAGTCGTGGCCGTCAGCAGCAGCGCGGCCAGCACCCCCGCCACGGACCCGGCCAGCGTGATCTGATCCGCTCCGCCGAGGCCCTGGGCCGGCGTGGACCCGGTGAGTACCAGGAGGACCGCGAGGCCGCCGGAGACGAGGGCGATGCCGCGCCAGGCCGCCGCGCTCACCGGCCGCTTGACCAGGAGGGCCGCCAGCGGCGCCGCCAGCACCAGGGTCAGTACGCCCAGCGGCTGCACCACGGTGAGCGGCCCGAGCCCCAGCGCTCCCACGTGCAGGATCGCCCCGAGGCTGTTGAGGGCGACTGCTCCCCACCAGCGGGTCGAGCGCAGCAGCCCGTACCTGCTGGGCGGTGTGGTCGCGGCGAGGCGCTCCTGGACGATGGCCGCGGTTGCGTAGCAGACCGCCGAGACCAGCGACAGCAGCACCGCTGCCAGAAGGCCGTTCACGGACGACCCATGCGGAATGTCCACATCCGGTTCATACCGTCAACGATGCCTCTTGAGCGGTCGAGCTGTCCTCGTCCGCCGGGTGAGTCCTGCCGTACGGCCGCAGTACTACACCCGCGGCCCGGCATGCACCGCTGGTCTTACCCGCGGCTGCGCCCGGTCAGCCCGAGGAGACGCCGCCGCCCGGCGCGGCACCCTCGTGCGGGCTCAGCACGCCCGCCGCCACCAGCACGAACAGCGCGATCCCCAGCAGCACCCGGTAGATGACGAAGGGCATGAAACTCCGGGTGGAGATGTACTGCATGAACCAGGCGATCACCGCGTACGCCACCACGAAGGCCAGCACCGTGGCGAAGATCGTCGGCCCCCACGAGACGTGGCCCTCGCCGATCTCGGTGAGTTCGAGGAAGCCGGAGGCCATCACCGCCGGGATCGCGAGGAGGAACGAATAGCGGGCGGCGGCCTCACGGGTGTAGCCCATGAACAGACCGCCGCTGATGGTGGCGCCCGACCGGGAGACGCCGGGGACCAGTGCCAGCGCCTGTGCGCAGCCGTAGAGCAGGCCGTCCTTGACGCTCAGCTGCTCGATGGTCTTGCGGGGGCGGGCGTGCCCGCCCCTGTCGCCTCGTGCGTCCCGCGCGGCGAGCCGGTCGGCCGCGCCGAGGATGAGGCCGAGGACGATCAGCGTCGTGGCGATCAGCCGCAGGTCACGGAACGGCCCCTCGATCTGGTCCTTGAACAGCAGCCCGAGCACGCCGATCGGAATGGAGCCCACGATCACCAGCCAGCCCAGCTGCGCGTCGTGGTCGCGCCGCATGCCGCGGTCGACGAGGGAGCGGCACCAGGCGGAGATGATGCGCCCGATGTCCTTGCGGAAGAAGATGATGACGGCCGCCTCCGTGCCGATCTGAGTGACGGCGGTGAACGCCGCCCCCGGATCGTGCCACCCCGCGAAGGCCGCGGTGAGCCGCAGATGTGCGCTGGAGGAGATCGGAAGGAATTCGGTCAGTCCCTGGACGAGCCCGAGGATGAACGATTCGAACCAAGACATCTTCTATGACCCGTCCTTGCCGCGGCTTTGATCAACGCGGAGCAGACTACAGTCACCCGGATGGCTCGCCGCCGCGGGCTCGGCTACGTCAGACGCGCTCGCTGTGAACACGGCCCCGCGCACCCGCACTTGGGGCCGTCGCGGAGGCCGGGGCCACGTCGGCGACGGCGGTCGCGCCCGCCGCCGGAGCCCCGTCCGGGAACGCCGCACGGTCCGCCACCGCATCGCGCAGCACCGCCCGCTTGCGCCACGCCAGTACGGCGCCTCCGAGGCCGGAGAGCGCGATGAAGGCGAAGGCGGCGATGAAGACGGGCGAGGTGGGCGCCGCGGCGTGACTGCCGGCGACCACATAGGCGGCGGTGTTGGGGATGACGCCGAGCGCGGTCGCGGCCAGGTAGGCGGTCCATCCCATACGGGAGACGGCGGCGCCGTAGTTGGAGGCCGCGAACGGCACCCCGGGAAGCAGCCTGATGAAGAGCATCGACCGGAAGCCGTGGCCGCTCAACTGCCGGTCCGCGGCGGTCAGCCAGCGTGCCCGCAGCAGCGGGCGGAGGGCGTCCTGGCCGAGGACCCTGCCGAGGCCGAAGGAGATGCCGGAGCCGATGACCGTGCCCACGACGGCCGCCACCGTCCCGGCCTGGGTGCCGAAGAGGGCGCCCGCGGCGACGTTGAGCACGGGGCGCGGCACGAAGGCCGCGGTGCACAGTCCGTACGACAGCGTGAAGAGGAAGCCCGCGAGCGCGCCCGAGAGATGGGCGGGCAGCCCCTCGGTGACGTACTGCTGCGGCTCGTACACCAGCATCGATATCGCCGCGGCCGACAGCAGCACCAGCAGTGCTGCCAGCCTGCACCTCGGGGAGAGCAGCGTCTGCGCCAGCCGGCTGGGGAGACCGTCTGACTGCTGCGTGGCGGGGACGGACACGCGGCGAGCGTAACCGACGAATATGACCGCTCGCCGGGCAGGACGAACATCGCTTCTTTGCGGAACGGTCACTTCCGCTGCCGGATCACACGAGTCAGCAGACGGCTTCTCCCGCTGTGAGCGGTGGCTTCGCGAAGACGCCGCACACCGCCCCGTACGGGGTGGCGGTGTGAGAAAAATCAGTCGACGTACGGCTGTTGGGGCGCCAGCATCAAGGTCATGTTCCGGCAGTCCCTCCACTCGGCACGGCCCGCGGCAGCGGGCGTGCTCAGGGCTGCCGCTTTCTCGTTCGCGGCGGGCGGCGCGGCCGTCGCTGCCGCTGGCGCCGCTGCCACCACTGTGACCGCCGGCGCCGCTGCTGCCGCCGCCGTCGTGGCCGCCGACGGCGCCCGAGGCTGACCCTTCCCGGATCGCACCGAGGACCCCGCAGGGGGAGGGTCGGCCGGCTCCGGGGGTCCCGATCCCACCGCGCCGCCTCCGAGCGCGGCGCAGCAGACGAGGAAGAGACATGGCGAAGCAGCCGTACGTGCGCACCAAGCCGCATCTGAACATCGGCACCATGGGGCACGTCGACCACGGCAAGACGACGCTGACGGCGGCCGTCACCAAGGTGCTCAGCGACCGCGGCACCGGCGCCTTCGTGCCGTTCGACCGCATCGACAAGGCGCCCGAGGAGGCGGCCCGCGGCATCACGATCACCATCGCGCACGTCGAGTACGAGACGGAGACCAGGCACTACGCCCACGTCGACATGCCGGGTCACGCGGACTTCATCAAGAACATGGTGACCGGCGCCGCGCAGCTGGACGGCGCGATCCTCGTGGTCTCCGCCGTCGACGGCGTGATGCCGCAGACCGCCGAGCATGTGCTGCTGGCGCGGCAGGTCGGCGTCGAGCACATCGTCGTCGCCCTCAACAAGGCGGACGCGGGGGAGGAGGAGCTGACCGAGCTGGTCGAGCTGGAGGTGCGGGAGCTGCTGACGGCACACGGGTACGCGGGCGGCATCCTCCCCGTCGTAAGGGTCTCCGGGCTGCGCGCCCTGGAGGGCGATCCCCGCTGGACGGCGGCGATCGACGCGCTGCTGGACGCCGTCGACACCTGGGTCCCCGTCCCGGAGCGCTGTCTCGACGCGCCGTTCCTGCTGCCGGTCGAGAACGTGCTGACCATCACCGGACGCGGCACGGTCGTCACCGGAGCCGTCGAGCGCGGCACCGTGCGCGTGGGCGACCGGGCCGAGGTGCTCGGAGCGGACACCGAGACCGTCGTGACCGGTGTGGAGACGTTCGGGAAGCCGATGGAGGAGGCGCAGGCCGGGGACAACGTGGCGCTGCTGCTGCGCGGGGTGCCGCGCGACGCGGTACGGCGCGGACACATCGTCGCCGCCCCGGGCAGCGTCACTCCCCGCCGCCGCTTCACCGCGCGGGTACGTCTGCTCAGCACGCGGGACGGCGGGCGCCGCACCCCCGTGCACAGCGGATACCGGCCGCAGTTCTATCTGCGTACGGCCGATGTGCCCGGCGCGGTCACGCTCGCCGCCGACGCCGTGGCGCTCCCCGGCGACACCGTGACGGTCGGCGTCGAACTCGGGCACGAGGTGCCCCTGGAGACGGGCCTCGGCTTCGCCGTGCGCGAGGGCGGCCGCACGGTCGGGGCGGGCACCGTCACAGGGGTCGGCGACGAGTGACGGCGGAGGAGGGCGGGCCGGTGTGAAGGCCCCGACTATGACGCCCTGAGAGACCGGCCCGGACGTAGGGCGGTGCGACCGCCGCCGCGTCCGGGCCGGTCCGCGTCCGGCTGGTCGGCCGCCCGGCTCCTCGGTTGCCGGGCTGTCCGGCCGTCGGGACCGTGCCCGCCGTTCCAGCCGGGGCCCGGACCCTGCCCGGCGACGGCCGCGCTGCCCGCGCGCACAATGGCACGGTGGACGAAGACCCGATACCCGTGAGCCGTGCCGTCCACAGCGGCACGGCCAAGCTGCTCCCCGACATCGACCGCGAGGGCGGCTGGCTGCTCACGGTCGACGGCACGCCACAGTCCTACGTCGATCTGCGCGACGCCACGCACCTGGAGTTCGAGTACGCCCGGCGGGTCGCGCACGTACTGGATCTGGCGGCACCTCCCGAACACCCCCTGGACATAACGCACTTGGGCGGCGGCGCCCTCACCCTCCCGCGGTACGCGGCCGCGACGAGGCCCGGATCGCGGCAGCGGGTCGCCGACACCGACGCGGCGCTGCTGGACTTCGTACAGGAGCACCTGCCGCTGCCGCCCGCTTCCGGAATCGCGCTGTCCGATCAGGACGCCCGCGACTTCCTCGACGGCTCGCCCGCCGCCTCCGCCGACGTGGCCGTCGCCGACGTGTACGGCGGCATGCACGTACCCCCGCATCTGACCACCGTCTCCTACGCGTGTGCCGTGAGCCGCGTCCTGCGGGAGCAGGGGATCTGCGTGCTCAACGTCGCCGACGCCGCGCCCTTCCGCTTCGCGGCCTCCCAACTGGCCACGTTCGGCACGGTCTTCGGGCACCTGTGCCTGGTGGCCGAGCCGTCGGTGCTGCGGGGCCGCCGCTTCGGGAACATCGTGCTGGTCGCCTCGCACACGCCCTTCCCCGTCGACGCGCTCGCCCGCAGGGCCGCCTCGGACGCCTTCCCGGCACGGGTCGTGCACGGAGCGGCGCTGGAGCGGCTCATCGGCGGAGCCGTGCCCGTCGAGGACGGCGACGAGGTGCCCTCCCCGGAGCCGCCCGACGGCGCCTTCACCGTCGGCTGAGCGGCGCTCCGTGGCGCTCAGCGGTGGTCGCCCCTGGCCGGACGTGGTTACTCAGTGGTAACGTCCGCTCCATGTCCACAGACTCCCTTCCCGACGTCGGCCAGATGATGGCGGACACCGTCCCGATGGTCCGCACCCTCGGTCTCGAGTTCTCCGAGACCACCGCCGAGCGGGCCGTCGTCTCGCTGCCCGACCAGGACGCGTACCACAACCACGTCGGCGGCCCGCACGCCGGCGCGATGTTCACGCTGGCCGAGTCGGCGAGCGGAGCCATAGTCCTCACGGCCTTCGGCGACCAGCTGGGGCGCGCGGTGCCGCTCGCTGTACGGGCCGAGATCGGCTACAAGAAGCTGGCCATGGGTGCCGTGACCGCGACGGCCGAGCTGGGCAGGCCCGTCGCGGACGTGCTTGCCGAACTGGACGCGGGCGAGCGGCCCGAGTTCCCGGTCGAGGTGAAGATCGCCCGCGAGGACGGTGCCGTCACCGGTGAGATGACGATCGTCTGGACCCTGCGCCCGCACGCCTGACCGCGGTCCCGCCGAAGCCGCTCCGCGGGCACCGGACGCCGTGACCTGGGGCGGCCCTCCGCGGCGCCGTCCCGTGTTTCCCCGCATCGAGTAGGCTGCCCGCACGTGCGCCCGTGGCCTTCCGGGCGCGTGCGCGGGACGCGGCCGACCGACGCCTCCCGCGTCCACCACCGGCGGGAGGAAGTCCAGTTGCACGTCCAGGAGTTGCTCGAGAGCGTGCCGGCCGTGAGCGTCTATCTCCTGGTCGGCGTGGTCATCGGGCTGGAGAGCCTGGGCATTCCGCTTCCGGGAGAGATCGTCCTGGTCAGCTCTGCGCTCCTGGCCTCCCAGCACGGCGAGATCGACCCCTTCGTGCTCGGCGCCTGCGCCAGTACGGGAGCGATCGCCGGCGACTCCATCGGCTACGCGATCGGCCGCAAGGGAGGCAAGCCGCTGCTGTCGTGGCTCGGCGCCAAGTTCCCGCGGCACTTCGGGCCCCACCATGTCGCCACCGCCGAGCGGTCGTTCGAGCGATGGGGGATGTGGGCGGTCTTCTTCGGCCGTTTCGTCGCGCTGCTGCGGATCTTCGCGGGACCGCTCGCGGGAGTGCTGAGGATGCCGTACTGGAAGTTCCTCACGGCGAACGTGCTGGGCGGCATCGTGTGGGCGGGCGGCACGACGGCCGTCATCTACTACGTAGGCATCGTCGCGGACGCCTGGCTCAAGCGCTTCTCCTGGCTGGGCCTGCTGCTCGCCGTGGCGTTCGGGGTCGGCTCGATGATCGTCCTCCGGCGGCGCGCGCGTAAGGCCGAGGCGGAGCGTGCGGCCGGCGCCTCGGGGGAAGGCGGGCCGGACACCGGAGAGGGCCGGGACCGCGCCGGTTCCGGCGCGGTGCGTACGGGCGACTGAAACCGCCCGGCACCGGATCCCCGCTCACGACGCCCGCTCACGACGCCCGCTCACGACGCCCGCTCACGACGCCCACTCACGACGCCCACTCACGACGGAGACCGGCCGGTGTTCCGGCGCAGGTTCCGGTTCCGCTTCCGGTTCCGCTTCCGGTTCTGGTTCAGCCTTCGGCCGGTGAGATCTCGTCGCGGTGCGTACGGGCCAGGTGCTGATAGACGGCGGCGTTGGCCTTGACGCCCTCCAGCTCCTCGGACGTCAGCTCCCGCTTGATCTTCGCGGGCACCCCCGCGACCAGCGACCCCGGCGGGACGTGCATGCCCTGCGGCACCAGCGCGTGGGCGGCGATCAGCGAACCGGCGCCGATACGGGCGCCGTTGAGGACCGTGGCGCTCATGCCGACGAGGACGTCGTCCTCGACGGTGCAGCCGTGCAGCACCGCGTTGTGGCCCACCGACACTCCGGAGCCGATGTGCGTGGGGAACCCGGGGTCGGCGTGGACCGTGCAGTTGTCCTGGACGTTGGAGCCCTCGCCCAGCGTGATCACGTCGCAGTCGGCGCGCATCACCGCCCCGTACCAGAGGCTGGAGCCCGCGCCCATGGTGACGGCTCCCACGACCACGGACGTCGGTGCGGCGTACGCATCCTCGTCGAGCTTGGGCTCCTTGCCGCCGACCCCCGCGATCACCGCGCGCTGCTCCGTCATCGTCTCGTCTCCGCTCGCTCCCCGGCCGGTTCGTCACCGGCCCCTGACTGAAACCGTATGCGATGGGTGGGCGGAAGATCACAGGGGTCCGCGGGGTACGCGTGCGCCCCGGCGGACTACCGTGACCGCGTGCCATCCATCCGGAACGCCCTCGCCTCGCTCGCCTCCCGTGCGGTGCACGGTCTCTGGCGCCGGGCGCAGTACGCCGGTGCCGTCACCGCGCAGCGCCCCGGACCGTATGCCTTCCGGCGCATCGGGGCCGGGACGCGGCTCGCCTTCCCGCAGGGCACGATCTTCGGCACGCCGTGGATCGAGCTGGGCGACCACTGCGTGATCGGGCAGGAGGTCACGCTCGCCGCCGGGATGTGGCCGGATCTCGACCTGGGTCCGGAGCCGCTTCTCACGCTCGGGGACGGCGTCGTACTCGGCCGCGGCAGTCATGTCATAGCGGACGTGCAGGGCGCCGTCGCTTTCGGGGACGACGTGTACTGCGGCCCGTACGTGTATGTGACGTCGACCAACCACTCCTACGACGACCCTCACGAGCCCGTCGGCAAGCAGTGGCCGCGCAGCGCCGCGGTCGAGATCGGCCGCGGCAGCTGGCTCGGCGCCGGGGCGGTGATCCTGCCGGGTGCGCGGCTGGGCCGGAACGTGGTGGTCGCGGCGGGCGCGGTGGTACGGGGTGAGGTCCCGGACCACGCCGTGGTCGCCGGCGCCCCCGCGAAGATCGTGCGCCGCTGGGAGGGCGAGCGGGGGTGGCAGCCGCCGCTGCGGACGCCGCCGCCGGTGCCGGTGCCGCACGGCGTGACGCCGGAGCAGCTGCTCGCGGTCTCCGAACCGGCCGCGGGGGAGCGGGAGTAGGGGCCCCACCGTCCGTACGGCCTGCGACGGTACGGACCCCACGACGGTCCCCACGGCGGGCTCGTACGACGGTCCACACGGCGGACCCGCACGGCGGGCCCGTACGACCAGCCCACCGACCCGGGAGCCGGGGCACCGGTCGCCTCGGCCCGCGGCGCCAGTCCTAGCCGGGGCCCGTCAGGACGACGCGAGCAGCACCGTGCCCACCAGGGCCAGCCCCGCCCCCGCGGTCTGTACGGCACGCAGCTTCTCCCTCAGCACGCCCCGTGCGGCCAGCGCGGTCACGACCGGGTAGAGGGAGGCGAGGACGGCGGCCGTGGTCACGGGCCCGTACCGGGTGGCGAGCATGTATGTGCCGTTGGCGGCGACGTCCGCGAGGCCCACGAAGGCGAGGGCGGGCAGCGCCGCGGCGAGGGCCCGTACGTCCAGCCCGGGAGGCAGCGCCGGCGTACCGCGCTTGACCTGCACATACAGTGCGCCACCGCCCACCGCGACATTGCAGACGCGCTGCACGAACAGCGCGGTGAAGAGCCCCGCCATGGTGCCGGTGCCCGCATGCTCGATCAGCGCCATCACCGCGCCGAAGCCCAGCGCGGAGACGAGCGTGAGCACGACCGTCTGCCGCTGCACCGGAGCACCGCGCAGCTCGGGGCCGCCTGCCAGGACCACGCCCGCGACGGCGACGCCGATGCCGACGGCCTGGATCCAGCCGGGGCGTTCCCCCAGTGCGAGGCCTGCCGCGACGGGGACGACGACCGCCAGCGAGGCGAGCGGCGAGACCACGCCCATCGGGCCCTGTGCGAGCGCCTTGTAGAACGCGAGCATCGCCACCGGTCCCACGAGCCCTGCCGCCGCCGCGAACCACAGCTGTCCGCCCCACTCGCTCCAGCCGCCCATGGCGATCACGACCGCCCCGAGCACCGCCGCCGCCAGCGCCTGGGAGACCACGACCACGGTCAGCGCGGGCATGCGCCTCGTCAGCAGCCCGCCTCCGAAGTCGGCGAGCCCCCACATCAGGCTGGTGACCAGGGCCAGGACGGCGGTCATCGGGACACCTCGCAGTACAGTGACGTGAACAGAGAAGTACAGCTCAGAGTAGTTCAGCAGAATGCACTGCGACAGTCAAAATATTGGAGGGTGTGCGGATCTGTGACGGACCTAGACCAGCTCACGCAGTCCCTGGCCCGGAACCTCAAGCGCCGGCGCCAGGAACGCGGCTACACCCTGGACGCCCTCGCGGCCCGCGCGGGCGTGAGCCGGGGGATGCTGATCCAGATCGAGCAGGGCCGTACGAACCCCAGCGTGGGCACGGTCGTGAAGGTGGGCGACGCGCTCGGCGTGAGCATCACCACCCTGCTCGACTTCGACCAGGAGCCGCAGGTGCGCCTCGTACCGGAGGAGCAGACGGTACGGCTGTGGTCCACGGAGGCGGGCAGCCACAGCACACTGCTCGCGGGCACCGAGGCGCCGGGTCCGCTGGAGCTGTGGGCATGGCGGCTGATGCCCGGGGACGGCAGCCGTTCCGACCCGCACCCGACCGGCACCACGGAACTGGTGCACGTGCGCGGGGGGTTGCTCACGCTGAGCGTCGACGGCAAGGAGTACGAGGTGCCCGCGGGCACCTCCGCGTCCTTCGAGGCCAACGTGGAGCACGGCTACCGCAACGAGGGCACGGAGCCCGTCGAGATGACGATGGCCGTCTCCGTGCCCGCGCCCCGCTGACCTGCCCGGCCGGGCCGGGCCATGCTGCGCCGCGGCCTCCAACCGGCAGGACGGACCGCTCGATTCCGGTGCTAGCGTGCGCCGCATGCGCGCACCCATCGGGAACTTCGATTCGGCCGCACCCGCCGCCGGGGCCGGGAACTTCACGGGTCCGGCGGCCGACGCCGTAAGGGCATGGACGGGCACCGTTCCCGCGGATCAGCTGCTGTACGTCGACACCGACCCGGAGAAGGCCGACACCGCCGTCTTCGTCGAGCACTACGGCGAAGACCTCGTCGGCACCTCCGCGAACTGCGTCGTGGTGGCCGCCAAGCGCGGCGGCGAGCGCACACTGGCCGCATGTGTCGTGCCGTCCACCACCCGCGTCGACGTCAACGGCGCGGTGCGGCGTCAACTCGGGGCGCGCAAGGCGTCGTTCGCGCCGATGGACACGGCCGTCGCCGAGACCGGCATGGAGTACGGCGGCATCACGCCGATCGGGCTCCCCGAAGGCTGGCCGCTGCTGATCGACGCCGCCGTCACCGGCATGCCCTGGACCCTCGTCGGCAGCGGCCGCCGCCGCGGCAAGCTCATCCTCCCCGGCAAGGCGCTCGCCGAACTGCCGGGCGCGGTCGTGCTGGAGGGCCTGGGCATCCCGGCGGGCCCCTGACCGGGGGCCGGCGTCCGGGCATCTGCGCCGTCCTGCGGCGGGCTCCCGACCGCCGGTGGCTGGGCGTCGGCTCCCGACCGTCGGCGGGCGGTCGTCAGCGGCCGGTTGCCCGCGGCGGTCAGCGGCGCCGCGACAGGTCGAGCGAGAGGGCGATCGAGTGCTCGGCGAACCCCATCGACCGGTAGAGACGTTCGGCGTCAGCGCTGGCATGGAGGTCGACCCTGGTCACGCCGTGGCCCGCGAACCAGTCCAGCAGCGCCTCGGTGGTGGCCCGCGCGCAGCCGCGCCCCCGGTAGCGCTCGTCGGTGCAGACGCTGAAGATGAAGCCGAAGCGTCCCGCGGGGTGCTTCGGCGCGGGCAGCCGCTCCTCGATCCGGCCCACGGCGCAGGCCGCCAGATGCGCCGGTCCCGGTGCGTCGCCGTCCACGACGAACGCGCCCAGCCGGGTTCCGCTTCGTGCGGCGTCTGCCTCGTCGGCGCCTGCCGCGGCGTGCAGCTCGCGCCGGGCGATGCGTTCCGCGTCCCGTTCCCACCGGCCCGGCTCGTCCCGCCCGTCCATGGCCGTGAACATCAGCCGGCGCAGCCGCACCAGCTCGGGGGCGTCGCCGGGGACCGCCATGCGTGTCCGGATCACGGCCACGCACGATAGCGGCGCCGGACCCGGCGGCTCATCCCAGTTTCGGGATCTCGATCGCCGGACAGCGGTCCATCACCATCTCCAGCCCCGCGGCGCGCGTCCGTTCGTACGCGCCCTCGTCGATCACTCCCAGCTGGAACCAGACGGCCTTCGCGCCGATCCGCACCGCCTCGTCGGCGACCGGTCCCGCGAGTGCGGAGTTGACGAAGACGTCCACGACGTCGACGGGGAAGGGGATGTCCGCCAGCGACGCGTAGCCCTGCTCGCCGTGTACGGACTCCGCCTTCGGATGCACCGGCACCACGCGCTTGCCGAAGCGCTGGAGGACGCCCGCGACGCCGTACGCCGCGCGCGCCCGGTTCGTGGAGAGGCCCACGACCGCCCATGTGTCGCCCGACCCGGTCAGGATCCGCCGTACCGTCTGTGTGTCCGCGTACATGATCCCGTCAACGACCGTTGCCCGCCGGGTGATTCCCGCCGCCGCACGCCGCAGCACGACGCCACGGGACGTCGGCGGGTCCCCGCGTAGGGTGCCCGTATGGAGGAGCAGTACGTCACCGTCGCCGGTACGGGCGTGCACGAGACGGAGGTCAGCCGCTCGCGGTTCGTGTGCGCCCTGGCACCCGCCGCCACCGAGGAGGAGGCGCGGGCGTTCATCGCCCGGGTGCGCGCGGAGCACCCCGGTGCGACCCACAACTGCTGGGCTTACGTGATCGGTGCGGACGGCGGCCTCCAGAAGTCCGACGACGACGGGGAGCCCGGCGGTACCGCGGGACTGCCCATGCTCCAGATGCTCACGCGGCGCGGCGTCCGCTGCGCCGTCGCCGTCGTCAGCCGCTACTTCGGCGGTACGAAGCTGGGCGCGGGCGGGCTGATCCGCGCCTACGGAGGCGCCGTCGGCGAGGCGCTGGACGCGGTCGGCACCCGCGTGCGGCAGCGGTACCGCCTGGTGACGGTCACCACCGACCACCAGCGCGCGGGCCGGCTGGAGAACGACCTGCGTACCGGCGGCCGTTCGGTGCGCGACGTCACCTACGGGGCGGAGGTGACCATCGAGCTGGGCCTGCCCGAGGCGGAGCTCGACGGCTTCCGGAGCTGGCTGGCGGACAGCACCGCCGGCACGGCACGCCTCACGGTCGGCGGCGAGGCGTACGCCGACGCCTGAGGCCGGGCAGTCGAGGCCGGGCAGCCGGGGCCGGATATCTGGTGGCCGGACACCCGGGACGGGCAGCGGGCCCCGCGAAGCTGATCTTTTGCGGACCCCGGAATACGGACATAACGTGACGTTTGCGAGTCACTTTCTCCGTCCCGACAGCCGTGGAGCCGAGAGGTCCGTCGATGCCCTCCAGACCGGACGGTCCGCCTCCGTCTCCCGGCGCGGGCAGCGGTCCCGATCCCGGTCCCGGTCCTGGTCCCGCCCCGGGAGCCGGTACCGGCGCCGAGGAGCGCACCACCCACCGCTGGTGGGCGCTGACGGTGATCGGACTGGCCCAGCTCATGGTGGTGCTGGACGCCACGATCGTGAACATCGCCCTGCCGTCCATGCAGCGCGACCTGGGCTTCGCCAACGACGGCCGTCAGTGGATCATCACGGCCTACACCCTCGCCTTCGGGAGTCTGCTGCTGCTCGGCGGCCGCCTGGCCGACCTGATCGGACGCCGCAGGACCTTCGTCACGGGGCTCATCGGCTTCGGCGCCGCCTCCGCGCTGGGCGGCACCGCCGGCAGCTTCTCCGCGCTGGTGGGCGCCCGCGCGCTTCAGGGCATGTTCGGGGCGGTGCTCGCGCCGTCCGCGCTGTCGCTGCTGACGACGACGTTCACGCAACCACGCGAGCGGTCAAGGGCGTTCGGGATCTTCGGCGCCATCGCGGGCTCGGGCGGCGCGATCGGCCTGCTTCTGGGAGGCGTGCTCACCGAGCATCTGACCTGGCGCTGGACGCTGTACGTCAACGTCGTCATCGCCCTCGCCGGGGTGATCGGCGCCATGGCGATCCTGCCGCCCCACCGGCCGTCCGGGCGGACCCGGCTCGACCTTCCCGGCACGGCCCTCGTCGCGGGCGGCCTCTTCTGCCTGGTCTACGGCTTCTCCAGCGCCGACACCGAGAGCTGGGGCGACTGGCGGTGCTGGGCTGCGCTCACGCTGAGCGCCGTGCTGCTCGCGTGCTTCGTCGTGCACGAGTCGCGTACGGACAATCCGCTGCTGCCGCCGCGCGTGGTGCGCAACCGGAACCGGGCGGCGTCCTTCATCAGCGTCTTCATCGCAGGCGCGGGCATGTTCGGCGTCTTCCTCTTCGTGACGTACTACCTCCAGCGAACGCTCGGCTACACGCCCGTACGCACCGGGCTGGCCTTCCTGCCGATGGTCGTCGCGCTGATGATCACGGCACAGCTCTCCACGAACGTGCTGATCCCGCGCATCGGCCCGAAGCCCGTGGTACCGGCGGGGATGGGGCTCGCCGCGGCGGGGCTGGTGTGGCTGACGGCGCTGAGCATCCACAGCGAGTACACGGCTCACGTGCTGCCGCCGCTGGTCGTGATGGGCGTGGGGCTGGGCCTGGTCATGCCGTCCGCGATCAGCCTGGCCACGCTGGGCGTCGTCAAGCGGGACCAGGGCGTGGCCTCGGCGACCGTCAACACCATGCAGCAGGTGGGCGGTTCGGTGGGCACGTCGCTGTTCAACACGCTCGCCGCGGCCGCCGTCACCGACTACACGCGCACCCACCCCCGTACTCCCGATCTGGTCGCGCGCGCGAACGTGCACAGCTTCGCGGTCGCGTACTGGACGGCGGCCGGGTTCTTCGCCGCCGGGCTGATCGTGACGGCGCTGCTGTACCAGCGGGGGCGGCCGCGTGACCTGGCGGTCGGGCGGACCACGGGGGAGACGGCCGAGGCCGGAACCGGAACCGGCGCCGGCACCGGCGCCTGAACCGGCGGGAGCCGAGGCCGGAGTCGGGCGTACGCACAGCGCGGCGCCTGCGGTCGGGCCGTGGCCGGATACGGAGCCGATCAGGTTGACCAAGGCAACCGTTAGGGCTGACCCTGGCGATGTAGTTGCCCAATGCAACTGTCTTGACCGGGGTCGCCGCTGCCGGCCCGGACTGGGGGAGAGCATGTGCGGAATCGCCGGCTGGGTCTCGTTCGACCGCGAGCTGACGCGTGAACGCGAGACCGTCGAGGCGATGACGGAGACGATGGCCTGCCGCGGCCCCGACGACAGCGGCACCTGGATCGCGGGCCCGGCCGCGCTCGGGCATCGCAGGCTGGCCGTCATCGACCTGCCCGGCGGGCGCCAGCCCATGAGCGCCGACGCGTCCTCGGGATCCACGGCCGCCATGGTGTACTCCGGCGAGTGCTACAACTACGAGGAGCTGCGCTCCGAACTGCGCACCCGCGGCCACCACTTCACCACCGCCTCCGACACCGAGGTCGTGCTGCGCGGCTTTCTCGAGTGGGGCGAGGCGGTGGCCGAACGCCTCAACGGCATGTATGCCTTCGCCGTGTGGGACGAGCGCGAGCAGAGGCTCGTGATGATCCGCGACCGCATGGGCATCAAGCCCCTCTACTACCACCCGACCGACGACGGAGTGCTCTTCGGGTCGGAACCGAAGGCGATACTGGCCAATCCGCTCGCCCGGCGCGAGGTCGGCCCCGGCGGGCTGCGCGAGCTGTTCACCTTCATCAAGACGCCCGGTCACGCCGTCTGGGAGGGCATGCGCGAGGTCGAGCCCGGGACGGTCGTCACCGTCGGGCGCGGCGGGATCCGCACCACCCGCTACTGGACCCTGGAGACGCGGGCCCACACCGACGACAAGGACACCACCGTCGCCCGCGTACGCGACCTGCTTGATGACATCGTCGACCGCCAGCTCGTCGCGGACGTGCCGCGCTGCACCCTGCTCTCCGGCGGCCTCGACTCCTCGGCGCTGACCGGCATGGCCGCACGGAAGCTGGCGGCGGGCGGCGAGAGCGTGCGCAGCTTCGCGGTGGACTTCGTGGGCCACACGGAGAACTTCGTCGCCGACGGTCTGCGCGGCACCCCGGACGGGCCCTTCGTGCACGACGTGGCCGGCAGCGCGGGCACACAGCACCAGGACATCGTCCTCGGCTCGGACGAACTCGCCGACCGGCGGCTGCGGTCGGCGATGGTGCGTGCCCGCGACCTGCCGGCGGGCCTCGGAGACGTCGACACCTCCCTCTACCTGCTGTTCAAGGCGATACGCGGGCACTCGACGGTGGCGTTGTCCGGGGAGTCGGCCGACGAGGTGTTCGGCGGCTACAAGCAGTTCTTCGATCCGCTGGCGCACCGGGCGGAGACCTTCCCCTGGCTGGTGCGGGTGAGGGAACGGCTCGGGGAGCACAGCGACTTCCTCACCGAGGAGGCCCGCGACGCGCTCGATCTGAGGACGTACACACGGGACGGCTACAACGACGCCGTCCGAGGCATCCAGCGGGCGGAGGGCGAGAGCGACTTCGAGTTCCGCAAGCGGCAGATCTGCTACCTGCACCTGACCCGGTTCGTCCGCGTGCTGCTCGACCGCAAGGACCGCGCCAGCATGGCCGTCGGGCTGGAGGTGCGCGTCCCCTTCTGCGACCACCGGCTCGTCGAGTACGTCTACAACACGCCGTGGAGCCTGAAGTCCTTCGACGGCAGGGAGAAGAGCCTCCTGCGCGAGGCCACGAAGGACGTGCTGCCGCGTTCCGTCCACGACCGGGTCAAGAGCCCGTACCCGTCGACACAGGATCCGGGCTACCTCGTCGCCGTGCAGAAGTCGGCCATGGACCTGCTGGCCCGTCCCGCCCACCCGGTCTTCGAACTCGTCAGCCGCCGCTGGCTGAAGGAAGCCGTGGAAGCGGAGAGCGCGGAGCTCTCGCCCGGACGCAGGCGCGGCCTGGAGCACACCCTGGATCTGGCCGTGTGGATGGACATGTACGCACCAGCAATTACGCTCTCCTGAGCGCACCGCCAGGATGCGGTGAGGACGCACACCCGGGGGCGGGGCCGGCGGCCCGTGGCCGTGACCCGGGGAGTATCACGGGCGCCCTCACCGCGTGCGGCGCGCGGGCAGGCGCGGCAGGGGCACGTACGAAGGACGGCGAGGCGGTCATGATCCGGCAAGCGGCAATCCCCGGGGGCGAGTTCGACGGCAGGGTGGCCGCCGTGACCGGAGGCGCCTCCGGCATCGGCCTGGCCGTCGCAAGCGAACTGGCCCGCCGCGGGGCGCAGGTGTACGTGCTGGACCTGTCGGTGGACGAAGTGCCGGACGGCCTTGAGTGCCTGCGCTGCGACGTGACCGACCGGGCTTCGGTGCGGGACGCGGTCCACTCCATGGGTGAACGGCACGGACGTCTGGACGTCCTGGTCAACAACGCCGGAATCGGCGCGCAGGGAACCGTCGAGGACAATGACGACGACGAGTGGCGCCACGTCCTGGACGTCAACGTGACGGGCATCGCCCGGGTCAGCGCCGCCGCCCTGCCGCTGCTGCGCCGCGCGGCGGCCGCGCCGGACGGCGGCGGTTCTGCGGCGGGTGGCGGTCCTGCGGCCGTTGGCGCCGCCGTCGTCAACACCTGCTCCATCGCCGCGACCGCCGGACTGCCGCAGCGAGCCCTCTACTCCGCCAGCAAGGGCGCCGTCCTCGCCCTCACGCGCGCGATGGCCGCCGACCACATCCGCGAGGGAGTCCGGGTCAACTGCGTCAACCCCGGTACGGCGGACACGCCTTGGATCGGACGGCTGCTGCGGTCCGCTCCCGACCCGGATGCCGAGCGTGCCGCGCTGGAGGCGAGGCAGCCCATGGGGCGGCTGGTCTCCGCCGAGGAGGTCGCCGCCGCGGTGTGCTATCTGGCCGGGCCGTCGGCCGGTGCCACGACGGGCACCGAACTCGCCGTCGACGGGGGCATGCAGGGGCTGCGGCTGCGTCCCGTACAGGAGTGACGGGCCCGGCGCGCGCCGGTTCACGAGTCGGTATCCGCGCTGTGTCGAGAGGGCAGGGCCGGCCGCCGCCTCACCTGACACGGGCTCAACTTCAGCGCGCTCCCCGGGCGTTCGGGCCGTCGGTCCCGGGACGCCGTAACGCCCCTGCGCCTGCGGGCGATTGCCGCGTTGTCAGTGCCTGCTGGTAGACCAGGGGAGAGATCGGGCGACCTGACGACCGGGGAGAGGCGCGTGCTGGCGGGATCAGTGCTGTGAGATTGCTGCACACATCGGACTGGCATCTGGGGCGGAGCTTTCACCGCGTGAGTCTCCTCGACGCGCAGCGGGAGTTCCTCGCCCATCTCCTCGCCACCGCCGAGCGGGAGCGGGTCGACGCGGTTCTCGTCGCCGGGGACGTCTACGACCGGGCGGTTCCGCCGCTGTCCGCCGTCTCCCTCTTCGACGAGGCACTGCACGGGCTCGCCGAATTGGGCGTCCCCACCGTCATGATCTCCGGCAACCACGACTCGGCGCGGCGACTGGGCGTCGGCTCCGGCCTGATGAAGCACGCGGGCATCCACCTGCGTACGGACCCGGAGGGCTGCGGCACGCCTGTCCTGCTGGCGGACGCGCACGGCGAAGTCGCCTGCTACGGGCTGCCGTATCTGGAGCCGTCGCTCGTCGCCGCCGGGCTGGGCGCGGAGGCGGGCGGCCACACCGCCGTGCTGCGCGCCGCCATGGACCGGGTGCGCGACGACCTGAACTCCCGGCCGCCGGGGACGCGTTCGGTGGTGCTCGCCCATGCCTTCGTCCACGGAGGCGAATCCTCCGACAGCGAGCGGGACATCACCGTCGGGGGAGTGGCCTCCGTGCCCGCCTCGGTCTTCGACGGAGTCGACTACGCCGCGCTCGGTCATCTGCACGGCTGTCAGACCATCAGCGAGCGCGTGCGCTACTCGGGTTCGCCGCTCGCGTACTCCTTCTCCGAGGCCGCCCACCGCAAGTCCATGTGGCTCGTCGACCTCGACGCGACCGGCGGCCTGGGCGCACGCCGCATCGACTGTCCCGTGCCCCGCCCCCTGGTCCGCATCCGCGGCAGCCTGGAGCAGCTGCTCGACGAGCCGTCCCACGCCGGGCACGAGGAGTCGTGGGTGGAGGCCACGCTCACCGACGCGGCACGGCCGCACGCGCCGATGGCGCGCCTGTCCGAGCGCTTTCCGCACATCGTCAGCCTCGTCTTCGACCCGGAGCCCACCGAGCAGACGCAGGCGCCCGCCTCGTACGCCCGGCGGCTGAAGGGCCGCAGCGACCAGGAGATCGCCGAGGACTTCGTGGGACACGTCCGTACGGGCCGCGTCGCGGACAGCCGGGAGCGCCGGATGCTGGGCGACGCCCTCGAGGCGGCCCGTGCCGAAGAGGCCGCGGCGGGCGAGTCGGAGCAGCCGGCGCAGGCACGGGTAGGGGCGGGCGAGCGCCACCCGGCGGATCAGGCGGAGGTCCGCGCATGAGGCTGCACAGCCTGACGGTCACTGCCTTCGGGCCCTTCGCCGGCACCGAGCACGTGGACTTCGACGCGCTGTCGGCGGCGGGCCTCTTCCTGCTGCACGGTCCGACGGGCGCGGGCAAGACGTCCGTGCTCGACGCCGTCTGCTTCGCGTTGTACGGCACCGTTCCGGGCGCGCGGCAGCAGCCGGGCGGCACGCTGCGCAGCGACCACGCCGCGCCGGGCACGCTGACCGAGGTCGTGCTGGACCTGACGGTCTCCGGGCGCCGGCTGGAGATCACCCGCCGTCCCGAGCAGAGCCGGCCCAAGCGGCGCGGCAGCGGCTCGACGAAGGAGCGAGCCCAGTCATGGCTGCGTGAGTACGACGCGGGCGCCGGGCAGTGGCAGGGCCTGAGCCGCTCCCACCAGGAGATCGGCGAGGAGATCGCCCAGCTCACGGGCATGAGCCGTGAGCAGTTCTGCCAGGTGGTGCTGCTTCCGCAGGGGGACTTCGCGCGGTTCCTGCGGGCCAGTGCGGAGGACCGGGCCAAGCTGCTCGGGCGGCTCTTCGACACCGGCCGGTTCGCCGCCGCGGAGGAGCAGTTGGCGCGGATGCGCCGCGGAGCCCAGGACGAGGTGCGGGCCGGTGACGAGGCGCTGCTGGGCCTTCTGCATCGGATGCGGCAGGCCATGGGCACCGGTGGCGGGCTCGGCGGACTGCCGGCACCGGGCGCGGTGCTCTCCGCGGGCGCGGGCGCGGGCGAGGTCGAGGAGGCGGACGGGGACGGTGGAGGTCACGGCCGGGCCGGGCCCGGCGGCCTTCCGGGGCAGCGGCCCCGCGCGGATGCACGGACGGAGCGCGCCTCCCGAGCCCGCGACGGCGGCGCCAACGGCACGCGCGGCGGCAACGGCACGCGCGGCGGCAACGGCACGCGCGGCGGCAACAAGGGCGGCGGCACCGGGAGCAGCAGCCATGGCGACGCCGCCCCGGCGGCCGGTGACCCGGGGCTGACGGCGGCGGTACTGGAATGGGCGGCGCTGGCCCGCGCCGGCGCCCGCGAACGCCTCGACATCGCCGCGATCTCCTCCTCCGCCGCCGAGACGGCCCACGCCGAGGCCATGTCCGAGCTGGCGGAGAGCCGCGAACTGGCCGGCCGCCAGCGCCGGTTCGCCGACGCCCGGGAGCGCGCCCGCGACCTGGAGGCCCGTGCCGCCGAGCGCGAGGAGACCCGCGAGCGGCTGGCACGCGCCCGCGCGGCGGCGGCCGTGGCCCCCGCGGTGGCCCTGCACGAGTCGGCGGCGTCGGCACATGAGGAGGCGCAGGCCGAGCAGACCCGCCACCGAGCGCAGCTGCCGCCCGACTTCGGCGAGGCACCCGTTCGCGAGCTGACCCGGCTCGCGGGGGAGTACAGAGAGGAGCTCGGCTCCCTGGACGCCGCCCGCCGCGCCGAGCAGCGCCGCACAGCCATCGACGGCGAACTCGCCACGCTGGAGCGCGAATCGCGTACGGACGAGGACGCCCTGCGCGAGACCTCCGCATGGCTCGCGGGCTGGGAGGGCGAGCGCCACGCACTCCAGCGCCGCATCGACACCGCGCAGGAGGCCGCCACCCGCGCCGAACAACTCGCGGGACAGCTGGAGCCCGCGAGGCTGCGCCTCGCCGCCGCACGGCGCCGCGACGAACTCGCCCAGCAGGCCGAGGACGCCGGGCAGCGGCTGCTGAAGGCACGCGAGGTGGCAGCGTCCGCCCACGAGGAGTGGCTGCGGCTCAAGGACCGGCGGCTCCGGGGCATCGCCGCCGAACTCGCCGCGGAGCTGCGCGCGGGCGAGCCGTGCACGGTGTGCGGCGCCACGGAGCACCCGGCGCCCGCGCGCCCCGGCGACGGAGCCGTGGGCCAGTCCGCCGAGGACGCAGCGCTCGCCGCGTACCGAGGCGCCGAGACGGCACGCGAGGAGGCCGATGCGGACGCCCGCGCGGTGCGGGAGGAACTCGCCGCGGCCCGCGCCGGGTCACAGGACGAAGAGACGGGCAAGCTCGCTGCGGCCGTTGCCGAATGGGAAGAGGCACACCGACGGGCGCACGACGAAGCGGCAGACGCCCATGCCGCACGCGAGTCCCTCGCCCGCGCCGAGCGCGAGCACGCCCAGCGCCTCGACCGGCACCAGGACGCGGAGCGCCGCGGTGCCGCCCGTACGTCGCACCGCGAAGCGCTCCAGCGCGAACGGGCCTCGCTTACGGCCGAGTTGGACAAGGCGCGCGGCGACGCACCCAGCGTCGCCGAGCGCGCCGAGGTCCTACAGCGTCGTGCCCGGCTCCTCGACGGCGCCGCCGAAGCGGCCCGCAGAGCACAGGAGGAGGCACGCCGCCTGGAGGAGGCCGTCGCGCAGCTGGCGGACGCCGCCGCCCGTGCCGGATTCGACAGCCCGTCCACGGCCGCCGAGGCGCTGCTCGGCGACGAGCAACAGCGCGCGATGGAGGCCAGGTTGGAGGAGTGGCGAGCCGCCGAGGCGGGTGTGGCGGCCGAGTTGGCGGATCCCGGCCTCGCCGCTGCGGACGCGCTGCCCGCCGCCGACCCCGACGCCGCCCAGAGCGCCGTCGAGGAGTCGACCCGCCGCCTCCGCGAGGCCTCCGCCGCGGAGGACGCCGCCCGTACGCGCTGTGCCGAACTGGACGGGCTCAGCTCCCGCGCCACCGCCTCCGTACGCGAACTCGCCCCGCTGCGCGAGAGATACGAGCACGTCGCGCGCCTCGCCGGCCTGACGGCGGGCACCTCAGCGGAGAACGAGCGGCGGATGCGGCTGGAGTCCTACGTGCTGGCCGCACGCCTGGAGCAGGTCGCCGCCGCCGCGAGCGCGCGCCTGGCGCGGATGTCCGCGGGCCGCTACAGCCTCGTGCACTCCGACGCCCGCTCCGGCGGCGGGGCGCGCTCCGGCCTCGGGCTGCACGTCATCGACGCGTGGACGGGAGCGGAGCGCGACACGGCGACGCTGTCCGGGGGCGAGACGTTCTCGGCGTCGCTCGCGCTGGCGCTGGGCCTCGCGGACGTCGTCACCGACGAGGCGGGAGGCACCAGGCTGGAGACGCTCTTCATCGACGAGGGCTTCGGCAGCCTCGACGAGCAGACCCTCGACGAGATCCTCGACGTCCTGGACTCCCTGCGGGAGCGGGACCGTTGCGTCGGCATCGTCAGTCACGTCCCCGACCTGCGCCGGCGCATCCCCGTACAGCTGGAGGTCGCCAAGTCCCGTTATGGCTCCGCACTTCACCACCGCTCCGCCCCGGTGGACGGCTGACCGCGCAGAAAACCGGCTGACGGCAGGGCCCGCCGCATACGAGGCTGTCCGCCATGTCTGCACAGCCACCGCCCTATCGGGATCCGCTGCCGCTGCGCGGCCGTACGGCCCTCGTCACGGGAGCAGCCCGCCGCGCCGGCATCGGTCACGCCGTGGCCCGTCGTCTCGCGGCGTACGGCGCCTCCGTCTACGCCCACCACCACCGGCCGCACGACTCGGCACAGCCCTGGGGCAGCGACCCGGAGGGCCCCGAGGCGCTGGCCGACGATCTGCGCCGGTACGCCGCACCGGAAGCGACCGTCGCACACGGCCCCGGCGATCTGACCGCCCCCGGTGCCCCCGCCCGGCTGATCGGCGAGGCCGCCGAGGCACTCGGAGGCGACGGCCTCGACATCCTCGTGGCCAACCACGCGCTCAGCGGCGGCGACGGGCCGCTGGACGCGGTGGACGCGGACATGCTCGACGCACACTGGGCCGTGAACACCCGCTCGGTGATCCTGCTGATCCAGGCCTTCGCCCGCCTCCCGCGCCCCGAGGGCGTCACCGGCCGGGTGGTGATGATGACCTCCGGCCAGGACGTGCGCGGAGGCATGCCCGACGAGATCTGCTACGCCCTCGCCAAGGGCGCCCTCGCCTCGTCCGTTCGTACGCTCGCCACCGCCCTGGCTCCTCGCATCACGGTGAACGCGGTCAACCCGGGCCCCGTGGACACCGGTTACCTCACGGGCGAGGAGCACGCCGCGGTCGCCGCCCTCTTCCCCGGCGGACGCTGGGCCGCACCGGACGACGCCGCACGGCTCGTCTCCTGGCTCACCACGGACGAGGCGGCCTGGATCACCGGCGAAGTCGTCAACTCCGAGAACGGCTTCGGCCGTTGAGCAGTGCGAACGGGACGCCGGGACGCACTGTGCGGTCAATGAACCGACCAGTCGACGGGACGATTTGTCGCCAAGTCGTCCTATGGACCCGGGAGTTCACATCGACCGACGACTTCACGCCGGGCCACGGCTTCATGTCGGGCCACGGCTTCACATCGGCGCCGTCCCGCCGGGGAACACACGCGAGGTGTGTGACCGGCCCCGAATCGGCCGGTCACATACCTCGCGTGCCGCGTTCCGCTCGGGCGACCGTCAGAGCGCCGAAAGCTCAGCCACCAGGTCGTCCAGCCCCAGCGACCCCTGCGAAAGTGCCGCCATGTGCCACTTCTTGGGGTCGAAGTCGTCGCCGTGCGCCTTGCGGGCGGCCTCACGCCCCGTCAGCCAGGCGCGTTCGCCCAGCTTGTAGCCGATGGCCTGCCCCGGCATGCCCAGGTAGCGCACCAGCTCGCTCTCCACGAAGTCGGAGGGCCGCCCGCTGTGCATCCCGAAGAACTCCTGCGCCAGTTCCGGCGTCCACCGCTCACCGGGACGGAACGGCGAGTCGTCCGGGATGCGCAGCTGAAGATGCATGCCGATGTCGACGATGACGCGGGTCGCGCGCATCATCTGCGCGTCGAGGTAGCCCAGCCGCTGCTCGGCGTTGGCGAGGAAACCCAGCTCGTCCATGAGGCGTTCCGCATACAGCGCCCAGCCCTCGGCGTTGGCGCTGACCATGCCGACCGTCGTCTGGTAGCGCGACAGCTCGTCGGCGACGTGCGCCCACTGGGCCAGCTGGAGATGATGACCGGGCACGCCCTCGTGGTACCAGGTGGAGACCAGGTCGTAGACGGGGAAACGCGTCTCTCCCATGGTGGGGAGCCATGTGCGGCCTGGGCGGGAGAAGTCCAGCGACGGCTGTGTGTAGTACGGCGCGGCCGCGCTGCCCGGAGGCGCGATGCGGGACTCCACGCGCCGTACCCGCTCGGCGAGTTCGAAGTGCGTGCCGTCCAGCTTCTGGATGGCCTCGTCCATCAGGCCTTGCAGCCACTCGCGTACCTCGTCGACGCCCTCGACGGCCTCGCCCTCGGTGTCGAGGTGGCGCAGGGCCTCCCACGGGGTCGCCGCACCGGGGAGGATCTTCTCCGCCTCGGTGCGCATCTCGCCCAGCAGGCGGTGGAACTCGGCCCAGCCGTAGGCGTAGGCCTCGTCGAGGTCGAGATCGGCGCCGTTCCAGTAGCGGGCCCAGCGCGCGTACCGTTCACGGCCCACCGTCTCCGGCGAGCCCGCGACGCCCGGCTCGTACGTCTCGCGCAGCCAGTCGCGCAGCTGCCGCACGGCCGCGGTGGCGTCGTCCGCGGCGGAGACGAGGACCTCGGTCAGCGCCTCGGGGCCCTCGGCCGCGAAGGCGGCGAACCATCCCTTGCCGTCGCCGTCCGCGCCGTCGCCGACCCACTCGTCCAGCTGTCCGATCACGGTGGAGACCTGGCGCGGCCCCGCGTGCAGGCCCTTCTCCAGACCGGCCGCCAGTGACTCCCGGTAGCCCTCCAGCGCGTCGGGCACCGCACGCAGCCGCTGTGCGACGGCCGTCCAGTCCTGGAGCGTCTCCGACGGCATGACGGTGAAGATCCCGCGCACCGAGTGCACCGGGGAGTGGAGGTTGCTGACGGCGCGCAGCCCCTCCTGGGCGTCGTGCACGGCGAGTTCAGCGGTCAGCCGCTCACGCAGCAGGCGCGCGCACCGGCGTTCGGCGTCGCTGTCGGCTCCGGGCTGCTCCTCCGCCTCGGCGAGCTTGCGCAGCGTCGTACGGCCCAGCTCGGCGAGGGCTTCCTGACCTGCGGGGGAGAAGTCGGGAAGGCGGTTGTGGCTCTCCGGCACTCCCAGGTAGGTGCCGGTGATCGGATCGAGTTCGACGAGGTCGTCGACGTACGCGTCGGCGACCTGTCGCGGCAGGGGGGTGGAGTTCATGGGATCGGACATGCACCCATCCTGGTATGCGCAGGCCCCCGGCGTCATCAGCATCACCTGTGCCGGGGGCCTGCGAAGGTTCCGGCGTTCACCCGGGAGTGCGGCTGCTCCCGCCCTCGGCTGACGCCACGGGACGCGCGGTGCGGGTCGCGGTGCGGGTGGCCGCCGCGTGCTTGCCGTCCTCCGAGAGGTGCGCGGTGATGACGAGGGTGCGCTCCTCGACCTGGTGGTCGAGGGGTGCACCGAGCTTGCGCATCGCCGCGACCATGGCCGTGTTGGACGCCTGGGTGACGGCGTAGACGTCCTTGGAGCCCGCTTCGCGCGCCAACCCGGCCAGGCGGCGCAGGAGTTCCGTACCTATGCCGCGGTGCTGCCAGTCGTCCTCGACGATCAGGGCCAGCTCGGTCTCGTCGCCGTCCCACAGCAGATGGCCGAGCGCCACGAGCTTCCCCGAGGCCGTACGGGCCGCGAGGGTCCGGCCGAAGCGCGGCGACAGCAGGTGCCGCAGATAGCGGTGGGCCTCGCTGACCGGGCCGTGGTAGCGCTGCGCCAGCGTCGCCTTCGAGCAGCGCTCGTGCATCTCCAGTGCCGCACGCAGGTCGCCCGTGTCCGCGCGCCGTACGGTCACCGGCAGGCCGTCGGGCAGCGTGAGCGTGTCGGGGGAGTGCGGCACCCGGGCGCCGGCGCCCAGCACCCGGTCCAGCTCCACGAGAGCGCAGGCGCGCGCGAACTCGGCCGGAGTGAACGGCAGTTGGGGCCGCTCGATCACGAGGACGCCGCCGGCGGGGTCCGGCAGGTGCAGCACGGTCTCCTCGCAGATCCCTTCCGGCGGTACGTCGAGCGGGGAGGGCAGGCCGGACAGGGGCGATACGGGCGGTATCGAGCGCACGGTGCAGCGGCCGAGCAACTGCCGCAGCGCCAGCGGCAGTTCGGCGGTGTCGAGGGCGGTACGGGCGGCGAGGCGCAGTACGCGGGTCGGAGTGTCCACGAGGTCGTGGGTGTCGGCCCGCTCCACCCAGGTGCCGGCCGCGCCCGCGTCGTGCGCGATCCGCACGAGTCCGTCGGCGTCCAGCTCCTCGGGCGCACGCAGCACGAACTCGTCCATGACCTGCTCACCGGCGAGCGCGGCCTCCGCGGTGATCCCCTCGGGGCGGTTCTCTTGCCCGGTACGGGCGCGGTCCTCCGCGGGGTGGGCGTCGGCCGCGGTCTGCTCGGGCCGGTGGTGGTCGGTCGCGGTTTCCGCGGGCCGGTGACCGTGGGTTGCGGTTTCCGCGGACTGGTGGCCGTGGGCTGTGGTCTCCCCGGGCCGGAGGCCGAGGGTTGGGGCATCCCCAGGCTGAAGGCCGAGGGTTGGGGTCTCCCCGGGCCGGAGGCCCAGGGTTGGGGCATCCCCAGGCCGAAGGCCGAGGGTTGGGGTCTCCCCGGGCCGGAGGCCCAGGGGAAAGGTCTGAAGCGACACGATGTCGATCCGCTCCCGTGCGAACGCGCTGCACAGCTGCGCGAGCGTCCCCGGTTCGTCCGGCACGGTGGTGCGCATCCGCCACAGCGAAGTCGCCCCGGTCGTCTGGGACTTCAGTCCGGCCGCCGCCGCGCCGTCGTCCGCGGGGTGCGGCGACTGCGGACGTTGCCGGACGAACAGCGAGCGGCAGTGCCCGAGACCTGCTGAGAGGAGTCGGCGGAGGCCCTGCCCGGTCGGCTGCTCGTTCTGTGACATGTCAGTCATGCGATCACCCTCGCGCACCGGCATTGCCCGATCAAGAACGCACTGTGACCGATGAGTTAAGGATGTTCTGTCCGTCCGATACCGCTTTCGCCCGGGCCGTCACGGTCGCCGTCATCGTCCCGTCCGGCGTTCCGCTCGTCGCCGCGCACGGCCTTCCGTCCGTAGTCCTGCCCCGCCGCTCGCCGTTCATCCCGCGTCACGCGCCTCACGCACCTCACGCTTCCCGTGCCTCGCGCGCGTCCCGCACGATCCGCCGCAGCACACGCCCGGTTCTGCGCGCGTACCACCGCTGGAAGGCGGGCAGCAGCGGTCCGGCCGCCGCCGTCGCACGGGTCGCCGGTGTGCTGAAGGCCAGCACCTCCAGCCGGACCGTTCCGTCGGCGTCCCGTACGACCACGAAGGCCTCCTCGCCGCGCAGCGGATGGCCCGGCAGCGTCCCGTACGCCCACCCCGTGCGCCGGGGCTGTTCGACCGTCCACACCAACCGGCAGGGCGCGTGGAGCCGCAGGCCGCCGACTCCCAGGCCGACGACGACCTCCACGTCCGGCGCCGCCCGCTCCGCGTCCGTGTCGAAGCGAACACCGGCCCTGCGATGCATGCGCCAGCGCATGACCGCCTCCGCGGCGGCGGCGAAGTCCTCGTCCCCCGAGCCGACCCGGCTGCTCACCCGCAGCCTGCGGAAACCGGCCGGCCACCGCTCGGGCGGCAGCCCGGTGGCCGCGATGCCCGGATAGTCCAGCACCTGACCGGGGCGCGTCACGGCGTCACCGCGTGCGCGCGCTCCGCCCCACGCCTCACTGCCCCGTACGGCCCGGCTGGAGCACCTTGGTGAAGAGCACGTCGCCGCCCTGCTCCCGCAGCCGTACCGTCAACTCGCCGCTGCCGCCGTCGATGTCGACCTGCCCGAAGTACTGACCGCCCTCGCTGGGCGGGGTGTTGGCCTTCTCCGGCGCCTTGACGAACGGCTGTGACGGGCCGAACGTGCCGTCGAGCTTCAGCGCGGCGAAGCCGCCGGCGTTGAGCGGCCCGGAGACGAACTCCCAGAACGGCTCGAAGTCCTTGAAGGCCGCACGCGACGGGGCGTAGTGCTGCGCGGAGGTGTAGTGCACGTCGGTGGTGAACCACACGGTGCCGGTGATGCGTTCATGCTTGATGTGCCGCAGCAGCTCGGCGAGTTGGAGCTCCCGGCCCAGCGGCGCTCCCGGGTCGGCCTGTGCGACGCCCTCGAAGTCGGTGTCCCCGTCCGGCACGGCCAGTCCCAGCGGCATGTCGGCGGCGATCACCTTCCACACCGCGCGCGAACGCGACAGGGCCTTCTTCAGCCATTTCAACTGGGCCTCGCCCAGGATGCCTTGGGGATCGTGCTTCTGCTTGCCGGGCGAGTTGGCGTTGCGGTACGTGCGCATGTCGAGGGCGAACACGTCCAGCAGCGGGCCGTGGTGAACGACCCGGTAGACGCGGCCGTTGCGGTCCTTCGCGGGCAGCGACGTCAGCGGGTGGTATTCGCTGAACGCGCGCAGCGACCGCGCGGCGAGGGTGTCGACGTCCTTCACCTTGTAGCGGTCGTCGTCGAGGATCTCGCCCGGATACCAGTTGTTGAGCACGTCGTGGTCGTCCCACTGCACGATGGAGGGCACTTGGGCCTGGAAGCGGCGCAGGTGCTCGTCCAGCAGGTTGTAGCGGAAGTTGCCGCGGAACTCGGCGAGCGTCTCTGCGACCTTCGCCTTCTCCTCGGTGGTGACGTTCCGCCACACCCCGCCGCCGGGCAGGGCGACCTTCTCCTCGATGGGGGAGTCCGCGTAGATGGTGTCGCCGCTGTTGAGGAAGAAGTCCGGGTCGAGGCGGCGCATCTCCTCGAAGATCGTGTAGCCGTCGCGGTCGGGGTTGATGCCCCAGCCCTGCCCGGCCAGGTCCCCGGACCACAGGAAGCGCACATTCCGGTGCCGTCTGTCCGGCGCCGTGCGGAAGGTGCCGCGCACCGGCTCCCCCTTGCGCCGCGGGTCGTCGGGATCCGCGAGCGTGACGCGGTAGAAGACCTGCTCACCGGCGGGCAGCCCGCGCAGCGGCGTGACGCCGGTGAAGTCCGTGTCCGCACCCACGACGGGCCCGTGCCAGGTGCGCGCATGACGGAACGTCTCCGTCGACGAGGTCTCCACCAGCATCCGCGCGCGGCGGTCCGCCCGTACCCAGATCAGACCCGACGACGAGGTCACGTCCCCGGCCTGCACACCCCACTTCGCCCGTGGACGCCCGGCGAGCGCCTGCGACGGTGCCGCACCCGACACCGCGGGCAGGGTGAGTGCCGCGGACGCGGCCAGCGAGCCGCGCAGCAGCGCACGCCGTCCCGGTGCCGTGCCGCCGGTGGAGCGGGAGATGGGGTCCTGGTGCGCCATGGACGTGCCTCCTGGATCGCGGATGGACGGAGCAGGCCGGTACGGGCCGGGCTGTGCGATGCGTACCACCGCCTCGTGAGCGGTGCACGCAACACCTCGGCGAGCGCAGCGGTGAACACTGGACTCAGTGAACACCGACGCCGCAACGGCAGAAAGGGTTCCGTGCGCCGTACGGGCGCGGTCGCGAACCGGCCCGCGCCGGACCGGCCGCCGGCGCGCGGCCCCGGATCCCCGGGTCCGCTGCGGATCCCGGACGCTGCGTGCGTCGCGATGCTTCGGAGGCTTGACGGCTGTGCCCGCTGCCCCCAAGCTCTGTCCATGCATCCTGACCTGGAGCGTCAGCGCGGTCCCGGATGCCCGCGGCACCCCCGGCGCCGCACCGGTCCGCCCGCCGTGAGCAGGCACGGAGAGGGGGCAGAGGGAGCATCGCCCCGGAGACGAGCCGTGCAGGACCGTATGGAAGCGCCGGTGCACCGGACTTTCTCCGTTCGTGCTCTTTCGACGCAGGACCATCACAAATCCCCCCGCCGGTTTGTTACTTCCGAGGAGTTAGGTTCGCAGATGAACCCGGGACACGCGGTCACGCATCCCTGCCGGCCCGCCTCGCGCCGTGCACGGGCTGTCGCGGTCCCCGCCCCTGCCGTTGAGGAAACACCGTGATGCCGGACAGCCCCCGCCCGTCCCCGATCCGCCCGCCGGGGTCTTCACCGTCGCGCCGGGCGGCCACGGAGCAGGACTGATGCGGCTGACGAGCGGAGGCCACGACGCCCGGGGGCTGCGCCCCGTCTACAGCCCCGCCGGCTTCGACAACGAACTGCGCGGCGCGCTCGAGGAGTTGAGGGCCGGACACTGGATGGCGATGCGCACCCTGCTGGGGCGTACGGGCGACTCCTGGGGGCTGCGCACCGCCCGTTCCCAGGTGCTCGGCGTCGTGGCCGCGGGGTCTCAGGTGGTGGAGGCGTGGCTGCGCGAGGACCGCGGCAGCGCCGACGCACGGATGATGCTGGCACGGGTGTCCGTGGAGCGGGCCGTCCGGGCGCGGCGTGAACAGCACCACAGCGCGGGCGAGTTGGAGAAGACGGCCCGTCAGGCGTGCTACGCCGCCGCCGAGGAGCTGCCCGCCGATCCGGTGCCGTGGGTCTGCCTCCTCGCGCTGGCCCGCCTCGACGAGCGGCAGGAACGCGGGGAGCACCGGGAGCGCGCCGCCGAGCCCATGCTTCCGCTCGGACCGTGGGGGCTGCTCTACCGCGTCTACGAGCGCGACAGATACAACCGCGAGGCACACCACCGCATGCTCCACTTCCTGCACGCTCGTTCCGAAGGAGCCGCGGGGAACTCCGGCACACGTGCCTCGGCGGTCGACTTCGTACGGTGGGTCTCCTCGTGGGCCCCGGCCGGGTCGCCGCTGCTGGCGCTGCCGCTGTATGCGTACGTCGAGCAGTACCGGCGCGAGACCGCCGAGGGCAGAAGCGGCCCGCTGCTGCGCCGCCACTGGACCCAGGATCCCGCCGCCCTCGACGCGCGCACCGCCCTGCTCGGCTGGTTCGACCACACCGACCCCACGAGCCAGTCCGTCCTGGACCTCAATCACCTGGCCCACGCGCTGTGGGCGGGCGGACGCCCGGCCGACGCGGCGCGCGTATTCGCCGCGCTGGGGCCGTACTTCACCCAGCAGCCCTGGCTGCAAGTCGCGGAGGATCCCGAACGTCCCGAAGCGGCCAGAGCGGAGTACTGCCGGGCGCGTGAGGAGTCCTTCGCCGCGGACCGCTGACCGCGGGGACCGCCGCACCGGCGCCCGCTCCACCGTCCGCGCACCTGCCGCCACCGCCACCGCCACCGCCACCGCACCCGCGTCGCCCGTCGCCCGTCGCCCGTCGCCCGTCGCCCGTCGCCCGTCGCCCCAGTCTCCGTACCACCGAACTCCCGCCCGAGCCCCTCGCTTCCGTCCCCCAACGCACCACCCAGGAGGTTCCGTTGAGCCCCACCGCCCGGCCCGTCGACGACCGGATCGACGACGACGCCAAGCTCCGCGAGCTGGGCTATCACCCCGTACTGATCCGCCGCATGGGCCCGTTCGGGAACTTCGCCATCAGCTTCTCGGTCGTCTCCGTGCTCTCCGGATGCATGACGCTGTACGGCTTCGGCCTCGTCACCGGCGGGCCGGCGGTGATGCTGTGGGGCTGGGTCCTGGTCGGCCTGATGGTGATGTTCGTCGGCGCGGGCCTCGCGGAGGTCACCAGCGCCTACCCCACCTCCGGTGCCCTCTACTACATGGCCGACCAGCTCGGCGGGCGCCGGTGGGGCTGGTACACGGGGTGGCTGAATCTGCTCGGTCTGCTCGGCACCCTCGCCGGAATCGACTACGGCGCCGCGATGTTCACCGGCGCGCTGCTCAACCTCCAGTGGGGCCTGGAGCCCACGCCCGGCGTGGTGATGGTGATCTTCGTCTGCATCCTGGTGCTGCACGCGACGCTCAACCTCTTCGGCGTGCGGCTCGTGAGCGTGCTGAACTCCATAAGCGTCTGGTGGCACTTCGCCGGGGTCGGCGTGATCGTCGCGTCCCTGGCCTTCATTCCCTCCGAACACCGCCCGGTGTCCTTCGTGTTCGGCGAGTTCGTCAACCACACCGGCTGGTCGTCTCCGCTGTACGTGGTGCTGATCGGCCTGCTGCTCACCCAGTACACCTTCACCGGATACGACGCCAGCGCCCACCTCTCCGAGGAGACCACCGACGCCGAGGTCAGCGCCGCGCGCGGCATCGTAAGGGCCGTCGGCTGGTCCTGGGTCGCCGGCTTCGTGCTGCTGGCGGGCGTCACCTTCGCCATCCAGGACTACGCCGGCACCCAGAACAGCGCCACAGGCGTGCCGCCCGCGCAGATCTTCCTCGACGCACTGGGCCTGACGGGCGCCAAGCTGCTGCTGCTCGTCGTGATCATCGCCCAGCTCTTCTGCGGCAACGCCGAAGTGGCCGCCACCAGCCGCATGGTCTTCGCGTTCTCACGCGACGGGGCGCTGCCGTTCTCCGCGCTGTGGCGGCGCGTCAGCGCCCGTACCGGAACACCGACGGCCGCGGTCCTGCTGACGGTCGTCGTCGCCGCGCTGCTCACGCTGCCCGCGCTCTACAGCAAGGCGGCCTACGGCGCGGTCACGGCGATCGCGGTCATCGGCATCACCCCGGCCTACGCGATACCGGTCTTCCTGCGGCTGCGGTACAAGGAGCGCTTCCGGCAGGGGAAGTGGAACCTGGGGCGCTGGGGCGTGCCCGTCGGCTGGACGGCCGTGGGCTGGGTGGCCTTCGTGACGGTGCTCTTCTGCCTCCCGCAGACCAACCCCGTGACCGTCGAATCCTTCAACTACGCGCCAGTCGCGCTGCTCTGCGTGCTGGCCGCCGCGTCGCTGTGGTGGGCGGTCGCCGGTCGGGGCTCGTACACGACGCCCACGTTCAGCAGCGGCAGCGGCGACCGTGAACTCGCCGAGATGAGCGAGGAGATCGTCTGACCTCCCCGGCGGGGGCGGCGCGGCATGCGCGCCGTGCGCGCTTTTCCGTAATGTCGCCTTCAACGGGCGGCGGACGCCGCCCCCGCAGGGGTGCAGGATCCCCGGAGGCCGACAAGGAAGGAACCGCACATTGAGCGGCGAAGGCGACACGTCCGGCGAGGGCGGCACCGCGCAGAGCAACACCACGCTCGGCAGGAAGCGCTTCAAACGGTCCAGGAGCCACTTCGCGGACCGCATCACCGCCGACGGCGCGGACGGATGGCCAGTAGAGGCGGGCCGCTACCGGCTCGTCATCAGCCGGGCGTGCCCGTGGGCGAGCCGCGCCGCGATCTCGCGGCGGCTGCTGGGCCTGGAGGACGCGCTGTCCATGGCCGTCACCGATCCCCTCCAGGACGACCGCAGTTGGCGCTTCACCCTCGACCCGGACGGCCGGGATCCGGTGCTGGGCATCCGCTTCCTGCACGAGGCGTACGACGCGAGGGAGACGGACTATCCGGGCGGCGTGAGCGTCCCCGCGGTCGTCGACGTGCCCAGCGGCCGGCTGGTGACCAACGACTACCAGCAGCTCACCCTCGACCTGGCCACCCAGTGGACGGGTCTGTACCGGGCCGGCGCCCCGGACCTGTACCCCGCGGAGCTGCGCGACGAGATCGACGAGGTGGCGGACGGCGTCTACCGCGACCTCAACAACGGTGTCTACCGCGCCGGTTTCGCGACGGGCCAGGAGGAGTACGAGGAGGCGTACGCCGATGTCTTCCGCCGCCTGGACCTGCTCTCCGAGCGGCTGTCGGCCCGCCGCTATCTGGTGGGGGAGACCATCACCGAGGCCGACATCCGCCTCTTCACCACCCTCGTGCGCTTCGACGCCGTCTACCACGGCCACTTCAAGTGCAACCGCAACAAGCTCACCGAGGACCCGGTGCTGTGGGCGTACGCGCGCGACCTGTACCAGACGCCGGGCTTCGGCGACACGGTCGACTTCGACCACATCAAGCGGCACTACTACGGCGTCCACACCGGCATCAATCCCACGGGCATCGTGCCCGCGGGACCCCGCCTGGCGGGCTGGCTGACGCCGCACCACCGCGAACAGCTCGGCGGCCGGCCCTTCGGCGAGGGCACACCGCCCGGACCCGTGCCCGCGGGAGAGACGGTGCCGGCGGGCCACCGGCCGTGAGCGGGCGCACCTCCAGGCGCACGTCCAGGCGCACGTCCAGGCGCACCTTCAGACCCATTTCCAGGCCCACTTCGCGGTGCGGTCCGGTGCCGGGCCCATGACCGGCCCGTGGCCGGACAAGGAGCGGGCAGGACCGCGGCGGTCGGCTGAACGCGGCGGGTCGTGGGACGCAACGGGCCGCTGAACACGGGGCGTTGGACGCGGCGAGGGGCCCGGCATCCGCTGCCGGGCCCCTCGGCCGTGCGAACCGGCCGTACCGGCTCAGGAGATGCGCGCCGCCCGGTGGTTCAGGCGGCCGGTCAGGCAGCCGGTTCGGAGGCGCGCACCGTCTCCAGCACCAGCTGCGCCACCAGCGCGGGATCGTCGTTCATCGGCACGTGCCCGCAGCCCGGCAGCGGCACCAGACGGGCCCCGGGAATCGCCTTCTTGGCGCGCGTGGCCTGACGGCGCAGCAGCAGCCGGTCCTTCTCGCCCCAGCCGATCGTCACCGGCACGTCCGGGATGTCCCGGTCGAAGATCACATCCGGGCTGCGGCCCACCTTCAGCGTGGGCGCGAACCCTGTCGCGGCGCGCATCGAGCGCGTCTCGGCCACCACCGCCTCCGGCGAACGGCGGCCAGGCCGGGCGTAGATGGTGCTCGTGAGCGCCGCGCGTCCCACGGCGGTGCGCGCCATCCGGTGCAGCATCCCGTCGGGGATGCCCTTCGCGCCGGCTCGCATCCCCAGCAACACGGCGTACGCGTAGCGCCGCTCCGCGCCGTTCCAGAACCCGGCGGGGGAGAGAGCCGTCACCGAGCGGGTGTACCCGCGCTGCGCCAGCTCCAGCGCGAGCAGGCCGCCCAGGGAGTTGCCCACCACGTGCGGGCGCTCAAGGCCGAGTGCGGACAGCGCGTCGCCCAACAGCGGTATGACGCTGTCCAGTTCGTACGAGACGCCGTCCGGGAGCTGCGGTGAGGCGCCGAAGCCCGGCAGGTCGACGGCGATCACCTCGCACGAGGCGGCGAGGATGCTCAGCACCGGCTCCCACGCCTGCCAGTGGTGCCCGATGCCGTGCAGCAGCACGACGGGCTCGCCGCTGCCGCGCCGCTCGTAGGCGAGGTCGAATCCGGGCCGTTCGCCCGCGGGGGCGACGTGCACGAACGACTCGGTGGGCGGCACCGGCGGGTGGGGGGAGGCGACGGCGGTCATGGTCCACTCCTCGGGGATCTCGTACTCGTACGTCAGGACACCGGGGCACCGGCACGCCCGCACACCGGGGCGGCGGAGGCCGGAGCAACGGAAGGCCCGGGCGGCGAAGCCCACCGTCCGTAGACACGATGTCAGCAGGATGCCCTTCGTGGAAGCCCCGTTGGGCCCCCGCGACCGGCGGACGCGGCCGGGGAGAGCGCGGCACCGGGTGACATCATGGCCCCGTGGACGACGGACAGAGCGACGGGACCGCGGTCTTCGAGGAACACCGGCCGGTGCTGCTGGGCGTGGCCTACCGCATGCTGGGCCGCGTGGCCGACGCCGAGGACGTCGTCCAGGACACCTGGCTGCGCTGGGCCTCCGCCGACCGCGGAACGGTGCGCGAGCCACGGGCGTTCCTCGTGCGCATCGCCACCCGGCTCGCTCTGGACCGGCTTCGCTCCGCACAGGCCCGCCGCGAGACCTATGTCGGCCCGTGGCTGCCCGAGCCGCTGCCCACCGACGTACGCGCCGAGCCCGTACCGGACGGCGCCGAGCGCGCGATGCTGACCGAGTCGGTCTCCCTCGCCGTCCTGGTGGTGCTGGAGTCCCTCTCCCCGCTGGAGCGTGCGGTTTTCGTGCTCCGCGAGGCCTTCGGGTTCCCGCACGAGGAGATCGCCGCCGTCCTCGACCGCACTACAGCCGCGGTACGGCAGCTCGCCACCCGTGCCCGTACGCACGTGGCGGAACGCACACCCCGCTACGAGGTCGATCCCGTACAGCAGCGGGAGCTGACCCGGCGCTTCCTCGACGCCGCGTCCCGCGGTGACATCGACGGCCTGCTGGAACTGCTCGCACCCGACGCCCGCCTCGTCGGCGACGGCGGCGGCAAGGCCAAGGCCCCGCTGCGCACGATCACTTCGTCCGCGAAGGTCGGGCGGTTCATGGCGGCGATCGGCCGGCAGGGCGCGGCGGACCTGGACTTCGCGCTCACGGAGCTCAACGGCGCGCCGGCGATGATCGGTTCGATCGGCGGCAAGGCGTCGGCGGTGATGGTCCTGGACGTGGCCGGCGGGCGGATCCAGAGCGTGTATCTGGTGGCGAACCCGGACAAGCTGGCGCATCTGACCGCGCCGTAAGCACCTGGGCGGTGAGTGTGCGCTCGCGACGCCGCGGCGCCTGAGCGCGGGCCGTGCCCGGGAGCCGGGGTCGGAGCCGGGAGACGGGAGCCGGTACCGGGCGGTCCCGGCAGCCGTGGTCCCCCTCCCGCGCTCAGGCCCCGCCCGCGACCCTGAGCACCGCCCCGTTCGTGAACGACGCCTCGTCCGACAGCAGCCACGCCACCGCGGCCGCGATCTCCCCGGGCTCGCCGGGGCGGCGCAGCGGGATCGACTCGGCCTTCTTCCACGGCCGTTCGGGGTCGCCCATCGTGGCGTGCATGTCCGTGAGCACGGCCCCGGGCTGCACGGAGTTGACGCGTACGCCCTCCGGCCCGAACTCCTTGGCCAGGCCGACCGTCATCGCGTCGAGCGCCGCCTTCGACGCGGCGTAGTGCACATACTCGCCGGGTGCGCCCAGCGTCGCCGCCCCGGACGAGACGCTGACCACACAGCCGCCGTGACCGCCGTACGCCGTCGACATCTCACGCAGCGCACGCCGTGAGCACAACAGCGCGCCCAGCACGTTCACATCGAGGACGCGGCGCATCACATCGGTGGGCGTCTCGGTGAAACGCCCCAGGGGCCCGCTGACTCCGGCGTTGTTCACCAGCCCCGTCACGGGGCCGAGTTGCTCGCGCGCGGTGTCGAAGAGCCGGTCCACGTCGCGCTCGACGCTGGTGTCCATCCGCACCGGCAGCGCCAGTACGCCCTCGGCGCGCACCGCCCGTGCGGTCTCCTCGGCCGCCTCGTGGGAGCGCTCGTAACCGATCGCCACGTGGTGGCCCTCCCGGGCCAGCCGTACGGCGACGGCCGCGCCGATTCCGCGGCTCCCGCCCGTGACGACCGTGACCCGCTGCCCCTGTGCCATTGGATTCCCCACTTCTGCTGCCGAAGCCAGGTTGCTGAGCGATGATCGATCATTACACTCGGAGCGCCCGCTGCACACCCATCGATCCCATATTGGTCTTGACCAACTCCTAAGGTCCCCTTAAGGTCGCCATACGCAAGGACCTTTAAAAAACAAGCACGCATAATGCCGCCCCGCGACGCGGGCCGGCCGACGCAGGGGAGAGGCGGGAGCCACAGTGGGGACTTCACAGCTGGACGCGGTGCCGGAGCCGAAGTACTGGCACCTGAAGACCGTGCTGTCGGACGCGCTGGACTCCGAGTTCGAGGTCGGCGAGATCCTGCCCAACGAGCGTGAGCTGGCAGCCCGTTTCGGCGTCGCCCGCGCCACCCTCCGGCAGGCCCTGGAGCAGCTCGAGCTCGAAGGCCGCCTCCAGCGCCGCCGCGGAGTCGGCACGACCGTCGCGCCGCCGCGCTTCGGCGTGGAGGTCGGAGGGTCGGAGCAGACGTGGCCTGGCAGCCCGGACGACGCGTGGCAGACCGGCGAGAGCGAGGAGACGGCGCCGCCCGCCAGCGTGGCCGCGCTGCTCGGGCAGGACGGCGACCAGCCGGTCCACGCCGTACGGCGCACGCGCATGACGCACGGCCATCCGGTCGCCGGTGAACTGCTCTACGTACCGCACTCGTCGGTCCCCGGCCTGCCCGACGCGGACTCCTCGGGCGACACGGCACGCGGCCGTGCCGTGCTGCGCGAGCTGCACCGCCTCGAACTCCACGGCCAGGAGCGGACGGTGGAGCTGGGCTCCGCACGCGCCGACGACGCACGCCAGCTCGACCGGCTGCCGGGAGCGCCCGTACTGGTCGTCACCACCAGCTACTTCTCGCACGGCGCGGTCGCAGCCGTCTCGGTCTCCACCTACCGCGCCGACACCTGCCGGCTCACCTTCGGCGACCGGAGGCCCGAGCCCGTGCGGCCGGCCGCGGAGACCGCCGCACCGGCAGCGCCCCGGCGGCACCGCCCGGCGGCCCGCTTCAGTCGAGTCTGACGCTGAAGAGCTCGCTCTCGACCTCGTCGAGAGCGAGCCGCAGCGCACCAGTCGCCACCGCCGCCTCGCCCAGCTCCGACAGGGCGACGCGCGGCGCGCGCAGACAGTAGCGCTCCAACTCGCCCCGCAGCGGCTCCAGTACGTCGTCCAGGCCGGACGCCCAGCCGCCGACCACCACGAGTTCCGGGTCGAGGGCCAGCACGAGCGCCGCCACGTCGTGCACCAGCCGCTGCAAGAAGCGCTCCACGGCACGCTCCGCGCGCTCGTCACCCGCCCGCGCCAGCGCGAACACCCGCGCCACGGCCGTCTCGTCCAGCGGGTGCAGCGGCTCGCCGGTGGTCGACAGCAGCCGCTCAGGCGTCGCCTCACGGCCCAGCAGATGCAGCGCGCCGATCTCGCCCGCGGCGCCGCCGAATCCGCGGTGCAGCCGGCCGCCGATCAGCGAGCCCGCACCCGGGCTGAGCCCCACGAGCACCATCACGACGTCCTCGGCGCCCGCCGCCGCGCCCTGCCAACGCTCCGCGACGACACCGGCGTTGGCGTCGTTCTCGACGATGACCGGGCAGCCGAACGCCGCGTCCCGCAGCCTCTCGCCGAGCGCCAGGCCCGTCCAGCCGGGCAGCGCCGTGCTCAGCCGTACGGTGCCGTCGGCCTCGACGATGCCCGGGGTGCCCACGCCGACGGCGCGCAGCGAGTCGCAGTCCACGCCGCTGACGCGGATGAGTTCGGCGACGGTGCTCTGCGCCTGCGCGAGGCGCTCGCCGGCGGGGGCCTCCTCGCCGACGTCCTGCGTGACCGTGCCTGCTAGCGCTCCCGTGAGGTCGGAGATCACCGCCGCGATCCGGTGGGCCCCGATCTCGACACCGATCGCGTGTCCGGCCTCGGCGCGGAAGCGGAAGCGGCGCGCGGGACGTCCCCGCCGCGCGGCGTGTTCGGCGCCGCCCGGGCTCTCGCTCTCGGCCTCCGTCGCGAGGCCCGCGTCGACGAGGCCCTCGATGACGCCTTCAACGGTGGGGCGGGACAGCTCGGTGGCCTGCGCCAGGTCGGTGAGCGTCGGCGCAGCCTGGCCGAACCGCGAACGCAGTACGCGCAGCACGGCCGTGGAGTTGATCCGTCGCAGCAGAGAAGGGTCTCTGCCCGAGAGCCGCGTCAAGTCCGCCTCCCTGCCTGTGCCCTGGCCGGATGGTATCCGGTGCCCGCGGTTACCGCGAGTACGGGGTCGGTCGCAGGCGATGCCGCCGGGCGCCCGGCCGAAGTCCGGTGCGCTTCCGCCTCGTCCGGCCTGAACTGCCGCCGGACCTGGGGGAGATGGCTGTCGGTGCCGGAGGGTTTACTGGGAGCATGAGCGACCTCGCCGGGCACCTCGCCACGATAGACCGGTTACGGGCCCGCGACTTCCCCGCCCGGCCCCGCCGCGACGTCCACGTGGTGAGCGGGCCCGGCTACCACACCGTGGAGCTGGCCACGAGCGAGGAGTTCTGGGAGGACGACGGCACGGCACGTCCCGCCGCCGAGGAGCAGTACGAGGCGGAGTGCGGGGCGTTGTGCGGGCTGCTGACCGGCCGCTGGGGCGAGCCGCAGCTCGTCGGCCTCGGCGGCGCGCTGCTGCGGAGCGAGGAAGGGGAGGAGATACCCGAGCCGTGGCGGACGCTGTGCGGCTCGGTCCCCTACGTGGAGCTGTGGTGGGCGGAGGGCAGGTGGATCGCCGTGGGCGTCTCGCGTCAGGGCCCCGAGCTGCCGCTCCAGCTGATCGCCGCCGTCACCGTCAACGACCCGCCGTAGCCGCCCGGTTCGGACCTCACCGCATGCGAGGGTCCGGGGACGGCGCGTGCCCGGCGTCTGCGGCTGCCTGCCGTAGCCGGGCGTACTCCTCGGCCATGGTCTGCGGCGTCCAGTGCGCGTTGAGCCCGCTCGGGTCGGGCAGCACCCAGACCCGCGTACCGCCCATCCGCCGCTCCTGCGGGCCGACTTGAGCGGTCCGCTCGCCGAAAGCCGTACGGTAGGCCGTCACTCCCACCACGGCCGGCCACTGCGGCCGCAGCCGCGCCACCTTGCGCTCCAGGGCCCTGCCGCCCTCGCGGTACTCCTCGGCGCTCAACTCGTCGGCCCGCGCGCCGGCCCGCTCCACGACGTTGGTGATGCCGAGCCCCGTGGCCGCAGACATCAGACCCGGGTTGATGCCGCAGAACAGCACCCGCAGCCCGTCCGCGGCACATCCGGAACGAGCCTCTCGCGGGCCGCCTCCAGCTTTTCCCCCGCAGGCACCTCCCGGCGGAGCGAACGGGGCGGGTGGGGCGCGCGCCGTGTCAGAGGATCGCCTCCGGAACGTAAGCGGCGGCCTCGGGGTGCTCCTTCGTGATCTCCTCGATACGGGCGATCACCGCGCCGGTCTGGCGGGCGGCGGCGCCGGTGAAGGCGAGCCTGTCGTCCATGAGGGCCGTCAACTCCGCCTGGCCGAGCGGGATCCGCTCGTCGGAGGCCAGCCGTTCCAGCAGCTCGTTGCGCTCGGCGCCCGCACGCAGCGCCAGCGCGGAGGCGACGGCGTGCTCCTTGATGGCCTCGTGCGCGGCCTCCCGGCCGACTCCGCCCCGTACCGACGCCATGAGCACCTTCGTGGTGGCGAGGAACGGAAGGTAGCGGTCCAGCTCGCGCTCCACCACGGCCGGGAACGTGCCGAACTCCTCAAGCACCGTGAGTACGGTCTCCATCAGCCCGTCGAAGGCGAAGAAGGCGTCGGGCAGCGCCACCCGCCGCACGACGGAGCACGACACATCGCCCTCGTTCCACTGGTCGCCGGCGAGTTCGCCCGTCATCGAGGCGTATCCGCGCAGCACGACCATCAGCCCGTTGACGCGCTCGCAGGAGCGGGTGTTCATCTTGTGCGGCATCGCGGAGGAACCGACCTGCCCCTCCTTGAACCCCTCGGTCACCAGCTCCTGCCCGGCCATGAGCCGGATCGTCTTCGCCAGCGACGAGGGCGCGGCGGCCAGTTGGACCAGCGAGCCGACCGCGTCGTGGTCGAGGGAGCGCGGATAGACCTGGCCCACCGAGGTGAAGGAGTGGGCGAAGCCGAGATGGGAGGCGACCCTGCGCTCCAGCTCGTCCAGCTTGTCCTCGTCGCCGCCGAGCAGGTCGAGCATGTCCTGCGAGGTGCCGACCGGGCCCTTGATGCCGCGCAGCGGATAGCGCGCCAGGAGCTGTGTCAACCGCTCGTAGGCGACGAGGAGTTCGTCGGCCGCCGTGGCGAAGCGCTTGCCGAGGGTGGTGGCCTGTGCCGCCACGTTGTGCGAACGCCCGGTGACCACCAGCCCGGCGTGCTCACCGGCCAGCCGGGCCAGACGCGCCAGCAGGGCGACGGTGCGGTCGCGGGCCGCCTCCAGCGAGAGCCGGATCTGCAACTGCTCGACGTTCTCCGTCAGATCACGCGAGGTCATGCCCTTGTGCACGTGCTCGTGCCCGGCCAGCGCGTTGAACTCCTCGATGCGGGCCTTCACATCGTGCCGGGTGACCCTCTCCCGTTCCGCGATGGAGGCCAGGTCGACGTCCCCGGCCACCCGCTCGTAGTCGGCGACCGCCTGCTCGGGCACATCGACACCGAGGTCTCGTTGGGCGCGCAGCACCGCGAGCCACAGCCGCCGCTCCAGCACCACCTTCTCTTCCGGGGACCACAGACGGGCCAGCTGGGGTGAGGCGTAACGCGAGGCGAGGACGTCGGGAATGCGGGGCTTGTCAGTCACACCGCCCGATTCTACGGGGTCGCGTCCCGGCCTCTACGGGGAGTTCTCGCAGGCCAGCGGGGTCAGCTCCGGACGCTTCGGCGTGCGCCCGTCACCGCTGGAACGTCCCGTCAGCCGCCGCCCGACCCACGGCGCCAGATGCTGCCGTACGAAGCGCAGATCGGCCCGGCGGCGGGCGGGCCACGACGGGAGCGGAGAAGGCGCCAGGGGAGCCCGCCAGTCGGAGGCGGCGGGGTGGCCGAGCCCCTGCCACACCGCCTCGGCGACCCGCTGGTGGCCCTCGTCCGTCAGGTGCAGCCGGTCGTCGGCCCACATGCGGGGATCGGCCAGCGACGGAGCGGCGTAGAGGTCGACCACGAGTGCTCCGTGCCGCTCAGCCAGCTCGTCTATGAAGCCGAACAGCCGCTCCATGCGGCCCCGGTAGCGCTCCAGCACCGGGCCGTTGCGTCCCGGGCTGCGCATCAGCACCAGCCGGCCGCAGCTGGGCGCCAGCTTCTCCACGCACTCCTCCAGCACGCCGAGGACCCTGCCCATGTCGCAGCGGGGACGCAGGGTGTCGTTCAGCCCGCCGACGAGGGTGACGAGATCGGCGTTCATCGCGGCGGCGGCGTCGACCTGGTCGGCTGCGATCTGCGCGATGAGCTTGCCGCGTACGGCGAGGTTCGCGTAGCGGAAGCCCCCGCCGGGATCCGGCCGGTCGGTACTGCCGGGGTCCGGCTCGCCTGTGCCTTCCGCATGCGGGACCGGCTGTGCGGCGAGGCGCGCGGCTAGCAAATCGGCCCAACCGCGGTAGCTGCCGTCGGGGAGTCGGTCCGACATGCCTTCGGTGAAGGAGTCGCCGAGGGCGACGAAACTGCGGACGGCGGGAGGCTGTTGGGGCCCTGCGTTCTCGGGGGTCCCCGCGCTCTTGGCGGATTCGGCGGCTCCGGTCGAGCCTGCCGGGCCGGTGGCCGGTCGGGAGTCCTGCGTGCTGCTCACGGCCGCTCATCGTATCCGGTTGCCCCGGGCGACTTTCCGGTGGCCTTCCTCCGCGCTGAGCCGTGCTTGCTGAGGCGTGCTTCCCGTCGGCCGCGCCCGGAGCCGTTCACAGCCGGCGGCTCACTCGTCCTCCGGCCTGCGGTGGACCAGTTCGCGCAGCACGTCCTCCATCGTGACCACGCCCGCCGTACGGCCGTCGTCGTCCATCACCGCCGCGAGATGCGTGCTGCTCGTACGCATCGCCCCCAGCACGTCGTCCAGCGGCATCGACGCACGCACGCGCGCGATCGGCCGCATCGCCGTCGCCGGGAACGCGGCGTCGCGGGGGAGGGCGTCCAGCGCGTCCTTGACGTGCAGATAGCCCAGCGCGCGTCCCTTGCTGTCGACCACGGGGAAGCGGGAGAACCCCGAACTGGCCGACAGCTGCTCCAGCTCCTCCGGCGTCACCCCGAGCCGGGCGGCGACGACGGCCTCGGTGGGTTTGGCGATCCGCCCGACCGGACGGCGGCCGAGTTCGAGGGCGTCGCGCAGCCGCTCGGTGGAACGGTCGTCGAGGAGCCCCGCCTCACTGGAGTCGGCGACCATCTGGGCCAGTTCGTCGTCGGAGAAGGTCGATTCGACCTCGCCCTTGGGCTCCACGCGCAGCAGCTTCAGCAGGCTGTTGGCGAAGGCGTTCACCATGAAGATCACCGGCCGCAGGGCGCGGGAGAGGGCGACGAGCGGCGGGCCGAGCGCCAGCGCCGCACGCTCCGGTCCGGCCAGCGCGATGTTCTTCGGGACCATCTCGCCCAGCAGCATGTGTGCGTACGTCGCCACCGTGAGCGCGATGACGAAGGAGACGATGCGGGCCACCCCGTCGCCGACGCCCGCCAGGTGGAAGAGCGGCTCCAGCAGGTGCTCGATCGCGGGCTCGGCGACGACACCGAGCACCAGCGTGCACAGGGTGATGCCCAGCTGGGCGGCGGCCAGCAGCGCGGAGACGTTCTCCAGCCCCCAGATCACGCTGCGTGCCCGCCGGTCGCCCTCCTCGGCGCGCGGCTCGATCTGGGCGCGGCGTACGGAGATCAGCGCGAACTCGGCGCCGACGAAGAACGCGTTGGCGACCAGCGTCAGCAACCCGATGAACAGCTGTATCGCGGTCATCGCCCGCCCTCCCCGGCGCTCCCGTGCCGCACGGCCCCGTGCTGCACGGTCCCGTGCTGTGGGGCGGCGGTGCCGTTCCCTCCGGCCGTCCCGTTCGCCCCGTCGGTACGGTCCTCGCCGTCGGACTCCGGGGGAGCGGTCAGCTGCGCGCGTGCGGCGCGGCGTCCGTGGGCGTCGACGACCTCGATGTGCCAGCCCGCCACGTCCAGGGCGTCGCCCCGCTCCGGAATCCGCCCGAGCTCCGTGGCGACGAGCCCCGCGAGCGTCTCGTACGGCCCCTCCGGGGCGTGCATGCCGATGGCCTCCAGCTGGTCGGTGCGGGCGGCGCCGTCCGCGTCGAAGACGCGCCGCCCGTCCGGGTCGTGACCCGCGGGGGCCAGGTCCGGGGGCTCCTGGGGATCGTGCTCGTCGCGGACCTCGCCCACGACCTCCTCGATGATGTCCTCGAGGGTGACCACGCCCGCCGTGCCGCCGTACTCGTCGATGACGACCGCGATGCTGCGCTCCCCGCCCGGCATCCGGTCCAGCAGCCGGTCCACGGCCAGCGACTCCGGTACGAGCACCGGCTCGCCCATCAGCTCCGTCACGGGGCGGCGCGGACGTTCCTCGGCGGGCACCGCCAGCACGTCCTTGATCCGCACGATTCCGACGACCGTGTCAAGGCCGCCGCGGACCACCGGGAAGCGGGAGAGGCCCGTGGCGCGGGTGGCGTTGGCGACGTCCTCCGCGTTCGCCTGCACGTCCAGGGACGTGACCTGTACGCGGGGAGTCATCACGTTCTCGGCGGTCAACTCCGCCAGGTGCAGCGTCCGTACGAACAGATCGGCGGTGTCCGCCTCCAGCGCGCCCGCCTTCGCCGAGTGGCGGGCGAGCGCGATCAGCTCCCGCGGGGAGCGCGCGGAGGCCAGCTCCTCGGTGGGTTCGAGCCCCAGCATGTGCAGGATCCGGTTCGCGGTGTTGTTGAGATGCCGGATCAGAGGCCGGAAGAGCGTGGAGAAGACGCGCTGCGGTGTGGCGACCGCCTTCGCGATGGGCAGCGGACGCGAGATCGCCCAGTTCTTCGGCACGAGCTCGCCGATCACCATCAGTACGAGAGTGGAGAGCGCGGTGCCGAGGACCAGGGCCGCGGAGGGCGCCGTGGGTGCGGGTACCCCCACGGCCCGTAGCGGGCCCGCGATCAGCTTGGCGACCGAGGGCTCGGCGAGCATGCCGACGACCAGGTTGGTGACGGTGATCCCGAGCTGCGCCCCGGAGAGCTGGAAGGTCAGCGACCGCACCGCTTCCATGGCGCTGCGCGCGCCCCGTTCGCCGCGCTGCACCGCGCGTTCCAGGTCCGCGCGCTCGACCGTCGTCAGCGAGAACTCGGCGGCGACGAAGGCACCGCAGGCCACGGCGAGCAGCAGCGCCACGAGGAGGAAGAGCACCTCGGTCACCGGGACGCCTCCGCTGCCGACGGTGCTGCCGCGCAGTGCCCGGGGAAGACCCGCGCCCGGAAGACCCGCGCCGGGAATTCAGGGGAGAGCGGCATCCGGAGGGGACCGGGAGGCGGCAGGAGGGGCGGGCCGGCGAACGCCGCGTTACGAGGCCGTCGGCGGCGCCCGGCGGTCACGCCGCTCCGGTCACGACGGGGCGCGCTGTTGGGAGGGTCGCCCATGGGCGGGCTCTCACACCTTTCGTAGAGGGCTGCCCCGGAGGTCTGTGGGGCGCCGGACGTCAGCGGACAGAGGTTCGGACGTGACGGCGTCGTTCATCGTAGACGGACAGTAGCCACGGCGAGTTCCCCGGCCCGGCCGCTCATATGCGCTCCGGGCTGGCGCTTCGCGCCCGGCGCCCGGCTGCCTGGCCCGCCGTACCGCCAGGGCGAGCGGCGGCCTTCACGCACGCGGCCTGGCGGGTGCTAGCGGACCGGTGCTAGCTTGGAGGAGTGTCGAAGACTCAGCTGAACGTCCGCGTGGACGAGGCGACCGCACAGACGGCGCGTGAGCGCGCCCTCGAGCGGGGGGTGAGCATGAACCGGTACATCGAGGAACTGGTCGAGCGGGACGCCGGCGAAGCGGGGCAGACCTTCGTCGAAGCGGCGTCGGAGTTCATGAAGAGCTACGAGTCGGTGTTCGCGGAGGAGTTCCCCGAGCCGGGACGGCGCGAGAGCGAGGGCCGTCCGCGTACGTGACTCTCCGTATCGACCTCGCCTGGCTGCTCATGGTCGCGGAAGCGAAGGCGCCGGGCGACCCGCTCGTCACCGACTACGGCGCGCTCGTCGCCGCCGTCAGCAGGCACGAAGCGGCCATATTCGACCGTCCCGTCTATGCGGAGCCCCACGACCGGGCCGCGGCGCTGCTCCAACTGCTGCTGCACGTCCCGGCGTTGGAGCGTGGCAACGCGCTCTTCGCGTCGGCTGTCGCCTACGGCTACCTGGTGGCCAGCGGGCTGCGCGTCAGCACGTCACCGGAGAAGATCCGCGATCTGGCCTGGCTGGTGAAGGACGGCTCCGCGGGCGTACGCGACATCGCCCTCGAACTCCGCAACTGGACGCGGTGAGTTCGAGGCAGACGGCACCGGCACCAACACCGGCACAGGCACCACACCGCCACCGGCTCCGCACGGCACCGGCCTCGCACGCCACGGATACGGCCGCACCGCCGGTCTCAGGGGCGCCGTGCACCGCCCAGCACATGGAACGACGCCGGGAAGACCGGCCCGTCCTGCGGCACGACGACCCTGCGGAACGAGATGTCGGTGAAACCGGCGGCCCCGATCTCGCCGACCGGATCCCGTCCCGAGTGGCAGCCGCCGAAGAGGAAGGGCCCCACCGTGGCGTCCAGCGCACGCTGGAACCGCACCATGCCGGGCCGCTCCTGGGCGCGCCCGTGCTCGTAGAAGCGCAGCTCGCCGCCGGGCCGCAGCACCCGCAGCACCTCGGTCAGCGCCTTCTGGACGTCGGGCAGCGAGCACAGCACCAGTGAGCAGACCGCGGCGTCGCACGTGGCGTCGCCGACCGGCAGGGCCTCCGCCCGGCCCGCGACGACACTGACCGGCACGCGCACCGCGGCGGCACGGGCCGCCCGCACGGCCGACGCGCGCAGCCGGGGTTCGGGTTCGACGGCGGTCACGCGGGAGACCTCCGCCGGGTAGCGCGCGAAGTTGAGGCCGTTGCCCGCGCCGACCTCGATCACCCGGCCTCCGAGCCCCGCGAGCAGCTCCCCGCGGTGTGCGCGCACACCGGACTGCACGTCGGCCGCCTCGCTCAGCCGCTCGTAGAAGCGCGCGAACACGGGGTGGCGTACGGGTCTTCCATGCGCCGGATTCGCGGCAGGTACGGGCATGACCGGTTCCTCTCCTCCATGCCTGCCGTGCATGGCGGCGGGCGGCCTGCCCCGATTGTGCCCGCCCGAGGGGCGGCAGGGCAGAGGGCGTCCGTCGGTGTGCGACGAGCGGGGCTCGGGAGTTGTGCCGGTCGTGCGGGGGCCTGCCGGAGGCCCTTCGACGGATGTGCCGGATGTGCCGGACGCGTCACGCGCTCCGGTTGCTCAGCCCGGCCATCCGCCGTCCTGCCGCCCCGTCGCCCTCCGGCGCGCTGCCGCCGAGTGCGCCCGCGAGCCAACTCGCCGCCGCCGCACGGAAGTCGGCGGGCTCCATCGCTCCCGCCCCGGCCGGCAGCACCCCCAGCAGCGCGCACCCGGCGGCCTCGGGCAGGTCCTCCAGATTGCAGCGCGTCGCGAGATCCGGATCCGCCGGGAAGCTGCCGATCACGACGCCCCTGGTGCGCAGTCCGCGTGCGCGCAGTGCCTCCGTCGTCAGGGCCGTGGCGTTGAGCGTGCCCAGACCGGCGGCGGCAACCACGACGGTCTCCGCCTCCAGCAGCCGTGCCGCGTCCGCCAGTGTCGAGCCCTCCTCGTCGTACCGTACGAGCAGCCCGCCCGCGCCCTCGATCAGCACCAGGTCATGACTGACCGCCAGACGACGGGCCTCCGCGGCGATCCGCTCGGGACCCACCGGCGGAAGACCGGCCCGCCGGGCGGCCGTGGCGGGCGCCAACGGCTCGGGATAGCGGGCCAGTTCGGCGATGGTGACTCCCTCGCCGGCCAGCTCCAGCACCCGTTCCGCGTCGCCCGCCTCCCCGGGGGCCACGCCCGTCTGCGCGGGCTTGAGCACCGCCACCGAACGTCCGCGCGCCAGGGCCGCCGCCGCCAGCGCCGCCGTGACGACGGTCTTGCCGACCTCGGTTCCCGTACCGGTGACCACCACGATTCCCCGCACCGCCTCAGCCCTCCGTCGCCGCGGCGCGCATCGCCGCACAGATCGTGGCCACGTCCTCGTCTCCGGTGACGTACGGAGGCATCGCGTAGACCATGTCGCGGAACGGCCGCAGCCACACACCGGCACGCGCCGCCGCCCGTGTCGCCGCCGCGACGTCCACCTCGTGATCGAGCTGGAGGACCCCGATCGCTCCCAGCACCCTTGCCTCCGTGACGCCCGGCAGCTCCTCGGCACCCGCGAGCCCCGCCCGCAGGCCCGCCTCGATGCGGCGCACCTCGCCCTGCCAGTCCCCGTCCAGCAGCAGACCGACGGAGGCGTCGGCGACCGCGGTGGCGAGGGGGTTGCCCATGAAGGTCGGCCCGTGCGCGAGCACCGGCACCTCGCCGCGTGAGATCCCCTCCGCCACGCGTGGTGTGCACAAGGCGGCGGCCAGCGTGAGATAGCCGCCGGTCAGCGCCTTGCCCACGCACATCACATCCGGTGTGACGCCGGCGTGCCCGGCCGCGAACAGGGCGCCGGTACGGCCGAATCCGGTGGCGATCTCGTCGAACACCAGCAGCACGCCGTGCTCGTCGCACGCCTCGCGCAGTGCCCGTACATACGCGGGGGAGTGGAAGCGCATACCGCCCGCGCCCTGCACGACGGGCTCGACGACCACCGCCGCCAGCTCGCCGGCGTGCCGGGCGACCGTCTCGTGCAGGTGCCGTATGTAGGTCTCGTCGGGCGGAGCGTCGAAGCCCGACGGGGGCGCGTCCGCGAACACCTGACGCGGCAGCACCCCCGACCACAGCTCGTGCATGCCGCCCTCGGGGTCGCACACCGACATCGGCTGCCATGTGTCGCCGTGGTATCCGCCGCGCCACGTCATCAGCCGCCGCTTCTCGCCCTGCCCGAGTGAACGCCAGTGCTGGAGGCACATCTTGACGGCGACCTCGACCGAGACCGATCCCGAGTCGGCGAGGAAGACGTGCTCCAGGCCATCGGGGGTGATGTCCACGAGCCGCTTCGCCAGCCGTACCGCGGGCTCGTGCGTCAGCCCGCCGAACATCACGTGGCTCATCCGCTCCAGCTGGGCGCGTGCCGCCTCGTTGAGCACGGGGTGGTTGTAGCCGTGCACGGCCGACCACCACGACGACATCCCGTCCACTAGCTCCCGCCGCCCGCAGAACTCCTCCGCCAGCCGCAGCCGCACCCCGGCGGCCGACTCGACGACGAGCGGCGCACCGCGGCCGGGCATCGGACCGTACGGATGCCATACGTGCCGCCGGTCCAGGTCGAGCAACTCGCCCGGATCCAGGGGGAGTCGGGGGCCGGGAGCGGCAGGGGCCACTGAGTCTGCGGCGCTGTCAGGCATTGGGCGGCAGGGCGGTGCCGGCCCCCCGCCGGCGTACGGCGACCAGCTCTTCGGCGCGGATGCCGGGGCGCTCGCTGTGCACGGGCCGCTCCAGATCCTTCAGGTCCTCCAGATCCTCCGGGCCCTCCGGGTGCGCCCGGTCCGCCCCTGCGTCCGGCCCCTCGGAGCCGTCGCTCTCCAGCTGGCCGCTCTGCCCGTCCAGCTGCCTGCGGTGAGCGGGCAGGGTCGTGGTGTCCGCGCCCTCCACCTCGAAGCCGGCGTCCGCGATCATGTCCAGGTCGGACTGGCCGGCCTGCCCCTCGCTGGTGAGGTAGTCGCCCAGGAAGACGGAGTTGGCCAGGTGCAGCGCGAGCGGTTGCAGCGACCGCAGGTGCACCTCGCGTCCCGCCGCCAGCCGCACCTCCACGTCGGGATGTACGAACCTGACCATCGCGAGGATGCGCAGCGCCCGCTGCGGCGTCAGATTCCACTGCCCCGACAGGGGCGTCCCCTCGAACGGGATCAGGAAGTTGACGGGGACCGAGTCCGGGTCCAGCTCGCGGAGCGCGAAGACCACGTCGACGAGGTCTTCGTCGCTCTCGCCCATGCCCGCGATCAGCCCCGAACAGGCGGACAGGCCGGCGCCCTGCGCCTGACGCACCGTCTCCTGCCGGTCGGAGAAGTCGTGGGTGGTGCAGATGTCGCCGTACGTCGCCTCGGAGGTGTTGAGGTTGTGGTTGTAGGCGTCGGCACCCGCCTCGCGCAGCCGGTCGGCCTGCCCCTCGGTGAGCAGCCCGAGGCAGGCGCACACCTCGACGCCCTCGTGCTGCTCCTTGATGGCGGAGATGGTCCGCGAGACGCGGTCGATGTCGCGGTCGGTCGGGCCGCGGCCGCTGGCCACCAGGCAGACCCGCTTCGCGCCGCCCTTGAGTCCCGCCTCGGCGGCGTCGGCGGCCTCGTCCGTCTTCAGCCACGTGTACTTGAGGATCTCGGCCTTCGAACCGAGCCGCTGCGAACAGTACGAGCAATCCTCGGGGCACAGCCCCGACTTGAGGTTGACGAGATAGTTCAGCTTCACCCTCCGCCCGAACCAGCGGCGGCGCACCTTCCCGGCGGCGGCCACCACTTCGAGCAGTTCGTCGTCGGAGGTCTCCAAAACGGCGCGGGCCTCGTCACGTGTCGGCGACTCCGCGCGCAGGCCCTTGTCCACCAGCGTCTTCAGCAGCTCCATGACGGCGATCCTTGCCGATTCCCCCGCTCAAGGCCAAGGAGAGAACTCACAACACCGCCCGCGGACGGTGTGTGTATCGCCACACCACGACCCCGCGGCCGAGGGGCTACGGTCTATGGACTGCCGACAAAAGCGCAAACTCGGCCTCCGTTTCCGGCGGACCGGCACAGGCTCCGGGACGGGCCGGCACGGGCCCGCGCGCGGCTTCCGATGCGGACCGTGGCGCGGAGCCCCGAGACGTACAGCACGCGAAAGGACCACCCATGCCCGATGAGCCCCGCGCCGTCGCCGACGGCTCGTCGGAGATCCATGGCCCGGACCCCCGGGCCCCGCACTCCGCAACGGCCGACGGCCCCGCCACGAGCGACCCGTTCGCCTGGACCGCCGAGGCCCGCCGTGACCGGCGGCGTGCCGGTCTCGTACGTGAACTGCGCCCCCGCACCCACAGCTCCCCGCTGCTCGACCTGGCCGGCAACGACTACCTGGGACTGGCCCGCCACCCCGAGGTGACCGCGGCCGCCGCCGACGCCGCACACCGCTGGGGCGCAGGCTCCACCGGCTCGCGGCTGGTCACCGGCTCCACCGCCCTGCACGCCGAACTCGAGGCGGAGCTGGCCGAGTTCACCGGATTCGAGGCCGCGCTCGTCTTCTCCTCCGGCTACACCGCCAACCTCGCGGCGCTCACCGCCCTCACCGACCGCGGCGGCCTCCTCGTCTCCGACGCGGGCAACCACGCGTCCCTCATCGACGGCTGCCGCCTCTCCCGCGCCGAGACCGCCGTCGTCCCGCACGCCGACCCCGACGCCGTACGCAAGGTCCTCAACGGACACCACGGACGCGCTCTCGTCGTCACCGACTCCGTCTTCTCCGTCGACGGCGACGCCGCACCGCTGACCGGACTCGCCGCGGTCTGCCGCGAGCACGGAGCGGCACTCGTGGCCGACGACGCACACGGATTCGGCGTACTCGGCGACGGGGGCCGCGGAGCACTCCACGCGGCGGGCCTCGCCGGCACCCCCGGCACCGTCGCGACCGTCACCCTCTCCAAGTCCCTCGGCAGCCAGGGCGGAGCGGTCCTCGGACCGGCCCATGTCATCGGCCATCTCGTCGACACCGCGCGCAGCTTCATCTTCGACACGGGGCTCGCGCCCGCCGCCGCCGGGGCGGCCCTCGCCGCGCTGCGCGTGATGCGGCGCGAGCCGGAGCGCTCCGGCCGCGTGCGCGGTGCCGCCGCCCTGCTCCATGAGCGGTTCACCGAGTCGGGGCTGCGCTCCGGCCGCCCCGACGCGGCCGTGATCTCCGTACGGGCGCCCACCCCGGACGAGGCCGTGCGCTGGGCCGCCGACTGCCGTGCCGCCGGGCTCCAGGTGGGCTGCTTCCGGCCGCCGTCGGTGCCGGACGGCGTCTCGCGGCTGCGGCTCACGGTCCGCGCCGATCTCGATGACGATCAACTGGCGTGGGCTGCCAGTACGATCGCCCGGAGCGCACCGCCCGGCGCCCGCTGAAGCGCAGGTGACGAACGGCCGCGCGACCCCGCACCGCACGGTCCGCGGCCGGACGGTCCGCATGCCGGAGCGGCTCACGCATCGAAGCGCGCACGCGCAGAATCGCCGGAACCCGCCGAATCCCCGGGCCCGCCCGAATCCCCCGAACCCGCCAAGCGCCGGCCCTCACCCGCGAGTTCAGTAGTTCAGCCGGGCGGCACGGTCACCAGCGAGGAACGCCGCTCTCCGTCCAGTACGCGGAGTGCGGTCGCCAGCGTCGCGGCGTGCAGTTCGTTCTCCCCTCGCTCGTGCATCAGCTCCAGCGCGTCGCGCAGCTCCGCGGCCTTGCCCGCCAGGGCCTGCGCCGCACGCAGCGCGCCGTAAGTGTGCTCGCACCGCGCGGGGTTGACGCGCCCCAGCACATCGAGCACATCCAGATACGCGTCGACCAGCCGGCACTCCGCACGGGTCAGCGCGGGCAGCGGCGGCAGCTCGGGAGGAAGCACGCCGCTCACCCCCGGGCACCGGGACGGCCCGCGGCCTCGCCCTTGCGGCCGGCGGTCAGCCGGTCGACGAGCCCGTACGCCACCGCGCCCTCGGCGTCGAAGATCTTCTCCCGCTCCAGGTCCGCGCGGACCGTCTCGGGCGACTGCCCGGTGTGCCGTACGTACATCTCCTCCAGCAGCTCCCGGGTGCGCAGCAGTTCGCGTGCCCGGATCGCCAGATCGTCGGCCTGGCCCTCCACGGGCTCGGCGAACGCGGGCTGCTCGATGACGATGCGCGCACCCGGAAGTGCCATGCGTTTTCCGGGAGTTCCGGCCGCCAGCAGCACGGAGGCGGAGGAGGCGGCCTGCCCCAGGCAGACCGTCTCGATGTCGCAGCTGACGTAGCGCATCGTGTCGTAGACCGCCGACATCGCCGTGAACGAGCCGCCGGGGGAGTTGATGTAGAGGGAGATGTCCTGGTCGGGTGCGGCCGCTTCGAGGTGGATGAGCTGCGCCATCACGTCGTTGGCCGCGGTGTCGTCGATCGGTGTGCCCAGGAAGACGATGCGCTCGTCGAGGAGCTTGGAGTACGGGTCGAGCGTACGGGTGCCGCTGCTGGTGCGCTCGGTCAGCTCCGGCAGTACGTAGCGGGCTGACGGCCGGTCGGGCATCACGCCACCTCTTCTCCCTCGGAGGGCTCGAACGTCAAAAATGTACAGGACGTACATGACGTTATCCTGGGAGCATGACGTACGAGATTCCGGTGACGCAAGCACGCGCGGCCCTCGCCGACTTGATCAACCGCGTCGTCTACGGCGGTGAGCGCGTGGTCGTCACACGGCACGGCAAGCCGCTGGCGGCGCTCGTATCGGCTGCTGACCTGGAGAGGCTGCAAGAGCTGGACGCCGCGGAAGAAGAGGGCGTGATCAGCACCGTCTCGGCGGTGCGCGACGTCCCGTCCGCCGGTGGCGAACGTCAGCGCTTCGGCATCGCCGCACAGCACCGCGGCCCGGCCGCCGGTGACAGGCGGCCGGGCCGGGAGAGTTGAGGCCGCGGCTGGTGGCGGTGCGGCCGGGGACCGTCGCTAGGAGCTGAGCTCCCACACGGCGTGCGCGATGGCGTCGCTGTTCACGTCGAGCGCCTTCTCGTTGATGTTCGAGATGTCGTCGCACTCCGAGTGGTAGCAGCTGTCGAAGGGCTCACCGGCCTTGCCCTTCCACTGCTTGGCCTGCTCCTCGGTCATGGTCTCGCCGGCGCCGGTGAAGGTGCCGCCGACGGTCACGCCCGCGTCCTTGAACGACGCGTGGTCGCTGCGCCCTTGGACCTCGGGGGAGGTGCCCGTGGTGATGTCCTTGGACTTGTAGTAGTCCTTGAAGACCTTCTGCACGGCCGCGTCGTCGTCGTAGACGAAGTAGCCCGCGTTGGGCGAGGCGATCATGTCGAAGTTCAGATAGGTGCCGATCTTCTTCACGTCGTCCTTGGAGAGGCTGTCGACGTACTTCTGCGAGCCGACGAGTCCTTCCTCCTCCGCGCCCCACCAGGCGAAGCGCAGATGCTTCGACGGCTCCAGCTTCTCCTTCGCGACGGCGAGGGCCACTTCGAGGACGCCCGCCGAGCCCGAGCCGTTGTCGTTGATGCCCGGTCCGTCGCCGACCGAGTCCAGGTGGGAGCCGGTCATGACCGTGTCGTCAGCCGAGCCGCCCTTGGGCCAGTCGGCGATGAGGTTGTATCCGGTCTTGCCGCCGTGGTCGAACTCCTGGACCTCGGTCTTGAATCCGGCCGCGTCGAGCTTCTTCTTGATGAAGTCGATGGAGGCCTTGAAGCCGGGCTCACCGTGGGCGCGGTTGCCGCCGTTGGCCTCCGCGACCGACTGAAGCTCCTTGAGGTCCTTCTGGACGCTGTCCACGGAGATGTCGGGGGCGGCGGCCGCTTCGGGCTTCGCCGCCTGGGCCGCGCCCGCACCGATGAGAGAGGCCGCCAACGCGGCGCTCGCGGAGGCGACCAGGAGAGTACGGCGCTTCTCTTTGCGGATCACAGGGACTCCGATGCTGTGGGGGGATTTCGAAGTTACTGCTGAGTCTTGCGACTTGACGAGAATCGTCCGGGGGAGCCTGCGGCGTCAAGAGCGTTTACCGGACGCGGGGTTGCGACATACGGAGAGTCGCGGCGGAATCCGGGGCGTTGGTCCGTACCGGCACTCGAGGGAGCCGTGCACCGCCGTCGCCCTCCACAACAGGCGGTGCACGGCCGTCAGTCGGGGCCCCGTGGCGCGAACTCGGCGGCGGGGCCCGCCCGTTGTCAGCCCGCCGGCACCCGTGCCGCCGGCTGCGGCCGTCCGCCGGACTCCGGCTCCGGCCCGGGCTGCTTCCGCAGCCCGCCGATCGTCACCAGCGTCAGCCCGGCCACCGCCCATACGGTCAGCACCAGTACGGGCGAGTCCGAGGCACGGCCGTCGAAGAAGCCCACGGACCGCAGCAGCGTCGCCCCCGCCCCCGGCGGCAGCCACTGGCCGATGTCGCCGAGCGGCTGCGGCAGCATCTCCGGGGCCGATGTGACCCCTGAGAGGGGATTGCCGAACATCACCATCACCATCGCCCCCAGTCCGATCCCCGCGGGACCCACCAGCGTGCCGAGCCCGGCCACTCCCGCACTCACCGCGAGCGACATCAGCCCGAACGCGGCCGCCTCGGCCCACCAGTCCCCGGTGAGCACGCCCAGCCAGCTGTGGGTGAGCGCGGCGGCCGCCCCGCCCACGAGCGCGGCGGCGCCCAGCAGCGCCAGTACGGCACGGGTGCCGCGCAGCCCGAGCGTGACGACGACCGCGCCGGCCACCACCCCGCCGATCGCCATCGGCAGCACGCTCGAACTCAGCGCTGCGCCACGCGGATCGGCCGAGGGTGCGGCGACCACATCGGTGGAGTGGGCCGTGCCGCCGTTCGCGGACGGCGGGTTCGCCGCCCCGCCCCCCGAGTGCTCACCGCCCGAGTGCCCGCCGCCCGCGGCCTGTTGGAGGGCCTGCGCGACCACGGGACTCGCCGCGCTCGCCGTCAGCACGTGGGGTCCGTCCGGCCGCACCACGAACGCACCGTAGATCTCCCGCCGTTCGACGGCCTCGCGGGCGGCGGTCTCGTCGCCGTACCGGTGGACGTCGAACTCTCCGGCGTGGCGGGTGAGTTGCTGCTCGACCGGAGCGGCGGCGGCAGGCGGGCCCGCTATCCCCACGGGCAGCTCGCGAGGTGCCGTACGCGCTGCGGGCCAGGCGAAGGCCCACAGGGCGACCGAGACGATCAGCGGTGCGAGGAGCAGCGCGGCGAGGAACGCGCGGAAGCGCGGAACCGGCGGGCGGGGACGCGGGGAACCGGACATGCGGTGGCCCTCCCGATCTAAAGAGAAGGATCGTTCGTTTTTACGGGCCCACCGTTCCGCCATCGGTCCCCGCTTGTCAAGAATGAACGTTCGTTTTAAGCTCCGGCGCCATGGCCCGCGTTTCCCAGGAGCACCTCGACGCCCGACGGCGGCAGATCCTCGACGGGGCACGCCGCTGCTTCACGCGCAACGGCTTCCACGCCACGTCCATGCAGGACGTGCTCAGGGAGGCCGGTCTGTCGGCCGGCGCGGTCTACCGCTACTTCCGCAGCAAGGAGGAGATCGTCGCCGCGGTCGCCGCGGAGACGCTGGAGAGCGTCCGGGAGTCCTACGCCGCGGTCGCCGCCGCCGACCCGCCGCCCACCCCGGACGAGCTGTTCGCCTCCGTGTTCTCCAGGCTGCGCAAGTCGCTCGGCGACTCCGACGACCAGCGCGCACTGCCGCAGCTGCTGATGCAGGTGTGGGGGGAGACGCTGCGCAATCCGGACGTGGCACGGGTCCTCAGCGAGGGATACGAGGGTCTGCGCGGCCAGTGGGTGCAGCTCGTCGAGGCGTACCAGGCCCGCGGCTGGGTGGATCCCGCGGCGGACCCCGACCATGTCGCGCGCACTCTCATCGGCACCGTCCAGGGCTACTTCGTACAGCAGGCGCTCTTCGGCGGAATGGACCCCGCCGGGTTCCAGGAAGGCCTGCGGGCGCTGGTCACCATGAACGTTCCGTCGTCGGCGGTGGGCGGGGAGGAGCATCCGGGGTGATGCCCGCGGCTCCAACTGCCGCCGCCACCCTGCGCGTTGCCGCGGCTCCGGGCGTTCTCGCTGGACGGCCCCTACCCCCGGTCGTACCCCCGGTCGTACCCCTGGCCGTACCCCCGGACGGACCCGCTCCTGAGGTGCGCACCGGCCGGTACCGGTAGATTCACGACTTGGTAAAGATCATCGGCGCACCCTGTCCCCTGCATGCTACGGGCAGGTAAGGATCGACGGTGACCGTGATCAAGGATCACGGTCCGCCTCCAGCGGCCAGCCACCCCAAGGGGGAGCACCCCACGTGAACATACGCAAAGCAAGCATCGCCGCCGTCGGCGCGACGGCGCTCACCGCCGGACTCGTCGCCGTCCCTTCGGCGTTCGCGGACGCCGGCAGCGGTCACGCGGAATCCGGAGGCGGTGCCGAGGCACGTGGCGTGACGGCCGCCGCTGCCCGCGCCGCCAAAGAAGGCGTCGACTGGAAGGACTGTCCCAAGGACTGGGGCCTCGAACAGCCCGTCCAGTGCGGGTTCGTCACCGTGCCGGTCGACTACGCCGACCCCGGCGGGCAGAAGATCAAGATCGCGGTCGACCGTGCCAAGAGCACCGGCGGAAAGAAGGACCGCCAGGGCTCGCTGATCTACAACCCCGGCGGGCCGGGCGGCTCCGGCCTGTCCTTCCCGACGCGCATCACCCGCGACAACCCCCTGTGGACCAAGACGGCCAGGGCCTACGACTTCGTCGGCTTCGACCCCCGCGGCGTCGGGCACTCCTCGCCCATCTCCTGCATGGATCCCCAGGAGTTCGTGAAGGCGCCGAAGGCGGACCCCGTCCCCGACGACGAAGCGGACAAGACGGCCCAGCGCAAGCTGGCCAAGGAGTACGCCGACGGCTGCAAGGAGCGCAGCGGCGGTCTGCTCCCGCACATGACGACGCCCAACACGGCACGCGACCTCGACGTCATCCGTGCCGCCCTCGGCGACAAGAAGCTGAACTACCTCGGCGTCTCCTACGGCACCTACATCGGCTCCGTCTACAGCACCCTCTTCCCGACGCATGTGCGCCGCATGATCGTGGACAGCGTCGTCAACCCCTCCCGCGAGCAGATCTGGTACAAGAACAACCTCGACCAGGACGTCGCCTTCCAGACCCGCTGGGAGGACTGGACGAAGTGGGTCGCCGAGCACGACGACACCTACGGCCTCGGCGACAGCGCCGCCAAGGTGCAGAAGCAGTGGGAGAAGCTGCGGGCCGAGGCCAAGAAGAAGCCCTTCGGCGGAGTCGTCGGCCCGGCCGAACTGCTCGCCTTCTTCCAGAACGCCCCCTACTACGACCAGATGTGGGCGGAGGTCGCCAAGGCCTGGTCCTCCTACGTCAAGGGCGACGAGAAGGCACTCGTGGACGCCGCCGGCCCCGACATGTCCGACAAGGCCGGCAACAAGGCGTCGGAGAACGGCAACGCCGTCTACACCGCCGTCGAGTGCAACGACGCCAAGTGGCCGTCCGCCTGGGACAGGTGGGACCGGGACAGCACCCGCCTGCACAAGAAGTATCCGTTCCTCACCTGGTCCAACACCTGGCTGAACCTGCCCTGCGGCACCTGGCCGGAGAAGCAGCGGGAGCCGGTGGAGGTCGGTGCGGACAAGGGGCTGCCGCCCGTTCTGATCGCACAGTCCGAGCGTGACGCGGCCACCCCGTACCGCGGTGCGCTCGAAGTGCACAAGCGCCTCAAGGGCTCGCGTCTGATCACCGAGCGGGACGCCGGATCGCACGGCATCACCAACGTGCGAAACCCCTGCATCAACAAGCGCATCGACGCCTATCTGGTCGACGGCACCGTGGACGGGAAGGACGTCACCTGCGGGCCGCACGCGAAGCCGGTGCCGCAGATCGTCTCCGGGCTGACGGGGCCGGAGGCCAAGGCCAACTCGGCACGGCTGGGCGCCCCGCGCTGACCCGGCGGGATCTGAAGGAGATCCGAGGAGAAGAGAACCGAAGAGTCCTCACCGCACGGCGAGGGGGCGGCCGGTCTCCGGTCCGCCCCCTCGCCGTGTCGTGGTCCAGCCGCCCCGCCGCCCCTCGGGACCTCAGGCGCCCGCCGGGTTCAACTGCTCTTGCGCTCCTGGTCCTTCGGCCCGCGCGCACGCGCCTGCTGCCGCTCCTGTGCCTGTAGGGCCTTCGCCTCCGGTGCGTACATGTCGACGTACTCCTGGCCGGACAGCTGAAGGATCTCGTGGATGATCTCGTCGGTGACGGCCCGCAGCGCCGTGCGCTCGCCCTCCATCCCGGAGTAGCGGGAGAAGTCCAGCGGCTCCCCGAAACGGATCGTCACCTTCCCGAACCGCGGCATCTTCCGCCCGGGCGGCTGGAGTTCGAAGGTGCCGACCATCGCGCACGGAATCACCTTCACACCCGCCTGGAGCGCCATCGACGCGACACCGACCCTGCCCTTGTAGAGCCGCCCGTCGTGGGAGCGGGTGCCCTCGGGGTAGATGCCCAGCAGCTCGCCCTTGCTCAGCACCCCCAGACCCTCATCGATGGCGGCCTGCCCGGCCCCCTTGCCCGAGCGGTCGACCGGGATCTGGCCGACGCTGCGGAAGAAGGCCGCGGTCAGACGGCCCTTCAGGCCCGGCCCCGTGAAGTACTCCGACTTCGCCAGGAAAGTGATGCGCCGTCGGAGGATCGCCGGCATCAGAAAGTGGTCGGAGACGGAGAGATGATTGCCGGCCACGATGGCCGCCCCGTCGTCGGGGATGTTCTCCAGCCCCTCGATCCGGGGACGGAAGTACAGCCGCAACAGGGGCCCCAGCAATACGTACTTGAACAAGTTGTAGAACACGCGATGACGGCCTTCCCCCATGCGTTCGGTGAGATCGCAGGGTAGCCCGCCGACTCAGGGACGGGGGAGGGGGCCCACCGCAGACGGCTTCAGTTCCGCTGTGCCGTGGCGGCCCCCGCCGTGACCAGAACCAGGACGACCCAGGCGAACCAGAGCCATCCGCTGCTGCCCATCGTCACCGTGTACGCCGTCACGAGCACCAGCGCCCCGACCGTGACGACGGTCAGGGTCTTAGCAGAGCCAGGCATCACACCCTCCTCCCACGACCCGGCCGGCGACGGGGATTCCCGTACAAAAAGGACCGGGTCCGTCTCCCATGGTCGCTCGCCCACGGGCGCGGGCGCTACGCCCCGGGATTCACTGCTGACGTGCCTGGAGGGAGGCCAGATAGGCGTTGTACGCCGCGAGCTCCTTGTCGCCGTCCCGGTCGGCCATGCGGTCGCGGCGCCTGGCCTCCCGCTCCTCCGAGCGGTGCCACTGGAAGACCAGCGCGAGCAGCACCAGCACCGACGGGATCTCGCTGAACGCCCAGGCGATGCCGCCGGCGGCCGTCTGGTCCGACAGCGCCGTCACCTCCAGGGAGGCCGACGGATGCGCGTACGTGGCGATCATCGGCTCCGAGCCCATCATCAGCGCGATCCCGAAGAACGCGTGGAAGGGCATCCCCGCGAACAGCTCCAGCATCCGCATCAGATAGCCGGGCCGGTGCGGGCCCGGGTCGACGCCCATGATCGGCCAGAAGAAGACGAGCCCGACCAGCAGGAAGTGCACCATCATCGCGAGGTGCCCGGCCGTCGAGCGCATCAGGAAGTCGAAGATCGGCGTGAAGTACAGCGCGTAGAGACTCGCGATGAACAGCGGGATCGTGAACGCGGGGTGGGTGAGGACGCGCAGGACCCTGCTGTGCAGCAGGCCCACCAGCAGCTCCCGCGGCCCCTTGCGCCCGCGCCCGGCCGACGGCAGCGCCCGCAGCGTCAGCGTCACCGGCGCCCCGAGCAGCAGCAGGATCGGCGCGAGCATGCTGATGATCATGTGCTGCACCATGTGGACGCTGAAGAGCACCATTCCGTACTCGTTGAGCGCCGTGCACATCGTCACGGCGACGCTCAGCACACCCAGCACCCACGCGACCGTACGGGGCAGGGGCCACGCGTCGCCGCGGCGGCGCAGCCGCACCACGGCGGCCGCGTACAGCACCAGAGCGGCAATACAGCCCGTCAGGAAGAACGGCTCGCCGGTGAACTCCAGACCGCGGCCGAGTGTGAACGGCGGCAGATCCATCGTCATGCCGTGCCCGCCGTGGTCCATCCCTGCTCTCCTGACTTGGGGCGTTCTGCCCGACAAGCGTATTCCCCCGCCTTTGCGCCGCCGCCCGCGGCCCCCGGCCGGCCGGACAGGCCCCGGGGGAGCGGGCGGAGACGGGTGGGCGGAGGCGAGTGGGCGGAGGCGTCAGGCGGGCTGGACGGCCGCGGAGATCCGCTCCTTGCGCAGCGCGTCGTACCACTGGTCGTCGACCGGCGGGAGCGCGTTCACATCCAGCGCCAGCTTGATGAGGTGGTCGGCGATCTGCGGGTTGCGGGCCAGCACCGGGCCGTGCATGTACGTACCGAAGACCGTGTCGTTCCACGCCCCTTCGGTGCCGTCGCCGGTGCCGTTGCCCTTGCCCAGCCGCACCCGCGCGAGCGGCTTCGCGGTGGGGCCGATGTGCGTGATGCCCTGGTGGTTCTCGAAGCCGGTCAGCTCCGGCAGGCCCAGGTTCGGGTCGATGTCGGCCAGTACGTCGCCGACGCAGCGCTCGGCCTCGCCGCGCGTGCTGACGACGTCCAGCAGCCCGAGGCCCTGCTGCGGTTCGCCGAGGTCGTTGACGAACTCCCGGCCGAGGATCTGGTAGCCGGCGCACACGGAGAAGATGATCGCCCCGTTGTCGACGGCGCGCCTGAGCCCGCCGTCGCGCAGCAGCCGCTCCGCGGCGAGCCGCTGCGGCCGGTCCTCGCCGCCGCCGATGAGATAGATGTCCGCGGAGGTGGGCACCTGCTCGTCGGAGCGGATGTCGGTGCGCTGCACCGCCAGCCCGCGCTGCTGCGCGCGGCGCTCCACCACCAGTGCGTTGCCCTGGTCGCCGTAGGTGCTGAGCAGGTCGGGGTATACCCACACCACCCGCAGGCCCGTGTCACTCATTCTCGCCAACTCCTTGAGCGGGTCGCTGGGTTCAGTTGCCGACGACGCGGCGCAGATCCTGGAAGGCCGTGTAGTTCGCGATCGCCTCGATGCGCCCGGGAGGGCACGCCGCGACCGCTTCCGCCGCGCTCTCGCAGACCTGGAAGCCCACGCCTGCGACCTCCAGGCGTACGGCCAGGTCCAGCTTGCGGTCGCCGATGACGCAGATCGGATGTCCCACGAGACGCGAGTAGTCCACGTCCCACAGCCACGAGGTGTCCGTACCGTCGGCGCTGCGTGCGTTGACGGACAGGATGACCGGAGCGGGCGGAGCGTCGATGAGGGAGAAGGTCTCCAGCCACCCGGCCGGGTTCTTCGCCAGCAGCAGGCGCACCTCGCGCCCGAGGTAGTCCACCACGTCGTAGCGTCCGGCGACCGCGGTCACCGAGTGCATGCGCTCCAGCGCCGTCTGCGGAGGCACGCCGAACGCCGCCGCCACGGCCGCCGAGGTGGTGGCGTTGGCCTTGTTGGCCCGGCCGGGCAGCTGAAGCTTGATGGGCCACGCCGAGCCGTGCGGATCCAGCACCTCGTCACCGGAGAGGGCCCAGGTCGGGGTCGGCCGGCGGAAGCCGCACTCACCGCAGAACCAGTCGTCGTCGGGCCGCTGCATCACACCGCCGCAGGCGGGGCAGGACCACGCGTCGTCCTTCCACTCCTGGCCGGCGGCCACCCACACGACGTTCGGCGCGGAGGAGGCCGCCCATACGACGAGGGGGTCGTCGGCGTTGGCGATGACCACGGCCTTCGTGCCGGAGAGCGCCTCGCGCCAGCGCTCGGCCAGCATGCGCGTCTCGGCGGCGCGGTCGAGCTGGTCACGGGAGAGGTTCAGCAGGGCGATCGCCTTGGGCGTCACATCGCGCGCGACGGCGTCGAGGTACTTCTCGTCGACCTCGATCACGCCGTACCGCGCCTCCGACCCGCCAGCCAGCGCCGAGGTGATCCCGGCGGGCATGTTCGCGCCCAGCGCGTTGGAGACGACGCCGCCGTTGGCGCGCAGCGCCTCGGCGATCAGACGGGTCGTGGTGGTCTTCCCGTTCGTCGCGGACACCAGGACCACATCGAGGTGATGGGCCAGCTGAGCCAGCAGATCGGGGTCGAGTCTGAGAGCGACTTTGCCGCCGATCACCGATCCGCTGCCGCGACCCGCCGCCCGCGATACCGCCGCCGCGGCCTTGCCCGCCGTCACGGCCAGCCTCGCCCGCGGAGACAGCGGCTCCTGGTTGCCTGCCATCGTCCTGGTCCTCCTTGCCCCTCGGTCCGGGAGCAGCCTACCGAGGTCCGCCGCCGTGCCCGAACCGCCTCACCCGCGCGGCAGTTGCGGCCCCCGTGTACACGGCCCGGTCCGGCCCGGCCGGGGATCCGGCGCTGATCCTGCGTATGCGGAGGTCGGCGGTGGTGTGCGTGCGTACGCGGGCCGCCTGTCCTTGTCGCCCGTCCTGTCGCCTGCCCGTGCCCGCCCGGCCTTCAGAGCCGTCCGGGGGCTCCGGGCCGGTCCTCGGCGAGCGACAGCCCGCCCCACAGCAGATCGGCGAGCTGTCTGACCAACTCTGCCCGCGGGCAAGGCCGTTCACGCAGCCACCAGTCGCCGGCGGCGTATGCCATGCCGACGACGCCGTGGCCCCAGATCCGTGCCGTCTCCTGGCCCCCGGGCCCCAGGTCGAGGCGCTCCTCGATCACCTTGCCCAGCTCGTCGCCGAGGCGGCGCAGCAGGGGAGCGGAGTGCTGTCCGGCGTCGAAGCCCCGATCGCTGCCCGAGCCGCCCTCGGAGGGGTGCATGAGGAAGCGGTAGACCTGCGGCCTGATCTCGATCGCGGCGAGGTAGGTGTCCAGCGTGGCCTCGACCCGCTGGCGCCGCTCCGCTGGGGCGTCGAGCGCCTCTCTCAGATTGCTGAGCAGGGCGTCCGTATGGCGAACGGCGAGCGCGCGGTAGAGCCCTTCCTTGTCGCCGAAGTGGCGGTAGAGGATGGGCTTGGTTATCCCCGCCTCCGCGGCTATGGCGTTCATCGAGGCGCCCGGTCCGTCACGCAGCACCACTCGGTCCGCGGCCTCCAGCAGCTCCTTGCGGCGCTGCTCGGCGGCGCTTCGGTGCTCCGCAGGCTGTGTGGTCTCCATGACGCCTCCCCGCCCGTTTCTTTCTCTCTACCCCTGCGAAACGTAACACCCGGAGCAGCAGGGCAGCCGGGCGCGGGAAGGAGTTGACATCCATTACCGACCAGTAACAGACTGGCCATTACCATTGGTAACTCTGCTGCTGGAAGGACCGGTCATGAGCGACTCCGTATTCGCGCTCGATCTCAATGAGGACCAGAAGGAGATCCGTGAGTGGATACACGGATTCGCGGCCGATGTGATCCGCCCCGCCGCCGCCGAATGGGACGAGCGCGAGGAGACGCCCTGGCCCGTGATCCAGGAGGCGGCGAAGATCGGCCTGTACTCGCTGGACTTCTATGCGCAGCAGTTCTTCGATCCCACCGGGCTCGGCATCGCGATGACGATGGAGGAGCTCTTCTGGGGTGACGCCGGGATCGCACTGTCCATCGTCGGCACCGGACTGGCGGCCGTCGGCGTACTGGCCAACGGCACCGAGGAGCAGATAGGCACCTGGGTCCCGCAGATGTACGGGACCCCGGACGACGTGCAGGTCGCCGCCTTCTGCTCCTCCGAGCCCGACGCCGGCTCCGACGTCGCGGCCATGCGCACCCGCGCCGTGTACGACGAGGCCAAGGACGAGTGGGTGCTGAACGGCACCAAGACCTGGGCCACCAACGGCGGCATCGCCAACATCCACGTCGTCGTCGCCGTCGTCGACCCGGAGCTGGGCTCCAAGGGGCACGCCTCGTTCATCGTGCCGCCCGGCACCCCCGGCCTCTCCCAGGGCCAGAAGTTCAAGAAGCACGGCATCCGCGCCTCCCACACCGCCGAGGTCGTCCTCGAGGACGTACGCGTCCCGGGCAGCTGCCTGCTGGGCGGCAAGGAGAAGCTGGACGAGCGCCTCGCCCGCGCCCACGAGCGCGCCAAGAAGGGCGGGGAGAGGGTGAAGAACGCGGCCATGGCGACCTTCGAGGCCTCCCGCCCGGCGGTCGGCGCCCAGGCCGTGGGCATCGCCCGCGCCGCATACGAGGTGGCCCTCGACTACGCCAAGACCCGCGTCCAGTTCGGCCGCCCCATCATCGACAACCAGGGCGTCGCCTTCCAGCTCGCCGACATGCGCACCCGCGTCGACGCGGCCCGGCTGCTGGTGTGGCGGGCGTCGTGGATGGCGGCGTCGGGCAAGCCCTTCGAGTCCGCCGAGGGCTCCATGTCGAAGCTGTACGCGGGGGAGACGGCCAAGGCCGTCACGGCGCAGGCCATGCAGATCCTCGGTGGCAACGGCTTCACCCGTGAGTACCCGGTGGAGCGGATGCACCGCGACGCCGCGATCTACACGATCTTCGAGGGCACCAGCGAGATCCAGCGCCTGGTCATCGCCCGCACGGTCTCGGGCGTGCCCATCCGCTGAGGCACCGCGACGGACGCGGCGTGGCGCTCGCGGTGCGACAGTGGGAACCGCACGCATCGTCACGCCGATCCGGAGGCGCAGACCCATGACTCTCACGCTCGGCGGCGGACCGCTCGCGTCCCGGCCGCCGGAGACCGTCAACTACACGATCGACGGCCCGGCGCACAGGCTCTTGTGGCACCCCTTCCCCCGCCGCGTACGCGCCCTGCTGGGCAGCGAGACCGTGCTCGACTCCACCGCCGCGAAACTGCTGCACGAGTCCAACCTGCTGCCCCAGCTGTACGTGCCACGGGCCGACCTCCGCGAGGACCTGCTGGAGGAGAGCGGCCACCGCACCCACTGCCCCTTCAAGGGCGACGCCCGCTACTGGAGCGTGCGTGCGGGCGACCGCTTCGCGGAGAACTCCGTCTGGAGCTACCCGGACCCGGTGGACGGCACGGAGTGGCTCAAGGGACACGTAGCCGTGTACTGGTCGTCCATGGACTCCTGGTTCGATGAGGACGAGGAGGTCACCGGGCACGTGCGCGACCCGTACCACCGCGTCGACGTACGGCCCACCAGCCGCCACGTCCAGGTCCGCGCGGGCGGTGAGGACATCGCCGAGACCCGCCGCGCATACCTCGTCTCCGAGACCGGGCTGCCCAACCGCTTCTACCTGCCGCCGCAGGACGTACGCACCGAGCTGCTGCGCCCCAGCGCCACCCACACCCACTGCCCCTACAAGGGCCGGGCCTCCTACCGGACGCTGGCGACGGACGACGGCGTCATCGAGGACGCGGCGTGGTGCTACGAGCAGCCGCTGGACGGGGCGTCGCGGATCGCCGGATATCTGTGCTTCCTCGCGGACGGCGTCGAGACGGTCGTGGACGGCACCAAGCTGTCGTAACCGCACGGGAGAGGCGCAGCTCGTGGGCCGCGCAGGCTGCGCCCCTTTTGCCAATCGCCGCTCACCGGCGTCTTTCACGGCCGACAATGCCGGGATGGGGAAGATCAACGAGCACATCGACGAGCGGCTGCGTGTCTCCATCGGGAAGCAGCCCGTCTTCTTCACCGCGTACTACGAGAAGAACGAGAAGAAGGAGCACGTCGGCGTCGGCCTCGACGGACTGCCGGGGCTGCCCCTCCCCCTGCCGTGCCACAGCGACTGACACCGGCCGCCGCGTGACACCGGCCACCGCGGGCGGCGCGGGACGCAGCGGCGCGCACCGGCCCGGCCAAGACCCCCTCCCGGCACACCCTCCAACACCGACCCGAGCGGGAAGCGGAATCCGCCCGCCGGACCGTTCGACAGGAGCATCAGCATGAGCAGCCCCAGCGCACACATCGGCGTCACCGGCCTCGCCGTGATGGGCCGCAACCTTGCCCGCAACTTCGCACGCAACGGCTACACCGTCGCCCTGCACAACCGGACCGTCTCCCGTACCCGCGACCTGGTGCGCGACTTCTCCCACGAGGGGAGCTTCGTCGCGGCGGAGACGGCGGAGGAGTTCGTCGCCGCGCTGGAGCGGCCCCGGCGCCTGGTGATCATGGTCAAGGCGGGTGCGCCCACCGACGCCGTCATCGACGAGTTCGCGGAGCTGCTGGAGCCCGGCGACGTGATCATCGACGGCGGCAACGCCCACTACGCCGACACCCGCCGCCGGGAGAAGGCCCTGCGCGAGCGCGATCTCTACTTCGTCGGCACGGGGATCTCCGGCGGCGAGGAAGGGGCGCTGAACGGCCCGAGCATCATGCCCGGCGGCTCCGCCGAGGCTTACGACTCGCTGCGTCCGCTCCTGGAGAGCATCGCCGCCAAGGCCGAGGACGGCACACCCTGCACCACCCACGTCGGACCGGACGGCGCGGGCCACTTCGTGAAGATGGTGCACAACGGCATCGAGTACGCCGACATGCAGCTCATCGGCGAGGCCTACCACCTGCTGCGCGACGTCTGCGGATACAGCCCCGCCCGTATCGCCGAGACCTTCCGGGAGTGGAACACCGGCCGTCTCGACTCCTACCTGATCGAGATCACCGCCGAGGTCCTCGCCCACCACGACGCCGCGACCGGCAGCCCCTTCGTGGACGTCGTCGCCGACCAGGCCGAGCAGAAGGGCACCGGACGCTGGACGGTGCAGACCGCGCTCGACCTCGGAGTGCCCGTCTCCGGGATCGCCGAGGCCGTCTTCGCCCGCTCCCTGTCCGGGCACGCGGACCTGCGCTCCGCCAGCGCCCATCTGCCGGGGCCCGCGGTGGAGCCTCTCGGACCGGGCGAGGCCGAGCGCTTCGCGGAGCAGGTCGAACAGGCGCTGTACGCCTCGAAGATCACCTCGTACGCGCAGGGCTGGAACATGATCCGCAGCGGCAGTGACGAGTACGGATGGGACATCGACCCCGGTGCCGTCGCGGCCATCTGGCGCGCGGGGTGCATCATCCGTGCCGCGTTCCTGGACCGTATCCGCGCCGCGTTCGCCGCCCGCCCGGATCTGCCGACCCTGCTGGCCGACGACCACTTCTCCAAGGAGATCGGCGAGGCCCAGGGCGACTGGCGTTCGGTGGTGGCCGAGGCCGCCGGGCGGGGCATCCCGGTGCCCGGCTTCTCGGCGGCTCTCGCCTCGTACGACGCCCTGCGCAGCGAGCGGCTGCCCGCGTCGCTCACACAGGCGCAGCGCGACTTCTTCGGTGCGCACACCTACCGGCGCACCGACCGCGAGGGCTCCTTCCACACGCTCTGGGGCGGAGACCGCAGCGAGGTGTCCGCGGACTGACCGCCGCGCCGCGCGGTGCGTCATCCTCCGTGTCCGCGCCCCTTGTCCGCGCCCCGTATCCGTGCCCCGTATCCGTGCCGGGTGCGCGGGCGTGGGTACGGGCTTTGCCGGGCCGGGGAGGGGCGCGCCGAAGAGTGGCGCCGGGGCCGACCGGGCACCCGTAACCCGCACACGGATATGCGCTACGTGAGGCTGGAGTTGTGATGTCACAGCAGTCGGACGCGAGGTTCCCGGCCGGCAGGCGGCCCGACCCGGTGCCTCCGGCGCCCACCCCGCCGCCCGGTCCCGGGGGACCCGGTCCGGGGCCTGCGCCGGATCCCGTTCCTGCGCCGCCGCCCGCGCCGCCGCCGGGTCCGGCTCCGGATCCGATTCCGCCGGGTCCGGGCCCGGAGCCCGTACCGCCCGAGCCGGAACCGCAGCCGGCGCCGCCCGCGCCGTGAGACGCCGCCGCGGGCGTGCGGCAGTCGGCGCTGCGAGCGGTACGAGCGGTACGAGCCGTACGAGCGGCAGTTCGGGCATGAGGGCGTCGCGGTGCCAGGCGCCGTGAGATCAGCGGCCACGGTGACGGGTCACGGCAACGAGCCTCGGTGACGACCGGAACCGGAGGCCGCCGCACACGCCCGGCAGCCGCCGGTGCGGCCGGTGCGTGCCGGGCGGGCGGAGCTGAGGCCGTCGCGTGGGCAGGCGAACCCCCTTCCCGCCTGTCGCCGACGGCCTCAGCCGCCCCGGCGTCAGCCTTCCCCGGGGCGTGTCCGCGAAGTCCCGCCCGGGCCGTCCCCGGGCCGTCTCAGGGCAGGACCTGGCTGCTGTGCGGCCAAGCCCCTGGAGTTCGCCCCTGGAGCCCGGCCCTAGAGTTCGAGCGCCCAGGCCAGGAAGTAGACGACGAAGACGGCGACGAGTACGGCCAGAACGATCACCGGCGTCTTCGCCCAGCCCTTCGCCGGGTTGTGCCGCTCGTCGGGGCCCGCGCCGCCCGTGCTGTCCTCGCCCGGCGGCGTCTCGCCGGGCGGTACCTGGCCGCCGGGTTCGAGGCCGGGCGTGTGCCGGGGGTCGTCCGGATCCGGGTACTTGTCGTCCATGGCCCCCGGGTAGGCAGCGGAGGGCGACTTATACGTGATCGCGTCATATGTGGTCGCGCCCGGCGGTCCGAGGGCGGCTGGTTCGGGCCCGGTCGTACGCCCTCGGCCGCCACGCCGCCCGCGTACAGCACGCCGCCCGCGTGCAGCCGCTTCAGTCCGTGAGACCGGTGACCCGGAGGGTGAGGTTCAGCCTTCCCGAGGCCATGCCCGTCGCCGCGTCGCCCGTCCCCGGGAAGACCTTCGTGACGCCGTGGTACGCGAAGCGCGACGGCCCGCCGAAGACGAACAGGTCCCCCGAGCCCAGCTCGATGTCCGTGTACGGGCGGCCACGCGACTCGGTGTTGCCGAAGCGGAAGACGCAGCTGTCCCCGATGCTCAGCGAGACGACCGGCGCCGCGGACCGCTCGTCCTTGTCCTGGTGCATGCCCATGCGGGCATGGGCGTCGTAGAAGTTGATCAGCGCCGTGTCCGGAACGTACTCCCGGGTCTCCGCGCTCTCTCCGTACGCGTCGGCCAGCGCCCGGCGTCCGGTCTCGGCGAGCCACTCGGGCAGGGCGGCGACGCGGTGCCCGTTCACATCGTCGGCGGTACGGCTGTAGCGGTACGGCCGCCAGTGCCACCCCAGGCACACCGTCCGCACCGACATCACGCCACCGCTCGGCAGCCTCGTATGCCGCAGCGGCACGGGACCGGTCGCCCACCGGCGGCACGCTGAGACCAGTCGGCGCTGCTCCTCCAGGCCGAGCCACCCCGGCAGATGCACCGCACCGGGAGCGGGGCGCGACGGGGGAACGGGAACGAGGGCGTCCATCTCGTCATCGCCTCCCTTCTTCAACCCCTCAACGGGACAGTCTCGCAGCCCCCTTCGGCACGGCCCGGCGGGAACCGGACGCCGAGCAGCAGGGCAGCCGCGACGGCCGGAGCGGAAAGGGCCGAGTGCGGACCCGCGAAGCGGGCACAAGGAGGGAACAGACGAGCGAGAAGGGGAGATCATGGAGATCTCAGGGATCATCAGCGCCATCGTGATCGGGATCGTCATCGGCGTACTGGGGCGCCTGATCGTGCCCGGACGGCAGCGCGTCGGCCTTCTCCTGACCGTCGGGGTGGGCATCGTGGCGGCTCTCATAGGCTCGGCCATCGCCACGTACTTCGGCGTCGCCGACACCAAGGGAGTCGACTGGATCGAGTGGTTCATCCAGCTGGTACTGGCTGCGCTCGGAGTCTCCGCTCTCGACCGGTCGAAACGCCGCCGCCGCTGAACGGCACGCACGAGCGCGGGACCGACTCGCGCAGTTTCAGGGCCCCTTGCCGGAACGACCGCCGGCAAGGGGCCCTCGTACGTCATCGCACGATTTGCGTCATCGCACGATCTCGCTCGATCAGGCTCGTATTCCGGCCACCGCGCCGGGCTCGCACCCGCCTCTTACTGCGCACATTCGCCCGGCCCCGTTTCCGGCGCACGCGAACCCCTCTACGCTGATTGCCACTTGGCCCCCCACATCACCAAGGAATCAGCCCATGAGCAGATCCCGCCTCGCCCTGGCCGTGTCGACGGCCGTGCTGGTCTCCGCCGCCACCGCGATCGCCCTTCCCCTCACCGCACAGGCAGGCCCGGCAGAGGCCGCCGCCCTTTCGTACGGCGACACCACGTCCGTAGGCGTGCACAACGCCTACGAGCAGGACAAATACGAGTACTTCGCCGACGCCCTCGACTCGGGCGCCTCCCTCCTCGAACTCGACGTGTGGACCAATGTCATAGGCAAGGGCTGGCGCGTCTCGCACAGCAACCCCACCGGCAACGACAACAACTGCGAGAACGCCGCGTCGGCGGACGAACTGCGCACGAAGGAACGCGATCAGAGCCTCGACGGCTGCCTCGCCGACATGCGTGCCTGGCACGACGCGCACCCCGGTCACCCGCCCGTGCTCATCAAGGTCGAGATGAAGGACGGCTTCTACGACAAGGCCGACCGCGGGCCCGACGAACTCGACACGCTGCTCGGTGAGAAGCTCGGCGACGCGCTCCTGCGTCCCTCGGACGTCACCGGGGACCACGCCGACCTCGACGAGGCCGTGGGCAGCACCGGCTGGCCCAGCAGGGACGCGATGGCGGGCAAGTTCCTCTTCGAACTCATCCCGGGAACCGTCGAAGAGGACAATCCGGCAGACGACCTGTGGACGGACGAGGAGTACGCCACCCACCTCAAGGACCTCGCGGGCAAGGGCGCGCTCAGCGAGGCCGGTGCCTTCCCCGCGGTGCACGGCGCAGAGAAGGGCGACCCACGCACGGAGCGTTACGACGAGGAACTGCGGCCCTGGTTCGTCGTGTTCGACGGCGACGCGTCCACCTTCACCGGCGACGGCATCGACACGGCGTGGTACCAGCAGCACGGCTATCTCACCGTGATGACCGACGCGCACAAGGTCGCCCCCGAGATCGACGGCACCGACCCGGGCGAGCAGGCGGCCCGCGACCGCGTCACCCAACTCGCCGCGGCACACGCCAGTTTCGCCACCTCCGACTGGTATCCGCTGCCGAAGGTGCTCTCGATGGTGGTGCCGCGAGGCTGAGCACCTGGCTGAGCACGCACCGCACCCCGAGCCGGCGGAGCACCGGGGCGAATCCCGGCCGCCGGTCTCAACGGGCCCCGGAACTCCGGGAGTCGGGTAGTCGGGGAGTTCGCCCGAAGTCCCGGGCGGGGCTCCCCGCTCCCCGTACCGCGCCGTCCTCGCGTCCGCCCCCCTCAGCGGCGGAGCGCGAGGACGTCGTCGACCGTGTCCGCCTCGGCCGCGGACTTGTCCGGCCGGTAGCGCACCACCCGGGCGAAGCGCAGCGTCACGCCCGCCGGATAGCGCGTGGAGCGCTGGAGGCCGTCGACGGCGATCTCCGCGACCAGTTCGGGCCGTACCGTCACACCCCAGGGATGCTCGCGCTCCGCGATGCCGCGCAGCCGCTCCGTCTGCCACGCCAGCATCTCGTCCGTGAGCCCCTTGAAGGTCTTGCCGAGCATCGCGAACGAGCCGTCCGGCCGCCGGGCTCCCAGATGCAGATTCGACAGCCGTCCCGTGCGCCGCCCGTGGCCCCACTCCGCGGCCAGCACCACCAGATCGAGCGTGAAGACCGGCTTCACCTTCAGCCAGGACGCACCGCGCCGCCCCGCGCTGTACGACGAGTCCAGCGCCTTGACCATGACGCCCTCGTGGCCCTGCTCCAGCACCTCACGTGCGAACCGCTCCGCCGCGCCCCGGTCCTCCTCAGAGCCGGGATCCGCCACCACCGTGCGCCGTACCCGCAGGGACTCGGGGACGACACGGGCGAGGGCCTCGTGGCGCTGCGACACGTCCAGGTCCGTCAAGTCCCGCCCGTCGACGGAGAGTACGTCGAAGAAGCGCGGCGTGACCGGCAGCGCCCCCTGTGCGCCCTGCACGTCCACATGCGAGCCCACCCGCTGGGAGACCTCCTGGAAGGGACGCGGCCTGCGCTGCTCGTCCAGGGCGATCACCTCGCCGTCCAGCACCGCCTGGCCGGCCGCCAACTCCCCTACGAGAGCGGAGAGTTCCGGCAGCCGTTCGGTGATGTCGTCCAGCGTGCGCGTGTAGACGCCGACGCTGTCGCCGTCCTTGTGGACCTGCACGCGGATCCCGTCCAGCTTCTCCTCCACCACGCAGGGCCCGAGCTTGTCGACCGCCTCCAGCACGTCCTTCGCGCTCTGCGCCAGCATCGGCAGCACCGGACGGCCCGTCGTGAGCCGGAACTCGCCCAGCGCGGACGGGCCTTCGGCAAGCAGCGCGCTCGCCACCGCGCCCAGCGAACCGCCGAACATCACCGCGCGCCGCACCTGCGCCGAGGGCACGCCCACCGCCTCCGCGAGGCCCTCCACGGCGAACGCGTCCAGCGCCCCCTGCCTCAACTCGCCCGTGAGCAGCCGGAAGAGGAAGTCCTGCTCCTCGACGGTCGCCGCGAACATCAGCGTCTTCAGCAGCCGCTTCCGCTCCGCCTGCGCGCCCTTTCCGCCCACGGCGGCGATCTCCTCCAGGGCCGCGTCCACCTCGGCGATCGTCAACCGCGCCTCGGCAGCGGGCGGATGGGACTCCGAGAGCGTACGGAAGCCCACGCCCGTACGCCGCTGGGGCAGCCGTCCCGCCAAGTACGTGACGACGACCGGGACTTCGCCGGGCGACGCGGCACGGAACAGCCGTGCGAGGAGGGTCACCTTCTCCTTGCGTCCCGGGACCGTCGTGATCTCCCGCGAGGTCCGTGCGATGTCGGCCAGCAGCATGGCTCCATCCTCACTCCGCCGCCGGGCCGTGTCCCGCGATCCGGCGGCCTGCCGGTCTCTCGGTGTGCCGGTGTACCGGTCTGCCAGCGTGCGGGCCCGGTCCCGGTCCGGGTGGTCGGGCGTCCCCGGCGGTCGGGCGTCACCGGCGCTCCGCTCCGGCGGTCGGGCGGCCTCCGGCGGTCCCTTTCAGCGCTGCGGGTCGTGTCCCCAGTTCATGAGCGCGAAACGCCAGTCGGTGTCGCTGACGTCGCCCCGCGGGCGGTGCCTGAGCTGACGGTCGACATGGTGGATGACCCTCCGCATGTGGACCAGGTCGTCCGCAGTGAAGTCCTTCCTCGGGGTGCGCAGCAGCCGCAGTATGCGCCGCCCGGCGGCGTGGCTGTGGCTCTCACGCTGCCCCTTGTGCCGGCCGACGTCGTGGGACCGTTCCGTCTCCAGCCAGTGCTCGAGCTGACCGGCGGGAATGTTCACCGCACGGGCGAAGTCGGAGAAGAGCTCTTCTCGGTGGGATTCCTGCTTCATGTCGCTCATGGGGCACGCCTCTCTCGCCCGTGCGGACCCTGCGGACCGCAGTCACCGGCAGCAGCAGCCGCAACGGCGGGCCGCGCCCGGCGGACCTCCTGCACCTGGGAGCACCGCACCAGCACCCCACGAGCACCGCGCGCTTCCACATGGCGCTCCGCGGCCGGGAAGCCGGCCCTCCTGGACGCCGCCGTACGGCTGCCCGCCCCCGAAGCAGCCATACGGGACCGCCTCACGTCTGCTTCGTCCCTGTTCGCCCGCCGAGTGCCCCTCCACCTGCGGTGAATGCCCGCCTCCGGGACGCTCGCCGCCCCGCGCCGGGCCCGCCCGTTCCCGTACGGATGCCGGGATCGTTCCCGTACGGACGCCGGGACGCGAAGGTGCACCCCGTCGTCAGGGCTGAAAAACTCCCCGTAGACATCCCTTCACTGTCCGCGAGTGCCGTGGCGAGCGTACGAGCGCTGCCGGGCCGACCTCCGGGGAAGGAGCCGCCATGCAGCGCCGGCCGAGCGCCCATGTGCGCGAAGGGAACCAGGACGTCCGCGACGTCCGTACGCTCGGCATCGACCCCGACCACGACACGGCCGCCGTCATCGAGGCGCTGCTGTCACGGCACCTCGCGGTCCGCCGCGAAGAGGCCGCCCGCAGCAGCGACCGGTTCGCCGAAGACGTCATCGACCTCCTCGCCGACGTCGTGCTGCGCGGCGGCAAGCGCATGCGCCCCGCCTTCCTGTGGTGGGGCTGGCGCGGCTGCGGCGGCGAGCCGCGCGGAGCCGGAGCGGAAGCCACCCTCAAGGTCGCCACGGCGCTGGAGCTGATCCAGGGCTGCGCCCTCATCCACGACGACCTGATGGACGGATCGCTGCTGCGCCGTGGCGCACCCGCCGCCCACGTCGCCTTCGCCAACCAGCACCGCGCCGCCGGACTGCGCGGCAACCCCGACGCCTTCGGCGTATCGGCCGCCATCCTCGCCGGTGACCTCGCACTGGTGTGGGCCGACGACCTCTTCGAGACCGCCGGGCTGGACGGCCGGGCAAGACGGGCCGTCGCCCCCGCCTGGCAGGCGATGCGCACCGAGACCATCGCGGGCCAGTACCTCGACCTGTACGGGCAGGGCACCGGCGTCGACTCCCCCGAGGAGTCCCTGCGCGTGGCGTACCTCAAGAGCGGCCTCTACACCGTCGAACGCCCCCTCCACCTGGGCGCCGCCATGGCCGGCGCGGACCCCGACCTCATCGCCGCGCTGCGCCGCGCGGGCCGCAGCGCCGGCGTCGCCTTCCAGCTGCGCGACGACCTCCTCGGCGTCTTCGGTGGTGCAGGCCGTACCGGCAAACCCGCGGGCGACGACATCCGCGACGGCGCCTCGACGTACCTGGTGGCCATCGCGCTGCAACGGGCCCGCGCACACGGCAGGCACGAAGCGGAACGGCAGTTGCGCGCCGCTCTCGGCAACCGCGATCTGCGCGCGGGCGAACTCCAGGAGATCCGGGACCTCCTGACCGGTCTCGGCGCCGTCGCCGCCGTCGAGGCACGCATCGGGCAGCTCACCGCCTCCGCGCTGACCGCTCTGGAGCAGGCGGAGCTCGCGCCGCCCGCGGACCAGCGGCTGAGCTTCCTCGTACGGGAGGTCGCCGCACCGACGGAGGGCTGACCCCCGCTGCGGCCTCTCCGGCATCGCGGCCTCTCCGCTGCCGCGGTGGCTTCGCGCCTCCCGAATGGGCCACTGCGCGCCCCTCCCGGCGCGCGCCACGCGGTGACCGGTGGTCGCATGGGGAACAAGCCGCCGACCGGGCGGACCGTCCATGCGGAGAGGGAGAGACCCGTGCCCAGCAGTGCGCCCGAACCGAAGTACACGGTCCCCGGCATGACGCCCCGCACCGGCGGCGACGTCATCCAGCTGCTGAACATGCGGCTGCACGCCCTCAACGATCTCGCCCTGACCCTCAAGCACATCCACTGGAACGTCGTCGGCCCGCACTTCATCGCGGTGCACGAGATGCTCGACCCCCAGGTCGACTCCGTACGGGACATGACCGACACGACGGCCGAGCGCATCTCCACACTCGGCGGCTCCCCCCACGGCACTCCCGGCGTGCTCGTGGCGGAGCGGCAGTGGGAGGACTACGCCATCGGACGTGCCGAGTCGATCGAGCACCTCGGCGCACTGGACCTCGTCTACAGCGGCGTCATCGAGGACCACAGGGAAGCGGTGAAGGCCACCGACGAGAGCGACCTGATCACGCAGGACATGCTGATCGAGCAGCTGCGGAGCCTGGAGCTCTTCCAGTGGTTCGTACGCGCGCATCTCGAGAGCGCCGGGGGCTCGCTGAGCACCGCCAGCGCCGGTTCCGAGCAGGAGGCGGCGAGCAGAGCGGGCAAGCAGGCACGCAAGCAGCCCTGAGCGGCGGCGCCGGAACGCAGCGGTGCGATGGCGAAGTCCGTTCAGCAAGCGGTCCGTTGAGGGATCCGTTGAGGGGCCAGGGGAGCGACGATGGCCGGACAGTTCGAGGTGACGACCCGGATCGACCGCCCGGTCGAGGAGGTCTTCGCCTTCCTCGCCGACGGTGAGAACGATCCGCGGTTCAGCCCGCGGGTGCAGGAGATGACCAAGGCGACCGACGGCCCGGTCGGAGTCGGCACCGTCTACAGGAGCACGGTCAAGGACTCGGGGGTGCGCACCCGCCGGGAGTTCCGCATCACCGGGTTCGAACCGCCCACGAGGATCCGCTGGACCGAGACGTCGCAGAACCTGGTGACCGTCGAGGAGGGCGGTTACGACCTGGAGCCCGACGGTGAAGGTGCCACGCGGGTGCGGCTGTTCAACTCGCTGACCGGACACGGCGTCGGCAAGGTGATGGCGGGCGCCGCGCTCTCCGCGGCGCGCAAGGACGCGGAGGATTTCGGCCGCCGCATCAAGCAGGCCGTCGAAGAAGCCTCTTGAGCGTGGGCGCTCCCGGCGGAGGAGCGTCAGCAGAGCACCGCGGCAGGCCCGGGCAGGCCCGCGGCTGAAGACCCGCGGCTGAAAGACCCAAGGCGGAAAAAAGAGTTGGACAGGCGCTCTCGCGGCTTCGTACTGTATCGATACAGACTTAATCGATACAGAAACCGGCTGCACACGGTCGGCACGCAACGGATACGAACGCGGTGGGGGCCATGGACTCGCGAGCGAAGAAGGCGACGCTTCAGACCGTCGCCGACGAGGTCGGGGTGTCACGTACCACGGTCTCCAACGCCTACGGCCGTCCGGACCAGCTCAACAAGGCTTTGCGTGAGCGGATCTTCGAGGCCGCGCGACGCCTCGGATACCCGGGCCCGGACGCTGCGGCGCGGTCGCTGCGGCGCGGGAGGGCGGGGGCGATCGGCCTGGTCTTCACCGAGACGCTCTCCTACGCCTTCGCCGATCCCTACTCCGTGGGCTTCCTGCGCGGTGTCGCCGAGGTCGCCGAGGAGTCCGGCACCGGCCTCCTGCTGATCCCCATGCCGCCCGGTACGGGCGGTTCGGAGACGGCCGTGCGCGACGCGGTGGTGGACGGCTTCTGCCTCTACTGCGTGCCCGTCGGCCATCCCGCGAAGGAGCTGATCAGGGCGCGGGGCCTTCCGCTGGTGACGACGGACGAGAGCGACGATCCGGGGATCCCGTACGTGGGCATCGACGAGCGGGCCTCGGCACGCCTCGCGGGTGAGCACATCGCCCGGCTCGGCCACCGCCGCGTCGCAGTGATGGTCGACCACGTATCCGGTCCGGGGATGTCGGGCCCGGCGAGCGTGGAGGAGCAACTCGCCACCGACTGCTCGGACTTGCGCGGACGTCTCACCGGGTACCGGGACGCCCTCGAAGAGGTCGGAGTCGACTGGCGCAGCGTCCGCGTCGTCGCCGCCGGCCGCAACTCCCGCTCCGCGGCGGCCGCCGCGTCCGCTCACTTCCTGGACGTCGCCGACCGTCCCACGGCGGTGCTCGCGATCGGTGACGTGCTGGCCCTCGGCGTCCTCGACGCATGCGAACAACGGGGTCTTGCCGTCGGCCGCGACATCTCGGTCGCCGGTTTCGACGACGTGCCGGAAGCAGAGCGAGCGCGCCTCACGACGGTGCGGCAGCCGATGGGCGAGAAGGGCCGCATCGCCGGCCGGCTGATCCTCCAGCCCCCGGAGGAGGGGAAGACGCCGCACATAGAGCTGCCGACCGAACTGGTCGTACGGGCCACCACCGGGCCCGTACCCCACTGACACCGACGCACCACTGACACCGACGCACCGCACCGAAAACGCACGGCAGCGACAACGCACGGCAGCGAGATCCATCGCACCGAAAACGCACCGCACCGACGACGCACCGCACCCGAAATCCATCAGCTCCGAAGGAGACGGCATGTTCCCGATCGAAGGCCCCCTCGTCGCCGACGCGACGCGCAACCTCGCACACTCCGCCCTGCCCGGCGCGCCCCAGGTCCCCGACAAGCCGCCGAAGGTCCGGCGGTCGCGGCAGCGGCTCGCGTCGGTGCTGCGCACTCTCGCGGACCGTCTCGAACCGTCCCGCTGCGTCGACCCCGCGCTGCGGCCGCACCCGCAGTAGCCCGCGGGGCGGGCCCGGGTCGGACGCGGGGCCGATCCCGGGCTGCGGCCCTCCCTGAGGGGCCGGAGGGCGGATCAGCGGAGTCCTGCGAAGAGATCGTCCTCCGGTACGGCTGCGCCGGTGGCGTCCTTGACGCGTAGGAAGGTCTCCATGCCCATCAACTCGCCGAACCTCTCCTTGCCCATCCTGAGGAAGAAGATGTTCTCGCCCTGACTGGCGTGCGCGGCCAGCGCATCGAACTTCTGGCTGCTGAATGCGGTGGTGTCCACCCACGTGGTGATCTCGTCGTCGGGGAGGCCGATCTCGGCCAGCGCGGCGGCCTCGGCGGGATCCGGCTCCGGCATGTCCTCGCCGAACTCGCGCATGGTCTCCCCGAACTGCCGCATCATCGAGCGCGGCACCATCGTCCAGTACGTCTTCGGCGTCAGCGCGGTCATCTCCAGCGCCGCCATCGTGATGCGGTGGGCCTGGATGTGGTCGGGGTGGCCGTAGAAGCCGTTCTCGTCGTAGGTGACGACCACATCGGGCCGGTAGTGCTCCATGAGCTCCGCGAGCCGGGCGGCCGCTTCCTCCACGGGGGTCTGCCAGAAGGATCCGGGGGCGTCGTTGCTCGGCCAGCCCGTCATCCCGGAGTCGGCGTACTCCAGCATCTCCAGATCGCTGACCTTCAGGACCTCGCAGCTCGCCTCGAGTTCCTGACGGCGCATCAGGACGACGGCCGCAGGATCGTGCCCGGGATCGCCCGGCTTGACGCCTCCCGGTCCGTCACCGCAACCGCCGTCGGTACACGTCACGAGAACCGTGCGGATGCCTTCCGCCGCGTATCGCGCGAGGATCCCTCCGGTCCCGGTGGCCTCGTCGTCGGGGTGGGCGTGCACTGCCATGAGCGTCAAGGGCCGGTCGGTCATTGGACAGTCCTCCTGGGAAATCAGCTTGGTCCTGGTGAACAGCGGCGGGCGTAGCGCGATCCCGGGGCCGGGATCCCGGTGGGGCGGACGACCTCGTGGCCTCCGTGTTCGCTGCTGGTGCGGCGTCGGCCCTCGGTCGATGCAACCGCGAGGACCGGACCGGCTGTTCCCGGCTTGGCCGCCCGGCCTTCCAGACATCGGTGTTCCAACGCGAACAAGGTATAGGCGCCGCCTGCACCTCTCGGCGCCACATCGGATCCGGCTCCCGTCCGGCACTGCACTGCACGGCGCTCTCGCCCGGCCGCCTGTTGTGTGCCCTCACCATGCGTGCCACTGAGTGAAACGATTGATGCGCGATACGAAACGCTGTTACGGTGTCCGCGCTGCTGAACTGCGCCGTGGACGAAGGAGAGCGCCCTGGACACCGCATACATGCTGCGCCGAGCCGCTCGCATGTTTCCGGACTCGATCGCCGTGGACGACGGCCGTATCTCCCGGACCTTTCGGGAACTGCTGGCACGCGGCGAGCGCCTTGCCAACGCGCTGGACGTCCTGGGCATCCCGTCGGCCGCCGCTGTCGGTGTCCTGTCGCACAACCGCACCGCGTACGTCGAGGCGGACACGGCCATCGCCCTCGGGCGGCGCGTCCGTGTCGCGCTCAACGCCCGGCTGCATCTTGAGGACTTCCGCTACGTGGCCCGGGACGCCGGCCTGCGGGCGCTGTTCTACTCCGCGGAGTTCGAGGAGCAGGCGATGGCTCTGCGCGAGGAGTTCGGGCTGGTCGCCATCGCCTTCGACGAACCGGCAGGGGGCGGTGTGTCCGCCGAGCGGCTCGTCGAGGAGACACCGGGAGAGGCCCGTGTCCGCGCGACGGATCCGGAGCGGACGGCGTGGATCTCCTACACCTCCGGCACGACCGGACGTCCGAAGGGCGTGGAGCTGTCCTACCGCGCCGTCCGTGAGGTCGCCGTCAACCTTCTTCTCGAAGTGGGCCCGGTGGCGCCCGGGGAGCAGATCGTCCTCACCCAGCCCGTCTCACACGGAGCGGGCTACTTCGTGCTGCCGTACCTCCTCAGCGGTGCCGGAGTCCGTGTGCAGCCCGCGTTCGATCCGGACGAGGTGTGGAGGCTGTCGCGGTCGCCGCGAGTCAGAACGCTGAAGATCGTGCCCGCGATGCTCGAAGCGATCATGGCGGCCGAATCGGGGGAGTGGGGCTACGACTTGATCGTCTACGGCGCTTCGAGTATCCCGGCGGCTGTTCTCCAGCGCGCGGTTGAGCGCTTCGGACCGACTCTCATCCAGGACTACGGGCAGTCGGAGGCGCCGATGACGATCACGTGTCTCCAGCGGGCGGACCACCTCGACGCCGAAGCGCGGTTCTCCGCCGGACGGCCCTGGAAGACCGTGGCCGTCGAGGTCCGCGACGACGACGGCAGAGAGGCGGCGCCCGGCGAACTCGGTGAAGTCTTCGTACGCGGGCAGCACTTGATGACCGGCTACCACGGCAAGCCCGAGGAGACGGCCGACGTCCTGAGTGACGGCTGGCTGCGGACCAAGGACCTCGCCGTCACCGACGAGCGGGGGTTCGTCTACCTCCGCGGGCGCCGCGACGAAATGATCATTTCGGGTGGCTTCAACATCGCTCCGCGCGAAGTCGAGGACGTGCTCAGCGCCCACCACGGCATCGACGAGGCGGTCGTGTTGGGAATGCCGGACGAGCGCTGGGGCGACGCGGTGACGGCAGTGGTCCGTCCCCGCGCCGGTTCCACCCTGACCGAGGAGGACGTTCTCACTTTCGCCCGCCCAAGACTCGGGATGCGTGCCCCGAAGCGTGTGGCCGTGTGGTCCGAGATCCCCCGCAATTCCTACGGGAAGGTCGACCGGCTCAGCATCAAGTCGGAACTGGCGCAAGGAGGTTCGCAGTGACCGATGACGTCGTGATCGCGGGCGTCGGGATGCATCCCTTCGGCAGGCATCCCCACCTGTCGCTGAAGGACCTGGCCCGCGGTGCCGCGGTGCGGGCGCTCCTCGACGCCGGAATCGGCGTCGGGGACCTGGACGCCGCCTACTCGGCCAACGCCATGGCCGGCTTGCTCCAGGGCCAGGAAATGGTGCGTGGCCAGACGGTGCTGCGCGAGATCGGCGTCGAGCGGATACCGATCGTCAACATCGAGAACGCCTGCGCCAGCGGGTCCAGCGCTCTGGCGCAGGCCGTGCTGGCGGTACGTGCCGGCGCTGCCGACATCGTGCTGGCCGTCGGCTTCGAGAAGATGTTCGTCTCCGACCTGTCGCTGACGCTCGACGCGCTGGAGTCGGCGGCCGACCTCGACGTGGTCCGCGGCCTGGGCATCCAGTTCACCGCCGTCTACGCGATGCGCCTGCGGCGCCTGATCGCCGAAGGTTCGCTGAGCGTCGGCGACATCGTCGACGTCTCGGTCAAGAGCCACGCCAACGGGGCGCTCAACCCGTACGCGCAGCACCGCGCGGAAGTGACGGCCGAGCAGGTGCGCGACGCGCGTACCATCGCCGATCCGCTGACCCTGCTCATGTGCAGTTCGATCTGCGACGGTGCGGCGGCCGCAGTCGTGACCCGGCGGGGGGCACTGGAATCCGGTGCCCGCCCGACCGTCCGCGTGATCGCCTCCCAGGGCGCCTCCGGGTTCACGGCCGATCCGCAGGGCGAGAGCCCCATGTCGACGGTGTGCGCCGAAGGCGCCTACAAGCAGGCGGGTCTCGGTCCCGGCGACATCGACGTCGCCGAGGTCCACGACGCCATGGCTCCGGCGGAGTTGCTCTACGCCGAGCATCTCGGCTTCTGCGAGCCCGGCGGTGCCTCGGACTTCTTCCGCGCGGGCGCGACCCGCCTCGACGGGTCGCTGCCGATGAACCCCAGCGGAGGACTCTCCTCACGAGGGCACCCCGTCGGCGCCACAGGGCTCGCGCAGATCGCCGAACTCACCTGGCAGCTCAGAGGTGAGGCCGGGGCACGCCAAGTACGGGCTCCACGCATCGCGTTGGCGCAGAACAGCGGCGGATGGCTCGAAGGGGAGTCGGCGGCAGGGAACGTACACATCCTGGAGAGGCTGGAGCCATGGGACTAGAGCGGGCTCTTGAGCGGAAGCCGACCGGGGAGCGGCCCCGGTTCGACCCCGACGGGAACCGCCTCGTCGGGAGCAGGTGCCCGGACTGCGCGGCGACGGCCTGGCCCGCACGTGCCGTGTGCCACCGCTGCGGAGGCCCGGACGTCCAGGAGGTGCCGTTCGCGCGCACGGCCACGCTGCTCACCGTCACCGAAGTGCACGTTCCGCGGCCCGGTCTCGAAGTGCCCTACATGCTCGGGCAGGCCGCGCTGGACGACGGAGGGCCGCTGCTCTTCGGACGCGTGCGCGGGCTGAGTGAACCGGTGAGCCTGCCCTGTCCCGTCGACCTGGTGGTGGGGGAGACCGACGAGGGCCGGCCGACGTATTGGTTCGAACCGGCCGGATGAGACCGGTGTCGGAATGCGGCGGGCCGCCGGTTCACCGGGGGTGGATGCGGCTGGTGATCCGCTCGGCCGTGTTGCGGGCGAGCTTCTCGAACTCGTGGAGGCGAGCTTCGTCGATGCGGGCCGCCGGGCCGAGGACGCTGAGGGCGGCGATGACGACGCCATTGCCGTCGAAGACCGGTGCGCTCACCCCGACCGCGCCGGCGACGCGTTCGCCGGAGCTGAAGGCCGTGCCCCGCTCGGCGACGGTCTGCAACTGGCGCCGGAGCACGCCCATGTCCGTGATCGTCGCGTCGGTCATGGGCCTGGGCTCCAGGGTGTCGAGCAGGGCTTCGCGCTCGGCGGGTTCGAGGAACGCGAGCAGTACCTTGCCCGCCGACCCGACGTGGATTCCGGCGCTGGCTCCGAGCCCCGCCGTGTAGCGGATCGCCTGGGGGCTGGGCAGTTCCTGGATGCAGATCCGCGAGAGGCCGGCGCGGACGTGCACCGTCACGGTCTCCTGGGTCTGCTCGCGCAGCTCTTCGAGATCGCGGTTGGCGTCGAAGGGGAACCCGGCGTGACCGCTCACGACGCTCGACATGACGTGGAAGCAGGCCGGCCCCAGCCGGTATTCGCCGGTGGTCTCGTCCTGGAGGACCATGCCCTTCTGCCTGAGCGTGGACAGAATCCGGTACGCGGTCGTCTTCGACAGTGCGGCTTCGCCGCTGACCTCCGCCAGGCGCCGCGGTCCGTTGCCGAGCGCCAGGAGGATGTCGACCGCGCGGGCCACTGAGCGGACGGGCGTTCTGGCTGATGACTCGGCGTCTTGCTCCAAGATGCTTCGCCCCTCCTGGGATGTAGGCGCCTCAATCTAACAAGAGGCGGTATGGGCCGCCTGCGGCGAAGGGCGTGAGGGCCCGACCCCGCCTGCTGCCCGACCATTTGCGCCCGGCCGGGCCTCGCTCCCGTCCCTCTCCGGGATCCCCGGAGCTGCGTTTCACCGGAGGCCGGCGGAACGGAACGCCTCGACGACGCTGTCATTGCTGGATCCCGGCCCGAGGTACTGACGGACGCCCGCCGCGAGCATCTCCTCAATCTCCGCGGGCTCGTCGATGCCGCCCGCGATGACGGGGATGTCGACGCCGTCGGCGCGTAGGCGCTCCACCACCTTGACCGCGAAATGGCCGAGCCCTCCGCTCAGGCAGCTGACTCCGATGAAGTCCGCGTCCTCGTCGACGGCGGTGGCGACGATCAGGTCCGTCGAGACCCGCTTGCCGAGGTAGACGACCTCGAATCCGGCGCCGACGAGGGACTTGGCGACGAGGTTGATGCCCACGTCGTGCCCGTCGAGCCCCACCTTCGCCAGGACCACCCGCCCACGGTGCGTCATCGCTCGAACCCCGCTCGCGTCGCCGCCACGATCTCCTGCGTGGTCGCTCCCGCCCGAAGGGCGAGGACGGTGACGGGCACGAGGTTGGCCGTTCCCGCCGCGGCGTCCTGGACCCGTGCCAGCGCCGAGTGCACGGCTTCGCCGTCCCTGGCCTCCTTGTGCCGCTTCAACCGGTCGCGTGCGTCCTGTTCGACGTCGGCGAAGCCGATCTCCCCGGCGCTGCGCCCCGCGAACAGGTCCCGGTTCTCCGGGCTCTGGAAGATGCTGCTTCCGACCATGTGCCGTTCGCCGTCCTCGAGTTGGCGCTGCCGGGTCCCGCGGTTCTCATCGATCCGCCGGGTGATGTAGCCGTTGCGCAGTGCCTCGAGGGCGCCCCCGTTGTCCGCGATCCTGGCCATCTCATGCTCGACCTGCCCGATGAGGTACGCGTCGACGTCCACGGTCTTGAGGCTCCCCGCGAGCGGGTCGAGCGACGTCATGGCGCCGTGCTCGAACGCGACGACCTGCATCGTCCGCAGCGCCAGGGCCGCCGAGTCGGCCGACGGAATCCGAAGAGCCTCGTCGTAGCCCGTCGCGCAGAGGTAGTCCACGCCGCCGAGCATCGAGCTCAGCACGCTGAGCGTGACCCTCGGGATGTTCACCAGGGGCTCGTCGGCCGATTCGAGACCATGGGAGTAGCCCATGATCGTCATGACGGGCTGATCGGCGACCGGGAGTCCGTACCGCTCCTCGACGATCTGCCCCCACAGGACCCGGGCGGTACGGAAGAGCGAGGCGCCGACGAAGAGGTCGCTGCGCTCGTTGAGGAAGAACATCATCTTTCCGAGGACGTCGGTCGCGGCGTACCCCCGTGCCACGAGTTCGTCGACGTAGACCAGTGCGTTGGCGAACGCCAGCGCCACACCGAGCACCGGACCGGCGCCGGCCACGTCGTAGTGGTTGGAGCACACCGTGATCGCCGCACCCGGAAGGTCCTCGTCGATCGCGTACGCGACGCAGTCGCACGCGATGCGCACGGCCTGCTCGGGCTCGTGGATCTCCGTGCCGCGCGCCGTGAACTCCTTGAGCGGATCGTTCTGCATGACGAGCCGGACATCGGACGCACTCCGGTCACGCAGGACCGACACCACCATCGCGAGGCCGATGTGGCCGATCGAGTTCGCGAGCATGCCGAGGCTGTCGGCCGCATCGAGGTCCAGCCCCGAGCAGATGGAGGCGAAGTCCTCCAGCGTGGAGCAGGAGACGCCCGCGCGGCCGACCTGGGCGAACGCCAACTCGTGGTCGGCGTCGTAGCCGAGCTGGGACGGCAGATCGGCGGCCAGGAGGAACGACTCGGCCCCGAGCTGCTGGAGGAGCCCGAGCCTGTCGGCCGTCATACGGGGCGAACCGAGCCCCGAATACACCATGAAACGCGGGCGGTACGGACCCGGCCGCTCGCCGTGGTGCTCGGCCCAGGCACGGAGGGAGGCCTGGCCGGGCGAGGAGTAGGAGGCGTAGGAACGCTTGATGGGGACCTCGGCGTCGTTCGCCGACGTCTCGTGGTCGGGCGATCCCGGCATGCTTGCTTCACGCTCACTTCACCGTGCTGCGTCTTTGCGGGGAAGTTTCGCATCACGGCACGACCATTTCAATGAGTGGTACGGATCGCTCGCTGCGGGCTGCGGGCTGCGGGCTGCGGGCTGCGGGCTGCGGGCGCCTGCTCCTCGCGCGCCCTCGCATGCCTGCCCGTGCCGTCGCGGAACGCGCCCTGACGAGCAAGTCCCAACGGTTGTACGGCGGCGGGCAGTTGACGCCTGCCGCGCTGCGACGGGCAGCGGTGGGCTGCCGCCGCCCCGCCGCCCCGCCGCCGCGTGCGGCAATCCGGCCCGGCGCAGGGCCGTTGCGGCACCTGTCCTCCTCCGGTTCCCCCGCGGCTCGCCCTGCCCGGCCCTCATCGGTCTTCCTTGTGTTCGCCCTTGACCGTCACGAGTGGCCGGTGTAGGAACATGGGACCGCAGAGCGGCATAAGCGTTTCACTAGATGGACCTCCCCGGATTGGAGGGTGTTCGAGACATGCGACTTGCCGCAGCCCTTCACGGTGGGACCTCGGCCGGCGGGGCCGAACTGGCCGACGACGCACTGCGCATCACGTGGGCCGCCCGCGACGCCGGCTACTCCGCGGTCGTCGCCGGCCAGCACTTCCTCACCGGCCCCCGCGCCTACCTGCAACCGTTGCCTCTCCTCTCCCACCTGATCCCCGAGAGCGGCGACATGCGGCTCGTCGCGGGCGTGCTCCTGATGCCGTTCCTCAACCCGGTCCAGCTGGCAGAGGAGTTGGCGACCCTCGACGTCCTCTCCGGAGGCCGGCTGGTGGTCGGTGCGGGACAGGGCTACCGGCAGGTGGAGTTCGACGCGTTCGGGGTGCCCCGCGAGGCCAGGCTCGATGCTCAATTGCGAACCCTGGACGGCCTGATCACCCTCTGGCTCGGCGGCTCGCCGGACGGCGCCGACGCCGCCTCCGGGATGCGGCCGGTCAACGAGCCGTATCCGCCGATCTGGTACGCGGCAGGCAACCGGCGGGCCTTCACCCGCGCCGTCGACCGCGGGTTCACACCCTTCATCGGCCCGCAGGCGACGCCCTCGGCGGTCGCCGGACTGCTGTCGCTCGCCCCACGGGACGGATCGGTGGCGCTCCGCCGGGACGTCCTGGTCACGGACACGATCGGGCGGGAAGCAGCAGAACGGGCCCTGCGGCAGCGCGCCGAGCAGTACAGCGAGTGGGGCTACACCACGGCGGACGGCTCCGAGTGCCCGTACCTCGTGGGCACGGCCGATGAATGCCGCGACGGCATGAGGGACCTCGCCCGAGCCGGCGTCACCGACCTGGTCGTCCGCACCAACTGGCCCGGCGTCAGCGGAGAGTCGAGCCTCGACATGCTGGCGGCGATCGGCGGCCCCGTGACGCCGGCCGACCCCGCCGGGCCGTACACCGATGCACGGACGCACGTTCCCCGACCCTCAGAACGGCCCGCGAGGAGCAGCCGATGACCACGGAATCCATGACCGATGCCGGGGCCAAGGCCCCGCCTCCGACAGCAGGTGACACCGCTTCGACCAAGCCGATGATCCGCCGGGTCCTCGCGTCCAGCTTCGTCGGCGCGGTCATCGAGTGGTACGACTTCTACATCTTCGGAGTCGCGTCCGCCGCGGTGTTCAACACGCTCTTCTTCCCCAAGTACAGCGAGGCGGCGGGCGTTCTGGCCTCCTTCGCCACCCTCGCCCTCGGATACATCGCGCGTCCCCTCGGGGCCGTGATCTGGGGGCACTTCGGTGACCGCATCGGCCGCAAGCGCATGCTCGTGCTGTCCATCATGCTGATGGGGCTCGCCACGATCGGCGTCGGCCTCCTCCCTACCTACGGCGTGATCGGGATATGGGCACCGGTGCTGCTGGTGCTGATGCGCCTCTTCCAGGGCCTGTCCGGCGGCGGCGAATGGGGCGGCGCCGTGCTGATGTCGATGGAGCACGCCGGGCGCCGCCGCGGCCTGGCAAGCAGCGTCCCGCAGATGGGAGTCTTCGGCGGCATCCTTCTGGCGAACGGCGTCTTCGCGCTCGTCACGCTGATGCCGGAGCACACCTTTCTCGCGTGGGGCTGGCGTGTGCCGTTCCTCTCCTCCATCGTCCTGGTCGGCGTCGGGCTGTGGATCCGGCTCGGCGTCGCCGAGAGCCCGGTCTTCCGCAAGGCCCAGCAGGAGCGGGAGCAAGAACAGGAACAGGAGCGGGAGGCCGGCGATCCGGCGGGGAAGGGCCCGGCCGGAAAGCGCGACGTCCCCATCCTGGGTGTGCTGCGCAACCCGCGGCAGTTGCTCATCGCACTGGCACTGGCCGTCGGCCCGTTCGCGACGAGCGCCATCTACGGCACGTTCGCGGTGTCCTACTCCATGGAGCTCGGCTACAGCAGGACCATCGCCCTCGACGCGGTGGTGGTGTGCCAGGTGATCGGTCTGCTGGCTCAGCCGGTGTTCGCCTCGCTGTCGGACCGCATCGGACGGCGTCCGGTCGTCCTCATCGGAACGGCGTTGCAGGCGATCACGGTGTTCGTCATGTTCGAGCTGGTCAACACCCGTGACACCACGCTGCTGTTCGTCGGGTTCGGTCTGTTCAGCCTGGCCCACGGTGTCGCCTACGCACCGCTCGCGGCCTGGCTCGGTGAGCTGTTCTCGACACGTACCCGGTACACCGGTTCGTCCCTGGGCTATCAGCTGGCGGGCACGATCGGAGGCGGACTGACGCCCCTGATCGTCTCCTCCCTGCTCCTCGCTTCGGGCGGGCCACCGCACACCCTGGGCGTCTCGCTGTACCTGGTGGGTCTGTACGCGCTCACCGCGGTCGCCGCCTACATCGCCAAGGACACGCACCGGGACCCGTTGCAGGCCTGAACACGCCCCGTACCGCGCCCGGTTGACGTGTACGAGGTGCATGATCGCAGCAGGTGCCTCCATGCGTGACGGGGAGAAAGGGGAGAAAGGTGGACGAGAATGAGCGCGATCGACGGCTTCCGCCTACGCGGCGGTGACATCGAGTACCTCGGGACGGAGTTGAGCCGGCCGGAGTGCGTCGTCGCCGAACGGGACGGCACACTCTGGGTGTCGGACCTCCGGGGAGCGCTGACCCGGATCGGCGCCGACGGCGGGCAACGGCTCGTCGGCCCCAAGGGCGGAGTGCCCAACGGCGTCGCGCTCTGCTCCGACGGCCGGTTCCTCGTCGCCGACATCGAGGAGGGCTGCGTCTTCCGTCTCGACCGCGACGGCGGCAAGACGGTGCTCGTCGACCAGCTCGACGGTGAGCGGCTCGGCGCGGTCAACTTCGTATACCTCGACGACGCCGAGCGGATGTGGATACCGGTGTCGACCCGCTGCGAACCGCGTTCCGCCGCACTGGAGTCGGCCGTCGCCGACGGCTACATCCTGCTGGTGGACGGGACGGGAGCCCGCATCGTCGCCGACGGCTTCCGGTTCACCAACGAGGTACGCCTGCACGGGCCGCACCTGTACGTCGCGGAGACAACGGCCGGATGCGTCACCCGGTTCACGGTCGCCCACGACGGCACGCTCAGCGGGCGGGAGACGTTCGGGCCGGAGCCGCTGTTCCCCGGCGCCATGGTCGACGGCATCACCTTCGACGCGGAGGGCAATCTGTGGGTCACCGAGATCACCCGCAACGGCCTCTTCGTCATCAAGCCGGACGGCGAGGCGGTGAAGATCTTCGAAGATCCGGACGGGACCTTCATCCGCTTCCCCACGAGCATCGCCTTCGGCGGTGACGACCTGCGAACCGTCTACGTCGGCTCACTGAAGATGAACCGGATCTCCCGGTTCGCATCACCGGTTCCGGGCGCCCCCATGCGGCACTGGCGTGCCGTCGGCGCCGGGGGAGGGGAGAGCGGGTGACGTCCGTGGCGGTGGTCACCGGGGCCGGCTCGGGGATCGGGCTCACGTGCTGCCGCCGCCTTCTCGCCGCCGGATGGAGCGTGTACGCACTGGATCGGCACACCGGGACCCTGGACGCCGAGGCTGCGGCATCCGGCTCGGGTTCGGGAACCCGGCTGAAGGCGATGGCGTGCGACGTGGCGGACGAGGCCGCTGTTCGTGCGGCCTTCGAGGAAATCGGCCGCGCCACGGAGCACATCGACGCTCTCGTCTGCTCGGCCGGAGTGCTGCGCACCGGGCCGTTGACGGAGATGCCGGCAGAGGACTTCGACGCCGTCTTCCGCGTCAACACCCGTGGCGCGTGGCTCTGCGCACGGTCGGCCATGCCGCTCCTCGCCCGTGGGGCGACGGCCGAGGCGCCGGCCCGCATGGTCATGATCGCGTCCATCGCGGCGGTGCGGCCCAAGACGGGCGGCGGTGCGTACGCGGCGTCGAAGGTGGCGCTGGCCCAACTGGTGCGCGTCATGGCGGTCGAGGTCGCGTCCCGGCACGTGCGTGTGAACGCCGTCGCGCCCTCCACCGTGGACACACCGATGATCAGGCAGGTCGGCGAGGACTCCCCTTCGGGTTACCGGCCCTCCGGCGTTTCTCCGCTGGGCCGAGTGGCGACACCGGACGACGTGGTCCGCGTGATCGAGTTCCTGCTCAGCACCGATTCCGACTACGTCACCGGAGCGGTGATCCCGGTGGACGGCGGGATCTCCGCCGCGATCATCCCGCCATGAACGTAAGGAAGTCGGGCCCGCACATGACGCGGACGCGACCGGGCACCCTCGCCGTCGCGGATGCCCGGCGGGAGTGCGGCCGGTGCTGTCCGCCTCTCGTCCGACCGACTCTGAAGGGATGCCCATGTACTCCGTCGTGGCGCGCTACGTCGTCCAGCGAGGCAGGGGAGAGGATGTGGCGCAGGCTCTGCGACCGCACATCTCGGTGACGCGGCAGGAGCCGGGCTGCCTGTCGTTCACGGTGAACCGCTCGGTGGACGACCCGGACGAGTTCGTCCTGTACGAGCTGTACCGGGACCGGGCGGCGTTCGACGCGCACGTGGCCAGCCCCCACTACCAGCGCTATGTGGTGGACCAGGTCCGGCCGTTGCTGGAGAAGAGGGAGGTCTCCTTCTACACCCCCGTGGAGCCGTGAGTTCCGGCACGCACGCCGCACAACGGCATCGGCCGCGGCCGAGTGCCACAGTGGGCTGTGTCATGTGCCCTCAGCCAGGAAGGAGTTCTCTGGTGAGCTCGACTGCGCAACCGGACGGAGCCGCAGGGGAGTGGCCGGAGCGAATCGCTGCCGTACGCCGCGAGCTCGCCGAGCACGGACCGCCCCGAACTCCCGACGGCGCTCCCGACTTCGCCACCGTCAGCCTGCCGGAGCGCGACTGCGATCAGGTGCGTGACCTCCTGGTGGACGAGCGAGCGGGCACGGTCGTCGAGATCGGACTCGCCTACGGTGCCTCGGCGTTGGCGGTCGGCGAGGCGCTGCTGCGCGCCGGTTCACGCACCCCACGGCACGTGGTGATCGACCCGTTCCAGTACACGGCGTACGACGGCGTGGGGTGGGAACTGCTGTGCAGCGCCGGCCTGGACGGCGTCGCCGAGCTGGTCACCGAACCGTCGCAGGGGTTCCTCGCCAGGCTGGCCGATGTGGGCTTCGCCGCGGACGCGGCGTTCGTCGACGGCAGCCACCACTTCCACAACGTGTTCGTCGACCTCCACTTCCTGGGCGGGATCGTCCGGCCCGGCGGCATCGTGCTGCTCGACGACGTCTGGTGGCCCTCGGTCGGCGCCGCCGCCGCGTACTTCGAGATCAATCTGGGGTGGTCTCCCGTGCCGGGCGCCTTGGCCGGCGGGACGACCGACCCCGCCAGTGGCCGGCCGCGGACCCGGGCCTACCGGCTGCCCGATCCCCAACCGACGCCGGACTTCAAGGAGTTCCGGCCGTTCTGCTGAGCCGGAGAGCATTTGCCGGACGGGCTCTAGGCGGCCTCGCCCAAGACGGAGCCGAGACGGTCCAGAAGGCCGGGCCAGCCCTTGCCCATGCCGTCGTACGCCTGCCGGCCCATCGGGGAGTCGAGGTCGAAGCCCGCGTGGGTGAGCACGAGACGGGTGCCTTTGCCCTCCGGGTGCAGGGTCCAGGTGATGGTCGTGTCGAGCGAGCCCTCGGCGAATCGGTAGGCCAGCAGCCGCTGGTCGTCCACCTCGGTCACCTCGCACGGCTGGCTGCCGAAGTGGCCCATGTCGAGGGCGAAGCGGTGCCCGACGACGGGCTTGATGTCGCCGGCGGCCCACCAGCGGGCGTGGAGGCCGGGGTCGGTGAGGGCCTTCCACACCGCCGCCGGCGGGTGGGGCAGGAACTTCTCGCAGGTGATCGTGTTGTTCTCGGTCATGTCTCGTCGTCCTCGTCCAGAAGATCGGACAGCGCGTTCATGCGCTGCTTCCAGTAGTGCTCGAACGGATGCAGCCACTCGCTGACTTGGGCCAGCCGTGCCGGTTCGAGGTGGTAGAAGCGGTGCCGGCCGCGTGGCTCCTCCCGCACCAGCCCGGCGGTGCGGAGCACCGCCAGGTGCTCGGAGACCGCGGGTCTCCCGAGCTCGAACAGCCCGGCCAACTCCCCTGTGGAGCGCGGACCTTCTCGCAGGCTTTCGAGCAGTTTGCGGCGCACCGGGTTGGCCAGCGCGCCGAACACGTCGGCAGGCATGACGGGACGATACGTCGGGAAACTCCGACGCGTCAAGAATCTCCGACGCGTCCGGCGAGAGGCTCCCGGCCGCGTACCCCAGGGCGGCGCCCGGCTCCGCAGCGGACTCCGCAGCCGAACGGGGTCCCGGCTACGTGCCGTTGACGCGGATCGAGACCTCGGTGCCACCCTTGTAGGGCACCCGGACCGAGACGAAGCCGTGCGCCGGGTCGCGCACCCAGGCCAGGTAGTCGGCGTAGTCGCCGCGCATCATCCCGACGTTGTCGGTGATCACCACCGCGCCGGGGCGCAGTTGCGGGGCGACGAGGCGCAGCACGTCGAGGGCCGCGTCGGGGAAGCCGTCGTTGAGCATGAGGTCGACGGGCCCGTCGAGGTCGCGCAGGGTCTCCAGGGCGTTGCCGGTACGGATGTCGACGTGGTCCGCCAGGCCCGCCTCCCGTACGTGGGTGCGGGCGCGTTCTGCCTTCGCCGGGACCATCTCGGTGCCGATCACCGTGCCGCCCCCGTTGTCGCGGACGGCCGCGGCCAGCCAGATCGTCGAGACCCCGAACGACGTCCCGAACTCGACGACCCGGCGGGCCCGCACCGCGCGGGCCTGCGCGTAGCAGTAGGCGGCCTGCTCCCGCCCGAGCGCGAGGTACGCATCGTCCATGCCCTCGGCCGCGGTGGGCGACGACCGCCTCGGGCGCCCGAGCGCGAGCGCGGGCAGGTCGGGGGCCAGCCGCAGCAGGATCCGTGGCAGCTGCCGGCTGTTGGCCGAGTGCAGGCGGCGCAGCACCCCGGCGGCCCGGGGATCGAGGAGGTCGAGGGGATCGCTTCTGGTCATGGCATCATTATGAGTAATCATTCACCTTGGCGAAACTCGCTTTCGCGGCCGTACCGAGGAGGGGCATGCGTCCGGAAGACCGCCGCCTGGAGCCGCGGAAACAGCCTCGTCAGATCCGGGCCGAGCTGACGCGCGAGCGCATCCTGACCGCGGCTGCTCACGTTTTCGCCGAGTTCGGGTACGCCGCGGGCACCACGAACCGCATCGCCGAGCGCGCCCGGGTGTCGATCGGCTCGCTGTACCAGTACTTCCCGAACAAGGACGCCGTCCTGGCGGAGCTGCTCACCCGCCATCTCGCGCCGCAGCGGGTCGTGCCGGGCCCGGAGGACCGTACGCGCCCGCTCGTCGACGTCGTGCGCGACATCGTGCTCGCCGCGCTGGAGCACCACCGCGACGACCCCCGCCTGCTGCGGCTCATGATCGAAGAGGGGCCCCGCTCGCGGGCGCTGGTCGAGCAGATCGGCGAACTGCGGGTGGCCCGCGTCGGTGCGCTGCACGAACTCCTCGCGAGCCACCCCGAGGTGATCGTCGAGGATGTCGAGACCGCCGCTGCGATCATCGACGCGGGGGTCGAGCTGATCGTCCACCAGCTCGCCGCCGCGCCGGCGCCCCTCGCGGCGGAACGCCTTGAGCGCGAGCTCGTCGCGATGCTGATGCGCTATCTCACCGGTACCGGCCTCACCGCGGACGGACCGCCTCATCCGGCGGCCCAGGCGCATTGATCACGAGGCGTATTGATCACGAGCGTTGTCGACGTTCACGGGTCTTGGTGTCCTGGCCGGTCCCTTGACTCTCAGGTCGCTTGAGATCCGATAGTGACGGCCATGAACGAGCTCTATTCCATCGGGGACGCCGCCCGCCGCACGGGCCTGAGCGTGAGCGCCATCAGGTACTACGCCGATGAGGACGTCGTGCCGCCGACCCGCCTCACCGCGGGCGGCTTCCGGCAGTACGACGTGCACGCCGTCGCACGTCTCGAACTCGTGCGCACCCTGCGCGACTTGGGCGCCGGGCTGGACGACATCCGCCGGGTGCTCGCCGCGGAGACCACCCTGCATGACCTGGCCGTCACGCATCTGCGCCTGGTCGAGGACCGGTTGCGGCAGTTCCGGGCGCGCCGTGCGGTGCTGCGGACCATCACACGGCAGCACACCACGGCAGAACAGGTGGGCCTGATGCACAAGCTCGTGTCGATGTCCGACGACGACCGTGACCAGCTCATCGACCGGTTCTGGGACTTCGTCACCGACGGCCTGGACGTCCACCCCGGCTATGTCGAACGGCTCCACAACCAGCGGCCGTACCTGCCCGAAGAGCCGTCGACCGAGCAGCTGGAGGCCTGGATCGAGCTCGCCGAGATCGTGCAGGACGAGGAATTCCGCACGGCGCTGCGGCACTTCTTCCACCGGGCCTTCGCCACCGAGCAGGGCAAGCTGATCGCTTCACCGGAGATGATGGACCGCATCGAGAGGCATCGGGAGCTTCACCTGGAGGCACGGGCCGCCAAGGAGACCGGCGTGCCCGCGGATTCGCCGCATGCCCGGGACATCGCCGAGCGAGTGGCCGCCGACTCCGCCGAGTTGGTCGCCGCCATCACCGGGGAGACTGACGTCGGCACGACCCGGCGCGGCATCGTCGAGCCCGACCGGAACGGCGAGGCGGCGCAGTGGCCGGCCATGTCGACCGGCCTGAAGCTGCTGACCAGGTACCACTCCCTGGTGGCGACGATCAACGGCACGCCCGAGCCGGACCCGGAGAGGGCGGCGAAACTCCGGGAGTGGATGGCCAACGCCCTGCGCCAGGGCCCGTGTTGAGGGTGACCGATCGGTGGATTCGCCCTCGGGACGGGGCTGGGCCGACCGGCGGCGACGGCACGGTTTGCTGGTGCGTGAGCCGGCGGGTGTGTGATGTGCGGTCGTACAAGGACCGCCTGGCCGTCAGGACGCGTTGCCGATGAGTTCCCAGTCCTCGGAGCGGGCTGCCTCCAAGGCCGCCCGGAGCCCGGGCGGGGGTGGGGTGATCCTGCGGGCGTGGACGTCGATCCATGCGCCGAGCGAACGCACGACGGCGGCTTCGTCCCCGTCCTCCCGTGAGACCGAGTGCCGGATCCGCCACCGCGCACCGTCCGCGCTCGACCCCACGACTTGGCACGACACCTCGACCCGCTCGGCGAAGAAGACCTCACGCAGGTACTCGACCTGCTCGCTCAGCAGTACCGGAGCGAAGCCCTCCCTCCGCAGAGCACGCACGTCCCATCCCGCCTCCATCAGGAGGCCGAGCCGCGCGGTGCCCGCGTACTCCAGATATCTCGTGCTGCGCAGATGACCGTTGAAGTCGACGTCGTCCCAACGGACTTCGAAGGACTTGCTGAACTTATTGGACATATGGGGACGATAGCGACCTCGGGTCGCATCCGCAGCCGCCGACCCGACCGTGCGCACGGCTCGCACTGACGCCGCTGCTCGTCGGGCTGAACCCGTGAGAGATGGTTCCGCGCAACTCGTCGCCGCGGTGGGCGGAGGCGCGCGTCAGACGTTGTCGACGACGCGGTGGCACAGACGGGTGAGGGTGGCGCGCAGGTCGTCGTCGGAGAGGTGGTCGAGACGGCGGTTGACCACTCCGAGGTCGCTGATGAGCCAGTACGCGGCCTGCTCGTCGACGGTGGGATGCGGGCCGAACATCAGGTGCAGGCCGCGCTGGGACAGCGCGTCGAGCTCGCGGCTGAGCTTTTCGTGCCGGCGCACGATGGGGTCGTTCCTGCTCATCGGGGCGAGCGTGCGATACGCGGTCACCACCTGGTCCACCCACGTCGTGATCAGGTGGTCGATGCGCTCTGCCCGGTCGGTGATGTGCTCGGCCTGGTCGAGATTGGCGGCGAGCGCCGAGACGGTGGGTTCGATCAGCGCCTCGAGGATCGCGATCTTGGTGCGGAAGTAGTAGTAGACGTTGGCCTTGGCCACGCCCATGGTGTCGGCGATGAGCTGGAGCGACGTGGCGTCGAAGCCGTGCTCCAGGAACAGGGCCCGCGACGTGTCGAGTACCGCCTGCCTGGTCTTCTCCGCCTGCGCAGCCCGCGTCGTCTGCATGTCGCCATCCTAGGTCGGCTCCCGGCCGGCGCTGTCCGTGCTCCTCGGAAGCAGGCGCCCGAGGAGCGCCGCCGTCCGGTTCGCGGGGGCCGGAATGCGCCGGGTTCGCCTTGCCGCCGGGGGCGCTGTTACTCTTAAATTCATTAGCCGATCGGCTAATGAATCAGAGGAGAGATCATGCCGGACACTGTTCTGGTCACCGGCGGCACGGGATACGTGGCGGGCTGGTGCATCGCGCAGTTGCTGGAGAGCGGGTACGACGTGCGCGCCACAGTGCGTGACACGGCGCGCGCCGAGCGGCTCCGGCAGGCCGTGGTGCCGGAGTCGGCCCGGACCGGCCGCCTGGAATTCGCGGTCGCGGACCTGAACTCGGATGAGGGCTGGACGAAGGCGGCGGACGGCTGCGCGTACGTCCTGCACGTCGCCTCGCCGTTGAGCGCCGATGCCTCGGCGGGCAAGGACGAGGAGCGGGCGCTGCTGCGCCCGGCCCGCGACGGCGCGTTGCGAGTGCTGCGCGCCGCCGCGGACGCCGGCGTGCGGCGGGTGGTCATGACCTCGGCGGCGAACGCGGCGAGCCCCACCTCCTACACCACCGAGGGCGTCACCGACGAGACGCTGTGGACGGACCTGGCCACCCCGGGGCTTCCCGCGTACCGGCGTTCCAAGACCGCCGCCGAGCGCGCGGCCTGGGATTTCATGGCCGCATACGACGGGCCGATGACGCTGACCACCATCCTGCCGGGCGCTGTGTTCGGGCCGGTGCTGTCGCCCGAGGTGCTCGGCTCGGCCCGGATCATCGCCCGGCTCGTCGGCGGGGCGATGCCCGGTACGCCCCACGTCGGGCTCGAAGTCGTCGACGTGCGCGACCTGGCCGACATCCACATACGCGCCATGCACGCGCCGGAAGCGGCGGGACAGCGCTTCCTCGCGACCGGTGAGTTCCTGTGGATGTACGACATCGCGCTCGCACTGCGCGACGGCCTGGGGGAGGCGGGCCACAAGGTGCCCACCCGGCGGCTGCCGAACCTGGTGGTCCGCGCCGCCACGCTGTTCGACCCCTCCCTTCGGGACGTGATGCCGGCGCTCGGCCGCCGGAACCGTCACAGCACGGCCAAGGCGCAGACGCTGCTGGGGTGGTTGCCCCGGCCCGGGAGGGACAGCGTCCTCGACTGCGCGCGCAGCCTCATCGACCACGGTGCCGTTCCGGGGTGAGCGAGGAGCCGGCGGGCGACGCTCGGAAGCCCTTCGGGCTCGCCGTCAGTCACCTCCCCGCGGCGACTGCTTGTCGTGCCCGGCGGGTCGCAGCATGGCCGCGACGGCGTCGATGACGACGTCCGGTTCGGTGATGGGCACGTAGTGCCCCGACTCTTCGGCGATGATGTGGCTCCCGTACGGCGATTGGGCGGCCCTGCGGGCATGGGAGGCGTTGGCCGCCGCACGAACCGATGCGGGCATGCCGTCGCCGGGGCGGCCCCCCGAGACCACCGTGACGGGAATGTCGCCGAGCTCCGGTGGGGCGTCGCGCCATGCCGCGAGTTCGTCGAGGAAGGTGCGGGCCTGACGGCGCTGGGTGCGCAGCACAAGGGGAGTGAATCCCTCCTGCTTCAGGTCGCGGCGCACGTCCGCGGCGGGAGCGGCGGCCAGCAGCCGGCGGTAGGCAAGTCCGAGCAGGCCGAGCCGGGCGGCGAGAGCGCCGATGCCGAGCGTGACGCGTTCGGCCTGCCGGAAGGCGCGGCTGAAGAGGACGTCGGCGGCTTCGTCCGTGGGATCGACCAGTACCAGGCCCGCGATCCGCCCGGGGCGGAGGGAAGCGGCCAGGCGGACGATGGGCCCGCCGGCGCTGTGGCCGACGAGGACGAACGGGCCCGGAGCGAAGTGGTCGAGTACGGCGTTCAGATCGTCGGCCATGCGCGCGAGTGTCCGGCCGTGCGGGTCGGGGGAGCTGCGGCCGAGCCCGGAGCGGTCGTAGACGACGGCTGGAGCGAACCGGGCGACGCCGGACTGCACCGAGGCCCAGGCCGAGCGGCTGCCGCCCGCCCCGGCTTCGAAGACGACGGTCGGCGCCGCCCGGTCCCCGGTGGTGCGGGGACCGGGCAACCTCATCGTGTGGAGGCGCCGCCCGTCTCGCGTAGTGGCCCAGGCCGTACTGCCCTGGGAGTGCCGATCGGCGACCGTCACTGTCGACTCCCTTCCCGTCCTTGGCGGTTCAGCTGCCGGCCAGGACCGAGCCGTGCTCCAGCCGGATCGCCCGGGGCAGGCGCTCGATGGTGGCCTCACGGTGTGCGATCACGATCAGGGTGCGGTCGGTGCGCAGGGCGTCGATCGCCGTCTCCAGGTGCCAGGCGGTGTCCGGATCGATGTCGGCGGTCGCCTCGTCCAGCACGAGTACGGCGGGATCCACGAGCGCGGCCCGCACCAGACCGATCAACTGGAGCTCGCCCGCGGAGAGTTGCCCCTCTCCCATGCCCAGGGGGCTGTCAAGGCCCTTCGGCAGGCTCTCCACCCAGTCCGTCAGGCCGAGCCTGCCGACGGTCTCGCGTACCCGCTCCTCTCCGGGCTCGCCGGGCACCAGGGCGAGGTTGTCCAGGAGCGTGCCGTGGATCATGTGGACCCGCTGCGGCACCAGGACGATGCGGCGGCGCAACTCGGCGGCGGACAGGTCGCGGAGGTCCACGCCGTCGTAGAGGACGCTGCCCTCGTCGGGGTCGTAGAGCCCGGTGATCAGCTTGGCCAGCGTGGTCTTGCCGGCGCCGGTGGGACCGACCAGGCCCACCCGCTCACCGGCGCCGATCTTCGCCGACAGCCGGTGCAGCACCTCGGTGCCGGTGACGTAGGAGTAGCTGACCTGCCGTATCTCCAGGTCGCCGTGTTCCCCGGTGCGTGACGTATTTCCGTCCTGCGAACCGGCCCCGGACGCCTGGGGTTTGGCGCCGTCGGACGCGGGCGCGGTGACCTCCAGCAGATTCAGCAGCCGGGCCAGCCCGACCAGTGAGACCTGGGCCTGCCCGACGAGGTTGGACGCCTGGGCGGCGGACTCGAAGAGCTGGCGGGTGGCCAGCACGAACACCACGACGGTGCCCACACTGATGTGGCCCCTGGAGGCCAGCCAGCCGCCGAAGAGCAGCAGCATGCCGGTGGTGACGCCCTGGACCACCCGGGAGAGGCTGATGACGAACAGCGCCCGCTGGGTGCGCCGCGCCGCCCCGTACCGCCGCCGGTTGTCCTCCAGGAAGCGCGTACGCCAGAAGCCGACGCCGCCGCACGTCTGTAGCATCTCGCGGGAGGTCACCAGCTCCCGGTAGGTGGAGGCGACCTTGCCCGCCTCGGCGGCCTCGGCGGCGAAGGCCGGGTTGGCGGCCTTCTTGAACCTGCGCAGCACCCACAGCACGCAGGGCACGAACACCACCAGCAGAGCCAGCGTCAGCAGCGGGGAATACCCCAGCAACAGCGCGGTGGTGAACAGCAGATAGCCGCCGACGGTCAGCACTTCCGGCAGCTGGCTGCGCACGAAGTTGGCCAGGTCGGCGATCTCGGTCGTGGTGCGCCGCAGCAGATCGCCGGAGGGCTGGGCCTCCACGAGCCGCAGCGGTGCCCGGGAGAGCCGGGTCACCGCCAGGTCCCGCAGGTGGCGCACGACGCGTTCGCCGACGGTGGTCAGCAGGACCTCGGACTGACGGAAGATCACCAGCCGCAGCACGGCCAGTGCGCACACGGCCGCGACGGCCACCGCCAGCCCGGTCCGGTCGCGGGCGAGCAGCTGGTCGACGGCCGTTCCGATGACGGCGGGCACGGCCACGGTGGTGGCGGTGGCCAGGGCGCTGAGCGCCAACGCCCCGGCGATGCCCCGCCGTTGGGGACGCATGTACGGCCAGGCCCGGCGCAGGATCGCCTGCTGGTCCGGGGACGTGCTGAGTCTTCGCTGTTCAGCCACCTGCGCCGGCCCCCTCTTCGGTCCGGACCCTGGCAGTCCCCGCCTCCAGGGCGAGCACCTGGTCCGCGGCGTCCGCCACGGCTTGCCGGTGCGTGGCCCATACGACGGCGGTCTCCTCTCCGCACCATTGCCGCAGTCGTTCCACGATGGTCCTCTCGGTCGCCGCGTCCACCGCGGAGGTGATGTCGTCCAGGAGCAGCACCGCGGGACGGCGGAGCAACGCCCGGGCGAGCGCGAGGCGTTGAAGCTGGCCGCCGGAGAGGGTGCTGCCCTTCTCGCCGACCTCGGTCTCCAACCCATCGGGCAGGGAGCCGAGATGGCCGTCCAGGGCGGCGAGCCGGCAGGCCTCGCGCAGCTGATCGTCCGTGAAGTCGCCGCCGAGGCGCAGGTTGTCGGCGAGGGTCCCGCTCAGCGTGACGGGACGCTGGGGTACGAAGGCGAGGCTTCGGCGGAGCAGTTGGGGCTCGGCCTCCTCCAGGGGGACGCCCGCGAAGCGGACCGTGCCACGGTCCGGGAGTACGAGACCGGCCAGCACCCGCAGCAGCGTGGTCTTCCCGCTGCCCATGGGGCCGGTGACGGCCAGGATGCGGCCGGGTAGTGCGGCCAGGCTCGTGGGCGGCAGCACGTCGCGCCCGTCCGCCCGTACGGCCACGCCGTCGGCGGCCAACTCGCCGCTCCCGGGCAGCGGTCGGGTCCCGGCCGGTGCCGCGCCACCGGCCGGCATCAGGATCTCCTGGAGCCTGCGGGCGGCGGTCGTGGCCTGGCTGAGCTGACTCAGCCGCATGGTGAGCACGCCGACCCACAGGACGAGCATCGTCATCCAGCTCGTGAACGCGACGATGCCGCCGACCTGCATGGTCCCCCGCAGCACCGCCAGGCCCCCGAAGCCCAGCCCGGCTCCGATGGCGAGGGCGGGCACGAACGGGGAGAGGGCGGCCCAGTCCGCGGAGACCCGGGCGGTGCGCAGGGTGTGCTCGGTGACCTCCTCGCTGCGGCGGTGATGCCGGCTCACCAGGGCGGGCTCGCCGCCCAGTCCGCGTACGGCGGCGCTGGCGGACAGCAGCTCCTCCACCGCGTCGGCGCGGCTGCCGTGGGCGGCCGACAGAGCGGTGTTGACCTTGCCGAACCGCCTGGGGAACAAGAAGGTGTTGATCCACACCAGGGGCGGGACGCACGCCACTCCCACCACGGCCAGCAGCGGATCGAGCAGCACGATGGCGACGATCATCACGGCGAAGCCGAACACTCCTGTGACGAAGGACGCGAAGCCCATCAGCCAGGTGCGGATCAGATCGACGTCGCGTGTGCCGCGCAGACTGAGGTCGCCCTCGCCGAAGCGGTCCAACTCCCGTGCACCCGACTGCGATACGCGGTCGGCCAGTGCGATGTAGAGCCGGTTGCCCTGGAGGGTGGCCGACGTGGTGGAGAACCAGCCCAGCACGATCTCACCGGTGAGAGCGGCCACGCCGAGCGCGACGATCACCAGGGCCCAGGTGCGCACGGCCGCGTCGTCGTCGCCCGCGATGCCCTGGTCCACGGCCCACTCGATGCACTTCGGCAGGGATATCAGCGCGAGTTGGTAGCACACCCCGCCCAGCACGGCGAGCGTGACGCGTCCCGCGTTGCCGCTCAGGCAGGAGCGCAGCAGGCGCAGCGCGTCCCGGGTGCCGGGTTCGTACGCGGTGCTCCGGAGCCGTACGGGGGGAGGGGCCGAGGAGGGGAAGGGGATGCGTCTGCTCTTCATGCCTCACGTCCGGCGAAGAAGTCGAGCATGGCGGCGTTGACCTCCGTGGGCCGTTCCAGATATCCGTAATGGCCGCAGTCACCGATCTCCGTGTAGCGCGCTCCGGGGACTGCTTCGGCGATACGGCGGGTGGCCTCGGGCGGGACGACCAGATCGTCGGTGAAGCCGATGCACAGCACGGGAGTGGTGATCTTCTCGTACTCGGGGCGCAGGTCCCCGTGGTCGTCGAGGTCGAGTTGTGCCCGGACCCCGGGTCCCGTCGGCTGCGGGGAGAATTCGAAGACCTCCAGCCAGTTCTGCACGGCTTCGGGGTCGCGGAGGGTCCTCGGCGACAGGTGGCGCATCGCGGTGACCATCGCCCGGTAGCTGTCGGGGAGCCGGATCCCGCTGTCGCTCAGGTCGCGGTCCGCCCTGTTGAGCGCGGCCCCGAAGGGGTCGACCTGCGCACGTCCGGCCATCAGGACCGCTTGCGTCGCCGACTCCGGCCGCTCCAGCAGGAGTCGGGCGACGACGTTGACGCCCATCGAGAACCCCACGACGCGGGCGGGCCCGAGTTCCAGATGCTCGATGAGCCGGCCCGTGTCCTCGGCCATGGCGGCCAGGGAGACCCCGCCGGGCGGCGAGTCGTTGGGCGGCATGCCCCGGTTGTCGAAGGTGATCACGCGGTAGCCCGCGGATACCAGTGCGGGCACCTGGTACAGGCGCCATGACCGGCCGTAGGAGCCGGTGCCCATGACGAGGACGACGGGGTCGCCGCTGCCGTGGTCCTCGTAGTCGAGGGCGATGCCGTCGAGTCTGGCGGTGGGCATCGGTTCAGACCTCGCTGTCCTGGGTCTCGCCCTTGGTCCAGTACGCGGTCAGATGCGTCGCGGCGCGGTCGAGCCCCCTGTCCCTTACGAAGTGGCGCCGCAGCTCCCGTACCACGGAGCGCTCGGCGGCTCCCCACACGCGGCCCGATCCGCCGGGGAGCTTCAACCGCGTCGCGTGCTCCAGCAGCAGTCTGCCGTGGGGGCGGCGGCCGCGGTGGAGCCAGGTGACGCGGGCGTCGATCCCGGTGGTCAGGGGCAACTCCTCGTCGGCGTCGGCGACTTCGATCAGTGCCTGCACGGGATGGTTGCCGGGGAGCTGTTCGAGCATCACCGCGATCGCCGGCAGCGCCGTCTCGTCGCCGATCAGCACCGTCCAGTCCTGCTCCTGGTCCAGCGGATAGGCGGGCGACGGCCCGAACCAGATGGCCTCGTCGTCCGGCGCGGCCTTCTCGGCCCAGCCCGAGGCGAGCTGATCGCCGCCGTGCAGCACGAAGTCCATGTCCACCTCGCCCATTTCGGGGCGGTGGGAGCGGATCGTGTAGCGGCGCAGCCGGGGGCGGGCCCGCGACAGCAGTTCCCTGGCGGCTTCGGTGGTGAACGGCCTGGGGAGCACCACCCAGGGCTCGTAGAAGTACATGGCGACGTGCTGGTCCGTGCCGTTGCTGAGGAACCTCGTCAAGTCCTCGCTGGCGAAGGTGATCCGGGCCATGCGCGGTGTCACGCGGTGCACGCGCCGCACCCGCGTCACGTGGAGCCGCCCGGGCCGCTGGGCTCTGTGACGGTGCTCGTGGGCCGGCGCCCCGCTCATGATGAACTCCTCAACCGCCGTTGTGACTTCCTACTCCCTAGATCCTGCTCGGAAGCTGTAGGTTAGGCAAGCCTTACCTATCTGCCTGTGGTGGTGATACACGGGCTCCGAGACGGAATCCCGGCGAAGGAGAGTGAACATGGCCCGTTCACGTGGCACGTCCGATCCCTTGGGACGGAGAAGATTCCTGGGAGGACTCACCAGCGCGGCGGCGCTGCTGACGCTGTCCGCCTGTGGCGTGAGCGAGTCCGGCGACGACGAGAAGGAGGCCTCCTCCGAGGAGCGCTCCCTCAAGACGGACAAGGGCGTCGTCAAGGTCCCGCAGCACCCCAAGAGGGTTGCCGCCAGCTGGAATTACGACGCCCTCATGCTGCTGGAGCTGGGCCTCGTCCCCGTAGCCGTGCCCGACGGCACCGCCAGCAGACAACTGATGCCCCGGGACATCTTCGACAAGCTCGAAGGCGTCAAGACCACCGGCGCACCCGGCACACCCAACGCGCAGGCCGTGGCCGCCGCCAAGCCGGACCTGATCATCGACCAGTTCTCCTGGGATAAGACCAAGGCCCTGCGGAAGATCGCTCCGGTCGTCTACTACGACTGGGCACACAGCGGAGCCCTGTGGCACGAGCAGCTCGCCAAGGTCGCCAAGGCGGTCAACCGCGAGGAGAGGCTGAACGCCGAGAGGAAGAAGTACGAAGCCCGGCTCAAGGAGCTGAAGTCCACCTACCGCAAGCAGATCGCCGGCACCAAGTGGGCCATTCTCAGCGGCGGTCAGAACAGCCAGTTCCAGCTCGGCGGCCCGCTGCTCACCGTGATGCGTGACCTGGGCCTGAAGATCGGCGCCGGCATCAAGGGCGGTGCGGACTTCCAGCCGAAGAGCTATGAGCAGATGGACGTCCTGGACGACTGCACCGCGCTGATCTACCCGACGCAGTTCGACGGCAAGCCCCCGCCGCCCACCCAGGATCTGCTGGACAGCAAGCTCTGGAAGAGCGTGCCCGCCGTCAAGGACGACAAGGCCTTCCCCATCAAGCACTACACGATGTGCACCTACCGCTTCGCCCTCGGCGCCCTCGACGAGATCGAGGACATGCTGAAGAAGGCGTGAGAGACGTGGTGTGCGCCGGAAGTCGCCACCCGGCGCACACCACTTGCCGGTTGAGGGGGACTCGGGGCGGCGGCCAGAGATCCGTGCCGCCGCCCCGCCGCGTGCGAGGCCGGGTGCTCGCCCGGGGCCGGCGGCACCCGGGTTCGCCGTCACCGCCCGCCGGTGACCTCCTCGACCAGCCGGCGCAGCGCCGCCACCCAGCCCTCGGCCAGCTCGCGCACCTCCGGCTCGGTCAGCAGGCGGCCGGCCCACACCCAGCCGGCCCCCAGGACGGGCCGTCCGTCCGGGCCGTCGACGGCCGAGGCGGTGACGTCCAGCACGTAGCCGACCGGCATGTCCAGGTCGCGGCCGCCGCCCAGCACTCCGGCCTCCGGAGCGGGCGCCCAGTCGCCGCTTCCGGCGGGCCCGTCCGGACCTCCGTCCGGCGCCGGGGGACCTGTGTACCGGCCCAGATAGTTGAACTGGGTCTCCGGCACGCCCACTTCGGCCAGCCGCGGACCGGTGCGGGGGTTGAGATACCGCAGCATTCCGTAGCCGATGCCGCCGTCCGGCACGGCCGCCAGCTCCCGGGCCGCGCGGCGCACCAGCTCGGGCAGGCCCTCCTGCCCGCCGGGCACCCCCGAGGCGTCCAGGGCGACCGGACGTACCGAGGTGAACCAGCCCGCCGTACGGGAGAGATCGGCGCCCGGCACCACCTGCTGCTCGCGGCCGTGCCCCTCCATGGCGACGACGGTGTGGCCACCCCCGCGTGCGGCGCCGTCCCGTTCCCGCGCCTCGCCGCCGCCTCCCGTACGCGATCCGCGCCAGTCGGCGAACGCCCGCGAGAGCGCGCCCAGCAGCAGCGCGTCCACCGGCGCCCCGGTGCGCGCCACCACGGTGCTCAGCAGCAACTCGGTGTACTCGGCGGGCAGTTCGACCCGCAGATGCTCCAGCGTGCGCACCGTGTCCACCGACGGGTCCAGGGCGCGCCCGGCCAGCGGCACGTCCGCCCCCGCCAGCGTGCGCGTCCAGTGCGCCTCCTCCGCCTCACGGGACGGCTCCGCGGCCGCCTTGAGGAGGCCGCGGGCCCAGGTGCGGAAGGACGTCGGTACGGCGGGCAGCTCCGGAGCACGTCCCCCGGCGGCGGCCTCCCACGCCTGGCGCAGGTCGGGGTGGAGGATGCGCCAGGTCACTCCGTCCACGACGAGATGGTGGGCGAGCAGCAGCAGCCTCCCGGGCCGATCCGGTCCGGCGTCGAACCAGACCGCCTTGAACATCCGCCCGGCGTCCGGGTCGAGTTCGCGCACCAGGGACATCAGCCTGGCGCCCATGGTCTCCGCCAGCGGACGCCCCTGCGGGGTTCCGGAGGCGTCGACCCGCTCGACCACGTCGGCCGCCCGCAGCGCGCCCGGTTCGGGGACCTCCAGCCGCCAGGGGCCGTCCCCGCCGTCGCCCGTACGGTCCAGACGTGACCGCAGCAGCTGGTGACGGTCCACCAACGCCTGTACGGCGACGAGGAGTTGCTCCCACCGCATCGCGGCGGGCACCTGAAGCACCGTCGACTGCGAGTACTCGCCAAGCGGCCCGCCCAGCTCCCGCAGCCACTCCAGGATGGGCGTCGCCGGGACGCTGCCCCAGCCCGACTCCTCGTCCTCCACGACGAGTTCGCCGACGCCCTCCAGGCGGTCCGCCAGCGCCGCGGGCGTACGCAGCCGGAAGATCTGCCGCGGTGAGAGGGTCCAACCACGCGACCGCAGCCGGCTGACGAGCTGGATGGATACGATGCTGTCGCCGCCGAGCGAGAAGAAGTCGTCGTCCGCGCCGACCCGCGGCAGCCCCAGCACGTCCGCCATGGCCCCGCACAGGGCATTCTCGCGAGGGCCTTCGGGCTCGCGTCCGGTGGCCTGGGCGCCGAAGTCCGGTGCGGGCAGCCGGTCCTTGTCCAGCTTGGAGTTGGCGGTCATGGGCAGCGCGTCCAGCAGGACGAAGGCAGCGGGCACCAGATGGTCGGGCAGCCGCTCGGCGAGCCCGGCACGCAGCTCCAGCGGCTGCGGTGCCTTCCCCTCGCGCGGCACCACATAGGCCACCAGACGCCGTACGCCCTTGTCCTCGCGGGCCACCACGGCCGATTGCGCGACGCTCTCCAGCGCGGAGACGGCCGTCTCGATCTCGCCCAACTCCACGCGGAACCCACGGATCTTGACCTGGTCGTCGACCCGGCCCAGGAACTCCACCGAGCCGTCGGCGTGCCGGCGCGCCAGATCGCCGGTCCGGTAGAGCCGCCCGCCGCCCGAGTCGAACGGGTCGGCCACGAAGCGCTCGGCCGTCAGCCCGGGCCTGCCCAGATAGCCGCGGGCCAGCCCGGCGCCCGCGAGGTACATCTCTCCCGGCACTCCCGGCGGCACCGGCCGCAGCCCGCCGTCCAGCAGATGGACGCGGGCGTTGTCCACGGGGTGCCCGATGACCTGCCGTTCGGTGTCGCCGACCCGGGCCAGCATCGAGTCGACGGTGGCCTCGGTGGGCCCGTACAGGTTGACGGTCTCGGTGTGCGGCAGCCGCCGCAACCGCGCCCACTGGGCGTCCGGCACGGCCTCGCCGCCGACGCCCAGCAGCGGCAGCGGGCAGTCGCCGTCCCGGGTGAGGCCCGCCTCCTCCAGCTGTGCCAGCACCGACGGCGCGACCTCGATGAAGTCGATCGACTCCCGGCGCAGATACGCCTCCAACGAGACCGGGTCGCGCTGGATCTCCTCGGACAGGACGTGGACGCAGTGCCCGTGGAAGAGCCACAACTGCGGCTGCCAGGAGGCGTCGAAGGCGAACGACCAGGCGTGCCCGACCCGCAGCCGGCGCCTGCCGGTCCGCTCGATCACCGGCTCGTACAGGGAGCGCCGGTGGCTGTGGAAGAGGTTCACCACGCCGCGGTGCGGGATGACGACGCCCTTGGGCGTGCCGGTCGATCCCGAGGTGTAGATGAGGTACGCGGGGTGCTCCGGGCGCAGCGGGCGCACCCGCTCCGCGTCGGTGGGCGCCGTGCCGGGATGCCGGGCGATCCCGGCGGCAGCCGCCTCGTCGTCCAGCGCCAGGGCCGGTACGCCCGGAGCGCGGCCTGTGAGGGCGCGGGTGGTCAGCAGCAGCCGGGGGGCGGCGTCCGCGGCCATGAACGCGACGCGCTCCGCCGGATAGTCCGGGTCCAGCGGCAGATAGGCCGCCCCGGCCTGATGGACGGCCAGCAGCGCGACGAGGAACTCCTCAGTGCGCGGCAGCATCAGCGCCACGACGTCCTCGGGACCGATGCCGCGACCGATCAGGGCGTGTGCCAGCCGCGCCGAGCGCTGCCCCAACTCGTCGAATGTCAGGGTCACTTCGCCGCTGACGACGGCCGGTGCCGTGGGGTCCTCGGCGATCCGCTCGGCCAGCAGACCGGGCAGGGTGCCGTCCGGGTGCGGCTGCCGCGTGGCGTTCCACTCCTCCAGTACGCGGTCGCGCTCGGAGGGTCGCAGCGCCTCCAGCCCGCGAAGCGGGGCGTCGTGGCCGCCGGCGAGCTGCCGCAGCAGGTGCAGCAGCCGCTCCAGCAGGTCCGACGCCTCCTCGTCGGTGAACAGGTCGGGGCGGTACTCCAGGGTCAGGCGTCCCCCGGCCGGTTCGACGGCGAGCGTGAGCGGATAGTGCGTGGCGTCGGCGCTGCTGCCGCCGGTGACCTGGAGGTCGCCGGAGCGCTCCGCCCGCTGGAGGCCGTCGGCGTCCACCGGGTAGCTCTCGTACACCACGAGGGTGTCGAAGAGGTCGCCCACGCCGGCCAGCCGCTGCACCTGGGAGAGGCCCAGGTGCGCATACGGCAGAAGGCGTGCCTGCTCCTCCTGGAGCCGCTCCAGTGCGGAGCGGACGGTGTGGCGCTCGTCCAGGCCGACGCGTACGGGCAGGGTGTTGATGAACAGCCCCACCATGCTCTCCACTTCGTCGAACTCCGGCGGCCGTCCGGAGACGGTGGCGCCGAAGACGACGTCGTCGCGGCCGGTGTGCCGGGCGAGCAGCAGGCCCCAGGCGAGCTGCGTGACGGTGTTGAGGGTGACCTCGCCGGCACGGGCCAATTCCCTGAGCCCGTCGAGGAGTTCGGGCTCCAGTGCCGCGGGCAGCCGCCGGGAGAGCACCGGGGCGCGCGCCGGGTCGGCGGGCGCCATCAGCGTCGGTTCGGTGACGCCGTCCATGGCTTCGGCCCACGCCGCCTCGGCGGCGCCGGAGTCCTGGGAGTGCAGCCAGCGCAGATAGTCGCGGAAGGGGCGGCGCGGCGCGGGCACGGCGGCGCTCTCCGTACGGGCCGCGTAGAGCTGGAACAGCTCCTGCATCAGCAGCGGCACCGACCAGCCGTCAAGCACCATGTGGTGGTTGGTGACCACCAGCACGCACGCGTCCGTCTCCAGCCGGACCAGGCGGAGCCGCAGCAGCGGCGGCCGTGCGGTGTCGAAGGGCCGGAAGCGGTCCTCCTCGCTCAACTCCCGCAGCAGCCGCTCCCGTTCGGCCTCGGGCGAGGCCGAGAGGTCGGTGACGGTCCAGTCCGGTTCGACGTGGTCCAGCAGCACCTGCATGGCGGTCTGCCGGGTGGTGGTGACGAAGGCCGTACGGAGGTTGTCGTTGCGCTCCAGCAGGTCCGAGGCGGCCGCCCGCATCGCGGCGGCGTCCACCTGTCCCTCCAGGCGCAGCGCCAACTGCATGGTGTAGACGTCCGGTTCACCGTCGGCGAACCGGGTCAGGAAGAACAGGCCCTCCTGGAGCGGCGTCAGCGGCCATACGTCCACCGTGCCGGGCAGCTCGTGCTCCAGCGCGTCGACCTCCTCCTGGACGAGGGCGGTCAGCGCGAAGTCCGAGGGTGTGTGGGCGGGTTGGGGCCCGGCGGCGGCCAGCTCCTCCAGCGCGGCCACCCACAGCCGGGCCAGGTCCTCCGCCTCGTCGGCGGACAGCAGCTCCGGCGACCCCGACCAACGGGCCACCACCGTGGGGCCGTCGGCGCCCTCGACCGTGGAGGCGTTGACCTCCAGTGGGAAGAGCGCGGGCGTGGGCCTGCCGCCCGGGCGCAGCGGAGGCAGCGCTTCGGGTGCGGTCGTCCAGAAGGCGGGCTCTTCCTCTTCGGTCGCCGCTCCGCCGCCCGTTCTCCCTTGTCGGCCCAGGTAGTTGAAGACCATGTCGGGGGTGCGCTCGGGCACGGTCTCCGCCAGCCGTGTCAGCAGGCCGTAGCCGATGCCGCTGTCCGCGGACCGCCGCAGCTCCTCCTTGGCCGACCTCAGCAGCCGCTGTGCGGACCCGGCGTCCAGCGGGCGGCCCGGGCGTACGTCGGCCGTGTCGAGCAGCACCGGATACCAGGTGGTGAACCAGCCGACGGTGCCGGAGAGTTGGGCGCCGGGCACCACGGCCTCCTCCCGCCCGTGCCCTTCGACGGCGATCACTTCGGCGTCGCGCACGGTCTCGCCGCGTTGCTCGCGCCAGTCGGCGAAGGCGCGGGTGAGCGCGGCGAGCAGGACGTCCTGCACGGAACCGTGCACGGCGGCGGGCAGTTGGGTGAGCAGCTTCCGTGTCGTCGCCGCGTCCACGCGGACGTCCACCTGCCACGGTTCGCCGCCGTGTCCGCCGGGTTCGGTCGCCACGGGGGAGTCGCGGTCCAGCAGGGGGCGTATGCGCTCGGCGCGGTCCGTCCAGTGCGCCGCCTCCCGCGCGCGGTCCGGATCGGCGGCGGCGTCGCGCAGGCCGAGGGCCCATTGGCGGAACGGGCTGCCGTGCGGGGCGCGTTCACCGGTAGGTCCACCGGGACGTTCACCGGGAGCTCCATCGGGGCCCTCAGCGGGAGGGGCGCCGCCGGGTGAGCCGGCCGCCGCCTCGTACGCCGAGACCAGATCGGGCAGCAGCACGTTCCAGGAGACGCCGTCGACGACCAGATGGTGTGCGGCCAGCACGAGCCTGCCGTCCCGGCCCGCTCCCCGCTCGCCCCACACCGCGCACACCATCCGCCCCTGCCGCGGGGCAAGGGAGGTGATGGCCTCCGAGGCGGCTTCGGCCAGCAGCCCGGGGACGTCCTCGTCCGCCGCGCCGCTCAGATCCACCCTGGTCACCAGGGCGGACGCCGGTACGGGGCTCTCCCGCGGCACGTCCAGGACGGCGTTCCCGCCCTCGCCGGACAGCCGGGCACGCAGCATCGGATGCCACCGCAGCAGCGTCTCCAGCGCCGCCGACAGGGCCTCCCGCGAGGCGTCCGGCGGCGTCGTCACATGCACATACTGATGGGCACCGTCTTCGGCGCCCCTCTCCAGCGCCCAGCGCATGACGGGCGTGAGCGGCACCGCGCCGGTGGCGGGTACGGACGGCGGCGCCGAGGTGTCCTCCACGGTGGCGACCCGGGCCAGCGCGGCGGGCGTACGGTACTCGAAGACGTCCCGCGGGGTCAGTCGCAGCCCCGACTTGCGGGCGCGGGCGACGAGTTGGATGGACAGGATGCTGTCGCCGCCCAGCGCGAAGAAGCCGTCCTCGACGCCGACGCCGGGGTGGTGGAGCAGCTCGGCGAACAGCTCCGTCAGCAGGGCCTCACGGACGTCGCGGGGGCCGACACCTGTCGTACGGGCGGCCAGATCCGGTGCGGGCAGCGCGGCGCGGTCCAGCTTGCCGCTCGGCGTGAGCGGCAGGGCGTCCACAGTGAGCACCGCCGCGGGCACCATGTGTTCCGGCAGTCCGCGGGCGAGATGCGCGCGCAGCTCCTCCTCGTCAGGGCGGGAGCCTGTGGCGGGCACCGCGTAGCCGACGAGAAGCCGCATGTCCGGCTGGTCCGCCCGTACCAGCACCGCGCCGGAGGCGACCTCGGGATGCTCGGCGAGCACGGCCTCGATCTCGCCCAACTCCACGCGCAGACCGCGCAGTTTGACCTGGCCGTCGGCGCGTCCGACGAAGACCAGCGCGCCGTCGGGGCGGCGCCGTACCAGGTCGCCCGTGCGGTACATGCGGGAGCCGGGCGGGCCGTACGGGTCCGCGACGAAGCGCTCGGCCGTCAGGCCGCGGCGTCCCAGATAGCCGCGCGCCAGTTGCGCACCCGACAGATACAGCTCGCCGACGACCTGGTCGGGCACGGGACGCAGCCAGGCGTCCAGCACCTGGGCGCCGGTGTTCCACACGGGCAGCCCGATGGGCACGCCGCGCGCGTCCTGGTCCCCGTCCCGGTCCCGGCCGGTGACGTGCCGGGCGGTGACGTCGACGGTGGCCTCGGTGGGCCCGTACAGGTTGTGCAACTCCGCCTGGGGCAGGGCCTGGTGGAGCGCACGGGCGGTGGCGGCGGTCAGCGCCTCGCCGCTGGCGAAGACCTGGCGCAAGGTACGGCAGTCGGCGGCCGACGGTTCCGCGGCGAAGGCCGCCAGCATCGACGGGACGAAGTGGACGGTGGTCACCTCGTACCGGCGGATGTGCTCGGCGACCGCGGCCGGGTCGCGGTGCAGGCCGTCCGGCAGGACGACCAGCGGCACGCCGCTCAGCAGGGGCAGGAAGAACTCCCACACCGACACGTCGAACGTGGCCGGGGTCTTCTGGAGCACGCGGTCGTCCCCGTCTGCCGGGTAGGCGTCGGCCATCCACAGCAGGCGGTTGAGCAGCGCCGCGTGGGAGACGACGACGCCCTTGGGGCGGCCCGTGGAGCCGGAGGTGTAGAGCACGTAGGCGGCGTGCTCGCTGGTCAACTCCTCGTGCGGGGCGGCCGGTTCACTCCTGGCCAGCTCCTCCTCCAGGGCGTCCAGCTCCAGTACGGCCGCCTCGGTGGTCAGCAGGCCGGACGGTTCGCCGGACAGTTCGCTCGACAGTTCGGCGGTGGTGAGGACCACGGCGGGTGCACTGTCGGCGAGCATGTGCGCGATGCGGTGCGCGGGGTGGCCGGGGTCGAGGGGCACATAGGCGCCTCCGGCCCGGAGCACCGCGTGCAGGGCCACCACCAGCTCCGCCGACCGGGGCAGGAGCACCGCGACGCGGCTCTCGGGGCCGACGCCGTGGCGGCGCAGCAGCCCGGCGAGCTGTCCCACTCTGCGGTCGAACTCGGCGTGGCCCACGCCGCGCCCGTCCGCCAACAGGGCGGGCGATGCGGGGTGTTCACGTGCGGCGAGCAGCGCGGGCAGCGTCGTCTCCGGCAGCGGGCGGCGCTCTCCGGTGCCCTGCTCCAGCGAACGCGCACGGTCGCCCTCGGGCAGTACGCGCATCCGGTGGAAGGGCACGTCGGGCGATGCGACCAGGTCCTCCAGCAGCCGGACGTACCGCTCGGCCAGCGCCTGCACGGTGGCCTGGTCGAACAGGCTCGTGCGGTAGGTGAGCATGCCCGAGATGCCTGCCGCGCCGGGCCGTTCGGCCAGCGTGAAGGACAGGTCGAACTTGGCCACGCCCGGGTCGGAGCCGAGCGGGGTGACCTCCAGTCCGGGCAGGGTCAGCGCCTGCTCGGAGATGTTCTGGAAGACCAGCATCACCTGGAACAACGGATGGCGGGTCAAAGACCGTTGCGGGGCCAGCAGTTCCACCAGCCGCTCGAAGGGCAGGTCGGCCTGGTCGAAGGCCGCGAGGTCCACCTCCCTTGTACGGGCGAGGAGTTCGCGGAAGGTCGGGTCTCCCGACAGGTCGGTGCGCAGCACCAGTGTGTTGACGAAGAAGCCGACCAGGTCGTCCAGCGCCGCGTCGTTGCGTCCCGCCACGGGAGTGCCGATGGGCAGGTCGTCACCGGCGCCGTGCGCGGCGAGCAGCACGGCCAGCGCGGACTGGGCGGCCATGAACGCGCTGGTGCCGGTCCGCGCGGTCAGCTCACGCAGCCGGGCGTGCGCCTCGGCGGGGATGTCGAAGGTGACGGTCGCGCCGCGATGGTCCTCGGTGGCGGGCCGTGGCCTGTCCAGCGGCAGGGTCAGTTCCTCCGGTGCTTCGGCGAGGGTGCGGCGCCAGTGGCCGGCCTGCCGGGCGAGCAGGCTCTCCGGGTCGTCCTCGTCGCCGAGCACCTCCTGCTGCCACACCGAGTAGTCGGCGTAACTCACCGCAAGCGGCGCCCAGTCGGGGCGGACTCCCGCGCGGCGGGCCGTGTAGGCGGTGCGCAGGTCCTCGGTCAGGGGGCGCATCGACCACTCGTCGCCGGCGATGTGGTGGAGGGTGACGGTGAGGACGTGGTCCGGGCGGGTGACGGTGCTGCTGTCCGTGCCGGTGCCGGTGCCGGTGCCGGTGCCGGTGGCCATGTCCGCGCTCTCGGTGGCCGTGCCCGTGCCGGTACCGCTTGCCGTGTCCGCGCTGCCGCCGTCACCGCCGCCCGCCTCGTCGCCGTCCTCCGGGAGGCGCAACAGCCGTACGCGAAGCGGCAGTTCGCTGGTGATGTCGATCGCGGCCGTAGCCTCCCGGCGCAGCCGCTCCGCCAGCTCAGCCGTGACGATGTCCTCGGGCTCCGCATCGAGGGACGCCCGTGCGTTCTCCTCGTCCACGATGTGCTGGTACGGCAGCCCGTCGGCGTCCGGGAAGACCGTGCGCAGACTCTCGTGGCGTGCCGCCACATCGCCGATGGCCGCCCGCAGGGCCGGTACGTCGAGGTCGCCGGAGAGCCGGAGCGCGAAGAACAGGTTGTACGTGGCGGACGGCCCCTCCAGCCGGTGCAGGAACCACAGCCGCCGCTGCGCGAAGGACAGCGGCAGCCGCTCGCCTTCGCGTGGTGTGCGCGGCGTCAGCGGAGCCCGGGACTCCGCGCGCGGCAGCACCGCTCGCGCCAGCGCGGCCGGTGTGGGGTGGTCGAAGAGGTCCCGTATGGCGACATCGGTGCCCAGGACGGAACGCAGCCGGTTGGCCAGCCGCATGGCGAGCAGCGAGTGGCCGCCCAGGCTGAAGAAGTCCTCGTCGGGGCCGACGTTCTCCAGCCCCAGCACATGGGCGAACTGACCGGCCAGCACGGCCTCTCGTGGATCGCGCGAACTCCCGGCGCCGGACGGGGTGTTCTGCTGCTGCTCGGGGGCGGGCAGCGCCGCCCGGTCGATCTTGCCGTTCGGCGTGAGCGGCATCGACGGCAGCGGGATCACCACCGACGGCACCAGATGCTCCGGGAGCCGGTCGCGCAGATGACTGCGGAGATCGTCGCGCAACTCCCGGGCGCCGCCGGTGACATATGCGACCAGCCGCAGCGAACCCGCGCCGTCCGGCAGACCCACCACGACCGCCTCGCCCACCTGCGGGTGCGAGCGCAGCGCGGTCTCGATCTCGCCCGGCTCCACCCGGTGCCCGCGCACCTTCAGCTGGTGGTCCGTACGGCCCAGGATCACGACGGTGCCGTCCGGTTGGAGGCGGGCCAGGTCGCCGGTGCGGTAGAGCCGCTCACCGCCGCATTCCGGATCGGCGACGAAGCGGGCGGCCGTCAGGCCGGGGCGGCCGAGATAGCCGCGGGCGACTCCGGCGCCGCCGATATACAGCTCGCCCGGCACGCCCACCGGTACGGGCCGCAGCCAGGCGTCCAGCACCCGCAGCGTGGTGTTGCGCAGGGCGTGCCCCGCATGCGGGACCTCGTGCGGTTCCAGGTCGGCGGCGGTGGACCACACGGTGGTCTCCGTCGGGCCGTACAGATTGAGCAACCGGGCGCCGCGCTCGGCGAGTTGGCCGGCGAGGTCGGCGGGCAGCGGCTCTCCGCCGCTCAGCACGGTCAGCCCGTCGAGCATCCGCGGCGCCGTCTCCACCACGCCCTGCCACAGGGACGGGGTGGCCTGGAGATGGGTGGCCGCGCTGCGCTGCGCCAGCTCGCTCAGCAGACCCGGGTCCCGTGCCTGGTCCCGGTCGGCCAGTACGACGGTGGCGCCGGTGACCAGCGGCACGAACAGCTCCAGCGCGGCGATGTCGAAGCTGACGGTGGTGACGGCCAGCAGCCGGTGCCCCGGGCCGGACTCCAGCCGTGCGGCGATGTCGTCCAGCAGGTTCGCCAGATTGCGGTGGCTGACGATCACCCCCTTGGGGTCGCCGGTGGAGCCGGAGGTGTGGATGACGTACGCGACTCCGTCGGGTCGGGTCACGTTCGCGGGCGCGCGCCGGAAGGCGGGCCCGCCTTCCTCCCCGTCCTCCAGCAGGGGCGAGCCCTCCTCGACGAAGAGCAGCGGGGCCGCGTCCTGCTTGAGGTAGGCGATCCGCTCGGCGGGGAAGGCCGGGTCGACGGGCACGTATCCGGCGCCGGTGGCCGAGACCGCGAGCAGCGCGGCGACGAGGTCGGCCCCGCGGGGGAGAGCGACGCCGACCAACGTCTCGGGTCCGGCCCCCTGTTCGGACAGCCGCGCGGCGAGGGTGTGCACACGCTCCAGCAGCCGCGCGTACGTCCACTCCTCATCGCCCGCCACCAGCGCCACGGCGTCGGGGGTGGCGAGGGCCTGCCGCTCGAAGCGCTCGGCGAGGCCGAGCGGGGTGATCTCGCGCCGCTCGCCGTCGAGTTCGGGCTGTCCGTGCGCGGCGGCGGCCACCTCGCGCACCGCCCGCTGCGGCCGCTCGACCAGGTCCTCAAGGGTGCGTACGAGCTGTGCGCCGATGTCCCGGGCGCGCTCGGCGTCGAGGAGTTCCGGACGGTGGTCCAGCGCCAGGGAGAGGCGCCGGTCGCCGGGGAAGGCGACGAGCACCAGCGGGTAGTGGGTGGCGTCGTGGCCCCTCGCACCGGTGACGGCCAGCCCGGCGCGCTGCTCGGTGCGGCGCAACTGCTCTGCGTCCACAGGGAAGTTCTCGAACAGCAGCAGTGTGTCGAAGAGTTCGCGGTGTCCGGCGATCCGCTGGAGCTCGGCCAGGGAGGCGTACTGGTGGTCCATCAGCTCGGCCTGCCGCGCGGAGACCCGCGCGACGAGTTCGGCGCCGGACTGGCCGGGGAGTGGAGTGACGCGCGTGGGCACGGTGTTGATGAACAGCCCGATCATGCGCTGTGCGCCGTCCAGGTCGGCGGGCCGCCCGGAGACGGTGACTCCGAAGACCACGTCCTGGCGTGCGGTGAGGCGGCCAAGCAGCAGCCCCCAGGCGGCCTGGAGCACGGCGCCGACGGTCACCTGCTCGGCGCGGGCGAAGTCGAAGATCCGCGCCACCAGGTCTTCGTCCAGGGGGACTTGGAGGCGTTCCGGCACTCCGGCGGGCATGTCGGCGGCGGCGGGCACCAGCCGGGTGGGGCCGTCGATGCCGGACAGCGCGCGCCGCCACAGCTCCTCGGTCTCCGCCCGGTCGCGGCCCGCCAGCCACACCAGATAGTCGCGGTAGGGGCGCGGCGTGGGCTGCGGCGTGCCCCGGTAGAGGGCCAGCAGGTCCTGGATGAGCAGCGGCCCGGACCAGCCGTCGAGCAGGATGTGATGTGAGGTGACGGCGACGAGACTGCGGCCCTCGCCCAGGCGCAGCAGGGTGAAGCGGATCAGCGGCGGCCTGGTGAGGTCGAAGCGCTCGGAGCGCTCCGCACGCAGCAACTCCTCGGCTTCGGCCCGGGCGTCGCCGGAGCCGCTGAGGTCGGCCTCCCGCCACGGCAGCGGCGGATGCGCCGGGACGGCCTGGAGCGGCTCGTCCTCTCCGCGGCCGTGGAAGGCGGCCCGCAGATTGGGGTGACGCTCCAGCAGCCTCTGCGCGGCCTGCCGCAACTGCCCGGAGTCCAGGGGCCCTTCGATCTCCAGGGCGAGCTGTGTGGTGTAGACGTCGAGCCCGGTGCCGGACGCGGCGCCCAGGTCCGCGAGGAAATACAGGCCCTGCTGGAGCGGTGAGAGCGGCAGCAGGTCGGTCAACTCGCCGTGCTGCTCCTCCAGTTGCTCGATCTCCCGCTGCTGTACGCGTACCAGCGGGAAGTCGGAGGGGCTGTGGCCTCCGGCGTCCGGCTCGTCCAGATGGCGGCGCAGCGTACGCAGCGCGGCGAGCCATAGCTCCGCGAGCCGCTCCACGTCGGGGCGCGGCCAGAGACGTCCTGGGAAGCTGAACGCCGCCTGGAGCACGGGCCCTTCGGCGCTCTCCACGGTGGAGGCGGTGAGCTGGAGGGCGTGGGAGACCGGCAGCCTCTCGTCGGCGCCGCCGCCCAGGGAGCCGGTCACGGCAGGGCTCCACGGGCGCGGCCGTTCGTCGCCCGCGGCGGGAGCGCCGAAGCGGCCGAGGTAGTTGTAGCCGATCTGGGCGGTGGGCAGTCGGGCCAGGCGCGGGCCGATGCCGGGGTGCAGCCGGCGCAGCAGACCGTGGCCGATGCCCTGGTCCGGGGCCGCCCGCAGCGCTTCCTTGATCTGCTTGAGGGCGGCGCCCGCGCGCCGTTGCTCGCCCACGTCCGCTCCGTCCACCCGCAGCCGCACGGGGTGGACGCTGGTGAACCAGCCGACCGTACGCGTCAGTTCGGCGCCCGGCACGGCCTCCTCGACGCGTCCGTGCCCTTCGACGTCGACCAGCACGGGGTCGCTGACGCCGCGCCAGGCGGTCAGCGCCATGGCCAGTGCGGTCAGCAGCACCTCGTCGGGACCGGCGTGGTAGCGCTCGGTCAGCTTGGACAGCAGCGGGCCTGCGACGGAGGGCTCCAGCCGTACGGGGACGGTGGCGAGCGTGCCCAACGTGTCGCGTTCCGGGTCGAGTTCGGGTGCGATGGGCGCGGCCCCGCCGAGGGAGAGCCAGTGCCCGGCCTCCTCCTCGCGTGCCCCGGCGGCCGCGCGCAGCCCCTCCGCCCAGACCCGGAAGGGCGTCCCGACGCCGGGCAGTGCGGCGGGCCGTCCCGTACGTGCCGCCTCGAAGGCCGTCGCCAGGTCCTCGCCGAGCACCCGCCAGGAGACCCCGTCCACGACGGCGTGGTGGACGAGCAGCGCCAGCAGCCCGCCGCGGTCCGGCCCGGCGTCCAGCCATACGGCGCGCAGCATCACGCCGCCGTACGGGTCCAGTCGGGCGGCGGCCCGCCGGGCGTGCTCGCGCAGCGTCGGGGCCAGTTCGGCCTCGGGAGCGGTGACGGCGTCCACGCGGGTGATGAGCGTGGCGGCGTCGACGGCTCCGGGCCCGGGGACCTCCAGCGTCTGCCCTGTGAGGGTCGCGCGCAGCACGTCGTGATGGTCGACGACCTGGGCAAAACCGGCCACGAGCGTCTCCAGGCGGGTGCCGGGCGGTGTGTGCAGCACCGTCGACTGGTGGTAGTCGGCCAGGGGGCCGCCGCGCTCCACCAGCCAGCGCAGTATCGGCGTGAGCGGGGCGCTGCCGCTGCCGTCCCGGGACGTGGACGGCTCCGGCTGTTCCGACTGCCGTGTCTCGGCGGCCAGTTGGGCCAGTCCCTCGACGGTGCGCCGCTCGAAGACGTCACGGGGCCGCATCAGCAGCCCGCGGCGCTTGGCGGCGCCGACGAGCTGGATGGAGGAGATGCTGTCGCCGCCCAGGGCGAAGAAGCCGTCCTCCACGCCGACTTCGGGCAGGCCCAGCACCTCGCAGAAGAGCGCCGCCAGCTCCTTCTCCGCGTCCGTACGGGGCGGGGTGCCGCCCGTGGCACGGGTGGCGAAGTCGGGTGCGGGCAGCGCGCTGCGGTCGATCTTGTTGGCGCCCGTCAGCGGCAGGGCGTCCAGGGCGACGAAGGCGGCCGGCACCATGTGCTCCGGCATCGACTCGCCCACGTGGGCGGCGAGTTCGGCGGCGCTCGGCGGCTCCGCCTCACCGTCGGCGACGGTGTAGGCGACGAGCCGTCTGTTGCCCCGGTCGTCGGCGTGGCCGGTGACGACGGCCTGACGGATCCGCGGGTGCCCGGTCAGCCGGGCCTCCACCTCGCCGGGCTCCACGCGGAAGCCGCGGATCTTCAGCTGGTGGTCGCTGCGGCCCGCGTACTCCAGCTCTCCCTTCTCGTTCCAGCGCGCGAGGTCGCCCGTGCGGTACATCCGTGAGCCCTGCTCGCCGAAGAGGCCTCCGAAGGGGTCGGCGACGAACCGCTCGGCGGTCAGCGCCTCGCGGCCCAAGTAGCCCCGGGCCAGGCCGACTCCGGCGATGTACAGCTCGCCGAGCACGCCGGGGGCGACGGGCCGCAGCGCCTCGTCCAGCACATAGGCCCGCTTGTTGACGTCCGGCGGGCCGATGGGCACCGGGCCGACCGTCCAATCTGCGGGCACGCGCCAGGTGGCGGAGTTGACCACGGCCTCGGTGGGCCCGTAGGCGTTGAAGAGCCGGTGGCGGCTCGCCCAGGCGCGGATCACCTCGGCGGGCAGCGCCTCCGTACCGACGATCATGCCCATATCGCCGGGCAGTTCGGCATCGAGGGGCAGCGACGCCACCACCGTCGGCGGGATGACGGCCAGCGTGATGCCTGACGCGGTCAGGAACTCGGCCAGCGGCCGCCCGGCCCGCGCCTCCTCGGGGACGACGACCAGAGTGGCGCCGGAGAAGAGGGAGTTGGCGAGTTCGCAGAAGGTGACGTCGAAGCTGGGCGAGGCGAACTGGGTGACCCGGTCCCCGGGGCCGGTGCCGAAGCAGGCGTTCGCCCAGGCGATCAGGTCGGCCAGCGGCCGGTGTCCGACCAGTACGCCCTTGGGGCGCCCGGTGGAGCCGGAGGTGTAGATCAGATAGGCGCCGTTCTCCAGCCGCAGCGGAGCCCTGCGGTCGCCGTCGGTGGGATCGTGCTCGGGCAGCCCGTCGGCGGGAGCGGGGTCCGTGAGGCTCTCCGTCGCGACCACCGGTGTGTTACCGGCCCAGGCCCCGGTGTCCGTGCCGGGCTCGGCGAGGAGCACCCGCGGACGGCAGTCCGCCACGAGGTCCGAGAGCCGGGCGGCCGGATAGTCGGGGTTGAGCGGCGCGAAGATCCCGCCCGCCTTGCCCACGGCGAGCTGCGCCACGTACACCTGCGCGCCCCGGCGCAGCGCGACGCCCACCACGTCCTCCGGCCCGATGCCGGCGGCGATCAGCCGGTGCGCCAACCGGTTGGCGCAGACGTTGAGTTCGGCGTACGTCAGCCGCACCTCTCCGTCCACGACGGCGGTCTCCTCCGGGTGCCGTCCGGCCTGCTGCTCGAAGAGCCGCGGCAGCGTATCGGGGGTGAGGTCCCGCCGGTCTGAGTTGAAGGTCTCCTGCACCAGCCGCCGTTCGCCGCCCGTGAGCAGATCCAGTGCGGCGAGCCGTCGGTGCGGATCGGCGGTGAACTCCTCGACGGCGCGCCGCAGTCGGGCGGCGATCCGTGCGGCCTGTTCCGGGCTGAAGGCGTCGAGCCGGTAGCGCAGCCTGAGACCGATCCCGCCGTCGGCGTCCGGGGCGGCGACCAGGGTGAGCGGATAGTGGGTGGAGTCCCTTCCGCTGACGGCGCTGACCCGCAGCCCCGCGAACTCCTGCTGTCCTCCGGTGTGTTGGGGCGGCGACGCGGCCTGGTCGACGAGGTAGTTCTCGAAGACGCACAGCGTGTCGAAGAGTGGCCCGCCCGTACCGGCGTCCTTCTGGATGTCGGTCAGCGCCGTGTGGTGGTGCGGCAGCAGCGCGGCCTGCTCGGCGCCGACCCTGCGCACCAGCGCGGCCAGGCTCTCCTCCGGGCGGGTACGCACCCGTACCGGCAGGGTGTTGATGAACAGGCCCACCATGGACTCCACGCCCGCCAGTTCGGCGGGCCGCCCGGAGACGGTGGTGCCCAGCACCACATCCGTGCGTCCCGTCAGCTCGCCCACGGCCAGCGCCCACAGGGTCTGTACGACGACGGGCGGTGTCACCTCCAGGGCGCGCGCGCCCTCGGTCAGGGCCTCGCCCGCACCGGCGCCCAACTCCACGTCCAGCGTGGCCGGTTCGGCGGCGGGCTGCTGCGCCAGCGCGGGGGCGACGACGGTGGGGCCGTCCAGACCGTCCAGAGCGGCGCGCCACGCCCGGCGGTCGGCGCCGGTGTCCCGCGCCGCGGCCCACTCCAGATAGTCGCGGTAGGGGCGGGCGGGTGGCAGGGCGTGTTCGTCCCCGTCCGCCTCGTAGAGAGCGAACAGCTCCTGTACGACCCGGGCCGTGGACCAGCCGTCGAGCAGCAGATGGTGGTGGGTGAGGAGCAGCCGGTGGCGCTCCTCGCCCAGGCGGAGGGCGGTGAAGCGGAGCAGCGGCGGCGTGGCCAGGTCGAAGCGGGCCTCGCGGTCGGCGTCGGCCAACTGCCGCACCCTGAGGGCCCGTTCGTCCGCGGTGAGTCGGGACAGGTCGATGTCCGTCCAGGGGAGCGGCACTTGGCGGGGGATGAGGGTGACCGGCTCGCCGTTCTTGCGCTGACGGAAGGCGCCCTTGAGGTTCGGGTGGCGGCGCAGCAGCGCCTCGCCGGCCCGGCGCAGCCGCGCCGGGTCCAGCGGGCCTTCGAGTTCGAAGCCGATCTGGACGTTGTAGACGTCGAGCGCGCCCTCGTCGTACGAGGAGAGGAAGTAGAGCCCTTGCTGCAACGGGGACAGCGGGAGAATGTCCTGGAGTCCTGTGCGGGGGGCGCTGGTCACTGGCTTCTCCACTCGTCTTCGAACTCGTCGATTTCGTCCTGGCTCAGGGACAGCAGGCCCAGATCGGACGGGGTGTGGCCCGCGGCCGAGCCGCGGGCGCCGGCCAGCAGCGTCTCCAGCGCGCCGCGCCAGCGGCGGTCCAGCTCGGTGATCCACGAGGTGGGCACGGGCCCGGTCGCGTGGTGCCAGACGACCGCCAGCTCCGTGCCCGAAGGGCGGCGCAGCGCGGTGATGTTGAGGTCGACGGCCAGGTCGACGCCCAGGGCCGAGGGCTCGCGCCACACGTGTGCCGACTCGGGGGCGGGAGTCCAGGGCTCGCCGTCCCTGCGGGCGGTCGTGGCCGCGTCCTCCGTGGTCCCGTCGGCTGCCGCTTCGGGTCCCCGCTCGCCGACGTCAAAGCGGCCCAGGTAGTTGAACCCGATGCGGGGGCGGGCACCGGCCGCCAGTCCGGGCCCCGACTGACCGTCCAGATACCGCAGTTGGCCGTAGCCGACGCCGTGATCCGGCACCGCCCGCAGCTCCTCCTTGATGCGCTTGAGCACCCGCCCGGCCAGCTCCGGATCGCGCAGTGCGGCCTCGGGGTCGGCGCCGTCCAGCCCCAGCCGCACCGGGTAGAGGCTGGTGAACCAGCCCACGGTGCGAGCCGGTTCACGCTCCAGCAGCCCGGCGTCCCGGCCGTGCCCCTCCAGCAGCACCAGCTTGGAGTCGCACTCCTGCCCGCGGCAGCGGGCCACGGCCAGTGCCAGCGCCGTCAGCAGCACCTCCTGCTCGCCGCAGTGGAAGGCCGCCGGTACCTCCTCCAGCACCGCTTCGGCCAGCTCTCCGGTGACGGAGGTGGCCAGTTCGGCGACCGTGCCGGGGGTGTCGGTGGCGGGGTCCAACTCCCGTACGCCCAGCGGTGGTTCGGGCTGCCGCAGCAGACCGCTCCAGTACGGCAGCTCCGCGCGGCGACCGGCGGCCTGCTCGCTGAGCGCCCGTGCCCAGGACCGGAAGGAGACCTCGACCGGGGGCGGTTCACCGCCGTCCGGGTCGCAGAGCTGCGCCAGATCCGGCAGCAGCACCCGCCAGGAGACGGCGTCGATCACCAGGTGGTGGGCGACGAGCAGCAGCCGCCCGGCTCGGTGCGTGCCCCGGTCGAACCAGACGGCGCGCAGCATCCTGCCGCCCTCCGGGTCCAGTTCCCGGGTCGCGGTGCGCGAGTGGGTCCGTACGGCTTCCTCCAGCGCACCGTCCGCGGTCGCGGCGGCTGCGGTCGCGGCGTCGGCGTTCGCTGCGTCCGCGGCCTCGCCGTCCACGTTGGCCGCGTCCGCGACCCTGCCCACCGCGTCCGGGACCCCGCCCTCCGCGGTACTGCCGTCCGCTGCCGCGTTGTTCACGGCCGCACCGTCCGCTGCCGCGTTGTTCACCGCCGCGCCGTTCACCGTCACCGTGCGGAACCAGCCCTCGTCCGGGGCGACTTGGGCGGGGATCCGCAGCACCCCGGCGTCCCAGTCGACCCGTGAGGCGAGCACGGGATGGTGCCCCACGAGCGTCGCGAGGGCCCGCTCCAGTCGCTCCGCGTCCATCCCGGCCGGGGTCGTGACCAGCAGGGACTGGCCGTAGTGGCGGTGGTCGCCGCCGCGCTCCCGCATGGCGTGCATCACCGGTGTCAGCGGGGCCTCGCCCGCGCCCGGATCGTGCCGTGCGTCGTCCTCGTCCACGCGGCGGGCGACGCGCGCCAGCGCGGCCACCGTACGGAGCTCGAAGATCTCCCGCGGGGTGACGACCAGGCCCTCGCGCCGGGCGGCGCTGACGAGCTGGATGGAGGAGATGCTGTCGCCGCCGAGCGCGAAGAAGCTGTCGTGCACGCCCACTGCCTCACGTCCCAGCAACTCGGCGACCAGCTCAGCGAGTTGCGTCTCCACCTCGCCCCGCGGCAGTTGCTCGCCCGCCTCGGCGCGCGGCGGCGCGGGCAGCGCACGGTGGTCCAGCTTGCCGTTGGCGGTCAGCGGGAAGCCGTCCAGCACCACCACGGCGGCCGGGACCATGGCGTCGGGCAGCAGCCCGCGCAGATGGCGCAGCAACTCCGCCTCGTCCAGGGGCTCCTGGCTGTCCCGGCTGCCCCCGCCGCTCTCGTCGTCGGGGCCGCCCAGGCTGACGGTGACGCCGGTCGCGTAGGCGACCAGCAGCGCGGGATCGTCCTCCGTCCGCAGCAGCACCGCCGCGTCCCGCACCCGCGGATGGGTCAGCAACGCCGCCTGGATCTCCTCCGGTTCGATCCGCACGCCGTGCAGCTTGAGCTGCGTGTCGGCGCGGCCCGCGAAGTCCAGCTCACCCTCGTGGGTCCAGCGGGCAAGGTCGCCGGTGCGGTACATCCGCGAGCCCGGCTCGCCGAAGCGGGCGCCGAACGGGTCGGCGACGAAGCGTTCGGCGCTGCGGGCGGTCTCTCCCAGGTAGCCCAGGGCGAGTTGGGCGCCCGCGAGATGCAGCTCGCCGGTGATTCCGGGCGGCACCGGCCGCAGCCGCTCGTCCAGCACATACGCACGGGTCCCGGCCCCGGGCGTGCCCAGCGGCACCATCGGACGCTCCCCGGGCACGGCGGGACGGGCGGTGACGTCGACCGCGGCCTCCGTCGGCCCGTACTGGTTGACGACCGGCGCCGCCAAGGCGCTCGCGCAGTCGCGCGCCAGCGCATCGCTCAGCGCCTCACCGCCGGAGAAGACCCACTTCAGGCTTGTGCAGCGCGCCGCGCCCGGCTCCGCCGCGAACAGCGCCAGCATCGACGGCACGAAGTGCACGGCGGTGACCCGCTGTTGGCGTATCAGCTTCGCCAGATACGCCGGGTCGCGGTGCCCGTCCGGACCCGCGACCACCACGGCGGCACCGGTCAGCAGCGGGCCGAAGATCTCCCACACCGACACGTCGAACCCGGGCGCGGCCTTGCACAGCATCCGGTCGTCCGCACCGAGCGGATACCGGCGCTGCGTCCAGGCCAGCCGGTTGGCGAGCGCGCCGTGCGGCACGGCCACCGCCTTGGGACGTCCGGTGGACCCGGAGGTGTGCAGCACATACGCGGGCTGGGACGGATGCGGCTCGAACGGCGGGCAGGGCGCGGCCGCTTGGCGCTCCGCGGCGGTCGCCGGATCGTCCAGCACCAGTGTTCGCCCATCGTCGGGCAGAACCCCCGGCAGCGACTCGCGCGAGGCCCGGTCGGTGACCGTCAGCCGCGGCGGGTTCGCCTCCAGCATCCGCGCGAGCCGCCCCGCGGGGTGTGCCAGGTCGAGCGGCATATAGACGCCGCCCGCCCGGTGCACGGCGTGCGCGGCCACGACGAGTCCGGCCGAGCGCGGCAGCGCCACGGCCACCAGGTCACCGGGCCGCACGCCCCGCTGTCGCAGCAATCCGGCGAGGCTGTCGGAAGTCTCGTGCAGCTCGCGGTAGTTGAGGGAGCCCTTCTCGTGGACGACGGCCGGGGCCTCGGGTGTGCGCCCGGCCTGCGCGGCGAAGGCCATCGGCAGCGCGGGCGCGGTCACCGGCGCCTCGGGGCTGCCCCACTCCTCCAGCAGCAGCCGCTCCTGGCCGGGGCCGCACAGCGACAGCCGGCTGACGGGCCTGCCCGGGTGCCGGGCGAAGCCTTCCAGTACGCGCAGGAACTGGGCGGCCAGCTCCCGCGCGGTCGCCGCGTCGAACAGGTCGGTGCGGTAGGTGACGCCGCCGTTCAGCGGCCCGTCCGGCGCGGCGTCCCGTACGAGCGTGAAGGTCAGGTCGAACTTGGCGGTGCGGGTGTGCACCGCCACGGGTTCGGCGGTCAGCGTCCCCAGCACGGGCCCGCCGGGGGCGCGGGTCTGGTGGTTGAGCATCACCTGGAAGAGGGGATGCCGGGAGAGCGAGCGCTCCACGCCCAGCACGTCCACCAGCCGTTCGAAGGGCACCTGCGACCGGTCGAAGTCGGCCAGGTCGCCAGCCTTGACCCGGCGCACCAGCTCGCCGGGCGTGGGGTCACCGGAGGTGTCGGTGCGCAGCACGAGCGTGTTGACGAAGAACCCCACCAGGTCGTGCAGCGCCGCCTCGTCACGTCCGGCGATCAGGGTGCCGATGGGCAGGTCGTCTCCGCCGCCCCAGCGCTTCAGCAGGGTGGCCAGCGCGGCCTGGGCGACCATGAACGGCGTGGCCCCGCACTCACGGGCCAGCCGGTCCAGGCCGTCCCGTACCCGCTCGGGCACCTCGAACTCCACGACGTCGCCGTCGTATCCGGCGCCCGTGCCGCGCGGACGGTCCACGGGCAGGGGCAGTTCGGCGGGCGCGCCCGCCAGCCGCTCGCGCCAGTAGCGGATCTGCCGGCTGACGCCGCTCTCCGACTCCTCCTCGGCGCCCAGCAGTTCACGCTGCCAGAGGGTGTAGTCGGCGTACTGCACCGGCAGTTGCTCCCACTCGGGCGCCCCGCCCCGCGTACGGGCCAGATAGGCGGTGGAGAGGTCCTCCAGCAGGGGACGCACCGACCACTCGTCGCCCGCGATGTGGTGCAGCACCAGCAGCAGCGTGTCGTGGCCGTCGTCGCCCCGGACGAGCGTGGCCCGCAGCGGGATGTGGCGGGCCAGGTCGAAGGGGCGCACGGCCTCCGTACGCAGCGCGTCGGGGACGGCCCACGCCGGAAGTTCGGTCACGGCGAGCGGCACCTCGGCCTCGTGCGGAGGCAGGATGTGCTGGCGCGCCCGGCCCTCGCGTTCCGGGAAGACCGTGCGCAGTGCCTCGTGCCGCTCCAGCAGGTCGCCGAGCGCCGCGCGGAGCGGTTCACGCTCGGCCCTGCCGTCCAGACGGAGCGCGATGGGCACGTTGTACGCGGCCGAGGGGTTCTCCTCCAACCGGTCCAGGAACCACAGCCGTTGCTGCGCGGGCGACAGCGGCAGCTGGCCGGGCCGCGGCCGCCGCGTGAGCGGTGTGCTGCCGCTGCCGCCGCCGTCGTGGCCGCCCCGGCTTCGCTCCCGCAGCAGAGCGGCGACCGCGGCCGGGGTGCGGGCCTCGAAGAGGTCCCGTACCGACAGCTCCGTCTCCAGCGCGGAGCGCACCGTGCCCACCAGCCGCATCGCGGTCAGCGAATGGCCGCCCACGTCGAAGAAGTCCTCCTGCGGGCCGATCTCGTCCAGCTCCAGGGCCTGTGCGAAGAGGCGGCACAGCAGCTCCTCCCGCTGGCCCTGCGCCGCCTGCCGCACCGGACGCTCGGCCGGACGCGGCGCGGGCAGCGCCCGCCGGTCGACCTTGCCGTTGTCGGTCAGCGGTATCCGCTCGACCTCCGTCAGCGCCGCCGGCACCAGATACTCCGGCAGCCGTGCCGCCAGCCGGGACCGCAGCCCGGGCAGGTCCGACTCGCCGTTGCGTGGCACCACATAGCCCACGAGGGCCGTCCCGCCCGGCAGGTCGTCACGGACCAGCACGGCCGCTGCGGCGACGTCGGGCTCCGCGAGCAGCGCCGCCTCGGCCTCGCCCGGCTCGACGCGGTAGCCGCGCAGCTTGACCTGCTGGTCGGCACGGCCGAGGAACTCCAGCCGCCCGTCCGGCAGTCGGCGTACGAGGTCGCCGGTGCGGTACATCCGCTCGCCGGGCTCGCCGTGCGGTGCGGCGCCACCGGTCGCGCCGTGCGGTACGGCGACGAATCGCTCGGCGGTGCGCGGACCGTCGCCGAGGTAGCCGCGCGCCAGCCCGGTACCGGCCACATACAGCTCGCCGGGCACCCCCGGGCCGACCGGACGCAGTGCGGCGTCCAGCACATGCGCGGTCATCCCGTCCAGGGGCGTCCCGATGGGCACCGAGGCGTCCGTTTCCAGGCCGCGCACGTCCACCGGGCCGGCGGTGGCGAACGTGGTCGTCTCGGTCGGGCCGTAGCCGTTGACGATCCGCAGCCGTGGCGCGGCCTCCAGGGCGGCGCGTACGGCCGCGGGCGGCACCACGTCGCCGCCGGTCCACACCTCCTCCAGATGCCGGAAGACCTCCGGGGCCTCCTGGGCCAGCAGTGCGAACAGACCGGCGGTGAACCAGGCCGCTGTGGCCCCGACTTCGGACAGCAGCCGCCGCCACTCCGTCACGTCGAGCTCGCCGTCCGGCGCGATCAGCAGCCGTCCGCCGCGCAGCAGCGGCACCCACAGCTCGTAGGTGGAGGCGTCGAAGGAGTGCGGGGAGTGCAGCAGCACCCGGCGGTGCGCCTCGCCGTCGAAGCGCGAGTCGGAGGCGAGCGCCACGACGGCGTCGTGGGTGACCGCGACGCCCTTGGGCGTCCCCGTGGAACCGGAGGTGTACATCACATAGGCCAGCCGCCCGGGCGATACGGGTGCGGGCGCGCTCTCGCTCGTTCCGTCGCCGACCTCCAACACCGGGAGGCCGCCCGCCAGTTCGGCGTGCCCGGGATCGGCGACGACCACCTTGGCGCCCGCGGAGTCCAGCACCTCGCGGCAGCGTGCCGCGGGCCAGCCAGGGTGCAGGGGCAGATACGCGGCGCCGCTCCAGGCCACGCCCAGCAGGGCGACGACCAAATCGGCGGAGCGGGGCAGTGCCACGCCTACGACGGTCTCCGCGCCCGCACCAGTGCTCGCGCCCGCACCAGTGCTCGTGCCCGCGCCCAACTCGCGCAGCCGGTCCGCGAGATGGGCGGCGCGCCTCATCAGTTCGCCGTAGCTCAGCGACCGTCCGGTGGCGCTCTCCACGACGGCGACGGCGTCCGGCGCTCTGCGGGCGGTCTCCGCGAAGGCCGCGGCGATGCCCCGTACCTGCCCGGTGCTCGCGTCGCCGCCCGCGGTGGCCGCGCCGAGCGGTTTCCGTAGGCGCCCGCGCAGCGGCTCCCGCACCGGCCCGGGGCCGACTTCCAGCCGTCCGGCGGGAGTTCCCGGCTCGTGGGCCAGCGCCGTGAGCGCGTGCCGCAGCCCGTGCAGCAAGTCCTGCGCGGCGGCGGAGTCGTAGAGGTCCTCGCGGTGCTTGAGGACGAGCCGCAGCCGTCCGTCGAGCAGGGTGAAGGAGAGCGTCAGCGGATAGTGCGTGGCGTCCCGGCCGCCGACGCCCCGTACGCGCAGCGCTGCGGCCTGTTCGCTGTCGCTGAGGGCCTGCTCGTCGAAGGGGTAGTTCTCGAACACCGTCATCGTGTCGAGCAGTCGGGGCATGCCCACGGCCTGCTGGATGTCGGCCAGGCCCAGGTACTGGTGGTCCAGCAGGGAGACCTGACGCCGATGGGTTTCCGTGGCGATCTCGCCGAGGGAGTCGCCGGGGCGGCAACTGACCCGCGTGGGCAGGGTGTTGACCAGCAGGCCGATCATGGTCTCGACCCCGGTCAGCTCCGCGGGGCGCCCGGAGACGGCGGAGCCGAAGACGACGTCGGTCTGTCCGGTGAGCCTGCCGAGCAGCAGCCCCCAGCCGGTCTGCGTAAGGGAGTTGAGGGTGACGCCCAGCTCCCGCGCACGCTCCTCCAGCGCCCTGGTCAGTGCGGGATCCAGCGTCAGCTCGGCCTCGCCCGGTATCCGGGCCGGTGCGTCGAGTGCCTGCGGCGCGACGAGGGTCGGCTCGCTCAGCCCGTCCAGCGCCCGGTGCCAGGCCCGGAGCGCCGCGGGCCGGTCCTGCTCGCCCAGCCAGTGCAGATAGTCGGCGAACGGCCTCCGCTGCGGCGGTACTTCACCCGCGTACGTACGGAAGAGGTCGGTCAGCAGCAGCGGCGCCGACCAGCCGTCCAGCAGCAGATGGTGGCTGGTCAGCAGCAGCCGGTGGGTGTCCTCGCCGTCGCGGGCGAGCGTGAAGCGCAGCAGCGGTGGGCGGTCCAGGTCGAAGCGGCGCTCACGGTCCTGCCGGGCCAGTCGCCGCCACTCCTCCGGCGTGGCCTCTACCTCGTGCCACTCCACGGGGGCGTGGCCGGTGACGTACTGCGCCAGCGTGCCGGTCGCAAGCTGCCGGAAGCCGGCCCGCAGATTGGCGTGCCGGTCGACGACGCTCTGGGCGGCCTGCCGCAGCCGTGCCGTGTCCAGGTCCCCGGTCAGCTCCAGCTCCAGCTGTACGACGTAGACGTCCTGCCGCTCGGGGCCGCTCAGGGCGTGGAAGGCCAGACCCTGCTGGAGCGGGGAGAGCGGCCAGATGTCCGTCAACTCCGGCTGCGCATGCTCCAGTTCGGCGATCTCGCTCTCCGTCGCCCGCACCAGCGGGAAGTCGCCGGGGCTGTGCCCGGCGTATCCGGGCTCGTCATGGCGGCGTACCAGCTCCTCCAGGACGGCGGAGAACCGGTCGGCGATCTCCCGCATCCGGCCGGCGTCCAGCGCCTGCCGGGCGTATGTCCAGCGCAGCGTCAGCCGTGGCCCGTCGGGGCCCTCCAAGGTGGAGGCGCCGACCTCCAGCAGATGGCCGTCGAGCAGTGCGGGCACGCCCTCGGTGGTGACGGCGTCCGCCTCCGGCGCTGGGGCCCACTCGTCCCCGGTGCCGTCCGCCGGGCCGAACCTGCCCAAGTAGTTGAAGCCGATCTGGGCGCCGCTGGCGGCCTGCCCGAACAGCAGCCCGTAGCCGGTGCCATGCGCGGGCACGCCCCGCAGGGCTTCCTTGACGCTTTTCACGCCGCGGCCCGCGCCGCCCGCGGGCGCGGGCAGCCGGACCGGGTACTGGGTGGTGAACCAGCCGACCGTACGGGAGAGTTCGGCGCCCGGCACCTGCTCCTCGTGCCGCCCGTGCGACTCCAGGTCCACGAGCAGGCCCCGTTCGGGCGCCAACGCCTCGGACAGCGCGGCCAGCAGCAGCACGTCGGGTCCCGTGTGGAAGGCCGCGGCCACCCGCGTCAGCAGCGTCCCGGTCAGCTCCACCGGCATTTCGGTGCGGAGCGTGGCCGATGTGACCTCGCCGGGAGCGGCCCCCAGTGGGGTGCCCGGAGTCGCCAACACCTCGCGCCAGTACGGCCGTTCACCCTCGTGGTCCGCGGCCGAGGCGAGGATGCCGCGTGCCCAGTGCGCGAAGGACGTGCCGGGCGGCTCGGGGGTCAGGCCGCGGACGGTCAGGGCCAGGTCGGGCAGGAGGATCCGCCAGGACACCCCATCCACCACCAGGTGATGCGCCACCAGCAGCAGCCGTCCGGCGGCCTCGTCGCCGCGCCGGAACCACACCGCCCGCAGCATCACACCGGCGTCCGGGTCCAGTGCGGCGACGGCCGACTCCGAGTGCAGGGCGATCAGTTCACGCAGCCGCCCGGCTTCCGCATCGGAGGCGTCCACCACGGTGAGCACCGGCCCGGAATCGCCGCCGGGCGCCAGCACGGGCTCGCCGTCCTCCCCGGCGACCCCGGAGGCGAGCAACGGGTGCACGGCCGTCAACTCGGCGAGCCCGCGCCGCAGTTCGTCCTCGGCCAGTCCGGCGGGCGTGGTGACCAGCACCGACTGGTGGAAGCCCCGCCAGTGCTCCGGGTGCCGCGCGAGCCAGCGCATGATCGGCGTCAGGGGCGCGGGACCGCCCAAGTCGGCGCCGGTGCCCCCCGTTTGACGCGCCGCGTCCGCGCCGTCCTCGGCACCCGTCTCCTGCGGCCCGGCCACCCGCGCGAGCGCGTCCGGAGTGCGGTGCTCGAAGATCTGGCGGGCGCTGACGCGGTGACCGGCGGCACGGGCGCGGGCCACGAGCTGGATCGAGGAGATGCTGTCGCCGCCCAGGGCGAAGAAGCTGTCGGCTCCGCCGACGGCGCCCGACTCCAGGCCGAGCACGTCGGCGAAGAGCCCGGCGAAGACCGCCGCCGCACCCTCCGGGGGCGCCGCGTCCCGCGACTCGGCGACCGGTTCGGGCAGCGCGTCGCGGTCCACCTTGCCGTTGGGGCTCAGCGGCAGCCGGTCCAGCTCCACCAGCACCGACGGCACCAGATAGTCCGGCAGCCGGAGCGTCAGGCGCTCCCGCAGCTCCTCCAGCGGCAGGGGCTCCGCCTCGCGCGGCACCACGTAGCCGACGAGGCGCTGCTGTCCCGGACGGTCCTCACGCAGCAGCGCCACCGCCTGACGTACGCCGGGCAGCGCGGCCAACTCGCTCTCGATCTCGCCCAGTTCGACACGGAAGCCGCGCAGCTTCACCTGGTGGTCGGCACGCCCCAGATACTCCAACTCGCCGTCGGAGCGGCGCCGGACGAGGTCGCCGGTGCGGTACATCCGCGTGCCGGGCGGGCCGTATGGATCGGCGACGAAGCGCTCGGCGGTCAGCGCGGGCCGCAGATGGTAGCCGCGCGCCAGCCCGGAGCCGGAGACGTACAGCTCGCCCGGGGTGCCCGGCGGCACCGGTTCCAGGGCCGCGTCCAGGACGTATGTACCGGTCCCGGCCACCGCACGTCCCACCGGCACCGGGCCGCCGCGCAGCCCCTCCGGGTCGCAGTGCCACAGGGTCGCGTCGACGGTGGTCTCGGTGGGCCCGTAGGAGTTGAACATCCGGCTGCGCGGCGCCCAGCGGCGCACCAGCTCCGGCGAGCACGCCTCGCCCGCGACGATCAGGGTGGTCTCCGCGGCCACCGCCTCCTGCGGCATTGCGGCCAGCACCGCCGGGGGCACGGTGAGGTGGGTGATGCGGCGTTCGGTCAGGAACTCGCCCAGCGGGGCGCCCAGTCGGCGCTCCGCTGGCACCATCTCCAGGGCCGCGCCCGACAGCAGCGCCATCACGATCTCCCAGACCGAGGTGTCGAAGCTGAGGGAGGCGAACTGGAGGACCCGGGAGCCGGGTCCGGCGCCGAAGCCGTCGGCGAGGGTACGGGCGAGGGCGGGCAGCCCGGCGTGGGAGACGACCACGCCCTTGGGCCGTCCCGTGGAGCCGGAGGTGTAGATGACGTACGCGGCGGACTCCGGGCGCAGCGCCCGCCAGTTCCCGGGGTCCTCCCGGCGTGCTCCCAACATCCCCTCGGTGAGCGGCAGTTGGACGATGTCGCCGCCCGGAAGCTCCGCGCCCGGCACGGTCAAGGCGAGCGCCGGTGCCGCGTCGTCCAGCATGTGGCCGATCCGCTCGGCCGGATACTCGGGGTCGACCGGCAGATAGACCGCCCCCGCCTTCTGCACGGCCAGCAGCGCCACGACCGCCTCGACGGTACGGGGCAGGACCACGGCCACGCGGTCCTCGGGGCGCAGTCCGTGCTCCAGGAGCCGGTGGGCGAGCGCGTTCGCGGCCTCGTCCAGCTCCCGGTAGCTCAACTCGGCCCAGTCGCCGCCGGATTCGCCTTCGGCCAGGCAGGACGGTCCGGCCAGCGCCGGTGCCTGCGGGTGGGCGGCAGCCTGGGCGGCGAACAGGCCGGGCAGGGTGCCCCGCGCGCCGGGCAGGGCGGGCGGGTCCCCGGCGTGCCGGTCGGTGCTCAGCAGTTCCCGGCGCTCTTCCGTACTGAGCACGTCCAGCCGGTGCAGGGGAGCGTCGGGGCGCTCGGCCGCTGCGGTCATCAGCCGTACGAGACGCCCGGCCAGTGCCTCGGCCGTGGCGGGGTCGAACAGGTCGCGGGCGTACTCCAGTTGGCCCTCGATGCCGTCGGCGCCGCGGCGCTCGGCGAGGGTGAAGGTCAGGTCGAACTTGGCGGCCTCGCCGGTGGCGGGCAGCGGCGAGGTCGTCAGCCCCGGCAGCCCCACCGGTTCGGTGTCGCGGGTCTCCCAGGCCAGCATCGTCTGGAACAGCGGATGCCGCGCCAGGGACCGGTGCGGGCTCAACTCGTCGACCAACTGCTCGAAGGGCACGTCGGCGTGCGCGTACGCGGCCAGGTCCACCTCCCGTACGCGGCACAGCAGTTCACGGAAGGCGGGGTCGCCGGAGGTGTCGGCGCGCAGCACCAGGTTGTTGACGAAGAAGCCGACCAGGTCGTCCAGGGCGCTGTCCTGACGTCCGGCGACGGGGCTGCCGATCACCACGTCGCTCCCGGCTCCGGTCTTGGTCAGCAGCGCCGCCAGCGCGGCGTGGCCCACCATGAACATCGAGGCGGAGCTCTCCCGCGCCAGCGCCCGCAGCCGCCGGTGGACTTCGGCGGGCACCGTGAAGCGGACGAAGCCTCCGCGGTGGCTGGGCCTAGCGGGCCGGGGCCGGTCGGCGGGCAGCGGCAACTCCTCGGGCAGCCCGGCGAGTTGCTCGCGCCAGTACGCCGACTGCCCGGCCAGCGCGGCCTGTTCGCCGCCCTCCTCCGCCTCGTCCCCGTCCGCGCCGCCGTCCGTGTCCGTACCCGTGCGGGTCGGGGCGCCGCCGTCCAGGCCCAGGTTCTCGCGCTGCCACAGCGTGAAGTCGGCGTAGCTCACCGGCAGCGGCTCCCAGCCGGGGGCACGTCCCTCACGGCGTGCCCCGTACGCGGTGGCCAGGTCGCGCAGCAGCGGCCCGGCGGACCACTGGTCGGCGGCGATGTGGTGGACGAGCAGGGCGATCACATGCTGCCGCTCGTCCAGGCGCAGCACCGTGGCCCGCAGCGGGATCTCCCGCTCCAGGTCGAAGGCGCCCGCCAGCAGTGCGGCCACCTCCTTCTCGACCGTGCCGCCGCCGATCTCGCGAACGGTCAGCGGATCGTCCAACTCCGCCATGGGCAGCACGTGTTGGCAGGGAGTGCCGTCCTGCGACGGGAACACGGTCCGCAGGCTCTCGTGCCGCTCCAGCACGTCCCGCAGCGCGCGCCGCAGCGCAGCGACGTCCAGCGGCCCGGTGAGCCGGGCGAGGAAGGGGATGGTGTACGTGGCGTCGGGCCCGTGCAGCTGGTGCAGGAACCAAAGCCGTCGCTGAGCCGGTGACAGCGGTACGCGCTCGGGCCGCGGCCGTGCGGTCAGCGGCCTGCCCGCGGCGTCGGCGGAGCGTACGCGCCGGGCGAGGGCGGCGACGGTGGGCGCTTCGAAGACGTCCCGTACCGACAGCCGTACGCGCAGCGCGGAGCGGACCCTGGATGCCAGCCGCGTGGCGAGCAGGGAGTGCCCGCCCAGGGCGAAGAAGTCGGTGTCCGCGTCGACTTCGGACCGTCCCAGCACCTCGGCGAAGAGCTGGGCGACCAGCTCCTCCTGCGGCCCCTCGGGCGCCCGGCCGCCGCCGGTGTCCGCGTCCTCGGGCTCGGGCAGGGCGTGCGAGTCGAGCTTTCCGTTGCCGGTCAGCGGCCAGCGCTCCACCGGCACCAGGGCGGCGGGCACCAGATACTCGGGCAGCCCGCCGCGCAGCGCCTCCCGCAGCCGGTGCGGGTCGGCGCCCGGGGCCGCCGGGGTGTAGTAGCCCACCAGGCGGGTGCTGCCGTCGGGCGCCGGGCGGGCCAGCACCACGGCCTCGGCGACCTCGTCCAGGGCGGCGAGGGCGGCACGTGCCTCTCCCGGCTCCACCCGGTGGCCGCGGATCTGCACCTGCTCGTCGGCCCGCCCCAGATACTCCAGGTCGCCGTCCTCGCTCCAGCGGGCGAGGTCGCCGCTGCGGTACATCCGGCTTCCGGGAGCGCCGAAGGGGTCGGCGACGAAGCGGGTCGACGTCAGCGCGTGCTGCCCGAGGTAGCCGTGGGCCAACCCGGGCCCCGCCACGTACAGTTCGCCGGTCGCGCCGGGCGCGACCGGGCGCAGCGCGGAGTCCAGCAGATACACCGACAGGTCGTCGATCGGCCGTCCGACGGTGCCGGCGGCGCCCGCCTGCGGCTCGGGCTCCAGCAGGTGCTGCGTGACATGCACGGTGGTCTCCGTGATGCCGTACATGTTGACCAACTCGGGGCCGTCCGGGCCGTGGTGGCGCTGCCAGCCGGTCAGCCGCGCCGCGTCCAGGGCCTCACCGCCGAAGACGACGGTACGCAGAGCGAGCCGGGGCGGCTCCGGCTGCGCCAGATACGCCTCGGCCAACTGGTGGAAGGCGGACGGAGTCTGGCTGAGCACGGTGACCCGCTCGCGGTGGAGCAGCCGGGCGAAGTCCTCCGGGGAGCGCGTCGTCTCCTTGGGGACGATCACCAGCCGTCCGCCGTGCAGCAGCGATCCGAAGATCTCCCAGACGGAGAAGTCGAAGGCGTAGGAGTGGAAGAGGGTCCAGACATCCTGGTGGCCGAACGCGAAGGTCTCCCGGGTGGCCTCCAGCAGCCGCACCACGTTGTGGTGGCTGACCACCACGCCCTTGGGGGTGCCGGTGGACCCGGAGGTGTAGATCACGTAGGCGGTGCTCAGCGGATCGACGGCCGTGCCGGGGACTCTGGTCGGCAGCCGCTCCAGCTCCTCGCGTACGGCGTCGCCGTCCAGGACGGTCCACGGGGTGCCCTCCCCGGCCCCGGTCTCGTCTCCGGTCCCGGTCTCGTCCCCGGTCCCGGTCTCGTCCCCGGTCCCGGTCTCGTCCCCGGTCTCGTCCCCGGTCTCGGTCCCGTCTACGTCCGCCTGCCCCTTGCCGTTCGCCCGCCCCTCCCCGCTCCCGTGTCCCGAAGTCCCGGGCGGGCCGGGCAGGTTCGGCAGCCCCGGCAGTACGTCGGACGTGGTCACGCCCAGCACCGGCCGGGCGGAGTCCAGTTGGCGGGCGACCCGCTCGGCGGGGGCATCCGCCGGGAGCGGCAGATAGCCGGCGCCACACTTGAGGACCGCCAGCACGGCGGTGATCTGCCGCGCGGAGGGATGCAGGGCCAGCGCCACGAGCGTGCCGGGGGCCGCTCCCCGCTTCCGCAGCAGGTGGGCGAGGCGCGTGGAGTCCTCGTCCAGCCTGCGGTAGCTGAGCGTGAGATCACCGTCGGTGAGCGCGGGGGCGTCGGGGTCGCGGCGCACCGCCCGGTCGAAGAGGTCCAGGATCGTGGCGCCGGGCTCGCCAGGCTCCTCCAGCGCGGTGCCGTCCTCCAGCACCCGCCGCCTCTCCTGCGCCGACAGCAACTCCACGCCGCCGGCGGGCTGTTCGGGATTCTCGGCCAGCGCAACCAGCACCCGTACGAACGCCGCGCCCAGCGCCTCGGCCCGCTGCCGCTCCAGCAGCTCGGGCCGGTAGCGCAGGGCGATACGGGGCTCGGCGCCGGGGTGCACCACCACGGTCACCGGATAGTGGGTGGCGTCCTCACCGCGTACGGAGGCGACGGTCAGGCCACCGGCGGACTGCGCCTGGGCCAGCCCCTCGCTGTCCACGCCGAAGCTCTCGACCACCAGCAGCGTGTCGAACAGCTCGCCCATGCCCATGAGTTGCTGGATGCGGGTCAGACCCAGGTGCTGGTGGTCGAGCACACCGGCCTGCTCCGCCTGGAGCTGCCGCGCCGTCTCCGCGAGGCTACGGCCGGGCGTGGAACGGAGCGCCACCGGAAGGGTGTTGATCAGCAGCCCGATCATGGTCTCGGCGCCGTCCAGATCGGCGGGGCGCCCGGAGACGGTGGTGCCGAAGACCACCTCGTGCCGCCCGGTCAGCCGGGCCAGGGTCACTCCCCACGCGGTCTGGTAGACGGTGCCGGTGGTCAGCCCGTGGCTCGCGCCGAGGGTGGCGAGCCGGGAGGCGGTCTGCGGCGGCAGCCCCAACTCCAGTTGCTGCGGCGGCTCTTCGACGGCGGCGCTCGGTCCGGGGGTCAGCAGCGTCGGCTCGCCGACCCGGGCCAGTGCGGTGCGCCAGGCGTCCTCGGCCGCGGCCTGGTCCTTGCCCGCCAGATGGGCGAGGAAGTCGCGATAAGGGCGGACCGGCGGGAGTTCGGCGGCGTCGGCGGAGCCGGTCAGCCGCGCGTAGCAGGTGAACAGCTCCTTGCCCAGCAGCGGCATCGACCAGCCGTCGATGAGGATGTGGTGTGCCGAGAGCACCAGCCGGTGCTCCCTCTCGCCCAGCCGCAGCAGCGCCATCCGCAGCAGCGGCGGATCGGAGAGGTCGAAGCGGTGCGCCCGCTCCTCCTCCAGTACGCGGCGCTGCTCGGTCTCCCGCTCGTCGGACCCGGCAGCGCGCAGGTCCACTTCCCGCCACGGCACCTGCCAGCTCGCGGGGATGACCTGGACCGCCTGGTCCAGGCCCTCCTGGACGAAGGCCGCCCGCAGGTTGGCGTGCCGCCGCAGCACCTCGTCCAGCGCGCCCCGCAGGGCGGAGGCGTCCAGCTCGCCGTGCAGCGTGAAGACCAGCCGCATCGTGTAGACGTCCCGCGCTCCGGCGTCGAAGTCGGAGTGGAACAGCAGCCCTTCCTGAAGAGGCGCCAGCGGGAGGATGTCGTCCAGGCCGTCGTCCACACTCACGCCGTCGTCCGCACTCACCGGTTCCTCCACCGAGCCTTGAGCTGTGCCGTCTGTTCGGGGCTGAGGGGCGACAAGGGCCGTTCAGCCGTGGGGAGTCGGGAGGCCCGCCCGGCCGCGGGCGACCGGCTGTCCGGGCCGGCTGCGCCGTCGGGGCCGGTCGCATCGGCTGCCGGGTCCGCGGCGTGCATACGGTCCGCCCCGTCCGGACCGTCCGCCCCGTTCGGTGCGCCCGTGCCCCCGGCCGTCCGTATGAGCGCCGCGAGCCAGCACTCGCCCAGCGCCGCCACGTCCGCCTCGTCCAGCGCCGAGGGCGCCCAGGTGAGCCGCGTGTGCAGCGACGGTCCCCGCGGCGTGTCCCGGGTGATGGCGTCGATCTCCACCGCGTGCGCCATCGGCAGCTCCGCGTCGATCGACCCGCCCAGCAACCCGGCCTCCGGCGCTGCGCTCCACGGCCCGCCCTGCCCGTCCGTACCGGTGAACCGGCCCAGATAGTTGAACGCCATGGACGGGCCCGGCCGTTGGGCCAGCGAGCGTCCCGCCTCGGGGTGCAGATGCCGCAGCAGCCCGTAGCCGATGCCGCTGTCCGGGATGCGCTCCAGCTCTTCCCGCGTCCGGCGTACCGACTCGGCCACCTCGGCGTCCGTACGCAGCCGTACGGGATAGAGGCTGGTGAACCAGCCGACCGTACGGGAGAGATCGGCACCCGGCTGGATGTGCTGCTCCCTGCCGTGGCCCTCGACATGCACCAGGAACGGGGAGGCGTCCGCCCCGCTCCCCGCCCCGTTCCAGGCCCCCACCGCACTGCCCAGCGCGGCCAGCAGCAGCTGGTGGATGGGGGCGTCGTGCCGCCGCACGGCTTCGGTCAGCAGCAGCCCGGTGTGCTCGGGCGGCAGCACCACGGTGCGGTGCCGGGCTTCGCCGACGGTGCCCAGCGCTGCCGTCCGTACCCGGGGGAGCCCGGCCGGAGTATCCAAGACGCCTTGCCACAGCGGCAGTTCGTCCATGCGCGCGGCGGCGCTCGCGGGCAGCGCCGCGGCCCACCGGCGGAAGGAGGTGGAGGGGGCCTGGGGCCGCGGGTCGCGGTCCTGCCGGACTTCTTCCCAGCCCTGGGCGAGGTCCTCTGTGAGGATGCGCCAGGACACGCCGTCCACGGCGAGATGGTGCACGACCAGCAGCAGACGACCCGCGCCGCTCCGCCCGCCCCGGTACCAGCGGGCACGCAGCAGACGCCCCTCGACCGGGTCCAGCGCGGACGCCAACTCATCTGTTTCGGCCGCGAGTTCGGTTTCCGACGGCGGCTTGTCCCGTACGTCCAGGGCGAGTACGGGCTCCTCGGCCGGGGAGACCTCGAACGTGCCGCCCGCCAGGTCGAACCGGGCCCCCAGCAGCGGATGGCCGTGCAGCAGCGCCGTCAGCAGACTCCGCAGCCCGTCCTCGGTCGCCTCGTCCGGTGTGCACAGCAGCATGGACTGGCTGAACCGGCCGACGGGGCCGCCGCGTTCGGTGAACCAGCGCATGATGGGGGTGAGCGGAGCGGTGCCGCTCTCCGCCTCGCCGCCCGTCTCCCCGGCGCTCTCCCCGCGTCCGGCGACCAGTGCGGCCAGCCGCCGTACGGTGCCCTCTTCGAAGACCTCGCGGGGTGTGATGCGCAGGCCCGACGAGCGGGCGGCGGCGACGAGTCGGATGGAGAGGATGCTGTCGCCCCCCAGGGCGAAGAAGCTGTCCTCCGCGCCGACCGAGGGCAGGTTCAGTACGGAGGCGAACGCCTCGGCCAGCGCCTTCTCCTCGGGCCCCTCGCACAGGTCCCCTCCGGCGGCGGAGCCGAAGTCGGGCGCGGGCAGGGCCTTCTCGTCCAGCTTGCCGTTGGGCGTGGTGGGCAGCGCGGCGACGGTGACCAGTGCCGAGGGCACCATGTGGCCGGGCAGTGTGCGGGCCAGCGCGGCACGCAGGACCTCGGTGTCCGGGCCGGCGTCACCCCCCAGGCCGCCCGGCCTGTCCGGGCCGTCCGCGCCCGCGTCCTCGGGACCCTCGGCGCCCTCGGCGCCCTCGATGTCCGGCACCACGTAGCCGACCAGACGGCGCGGCCCGCCGCCCGCCTCTTCGCGGACCACCACGGCGGCCGAGCGCACCCCGGGCAGCCGCGTCAACGCGGCCTGCACCTCGCCCAGTTCCACCCGGAAGCCGCGGATCTTGACCTGGCCGTCGCCCCGCCCGTGGTAGCGCAGGACCCCGTCCTCGTCCCAGGAGACCAGGTCGCCCGTGCGGTACATACGGGAGCCGGGCGGCCCGAAGGGGTCGGCGGGGAAGCGTTCGGCGGTCAGGGCCGCACGTCGCAGATAGCCCTGTGCGAGACCGGTTCCTGCCGCGTAGAGCTCGCCCACCACGCCGGGCAGCACCGGACGCAGCATGCTGTCGAGCACGTACAGCCGCACACCGCGCAGCGGGCCGCCGATCGGCGGGGCGCCGGCTCCCGTCAGCGGCGCGGACATGGTGACGCAGGCGGTCACCTCGGTCGGGCCGTATGCGTTGACCATGCGGCGGCCCGGCGACCAGCGCCCGGCCAGGGCGGCCGAGCAGGCCTCGCCGCCGACGACCAGGGTGGAGAAGCCCTCCACTCCCTCGGGCTCCAGCCCGGTCAGCGAGGTCGGCGGGATCAGCGCGTGGCTGACCTCGCGGGCGCGCAGCGTCTCGCCCAGCAACTCCCCGGCCAGCGGCCCCGGTTCGGGCACCACCAGGGTCGCTCCGGTGGCCAGCGCCATCAGGGTCTCCATCACCGACGCGTCGAAGGAGGGGGAGGCGAGCTGAAGCACCCGGCTGCCGGGGCCGATGGCCAGCCGCTCCGCCTGGGAGCGGGCCAGCGAGGCGAGGCCGCGCTGGGGGATCACCACGCCCTTGGGGCGGCCGGTGGAGCCGGAGGTGTAGATGACGTACGCGGGATGCTCGGGCGTCAACTCCGGGCGCGGCCGGGGGAGTTCGGACCCCTCCGGCTCACGTTCCGCTCGCTCCGGCCCGTGCCCGGCCTTCCCGGGTCCGTGTCCGGTCTGCCCGGACCCGTGCCCGGCCCGCTCCGGCTCGTCCGTCAGCAGCGCGCCGGGGAAGCGGGCGGCCAGGGCACGGTGGGTGAGCACCAGCGCGGGCGCGGCGTCCTCCAGCATTCCCGCGATCCGCGCCTGCGGATAGTCGGGGTCGACGGGCAGATGGGCCGCTCCCGCCTGCTGCACGGCCAGTTGGGCGGTGACCATGTCCACCGAGCGGGGCAGCGCGACGGCGACCAGATCCCCGGGCCTGACGCCGCGCGCCGCCAGCCGCGCGGCCAACGCGCCTGCCCGCTCGCCGAGTTCGGCGTAGCTCAGCTCGCCCCCGGGAGCGCTGAGCGCCACCGCGTCGGGGTGCCCGTCGCGCTGCCGCTCGAACAGCCCCGCCCAGGTGACGGGTTCGGCGGCCTCGGCGCCCTGACCGCCGGCGGTGATGGCGGCGCGTTCCTCCTCCAGCAGGGAGCCGAAGCGGGAGAGCGGGGTGCCGGGGGAGTCCACGAGGGCGGCCAGCGTCCGCCGCGCGCGCTGCGCCAGGCGCCGTACGAGGCCCTCGTCCAGGGCGGAGGGCTGGTACTTCAGCCGCAGCGTCAACTGCTCGCCGGGCAGGGCGACGAAGGTCAGCGGATAGTGGGTGGCGTCCCAGCCGCGTACGTCGCCCAGCTCCAGCCCGGCGGCCTCGCCCAGCGCCGAGGGCCGCTCGGCGGGGTAGTTCTCCAGGGCGGTGAGCGTGTCGAAGAGGACGCCCCGGCCGAGGGCGCGCTGGATGTCGGCCAGCGCCAGGTGCTGATGCGGCAGAAGCGCGGCGAAGTCGTCCCGTACCTGCTGCGCCAGCTCCAGCAGGGTCCGCCGCGGATCGAGCCGCACCCGTACCGGCACGGTGTTGACCAGCAGCCCCACCATGCTCTCGATGCCGGGCACTTCGGCGTCCCGGCCGGAGACCACCGTGCCGAAGACCACGTCGCGGCGGCCGGTGTGTGCCGAGAGCACCAGGCCCCAGGCGGTCTGGAGCAGCGTGCCGAGGGTCAGTTCGTGGCGGCGGGCGAACTCGCCGAGCCGCGCGGTGAGTTCCGCGTCCAGGGTGAGGGTGTGCTCCTCGGGCACCTCCGCCTCGCGCGACTCCTCCGGCACCAGCCGCGTCGCCTCGGTCACGCCCTCCAGGGCCTCCGCCCAGGCGACTTCGGCGGCGGGCCGGTCCTGGTCGGCGAGGCGGGCCAGATAGTCGGAGTAGCGCGGCGCCGCGGGCAGCTCCCGGCCCCCGTAGGCATGGGCAAGCTCCCGTACGAGCAGCGGCATCGACCAGCCGTCCAGGACGAGATGGTGACCGGTCAGCACCAACTCGGCGCTGTCGTCGCCGAGTCGGATGACCGTGCAGCGCAGCAGGGGAGGGGCGGACAGGTCGAAGCGGCGCAGCCGCTCGTCCTCGATGCGCCGCTGCGCCCTGCGCGGACGCTCCCGCGCGGGGCGGCGCCGCAGGTCCAACTCGCCGACCTCGGCGGCCACTTCGGGGTGCGCACGCTGCGTCCACGTGCCGTCCTCCGCGGTGGAGAAGGCGCTGCGCAGTGGCGCGTGCCGCGCCACCACGGTCCGCAGCGCCTCGCGCAGCCGTGCGGTATCCAGCGCTCCGCCGACCCGTAGCACCACCTGCACTTGGTAGAGGTCCAGGGCGCCTTCGTCGTACTGGGAGAGGAAGAGCAGGCCCTGCTGCAACGGGGTGACCGGCCACGCCTCGCCCTCGGCCGGGGCGTTACGGGCGGCCGCGGTGGCCTCCGCGACCGGCTGCTCGTCGTCGCGTTCGGCGACCGACAGCAGCCCTGCCACGCTGCGCTGCCGGAAGACGTCCTGCGGGGTGAAGCGCAGGCCCAACGCGCGGGCGGCGGCGACGAGTTGGATGGAGAGGATGCTGTCGCCGCCCAGGGCGAAGAAGCTGTCCTCCACGCCGACCGGGGCCGCCGGGTCCAGCCGCAGCAGTTCGCCGAAGAGCGCGGCGAGGCGGCGTTCGTCCTCGCCACGGGGCGCGGTGCCGCCCGGCTGCCCCGACGGTGCCGGTGGCGGCGGCAGCGCGGACCGGTCCAGCTTTCCGTTGGCGGTGACGGGCAGTCGATCGAGCGGCACCAGCGCGGACGGCACCAGATGGGCGGGCAGTTCGCGGGCCAGATGCTCCTCGACCGCCGCGAGGTCCGGCTCGGGCACCTGCGGCACCAGATAGCCCACCAGCCGGGTCGCCCCCGTCGCCTCCTCCGTGCGCGCCACGACCGCGCTGTGCGCGACGTGCGGATGGCCGTCCAGCACGGCCTGGATCTCGCCCGGCTCCACGCGCTGGCCGCGCAGCTTGAGCTGGTCGTCGACCCGGCCCAGATGCTCCAGCACTCCGTCGCGGCGCCAGCGGGCGAGGTCGCCGCTGCGGTAGAGGCGGGAGCCGGGCGGACCGTAGGGGTGGGCGACGAACCGCTCGGCCGTCAGCCCGGCGCGTCCCAAATAGCCCAGCGCCAACTGCCCGCCCGCCAGATACAGTTCACCGGCCACGCCGGGCGGCACCGGCCGCAGCCGCTCGTCCAGCACCAGGGCGTGACTGCCGCCCACCGGACGGCCGATGGGCACCCGGGCGCCCGTGGCGTCCTCGGCCCGCGTGTGCCAGTACGTGACATGTACGGCCGCCTCGGTGGGCCCGTAGAGGTTGTGCAGCTCGGCATGCGGAGCCAGCCGGTGGACGTCGGCCACGACGGCCGGTGCCAGGGCCTCGCCGCTGGAGAAGATCCGCCGCAGCCCGGCGCAGTCCTCCGGAGCGCAGTCCTCCGGGGCGGCGACCGAGGCGAAGGCGGCCAGCATGGACGGCACGAAGAAGACCGTGGTGACGGCGTGCCGGCGGATCAGACCGGCGACGCGCTGGGGGTCGCGGTGGTCCTCGGCCCCGGCGACGACCAGCGTGGAGCCCGCCGTAAGCGGCCAGAACAGCTCCCACACCGAGACGTCGAAGCTCGCCGGGGTCTTCAGCAGCACCCGGTCGTCGGCGCGCAGCGGATAGGTCCGCTGGGCCCAGCGCAGCCGGTCCACCCCGGCGGAGTGCTCGACCAGGACTCCCTTGGGGCGCCCGGTGGAGCCGGAGGTGAAGATCAGATAGGCGGGGTCCCCGGGCCGTGGGGTGTCCAACTCCGTGTCCAACTCCGTTACGCCGGGCGGTACTTCGTCCGTCGGAAACGGCTCGTCCACGGCGAGCGTGGGACGGTCCTCGTCCGGGTTGGTGCCCGCGGCGAGAGCGCGGGTGGTGAGCACGGCCGCCGCGCCCGAGTCCTCCAGCAGCGTCCGTACGCGGGCCGGGGGAAGCTCGGGGTCCAGCGGCAGGTAGGCGGCGCCCGCCCGCTGCACGGCGTGCACGGCCAGCACCAGTCCGGCGCAGCGCGGCAACCCCACGGCCACCACATCGCCACGTCCGACGCCCAGGTCGGTCAGCCGCCGGGCGAGGCGGTCGGCCTCCTCGTCGAACTCGGCGTAGTTCCACGAGCGTTGCTCGTCCCGCAGCGCCTCCGCCTCCGGAGTGCGGGCGGCCTGGCGCCGCACCAGCTCGGAGAGCGTGGAGGGCTCCTCCCCGGTGACCGGTTCGCCCGCCCACCCCTCCAGGACGCGGGTCCGCTCGCCGGAGTCCATGACCGGCGCCCGGCTCAGCGGCACGTCGGGGTGCGCGCACAGCCACTCCAGCAGTGCCACCAGCCGGCGGGCGAACGCCTCGACGGACTCCCGGTCGAAGAGCGCCGTACGGTAGTTGAACGCGGCCGTGAGCCCGTCGCGCCCGGCCTCCTCCACCACGGCCAGGGTCAGGTCGAACTTGGCGCCGCGGGTCTCCAGCAGCTCCACCCCGGCCCGGGTGCCGCCCAGGTCCACCTCGGCCCGTGGCGCGTTCTGGTGCACCAGCGCCACCTGGAAGAGCGGGTGGCGGGAGAGCGACCGCTCGGGACTGATCTCGTCCACCAGCCGCTCGAAGGGCAGCTCGCCGTGGTCGAAGGCCTCCAGGTCCACTTCCCGTACGCGGCGCAGCAGTTCACGGAAGGTGGGATCGCCGGAGGTGTCGGTGCGCAGCACGACCGTGCCGGTCACCAGACCGGGCATCCCGGCCAGCAGCTCCTCCTCCCGGCCGCCCAGCACGGTGCCCAGCGGCAGGTCGGTGCCGGCTCCGTGACCGGTGAGCCAGGCCGCCAGCGTCGCGTGCAGCGCCATGAAGAGGGTGGCGCCGTCTTCGTGGGCGAGCCGGGCGGCGGCCCGGTGCGCCCCGGCGGTTATCGGGAACTCCACCGAGTCGCCCCGCTGGTCCACCTCCGCCGGTCGCGGTCTGTCCAGCGGCAGCGGTACCTCGGCGGGGGCGCCCCGCAGCCGCTCCCGCCAGTGGGCGAGCAGCGCCTCCTCGCGCCCGGCCAGCGCGCGCTGTTGCCACAGCGTGTAGTCCGCGTACTGGAGGGCGGGCGGCGCGGGATCCGGGGCGCCGTCGCGGCGGGCACGGCAGAGGGCGGCCAGGTCGTCGAGGAGGGGTGCGGTGGTGCCCTCGTCGTAGGCGATGTGGTGCAGCACCAGCAGCAGGCCGCGCTCGCCCCGCGGTGTGGTCAGCCAGCGGCAGCGCAGCGGCGGCAGACGCTCCAGGTCGAACTCCTCGGCCGCCAATTCCCGTGCGGCGGCGGCCATTTCCTCCGCGTCGGCCACCTCGCGGCGCTCCCAGGGCAGCTCCACCCGGGGCAGTACGCGCTGAACGGGACGGCCGTCCACCTCGGGGTAGACGGTGCGCAGGATCTCGTGCCGCTCCACCAGCGCGGCCACGGCGTCCCGCAGCGTCTCCTCCCTCAACGGGCGTTCCGTCACGAGGTCTTCGGCCGCCGGGCCTTCCGCTGCCGCGCCCTCAGGGCCGTCTCCCAGACGCAGCAGCAGCGGCACGGTGTAGGTGGTGCCCGAGCCCGCGAGGCGGTGCAGGAACCACAGCCGGGCCTGCGCCGGTGTGACCGGCAGCGGATCCGGGCGGGACTCCGCCCTGGCCAGCGGCGGCAGTTGGGCGCGTACGGCCTGCTCCTCGGCGGCCAGGCGCCGCGCGAGCCCGGCGACCGTACGCGTCTCGAAGAGGGTGCGTACCGCGACCCGTACGCCCAGTTCGCCGCGGATGCGTCCGGCGAGCCGGGTCACCAGCAGGGAGTGGCCGCCGAGCGCGAAGAAGTCCTCGTCGACGCCGGTCACTTCGCGCTCCAGCACCTCGCCGAACAGGCGGCACAGCAGCCGTTCGCGTGCGTCGCGCGGCCCTCGTGACATCCCGTCGCCCCGGGGTCGCGGCAGCGGCAGCGCGGCCAGCGCCGCCCGGTCCAGCTTGCCGTTGCCGGTCAGCGGCAGCCGCTCCACGTCCATGAAGACGGAGGGCACCATGTGTTCGGGCAGCGTGTCCGCGCACGCCCTGCGCAGCGTTTCCTCCGGCACGCCGCCGGTGGTGCAGGCGACGAGCACCGGCCCGGCGGGCAGCTCCCGCAGCACCACCGCCGCGTCCGCAGCACCGCCCCGCGTGCGCAGCACCGCCTCGATCTCGGCGGTCTCGATGCGGAAGCCGCGCAGGGAGACCTGGGTGTCGGCGCGGCCCAGATAGCGCAGTTGACCGTCGCGGGACCAGCGGGCCAGATCGCCGCTGCGGTACATCCGCGCTCCCGGCGGCCCGAACGGGTCGGCGACGAAACGGGACGAGGTCAGGGCGGCCTGGCCCAGATAGCCGCGGGCCGGTCCGCCGCCCGCCACGTACAACTCGCCCGCGGCGCCCGCCGGTACGGGACGCAGCGCCTCGTCGAGCACGTACAGGCGCAGATCGTCGACGGCCCGCCCGACGGGACTGACGGCCAGTTCCTCCGCCATCCGGACGCGTGGGAGGGTCAGTTCGTACTCGGTCACATGGACGGTGGTCTCGGTGATCCCGTACATGTTGAGCAGCCGGGGCGGGTCGGTGCCCCGCAGCCAGGGGGCGACCCTGGCCGGGTCCAGCGCCTCGCCGCCGAAGACGAGCCAGCGCAGCGAGCCGGGCACGCCGTGACTCGCGGGGTCCTCCCTGCTTCCGGGCGTCTCCATCGCCTCGGTCAACTGGTAGCAGGCGGCGGGCGTCTGGTTGAGGACGCTCACGCGCTCCTCGTGCAGCAGCCGCAGGAAGTCGGGCGCGGAGCGGGCGGTCTCGTGCGGTACGAGGACGAGGCGCCCGCCGTGCAGCAGCGCGCCCCACATCTCCCAGACGGAGAAGTCGAAGGCGTAGGAGTGGAAGAGGGTCCAGGTGTCCTCGGGCCCGAAGCCGAAGCGCTCGGCGGTGGCGTCGAAGAGGCGGGCGAGGTTGCGCCGGGTGACCACCACGCCCTTGGGGCGGCCGGTCGAGCCGGAGGTGTAGATCACATACGCGGCGTGGTCCGGCCGTACGGGGCGCACCAACTCCGCGCGGCGCAGGGGCTCTTGGCCGTCGCCGTCCTCGTGGACCTCCGCCCTGGCCTCACGCGCCGCGGTCTCGCGGGCCACCGCCCCCGCCTCGCGCGCCCCATCCCCGTCCCGGTGCCCGTCCCCGTTCCCGTGCTCGTGCTCGTTCCAGCCCCCGTTCCCGTCCGGCCGGAGTACCGGCACCTCTCCGTCGCCCGGCACGGTGCCGCCCTCCTCGGCGAGCACCAGCAGCGGCGCGGCGTCCGCCAGGGTCCAGGCGATGCGCTCGGCGGGATAGCGGGGATCGACCGGCACATAGGCCGCACCGGTCTTGGCGACGGCGAGGACGGCCTCCACCATCCGCGGCGTACGGGACAGCAGCAGCGCCACCCGGTCCTCCGCGCCCACGCCCCGCCGGATCAGCCGCCGCGCCAACGCGTCGGCGGCGCCGTCCAGTTCGCCATAGGTGACCGAACGGCCCTCGTGGCGCAGCGCCACCGCGTCCGGACGAGCGGCGGCCTGCGCCGCGAAGCGCTCCGCGACGTCCCAGGCCCCCTCGTGCCTCCCGGCGGGGTTCCAGCCGGTGAGCAGGGTGCGCCGCTCGGCCTCGTCCAGTACGGGAAGGCGGCTGAGCTTCGCCGAGGGGTCGGCCAGCGCGGCGTCCAGCAGCCGCACGAGCCGGTCGGCCAGCGACCGGGCGGTGGAGCGGTCGAACAGGTCGGCGCTGTAGTTGACGGCGCCCTCCAGCCGGCCGGTGTCCCGGTGGTCGGTGAAGCCGAAGATCAGGTCGAACTTGGCCACGTCCTGCGGGTGCAGCCCGAAGCCGGTCTCCAGGCCGGGGCTGTGGAAGGGGACGGGCGCCCGGTTCTGGTAGGTGAGCATCACCTGGAAGAGCGGATTGGCGCCGGAGCGCTCCGGGTTCAGCTCCTCCACCACCTGCTCGAACGGCACCCCCGCGTGGTCGAAGCCGTCCAGGGTGACCGCCCGCACCCGCTCCAGCAGCTCCCGGAACGTGGGATCCCCGGACAGGTCGGAGCGCAGCACCAGCGTGTTGACGAAGAAGCCGACCAGCGCCTCCGTCCGCTCGTCGCCGCGGCCCGCCGTGGGCACGCCCAGGGGGATGTCGTCCCCGGCACCCAGCGCCTTGAGCAGCGCGGCCACCGCCGCCTGTGTGATCACGAACGGGGTGACGCCGACGTCCCGTGCGACCTGCCGCAGCCTTCCTGCGGTCTCCTCGGAGAGTTCGAAGGGGAAGAAGCCGCCGCGTCCGCTGGGCCGCGCCGGGCGGGGCCGGTCGGTGGGCAGCTCCAGCTCGGCGGGCGCACCGGCCAGCGCCGTACGCCAGTGCTCCAGCTCCCGCTGCCGGCTCGGGTGCGCGGTCAACTCCCGCTGCCACAGGGCGTAGTGGGCGTATCCGACGGGCAGCGGCTCCCAGTCAGGGGCGTGGCCCTCCAGCCGTGCCGCGTAGGCGGTGTGCAGATCCGTCAGCAGCGGCTCGACGGACCATTCGTCACCGGCGATGTGGTGGAGCAGCAGCAGTACGGTGCACTGCTCGCCCCGGGTCAGCACGGTCACGCGGAACGGCGGTTCGCGGTCGAGTGCGAAGGGCCGGGCGCTCAGCTCGTCCAGCGCCTCCTGCTCCGACTCGCCCTCGTCCAGGGCGCGTTCGGCGACCGGCGCACCGGCCGGAAGGATCCGCTGGTACGGCTCGCCCCCGTCCGCGGGGAAGACCGTGCGCAGCACCTCGTGCCGCTCCACCAGATCCTCCAGCGCCGCGCGCAGCGCTCTCAGGTCGACCGGGCCGCGCAGGCCGAGCACGAACGGCAGATGGTAGGCGGACCGGGCGCCACCCCCGGCCTGGTCCAGGAACCACAGCCGTGCCTGGGCGGGCGACAGCGGCGGTCTGGCGGGCAGTTCGCGCGCCGTCAGCTCCGGCAGCGCCTCACCCTCGGCGATCGTCGCGCCCGTGCGTGCGGCGAGTCCCGCCACCGTGGGGGTCTCGAAGATCTGCCGTACGGTCAGGCCCGGCCCCAGCACCCGCCGGGCGCGGCCCGCCAGCCGCGCGGCCAGCAGGGAGTGGCCGCCCAGTGCGAAGAAGTCGGCGTCCGCGTCGACCTGTTCGGCTCCCAGGACCTCGGCGAAGAGACCGGCGAGCAAGCTCTCGCGCTCGCCACGGGGCGCACGGCCCGCGGAGCCCGTGAAGCGGGGGGCGGGCAGCGCCGCGCGGTCCAGCTTGCCGTTGGGCGTACGGGGAAGCTCCGCGAGCGGCAGGCACAGCGCGGGCACCAGATACTCGGGCAGCCGCTCGGCCAGCGACCGCTGCACCCGCCGCGCCTCGTCCTCGGTGCCGGGGCCCACCAGATACGCCACCAGCCGAGGCGCGGGATGCTCTGGCGAGGTGTGGGCGAGCACGGCCGCGTCCCGTACGCGCTCGTCGGCGCGCAGCGCGGCCTCCACCTCGCCGGGCTCGACGCGGTGGCCGCGGATCTTCAGTTGCTGGTCGGAGCGGCCGACGATCTCCAGGGTGCCGTCGGGCCGCCGCACGGCCAGATCGCCGGTGCGGTACATCCGGGAGCCCGCCGGTCCGTACGGGTCGGCCACGAACCGCTCGGCCGTCAGCGCGGGCCGTCCCAGATAGCCCCGTGCCAGCCCGTCGCCCGACAGATACAGCTCGCCCACCACCCCGGCGGGCAGCGGACGCAGACCGCGGCCCAGCACCAGGGCGCGGGTGTTCCACAGCGGGCGGCCGATGTGCGGGGCGGCGGCGGAACTCTCGTCCAGGGCGGCCACGGTGGACCAGACGGTGGTCTCGGTCGGGCCGTAGAGATTGACCAGACCGGCGCCCGACTCGGCGAGCCGGACGGCGAGATCGGGCGGCAGCGCCTCGCCCCCGGCCAGCACCCGCAGTCCCCGCAGCGCCTCGGGTGCCGCCTCCGTCAGGGCACGCCACAGGGACGGCGTCGCCTGCATCACCGTCGCGCCGCCGGTGCGCACCAGCGCGGCCAGGGCCAGCGGGTCGCGCACCTCCTCGCGGTCGGCCAGCAGCACCGTGCCGCCGGTCACCAGCGGCAGGAACAGCTCCAGCACGGCGATGTCGAAGCCGACGGTGGTGACCGCCAGCAGCCGCTCCTCGCCGGTGAAGCCGAGCTGATCGGCCATGCTGAGCAGGAAGTTGACGACCGCCGACTCGGTGACGGCCACGCCCTTGGGGCGGCCCGTGGAGCCGGAGGTGTAGATCACGTAGGCGAGGTGGCCGCCGTGGCGGGGCTCCGGCAGCGGCAGCGGCTCCAGCGCCGCCAACTCCCGTGCCGTGGCGGGGTCGTCGAGGCGCACCGTACGTGCGGCGTCGAAGCCGGGGGCGCCGTACTCCTCGCCGGGGGCGCTGTCCTCCTCGGTCACCAGCAGCGTGGGCGCGGCATCGTCCAGGAGCTGCCGGATCCGCTCCGCGGGGAAGCCCGGATCGACGGGCAGATAGGCCGCCCCGGTGCGGGCCACCGCCAGCAGCGTCACCAGCAGGTGCGGGCCGCGGGGCAGGCTGACGCCGACGAGGGTGCCGGGGCGCGCGCCGCGCTGCGCCAGCAGCCGCGCCAGCCGGGCCGCCCGCTGGTCCAACTCCCCGTGGCTGAGCCGCACTTCGCCGCTGATGAGCGCCGTACGGCCGGGATGCGATGCCGCGTGCCGGGCGCACAGCGCGGCCAGGCCCTGCCGCGGCAGGGTGCGGCGCTCGCCGTCGTCGGCGCCGGCGCGGGGGAGGGGCTCCAGGGTGACCACGGGACGTTCGGGGTCGCGGACGGCCTGTTCGAGCACGGAGGTGAAGGCGGTCACCAGCCGTTCCGCGTCCTCGTCGGCGAGCAACTGCGTGCGGTATTCCAGCTGTCCGGCGGCCCGCGCGGCGGCGGTGTCCTCGCTGACCGTCAACTGGAGGTCGAACTTGGCCTCTCCGGTGCTGACCAGCCGTGGACGGCCCTGCTGCCCGGGGAAGAGCGGTTCGGCGGGCAGCTCGGAGCGCAGCGCGAACAGCGCCTGGAACAGCGGGCTCACGCCGGGCAGCCGCGGCGGCGCCACCTCCTCCACGATCCGCTCGAACGGCAGCTCCTGATGGGCGAGCGCGCCCAGGTCGCTCTCCCGCACCCGCTCCAGCAGCTCACGGAAGCCGGGAGCGCCGGACAGATCGGTGCGCAGGACAAGGGTGTTGATGAAGAAGCCGAGGGAGCCGGCCAGCGCCGCGTCGTCCCGTCCGGCGACGGGCGAGCCCAGCACGATGTCCTCACCGCAGCCCAGCTGCGAGAGCGTGGCAGCGAACGCGGCGTGCAGCACCATGAAGGTGCTGGTGCGCGTGGCGAGCGCCAACTTCCTGACGTCCTCGTACAGTTCGGGCGTCAGCTCGAAGTCCAGCTCGGCGGCCGGACCACCGGGGTGCGGCGGCCTCGGCGCGGCCCAGGGGAGGGCGAGCTGCTCGGGCGCACCGGCCAGCCGCTCCCGCCAGTACGCGGCCTGCGCCTCCTCCTGGCGGGCGAGCGTGCGCCGCTGCCAGAGCGTGAAATCGGCGTACTGGACGGGCAGCGGCTCCCAGCCGGGGGCACGGCCCGCCAGCCGCGCCGTGTACGCCTCGGACAGCTCCCTCAGCAGCGTCGGCAGCGACCACTCGTCGCCCGCGATGTGGTGCAGGACCACCAGCAGCGTGTGCCGGTCGGGCGCGGTGGTCAGCACCGCAAGCCGCAGCGGCAGCCGTTCGCCGATATCGAGGGGTTCGGCGGCCGACTCCCGTACGGCGGCGGCCAGTCGGCCCTCGTCCACGCGACGGCTGATCAGCTCCGGGACGGCCTCGCCGGGGTGCAGGATCCGCTGGTACGGCTCGCCCTCGTCCGCGGGGAAGACCGTGCGCAGCACCTCGTGCCGCTCCAGCAGATCACCGGCCGCGGCCCGGAGCGCGTCCGGATCCAGCGGGCCGTGTACGTCGAGAGCAAGCGGCACGTTGTAGGAGCCGCCGCCCTCGGCCTGGTGGAGGAACCACAGCCGCCGCTGCCCGAAGGAGAGCGGCAGCCGCGCCGGACGCGGCTGCGCGGTCAGCGGCTCCCGCGCACCGCGGGCCTCCTCCACCACCGGAGCCAGCCGGGCCGCGCTGGGCCGGTCGAAGAGCGCACGCACCGCGACCTCCACGCCCGCCTCGGCACGCAGCGCCGTCACCAGCCGCGCCGCGCTCAGAGAGTGGCCGCCCAGCGCGAAGAAGTCGGCGTCCGGGGCCACTTGGGCCAGGCCCAGCACCTGGGCGAACAGCCGGCACAGCAGCGCCTCGGTGTCCGTGGCGGGCGTACGAGCGGACGTACGGCCCGGCGTCGTGGCAGCGCCGGAGCCCGCCGGCCGCGGGTCCGGCAGGGCCTTCCGGTCGGTCTTTCCGTTGGGCGTACGCGGCAGCTCCGGCAGCGCGACGTAGTGGCCGGGAAGGAGCTGACGGGCCAGCAGCCCCGCCAGATGGTCCCGCAGCTCCGTCTCGTCGGCGCTCCCGGCGTGGTAGGCGACCAGGGTGAGCTGCCCGTCGGGCAGCGGGTGGGCCGCCACGGCCGCCTCCCGCACCTTCGGATGACGCAGCAGCGCGGCCTCCACCTCGCCGGGCTCGACGCGGTGGCCGCGGATCTTCACCTGTGCGTCGGCCCGGCCGAGGACCTCCAGGGTGCCGTCCGGCCGCCACCGAGCGAGGTCGCCGGTGCGGTACATCCGGGAGCCCGCCGGTCCGTACGGGTCGGCCACGAACCGCTCGGCCGTCAGCCCGGGCCGTCCCCGGTAGCCGTCGGCCACGCCGTCACCCGCGAGATACAACTCGCCCGTCACGCCCACCGGTACGGGTGTGACGGCCCGGTCCAGCACGAGGGCGCGGGTGTGCCGCAGCGGCCCGCCCACGTGCGGCGCGCGCAGGTCCTCGCCGCTGAGGCGGGCGCCGGTGGAGTAGACGGTGGTCTCACTCGGCCCGTAGAGGTTGAACAGCTCGGTGCCCGACTCGGCCATCCGCCGGGCCAGTTCGGGGGTGAGCGCCTCCCCGGCCGTCAGCATCCGCAGACCGCGCAGCCGTTCGGGCACGGCCTCCAGCAGGACCCGCCACAGCGAGGGCGTCGCCTGCATCACGGTCGGCGCGGTCGCCTCGATCAGGGCGCCCAGCGCGAACGGGTCGCGCACCTCCTCGGACTCGGCGAGGACGACCGAACCCCCGGTGAGCAGCGGCAGGAACAGCTCCGTCGCGGCGATGTCGAAGGAGACCGTGGTCACGGCCAGCATCCGGTCGCCGGGCCCCAGCCGGAGGGTGTCCCGGGCGGCGGCCAGCAGATTGGCCATCGCACCGCGCGGGATCACCACGCCCTTGGGGCGGCCGGTGGAGCCGGAGGTGAAGATGATGTGCGAGGTGTCCCGGGGACCCGCCGTGCCCGTTGCGGCCGGTGCCGACGGTGCGACGGGAACGTCCGCTGCGTCCACTACATCCGCTGCGTTCGCTGCGGCTTCGGCGGAGGCCACCGTCGGCCCCTCGGCCCGGCCCTCGGCGTCCACCGTCAGCGTGGGCACCTCCAGCCGCCGTGCCTGTCGCGGACCGGTGACCATCAGAAGCGGCGAGCTGTCCTGGAGCATCTGCCGCACCCGCTCCTCGGGGTGCTCCGGATCCAGCGGGAGGCTGCCCGCGCCCAGCCTCGCGATGGCCAGCAGCGTCACCGGCAGCGCCTCGGTGCGGGGCAGTGCCACCGCCACGAGCGTTCCGCGGCCCACACCGCGCGCGGCCAGTGCCCGGCTCAACTCCCCGACTTGCTCGTCGAGTTGGGCGTAGGTCACCTCCCGCCCGGGTCTGTGCAGGGCGACGGCCCCGGGAGTACGCCGTACCTGGGCGGCGAAGCCACGGGTCAGGTCCAGCTCCGGGCCCCAGCCGTCCTCGTCTCCCTCGGCGTGGCTCAAGTCGGGCAGTACGCGGCGCAGTTCGGGCTCGTCCGGTATCACCAGGCGCCCGGCCGGCTGCCGCGGATCCGTCCGGGAGAGGCGTTCCAGCAGGTGTGCGAAGCGTCTGCCGTGCGCGGCGACCTCGTCCTCGCCGTACAGCTCCGGGTTGCCGTCGGCCGTCACCTCCAGGCCGTCCCGCTCGCCGAGACCGCTGACGGTCACGGTGAGGTCCTCGACGGCACCCGCCGCCAGATAGCGCGTGCGGCCCTCGCAGGAGCCGAAGGAGAGCCGGGAGGGGAAGGGCTTGATGTTGAGCTGCGGCCCGTACAGCCGCCGCCCCTTCCCGAACAGGCCCAGATCGCGCCGGAGTTGCTCGCCCCGGTACCGCTGGTGGCGGCGCTGGGCGCGCAGCGCCTTGACGACCTGCCGGACCAGATCGCCCAGCGGCTCGCGCTGCTCGACGCGTACGCGCAACGGCAGGACGTTGACGGTGGTCGCCGGCACCCTCGCCAGGACGCCGGTGCGGTTCATCAGCGGCATCCCGATGACGGCCTCGTCCGCTCCGGTGAGGCGGGTGAGATAGACGGCCCAGGCTGCGCAGACCGCTTCCGGCCAGGTGGCCTTCACGGTGGCCGCCGACTCGGCCAGCCCGGCGGCTACTTCGGGCTCCAGCGTCTCCCGGTGCCGCAGGAAGCCGTGCGCGGGGCCTCGGCTCTGCACGGAGCCGAGGGCCGACGGGTGCGGGCTGTCGGCGAGCAGCGCCTTCCAGTGCTCCCGGTCGGCCCGTTCCCGTGCCGAGCCCGCGTACTCCTCGTCGGCGGCGATCACGTCCCGGATCGACCCCGACTGCGGTGCGGGCGGCGCCTCTCCGGCTTCCAGGGCCCGGTAGTTCTCCGCCACCCGCTCGGCGAAGCGCAGGAAGCCGTAGCCGTCCAGCAGGATGTGGTGGCAGCGGTGATACCACAGCCACTCCCGCTCCCCGACGCGCAGCAGCGCGTGCTGGTAGAGCCTGCCGCCCTCCAACTCCACCGGTACGGAACGCTCCTGGCGCATCCAGTGCTCGGCCGCGGCCCGCGGGGCGTCGCTGCCGCGGAGGTCCAGCCGTACCGTCTCCAGGGGCTCCACGGAGTGCGGCACCTGCCACACCTCTTCGCCGTCGCTGTGGAAGCCCACCCCGAGCCCGTCGGTCTCCGCCACGGTGCGCCCGATCGCCTCCGTGAACGCGCCGGGCCGCAGCGGGCCCGTCAACTCCACGCACTCGGCGGCGAGATGGGCCGGGCTCGCGGGATCCAGTCGCTGCGCGGACCACAGCCCGCGCTGCGCCTCGGTCAGCGGCAGTCGGTCACGGCGGATGCTCATGCGGAGTTCTCCTGGCGAAACGGCTCATCCGAGTCCGGAGACGGTCCGGGTGAGGGGCGGCGGGATGCGGATGCCATGCCTGGTACCGCCCGGGCGGGTCGCGCGGGCGTGGCTGTGTGCCGTCAGGGTCAGTGGTGGCCGCTGTGCTTCGCGGAGTCGTGCGGTGCGAGGTCCAGTACGGCCTTCGGCTGCACGAGGAAGGGGCGCATCATCATCATGTCCTCGTGTTCGTAGATGTGGCAGTGGTGCATGAACCGCCCTGCCGGGCCGTCGAACTCGGCGGCCACGGTGACCATCTCGCTGGGTTTGAGGGAGATGACGTCCTTGGGACCCTTCTCGGCCGCGGTCAGCTCGCCCTTCTTCTTGAGCTTGAGCGGCTTCCTGGTGCCCATGCCCCAGCCGCCGCCGTCGAGTTCGAACGCCACGAAGCCGCTGGTGTCGTAGACGTCGCGGCTGAGCCCCTGGAAGGAGACCGAGTGCAGGTGCATGGGGTGGGGGTAGGCGCCCTCGGACTTCTCCAGGCTGAGGAAGGTCCACCTCTCGGTCGAACCGGCCGCCACGGTGAACGTCACCGGGTCCTGGAAGTCGGCCGCGACCCGCTTGTACGTGCGCACCGTGCCCTCGGCGTCCTGGATCTGCACGATCCCGTCGACGGGCAGCTTGCCCTTCGGGGCCTCCACCTCCTCCATCTCCCACAGCTCGGGGTCCTTGGGATAGACCGGAGTGACGATCACCAGGCGTTCCCTGGCCCCCTCGGTCTTCTTCCGGGTGAGCGGCGTGAAGGACCGGGCGGCGACTCCCGGCGGGTCGAAGCCGTCCCCTCCCGCGCGCGAGGCCACCCGGAACTGCATCAGGTCAGGGCGTGCGCCCGGTTCGGGGAGGGTGTTCACCAGACGCAGCCGCTGACCCCGCACGCGGGAGAAGTCGATGAGTACGTCGGCGCGTTCGCCCGGCGTGAGCGGGAGGCCGTCGGTGATGCGCGCCGGCCGGGGCAGCAGCCCGGAGTCGGTCCCGATCTGCACGAAGGCCTCGGGCGGCAGCTCCTCGCCGTCCTCGTCGAGGACCTTCAGCAGATACGGGCGGTTGTTGGAGGCGTTCAGCGCCCGGAAGCGGTACCAGCGTGACTCGACGTCCAGATGCGGCCAGATGACCCCGTTGACCGTGTTGAACGGCCCGGTGAAGGGGCGGGTCAGCTCGTAGGGGTCGTCGGCCACGACGATGCCCTTGTAGAGCAGGTCGCCGGTGAAGGCGCCGTCCCCGTCCAGGTCCAGATTGCGGTCGAAGAAGACCAGGGGGATCTCGTGCTCCCCGGAGGGCAGCCCCAGCCCCGCCTCCTCCTCGTCACGGATCAGATAGGACCCGGCGACCAGCCCCGCGACCACGTTGAGGTGGGTGATGTGCATGGCGTGGTCGTGGTACCAAAGACCGCACGCCCGCTGCCTGTTGGGGTATTCGGCGAGCTGCGCGGCGCCGGGCAGCACCGCGTTCTCGGCCCAGCCGTCGTTGCCGCCGCCGGTGAACGCGCCGTGCAGGTGCACCACCGTCCACGGGGGCAGTGCCGCCACGTCCTTGCGGGGCTTGCCGCCGTCCCGCCCCGGGCGGTCCCACATCAGCGGCTCGTCCGGGTCCTGCGGCGGTACGAAGGGAATCCGCACGGCCGGCACGGGGAAGTCCCCGCTCAGTTCGTTCTCCCAGGCCACACGGAGGCGGTTGCCGCGCCGGACCTCGATGGTGGGCCCCACGTGCCCGCCCTCGTACGTCCACAGATGCGTGTACGGCAGGTCGCGGTGCAGCCGCACCCTGGCGCGGCGCATGGAGACCGTCAACTGCCCGTCGCGGCCCCGCAGTACGGGCGGGACGGGCAACGGGTCCACGAAGGGTTCCAGATCCTTCGCGGCCTGCGCGCCACGCGCCGCGTGCCCCGACGCAGAGGCTTCGTGGTGATGGTGAGCCGCCGGGGTGGCCCGCACGCCGGGGAGCTGGTCGACGGGCGTCCCCAGCGCGACGGTCATGGCGTCCGGGCGCAAGGGTGCGGGTACGGGGCGCCCAGCGGAGGCCGGAGCGGAGGAACCCACGAGCGCGAATCCGCCCACGGCCCCGGCTCCGGCGATGAATCTGCGCCGTCCCACCCGGCCGCGGAGGTATGAGGAAGGATTCATGACGGGTCCGAAGCCATGCTCTCTATGAGGCTCTTGGGACGCAGGTCGGTCCAGTTCCGCTCGACGTACTCCAGGCACGCCTGCCGGGTGTCCTCCGGGTGCGCCACGCTCCAGCCGGCGGGCACCTCGGCGAACGCGGGCCAAAGGGAGTGCTGTCCTTCGTCGTTGACGAGCACCAGGTAGGTGCCGTCCTCGTCCTCGAATGGGTTGGTCACAACATCCTCCTCAAGGTTAGGTAAGGCTAGCCTTATCTCAGTTCCCAGAACAAGCCCAGCGGCGGGCAGTTGGGACGGTCCTCCGGGACAGACCCCCTCCGGTCCTCGGGTGGCCGGTCGTTCAGGCGCGCCCCGTTCCCCGCCTGCGGAAGAGCACCCACGCCAGATAGACACCCCCGAGGACCGCGGTGGTGACGCCCACCGGCAGCTGGCTGTTGCGCCGGCTCTCGTCGACCACGGCGAGCCAGGGGACCCGCTCGCCCACCCAGGCGCCGATCAGGAAGAACTGACCGGACAGCAGGTGTGCGGCCGACAGCAGTGCGGCCCCCACGGCACCGGCCGCCAGCAGGCTCACGCCCGGCGGACGAGCGAGCAGGGCCGCGACCTGGGGAGCCGCCAGGGCGATGAACGGCACCGGTCCCGCACTGGCCACGGCCATGCCGCACAGGCCGATGCCGATCAGCGTGAGCGCGATCCGCGCCCTGCCCACCGGAACCCCCAGCCCCGCGGCGAGTTCGTCGCCCAGCTCCAGCATCCGGAGCTGACGTCCCAGGAAGGCCGCCGCGGGAAGCAGCACGCACAGCGCGATCGCCATCGCCTGGACCGAGCCCCACGTACGGCCGTTGAGCGTGCCGATCATCCAGACATGGGCGCTCTGCGCGTTGTTGAGGGCGGCTCTGGTGAGCAGGTAGGAGTTGACCGACCCCAGCATGGCCGTCACGCCCAGTCCGATCAGGACTATCCGCACCCCGTGCAGACCGCCCTTGGACGCGAGCAGGAACACCACGGCGGCCGTCACCAGCCCCCCGGTGATCGCGCCCAGGGCCACCGGTGCCGCCCCGTCCCCCGCCACGACGATCACCGCGATGGCCCCGGTGGCCGCGCCCGAGTTGAAGCCGATCACGTCGGGACTGGCGAGCGGATTGCGGGAGATGCTCTGGAAGACGGCCCCGCTCACGCCCAGGGCGCAGCCGACCAGGATCGCCAACAGGGCCTGGGGAAGGCGTTCCTGGTTGACGAAGAAGACGGCCAGACGCTCCCCGGTGCCGAAGAACACGGCGCGTGCCACGTCGCCGGGGGAGACCTGATAGGCCCCCATGCAGAGACCGGCCGCCAGCAGCAGAGCCGAGACCAGCAAAGCCAGCAGGCTGACCTTCACGGTCCTCGGATGCAGACGGAAGCCGATCCGGCCGGAGCCCAGGAACACGGGGCGCGCACCGGAGGACGGGCGCGTACCGGAGGGCGGGCGCGTACCGGAGGAGGTGACGCCCGGTGCGCCGGCCGGTGGCTTCTCGGCGGCCGTCACAGCGAGATCTCCTTACGGCGCCGCACCATGGCGATGAACACCGGGGCGCCCACCAGCGCCGTCACCGCGCCCACCTCCAACTCCCCGTGGGGCAGCACCACTCGGCCCAGGATGTCGGACGTCAGGAGCAGCACCGGCGCCAGCAGGACGGAGTAGGGAACGACCCAGCGCAGATCGGGTCCCGTCAGCCAGCGCGCCACGAGCGGCACGACGAGGCCCACGAAGCCGATCGGCCCGGCGGCGGCGGTCGCCGAACCGCACAGCAGGGTCACCGCGACCAGCCCCAGCAGCCGCGTACGGGCCGGCCTGGTGCCGAGGGCGCGGCCCAGTTCCTCGCCCAGGGCGAGGGAGTTGAGGGGCCTGGCCAGCAGCATCGCGATGACCAGCCCGCACACCACGAACGGCAGCAGTTCCAGCACCAGTTCGGGCTTCCGTCCGGCCAGCGAGCCGACCATCCAGAAGCGCAGGTAGTCGTACGTCGCCAGGTCGAAGACGGTCAGACCGGCGATCATCCCGGTGAGGCTGGCGCTGACGGCGGCGCCCGCCAGGGCCAGCCTCACCGGTGTGGGCCCCGCCCGCCCCGAGGCACCCAGCAAGTACACGAGCACGGTGACGGCCGCCGCCCCCACGAAGGAGAACCACACCAGCGAGGTGAAGGAGGCGAGCCCCACCACGCCCATGCCGAAGACCACCGAGACCGAGGCGCCCGCGTTGACGCCCAGAAGTCCTGGATCGGCCAGAGGATTGCGGGTGAGCGCCTGCATCACCGCGCCCGCGGCACCGAGTCCGGCGCCCACCATCAGACCGACCACCGTGCGCGGCAGCCGGAGTTCACGGATGATCCCGGTGCTGTAGGAGCCGTCGTCTGTCCACAGCGCGGACCACACCTGGAGCAGCGAGGTGTCCTTGGCTCCGATCCAGGTGCTGAGCAGCACCAGCAGCAACAGGACACCGCCGATGGCCACCAGGCCGCCGCCGCGCAGCAGCGTGCGGGTCCGTTCCGGAAGGCGGGCGGACGTGCCCGTCGCGGGGGAGACCTCTGTGGAAGGGCTCACGGGCGCGCGCTCATCTGCCGGTGCCGGCGTGGCTGGTGAGATAGCCGCCCATCGACGTGAAGTACTCGGTCGCCGCCCAGTCGCGGCCGTCGTCGGTGCGCACCTTCCGCAGCAGCAGTCCGGGGCTCCTGCCGCGCCGGGACCCGGCTCCGGCGACGATCACCACGCCGTCGCCCTCGGGGTAGAAGATGCGCCCGGGGGTTCCGCCGTAGTTCGCCCGGGAGACACCGGCCTCTACTATGCGCAGCCGCTCGCCCCGGTGGTAGCAGTATGCGTTCGGATACGGGTCGGACTGGGCGCGCACGAGCCGGGCGAGGTCCTCGGCGGGCCAGGTCCAGTCGATGCGGCTGTCCTCCAGCGAACGCTTGTGGAAGAAGGACGCCTTGGACCTGTTCTGGGGCGTCCACTCGGCCATGCCGGAGTCGATCAGCTCCAGCGAATCGGCCACGAGGGGAGCGATCAGATCCACCGTGCGGTGGAAGAGGTCGGTGGCGGTGTCCTCCGGCCCGACGTCCACGGCCCGCTGCAACAGCACGTCGCCGGCGTCCAGTTGGGGATTCATCCGGTGGGCGGTCACCCCCACCTCGGGCTCGCCGTTGATCAGCGCCCAGATCAGCGGAGAGAAGCCGGCGTAGGCGGGCAGCAGCGAATCGTGCACGTTGAGGGTGCCGTGCGGGGGCAGGTCGTAGATCTCCGGGGGCAGCCAGGTGCGCCAGTTGTTGGCGACGATCAGGTCGGGCGCCGCTTCCTTGAGAGCGGTGAGCAGCTCCTCGTCGTCGGGCCGGTTCCGCAGCAGTACGGGCACCCCGTGCTCCTCGGCGAGATCGGCCACCGAGTCGCCCCAGATCTTCTCGTAGACGTGGTCGCTCTTGGGGTGGGTCACCACGAGGACGACCTCGTGCCGGGAATCCAGCAGCGCCTTGAGCGTGCGATGACCCCAGGTCTGGTAGCCGAACATGGCAACCCGCATCTTGTCGCCTCTCCACTGTTGAGTCTTCGACGGTCTCCGGCCGGCTCCGTGACGTCGCCCGGCCTCCGCCCGCGGAGGCCCGCCGGCACGGCGGACGTCAACTCCCGCGCGGTGCGGGGCCACTGGCAGCGGCGAAGCCCGCACCGCTATGTAAAGTAAGGCTAACCTTACCTAGGATCGGGTCGGCTAGGGAGGCGATGCTGCGGTGAATCGAGTCCGCCGCGAAACGGAAGACACCTACGACGTGCTGGGGATCGGCTTCGGGCCGTCCAATCTGGCCCTCGCCATTGCCATCGCGGAGCACAACGGCCGCGTCGGCACCGACCGGCAGCTCAGGGCCGCCTTCTGGGAGAAGCAGCCCCGCTTCGGCTGGCACCGGGGGATGCTGATCGACGACGCGACCATGCAGGTCTCGTTTCTCAAGGACCTGGTCACCATGCGGGACCCCACGAGCGGGTTCAGCTTCCTGTGCTACCTCAAAGAACGGGGACGGCTGGTCGACTTCCTCAACCAGAAGACGCTCTTCCCGCTGCGCATAGAGTTCCACGACTACTTCGAGTGGGCCGCCGGGCGCCTGGCCGGCCAGGTGGACTACGGACACGAAGTCGTCGGCGTGGAGCCGGTGTTCGAGGGCACGGAGGTGCGCTACTTCGACGTGAGCAGCCGCACGCCGGACGGCGGAGGGCTCGTACGCCGTGCCCGGCACCTCTGTCTGGCCACCGGCATGACTCCCCGCGTCCCCAACGGCGCGGAGGTCTCGGACCGGATATGGCACAACCGGGACCTGGTGCCCAACGTCGAGGAGTGGGCGGGCCGTCCGACGCGCCGCGTGGTGGTGCTGGGCGCGGGACAGAGCGCCGCCGAGGCGGTGGCCTATCTGCACCGCAAGCTGCCGGAGACGGAGATCTGCGCGGTCTTCGCCAAGTACGGCTACACCCCGGCCGACGACTCGCCCTTCGCCAACAGGGTCTTCGACCCGGAGGGCGTCGACGTCTTCTACCGGTCGCCGCCCGAGGTCAAGCAGTCGCTGATGGACTATCACCGCTCCACCAACTACTCGGCCGTCGACCTGGAGTTGATAGACGCCCTGTACCGGGCCCAGTACCAGGAGCAGGTGCAGGGCATAAGACGCCTGCGCTTCCTGAACGTCTCCAGACTCAGACGCGTGGTGTCTCAGCCGGACGGGCTGAGGATCACCGTGGAGCATCTGCCCACCGGGGAGCTTCAGCGACTCGACGCCGACCTCCTGGTGTACGCCACCGGATACCAGCCCCCCGACCCCGGCGAACTGCTGGGCAAGGCCGACAAGCTGTGCCTGCGCGACGAGGAGGACAGCCTCGAGGTCGGCCGCGACCACAGGGTGCGCGTGGCGGACTCCGTCTCGGCGGGCATCTACGTCCAGGGCAGCACCGAGCACACCCACGGGATCACCTCGACTCTGCTGTCGCACACGGCCGTTCGCGCCGGAGAGATCCTCGACTCGCTGCTCGCGCACACCTTCCCCGGCGACGCCCCGCGGCCGGTGCTCAGCACCACCGCCGACTGACTCCCCCCCCACCCCGCGAAAGGCCCGCCCATGCTCGACCTCAAGCTGGTCAACGCCCGCATCCTCACCCTGGACGAGGACCGTCCCGAGGCGAGTCGGCTGGGCGTGTGGCAGGGGCGGGTGTTCGGCCTGGACGAGCAGGTCGCCGACCTGCCGGCCCGACGGGTGCTGGACGCACGGGGCTCGGCCGTGGTGCCCGGATTCATCGATGCCCATGTGCACCTGGCGTGGGCGGGCCTGAAGGCCGGCACGGTCAGCGTCGCGCCCAGCACATCCGTGGAGGCGATCCTGGAGACCGTGCGCCGGGCCGCCCGGAACGGGCAGCCCGACGAATGGCTGGACATGGTCGGCTACGATCAGCGCCCCCTCGGCCGGCACCTGACCGCCGCGGAACTGGATGCCGCGGCTCCCGGCAGGCCGGTGATTCTCACCCACGACTCCGGACACTCCTGCGTCGTCAGCTCACAGGTGCTCCGGATGCTCCCGGACGGCGTGCCCCACCGGGACGGAGTGCTGGTCGAGGGCGGAATGGCCGCCGTACGGGAACTGCGGATGCCGCACTCCGAGGACCAGTTGACCGGGGCCCTGCGCCGTTCCGCGGACGTGTGCATGGCAGAGGGGGTGACCGCGTGCGCGGAAGCAGGCGTGGGCGGCGGGCTCACCGCGCACTCTCCGGTGGAGCCGGCGGCGTACATGAGGCTGCGGGAGAAGGGCGAACTGCCCCTGCGCGTACAGCTGATGGTCGCCGCGGCCGCCCTGCACCCGCTGGGCAGTCACGCCGAGGACGGCCCCCAGGAGGGGATCGACCTGGGGTTGCGCACGGGCTTCGGGGACGACCGTCTCGGGCTGGGCGCTCTGAAGATCTTCACCGACGGCGGGATGATGCCCCGCACCGCCGCACTCACCGAGCCCTATGAGGGGCTGGAGCACTCCGGGCAACTGTTCGCGGCCGCCGAGGAGTTGAGGGACACGATCGTACGGGGGCACCTGGCGGGCTGGCAGCTGGCCGTCCACGCCATCGGGGACCGGGCCGTGGACCTCACCCTCGACGCGATCGCCGAGGCGCAGCGGCTGATGCCGAGGCCCGCGGCCCGGCACCGGATCGAGCACGCCGGTCTCGTACGCCCCGACCAGCTGCCCCGCTTCGCCGAGCTGGGCGTGAGCGCCGTCGTACAACCCAACTTCCTGTGGTACCTGGGCGACGACTACGCGCCGTTGATGGGCGAACGCCGGGCACCCTGGCTCTACCGGGGGCAGGGCTTCCTCGACCACGGCGTCACCGTGGCCGGCAGCTCGGACCGTCCGGTGACCGAGGGCGCGCCGCTGCGGGCGATTCAGGTGATGGTGGAGCGGGCCAGCTCGACGGGCCGCGCGATAGGCCCGGGGGAGGCGATGACGGTGGTGGACGCCCTGCGGGCCTACACCCTCGGAAGCGCCTACGTCTGCAACTGGGAGCACGCGTTGGGCAGCCTGACCCCGGGCAAATGGGCGGACTGGGCCGTGCTGTCCGAAGATCCCCGGGCGGTGGCTGCCGGAGCCATCGGCGACATCGACGTGCTGGGGACCTTCGTGGCGGGCGAGTCGGTGTACGGAATGGATCCGCCGGGCTGAACGGCCGAGCCGGCACATGTCCGCAGCGGGGTGTGCGGAGGAGGCTTGCGGGCCTCTCGCGGCCCCTACGGGTTCAGTCCTCGTCCTCGTCCCCGTCCTCGGGGAGGACGGCCGCGGCCGGTTCTCCGTCGTCGCACCGCACCGCGAGGTCCACGCTCTCGTCGTCGTCGGGCGGTTCCAGCTCGATGGTCACCTGGCGGGCCGGACCGCGTTCGACGTCGTCCGCGCCGTACCCGTCGGCGGGGCTCCAGCTGAGCAGCCTGACGGTGCCGTCAGGGCGGCACTCGACGGTGGCCGTGCCGGTTCCCCCGGGGAAGCGGACGGTCGCGGTGTGCGGCGCGGTGGTCTCCGGCGTGGACGGCGGGGAGGACGTCGCCGTGGACGGGGAGGCGGTCGGGGAGGAGCGTGGCGGAGAGTCGTCGGCACCCTTTCCGCCCGACCGATGCGGTGCGTCCGAGCTCCGCGCTCTGGCCAGTTCCTGTCGGACACGCTCGTCGTCCAGCGGCCCGTGACGTGCGTACCGGCCGTCCGGCGTTCCGTACTGGAAGGACCAGGTGCCGATCAGCGCCGCCAGCACGACCGCGCACAGCCAGCCCGCGGTCGCCCCCCGGCGCCACCGTGCCGAGGGGGCCGCGGGCCGTCCAGTGCCGGGCCGCTCCCGATCGCCGCCGTCTTCCATGCGGCCAGTGTGCCCGCGGCCGCCCTAACGCCGGGTTAGCGTCGCCCTAAGTCCTGAGCAGCGGCGTCGCACCCCCTCCCCGGTGTCCGGACGGTGGCTAACGTAACCTCCGTGCCCCATCTCCTGGTGATCGAGGACGACCCACAGCTGCGCAGCGCGCTCGTACGTGCGCTGCGGGACCGCGGCCATGCCGTCGCCACGGCTTCGACCGGCATGCAGGGGCTCGAAGAGGCGGTCACGCACCGCCCCGACCTCGTGGTGCTCGACCTGGGACTGCCCGACGTGGACGGCGCGCGGGTGCTGCGCATGCTCCGGTCGGTGAGCGAGGTGCCGGTGATCGTCGCCACCGCGCGCGACGACGAGCCGGAGGTCGTCATGGCGCTGGGGGAGGGGGCCGACGACTACATCGTCAAGCCGTTCGGCTCCGGCGAACTGGATGCCCGCATCAAAGCGGTGCTCCGGCGGCTGGGGACAGGGGCCCCGGAGGAGCCGGAGCGGCCGATCCGGGTCGGCGGGCTCGTCGTCGCACCCTCCGCGCGCGAAGTGACGCTGGAGGGCGAGCCGCTGGAGCTGACGCCACGGGAGTTCGACCTGCTCTGCTACCTCGCCCGCCGGGCCGGTCAGGTCGTCTCCCGGCGCGACATCCTCGCCGCCGTCTGGCAGCAGCCGCTGGGCGGCGCGGACAAGACGGTCGACGTTCATCTCTCCTGGCTGCGCCGGAAGATGGGGGAGACGGCGCAGCACCCGCGCTATCTGCATACGGTGCGGACGGTGGGCGTGAAGCTCGCACCGCCCGGCTCGCCGGCAGAGGACGGCGACCCGTCCGGCGGGGACGGCGGCAGCGAGGACGGCAGCGAGGGCGGCGCCGATGCGTAGGCAACTGCTGCTGCTGATCGGTGTCACCACGGTGCTGGTGCTGACCGCGCTGCTGATACCGCTGGGGCTGCTCGCCCGCAGCCACGCGGAGGACGAGGCCATCGCCGACGCGACGGAGCGCGGGCAGTCGGTCGCGGCGGTCGTCGGCAGCGCGCTCGGCGGTTCACCGCCGGAGGGCGGTGCGGACGCCAGGAGCGCTCCGGGCACCGGGGACGCCGCGGGAGCGCCCTCCGAGCACGGGCGCCGGGTCGTCATGGGCGTGCTGGACGGACTCAACGCACCGGGCACACCTCGTACTTCGGTCGTCATGCCCGGAGGAGAGGTGCTGGGCCGCCGCCCCTACACGGTCAGCAGGGCGGCACTGCAACTGGCCCGCTCGGGGCGGGCCTTCACCCACGCACCGGCCGACGGCGGTCGTGTGGTGATGGTGCCGGTGCTGGGCACGGGACAGGCCACGGGACAGGCCACCGGCACGGGTTCCCAGGACAAGCCGGCGGTCGTGCGCGTGGCCGTGAGCCAACAGCAGCTGCACGCCGGGGTGTTGCCCTCCTGGCTGGCGATCGGCGGGCTGGGAGCGGCGCTCATCCTGCTCGGACTCGCCTTCGCGGACCGGCTGGCCGCACATCTCGTACGGAGCACGCAGCGGCTCGCCGGGGTGGCCGACCGGCTGGCGGCAGGGGACCTGACGGCCCGCGCCCAGCCGTCCGGGCCGCATGAACTGCGCCTGCTGGCAGCACGCTTGAACGAGCTGGGCGAACGCATAGGGGTGCTCCTCGGTGCGGAGCGGGAGCGCGCGGCGGATCTGGCGCACCGGCTGCGTACGCCGGTCGCGGCGCTCCGGCTCGAAGCCGAAGCGCTGCACGACGACCAGGCGGCGCAGCGCGTGGCCGCCGGTGTGGTGGCTCTGGAGCGGAGCGTGGACGAGGTGATCCGCACGGCCCGGCGCGCTGCCGCGGAACCCGGCGGGCAGCGGTCGGACCTGGCGGCGGTGGCGCGCGAACGCACCGGATTCTGGACGCCGTTGGCGGAGGACCAGGACCGCACCATCTCCGCCGCCATTCCCGCGGAACCGGTGTATGTGAAGGTCTCCGAGGACGACCTGAGCGCGGTGCTGGACGCCCTGATCGGCAACGTGCTGGACCACACCGCGGAAGGCACGGCGCTGCGGGTGACCGTCGGGGCGGACGGGGTCCTGACGGTGGAGGACGACGGGCGGGGCTTCACCGAAGCGGCCACGCCGGTGCGGGGGAGGAGCGGCACCGGATCGACCGGCCTCGGCCTCGACATCGTCCGCCGCACGGCGGACGAGTCGGGCGGTAACGTCGAGTTGGGCACGGCGGAGGGCAGCCGCGGTGCGCGGGTCCGCTGTCGCTTCGGCACGGCGTGAGACGCGGGGGCCGTGCGCGCGTCACGTCGCCCCGTCGGGGCGGTCCGCATCCCGGCCCGGCTGTGTGGCCGTGGCGGGGAAGACCTGACGCAGCGCACGCCGCCACCGGTTGCCGCTCAGCGTGGGTCTGAGGGCCGCCAGCGCCGCGTACTTGGTGAACTCGGCCGGGCGTATGCCGTAGCGGTGCAGCATGCGATGCGCCTGCGTCGACCGCCCGGTCGACTTCGTCTCGACCAGCACGAGATCACCGGCGCCCCGCACCACGGGCCGGGCAGGTCCGCCCGGCCCTCCGGCGTACGTCCGGCAGGCCAGCCCCGCGTCGCACGTGACTCGCTGGCCGTCGGCGACCAGCGTGACCCGCCGATAGTCGGTGAGCAGTGACGGGACGAGCGTCTCCGGCGGCTCGATGCCGTACGCGGAACGCAGCGTCTCCACGAGGAAGCGGCGCGGAACGTCACCGAGCGCCGGCGCCGAAGGGGTCAGCGGGACGCGGTACTTCAGGGTTTCGCCCCTCTTCCCCTTCAGCTTCACCTCGAACTGCCGCTCTCCCGAGTCCTGGTAGCACCGCTCACGGATCTTGAAGCGCTTCCGACGGCCCTGCCGGTGGTCGTGATACGTCCGAAGCCCCGCCGTGTCGTAGTAGACCGAGTGATAGCCGAAGCAGCGCAGCCCGCCGATGTCCAGCGCGCGGAAGGACTCGCGCCCGCGGCGTGGATCGGTCAGTTGCGCCGCGAAGTCCACGAACACGTCCGCGGGGACCAGATACACCTCGTCGAAGCGAGCGAGCAGCGGTGCCTGCGACATGACGTGGGAGAGAGAGACGGGGTGGGCCGCGGACGAGGCGCACTCGAGAGCCCGGACGGCCGGGGCAGCCGTCATGTCGCGGCGCCGTTCAGGCGGTGTCCGGCCTCGGCGCGGGCGGCAGCGGTCTCGCTCGCGGCCTTGCCGGTTCGGGTCAAGTCACCGGCGGAGCGCCCGCGTTCGGGCACATTCCTCACGCGGTACCGCACGTCCACGACGGCGAGATCCCGTACGAAGTCGACCTCCTGGACCTTCCAGGACAGCGGCTCCCCCAACCGCGCCCGGATGCAGGACGCGACGGCCTCCGGCTCGGTGACCGCCTCGTCGACGGTGACCACGGCATGCTGCGTACGGGCGAACAGCCGCGGATGATCGGCCGCATACACCACGAGGAGCGGTACGCCGCACAGCGCGGCGGCGACGGCGAGATCCACATTCGGCAGGCCGGCGATGAGACCGAGGACGAGCGTCGTGAAGTAGTAGGCGACCTCCTCACTCTGGATCGACTCCGACCGCAGCCGCACGATGGACAGCACCCCGAACAGCCCGAAGCCGAGCGCGATCCCGCCGCTTCCACCGGTGCGGGCGAGCGCCGCGACGACCGAGAACAGGGACACGTTCAGGGCGAGGTAGGCGGGGATCAGGTCCCTGCGCCGGTGCCGCGGATAGTAGACGCCGAAGGTCAGCACGGAGACGGAGACGAGATCGAGAGCGAGGCGGGCGAGAAGCTGGCTGATCGATTCCATGCCGGGACCGTAGGGAGGAGCCGGTTAACGGCTCCGCCGGGCGACGTTAAATGCCGGCCTCGGTGGTCCGGGCAGGTCAACGGGTGGTGGTTCAACGGGCGGTGGTTCAGGGCACGGTGGTTCAGGGCACGGTGCGCGGTTCCGGCGGGTGGAGGAAGCGCACACCGGGCGGCGGGTGCATCAGGAAGTCGTGGTGGGAGATGTTCCATGCGTACGCGCCCGCCAGTGCGAAGACCACCCTGTCTCCCGCACGGAGCCCCGGCGCCCGCACGCCCCGGGCCAGTACGTCCTTGGGGGTGCACAACTGGCCGGTGAAGGTGACGTGTCGGCCCCGCACGGCCGGACGGGGCAGTGGATGGGGCCAGTCCTCCAGCGTGAGGACCTCGGCCGGCTGGTCGTGTCCCTTCGCCGCCGGCGTGCGCAGATGGTGGGTGCCTCCGCGGACCACTGCGAAGTCCTCGCCGTGGCTGTGCTTCACATCCAGCACCTCCGTCGCATACCAGCCGCAGTACGCCGTCAGGGCCCGACCCGGCTCGATCCGCAGTACGGGCCCGGGGTACCGCTCGGCGATGCGGGCCATTCCCGCCCCGAACCCGGACCAGTCGAAGCGCGCCGCCGGGCGGGAGTAGTCGACGGCCATGCCGCCTCCGACCGTGAGTTCGTGGAGCCGGGCACCGCACCGTGTGGCGAGGGCCGTGGCCGAGGCGGCGACCTCCTCGGTGAGGGCGAGCTGCGCCTCACTGTCCAGACCGCTCGCCAAGTGGGCGTGGAGCCCCGCCAGTTCGAGTCCGTCCAGCCTGCCGCCGGCGAACATGCCCATGGCTTCGGCCGCCTCTGCCGGGTCCATGCCGAAGGGGGTGGGGCTGCCTCCCATGGCGAGGGCGCTGCCGGCCAGGGCGTCCTTTGCGACCGGCGGGCTGAAGCGGAGCAGGACGCGGGGGCGCGTCGCCGTCCCGGTGCGGCCGGGGGAGGCGAGCCGGGCCAGCAGCCGCAGTTCGTGGAGGCTCTCCACATGGAAGCGCCGAACACCGGCGGCCAGGGCTGCCGCGATCTCGTCCGGTGTCTTGCCGGGGCCGCCGAAGGCGAGCGGCTTGTCGTGGACCGCGCTGCCAACGTGGGCGAGTTCACCGCCGGAGGAGACCTCGAATCCGTCCGTGAACGGTGCCAGCGCCCGCAGGATCTCCGTCTCCGGGTTGGCCTTCGCCGCGTAATACAGCTCCACGCGCTCCGGAAGCGCCGCGCGGACGGTCGCCGCGTGCCGCCGCAGCGCGCTCAAGTCGTAGATGTAGCAGGGCAGTTCGCGGGGGCCGAGGGTGAGTGCGGTGTCCCGGACGGCCGCAGTGAGCAGGCTCAATTCACGGATCCGTTCGTCACGGTCTCGTGGATCAGCGGAGACGGCAGGCGGACGTAGCGTGATTCACGGTCGGGCGTGCGCTGCCAGCGTGTCAGCAGATTCGCCTTGGCGGGCAGGGGTGCCCCCGCGAGCAGCGATCGCAGCAGAGGCGGTTGGTTCAGGTCCTCGGCGCACCGGGCCAGGGTGTCGCGGACGCTTCGCCACAGCGCCGGCTCGGCGCCGGGGTGGAGGTCGGCGACGGCCGAGAGCATCTCGGCGAGATGGTTGACGAGGAGGCAGTAGACGACGCGGTCCCAGCCGCGCCGGAGGTCGTAGGTCAGGGCACGCGCGACCTCGCCGGGAAGCGCCGCCAGCGCGTCGCGGTGCGTTCCGGATATCAGCTTCGTTCCCTCCAGGTCGCGGAAGAGGACGCCTGCCGGCGTGCTGTCCTCGTCGACGCACACCACGACGTTCTGGAGATGCGGTTCGAGGATCAGCCCGTGCAGGAAGAACGCGGACAGCACCGGCGGAACGACGAGGTCCACGTACCTGTCCCACCACGCGATGACAGAGGAGGGGCCCGCTCCCTCCAGCAGGTCCGCGACTCGCCCGGGACCGCTGGGGTATTCGTCCGCGAGGGCGCCCGCCAGCAGCGGCGTGGCCCCGTCGGGCACGTACGGCCCGAGCCCCTCCCGGACGATCACCCCGAAGCCTTCCAGCAGCGTCCGGTCCGCGCGGCCGTCGGCGCCGGGGACCGCGAGAGAGCGGTAGGCGGGCTCGCGGAGCACTGCCGCGGCGGGGTGGCGCACGGCCAGGTCGTCGAGCACGGGCCGCAGCAGCCTGGTGAGTGCCACCGCCCCGGTGAGTTCGTAATGCGCGTTCTTGCGGAGGCAGTTGGTGATGCGCACGTCGAGGCTGAACTTCAGGAACGCCGTGCCGTCGTACACGGTGCGAACCGAGGCGGTCGGGGTGACCGGGGCGGTCCTGGTGCCCAGGTCGCGCACAGCGCCGCACGAGACGGCGGCGGCGAAGGCCGGGTGCCGGTGCAGCAGCTGGAACTGCCAGGGGTGCGCGGGCAGCAGCCGGAACCCGGCCGGGGCGGTGCCGAGCCCGTCGAGCGTCGCGAGTGCGGTCGCGTCCGCGCAGTCCTGGGCGGTGAAGTCCTCGTGCACGGCGAGGAGTCGCAGCGGGAAGCGCGCACCTTCTTCGGGTGCGTACGCGGTCCAGGCCGCGGGGTCGGCGCCGTGTGCCTTGGGGGTGGGGTGGAACCGGTGGCCCAGCAGGAGCGACTGCTCGCTGGCGAGATAGGCGTCGAGCCGGCTGCCTGTGTCCGGCGTGTCCGGCGTGTCCGGGGTTCGGCTTCGCCCCCTTCGGAGACGTGAGAGCGCGCTGCTGACGGCCCGGTGACTCGCCGCGACCTGTCCGGTGAACTCCTCGTTGCGGGTGCCGGTGCGCAGGGAGAGTTCGGCGTGCACCCGGGCGGCGAGTCCCCGCCAGCCGATGCGTGCCCAGCCCTCGGGTGTGCGTTCGTCGACGGGCCCGGTGAAGCGGTGGGCACCGATCAGGGAGGTGCGGCGCAGCGCCACCCGCAGTTCGACGCCTGACAGCGGCAGCCGCAGATGGAGGCGGCCGTCGGTGATCCGGTGGGTCCCGTCGTCGGTCATCTCACGCAGTACGCAGTTGAGGAGGGTGTGGGCGACCGCCTCGTCGGCGGTCGGCAGCGCTGCGGAGGCGGGAACCGGCGGATGGGCCGTGGTCGTGCCGGTCATGAGTGGTCAAGCCTTCCGCAGCAGGTAGTTGGGGCCGGTGGTGTAGTGCTTGTTGATGTCGGCGGCGCCGGACCGTGCCTTCGTCAGCAGAGTCCCGGCCGTCACCATCGCTTTGACGGGCAGTTCGGGAGCCTCCAGCACACGGGAGCGCAGCACGGCGGCGGCCGTACGGTGCCGGACCGCGAGCCGGTCCACGGCTTCGCCGAGCCGCCCGCGCACCAGGTCGAGCATGGCTGCTCGCATCGCCGAGCCGTCCCGGGCGAGGCGGAACGCCCACGCTCCGGCGCACAGGTGCACGGTGACGGTGGTGAACAGATCGGCGACCGGCCCGTCCTCGTCGACGCGGATGCGCGGATCGTCGAAACCGAGGCGGCCGACGTCTCCGCCGAGGGTCCTGCCCAGACGGACCGTGTTGACGCGCGGTCCGTCGTTGTCCTTGAGGAGCAGCCGGGGGCCGGGACCGCCGGAGCCTCCGAGTACGAGGGAGACGTTCTGCTGGTGGGATTCGAGGGCGATCCCGTAACCGAAGAGCGTGGTCTGCCAGTCCAGCAGCAGCGTGAGCAGCGCGTCGAGGAGGGCCATGACCTCTCCACCGTAGAAGCGGTCGGCCAGTGAGCAGATCACCGGGCGGCCGTCCGGGGCCCTGGCCGCCAGCGCGGCGAGCGGGACGACGGCGCAGTCGCCGAGGCCCGGCGGCTGACGGCGGATCAGCACGTTCAGCAGTTCATGGCCCGCGGAGACATAGCGGGTCTCGTCGGCGAGGAGCACGCGGTTGCGGAACCGGCGCTCGCGCTTGATCACCCGTTCCAGCAGCCGCTGGCAGGCCGCCCCGTCCCGGAGCGTGCCGGGCCGTATCGAGCGGCGGTTCAGCAGGCCCAGCGTCGAGGTGTGCAGGGGAAGTTTGACGTGGGTGCCCGGATCATCGGCCAGGGCGACCGTCCGCATGGAAAGCGTGGGCACCACCTCCAGGTACGGCTCCTCCATCAGCACCGCCCGCGTGCTCAGGCCGGCCGCGGCCAGGGCCTCCGTCAGCGGCCGGCCGGCGGTGAGCGGGTGCACCGGCAGCAGCACATGGGTCTGCCGGCACTCCTCGGGCAGCTCCGCGCTCACCGGAAGCGGCAGGCCGGTGCGGGCCGAGGCGGGCAGTGCGGGCGCCGGGGCGCCGCCGGGCCCGCGCCCGGTTCCGGAGACGCTGACGTCCGCCGCCGGCAGCGCCAGCCAGCGCAGCCGGAAGCGCGGATGGAACTCCGGCCCGTAGGAGCGCAGTTGGTGCTCCGTCATGCCGAGCCGGGCGCGGGAGGCGGGATACACCGGGTGATCGGTGCGGGCCGCGAGGGTGTCGAAGGCCACCGACGCGGCAGGACCCAGCCAGCGCGCGGGGTCCGTTCCGTAGCGGGCCGTGACACGTGCGTCCACTTCGTCGCGGGTCGCGGTGTGCAGACGGCGAGCGAGAAGGTCCGCGCGGCACTCGGCGGCGAACGCGTCGAATCCACGGCGGTCGGCGGGGCCGGCCACAGCGCAGAGCGCGGTGAGCACCTCCGCGACCGTCGTCAGGTCCTCGCGCTTCGTCAGGTCCCCGTCCTCCGGCTCCCGGCGCAGCAGTGGCAGACGGGCCGCCACGGTGCACTGGAATCCGTCGTCGCGCACGGGTAACAGCAGGGCACGACCGCTGCCCGCGCCGAGCCGGAGCCAGCGGCCGTCCGCGGCACGGATCTCCGTGGACCGGGTGCGCAGACCGGCGACGTCCTCACGCAGCAGCGCGCTCAACACCCGTAGCAGCAGCTCCCGTTCGGCCGGGCACACGCTGAGCCCGAGGCAGGGTGCCGGGCCGGTCGCCGTAACGGGTCCCGGGGGCACCGGCCCGGGACCGGCGGTCACGGGACGATCTCCCACCGCTGCCTGGCGAGGAAGTTCTCGGCGGCCCGGTCCACCGACTGCTGGTCGGGACCGGTGGTACGCAGGGCACCCAGGTAGTCGCGGTTGGTGTGGTAGAGGTCGTGGCGCTCCCCTAAGGGGCGCAACGGCCGGTAGACGAGGTGCACGTCCGCTTCGTGCGTGTCGGAGGCGCCGGGCGCGGCCGTGAGGGTGCCGCAGCGGTCGGCGCACGGATAGTCGACCCGCGCCGCCCCGCCCGCCCGTACGGGCAGCTCCGACGGCAGCGGATCGCCGAGGTGGACCGCGAGTATGTACTCGAAGAGGGGGATGCCGAGCAGGTCCGCGAGCAGCAGATCGCCCTGGTCGCCCACCGCCCGGTAGTTGACCTCGATGATCCTGGCACGACCGTCGTTGACGACGAACTCGGTGTGACAGGCGCCGAGTCCGACGCCGAGCGCCCCGAGCTGGGTGAGCACCGACTGCCGGACCGCCGCGGGATGCCGGCGCGTGTACGTCATCCGGTGCTCTATGAAATGGGGCGGCGGGGAGAGCAGGGTGTGGAAGCCACCGAGGTCGTGCAGGCGGCTCGCGTCCCCGAGGGTCTCGATGGTGTGGAGCTCACCGGGGAGGTACTCCTCCACCACGAGCGCGGCACCCGGGCGCCGCTCCCGGATCTCCTCGCACCGCCGGGCCAGGCCGTCTCCGTCCTCGGCGAGGAAGACGTCCTCACTGGCCACGCCCTCCCGCGGCTTGACGACGCAGGGGAACGGAACCTCCAGCGCCCGCAGCCGGGACGGCAGATCATCCTCGGCGGCGATCTCGGCGGCCCAGACGGTGTCGGCCCCCTCCGCGGTCAGGTGCCGGCGCATCTCCGCTTTGTCCTTGGTGCGTAACGCCGCCCGCCAGCCCTTGTCGGGCAACCCGAAATACTCCGCGGCCAGTGCGGCCTGCATCTGGAGATGGTCGCTGTTGGTGAAGACGGCGTCGGGGGAGCGGTGACCGGAGATCCGGGCGATCACCGCCGCCACGTCCCGCACGTCGCATCCGAGCACCTCGACGTCGGCGTCCCGCGCACCGTCCCGCCCGGGAACCGGGTGCTCTTTCGGCCGGTCGGTCAGCAGCGTGACGTGGAGCCCCAGCCGTCGGGCAGCCGGCAGGAAACCCAAGGTGACCGACTCGGTCGGGTTCAGAGCGAGCAGGTACAGCTGCATGTCGGAACCCTTCCGCTGTTCGACGGGAGCCGGAGCAGAGCCTAAGTTAGGCAATCCTAACTACGCCAACTCGCCCACGGGTGGCGAGCAGTTCACGCCACCTCTGCGTACCTGAGTAAGGTTCGCCGTAGCTGGCGGAGGCGTGCCCGCTTGTCACCGTCAGACCGCAAGGAGTCCCGTTGAACCTGGCCCCGACGTCGGCCCCCGTACGAGGCGTCGAGAGCTGCTCCGCTCTGCTCGCCTCGTCCTACCGGCGCCTCAGCGAGCTGAGCCCCACGCTGACCCTTCACATCGCCTCTCCCGCTTCCTGCGTCGGGCGGCGCTGGAGCGAACTGGGCGAACTGGGCCGCCACCCGCAGGTCGTCGATGCTCTGCTGGAGTCGGAGGCGGCACGCCAATTCGACTGCCACGAGACCGCCGCTCCCCGCCCGGACGTCGTGGCGTCCCGCATGCTCCACCGCTTCCTGTGGTCGACCTTCCTGCTGCTGAGCGGGCCCTGGTATCTGGAGCGGCGAGTGCCGCGTCTGCGCCCTGAGGACGTGCGGATCAGCCGCACGGACAACGCCTTCCAAGTGGTTCCCGGGGGCTTCGCCTGCCTGCCGGACGATGCCGCGGCCTGCCTTCCGGGGGCGGTCGTGCTGCCGGACGAGGAGGCGCTTCACCAGGAGCTCCGCACCGCCGCCGCCGGCCAGGCGCGGCACCTGATCACGGCTCTCGGGTCCCGGCTGCGGCGGGGGCCGAGGGCGCTGTGGGGCATGGCCGAGGACGACCTCGTCGCCGGCATCTGGCACCTCGGTCGCGCCACGGGAGACGAGGAGAAGGCGGTCTCAGCGGCCGGAGAGCTGCTGCCCGCACCGGTCCCGCCGTTCCCCGCCGGCGCCGGGTTCCGTCGCCTGCGCGGCGGAGACGGCACTTCGTACCCCACCCGCACCCGCGCCGGATGCTGCCTCTTCTACACCGTCCCGCCCGGCCAGGCGTGCGCCACATGTCCACGCATCGGGGACGCGGACCGGCTGGCGCGCATCGTCGGCGGATAGCCCCACCGCGCCCGATCCGCGCCCGGTCGCCCGTACTCGGCGGCGCCTCGAAGGGGGCCGCCGAGTACGGCGGTCCTCGCGCCAGGAGCCGCAGTGCCGGCTGCGCCGGGGCGCCGCACTCCCGGGCCGCGTCCTCAGCGGTGGGTGGGGGACGGGCATCGCCGAAGGTCCCGAAGATTCCCAACCGCCGGGCGCTGCCTGGGATTTGAGCGGGCATGGCTGCCGAGGCCGACTCGAAGGTCCACGGGCGAACGGCCGCTCCATCCGCGGCTTCCCGCCGTGACGGTTCCCTGGCTCCGCCTGATCTCAGCCGACAGATCCGAGCATGCGCTAAGGTAAGGCTAACCTTACAGAGCGCTCTCTCTCGCTGGGGCCAGGAGTGCAGGAGGTCGAGACGTGGCGCACGGGGAGTTCCAGGGCCGGACCGCGCTGGTGACCGGTGCCGGGAACGGCATCGGGCAGGCCGTCGCGCGGACGCTTGTCGCACGCGGAGCGCGAGTGACCGCGGTCGATCTGGACGCGGCAGGCCTCAAGTCCCTTGAAGCCGAACTGGGTTCGTCCGCTCTCCGGGCGCACACGGCGGACGTCTCCGACACCGCCGCCGTCGACGAGGTCGTGGAGCGGACCGAACTCGACAGCGGGCCCGTGGAGTTCCTGGTGAACGTCGCCGGGATCCTGGTGGCCGGACCGGTCACGGACTTCACCGATGCCGACTGGGAGCGCGTGTTCGCAGTCAACACCGGCGGAGTCTTCCGCATGTGCCGCGCCGTCGCCCCGCGCATGGCCGACCGGGGCGACGGCTGCATCGTCACCGTGGGTTCGAACGCGGCCGGCGTCCCCCGCGCCGGAATGGCCGCCTACGCGGCCTCGAAAGCGGCGGCTGCCCACTTCACCAGGTGTCTCGGCCTGGAGGTCGGACCTTCCGGTGTGCGCTGCAATGTCGTCTCACCCGGATCGACCGACACGGCGATGCAGCGTCAGCTGTCGAACACCGGCGGGCCGCCCGCCGACGCCGTCGCCGGCGATCCGGACGCCTACCGCGTCGGCATCCCGCTGGGCCGCATGGCCCAGCCGGAGGACATCGCCGAGGCCGTCGCGTTCCTGCTCTCCGACCGCGCCCGCCACATCACCATGCACGACCTGTACGTGGACGGCGGAGCGACGTTGCGTGCTTGAATCCGCCGTCCCCCTGGCTGCGCCGTCCTGCTGACCGCCGACGACGGCCGGTGCCCCGCACCCACCAACCCCTCACAAGGCGGCACTTCGGGTGCCGGGAAACGGAGTGACCGGTGTCGTCCGACATCACAGACCGCGGATGCCCCGCCGTGCCGGGACCACAAGCACTCGCCGGGCCCGCCCGCGAGGGAAGTCCGCGTCCCGTGCAGCCGCCGAAGGCCGTCAGACGCGACGCCGCCCCTACCGGACCGGGGGACGGAACGGTCGGTGCCGCCACAGGGCTGCTCGACTCCTACCGGACCGGCGACATGTTCTTCGCCTCCCCGTCCCGCACTCTGCTGGCGAGACGGGCCCTCGTCCAAGTGCCGCACGGCGACGCACCGTTGGGCGAGCGTGTGGCCCGTGCCCTGGCCGAGGCCGCGGACGCCGGACAGGAGAGTCCCTTCGTCGTGGGTGCCGTGCCGTTCGCCGGTGACGAGCCCGTCACCCTCGCCGTACCCGCCGAGTCCCGCTGGGCGCCCGCCCTGCGAGAGGACCCGCTGATCGCGCTGCCCGCCCGGCAACCGCCCGGTGAGGCATGGCAGGTGGAGCCCGTTCCCGACGCCGGGACCTACCGCAAGGCGGTCGGCGAGGCCGTACAGCGCATACGCCGCGGCGACCTGGAGAAAGTGGTGCTCGCCCGCACCCTCGAACTCAGCTCGGCGAGCGGCGTCGACACCTCCGCAATGCTCCAGCGCCTCGCCCACCGCGATCCGCGCGGCTACACCTTCGCGCTGCCCACCGAGCCCGGCCGTACCCTGCTGGGCGCGAGCCCCGAACTCCTCGTCGCGCGCCGTGGAGAGCATGTCGTCGCCAATCCGCTCGCCGGTTCCGCGCCGCGCAGCGACGATGTCGCCGAAGACGTACGGTCCGCCGTCTCGCTGCTGGAGTCCGCGAAGGACCTGCACGAACACGCCGTGGTCGTCGAGGCGGTGCGCAACGCACTGAGCCGGGTGTGCACCGACCTGACGGTGCCGCCGCAGCCCACGCTCGTGAGGACGGCGACGATGTGGCATCTGTCCACGACCGTCTCCGGAGAGCTGGCTCCCCGAGGCCGTCCCGGTTCCCGGCCGACCTCGCTCGACATCGCGCTCGCGCTGCACCCCACCCCCGCGGTCTGCGGTACGCCGACCGGCCGCGCACGCGCGCTCATCGATGAACTGGAGCCCTTCGAGCGGCGGTTCTTCACCGGCATGGTCGGGTGGAACGACGCACACGGCGACGGCGAGTGGGTCGTGACGATCCGCTGTGCCGAGGCCGCGGAGCGCTCCGTGCGCCTCTACGCCGGAGCGGGCATCGTGGCCGCGTCCGAGCCGGACGCCGAAACGGCGGAGACCGCCGCCAAGTTCCGCACCTTCCTGCACGCCGTGGGGGCCGAGCTGTGACCGGTGCCGACGCTCGGGGCGGGGAAGTCCCGGGCTGGCCGCCCGAGTTCGCCGCGCGCTACCGGGAGGCCGGGTACTGGCGTGGTGAGACGTTCGGGCGGATGCTGAGCGAACGGGCGCTCCGCCACGGGGAATTCACCGCCGTCGTCGATCCGCCCTCCGGCCGCCGCTGGACCTACGCCGAACTCGACCGGCGCGCCGACGCCATGGCCGCCGGGCTGCTGGCGCGCGGCATCGGCAAGGGCGACCGCGTCGTTCTCCAACTGCCCAACGTGGCCGAGTTCTTCGAGGTCGCCTTCGCCCTCTTCCGCATCGGGGCGCTGCCGGTCTTCGCCCTGCCCGCGCACCGATTCGTCGAGATCCGCTACCTCTGTGCCTTCACGGAAGCCGTCGCCTGTGTCGTGCCCGGCGTGCACGCAGGCTTCGACCACCGTGAACTCGCCCGCCGCGTACGGGCGGAGGTGCCCACCCTGCGGCACGTCCTCGTCGCCGACGAGGACGCGGCAGGCCACGAACGCCTCGCCGACGTGCCTGCCGCCCCCGTCGCCCTTGAGGAGCCCGCGCCCGACGACCTGGCCTTCCTTCAGCTCTCGGGAGGGACCACAGGCGCGCCCAAGCTCATCCCGCGCACCCACGACGACTACATGTACTCGGTCAGGGTGTCGAACGAGATCTGCGCCGTCGACGGGGATTCGGTCTACCTGTGCGCGCTTCCGGCGGGTCACAACTTCCCGCTCAGCTCCCCGGGAACGCTGGGCGCGCTCCATGCCGGGGGCACGGTGGTGCTCACGCCCGACCCGGCGCCCGAGACGGCCTTCGCGCTCATCGAGTCGGAACGGGTCACCATCACCGGCCTCGTGCCACCGCTGGCGCTCGTGTGGCTCGAAGCGGCGGAACGCGGCGGCCACGACCTCTCCAGCCTGGAGGTGCTGCTCGTGGGCGGCGCGAAGTTCAGCGAGGAAGCCGCCCGTCGGGTACGGCCCACACTCGGCTGCGCTCTCCAGCAGGTCTTCGGGATGGCGGAGGGACTGGTGAACTACACCCGCCTCGACGACCCGGAGGAGACCGTCGTCACCACCCAGGGCAGGCCCATCTCACCGGACGACGAGGTCCGCGTCGTCGACGAACACGATCGCGACGTCCCGGACGGCTGCACCGGCCATCTCCTCACCCGGGGGCCCTACACCATCCGCGGCTACTGGCGAGCCGAGGAGCACAACGCGCTCGCCTTCACCGAGGACGGCTTCTACCGCACCGGCGACCTGGTCAGCCGCACCCCGGAGGGGAACCTGGTCGTCGAGGGCCGCGCCAAGGACCAGATCAACCGCGGCGGGGAGAAGGTCGCGGCCGAGGAGGTCGAGAACCACATCCTGGCCGTACCCGGCGTGCACGACGCGGCCGTCGTCTCGATGCCGGACCCCTATCTCGGCGAACGCGTCTGCGCATACGTCGTGTTGCGCCGGGACGCGCGGGGCGTCACCTCTCTGCGGATCAAGAAGTTCCTCCGGGAAAGGGGCCTGGCGGCCTACAAGATCCCCGACCGGGTCGAGTTCATCGAGGCGTTCCCCGCCACGGGCGTCGGCAAAGTCAGCAAGAAGGATCTGCGCGCCGCCGTCGCGTCGCGCCTCCGTCAGCATTGAAAGGCTCGGCAACTCCCATGGCACTGCCCGCAATCGCTCCATATCCCATGCCGACGGCAGCCGAACTGCCGGGCAACCGCGTCGCGTGGAAGGCGGACCCGGCCCGGGCGATCCTCCTCGTGCACGACATGCAGAACCACTTCCTGGCCCCCTTCCCCGGGAACTCCTCGCCGCTGACCGACCTGCTGCACAACGTCTCCGCGGTGAAGGAGACCTGCGTACGCCTCGGCGTGCCGGTTCTCTACTCCGCGCAGCCCGGAGGCCAGACGCCCCGGCAGCGCGGACTCCAGCAGGACTTCTGGGGGCCCGGGGTGCCCGACGAGGAGCACGCCGTGTCCATCGCGTCACAAGTGGCGCCGGTCGAGGACGACGTGATGCTCATCAAGTGGAAGTACAGCGCGTTCGTCCGCACCGACCTGGCCGAGCGCATGGAGGCTGCCGGCGCCGACCAGCTTCTCCTGGTCGGCGTCTACGCGCACATCGGTGTGCTGATGACGGCCTGCGACGCGTGGATGCGCGACATCCAGGCGTTCGTCGTGGCCGACGCGGTGGCCGACTTCAGCGCCGACGACCACCGGCTGGCCCTCGAGTGGGCGGCCTCGCAGTGCGCCTATGTCACCACGGCCCAGGCCCTCGCGGGCCTCGGCGCCGAAGAGGAAGGATGAAGAGGAAGGATGAGGCCGTGCCCCTGACCCTGGAGCGCATTCGCGCCGACGTGGCGGACCTGCTCGGAGAGGAGCCCGCGGACGTCCCGGACGACGAGAACCTCGCCGACCTCGGTCTCGACTCCGTACGGCTGATGAGCCTCGTCGAATCCTGGCGGAGGGACGGAATCACCGTCTCCTTCGCGGAGTTGGCGGAAAGACCCGGAGTCCTGGCCTGGTGGGAACTGCTGCGGGAACGCACATGACGACCGGCGTGCACCGCCCCGCCGAAGGGACCCACGGCCCGTAACGCCCCACGGCCCCTAACGGCCCCACGGCCCCTGACGACCCGCCCCGGCGCGGGCGCGCCGCCTCAGTGCTCGGTCTCGTCCGTCGCGGTGCGGCGTGAGGGGAAGTCCGGCCGGCGGCGCCCGGAGAAGGCCGCCAGACCCTCGCGGGCGTCGGGTGACGCGAACGCCCGCTGCCCGTAGAGGGCTTCGCTGTGGAACGCCTCCTCCGGCGGCAGGTTGCCCAGCCGCAGCACGGCCTCCTTGACGGTGGCGAGGGCCGTCCCGCTCAGCCGGGAGAGGCGCTCGCCCCACTCCACCGCGGTGGGCAGCACGTCCTCCGCGGGCACCACGGCGTTCAACAGGCCGTATCCCAGGGCTTCTTGAGCCGTGAGGCGTTCGGCGAGCAGCATCAGCCGCATCGCCCACGCGTACGGGATCTGGCGGGTCAGCCGCACGAGGGTGCCTCCCGCCGGTACGAGGCCGACGCCCGGCTCGGGAAGCTGGAACTCGGCCTGTTCGGCGGCGACCCGCAGATCCGTGGAGAGCATGATCTCGAAACCGCCGCCCAGGCAGAGGCCGTTGACGGCGCTGATCACGGGCTTGAAGAGATCGGTGTGCTTCTGGTGCGCGCCGTCCCAGCGGGAGATGTCGAACCGCCCCTCCGCCAGGGCCGGGATGGACTCCTCCAGGTCCGCTCCCACGCAGAAGGCGCGGTCGCCGCTGCCCGTGAGCACGGCGGCGGCGATCGCGTCGTCGTCGCGGACCTCGTCGAAGGCCGCCGCCAACTCGTCGTACATGGCGAGGGTCAGGGCGTTGAGCTTGTCCGCGCGGTCGAACCGTACGACGGCCACGGGCCCTTCGCGTTCCAGGGTGATGCCGCCCATTCACACCACTCCGGACTCGCGCAGGGCGGCGATCTCGTCCTCGGACAGCTCGGCCATTCCGCGCAGCAGCACGTCGGTGTGCTCCCCGGGCCGTGGCGCGAGCCCCCGCGGACGTGCCGGCGTGACGTCGAGGTGTATCGGCTGCCCGAACATCTCCAACTGGCCGAAGTCCGGGTACTCGACGTCGACGATCATGTCGCGCTCCCTGATGTGCGGGTCCTCCACGACTTCGCCGATGTCCTTGATCGCGGTCAATGGGATCGTGTCGCCCGCCAGTTCCTCCAGTTCGGCCCGCGTACGGTCGGCCATCCAGCCGTGCAGCAGCGGCCGGACGCGGCGTTCGTAGACGTCCGGGTCGAAGCGCTTGGCCATCGTGTCGGTCTCGGGGTCGTCGGCGAGGCCGGGCTCGCCGAACAGGGCGCAGGTGAGCCGCCAGAACTTGTCGGTGTAGCCCCCGAAGAAGACGTAGCCGTCCTTGCAGGGATACAGCTCGTAGGGCCGCACGAAGGGGTGGGCGTTGCCGAGCGGCCCGGCCGTCTTTCCGTCCACGGTGTAGGAGACGACGGCGTTCTCGGTCAGGGACAGCACGGAGTCCTGCTGGGCGACGTCGACGAGCTGGCCCTCGCCGGTGCGTTCGGTGTGCCGGAGCGCGGCGAGGGTCCCGATCACGGCGTACATGGTGGCCGCCAGATCGCCGATGATCGTGCCGACCCGCGCCGGCGGCCGGTCCGGGTAGCCGTTCATCGACCACAGTCCGCCGGCGGCCTGCGCGCTGTTGTCGAACGCGGGACGCAGCCGGTACGGCCCGGTCTGCCCGAAGCCCGAGATCGCGGTGTAGACGAGCCGCGGGTTGGCCTTGCGCAACTCCGCGTGCCCCAGGCCGAGTTTGTCCATCGTGCCGGGGCGGAAGTTCTCCACGAGCACGTCCGCACGTGCCGCGAGCCGCTTCAGCAACTCCTTCCCCTCGGGGGCGGCCATGTCGAGGGTGAGCCCGAGCTTGTTGCGGTTGTACTGGGCGAAGAAGGCGCTGAACCTCTCGCCGCGGGCCGATTCCAGGAAGGGCGGGAAGTCCCGTGCGTAGTCGGGCTCGCCGGGCCGCTCGACCTTGATGACGGTCGCCCCGAGATCGGCAAGGATCATCGAGCAGAACGGCCCCGCCACCACGCGTGTGATGTCGAGGACGACCACCCCGGCGAGCGGGCCGCGCGGGGCGCCTTCCGAAGCGGCGGACTGGGGGAGCGCGGTCATCGTGTCCCGGCCTCCGTTCCGCGGGGCGCCGTTCCGCGGGGTGCCACCCGCACGCGGGTCTCCAGCAGGGTGCCGCACTCCGGGCTGATCAACTCCTCCAGGAGGACGGCCGGTTCGCTCTCCCGTGGCCGTACCCGGACGCCGAGGTCCGCGAGGCGCTCCGCGGCGACGCCGGTACGGGTGAGCACGTCCGCCCGCCAGTCGTCGCCGGTGCTCAGGCGGGCGCCGCTCGCGGGGCAGTACCAGCCGTCGCCGTCGCGGCGCGGCGCGGAGCTCTCAGGAGTGGCGTCCGGCGCCACGGGCCGTGCGGGCGGCGGCCCGCCGAGCCGTTCGGCGCGCATCTCCGCACGCCTGCGCAGCGTCGCCTCCGCGTTGGCACCGCCACCGCCGCCGTCGCCGCCCTCCAGCACCACTCCGTACACCCGCGCGGCGACCTCCGCGCTGACATACCCGTCGCCCACGTCCCGGGCCACGAGTTCCGGATCGCGCAGCAGCGGGTCTCCGTAGCCGCCGCCTCCCGCGACCCACTGCACGAACACATCGTCCGAACCGATCGTCACGTCCTGCTGGTTGATCTCCAGCAGCTCCCGCCCGGCCGCCGTCAGCGTGGCGTCGGTGGGGACGGTGCCGGTGGAGAACAGCTCGCCGACGTTGGTGCCGCGCCATACGGAGTGTCCGCTGCCGCCGCCGGGATAGCCGCCGCCGAAGCCGTCGGCGACCACCTGCGCGTTGGGGGCGAAGACGGTCTGGGTGACCTCCGGCGCGCCGTAGAGCCGCCAGGCGAACTCGTGCCCCTGGCCGCCGCGATGGGCGCCGTGGCCCGCGCTGGCGGTGTTGAGCCGCTTCCACAGGTACAGCACCGGGTAGAGCATCTCGTTCATCTCGACGTCCGGCAGGGCGTTGTTGACCTGGGTCATCATGCCGCCGCAGTCGAGCCCGTCGGCGACCGGCTGCGCCCCGGTGCCCATGCCGCCGCCGTCCATGTTGAACAGCACGAAGTATTCGCCGTCGTCACGCGTGCCCGCGGAGATGCCCCCGGTCCACGAGTCCGCCCACACGCCCTGCGAGCGTGCGCGGATCACGGCGTCATGGCTGGCCCGCGCCGCCTCGTTGAGCAGCTTGGTCACCAGGCGGCTGACCCGGGCGCCCGTGGTGAGGTGCCCGTTGCTGATGGGCGCCGGCGGTACGGGATTGACGAGGGAGCCGCTCTCGGCGACCACGTCGCAGGCCGCCATCACGCCCTCGTTGAACGGCACGTCCCACGCCAGGATCGGCACCAGCGCGCTGGCCACGCTGCCGACGAGGGTTCCGTAGCTGAGGTTCACGAAGCCGTCGGTCTGCGGGCTGGACCCGGTGAAGTCCAGCGTGATCTGCTCGCCCGCCTTCGTCATGGTGCAGTGCACGCGGTAGAGCTCGTTGACGTGCCCGTTGTGCTCCGTCCACTCGTCCGCCTCGTAGACGCCGTCGGCGAGGAGGGCGATCCGCTCGCGGACCACGCGTTCCGCGATCTCGAAGTTGACCCTCGTGTGGTCGCGGAAGGCGTCGAGGCCGAACTCCTCGACCGTGGCGCACAGCCGGCGGATGCCCGTGTTGTTGCTCGCGACCAGGCTGCGCACGTCGTTCCAGAACAGCGTCGGTACGCGGACGTTGTTCAGCAGGACGCGCCGCACCCACTCCACGGGCCTGCCCCGCTCGAAGACCTTCACGCCCGGGGGCAGCCGCAGCGCCTCGCTGAAGCAGTCGTACGCGCCCGGGGCGAAGCCTCCCGGTGTCATGCCGCCGACGTCCACGAGGTGCGCCTGCGACTGGGCCCAGCCGATGAGCTCGTCACCGTGGAAGACGGGCGAGATGACGTTGGTGTCCGGCGGGTGCGCCGAGCCGGCAGTGTGCGGGTCGTTGCAGATGAACGCGTCCCCGGGGTGCAGCGGTTCGCCCTCGATCTCCGCGACGAGGTTCTGCACCGCGACGCTTCCGGAGCCGATGTGGAACTGGACGAAGTCCGAGTAGGAGTAGATCCTCCCCACGGGGTCGAACAGCGCCGTATTGAAGTCGCCGGACTCGGTGATCACCGGTGACCCGGAGGACCGGATCATCGCGCTGCCCATCTCCTCGACGATCGAGTCCAGGCGCATCCGGATCACTTCGAGAGTGACCGCGTCATAGCCTTCCGGAACGTAAGTGGAGTTCGTGCTCATCGGTGTCTCCGCTCGGGGAACGGGCGGACCCGCGATCCGGGACCGCATCGGCTCACGCACCGTTCAGACGGATCGCGAAGTGGCCTCCGTCGGCCGGCTCCACGACCGCTCCGTCCGGTACGTACACGGTGGTGTCGGGCTCTTCCAGCAGGCAGGGGCCGTGGGCCCGGCCCAGGGCGCCGAATCCGCGGTGCACATCGACGGTGCGGCGCTTCCCGCTGACGGGGTCGACGCACTCCCGGGTGCTGCCCGCGTACTCCTCGCCGTCGCCCGGGTCGCCGGTGATCTGCTGGGCGTCGGTGCGCCCGACGGCCTTGACGCGGGAGTTGACCAGCAGGACCTCGGCCTCGGTCCAGGCGGTGCCGCTGCCGAACTCCGCCTCGTAGTCCTCGATGAACCGCTGCCGGAGGAGGTCCTTGTCCTCCTCGCCGAAGCTCTTGCCGGGCAGCCGCGTGGTGACCTCGAAGATCTGGCCCATGAACTTCATGTCCGCCTCCCGGTACAGCTCGCGCCGCTCCTCCGGGATGCCCTCGGACTCGAACCACTCCTGCGCGCGGGCCTGGAGCGCCGAGAAGTCCTTCTCCAGGTCGGCGGCGGGCTCCCCGAACGTCCACGGCGTGGTCTGCACGGCGGAGAAGACCGAGTCGGCGTGCATCAGGCCGTACGCGGAGAAGACGGCCGCGTTGCGCGGGACGACGACCTCGCCGACGCCGATCTCCGCGGCGATGGCCGCCGCGAACAGCCCGCACGCGCCCCCGAACCCCACCAGGGTGAACTCCCGAGGATCATGGCCCCTGTTGACGGTGATCTTCCGTACCGCGTTCGCCATCTGCGACACCGCGAGCCGGTACACGCCGTGTGCGGCGGCGTCCGCCGACAGGCCCAGCGGCTCGGCGAGATGCCGCCGTACCGCGGCCCGCGCCTCGTCCTCGTACAGGTCGACGGTGCCGCCCAGGTAGTAGCCGGGGTTGAGCAGACCCATGACCAGGGCGGCGTCGGTGACGGCGGGCCGCTCGCCGCCCTTGCCGTAGCAGGCGGGCCCCGGCACCGATCCGGCGCTGTGCGGCCCGACCCGCATCACGCCCCGGCCGTCGATCCAGGCGAGGCTGCCGCCGCCCGCACCGATCGTCTCGATGTCCACTGCGGTCAGGCTCGTCGGCAGACCGCCGATCTCGGCCCGCGGCAGCACACGGAACTCGTCGTCGACGATGGCCGCCGCATCCAGACTCGTACCGCCCATGTCGGCGGTGAGCACCCGGTGCCGCCCCAGGCGCTGACCGAGCAGCCGCGCGCCCGTCACACCGCCCACGGGGCCGGAGTTGAACATCGCGATCGGCGCCTTGCCGGTCTCCTCCGCGGAGAGGAACCCGCCGTGCACCTGCATGATCTGCACCCGCGTACGCAGGCCCCGCCCGGCCAGTTCCGCGGCGAGATGGTCGAAGTGCTGCGCCACGATCGGCTTGACGGCGGCGTCCAGGGTCGTGGTCACCATCCGCTCGTACTCGCGGTAGACCGGCGTCAGCGAACTCGACAGCGTGTACGGCAGATCCGGGTGGTGCGTCTCCAGATACTTGCCGATCTCCTGCTCGTGCTGGGGGTTGCGGAAGGACCACAGCAGACACACCGCGAGCGACTCCGCCCCCTGGGCGAGGACCTTCTCGACGGCGCCGGCCAGGGCCTGCGGGTCCAGCGGCAGGAGGATCTCGCCGTGTGCGTCGATGCGTTCGGGCACCTCGACGATGCGGCTGCGGCGGACGATCTCCGGCGGCGGAGCCATCCTGTGCGGGTCGCGTTCGTCGTCGCGCGCCGAGCGTGCGATGCGCAGCGTGTCCCGGAAGCCCTGCGTCGTCAGCAGGCCGACGGCCGAGAACTTCTGCTCGTCGACGGCATTGGTGACGATGGTGTTGCCCAGGACGAAGCGGTCGATCTGAGGGTAGAAGCCGCCTTCGGCCGTGCCCAGCCGCTCCTCCAGGACGGCGAGGGCGTCGAGGATGCCCGTCGTGACGTCCGGGGTGGAGAAGGCCTTGCCGCGCAGGGCCCGGCCGTCGTGCACGGCGACGGCGTCGGTGAACGTGCCGCCCACGTCGATGCCCACGTGCAGTGTCATGGTCCGCGTCTCCTTTGACGTGTGGTGCGGTGTGTCCGTGGCGCCCGTTCCTCAGGCGTGCTGTGCGCTCAGGCGTGCTGTGGCCTCAGGCGCGGTGCGCCCTCATGGGTGCTGTGCGCGGAGTTCGGCGAGTACGTGCGCGGCGTGGTCGGCCCGTACGGCTCCGTCGCCGACCAGGCGCTCGACCACTTCGGGGATCTCCTCGGGGGTGGCGCCGGCGGCGACGGCCACGTTGCGGGCGTGCAGCGACATGTGTCCGCGCTGGATCCCCTCGGTCGCCAGAGCGCGCAGGGCGGCGAGGTTCTGCGCGAGGCCGACCGCCGTGACGGTCTCGGCCAGTTCGCGTGCGGTGGAGACACCGAGCAGCCGTACGGCCGCCGCTGCCGCCGGGTGTACCTTCGTCGCGCCGCCCACCAGGCCCACCGGCATGGGGAGTTCGAGCGTGCCGACGAGGTCGCCGTCCCCGTCGACCTCGAAGTGCGACAGGGCCGTGTACCGCCCGCGGGCGCCGACCGCATGGGAGTGCGCGCCGGCCTCGACGGCCCGGGTGTCGTTGCCCGTCGCCAGCACGACGGCCGTGATCCCGTTCATGATCCCCTTGTTGTGCGTGGCCGCACGGTAGGGGTCGGCCTCGGCCAGCGCGGCCGCGTGCACGATGTCTCGGACGACTCCGGCGCCGCCCAGCGCCTCGGCGGGAAACACCGCCCGTGCCCGCGCCAGTCTCAGGTCGGCCTTGTTGGTGAGGATGCGCAGCAGCGTCCGGCCGCCCGCGATGCGCCCGACGCGGTCCGCGACCGCCTCCGCCATGGTGTTGACCGCGTTGGCACCCATGGCATCACGGACGTCGACGGCCAGGTGCACGACGATGTAGCGGCCGGGACGGGCGTCGACCACGCGCACCGAGAGTTCGCGCACCCCGCCGCCGAGGGAGACGAGCAACGGGTCCTGGCCGTCGGCCAGGCGGACCAGCTCCTCGGAGGCTTCGAGCAGCCGCAGCCGCGCACCGTCCGGGTCCGCCACGTCGAGCACCTGGACCTGCGCCTGCATGACCGGCTCCGAGCTGGACGTGTGGAAGCCGCCCCGTTCGCGTGCGATGCGCGCGGCGTTGCTGGCCGCCGCGACGACGGAGGGCTCCTCGGTGGCCATCGGGACCAGTACGTCCGTGCCGTTGACGGTGAAGCCGGTGGCCACTCCGACGGGCACACCCAGCAGCCCGATCACGTTCTCGATCATGTGGTCGGCCTGCTCGACGCTGAGCCCACCGGAGGCCAGCACGTCGAGGGACTCGAGCGGGACACCGGTGGTCTCGGCGAGCAACGCCCGCCTGCCGGCCGGAGATTCGTCCCGGAATCCGCGGATCCTGCTCTGCGTGGCCACGCACACCTCCCACGTCGTCCCGGGCGTCCTCCCGGGCTGTGCGGCACATGCGGCAGCGCGGAGAGGGAGCAGCGTCCCGGCGACCCGCCGCCGTCCTCGTTCGGCAGAAACGCTAGGGAGGCGCCGACGCCGGCGACACGGTTGATTCACACATACTTCGCGGCCCCGGCGCGTGTGATCCGCGTCGCACCGCGCGCGGAACCCTCAGCTCAGAGCGCTGCGGCGGATCACGCCGTACGGACCGCACCCGCTCTCCCGGACCCTGCCCGCCCGGGCCGCGCCCGCCCGCGACGGTGCTCATCCCGGCTGATCCCGGCTCATCCCGCCGTCACGCGCCGCGAGAGCGCGTGCAGCCGGGCGGCCACCGAGACGCGGAACAGCGGCTCCGGAGCGCGCCACTCCGCACCCAACAGCACGCTGATGCGCTCCAGCCGCTGCGTGACGGTGTTGATGTGGACGTGCAGGGCGCGGGCCGTGCGGCTCGGGCTCGCATACGAATCGGCGAACGCGTGCAAGGTCTCGAAGAGCTGCGTCCCGTGCTTCTCGTCCCACCGCAGCACCGGCCCGAGCGTCGACTCGATGAAGCCGGCCAGCCCCTCTCCGCCCGTGCCGAACATCGCCATGTACGGCTCGTACCTCTGCGCGTCCACGGTCCCTTCCGCCGCCTCCAGGCTCTCCAGCAGCCGCATGCACCGCCGCGCGGAATCGAAGCAGCGCCCCAGCGCCTCCGCGGAACCGGCCGGCGGACCGGCGACGGCCAGCACCGGTTCCTGATGGACGCCGCGCACCGCATGCCACGCCTCCCGGGCGGCCGTCATCGGGTCCCGGCATGGGCTGAGAACGGCCAGCACGCCGTCGCGTTCACCGACCAGGCCGCCCGGAACCGCCCGCCTCAGTGACTCAGAGGCGGATCTGCGCCGCTCGGCGGCGACGCTCACGGCCACCACCGACCGCAGCTCCTCCAGCCGCACGTCCCTGGCCCGTGCCCGCAGCAGCAGCTCCTGACGGCGCGATGTGTCGCCCCGCAGGATGTCCGAGACCAGCTCCCCGCGGACGCGGTCCTCCGCCGCGGCGACCGCCTCCTGCTTCACGACCACGAAGGCGAGGATCTGCGCCGCGCGTTCGATGGTGCGCTGGTCGACCTCGCGCAGTTCGAGGTCGCCGTATCCGACGAGCACCGCGCCCAGCAGGGTCTCCGCGGCCACGACCGCCACCGCGACCTCCGGCAGCGGTTCGCCGCCGTCGACGAAGACGCACCGCCCGGACCGCCGCCCGGCCTCTACGGCTTCACGCACCGCGGAGAGCAGGCTGCCGTCCGCCGCGGAGTGGCGCACGCCGCCGGTGCCCGATTCCTTTGCCACGGGCGTCAGTTCCCTGTCGAGGATCGTCACCGGCCGGCCCAGCGACGTGCCCAGCGTCCCGGCCACCTCGCCTGCGCTGCCGCCCCGCAGCACCACGGCGGTCAGATCCTCGTGGACCGCGCTGGCGCGTTCCATCGCTGTGACGTGGCCTTCCAGTACGCAGTTGGCCCGCTCGGCCTCCTGGGCGGCGACGTTCGCCTGCTCCAGCAGCCGCGCCGTCTGGAGCACCACCGCCGCGTGATCGGCGAACGCGCTCAGCAGCGCGATCTCCTCGGGAACGAACTCGTGCTCGCTGCGGTCCGCCGCGAACAGCACGCCCAGGACGCGGTCCCCCGTCACGAGCGGCACACCGAGCAGTGCGACCAGCCCCTCCGCCGCCACGGCCGCATCGATACCGGCCTCGTGCGGGATCGAGCGGTTGGCCTGGTAGACGGACGTCCACTGCGGATTCCGGGTGCGTACGACCTTGCTCGCGAGCCCCATCCCGGGAGGTACGCGCAGCTCACGGAACGACGCGGCCACCGCCCCCAGCGTCGACCGCACCCGCAACTCGTCGCTGTCCTCGTGGAGTTCGGACAGGTACGTGACGTCCGTGCCCATCAGCTCGTGGGCACGCTCGACGAGGCGGTGCAACAGCGCGTCGGTGTCCCGCAGTTCCGCGAGTTCGCGCGCGCTGGAGAACAGCGCCGAGAGCTCCTGACCGCGGCGGCGCCAACGCGTGAGAACCGAGCGGAGGTTGCGGACACGGTTCGCCAGATCGGCCGCCTCCTCCGGCGGCAGCAGCCGCGCGTTCAACTCCTCGTACGCCGCGGCGGCCTCGTCCTCGGCATCGGCGGCCGCGGCATCCAGCAGCGCCGCCACCTGCGCCACCGGGAGCGCCGCGCTCCGCTCGTCGTCGTTCCTGGTCACGGCGACAGAATGCCTCCCGCCCGGCTGCCGGAGAAGAGCGGTGCACGACCCGTACGCGGGGCGTCAGCGGGATCGCGGTGAGTCACGGCGGGGTCTGCGAGGCGGCCCCGGCACAGCACGGGCCGGTGCGGGTGCGGGTGCCTGCCGGTCGGGCCGGTGCTTGCCCGGCGCGGACATGCGCCGCCTCCGACGGCGTCGACCACCGTCCGGCGGCGACCGGGCTGCCGCGTGCTCGCGAGATTCAGCGCGCGTCGCGTTCGAGGGTCATGACCCCGTACATCAGACCGCGCGCGACCAGGCGGAACGCGCGGGAGACCCGTGCCGCGGCGGGACGGATGCGGGCCATCGTCTCGTCGGCGCCGACGAGGTGCCAGCCCGGGGACAGATGAGCGAACGCCTCCGGGCTCCGCACGCCGAAGTGGAAGTCCGCCCCGGTGAGCCTGCCGATCGGGCTCGGCAGCAGCGCGACGGCGGCGTGGTGCACGTCGGCGACGAGCCGGGCCGGGCCGGTGAAGTGGTCGCCGACGCGGGTCAGCAGCCGGCCGACCAACGGCCGTGTGAGATACATCAGGAGCCCCTCGGCCACGAGCACGGTGGGCTTGGCCGGACCGATCCCGGCGAGCCAGTCCGGCTCGGTCACCGATCCGGCGATGAGACGGGTCGTGTCGTCCGGCAGGAGCTTTGACCGCAGGGCGACGACCTCGGCGTTGTCGACCCCGGACCATGCCGCATCCAGATCGGCGAGTCTCGCCGCGCGGTTGCACATGCCGATGCCCAGCGTGACCACCTGGATGCCGTCGTGCTCGCCCGCGAACTCCCGTACCCGCGCGTCGATGTCCTGGGACCGGCGGATCGTGCCGACGACGTTCATGACGTCGGTGAGGACGAGGTCTTCGAGCCGCCGGCCGCGCTCGCGCGCCATCGCGTCGAGGGCCGACCAGGCCTCGCGGGCCTGCGGATCGTCCCAGTCGGGGACGTCGAAGAGCCCGGCACCCTTGGCGCGCGCGTACAGGGCGGTGACGAGCGTCGACCCGACGGCATTGCCGAACAGGGCGCGCGCTTCGAGGTTCCGGTCGGTCATGGTCTGCCTCCGCCCTTCGTCCCTCCGCCCCTTCGTCCCTCCGGCCTCCATGGCGACGGGTGCACGGTCCCGGCCGCCCGGCACTCGGCATGGACGGACACCGGCAATCGCGACGCCTTGGTTAGGTAAACCTTACTCGCCGGTCCGGCTCAGGTCTCCGGCCGACAGTGCTCGACGGGCTCGCGGGCGGGAAGCCCACGCAGCAGCACATCCAGGAAGAGCTCGAAGCGGGGGGCGACCGGGCCCAGGTCGTGTCCCGACTGCTGGGCCCCCAGCCACTGGGTGACGCCGAGCCCGAAGACGTACCAACTCTGCGCCGCCATCTCGGCGTTCGCCCCTGCCACGGTGAACGCGGTGACGACCTGGTCGCGCAGGCGCCCGAAGGAACGGGGGTTGTGCCGGTGGGGTGCGGCGACATGCGCCGCGTAGCCCGGCACCGCCAGGAACTCGTCGTGCATCGCCCACGCCAGACGTCCCAGCCAGTCGCGCCAGTCGTCCGCCGTGGGATGTGCGACGGGCAGGATCCGCTCGACCATCACTTCGCTGACGAGGTCGAAGAGCTCATCGCGGTTGCGCACCCAGCGGTAGAGGGCCGAGTGGGACACCCCCAGTCCGGCGGCGAGTTCGCGCATGGTCAGGGTCGACAGGTCGCGCTTCAGGGCGGTGGACACGATCAGTTCGCGGCTCAGCCGCGCGGGCCGACCCGGCTTGCTCTTGCCGTCCGTCACGCGCGGCAGCGTATACCGGAGCGAATTAGAGACCACGGGTCACTAACTCTGTTAGGGTCCCCTTACCTGTCCGTCGTGACCCGGAGGTGCAGCGTGGAACAGGAGCAGCCCGTGGCGGGCCGGCCCGTGGTGGTCATCGATGCCTCCTCCGTCCCTGCGCAAGCGGCACCGGAGCTCGTATCCGATGCGTTGCTCGCCGCCCTCGCCCGGGACGAGACGTTCGCAGCGGTCGTCCGGATGCCGGAGACGACGCCAGAGGCGATGCCGGAGACGATGCCCCGGAAGCAGCGGGTGGCCGATGCCGGGAACCGCGTGAGAATGCTCAAACGCCTACGGCCGGGCCTGAGCGCCCGCTGCCTGGGTCTGGCATTCGTCATGCCCGAGTCCGCGCAGCGCGAGAACGCGAGGGCGATCCGTGCGGGCGCGAAGCTGTGGGGCTGCCCGACGTTGACGACCGACGACCTCGCCCGCGCGCAGGCATGGGCGGAGGCCCGGCACGCTGCTCAACCGCCCTCCGCGGCAGGGGAGAAGTGATGTGGCTTCTCGCGGCGTTGACGGCGGGTGTTCTGTTCGTCGTGCGTTCCCTGAGGCCGCCTCGGGGCGGTGGCCGCGCCGCATCCGGGCGGCCTGATGCGGGGCCGGCCCCCGTCGGCGAGAGGGATCAGCCTGAGTACGTGACCGCGGCACGCTCCGGGCGCGGGCCCGCCGCCGACGGCCGTCGCGGTGCCACGGCGGTGCTGCTGCTGGCCTGCCTCGGCGTCGCGATGGCCCAGACGATCGTGGTATCCGTGCTGCCGGTCTTCGCCGGCCGGTTCGATGTGTCCGTACCGTCCGCGACCTGGCTGCTGACGGCGTTCATGCTCGCCGCGGGCGTCGCCACCCCGGTCGCCGGCCGGCTGGGCGACCTGTTCGGTCACCGCCCGGTCATGGTGGCCTGTCTGGCCTGCCTCTGCGGGGGCAGCGCGCTGGCGCTCGTCGCCGGCGAATCCGGTTGGTTTCCGGGGCTGTTGGCGGCCCGTGCCCTCCAGGGGGTCTCCGCCGGAGCCTTCCCGCTGGCGTTCGGACTGGCGAGGCTCTCCGCGGCACCGAGGCGACTGCCCGGCGTCGTCGCGGCACTCAGCGCGATGTTCGGAGTCGGCGGCGCCCTCGGGATGGTCGTAGCGGGTCCGCTCGTCGACGCTTCCGGTACGACGGGCGTGCTGTTCTGGCTCACGCTGGTGATCGCGGCCGCCGCCCTCGCCGGGACCGTGGCGCTGCCCCGCCGAGGGCCCGCCGATCGCCGTACGGGAGGCCTCGATCCGGCCGGCGCGCTGCTGTTGTCCGCGACGCTCGTGGCCCTCCTGCTGGTCATCAGCCAAGGAGGAGGCTGGGGTTGGGGGTCGGCGGCCACCGCGGGCGTGTTCGCCGTGGCGGTGGTCTCAGGCACCGGCTTCGTGGTCGTCGAGTTGCGTGCCGGGGAGCCGACAGTCGACCTCCGTCTCCTCCGCCGTCCCGCCCTCGTGGCCGTCAACCTCGCCACCGTGGTCATCAGCATCGGGATGTTCGCGGCGGTCACCGTGATACCGCAACTCCTTCAGACACCGGAACGGGCCGGGTACGGACTCGGCGCCACCGCCGCCGGAACGGGACTGCTGATGGTTCCCATGGCGGCGTTCATGGTCGTTGCGGCCCCGCTGGCGGCGCGGCTGTCCGCCCGCACGAGCAGCCGTACGACGTTTCAGATCGGTGCCGCCCTCGCCGCCGTCGCGCTCGCGGGTCTCGGTGCCGCTCACGGGACGGCCTGGCAGCTGTGCCTCGGCGGGGCGCTGCTGGGCGCCGCTTACGGCTTCGCGTTCGCCTCGCTGGGAAGCCTCGTGATCGACGCCGTCCGAACCGACCAGACCGGCGCGGCCACCGGTATCAACACCGTTCTGCGCACCGTGGGCGGAGCGATCGGCTCACAACTCGCCGCCGCCGTCGTCGCCGGGTGGGGGAGACCGGGCATGCAACTGCCCGCCGAGTCCGGATACACCGCCGCCTTCTTCATCGCCGCCGCCATCGTGAGCACGGCCCTGCTGATATCGCTCGCGATCCCCACCACGAGCGGGGAAACCGGACGGTGCCGAAGGGCAGGCGTGTAGCGCGCGGTCCGAAATGAGTGCTCAACACACTCCGAAACGCGGCCTAGGCTGAGCGGGATGGTGCGTTTCCCCGATCCCCGTGCGGCAGAGAGGCGGCGGTGAACACGGCTGCGTTCGTCAAACGGCATGGTTCGTACGGGCTCGATGCTCCCTACCTCATCGCCGTTCCCGTGGCACTGGTCCTCTCCGGGGTCGTTCAAGGAATCCTGACCGGCTTGCCGTGGCCCTTCATCGGAGCCGCACTGGTCCTGCTCTTCGCCCTGTTCGGCTACCACACCTCGCGGCGGGGCAAGTTCGTGGTCTGGGACCGGCTGCTCGGCGAGCTGGAGTGGACCGGAGCTGAGCAGGTGCTGGACGTGGGGTGCGGACGAGGTGCGGTGCTGATGCCGGCGGCCTCCCGGCTCACGACGGGCCGGGCGGTCGGGATCGACCTGTGGCGCGGACGCGACCAGAGCGGAAACGCCATGGAGGCGACGTGGAAGAACGCGGTCGCGGAAGGCGTCGCGGACCACGTCGAACTGCGTACGGCCGACATGACCGAGCTGCCCTTCGAGGACGAGAGCTTCGACGTGATCGTCTCCAGCATGGCCGTCCACAACCTCAAGGCCAGGGCCGAGCGGGACCGGGCGCTGACAGAGGCGGTACGTGTGCTGCGCCCCGGTGGACGGCTGCTGATCGCCGACCTGCGTCACACGGGGCAGCACTGCGAGACCCTGCACAGCCTCGGCATGTCCGGTGTCTCCCGTCGCGGCCTCGGCTGGCGCATGTGGTGGAGCGGCCCCTGGCTGCCGACCCACCTTGCCACCGCCACCAAGCCCCGCTGAGACTTCGGCGTCATGAGGCGGTCGCTCGCCTACGGTGCCGGGGCGGGTGAAGTACGGGCGGGCCGTGGGGTCATGCCGACGCGACCGTACGGGGCTGCGAAGTCCCGGTGGACGGCGAGGAGCCGGACGAGCTTCCCGGCGTCAGGCACTCGCGGCCGCGCAGAAGCTCCTCGACGAGGTCGTCCATGTCGATCCGCTTCTCGATCCGGGCGAGTTCGGCGGGGCGGGCCCCGGTGGTCACGCGCCGTGGGGCGAGCAGCTTGCAGCAGTCCTCGTCGGGCAGGACCGAGATGCCGGCGGTGCCGATGGAGCGCGCCTCATCGATGATCTCCTGTTTGTCCCATCCGAGGAGCGGGCGCAGCACCGGGAGGTCGGCGGCTTCGTCGACCGTGGTGATGTTGGTGAGGGTCTGGCTGGCGACCTGCCCGAGATTGTCGCCGGTGACGAGGGCTTCCGCCGGGAGGCGGCCGGCCAGGGCGCATGCGGTGCGTACCATCAGCCGCCGCTGTGCGACGACTTGGAACCTCTCGGCGCCCGCGAGCGCCAGCTGCTTCTGCGCCGCACCGAGCGCGATGACGTGCAACTGACCTGCCGGCTGGCAGCGGTTGAGTTCGCGGGCGAGCGCGTACGCCTTGTAGGTCGACGACGGGTTCGTGTACGGCGCGCCCGTGAAGTGGACGAAGTCGCAGTGCAGTCCCCTGCGGATGGCCCGGTGGGCGGCCACGGGCGAGTCGTAACCGCCGGAGAGCAGCACCAGCGCACGTCCGCTGGCCCCCACCGGCAGCCCGCCCTGGCCGGGGTGGCGAAGCCAGGAGAGATAGCTCTCCTTCCGTGCGACCTCGATGTTGAGGTCGACGTCCGGGGAGGAGAGGTCAACGGGCAGGCCGAGTTCGCGCTGGACGCGGGAGCCGACGGTCTCGGAGAGGCGGGAGGAGGTGAGGGGGAAGGTCTTGTCCCGGCGGCGAGCGTGCACGGCGAAGCTGAGTCCGGGACGGCCGCCGCACAGTGCGGTGAGCAGGTCCAGCGCCGCACCGGTGACGTCCTCCACCGTCGAGGGCACGCGCAGAGCGGGCTGGACGAGGTTGAAGCCCACCACGCGGCGGGCCCGCTCGACCAGGTCGTCCAGCGGCACCTGGCCGCCGAGCACCGTCACGTTCGGCTCGGACTTGATCCACGTGGAGCCGCCCACGCCGTGCAGGGCCCGGCGCAGATTGTCGTGCAGCCGTCGCTGGAAGGCCGCCTTGTTCCGCCCCCGCAGGAAGATCTCCCCGTGCTTGAGCAGCACGCACCAGCGGTGCCGGTCGAGTCCCGGCGCTCCCGCGATCTCCCCGGCACGCGTCGGCAGGGTCTCGGTCGTCTCGTTCACGGAACTCTCCTTCGCGAGTCACGTCGCAACGCGCAGGAGGGCGAAGGACAGCCGGACGGTGCGTCGCATCGCTGCGTCGTATCGCTGCGTCGCGGTCCGGTGATGCCGTCTGTGGGGACTCGCCCTCGAAGCCGCCGGTGTCACCGCGCGTGAATTCCGCGCGCGGGCAGTGGCAGGTCTTCGGACTCGTGGGCGGGCCCGGACGTGCCGGGCGCCTACTGACCGTCGCTTCCCGGCGCGTTCGCGCCAGTGCTCGATGACGGTGGTCGTTCCCACTCACCGCTGCGGGGCAGTCCCGGACTCCCACCGGGTTCCCTCTTACGACGCGCCTGCCTGGAGGACAGGCGCGAACCAGCTGCACATCCAGCCTACGGAACCCGATTCCCCGGAGCGGGCCGGCCGGCATTCTGCCCGGCTCGCCGACGGCACGTGGCGCCGCTTCCCGCCCCGCAGGTTCTTCGGCCGGCCTGCTCAGTCCTCCCCGTACTCGTAGAACCCGCGGCCCGTCTTCCGGCCGAGCAGTCCCGCCTCGACCATCCGCTTCAGCAGGGGCGGAGGCGAGTACAGAGGCTCCCGGAACTCCTGGTAGAGGGATTCGGCGATGGCGGCCACGGTGTCGAGGCCGATGAGGTCGGCCAGCTTGAGCGGGCCCATGGGGTGTGCGCATCCGCGTTGCATGCCTTCGTCGATGTCCTCGGGGCCGGCGAAGCCGGACTCGGTCATGCGTACCGCGGAGAGCAGATACGGGACGAGCAGCGTGTTGACGAGGAAGCCGGCCCGGTCCTGCGCGTGGATGACGTGCTTGCCGAGGACGCCGGTTGCGAACTCCCGGGCGGCGGTGAGTGTTTCAGGGGCGGTGTGCAGCGTCTCGACGACTTCGACGAGTGGCATCACCGGCACCGGGTTGAAGAAGTGCAGGCCGACGACCCGTTCGGCGTTGCCGGTGGCCATGGCGAGGCGGATGACGGGCAGGGAGGAGGTGTTGGTGGCCAGGATCGCGTCCGGATCTCCGACGATCTTGTCGAGCACCTCGAACAGCTCGGTCTTCACTTCCGGGTTCTCGGAGACGGCTTCGACCACGAGCTGCCGGTCCCTGAGGTTGTCCAGATCGTCGGTGAACGTGAGGCGGGTCAGGGCGGCATCGGTATCGGAGCGGTCCGATCTGCCTCGCCGGACGGCGCGTTCCAGGGAAGCGGTGATCTTCTCGCGGGCCGACTCCGCGGCTGCGCGGTCCACTTCGCAGACGACGGTGTCCAGGCCGGCCCGCGCGCAGACTTCTGCGATGCCGGTCCCCATCTGGCCGCCGCCGACGACTCCCACTCGTTCGATGCGTGCGGTCATGAGGCCACCTCCGTGGTGTTGCGGCGCACGAGGTACTTCTCGTAGGCGTCGACGGTGAAGAAGCCCGGCAGTTCACGGGCCAGAGCCGTACGGACGAAGATGTCGCGGGCCTCGGCCGACAGAGCCGAGGGGTCCTCCTTGGCCAGGGCGGCGCATTCGTCGTCGAGGAGGCCGAGGACGGTCTCGCGTGTGACGGCTCCGTGCTGCTGCCACTGCCAGATCTGGCAGCGGGCGATCTCCGCGGTGGCCGCGTCTTCCATCAGCCCGTAGAGGGCGACCGCGCCCTGGCCGCGCAGCCAGCCGTCGAAGTACCGCAGGGCGACGGCGATGTTGCTGCGGATGCCTTCCTCGGTGGGCGGGCCGCTGGTGCGGCGGACGGCGAGCAGGTCGCCGGCCGTGACCGTCACGTCCTCGCGGGTGCGCTCGATCTGGTGCGGGCGCTGCCCGAGCACCGAGTCGAAGGTGTCGCGGCAGGCGGGCACCAGAGCCGGGTGGGCGACCCAGGAGCCGTCGAAGCCGTCTTCCGCCTCACGCTCCTTGTCGAGGCGGACCCGGGCGAGGGCCGTTTCGTGGGACTGTGCGTCGCCGCTGGGGATCTGGGCCGCCATGCCGCCGATGGCGTGTGCGCCGCGCTTGTGGCAGGTGCGCACGAGCTGTTCGGTGTAGGCGCGCATGAACGGGGCGGTCATGGTGACCTTGGCCCGGTCGGGGAGGACGAAGTCGGGGCGGTGGGCGAAGTTCTTGATGAGGTTGAAGAGGTAGTCCCAGCGGCCGGCGTTCAACCCGGCGCTGTGCTCGCGCAGTTCGTGGAGGATCTCTTCCATCTCGAATGCGGCGGTGACCGTCTCGATGAGGACGGTGGCACGGACGGTGCCCTGTGGGATGCCGAGGAGATGCTGTGCGAGGACGAAGACGTCGTTCCAGAGCTTGGCCTCGTAGTGGTTCTCCAGCTTCGGCAGGTAGAAGTAGGGGCCGCTGCCTGCGTCGATCTGCCGGCGCGCGCAGTGGAAGAAGTACAGGCCGAAGTCGACGAGCGGAGCCGGGACGGGGCGGCCGTCGATCAGCAGGTGGTTCTCGGTCAGATGCCATCCGCGGGGACGCACCATGATCGTGGCCGGGTTCTCCGCGACGCGGTACCTCTTGCCGTTCTGGGTGGTGAAGTCGATCCGCCGCTCGATGGCGTCCAGCAAGGTGAGCTGTCCGCCGATGACGTTCTCCCAGGTGGGGGAGGTGGCGTCTTCGAAGTCCGCCATCCACACCTGCGCACCGGAGTTGAGCGCGTTGACCGCCATGCGCGGCTGCGGCGGCCCGGTGATCTCGACCCTGCGGCCGGCCAGTCCGGGAGCGGGCGGAGCGACCCGCCACCCCGGGTCCTCGCGCACGGCGGCTGTGGCGATGGAGAAGTCCAGCGAGCAGCCGGACGCCAGGCGCAGGGCGCGGCGGCGCCGCTCGGCCAGCACGCTGTCGCGGCGGTGCGCGAAAGCGGCGTTCAGGCGGCCGATGAAGGCCAGGGCTTCAGGTGTGAGGATCTCCTCGAAGCGGTCGCCGAGTGCTCCGGCCACCTCGACGGGGTGAGTAGTGGGGGAAGCGACAGACATGCGGGTCTCCTGAACAGGTCTGCTGGGAACTGCTGCTGAGATGCGGCGGTGAAGGGGGCGGGGGCGCGCCCCCTTCACCGGCACAAGGGGCGCCGGGCCGTCGTCCGGGGAGGCATCCGGCCCGAACGGCCTTTACTTGAACTGCTGTTCCTCGGTCGAGCCGCGCAGCGCGGTGGTCTCTCCCGTGGGATTGACCGCGGTGCTCACCAGGTCGAAGTAGCCGGTGCCGACCTCGCGCTGGTGCTTGACGGCGGTGAAGCCGTGCTCCTGGGCGGCGAACTCCTTCTCCTGCAACTCGACGTAGGCGGTCATGCCGTCGTCGGCGTAGCCCCGGGCGAGGTCGAACATCCCGTGGTTGAGGGAGTGGAAGCCGGCCAGGGTGATGAACTGGAATCGGTAGCCCATCGCGGCCAGCTCCCGCTGGAACTTGGCGATCTGGTCGTCGTCCAGGGCGGACTTCCAGTTGAAGGACGGCGAGCAGTTGTAGGCCAGCATCTGGTCCGGGTAGCGGGCGTGGACCGCCTCGGCGAACTCCCGGGCCTGTGCCAGGTCCGGCGTGCCCGTCTCCATCCACAGCAGGTCCGCGTACGGGGCGTAGGCCAGGCCACGCGCGATGACCGCCTCCATGCCCGGCCGGACGCGGTAGAAGCCCTCGGCCGTTCGCTCGCCCGTGGTGAACTGCGCGTCCTGCTCGTCGATGTCGCTGGTGAGCAGGTTCGCCGCGAGCGCGTCCGTACGCGCCACGATCACGGTGGGCACGTCGGCGATGTCGGCCGCCAGACGGGCGGCGTTGAGGGTGCGCACGTGCTGGGAGGTGGGGACGAGCACCTTGCCGCCGAGGTGGCCGCACTTCTTCTCGGAGGCGAGCTGGTCCTCGTAGTGGATGCCGGCGGCGCCCGCTTCGATCAGCGCCTTGGTCAGCTCGAACGCGTTGAGCGGGCCGCCGAAGCCGGCTTCCGCGTCGGCGACGACGGGAGCGAGCCAGTCGGTGGTGTCCCCGTCGTCCTCCGCGGTGGCGATCTGGTCGGCACGCAGCAGGGCGTTGTTCACCCGACGCACCACGGAGGGAACGGAGTTGGCCGGGTAGAGGCTCTGGTCGGGGTAGGTCTGTCCGGCCTGGTTGGCGTCGGCGGCGACCTGCCAGCCCGACAGGTTAGATCGCCTGAAGTCCCGCCTTGACCTGCTGGACGGCCTGACCGCCGGTGAGCGCGCCGAGGGCGTGGATGTAGTCGCGTTCGTGCAGTTGCCGCCAGAGCCGCTCGGCGCCGCGGCGGGCCAGCGTGTGCTCCTCCTGGACGCTGCCGGACAGCCGGACGACGTCCTGCGCGGTGTAGGTGCGTTCGGTGTTCTTCCAGCGCGGGTCGCTTGCCCACCGCTGTGCCAGCTGCTCGGCCGTGGCCGTCGAGTCCGCCATGCCATCTCCCTGGTCGTATCGAAGCGTGTAAAGAATGCGAAGGGAGTGCACTGGGTGTCACTTCCTTGGGTGTGCGGCTGGCCGGCTCCGTCCGTCAATGTGAGACGACGTAGCGGACGAAGTGAGCCGAACTGACCGGGATCTCCGATGTCAGGGCCTTATCGTGCCCGGTTCTGCGGGTCCGGGCATCGTGTGACCGGCCAGCCGCAATTCCAAAGTGGCAGCGGCACTGAGTGCCGTCCATGGTGGCCTGAAGCCAATTTCTGCGAATCTTCCCGGGCCGATCTGCGAAGGTTGCCAATCTTCAGGTGCGTAGGATGAGCGCAGCTCGCCCACGGAGCCGGGCAGGAGATCGCACGGGGAATCGCGTGGGGAGGGGAGGTCACGGATGAGCAAGACGTACGCGGGGCCGCGGCTGCGCCGGCTGCGTGAGGAGCGGCAGCTCAGCCAGGCGGCCCTGGCCCGGGTGCTGGAGATCTCGCCGAGCTATCTGAACCAGATGGAGCACGACTCCCGGCCCCTGACCGTGCCCGTGCTGCTGCGGCTGACCGAATCCTTCGGTGTGGACCCCGGCTTCTTCTCCGAGCGCGACACCGCACGGCTCGTCGCGGACCTGCGGGAAGTGCTCGCGGACGAGGTGGCCGACGCCCGGGTGTCACCGTCCGACCTCGCAGAACTGGCCTCGCGCCAACCGGCTGTCGCAGAGGCGCTGTTGGGGCTGGGGCGCCGCAATCAGGCTCTGACCGAGAGGCTGGATCAGGTGCGGCCGCGGGACGGTACGGGCCAGGAGGTGACCAGCCGGGGCCCGCACGAGGAGATCCGCGAGTTCTTCTACCGTCGGCAGAACTACCTGCACGAGGCAGACGTCGCGGCCGAGGAGCTCGCCGTGGAGACGGGGGTGCGTCCCGGCGAGGTACGGCAGGTGCTGGCGACACGCCTCGCCGAACGGCACGGCGTCCGGATCGTCTCCGACGCGGACGAGTTGCACCGCTTCGATCCGGCGCAGCGCGTGCTGCATCTTTCGCCGCGGCTCCGACCGGGCCAGCAGGCCTTCCGCATGGCCACCCAGCTGGCGCTGCTGGAGCATGGCGACCTGTTGAGCTCGCAGGCATCACAGGATTACGAGGAAGGCTCTCCCACCTGGTCGCTGGCCCGGATCGGGATCGCGAACTACTTCGCCGGCGCGCTGATCCTGCCCTACCGCGCCTTCCACGCCGCCGCCGAGCAGGTGCGATACGACATCGAGCGGCTCACCGACCGCTTCGGTCTCGGCTACGAGACGGTGTGCCACCGCCTCAGCACACTTCAGCGTCCGCGACAGCGAGGCGTGCCGTTCTCGTTCGTACGGGTCGACCGGGCGGGCAACATGTCCAAGCGGCAGTCCGCGACCGGCTTCCACTTCTCCCGCGCGGGCGGCACGTGCCCCCTGTGGAACGTCTATGAGGCCTTCTCCTCACCCGGCCGCATCCACGTCCAGATCGCCGAAATGCCCGACGGCCACCGCTACTTGTGGACCGCCCGTACCGTCCACCGGCACCGGGGCGGCTGGGGCGAGCCCGGCAAGACCTTCGCCATCGGGCTGGGCTGCGAGATCCGCCACGCCGAGCGGCTCGTCTACTCCGACGGCCTGGACCTCGCCGACGGCACCGCCGCGACTCCCATCGGCATGGGCTGCCGCATCTGCGAACGCGTCGGCTGCCCGCAGCGCGCAGCGCCGCCCCTGGGACGGCAGCTGGCGGTGGACGAGAACAGCACCACGTTCGTGCCGTACCCGGTGGAACCGGAAGCCCACTGAGATCGCGGCTCCTTCACGGCTCCAGGCGCCGGGCCTCCGTGAAGGCGACCTCGTCGCCCGCGGTGACCCCGTGCAGGACGTGGGCGAGGACCTCGGCGCCCCGTACGACGCGCGGGCCGGGCCGGTTGAAGTACGCGGGACCGTCCACCACCCACACCCGGCCCGCCCGCACCGCCGGCAGCTCCGCCCAGCCGGGCAGCCGGGTCAGCAACTCCCGTTCCGACTCGGTGCGTTCAGGAGCGAGCCCGCACGGCATGAGCAGCATCACCTCCGGCTGCGCCGCCCGCACCGTCTCCCAGTCGACCGGCTCGGTGTGCTCGCCGGGTTCGGCGAGCAACGCCTCGCCCCCCGCGGCCCGGATCTGCTCCGGAACCCAGTGGCCCGCCGGCCACAGGGGGTCGAGCCATTCGATCGCCGCCACCTTCGGACGGGCCAGGCCCGCGACCGACTTCCGCACCCTCTCCAGCCGGTCGCGGAGTTCGGCCGCGCGGCGCGATCCCACCAGGGGCACGCCCAGCTCCCCGCCGACGCGCTCGACGCAGTCGAGTACGTCCGACAGCGTGCGGGGCTCCAGGCTCAGCATGGTCGGTCCGCTCTCCAGGGAGCGGACGGCGCCGACGACGCTGCCGTAGGAGACGGCGCACACCTCGCACAGCTCCTGCGTCAGCACCATGTCCGGCGCGAGCTCGGCGAGCTTCGCCGAATCGAGGGTGTAGAGGGAGGATCCGCCGTGCTCGGCGCCGCCGACCGCCTCGGAGATCTCGCGGCTGCCCAGCCGGTCGGCGTCGAACCCGGCCGACGTGACGACCGGGGCGTGCTCCAGGGCGCCGGGCGGCCAGTCGCACTCGTGCGTACGGCCCACAAGGGCGCCGGTGAGGCCGAGTTCGGCCACGATGTCCGTTGCGGCGGGAAGCAGGGAGACGATGCGCATCCCGGAACCGTACTGTCCACCGCCGCGGAACGGTGCCGAGCGCCGAGCCCCCGGGCGCTGGTCTCAGGCCTGCGTCTGCGTCTGCGTCTGCGTCTGCGTCTGCGACGGCGCGGCGCCGGAGGGGCCGGATGCGGCGTCCGTGCCGCAAGGGGCGGCGCCGCCGATCACCTTGCGGGCGCTTTCCATCAACCCCGGTACACGCTCGAGCAGTTCGTCGACACGCGGGCCGATGACCCGGCCGTCGCCTTGGGGCGTGCTGCCGGATGAGCGTTCATGCTCCCGCAGGGCCGTTCTCAGCGCGTCGAGGAGTTCGGCCATGCTGACCAGGAGGTCCCGCTGGTTGCGCAATCTTGCGCCCTGGCTGCCGAGTTGACGGCGCATCGCGGCGAGGTTCTCGTACTCGCGGTGGCTCAGGGCCACCATCGGTTCACCGTCGACAGTCACCTGCCGCGGCTCTGGTTTTCCCATCGCTTCCCCCTGCCCTGCCGTGCACCCCCGGAGCCTTGGACCGGGGGTGCACGAGCGGGCTGTCGAAGACCGGGGACTGGGAGGGGCGGCACAACCGCGCCCCTCCCGGCCCGGTTTACGCGTCAGGAGCCCGGAAGCTCCGCCCTCACCGTGCGTGCGGCTTCGACGAGACTCTCCAGCGAGGACCGGGTCTCGGGCCAACCGCGGGTCTTGAGCCCGCAGTCGGGGTTGACCCACAGCCGCTCGGCCGGAATGGCCTCAAGTCCCTTGCGCAGCAGGGCCGCTGCCTCGTCGGCACTCGGGACGCGGGGGGAGTGGATGTCGTACACACCGGGACCGGCTTCGCGGGGGTAGCCGTGCGCCGCCAGCTCGCGGGCCACCTGCATGTGCGACCGGGCGGCCTCCAGGCTGATGACGTCGGCGTCGATGTCGTCGATGGCCTGGATGATGTCGCCGAACTCGGCGTAGCACATGTGCGTGTGGATCTGCGTGGCCGGCTGCACTCCGCTCGTGCTGAGCCGGAAGGACTCCGTCGCCCACTCCAGGTACGCCGGGCGGTTGGCGGAGCGCAGCGGCAGGGTCTCCCGGAGCGCGGGCTCGTCGACCTGGATGACCGAAGTCCCCGCCGCCTCCAGGTCGTTGACCTCGTCGCGCAGCGCGAGGGCGACCTGCCGGGCGGTGTCACCGAGCGGCTGGTCGTCACGTACGAACGACCAGGCCAGCATGGTGACGGGGCCGGTGAGCATCCCCTTGACCGGACGGTTCGTGAGCGACTGCGCGTACGTCGTCCACGGCACGGTCATCGGCTCCGGACGGGAGATGTCGCCCGCCAGGATCGGGGGCCGCACGTAGCGGGTGCCGTACGACTGCACCCAGCCCTGCTGCGTGGCGAGGTAGCCCCTGAGCTGCTCGGCGAAGTACTGCACCATGTCGTTGCGTTCGGGCTCGCCGTGCACCAGGACGTCGATCCCGGCGTTCTCCTGGAAGGAGAGCACCTGCCGGATCTCGTCCTTGATGCGCTCCTCGTACCCGGCGGTGTCGATCTTCCCCTTCCGCAAGTCGGCGCGTGCGGTGCGCAGTTCGGTCGTCTGCGGGAACGAGCCGATGGTCGTCGTCGGCAGCAGCGGCAGCCCCAGGTGCTCCCGCTGCGCCTTCGTACGCTCGGTGTAGGGCTGGGAGCGGCGCCCGTCGGCGTCGGTGATCGCCTCCGTCCTGGCCCGCACCGTGGGATCGTGGGTGATGGCCGAGCCCGCGCGGGAGGCCAGGTCGGCCCTGTTGGCGGTCAGGTCCGCGGTGATGGCGTCGGTGCCGCCGGCGAGGCCCTTGGCGAGCACGGCGACCTCGTTCGCCTTCTGCCGGGCGAAGGCGAGCCAGCGCAGGATCTGCTGGTCGATGTCCCGCTCGGCGCCCGTGTCGATCGGCACGTGCAGCAGCGAGCAGGATGCGGCCACGTCGACCCGGTCGGCGAACCCGAGCAGGGTGCCGAGCGTGGACAGCGACTTCTCCAGGTTGTTGATCCAGATGTTGCGGCCGTTGACGACGCCGGCGACGAGACGCTTGCCGGACAGCCCGCCCACGGAGGCGAGATCGTCGAGGTTCGCGGCGGCGGCCTCGGTGAAGTCGATCGCGAGCCCGTCCACGGGCGCCTTGGCCAGGACCGGCAGCGCCTCGCCCAGGCGGTCGAAGTACGAGGCGACGAGCAGCTTCGGACGGTCGGCCGGCTCCCCGAGGTCCCGGTAGGCGCGGGAGGCGGCGTTCAGTTCGGCGGCGGTGCGGTCCTGGACGAGGGCCGGCTCGTCCAGCTGCACCCATTCCGCCCCGGCCGCTCGCAGATCCGCCAGGACCTCGGCGTAGACGGGAAGCAGCCGGTCCAGCAGCGTGAGCGGGTCGAAGTCGGCGGCGACACCGGGCGCGGGCTTGGCCAGCAGCAGGTACGTGACGGGGCCGACCAGGACGGGCCGCGCGGTGTGGCCGAGGGCGAGGGCCTCCTTGAGCTCGGAGACCTGCTTGGAGCTGTCCGCGGCGAACTCGGTGTCCGGCCCCAACTCCGGGACCAGATAGTGGTAGTTGGTGTCGAACCACTTGGTCATCTCCAGTGGCGCGACCTCCTGGGTGCCGCGTGCCATGGCGAAGTACCCGTCGAGGGCGTCGGCCGCGACGGCGGAGCGGTGGCGTTCGGGGACGGCGCCGACCATGACGCTGGTGTCCAGGACATGGTCGTAGTAGGAGAAGTCCCCGGTCGGGACCTCGTCGATGCCGGCGTCGGCCAGCAGCTGCCAGTTGGAGCGGCGCAGTCCCGCTGCGGTCTCCCGGAGGGAGTCCGCGGTGACGCGGCCCTTCCAGTAGCCCTCGATGGCCTTCTTCAGTTCCCGGTTCTGGCCCTGACGGGGGAAGCCGTACACGGTGGGCCGTGCTGCCGCGGCTGCGGACTTCGCTGTCACGAACTCTCCTTCGCGAACGATTCGGACGAATCCCCGTGACGAGGAGAGCGCGAAGGAAGCCGCATCAGACGGAAGATCGTGCGGGTCTGGGAACCCGCCTGCGCGTGAACGCAGTTGTCCGTCTGCTGTGTGGTCGCCGACCCGCCCTCGAGGTCACTGGGACATCCGCACGTGATCGGTCACATGCGGGCAGTTGGCAGGTCTTCGGACTCATGGGCACATCCGCTTCGTTGGAAGGCGGACGCCTACTGGCCGTCGCTTCCCGGACCGTTGGGGCCCAGTGCGTATGACGGCGGTCGTTCCCACTCACCGCTGCGGGGCAGTCCCGGATTTCCACCGGGTTCCCTCTTTCGACGTGCCTGCCTGGCGGGCAGGACGAACCAGCTGCACGGTCAGCCTAGCCGGAAGGGCCGGGTACGAAACACCGCCCGCCGTGCTCGCCCCGGTCCGGTGCGCGTCGTCCGGTACGCGCTTTTCGGTACGCATTTTTCGGTTCTGTCTCCGGCTTCGAGCGCACGCGCCTCCCCGTTCGTGGAAGGTTCGGTCCTGGAGGGTGCTCACCCGCGGCCGGTGGCCAGCAGCCACAGCAGCAGTGCGTTGAGCACGACGACGACTGCCGTGACCAGAGCGGCCACCATGGTGGTCAGCGGGTGATTCGCGCTCGTGGCCATCCACCGCCGGCGGCTCGTCAGCCAGACCAGTGGGACGAGGGCGAAGGGGATGCCGAAGGAGAGGACGACCTGGGAGACGACGAGGATGCGCGTGGGGTCGGCGCCCGTGGCCAGCAGTGCGAGGGCCGGCAGAAGGGTCAGCGTGCGGCGCAGCAGCAACGGGATCCGGCGGTGTACGAGGCCGTCCATGATGACCGCGCCCGCGTAGCAGCCGACCGAGGTGGAGACCAGTCCGGAGGCGAGCATGGCGAGGGCGAAGAGGACGCCCACGGCGGTTCCCAGGGAGGCGGTCACGGCGGAGTGTGCGCCGGCGAGTGTGCTCGTTCCGGCCACGCCGCGCAGTTCACCGGCCGCCAGCAGCAGCATCGCGGCGTTGATGCTGCCCGCGATGATCATCGACAGGCCCACGTCCCAGCGCGTGGCCCGCAACAGCAGTGTGCGGCGCGTCCGTTCCGGAAGGTGGCCGTGCCGGTCGTGGGTCAGGGCGGAGTGCAGGTACACGGCGTGCGGCATGACGGTGGCGCCCAGGATGCCCGCGGCGAGCAGCACGCTGCCGGCCCCCTGGAACGCCGGCATGAGTCCGTCGGCCGCATCGGCGGCAGGTGGTTCGATCACGAGGCCCGCGACGAAGCCGACCGCGATCACCGCCAGAAACGCGAGCACGGTGTGCTCGAAGGCGGACTGCCCGCTGCGGTCCTTGACCAGCAGGATCAGCGTGGAGACCACTCCGGTCACCAGCCCGCCGGCCAGAAGCGGCAGGTCGAAGAGCAGCTGGAGGGCGATCGCTCCGCCGACGACCTCGGCGATGTCGGTGGCCATGGCGACGGCCTCGGCCTGGACCCAGTAGAGCAGCCGCCCGGAGCGAGGCAGGTGCCTGCCGAGGAGGTGGGGAAGCGATGCTCCCGCGACGAGTCCCAGCTTCGCCGAGAGGTACTGCACGAGCACGGCCATGAGGTTGGCGGCCACGACGACCCACAGCAGCAGATAGCCGAACTCGGCTCCCGCGCTGACGTTGGTCGCCACGTTTCCCGGGTCGACATACGCGACGGCGGCCACGAACGCCGGGCCGAGAAGGGTGAGTCTGCGCGGAACGCGGGTCTGCGCGCGTGGTGGTGTCTCCAGCCGCGTCATGACAGCTCCTGGGCTTCCGGGTGCGAGAGGGATGTGCCGAAGGGCACGGGGGGCGGCCCCGGCGCGTGCGGTGCGCCGGGGCCGCCGGATGTCAGTCCCACTCCAGCGAGCCGCCGTTCTGGTACTCGATGACGCGGGTCTCGAAGAAGTTCTTCTCCTTCTTCAGATCCATGGCCTCGCTCATCCAGGGGAACGGGTTGTCCGTGGCCGGGAAGACGGGGGCGAGACCGAGCTGGGCGCAGCGGCGGTTGGTGATGAAGCGCATGTACTGGTCGCACAGTTCGGAATTGAGGCCGAGGATGCCGCGGGGCATCACGTCGCGTCCGTAGGCGATCTCCAGCTCGCAGCCCTCGGTGAGCATGGTGCGGATCTCTTCCTGGAACTGCTCGGTCCACAGGTGCGGATTCTCGATCTTGATCTGGTTGATGCAGTCGATGCCGAAGTTCAGGTGGATGGATTCGTCGCGGAGGATGTACTGGTACTGCTCGGCGATGCCGACCATCTTGTTGCGGCGCCCGAAGGAGAGGATCTGGGCGAAGCCGGTGTAGAACCACATCCCTTCGAAGACGACGTAGAAGGCGATGAGGTCCCGCAGGAACTGCTGGTCGGTCTCGGGGGTGCCGGTGGAGAAGTCAGGGTCGCCCAGGTCCCTGGTGAACTGAAGTGCCCAGGCGGCCTTGTTGGTGATGGAGGGCACCTCTCGGTACATGTTGAACATCTCGCCCTCGTCCAGGCCGAGGCTCTCGCAGATGTACTCGAAGGTATGGGTGTGCACGGCCTCCTCGAAGGCCTGCCGCAGGAGGTACTGGCGGCACTCGGGGTTGGTCAGGTGCCGGTAGACCGCGAGCACGAGGTTGTTGGCGACCAGGGACTCCGAGGTGGCGAAGAAGCCCAGATTCCGTTTGATGGCGTGCCGTTCGTCCTCGGTCAGCCCGTCGGGGGACTTCCACAGGGCGAGGTCCGCCTGCATGGAGACCTCGGTGGGCATCCAGTGGTTGTTGCAGCCGGCGAGGTACTTCTCCCAGGCCCAGGAGTACTTCAGGGGCAGCAGCTGGTTGACGTCTGCGCGGGCGTTGATCATGGACTTGTCCTCGACGTCGACGCGGTCGGCGTCGACGTCGATGGCACCGAGTCCGGTGGGGTCGACCTGGGGCTGGGCGGTGGCGGTGGTCGTGTCGATGGTCATGGTGTTTCCTTCGGAGTCTTCTGTGAGCGGAAGCGGTCGAGGCGGTGGCCCGTACGCCGGTGCGGTGCGCGTGCCCGCGTCACTGGCAGGCTTCGCATTCCGGATCGTCGACGGAGCAGGCCGCGGCCTCGGTGGCCGCAGCGGGGACCGGTGACGGCGAAGGCGTGGCGGCCGGAACGGAGTTGAGCTTGCCGTCGGTGGTCGCGAGGGTGCTCTTCTCCACGTGCGTCGCGCTCTGCGCCCGCAGGTAGTACGTGGTCTTGCACCCGGAACGCCAGGCCTGGCGGTAGAGCCGGTCCAGCTTCCGGCCACTGGGGGCGGAGATGTACAGGTTCAGCGACTGCGCCTGGTCGATCCACTTCTGCCGGCGCGAGGCCGCCTGGACCAGCCACTCCGGATCGATCTCGAAAGCCGTGGCGTAGAGCGCCTTCAGATCGTCCGGGATGCGGGAGAGGGCGCCGAGGGAGCCGTCGTGGTACTTCAGGTCGCTGATCATGACGTCGTCCCACAGGCCGCGTTCCTTCAGGTCACGCACCAGATGAGGGTTGGTGACGGTGAAGTCCCCCGACATGTTCGCTTTGACGAACAGGTTGCGGAACAGCGGCTCGATGGACTGGCTCACGCCCGTGATGTTCGCGATCGTGGCCGTCGGCGCGATCGCCATCACGTTGGAGTTGCGCATGCCCGTGGTGCGGACGCGCTCACGCAGCGCGTCCCAGTCGAGGGTGGTGCCGGTGTCCATTTCCAGGTCCCCGCCGCGGGCTTCGGCGAGAGTGGCGACGGAGTCGATCGGCAGCACGCCCTTCGACCACAGCGAGCCGTCGAAGCTCTCATACGGTCCCCGCTCGGCCGCCAGGTCCACGGAGGCGGAGATGGCGTGGTAGCTGATCTGCTCCATGCTGCGGTCGGCGAAGTCGACCGCCTCCGGCGAGGAGACGGGGATGCGCAGCGTGAACAGGGCGTCCTGGTGGCCCATGAGTCCGAGTCCGACCGGCCGGTGCCGCTCGTTGGAACGGCGCGCCTGCGGAACCGTGTAGTGGTTGATGTCGATGACGTTGTCGAGCATCCGCACCGCGGTGTGGACGGTGCGCTTGAGCCGGTCGCCGTCCAGGCCGTCCGGGCCGACGTGGCGGGCGAGGTTGACCGAGCCGAGGTTGCAGACGGCCACCTCTTCCCGCGAGGTGTTCAGCGTGATCTCGGTGCACAGGTTGGAGGAGTGCACGACACCGGCGTGCTGCTGCGGCGAGCGCAGGTTGCAGGCGTCCTTGAACGTGATCCACGGATGCCCGGTCTCGAACAGCATGGTCAGCATCCGTCGCCACAGGTCGACGGCCTTCAGCCGCTTGTGCACTTGGATCTCGCCCCGGTCAGCGGCCGCTTCGTACTCCTCGTAGCGCTCGGCGAACTCCCTGCCGTACTTCTCGTGCAGGTCCGGTGTCTCGTCGGGGGAGAAGAGCGTCCACTCGGCGTCGGCCTCGACGCGCTGGAGAAAGAGGTCCGGCACCCAGTTCGCGGTGTTCATGTCGTGGGTGCGGCGCCGGTCGTCGCCGGTGTTCTTGCGCAGGTCGAGGAACTCCTCGACGTCGATGTGCCATGTCTCCAGGTACGCGCAGGCCGCGCCCTTGCGCTTGCCGCCCTGATTGACGGCGATGGCCGTGTCGTTGGCGATCTTCAGGAACGGGACGACGCCCTGGGACCGGCCGTTGGTGCCCTTGATGTGCGCGCCCATGCCGCGCACAGGCGTCCAGTCGTTGCCCAGCCCGCCCGCGTACTTGGACAGCAGCGCGTTGTCCCGCAGCGACAGGAAGATGTGCTCCAGGTCGTCCTGCACGGTGGTGAGGAAGCAGGAGGACAACTGGGGGCGCCGCGTGCCGGAGTTGAAGAGGGTCGGCGTGGAGCACATGAAGTCGAACGACGACAGCAGCTCGTAGAACTCGACCGCCCGCGCCTCCCTGTTGTCCTCGCGCAGCGCCAGACCCATCGCGACCCGCATGAAGAACGCCTGCGGCAGCTCGATGCGGGTGCCGCGCACATGCTGGAAGTACCGGTCGTAGAGCGTCTGGAGGCCCAGGAACTGGAAGTTCAGATCCCGTTCCGGCCTGAGTGCCGCCCCGAGGCGGGCCAGGTCGTAGGCGGCGAGCTCCTGGTCCAACAGGCCCTCGGACACGCCGCGTTCGATGTACGCGGCGAAGTAGTGGGGGTAGTCGGCGGTCATGGCCGCGTGGTCCGGCCGGCGCGGCTCACCGCGCAGCTCGCTGACGGCCTCGGCACGCAGCTTGTCCAGCAGCAGTCTCGCGGCGACGTGGGCGTACTCCGGCTCGCGCTCGACCAGGGTGCGGGCCGCCATGACCTGTGCCAGGGCGAGTTCGTCGGCCGTGATGCCGTCATAGAGGTTGCGGCGCACCTCCTCCAGGACCGGGCCGGGACGTGCGTCGGACAGCCCCTGACAGGCATCGGTCACCACCCGGGCGAGCCGCTCCTCGTCGAGCGGTGCGTCTCCTTCGGGACCGCGCACGCTGATCTGCTGCGCGAGGGCGGACGAGGCCGATGCTTCCGCCTTCTCCCGTTCCTCGGCCCGCCGTTCCCTGTAGAGGACGTAGGCGCGCGCGACCTGGTGCAATCCCGCGCGCATCAGGGCCAGTTCGACCTGATCCTGGATCTCCTCGACGTGCGGCGACCGTCCCGCACCGCCGCGGCGCAGCAGGGCGTCACCGACCTGGGCCGTCAACTTTGCGACCTGAGGCCGCAGATGGTCGGACGCGCCCGCCGCCTGGCCTTCGACGGCGAGGAACGCCTTGGTGATGGCGGTGCTGATCCGCTCGGCGTCATATGGGGCGGTGTTGCCGTCGCGCCGCAGCACCTGCCGGGGCTCCGGCTGAACTGCGGTGGGAGCAACGGTCGTTGTCGTCGTCTGCGCTGTGGGGTCCATGCCTCTCCTCGCGGTCGTACCCTCCTGCGGCCGAGACCGGAGAGGGTGGACAGCGCGGGGCACCAAGGGCCCGCAGGCACCGGCGATGCCGGGACCTGCCGCACGCCACGCAGCCCTCCCTCGGGGCCTCGAAGCGCGCACGCCGGAAGGCGTGCGCACCGATGGCAGGTCTTCGGACTCGCGGGCACGCGCCGGCACGACTGCCGGCGAACCTACTGACCGTGGCTTCCCGGACGCCGTTCACGGCGTCCAGTGCTTGGTCCGTCTCCAGGGTCTCCCGGGGGACGGAACGGCGGTCGTTCCCACTCACCGCTGCGGGGCAGTCCCGGACTTGCACCGGGTTCCCTCTTGCCTCGTGCGGTGCACGGCACCACACGAACCATCAGCAGAGGCAACACTACATGTAGTTGGACCGTCGATGCATCCACCCCACATGTAGCGCTCCGGGGTGTGAGATTCTTGGCGGGTGGCGGGCGGCCGACGTGTGCCGTCACCGGGCGCCCTGGGCACCGTCAACTGCCCCTGATCGCACGGAGCTTGTAGCAGCGGGCCCTGCACGGAGAGGTGAACGCCTCCCGCCGGACGGCCAATTCCGGTCCCGTGCGGGTGACGTGAGCGTGGGCACTGGACTTACTAGGACGTCCAACTATAGGTTCACGCAGCAAGCCCGCGGTGTCAGAGAAGCCGGTGTGAATCCGGCGCGGTCCCGCCACTGTGACCGGGGAGTGCGTCGCCGAACGAAGCCACTGACGAGCAGGAATGTCGGGAAGGCAGACGGCGCGCGATGATCCGGGAGCCAGGATACCGGCCGTGGGGTGTTCCGTGTTTCCACGAGGATGGAGCAGACACGCATGGCAGCCCTTTGTGCTCACGGCCTAGGTGATCCGGTGAGGGGAGCGGGCTCTCCCGCTCCCTGACGCGCCCGGCCTTCGCGTTTCCGCAGCTATTCGTCTCCGGCGGTACCCCTGTGCCGGTGTGCCCGCGTGCGCACCGTGCCCGGTCCCGTCGCGGCGAGTGCTGCCCATCCCCGGATTCCACCTGACGAGAGCAGGCATTGATGATCCGTGAACTGACGCATTTCGTCGCAGGAAGACCCTCTCCCGGAACGTCCGGGAACTTCGGCGACGTCTACGACCCGAACACCGGAGCCGTACAGGCCCGGGTCCCGCTGGCGAGCGTGGCCGAAGTCGAATCAGTGGTGGCGGACGCCGCCGAGGCCCAGCGCGAGTGGGGCGAGTGGAACCCGCAGCGGCGTGCCCGTGTGCTGCTGCGCTTCCTCCAACTCATCGAGGAGGAACGGGAGTCGCTGGCCCGGCTGCTCTCCTCGGAGCACGGCAAGACCGTCCCGGACGCACACGGGGACATCCAGCGCGGCCTGGAGGTCGTGGAGTTCGCCGCCGGCATCCCGCACCTGCTGAAGGGCGAGTTCACCGACAACGCCGGATCCGGCATCGACGTGCACTCACTGCGCCGCCCGCTCGGCGTCGTGGCGGGCATCACCCCGTTCAACTTCCCCGCCATGATCCCCCTGTGGAAGGCGGCGCCGGCGATCGCGTGCGGCAACGCGTTCATCCTGAAGCCGTCCGAGCGCGACCCGTCCGTTCCGCTGCGCCTGGCCGAGCTCTTCGTCGAGGCGGGCCTTCCCCCGGGTGTGCTCAACGTCGTCAACGGCGACAAGGAGGCGGTCGGCGCCCTGGTGGAGGATCCACGCGTCCAGGCCGTCGGATTCGTCGGATCGACTCCCGTCGCCGCACAGATCTATGCCGCGGCAGGCACGCACGGGAAGCGTGCGCAGTGCTTCGGCGGCGCCAAGAACCACATGATCGTGATGCCCGACGCCGACCTGGACAACGCCGTCGACGCATTGATCGGTGCCGGGTACGGGTCGGCCGGCGAGCGGTGCATGGCCGTCTCCGTGGCCGTCCCGGTCGGAGACGAGACGGCGGACGCCCTGGTCACCAGGCTCAAGGAACGCATCGCGTCCCTGCGCATCGGCCCGTCCGACGATCCCGACGCGGACTTCGGGCCGCTGGTGGGGCCCGATGCCGTGCAGCGGGTACGCGAGTACGTCGGCCTCGGAGTGAGCGAGGGCGCCGAACTCGTCGTGGACGGCCGGGACTTCACCCTCAACGGATACGAGAACGGGTTCTTCTGCGGTGCGTCGCTCTTCGACCGGGTCACTCCCGACATGCGCATCTACCAGGAGGAGATCTTCGGTCCCGTGCTGTCTGTGGTGCGGGCACGGGACTACGAGGAGGCGCTGCGCCTGCCGTCGGAACACGAATACGGCAACGGTGTCGCGATCTTCACCCGCGACGGAGACACCGCCCGAGACTTCACCCGCCGGGTCGAGACGGGAATGATCGGCGTCAACGTGCCCATCCCGGTGCCCGTCGCCTACCACACCTTCGGCGGCTGGAAGCGTTCCGTCTTCGGGGACCTGAATCAGCACGGCCCGGACTCCGTCCGCTTCTACACCCGTACCAAGACGGTCACTTCGCGATGGCCCTCCGGGGTCAAGGAGGACGCGTCCTTCACCATCCCGACGATGAGGTGAGGGCCGTGTCGACCCTCACCGACGACCAGCTCGCCATCGTCGAGACCACGCTGGACTTCACACAGGAGCACCTCACCCCCAACGCCGTCGCCTGGGACCAGGACAAGCACTTCCCCGTCGACGTCCTGCGCAAGGCCGCAGGGCTCGGCCTCGGCGGCGTGTACGTGGCCGAGGACGCGGGCGGCTCCGGACTCTCCCGGGCCGACGGCGTCCTGATCTTCGAAGTGCTGGCGACGGGCTGCCCGAGCATCGCGGGCTATCTGTCCATCCACAACATGGTCGCCTGGATGATCGACCGGTACGGCGAGGAGGCCCAACGGGCCCGCTGGCTGCCCGCGTTGTGCTCCATGGAGGCGCTCGGCAGCTACTGCCTCACCGAACCGGAGGCGGGATCGGATGCGGCGGCCCTCAAGACCCGTGCGGCGCGCGACGGCGACGACTACGTGCTCAGCGGCGTGAAGCAGTTCATCTCCGGAGCCGGCGCGTCCCAGACGTACGTCGTCATGGCCCGCACGGGCGGCGCGGGGCCCCGAGGCGTCTCCGCGTTCGTCGTCCAGCGGGACGACCCCGGCGTCTCCTTCGGCCCCAACGAGCAGAAGATGGGCTGGAACGCCCAGCCCACCCGGCAGGTGATCCTCGACGGGGTCCGCATCCCCGCCGACCGCCGGCTCGGTGCCGAAGGCGAGGGCTTCCGCATCGCCATGAGCGGACTCAACGGCGGCAGGCTCGGCATCGCCGCCTGTTCGCTTGGCGGCGCGCAAAGTGCCCTGCACAGCGGCCAGACCTACCTCGCCGACCGCGAGGCCTTCGGTGCTCCGCTGCTGAACGCCCAGGCCCTGCGCTTCCGGCTGGCTGACATGGCCACCGAACTGGCCGCCGCACGCGCGCTGGTGCGGCAGGCCGCCGAAGCACTGGACCGCAACGACCCGGAAGCGCCTCACTTGTGCGCCATGGCCAAGCGCTTCGCCACCGACACCGGCTACTCCGTCGCCGACCGCGCGCTCCAACTCCACGGCGGCTACGGCTACATGACCGAGTACGGCATCGAGAAGATCGTCCGCGACCTGCGGGTCCACCAGATCCTGGAAGGAAGCAACGAGATCATGCGTCTCATCGTCGCCAGAGGCCTCACCGGGGCCGCCCGATGACCGGCAGACAAGCAGCAGTCCTGGTACGCACGGAAGGCCGCGCCGCGTATCTGACCCTGAACCGGCCCGAAGCACTCAACGCCCTCACCCACGGCATGGTGCGATCCCTCACCGAAGCCCTCGCCCGGTGCGAAGCGGATCCGGGAATCGAGACGATCGTCCTCACCGGGGCCGGGGAGCGCGGCCTGTGCGCGGGCGGCGACATCCGCTCGATCTACGACGATCTGCGCTCCGGGCAGGACGCTTCGGCGACGGCGCAGTTCTGGAAGGACGAGTACCGGCTCAACGCCCGCATCGCGCGCTGCACCAAGCCGTACGTGGCCGTCATGGACGGGCTCGTCATGGGCGGCGGCGTGGGCGTCTCGGCCCACGGTTCCGTCCGCGTCGTCACCGAACGCTCCCGCATCGCCATGCCCGAGACCGGGATCGGCTTCGTGCCCGACGTGGGCGGCTGCCACCTCCTGGCCCACGCGCCGGGGGAGTCGGGCACGCATCTGGCCCTCACCGGCACCCCGGTAGGCGCCGCCGATGCGCTGCTGTGCGGACTGGCCGACCACTTCGTACCGGTGGGAAAGCTCGCGGACTTCGTGGCAGACCTGTCCTCCGCTCCCGTCCAGGAGGTGCTTCACCGGTACACAGGCCGGGAACCGGACGGCCTGTTGGCAGACCGGCGGGAGTGGATCGACCGCTGCTACGCGGCCGGGAGCGCCGAGGAGATCGTGGAACGTCTCACCGACAGCGGCCGGCCGGAGGCGAAGGAGGCGGCCGAGTTGCTGCTCACCAAGTCCCCCACGGCTGTGAAGGTCGCCCTGGCAGCAGTGCGGCGGGCCCGTGACCTCGGCTCCCTGGAGCGAGTTCTGGAACAGGACTACCGGATCTCCCTCAGGGCGCTCGCCTCGGCCGACCTCATGGAGGGCATCCGCGCCCAGGTGATCGACAAGGACCGTTCGCCTAACTGGTCTCCTCCCACGCTCCAGGACGTCCGGGACGAGACCGTGGCCCGCTTCTTCGCACCCCTCGGCGCACACGAACTCTCCTTCGCCGCAGATCACTCGACGAGGGAGGCGACATCGTGAGCGAAGGCACACTGAGCACCGTCGGATTCGTCGGCCTGGGAAACATGGGAGCACCCATGGCCGCCAACCTCGTCGAGGCCGGGCATCGCGTCGTGGGCTTCGACCTGGTCCCGGAACTGCTCACCGCGGCGCGCGAGAACGGCATCGAGGCCGCAGCCTCGGCTGCCCATGCGGCCTCGGACGCCGATGTGGTGGTCACGATGCTGCCGGAGGGCCGCCATGTCCTCTCGCTCTACCGGGAGGAGGGTCTGCTGGACGCCGCGCGGCCCGGCACCTTGTTCGTCGACTGCTCCACCATCGACGTGGCCGACGCCCGAGCGGTGCACCAGGCAGCCCGCGAGGCCGGTCACGCCATGCTCGACGCGCCCGTCTCCGGCGGCGTCGTCGGAGCCGAAGCGGCGACCCTCACCTTCATGGCCGGAGGCGGCAAGGACCAATTCACCCGCGCGGAACCGCTGTTGAAGGCGATGGGGAAGAAGGCCGTGCACTGCGGCGACGCCGGTGCGGGACAGGCGGCGAAGATCTGCAACAACATGATCCTCGGCATCTCCATGATCGCCGTCAGTGAGGCGTTCGTGCTGGGCGAGAGCCTCGGCCTGTCCCACCAGGCGCTCTTCGATGTCGCCTCGACCGCCTCCGGCCAGTGCTGGGCGCTGTCCGTCAACTGCCCCGTCCCCGGCCCCGTCCCGGGAAGCCCGGCCAACCGGGACTACCGTCCCGGGTTCGCCGCGCCGCTGATGGCCAAGGACCTCGGCCTGGCCGCCAACGCAGTGCGTGCCGGAGGGATCGACGCCGAGTTCGGCCTGCTCGCGGCCGAGCGATACGCCACGTTCGCCGCCGGCGACGGAGACGGAAGGGACTTCTCCGCCATCGTCGCCAGCATCAGGGACCGGACACAGCGGCACTCCCTGGTCTCCGAGTCAGAGGAGCACAGCCATGACCGATGAGCCCGACGTCTCGTACGAGACGATCCGCACCGAACGCAAGGGCAGGACGGCGCTGATCACCCTGAACCGGCCCGAAGCTCTCAACGCCCTGAACATCCGGCTGATGAACGAAGTCGTCGACGCCGCCGAGAGGTTCGACCGCGACCCGGACACCGGATGCATCGTCGTCACGGGCTCGGAGCGGGCCTTCGCCGCCGGAGCCGACATCAAGGAGATGCGGCCCCGCAGTTACATGGACATGTATCTGAGCGACTGGTTCGCGGCATGGGACCGGCTCGGCGCCGTCCGCACCCCGACCGTGGCCGCCGTCTCGGGCCACGCGCTGGGCGGAGGCTGCGAGTTGGCGATGCTCTGCGACATCCTGCTGGCCTCCGAGACGGCCGTCTTCGGGCAGCCCGAGATCAAGCTGGGCGTCATTCCCGGAATCGGCGGCTCGCAGCGGCTGACCCGGGCCGTCGGCAAGGCCAAGGCGATGGAGATGTGCCTGACCGGACGCACCATGGACGCCGCCGAAGCCGAACGTGCCGGCCTCGTCTCCCGGATCGTGCCGGCAGCGGACCTGCCGGCCGAAGCTCTCGCCGTGGCCGAGACCGTCGCCGGTATGTCGGCGCCGGTCGCGATGATGGCCAAGGAGGCGGTCGGACGGGCCTTCGAGACCACCCTCACCGAGGGCGTCCGCTTCGAACGCCGGCTGTTCCATGCGGTCTTCGCCACCCAGGACCAGAAGGAGGGCATGTCGGCGTTCGTGGACAAGCGCACGCCGGAGTTCACCAACCGGTGAGCTGATGCCCGAGGTTGCGCCGTGCTCCCGGCAGACGTCCCGGGAGCACGGCCCCGCAGATCACGATCACGACCGGGCCCGGCGCGGCCGTGGATCGATCCCCTCGGGCTAGCTCCCGCCGCCCGACCTCTCGACCGGGTAGGGGATCGTGGTGCGCCGGTCGGGGTCGACGGCGAGGCGGCCGCCGGCCGGCGGCCGGGCGCGCTGGGCGCAGTCGCGCCGTTCGCAGATGCGGCAGCCCAGGCCGATGGGCGTGGCCGCCGCCGGGTCGTCGAGGGCGACCCCTTCGGCGTAGACGAGACGCTGGGCATGGCGCAGTTCGCAGCCCAGGGCGACGGCGAACTCCGCACGCGGCGCCCGGTGCCCGAAGCCGCCGCGCGTCACTGTGCGTGCGATCCAGAAGTAGCGCTTGCCGTCCGGCATTTCGGCGACCTGGGTGAGGATGCGGCCGGGCGCGGAGAACGCCTCGTAGACGGTCCACAGCGGGCACGTGCCGCCCAGCCGGGAGAAGTGGAAGTCGGTGGCGGACTGGCGCTTGGAGATGTTGCCCGCGCGGTCGACGCGCAGGAACGAGAACGGCACGCCGCGCCGCCCGGTCCGCTGAAGGGTGGACAGCCGGTGGCAGACCGTCTCGAAGCCGACGCCGAACCGAGCCTGGAGCATCTCGATGTCGTAGCGCAGCTCCTCGGCCGCCGTGTGGAAGGCGGTGTACGGCATGAGCAGCGCACCTGCGAAGTAGTTGGCCAGCCCGATGCGGGCGAGACCCGCTGCCTGGGGCGAGGCGAAGGTGGTGCTGCCGGCGAGCGCGTCGAGCAGCCCGCCGTTCTCCAGCAGCGCCAGCTGCGTGGCGAGTTGGAAGGCCTGCTGTCCCTCCGTCAGATAGGGGGACAGGAAGAGCAGGCCACGCTCGCGGTCGAAGCGGCGGGTGGACACGGCACGTTCGGGACTGGACTGGACGATCTTGATGCCGTGCCGTTCGCCGAACGCATCCTCCAGCACGGTCGCCGCCGAACGGGAGGAGCCCAGCCCGAGATCCGCTACGGCACGTTCCGCTGCCTCGTCCAGCGGGCCGAAGTGGTTGTGGTGGGCGTAGAAGAAGTCGCGCACCTCGTCGTGCGCCTCCAGCGGAGGAAGAGCGGCGGAGGGGTCGCCCGAGGCGAGTGCGGCCACCTGTTCCGAGGACTCGCGGTAGCGCCGGTGCAGCGCCACCAGGGCTCTCGCCGTCTCCGGGTGGTCACGGGCCACGTCGCCGGCTTCCTCGGGGCTGACCGTCACGCCGCTCGCCTCGTCGGCGAGGGCCGCGCGGAGATCCGTCGCGAGGCGCTCCTCGTCGGCCTCGGAGAAGAACTCCGCCTCCACGCCCAGCACTTCGGACAGCCGCAGCAGAACGGGCGCGGTGAGCGGGCGCTGGCTGTGCTCGATCTGGTTCAGATAGCTGGTGGAGATGTCCAGGGCGCGGGCCAGCTCGACCTGGTTCATGCCGTGCTGAGCGCGGAGTCTGCGCAGCTTGGCGTGAGCGTAGATCTTCCGTGCTGCGGGCCGTCCCATGGCGCTCTTCCCTTTCCCGCATCCCGGGCCCTGCCGTCCTCCGGCCGTTCTTGCCAATCTAGCATCCGCCGAATTTGCAACATTCGCAGTTTCGCAGGCACCGGCCGGACAGATTCCGCAGATTGGGGCCCTCGCCCGGGACGCGGAAACGGGGAATGCTCGATTGCGAACCAGCCATACGAACACCGTCCCGCCCAGGCGAGGAGTCCCGTGATCGACCACCAGGTACGTGTCCACCCCAGCGCCGACCGGCTGCCGCGCGAGGAGCAGCTCGCGTGGAAGCTGGCGGCCGTCGCCACCGGCACCCCCGAACCTGACGGGCTCGATCCCGAGGCCGCCGCAATGGCCGTGAACCGCGTGATCGACAACGCCGCGGTCGCCGTGGCCTCGCTGCGCCGCCGCCCGGTCGCCGTCGCCCGCACCCAGGCCCTCCCGCACACGGCGGCACCCGGCGCCTCGGTCTTCGGCACCGCACCCGACGTCCGGGTGTCTCCGGAGTGGGCGGCCTGGGCGAACGGCACCGCCGTACGGGAGCTGGACTTCCACGACACCTTCCTGGCCGCCGACTACTCCCACCCCGGGGACAACATCCCGCCCCTGCTCGCGGTCGCCCAGCACACCGGCCGGGGCGGCGCGGAGCTGCTGCGCGGCATCATCGCCGCCTACGAGATCCACGTCGCGCTGGTGAAGGGCATCTGCCTGCACGCCCACCGCATCGACCACGTCGCCCACCTCAGCGCCGCCACCGCCTGCGGACTCGGCGCTCTGCTGGGACTGGACACCGCGACCGTGTATCAGGCCGTACAGCAGGCCGTGCACACCACGACCGCCACCCGGCAGTCCCGCAAGGGAGAGATCTCCTCCTGGAAGGCCTTCGCACCGGCCTTCGCCGGCAAGGCCGCGATCGAAGCGGTCGACCGGGCGATGCGCGGCGAAGGAGCCCCGTCGCCGATCTACGAAGGGGAGGACGGCTTCCTCGCCTGGATGCTCGACGGGCCCGGCGCCTCGTACACGGTGCCGCTTCCCGAACGGAGCGAGGCCCGCCGCGCGATCCTCGACACCTACACCAAGGAGCACTCCGCCGAGTACCAGGCACAGGCAGTCATCGACCTGGCCCGCCGGCTGCGCGAGCGCACCGGCCCCCTCACCGGAGTCCGCGAGATCGTGCTGCACACCAGCCACCACACCCACAACGTCATCGGTTCCGGCGCGAACGACCCGCAGAAGTACGATCCAGCCGCCAGCCGCGAGACCCTCGACCACTCGGTGCCCTACATCCTCGCCGTCGCCCTGGAGGACGGCGAATGGCACCACGAGCGCTCATACGCGCCCGAGCGGGCCCGGCGTCCCGGGACCGTCGCGCTGTGGCGGAAGATCTCCACCGTCGAGGACCCGGAGTGGACCCGTCGCTACCACGACCCGGACCCGAACAAGCGGGCCTTCGGCGGGCGTGCCGTCGTCACCCTGGAGGACGGCACCGTCATCGAGGACGAACTGGCCCTCGCCGACGCACACCCGGCCGGGCAACGCCCCTTCGGCCGTGCGCAGTACGAGACCAAGTTCCGCACCCTCGCCGACGAGATCGTCGCCCCCGAGGCGCAGGACTCCTTCCTGACCGCCGCCGGACGCCTGGCCCGGCTCGACGCGTCCGGCCTCGCGCAGCTGTTCCCCGCGGTGGACACCGCGGCCGTCGCGGCATACGACGCCACGCTCCCGAAGGGCCTGTTCTGATGCTGCACACCCGCACCACACCCGCACAGCGCCGCCGGGCACTGCGCCAACGGCTCACCACCGGGCGCCTGTTGACGATGCCGGGCGCCGTCAACCCGTACTCGGCGAAGCTGATCGAGGAGCACGGCTACGAGGCCGCCTACCTCTCCGGCGCGGTGCTCGCCGCCGAACTCTGCCTGCCCGACATCGGGTTGACCACCTCCACCGAGGTCGCCGCGCGCGCCCAGCAGGTCACAAGGGTGACCGACCTGCCCGTCCTCATCGACGCCGACACCGGGTTCGGCGCCCCCGTCAACGCCGCCCGCACCGTCCAGCTCTTCGAGGACGCCGGACTGGCAGGCCTCCACCTGGAGGACCAGACCGCCGTCAAGCGCTGCGGCCACCTCGACGGCAAGACCCTCGTCACACGCGAGGAGATGGCACAGCGCGTCCGCGCCGCCGCCGACGCCCGCCGCGACCCGGACTTCCTCCTCATGGCCCGCACCGACGCGCGCTCCGTCGAGGGACTGCAAGCGGCGATCGACCGGGCGAAGGCGTACATCGACGCCGGGGCAGACGCCGTCTTCCCCGAAGCCCTCGCGGACGAGGGGGAGTTCGCCGCGTTCCGCGCGGCCGTGGACGTGCCGCTGCTCGCCAACATGACCGAGTTCGGCAAGTCGCCCCTGCTCGGCGCCCGCACGCTCCAGGACCTCGGCTACGACATCGCGCTCTACCCGGTGACCCTCTTCCGGCTGATGAACGGGGCCGTCGAGGACGGGCTGCGCACCCTCGCGGCCGAGGGCAGCCAGGAATCGCTGCTGCCGCGCATGCAGACCCGCTCCCGGCTCTACGAGGTGCTGGGCTACGCCGACTACACCGCCTTCGACTCCGCCGTCCACGACTTCACACTGCCACCCGGCGCCTGACCGGGACCCACACGGAGGCACACACCCATGACCACCACCGCGTCCGACATCCGCAGGGGCCTCGCCGGCGTCGTCGTCGACACCACCGAGATCTCAACCGTCATCGAGGAGACCAACTCCCTCACCTACCGCGGCTATCCCGTCCAGGACCTCGCCGCCCGATGCTCCTTCGAAGAAGTCGCCTACCTGCTCTGGCACGGCGAACTCCCCACGACCGCACAGCTCGCGGAGTTCCGGGCACAAGAACGCGCCCTGCGCCCCCTGGACCGCACCACCGCCGAACTCCTCGCGCGCGTCCCCGAGACCTGCCACCCGATGGACGTGCTGCGCACCGCCGTCAGCTTCTTCGGCGCCGAGGACCCCACCGAAGGTGACGACAGCCCCGAGGCCCACCGCGCCAAGTCCCTGACCCTGCTGGCCAAGCTGCCCGTGGTGGTGGCGGCCGACCAGCGCAGGCGACGCGGACTCGACCCCATCACCCCGGACACCTCGCTCGGCTACGCCGAGAACTTCTTCCACATGTGCTTCGGCGCCGTCCCCGAACCCGAGGTCGTCCGCTGCTTCGAGATCTCCCTCATCCTCTACGCCGAACACAGCTTCAACGCCTCGACGTTCACCGCCCGCGTCGTCACCTCCACCCTCTCCGACCTCTACAGCGCGGTCACCGCCGCCATCGGCGCACTCAAGGGACCCCTGCACGGCGGCGCCAACGAAGCCGTGATGCACATGCTGGACGAGATCGGCGACCCGCAGCGCGCCGAAGCGTGGCTGGAAGAAGCGCTCGCGACCAAGCGGAAGATCATGGGCTTCGGCCACCGCGTCTACAAGCACGGCGACTCCCGCGTACCGATCATGCAGGAGGCCACCGACCGTCTCGTCGCCCGCTCCGGCGACCCCGAGACCACGAGGCTGGCCGCACTGCACGCGGCCCTCCGCGACGCCATGGCCGGCCGCAAGGGCATCCACCCCAACCTCGACTATCCGGCCGGGCTCGCCTACCACCTCATGGGCTTCGACATCCCGGCCTTCACCCCGATCTTCGTGATGAGCCGCATCACCGGCTGGACGGCCCACATCACCGAACAGCTCGCGCACAACGCACTCATCCGCCCCCTGGCCTCGTACACCGGCGTTCAGCAACGGGTGGTCCCGGCCGCCTCTTGAGGGCTCGGCCTGCTGCCCTGGACGAATCTGCTCTCCGACGAGCTCCGGCAGGTCAATACTCGGCAACGATTTTCATATTGGGCGCCGCAGAGATGGTCTTGACATCCGTTTCCATTTAGCGTCGTGCCAAGGCGGCCGAGGCAAGGTCCAGCTCGGCCCCCACGTCGTCTTGTTGCGGAGGAAAACCATGCGTACGTCCTGGTCCCGGCACCCAGCGCTGATAACCGCCGCGTCGTTGGCCTTCGTTGCCGGCTGTAGCGGCTCGTCCGACGACTCCGGAGGCGACTCCAGCGCCTCGGAGAAGAAGGGGTCCTCGTCCCCTGTCCCGGTGGTGGCCTCCACGAACGTCTACGGCGACATCGCCCAGCAGATAGGTGCCGGAAAGGTGAAGGTCACTTCCGTCATCAGCGATCCCGACCAGGACCCGCACTCCTACGAGGCCAACACCCAGAACCAGCTGGCCCTGTCCAAGGCCGAGGTCGTCATCGAAAACGGCGGCGGCTACGACGACTTCATCGACCGGATGCTCAAGAGCGGCGACAACGCGTCCCCCGAGTTGATCAATGCGGTCAAGGTCTCCGGGAAGAAGGCGCCGGCAGGCGAGGAGCTGAACGAGCACGTCTGGTACGACTTCCCCACAGTCGGCAAGCTCGCGGACCGCATAGCCGCCGCCCTGTCCAAGGCCGACCCGGACCATGCGTCCACCTTCACCAAGAACGCGAAGGCCTTCAAGGCGAAGCTGAAGCCGCTGGAGGCCAAGGAAGGAAAGATCAAGACCGATCACGGCGGTGAGGACGTGGCCATCACCGAGCCCGTTCCCCTGTACCTCACCGAGGCGAGCGGGCTGAAGAACAAGACCCCTGACGACTTCAGTGAGGCCATCGAGGAGGGCGACGACGTCTCACCGAAGACGCTTCAGTCCACGCTGTCACTGTTCACCGGCAAGAAGGTCAAGGCCCTGGTCTACAACGACCAGACATCCGGCCCGCAGACCGAGAAGGTCGAGCAGGCGGCCAAGAAGGCAGGGACTCCCGTCGTCCCCGTGACCGAGACCCTGCCGAAGGGCAAGGACTACATCGCCTGGATGACCGCGAACGTCGACGCGCTGTCCGGCGCGCTGGCCAAGTGAGGCAGCCGGCTTTGGAGTTGACGGCGGACCGTGGCGCGGACGCCACGGTGATCAGCTTGCGTGATGCCGCCCTTTCCTACGGCGAGCGAGTGCTGTGGAAGGGCCTGGACCTCGACGTGCGGCCCGGGGAGTTCCTGGCCGTGCTCGGGCCCAACGGATCGGGCAAGACGAGCCTCGTGCGAGCCCTGCTGGGTCAGCGGCAGCTGTCCGCCGGGACGCTGACGGTCCTCGGCCGGCCGCCCCGCAAGGGCAGTCGGCACATCGGCTACATCCCCCAGCAGGCGGCGCTGTCCGCCCACGCGACGCTCCGCGCACGTGACCTGGTCCGGCTCGGCATCGACGGGCACGTCTTCGGACCACGGCCGCGAACGGGCGCTGTCCGTCGCCGGGTTGACGAGGCCCTCCAGTCGGTCGGGGCTACCGCGTATGCGGATGTCCCCGTCGGTCTGCTCTCCGGCGGGGAGCGGCAGCGCGTGCGCATCGGACAAGCCCTGGCGACCGACCCGCGGATCCTGCTGTGCGACGAGCCGCTGCTCTCCCTCGACCCGCATCACCAACGGGCCGTGACCGGACTGGTGGACGCCCGGCGCCGGTCACACGGCACGGCCGTGGTGTTCGTGACCCACGAGATCAACCCCGTGCTGGGAATGGTGGACCGCGTGCTGTATCTCGCCGGGGGCGGCCACCGGGTCGGCGCACCGGAGGAGGTGCTGACCTCGGCCGCGCTCTCGCAGCTGTACGGAACACAGATCGACGTGGTCCGCGTCCGGGACCGGATCATGGTGGTCGGAGCGCCCGACGAAATGGCGGACTCCTCGCACCACGCGCACGTGCCGGACGGAGCGCGGACATGACGGCCGCCGACGGTGTCTGGCAGCAGATCTTCAACTTCGACAACTACGGAGAACTGCTCGTCCTGGTCCGCAACTCCCTCGTCGCCGGCGCTGCGCTCGGCCTGATCGGCGGGCTGGCGGGCGTCTTCGTGATCAGACGGGACCTGCCGTTCGCGGTGCACGGCATCAGTGAGCTGTCGTTCGCCGGAGCCTCGGCAGCACTGCTGCTCGGGGCGAACGTCGTGGCGGGCTCCATCGTCGGATCGTTGATCGCGGCCGGAACGATCGGCCTGCTCGGCTCCCGCGCCCGGGACGGCAACTCCGTGATCGGCATCCTCATGCCGTTCGGCCTCGGCCTGGGCGTCCTCTTCCTCGCCCTTTACAAGGGCAGAGCCGCGAACAAGTTCGGCATCCTGACCGGGCAGATCGTCGCCGTCGACACGCCCCAGATGTCCTGGCTGCTCGGCACCTCGGCCCTGGTGCTCATCGCGCTGGCCGTCATGTGGCGACCGCTCACGTTCGCCAGCGCCGACCCGGAGGTGGCCGAGGCCCGCGGAGTGCCGGTACGTGCACTGTCGTTGGCCTTCATGGTCGTGCTGGGACTCGCCGTCGCCCTGTCGGTGCAGATCGTGGGAGCGCTGCTCGTCCTCACGCTCGTCGTCACCCCCGCGGCCGCCGCGGCCCGGATCACCGTGTCACCGGTGGTGCTGCCGGTGCTGAGCGTGGTCTTCGCGATGGCCGCCATCGAGGGCGGCATCCTGCTCGCCCTCGGCGGCAGCATCCCCATCAGCCCCTACGTCACGACCATCTCGTTCGCGATCTACGTCGTCTGCCGGCTCGCCGGCTCCTATCGGAACCGGCGGTGGGGAGCCAGAAGAACCGTTCCCGAACCCGGCTGACCGTCCGGTCGTCGGCGTCGCCCGTCACCCAGGCCGTCACCCGGCAGGTTCCCTGGATCAGTGGTCGTCCCAGTGACCCTGATGTGCGGCGTGACGGTGGCCGTCGTGTGCGTAGTCCACGTGGTCGCCGTGGGGTACGGCCACGTGTCCGCATCCATCACCGTGCGTGTGGTCGTGTCCCTGGTGTTCCTGGTGCCCCTGCGGTTCGCACTCGTCGGTGTGATCTTCGTGAGGCCGGTGCAGGTGGCCGTCGTGTGCGTAGTCCACGTGGTCGCCGTGGGGTACGGCCACGTGCCCGCACCCTTCACCGTGCACGTGGCTGTGACCGTCGTGGGTGCGATGCTGCGCTGTTGTCACGGTACTCAACTCCAGTCAGTCTTCCCGTTGTTGGAAACGGGGCCGGCTTTGAGAAAGCCGATAAAAAGGGAGAAATCTCCCCAATGGGTACCGCCGAAGCGTGCCATGCCCGTCACCCGGAAACAAGAATTGGCATACGTGTCGACGATTCGACGGTGAGTGCCGGATTCGCTTGTCGCGGAGTCCTCGACAGAGCTGCCGGATTGTCCCGGGGCCGGCTCCGTCGCAGCCGTATCTCAGAGGTGGCAGTCCATGCAGTCACCGCTGAGTTCCAGCGTGTGCGTCACGTTGGAGAAGCCGGTGAGCTGGTCGAGGTGGGCGGCCCAGTGCTCGACGATGTCGGTGTCGACGGCTTCGCTGCGTCCGCATCGGCGGCAGATCACATAGTGCCGATGCTCGGTGGTGGAGCGTTTCCTGTAGAGGCGTTCACCGGAGGCTTCGCTCCTTATGACATCCACCTGCTCCATTCTCTCCAGATCTCTCAGCGCGCGGTACACGGTGCTCAGTCCCACGAGCGTTCCGGCGCGTGAGATGCGTGCGTGCAGTCCCTGAGCGGAGATGAAGTCGGGCGCCGTCGAGAGGTGTTGAAGGATGTCCAGGCGCTGCCGGGTGCGCCGCGCACCGAGCGGTGTCTTGTCGTGGGGCTCATTCACGGTGGACGCAGCCCTCCTCGGGTCGAGGTGACGGCGGCGGGCTTCTTCAGCGAGGAAGCAGTGACGAACGCCGTCCGGAGACAAGCCAGTTGGCGATGGGCGAACAAGACGCGGACCCTAATGAAAATGGATGTCGTTTCTGTAGAATAGTCCTCGTGGCCCCGACGGACAACGCCCGCCGGACAAGCTCAACTCGGTCGCAGCGACGGATGCACCGGCGTCACGCGTACCGAGCCCGGACCCGCAAGGGCCCGGCGTGCCGTCCCGAACGGGCAGCACCGCCGTCAAGATCGCGAGGATGACGTATGAACGGCCCGGCACCCGCCCCTGGGAATCGTCCCTTCACGCTCGTCGCCTGTACCGACTGCCGGGAGGCGGCCGATGAGCAGGTGGTGAACCGGCTGCGGCAGGCGGTCACTCGCTGCCCTCACGGAGTCATGGTCGCCACCCGCTGCCTGAGCGGCCTGCTGCGCTGCCATCGCTCACGCGGACTGCACGCCGCCGTCCAGCCGTGCACCGAGGACCGGAAGCCGGCCGGAGTGGTGAAGCGCCTCGGCCCGATCAGGACCGAGGCGGACGCGGACGCGGTCGCCGCGTGGCTGCTGGCCGGAATGCCGGACGACGACACGGTGCCCGACAGCCTCCGGGCGGCCCCGTCGCCGCAGCACGTCGCCCGTCTCAACTGATCGGGGCCGGCTCTGTGGCCAAGTGCCTGTTGAGCGTGGTGACGGGGAACACCCCTGCCGTGCGGGGCGCCCTCGTCGACCGGTCGCTCAGTGCGTCTCCGCGGCTGGCCGGCCGCCCCTCGGCTTCGGTGCGGGTGACGGCGATCTCGCCGAAATGCTCGGGCAGTTGGAGACCGGGCTGGACAGGAAGGGCCCCCACGGCCACTGTCCAGCCCGGCGACTTCACCTGTGCACGGCAGGCATCTGCTCCGGGTGTTCGTGATCGCAGTCGTCATCGATGCCGTACGTGTCCCACTCCGGGAAGGGGTCGGCGGACGGGACGCTCTCGGCGTTCGTCAACAGGCAGCCGGACAGGGCCGCTTGCAGTGCCGCCGGGCGCAGACCGGTGCCGATGAAGACCAGTTCCTGGCCCTGGGGGGTGCCGGGGTCGTGGGCGCCGGAGGGTTCGAACCGGGCCACGGCTCCGGCCTGCGACCACAGGCCCGTCACTCGCGGGCGACTCGCCTGGCGGAAGAACCCCTTCGACCGCAGCACCTGTCCGAAGGAGCCGCTGTCGAGCTGCTCCGTCACGAACTTCCACAACCTGCCGGGGTGGAACGGTGCCTCGGAGCGGAAGACCGTCGAGGAGATCCCGTACTCCTCGGTCTCCGGCACGTGATCGCCGTTGAGCTCCATGACCCAGCCTGGAGCCTGCTGGGCACGCTCCAGGTCGAACAGGCCCGTCCCGAGCACGTCTTCAAGGTTCACTCGCCCATGGGTGACGGGCACGATCCGGGCGGCAGGGTTGAGCCGCGTGAGGGTCGCCCGGAGACGGGCGGCTGTGCCGTCTTCGACCAGGTCGAGCTTGTTGAGCACGATGACGTCCGCGAACTCGATCTGGTCCGTCAATAGGTCGGCGACGGTGCGCTCGTCGTTCTCGTACTGGTCGAGCCCGCGCTCGGCCAGACCGTCCCCGCCCGTCAGCTCCGGCAGGAAGTTCGCCGCGTCGACGACCGTGACCATGGTGTCGATACGTGCGAGGTCCCCGAGCACGGCACCGTCGTCGCGGGGGAAGGCGAACGTGGCGGCCACCGGCATCGGTTCGGAGATTCCGCTGGACTCGATGAGGAGATGGTCGAAGCGTCCCTCGCGGGCCAGCCGGTCGACCTCTTCGAGGAGGTCGTCGCGCAGCGTGCAGCAGATGCAGCCGTTGGTCATCTCGACCAGACGCTCCTCGGTGCGCGACAGGGCTGCCTCACCGCCGCGTACGAGCGCGGCGTCGATGTTGACCTCGCTCATGTCGTTGACGATGACGGCGACGCGCAGCCCTTCGCGATTGCCGAGGACATGGTTGAGCAGCGTGGTCTTGCCGGCGCCGAGGAAGCCGGAGAGCACGGTGACCGGCAGACGGTCATGTGCCATGCCTGCCATGCCGGTTCAGTCCTCGGGGCGCAGCAGCCCGCGCTCGTAGGCACGCACCAGCCGCTGCGGCACCCGGTAGGTGGTTCCGTTCAGCGTGACCGGTACGAGCTGCGGCGGGGTGGCTTTCCACTGGGCGCGGCGGTGGCGGGTGTTGCTGCGGGACGTCTTCCGCTTGGGAACGGCCATGGGTGTCTCCGTGACGAGTGGGCAGTACCCGCAGAGTAGATGAAAATGGCTTCCATTGGCAATGCCTGGTCGACGAGCCTTCGGCCACCACAAACGCGCGTATGTCCTCCGGCGGACTTTCTCAACTGTGCATCAGCTCAGGTCCCGACCGGTCACTTCCCTTCCGGGGAGGTCCGGGCATCGAAGAGAATGCGTTCCTCGCTCACATGGCAAGGGGAAGGCGTGGGTGGCGTATGCCAGAGAAGCGTGAGAGGTCCTCGAACTCCGGTGTCTGTCTCACCGAAGCGGCGGACCGGTCCGATGCTCCCGCGGTTCTGGATGAGCTGCTGCGGCGGCACCGCTCCGCCGTCTTCTCCTACGCTCTCGCCTGCTGCCGGGACACCGGCGCCGCCGAAGCTCTGACCACAGAGGCCTTCACCCGTACCGTGCGGACCGCGCGCTCCGGCGAGAGCCCGGTCTCCGCCTGGCGGCCCCATCTGCTCATCTCCGTCCGCCGCACGGCCGCCGAGTGGGCGGCCACCGAGCACCGTGACGGACTCTCCCCGGACTTCTTGCAGTGGTACGACCACGCGATCGGCGGCCTGGAGCGCGAGAACGGCCAGGACCCCATGACGCGGCTGGAGGAGGGCCGCGTCGTCTTCCGGGCGTTCCGCTCCTTGCCCGAGCGGTGGCAGACCGTCCTGTGGCACACGGCTGTCGAGGCGGAGTCGGAGGGCCGCGTCGGCCGGTTGCTGGGTGTTGCCGCAGGGAGCGTCGGTGCGTTGGCTGCCCGTGCTCGGGAGGGGCTGCGTGAGTCCTACCTCGCGGCTCACTATGAGAACGATGGCTGCGAGGCAGGGGATTGCCGTCGCTACGGGGCGCTTGTCGCGGCTGCCGTACGGGGAGCGGGCCGGCGCGGTAACGACGATCTCGACCGGCATCTCGGTGAATGCGACGGCTGCCGTGGCGCGCTGGCCGAACTGGCCGATCTCGACGAGCGGTTGAGCACGGTGCTGCCCGCCGGCGTGCTGCTGTGGGGCGGTTCGGCCTACGTGGCGACGCGGCTCGCCGAGGCCACGACGACCGGCGGTGACGAGACGGGCGAGACCGTGTCGCACGCCAAGAACGTCGCGCGGTGGTGGGGCAGGAGTATGAGGCTGTCGATACCGGCAGCGGCGCTCGCCGGTTCCCTCGTGGCCGTTGCCGGTATCGCCGTCTACCTGATCCCGCTGATCTCGCCCTCCGACGACGAGGCTTCTGGCTCGCAGCCTCTCCAGGTGGTCAGCCGTCCTCCTGAGACCGTCATCAAGGACGGTCCGACCGTCACCTCCACGCCCACGCCCGCGCCCTCGGGGGAGCGGCCGGCCCACGGTTCGCCTGAACTCCCCAAGAGCGGGGGCGGGTTGACCGCGCTTCACCTGCGCTCGGACCGCACCCTGGGCGCCGCGCAGTCGCGGTCCGGCACGGTGACTCTGGCGAAGACGACCGGCAACCACGACGGCAAGCCGCACAATCCGGTGACGTTCGTGCGTTCCGGGATCACGGGCGAATACGACGGTGGGGGAACGCGGTTCGACCTGTTCGTCGACGCCCGTACGACGATCGGCAACGGACAGCAGCTGCGTGTCTCCTACGACCTGACCGGCGACGGCAGTTGGGACCGGGTGGAGACATACCGCTACTTCGAGAGCGACGACGCCCCCGGCTACGAGCACTACACCCACTCCCGCGACCTGGGGGCGGGCACGAAGGGAGCCCTCGGCGACATGGAGGACGGCACGGTCAAGGTCGAGGTGTGGGACGCCATCGGCGCCGGCGGCAGCACCGTGGGCACGGGCGACACCTCTGTCGTGAGGATCCCCTTCGGCTGAGGAACGCCCCGCCGGGGCGCCGCTTCAGCCGGCTTCGCAGGGGGGAAGCGCGAGGGCAGGGGCGAGCGTGATCAGGCCTCGTGGACGCATTCGCCGCCCACGTACGTCGCCCGCACCGGTACGGATGCGATGCCGTGCGGATCGGCGGTCGTCAAGTCCTCGCCCAGCACCGTGAAGTCCGCGAGGTATCCCGGCGCCAGCCGTCCCTTCAGATGGGAGGTGCCCTCCGCTTCCGCCGAGCCGAGCGTGAAGACGGACAGCGCCTCCGCGGCGGTCGTCCGCTGGACGGCGCCGACCGTTTCGCCGTCGTCCATGCCCTCGCGGGTGACCATCGACTGGATGCCGAGCAGCGGCTGGTACGGGCCGCACGGATAGTCCGACGAGCCCGCCACCGTGACGCCCGCGTCCAGGAACGAGCGGTGCGCGAACATCCGCCCGGTCCGCTCCGGGCCGTACCAGCGGTTCAGCGCACCGCCGTGATAGGCCACGTAACCCGCGAACGGCACGGCGATCGCGCCCAGTTGCCTCATCCGCTCCACTATGTCCGCGTCGACGACGGTGCAGTGCTCGATGCGGTGGCGCAGTCCGGACCGGGGCATCTCCCGCTGCGCGGCCTCGAACGCGTCGAGTACGAGGCGTATCGCGGCGTCGCCGTTGGCGTGCACACCGATGCGGTTGCCGTCGCCGTGCACGGCTCGAACTTGGGCGAACAGCTCCTCGGTCGGGGTGGTTTGCAGGCCGTGCCCCTCGGAGTCCGCGTACGGTTCGGCCAGCAGGCACGTACGCCCGCCGATCGCGCCGTCCACGAAGGCCTTCACGCCGACCAGCCGCAGCATGTCGTCGCCGAAGCCGCTGCCGACTCCGAGCGCCTGCGCCGCGCCGTAGTGGTCGATGGACAGCAACATGCCGACGCGGAGGGTCAGTTCGTCCTCGGCTCGTGCCAGGCGCAGCAGCGCGATGTCCTCGGGAGCGATGAGCGCGTCGCACACGGACGTCAGGCCCGCGGCGTGCCACTGCCGCTGCGCCCGCGCGAGGCCGCGCAGCTTGTCCTGCGGCGAGCTGGGCCGCAGGGGAGAGGCCGCACCGCGTGCGGTGGCGGGATAGACGACGTTCATCAGGGCGCGTTCGACGAGACGCCCGTCGAGGCGTCCGTCTGCGCCGCGTCCGAATTCGCCGCCCTCCGGAGGGGAGGAGTCCTCGTCGATCCCAAGAGCCTTCAGCGCGGGCGAGTTGACGACTCCCCAGTGCCCGGCGACCTGCACCACGAGGACCGGGTGGTCCGGGGCGGCACGGTCGAGGTCCCAGCGGGTGAGCTGCCCGGTCTTGGTGTCGTCGTAGCGGCTGCCGCGTATCCACTCGCCGGGTGCGGCACGCGACGCCTCGGCACGCACCTGCCGGAGAAGGTCGTCGACGCCGGCGACGGCCGCGGCGGACAGGTCGAGATGGAGCAAGTCCTCGGCGGCGATGGCGAGATGGATGTGCGCGTCGTTCAGGCCCGGTACGAGCGCGGCGTCCCCGAAGTCGACCACCTCGGCGGCGGGGAAGCGGTCGCGCAGCTGCGCGACCGTGCCCGTCGCGGTCACCAGGCCGTGTGCGACGGCGACGGCTTCCGGTTCGGGGCCCGGGCGGGGCTGCTGGCTGACGATGCGGGCGGCGCGGTAGAGCACGGGCCGCAGCTCGTCGGCCGTCGTGCCGGCCGTCGCGTCGGTCATCAGGCCTCCCCTGCACCGGTCTTGGTGCCGGACTTGGTGCCGGACTTGGCGGCGGACTTGGCGGCGGCCGTAGGGGTGCCGGCGGTCTGCGCCGTACCGGACCGGCCGCCGGACGCGGCGGGACGGGCCCAGGTGACGGCCGCGGTGACGGCGAGGTTCGCGGCGAAAGCGAGGATGCCGCCGTTGATCCCGTTGAGCGGGTCGTTGCCCGTGGTCCACAGCAGCGTCATCACGGCAAGCCCTGCGAGCATCCCCGCGGCGGCCGCGGACGCCGTCATCCGCCGCCAGTACAGGGCCAGCAGTACGGTGGGCACCAGCTGTGCCAGCCCCTCGTAGGAGAGAACCGACAGCTGCACGAGGGTGTTGGGGAAGAACAGGGCCCCGGCCAGTGCGAGCAGGCCCGCCAGCAGACACACCAGCTGCGAGAGCCGCTTGGTGCGCATGTCACCGGCCCGGGTGGAGCCGCTGCGGCGGCTGCGCGGATCGGAGCCGTTGCCGCCGCCCAGCAGGGTGCGGCCCCACAGCGTGCCGATGGCGAGCATGAACACACTCATCGGAACGATCGCCGACAGGGCCCCGGCGATGCCGATCACCGCGACGAGGGGAGCCGGCAGCGAGTCGGTGACGAGCGAATACAGCGCCAGATCCGGGTTCTTCAGATCCGGCACCACGAACAGCGCCGTCAGCCCGACCACCATCGGGATGAACAGCAGCAGTTGGTACCACGGCAGCAGAACTGCGTTGCGCCGCAGGGTGTTCGGGGACTTCGCGCTGAGATAACCGGCGACCGTGGTGGGGAAGACGGTGATGGTCACGGCGTTGAGCAGCATCGTCGTCGCGAACCAAGTGCCGTCCATACCAGCGGAGTCGTGGCCCGGGAAGGTCAGCCACTCCGGCTTCTCCGTCACCATGCGGTGCATCAAGTCGCCCAGCCCGTCGACGAAATGGACCGGCACGTAGACCGCGAGGAAGACCACCACCGCGATCACCAGAACGTCCTTCAGCGCGCTCACCCAGGCCGAACCGCGCAGCCCCGACACCAGAATGAACACCTCGGCGACCACGAACGAGATCACCGCGGCGACCTTCAGGTCGATGCTGCCGTAGGTCATGGCGTTGACGACCACGCCCATGCCCTGAATCTGCACCTGGATGTACGGCACGATGAAGACCGTGGCCACGACCGCCACCAGCATCCCCAACGGCCGGGAGCGGAAGCGGTGTTCGGCCATGTCGGCGATGGAGATCAGCCGGTGCCGGCTCGCGTACGTCCACAGGGCGGGCCCCACGACGTAGGCCACCGCGAACCCCGTCGTCAGATACGCCACCAGGTACAGGATCGGCACGCCGTAGGAGAACGACCAGCCGGCCGTGCCAAGGAACGAGAAGCTGGTGTAGGTCTCGCCGGCCATCAGCAGCCAGATGAACAGCGCCCCCAGGCCCCGGCTGGAGACCGTCCACTCCGCCAGGCCCTTGTCCCGGCCGCGTGCGCTGAGCAGACCCACGACGACGGTGGCGACCATCGCCAGCCCGAACAGCGTCGTCGCGATCGCAGCGGAGCCGCTCATGCCGCACCTCCGGTGGCCGGCCCGCGTCCGCCGCCAGCCGCGGCGTCCTCGGATGCCGCGTCTTCGGGTGCGGAGTCTTCGGGTGCGGAGTCCTCGGGTACGTCGTCCGCGGGTATCGGTTCGAGCGCGTCCGCGCGGTAGGCCGGATCGAGGCGGGCGGCGGCCCAGATGACCAGCGGGCTGACGACGGACGCCATGATGATCCAGGCCAGGAGGAACGGCACGCCGAGAATGCGCGGTTCGATGCTGTTGGCCACCACCGGTGCCGCGCCGTAGAGCACCGCTGGCACCACCAGCAGCCACAGCGAGCGGCGGCGCCTGCTCGCGGCGGGCAGTGCGCCGAAGGGGAGCGGGTCCGGCCGGCCGGGCTCCTCCGGACCTGGTTCTGATCGGGTCTCGGACATGTCGCTCCTTTTTGTGCTGCCTGCGCTGCTGTTCTCGGTTGCTCGCTGCTCGCTGCTCGCTGCTCGCTGCTCGCTGCTCGGTTGTCGCTGGTTGGTTGTCGGTCGGGTGTCGGGTGCCGGGTGCCGGGTGCCGGGTGCCGGGTGTTCGCTGTGCCGGTGCCGGTGCCGGGACCGGGTTCACTGCCGGGCACGGAATCCGGCACCGGCTACAACGACGGTTCGTAGCGGCCGTCCACCGCCGTCCAGCCGCCGTCCACGGTCAGCACGCTGCCGGTGACATACGTCGAGGCGTCGGAGACGAGATACGTCACGGCCCCGGCGATCTCCTCCGCGCCTGCCCAACGCCGCAGCGCGGAAGCCTGCGCGTAGGCCTCGTACCACTGCGGATCGGCGGCGATCTGATCGGTGAGCGGCGTACGGACCACGCCGGGCGCGACGGCGTTGAAGCGCACTCCACTCGGCCCCCACTCCTCGGCCGCGGTCCGCAGGAACTGCACAAGTCCCGCCTTGGAGGCGGCGTACACGCTCTGCCCGGCCTCCACCTGGAAGGCCCGCATCGACGCCAGCCCCACCACGCTGCCCCGCCCCCGGGCGGCCATCCCGGGAGCCATCGACTGCACGAGCGTCAGATACGCCCGCAGATTGAGCGCCATGACCCGCTCGAAGTCGTGCGGCGTGTAATCCGCGATCCGCTTGCGCACGTTGGCGCCCACCGTGACGACGAGGCCGTCCACGGCTCCCCACTGGGCCGCGGCCTCCCGTACGGCGACGTCGTCGAGTACGTCGAGGCGGTGCACGCTGACGGGGCCCGGGCCCGGGCCCGCTCCGGGCGCAGGCCGCTCGGCGGCGGCCAGCCGCGCGGTCTCCTCCGCGCCCGGCACGTCCTTGTCGGCGATCAGCACCTCGGCGCCGTGCGCGGCCAGCGCGCGTACCGACTCCCGCCCGATGCCGCTGGCACCGCCGACGACCGCCACCCGCCGGCCGTCCAGGCGGAACAGATCCGCGTACCCCACCCTGCTCTCCTCCCTGGCCGCGCTCACCGCCGGAACACCGCCATCCGCGTCACCGTCAGCTCCTCGATCGCGAACCGCGGGCCCTCGCGGCCGACTCCCGAGTCCTTCACCCCGCCGTACGGTGCGATGTCGCAGCGGTAGCCCGGCACCTCGTTGACGACGACGCCGCCGACGTCCAGCTCCTCGACGGCGTCGAACGCGGTCCCCAAGTCCCGGGTGTAGACGGCCGCGTGCAGCCCGTACCGGCTGGCGTTGACCGCCGCGTAGGCGGCCTCAAGATCGGGCACCGACCGCAGGCACATCACCGGGCCGAAGATCTCCTCGTCCCAGGCGGGCTCGCCGTCGGGCACCCCGGCCAGCAGCGTCGGCGTGATGCACGCACCGCTGCGCCCGCCGCCGTGCACCAGCCGCGCGCCTGCGGCGCGGGCACGGTCGATCCAGGAGCACACCCGCTGCGTCGACGCCTCGTCGATGAGCGGCGCCACCGTCGTGTCCGGATCGCGTGGATCGCCGACGACGACGCGGGGGAGCCGTTCGGTGAGCTTGCGCTCCAGCTCACCGGCGACCTCCTCCACGGCGATCACCCGCTGAACGGAGATGCACGCCTGGCCCGAGGCGTAGAGGCCCCCGCGCACCACGGCGTCGGCGGCCGCGTCGAGGTCGGCGTCGGCTGCCACCACCACGGCCGCGTTGGAGCCGAGCTCCAGGACCACCTTGCGCGGCGCGGCCTCGCGCGCGATGCGGTGCCCGATCTCGGCGGAGCCGGTGAAGGAGACCGCCGCCACGTCGGGGTGCGTCGTCAGCGCGCGCCCCACACCGGCGTCCCCGGTCACCGTCTGCACCGCTCCCGCGGGCGCACCGGCCGCCGTCAGCTGCTCCCGTACGAGCGCGACCAGCCACAGCGTCGCCAGCGGCGTCTGCGGCGCGGGCTTGACGATGACGGGACAGCCCGCGGCGAGCGCAGGCGCGATCTTGTGGGAGGCCAGCATCATCGGGTAGTTGAACCCGGCCACCCCCACGACGACGCCGACCGGCCGCCGCGTCCAGAACCCCGTCATGCCGTCACCGGACGGCAGGCCGTCCAGCGCCACCGTCTCACCGTGCACGTGTGACACTTCGTCGGCCGCCGCCTCCCAGGTGGCCACCGCCCGCACCACCTCGGTACGGCAGTCGGCCCGAGGCTTGCCCGTCTCCAGCACCAGCAGGTCCTCCATGCCGGAGGAGACCTCCGCCAGCGCCGCGGCGACACCGGCGAGGACCCGCCGCCGCACCCGCGTGGGCAGCTTCGCCACCTGCCTGCGCAACCCCGCCGCATGATCGGCCGCCCGCTCCGCGAGCGCCTCGTCTCCGACCGGAGCGACCGCGAAGTCGCTTCCGTCATACGGGAATCGCACCGGCGCGCAGCGGGCGGTGGGCACCCACTCCTCGCCGACGGGCAGCGAACCGGTGACCTCCCGCGGCAACTCCTGAGGCAAATTCCGCGGCAGCTCTGGTGGCGGCTGTGGCTGCTGTGGCGGCGGCACGGGGGAGCCGGGCGTGAGCGGGGCGCTCACCGGGCGGCCTCCCCGGCATCCGCGCTCGCGTCCGCGGTCTCCCCGGCATCCGCGCTCGCGTCCCCGGTCTCCCCGGCTCTCGCCCCGGCACCCGCGATCCCGTCCCCGGCCGCTCCGGCGGTCAGGAAGTGCCGCGCGGCCGCGGCGTAGACCCTCGCGTACTGGCCGATCTCCGCGACCTCGACGTACTCGTCCTTCTGGTGCGCGATCCACTTGCCGCCCGGCCCGTACACCACGGTCGGCAGCCCCGCGTCCCGCGTGAGGATCGTCCCGTCCGTGGTGCCGGGCACCGCCCCGAACGCGGGCGCCGCCCCGTGCTCGCCGCGGTGCCCGGCGACCAGCGCCGCCACGACGGGATGGTCCTCGCCGATCTCGACCGCCGGCCGGTCGTCGACCACTGCCGGCTCGACCGTCACACCCGCCGTGGCCGCGGCGTCGCGGGCCGACTCGCTTATGCGGGCGAGCAGTTCGCCATGATCGGTGCCCGGGACGGTACGCACATCGACGCCGATCATGCCGTGCGCGGGAATCACGTTGAGCTGCCCGGGGTCTCCCGCACGCAGCACGGTCGGCGTCACGGTCACCGACCCGGCATGCCGATGGGTGCCGAAACGCTCGACGGCCCACTCCTCCACGCCGGCCAGCGCCTGGACGATCCGCGCCCCGGCGACCAGCGGCGACCGTGCCTCCTGCGGCATCGCGCCGTGCGCCATCACACCGGTCAGATCCAGGCGGAGACGGATCGCGCCGCGGGCCGAGGTGCACACCTCGTACCCTTCCGGCTCGCAGACGATGACACCGTCGATCCCGGACGCCGCCGCCGAGGCCGCGAACGCCTTCGCGCCGAGCATCATCCCCTCCTCGTCGCACAGCGCGCCGAGCACGATGCGCCCGGGGAACGGCCCCGCGAGTTGCAGCCCCCGCACCCCGTGGATCATCGCGGCCAGACCGGACTTCATGTCGGCGGAGCCGCGGCCCCACAGCCTGCCGTCGCGGATCTCGCCGCCGTAGGGGTCGACGCTCCAGTCCTCACCGCGTCCCTCCGTCACGACGTCGGTGTGCCCCTCGAACATCAGCGTCGGCCCGGCCCCGCCGCCGCCCTCGACGACGGCGACGAGGTTCTGGCGTCCCGGGACTACCTCGGTCACCTCGTACTGCCAGCCGAACTCGGCGAAGAGCCGCTCCAGCAGACCGACGGCCGGCGTCTCGACCTGGTCGGCGCCCGCGTCGCTCACGGTGCGAAGCCGCACCAGGTCGCGGGTGAGACGGACGGCGGCGTCCGCGTCGACCACCGGATCGCGCGAGGGAGCACCAGGACGGGAAAGCATGCGGCAACCTCCAAGGAACCTGGCAGAGAACCAGGAGACTGGTCAGACCAGTCGAATTCCCGTACTCTCCTAGCGCATTCACGCCTCGGTCAAGGGGGAGCGCATGCCCGGCTTCCGCCGGCGTCCGAAGCCGAAGGCCGCGGCGCATAGTCCGCAGCCCTGAGCACCACTGAGCACCAGCAGTCCGGCAGCCGACCGGTGACCACGAGGGGGGAGCACATGTCCGCGGAGGGGGCCGTCTTCCAGCCGGTCGAGCCGGTGCGCGCCTATCAGCGCGTCGCGGAACAGATCGAGGAGCGCATCCTCAGCGGCGAACTCCCGCCGGGCTCACGGCTCCCCGGGGAACGAGAACTCGTCAGCCAGTTCGCCGTCGGACGCTCCACGGTCCGCGAAGCGCTGCGCGTACTCCAGTCCGCCGGACTCGTACGCTCCCGGCCCGGCGACCCCCTGGGGGCCGAGGTCCTCGGCGTCACCCCGGACAACCTCAGCCGCACCCTGGGGCGGCTCGCCCGCTCCCATCTGTCCACGCTCGGCGAGCTGGTGCACTTCCGCATGGTGCTGGACGCCGAGAGCAACCGTCTCGCCGCCCGTCTGCACAGCGAGAGCGACCTGGCGCGGATGACGGAGCAGATCGAGCGGATGGAGACGCTCAGCGCAGGCGGTTCCGGCGGTTCCGGCGGTTCCGGTGGTTCCGGCGGTTCCGGGAAGGCCGGGAAGGCGGATCTGCACGCCTTCAGCGAGGCGGACGCCCTCTTCCACCGTGCGGTGGCCGAAGCCAGCGGCAATTCACTGCTGGGCCTGTGCGCCCGTGCGGTCCACGACGCCGTCGTCGAGGTCATCGAGGAGAAGATCGCGGTGGCCGCCGACGCCACCGTGTGGATGCGGCGCTCCATCGCCCACCACCGCCAGGTCCTCGCCGCGATCCGCGACGGCGACGGCACGCTCGCGGCCCGCCTGGGCCGTCAGGCGCTCTACGACTACTACGCCGACCGCGTCGAGGACACCACCCGACGGCTGCTCGCCGCAGCCCTCGACGGGGAGTGACGCAGCGGGGGAGCGTCCGGGGGTTTCGTTAGCCAGGCCGAGCCGACCGATGAACGGACTTCCTCGCACGACGCCACGACGCCCCCAACCTCCGCCCGTCGGCTCTCAGTTGCGAACTAGTCGTCGCGCGGTTGCACACCTTCGTCCATGCGGTCGGCCCAACTCCTTCCCCCGGCGGGCCTGATGGTGGCCGGTCGGTGACAATCACCCCATGCGCGCGCTTCGGACCACCACCGGCACACCGTCCGCGTGGACCGTGACCGAGATCGCGCCACCCGCCGTCGCCGGGGACCAGGTGCTGGTAGAGGTCGCCGACGCAGGGCTGAACCGCGCCGACCTGCTGATGCGCGAGGGTGCCTACGTCCCCTCCAGCGCCGACTGGAACGTGGCGCCGGACCGCGTCGGGTTCGAGATGGCCGGTCGAGTACGGGCGGTCGGCGATCGCGTCACCGGCATCGCACCCGGTCAGTACGTCATGGCACAAACGGGCGGTGCCTGCGCCGAGTTGGTCGCCGTCGACCACCGGCTCCTCCTGCCCGTGCCCGACTCCCTGGACCTCGTGGCCGCCGCCGGGCTGCCCAGCGCGCTCCTCACCGAGTACGGCGCCCTGACCGAGGCAGCCCGGCTGCGGCCCGACGACCGCGTCCTCATCACCGGCGGCGCCGGCGGCGTCGGTCACATCGGCGTTCAGCTCGCCCGGGCCCTCGGCGTACACACGGTCATCGCGACCACCCGCTCCAGGGACAAGGCAGGCCTGCTCCGCGAGTTGGGCGCCACCCGGGTCGTCGATACGGATCCCGAGAACCCCGAGGACCCCGAGAACCCCGAGAACGCCGAGAACCCCGAGGACATCGCCACCGTGCTCGGCCCGGACGCCTTCGACGTCTGCCTCGACCACCTGGGCGGACCCGTCCTCGCCGACCTGCTCGCCGCTGCCGCTCCTCGCGCCAGGATCGTGCAGATCGGACGGCTCGCCGGGACACACGCTCACCTCGACCTCGAAACGCTCGCCGCCCGCCGGATACAGCTGATCGGCACCACCTTCCGCGGCCGTGACGCCGGCGAACTGCGCGCGCTCACCGCCCGATTGCGCGAAGCACTGCCCGGCCTGCTGCGAACCCACGACGTGCGCCCCGTCATCGACTCGGTCCTCGACCTCAGCGAGGCAGAACGTGCGGGGCAACTCCTCGACCGGCCCGGACTCATCGGCAAGGTGATCCTGCGTATCACCTGACGCCGTGCCACACGGCCAGGCGGCCACACGGCAATTCGTCCCGCCGGTCGGATGCCGTCGCGAGCTGCGAACCACCCGCGGTTCAGGTCCAGTTGCCGCGGCGAAGACCTGGCCGTCCCACTGAACGTGAAAGAGATGTGACGCGGTGCTCCGCCGTGCATCTGCCGCGACAGCGACACGTTGCGACACGCTCACGCAACTTGGGGGTTACGCAGGGGTAGGCAGCGGCGGACTCTTGCTATAAAGTCTGTCAGCAAGATGCTGTTACCGACAGTAATAGCAGTAGAGGATGAGGTACTTCACGGACCCGACTCAGGGAGTCCCAGCATGGCCACCGGCATCTCGCGACCGCAGACCACGAACCGGACGCCCGAGGACGACGTCGCGCGGCGGCTGCTCGACTCGTCCTCGCAACTCTCCTACGACCCGCTCACCGAGGTCGACTGGGAGACCCCGCTGGACGAGGACTTCCACGGGACCAGCCCGGAGTGGAGCACCCTCTACGGCACGGCGTACTGGAACGAACTGACCGAGGCACAGCGCAAGGCGCTGACCCGGCAGGAGGCCGCGTCGGTGGCCAGCACCGGCATCTGGTTCGAGATGATCCTTCAGCAGATGATGCTGCGGGACTTCTACGCCAAGGACCCGACCGACGACGCCTTCCAGTGGGCGCTCACCGAGATCGCCGACGAGTGCCGCCACTCGATCATGTTCGCCCGCGGCGCGAAGAAGCTTCGGGCACCGGCCTACCGCCCGCACCGGCTGGCGGTCGAACTCGGCCGGTTCTTCAAGACCGTTGCGTTCGGTGAGGGGGCGTACGGGGCGATCCTCGTCGCCGAGGAGGTACTCGACGTCATGCAGCGCGACTGGATGCGCGACGAACGCGTCGTGCCGTTCGTCCGCACCATCAACAACATCCATGTCGTCGAGGAATCACGGCACATGAAGTTCGCCCGCGACGAAACGCGCAAGCATCTCGCTCGCGCCGGACGCGTACGCCGCCACATCCACTCTCTCCTGATCGCCGTCGCGGCCTACGTCATCGTGATCAGCATGGTGAACCGGAAGGTCTACGCGAACGCCGGACTCGACGAGAAGCGCGCCCTGCGTGAGGCGAAGGCCAACGAGCAACACAAGTCGATGATGCGGTCGAGCTGTTCGGGCCTGATGGAGTTCCTGACATCGGTGGGGCTGCTCACCAAGCCCGCGCTGTTCTTCTACAAGCGCGCCAACCTGATCTGACGACTTCACGCGAGCGGACGACATGGCTTTCGCGATCACCCAGACTTGCTGCAAGGACGCCAGTTGCGTGTCCGTCTGCCCGGTCAACTGCATCCGCCCCACGCCCGGGGAACGGGACTTCGGCAGTACGGAGATGCTGCACATCGACCCGCAGACCTGCATCGACTGCGGCGCCTGCGCCGACGCCTGCCCGGTGGACGCCGTTATTCCGGTCGACAGCCTGACCGCCGCGCAGCGGGAGTACGCCGACATCAACTCGGCCTACTTCGCGCACAGCGAGAAGGAGCCGCAGACGGAACCGTCTGAAACCGGCGGCCACGGGCCGATCTTCCACGACTGGGGCGAGCCGGTCTTCGAACGCGTCCTGCCGCCGGACTTCGGGCCGTTGCGGGTCGCGATCGTCGGCACCGGGCCGGCGGGCATGTACGCCGCCGAGGATCTGCTGCTGCACACCAGGGCCGAAGTGACGCTCGTCGACCGGCTTCCGGCCGCCGGCGGTCTCGTCCGCTACGGCGTGGCTCCGGACCACCCCTCGACCAGGAAGGCCGGCGACACCTTCGCCCGCTTCCACACGCATCCTCGCGTGCGGATGCACCTCGGCCTCCAGGTGGGCAAGGACGTCACGGACGGGGAACTCGCCGCACACCACGATGCGGTGATCTACGCGGTGGGCGCCGCCTCCGACCGGCGGCTGGGGATCCCCGGCGAGGACCGGACGGGCAGTCTCGCCGCGACCACCGTCGTCGCCTGGTACAACGCGCACCCGGAGGTCGCGCCGGACGCCGTCGACCTCTCTGCGGAACGAGTCGTCGTGGTCGGTAACGGCAACGTCGCCCTCGACGTCGCCCGCATCCTGGTCTCCGACCCGGAGTCACTCGCCGATACCGGCATCGCGCGCCACGCGCTGGCGGAGCTGCGCCGCAGCAAGGTACGCGAGGTGGTGGTGCTGGGGCGCCGCGGTCCGGATCACGCGGCGTACTCCCGATCCGAGCTGCTCGCTCTGAAGCAGCTCCCCGAGGTGGACCTGGTCGTGGACGACCACGATCCGCGGATCGGGGAGGCGATCGATCTCGCCGGGCCGAATGACAAGGCGGCGGTATTGCAGGGTGTGACGCGGGAGGCCGTCGACTGGTCCGTGTCGCCGGGCGCCGCGGGACGGCGGCGCCGGATCGTGTTCCGCTTCCTCTCCACGCCACAGGAGCTGTGCGGGGACGAATGCGTCCGCGCCGTGCGCGTGACCGGCGGTCACGGTGAGCTGGAGATCCCGGCCGGCATGGCGCTGCGGGCGATCGGCTACCGCGGAGTTCCCCAGGCGGGGCTCCCGTTCGACGAGGCAACCGGAACCGTCCGTCACGAGAGCGGCCGGGTGGCCGGCAAGACCGGTACGTACGTGGTGGGTTGGATCAAACGCGGGCCCTCGGGAGGGATTGGCGCCAATCGTGCTTGCGCGGCCGAGACGGTCGGCAGCCTGCTGGCCGACGCGGTCGCGGGCGCGTTGCCCGCGCCGACGGTCGGGCCGAAGGCGTTCCGTCGCCTCGCCCGCCGCCGTCGCCGCCGCCGATGACCCGCCCTCCAGGCGAGTTTTCTGCGGGTCGCCTCTGGCCATGGATCCGTCAGGGGCCAAACGGCGGGCGCTAGTTGAGCGGAATGTCAGTTGAACGTGTGGGGACGGCGTCGAGGGCCGTGAGTGTCGCCTCGTCGAGGTCGATGGCGGCCGCGGCGACGTTCGCCTCGAGGTGTTCTGCGGTTGCGGTGCCTGGGATGAGGAGGACGTTCGGTGCGTGGTGCAGCAGCCAGGCCAGGCCGATCTGTGAGTCGGTGGCGTCCAGGGCCCGGGCTGCGTTCTGGACGGCTGGTTCGTCGGTGACCTTGGGCAGGCCGGGGAATGCGCTGCCGAGCGGGAAGTAGGGGACCCAGGCGATCTGTTCGGCGGTGCAGAGTTCCAGGATGTCCTCGTCGTCGCGTGCCACGAGGCTGTAAGCGTTCTGCACGCAGGCGAGGCCCGCCGGGATCGCCCGGCGCAGCCCTTCCAGGGTCACGCTGCTGAGCCCGATCGCGCCGATCTTGCCCTCTTCCCGCATCGCCACCATGACCGCGAGCTGGTCGTCGATGTCGACCACTTGGTCACCTTCGGCGCGCAGGCCGGGTCCTGTGTCCAGACGGCGCAGGTTGACCAGCGGGATCTGGTCGAGACCGAGGCTTGCCAGGTTGTCCTCGACGCCTGCCCGAAGTTCCTCGGGTCGCTGCGCGGGCCGTAGCGGGGTCGGGGCGCCGGGGTCGGGGGCGGCACCGACCTTGGTGGCGATGACGACGCCGTCCTCGGGGTGGATCGCTTCACGGAGGAGCCCGTTGACGAAGCCGTTTCCGTAGAACTGGGCGGTGTCGATGTGGTCGATGCCGAGCTCGACCGCCCGGCGCAGCATGGCGAGAGCGGTGCCGCGGTCGTCGCGCAGGCGCTCCAGCTGCATCGCTCCGTATCCGATACGGGAGACGGTGTGGCCGGCGAGCAGGCCGGGGCCTCCGGGGCGTGGGGCGCCGGTGGCCGTGGTCCGGGGGGAAGCGGATGTCATGAGAGTTCCGTCCTCGTGCCAGGATGAGAGAAGCGGAGGGGCCTCCGCTCGTATGACCGCAACAGTACCGGAGGGTCCTCCGCTTTGATGTCCGAACCGTCGTCACCGTCGCTCTCAGGCTCGGGCCGCGGGCCGGGCCGGGCCGATGCGCGTCGCAACCGCGAGAAGCTCCTCGTGGCCGCACGGGCCGCCTTCGCGGCAGCCGACGACGCCGTCTCGCTCGAGTCCGTCGCCCGCGAGGCCGGGGTCGGCATCGGCACGCTCTACCGCCACTTCCCCACCCGCGAGGCACTCGTCGAGGCCGTCTACAGCGCCGAACTCGACGACGTCGTCACCAGCGCCCCCGCCCTGCTGGCCGAACTCCCGCCCGACGCCGCGCTCCGGGCGTGGATGGACCGCTACGCGGTGTTCGTCGCCACCAAGCGCGGCATGGTCGAAACCCTCCGCGCCGGCTGGGCTTCGGGCAAGATCACGACACCGGCCACGCGCGAACGCGTCACTGCTGCGATCGCGACGATTCTGGATGGCGGGGTGCGGGCGGGTTCGTTGCGTGGGGATGTCGACCCGGGGGACGTCACCGCCATGGTCCTCGGGGTCTTCCTCTCCACCGCAACCGGCGGCTCTCCGGAACAGACCTCCCGCCTGCTGGACCTTGTCGTCGACGCGCTCCGGCCTACCGGCCGGAAGGATCAGGAGGACTAGTCCGTGTCCGGCGGGCTTGACGCAGCGCTGTCGTAAGCGAGTCGGTGGTCGGTGGTACGGGCGGGTGTCGTCGAGCCGAGGGTGAACTGCCCGCTGTCCGGAACTCGGCCACACTTCGACGGCTCCGGCTGTTGAAACGGGTCACCTGTCCTCGCAGTTGGCAGGGGCTGCGCGGGGCACGGAGGAGCGTCCGTCCTCAGGCGGTGGTCCTACCGCGGCAGGGCCGGCCCGTGCGCAGATTTGACGAGGCCCCGGCAATGACCGAATTGAGCCGCTCGCGGATACTGAGCAGCGCGGCGATCTGCCCGTCGATTCGGCCGCGTTGATCTTCCAGCCGGGCGACCAGCGCCGGTGTGGCGTTGCCATCGACAACGCAGGGCAGAAGTTCGACGATCGCTCTGCTCGAGAGCCCGGCGGCGTAGAGCTGCTGTATCAGCAGGACCTGGTCGACCGCGCCGTCCCGGTAGTGCCGTTGCCCGCTGGGGCTGCGTTCCGGGGCGAGCAGCTCTTGCTCTTCGTAGTAGCGCAGCGCGCGAACGCTGACACCAGTCCTGGCGGCGAGTTCACCGATGCGCACAGTGACCGATCGTTCCGCTGAGAGTCATGGGGCTTGCCTCTAACGTCGACGTCAGGTTCTAACGTAGTTCGTGCGAGGTCCTGCTGCCCACAGAACGCAGGACATCGCCTCTGCATGCGGCGACGATGCCGCTCGAAGGAAGCGGTTTCGCATGAACGACTCAGGCATGGCGTCCGTAGTCGCGGCCGGTATACCCGGCCCGGTCCCCGCACCCGTCGTCTCTGTAAAGCCAGTTGTGCTGCCCGCCCCTGAGCGCGGCGAGGGCCTGCGCGTACGGGTGTCCGCACCCGCGACCGGAGGCGATCTCCCGGTCGTCCTGCTTTCACACGGATTCGGCTCCTCGCTGGAGGGCTACGGTCCATTGGCCGACTACTGGGCTGCCCATGGTTTTGCGGTGATTCAGCCCACCCATCTCGATTCCAGGACTCTGAGCCTTTCCGGGGACGACCCCCGCCGGCCACAAATGTGGCGGCTTCGCGTTGAGGACATGAAGCGCATTCTTGACGACCTCGACCTGTTGGAGGCGGCCGTTCCCGGTCTGGCCGGGCGTCTGGATCGAGGACGTATCGCTGCGAGTGGTCATTCCTTCGGCGGTCAGACCGCGGGTGTTCTGCTCGGGATGCGTGTTCGTGACCCGCAAACCGGGGTCTCGGAGGATCTGTCCGACCCGCGGATCAGGGCGGGGGTGCTGCTCGCCACGGCAGGCGATGGCGGCCATCTGACCCCCTTCGCTGTTGAGAACTTCCCGTGGCTGATCGGCCCGGACTTCTCGCAGTTGACCACTCCCACCCTCGTCGTCGCAGGGGAGCAGGACGACCTCCCGCTTACCGTACGGGGGGCGGACTGGACCACCGATGCGTACTTCCTGAGCCCTGGTGCCGAAAGCCTGCTCACCCTGTTCGGAGCTGGACACTCGCTCGGTGGCATCCCGGGCTATGAGGCTGCCGAGACCACCGACGAGAACCCATCGCGCGTCGCCCTGATTCAGCAGGTGACTTTGGCCTACTTGCGTCACGCTCTCGGTATCGATGGTTCCGGCTGGGAGACGATGCGAAAGACCTTCTCTCAGGCCCCTCACCCGCTGGGGCGGCTGGACGTCGCCAGCGAGAGCTGGGACAAGTGAACAGCGTTGCTGTAGCCGGCTTTGATTACGGGGAATGACCGCGATTCTGTTGAAGGTGCCTGGGGCGGCGGAGCGGGGACACTCGCCGCCCCTTCGTACGTCGGCAGCGCACGGATTTCACTCCGAGTCAGCTGGAAGGCCGGTCCCCGCGTCCTTGGGCAGCACGGTGAGCAGATCCCCGGGCGTGCATTCCAGGACGTCGCAGATGGCGGTGAGGGTGGAGAAGCGCACTGCCTTGGCGCGTCCGTTCTTGAGCACCGAGAGGTTGGCAACCGTTACCCCGACCAGGCTGGCGAGTTGAGCCAGCGACATCCCCCGGACTGTGAGCAAGCGGTCGAGATCGCAGGCGATGCGATGCTCGTGGGCGGGAACGGCCACTCTCAGACCAGCCCGTCCACGTCCGAACGGACGCCCCTGAGCGATGTCCAGCAGCAGACGGCGCAGCAGCACCGACCACCGTCATCAAGGGAGACGCGCATGCTGAGCAAGCAGGAAGCAGCCGAAGCCGTACGTCAGGCCAAGGTGAAGACGGGGGTCACGTGGGAGCAACTGGCAGAAGCCGTCGGCAAACCGCTCGCCTGGACCACGGCCGCACTGCTCGGTCAGCACCCGATGGGCAAGGACGAGGCGGCCACAGCGGCGGCACTGCTCGAACTCGGCGACGACGCGGCACTCGCCTTCGTCGCCCGGCTCCGGTGAAGGCTCTCGCTCTCAGCCGCTGACCTGCATCCTGGTGACGTAGATCTGGGCCCCAGGGGATGGGCCTTGACCACGGCTGCCGGGGAGGGCGGCGTGGACTACCGGAAGGGGCGCCTGCCCTTGCGGCCTTTCGTCGTCGTCGACAGGAACCTCTACACCGGACAGAACCCCCAGTCGTCACAGAAGCTCGCCGAGCGGCTTGTCGCGGATCTGCGCTGACACCTCGAACAGGTCCCGTCCCGCGGGCCAGTTGAAGGACCCGGAAGAGGCGCGGGGCGACGTCTGAGGGCAGAGGCAGGAAACGCACCGGAAGCAGTAAGTTGACTCGGATGAGAGCGGATGCGACGCGCAACCTCGACGCGGTTCTTCGAGCGGCGGCCCGGTTGTTCGCGACGGACTCCGGCACGCGGATAGTGGATGTGGCCGCGGCGGCGGGAGTGGACCAGCGCACGGTCTACCGTCGTTTCGAGTCGCGCGAGGAACTGCTGCTCGCCGTGTACCGAGCGCGCCTCGATGCCGTCGATGCGCTTATCGACACCATCCTCGCCGATGACGAGCCGGTCCTGTCCGCGCTGCGCGCCTTCGCCGAGGGTGGGATCCGGATCAGCCGGGAGTGGCCGGTCGACATCCGCGCGGCCGTCGATACCGCGAGCCTGCGCCGTCGACAGGAGGTCGACCAACGCATGTCCGCCTTTCTGCGCCGTGCCGAGCGGGAGGGCGTGATCGCGGAAGGGCTGCCTGAGCGCTGGCCGCTGGTGCTGTTGCAGTCGCAGTTGCACTGCGCGGCTCACGACATGCCGGAGCTGACGCCCGGCGAGGCCGCCGATCTCGTGGTCAGGGCCTTCCTCGGCGGCATCGGGGCCTGACAACCCTGCTGTGGGTGCTGTCGCAGCTGGTAGCTGCACACCCCTCTCCTTGTTAAGTGTCATGCTGGATGACACTTACTGGAAGGAGGGGCAGGATGACCAGGACGTGGCTGATTACCGGAGCTTCACGAGGGTTCGGGCGCTGTTTGGCGGAAGCGGCAGCCCAGGCAGGGGACCGGGTCGCGGCGAGCGCACGGCGGCCGGAGCAGCTTGACGACCTGGTGGCCCGCTTCGGTGGCCGCGTCCGGGCGATCGCCTTGGACGTCACCGACCCGGCCGCAGCCCGGGCGGCGGTCGAGCGAACCGTCGCGGAGTTCGGTTCACTCGATGTCGTTGTGAACAACGCCGGCTACGCCAACAGCGCACCTATCGAGGAAATGGCCGAAGACGACTTCCGGGCTCAGATCGAGACCAATCTGTTCGGTGTGGTCAACGTGACCCGTGCGGCGCTGCCGGTTCTGCGGGCCCAACGTTCGGGCACCTTCGTGCAGTTCTCGTCGGTCGGTGGCCGGGTGGGCGGCTCGCCGGGGATGGGCGCCTACCAGACCGCGAAGTTCGCGGTGGAGGGCTTCTCCGAGGTCCTGGCCAACGAGGTCGCACCGTTCGGGGTACGGGTCGTCATCGTGGAGCCCGGAGCATTCCGCACAGACTGGCAGGGGGCCTCGATGGTCCGGCACGAGGTCGGCATCGACTATGAGCCGTCCGTCGGGGCGTTCCACCGCATGCGAGACGAGACCGACGGCGCCCAGGCAGGCGACCCGGCGCGGGCGGCGAGGATCATCCTCGACGTCGTTGGCTCGGAGGATGCGCCGCGCCGACTCGTGCTGGGTGGCGATGCCGTGAGCGCGGTCCTCGCGTCGGCCGCGGAGAGGACGGCCGAGACCGAGAAATGGGCCGCTGTGAGCGCGTCCGCCGACTTCTCCGATGAAGAACTCTGACCCGACGACGACATCAGCTCGGTCCGGATGTCTTCCGGCTTCGTGGTCCACCGCAGTGGCGACATCGGGTCGCCCCACTCGTCGGGCTCGGCCGACGCCAGCGGCGCGGGCAGCCCGGGTCCAGCTCACTTGGACCCGCGCCCCGGAGACAGTCGTGGCCGGTTGGTCCACGAAGCTCGGGGCGCAATGGAGGCCGCTGCTACCGGCCTCGCCCGGGAGCCTCAGCGGCCGAGCGCTGCGGTGACCGGGTGGCCGTACCCGTCGCTGCCCCCGCTGCGTCCTTGCCGGCCTGTGTGCGCCTGCTGGAGGCTCCGCAGATCAGGAATCCGGCCGGCACGCTCAGAATGCTCGGCGAAGTCATCGGCCACACGCTCCAGTCGGCGTACGGGAAGAGGGCGTGGGCGGTGCCCGATACCAAGGGCGACAAGAAGATCAACACCAGATTGATCACCGTGGTCACCAGGACGCAGTGCCTGATCGCGGCAGCCGCGACCGGCCGCTTGCCCAAGCCGTACACCAGCAGTGGCAGCAGCGTCGAGACGGTCTCTGTGTAGGTGAGGACGAGGAAGAACTGGGGGTTCACGTCGATGGTCAGCGCCGCGATCAGGATGCACAAGGCACCCAGGCCCGTCATGACCAGCCGGGCCCGTGCCGCTCCTCCGTCGCGGCGGGCGTCCGGCTTCACCTCGGCGCTGCCGCTTAGGCCCAGGTCGTGCACGATCGACGCTGATCCGGACAGCAGCAGAACGGAGGCGGAGGCGAGGATCGTGAGGAAGACGGCGCACATGATGAAGAACAGGAGCTTGCCCACCTGTCCTGTCTCGCTGCCGTCGAGGGCCATGGCGAGCAATGCCAGGTTCACACCGCCGAACGGCCCCTCCTGGGCCAGCTCCTCACGTCCGACCAGGGCGGCGGTGCCGAAGCCGAGGAACAGGGCCGTAGCGACGAGGAAACACAGCGTCGCCGCGCCCACACCGGCCGCCTTCCGGGCGCTGCGTGTGTCCGGTGTTCCGGCCAGGCGTACGACGATGTGCGGTAGGAAGGCCGCGCCGAACAGCACGCAGCCTGCGTAGGCGAGGAGGTCCAGGTGTCCGGCGACGCCCTCGCCGAAGAGACCGCCGGTGCCGAGATACGCGCCTGCGCCGCCCTGCTTCCGCTGGGCGGTCTCCAGCAGGGTGCCGATGTTCCCGTTGAAACGCAGCATCACCATGACCGCCATCACCGGGGCGATCAGAAGGAAGGAGGCGGCAGTGGCTATCTGGTGCAGTGTCGCGCCGCGGGCGGCGCCGATCGTGGCACAGGCGAGGATCAATCCGCCGGCCAGTATGACGACCAGCCGCTGGGAGAACGTGTCGTCCAACCCGATCAGTTGGGCGGCATGGCCGAGCGGCTGGAGTTGCACGATGAGCAGGGGCACGACCGCAACCAGGCAAGCGCATCCCACCCAGCGTCTGGTGGGCCCGTGCCGCAGGTGGCGGGTGACCATCTCGCCGAAGGTCCGGCCTCTGGCCGCCGGCAGTCTGCCAGCCAGCCAGCGCCGCATCAGCACGGGAGATGCTGCCGCGCACACGAAGAGGACCACTCCGTCCAGACCCCCGACGGCGACGGTGCCGATCAGATAGAGCACGGCGGCGGTGGGCATGATCTCGCTGGCGACGGCCAGGCCGGTGGGCACGCTGCCCAGCTGTTTGCCCTCGCGGAAGAAGCCGTCGCCGATGCGCAGATCCGGGCTGACCCACATGGCCAGGAACAGGCAGGCGCCGATGAACAGCATGAACAGACACACGGCGAGGAAGCGCGGTTCGAAGAAGTCATTCATGGGCCGAACAGCCTGTTCGTGAGGGGGAGGTCATCATGGTTGCTCCGGTGATGAGCGCGAGCCTCGCGGGGCACCAACGCGCTCGGGGTTTCGGCAGGGCGTCGTGGAAGTTACCGGAGGTTACCTGACGGCTCGTGAAGTGGGCGTCCCGTTACACCGCTCTCATCGGGCTCGCGCATCCGATATGCCGCCTGTACACGAGAAGTGCACATGGTCGCAGGCACCGGTTCCGCAACCGATTGGGAATCCAATCGAGCTCAAGCTCGCGATCGGCGAAGGTTCATGGCGCCTTGGGCGAGGAGACCGCGGGTGTCGTCGCCGGCGGCTCCGTCCAGCCACGAGTGACCGGACGTGGTGACGGGGACTCGGTGACGGCCATCACGGCGCAGGGCCCGCGAGGCGCGCTCCCCGGCAATGTGGCCCACGAGTTCGCCTTCGACCGCGGCGGCGCCGACCACCGGCACGAGCGGAAGGACATACTCGATTCGATCAGTTCGTACGGCTGCGGCAGGATCTCACGCATCGATGCCTGCGCCCGGAACGGGAGTTGGGCCGCGTGACGGACGAATCGGTGCACAGAGGAGGGGACGGATGCATGTGGCCGGCGCCAGGTCCGTGGATGGTGGCCGCCGATGACCGGCGAGGACGGCGGGGGGCGGGCGGAGGCCGCAGTGGCGCGCGGTGTCCTCGACCGGCCCGGGCTGACGCCGGGTGAGCGCGAGATCCTGCGGGTGCTGGGCCGGACCGAGGACCCGGGCGGTGTCGGCACACAGATCCTTGTCTCCGTCGGTGCCTCGATCATCGACGGCAGGCTGAAGCCCGGGGACGACCTAAACTCAGTCGATCTCGCACGGCGTTTCCGCAGCAGCCGCACACCGGTCAGGGAGGCGCTCGCGGCCCTGGAGCGCGAGGGGCTGGTCGAGATCGCGGCCCGTAAGCGTCCCCGCGTACGCAGTCTGGGCATCGACGAGGTGCAGGAGATCTACGAGCTGCGCGGTGAACTGTACGGTCTGGTCAGCAGGCGCATCGTCCAGCACTGCACGGACGGGCAGTTGGAGGAGCTGCACGAGGCGCAGGCCGCCCTGGAGGCCGCGGCGGAGGACGGTGACCCCGAGCGCTTCTTCTGGCTGATCGTCGGCTTCCGCAACACCGAAGCACGGCTGGCAGCGAACGAGACGGTGCGTGGCGTCCTGGACTCCGTCGGTATCAGAACGCTGCAACTGCGCCATCTCAGCCTGTCGTTGCCCGGCCGGATGCAGACGTCCACCGAGGACCACCGACGGCTGCTGAAGGCGTACACGGACCGCGAGGCGGACCTCGCGGCGGCACTCAACCGCTCCATTGTCCGGCGCGGTTTCGCGGCGGTGGAAGGCTCGGGCTGGACCGGTTCCTCCAGCTGACCGCGCGGGCGGCGACGGCCGGCGGAGCCTGTCGCCGGTGCCCGGCGGCCCCCCGCCGGGGAGCAGACGAGAGCACCGGGTCTCCTGTCACGACCGCCCCTGCCCGAACAGCTCCCGCGCGCCAAGTATCCGGGCCCGGGCCGACTCGTCCGGTTTCAGCAGCGCGTCCAGCGCCTCGAGCGGGCGGTCGACGCGCATCGGGAAGGGGTAGTCGCTGCCCAGCACGACGCGGCCCGGCCCGGCGAAGTCCAGGAGTCGGCGCAGGGCGCCGTCGTCGTGCAGGACGGTGTCGAAGTACAGGCGACCGGCCAGCCGGCGCGGGCTGAGCGTGCCCGCTGCGCGGGCGGCGGGCGGAGCCGCCGTGAAGCCCCTGTCGAGGCGCCCTATCTGGTACGGGAGGAAGCCGCCGCCGTGCACGAGCAGGACCCGCAGCCCGGGATGGGACTCCAGCACTCCGCCGAGCAGCAGTGCCGCCGCCGCGAACGTCGTCTCCGAGGGGTTGCCGACCAGGATGTGCAGGAACAGCCGCCGCATCCGTTCCGGAACCTCCAGTTCGGCCGGATGCACGATCACCGGCACGTCGAGGTCCTCCACCGCCTGCCAGAACGGCTCGAACATCGGCTCGTCCAGACCCAGTTCGCCCACGCGCGCACCGATCTGGACGGCTTCGTGCCCCAGCTCCGTGACGGCGCGGCGCAGCTCCGCCGCCGCGAACTCCGGTGCCTGGAGCGGCACGGCCGCCGCGATCCGGAACCGGTCGGGGTGTGCGTCGCGCAGAACGGCGGCGGAGTCGTTCTGCACCCGGGCCAGCCACAGGCCGTCCTCGGGCGGCAGTTCGTACCCGGCCAGATCCATCCAGGGGGCGACGAGTTGTGTGTCGACACCGGCCGCCGTCATCCACTCCAGGCGCGCCGTCACGTCGGTGAGCGGCGGGATCAGCGGCAGCCCGCTGAGCCGGCCGCCGACCTCGACGCGGGTGACGGGCCCGCCGGCCGTGTCGGCGGTGACCAGCCGGACCGTGTGGGCGGCGCCCTCGTCGCGGATGCGGTCCACGGCGTGCGTGCCGACGTGGTGGGCGTGGACGTCGATGACGGTCATGAGGCGGCCCCGGCGCCGGAATTGGCTCCGTGGCGTGTCAGTGGTTCCAGCGAGGCGACTACCGCTTCCGGGTTCTCCAGTGGGGTCAGGTGGCGCGTACCCGCTACGACGGTCGCGGCGCCGGTGCCGGTCAGAGCGGCCAACTCCTGCGCCATGGCGGGCGGTGTGGCCCGGTCGTCCTCGCCGACGATGACGGCCGTCGGGTGCGTGGCCCCGGACAGGGACGTCCGCAGGTCGGCGGCGCCGAGCATGGCGCACGTCGCCTCGTAGGCATGGATGTCGTTGGCGGTGAAGACCTCTGTCAGACGCTCCATCAGCTCCGGCTCCCGTTCGCGGAACGCGTCGCCGAACCATCGCGTCAGCTGGAACGGGACCATCGCGGCGAGTCCGTCACGCCGTGCCTTGGCAGCCCGGTCGGCCCAGTCGGCCGGCGCGGTCGGCCCGTACCAGGCGGTGGTGTCGATCAACAGGGCCCCTCGGGTGCGGTCGCGGTGACGTGCGGAGAACGCCTGGGCCACGCAGCCGCCCATCGAGCAGCCCGCGACGACGGTGTCGCGCCAGCCGAGATGGTCGAGCAGATCGGCCAGGTCGTCGGCGAACTGGCCGGTGTCGTACGGGCCTTCGGGCCGTTCCGAGCGGCCGTGGCCCCGGCAGTCGTACGCGAGGATCTCGGTCTCGTCCGCGAGCAGCGGGATCACCCGTGACCACAGCGACCTGTCGAGGGCCAGGCTGTGCACGAACGCGATCCGGGGTGCGCCCTCGGGGGCGGGCATGTGTGTGTACGAGAGGCGGACGCCGTCGCGCGTGCGCCCCTCGCCGTCGACCGTGGTGCGGGTCATCGGTCTTCCTCCTGATGGGGCTCGGTGTTCTCTGCCCGGTGGGCCGCCTCGGTGAGCGCGCGGCGCGAGAACTCCTCGATCATGTGCGTCTTGTACGCGGCTGATCCCTTCACGTCGTCGTACGGCCGGGTCCCGGCCGCCGCTGTGCGCGCTGCCTCGTCGATGAGCCCGGCGTCCACGGGCCGGCCGAGCAGCGGGCCCAGATCGACCGCGACGGGCCCGTCCACGACCGAGCCGACGGCGAGCGTCAGGCGGGACGCCGAGCCGTCGCCGGCCAGGGTGACGGTGGCGGCGACGTGGACGCACGCGTACTCCCACACTCCGCGAGCGAGGAACTTGCGGTACGCGGAACCGGTCCGGCCGTGCTCGGGCCCGTGCGGCGGCAGGACGACGCTTTCGATCAGCTCGCCGGGGCGGAGCCCGTCCGGTCCGGCGAGAGCGTCGATCGCGAGTGTCCGCGTGCCGTCCGCGCTGCGGACGCGGAGGGTGGCGCCGACTGCGGTGAGCGCGACGGGCGGGTCGTGCGTGTCGTCGCGGGCGGCGATGTTCCCACCGATGGTGACGAGGCTGCGGATACGGCCGGTGGCGACGGCCCCGCACGCCTCCGCGACCACGGGCCAGGCATGCGTGAGCGCGTCACTCGCCGCGCACGAGGCGAGAGTCGTGCCCGCGCCGATGACGATCCGGTCGTCCTCCTGGCGTATCGAGGTCAGGCCGGGCAGGCCGGTGACCGAGACCAGCGTCCCGGGCACGGGCGTGCGGTGGTGGCGGGCGAGGGTGTGCCCGACGCCGCCGCCGAGCACGGCGGCGTCGTCGGATGCGAGCAGGGCCAGGGCCTCGTCGAAGGTGCGGGGCACGACGACGGAGACGGGTGGACGGGGCATGTCCACGGGCGCGGATCCCGGTGCGAGCGTGGTCATCGGCCTTCCTTCTCATCGGCTGCGGTGGCCGGTTCCGTCGTCCCGTCGCTGGGCCTTGCCGTGCCGGTACCGTCCGCCGCGGCGGGCCCCGCGGTGTCCTCGCGCATGCCCCAGAAGACCTTCTCCGCCGTGATCGGCAGCTCATGGACACGTACGCCCACCGCGTCCGCGACGGCGCTCGCGATGATCGAGGGGACCGGGTCGAGTGAGATCTCGCCGACGCCCTTGGCGCCGAAGGGACCCGTCGGCTCGTAGGAGTCGGCGAATCCGATGTGCATCTTGCGCGGCATGAGCCCGGCCGTCGGGAGTTTGTAGTCCGAGTAGTCGGGACGGGTCGGGGCGCCGTCACGCCAGGCGAACCGTTCGGTCAGGGCCATCCCGAGGCCCTGTGCGATGCCGCCCTCCACCTGGCCCTCGGCGAGGGGCGGGTTGAGGACCGTGCCGCAGTCGACGACGGCGGACAGCTCCGTGACCGTGACGGCGCCGGTCTCCGGATCGACCTCGACCTCGGCGGCCTCGGCGGCGAAGTTGTAGGCGCCGGACTCGTTTCCGTACCGGGACTGGTCGGGGAATTCGGAGGGATTGTCGAACGAGCCCACTCCGACGACGGGTTGCCCGTCCGGCCGGTACAGCTCGGCCCGCACGACCGTGCCGACCGGTGAGGACACCGGGCCTTGTCCGTCGGCAGCGGCCGGCCCGTGGATCACGCCGTCCGCGACCCACAGTTGGGAAGCGGGTAGGCCCAACTGGCGTGCGGCCGCCTCGAGTAGCTGCGCGCACGCCTGCTCGGCGGCGCGCTTCACGGCGTTGCCGGCGACGTAGGTGACGCGGCTGGCGAGCGCGCCCAGCGCGTGTGTCGTGAGGTCGGTGTCGGGCCGGGACACCGAGACGTCGGCGACGGCGATGCCCAGTTCGGCGGCGGTGATCTGGGCGAGGGTGGTGCGTGCGCCGGTGCCGATCTCGCCCTCGCCGACGATGACCGAGGCGCGTCCGTCCTCGGTGAGCCGCACGAACGCCGAGCTGCCGTCGTAGTCGCCGAAGCTGCGGCGGCCGGACACGTGGACGCTGACGCCCATCGCGAGGCCGCGGTTGGGGGCCGGGTTCGCGCGCTTGCCGTGCCAGTCGATCGCCTCGGCCGCCTTGCTGATGCACTGCTTCAACTCGCAGCTGGTGATCCGGTGGTTGTGCGGGGAGACGCTGCCGGTCTCCACGGCGTTGAGGAGGAACAGGTCGGGCACTTCGATGCCGAGCTTCTCGGCCGCCAGGTCCCACGCCTGGCCGACGGCCCAGTCCGCCGAGGGGTTGCCGAAGCCCCGGAACGCGCCCGTGGGCACGAGGTTGGTGTACACCAGCCGCGAATGCGCCTTCACCGCACGGTAGTTGAAGAGCGCGTCATGCCGTACGGTCGCGGCCCCGAGCACCGCCTGTGCCTTCCCGGTGTAGGCGCCGTTGTCGGCGATCACCGTGATGTCCTTGGCGGTGACGAGGCCGGACGCGGTGAAGCCGAGCTTGACGCGGTAGCGCATGGGAATGCGGGGGCGGCTCGCGAGGAACTCCTCCTCGCGGGTGTTCATCATCTGCACCGCCCTGCCCGTCTTCCGGGCCAGAATCGCGCAGATCACGGACGTGTTGTCGTCGCCCGACTTGCCGCCGAACCCGCCGCCGATCTCGGTCTGCACGACGCGGACGGCACGCAGCGGCAGTCCGAGCGCGGTCGCGTACCGCTGCCGGGCGAGGAACGGAGTCTGGGTGTTGACCCACATCGAGACCCGGTCCTGTGACCACTCGGCGGTGCAGCCGATGGTCTCGATGGACCCGTGCCACTGGCGGGCGGTCTGCCAGACGCCCTCGACGATCACGTCGCTGCGCTCGAACCACTCGTCGGCGCCGCCTCGGTCGAAGGCGAACTCGTGGGCCACATTGCCGGGTGCGTCCTCGTGTACGAGCGGCGCGCCGTCGGCGAGCGCCTCGTCCAGGGAGAGCACGGCGGGCAGCGGCTCGTATGCGACGGAGATCAGCTCGCACGCGCGGCGCGCGGTCTCCAGGTCCCGGGCGGCGACGGCGGCGACCTCGTCTCCCACGTACCGGACCAGGCCGACGGCCAGCGGATACAGGTCGGGCCGGAACGCACCCCACTTGATCTTCGCTGTGTCCTCGCCGGTGATGACGGCGTGCACCCCGGGCAGCCGCCGGGCGCGCGAGGTGTCGATCGACAGGACGCGTGCGTGCGGGTGCGGGGAGCGCAGGACCGCGCCGTAGAGCATCCTGGGCAGCCGGGTGTCGGCCGCGTACGAGGCACGACCCGACACCTTCTCCACGGCGTCGATGCGTTCCACCGCGCTGCCGATGAGCGGGGGCAGCACGGCGCTGCCGAGGTCGAGCCCGGTCGGTGGGGCTTCGGTCGTGGACATCAGCGCAGCTCCTGTCCGGGGGCGGATTCCACGTCGCCGGCACCGGTTTCTCCGGCACCGGTCTCTCCGGCACCGGTCTCTCCGGCACCGGCCTGGAGGGCGACGGCCCGGCGTGCCGAGTCGAGGATCTTCACATAGCCGGTGCAGCGGCAGTAGTTGCCGTCGACGGTGGTGCGCAGCCGTTCCTCATCGGGCGCCGCGTCCTCGTCCAGGAGCGCACGCAGCGCCATGACATGACCCGGTGTGCAGAAGCCGCACTGGAAACCCGCCTCTTCGACGAACGCGCGCTGCACCGGGTCGAGTCCGCCGGGGCCACCGAGATCCTCGATGGTGCGCACGTCCCTGCCTTCGAGGAGGCCGGCCATCTGAAGGCAGGACGGCACGGCCTCGCCGTCCACGATGACGGTGCACGCGCCGCAATACCCGATCTCGCATCCCGACTTGGTGCCGGTGAGGCCGAGATCGTGCCGGAGGACGTCGAGCAGTGGTGCGCCGGGATCCTTGACCTGTATCTCGATGTCCTCGTCATTGAGCCGGAAACGCAGTGGTACGGACATCGCCTTCCTCGCCCTTTCCTCGTCTCGGTCTCGTGGGTGTTTCCGCCTGCGCCGCCGGTGTGCGCGGTGCCGCTCGTCGTCGTCCCGGCAGTCATGGGTCCTCGCCCGTCCATCCGGACCTCTCGATGGCTCTGAGCCCACCCCGGACCAGGGACTGGGTGAGTGCCGAGGCCAGCTCGGCGTCCCGGTCCTCGTAGGCGCGCAGCAGGCGCGCGTGGTCCTGCACGGACGGGGTGAGCCTGCCCGGCAGCGACAGGCTCAGGTGACGGAGCTGGAGCGCGCGGAGGCCGAGTGTGTCCAGCACCCGGCGCAAGGTCGCATCCCTCGCGATGGCCGCCTCGGTGTTGCGGAAGTGCACGTTGACCCAGAAGTAGCGGTCGACGTCGTCGTCTTCAGCCGCCGACTCCAGGCTCCGCTGTTGCACTCGGAGCAGTTCGAGGTCTTCCTCCGTGGCGACCCGGCACACGCAGTTGCTGACGATCGCGTACAACTCGGCGCGCAGGTTGTAGAGCTCCCTGACCTCACTGAGCAGCAGCCGCGCGACCCGGGGCCTGCGACGGGCGGTGATCTGGACGAACCCTTCCCGCTCCAGGATCAGCAGTGCTTCCCTGACCGGCGTCCTGCTGCTGCCGAACGTCCGCGCCAGCTCTACGGAGTTGAGGTCGTCGCCGGGAGCCAGCCTGCCCTCGATGATCTCCGCGGCGACGGCGACGGCTATCTCCCCGGCGATACCGGAGCCCGCGACACCCCGGTTCAGCATCCGGGTCACCTCGTGCCGCCTGGCCGCGTCCCCGATCGTGGGGTATTCGGACGGGATCGGCACGGCGCTCAACGAATGCCGCCCAGTACATCCGGCCAGCGCCTGGTGACACGGTCGAGCAGTTCCTCGCTCGACTCCGCGACACGGGGGAACGATTCGAGACGTTGCCACGGCCGGCACGCGTCGATGACGGCCCGGGTGTTGAACGGCGGCACTCCCTGTTCGCGCAGCGGGTCGACGCGGCTGCCCCACGTCCGGCTCATGGTCTCGATGTCCCCGACCGGGTCCGTGCGCGTACACATCGCCCACACCACGTCGTTGAGGCTGCGCGGATTGACGTCCGCGTCCACGACGACCACGAACTTGTTCATGTATGCGGCGGCCGGTATCTGTGCCGCCAGACAGCCGGCCTGCCTGGCGTGGCCCGCGTACCGCTGGTGGACGGCGACAGCGAGCAACTGGCGCCCGCCGCCCGCCTCGTGGGCCCACACTCCCTCCACGCCGGGCAGGCCCGACCGGATCAGCGCGTCCTGGATCATCGCGGACTTCATGACGCTGCGCATGTACGAGTAGTCGTGCGGCGGCTTTCCCGGAGGTGCGCCGAGTTGGATGGGGTCGTCCCGGTGGTAGATCCGCTCGATGTCCATCGTCAGGACCGGTTCCGTGCCGCCGCTGTAATAGCCGGTCCACTCGCCGAAGGGGCCCTCCTGCTCCCGCCGGCCGGGATAGAGCCATCCCTCGACGGCGATCTCGGCGGTGGCGGGAACGGGCAGCCCGGTGACCTCGCCCCTGATGACGTCGACGGACCTGCCGCGCACGGCGCCCGCGTACTCCAACTCGGAGACCCCCGCGGGCACCTCCGTACCGGCGACGACGAGCAGCAGCGGGTCGTGGCCGAACGACGCCGTTACGGGCGCCCTGCCCTCCCGCGCGAACCACTCCCGCACATGGGCGGCACCGTGCTTGCCCGCCTCGATGTTGACGCTCGCGGCACGTCCGCCGTTCTGCACCTGCATGCGGTAGGCGCCCGCGTTGAGCACACCCGTCTCCGGGTCGGTGGTGAACACGGCGCATCCGGTGCCGATGTACCGTCCGCCATCCGCCTCGTGCCACTGGGGCACGGGGAAGACCAGCAGGTCCGCGGCCTCGGGTCCGGTCACGTTCTCCTTGACCGGACCCGTCTCCACCTCGTTCACGGGATAGCGCGACGCGTTCGCCGCCCACTCTCCGGGCTTGCTGCGCAGCGCCTCGATCAGGGCCCGGTCGTCGAGATCCGTGCCGAGCCGGAGCGTCATGCCGAGGCGGCGGGCGTTGCTCATGGAGGCCGTGAGGACACGCATCCCCGTGGGATAGCCGACGATGTCGTCGAAGACCAGCGCCGGTGGTGCGGCGCTCCTGTAGTTGGCCTCGGAAGCTGCGCCGATCTCCTTGTCCCAATGGGCGCCGCGGATGCTTCTGACCTCGCCGAGCTTCTCGGCGAGCGCCAGCCAGCTCCGCAGGTCGTCCATGTCGTCAAGTGACCCCACGTCACTCATCCTTCGCGCCGCGACGGTAAAGGGAGTCGATGTAGCCCGAATCGCGCAGCTTGTCGACGTAGGAGTTGTCGATGAACGCTCCGGTGTCGTCCGGCATCGTCCCGATGTCCTTGGCGGCGGTGACGGCGAAGGCGTTCTCGACGAGCTTCGGGTCGACCCTCGGATTCCTGGCCCACAGCGGTTTGAAGAAGTCATACGAGTACTCGGCGAGCTCTCTGTCGTCGACGCCGCTGTGCTTCATGATGCTGGCCAGCGCCGCGTCACGGTCGTTGTGCAGCATGGCCAGGCATTCCGCCTCGGACTTGATGAAGGCCGCGACCGCCTTGCGATTGGCGGAGAGATAGTCCGACTTGACCGTGTAGGCGTTGGCCGCGGCAGGCAGGGACGTGAAGTCCATGACCTTCTTGAAGCCCTTCTGCCTCGTCTTGGTGCCCGTGGGCGGCTGGGTCACGATGGCATCCACGGCGCCGTTCTCCAGGGCGGACACCTCGGCGGGCGTCGACTTGAGAAAGACCTTCTCCACGTCCCCCTCGGACCAGCCGTTCTTCTTGATCAGCGCGTCCACGGCCGCGTCGCCCAGCGAGCCGGGTGAACTGAGCCCGATCTTCTTGCCCTTGAGGCCGTCGCCCGGCTTCACGGACTGCCGTCCCCACATCTCCATGTAGTACCGGTTGATCGGCAGTGCGACGTACCGCAGATCGACGCCCTTCAGATTCATCGCCCCGGCCGCCGTCGCCGTGGTGGCTCCCACACCGACCTGGACGCTGTCGCTGACGAGCGCCGCCACCAGCTGCGAGGAGCTGTTGAGAAGAGTGATCTCGACGTCGAGACCGTTCTTCTTGAAGATCCCCTTGTCCTGGCAGATGTACAGATCCGAATAGGCCGCGCCGATGGCGGTGTAGCCGATGGTCATCTTCATGCTCGACGGGTGGACCGACGCGGAACTCGACACCGCACAGCCCGGCACGGTCAGCGTCAGCAGGGCGCCCAGGGGTACGCACAGCCTTCTGGTGATGCGCTTACGCATTGACGGGAGTCCTTTGCTGTCGTGTCATCCGGTCGGTGACTGCCGTCGAGCGGCTCAATCGGATGCCGACCAGAATGTGAACCGGCGCTCCAGGTGACCGACGCCCCGCGTGAGGACGATGGCGACCACGGCGATGACCGCGATGGACGCCATCGCCTCGTCCATCGCGAAGTTCGAGGTCTGGAGCTGCACTTGATAGCCGAGTCCCGAGGAGCCCATGAAGAGCTCAGCGACGATCGCCCCGATCAGCGCGCGGCCGACCGCCTGCCGTATGCCGGCCAGGATGTACGGCAACGTCGCGGGGAAGGCGACGGCCCTGAGCGTGTACAGGCGGGACGCGCAATAGACGCGGGATACCTGCGTGTAGGCGGGGTCCAGATTGCGGCTCCCGGCGATGACATTGATCAGCAGCGGGAACAGCGAGCTCCACACCACGATCACCAGGCGCGCGTTCATCTCTATCCCGAACCAGAAGATGAGCATCGGCAGAAAGACCACGTACGGAACCGAGTACATGATGCTGATCAGCGGGTCCGTCAGGCCATGAAGGTATTTGTTGCGCCCGATCAGCAGGCCGGCCGGGATGCCGGCGACGACCGAGATCGCCATGCCGAGCGCCACGATGGAGAGCGTCGAACCGAGCGGCGCCCAGATCGCCCCCGAACCGATCGAGCCGATCAGGGCCAGAAAGGCACCGGACGGCGAGCTGCTGAAGTTGGGGTCGACGATGCCGGTGACGGCGCAGAGCTGCCATGCGCCCAGTACCACCGCGACTCCCACGACACCGAGGGCCAGATTGAGGTGGCGGCTCGACGTACGGCGCGGACGCGGCCCGGCCATGCGCACTGGCGGCCGGACGCTATCCGGCGACAGTTGTGTGGCTGTCATGGTCACTCGCCCTTCGGCCTGGTTGGGACCGGCTCATCACGAGCCGCAGGATGTGGTCACTGATCGCCTGGAATTCGGCGGACCGCTTGACGGCGGCGTCGCGCGGTCGCGGCAGGTCGACGTTCACGACCTCGAGCAGGCGGGCGGGCCCGTCGGAGAACACGACCACCCGGTCCGCGAGGAACACGGCCTCCGGCACGTCGTGGGTGACGAAGACGGCGGTCTTGCCCTTGCCGGTCCTGTCGGCCTGCCAGATCCGGGTCAGCTCCTCCTGCATGACCTCCCTGGTCTGCGCGTCGAGCGCGGAGAAGGGCTCGTCCAGCAGGAGCAGGTCCGGATCAGTCGCCAGGGCGCGGGCCAGATTGACGCGCTGCCCCATGCCCCCGGAGAGCTCGCGCGGGTACTTCCCCTCCTTGCCGGAGAGTCCGACCAGCTCCACGAGCCCGGCGACCCGCTCCTTGCCCTTCGTGTCGAGCCGCCGCTGTGCCTTGAGACCGAACGCGATGTTGGCCTCCACCGTGCGCCACGGGAAGAGGGACGCCTGCTGAAAGACGAGTGAACGGTCCGGCGAAGGGCCCTGAATCTGCTCCCCGTTGAGCTCCAGCCGCCCCGAGGACACCGGCAGCAGACCGGCCACAGCGCTGAGGAAGGAGGTCTTCCCGCAACCGCTGGGGCCCACGATCGCAACGAATTCACCTTCGGCGACATCGAACGACAGCCCATCGCACGCGAGGGAGAACGAACCGGTACGGGCCGACCGGTACCCGAGTGTCACGTCACCGACGAGCAGTTTCTGAAGGGGTTGATTCACGGAGCCTCCTTCGGAGGGGAGCCGGCCGTACCGGCGTTGCGGCCGACCGGATCGGGCGGGAAGGGGCGCTCCGGCCACAATCACCCGTCACGACACCGTCCATGAAGTGTCGACACTAGGATTCAAGCAGCGGCATCAACCGGTGTCCATAGAGCTGCAACCACTTGTCCCCGTTGTTTCCGTCGCCCCGGCCCGCGCCCCCGAACCCCGGCTGAAATCCTGCGGGAGCGCCGCACCGCCTCGCCCCTCCGCACCCCGCTCTTCCTGCACTTGAACAAGTCGATACGCGCACACGAAGCACTAGACCACCGACGACGAGAAGTGCCCCCACCCCGGGCCCGCCGACATCGCATCCCGCCGCTCCGCACAGAAAGCGGGGGACTGCGTCTGCGGCGAATTCGGCTGGCTATTCCCTCTATCGGTTAAGTGTCGACACTAGCCTTCGGAAGGCGGAGGACGGGATGTGTGGTCGGTCCGGTGATCGTCGGCAGTCGTTCGGTGTCGTCGGGTTCGGGGAACAGGATGCTGTGGGCGGGCATGGGGCCTTGCACCTCCCGGCTCATGCGGCAGGCGGCCGGCGGACACGGAGCAGCCGGCCACGCAGAGGCCATCGGCACGGGGCGTGCGGGTAAGGGCGAGCCTCACCGCCCTCGCCCATGGTGCGTTCGATCGTCATCATGTGCCGGAGCGGAACCTGCCGGCACAGCCGCGAAAGCCGGCGGGCGAAGGCGCCCGCTGCGGAGGCGTCCACTGGGGACGTCTCACGCCCCCTCCCCGGCGGCCCGCCCCGGCAGTAGCGTGACGGGCATCACACTTCCGTCGAGGGGTATGTGATGCGGCAGGAAGACCCGTCGGCCCGGCTGACGATCCACGTGGCAGGAGACGCGATATGGCGGCACCGTCCCGTCTTCGCGGAGATCGTGCACCGGGCGCACAAGCAGGGCCTGCGAGGAGCCAGCGTCTTCCACGGGTTCCAGGGCTTCGGACGGCACCACCGCATTCACCGGTCGCGCCCGTTCCGCCTGGCTGATCACGGGCCCTGCGTGGTGGTGGTCGTGGACAGCGAGGAGCGGTTGCGGATCTTCGCCGACTCGCTGCACGACGTCCTGGCCGTCGGCGGTACGGTCCTGCTGGAACGCGTGCGGATCTACCGGCCCGCCCGCCGGTAGCGCCCACGAGCGCGCCGAGCGCGCCGGGCCGGTCGCGGGCTCGTTCACTGCACGTCCTTTGTGCCCCGGCGCCCGCCCCGTGCCTGCTCCGGCGCCCGTTTCCGGCTTCGGCGCGTCTGGTCGACGCGCCGCGCAGGCCGCCTTGACCTGCGACGAAGGTGGGGGTTCACTCTGGTTCAGGCGATGGATCCCGCCCGGGCCGCCCTTGAGGCCCGAACCGCCCTTTCGGGCTGATGGTTCCTGACCGAGGTGTCAGGACCGCATGCCCAAGGAGGTGCCCGGTGGAGTCGCCCCTTTCCCGGCGCAGCAGTGCTCTCTGCTGTTCGTCTGCCGCCGTCGGCGCTCTCCCGGCCGGCTCCGGTCCCGTCACCTTTCCGGATGTGCTCAACTCCCGTGACGAGAACGGAACTTCAGCCATGAACTGCTATGACTGCCTCTGCGAAGACCACAGCACCCCGGCGGTGGCGGTGTGCAAACGATGCGGCGCGTGCGTGTGCACCAGCCACACGCACGCGGCGCCCCAGACGCTGCGCCGTGGTTCCGGTCTCGGCCGGACCCATCTGCCGCGCCCGGCCCGCCGGATGACTTGCACGACCTGCTACAAGGCGGAAGTCCAGCCGTAGGCGTGGGGGAGAGGACGCGGATCCGGGCAGCGCGGCCTCCGTCCGGCCCGAGGCCCGGACGGGCAGGAGGGCTTGGGAGTCTGCGTCCGGGCCCGGGCTGCGTCCTTGGCGTTTCATCGTCGCCTTCGGCGCCGTCAGCTTGCTCGCCGACGTGGTCTACGAGGGCGCGCGCTCGGTCACCGGGCCGCTTCTGGCGTCGCTCGGCGCCTCGGCACTGGTGGTCGGCGTGGTCACCGGCGCCGGGGAGGTGGCGGCCCTGGGTCTGCGTCTGATCTCGGGCCCGCTGGCGGACCGTACGCAACGCTTCTGGGGTCTGGCCATCGCCGGAACGCGCTCACGGTGATCGCCGTGCCGCTGCTCGGGGTGCTCGGGGTGCCCGGGGTGCTGTGGGCGGCGTGCGTGCTGGTGATCGCCGAACGCGTCGGCAAGGCTATGCGCAGTCCCGCGAAGGACTCGCTGCTCTCCTACACGACGGCGGCAACCGGGCGCGGGCGGGGCTTCGCCGTGCACGAGGCACTGGACCAGGCCGGTGCGCTGGCCGGGCCGCTGGCGGTTGCCGGCGTGCTCGCCGTGAGCGGGGGCCGTTACGGACCGGCCCTCGGAATGCTCGCCCTGCCCGGCGCGGCCGTGCCGGCGGTGCTGGTGTGGCTGCGGGTGCGTGTGCCCGACCCCGCCGGTTACGAGTGGGATCTGGCCGCATCGCCGCGGCCGCCCGGCGGGGCAGGATGCCGGGGGGTGCCGGGCCGGTTCTGGCACTGCGCGGCTTCCACGGCGGCCACGACGGCGGGCCTTGTCACCTTCGGTGTTCTCTCCTTCTACCTCGTACACGCCGGCCTACTCGCCACGGCCCTGGTTCCGGTGCTGTACGCGGCGGCGATGGGCGTCGACGCCCTGGTGGCGCTGACCACCGGCTGGGCCTACGACCGTGTGGGAGCGCGGGTGTTGCCGGTGTTGCCTCTGCTGACGGCGGCCGTTCCGGCGCTGGCGTTCAACAACGCCCTCGCGGTCGCGGCGACGGGCTGGCTGGTGTGGGGCACCGCGACGGGGGTTCAGGAATCCACCCTCCGCGCCGTCGTCGTCGACCTCGTCCCCGTCTCCCGCCGCGGCACCGCATACGGAATCTTCGCCAGCGTGGTCGGAGCGGCGATCCTGGCAGGCGGCGCGCTGACCGGAGCCCTCTACGAGCACTCGGTCCCGCTGCTGGTGGGGGTGGTTGTGGCTTTGCAGGCGGTGGCTTCGGCGTGGTTCGTGGTGGCCAAGCCCCGCTGAATCACCCTCTCCAAGTCGCCGCCGCCGGCCGCGCATCACCGGCGGCTGGCCTGAAGCGAGCACACCGCGGGGCCGGCATGAGCGAAGCGTTGAGGCCTCGCTCAGGGTGCAACTGCTTTTCACGGTCAACGAGGTCAGCAGCGGCGAGTTGGCAATCAGCGCCCGCCCTCGCTTTCGCACCCTTCCCTGGAGCCCAGTGATGGCATTGCGGTTCGCCACATTGATGCCTTGCCTGTCCAAACGGCGGTAAATCAGTGCTGCGTGGGCGGGACGCGCCAGCAGCTGCACGGGCCGGTATTTGCAGAGGAGGGGCTCGGCATCTGCCCCAGGGTGACGTCTGTCGACCTGTCGGCCGCAGTTACCGGAAATGCGCAGCCCGTGACTCTGCCAACTGTCTGGTCGGGAATTGTTCAGGTGGTGACGGTTCGGTCTCCGCGCGATTCTGAGTCTGTGGCAGGGAAGCAGACGCCGATGGTTGCCTGATCTCGTCATCCAGCGCCGACACAGCGCTCTGCAACACCTCGGGACCGACGATGTTGATCAGGCGCAATCCGCTTATCGGTGGCACGGTGTCCTAGCCCCTGCCGATGCGAAGATTCCCGCTGCCCTGGGCACTGACGCCCACTCACTGGAGGGCCTCGACGCCCGGCTCGCCGACCTGACGGAGATCTTGACCGTCAAACGCCGACACCTGGGCCGTCTACTCACCGCCTTCGCCCGGCGTCGCGAAGAACTCATGGCCGGGAACATGCCGTTCACCAAGCCGGAGCAAGTGTCGCAAGTACTGGAGGAGATGTGCGGCGGCCTCTAATGGCTGGCCGTGAAACACCCACAAGACGCCGTATACGAGGCGTGCGCACAGACAGGGCTGCTGCTGGGCATTTCCTCGATGACCTGCAACCGACGGCGGTTGTTGACACAGACCCACCAGATTTGCCCACAGCGCGGCGGCGCCTTCCGCGGCCACGGTCGGTGGCGGCAGCACCTGCACCACCCGGGCCTCCGCAGCGAGTTGACGACGGCACCGGCGCCGCCAGCTCACCCGCCCCCAGATGACCGAGACCACCGCCACCATCAGTACCGGAGCCGCGAGCGGCCACCACTCCAGCACCATGTGCTGAAGCCGGGCGAGCAGCGACTGCGTCACGCGCCACGGATCACGCAGATAGTGACCGAGAAGGAAGTCCGTCGCCGTCGAGCCACCGGAGCTGCCGGAGGCCGGTGAGACGAGGTTCAAGCGCAGAACACGATCAACCATGTGGTGAACAGTCCTCTCTCGACGACTCCTTACGCGGCGCGCTCCTCTTCGCGTTCCGGCACCCGGGTATTGCTGAGCCGCCGGTTCCGCTGCCGCCGGGAAGGCTGGGAGACCAGGCGCAGGTGCCGGCCCGAGCGGGGCGTGCTCTCGTGTCGGGTTCGGCGCTTGGCGTCGACTCGGCCGTTCGCCTACGACTTGAGGGCGGCGAGGAAGCGTCGGCTGAAGAGGTAGGCGTCGCCGGGCCAGCGGGCGGAGACGTAATTACGGTCCTCGACGACGAACGCGGGGCCGTCGTCGGTGGCGGTGCCCCGGGCGGTGCCCGCACGCGGGCCCCTGCGGAACTGCTTGCCGGGCACGTCGAGGGTAGCCTTCACCTCGTCCTCCACGTACGTGGGATACGTGCGGTAGTAGCGGCCCAGCTTCCAGGCTGTGAGCAAGTAGGCGGCGCGCTCCATGTACTTGGGCAGGCACGTCGTCTCGCGGTCCGCCAGCACGCTGCGGCCGGACTCCGCGTCGCGGGTGCGCGCGAGGACGATCACGCCGTGGCAGATCGCCCCGACGGGACGGCCCAGACCCCAGAACCGGGCGACCTTGTCCCGCAGTACGGCCGAGCCGAGGTACTGGCGCATGCCGGGCGCGTGCCCGCCGGGCAGCACCAGCCCGTCGTACGCCGCAGGGTTGATGTCCGCCCAGGCGACGGTCGCCTGGAACTCGGCGCTGGCACGAAGCTGACCGTAGAACTCCTTGGCCTCGTCCTCGGCACCGAGCTTCCCGAACAACACACCGGTCAGCAGGCGGGGATCGGCGGCGGGCACCGTACCGGCCGACTCGGTGGCGAACGTGACCTGATGGCCCGCGTCGGTCAACAGGCGCCAGGGGACGGCGACTTCGGTGACGTCGAAGTCGCGGTCGGGCAGGGGCATCAGCACACGCATGAGGTGATCTCTCCAGTCGTGGGGAGCCTGATGATGCCAGAGGGGCAACCCAGGTCTGTGCCAGGGCCATTCGTACGGGGCGGTCCCGACTCTGCGCAGCGATCCGGGAGTTCGCCGGGCAAGGGACGAGGAGGGGTTGAGACGGTTGAACCTAATGGCCGCCTCACCGCACGGGACACCGTCTTGGAGCTCGTGGCCCCGAGGAGTTCACGCCGTGTGGCGTAGCACCTGTGTGCTGTGACGACGGTTCTGGGCGACCGTGGTGACCGGGAAGGGGATGCCGGGCGAGGGAAGGCAGCGCGCTGTGGACGAGAGCCGGCATGACGGCCGCCGTGTTGCTGCTGATCTCTCCGAGGGGTTCGGGGAGCGCCTGCTGGGGCTGCTTCTGGACAGGGCGCACGAGATGTCGCCGCACTTGATCGCCCCGCTGGTGGCGGAAGAGATCAGCCGGATCGGCGGCCGGAGAATCTAGATCCACCTTCAGGACCATGACCCGCGCCTGCTGGTGCCCCTCCCAGGCCGGGACTCATGGACGGTCATCCGACCGTCCTCGACGGCTCGATGGCGGGGAGGGCGCTGATGGACCGGCGTCCGCTCCGGGAGCAGCAGGCAGACGGGGTGCGGATGTATCTGCCGCTGCTCGACGGCAGCGATGAGGTCGGCGTCCTGTCCCTCACGTTGGACTCTGTCGGGGAGCACGATCTGCGGCTGCTGGGCCGGCTGGCGAGCCTGGTCGCGGATATTCTCGTCACCAAGAGCCATTACACGGACCAGTTCTTCATGGCCCGGTGCCAGGGCGCCCCGATGAGCGTCCCGGCCGAGATCCAGCGCAAGCTGCTTCCGCCGCTGTCGATGACGCCCCCATAGGTTTCCGTCGCCGGTCTCCTAGAGCCCACGTATGAGGTCGCCGGGGACAGCCTGGACTACGTCCTCAACGAGGACATCCTTCACGCGGCCATCATCGACGCGATGGGGCACGGACTGAAAGCCGCGGGACTGGCGACCGTGGCCATGGGCGCCTACCGGCACGCCCGGCGCTCGGACGTCTAGCGGGGAGCAGTTCGGCGAGCAGCGCCTGATCGACACCATCGAGCACATCTCCCCGCAGACCTCCGGAGTGACCCACCTGGTGCGCCGGCTCTCCACCGACCTGAAACGTCAACGCGGTGGCGTCACCAGCGACGACGCCACACTCCTCTGTGGCTGCTCCTGGAGGTGATGGCACGGCCATTGTGGAGGGTGGCGGGTTCGCGGGCGCTAGCGGGAAGCCCTGCTCTGAAGCCCAGTTCTACTTCGAGGAGAGTGACAGTGCCTCGTCGCCA
>NZ_JAASAG010000032.1 GCF_012726265.1 Streptomyces sp. HNM0575 | reverse complement strand
CTAGCTGTATTGACCTGGTGCGTTGTTCACGCGGCTGATCGGTGGCTTGCCTCCGAGTGCGGTGTGGCAGCGGTGTTGGTTGTAGGTGTGGAGGAAGTCTGCCAGGGCTGCGGTGCGTTGGTCGTTGCTGGTGTAGGGCCGCAGGTAGGCCCATTCATCGAGCAGGGTGCGGTTGAAGCGCTCCACTTTCCCGTTGGTCTGCGGCCGGTAGGGGCGGATGTGTTTGTGGCTGATGCCCGCGGCGGCCAGCGCCTGGCGCCAGGTGCGTGACCGGTAGCAGGGCCCGTTGTCGGTCAGGACGCGTTCGACGGTGATGCCGTGCCGGGTGAAGAACGCTTGGGCCCGGTGCCAGAAGGCGGTGGCGGTCTCCTTGCGTTCATCGGGATGGATCTCGCTGTAGGCGAGGCGGGAGTGGTCGTCGACGGCGGAGTGGATGTAGCTGTAGCCGAGTACCGGATGATGGCCCTTGCGGACCGGTGTGCTGGCACGGCTGTTCGTGCCGCCACGCTGGCGGCCGGTCACGCGCCACCCGCCGCCGTCGGGGATGTTGCCCAGCTTCTTGATATCGACGTGGACGAGTTCACCGGGCCGACTGCGCTCAAAGCGGCGGATGGGCTGCCCGGTCGGGCGGTCCAGCCACGCCAGGCGGTTCAGCGCATGCCGGGTCAGCACCCGGTGCACGGTGGAGGGCTGCATGCCCAGGATCGGCCCGATCCGGGCCGGCCCGAGCTTGCGGCTGGTGCGTATCTGACACACCCGCGCTTCCAGGGCGGCAGGGGTGCGGTGCGGCGTGGAGCGCGGACGGCTGGAGCGGTCCGCCAACCCCGCTTCACCTTCAGCGAGGAACCTGCGGACCCACTTGTAAGCGGTGGGTCGCGAGATGCCCATCTCGGCCGCGACGTGCGCGACGGGACGACCGGATCCGACTCGGTCAACCAGCAACCGCCGACCGATCACGGTCAGACGGGCATTACGGTGGTACACGAAGGCCTCCCTGCGGTGCAGTCCTTAGACAGCTCCACCACAGCGGAGGCCTTCGCCATGATCAAGACCCACAAGTGTCAACAACGCTCGTGATCAATACA
>NZ_JAASAG010000031.1 GCF_012726265.1 Streptomyces sp. HNM0575 | reverse complement strand
GGTCGTCGTGGTCGTCGGGGGCGTTATCGGGATCGTCGTGGGCGTCGTGGTGGGCGTGAGGATGCTGAGCCGCAGGTCGCTGAGGATGATGTGCTGATCCCGGTGGCGGGGATTTTGGACATTCTCGATAACTATGCGTTCGTGCGGACGTCGGGGTATCTGCCGGGTCCGAGTGATGTGTATGTGTCGTTGGCGCAGGTGCGGAAGAACGGTCTGCGTAAGGGCGACCATGTCACGGGTGCGGTGCGCCAGCCGCGTGAGGGGGAGCGGCGGGAGAAGTTCAATGCTCTGGTGCGGCTGGATTCGGTCAATGGTGCGTCGCCGGAGGGTGGCCGGTCGCGGTCGGAGTTCAACAAGCTGACGCCGTTGTATCCGCAGGAGCGGTTGCGGTTGGAGACGGAGCCGGGCCGGTTGACGGCGCGGATCATCGATCTGGTCTCGCCGATCGGCAAGGGGCAGCGGGGTTTGATCGTGGCGCCGCCGAAGGCGGGGAAGACGATGGTGCTCCAGTCGATCGCGAATGCGATCACGGTGAACAATCCGGAGTGCCATCTGATGGTGGTGCTGGTCGATGAGCGTCCGGAAGAGGTCACCGACATGCAGCGGTCGGTGAAGGGTGAGGTGATCTCTTCGACGTTCGATCGTCCTGCGGAGGATCACACCACGATCGCGGAGTTGGCGATCGAGCGGGCGAAGCGGCTGGTGGAGCTGGGTCACGATGTGGTGGTGCTGTTGGACAACATCACCAGGCTGGGGCGGGCGTACAACCTGGCGGCTCCGGCGTCGGGGCGGATCTTGTCCGGTGGTGTGGATTCCACGGCGTTGTATCCGCCGAAGAAGTTCTTTGGTGCGGCGCGGAACATCGAGGACGGTGGGTCGCTGACGATTCTGGCGGCGGCGTTGGTGGAGACCGGTTCCCGTATGGATGAGGTGATCTTCGAGGAGTTCAAGGGCACCGGGAACATGGAGCTGAAGCTGGACCGGAAGCTGTCGGAGAAGCGGATCTTCCCGGCGGTGGATGTGGATGCCTCCGGTACGCGTAAGGAGGAGATCCTCATGGCGGGCGATGAGCTTCAGATCATCTGGAAGCTCCGCCGGGTGCTGCACGCGCTGGATCAGCAGCAGGCCATCGAGTTGCTGCTGGACAAGATGAAGCAGACCAAGTCCAACACCGAGTTCCTCCTCCAGATCCAGAAGACCACCCCCACACCCGGCAACGGCGGCGACTGACAGC
>NZ_JAASAG010000030.1 GCF_012726265.1 Streptomyces sp. HNM0575 | reverse complement strand
CCGCATCACAGGCGGCGATCGTCACCCGCGCACCCAGACCCACCAACTCATCACGCAACTCATGCGCACCCGGGGCATCCAGGCCCCGACGGCTGGTCAACACCACATGGCCTGCGCCCCGCTCAACCAACCACCGCGCCACCCGCGCACCCAACGCACCCGTACCACCCGTCACCAACACCGACCCCGACGGCACCCAACCCGAGGCAGCAGACGACGACTCGGACGAGACGGACTCAGAGACCGAACTGAGCTCGGAGGCGGAAACGGACTCGGACTCGGAGACGGTGCTCAGTTCGGTGGGTACCAGGCGGCGGCCGTAGATACCCGTGTCGCGGACAGCGACCTGATCCTCACCCGCGCCAGACGCCAACAGCCGGGACAAAGACCGCCCGATCTCCTCACCCCACGAGTCCGGGTCGGCAGGCAGATCCACCAAACCACCCCACCGCTGCGGCAACTCCAACGCCGCCACACGACCCAACCCCCACACCGCCGCCTGCACCGGATGCACCACCACATCCCCCGGCACCGCAACCACCGCACCACACGTCACACCCCACACCGGCCCCACCACACCGGCATCCCCCAACGCCTGCACCAACACCGCCGAACCCCACAACCCACCCGGCACACCCGACCCACCCGCCGCACCCGAGCTCAGGGAACCGACACCACCATCACCAACCGGCAAAAACGACAACACACCCGCACATTCCTGTACGGAAGGAAGCGCCTCCCCTATACGGGCCGCCAACACGGCCCGCTCCACACCCTCTTCAACCTCCAGGCACACCACACCCGCACCCAAAAGCCCCACCACCGACGACACCCACCCCACCGGCACACCACCACCAGCAGGCACCACCACCAACCACACACCGGAAACAGCAGAATCGGCATCGGCGGAGTCAGGAGGAACGTCAACCGTCGTAGGGGCAGACGCGGATGGGGTGTGGCTGGTCAAGCCTGTCAGGGGTTTCCACCACTCGCGGTAGCTCCAGCCCCCCGTGCTGGAGCGGACTCGCTCACGGCTACGCCATTCCCCAAGACGCCATGCCATCGACGAAGCCGTCGAGGCATCCACACCCAACACCCGCGCCAAGGCATCGCCGTCGCGCGACTCCACCAACCCCCACAACGCCGCATCGACCGGATGCGACCCGGCCTCATCCGCCTTCACTGAGGCGGTCGGCCAGTAGCGTTCGTGTTGGAAGGGGTAGGTGGGCAGATCGACACGGACCGCGCCGGTGCCCTCGAAGACAGGCGCCCACTCCACCCGGTGACCGGCCACATGCAACCGGGCCAGAGCCGTCAGCAGCGCCGTCTCCTCACCCCGGCCCTTACGCAACACCGGAACCGCAAGGCCGT
>NZ_JAASAG010000003.1:174521-821818 GCF_012726265.1 Streptomyces sp. HNM0575 | reverse complement strand
CGACACCAGCGAGAACCCGACATCCACCGGATCACCCACCACACCCCGCAACCGCGAAGCCCCAGCCGACAACGCCCCCACCGAACGCCCCGACACCACCCACGGCACCACCGGCAACACCGACGCCGCCGCATCACCCGACGCCCCCGCATCACCCGACGGCGCCACAACCTCCCCCGCCGAACCCCCCGGCCCCTCCTCCAACACCACATGCGCATTCGTACCGCTGATGCCGAACGAGGAGACGGCCGAGCGGCGTGGACGGCCGGTCTCGGGCCACGGTGTCTGTTCGGAGAGCAACTCGATCGCGCCGGCCGTCCAGTCGACGCGGGGTGTCGGCTCATCGACGTGGAGCGTGCGAGGCACACGCGCATGCCGCATGGCCTCCACCATCTTGATCACACCACCCAGACCAGCAGCCGCCTGCGCATGACCGATATTCGACTTCAACGACCCCAACAACAGCGGCCGTTCACGCTCCCGCCCATACGTCGCCAGCAACGCCTCCGCCTCAATCGGATCCCCCAACGACGTCCCCGTCCCATGCGCCTCCACCACATCCACATCCGACGCCGCAAGACCCGCATTCGCCAACGCCCGCCGAATCACCCGCCGCTGAGCACCACCATTCGGCGCCGTCAAACCATTCGACGCACCGTCCTGATTCACCGCAGAACCCCGCACCACCGCCAACACCCGATGCCCGTTCCGCTCCGCCTCCGACAACCGCTCCAACACCAACCACCCAGCACCCTCACCCCAACCCGTGCCATCGGCCGCGCCCGCGAACGACCGGCACCGCCCGCTGGGTGACAGCCCGCGCTGGCGTGAGAACTCGACGAACAGCTCCGGTGTCGCCATCACGGTCGCGCCGCCCGCGAGGGCCAGCCCGCACTCACCGTTGCGCAACGACTGCGCCGCCAGATGCAACGCCACCAACGACGACGAACACGCCGTATCCACCGTCAACGCAGGCCCCTGAAGACCGAGGGTGTACGAGACCCGGCCCGAGGCGACGCTCGGCGCGCTGCCGACCGCGAGTTGGCCTTCGAGGTCCGCCGGTGCGGAGCCGACGCTGTTCGCGTAGTCGTGCAGCATCACGCCGGCGAACACACCGGTGTCGCTGCCGCGCAGGGCGGTCGGGTCGAGGCCCGCGCGTTCGAGCGCTTCCCAGGCGGTCTCCAGCAGCAGCCGCTGCTGCGGGTCCGTGGCCGTCGCCTCGTGCGGGCTGATGCCGAAGAAGTCGGCGTCGAAGTCGCCCGCGTCGTAAAGGAATCCGCCCTCGCGGGTGTAGGAGTGCCCGGTGCGGGAGGGGTCGGCGTCGAAGAGCCGCTCCAGGTCCCAGCCGCGGTCGTCGGGGAAGGCGCCCACAGCGTCCACGCCCTCATCCACCAGCCGCCACAACTCATCCGGCGAACCCACACCACCGGGGAACCGGCAACTCATCCCGACAATGGCAACCGCCTCATCGGCCACCGCACGCCCACTGCCCGCCGGGGCAGCGTCCGAGCCGGTCAGCTCCGACGCGAGGTGCGCCGTCAGGTCCGCGACCGTGGGGTGGTCGAATACGGTCGTCGCGGGCAGCCGGAGCCCCGTGGCGGCGTTGAGGCGGTTGCGCAGCTCCACCGCGGTCAGGGAGTCGAAGCCCAGCTCGCTGAACGCACGCCGCGGGTCGACCGTTTCGGGCGATGAATGTCCGAGAGCCGTGGCGACCGAGCGCCGGACGAGGTCGCCCAGCACCCGGTCCCGCTCCGCCGCGGGCAGGCCGGCGACGCGTTCGGCGAGCGGCAGCCCCTCCCCTGCCGTTGCCTGGCGCCGCGGACCGCGTACCAGTCCCCGGAACAGCGCCGGCAGCGCTCCGGCTCCCGCCTGGGCGCGCAGCGCGGGCAGGTTCAGCAGCGCCGGCACGAGCGTGGCCCGGTCCGCCGCCATCGCGGCGTCGAAGAGCTTCATGCCCTGTGCGTTGTCCATGCCCGCGATGCCGGAGCCGGCCATCCTGGCCACGGCGGCGTCGTCGAGATGGCCGGTCATGCCGCTGCTGTTGCTCCAGAGGCCCCAGGCCAGCGATGTCGCGGCGAGCCCGTCGGCACGGCGCTGCGCCGCGAGCGCGTCCAGGAACGCGTTGGCGGCGGCGTAGTTGCCCTGGCCGGGCGTGCCCATCGTGCCGGCGAGCGAGGAGTAGAGCACGAACTTCCCTACGTCACCGGCGAGTTCGTGCAGGTTCCAGGCGACGTCGACCTTCGGCCGGAACACGCGCTCGACGTGCTCGGGTTCCAGCGTCTCCACGGTGTGGTCGTCGAGCACTCCCGCGGTGTGCACCACCGCGCTCAGCGGGTGGTCCGCGGGCACCGCCGCGAGCACGTCCGCCAGCGCGTCGCGGTCGGCGGCGTCGCAGGCCGCGACGGTCACCTCGGCCCCGGCGGCCCTCAGCTCCGCGACCAGCTCCGGAGCGCCCTCGGCGGCCTCACCGCGGCGGCTGAGCAGGAGCAGGTGCCGCACGCCGTACCCGGCCACCAGGTGCCGCGCGAGCAGCGAGCCCAGCATGCCCGTGCCACCGGTGATCAGCACCGTGCCGTCGGGGTCCCACTCCGCCATCTCACCGGAGCCGTCCACGAGGGAGAGCCGGGGCGCCAGCAGTGTCCCGGCCCGCAGCCGCAGCTGGGGTTCGCCGGCGCCGAGGGACCCGCGGACGGCGTCGAAGTCGAACGGCTCGTCGGCGTGCAGGTCGAGGATCGACAGGCGTCCCGGGTTCTCCGCCTGAGCGCTGCGCAGGAGTCCCCAGACCGCCGCGGCGGCGGGGTCCGGCCGGGCGGCGAAGGCGTCCCGGGTCACGAACAGCAGCCGTGCTGCGGCGTGACGCTCGTCGCGCAGCAACTCCAGGGCCCGCGCGGTCAGTTCGTAAGCGCCCGCGACCGGGGCGGCGGTCTCGGTGCCGAGCTGCACCACGAGCACATCGGCTTCGGCGTCGGCGTCGGCGTCGGCGTCGTCACCGAGCATCGCGGCGGACGGTGCGGGTGCGGTGGCCGTCACCGGCACCCACTGGACCTCGTGCAGGGGGAGGCTGCCGTCACGCGGCCGCAGTTCGTCCAGGCGGACGGGACGCAGCGTGAGCGATTCGACGCTCAGCACGGGCAGTCCGGCCTGATCGGTCAGGTGCACGGAACCGCCGGACAGGCGGACCCGCGCGGATGCCGCGCCGGTGGCGTGGAGCCGCAGCCCGGTGAACGAGAACGGCAGGAGCACCTTGCCCGCCTCGACGGGCTCCAGCGCGAGCGGATGGAGCGCGGCGTCGAGCAGCGCCGGGTGGACGCCGAACCCGTCGGCGGCATCGTCCGGCACGCTCACCTCGGCCCAGTGGCCGGCTTCGGCACGCAGGCAGGAACGCAGCCCCCGGAAGGACCCGTCGTAACCGAGTCCGCGTTCCGCGAGGCGCTCGTAGGCCTCGTCCGGATCGACCGCGACGGCTGTCCGCGGCGCTTCGTCCGTCGGCCAGGGCGGCGCGGCCGACTCGGGTGCCGCGCTGCCGGAGGCGTGCCGTGTCCAGGGCAGGGTGTCGTCGCCCGCGGCCCGTGAGTGCAGGGACAGCGGGCGGCTGCCCGCCTCGTCGGGGCCGCCCACCCACAGCTGGAAGCGGACCGCGCCCGTCTCCGGGACGAACAGCGGTGCTTCCAGGTCGAGTTCGGTCACCACGTCGAGCCCGGTGTGGTCCGCCGCGGCGAGCGCCAGCTCCGCGAACGCTGCGCCGGGCAGCACCACCGCGTCGCCGACCCGGTGCCCCGCGAGCCACGGCTGGGCCCGCAGCGAGAGTTCGCCGGTGAACAGCACGCCGTCGCCGTCGGCTACGTCGACGACCTCGCGGAGCAGCGGGTGGTCCACGCGGGCGCCCGCGACGGACGGCAGCGTGTCCGGCTCCAGCCAGTACCGCTGCCGCTGGAACGGATAGGTGGGCAGTTCGACGTTGCGCCCTGCCAGTCCCCAGTCGACGGGCAGCCCGCCGGTGTGCGCCTCCGCTACCGACGTCAGGAACCGGCGCATGCCGCCCTGTTCACGGCGCAGGGTGCCCGTGACCACCACCGTGCCCCCGGCCGGTCCGGCCGGTCCGGCCGACTCGGCGATCTCCTGAAGGGCCGTGGTCAGTACGGGATGCGGGCTGACCTCGGTGAAGAACCCCAGGCCCCGCTCCGTCATCAGCCGGATCGTCTGCTCGAAGCGGACCGTCCGGCGCAGGTTGCGGTACCAGTAGGCCGCGTCGAGCGTGGCGGTGTCGGCGAGTTCACCGGTCACCGTGGAGTAGAACGGGATCTCGCTCGCTCGTGGGCTGATCGGCGCGAGGTCGCGCAGCACGCGCTCCTCGATCGCCTCGACGTGGGCGCAGTGCGACGCGTAGTCCACCGGGACCCGGCGGGCGCGCACCCCCTCTGCCTCACAACGCGCCATCAGCTCGTCCAGCCCCTGGACGTCGCCCGATACGACCACGGACCGCGGCCCGTTGACGGCGGCGACCGAGACGCGGTCGTCCAGCAGGGCCTCCGCTTCCGCGGGCGGCAGCGGTACGGACACCATGCCGCCGGAGCCGGAGATCGCGACGATGGCCTGGCTGCGCAAGGTCACGACGCGTGCGGCGTCGTCGAGGCTCAGCGCCCCGCTCACGCACGCGGCCGCGATCTCGCCCTGTGAGTGCCCGACCACCGCGGCCGGAGTGACCCCGGCGGAGTTCCACAGCGCGGCGAGCGAGACGTTCATCGCGAACAGCAGCGGCTGTACGACGTCGACGCGGTCGGCGTCGGCGCAGCCGGGCTCCTCGCGGAGCACGTCGAGCACCGACCAGTCCGTGTGCGCCTCGATCGCCTCGGCGCACTCCCGCATCCGGGCGGCGAACACCTCGGACGTCCGCAGCAGTTCGCGTGCCATGCCGCGCCACTGCGAGCCCTGGCCGGGGAAGACGAACGCGGCGCCCCCTCCGGCGCGCGCGGTGCCGGTGACGACATCGGCGGCGGTCTCCTCCGCCGCGAGCGCGGCGAGTCCGGCACGCAGTTCACCGGCGTCGCTCCCGAGCACCACGGCCCGGTGGGTGAGGAGCGAACGGCCCGCCGTCAGCGAGGCGGCGATGTCCGGGACCCGCTCGTCCGCGTCCTCCATGCCGTCCAGCAGCTCGACCAGCGCCTCGGCCCGCTGCCGCAGAGCGACGTCGCCACGGGCGGAGAGCACGAACGGCGTCACCTCTGCCCGCGGTTCGCTACGCGGCGCCGGTGCGTCCGCCTCGGAGTGCTCCGGCGCCTCCAGGATCACGTGGGCGTTGGTGCCGCTGATCCCGAACGACGACACGGCGGCCCGCCGCGGCCGGTCCGCCGTCTGCCAGCCGACGGGCTCGGCCAGCAGCCGTACGGCGCCCTCGTCCCAGTCCACGCGCGACGACGGCTCGGCGCAGTGCAGCGACTTCGGCAGCGTCCCGTGCCGCATGGCCATGATCATCTTGATGATCCCGCCGACTCCGGCGGCCGCCTGCGTGTGGCCGATGTTCGACTTCAGCGATCCCAGCCACAGGGGCCGGTCCCGGTCCCGGCCGTAGGTCGCGAGCAGGGCGGTCGCCTCGATCGGGTCTCCCAGCCGGGTGCCGGTGCCGTGCCCCTCGACGGCGTCGACGTCGCCGGGCGAGAGCCCCGCGTTGGCGAGCGCCTGGCGGATGACCCGTTCCTGCGACGGCCCGTTGGGCGCGGTCAGGCCGTTGGAGGCGCCGTCGGAGTTCACGGCGCTGCCGCGGACCACGGCGAGCACCCGGTGGCCGTGGCGGCGCGCGTCGGACAGCCGCTCCAGCACGAGCATGCCGACGCCCTCGCCCCATCCCGTGCCGTCGGCGTCCTCGGCGTAGGCGCGGCAACGCCCGTCGGGCGACAGGCCGCGCTGGCGGCTGAACTCGATGAACGTGTGCGGCGTCGACATCACGGTGACGCCGCCCGCCAGGGCCAGCCCGCATTCTCCGGCGCGCAGGGCCTGGGCGGCGAGGTGGAGCGAGACCAGCGAGGAGGAGCAGGCGGTGTCGATGGTGGCGGTGGGCCCTTCGAGCCCGAGGGTGTAGGAGACCCGGCCGGACGCCACGCTGCCGGTGTTCCCGGTCAGCAGATACCCCTCGAATCCGTCCGGAGCCTTGGGCATCCGCGCCGCGTAGTCGTGGTACATCAGGCCGGTGAACACCCCGGTGCGGCTGCCGCGCAGCCCCGTGGGGTCGATCCCGGCCTGCTCCACGGCCTCCCAGGCGGTCTGCAACAGCAGCCGCTGCTGCGGGTCGATCGCCAGTGCCTCGCGCGGGCTGATCCCGAAGAACTCCGGGTCGAAGTCGCCCGCGTCGTAGAGGAAGCCGCCCGCGTTCGTCGACGACTTCCCGATCCGCTCGGGGTCCGGGTCGTAGAGGTTCTCGACGTCCCAGCCGCGGTCCGCGGGGAACTCGCCGATGGCGTCGACGCCGTCGGCGACGAGCCGCCACAGGTCCTCGGGGGTGCGCACGCCCCCCGGGTAGGAGCAGGCCATCCCCACGACCACGACCGGGTCGTCGCCGTCGGCTCCGCGCTCGGCGACGGCAGCGGTAGGCGACTGCCCGGGCTCCAGCCTGCCGAGCAGGTAGCCGGCGAGCGCCGCGGGCGTCGGATAGTCGAACACGGCGCTGGTGGGCAGCCGCACCCCGGTCAGCGCCAAGAGCTGGTTGCGCAGCTCCACGCCGGTCATGGAGTCGAGGCCCAGTTCGCCGAAGGTGCGCTCGGTGTCGAGCCGGTCGCCGGGCGCGAGCCCCAGCACCGCCGTCAGGGCGCCGTCCAGCAGCTCCCCCACCTCGCGTTCGCGCTCGGCGGGCGGCAGCGCGGCCGTACGGGCGGCCCACGAGGACGCACCGCCCGCCGGGTCCCGGCGGGAGACGGCGCGGCGCCGTCCGGGCTGCCGCCGCGCCGGCCGGTCGCCCGTCTCGAGCGGTGCGGGCACCAGGTTCGCCGATCCGTCGGCCAGTGCGGCGTCGAACAGGTCGAGCCCGGCCGTCACCGACAGCGGTGTCACGCCGAGACGGCGCCAGCGCGCCACCTCGGCCTCGCCGAGTCCGCCCGCCATCCCGCTGTCGAGATCCCACAGGCCCCACGCCAGCGAGGTGGCCGGCAGCCCGTCGGAGTGCCGGGACGTGGCCAGGGCGTCGAGGAAGCAGTTGGCGGCGGCGTAGTTGCCCTGCCCGGCGGTGCCGAACAGCCCGGCGACCGAGGAGAACATCACGAAGGCCGCGAGTTCGGCGCCACGGGTGGCGCGGTGCAGATGCCAGGCTGCGTCCGCCTTCGCCCGCAGCACCGTTTCGAGCCTGCCCGCGTCGAGCCGCTCGACGGTCGCGTCGTCGAGCACGCCGGCCGCGTGCACCACGGCCGTGAGCGGACGGTCCAGATCCTCGACGAGCGCGTGGACCGCGTCCCCATCGGTGAGGTCGCAGGCGACGACGCTCACGGTGGCGCCGAACTCCCCCAGCTCGGCGACGAGTTCGGCGGCGCCGTCCGCGGCCGGACCGCTGCGGCTGACGAGCAGCAGGTGCCGCACATTGCTCCGTGTAACCAGGTGCCGGGCGAAGAGCATGCCGAGCGCGCCCGTGCCCCCGGTGATCAGTACGGTGCCCTCGGGGTCGAACGCGACCGGCTCCCCGCCGCCCGCCGCGGGAGCCAGCCTCGGCATCCGCAGCGCTCCCTCGCGCAGCACCATCTGCGACTCCCCGGTGCACAGCGCACGGGGAACCAGTTCCTCCGACTCCTCGTCCGCGTCCACGAGCACGAACCGGCCCGGGTGTTCGGCCTGCGCGCTGCGCACCAGGCCGCACACGGCCGCCGCCGCGAGGTCGGGACGAGCGGTGTGCACGGCGCCGCGGGTGAGGAAGACCAGCCGCCCGGGGGCGTCCTCGGCCAGCCAGTCCTGGATGCGGCCGAGCACCTCGACGGTCAGCCTGCGGGCGTCGGCGGCCGGGTCGTCACCCCCGCCCTCGGCCCGTACGAGAACGTGGTCCGCGTCTTCCTGCGCGGGCAGGCCCAGTTGGACGTACTCGGCTCGGTGCAGGTCGGGATGCGCGGGGCCGGCGCCCAGCGCGCCGGCCGGTGCGGGCCGCAGCACCAGTTCGTCGACCGTCAGCACCGGGGTGCCGTCCTGGTCGGCGGCGGTGAGGGTGAAGCTCTCGCCGTCGCGGGTCGCGCGGACGCGCAGCTCCGTCGCATCCGTGGCGTGGAGGCGCACGCCGCTCCAGGAGAACGGCAACCACAGCCGCCCGTCCGCGGAGAGCGTGCGCACCAGCGGGTGCAGCGCGGCGTCCAGCAGCGCCGGGTGGATACCGAACGCGCCCACGTCGTGGGCCTCTTGGGCGGGGAGTACGACCTCGGCGTGGATCTCGTTCCCGGCGTGCCAGGAGCGGGCGAGGCACTGGAAGCCGTCACCGTAGGCGTAGCCGGCCTCGGCGAGTTCGGCGTAGGAGGGCGCCTCGGGTGTCCCGGCGGGGGGCCAGGCGAACTGCGCGGGCGGCGCCGCCTGCTCCGGCGAGGCGAGCAGGCCGCCCGCGTGCCGCGTCCATTCCGCCTCGCCGTCGCGCGAGTACACGGCGAACGACCGGTTGCCGGCCACATCCGGGCCGCCGACCACGACCTGCATCTGCCTCTCGGCGTTCAGCCGCAGCGGCGACTCCAGGGTGAGTTCGGCGACCTCGGTGCAGCCGGTCTCATCCGCGGCGCGCACGGCCAGTTCGACGAACGCGGTCGCCGGCAGCAGCGTCTGCCCGGCGATGACGTGCCCGGCCAGCCACGGCTGCGTACGCAGCGAGAGCAGGCCGGTGAAGACGGTGCCGTCGCCCTCGGCGAGGCTCACCGTCGCGCCCAGCAACGGGTGTTCGGGGTGATCGAGGCCCAGCCCGGAGGGCGAGGCGGCCGCCGTGGGGGCGTCGAGCCAGTGGCGTCGGCGCTGGAACGCGTAGGTCGGCAGGTCCGCGGCGGACGAGCCGGCGAACACCGTGGCCCAGTCGGCGGCGACCCCGGCGGTGTGGGCCGTGGCCAGCGCCGCCAGCGAGGTGACCGCCTCCGGCCGGTCCGGGCGCACGAGCGGCGCGAACACGCCCTCCTCGCCGTCGCGGAGGCAGCCCCGTGCCATCACGCTCAGCGTGGCGTCCGGGCCCAGCTCCAGGTAGGTGCTCACGCCGAGATCCGTCAGCGAGCGCACACCGTCGGCGAACCGGACCGTGTGCCGGATGTGACGGACCCAGTACGCCGGGGAGGCCGGCTCGTCGGTCAACTCGCCGGTGAGGTCGCCGACCAGCGGGATCGACGGCTCGTGGTAGGTCAGGGCGGCGGCGACCTGCTCGAACTCGGCGAGCGCGGAGTCCATGTGCGGGGAGTGGAAGGCGTGGCTCACGCGCAGCCGCTTGGTCCTGTGTCCGCGCTCGCCGAGCCGCTCGGCGATGCGGAGGGCGGTCTCCTCGTCGCCGGAGAGCACCACCGATTCCGGGCCGTTCACGGCCGCCAGCGAGACCAGGTCCGCCACCTCGTCGAGCAGCGGGGCGACTTCGTCCTCGGGGGCCTCGACGGCGATCATCGCGCCGCCCTCGGTGGCGGCCTGCATCAGCCGGCCCCGCGCCGCGACGAGCCTCGCCGCGTCGGGCAGCGACAGCACTCCCGCGACGTGAGCGGCGGCCAGTTCGCCGATCGAGTGCCCGAGCAGAAAGTCCGGGCGCACGCCCCAGTGTTCGAGCAGCCGGAACGACGCCACCTCGTGCGCGAACAGGGCGGCCTGGGCGTATTCGGTGCGGTGGACCGACTCGTCCGCCAGCACCTCGTGCAGGGGGCGGTCGAGGTGCCGGTCCAGTTCGGCGGCCACCGCCGCGTGAGCCCGCGCGAACACCGGCTGTGCCGCCCGCAGTTCGTCGCCCATGCCGGGGCGCTGGCTGCCCTGCCCGGTGAAGAGGAAGGCGACCTTGCCGGGCCGCGCGGTGCCGCGCTCCACGCCGGGCACGGGCCTGTCCTCGGCGAGGGCCCGCAGGCCGTCGAGGAGTGCCGCACGGTCCGCGCCGACGACCGCCGCCCGGTGCTTGAAGGCGACCCGCGCCGTGGCCAGTGTCGCGCCGACCGCCCGGGGGCCGAGTTCCGGCCGTCGTTCCAGTGCGGCGGCGAGTTTCGCGGCCTGTGCGGGGACGCCTTCGGCGCTCTTCGCGGACAGCAGCCAGGCTGCGGGCCCGTCGGTCTCGTCGGCCCCCTCGGTCTCATCGGCGGGCCGCTCATGCGGTACGTGCTCGATGACGGCATGCGCGTTGGTGCCGCTGATGCCGAACGACGAGACGGCGGCGCGGCGCGGACGGCCGGTGCTCGGCCACTCCGCCGGCTCCGTCAGCAGCGAGAGGGCGCCGGAGCTCCAGTCGACCTCGGCGGTGGGCTGCTCGGCGTGCACGGTGCGCGGCAGCACGCCCCGGTGCATCGCGAGCACCATCTTGATCACGCCGGTGACCCCGGCCGCGGCCTGCGTGTGGCCGAGGTTCGACTTGACCGAGCCGAGCAGCAGCGGCTGTTCGCGTTCGGGGCCGTAGGCAGCGAGGAGCGCCGCCGCCTCGATCGGGTCACCGAGCGGGGTGCCGGTGCCATGTGCCTCGACGGCGTCGACCTCGGCGGGATCGAGGCGCGCGGCGGCCAGCGCGTCGCGGATGACGCGCTGCTGGGCGAGGCCGCTGGGGGCGGTGAGGCCGTTGCTGGCGCCGTCGGAGTTGATCGCGGTGCCGCGGACCACGGCCAGCACCGGGTGCCCGTTGGCGCGAGCGTCGGAGAGCCGTTCCAGGACGAGGAGTCCGGCGCCCTCCGCCCACCCCGTGCCGTCGGCGTCCGCCGAGAAGGACTTGCACCGCCCGTCGGCCGAGAGCCCGCGCTGCTGGGCGAACTCGACGAACATGCCCGGACTGGACAGCACGGCCGCGCCGCCCGCCAGTGCCATCGGGCACTCGCCGCGCTGTAGCGACTGGACCGCGAGGTGCAGGGCGACCAGCGATGACGAACACGCGGTGTCGACGGTGACGGCCGGGCCTTCCCAGCCGTAGAAGTACGAGAGCCGGCCGGAGGCCACGCTCGCGGTGGTGCCGGTCAGGCCGTGCCCCTCGAACCCATCGGGAACCTCGGCGAGCCGGGCCCCGTACTCCTGCGCGGTCAGGCCGACGAACACGCCGGTACGACTGCCGCGCAGGGCGGTCGGGTCGATGCCCGCGCGCTCGAGCGCCTCCCACGAGGTTTCCAGCAGCAGGCGCTGCTGCGGATCCATGGCGGTCGCTTCGCGGGGGCTGATGCCGAAGAATCCGGCGTCGAACGACGCCGCGTCGAGGAAGCCGCCGGACCGCGTGTAGGTGTGCCCGGTCCTGCCGGGCTCGGGGTCGTAGAGCGCGTCGAGGTCCCAGCCCCGGTCGTCCGGGAAGTCGCCGATCACGTCGCGGCCGTCGGCCAGCAGGTCCCACAGTTCCTCGGGCGAGCCGACCCCGCCCGGCAGCCGGCAGCCCATGGCGACGATCGCGATCTCGTCGTCCTCCACGCGCCCGCGTGCGGCTCCGGCCGTTTCCTCGGCGCGCTCGCCTGCCAGGTGACGGGCGAGCGCGCGGGGCGAGGGGTGGTCGAAGAACACGGTGCCCGGCACCTCGGCGCCGATCGCCGCCGGCAGCTCCTCGCGCAGCTCCGCCACCATCAGGGAGCTGAATCCGAGGTCACGGAAAGTCCGTTCGGGATCGACGTCGGCGACGTCGGCCTCCATGACCAGTGCCGCACAGCCGAGCACGGTCTCCAGCACGTCGCCCTGCGCCGCCGTGGCCGCGAGTTCGGAGGCGGGTTCGGCAGCGGGTTCGGAGGCCGCGGAAATCGGATCGGGGGCCGACTCGGAGGCCGGATCGGAGGTCTCGGAGCCCGCCTCCCCGCGTACGGATGCCGCGCTGCCGGGCCCGTCTTCCGAAAGCCAGTGCCGCGCTCGCCGGAAGGCGTAACGCGGCAGGTCGATGCGCTTCCCGCGCCGGCCCGCCACCGCGGTCCAGTCGGTCTCGGCGCCGCGTACGTAGAGTTCGGCGACGGCCGCGGCGACCGTCCGCACCTCCGGACGGCCCTCGCGCAGCAGCGGTACCGCGCTCGCCCCGGCCACGCAGTCGCGGGCCATCGCGCTCAGCACGCCGTCGGGTCCCAGCTCGACCAGAGTCGTGGCCTCGCGCACGGCGCCGAGCGCGTCCGCGAAGCGCACAGGGCGCCGCACGTGCTGCACCCAGTACTCGGAGGAGCACACGAGACCGGCCGTCGCCGTCTCACCGGTGACCGCGGAGACCAGCGGCAGCCGCGGCTCGTGGAACGTCAGCGTCTCCACCACAGAGCGGAAGTCGTCGAGCATCGCGTCCATGTGCGGCGAGTGGAACGCGTGGCTCACACGCAGCCGCTTCGTCCGGTGCCCCCGCGCGGCCAGTACGGACGCGACGGCGAGCACCGCGTCCTCGTCTCCCGAAAGCACCACGGCGGTGGGCCCGTTGACGGCTGCGACCGCGACCTCTTCCTCGCGCCCCTCCAGCAGCGGCAGCACGTCCGCCTCGGTGGCCTGCACCGCGAGCATCGCGCCACCGCCGGGCAGATCGCGCATCAGCCTGCCGCGCGCGGCCACGAGAGCACACGCGTCCGGCAGTGACAGCACTCCCGCGACGTGCGCGGCCGAGACCTCGCCGATGGAGTGCCCGAGCACCATGTCCGGGCGGATCCCGAAGGATTCCAGCAGCCGGAACATCGCGACCTCTACGGCGAACAGGGACGCCTGAGCGCAGTCGGTGCGCTCCAGCTCGGACGGGTCCGCGGCGCCGAACATGATCTCCCGCACGGGGAAGTCGAATTGCGCCAGGATCTCGTCGAGCGCTTCGGCGAACACCGGGTACGCCTCGTACAGTTCGCTGCCCGCCCCGACGCGCTGGGAGCCCTGCCCGGAGAAGAGGAAGGCCACGTCGGCCTCGCGGTCCACCACGCCCTGGACGAGCCCCGGCGCGCGGCCCGCGCTCTCCAGCGCGGTCAGGATCCGGCCCGCCTCCTCGTGCCCGGCGCCCAGCACCACGGCACGGTGCTCCATGGCGGTGCGCGTCGTGGCCAGCGAGAATCCCACGTCGGCCAGCGCCTGGTCCTCGCTCAGCGCGCTTCGGAGCCGTCCGGCCTGCGCGCGCAGAGCGGGCAGGCTGCGTCCCGACAGCACCAGCGGCGTGACCCCGGACCCGGAACCGGACCCGGGCTCGGACCCGGAACCGGGCTCGGACTCGGACTCGGAACCGGGCGGTGCCGGCAGGGCGGGCGCCTCCGTGACCACGACGTGGCAGTTGGTCCCGCCCATCCCGAACGAGCTGACCCCGGCCACCCGACCGCCCTCCCAGTCGGCGAACTCGGTGCCGACCCGGAGACGCAGTTCGCCGAACGCGATGCGCGGGTTGGGCGTGGTGAAGCCGACGCTCGCCGGGAGCGCCCCGTGGTGCACGGCGAGGGCCGCCTTGATGAGCCCGACGACACCGGCCGCCGCCTCCAGGTGCCCGACGTTCGACTTGACCGAGCCCACGGGCAGCGCGTCCGCGCGCCCGGCGCCCAGCACGGCGCCGAGGGCTTGGGCCTCGATCGGGTCGCCGAGCTTCGTCCCGGTGCCGTGCAGCTCCACGTAGCCGACCGCGGACATGTCCACTGTCGACCGCCGGTAGGCGAGCCGGAGCAGCCGCTCCTGCGCCGCGGCGCTGGGCGCCGTGAGTCCGTCGCCGCCGCCGTCGTTGTTGACGGCGCTGCCGTCGATGACGGCGTACACGCGGTCGCCGTCGGCCACGGCCCGGCCGAGCCTCTTGAGTACGACGACGCCGCCGCCCTCACCGCGGACGAATCCGTTGGCCTCGGCGTCGAGCACACGGCACCGGCCGTCCGGGGAGAGCGCGCCGAACCGCGCGGCCGCCACCGAACTCCCGGGCGCGAGCATGAGGTTGACGCCGCCCGCCAGAGCGGTGTCCGCCTCCCCGCGCAGCAGGGACTCGGCGGCCATGTGCACGGCCACGAGCGAGGACGACTGCCCGGTGTCGATCGTCAGGCTCGGCCCCTGCGCACCGAAGAAGTACGAGACCCGGTTCGCCAGCATGCTGCGCTGCAACCCGGTGAAGGAGTGCGCGCCCACGGTGCCGTGCTGCCGTGCGAGCACCGCGTAGTCGTCGTGCATCGCGGACAGGAACACGCCCGCGCCGGCGTCGCCGAACCGCTGCGCGGTGAGACCGGCGTCCTCCACGGCCTCCCAGCTCAGTTCGAGCGCGAGCCGCTGCTGCGGGTCCATGACCGCTGCTTCCCGCGGCGTAATGCCGAAGAACCCGGGGTCGAAGCCCGAGACGTCGTCGAGGAAGGAGCCCCAGCGCGCGCCCGGGGCGTCGGCGAACGCGTCGGCGTCCCAACGGTCCGCGGGCACCTCGCCGATCGTGCACCGGCCCTCGGCGAGCAGCCGCCAGAACTCCGCCGGGTCGTCGGCTCCGGGCAGCCGGCAGGCGAGACCGACGATCGCGATCCGCTGGTCGTCCTCCATGGGAACGGCGTGCATGTCCGTCACTTCGTCATCCATTCGCCGTCACGGCCGAGCCGAGGAAGTCTTTGTCACCGTCGAGCCGAGGAAGTCTTTGATGAGCCGGATCCAGCCCGCGGGGTCCTCGAGGGTCGGGTGGTGGCCGCAGTGCAGTTCGGACAGCCGGGCGCCGGGGATGCCCGCGGCCAGCTCGCCGGACATCGACGCCGGCACCAACTGGTCCGCCGTAGTGGCCACGACGAGCGTCGGCGCACTCACCAGCGCAAGCTCGCGGCGCAGGTCGGTCGAGAGGATCAGCTCGATCTGCTCGACCGTGCCCGAGGGCACGGTGAGGCCGATCAGCTCGGCCATGCCCTCGCGCTGCTCCGCCGACAGGGACTCCAGATAGCGGTCGCCGAGCATCACCGACATCAGGAACCACGGCAGCAACTCCCGGTTGCCGAGCGCCAGTCCGCGCCACACCTCGACCTTGAGGCGGGTCGACGCGGCCGCGCGCGCGAACCCCGCGGTGAGTACGAGCCCGGCGACCCGGTCGGGGTGCCGCGTCGCCATCCGCAGCGCGACGGCGGAACCGAAGGAGTGCCCGGTGACGCCGAACCGGTCCAGTCCGGCCCGGTCCGCCGTGCGAACGTGACGGTCGACCAGACCGTCGAGGTCCTTCGCCTCGCCGCCCGCGGAGTAGTCGGGGGCGACCACGCGGAAGTCGCGTGACAAGACGGGCAGCAGCGGTCCCCACGTGGTCTGCGCCGTCGCTCCGCCGCCGTGCACCAGCAGCAGTCCGGGACCGTCCCCGCGGACGCTTCCGGGCAGCGCCGCGTTCTCCTCTTGTGGCATTTGGCTTCCCCACCTACTCGCGCCCGTCCGGCGACAGCCGACACGGATCTCGGGCGACAGCGTAGGCAGCGCAGGTGGCGCCCCGACCGGACCTCTCGCCACCCCCATGCCACGCACCGGTAATCGCCGCGGAATTACCGGGGGATGGGCGCGGCCTAGAACAGCGCCACTGCATACGGGCCGTCGCTGGCCTACTTTTCCCCTGCCGCACAGGGCCGCCCCACCAGGCCCAGCGCCACTCGACAGCGCGTCGGCTCTCGACCGATCCCGAATTCAGGAGGTATTCCCGTGGCCAGGGAACTCGATTCCGAGTACGACGTGCTCATCATGGGCGGCGGCCCTGCCGGATCCACGCTCGGCGCTCTGCTGGCGAAGCGGACGGATCTGCGCGTGGCCATCTTCGAGAAGGAGAAGATGCCGCGCGAGCACATCGGCGAGTCCTTCGCCCACCAGATGATGCCCGTCCTGGAGGAGAGCGGCGCGCTGGAGAAAGTGCTCGCCAGCGACTGCTGGGTCAAGAAGTTCGGGGGGATCTTCAACTGGGGCGAGACTCCGATGGTGGCGTTCTTCGACCACCGCAACACGATGGAGGACGGCGTCCACCGCTTCGCCATCCACGTCAACCGCTCGGAGTTCGACCAGATACTCCTCGATCACTCCGCCTCGCTCGGCGTCGACGTTTTCGAGGAGACCTCCGTCAAGGCGTTCAGCCCCGACGAGACCGGCTGCACCGTCACGCTCAAGGACGGACGCAGCGTGCGCGGCGCCTACTTCGTCGACGCCTCGGGCCGCCGCAACAGCATCGCCGCCAAGCAGAAGCGCGACTGGCTCTCGACCTATCGCAACATCGCCATCTGGCAGCACTTCACCGGCGGCAAGCCGGCGCAGGGCCTGCCCGGTGACTGGAACATCTTCCGCGAGGACAACCTCTCCCCCATCGGTTGCTTCGCCTTCCGCGACGGCTGGTGCTGGTACATCCCCGTGAAGAAGGTCGTCGACGGGGAGCGGGTCACCACCCACTCGATCGGCATCGTGACCGTCCCGGAGATCCTCAAGCAGAAGGAGACCGACTTCACCGACCAGAAGGTCTTCATCGACACGGTGAACAAGGTCCCCTTCCTCAAGGACCTGATCCAGGACGCGGTCCCGGTGCAGGACCACATGCTCACCGCCACCAACTACTCGATGATCAACGGCCAGTTCGCCGACTTCGACGAGCGCTGGCTGCTCGTCGGCGACGCCTCCTACTTCGTCGACCCGCTCTTCTCCTCCGGCGTGGCCTTCGCCACCAACCAGGCCGCGAACGCCGCGCTGCTGCTGGAGCAGACGATCGCCGGCGACATCGACGAACAGTCCAAGCGCGATCTGTGGCGCGACTACGACGAGGGCTGGCACGGCATGGCCGAGACCTTCGCGCTCTCGATCGACCAGTGGTACCACGCGCTCGGCAACGCCGACCCGGACAGCATCTACTGGCGCCACCGCGGCCAGGGCCCGGACCTCGACATCCAGGAGCGCACTTTCGACGTGCTGCTCAACACCGCCGTCACGCCGAACCTGATGCAGGTCATCACCGGCGCACCGATGCAGGGCCCCGGCCCGTTGAGCCGCGCGCTGGAGGCCGCACAGCCCGAACCGATCACCGAGGACACCCCGTTGCGGCTCGCCGAGGGGACCGTGGTCCGCGAGTCGATCGCGATGGACGTGCCGGGCTTCAAGGCGTTCGTGCCCGCGCCGCCGTTCGACAACGACGTGGACGAGAAGACGAAGGCCGCCTACGCGCACTACTGGGCCGACCCGGTCGCCAACGGCGACACGGTGACCTCGCCGGTCGCCGCCCCGGTCAAGGCACGGCGGTTCAGCCTCCCGGACGTCGCGGACTCCGAGGAGGTCCGCGGCCTGGAACGCGAAGGCGTCGCAGAGTTGGTGGCCCTGCTCGAAGAAGGCACCGCGACCCAGCGGCAGTTGGCGGACAAGCTGACGCCCGTCCAGCAGCAGCTCTTCGCCCGCCTCAAGCGGGCGGGCATCGTCGCCGCCAACACGGCCGAGTAGCCCCCCACAGGGAAGCGGGGCGGGCGGCCAGGACCCGCCCGCCCCGCTTCCCGGGCACCCGGAAGGAGCGGACGAGGCCGCCCCCACAGCGGCTCGCCGGTGCCGGGCCCGCTCCCGCCCTTCGCCCCGTCCGCCCGCGAAACCGCGCCGAGCGCACCGAGCGCACCGAGCGCACCGAGCGACAGCATCCTCTCCGTCGGAAACAGGGAGCACAGCCATGAACGGAAAGCGCCGCGACATAGGGGAGATCCCCGAACTCGGCGAGATTCCCGAGGAGATGTACGCCTCGGTCATCCGGCCCGAGCGGTTCGGCGAGCCGCGCGAGGCGTTCCGCACCGAGGTGGTGCCGACACCGGTCGCGGGCCGCGGTGAGGTCCTCGTGATGGTCATGGCTGCGGGGATCAACTACAACAACGTATGGGCGGCGCTGGGCGCTCCGCTCGACGTGATCGCGGCGCGCAGGCGCCAGGGCGCCACGGAGGACTACCACATCGGCGGCTCCGAGGGTTCCGGCGTGGTCTGGGCTGTCGGCGAGGGAGCCAGCGGCGTCGCGGTCGGCGACCACGTGGTGCTGACCGGCTGCCAGTGGGACGAGCACGCGCAGGACATCCGCCTGGGCGCCGACCCGATGACCTCGCAGAGCCAGAAGGTGTGGGGCTACGAGCTGAACGGCGGCTCGTTCGCGCAGTTCACCGTGGTGAAGGACTACCAGTGCCTGCCGAAGCCCCCGCATCTGACCTGGGAGGAGGCCGCGTGCTACCTGCTGACCGGGGCCACGGCCTACCGGCAGCTGTGCGGCTGGCACCCCCACGTCGTGAACCCCGGCGATCCGGTGCTGATCTGGGGCGGTGCGGGAGGGCTCGGGTCCATGGCGATCCAGATCACCCGGCAGCGCGGCGGCATCCCGATCGCCGTCGTCTCAAGTGACGACCGTGCGGACTACTGCCTCAAGCTCGGGGCCGAAGGCGTCATCAACCGCAACGACTTCGACCACTGGGGACGGCTGCCGGACATCGACGACCACGAGGCGTCGGCCGCCTGGACGAAGCAGGCGCGGGGATTCGGCAAGCGGATCTGGGAGATCCTCGGCACCCGGGCGTCGCCGAAGATCGTGCTGGAGCACTCCGGGGAGGCGACGATCCCGACCTCGCTGCTGGTGTGCGACACCGCGGGCATGGTCGTGATCTGCGGCGGGACGAGCGGCTACAACGGCGACGTCGACCTTCGCCACCTGTGGATGCGGCAGAAGCGGCTCCAGGGCTCGCACTTCGCGAACCTGCAACAGTGCCGGGACATCACCACGCTGGTCGCGGCGGGCAGCATCGACCCCTGTCTGTCCCGTGTCGACAGCTTCGAGGACATCGGCGAAAGCCATCAGGTCTTGTACGAGAACAACCAGCCGCCGGGCAATCTGGCCGTGCTGGTCAACTCGCCCGAGCGGGGCCTGGTGTCCCTGCCGGGCTGACGGATCCGCTCCGGCCACGCCTCCCGGCAGCGGCCACGCCGCCCGGCGGCACGTTCGCGGCGGGCCGGCCCGGGGCACGGTCGTCGCCCGCCGCGGTCACCTGAGAGGGACCGCGGCGGGCGGAAACCGTAAGCGCGTCACGTCATCGGTGCCCCCGCCTCGCGCCGAACGCTCGACGGGCCGGACGGCCGCCTCAGCGCACCCCCAGGTCCCGCAGCACGCGGCGCTGGCCGGACGAGAGGTCCCGGGGGAAGAAGAGGTAACACACGCCGCCCGTACCGGACTTGACCTTGCCGTCCTCGTCCTTGCGCTTGGTGCGCAGCCAGATGTTCTCCCACTGGCGGCGCTTGTAGACGTGGCGTACCGCGTCGTCGTCCTCCGAGGCGGGGTCGTTGGCGATGACGTCCCCGTCCTGCGTGAAGCCGATGACGGTCATCAGGTGACCGGCGGTGCCGTAACCCGCGCCGTCGAGCTCCGACTCGATGAAGGACTGCGACGTGATGACGGGGATGCCGGCCGCGACCAGACGCTCCACGTCGGTGAGGCTGCCGAGCCGGGTGACCACGGACTCCATGCCGCGGTAGGTGGCCGCGTAGGCGGCGTTGAACGGCCAGTTGCCGCAGCCCTCGTACTGGTAGTCGAAGGTGTAGCGGGCCGCGTGGCAGACCTGCGGGTCGGCGAAGTCCGGGTCGACCCACTCCAGGTCCTTCTTCGACGGCGTACGGCCCCAGTGCTCGAGGATCATCGTCGACGAGGTCGGGCTGCACCACGCCTCGCCGCCGCCGTCGTACTCGGGGTACTGCCCCTTGTGGATCTCCTGCGAGAAGCGCGGCACCTCCAGCTCGATGCCGCGGCCCGGGCCGGGCTTCGACGCGGGGACCTCGAAGCGGTCGGGAACGTCCGAAGCCATCGCGCTCAGCCGCCACACGGCGGGCTCGGCGCCGCTGGCCAGAGCGCGGTGGAGCGTCAGACGCACCTGGTACGCCACGAACCGCAGTCCGCCGTCGAGCTCGTCGATGGACAGGGTGTCGGTCCACACGCTGGACTTGCCGTCGCTCTGGTCGTCGACGGAGGTGCGCCGCGGAACGTCCTTGCCGTCACCGGAGGTCCAGACGCCCATCGTGTACCAGGGCGTCTTCTTGCCGTCGGAGTAGAGCCCCTGGAGCTCGACGCGCAGCCAGGTGCCCTTGGGGGTGTGCGCGTTCCACGAGGTGATGATCTCCCCCGCCGCGATGCCGGCGGGGCGCAGCGGCGACGTCCACGTCGCGTACTCCCAGGTGGCGCTCTCGCCGGTGTGCGGGTCCTTGTAGCGGGTGGTGCCCTGCGGGGTCTCGAAGACGACGGCGGGACGGTCCCGGCCGGTGGCGCGCGTGCCCTCCTCCTTGCCCGACGCCCAGTCGCCGCGGGTGTTCCAGCTGTGCAGCGAGATCTTCGGCTTAGCGGCTCGCGCCGTGCCGGGGCGGCCGGCGCGCTCCGCGGCCGAGGCGGGCGAGGCTGCCGCCGCGGCGGCTGTGGCGACCGCGGCGGCCAGTACGGTACGGCGCGTGGCGGGTCTGCTGTTCATGGACTTCGATCCCATAGATCCCTCAACCTCGGTTCCCGTGCGGCAGGTGCGCGTCAGGGTGCCACTATCCCCGCTACGGCGCCCGGTCGGCCAGAAGTCCGGCTCCGACGCACACACCATTATTGGCGTGGACCACTGACGCCGGAGAGGTGCGGGCGCCAGGCGGGGGAACCGTAGGCTGGCCCGGTGTCCAGGTCCCACGGCCCACCCGGATCCTCCGCATCTTCGGGCCTTCCCATACCCGGTCGCATATCGGAGCGTTCCGCTTGCGGGCCCGGCACCGACGGTCTCGCCGCCCTGGTGCGCGCCCTGCCGCCGTCCTGCGGCCCCGTACGCCTCGTCGCCGTGGACGGACACGCGGGCTCCGGCAAGACCACTTTCGCCGGGCTGCTGGCCGGCGCCCTCGGCGGCGCTCCCGTGCTGCATCTCGACGATCTCGCCTCTCACGAGGACTTCTTCGGCTGGACGGACCGGCTCTTCGAGCAGGTGCTCACTCCCCTGTCGCTGGGGCGCACCGCGCGCTACACGCCGTACGACTGGCACGCCGGGTGCTTCCCCTCGGGTCCCGGCGCCGTGAAGCCGCTGCCGCCCGCGCCCGTGGTCCTCGTCGAGGGGGTCGGGGCGGGCAGGCGCGCACTGCGCCCGTATCTGGCCTGCCTGCTGTGGATGGACATGGCGCCCGAGGAAGCGTGGCGGCGAGGCCGGCGACGGGACGGCATTCGGCTCGCGGAATTCTGGGACGCGTGGAGCCGCGCCGAGATGATGCATTTCGCGGAGGACTCCTCGCATTCATTCGCGAATTTCGTGGTGCGTCAGGGAGAGCCGGGATACGAGGTGGGCAAGGGACCTGCGGGAGGACGCTGACAGTCCCAACTCCTCACGCTCGGTGACCCGTTGGGGCTCTCCGGGACTCCTTCCGTATGCAGGTCGCCGGTGCCGCTTGACCCGGGAGCCATGGAGGAATTACTTTTCCAACAGGCGGTCTGTACAGGTCGCCTGCGGACGCGAAGCCCCCGGTTGTTCCCCCGTGATCGGGGGCTTCGTTCTGCCCGCGTCCGCGCGCCGGGAGTTCCAGCCGTGGCGTCGTTCACGGTATGTGACCGCACAACTGCCGGATCGTGTCCGCCGTGCGCCGCCTGCCGCGGCCGGTCCACCGCCCTTCGGCGGCGACGACCTCGCAGGTACGATGCGTAGGGGCGCGGGTCATCGGGCAGACCAGGGGCAACGAGCCTCAATTCCCGCCCGGAGTACGGACGTTCGTCCCACACCTCATCCGGCTGCCCGGCGCCGGGGCTCCGGGGGCGCACGGCCCCGGGGGCTGAGCGGGCGGGCCGTCGGCGGATGACGGGGGACGTTTCGTGGGGGACGTGATGGACTACGGCAGGCAGGGCGGCCCGCATCTGCACACCCCTGCCGACCTTGCCTGGCTGCGCGGCGTGGACGCCTACACGATCGGCCAGTACGCCCAGGCCGAGGAGGAGTTCCACACCGCAGTACGGCTCGACCCCGGCATGGCCGACGGCTGGCTCGGACTGCACGCGCTGCGCGCCGACACCGCGACGGCCCTGCTGCGCATGTACCACAACCGCGGCCGCTTCGGCGAGCAGCGCTCGCGTCACGCCCGTAACCTCAACTCCTGGTACTGGCTGGGCTGGTGGGTGCAGCCGGTGCTGGAGAGCGACCGCGATCTGCTGCTGGCGCACGCCTCGCACTGGCTGGACGGACGCCATGTCGCGGAGCTGGACCGGGCGCTGGCGGACTGCCCGCCCGTGGAGACCGATCCGCAGGTGCGTTTCCTGCACGCGTGCCGCGCCTATCTCGCCAAGGACTGGGAGCGCCTCGTGGCGCACACCGAACCTCTCGTCGACGACGCCCTGCTGGGCATAGAGGCGGGGCTGTTCGCGGGGATGGCGCGGGTGAGGCTGGAGATGTACGGGCAGGCGGAGCCGCTGCTGGCCGCCGCGCTGATGCGCTGCCGCAGCGAGCAGCCGCAGCGCAAGGAGCTTCGCTACTGGCTGGCGCGCGCCCGTGAGGGCACCGGGCGCAGCGCCTCGGCCCTGCCGCTGTACCGCGCGGTCCACCGCATCGACCCCGCCTTCATGGACACCGCCGCGAGGCTGACCACCATCGCCGACGGCGACGGTCTGGGCGACAACGGCGACCTGGCCACGGCGATCACCCTGGCCGGCACCGACACGGGTGCGGGCGCGGGGGGCCGCAGGGCTCAGGACGGCCTGGAGGGTCCGGACGGAGCGTACGAGGGCGGCATGGACGCCGCCGAGCCCTCCGCCGCCGACTCCCCCGGCACGGGCGCGGGAGGCGGCTCCGGTGCCGCCCCGTCGGGGGCGGGCGCGGGCATCGACGGATTCGACGGCCTGGACGGCGTCGGCGGTGCCGACGTGATGCCCGACCCCGCGGAGAACGCCGACCCGGACGTCGACCCCGGCGCCGACGCGCTGCGCCTGGAGGACTCCGGCGACCCGGCGGAGCCCGTGCGCGTCGACTCCGACGCCGTACGGGACCGGATGGTGCCGCACACCGGCAGCGCCGCCGCCGACCGTGTGCTGACGGGCCCCTCCGACCCCGTACTGCTGGCGCAGGCCCTGGACGAGCTGGAGCGGATGGTCGGCCTGGAGCCGGTCAAGCGGCAGGTGCGGGCGCTGTCGGCGCAGCTTCACATGGCCCGGCTGCGTGCCGCCCAGGGTCTGCCGGTGCAGCCGCCGAAGCGGCACTTCGTCTTCTCCGGGCCGTCCGGCACGGGCAAGACGACGGTGGCGCGCATCCTCGGCAGGGCCTTCTACGCGCTGGGGCTCCTGGGCGGCGACCACCTCGTGGAGGCCCAACGGGCCGATCTGGTGGGCGAGTTCCTCGGCCAGACGGCGGTGAAGGCCAACGAGCTGATCGACTCGGCGCTCGGCGGTGTGCTCTTCGTCGACGAGGCGTACGCGCTGTCCAACTCCGGCTACAGCAAGGGCGACGCGTACGGCGACGAGGCGCTCCAGGTGCTGCTGAAACGCGCGGAGGACAACCGCGACCAGCTCGTGGTGATCCTCGCCGGGTACCGGGAGGGCATGGACCGCCTGCTGGCCGCCAACCCCGGCCTGTCCTCACGCTTCACGACCCGCGTCGACTTCCCCAGCTACCGGCCGCTTGAGCTGACCGCGATCGGCGAGGTGCTCGCCGCGGAGAACGGCGACGTGTGGGACGAGGAGGCACTGGAGGAGATGCGCAGCATCAGCGGCCACGTCGTCGACCAGGGCTGGGTCGACGAGCTGGGCAACGGCCGCTTCCTGCGCACGCTTTACGAGAAGAGCTGCGCCTACCGCGATCTGCGCCTCTCCGGCTACCCGGGCGTCCCGACGCGGGACGACCTCGCCACGCTGCGGCTGCCGGACCTCATGCAGGCGTACGGTGAGGTGCTCTCCGGGCGGGGTCCGGACGGTCCGCGCCTCGATCCTCCGCCTCCGCTGTCCTGACGGGCCCCTCCGGGGCGTCCTCCCCCGACGGCCGTTCGCCCTCTTGTCCTGTCCGGCCGGCCGCCGTCGGGCCCGTGCCGCCGGACGGTCCGCTGCCGCCGCGCTGCTTCGGGGGTGCGCCCGCCGACTCGTGCGCCGGGTCGTGGACTTCGCCGACGAGCATCTCCAGTACGTCCTCCAGCGCCGCGAGGCCAAGCACCCGTCCCGAGGCGTCCGCGACCGCCGCGAGATGGGATGCGGCGTTCCGCATCGCCGCGAGGGCGTCGTCCAGGGGCAGTTCGGCGCGCAGCGTCGTCATGGAACGCCACAGGTGCTGCGGTACGGCGCTGTCGTGCCCGGTCACGTCGTCGGTGAGGTCGAGTATGTCCTTCACGTGGAGATAGCCCATGAACGCCCCGTCGGGTGCGCAGATGGGGAAGCGCGAGTAGCCGGTGCGGACGGTCAGCTCCTCGACCTGCCGGGGCGTGACCCCGGGGCCCACGGTCACCAGCGAACCGCGGGTGAGGAGCACGTCCGTCAGCGGGCGGGTGCCGAGTTCGAGGGCGTCGGAGAGGCGTTCGTGCTCCTCGTGGTCCAGCAGTCCGGCCTGCCGGGAGTCGGCGAGGAGACCGGTGAGCTGTTCGCTGGTGAAGGCGGCCTCGACCTCGTCCTTGGGCTCGACGCGGAAGAGCCGCAGCACGACCCTGGAGCAGCTGCCGAGGCCGGCGGTCACCGGGCGGCACAGCCGCGCGAAGGCCACCAGGGCCGGGCCGAGCCACAGGGCGGTGCGTTCGGGCGCCGCCATCGCCAGGTTCTTCGGCACCATCTCGCCGATGACGAGGTGGGCGGCGACGACGACGGCCAGTGCCACGACATAGCCGACGGGATGGATCAGCGCCTCCGGCAGCCGCACCACGTCGAAGAGCGGCTCCAGCAGCCGGGCGATGGTCGGTTCGGCCACGGCGCCCAGCGTCAGCGAGCACACCGTGATGCCGAACTGCGCGGCAGCCATCATCTGCGGCAGGCTCTCCAGGCCGGCCAGCACCTGCCGCGCACGGGCCGATCCGGCCGCGGCGAGCGGCTCGACCTGGCTGCGGCGCACCGAGACGAGGGCGAACTCGGCGCCGACGAAGAAGCCGTTGGCGAGCACGAGCAGTGCGGCGAAGAGGAGTTGGAGGATGCTCACCGCGAACTCCTCTCCGCGGGCACGGCGTCGATCCGGACGGCGTCCACGGCGACGTCCGGCTCCTGCGCGCCCTCCGGGGGCACGGCCTGCGCGGACGCGCCCTGCACGGACGCCCCTTGCGGAGTCGCGCCCTGCGGAGGCAGCGGGACGGCCCGCCCGCTCTCTCCCGTACGTACGATGCGGACCCGTTCGGCGCGGTGGTGGTCGACGAGACGGACCCGCAGCGACCAGCCGAACTCACCGGGAGCGCCTGGCAGATGAGCGGTGTCGCCGGGAGCGGGGATCCGTCCGAGGCGGTCGGCGACCAGCCCGGCCACCGTCTCGTACGGCCCGTCCGGAGCGTGCAGTCCGATGCGGCGCAGCATGTCCACGCGGCAGCCGCCGTCGGCGTCCCAGGCGGGGCGGCCCTCGGGGTCGGGGGCCGCGGGGGCGAGCGCGGGCACGTCGACGCCGTCGTGCTCGTCGCGCACCTCGCCGACGAGCTCCTCGACGATGTCCTCCAGGGTGACCACGCCGGCCGTGCCTCCGTACTCGTCGACGACGACGGCTATGGGTGCCTCCCTGCGCAGCCGCTCCAGCAGCGGCTGCACGGGCAGCGTCTCCGGTACGAGCAGCGCCGGTTCGGTGATGTCGTCCACGGGCGTGCGCAGCCGCTCCTGCGCGGGAACGGCGAGCGCGTCCTTCAGGTGGGCGGTGCCGGTGATCTCGTCGAGCCGCTCACGGCAGACCGGGAAGCGCGAAAGGCCGGTGGCGCGCGTGAGGTTGACGACGTCCTCCACGGTGGCGCCGGACTGGAGCGCGCTGACCCGCACCCGGGGCGTCATCACGTGCTGCGCGGTCAGGCCGGCGAGGGACAGCGTCCGCACGAAGAGGTCCGCGGTGTCCTCCTCGATGGCTCCCGCACGCGCGGAGTGCCGTGCGAGGGAGACGAGTTCGGCGGGTGTGCGTGCCGAGGCCAGCTCCTCAGCGGGCTGCACGCCGAAGGCCCGGACGATGCGGTTGGCGACCGTGTTGAGCAGCCTGATCACGGGACGGAACGCCGCGGAGAACACCCGCTGCGGCCCCGCGACGAACCGGGCCACGGCCAGCGGCCGCGAGACCGCCCAGTTCTTGGGCACCAGTTCGCCGACGACCATCTGCACGGCGGAGGCCACGAACATGCCGACGGTGACGGCGGTTCCGGGCACCGCGCCCTCGGGCAGGCCCGTCGCCGTCAGCGGACCGCTCAGCAGCCGGGCGAGCGCCGGCTCGCAGAGCATGCCGACGACGAGGGAGGTGAGGGTGATGCCGAGCTGCGTGCCGGAGAGCTGGAAGGAGAGTTCATGCAGCGCCGCGGTGACGGCGCGGGCCCGGCGGTCGCCTTCGGCGGCGGCCCGTTCGGCTTCGGGGCGTTCGACGGTGACGAGGCCGAACTCGGCTGCGACGAAGAAGCCGTTGGCGAGGACCAGTACGAACGCGGCGGAGAGGAGCACGAGCGAAAGGGTCATGCTGTGTCTCCCCGCAAGAGGGTGGGGGACACAGCGCAGGTACTACAGGACGATCCGTCCATCTCTGACGGGGGTCACTCCTCGGGTTGCGGGATTGCGGGGCGCGGTTGCGAATCGGGGTGGGGGCCGGGGCGGCGGATGCGCCGTTCCGACCAGAGTAAACACGTCCGTGCGGCGGGCGGCAGAGGCAGCCGACGGAGGAGTTGATTCCGCGGGGGCCGCCGGTGCGGGCTGTGACGGCACCGCGCCGGGGTGTGGCCGGGAGGGCTCCCGCGGAGTGCCGGTACGTATGCCGAAGCCCGGCGCGCATGGGGACGCCCGGTGCGAATGCGATCGCGGTCGGGGTCCGCCGGGGCCTGTCAGCGCATCAGCGCACCGTCTCCCCCGTGCCGTACCGCTCCGCCAGCGCACGCAGCGCCACCGCGTCGGCGACGGCCCGCTCCTTGGCGATCCCGGGCTGGATGCCCATGGCGGGCAGGCTCGTACCGTCGGCGAGGTCCAGGCCGACCCACGGGTCGCCCTGGCGGAGATTGACGCGCAGCACTTCCGCCCATTCGAGGCGCCGCCGCGTCGTCAGATTGACCACGGTGACTCCCTCCTCGTCGGCGGTCACATGCGGACGCGACAGCAGAAGCAGTACGCCCAGGAACAGCAGCCCGGTGACCACGAAACTGACCCGCTGCCCCGGAGTCGTGGCCGGAAGGATCAGCCCGACGAGCGTGAGCACCGCGAACACGGCGACGCCGACAGTGATCAGCACGGCACGCGTGCGGGTCGGGCGGAACGTGACGGGCAGAGCGGGGGGTTCGGTCATGCGGATCCTCCTGGCGGACGCGCTGCGGCTCGGCGGATCACAGCCGGCAGGCGTGGATGCCGGTGGTCAGGATGGCGCGTGCGCCCAGCTCGTAGAGGTCGTCCATGATCCGCTGCGCCTCCTTCGTACGCACCATGGAGCGTACGGCGACCCAGCCCTGGTCATGCAGCGGTGACACCGTGGGCGACTCCAGTCCGGGGGTGAGCGCGACGGCCTGCTCCAGGTGCTCGGCACGGATGTCGTAGTCCATCATCACGTACCGGCGGGCCACGAGGACGCCCTGCATGCGGCGCAGGAACTGGCGGACCTTGGGGTCGTCGTCACCGGCGTCGGTGCCGCGCACGACGACGGCCTCGGAGTGGAGGATCGGCTCGCTGATGATCTCCAGCCCGGCGTTGCGCAGTGTGCTGCCCGTCTCCACGACGTCGGCGATGACCTCGGCCACTCCGAGCTGGATGGCGGTCTCCACGGCGCCGTCGAGGTGGACGACGGAGGCGTCCACTCCGTGCTCCGCGAGGTGCCTGCTGACGATGCCGGAGAAAGACGTGGCGACGGCCATGCCGCCGAAGTCGCGCACGTCCTTGGCGGTGCCGGGACGGGTGGCGTAGCGGAACGTCGAGCCGGCGAAGCCGAGTTGGAGGATCTCCTCGGCGTTCGCACCGGAGTCCAGCAGCAGATCGCGCCCGGTGATGCCGATGTCGAGCTTTCCGGAGCCGACGTACACGGCGATGTCGCGGGGCCGCAGGAAGAAGAACTCGACGTCGTTCTCCGTGTCCGTCAGCACCAGTTCACGGCGGTCCTTGCGCTGCTTGTATCCGGCCTCATGAAGCATCTCCGCCGCAGGCTCGGAGAGTGAACCCTTGTTGGGGACGGCGATGCGCAGCATGGTGCGGGCTTCCTTTGCGTGGGTGGGGTGTTCGGGCTCGAGCGGCCCGAAGGGAGGTGGTGGAGAGGGAGCGTACGACGAGCAAGAGCGGGGCGGTGAGCCGCGGAAGGACTGCGGGACAGGGCGGGACGGGAGCAGGGCGGCGGGCTCAGAGGTGAGCGTATACGTCCTCCAGCGAGACGCCGCGGGCGATCATCATGACCTGGAGGTGGTAGAGGAGCTGCGAGATCTCCTCCGCGGTGCGCTCGTCACCCTCGTACTCGGCGGCCATCCACACCTCGGCGGCCTCTTCGACGATCTTCTTGCCGATGGAGTGGACGCCCTGCGCGGCCAGTTCCGCCGTGCGCGAGGTGATGGGGTCGCCGTCGGCGGCCTTGTGCTGGAGCTCCGCGAAGAGCTCCTCGAATGTCTTGTTCGCCATGGTGTTCCCAACTCTACGTGGCGGCCGGGGACCTGCGGCCTCCGGGTCTCGCCGCCCGGAGGCCGGTCGGACGGCGATCAGACGGCGGTCAGACGGCCGCCTTCCGCAGCGCCGCCGCGGTCGCCACGGCGGCCGTCACGGCCTCGTGGCCCTTGTCCTCGGAAGAGCCCGCAAGCCCGGCGCGGTCCAGGGCCTGCTGCTCGTCGTCGCAGGTGAGGACACCGAAGCCGACGGGGACGCCGGTCTCGACGCTCACCTGCGTCAGGCCCTGGGTGACGCCCTGGCATACGTAGTCGAAGTGCGGCGTACCGCCGCGGATGACGACGCCGAGCGCGACGACCGCGTCGTAGCCGGAGCGCGCGAGCACCCCGGCCGCGACGGGGAGTTCGAAACTGCCGGGGACGCGCAGCAGCGTCGGCTCGCCCGTGCCCAGCTCCCGTGCGGCGCGCAGGGCGCCGGCCACGAGTCCGTCCATCACCGTCTCGTGCCACTGGGCGGCGACCACCGCCACTCGCAGTTCGCCGCAGTTCTCGACGTCCTCGACGGACAGTCCGGGGGCGCCCTTGCCGCTCACGTTCCTCGCTCCTCACTCCGGCCGGCTGCGGCGGCGTGCTCCGTACCGTTCGTACGGTTCACTCCGCGCCCGGCGCTCGCTCGCTGTTCGTACCGTTGACGCAGTTCGCGTTCTTCGTGCTCTTCGTGCTCTTCGTGTTGCTCGTGCTGCTCGTACGTGCGGGGCGCGCTGTCCGCGACGCTCGGCGCGGCCGTCACTGGCTGCCGCACGGCGAGGCCTTCTGCGCCTCGAGCCACGGCAGTTCGTGGCCCATGCGGTCGCGCTTGGTGCGCAGATAGCGCAGATTGTGCTCGCCCGCCTCCACGGGCATCGCCACCCGCTCCTGGACCCGCAGTCCGTGGCGGGTGAGCGCCTCGGACTTCTCCGGGTTGTTGGTCATCAGCCGCAGGGAGCGTACGCCCAGGTCCGCGAGGATCCGGGCGGCGGCGGCGTAGTCGCGGGCGTCGGCCGGCAGCCCCAGTTCGAGGTTGGCGTCGAGGGTGTCGCGGCCCCGCTCCTGGAGCTCGTAGGCGCGCAGCTTCGACAGCAGCCCGATGCCGCGGCCCTCGTGCCCGCGCAGGTACACCACCACCCCGCGGCCCTCGGACTGCACCCCCTCCAGGGAGGCGTCCAGCTGCGTGCCGCAGTCGCAGCGCAGCGACCCGAAGACGTCGCCGGTGAGGCACTCGGAGTGGACCCGCACCAGCACGTCCTCGCCGCCGTCCGCGGTGGGATCACCGGCGACCAGGGCGATGTGCTCGACGCCGTCGGCGGCGGAGCGGTAGCCGTACGCCCGGAACTCGCCGTGGCGGGTGGGCAGCCGCGTGGCCGCTTCGCGCAGCACGACGGGCTCCGAAGGCTCCATGGATCCGACCGTCGCCGCGTTCGCTGCGGTCGACGCGACCCCGGCGGACGTGGCAGGTGTGGCGGACGTGGCAGGTGCGGAGTCCGCGGGCAGGTGCAAGGCGGCCGGTTCCGGCCGGTGCCGCTCGGCGTCCGCGGGCCCCTCGTGCTCCTGCCCTGCGCGCGCCCTGCGGTAGGCGATCAGGTCCTCGATGGAGATCACCGCGAGGCCGTGCTTGCGGGCGAACGGCAGCAGTTCGGGCAGCCGCAGCATCGTGCCGTCCTCGGCCGCGATCTCGACGATGGCGGCGGCGGGCCGCAGCCCGGCCAGCCGCGCCAGGTCGACTCCCGCCTCGGTGTGCCCGGCGCGGGCCAGCACGCCGCCGGGCCGGGCCCGCAGCGGGAAGGCGTGGCCCGGCCGTACGAAGTCGGACGGCACGGCCTCCGGATCTGCCAGCAGCCGGATGGTGGTGGCACGGTCCCCGGCGGAGATGCCGGTGGTGACGCCGTGGTCCGCGGTGGCGTCGACGGAGACGGTGAAGGCCGTGCCCATCGACTCGGAGTTGTGCTCGACCATCTGCGGCACGTCGAGCCGGTCCAGGTCGGCGGCCTCCATGGGCGTGCAGATCAGGCCCCGGCACTCGCTCATCATGAAGGCGACGATCTCGGGGGTGATCCGCTCGGCGGCGACGATCAGATCGCCCTCGTTCTCCCGGTCCTCGTCGTCGACGACCACCACGGGACGGCCGAGGGCCATGTCGGCTATGGCGCGCTCGACGGGGTCGAGCGTGAACTCGCCGGGGCCGAAGCCGTCCGCGGCGAAGTCGTCGGCGGTGAAACCGCCGGGGCCGAAGCCCTCGGGTCCGAAGCTCTCGGGTCCGAAGCCGTCGTGGGTGCGGTCCGGTCCGGGCGCGGCGGCGGCTTCGCCGTCCGCGTGCCGGCCGGGGGTGGCTGCGCTCATCGCTGCGCCTCCTCGGGGCGGCCCGTGGGGGCCGGTCGTGCCGGGCGGCGGCCCGGCGACGCTGCCGGGCCTGTTCATGGACGTACTCCTTCGACGGCGGAATCCCGGGGCAGGGAGACCGCCGGTGCTGCGCTGCGGGTCCTCAGCCACCAGCTGCGCATGCCCCACAGCACGAGGCCGAGATAGAGGACGTAGACCAGTCCGGAGAAGGGAAGCCCGCTGCTGAAGGCCAGCGGGACGCCGACGACGTCGACCAGGAGCCAGGCGAACCAGAACTCCACGAGCCCGCGCGCCTGTGCGGTCATCGCGGCGAGGGTGCCGACGAAGATGTACGCGTCCGGCCAGGGGTTCCAGGACAGCTTCGGCGCGAGCGTGAAGAGCCCGCCGACGACGAGGGTTCCGAGTACGGTCCCGGCCAGCAGCACGCCGCGTTCCCGCGGGGTCGCGAAGCGCACGGTGATCGCGCCGTCCTCGGCGGTGCGGTTGCCGCGGCGCCACTGCCACCAGCCCCACAGCGCCACGGCCACGACGAGGAGCTGCTTGCCGACTCCGCCCGCGAGCTGGGCCTGGTAGTAGGCGCAGACGAGCACGGCCCCGGCCAGCACCTGCACGGGCCAGGTGAGCACGGAACGGCGCCAGCCCAGCGCGAGACCGGCCAGGCCGATCACGTTGCCGATGAGGTCGGAGTAGATGACGTGCTGGCCGAAGGCCGTGAACGCCTCGTCGCCGAGCAGGGCCACGGGGTTCACCGGACCGCTTCCTTGTCATCGTGCACAGCCCGGTCGCCGTGCACAGCCCTGTCCTCGTGGGCGGCCCTCTGGGCGACCGTGCCGCTCCCGTCGTGGGTGAGCAGCCGCTCGACGTACTTGGCCAGTACGTCGACCTCCAGATTGACCGGGTCCCCGAGCTGTTTGACGCCGAGGGTGGTCAGCTCCAGCGTGGTGGGGATCAGGCTGACGGTGAAGTGGGCGTCGCCCGCCTCCACGACGGTGAGGCTCACCCCGTCGACCGTGATGGACCCCTTCTCGACGATGTACTTGGCCAGCTCCGGCGGCAGTTGGATCCGCACCGTGCCGTCCGCGGTCCGCTCGGCGATGGTGCCGGTGCCGTCGACGTGGCCCTGCACGAGGTGTCCGTCGAGCCTGCCGCCCAGCGCCATCGGGCGTTCCAGGTTGACGCGGGAGCCCGCGGTCAGGGCGCCGAGGCTGGAGCGGGCGAGGGTCTCGCCGATGACGTCCGCCGTGAACTCTCCCCCTGAAGCCTCGACGACGGTGAGGCAGACGCCGTTGACGGCGATCGACTCGCCGTGGCGCGCGCCCTCGGTGACGAGGGGGCCGCGCAGCCGGAGGCGGGCGGCGCCCGGCAGTTCCTCGACGGCGACGACCTCGCCCAGCTCTTCGACGATTCCGGTGAACACTCAGGACTCCTCGGTGACAGCGGTGCTGACGGCAGTGGTGGTGGACGTGGCGGTGGAACCGGTGGATGCCGCGACGGCGGTCGTGGCGCCCGTGGCGGTCGCGGCGGCGGGTGCCACGGCGGGTGCGGCGGTGGTCGCGGCGGCGGCACCGGTGGCCCCCGCCCGTACGGATTCCTCGGGTACGGCGGTGATGCGCAAGTCCGGGCCCAGCCGGGCGGTTTCGGTCACCTTCAGCCGCAACGCCTGCGCGATCGTGGCGATTCCGGCGTCGCCGAGCGCGGCGGGCCCCGCGCCCAGCAGCACCGGCGCGACATAGCCGATGACTTCGTCGACGGCTCCGGCTCGTACGAAGGCGGCCGCGAGCGTCGGACCGCCCTCCAGCAGCAGTGAGCGGACGTCCCGTGCGTACAGCTCCTGAAGCAGCGCGGCCAGATCCAGGCCGGGCCGTCCGCCTCCGGCGCGTGGCAGCCTCAACACCTCTACGGCGCCTTCGAGTTCGCCGCTGCCGGCCGCCCCGCCGGTGTCCGCGTCCTCGGCGACCGCGAGGAGGGTGGGTGCGGTGCCGTCCAGGACGCGTGCCCCGGGCCGCACCGCGGCGGCCTCCGTGTCGGCGACGATGCGCAGCGGCTGCACCGCGCCCGGCACTCCGCGCACCGCCAGATGCGGATCGTCGGCGCGTGCCGTACCGGAGCCCACGAGCACGGCGTCGGTACGGGCGCGCAGCCGGTGCACGTCGGCGCGGGACTCGTCGGAGGTGATCCAGCGGCTGGAGCCGTCGGCGGCGGCGATGCGCCCGTCGAGCGTCGCGGCGTACTTCCACACGACGTACGGACGCTTCAGCCGCACCGAGGTGAGCCATGCGGCGTTGCCCGCCGCGGCCTCGTCGGCCAGCAGGCCCCGAACGACGTCGAGGCCCGCCGCGGCGAGCCGCTGTGCGCCGCCGGTCGCGGACGGGTCGGCGACGGCGTAGACGACGCGGGCGATGCCCGCCTCGATGAGCGCCTCGGAGCAGGGGCCCGTACGGCCGGTGTGGTCGCAGGGTTCGAGAGTGACGACGGCGGTGCCGCCGCGGGCGTCGTCGCCGGCCTCGGCCAGCGCGTGGATCTCGGCGTGCGGACCGCCGGCCCGCTGGTGCCAGCCCTCGCCGACGGGATAGCCCTCGGGGCTGAGCACGACGCAGCCGACGACGGGGTTCGGGCTGGTGGATCCGAGGCCGCGGGCGGCGAGTTCGACGGCACGGCGCATGGCGGCCCGTTCGGCCGGTTCGGCGGAAGGGGCTGACACTGCGGCTGCTGCGTCGGTGGCCACCGGGTCTCTCCTGCCTCTTCGGGCACGGACTCCGGGGCGCTTCGGGACCTTTACGGGCATCGGGGCCGGGGCACCGCCGGGCACGAAGGGCCTCTCCGTGCTTGGCACGGCGGCTCCCGCCGACCGGGGCGGTGTACCGGTCTCGCCCGCCGCGCACTGCCTCCCATCCGGACTTTCACCGTCGGTCCAGGAGTTTCACCTGGTCAACCGGCCGCTGGAGGCGACCGGGTCGCGGACTGTAACCGCCGGTTCGGACTTTCACCGACCCCGGAGTGCGCTGACGTCACTGGTACGCCCCCAGTCTGCCACGGCCCCGCACCGGCCGAGCGTGCCGGGTCTGTGGGCTCACTCACAGTGCGTGCACGGCGCTGCGTCGAGCGTGTGCGAGCGCTTTCAGCCGCTTGCAATTCCCTTGCGAAAACCCCTTGTTCGGGTGCGTACGACCCCCCGTACAGTGTCCCGGATCGCGCAGGCCGAAGGGGTACGGCGCGGGGGCGCAGGCTGCTGGAAGGCAGCGGCGGAACAGCCGGGACGGCGGCCGACGGCCGCCGGAGAAGACGTACACAGGCCGGAGGATCCCGTACATGCAGCAGACCGCCATCGACGGCGCCACCCGGCGGGCACGGCGCGCGATCTCCGTCGTCTTCACCGTGCACGGCGGGGTGAGCGGCAGCTTCGCGACGGCCATCCCGTGGATCCGCGGACATCTCGAACTGGGCCACGGCTGGCTGGGGATGGCGCTGGTCTTCCTCACCGTCGGCGCCTCCGCGGCGATGCCGCTCTCCGCGAGGCTGGCCCACCGCTACGGCCCGCGCCGGTCGTTGGCGTGGCTGTCGGTGATGTGCTGTGCCGGTCTCGTGCTGCCCGCGCTCTCGCCGGGCCTGGTGTGGCTGTGCGTGATCCTCTTCGTGTACGGCTGCGGACTCGGCCTGATGGACGTCGCGATGAACGCGCACGGCGTGCTGATCGAGGAGCGATACGGGCGTTCGGTGATGTCCGGGCTGCACGGCATGTGGAGCGTAGGCACGCTGCTGGGCGGCGCGGGCGGCGCCCTCGCGGCACAGTCCGGACTGGACGGCAGGATCCACCTGGGGACCGTGGCCCCGGTGCTGGCGGCGGTGGCGGTCGTCGCTTCGCGCTGGGCGCTGGACGTACGGGAGGGCACTGCGGCGGGCGAGGCGGCGGAACGGCAGTCCGAGGCTGGGACCGGGGACAGGGCCGGGGCCGGGGCCGGGACCGGGGACGAGGGCCGCAAGGGCGACGGCGAGCACGAGGCCGGGGCCGGGAGCGGCGCCGCGGCGCCCGGCGGGCCGGACGAGGCGCCCCCTCGCTTCGCGTTGCCGAGCCGCGCCGCCCTCACGGTCGGGCTCATGGGCTTCTTCGCGGTCTTCGCCGAGGGCGCCTCGATGGACTGGTCGGCCATCTACCTGCGCGATGTGACCGACGCCGATCCGGGCCTGGCCGCCGCGGCGTTCACGGCCTTCGCGTGCACGATGGCCGTCGCCCGCCTCCTCGGTGACGCGGTGGTGCGCCGGCTGGGACCGGTGCGCACGGTGCGGGCCTCCGGGTTGACGGCGGCCGTCGGCGGGGTGCTGGTGGTGATCGCCCGTACGCCGGCGCTGGCGATCACGGGCTATGCGCTGATCGGCATCGGGGTCGCGGTGGTGGTGCCGCTGTGCTTCGCGGCGGCGGGCCGCATTCCGTCGTCGTCCCCAGGCCAGGAGATCGCGGGCGTCGCGACCCTCGCATACGCCTCGGGCCTCGCGGCTCCCGCGGCGGTCGGCTGGATCGCGGAGGCCACGTCGCTGTCGGTGTCGTTCGGACTGGTCACCGTGCTGCTGCTGGGGCTCGTGCTGGGTGCTGGGGTGCTGCGCACCGAGCCGCGCACCACCTCTCCGGCGGCTTCGCCGAAGCCGGACGACTCCCCCGCCCAGGCCGGGAGCGCCACGGCCTCCTCCCCCGAGGCACCCTGAGCGCGCGTCTCCCGCCGGGGACCGAGGCACACCACACCCACGCACGCCGGTGGCCGGGGCGTCTGCGGCGGAGGACTCCGGCGTCGCCCTGACTCCCGTACGTCCCCCGTACGGGCGCCCCGCCTGCCGTGTCCGCCACCCCACGCCACCAGGGCTGCCACGCTGCCCGCATGACGTCAGCCGAACGTACGCCGCTGCGGGACGGCGGTCCTGAGACGCACCCGGGGCGTCCGCTTCCCTCCCGTGCCCCTGGCCCGCCGCATCCGCCCCGTACGTCCCGGCGGCCGGTTCCGCCCGGCGCGCTGCACTCCGTCGTGCGGAGCATGCGCGGCATCGGGGCCGGGCTGCCGCGCGGCGACGGCGTCGCCGTGTTCAACCGCGTGTATCTGTCGGTGACGCTGGAGTTCCAACAGCGCCTCGAATCGGGCTGGTTCAGGGACCGCAGCTCGGCGGAGGAGCTGGGCGTGCGCTTCGCGGGCCGCTATCTGGCGGCGGTGGGCGCGGAGCGCGCGGGCAGCGAGCCGCCGGCCTGCTGGCGCCCGCTGTTCCAGCTGCGGGCCCATCCGTACGTACGGCCGCTCCAGTTCGCCCTGGCGGGGATCAACGCGCACGTCGGCCACGATCTGCCGCTGGCGCTGCTCGCCACGTGCCGCTCGCGGCGGGCCCGGCCAGAGGCGCTGGAGGGCGACTTCGAGCGCGTGGGGGATCTGCTGACGCTGCTGGAGGAGCGCATCCGCGAAGAGCTGATGCCCGGCCCCGACGTACTCGACGTCGCCGATCCGCTCACTCACCTCGTGGGTTCCTGGAGCCTGGAGATGGGCCGCGCGAGTGCGTGGATGGCCTTCCGCGCGCTGTGGGGCCTGCGTGAACTGCCGGAGCTGGCTTGGGAGTTCACCCGGCGGCTGGACACGACCGCCGGGATGACCGGGCGCTGTCTGCTGACTCCCCTGGCGTGCCGTCGCGGCTGAGGGGACCCGGCAAGGGCCCTCAAAAGGGGCGGCAGCGGTCAGGGGTCAGGGGCAGCGGCTCGCGAGGACGCAGAACTCGTTCCCCTCCGGGTCGGTGAGACAGACCCAGCTGTCCTGGCCGGTCTGGCCGACGTCGGCGTGCCGGGCGCCCAGGTCGAGGAGGCGGCGGACCTCTTCGTCCTGCTCCCTGTCGGCCGGATTGACGTCGAGGTGCAGCCGGTTCTTGACGGTCTTGCCCTCGGGAACGGGCGCGAACGTCAACGTCGGCGGGACCGGCCCGAGTCGATCCTTGCCCTCGGGCACCGCGGGCGAGCCGATGGTGACGACTCCCTCGTCCTCGTCCTGGACCTCGTAGCCGAGGACCGAGCACCAGAAGCGGGCGAGACGGCCGGGGTCGGCACAGTCGATCGCAAGCTCGGTGAACTTACTGGTCATGTCGGGACCTCCCCGGTCGTATAGCGGCCCACGGTCGCGTAGCGGTCCGCCGAAGACCACACGCTAGCCGCAGTGTTCGGCGGCGGTCGCGGTGAACGCCCGGCACGGGGCCCGGGAAGACGTGAGTGGCTGCGGTGACGGGAGGGGTCACCGGCGGGGAAGAGGGGCACTCTTGCAGAGCGGGACGCGGGAAGTCCCGTACCGCACACGAGCGTACGGAGGAGAAATGGCGCTGCGACTGGGCCTGGGACTGCCGCAGATGAAGCACTACGTGCCGGGCCGCGACGTGATGTCCGTGGCCCGCGAGGCCGAGGAGTGCGGCTTCGACAGTCTGTGGGTCCTGGAGCGCACCCTCGTCCCCGAGGACCCGGTCGACGGGATGTACGGCGTCGAGGGCCGCCCCTGGCCGGAGACCTTCCGCCATGTCGCCGACCCGCTCGTCACCATCGCTCAGGCCGCGGCGGTCACCTCAAGGATCCGTGTGGGCACGTCGGTTCTGGTCGCGCCCCTGCACGTGCCGTTCGAACTGGCCCGTGCCTTCGCCACGTTGAGCGCCGCGAGCGAGGGCCGCGTCGTCGCGGGACTCGGCACAGGCTGGTCGCGCGACGAATACGCCGCCGCGGGCGCGGACTTCGGCAGGCGTGGTGCGCTGCTGGACGAGGTGCTCGACGTGTGCGAGACGGTGTGGAGCAGCGGCCCCTCCGCATACGAGGGGTCCCGCACCCGGCTGGCGCCCTCGGACGTCGGGCCCAAACCGCCGGGCGGCCGGATCCCCGTGCTGCTCGCGGCGGGCAACTCCCGCACGCTGGAACGGATCGCGCGCCGCGCGGACGGCTGGATGCCCTCCCTCACGCCCCATTCCGCGATCGCGCGCAACGGCGCCACGCTCCGCGAGCTGGCCGAGCGGCACGGGCGCGACCCGGACTCCCTCACCATCGTGCACCGATGCGCCGTGCGCATCACCGACAAGCCGGAGGGCGACGACCGCCGCCCGCACCAGGGCAGCGTGGAGCAGATCGTCGAAGACCTCGCCGAGGACGTGGCGGCGGGCGTCGACGAGGTGATACTCGACCTCCAGAGCGGGACACGCGATGCGCGTGAACTGATCGACGGCGGGCGGGAGTTGTACGCAGCGGTCCGCGAAGCGGGCATGTGAGGCGTACCCCGGGCCCCGTGGCGGGGCCCGGGTGCACGGGCCGTCTCGACGGCCGCCGTCGGTCCGCGGCGGGTCCGCGGCCGGTGCGTGGCCGGTGCGTGGCCGGTCCCCGCCGGCCCCGTCAGTCCTCCGGCAGCAGCACCGGCGCGATCTCGTCGTACACGTCGCCGGGCCCCGGGTTGGACGGGTCGGTGCCGCCGCCGAGGTGGTGCAGCACTCCCCATACGGCGTTGAGCGCGGTCTGCACGGCGCCCTCCGCCCAGCCCGCGGTCCAGGAGACGTCGTCGCCCGCGAGGAACAGGCCGCGCTTGTCCTCGGGGAGGCCGTCCTGCATGAAGTGGGTGAACAGACGCCGCTGGTAGCGGTAGTGGCCGGGGAGGTTGGCCTTGAACGCCCCCATGAAGTGCGGCTCGTCCTCCCAGGAGACCGTGAGGGGACTGCCCGTGATGTGGCTGCGGATGTCGACGTCCGGGTAAATCTCCCCGAGCGACTTCAGCATCACCTCCATGCGCTGATTCGCGTCCAGCGGCAGCCACTTGAGGCTGTCGTCGCACCACGTGTACGACAGGCAGATCACGGCGGGCCGGTCCGGTCCGTCGTCCAGCAGATAGGTGCCGCGCGTCATCCGGTCGGTGAGCGTCATGCTCATCACGTCGCGGCCGGTCGGCTCGCCCCTGTCGTCGACGGCCTCGTCGAGCCAGAACGGCCGGTCCACCGGCACGAACAGCTTCGAGGACTCCATGTAGTGGGTCCGTTCGACCGCGGTCCAGTGGTCGATGGGAAGCAGCTCGTCATCGCAGTCGATCTTGCTGAGCAGCATCCACGACTGGGCCGTGAAGACCGCGGCGCGGTAGGTGCGGATGTCGCCGCCGGCGTCGGTGACGGTGATGCGGTTGCCCGCTGTGCGGCGCAGCCTCGTGACGGCGGGGCGGTGGGTGCGCCCCTCGTGGAGGGAGGCCAGGGAGGTGCCGGCCGGCCAGTGGACCGGCTTGTCCGGCTCCGCCTCCCACAGCCGCAGCGGAAGCAGGCGGCTGCCGCCGACGATGCTGCGGTGGTCGTCGTCCGCGCCCGTGTAGACGACGCGGAGGATCTCCAGGATGGAATTGGGGAAGTCGGTGTCCCAGCCGCCCGTGCCGAAGCCGACCTGCCCGAAGATCTCGCGGTGCCGGAAGGAGGCGAAGGCCTCCGAGTCGCACAGGAACCCGTAGAAGGTCTGGTTGTCGAGCCTCTTCACCAGCCGCGACCAGATCTCGCGGATGCGCGGGACGTCGCGTTCCCGCAACGCCCGCTGCATGGCGGAGAATTCGGCCCCGTCCTCCAGGCATGCGTTCCAGGCGTCCATGACCTGATGGAAGACGGGCGGCAGGTCTTCGAGCGTACGGGCGTAGTGCGAGCGGCCCTTGAGGTCGACGACCGTCGAAGGGGTCGCCGCGGCAAGGGGGTTGGGGAACGGCCGGGTCTCCAGCCCGGTCAGCTCGACATAGTGCTGGAAGGCGGTGGAGGACGGCGGGAAGCGCATGGCGCCCATCTCGGCGGTCAGTTCGCCCTCGCAGCCCTCGAACCGGTCGGTGCGCAGCCGCCCGCCGATCCGGTCGGCCTCGTAGACGACGGGCTTGAGGCCGGTCTTCATCAGCTCGTACGCGGTGACGATGCCGGAGAGTCCGCCGCCGATGACGGCGACCTCCGTGCCGTGCTCGGTGGCGGGTACGGACCCCAGGCCGGCCGGGTGGGCGAGGAAGTCGTCGTAGGCGAACGGGAAGTCGGGACCCGACATGGTCAGCGGCTTCCCTGCGGCACCGGCGGGCTGCTGGTCCTCGTGTACGGCGGTGGGCACCGTGGACGTCATCGGCGTACTTCTCCTCTCCGGGGTACGGGCGGGCGCGACCGCGCGGGCGGGCGCGTTGCGGGTGGGCGCGTTGCGGGTGGGCTGAGGTCGGAAGGGGCGAGGCCGTACTGCCGAACTCCCGTGGCAGGGCCGTCGGTTGGGCCGTCGGTTCGGTCCTCGGGCGGGGCCCACCGTCGTCGGTTGGGGCCGTCGGTCAAGGCCGTCTGTTCGGGCCGTGGATCCGGGCCGCGGACACGGCCGGTGGGTTCAGGTTCAGGTTCAGGTGATCAGGCCGCGTAGAGCCCGGGCCTGCGGTCGGCGAGATAGCCGTTCTGCGCCCTCGACTTGTGCAGCAGGCCGGTGTCGGCGTCGCCGAGGAGCAGCGCCGCATCGCGGCCCGCGCGCAGCGGCACGCTTCCGTCGGGAGCGGCGAGGCAGCTGAGCCCCGCGAAGTCGAACTCCCCCTCGCGGCCCGTGCGGTCGGCGTACGCCACGTAGAGCTGGCTCTCCCAGGCACGGGCCGGTACCAGGGTCTCCGCGACGACGTCGTACGGGCGCATCAACGCCGTCGGCACCACGAGCAGTTCGGTGCCCGCCAGGGCGTGCGCGCGCACGGTCTCGGGGAACTCCACGTCGTAGCAGATCAGGAGACCGACGCACACCCCGTCCAGCTCGGCCTGTGCGACCAGCCGGTCTCCCGGCGTGAACCGGCGCTTCTCGTAGCCGCCGTAGAGATGTGTCTTGCGGTAGCCGGCGAGCACGGTGCCGTCCGGTCCGATGAGGGCCGCGGAGTTGTACAACGCACCGCTGTCCGGGTCGAGTTCGGGATATCCGTAGACGACGGCGATACGGTGAGCGGCGGCGATGCCTGCCACGGCACGGGCGGACGGGCCGTCGGCGGGCTCGGCGCGACCGGTCAATCCGTCGCCCAACGCATAGCCGGTCAGGGAGAGTTCGGGGGTGACGAGCAGCCGCGCGCCCCCGGCGGCGGCCTCGCGGGCGGCGGAGTCCAGCGCGGCGAGACCGTCCTCGACGGTGCGGGGAACACCGGCGGGGCCCTGCTGGAGGGCGAGGCGGAGCGACGGCATGAGACCTCTGACTGTGTTCGGGCGTACGAGGCGAGGCGGGCAAGGGCCCTGACCCGCTCGTACGGGCGTGCAAGGGAACACTTCGACGGTACGGTCACCGCTCACCGGGCGACAAGGCTGAACCATTGCGCATATACGGGCGTTCCATTGCGTGAACAGGCGTCTTCACGGAGATTCATTGCGCGGCGGGCCGGCAGCCGTGCCCCGGGCCCGGACCCGGGGCGCGGCTCGACGGAGCGGCCGGGGCCCGCCGACGGAAGCCCGTTGCAGAAGTTCCGTTGCAGAAGGCCCGTCACGGAAGACCCGTCACTGCCCGTCGGCACCGGCCGTCAGCGCGGCGCACCCGACGTGTAGCGGCGCAGCAGCGGCGAGAGCACCAGCACCGACTTCGTACGCTCCACGAAGGGCTCGCCCGCGATGCGTTCCAGCACCTGCTCGAAGTGGCGCATGTCGGCGGCGAAGACCTGCACCATGGCGTCCGCCTCCCCGGTGACCGTGGAGGCGGAGGCGACCTCCGGATAGCGCGCGAGGGCGCGGCGGATGTCCTCGGGCCCCGTCTTCGAGCGGCAGTACATCTCGATATAGCCCTCGGTCCGCCAGCCGAGCGCCGCCGGATCGACCCGCACGGTGAACCCGGTGATGACGCCCTCCGCGCGCAGCCGGTCCACGCGGCGTTTGACGGCGGGCGCGGAGAGGCCCACTTCGGCGCCGATCTCGGCATAGGAGCGCCGGGCGTCCTCGGAGAGGACGTGGACGATGCGTTCGTCGAGGTCGTCGAGGGTCACTGCGGGCCGGTCACTCTTCCCTGCTCGCGGGCTCGGGCTTGTCCGTCGCGTCCGGTACGGGAGTCGGAGCGGCCTGCTCGCTCCCCGCGGCCTGGAGGCGTGAACGCCGCATCCCGTACCCGAAGTACACCACAGCGCCCACCGCCATCCAGACGCCGAACACCTCCCAGGTGATGGCGTCAAGGGAGAACATCATCCACAGGCACAGTCCGAGCCCGACGAGCGGGAACAGCGGAGAGAGCGGCGCCCGGAAGGTCCGCCGCATGTCCGGGCGAGTACGGCGCAGCACGATCACGGCGATGTTGACGAGCGCGAAGGCGAAGAGCGTGCCGATGCTGGTGGCGTCCGCGAGGCGCCCGAGTGGTATGGCCGCGGCGAGGATCCCGCAGAACGCGGAGACGATCACGGTGTTGGTGCGGGGGCTGCCGCTTCGCGGGTCGACCTTGGAGAAGACGGCGGGCACCAGGCCGTCGCGCGACATCGCGAAGAGGATGCGGGTCTGCCCGTACAGCACTGTCAGCACCACCGACGCGATGGCGACGACCGCTCCGAAAGCGAGCAGCGTGGGCCAGAAGCTCTGCCCCGTGACGCTGTGCAGGATGCCGGAGAGCGCCGCTTCGCTGCCCTCGAACCGCTGCCAGGGCGTTGCGCCGACGGCCACGGCCGCCACCAGGCAGTACAGCGCGGTGACCAGCACGAGCGAGAGCAGGATGGCGCGCGGCATGTCCCGCTGCGGGTCCTTCGCCTCCTCCCCCGCCGTGGACGCCGCGTCGAACCCGATGTAGGAGAAGAAGAGGGTGGCGCCGGCGGCGCTCACTCCGGCCATGCCCAGCGGCATGAACGGCTGGTAGTTGCCCGCGCGCAGGCCGGTGGCGGCGACGGCGCAGAAGAGCAGCAGCGCGACGATCTTCACCGCGACCATCACGGTGTTGGCGCGTGCGCTCTCCTTGGCGCCGCCGATCAGGAAGGCCATGGCGAGCATCACGACGAGGAGCGCGGGCACGTTGAAGAACCCGCCGTCTCCGGGCGGCGCCGAGAGGGCCTGCGGAAGGTTCACGCCGAGCGTGCCGTGCAGCAACTCGTCGATGTACTGGCCCCAGCCGACGGCGACCGCGGCCACCGACACCCCGTACTCCAGCAGCAGACACCAGCCGCACACCCAGGCGACCAGTTCGCCCATGGTGGCGTAGGCGTACGAGTAGGAGGAGCCGGCGACGGGGATGGTGCCGGCCAGCTCCGCGTACGACAGCGCCGAGAACAGCGCGGTCAACCCCGCGATGACGAACGAGACGACCACCGCGGGCCCGGCGTCGGGCACCGCCTCGCCGAGTACGACGAAGATGCCGGTGCCCAGGGTCGCGCCGATGCTGATCATCGTCAGCTGCCACAGACCGAGGCTGCGCCGCAGCTGACCGCCCTCGCCGTGGCCGCTCTCGGCGACGAGCGCCTCCACGGGCTTGCGGCGCATCAGCCGCCCGACGTCGCCCTGCCGCACCTCCGGGGTCTTCGGGGTGTGCGGGCCTGCGTCCCGGTCCAACACGGCAGCGGCCTCCTCGTTGTTGATCTGCTGTGGCGCAAGACCTTACGAGGCGTGGACGACGGCCGGTAACTGGGGATCCTTGCGCGTGCGCGGCGATCCGTTGCGCGAGAAGGGGCTTCGGCGGCGATTCGTTCAGCGGGCCGCTCAGCGGACGAGGCGTGCCTGTGCCCAGGTGCGGTCGTCGGTGAGATAGGCGTCCACGGCGAGTCCGGCTTCGGCGAGGTCCTCCTCGAAGCGCGGCTCCGGCAGCTCGTGCGAGTGGAAGGTCTGCGTCCAGCGGCGGCCGCCGAGTTCGTAGGCCAGGCAGGTACGGGCGACGCCGCCGTCCAGCGGCTCGATGGAGACGACGGTGACGGTCAGTTCGCCTCTGCTCCAGCTCGACCCGGCGCGCAGGCTGTCGTGCAGACCGTCGCGCTGGCGCTGGAGAAGGACGTGTCCACCGGGCGCGGTGTGCCGGCCGCAGGTGCGCAGCAGGCGCGCGCGGTGCGCGTCGTCGGCGGTGTTGACGAGGAACGAGGCGAGCAGCACAGCGTCGAACTGCCGCGCCAGGTCGAGGTCTTCGATGGCCGCGTGCACGGTCGGCACCGCGGGGCGGACGCGGGCGAGCATCTCCTCGGATTCGTCGACGGCGGTCACGCGGAGCCCTCCGGCCACCAGCGGGCGCGTCATCCGGCCCGCGCCGGACCCGAGTTCGAGCAGGGTCGCTCCGGGCGGCAGCGCGGCGAGGACGATGTCCGTCTCGCCGTTCCCGGAGAGCTGCGAGTACAGCTCCACGGAGCAGCCGTCGGGGGTGAAGTCTCCGGGTCCGGTACCTGAGTGCCCGTCACGGGTGAAGGAGGTCATGCGCGTATCGCAGCACGGCGGACACGCCATGGGCAGAGATTCGTCCCGGGCCGAATGCGGGTGCGGCTGCGCCCTGTTCACCGGGGGCCATAGGCTCGCGAGGCATGGGGTCCGTGATTCTGCTGGGCGATCCCCGGGTGGCCTCCGTGCCGGTGGCCGAGTGCGGTGAGCCGCTGGTCGAGATCGCCTCCGCCTCCTCCGTGGCTCTGGACGGCCGGGAGCGGGACGCGACGGGCGCGTACGGCCGGGTCCGGGCCGGTGTCCTCTCCCGGCTGTGCTCGGCATCGGACTCGCTGCCCGACGGCGTCCGGCTGCTCGCGGTGGAAGGGCACCGCACGCGCTCCGAACAGGAACGGCGGTTCGCGCTACGGCAGGAGCGTCTGCGGGCGGAGGGCGTCACGGGCGCCGCCGAACTCAGGCGCCTCGCAAGCGAGTTCGTCGCTCCCGTGGAGGTGGCGCCGCACTGCGCGGGCGCGGCGGTCGATCTGACCCTCGCCGGCGCCGACGGCACCGAGCTGGACATGGGCGGCCCGGTCAACGGCCATCGCACGGGGGACGAGCGGTCCTGTCCGTTCGACGCCCCGGGGCTGTCCGGCACCGCACGCCGCAATCGCGGTCTTCTGGCGCGGGCCATGCGCGGTGCGGGCTTCGTCAACTACCCGACGGAGTGGTGGCATTGGAGCTACGGCGACCGCTATTGGGCGCTGGTCACGGGCGCGGGCACCGCCGTGTACGGCCCGGTGTGAACCGGGCCGCACCAGGTGTGAACGGGGCCGCACCAGGTGTGAACGGGGCCGCACCAGCCGCCCGCCCGCGGCGGTGCGCCGCTATCGCTCCAGCGGCTTCTTCGCGCCTTCCGGGAGCTTCACGTACACCGCCGCGGAGATCAGGCACAGCACCGCCACGTACCAGGGGAAGGCGCCGGGGCGGCCCAGGTCCTTGAAGAGGGTGCCCATGTACGGGGCGGTGCCGCCGAAGAGGGCGACCGTCGCCGAGTACGGGAAGCCGATGCCCGAGGCGCGTACCCGTGCGGGGAAGACCTCTGCGTTGACCGCGGCGGCGATCGACGTGTAGCCGGTGAGCAGGATCATGCCCGCGCACTGCACGAGCAGCAGCGAGGTGAAGGACTTGGTGATCGAGTTCAGCAGCGGCACGCACAGCACGGCGAAGCCCACGGAGAAGACGAGCAGCAGCGGCTTGCGTCCGACGCGGTCGGAGAGCATGCCGCCCAGCGGTTGCAGCACGGCGAAGAACGCCAGCGAGATGGTGCCGATCAGGAGCGAATCGCCCTTGTCGAAGCCGACGTTGACCTGGGCGTACGTCGGAAGGTACGAGGTCCAGGTGTAGTAGGCGATGGTGGCGCCCGTGGTGATGCCGCAGATCAGCAGCGACTCGCGCGGGTGGGTGCGGAGCGCCTCGAAGAGCCCGGGCCGCGGCCCGGCCTGCTGCTCGGCGCTGCGGGTCTCCTGCGAGCTGCGCCTGATCCAGAAGCCGGCGAGGCTGAGCACCGCCCCGAAGACGAAGGCCGCGCGCCAGCCCCACTGGTGCATCGCCGCGTCGTCGACACGGGCCACGAGCAGCGCGGTGACGCCGGAGGCGATGAGCTGCCCGACGGTGGTCGAGACGTACTGGAAGCTGGAGAACAGCCCGCGCCGGCCCGGCCCCGCGGACTCCACGAGGAAGGTGGTGGCTGCGGCGAACTCGCCGCCCACGGACAGCCCTTGGAGCAGCCGGGCGACGACGAGCACGACGGGGCCGAGCAGCCCGGCCGCGGCGTAGGTCGGGGTGAGCGCCAGCAGGAGGCTGCTGCCGCCCATCAGCAGGATGGTGGCTGTCAGCGCGGCGCGACGTCCGCTGCGGTCGGCGATGACCCCGAGCAGCAGCCCGCCGATGGGGCGCATGAAGAAGCCGACGGCGAAGACGGCGAACGTCGCCAGCAGCGGGACGAGGGAGTCGTCCGCGCCCTTGGGGAAGATCTCGTCGGCGATGAAGGTGGCGAGGAAGGTGTAGGCGAGCCAGTCGTACCACTCGACGGCGTTGCCTACGGAGGCTGCGAGCAGTTGGCGGCCCGAGCGCATGCGCCGGGCCTCGCCGGTCTGCTTCGCGGGCCCCGCGGCATCGGTGGGCTGCGTCATGAGCCGTCATCTCCCCAGAATTCACGTGGGCACACGTGTGTGAATGCATGCTCACGAAACCCGCCGCGGCCGAGGCGGGGACGGTGGTCACGGCGGCCGGTCGCGGGGTCGGTCGCGGTATCGCGCGGCCCGTGCAGTGCGCGCCGTGCCGTGCCCTGCGTGCCGTGCGCGCCCCTCAGGGCACGGGTGCGTCGGCCGGATCCGCCGGCGGGCCACTCTGCGCGGGAGGGGGCGCGGGCGCGGACCCGGCCCGAGCCGTTGCGGGCGCCTCCGTACCGTCCTGTGCGCCGCCGGGTGCGGCCGCGACGCGGGCGTCCCGCCGCACGAGAGCCGCGTACCGCCCGTCCGCCGCGAGGAGTTGGGCGTGGGTGCCGCGCTCCGCGATGCGTCCGCCGTCGAGCACGACGATCTGGTCGGCGTCCCTGACCGTGGAGAGCCGGTGGGCGATGGTGATCGTGGTGCGGCCCGCGGACAGCGCGTCGACGGCCCGCTGCACGTCGCGTTCGGTACGGGTGTCGAGCGCGCTCGTCGCCTCGTCGAGGATCAGCACGGGCGGGTCGCGCAGGATCGTGCGGGCGAGGGCGAGGCGCTGCTTCTCGCCGCCGGAGAAGCGGTGGCCGCGCTCCCCGACGAGGGTGTCGTAGCCGTCGGGCAGCGCCGCGATGTGGTCGTGGATCTGGGCGGCGCGGGTGGCGGCTCGCAGTTCCTCGCGGGTCGCGTCGGGCTTGGCGAACCGCAGGTTGTCGGCGACGGAGGCGTGGAAGAGGTACGTCTCCTGCGAGACGACGCCGACGGCCCGGGAGAGGGTGTCGAAGGCGAGATCGCGCACGTCGACGCCGTCTATGGTGACCCGGCCGCGGGTGACGTCGTACAGGCGCGGTACGAGATGCCCGAGCGTGGTCTTCCCCGAGCCGGTGGCCCCGACGACGGCGAGCGAGGTGCCACGGGGGACGGTGAGGTCGATGCCGTGCAGCGTCGCGGGCGCGTCCTCGCCGCCGTAGGCGAAGTCGACGTGCTCGAAGCGGACTTCGCCCCGTACGTGCTCCAGCCCGGTGGGATGCGCGGGCTCCTCGATGTCCACGGGCAGATCGAGGTATTCGAAGATGCGCTGGAAGAGGGCGAGCGACGTCTGCATCTCTACGCCCGTCGACAGCAGGGAGACCGTGGGCCGCAGCAGCCCCTGCTGGAGGGTGACGAAGGCGACGAGGGTGCCGATGGAGAAGCCCGGCCCGCCGAAGTGGACGAGCATCCCGGCCGTCCAGTACAGCAGCGCGGGGATGGCGCCCATGACGATGCCGATAGTGGACATCCGCCAGCGGCCCGCCATGTGGGAGCGGACCTCCAGCTCCACCAGCCGCTCCGACTCGTCCGCGAAGTGCCGGGTGAGGGAGTCGGCGCGGCCCATCGTGCGTCCCAGCAGGATGCCGCTGACGGACAGCGACTCGGTGACGAGGGCGGACATCGCGGCCATCTGCGCCTGCCGCTGCGTGGTGATGCGCTTGCGCTCCCGTCCGACGCGGCGGCTGACCCAGACGAAGAGCGGCAGGAGCAGCAGCGAGGCGACCGTCAGCCGCCAGTCCAGGGCGAGCATGGCGACGACCGCGGCGACGACGCCCGTGAGGTTGGAGACGAGCGAGGTCGCGGTGGAGGTGACGGTGGCCTGCATGCCGCCGATGTCGTTGGCGATGCGGGACTGCACCTCGCCGGTGCGGGTGCGGGTGAAGAACGCCAGCGGCATCCGCTGGAGCTTGGCGTAGACGTCGGTACGCAGGTCGTGCATGACGCGCTGCCCGACGGTGGTGGACAGATACGTCTGGAGCACGTTGAAGACGCTGCTCATGACGGCGATGCCGATCAGGCCGAGCGCGAGCAGGCTCAGCAGGCCGGTGCGCCGGTCGGGAATGGCGACGTCGAGGATCTCGCGGAGCAGGAACGGCGACGCGACGGACACCAGTGAGGACGCGCCGACCAGCAGTCCGACGACGCCGAGCCGGCCCCGGTAGGGGCGGAAGATGCGCAGGATGCGCCTCACCTGACGGGGCGGCTGAGCCGCGGTGTCGCCGTCCGCGCGCCGCTTCCAGTCGATGTCGTCGCGTTGCAACGGGCTCCTCTCGCCGGGGGTGGGTGCCGGGTCTGCGGGCGGCCCGTACCGGACCGGGCTCACGGAGGCGGAGCTTCCAGGACGGGCCGGACCCGCATGCACACAGTCCTTCGAGACTACGCGCCGGCCCGCGGGTGCCCGTACGGCCGATCCGGCCCCGGCCGCTGTCCGGGACCGGCCCCCTAGCATGGGCCGCACATCCGTCCGTACGCGTCCATCCAGGAGAGAACATGCCGCTGCTCGACCCAGGACACGGCGCGCTGCGGCCCCGCCCGTACGCCGGTCACGTGCCCGCGCACGACCGCGTCCCGGAGGGCCTGGCGGGCGGCACGCCCCAGCCGCTGCGCGGCGGCCTGGCCCGGCTGCTGGGCGAGGAGAAGGTGCTGTGGAAGGTCTCGGACCTGGTGCGTTACGCCTCCGACGCCAGCCCGTACCGCTTCGTGCCGCAGGTCGTCGTGGTCGCCGAGGACGCGGACGACGTCTCGAAAGTGCTGTCCTACGCGCGCGCCCACGGCCGTCAGGTCGTCTTCCGCGCGGCGGGCACCTCGCTGAACGGGCAGGCGCAGGGCGAGGACATCCTGGTCGACGTGCGCCGGCACTGGGCGGGCGTGGAGGTGCTCGGCGAGGACGGTGCCCGTGCCCGCATCGGGCCGGGTACGACGGTGGTGCGGGCCAACGCCGCGCTCGCCCCGTACGGGAGGCTGATCGGCCCGGACCCGGCGAGCGCCATCGCCTGCACCGTCGGCGGCGTGGTCGCCAACAACGCCTCCGGGATGACGGCCGGCACCACCCGCAACTCGTATCGCACCGTCGCCTCCCTCACCCTCGTGCTGCCGTCGGGCACGGTCGTCGACACCGGCGACCCGGACGCCGACGAGAAGCTGGCACGCGCCGAACCCGCCCTGTGCGAGGGGCTGTTGGCGCTGAAGGCGGAGATCGAGGCGGACGCGGAGCTCACGGCGCGCATCCGCGCGAAGTACGAGCTGAAGAACACCAACGGCTACCGCCTCGACGCCTTCCTCGACGCCAGCACCCCGGTGAGCATCCTGCGCGGGCTCGCCGTCGGTTCGGAGGGGACGCTCGGCTTCATCTCCGAGGTCGTCTTCGACACGCTGCCGCTGCACCGGCGTACGTCGACGGGGCTGCTCTTCTTCCCCTCGCTCGCCGCTGCCGCCGCCGCGGTGCCCCGCTTCAACGAGGCCGGTGCCATGGCGGTCGAGCTGATGGACGGCAACACGCTGCGCGCCTCGGTCAGCGTCGCGGGCGTACCCCGGGACTGGGCGGAGCTGCCGAAGGAGACGGCGGCGCTGCTGGTGGAGTTCAGGTCGCCGGACGAGGAGGCGCAGGAGGAAAGGGAACGGGAGGCCGCCGCGGTGCTGGCTGAGCTCGAACTCGTCGCGCCCGTACCGTCGGTGACGAACGCCTTCACACGGGACCCGAAGACCATCGGCTTCTACTGGAAGGCGCGCAAGGCCTTCGTCTCCGCGGTCGGCGGCTCCCGCCCCTCCGGTACGACGCTGATCACCGAGGACTTCGCGGTGCCGCCCTCCAGGCTCGCGGAGGCCTGTGAGTCGCTGCTGGCGCTCCAGGAGCGGCACGGCTTCGACGCCGCAGTCGCCGGGCACGCTGCCCACGGCAATCTGCACTTCCTGCTCGCGTTCGACGCCGCCAAGGAAGGGGACGTGGCGCGCTATGCCGCGTTCATGGACGACTTCTGCCGGCTGACCGTCGAGCGCTTCGACGGTTCGCTCAAGGCCGAGCACGCCACCGGGCGCAACATCGCTCCCTTCCTGAAGCTGGAGTGGGGCGAGCGTGCCACCGAGCTGATGTGGCGGATCAAGCAGACCGTCGACCCGGAAGGGGTGCTGGCTCCGCGCGTACTGCTGGACCACGACCCGAAGGCCCATCTACGCGGCCTGAAGTCGATCCCGAAGGTCGAGGCGGTCGCGGATCCCTGCATCGAGTGCGGCTTCTGCGAACCGGCCTGCCCCAGCGGGGACTTGACGACCACACCGCGCCAGCGCATCGTGCTGCGCCGCGAGATGCTGCGCCAGCCCGCCGGGTCCGCCGTGAACGACAGCCTGCTGGCCAGCTACGGCTACGACGCCGTCGACACGTGCGCCGGCGACTCGACGTGTGCCCTGGCGTGTCCCGTCGGCATCGACACCGGCGCGATGATGAAGGACTTCCGTCACCGGCGGCACTCGCCGCGCGAGGAGCGCAACGCCGAGCGCGCAGCCCGCCGCTTCCGTCTCGTGGAGAGGTCGGCGAGGCTGGCGGTGGCCGCCGCGGACGGACTGCGGCGCAAGGTCATGCCGCGACGCGGCGAGCGGCTGCTGGAGTCGCTGACGGGCGCGGCACGCAAGGCCGTACGCCCCGATCTCGTACCGGAGTGGCTGCCTCAGCTCCCCTCGGCGGCGGCGAAGCGGCTGCCCGCCACGGACCGTCACGGCGCTGCCGCCGTCTACTACCCGGCGTGCGTGAACCGGATCTTCGGCGAACCGGACGGATACGAGGGCCCCTCGCTGCCCGAGTCCATGGTGATCGTCTCGGCGCGTGCGGGACGGCCGGTGTGGATCCCGGAGGACGTCACGGGCACCTGCTGCGCGACGATCTGGCACTCCAAGGGCTACGAGGCGGGGAACGCCCTGATGGCCAACCGGATCGTGGAGGCCGCCTGGCGCTGGACCGACGGCGGTGAACTGCCGCTGGTCGTGGACGCCTCCTCCTGCACGCTGGGCCTCGGCGAGGAGGTCGTGCCGTATCTGACGGCCGCGAACCGCAAGCTGCACGAGCGGATGACGGTCGTCGACTCCGTCGCGTGGGCGGCGCAGGAGCTGCTGCCGCGGCTGACGGTGGAGAGGCGCACGGGCTCGGCGGTGCTCCACCCGACCTGTTCCATGCAACACCTGGGCGGGAGCGAGCAGTTGCGTACGGTGGCGGAGGCGTGCGCGGAGGAGGTCGTCGTCCCCGTGGACGCGCGCTGCTGCGGCTTCGCGGGCGACCGCGGCATGCTGCACAAGGAGCTGACCGCCTCCGCGGCCGCGCGTGAGGCCGCCGAGGTCGGCGCGCGGGACTTCGACGCGTATCTGTCGGCGAACCGGATGTGCGAGGTCGGCATGGACCAGGCGACGGGCGGCCGCGGCTACCGCTCGGTGCTCACCGAGCTGGAACGGGCGACGCGTCCCGAGTAGGTCCGGGGGCCGGCCCGTTCACCACTCCCCCGGGCACGGCAGGCACGGCGCCACGGCCCCCGCGCGGCCTACGACTTGGCACCCACGTGCAGTGCCAGCACGCCCTTCGCCGGGACCGACGCCTCGGCCTTGCCGTCGTCGCCGACCTCTACCGTGTTGCCGTCGCACTCGTCGGGCGCGGCCTTCGCGACGTTGCAGTACGTACCGGCGGGCAGCGACGTCGTGAACGTCCGCTTCGTCGCGGCGTCCCCGGCGTTGAGCGCCACGAAGCCCTTCCCCTTGCGCGCGAAGGACAGGGCGGTGCCCTCCGACCACCAGTCGGTCAGCTCGGCGTCGCCGACCGCGTTGCGGAAGCCGACCATGCCGGTGATCTCGCGCTGGGCGTGCATGCCGGTCCAGCCGTCGCCGCCGTCGGGCGGGCCGGAGTCCTCATCCGACCACTCGTAGCCGGAGAAGACGTTCGGCGAACCGTAGGGATGGGCCAGCATGAAGGCGTTGGCGAGCTTGTAGAGATCGCCGTCCTTGTACGTGAGCGTCGAGCCGTTGCGCTCGGTGTCCCAGTTGTCCACGAACGTACGGGAGTTCGCGCTGTCCAGCTTCCCGTCGGCGATGTCCTTCAGGCTGCCGACGTCGCCGCTCTGGAGGGCGCTCTTGAGGTGCTTGCCGTAGCGGAACTCGTCCACGTCGCCGATGCCCGTGTACTCCTCCGGCCGGACGGCCTCATCGTCGCCCGCGATCACCTCCGAGACCCAGAAGCCGGGGTCGGCCATCTTGCCCTTGACGGCTTTCACGTCGTCGGCCGACATGTGCTTGGCGGCGTCGATGCGGAACCCGTCGACGCCCATCTCCCGCAGACGGTCCAGGTATTCGGCGATGGTGGAGCGCACCTTGTCGCTGCCGGTGTCGAGGTCGGACAGGCCGACGAGTTCGCAGGTCTGCACGTTCTCCCGGTCGCCGTAGTCGGAGATGTCCTTGCGGCAGGCGTGGAAGTCAGAGTCGCCGTAGGTGCCCTGGTAGTCGTACTTGCTGTACTGGGTGCCGCCGGTGCCCGTGCCGGAGTCGGCTGCCATGTGGTTGATCACCGCGTCGGCGATCACCTTCACCCCGGCCTCGTGGCAGGCGGAGACCATGCCCTTGAACGCGTCGGCGTCACCGAGCCGGCCGGCGATCTTGTAGCTGACGGGCTGATACGAAGTCCACCACTGGTCGCCCTTGATGTGCTCGCTCGCCGGTGAGACCTCGACATAGCCGTAGCCGGCGGGGCCCAGCGTGTCCGTGCACGCCTTGCCCACGTCGGCGAACGGCCTCTCGAACAGCGTTGCCGTCACGGTCTTCTCACCGGGGGGCGTGGCCTGGGACGGCCATGCGGTGACGGCGGTGATGCCTGCCGCCGCCAGGACCGCGGCCGTGCTCGCGCAGATCAGACGCTTCGTCATCATCGTGCGGCTCCTTCGTCGTCGGACACACAGGTGCCGATGAAGGGCAGCCACGCGCCAGGCCGCCGTGGGGGGTTCGGGAGGGAGCCTGCCGTCGCACTCGTGTGCACGTCAAGGGGTGACGCAAGCGTTTCCAGCGACTTTCTGAAAGCTCTTGCCGCCGCGCGGAGTCGGCCGTCGCGGCCGTCAACGCCCCTTTCCGGGGCGGGAGTCGGGGAGCCGCACGCCGCACGCGAGGATCGGCGCCCGCTCCCCTGGGCCCGCTACCGGGACAGGTCCGCCCGGTCCCCCATGACCACGGCCGGATGCTTGTCCGGGTCCAGCGTCCGCAGCAGATACTCCATGCCCTCCCGCGGCAGGCTCACGCACCCGGAGGTGCCGCTGCCGTGATCCAGGTGGAGCCAGATGCTCCCGCCCTTGGAAGGGCCCTGGGGCCGCGTCGGATCGAGGGGTGAGGTGCCCTTGGCCCGGTTGTAGTCGATGGCGATGACGTGGTCGAAGTCGTGCCGGGTGCGCTTCGGCCAGTACGTGGGCGGGGTGAAGTCGGCGCTCGCGGTGTACGGAAGCTTCGCGCCCGGCGCGGAGCTGACCCCGCCCGCGTCGGTGAGCGTGAACACGCCCACGGGACTGCGCTTGTCGTCCTCGTGGTGATCACGTGTCCAGCCTCTGCGTCCGTTGTGCGCCGGCCAGCTGCGCTCCCGGGTCCACTTCCCGCCCTTCTTGCTGAAGAGGCGCACGGTCGCCGTGGCGGAGTTCTTTCCCTCGCCGTAGACGGCCACCACCTGGCTGGACTTTCCGGGGATCTCCTTGTGCAGGGCGTCGCCGACACCGGGGACGCGGGTCGGGTCGGTCTTGCGCGCGGCGTCGTCGCCGGACGCCCGGCCACCGCTCGGCGCCTTGGCCGCGTGCGAATCACCGCCGCATGCGGCGAGCGTCACCGCGAGGGCGAGCGCCGCCGCACCGGCCGCCGCCGTCCTCGCCGCCCGCACCGCTGCCGCTCCCGCCGAGTTCGCCGCACCCGCCGGTTCCGCACTCGCCGGTTTCGCCGCTCCCGCCGGTTTCGCCGCTCCCTCCGGCCCGGCCGCGTCCGCCTGTGCCCGGCTCGGCTGTCCCTGATTCCTGAGGCTCCGCGGCGCTTCCGCTCCAGTTCTCCGCATGCCCACCATGCTCCCACTCCCCCGGGTGGCGGTCCGTGGGACGCCGGGCGCACCGGGTCCGCCGAGGCCCACCGAAGACCGGGGGCCGGACGGCCGCGAAAGGTGCGCAGCCGCAGGTGGCGGGGCGGAACCGTGCTTTCGGCCGTACGGCGGCACCGGTGGGAAAACCCGTTGCGCAGCGGCAGTTGCACGGCGAGTCTTGCGGAGCGGCCACACCCCTCACGCGCCGCCACCGCACCGGGTCACCACTCGTACCGACCGCTCTGGGACGTCATGCAGATTCGCGATCTTCCGTATCCCGATCCCGGCGTCCCCGATGTGCGGTCGGGGCCCCGCTTTCTGCTGTGGCTCTTCCGCATGCAAGTGACCGGGCAGGCCAAGTCGCTCGGCTGGGGCGCGATGCACATGGGATCCGTGGCCCTCGTGCCGGCGGTCGTCGGTCTGGCCCTGAAGGCGGTCGTGGCCGGTTCGGGTCGCGGACTGCTCGAAGCTGGGGCCTTGCTCGCGGTCATCGCGGTCACGGTCACGACGGGCGACACGATGACGCACCGTACGTCGATCACGAACTGGATCACCGCCGCGGCCCGCGTCCAGCAGCTGCTGGCCCGCAGGACGGCCGCTCTCGGTGCGACGCTCACCCAGCGGGTCGCCGCGGGCGAGGTGGTCGCCGTATCCACGGGCGACATCGAGAAGATCGGCTGGTGTGTGGAGTCCGCCTCCCGCTTCAGCGCGGCCCTGGTGACCACGGTCGGCGTCTGCGTCGGGCTGGTCTTCTACGAGCCGCAGCTAGGGGTCCTCGTCTCGGCGGGGATGGTGGTGCTGGCCGTCACCGTGCTGCCGCTGCTGCCACGCGCCACGCGCCGCGCCGACCTTCAGCGCGAGAAGGCGGGACGGGCCACGGAACTCGCCGCGGACACCGTGGCCGGACTGCGGGTGCTGCGCGGAATCGGGGGCGAGGAGCTGTTCCTGACGCGCTACCGGAGGGCCTCGCAGGAGGTGCGCCGGGCGGCCGTGCGCACGGCGCGGATGTGGGCGCTGATCGAGGCCGTGCAGGTCGCACTGCCCGGGCTGCTGCTGGTGGCGGTCGTCTGGCACGGCACGCGGCTTGCACTGGACGGACGTATCGGGGTGGGTGAACTGGTCACCGTCTACGGGGCGGTGACCTTTCTGCTCTTCCCGCTGCGGTTGTTCCAGGAGTTCGCCATGGCGTACTCCTTCTCGCGTCCTTCGGCACGGCGGGCCGTCCGTGTCCTGGGACTGCGCCGCGGGAGCGGGGACGCGGGCGTGGAGGCTCGCGGCGAGGCGGAAGACCAGGGAGGGGTAGAGGGAGAGGCCGGGGACGAGGGCACGGCCGGGGCCACGGGCGTCGCGGGAGAGGGAGCCGGGACCGCGGCGGAGCCGCCGGGCACGGGCGACATGCTCTGTCGCGATCTCTACGATCCCGTGACGGGACTGCTCGCCCCCGCAGGGCAGTTGACCGCCGTGGTGTGCGGAGACCCGGAGGCCGCAGGACGGCTCGCGGACCGGCTCGGCGGTCACGCGCCGGAACATGACGGCTCCGCCTCGGTCCTCCTCGGAGGGATGCCGCTCGACGACATGCCGCTCGCGAGTGCACGCTCGGCCGTGCTCGTACAGGACAAGGACCCGGTGCTGCTCTCGGGCACGCTGCGGGAGCTGCTGGACGTACCCGGCTCCGGCGCCGTACCCGATGAACGCGCTCTGGAAGCGGCGCAGTGCGGCGACGTACTGGACGCACTCAAGCAGGCAAGCCCCGGGGCCAGCGACGGCGACCCGCTCGACGCGTCGGTCACCGAGCGCGGCCGGTCCCTCTCGGGCGGGCAGCGACAGCGGCTGGCGCTGGCACGCTCGCTGGTCGCCGATCCGCCGGTACTGGTGCTGGACGAACCCACGTCGGCGGTCGACGCCCACACCGAGGCCCGCATCGCACGGTCGCTGCGCCGGGTGCGGGAGGGCCGCACGACGGTGGTGTTCACCTCCAGCCCGCTGATGCTCGACCAGGCGGAACGCGTCGCCCTGGTGCGCGGCTCCGAGGTGCTGGCCGCCGGACCGCACCGTGAACTGCTGCGCACGCACGCCGGATACCGCTCCGTGGTGACGCGCGAGACCGAGCAGATCGAGCCGGCCGAGCAGACCGGGCAGACCGGGGAGCCCGGTGGAGCCGCCGAGGGACGAGGTGCCGGGGCGGGAGTCGGCACCGCTGCCGAAGCGTCCGATGCCGCGGCCGGGGCCGCCGGGGCCGCCGGATCCGGGGGCGCCGGATCCGGGGCCGCGACCGCGCCCGGACACTCCCCCGTACTCGAAGGACGCACGAAGCTCGCACAGCGGGAAGGAGCCGAGCGCACATGACCGCCTCCGACAGCGCCCCGCCCGTCGCCTCCCCCGGTGCCGCTGACAAAAGGGGTGCTGATGCCGGTGCCGCTCCTGCGCGGGCCGCAGACACCGGTGCCGCAGACACCAGGGGTGCTGACACCCATGCCGCTCCTGCCGGTGCCGCCGCTGCGGGCCGGGCCGCCTCCGCCGGTGGCGGAACCCTCGGCGTCGCACCGCCCGGCTACGACCCCGCCGCCTCGGAGAACGCCACCACCCTCCCGGTCGGCTGCCCGGCCACCGTCCGTGGCTATGTGCGCGAACTGCTGCGCCGGCACAGGCGGGCCTTCGTCACGCTCGTCCTCGTCAACACGATCGCGGTGCTGGCGTCCATGGCGGGGCCGTATCTGCTGGGCGGCCTCGTCGAGGACCTCACCTCCGGCGGCGACGACCTCCCGCTGGGCCGGGTGATCGGTCTCTTCCTGCTGGCGCTCGCCGTGCAGAGCGTGTTCGTGCGGGAGGTGCGGCTGCGCGGCGCGACGCTCGGCGAGCGGATGCTGGCGGACCTGCGTGAGGACTTCCTCGTACGGTCGGTCGCGCTGCCGCCGGGAGTGCTGGAGCGGGCCGGCACCGGCGATCTGCTCTCCCGGATCACCACGGACATCGACCGGCTGGCCAACGCGATGCGGGAGGCCGTGCCGCAGCTGTCCGTCGGCGTCGTATGGACGGCGCTGCTGCTCGGGGGGCTGACGGTCACCGCGCCGCCGCTGGCGCTTGCGGTGCTCGTCGCACTTCCCGTGCTGCTGGCCGGCTGCCGCTGGTACTACCGCCGTGCTCCGAGCGCCTACCGGTCCGAGGCCGCCGGATATGCCGCCGTAGCCGGGGCACTGGCCGAGACGGTCGACGCCGGACGCACCGTGGAGGCCCACCGGCTCGGTGCGCGCCGCATCGCGCTGTCCGAGCGGAGGATCTCGCAGTGGACCGCGTGGGAGCGCTACACGCTCTGGCTGCGCTCCGTCCTGTTTCCCGTCGTCAACGTCACCAATCTGCTGCTCGTGGCCGGTGTGGTCGTCCTCGGCGGCACATTCGTGCTGTGGGGCTGGATCGGCGTGGGGCAGCTGACGACGGGGGCGCTGCTGGTGCAGATGCTCTTCGAGCCGGTCGGGCTGATCCTTCGCTGGTACGACGAACTCCAGGTCGCACAGGTCTCGTTGGGCCGGCTCGTGGGCGTACGGGAGATCGAACCCGACAGCGGGGACGGTCAGCTGGCTCCGCGGGGCCGCGAACTGCACGCGAAGGACGTGCGGTTCGGCTACCGCACCGGCACGGACGTGCTGCACGGGGTGACGATGCGCGTGCCGCCCGGCACCCGCGTGGCGCTGGTGGGCCCGTCGGGAGCGGGCAAGTCCACCCTGGGCCGGCTGCTGGCGGGCGTCTACGGACCGCGCACCGGTGAAGTCGCGCTCGGCGAGGCCGAGTTGTCGCGGATGCCCGCTGAACGGGTCCGCCGCCACGTCGCGCTCGTCAATCAGGAGCACCACGTCTTCGTGGGGTCGCTCCGCGACAACCTCCTCCTGGCCCGTACGGGAGCGAGCGACACCGAACTGTGGGCGGCGCTGAGCGCCGTCGATGCCGACGAGTGGGCACGGTCGCTCCCGGACGGCCTCGACAGCGAGGTCGGCTCCGGGGGGATCTTCGTCGCTCCGGCGCACGCACAGCAGATCGCGCTGGCACGGCTGGTGCTGGCCGACCCGCACACGCTGGTACTGGACGAGGCCACGTCGCTGCTGGATCCGCGTGCCGCCCGGCACTTGGAGCGTTCGCTCGCGCAGGTGCTGGAGGGCCGCACGGTCGTGGCCATCGCGCACCGGCTGCACACCGCGCACGACGCAGACGTGATCGCCGTCGTGGAGGACGGACGCATCAGCGAACTGGGCAGTCACGACGCCCTGGTCGGGGCGGACGGAGCGTACGCCGCGCTCTGGCGCTCCTGGCACGGCTGACGGCGTGCGGAGCGTGGCTCTCAGCCGATGACGCCGAGCGCGAAGAGCCCGCCCGCGCCCCCGAGCAGCATGAACAGCGGCATCAGCAGCCTCGTCTCGACCCACGCCCCGGCGCGGAAGCGCATGAACTCCGGTGTGCCCAGCGGATACCAGCGCTTGCCGTCGATCTTCACGGGCCAGAGGATCGGGCATCCGGAGACGGTGATGGCGTCGCCGATGTTGTGCACCAGCGCCCCGAGCACTATCGGCAGCCCCAGCCACAGGTACTCCTGGCCCGGCCCGGTGAAGAGCCAGTCCGAGCCGTTGCCCGGGCGGTCGAGTACGTCGGCGAGGGTCCAGGCGCTCGTCGCGCCGAGCAGCCACACCAGTATGTCGCTGGAGACGCGGGCCGCCCGCCACAGCAGTCCCTCCACGGCCAGCACCATGTGGATGAAGAGGATCACCAGCACCGCCCAGTGCCCGCCGAAGACCGCCGCAGCCGAGAATCCGACGCCGAGGAAGAGCGCCCACGGCCAGGTGTGCGTGAGGGTGCGGTGTCCGCCCGAGCGGCGCCGCTCGCCGTGGCCGCGGGTGGAGTTGTAGACCGCCTCGGACAGCTTGTCGATCACTCCGCACAACCCGCGCGAGAACGGCCCGAAGGCACGGGAGATGGTCGCCGACTTGTGATCGAGGTCCGGAGCGAGCGCGGCCCCCGAGCTGATCAGGGAGCCCGCCAGCAGCACCGGCCAGGGCATCGGGTGGTCCAGTGCGGCCGCCGCCGCTCCCGCCCCGAGCCACGCCGCCGCTCCCGACAGCGAATGCGCCGGTCCCATCATGTCGGTCCCCCACCCCTGTGACTGCTCGCGATGACGGCGCCCGCAGCCGGGTGCGGCCCCAACTGCCCGCTGTGGACGCCAGGATCGCCCCGCCTGCTGACGCCTTTTCGGCGTGACAGCGTATCGGCAGATGATCACGGGACGGGCACCGGTTCCCGGTAGCGCGCACGAGGCAGGCAGTATGGGGTGCGTGACAGCCAGCCTTATCGATCAGATGCCGAGCGACGCCGACCCCGACGCCCTCTACGAGGCCTTCTCCGGCTGGGCCGAGGAGAGGGGCATCTCGCTCTACCCGGCGCAGGAGGAGGCGCTGATCGAGGTTGTCTCCGGTGCGAACGTGATCCTCTCCACCCCCACCGGCTCCGGGAAGAGCCTGGTCGCCGCGGGTGCTCACTTCGCGGCTCTCGCCCGCGACGAGGTCACCTTCTACACCGCTCCGATCAAGGCTCTCGTCTCGGAGAAGTTCTTCGACCTCTGCAAGATCTTCGGCACCGAGAACGTCGGCATGCTCACCGGCGACGCGTCCGTCAACGCCGACGCTCCCGTCATCTGCTGCACCGCCGAGGTTCTCGCCTCGATCGCGCTGCGCGACGGCGCCGAGGCCGACATCGGGCAGGTGGTGATGGACGAGTTCCACTTCTACGCCGAGCCCGACCGGGGCTGGGCCTGGCAGATCCCGCTGCTGGAACTCCCGCAGGCGCAGTTCGTGCTGATGTCGGCGACGCTCGGCGACGTGAGCCGCTTCGAGGAGGACCTGAAGCGCCGTACGGGCCGCGAGACGGCGGTCGTGCGCTCCGCCACCCGGCCGGTGCCGCTGTCGTACGAGTACCGCACGACGTCCCTCACCGAGACGGTCACGGAACTTCTGGAGACCCGTCAAGCGCCGGTCTACATCGTGCACTTCACGCAGGCGCAGGCGGTGGAGCGGGCACAGGCGCTGATGAGCATCAACATGTGCACCCGCGTCGAGAAGGACGAGATCGCCAGGATCATCGGGAACTTCCGCTTCACCACCCGATTCGGCCGCAATCTCTCGCGGTACGTGCGGCACGGCGTCGGCGTGCACCACGCGGGCATGCTGCCCAAGTACCGCAGGCTCGTGGAACGGCTCGCGCAGGCGGGTCTGCTGAAGGTCATCTGCGGCACCGACACGCTCGGCGTCGGCGTCAACGTGCCCATCCGCACAGTGCTGTTCACCGCCCTCACCAAGTACGACGGCACCCGCGTCCGTACGCTGCGCGCGCGGGAGTTCCACCAGATCGCGGGCCGCGCGGGGCGGGCCGGGTTCGACACCTCCGGCTTCGTCGTCGCTCAGGCGCCCGAGCACGTCGTCGAGAATGAGAAGGCGCTCGCCAAGGCCGGCGACGACCCGAAGAAGCGGCGGAAGGTCGTGCGGAAGAAGGCCCCCGAAGGGTTCGTCAACTGGGGGCAGCAGACCTTCGAGAAACTGATCGCCTCCGATCCCGAGCCGCTGACCTCCCGCTTCCGCGTGACCCACGCGATGCTGCTGTCGGTGATCGCCCGCCCCGGCGACGCCTTCTCGCAGATGCGCAAGCTGCTGGAGGACAACCACGAGGACCGCCGCTCCCAGCTGCGGCACATCCGCAGGGCGATCGCCGTCTACCGCTCGCTGCTGGACGGCGGCGTCGTGGAACGGCTCGACGAGCCCGACGCGCAGGGCCGTGACGTACGGCTCACCGTCGATCTCCAGCACGACTTCGCGCTCAACCAGCCCCTGTCCACCTTCGCACTCGCGGCCTTCGAACTGCTCGACCCCGAATCCCCCTCCTACGCCCTCGACATGGTCTCCGTCGTCGAGTCGACCCTCGACGACCCGCGGCAGATCCTGGCCGCGCAGACCAACAAGGCCAAGGGCGAGGCCGTCGCGCAGATGAAGGCCGACGGCCTCGAGTACGAGGAGCGGATGGAACGGCTGATGGACATCGGCCATCCGCAGCCGCTCGACGAACTCCTCTTCCACGCCTACGGCCTCTACCGCAAGTCCCACCCTTGGGTCGGCGACCATCCGCTCTCGCCGAAGTCGGTCGTCCGCGACATGTACGAACGCGCCATGACCTTCGCCGAGTTCGTCTCCTTCTACGAACTCGCCCGCACCGAGGGCATCGTGCTGCGCTACCTCGCCGGCGCGTACAAGGCGCTGGAGCACACCGTCCCCGAGGACAAGAAGTCCGAGGACTTCCAGGACATCGTCGAATGGCTCGGCGAGATGGTCCGTCAGGTCGACTCCAGCCTGCTGGACGAGTGGGAGCAGCTGGCCAACCCCGAGACGGCCGCGGCCCCGGCGGAGAGCGCCGACGAGGCGCAGGAACGCGCCGACCGTGTCAGGCCCGTCACGGCCAACTCCCGCGCCTTCCGGGTCCTGGTGCGCAACGCGATGTTCCGCCGCGTGGAGCTGGCCGCCCTCGACAAGGTCGCGGAACTGGGCGAGCTCGACGCCGACTCCGGCTGGGACGAGGACGCCTGGGCGGAGGCCCTGGACGGCTACTGGGACGAGTACGACGACATGGGCACCGGCCCCGACGCCCGCGGGCCGGCTCTGCTGCGCATCGAGGAGGTGCCCGAGGAGGGGCTGTGGCGGGTGCGGCAGACCTTCGCCGACCCGGAGGGCGACCACGACTGGGGCGTCTCCGCCGAGGTCGACCTGACCGCGTCCGACGAGGAGGGCCGTGCCGTGATCAAGGTGACCGACGTGGGCCGGCTGTGAGCGGCCCGCGCCGCGCGAAGGACCCGCGGCCCGGAACGGATTCCCGGCGTCCGGCGGGCCCGCCGCATCCGGAAGAGGAGCACGCCCCATGAACAGCCCCGCCGAACAGCTCGCCGCCCTTCTCGACCTGGAACAGATCGAGATCAACATCTTCCGCGGCCGCAGCCCCCGGGAGAACCTCCAGCGCGTCTTCGGCGGGCAGGTGGCCGGACAGGCCCTGGTCGCCGCGGGACGCACCACGGACGGGCAGCGCCCCGTGCACTCGCTGCACGCGTACTTCCTGCGGCCCGGGGTGCCCGGCGTGCCCATCGTGTACCAGGTCGAACGGGTGCGGGACGGCCGCTCGTTCACCACCCGGCGCGTCGTGGCCGTGCAGCAGGGCAGGACCATCTTCAACCTCACCGCCTCCTTCCATCAGCCGGAGACAGGCATCGACCATCAGGTCCCGATGCCTGACGTGCCCGGCCCCGAGGGCCTTCCGAAGCTGGGCGAGGAGATCCGCGACCGGCTCGGCGAACTTCCCGAGACCCTGGAGCGCATGGAGCGCCGCATGGCGTTCGACATCCGCTACGTGGAGCGGCTGCGCTGGGACTCGGGCGAACTGCGGGACGTGGAGCCCCGCAGCGGGGTGTGGATGCGGGCCATCGGTTCCCTGGGCGACGACCCTCTCGTGCATACCTGCGCGCTCACCTACGCCAGCGACATGACGCTCCTCGACGCCGTACGCATCCCCGTCGAACCGCTGTGGGGTCCGAGGGGCTTCGACATGGCCTCCCTCGATCACGCGATGTGGTTCCACAGGCCGTTCCGCGCGGACGAATGGTTCCTGTACCAGCAGGAGTCGCCCATCGCGACCGGCGGAAGAGGGCTGGCACGGGGCCAGATCTTCGACCGCGACGGCCAGTTGATCGTCTCGGTGATGCAGGAGGGCCTGTTCAGAAAGGTGGGTGGCTGAGCCGCCCGTCCCTGTCCAGCGACCGGCCACGGTCACGCCCCGGACTCCGGTCCCCCGCACCGTCAGCGGGCGGACACTGCCGCGCCGTGCTCTGCCGCGGGGCACGCAGCATCGCGAGCACACGGGTGCGTTGCTGAAGGGCCCGGGCCCTGTCCCGGCCCAGGACGCCGCCCTCATAGGACCGCCGCCCCGCGGGCCGCTCCGGCCATGACGCGTGAGGCCTCCCCAACAGGAGGCCGTGGGCAGGGAGGTCCTCCCCCGTCGGGTCGTCCTGCCGGTCCGGGGCCGCCGCCTCCGCGGTGGCTGCGGATGCGGAGCCCCGCTCCGAGGCTCGCGCGTACTCCAAGTCGGCCGCGAGCATGAGCCGTTGCCAGAAGATCTCGTCCTCCGGGACCGCCGTGCACAGCTCTCCCGCCACCTCGCGGACAGCGGCGGGCTTCCCGGCGAGCGGCAGCAACTCGGGCCGCAGAGCGCTCAGTCTGCGCCGCTCGCCGGCGTCCGGGACCGCCTGCTCCAGCACCGCCTCGCCGAGCACCGCGGCCCGAGCGGCAGCCGCCTCCCACGGGCCGTCCGCCTGCCGGCACAACTGCCCGACGCGGCGGCCCCGCCAGTGCCTGCCGCGCAGATCCATCCCCTCCGCCAGCGGCACCCGCAGTCCCCGCGGCAGCCGCCCGGAGAGCAGTGCCGGACGTTTCGCGGCGAACGCGAGCAGCTCGGCGGCCAGGTAGAGCCACACCACGGTGCGGTAGCGGTTCACATACAGCCGCACGGGGCTGAAGCAGCCGGCGCGCGCGAGGCGGGAGAACCGCGACATGGTGATGCCGAGCAGCTGCGCGCCGCCCCGCCCGTTGACCACACGCAGCCGTGTGCGGAGGCCGTCCGGGAAGTCCTCGGCGGAGCGCAGCCGGGCCAGCTCACCGCGCGGCACCCTGCGTGCCCCGCGTCCGCCGGGCGGCGCCGAGCCCGCCGCGGGCAGCGTGCCCGAGGCGGGCGCCGCCGCGGACACGGCCCGCACCGTGTGCACCTCTCCCAGCTGCGCGGCCAAGTCCATCGCTCCCGGCGTCAGGCCCAGCTCCTTGGCGGCCGTGCTCATCGCGACGTCGTCCGTCATGGTCTCCCCCGTCTTTCGTCGTCGTCACTGCTCGTCAGCAGCCCTTCAGCTACTGACGGTGACGACGCTAGACGATCGCGCGAGATCCCGCTCGGGCCTGTGGATAACTCCGCCGAGAGGCGGGAGCGAAGGCAGGACACGACCGGTCGGCGACCGGCCGGGCCCCTTCTCCGAGCCCCTCGTATCAGTCTCCGAGTCCCTCGTATCAGCCCCCGCTCGGCCCGTACCCGGCCTCAACCCGTCCCGCGCCAGCACGAATCGAGCGGGCGGTGCCCGGCGGCCCGAACCGCCCGGCCGTCTCCGCTCCGCCCACCCCGCGAACCGCTACGCGTGGCGCCGCTCCGTCGCTATGTGCCGTTCCGCGCCGCCAGCCCCAGGTGTTCGCCGACGCGGTTCACCAGCAGCGTCATCTCGTACGCCACCGCACCCACGTCCGTGTCCGGTCCTGTGAGCACGCACAGGCAGCTTCCCTCGCCCGCGGAGGTCACGAAGAGCAACCCCTCCTCGAACTCGATCATCGTCTGCCGTACCCGTCCCGAACCGAACTGCGTACCCGATCCCTTCGCCAGGGACTGCAAACCGGACGCGACCGCGGCCAGATGCTCCGCGTCCGTCTTCGACAGGGTCTGACTGTTCGCGGTGACCAGGCCGTCGGTCGAGAGCACCATCGCGTGCTGTACGGACGAGATCCGCTCCGTCAGGTCATCGAGCAGCCAGTCGAGCCCTGTGTTCAGCGCCATCGCGGCGTTCCCCCTTCTCCTCAGCTGCTGCCGTGCCACCCTTACCCACCACAACGCGGGGAGCAACCACACGCTCACGTGCCGCACTCAGCGCCACGAACCGTGTACGCCTCGCGCAGTATGTAGGCATGGCAGAGAAGATGACGGAAGACCAGTGGCGCGGCTTCATCAGCGAGGGCACCCGTACGGGGAAGCTCTCCACGGTCCGTGCCGACGGAAGCCCCCATGTCGCCCCCGTGTGGTTCGTGCTCGACGGCGACGACCTGATCTTCACCACAGGTGAGGACACGGTCAAGGGGCGCAATCTCGCCCGCGACGGACGCGTCTGCATCTGCGTGGACGACGAGCGCCCGCCCTTCGCCTTCGTCGTCGTACGCGGCCGGGCCGAGCTGAGCACCGATCCGGACACGATGCTGCACTGGGCCACCCGGATCGCGGCCCGTTACATGGGCGAGGAGGCCGGAGAGGAGTTCGGCGCCCGCAACGCCGTCCCGGGAGAGCTGCTTGTACGGGTACGCGTCGGAAAGGTGGTGGCGCTCTCCGGCCTGGCCGAATGACGGCGCGGCGCGCGCCACGGCACCGACACGCCACGGCACCGACAGCCTCCCTCGCCGCCGTACCCCCGGCCGCGCCCCAGCCGCCGCCCCTCTCCCCCGCCCCGCGTCCGCCATCATGGAGCCCATGCCGCACGAGACGAGTGACGAGACCGCCCGCGTACGGGAGTTCTTCTCCGTCCGCGCGGCACGCTGGGACGCACGCTTCCCCGACGACGGCCCGGCCTACGAGGCCGCGGTCGGTGAACTCGGGCTCCGCGAGGGCGACTCGGTGCTGGACGCGGGCTGCGGCACAGGCAGGGCCCTGCCACCGCTCCGCGCCGCCGTCGGACGGCGCGGCACCGTGCTCGCCGCGGACGTCACCCCCGAGATGATCGCCGAGGCCGTGCGCGCCGGGCGGCTCGCCAGCGGGCGGCTGCTCCTCGCGGACGTGCGCCGGCTTCCACTGCGCACCGCCTCCCTCGACGCCGTCTTCGCCGCCGGTCTGGTCTCCCATCTGGGCGGCCCGGAGGCGGGGTTGCGGGAACTCGCCCGGGTCGTGCGACCCGGCGGCGCCCTCGCCCTCTTCCACCCCGTGGGCCGCGCCGCCCTCGCCGAGCGCCAGGGCCGCGTGCTGTCCCCGGACGACGTACGGGCCGGGCCCAACCTCCGCACGCTGCTGGCCGGTTCGGGCTGGCGGCTGACGTCGCTGGACGACGGCGAGGACCGCTATCTGGCGCTGGCGGCCCGGGCGGAGTGACCACTGGCGGCCCGGACGCAGTGGCCAAGGGCGGCGTGGCCAAGGGGCGGTGTGACCACCGCGAGGGTCACCACACCGAGGGGTCACACGGCGGACGGCGCCAACGGCACTGCTCCGGCCGCGACTTCACGCTCCCGCTCTACGGCCCTGCTTCACGGTCCTGCTTAACACCCCCCGGCCGGGCCCCCGCCGCCCTACGCCCCGCCGTGCGGCACCGGACATCCCCCGGCCCCGGCGCCGCGCTCCGCCTGTCCGGCCCCTCCGGGGAACGTGCCGAGGTCCGCCAGCGAGTAGCCCTCCGGATAGCCGGGGTAGCCCTTGATCTCCGGGTTCTGGCGGGCGTAATGCGGGGTGCGGCGCGGCGGCATCAGCCGTACGGCGCGCGCCCTCGCCCGCAGCGCTCCCCGTACGAGCGCGCGCACCCCGGGCCGCGGCGGACCGTAACGGAAGGCGCGCAGCAGCGAGTCGTCCAGCAGCGCCTTGCTCGCGCCCCGCACGACCGGGGCGAGCGGCGACGGATACCAGGACGCCATCAGCGCCAGCGTGGAGTCCGATACGCGGCGTGAGCCGGGGTCCCAGGCGAAGTGCGCAGCCTCGTACTCGTCGAGATACGACTCGAAACCGCCGTAGTCGCCGGGGATCCGCGTGATCCCCATGTGCCGTCCCAGCGTGCGGTAGTAGGCCGCGGACGCCTGCTGCTCGTGGCCGGAGAGCGGCCGCCAGCCGTACGCGTCGAGCCAGCGCTTCGGCATCACGACGAACGTGCACAGTACGTAGCGCATGTCGTCGTCCGAGATGTCGTAGCTGCGGTGCATCTGGTTGATGCGGCGGATCGCGGTGCGTCCCTCATCGGTCGTGAAGCCGTGCTCCACGACCGCGTCGAGCAATAACGTGGTGTCGTCGTAGCGCTTCTGCGTCCGGTCGGTCAGCTCCGCCGTCCGCGCGAGCAGCCGCCCGATGCTGGGCACCGCGTACGTGCGGTAGAGGGCCAGCTCCAGGGAGCGGGTGAAGTCCCAGGGGAACTCGTAGGTCGCCGACAGCCGGTAGATCTCCAGGAAGTCCTCTTCCGGGTCGAGTTGCAGGATGTGCCTGAGCCTGTCGTACCGCCCCACGTCGCGTCTCCTCCGTCAGCTGCCCTGGTCTGTAAACCAACTGACTCTAGAGTTAAGGTTCCCCAGAACGTACGGAAGGGGAAGCGCCGTGGCCGCCGAGAACGATGACGCGCTGTTTGTGCTGACGGCTGTACTGCTGACTCCCGCTCAGTTTCCGAGCGTTCTGGGCGACGACTACCCGGAGGCGTGCGCGAGACTCGGCCTCGAGCCGTACGCCGAGGGATACGGACTGGTTCTCGGCCAGGACGGCTCCGGCGCCCGCTGGACCGTCGCCACCGACGACGTGACCCTCGTCGCGTGCGCGATCGCCGCGTGGGACTGCGGCATGGAGTACGACCTCTCCCCCTCCGACCGCTCCGTGGCCGCGGCACTGCCCGGCTGGCCGCTGAACGTCGCCGTGTCGGCCCCCGGAGTGCCGGCGCCGCACGACCCGGAGCCCGACCCGGAGATCGACGGCGGGCGCTCCGCCCTCGTACCACCGGACACCGAGCGGTGGGGGCCTGCCCAACGCCGCCTCGGAGCGGACGAGATCGCCCTTCAGTGGGCGGTCTGGCGCGAACAGGTCGAGGACGACGTCGAGTTCGTCCAGGCGGGCGAGAGCCCCAACTCGTCGGTGAAGCGGGTGCTGGAGGAGGTGCGGGCATATCTGGACGACCCTCCGCCGCCCGGACGCGTCCGCTCGGCCTTCGCCTCGGGCGAGGCGCGCACCCTTCGCGCGGACGGGCCCGGCTGGAGCATGGTGGCACGCACCGACGACATCGCCTTCCTGCTGCTGGACGAAGAGCCGGGCGAGGTGCTGCCCGTGGGGCGGGGGTCCGAACTGCCCGGTCTGCTGGAGGCGTTGGACGGGATGGCGCTGCGGCCGGCCGCGTGAGCCGACCCGCCCGCACAACGGCGCTGCCTTCCCGCCCGCCGGCTGTGTCCCGTCGACGGCTGAGCCCGCGCGGGCTCTTCCGGCCGGCTCCGTGCCCGGTAACCGGCTGACGCCCAGACCCTCAGACCGGCGGCGGCACCGGCACGTACGCACCGGCGGGCCCTCCGTGCCACGAGACCACCACCGAGTCCGGCACCGGCTGCCCCCGCTCGGCGGCCATCAGGAACTCGGCCGCCTCACCGGGCCGTACGACGGAGTCCTCCGGCACTCCGCGCGCCGAGTCCGGAAGGTTCGCGCGGCTGACGCGGACACCCGTGAGCGTCGTGAAACCGGTGTTGCGCAGCGCGAAGCCGTGCCTGCCGACGCGCTCGACGCGCCACGGGCCCGACGGGGATGCGTACGGCGGGAACGGCACGGGAGCCGGTGCCTGCGGACCGTACGGCCGGGACGGCGGCGGGGCAGCCGGAGGAGCGCCGTACCCGCCGTAGTCGGGTGCCGTGCGCGTACTGGCGGGGAGGGGGTCCGGCTGCTGTTGCGGGTAGCCGTACCCGCCGCCGGACTGCGGGTAGCCGTACCCGCCCGGCGGGTAGGCGGGTTCGGCCACAGGTTCGGCCACAGGTACGGCCGCAGGTTCGGCGGCGGGTTCGGGCTCAGCGGCCGGCTCGGGATCGGCGAGCTCGAAGTCCCCGGCTTCCTCGTCCGCATCCTCATCCGGCGACGTGAAGGGAGGCGGTGCCGGCTGCCGCTCTGCGGAGGAAGCGCCGGCAGACCGTGCCGGAGCCGCGCCGGCACCCGTCGCGGACACGCCCCCACGCATGCCGCCGACGATGATGTGCGAATCCCTCGGGCCGGACGTTTCCCCGTCCGACGCCGCCGGTGCCTGGGCTGCGGGCGGCACGGAGGCGGCGGTGAGCTGCTCCAGCAGCTGCTCCATCGCCAGGGCGCGACGCTCCGCCGTCTCGATCTGGCGGCGCTGCAACTGCGAGGCCTCCGCCTGGAGTTCGTTCTGCCTGCGCAGGTCCCGCCGCTGGCCGATGCCCTGGGCGATCGCATAGCACGCCATGCCGAACGTGACCACGGTGCTGCCCCACGTCGCGGCGTCCCCCGCCTCCAGCGCCAACGTCATGGCCCAACTCTATGGACGATGCGGCCCGTTGGGCACGCCACACCGGCCGGGCGTGACGCACCGGGGGTGTCCGCGACGGCGGCGGGGTCTGCCGGCTGCCGAGGTCAGCGGCGCAGCTCCTTGCGGCTGACCCGGCGCAGCCTTGACCGCTGCGAGGGGTCGAGCGCCAGATACGCGACCACGGGCACCCCGACGATCACTGCGAGCGCGATCCAGAACGAGGTCAGCCACCACAGGAGCAGCCCCACGGCCACGCCACCGACGGCGATCTTGCCTCTGTTGGTCATTGCGTCCTCCTTCAGGACAGGCAGGTCTGCCCGCCTGCCTCTATCCATTAGAACGCCGTTTCGCCCATCGGGGTTCCGGCGGCGTTTTCCGGTTGCCTCGGCCCTGATGTAACCTCGGCGCCTCCAGCCCGGCTAGTCAAATTTGAGGAATCGCGTGGGCCCTGCGACCCGTACCGTGACGACGCCCTCCGAGATCGCCCAACTCGCGCGCTCGGAAGCCGTGCTGCTTCCCGGTGATCCTCCCCGTACCTCGCGCGTCGCCTTCTGGCGTACGGACGGGGCACCCCCGCTCCCGGACGGCGACGCCCGCGTCGAGGAGCTGACCGTCGTGCTTCCCGGGGAGGACGGCGGCGCCGGCACGCACACCGTCCCGGCCGCGGTGCTCCCGGTGGACGAGGCACTTCCCGTACTGACGCGCATCAGGGCCGCGCAGCGACGGCACACGCCGGGCCAGGACCGGGGCGGGAACCAGGGCCGGGAGCAGCCCCAGGACCAGGATCCGGAGCAGCGGCTCCCCTCGTCGGTCTTCTGGGGCGAGGCCGCGCTGCTCGCCCTGCGGCTCGCGGCTCGGGGACGGCTGCTGCCGGGGGTCAGCCCCGGCGGACACGACGCGTGGAGACCGGCGCCGCTCGATCCGGCGGACGCCGGGATGCTGCGGAGCCTCGCGGCGGCGATGCCTCCCTACGCACACGCCGTGCCGCTGCCGGCGGCGGACGGTGCCGCGGAAGAGTCCTCCGCGGGCGCTCCCCTGCTGCTCCCGGCGCAGGAAGAGCGGTTGCGCGCCTTCCTGGACGCGGTGGCCGACGCCCTGCCCCGTACCCCGGCCGCGATCCTGGCCACGGGACATTCCGCGTTCGCCGCCCCGGAGCCGCAGCACATTCCCGAGCAGCGGGAGTGGGCCGCGGATGTCGCCGCGGGCCACGACGCGGGCGTACGGCTGTCCCTGCGCATCGAGGTCGACGGTCTGCCCGGCGACGAGGACACGCCGGCCGGCCCTTCCGATGCGCCCGGGCTCGTGGCCGCACCGGACGGCGTGCGCTACCGGGCGGTGCTCCAGCTGCACAGCACCGGTGACGCCGCGCTCGTCGCGGACGCGGCCGACGTCTGGTCCGTTGGCTCGTCCGTCGCGGCGGCCTTCGGCCCCCGTGTGCGCACGGACACCCTTCTGACGCTGCGCCGTGCCGCCGCCGCATGGGAACCGCTCACACCGCTGCTGTCCGCGCCCGTACCGGACCGTGTCGAACTGGACGACGAGGAGATCGCCGGACTGCTCTCCGCCCCCGTGTCCGAGGCGCTGGACGCGGCGGGAGTGCAGGTCCACTGGCCGGACCTGCTCGCGCGCGAGGTCACCGCGCTCGCCGTCATCACACAGGAGGCGCAGGAAGAGAGCGGCCGTGCCGGCACCGGCGACGGGAGCACCGGCTCGGGCGGCACGGGCTCGGGCGGCACGGGCTCGGGCGGCACCGGATCAGGGGGATCCGGCGGGGGCGCATCCGGGAGCCTGTCCCCGCTGGGCGCGGACACCCTCCTCTCCTTCGACTGGCGTCTCGCGGTCGGCGGCACGGAGCTGACGGGCGCCGAGCTGGAGCAACTGGCGGAGTCCGGGCGCCCGTTGGCGCGGCTGCGTGGCCGGTGGGTGCTGGTCGACCCCGGCGCGGTCCGCCGTGCCCGGCAGCGGCGGCAGCGGGCAGACAAGGGAACGGGCAGCGGAATCGCACCCGTTGCCGCACTCGGTGCGGCGCTGACCGGCACCACCGAGGACGAGGACGGCGAACTCGTGGAGGTGCGCGCCTCCGGTCCGCTGGAGTCCCTGCGTGCCCGCCTGGCCGAGGCCCGTTCCGGCGGAAGGGCCGCCGTGCCGCCGCCGGAAGCGCTCCACGCCACCCTGCGCGACTACCAACTCCGCGGCCTGGACTGGCTGGAGACGATGACGTCCCTCGGTCTGGGCGCCTGCCTAGCCGACGACATGGGACTCGGCAAGACCGTCACTCTGATCGCGCTCCATCTGCACCGGCAGCAGCAGCCCGCCACGAGCGGCCCCACGCTCGTGGTCTGCCCGGCGTCCCTGCTGGGCAACTGGCAGCGGGAGACCGAACGGTTCGCGCCCGGCACTCCCGTACGCCGCTACCACGGGCCCGGACGCGATCTGGAGGACCTGGCCGACGGCGAGTTCGTACTGACGACGTACGGCACGATGCGGCTGGACGCGGCCCGTCTCGCAACACCGCCCGGCACCGGCTGGGGCATGGTCGTCGCTGACGAGGCCCAGCACGTGAAGAACCCCTTCTCCGCCACGGCACGCGCGCTGCGCACGATCCCGGGCGGTGCCCGCGTCGCCCTCACCGGCACCCCGGTGGAGAACAACCTCACCGAGCTGTGGTCCGTGCTCGACTGGACGACGCCCGGGCTCCTGGGGCGTCTCGGCACCTTCCGCAGGCGCTACGCGGAGGCCGCCGAGGGCGGCGACCCGGGTGGCGCCGAACGGCTCGCCCGGCTGGTACGCCCGTTCCTGCTGCGCCGCCGCAAGAGCGACCCGGGCATCGCACCCGAGCTGCCGCCGAAGACCGAGACCGACGAGGCGGTGTCCCTGACGGCGGAGCAGGCGGGACTGTACGAGGCGGTCGTGCGCGAGGGCCTCGCCGGGCTCGGCGGCGCCGGCGGCATCGCCCGCCGCGGCCTGGTGGTGAAGCTGCTGACCTCCCTCAAGCAGATCTGCAACCACCCGGCCCAGTACCTCAAGGAGGAGAGCCCGGCGCTGGCGGGCCGCTCGGGAAAGCTGGAGCTGCTGGACGAACTCCTCGAAACGGTCCTCGCCGGCGAGGATCCCGGCGGCGTCCTGGTCTTCACCCAGTACGTGCGGATGGCGCGGCTGCTCGAGCGGCACCTCACCGAGCGCGGAGTGGCCTCCCGTCTGCTGCACGGCGGGACGCCCGTCGCGCGGCGGGAGGAGATGGTGCGCGAGTTCCAGGACGGCGGGGTGCCGGTGTTCCTCCTCTCCCTCAAGGCGGCGGGCACGGGCCTCAATCTGACCCGCGCGGCACATGTCGTCCACTACGACCGCTGGTGGAATCCGGCGGTCGAGAACCAGGCCACCGACCGCGCCTACCGCATCGGCCAGGACAGGCCCGTACAGGTGCACAGGCTCGTCACCGAGGGGACGGTCGAGGACCGCATCGCCGCGCTGCTCTCCCGCAAGCAGGCGCTCGCGGACGCGGTGCTCGGATCGGGAGAGGCCGCGCTGACGGAGCTGTCCGACGACGAGCTCGCGGAACTCGTGCGACTGCGGAGGGAGCGGCCGTGACACAGGCTCAGGAGCACGCGGACGGCGAGGAGTTCGGCGGAGAGTTCGGCGAGGACACGGAACGGATCTTCGCGGCGCTCCCTCCGGCACGGGGCCGTGCCTTCGCCCGTACGTGGTGGGGCACGCGGTGGCTGAAGGCGCTGGAGGACACGGCGCTCGACTCCGGACATCTGCGGCTGGGACGCAGGTTCGCGCGCCAGGGGGCCGTCGGCGCGGTCTCGGTGCGGCCCGGGAGGATCACCGCGGTGGTGCGCGGACCGGACGGGACGCCGCAGCGCGCGGACGTACTGCTGCGGGAGTTCACGGGCGCGGAGTGGGAGCGTCTGCTGGAGGTGGCGGCGCGCGAGGGCGGGCACGTCGCCGCGCTGCTCGACCGGGAGCTGCCACCGCGGCTGGTGGAGGAGGCGGAGAGCGCGGGCATCGAACTCCTCCCGGACATCGGGGACTTGGACGCCACATGCGACTGCGGCGCATGGGACCACTGCCCGCACACCGCCGCGCTGTGCTACCAGATGGCGCGGTTGCTCGACGAAGACCCGTTCGTGCTGCTGCTGTTGCGGGGGCGCACGGAGGAGAGGTTCCTCGGCGGCCTCGGGCTGCGCGATGCGGGCAGCGGTGAGGGCACGCCGCGGCAGGACGAGTACGCCGAGACCGAGGAGCACGCGGAGGACGGGCCTCCGGAGTCGCGGCATCCGGCATCCGTACGGGCCGACGCCGCCTTCGCACGGCGGACGCCACTGCCGCCGCTGCCGCCGCCCGACGCCCTGGAGGCCGAGGCGTACGCGGCCGGCTCCCCCGCCCCGCTCTCCTTGAGGGGCGGCGCTTCCACGGGCCCGTCCGGACTGGACCCGGCGGCGCTGGAGTTCCTCGTATCGGACGCGGCCGCACGGGCACGGCGGATGCTTCGGGCGGCTCTGTCGCCCTCGCATGCCGCCAGCGCGTCGCCCGTCGGCCTGACCCGGCGGCAGGACGCGGTACGCATGGCCTCGCGTGCGCCCGGTGAACAGATCGCGCGGCGGCTCGCGTCCGGCTGCGGCCTCACTCCTGCCGGGCTGCGGGCGGCGGCGCAGGCGTGGGAGACGGGCGGCGCGGAAGGACTGTCCGTATGGGAGGAGCCCTGGACGCCTGCCCCGGAGACGGCGGCGCGGATGAGCCGGCTGCTCGCCTCCGCGCTCGCCGAGCGAGAATCCGGCGCGGCAGCCGGTGCGGCGGCGGAGCTGCACCGTGAGGCCAACCGCTGGAGCACGCCGGACGGTTCGGCGCAGCTGCGCTGCGGACGTGACGGACGCTGGTGGCCGTACCGCCGTGACGCACTCGGCGGTTGGCGGCCCGCGGGCGGTCCCGAGCAGGATCCGGCCGCCGCGCTGGCGGTCGCTTCGGGAGAGGACGAACCCGGCCGGGACGGGAGGAGTTGAGCCTTCCCGCCCCGGCCGGGGAGAGTGCCGCCGCCGTGGGACCGCGGCGTCGCCTGCCGCTTCGGCCCCGGTCCCGTACGGAGGCCTTTCGTTCGAACTGTGGCGCCGCGCCTCGGAGTTACGTGCCGTCCCGGAGGGCGAGGGTCACGCGTTCTGCTCCATCACCGGAAGGTAGCCGCTGGACTGGCCGGCCTCGGTGGGGTGGTAGGACTCCCCGATCGGGACGGTGACGCTGTGCAGCCACGAGTCGCCGGAGCAGATCTCGTGCCCGGTGAAGGCGCCGCGCACGTCGCCGAACGCGAAGCCGTGGTCGGCGGCCCGCTTGGCGATCGTGTCGTCGATCAGGTCGGCCGCGGAGTTGATCGCCGCGCGCGACTCCTCGCTGATGCCGACCGAGCAGTCGCCGTTCAGCTTGTAGATGTGCGGGTAGCCCAGCACAACGACCTTGGCGGAGGGCGCCCGTTCACTGATGGCGTTGTAGACGGAGTCGAGCTTGCCGGGCAGGGTGCCCGTCACATAGCTCTTCGCCTCCTCGATCTTCTCCAGGCACACGCTCTCGCCTTGCAGCACGCACGCCTGCATGGTGTCGGCGAAGCCCGCGTCGTTTCCTCCGATGCTGATGCTCACCAGGCCGGTCGAGGCGTTGAGCGGGCCCAGCTGGTTGGCGAGTACGTCGTCGGTGACAGCACCGGAGCATGCCGTGAAGTCGAACGAGGCAGGCGAGTTGGCCGCGGCCCACTGCTGGGAGTACGCCTTCGAACTCCGCTTGCAGTCACCGCTGTCGCCGTAGTCGCCCGCTCCGAGTCCGGATGAGTAGGAGTCGCCCAGTGCGACATACGCCGGGGCCGCGTCCTGCGCGTGGGCGGGCACGGCCCCGGTAAGGGTGATGACTCCGAGGGACGACGCCACGGCGGCACCCGCGGTCGTCCATCTGCGTGGCTTCATGGGACCTCTCATGGTGGGGGGAACATGGAGGGTGCTTTTGTCATGTACACAGCTATCAGGCGCCGGCCTCGACTGGAAGTGCTCATGTCAAAAATGTTGCCGGAGCGGTGACGGCCTTGTGGAGCAAGGGTGTTGATGAAGATCGCCGAAGCCGGACGCCGGGCGCACTGCCCACGCCCCGACGACTTACGGTCCGGTTCCGGTCATCACGCGGTACCGGAAGGTAGCTTCCACCAGGAGAAGATCCCTACACGCACGCGGAGTTGCGATTTACGCGCGTAGGCGGCGAGACAGGCTTCGAACTTCGAAGCATTTCAACTGCCGTGGCACGCGGGGCAGTTGGGAAGGGCGAGGCCTACACCGGCCCCGGACGCGAACACGACTGCGGGCGGCGGCCGCCCTCATGAAGGTCATGAAACGGCGGACGCCGCCCGCGAACTCTCCCCTGCGCCGGACCGGACCGCGGTGGCCCAGCGCGCCCGCCGCGTCAGGCTCCGTCGGCGAGGCCGCCCTTGATCCCGACGCCCGCGTAGCCCCGGTGGTCGACGAGCTCCTCCTCGCTGGGCACGGGACCGTCGGGGCGCCACAACGGCGGCTTGACCAGGCCCGGTTCGAGCAGTTCGAAGCCGTCGAAGTAGGACAGGACCTCGTCGTGTCCCCGGGCGATGAGCTGCGCCGTCGAGTTCTTGTACACCGAGGACGCCTGCGCCATCTCGTCGGCCTCGTCGAAGTCGGCGGTGATGTGCGACAGGACCAGGCAACTGCCCTCGGCCAGGCGGCTGGTGAGTGCCGAGAGGATCTCCCGGGGGCCCTCGTCGTCGACGATGAAGTGGACCACGGCGCACAGCGTCAGGGCGACCGGCTCACGGAAGTCGATCAACTCCCGGGTGACCGGGGCGTCGAGGAGCGCGTCGGGTTCGCGGAGGTCGCCGAGCACGAAGCCCGCGTTCCCCGAGTTGGTCAGCTTCGCGCCCGCGTAGGTGGCCACGATCGGGTCGTTGTCGACGTAGACCACGCGCGTGTCCGGCGCCACGGCCTTCGCGACCTCATGGGTGTTGGGCGAGGTGGGTATGCCGGTGCCGATGTCGATGATCTGCCGGATGCCCTGTTTCACCACGGTGCGCACCGCCCGGTGGTGGAAGACGCGGTTCCCCTGCGCGGTGGGGCGGATGAACGGGGCGTGCCCGAGGACGCGTTCGGCAGCTTCCCTGTCGACCGCGTAGTTGTCCATACCGCCCAGGTAGTAGTCGTACATCCGGGCCGGGTGCGGCGTGGTGGTGTCGATCTGCTGGGGGCTGAAGCCCGTGTCCGACACGTCGTCCTCCATGTGTTCGGGCCGGTCAGTCGTATCGCGTGGCGGCCGGTCGGGCTAGCAGGAAGTCGGCGTCGCCGGCCTGGACGCCCTTGATGAACTTCTTGATCTCGTGGGGGGCGTAGATGAGGGCGGGACCGTCGGGGTCCGTGGACTGACGCAGCGCCACCCGTCCGTCGTCCAGCTTCAGCGCCTCTACACAGCTGCCGCCGTTGCCGCCGCTCCAGGGCTTGTGCCAGCCCTCCGTGCCGAGGTGCTTGGCGGGCATGCCGTTGTAGATAGGACCCATGGTTCAGATCTCCTTGCGCATCGCACTGAGGATCGCCTCGGTCCGCGACACGGGCGCGGCCTGAGCGCACATCCGGTCCAGTGCCTCCAGGAACGTCGTCACGTCGTCCCGCTGGTCGAAGTAGACGGCCCCGACCAGGCTCTCCGCGCATGCGACGTCCGGCAGTTCGTCGATGGGGAACCGGAAGAGGTGGAACGGGCCGTACATCGCGGGGTGCGGTCCGACGCTGAACGGCATGACCTGGAGCCTGACTTGGGGATGCCGTCCGGCCTCGATGAGGGCGTCGATCTGCTCACGCATCACCTCGGGGCCGCCGAGGGAGCGCCGCAGCACGGTCTCGTCCATCACCACCCACAGCATGGGCGGTTCGTCCCGGTCCAGGATGGCCTGACGCTCCATCCGCAGCGCGACCTGACGCCGGACCTCCTCCTCCGGCACGTGGGGCATGCCGGCGCGGAGCACCGCGCGGGCATACGCCTCCGTCTGCAACAGCCCCGGCACGTAGTGCGGTTCGTAGGCGCGGATGACGTGCGACTCGCTCTCCAGGCTGACGAACGCGCTGAACCACTCCGGCAGCACATCGCGGTAACGGTGCCACCAGCCGGGCTGGTTGGCCTGCCGTGCCAGGGCGAGGAACTGGTCGACCTCGGACTGGTCCGTCACCCCGTAGGTCTGGAGCAGCTTCTCGACGTACAGGACCTTGAGCCCGACCTCGGCCTTCTCCATACGCCGGACCGTGGCGTGGGTGACGTCGAGGGCCTGCCCCGCCTCTTCGTACGAGAGGCCGCACTTCTCACGCAGATGCTGAAGGCGTCTGCCCAGAACCACTCGCAGGACGGTGGGTGCGCCACCGCCCGACCGCGAGTCCACCACTATCGCTCTCCCTCAACTGCTGGCATGGGCAAGCAGTTTGGCATGGACGCCTTGTGGGGGGACAGTCTGACTCGAACGATTCTGTAATTTGCAGACTGATCCTTGCCAGGTGTGACGCGACAACCCCATAGTGGATCCGTGGCTTCCCCCCATGACGCCCTCTCTTTAGAAGATCGGCCCCCTGCTGTGTCGGTACGCCCGCTACGGGACGCGTTCCGTCTGCCCGCACTGGACACCTCGGTTGCGCAGGCGAGAAGACGAGTTCTCGACCGCCTCCACGAGTGGCGAGTCGATCAACAGGCATGCGAAGACGCCCAGTTGCTGGTGTCGGAGCTGTTCACCAACGCCGTGCGTCACACGGCCAGCGAGAAGGTCAGCTGTGAACTGTGGCTGATGGGCCTGCGATTGTGCCTGGAGGTGACCGACCAGGGCGGAGGTCCGGACCCGCTGCGGCCCCGCCCCGGCGACCCGGTGGACACGGACGGGGAGAGCGGACGCGGGCTGCTGCTGGTGAGCGTCCTGGCCGACGACTGGGGCATCCGGCGCAGCCTCGACGGCGGGGCCGGCGGCGGGCACGCCGTGTGGGCGGAGCTGACATGTTCCCGTAGCGACGGAGACCGGCCCGGCCCATGGGCCGCCGATGACACCAGAACCCCGGGGGGACCGTAGCGGCCGGCCCTCGTCGCGAGCCGGCCGCTGCCAGCACAGCGCCACTGCCCTGCACGGGGGGCGGTGGCGCTGAGCTGTGTCCGCAGGCGATGCGCGAGGCGGACCGGGCGCCGTGCAGGACGCGAATCCGGGGTGCCGTGTACGGCGCGAATCCGGGGTGCCCGCCGGATCCCGCTTCGGTTACGCTCCCGGGCATGGACAGGATCTACTGGCACGCGGTCACACCGCCCCCCGCGTCCCGCTGAGGGCGCACTGATCCGCGGGCGGACGCCGGCACGGCACCGCTGCTGCCACGCCACCGCCCGCTCCCCCGGCACCGGAATCGGCGGGCCGCCTCGACGCGGCTCCCCACGGCGGCATGCCACGCCGCACCGCCACAGGGTCTTCCGGTCTGCCGCGGCCTGCGGCTGCGCCCTCTCCGACCGACCGTCTCCAACGGCCTTCAACGGATCAGGACGCAATCCGCATGACATCTTCTTCTGCCGGTTCTTCTGCCGGCTCCTCGTCACGCCCGCACGCCCATGAGCCCTCGGGCACGGCCCCCGACTCGCCCGCCCCGCAACGGAGTTCGCCCGCGGAACCGCCGTCCGGAGGCCGTCACGGGCACACCGGTCCGGGGTCCCTGCTGGTGCTTGCCGCGGCGGCTCTGTGGGGCACCACCGGTACGGCCGCGAGCTTCGCCCCCGCCGCGGCCTCCCCCCTCTCCACGGGCGCCGCCACCATGGGCGCCGGCGGCCTCCTCACCTTCCTGCTCGGGGGACGTCCGGCACTGCGCGTGCTCCGCGCCGGGCGCCCCGTGCGGATGTGGGCGCTGCTGGGCGGTGCCGCGGTCGCCGTGTATCCGCTCGCCTTCTACTCCTCGATGGACCGTGCGGGCGTGGCCGCCGGCACGGTCGTGACCATCGGCTGCTCGCCCGTCTTCGCCGCGCTGCTGGAGCGGCTGCTGGCGGGCGTGCGGCTGACACCGCGCTGGCTCGCGGCGACCCTGTCCGCCGCCGCGGGGTGCGCGCTGCTGACACTTACCGCCGGAGACGGGGCGGAGACGGGCCGCGACGTGCCGGGCGGGGTCGCGCTCGCGCTCCTCGCCGGTGCCTCGTACGCCGTCTTCACCTGCTACGGCGCGCAGATCATCCGCGCCCGCCACTCCTCCCGCGCGGCGATGGGCAGCATGTTCGGGCTGGGCGCGCTCGTACTGCTTCCCGTGCTGGCCGTCACCGGCGGGCCGCTGCTGGGCGCTCCGCACGGCCTGCTTGTCGCCGCGTATCTGGCCGTGGTTCCGATGTACGTGGCCTACGTGCTCTTCGGTGCGGGTCTGGCCCGTGTACCGGCGGGCACGGCGACCACCCTGTCCCTCTTCGAGCCGGTGGTCGCCGCGGTGCTGGGCGTGGCGGTGGTCGGCGAACGTCCCGGCGCGTGGGCGTGGACGGGCACGGCGCTGGTGCTGCTGGGGCTGCTCGTCCTCACCGTCCCGGTGCGCAGGCGGATGCGCAGGCCTATGCGCATGCCGGGCCGCTTCCGGCGCTGATCACACCGGCCGCATGCGTGCGGGCGGCGGCGCACCGGATGCTCCGGCACACCGCCGCCCGCTGCGGCCTTCGTACGGCGGTCAGCTCTCCACCGCGGACGACGGCTCCGGTTCGGCGGCCGGTTCGGTGCTCTTCAGCGAGTTCCTGCGGTGGAGCAGGATCCCCAGGACGAGCACGACGGCGCCCACCGCGACGGACATCAGCATCTGCTCACGGCCGTCGTCGTCGTAGAACATGTAGCCGATGACGAAGAGCATCAGGGCGATCGTGGCGTACGTCAGATACGGGAACAGCCACATGCGCACCGTGTGACGCTCCGGCATGTCCCGCTCGATCACCCGCCGCAACCGCAACTGCGAGAAGCAGATGACGATCCAGACGAAGAGCGCCACCGCTCCCGAGGAGTTCAGCAGGAACTGGAAGACGGTCTTCGGCGACGTGTAGTTGAAGATGACGGCGACGAACCCGAAGGCCACCGACGCCCAGATGGCCGTCGCGGGCACGCCCCGCTTGTTCACCTGCGCGAAGGTCCTGGGTGCGTCACCGCGGCGGCCGAGCGAGAAGGCCATGCGGGAGGCCGTGTAGAGACCGGAGTTGAGACAGGAGAGCACGGCGGTCACGACGATGATGTCCATGATCGTGCCGGCGTGCGGGATGCCGAGCTGGTTGAGGGTCGCGACGTACGGGCCCCTCTTCGCCACCTCGTCGGAGTTCCACGGCACCAGCATGACCGCGAGGGCGACCGAGCCGAGGTAGAAGGTGCCGATGCGCCAGATCACGCTGTTCGTCGCGCGGCGCACCATCTTCTCCGGGTGGGGCGACTCGCCCGCGGCGAGCGTGACGATCTCGCTGCCCATGAAGGAGAAGACGACGAGCAGCATGCCGGAGAGGATCGCTCCCGGCCCGTGCGGCAGGAAGCCGCCGTGCGACGTCAGATTGGACGCCCCCGTGGCCTCCGAGCCGGGCAGCAGACCGAAGACGGCGAGTCCGGCGAGCACGATGAAGGCGGTGATCGCCACGACCTTGATCCCGGCGAACCAGAACTCGAACTCACCGTAGGAGCCCACGGAGGCGAGGTTGGTGGCGGTCAGCAGCACCATCACGATCAGCGCCCACGCCCACTGCGGTACGGCGGGCAGCCACCCGGTGAGGATCGTGGCGGCCGCGGTGGCCTCGACGGCCAGCACGACGACCCAGAACCACCAGTAGAGCCAGCCGATGGTGAAGCCCGCCCACCGGCCGAGGGCGCGGTCGGCGTACGTGGAGAAGGAACCCGAGGAGGGGTCGGCCGCCGCCATCTCGCCGAGCATCCGCATCACCAGGACGACGAGCAGCCCGGCGATGAGGTAGGAGACGATGATGCCCGGGCCGGCCTTCGCGATGCCTGCTCCGGAGCCCACGAAGAGACCGGCGCCGATGATCCCTCCGATCGCGATCATCGACAGGTGGCGGTTCTTGAGCCCCGCTCTCAGCGAGTCCTGTTCCGCGGGCGCCTCGGCGGGCGGATGCCCGGAGCGCTCTCCGTCCGCACTCTCGGTTACTTTCGATGGTCGCGTGCCCATTTGCAAGTTCCTTTATTTCCCTGGGCAATTCCCCGAACCGAGTTTCATTCAAAGGCTCTGCCACGGAATTCTCTGCGGAGTAAGTCAGTGGGACACTGAACCGCCAGAAAAGGCCGACGGTCAATGTGATCTGCATCACCATTACGGTGCGTAGATCGCCGCCTGCTCAGTGATGCCGCGAGGTGCGGAGCTTCCGGTACGGGGCAGGACATTCCGGCCCCGTAACCGCCGTCCGCCCCGTCCGGATTCCGCGAAAGGCACACCGACAGACGGTCGCGTGGAACACACGCGCCCGCCGGCGCGTTCCATTACCAGATCCCGACGAGATGGACAAAGCGGACGGAGGCATGGCCCATGGGCACCGAGCCGGGGGGCCGCAGCGGGAACGGGGAAGAGGAGCGCGGCAGCGAAAGGCAGGACTGGGACGAGGAGTTCGCCCTCGACGAGGACTTCATCCGGGGTGCCGAGGTGAAGGAGCCCGCGGCCCGCACGCGCATGCTCCGCGAGCACTGGCGCCAGAGCCCGCCCGAGCCCCAGCCCTGGCGCGCGGACGATCCGCCCGCGGGCTGGTTCTTCAGCAAGAGCCGGAGGCGGGCGCGCAAGCGGCGGCGCGGCGGGGACGGCGGCTGAGACTCGCGGACCACGGCCGCGGATGGCGGCCGGGAGCCGGCGGCCCGAGGTGGAGCGGGCATCTTGCAGGGAATTGCACATCGTCGACGTGCTCCCGCGTCCTGCCTGGCGCACGATCGCCCTCACGTGGCTCTTCTTTACCAGCCGGACCATTCCGGTTCAGTGCCTGGTCGGCGGAGAATGTCCGTATCGGTAGCAGTATGAACCGAGACATCTCATGGATCCGGACCCGAGATTCGTACCCGATTGCGATACTTACCGGCCGGATCACCGCCCGCCACCGCGGCGTTCAAGGCGAAAGGCCGGATCATGACAGACAGCACCGTCGGCGACTCCCTCACCTCGTCCGCCGAGGCCCCGCTCACCCGAGACGATCTGCTTGACCGGGCACAGCCGTACCGCCGCGAGCTGCTGGCGCACTGCTACCGCATGATGGGCTCGGTGCACGACGCCGAGGATCTGGTGCAGGACACGTATCTGCGCGCGTGGCGTGCGGCGGACCGCTTCGAGGGGCGCTCCTCGCTGCGTACCTGGCTCTACAGGATCGCGACCAATGCCTGTCTGACCGCGATCGAGAGCCGTGGCCGCCGGCCCATGCCGTCGGGGATCGGCGCTCCCAGCGACGATCCGGAGCGGCCCGTGGTGGAGGCGCCCGAGGTGCCGTGGCTGGAGCCCGTGCCCGATGCGATGTTCCGGGGAGAGCAGCCGTCCGACCCGGCCGCGGTCGTCGTCTCCCGGTCCAGCATGCGGCTCGCCCTCGTGGCCGCTCTCCAGCATCTGCCGCCCAGACAGCGGGCCGTACTGCTGCTGCGCGAGGTACTCAAGTGGCGGGCCGCGGAGGTCGCGGAGCTGCTCGACACCACGACGGCCGGCGTCAACAGCGCGTTGCAGCGTGCGCGTGCGCAGCTCCAGGAGGCCGCACTCACGGAGGAGGAGCTGTCCGAGCCGACCGATCCGGCGCAGCGCGAACTGCTCGACCGCTACGCCAAGGCTTTCGAGAACTCCGACGTCAGCGCGATCGTGCAGCTCTTCAAGGAGGACGCGGTCTGGGAGATGCCTCCGTTCCCCGAGTGGTTCCGCGGTCGCGACGCCATAGCGCGGCTCATCGGCGCGCAGTGCCCTATAGGTCCCGGCGAGGGTCTGATGATGCCCACCGCCGCCAACGGCCAGCCCGCTTTCGCGCTCTACAGCCGGCATGAGGGCGGCGACTACAAGCCGTTCCAGCTGCATGTGCTGACGGTCGAGGACGGGCGCGTGGCCCATGTGGGGGCGTTCTTCGGCGCGGATCTCTTCCGCGTGTTCCAGCTGCCCGGCTCGGTGCCAGCGGACGCCGCCCGGCGCTGAGTCCGGACGGCGCCCGCGGCCGGGCCCGTCCCGTGCCGCCGCCTGCCCATCCGGCGGCGGCCGCCTCAGACGCCCAGCAGGTGGTCCATCGCGAGCTGGTCGAGGCGTTCGAAGGCCATTCCGCGCGCGGCCGCCGCGTCCGCGTCGAAGTCCTCGAACGCGGAGCGGTCGGCGAGCAGCGCTGCCGGTGTCTCGCCCATATCCAGCGTGGGCAGGGCGAGTTGGTCGAGCCGTGACTCGCGCAGCGCCTCCCGCACGGCGGGGTCGGCGCGGAAGGCGGCGGCGCGTTCGCGCAGGATCAGGTAGTTGCGCATGCAGCCCGCGGCCGAGGCCCACACCCCGTCGTAGTCCTCGGTGCGGGGCGGCTTGAAGTCGAAGTGCCGTGGCCCTTCGTAGCCTCCGCTCTCCAGCAGGTCCACGGTCCAGAAGGCGGCGCGCAGATCGCCGGCGCCGAAGCGCAGGTCCTGGTCGTACTTGATGCCCGACTGGCCGTTGAGGTCGAGATGGATGAGCTTGCCCGACCACATGGCCTGGGCGATGCCGTGTGGGTAGTTGAGGCCCGCCATCTGCTCGTGGCCGACCTCGGGGTTGACGCCGAAGAGCTCAGGGCGCTCCAGCCGGTCGATGAACGCCAGGGCGTGCCCGACGGTGGGCAGCAGGATGTCGCCGCGGGGCTCGTTGGGCTTCGGCTCGATGGCGAAGCGCAGGTCGTAGCCCTGCTCGGTGACGTACTCGGCGAGGAGGTCGAACGCCTCCTTCATGCGGTCCAGTGCCGCGCGCACGTCCTTGGCCGCGCCCGATTCGGCGCCTTCCCGGCCGCCCCAGGCCACATAGGTACGGGCGCCCAGCTCGGCGGCGAGATCGATGTTGCGCATGGTCTTGCGCAAGGCGTAGCGGCGCACGCCGCGGTCGTTGGCGGTGAAGGCGCCGTCCTTGAAGACCGGGTGGGAGAAGAGGTTGGTCGTCGCCATCGGCACGACCATGCCGGTGGTCTCAAGCGCCTGCCGGAACCGCTTGATGTGCGCCTCCCGCTCGGCGTGCCCCGTGCCGTACGGGACGAGGTCGTCGTCGTGGAAGGTGATGCCCCAGGCACCGAGACCGGCGAGCCGGTGCACCGCTTCGACCGGGTCGAGCGGGGCACGGGTCGCTTCACCGAACGGGTCGCGTCCCAGCCAGCCCACCGTCCACAGACCGAAGCTGAACCTGTCCTCCGGCGTCGGCTCGTAGCTCATCGGGCCGCCCCTCTCTCCGTGGCGCATCCTTGCGCCCACAGCTATTAGTCATGACCGTTGACAAATTAGTATGCGCCCAGGGCAGCAGCGTGGGAAGAGACCTCGGGACGAGGAGGGTGAAGGGTTCATGGCCGCACCAGAGGGACCGTTCGTCATCGGCGTGGACAGCTCCACGCAGTCGGCAAAGGCACTGGTGGTGGACGCCGCCACCGGAGAGGTCGTGGCGCGCGGACAGGCGCCGCACACCGTGACGCCCGGGCCGGGCCACGAGAGCGACCCCGAGGAGTGGTGGCAGTCGCTCGTCACCGCTCTCGAACAGTGCGGCCCGGCCGCACAGGAGGCCTCCGCGATCTCCGTCGGCGGCCAGCAGCACGGGCTGGTCACCCTCGACGCGGACGGCCGGCCCGTACGTCCGGCCCTGCTGTGGAACGACGTGCGGTCGGCGCCGCAGAGCGACCGTCTCATCGAGCGGCTGGGCGGGCCGGCGGCGTGGGCCGAGCGCTTCGGCAGCGTCCCGGCCCCCGCCTTCACGGTCACCAAGTGGGCCTGGCTGCTGGAGAACGAACCGGAAGCCGCCTCCGCCACGGCCGCCGTACGGCTGCCGCACGACTATCTGACGGGCCGGCTGACCGGCGAGGGCACCACCGACCGGGGCGACGCCTCCGGCACCGGCTGGTGGTCGGGCTCCACCGGCGCATACGACGAGGAGATCCTCGAACTCGTAGGCCTGTCACCGAAGTTGCTGCCGCGGGTGCTGTCCCCCGGCGAGGCCGCGGGCACCGTACGGCCCGATCTGCCGCTCCCCGCGGGCGCGCTCGTCGCGGCGGGCACCGGGGACAACATGGCGGCGGCTCTCGGGCTGGGCCTGCGGCCGGGGCAGCCGGTGCTCAGCCTGGGGACCTCCGGCACCGTGTACGCGGTCTCCACGCGCCGCCCGGCCGACCCGAGCGGCACCGTCGCCGGCTTCGCCGACGCACGCGGCGACTGGCTGCCGCTGGCGTGCACCCTCAACTGCACCCTCGCAGTCGACCGGGTCGCCGCGCTGCTCTCCCTCGGCCGGGAGGCGGTGGAAGGCGGCGGCGAGGCCGTGCTGCTGCCCTTCCTCGACGGTGAGCGGACGCCCAACCTCCCTTACGCCTCAGGCCTGTTGAGCGGACTGCGGCACGACACCACTCCCGGGCAGGTGCTTCAGGCCGCGTACGACGGCGCCGTGTTCGCGCTGCTGCGGGCGCTCGACCAGGTGCTGGACGGGACGGGCACGGACGGGGCGGGCACGGACGGGCCGGACGCCGGTGACGGGAACGCTCCGCTGCTGCTGATCGGCGGCGGCGCCAAGGGCACCGCCTGGCGCGAGACCGTGCGCCGCCTTTCGGGCAGGCCCGTGCAGGTGCCGCGCGCCGAGGAGTTGGTGGCCCTCGGCGCCGCGGCACAGGCGGCGGGGCTGCTGCTGGAGGAGGATCCGGCGGCCGTGGCGCTGCGCTGGGGGACCGCGCAGGGCCCGTCCTACGAGGCCGTCCCGCGCGACGAGGCGGCCGTGATCCGCGTCGCGGACACCCTCGCGGGTGCGGATACCCTGCTCCGGCAGCGCTGACCCCGGCCCTCCCGCGGAGCCCTCGGCGCCCGGCCGCGGGCCCCCGGCCTCATCGAATCCGCCCCGGAGGAACGGACCTCAAGCACATGGCAGCCCCACCGCCCAACTCGCAGCAGGAGATGCGGCAGCGGAACCTCTCCCGTGTGCTCTACGCGGTCGCGGGCGCCGGACCCGTCTCGCGTGCCGCGATCGCCGGGAGGATCGGGCTGACGCGGGCGTCGGTCTCCACGCTCGTGGAGGAGCTGGTGCGTGCCGGGTTCCTCGTCGAGCTGGGCCCGGGGCGCTCCGGCGGCGTCGGACGGCCCGGCAACGCCCTCGCGCTCACCGGCCTGGGGCCGTGCGGCCTCGGGGCGGAGATCGGAGTCGACCACCTCACGGTGTGCGCCGTCGACCTCGGCGGCCGGGTGCGTGCCCGCGCAGGCGACGAGACGCCGAACGGCGAAGCCGGCCCGGACTCCGTGCTGCGGCGCCTGAGTTCGCTCGTGGAGCGCGTCGGCGAGGAGGCCGGAGCGGCGGGGCTGCGCCCGGCGGGACTGGCGGTCGCCGTGCCCGGGCTCGTCACGCGTTCCTCGACGAATGTGGTGCGGGCCCCGAACCTCGGCTGGTACGACACGGATCTCGCCGCACACCTCGGCGGCGCTCACCAGCCGCTGCCGCTGACGGTGGAGAACGAGGCCAACTTCGGTGCGCTCGCGGAGCTCTGGCTCTCCGAAGGGGAGTCCGAGCGGCGCGACTTCATCCATGTCTCCGCCGAGGTCGGCATCGGGGCGGGAGTCGTCCTGGACGGTGAACTGCTGCGCGGCACAAGGGGGTTCGCGGGCGAGCTGGGCCATGTGCCGGTGCAGCCGGACGGGCCCCGCTGTGCGTGCGGGGGCTCCGGATGCCTCGAACAGTACGCGGGTGAGGCGGCGTTGCTGCGTGCCGCCGGCATCGCGGTGCGCGGCGCGGGCGGGCGTACCGCCGCTCTGTCGCGGCTGCGCACCCTCGCGGGCGAGGGCGACGAGTCGGCGCTGCGGGCGCTGCGCCGGGCCGGCAGGGCGCTCGGCGTCGCGCTCACCGGCGCCGTGAACCTTCTCGATCCGCGGGCGGTGCTGCTCGGCGGCGCGCTGACCGGGCTGGCACCGTGGCTGCTGCCCGCGCTGGAACGGGAGTTGCGGCAGCGCACGGCCACGCCCGGCGCGGTCCCGGAGGTGGCGGCCTCGGCGATCGGCGGGGACGCTCCGTCGCTGGGCGCCGCGCACTCGGTCGTACGGGCGGTGCTGAACGATCCGCTGCCGTACGCGGTGGTGCACTGACCGCGTGCACTGACCGTGGGCGCTGACAGCGTGCACTGACCGTGGGCGCTGACCGGGGCCTGCCTCGGCTGCCCGGGACGGGGGTCGACGGTCAACACCGGGGCGTGCTTAAGCACTTCGGGGGATTACGGGACGGATGCCGTGCCGTCGGCACACGGCGGCCCACATGCTCGACCGTGTGACACGACGCCGACCATGGCACCGCACCGCATCGACTGCCGTGGCCGGTGCGGCACTTGCTCTGACCTGCACCGCACCGGCCACCGCCTGCACCGCCCCGCCTGCCGCGACCGGCAACGCCGGCCAGACCGGCCGCATACCCGCACCCGTCGCCGACGCCCTGCCGGCTTCGGCGTTCGCGTCCTCGGCGTCCATCGGCTCCCGTCCCGTGCTTGACGAGGACGGGACCCTCATCGAGGTGGCGGCGCGGACGAGCGGATGTACGGGAGCAGCGCTCGCGGTCGGCCACGGGACCGCCTCCGGTCGGGAAGCGGCCCCGCACACGGGTTGTCGCGCGGCGGAGTGCGACTGCGTGCCCGAAGTGCCGCCGTCCGCCCGCCTCTTCCCGTGGCGTGCCGCCGCCCCCTCGTTCCCGCAGGCCTCGGCACCGGTGGCCACGCTTCCGCCCGTACCGGCGTCCCCCGGCACGCCGAAGCCGCCGCGCTCCGGTCCCACTGCCCCGCCGCTGCCGCCTCCGAAGACCTCTCCCCCGCCGGGAACCGACCCGCCGGCTGCCGCGCCAACCTCGCCGGAACACAGAGGAGTTGCCGCTCGGGCGCCCGTCGTGCGTCTGCCGCCGGGGCCGCGCTCCGAAGACCCGGCACCGGCGCGTTCCCCGGGCCGCGCGCTCCGCGAAACCGACCCGCCGCGCATCGCACCCGGCAGGCTCGATCCGGTCAGAAGGCATCAGGAGGGCACGATGCCGCTCACCCCGCGCTTGCTGCTGCTGGTCGCTCCCGCCGCGCTCGCCGTTGCGGCGCTGCGCGTCCGCCGGGGTGGCGAGGCCGCTCCGGAGGCGGACTCGCCGTATGGCGGCCCCGGTTCGGGCTCGCCGCCTGATCGCCCCTTCGCCCGCTGACCAGGGCGACGGCAGGCGCCCGGCGACGGGCGCCTGCCGCAGGCATCAACGGCGAGCCGACGGGGACGTTCACAGCGCCCTCTCCCCGTGCGGTCTGCGACGTCACAGGCGGATGAGATGCTGACCGTCGACGGTCGTGACCGGCCGTCCAGGTCGGGAACGTCCGAGGAGAACCGGGTGTCACTGCTCTTCCCCGCGCTGCACTCCGAGTCCAGCCGCACGGCGCTGCGCTTCGGCGAGCGCGCCCTCAGCTACCACCGGCTCGCGGCCGCCGCGGGCGAGACGGCCGACCGCCTCGGTCACGTGGGAAGGGTCGCGATCTGGGCGACGCCCACCCTGGAGACGGCCGTGGCCGTGGTGGCGGCGCTGCTGGCCGGTGTTCCCGCGGTGCCGGTCAATCCGCGCAGCGGCGAGCGCGAACTGGCACACATCGTGAGCGACAGCGCCCCGTCGGCGGTGCTGGCGGAGGCCGGCGCCGAGCTGCCCGAAGCGCTGGCCGGCATCCCGCGTACGGACATCGCCGTCGAAGGCGAGGACGCCGCCGCGGCATGGGCGCTCGCTCCCGAGCCGAACGCCGAGTCCGCGGCCCTCATCGTCTACACCTCGGGCACGACGGGCCCGCCGAAGGGCGTCGTCCTCTCGCGCCGGGCCGTCGCGTGCACCCTCGACGCGCTGGAGGACGCCTGGCAGTGGACGGACGACGACGTCGTCGTGCACGCGCTGCCGCTCTTCCACGTGCACGGCCTGATCCTGGGCGTCCTCGGCCCGCTCCGCCGCGGCGGCAGCCTGCATCACCTGGGCAGGTTCTCGCCGCAAGGGGTGGCGAGCGCCCTCGCCGGTGGCGGCACCATGCTCTTCGGGGTGCCGACGATGTATCACCGGCTGGCCGAGGCGCTGGATTCCGAGCCGGGCCTCGTCGAAGCGCTCTCCGGCGCACGGCTGCTGGTGTCGGGCTCGGCGCCGCTGCCGTTGCCGGACCATCAGCGCATCACCGGGGCCACGGGCCGCCATGTCGTCGAGCGGTACGGGATGACGGAGACGCTGATGAACACCAGCGTCCGCGCCGACGGGGAGCCTCGTCCCGGCACCGTCGGTGTGCCGCTTCAGGACGTCGATCTGCGCCTCGTCGACGACGCGGGCAAGCGGATCACCGTCGCGGACACAGACGCGAAGAGGGACGGGGACGCGAACGGGGACGGGGGCGCAGCGGGAGCGGAGACCGTGGGCGAGGTCCAGGTGCGGGGCCCGAACCTGTTCACCGAGTACCTCAACCGTCCGGACGCCACGGCGGAGGTCTTCGACGGCGGCTGGTTCCGTACGGGCGATCTGGCCACGCAGGACGCGGACGGCTATGTGCGGCTGGTGGGACGGAAGGCCACGGACCTCATCAAGAGCGGCGGCTACAAGATCGGGGCGGGCGAGATCGAGAACGTGCTGCTCTCCCACCCCGCCGTCGCCGAAGCCGCGGTCACCGCCGCTCCCGACCCCGATCTGGGCGAGCACGTCGTCGCGTGGATCGTGCCCGCGGACCCGGCGGCGCCGCCGGACGGCGAGGAGCTGGCGGACTTCGTGGCCGGGCAGCTCGCGCCGCACAAGCGGCCCCGCACGGTGCATCTGCGCAAGGCACTGCCGCGCAACGACATGGGCAAGATCCTCAAGCGGGAGCTGACCGCGGGCCACGGCGAGGAGCAGACCGCGGGCTGAGCCCGCCGCACGTCGCCCGCCGGGGGCACGAGGCGCGCACGCGCACGCGGCCCGTCCCCGCCCGTGCCTGCCGCGACCGCCGCTCGGCCCACGCGGTCCATGGGTTCCGCGGCACCGGCCCCCTACCGGCTTCCCGTGAGCCCCGCCCCGTCCGGGCCCAGCCCGTGCTCAGCCAGCCAGCTCAGCTGCCGGTGAGTCTGCGAGCCATGCCCCCCGGCGTGGTCGCCGAACTGCCAGACGACGACGTCCTTGTCGGGATGCGCGTAGTGGTTGTACGCGGCGAAGCCGGTGGACGGCGGGCAGACCGTGTCCATCAGCGCGACGCTGAACAGCGCCGGAACGTCTGAGGCCCGGCGGGCGAAGTGCAGCCCGTCGAAGTAGTCGAGCGTGGAGAAGACGCCCTCGGGGTCGTCACGGGTGTGGACGCCGAGGTAGTGCGCGATCTCCGGGTACGGACCGGCCGTCGCCAGCTGTGCGCCGCGCCGGATGTGGCAGAGGAACGGCACGTCAACGAGCGCCGCCGCGACCTCCGTTCCCGCGAGCGCGGCCACCGCCAGCGCCAGGCCGCCGCCCTGGCTGTGACCGGTGACGGTCACCCGCTGCGGATCGACCGCCGGGTGGCTGCGCACCGCGTCCACGGCCCGTACGGCGTCGGTGATCAGGCGGCGATAGTAGTGGTGTTCCGGGCCGTCGATGCCACGGGTCATGAAGCCGCCCACGTACTGGGGTCCCGGTACCGGATCGGGGTCGGGCGTGGCATGCCCCTGGCCGCGGCTGTCGACGACGAGATGGGCGTAGCCCGCGGCGCTCCACAGCAGATGATCGGTGTGCAGTCCTCTACCGCCGCTGTAGCCGATGTAGTTGACGATCGCGGGCAGCGGCGCACGGGCATCACGCGGCAGCAGCAGCCACGCCGCGACCGGCTGCCCGTCCCAGCCGGGGAAGCGCACGTCGTGAACGTCGACGGTGCGCAGCGGCGAGTCCGCAACCTTCGGGAAGCGGGCCTCCGCTCCCGTGCGTGCCGCCGCGCGCGCTCCCTCGATCGTCTTCGCCCAGAAGTCGTCGAAGTCGTCCGGCTCGGCGATACGTGGCGCGTAGTCGCGGAGCTGTTCCAGCGGCATGTCGGTCAGCGGCATTTCTCTCCTCGGCGAGCGCTCCGGCCTGGGCCTCCTTCCGCCGCGGCCGGAAAGCCACAGCATCGCACGGGCCACGGCGGCGCCCTCCGCGGACCGCATGCCCGAGGCTTCACTCCCGCCGGCGCCCATGACCGCGGGCGACGGTGGTATCCGTGCCCCATGGACTGGTTCACGGCATCCGACTACTGGCTGAGCCGGCTCGTGCTGCAAAGGGCACTGGCCGGCGTCTATCTGGTCGCCTTCGTGTCGGCGGCCCTTCAGTTCCGTGCGCTGATCGGGGCGCACGGTCTGCTGCCCGTGCCCCGGTTCGTGCGGAGGGTGCCCTTCCGGGCCTCGCCCAGCCTCTTCCACTGGCGCTACTCCGACGGGCTGTTCGCGTGCGTGAGCTGGGGCGGCGCGGCACTGGCGGCGGCGGTCGCCGCGGGTGCCGCCGACGCCGTGCCGCTGTGGGCGTCCATCGCGATGTGGGCGCTGCTGTGGCTTGCGTATCTGTCGATCGTGAACGTCGGGCAGCTCTGGTACAGCTTCGGCTGGGAATCGCTGCTGCTGGAGGCCGGTTTCCTCGCGGTCTTCCTCGGCAACGCCGAGACGGCGCCGCCCGCGCTCGTGCTGTGGCTGCTGCGGTGGCTGGCGTTCCGGCTGGAGTTCGGGGCGGGACTCATCAAGTGGCGTGGCGACCGCTGCTGGCGGGAGCTGACGTGTCTCGACTACCACCACGAGACACAGCCGATGCCGGGACCGCTGAGCTGGTTCTTCCACCGACTGCCGAAGCCGCTGCACCGCGTCGAGACGGCGGCCAACCATGTCGCCCAACTGGTGGTGCCGTTCGGGCTGTTGATGCCGCAGCCCGTCGCCACCTACGCGGCGGCCGTCGTCATCGTCACGCAGCTGTGGCTCGTGGCGTCGGGCAACTTCTCGTGGCTGAACTGGCTGACGATCGTCATCGCCCTTGCCGCGGTGGACGGTTCGGCCGTCGCCGGGGCGCCGCCGTCCGTCGCGGCGCCCCCGCCGGCGTACGTGGTGCTGGTCTGCGTCGTGACGGCACTGGTGCTGGTGCTGAGCTACTGGCCCGTCCGCAACATGGTCAGCCGGGGCCAGCAGATGAACGCGTCCTTCAACTCCCTGCACCTGGTGAACACTTACGGCGCCTTCGGCAGCGTCACCCGCGTACGGCACGAGATCGTCGTCGAGGGCACGGACGAGGAACAGCCCGGCGAGGAGACCGTGTGGCGGGAGTACGAGTTTCGCGGCAAGCCCGGCGATGTGAGCCGTCTGCCGCGGCAGTTCGCCCCGTACCACCTGCGGCTGGACTGGCAGATGTGGTTCGCGGCGCTCTCCCCCGCCTATGCGGGCGGCTGGTTCGAGCCGTTCGTCGCCCGGCTGCTGGAGGGCGACCGGGACACGCTGCGGCTGCTGCGGCGCAACCCCTTTCCCGACGTGCCGCCCCGGTACGTACGGGCGCTGCTGTACCGCTACCGGTTCACGACGCGCGAGGAGCGGCGGGAGACCGGCGACTGGTGGCACCGCACGCTGGTGAGGGAGTTCATGCCGCCCGTACGTGCGGCGGAGGGCGAGGAGCGGACGGGACGGTAGCCCGCCGCGGCGGAGCGCGATGTGCCGCGGCGGAGCGCGGCGGGGTCCGGCCCGGCCGCACCGGGCGGGCCCCGGCTGGTCCGCGCCCGGGCCGACCGCCGTCCCACGGATCCGGACGCCGTCCACCGCGCCCGCCCGCGCCGGCCTACCGCTTCGGCAGCGCGGGCGCCCGGCTGAGCGCGAGCGGATCGTGGAAGGAGAATCCCGCACCGGACTCCCGGTACAATTCGGCGTACTTGCCGACCTTTTCGGCGTCCAGCTCCACTCCGAGCCCGGGGCCCGTGGGAACGTCGAGACAGCCGTCGGAGTAGTTCTCCAGCGGCCCCGCGAAGTCTCCCTTCACGATGTCGTCCGTCAGCAGCGCCCCGTAACCCTGGTTCGCACAGCGGAAGTTGGGCGTGGAAGCGATGACGTGCACGGCGGCTGCCACGGCGACTCCCAGCTCGCCGAGGGAGTGCTTGACCACGGGCACACCGGCCGCGGCGCAGATCCCGGCGGAGCGCTTGAGGTTGAGCAGTCCGCCGTCCATCTGCTGGTCGGCGGAGACGACGTCCGCGGCGCCCTCGCGGAGCACGGCGAACTGGGAAGACCGCGTCCACGACGCCTCGTTGGCGAGCAGCGGAGTGCGGATGCGGGAGCGCACATAGGCCATCTCGGGCAGGTTCCGTCCCGACACCGGCTGTTCGACGAGCTCCAGTCCGTACTCCTCCATCGCCGTCACGGCACGTACGGCCGCGCCGGCCGACCATGCCTCGTTCGCGTCGACGCGGATTCCCATGCCGGGGCCCGCGCCCTCACGCAGGGCGGCGAGCCGCGCCAGGTCGGTGCCGAGGTCGTCGGCGCCCACCTTGAGGTAGCACACGCGCGCCCCCGCCCCGGCGGCGCGGGCGCCCTCCGCGCGCACCTCGCCGGGCTCGGCGGCCGCCACATAGTGGAAGAACTCCACGCGGTCGCGGAACCGGCCGCCCAGCAGACCGGCCACGGGCATCCCGCACGACTTGCCCAGCAGGTCCCAGCAGGCGGTCTCCACAGCCGCCGCGGCCGGGCTGGAGGACCCGGTGTGGTGATAGGTGCCGACGACGTCGATGCGCTGCACGAGCTGCTCGATGCGGAGCGGATCGGAGCCGACGACCAGGGGCTCCATGCTGCGCAGCGCACCGAGGACGGCGTCCGCGGACGGATAGGCCGCGGCCTCCCCCAGGCCGGTCAGTCCCTCGTCGGTGTCGACCTCGACGAGAAGGGAGACGAGGCCGCGGCGGCGTCCGAACGCCCAGACCTCGTCGGTGCGGTAGGGGACGGCGACGGGCGTGGCGCGTACGCGTGTGATGCGCAAGGCGGGCCTCCTCAGGGGCGTGGGCGGGGTCGAATCCGGCTGTTTTGCCGGGAGTTGCTGTCCTGCCGGGAGTTGCTGTCCTGCCGGCAGCTGATGGGCACGGCGGGGGCCGGCTCCGGGCGGAACGAACCGCGCCCGGTGCCCGCGCCGGTCAGCCGGGGGCCGGGACCGTGAGCAGTCCGGGCGGGGCGTCGGGCGTGCCGGTGAGCAGTTCGCAACCGTTCTCGCCGACGAGCGCGGTGTCCGACACCACGTATCCGGCGGGGTGTTCGACCCACGACATGAGGTGGAAGACCATTCCGGCGCGTACGCGGGTGCGTCCTCCCGCCCTGATTCCGAGCACCGATCCGCCGCCGACCCAGCTCGGCGGGAACCCGGCCCCGGTGAGATAGCCGCAGTGGTGACGGCACGGACGCCGCCCGGCCGACTCCGCGACCGCGTCCGCCCACGCCGCGTACACCTCGCCCGTGCGGACGCCCGGCACGAGCGCCGCGCGCGCAGCCGCCAGCCCGGCGAAGGCCGCCCCTGCCGCGACCCGCGCGCCGGGGGGCGGATCAGCGCAGTAGACGGTGCGGCTCATGGGCGCGTGGTAGCGGTGCACACAACCGGACAGCTCCACGAACAGCCCCTCCCCCGGGCCGATCCGGTGCTCGCACCAGGTGACGTGCTCCTGCCCGAGCCTGGCGGTGGAGCGGATCAGCGGCACGAAGCCGGGCTGCTGCCCGCCCGCCTCCGTCATGGCCCGCTGTGCCTGCGCTGCGACGTCCCGTTCGCTCACTCCGACGTCCGCGGTGGCCAGCGCGGCACCCATGGCCACGCCCGAGACGGTGGCCGCACGGCGCACAAGAGCCGTCTCGGCGGGCGACTTGATGCGCCGCAGCCGTGCGGGAAGCGCGGAGCAGTCCGTCCAGCGGAGCCCCGGAAGGCGCGCGCGGATGCGGGTCAGCACCGCGGGCGGGAAGGACATCGACTGCTCCTCCACGCCCACCGTGCCGCCCGCCGGGCAGGCACGCTCCAGCTCCTGTGCCGCGACGCGTGCGGGGTCGCGGCCGTCGCCGTACAGCGCGTGGCGCACGTGCGGGACCTGCTCGCGCAGCGTGCGGCGCTCCATGCGGCGGGCCACGAGCACCGGCGGTCCGCTGCGCGGGAGTACGAGCAGTGTGAAGGCGAAGTGGCCCAAGTGGTCCAGGCCCAGCAGGTAGTGGATGTTCTCCGGGCTGGCGAGCGCCAGGGCCGCCAGCCCCCGGCGGCGCATCGCGGCGCGCAGCCGCGCGAGGCGGTCGGCGTACTCGTCCGGGGAGACCGGAGACGTGACGGCGGCGGTACCGGACACGGGTGCGGGTGCGGGGACGGTGCCGGGTGCGGGGACGGTACCGGATGCGGGGACGGTACCGGGAACGGGGACGGTACCGGGAACGGGGACGGTGCCGGGTGCTGGGACGGCGGCGGTCACGGAGGCGGCGGCCGCGGGACCGCCCGCGTCGCAGCCCAGGAGATCGGCTGTCATGCCGCCAGTGTGAGCACCCCGTACCCCGCACAACCAGCGACGATTTCCGATGCCGGGCGTTAGCGTGACTACATGTTCTACGAGGTGCGGCGCCTGCGTCTGCTGAGGGAGCTGGCCGCACACGGGACGATCGCCGCCACCGCCCAGGCCTGCTCGCTGACGCCGTCCGCCGTCTCGCAGCAACTGTCGCTGCTGGAACGGGAGGCGGGCACCCCGCTGCTGGTCCGCGACGGACGCCGGGTGGTGCTCACGGAGGCCGCGAGGGTCCTGGTCGCCTCCACCGAGCGCGTGCTGGAGGAACTGGAGCGTGCGCGCGCCGAAGTGACCGCGCTGAGCGGCAGCGTGCGCGGCACCGTACGGCTCAGCAGCTTCCCCAGCGCCGCCGTCGCACTCGCCGCCCCCGCCATCGCGGCCTGCCGCGCCGCCCATCCCGATCTGCGGGTCCAGCTGGACGAGCGTGAGCCGGAGGAGTCCGTGCGCGGCCTGCGGCAGCACACGTGCGACGTGGCGCTGGTCTACGAGTACAACCTGCTGCCGAGGCTTCCCGACGAAGGCGTGCGCCTTCAGCGGCTGTTGGAGGAGCCGCTGGTGGCCGCGCTGCCGCCCGGACACGAAGCCCCGGCGGACGGAGGCCCGCTCGCGCTGGCGGACCTCGCCCGGGAGCCCTGGATCGCACCGCACAGCGACAACGCCCTGCGCACCGTGCTCGAACGCGCCTGCCAGCAGGCGGGTTTCGAGCCGCGACTCGACTACGCCAGCGACGACTACACGGTCATCATGTCGCTCGTCGAGGCGGGGCTGGGCGTCTCGCTCATCCCCCGGCTGGTCGCCGAGCCGCTCTCAACCGACGTACGGCTGTGCGAAGTTGCCGGGCTGCGGCTGACGCGGAGGATCTCCGTCGCGGCACGTGCGGGGGCCGCGCGGGATCCGGGGGTCGCCGCGGTGGCGGCCGCTCTGCGGGAGGCGGCCGAACTGACGGACCGGTGACATCCGTTGCGGGCGGACCTGACGGCGCTGGTCAGCGCCCTACGGTGAGCGTGTGAGCACATCGACCGACAGGCCCGCCACCGGGCCGGCTCCCGGGCCCGGGGCCGAAGCCCCCTCGCGACATACGGAACGCCGGCGCCGCCGCCTCCTCGATCTGACCGCCGTCGCCTGCGCCGTGGCGCTGTTCACGACCGCGGCGCTGGTGGGCCACGGCTACGAGAACAGCCAGGAGACGCTGCGGCTGCGCTGGCCGCCCCTGTACGCGTACTGGATGCCGCACTGGGGTCCCGGCACCGTCGCCGCGCCCGCGGTGGCCGCGGTCGTGATCGGCTGCGGGCCGCGCCTCGCCCGCACGCTGGGCTGGCGCCCCCTGCTGTCCGCCGCGTGGGCGGGCGGCATGGCCTGGAGCTGGTCGCTGACGCTGGTCGACGGCTGGCACCGCGGCGTGGCCACGCGGCTGACGACGGGTTACGAGTATGTGCGCTCCGTCGGCGACGTGGACGACGTCGGGACGACACTGCGCGGCTTCACCGGCCGCATCCTGATGGACGCCCCCGACAACTGGCCCCCGCATGTCGCCGGTCACCCGCCGGCGGCGCTGCTGACCTTCGTCGGGCTCGACCGGATCGGCCTCGGCGGCGGCGTGTGGGCCTCGGTCTTCGTGATCACCGTGGGGTCGTCGGCGGTGGCGGCGCTCCTCGTGGCGGTCAGGGCTCTCGCCTCCGAGGAACTGGCCCGCCGATGCGCCCCGTACGCGGTGCTCACCCCGGCAGCCGTGTGGACGGCCGTCTCCGCGGACGGCTACTTCACGGCCGTCGCCGCGTGGGCGGCGGCCCTGCTCGCGCTGGCGGCGACCCGCAGCGCACGGGTGCCCGCGGCGGCCGCACTCGGCTCGGGGCTGCTCTTCGGGCTGACCTGCTATCTGTCGTACGGGCTGGTGCTGACCGGGTTGCTGGCACTGGCGGTGCTGGCGGCGGCGGCCCGTACGACGGGCTCCCGAGACGGCCGGGCCGTTGCGGCGGCTCCGCCACCGGTCCGGGTCCGGCTCGTCCGTCCCGTGCTGCTGGTGCTGCTCGGGATGGCGCCCTGGTTCGTCTGGTTCACGGCGTCGGGGTTCTGGTGGTTCGAGGGCTGGTCGACTCTCGTGGAGCGGTACTACCAGGGGGCCGCGCGGGTCCGTCCGTACGGCTATTTCGTGTGGGCGAACGTGGCCGCGCAGACCGCGGTCGCCGGTCCGGCGGTCGTCGCGTCGCTGCGGCGGGCCGGGGCCTGTGCCCGCCGGGGCGTTCCGCGGGCACGCGGGGCGCTGCTGCTGCTCGTCGCGGGCGGAGTCTGCTGCGTACTGTTCGCGGACCTGTCGGGAATGAGCAAGGGCGAGACGGAACGCATCTGGCTGCCCTTCACGCTGTGGCTGCTGCCTGCGACGGCGCTGCTGCCGCAAGCCGCACAGCGCTGGTGGCTCGCGGCGCAGGCCGTGCTCGCCCTGACGGTCAACCACCTGCTGATCACGGGCTGGTGAGCAGGGAGCGCGCCTCGGACCGCGTGCGACGCCCCGCATCCGCGCCGGGCGAATCGACCGTGACGGACCGCTTGCGGGAAGGCGCGAGAGCCATGAACGGCCGTTCGCCGCACCGCCATTCACCTGCCACGTGCCAGCCGGCGCCGGTGGCCCGTGCACGCAGTGCTGCGCTGCCGAGCCTCGCCCACAGGAATGCGGGGCTCTGGCCGCCCATGCCGTCGTCGAGGCGTACCTCGGTCCGCTCCTCCACCTCCGCGGAGGCCGCCTCCACGTACAACAGCCCGTCCGGCGCGATGAGTTCACGTATGCGTGCGAGCAGCTTCGAGGGGGTGCCGCCGATGCCGACGTTCCCGTCGAGCAGCAGCGCGCTCTGCCAGCGTCCCTCGCCCGGAAGCGGCTCGAACACCGAGCGCTGCAACGCCGCACCGCCCGCCCGGCGAGTACGGGCGATCGCGGCCGGAGAGGTGTCGACGCCCAGTGCGGGCACACCAAGCCCGGCCAGCGCGGCCACCAGCCGGCCGGGCCCGCAGCCGATGTCCAGTACGGCACCGGTGCAGCGCCGCAGCACGCTCATGTCCGCCTCGTCGGCGCCCGCGCACCAGCGCTCGACCTCCAGCGGCAGCAGCCATCCGTCGGAACGCCGCAGGAACAGCGGCCCGCGGCCGGCGCGCAGTGCGTCGGCGTAGGGGTCCCGCTCCGTACACCAGGCGAGGGCCGGTGCGCTCACGTCGCCGCCGTCCGGGCGAGTTCCGCGTGTACGGCGGCGAAGCGTCTGGAGGAGAGGGAGGCGACGTGGGCGGCGTCGGCGGCGGTGTCGACGTCCCGTAGGAGAGGGAGATCCCGTACGGACAGCCCTGCCTCGACGAGTCGTTGGCGCTGCACGGCACCCGTGTCGGGCCTGGACATCGGTACGCCGAGGACGAGTTGGGGCCGCGGGCACGCCATGCCCAGGGCCCAGAAGCCGCCGTCCTCGGCCGGGCCGAACCAGGCGTCGCAGTCCTCCCACGGGCCGTCGGCCGCGCTGCGCCCGGCACTGCCGCCGCCCCTGGGGGCGCTGCCCTTGAGGGCGCTGCCTGTGGGGGCCGTGCCTTCTGCGCCGGAGAGCAGCGCGGCGGTGATCTGCGGGGTGTCCATGCCGATGAGCAGTGCCGGGCCGTCGCACAGGGCGAAGGCCGCGGCGATCCGCCGGTCGAGGCCGCCCTCGCACTGCGGCACCACCTCGAACCCGGAGGGCAGCCACGGTCCGGGGCGCCCGGCCAGCACCAGCACGCGTCTGCGCACGTTCAGCCGCGCGACGGTCTCCAGGGTGTCCGCGAGCGCGGCCTCGGCCAGCCGGGCCGCCTCCTCCGGCCGGTACGGCGGCGTCAGCCGGGTCTTGACGCGTCCGGGGACGGGCTCCTTGGCGATCACGAGAACGGTGAGCGGAGCCGGATCCGGATCCGGTGCGGTCGCGGTCGCGGGAACGGATGCGGGTGCGGGTGCGGGTGCGGGCGCGGATGCGCCGTCCGGCAGCGCGACGGGCGCGGGCAGTCGTACGGCCGCCGCGGCCATCGACGGCCCCGGCCGTGCGCCGGGCGCCGGACTCCCGCCGGGAGTGGGCCCGCCGCTCATCGCAGCACCGCCCTCATGTCGCGAACGGCGTGCCACGTGCCGAGCCAGGTGCCGGTCACCTTCGACCGGCCCGCGCGGGGCAGGTAGTCGACCTCGGTCTCCGCGATGTGCCATCCCTCGTCGGCCGCGCGCACCACCATCTGCAACGGATATCCGCTGCGGCGGTCCGTCAGGCCCAGCCCCAGCAGCGCGGTGCGGCGGGCCGCACGCAGCGGGCCGAGGTCGTGCAGGCGCACGCCCGTTCGCCGTCGCACCATGCGCGACAGCGCGCGGTTGCCGAGCCGGGCGTGCAGCGGCCAGGCCCCGCGACGGGTGGGCCGCCGCCGGGCGAGTACGAGATCCGCCGCGCCCGTACGGACCGGACCGGCGACCCGGGGCAGCATCCCAGGGTCCAGCGTGGCGTCGCAGTCGCAGAAGGCGACGAACTCCGCCTCGGCCGCGAGCAGTCCGGCATGGCAGGCCGCGCCGAATCCGCGGCGCTCCTCGTGCACGACGGTGGCGCCGAGCTGCCGGGCGATGTCCGCCGAGCCGTCGTCGGAACCGTTGTCCACGACGACGGCACGCCATCCGGCCGGAATCCGCTCCAGCACCCAGGGCAGCGCCTCGGCCTCGTTGAGGCAGGGAAGCACCAGGTCCCCGTGCCACGGCTGCGAGTTGGTGATCGTCTGCATCTGCCTCACCCTACGAACCCAGACCGGACATAGCGGACAGCCGCACCTTACGGAAAGCTGACATCCGCGCTCCGGGCCGCTCGACCGGGACGCCCGTGCGCGCGCGGGTGCCAGACTCCAGCCATGCGGACTCCAGGAATGCGAACGCAGCCTCCGGCGGCGGCCCGCCGGGTGCTGGTGGTGGACGACGATCCGACGGTCATGGAAGTCGTGGCCGGCTATCTCGACCGGTCCGGATTCGTCGTCGACCGGGCCGGGGACGGCATAGCCGCCCTGTCGCGCGCACAGGCCGCACCCCCGGACCTCGTCGTGCTGGACCTGATGCTCCCCGGCCTCGACGGCCTCCAGGTGTGCAGGAAGCTGCGCGAGCACGGTCCGGTGCCCGTGGTGATGCTGACGGCGCGCGGCGACGAGGAGGACCGCATCCTCGGCCTGGAGGTCGGCGCCGACGACTACGTCACCAAGCCGTTCTCCCCGCGTGAACTGGTGCTCCGCGTCGAGTCCGTACTCCGTCGCGCCGGGGCGCCGCCGCCCGAGGGTCCGCTCCTGACCGGCGGCGGCATCACGCTCGACCCCGCCGCCCGTACCGTCTCCGACCGACGTGGACCGCTGGCGCTGACACTGCGCGAATTCGATCTGCTCGCGCACTTCCTGCGCCACCCCGGCCGCGCCTTCAGCCGGGAGCAGCTCATGGCGGACGTATGGGGCTGGGACTTCGGCGACCTGTCGACGGTGACCGTGCACGTACGGCGCCTACGGCACAAGGTCGAGTCCGATCCCGCACACCCGCAGCTGATCACGACGGTGTGGGGCGTCGGTTACCGCTTCGACGACGGGGCGGCGAACGCCGGGGGCGGTGGCGGCGGAGACGCCGGTGCGGGTGCGGGTGCCGGTAGTGCCACTGGCCGGGTCGGTGGTGTGGCCGGTGGTGGATTCGACGACGGTTTCGGCGGCGGTCTCGGCGGCGGTGGCCGTGATGCGTGATCTGCTCTTCATCGCGCTCTACGCGGCACTCGGAGCCGCGGCCGTCGGGCTTGCCGGACTGCTGGCGCTGCGGGCGCTGCGGCGCCGGTCGGTCGCCGCGTCGCTCACGGTGCTCACGGCCGTGGCCGTGGGGTCCGTACTGGCCGGAACGCTGTCGGTGGCGTGGGCGATGCTGCTCAACAAGCACGACCTGGCCGTCGTGACGACCGTGTGCGTGATGGCGGGCGTCACCGCGACGGCCACGGCGCTGTTCCTCGGGCGCTGGGTGATCGACGGTCATCGGGCGCTGGAACAGGCGGCGCGTGAGTTCGGCGAGACGGACGGCGGGGCCGCCGTAGGGGGCGCCGCGGGAAGCGTCACGGGAACCGCCGGAGCCGCAGGCAGCGTTGCCACCATTGGCGCCGTCGGTGCCGTCGGCAGCGCGAACGGGACAGCACCCTGGGAAGTACGCACGCACGGCGGGTTCGTGCAGCCCGCGACCCCCATGCCCGCGGAACTGGCCTCGCTCTCCCGTCAGTTGGCGGACACCAGCGCCAGGCTCGCCGCCTCCCGCGAACGTGAGCGCGCCCTGGAGGCCTCGCGCCGCGAGCTGGTGGCGTGGATCTCGCACGACCTGCGCTCCCCCTTGGCGGGACTGCGTGCGATGGCCGAAGCGCTCGAAGACGGAATCGCCGACGATCCGGCCCGCTACCACCGTCAGATACGCGGTGAGGTCGAACGGCTCTCCGGCATGGTCGGCGATCTCTTCGAACTCTCCCGTATCCAGGCCGGTTCCCTCGCCCTCTCCCGCACCCGCATCTCGGCGTACGACCTCGTCAGCGACGCCATCGCCGGGGCCTACGCCCTCGCGTGCGAACTGGGCGTACGGCTCGCGGACGACGGTGTCGAGCAGGTGCCCGTGGAGGTGGACGGGAAGGAGATGTCCCGCGTCCTGGCCAACCTCCTCGTCAACGCGATACACCGCACCCCCGCCGACGGCACCGTCGCCGTCGGCGCCCGGCTGCAAGAGGACGCGGTGGTGCTGTCGGTCACCGACGGCTGCGGCGGCATCCCGGCGGACGATCTTCCACGGGTCTTCGACACTGGCTGGCGCGGCACCGACGCCCGCACGCCTCCCGGCGGCGCCGGGCTCGGCCTGGCGATCGTGCGGGGAATCGTCGAGGCCCACAAGGGCCGGGCCGCCGTACGGAACGTGCCCGGCGGCTGCCGCTTCGAGGTGACGCTACCGGCCGCTTACTGACGCGCCACCTGCGGGCAGGGGGCGAGCCAGGCGCACAACGGAGCCATGAACGCCGAGGAGCCGCCCCTCGGTGACGCGTGAACTGCCGTTCAGGAGGCTGTCGTTGAGGGCGCGGCCGCGACGGGTGCCAGCTCGTCCTTCGCGAACCGCGCCATCCCCTCCGCGAACGTCACCCGCGCGCTCCAACCCAGCTCACGGCGGAAACGCTCCGAGGACGCGGTGATGTGCCGTACGTCGCCCAGGCGGTACTCCCCCGTCACCACGGGGTCGGGTCCGCCGAACGCCGCCGCCAGCTCATGCGCCATCTCGCCCACGGTCCGGGGCTCTCCGCTCCCCGTGTTGTACGCGCGGAATCCCCCGCCGGACAGGTCGTCCAGGGCCTCCAGCGCGACCACATTGGCCGCGGCCACGTCGTCGACGTGGACGAAGTCCCGCCGCTGCGCACCGTCCTCGTACACGCGCGGCGCCTCGCCCCGCTCCAGTGCCGAGCGGAAGAACGAGGCCACTCCCGCGTAGGGGGTGTCGCGCGGCATCCCGTCCCCGTAGACGTTGTGGTAGCGCAGGCTGACGGCCCGCCCGCCCGTGGCACGCGCCCACGCCGCCGACAGATGCTCCTGCGCCAGCTTCGTCGTGGCGTAGACGTTGCGCGGGTCGGCAGGCGCGTCCTCCCCGACCAGTTCGGGGTCGAGCGCAGCACCGCACAACGGGCAGGCCGGCTCGAAGCGGCCGCTGTCGAGATCCGGCACGCCCCTGGGGCCGGGCCGCACCACCCCGTGGACCGGACAGCTGTACCGCCCCTCCCCGTACACCACCATCGAGCCCGCAAGGACCAGCCGGTGCACCCCGGCTGTGGCCATCTGCTCCAACAGCACGGCGGTGCCGAGGTCGTTGTTGCCAACGTACGCGGACGCATCCGCGAACCCCTTGCCCAGCCCCACCATCGCGGACTGGTGGCAGACGGCGTCCACCCCCCGCAGAGCCTCCGCCACGGCCTCCGGATCCCGTACATCACCTCGCTTCCCGCTGTCAGCCGCGGCCGTGTCGAACACCGCGGGCTCATGCCCCGCCGCCTCCAGCACGGTCACGATGTGAGACCCGATGAACCCCGAACCACCTGTCACCAGTACGCGCATGAGGCCACGTTAGGGCTGTGAAATCCCCCGGGGAGCGAACCGACCCACATGTCAGCGTTCCGTAAGGCCTGGCCAGAAGGCCGTGCCGTTGAGACGATCACCGCATGTGCGCCACAGCTGAAACACGGTCCACGACTCCGCGCCGACTGTGCGGAGGCTCGCGATGACGGACGGTGCCACGAGCCGGCCGCCCGCCCGGCGACCCGATGAGCGTCCTGCCGCCGCCGGCGTCCCCGAGGAGACCACCGTCGGCATCATCGGCGGCGGCCCGGCCGGGCTCTTGCTCTCCCGGCTGCTGCACCGCGCGGGCATCCCGAGCGTCGTACTCGAATCCCGTGACCGCGAGTACGCGGAGCAACGGCAGCGGGCGGGCATGCTGGAGCAGACGACCGTGGACGTGCTGCGCGAATGCGGCGCCGGAGCCCGCATGGACCGTGAGGGCCTGGTGCACGACGGTATCGAGCTGCGCTTCGACGGACGGTCGCAGCACATCGACTTCCCCACCCTGGCCAACGGCCGCCGGGTGACCATCTACGCCCAGACAGAGATCGTCAAAGACCTCATCTCCCTTCAGCTCTCGGAACTCTCCGACGGCGCGCCCCTGATCTTCGGCGCCGAGGTCACCTCCGTCACCGGTCTCACGCCGGGCCCGGAGGGGCCGGCGCTGCACTACACCTACGAGGGCCGTGAACGGACGCTGCACTGCGACTTCGTCGTGGGGTGCGACGGTTTCCACGGCATCGCGCGCACCGCACTGCCCGATTCCGTCGCCCGCACCTACGAGCGCGAATATCCCTTCTCGTGGCTCGGCATCCTGGCCGACGCACCTCCCTCCTGCGCGGAGTTGATCTACGCGCACTCGTCGCGCGGTTTCGCCCTGCACAGCATGCGTTCGTCCTCCGTCAGCCGCCTCTATCTCCAGGTGCCGAACGGAACCGACCCCGCCGACTGGCCCGACGAGCGCATCTGGGACGAACTCGACGCCCGGTTCGCCCTCAGCGCCGACCCCGGCTGGCGGCTCAACCGCGGCCCCATCACGTCCAAGGCGGTGCTGCCCATGCGCAGTAGCGTCACCGAACCCATGCGCCACGGCCGCCTGTTCCTCGCCGGAGACGCCGCCCACATCGTGCCGCCGACCGGGGCCAAAGGCCTCAATCTCGCGGTCGCCGACGTCGCGGTCCTGGCCCGTGCGCTCATCCGCCATCACACGACGGGCGACACCAGCGGCCTCGACAGCTATTCCGAGGACCGTCTTCGACGGGTATGGCGCGCCGAGCACTTCTCCTACTTCATGACCACCACGCTGCACACCTCCCCCGACCAGTCACCGTTCGACACCCGCCTTCAGCTCTCCCAGCTGGACCGCATCGCCTCCTCCCGGGCAGCCGCCACCGAACTCGCCGAGAACTACGCGGGACTTGCGCTCAGCGACTGAACGCCCGCGCCTCGTCCGCCGGATCCCCCGCCGTACCGTCCGCCGGCCATGCCACGGGATCGTCCGCCCCCGTGGCCGCGCCGTCGTCCACTCCCCTGGGCACGCGGACTTCAGGCGGCCACCGGGCCTCTCCCCTTCTCGTAGACGGTCAGCCCACGTGACAGCCGCAGCGGCACGAGCACCAGCTCGACGGCGACGGCCTTCCAGGCGTAGAAGAGGTTGACGATCTTCGCCGGATAGATGCAGGGAATGTTCAACAGCACGCTCATCAGCGGCAGTCGGCGTCTGCGCGCCGCATAGATCAGCGGTGGCAGGGTGAACACCAGCTCCGCGCCCACCCACCACAGGGCGGTGGGCACCGCGGGACGTCCCAGGCCCAGGGTGAGGATGAACGGCGCCGTCCACCACAGCGGCGCGGTGATGATCTCCAGTATCGCCAGCAGCACCCACACGGCGAGCATCGGTTTCCTGCGCACCAACTGCCCTGTGTGCAGGCGTACGTTCTGACAGAACCCGGCCATCCACCGCCATACCTGCTTGCGCAGGTAGAGCAGCGTCTCGGGGTCGGCCGCCCAGGCGACCGCGTCGCCGACGTAGCGCGCCCGTCGCCCCGCGATCTGCTGTGACCATGTGAAGTCCATGTCCTCCACGATGGTCCGCTCGGGGAAGCCCCCGAAGTCCGCGAGCACTTGTCGGCGGAAGACCGAGCAACAGCCCGAGCACACCATCGGGCTGTCGGCGAGCTGCTGGATCGGCCGGTGCCAGTGGAAACCGAAGAGGTACTCCACCGAACGCCCGCGCTCCCAGACCGTCCGCGCGAAGCGCGTCTGCACATTGCCCGCCGCCACGACGACCTCCGGATCGTCGAAGGCAGGCAGCATCCGCTCGATGTAGTCCCGCGCGAGCACCGTGTCGGCGTCGACCGCCAGCACCAGCTCCGTCGAGCAGTGCGGCAGCGCGTAGTTCTGCGCGCGGGCCTTGCTGCCCAGATTCCGCGGCGGGCGCAGCACCGTCACGCCGTAGCCGCGCGCCACCTCGCCCGTGCGGTCGCCGGAGGCGTCGTCCACGACGATCACCTGCTCCGGCGGGACCGTCTGCCCGAGCACCGATTCCAGGGTGGCGGGCAGTCCGGCCTCCTCGTCGTGCGCCGGGATGATCACTGCGACGCCGCGTGCCATGCGCCCACCCCCCGCTCGGCCACGGTGCCGGCCGCCGGACCCGCTCCCCTCGCCGATCGGGCCGCGGGCCGCGCCCGCCTGCACCGGCGCAAGGCCTTACGCGCTATCGCGACGGCTCCGACCACTCCGTACACGAGCACGCTCACGCCGATCAACGGCAGTCCCCCGTGCATGGGCTCCTCCTCCGCGCACCCTCTGCGCACCGTCCTGGCAGGCCCGGCGCCTCTCGCCGGGCCTCGAAGGACAAGCTAGCCCGATGTCGTCACGGAGGGTTCTGCACCGCTACTTTCTGTGGATGAAGCGCGAGTTGTGCATACTCGCGTCACCCCCGCGAGGGCTTCTCCCCGCTCCTCCCAGCGTTCTTCTCACCGGTGCCGCCGCCACCCCCGCCGCTCGCGTCACCGGCCGGCCCGGCATCGCCCTGCCCGGAGCCACGCCTCAACTGCCCCGGCGTATGCGCCGTCTCCGGCGAAGACGACTCCAGCGGCACGGACCAGGACCGTACGAGCCCCAGCTGTACGGCCTGCCGCGGCAGCACCGCGTCCATCAGCCAGTCGGCGGCCACGCGCACACGGTTCCCCGGCAGCGCCGCCAAGTGGTAGGCGCGCATCACGGCGTTGGCCAGCGGCCCGGACAGCGGCACCCCCAGCGGATTCGCCGCCGCCTGCACTCCCCCGAGGTCGACGGTGAAGCCCAAGTCGTGGTGCTTGTACGGCCGTCGCTCGCCGTACCCGTACGAAGCGGCCAGATTCTGCGCCACCACCTTGCCCTGCCGCACCGCGTGCTGCCCGGTCATGGGCGTGTACTTGCCCGGCTGCGTCAGATCCGGCACGGCCGCCGCGTCTCCGCAGGCGTACACCTCGGGATGTCCCGGCACCTGGAGATACTCGTCGACGCACAAGCGGCCCTTCTCCGAGGGCAGCCCGGTCTCCTCCACCAGCGGATCGGGCCGTACGCCGACGCACCAGATCAGGGACCGCGTATTGACGAACTCCCCGTCGTCGAGGAGGACTCCGTCCTCCGTGGCCTCCTTCACGGACATGCCCGTACGCACTTCCACGCCGCGTCCCGCCAGCACCCGGTGCGCGGTGCGCGAAAGGCGTTCGTCCAGCTCGGGCAGCACGCGCGGCGCGATGTCCAGCAGCATCCAGCGGGGCAGCCGGTCGCCGCGCAGTCCGTTGCCGGCCTTGCGGTGCTGCTTGGCCAGCGAATCCGTGAACAGCTTTCCGTGCGCGGCGACTTCAGTGCCGGTGTAACCGGCGCCGACGACCACGAACGTGCAGCGCGCATCGCTCTCGGCGGGGTCCTCGCTCGATGCCGCCAGCTCGACCTGCCGCGTGATGTGATCGCGCAGATACAGCGCCTCCGGCATGCCGCGGAAGCCGTGCGCGTACTCGGCGACACCGGGGATCGGCAACAGCTTGTTCACGCTGCCCACGGTCAGTACGAGCCGGTCGTAGCGCAGCTCGCCCCGCTCGCCCTCCGGGTCCTCGTAGGTGATCTTCCTCGCCGCGAGATCGACTCCGTCCACCTCGCCGAGCACGAGCCGCACGCCGCGCAACGTGCCCGTCAGGGACACCGAGACCCGGCGAGGTTCCAGGACTCCGGCGGAGACCTCGGGGAGCAGGGGCAGATAGAGGAAGTAGTCGTTCGGATTGACGAGAACGATCTCCGCTGCCCCGCGGAACCTGCGTGAGAGTGTCCTCGCTGCCCTGTATCCGGCGAATCCAGCTCCGACTATGACTATGCGGGACCGGCTCACAGCTGGCACTCCAGACCTGCCTCGGGAACCTTCGCGAACCCTGCCCGCAGTTCCCTCCGCCCCCTGCTCCAAACCCAGGCCACGGGCCCGGGACCGCCTCCGTACCGCCCACATGAAGGGGTGCGCGAGCACCTGCGCACGTCATGTATTGTTCTTCGTGCGCGAGCGGCAGGGGCAGAGTCCACGAGCCGCATCGGGCACCGGGACGTGGCGCAGTTTGGTAGCGCACTTGACTGGGGGTCAAGGGGTCGTGGGTTCAAATCCCGCCGTCCCGACAGAGAAATAGCAGATGAGAGGCATCCTACGGGGTGCCTCTTCTTCGTGCTCGGGGCTGATCCCTCACATTTCTCACAGGACCCTTTGGATCATGCTCAGCCGAGCAGTTCCCCGAGGTTGTCCGAACCCGCCTTGAGGCTCTGCGGATCGGGGTGGACGTAGATCCGCTTGGTTCACCCGAGGTCGCTGTGTCCGGCCCACGCGGAGACCACCGTGTCGGGGACGCCGTTGTTCGCCATCTACGACAGGCAGGCGTGCCCGGCGCCGTAGAGACGGACCTTCCGCACGCCCGTCGCCTCCATCAGCTTGTGCGCTTCGCGCCGGAGCATGTCCGTCTTCCACGGGCGCCCAACTCGTCCACGAGCACGTAGCCGTCCGAGGACAACCCGCGCGCGATCAACAAGTGGGACATCAACGCGATGCGCGGCCAGGCGTCCCGGGGCCTGCTCCAGACCATCCCCAGCACCTTCGCGGCCTACGCCGGGAAGTACCGGGGCGGGGATCTACGACCCGTACGCCAACATCTACGCCGCCGTGCGGTACGCGCGGTCACGCTACGGCGCGGACTGGGCCGCGCGCATGGCGCGTCCCGGCGGCTAGAAGCTCGGCGGCATCATGCCCCGGGCCTGAGCATGGTGGGCGAGGCCGGGCCGGAGTTGGTGGCGTCCTCGGGCGGAGACCGGGGCATCACGGCCTCCGAGACCTCGCGCATGCTCAACACAGCGGCGCGCGGCGGTGGTTCCGCTGGCAGCGGTGGCCTGATGACCGGCACGTTGGCGTCGACCGGCCCCGTGACGCTTCCCGTGGGCGGCGAGGAGTTCGAGGCATACCTTGATGGCCAGGCCCGCGCCACGATCGGTGACGTGATCCACGAAGCGACGACGAGCCGCTGACCGAGAGAGCCACCTGGCACACGTAAGCCCCGTGGTACGAGAATGCGGGGGGCTTTGTGACGCCCATCAACGTACGGCGCACCGGGGGTTGCACCTTGCGCCTTGATGAACTTCTGCTGCTCGCTGATCTGTTTCCGCTGGCTGCTGAGTGTCTGGCGGGCGAACCATGCGGCCATGCCCGCGAAGACCGCCGCTATCGCGGTCGGCACGTTGCCCCAGTCGATGTCTCTCCAGCTCATGGACTGCTCCCCCACCTCTGCACCGCGCCGTAGCAGCGAGCCGGCGAAGTACCAGAGTACTGAGCTGCCATGTCGCTCCGTCAGCTAAGCGGCAGGTCGGCCAGCATGACGGCGTACTTCGGGGAGTCGGGGAACGGCTGCTGCTCTCCCACCTGCCGGAAGCCCCAAGACCCGTACACGGCCTGAACCTTGGGGTGCTCGGTGTCCACGAGGAGCGCGGAGAGGTCGGCGTCCCGGCTGTTCAGCAGCTCCCGTGTCAGCCGCGCGGCCAGCCCGGTGCCCCGCCGCGCCGTACGGACGGCCAGCTCCGAGAAGTGGAACGTACGGGCCTTCTCCGGGACCGTCTCCAAGTGCTCCCGCCACCACTCCCTGCCGTCCTTCGCCGGGGCGCCGTAGGCGAAACCCACCGGCTCGTGACCGTCGTACGCGACGACGCACGCGAAGGCCGGATGCCCGCCCCAGTGGTCCACGAACCAGGGGAACTTCTGGTTGAACTCGTCGTCCATGGCGTCTGCGTAAGCGTCGGCGTGCACGCTGATGATGTCCTGCCGGATCTGCGGCAGGTCGTCGTGCCCGAAGTGGCGCAGCTCGGTCATCGGGTACGGCTCCATTCGTCTCGGTGTCGCTCCGTCCACTCTCGCGTGCCCGGGGCGTCCGGTGCAGTCGTGATCAGGTCACGGTGGAAGTCCCCCAGTAGGGAGCGCATGCGGCCCGGGATCGGGGCGCCGTCCATCAGCGCGAAGACCTGCCCGGCGGTGTCGCACGCCTGCTCCGTGTCGTGCTGGTGGAGCTGGGCGAAGGCGAGTTGCGCCGTGGCCAGCGCGCGGTTCCTGCGGAAGCGCTCGGGGATCGCGGACAGGGCACGGTGTGAGGCGGCTTCGGCCTCGGAGGGTTGCCCTATGCGGTCGTGGGTGACAGAGGCGAGCGCATTCAGCTCGGCCGGGCCGTAGAAGTCGAGCCAGCGCGGGCGCGGGGCGTTCAAGTCGGCCTTGTCCAGGGCCTCCCGTGCGTGCCCCAGGGAGCGCAGGGCGCCTTGCCGGTCGTCGGTGTGGGCGTGGCACACGGCGGCCCGTGCGTGCGCCAGAGAGGCGTGCAGCGGGTCCCTGCGGGTGATGGCCGTGGCCTGGGCGGCGTGCGCTGAGTCGACCGCCTGCCGGTAGTTGTGGCGCTGGTGGGCGAGCATCGCGAAGAAGTTCCACACCCGCATCTCGATCGCGGGGTCCTTGGCCATGCCCGCGAGGTAGAGGGCGCGGTTCAGGTGGGCTTCCGTGCGCTCCGGCAGACGGCCATCCAGAGCGCTCCAGGCGGCCGTGGCGGTGTAGTCGGCGGCCACCCCGAACAGGCGCTGCCGGACCCGCTGGGATGCTGCGTGCGTCTGCATGTCGAGCGCCTGGGACGCTCCGGACAGTGCCGCCCGCTCCAGAGCCTCATGGCCGCCTCTTGTGTCGTCCAGGGCCGTCAGGGCGTCCAGGCCGGAGCGTAGCCGGAGCACATCTGTGGTGCCGACGGCGTGGGGGCGCGCGGCAACCAAGGGCACGGCGGCGGCCGTCGCGCCGGTGGTGGCGGTGATGAAGTTGCGTCGCCGCACGGGATCATCCTCCGGGCTACTGGAAGTGGTGCGTCGTGCCGCCGGAGTGGCAAAGCCGAGGTCTTCGACGGGACAGCCGAATACTGCCTGAAGAGCCTCCCGTTGCCGGGGGTGAGGCCAGCGGGTTTTTCCGGTCAGCCAGTGCCGCACCGTGCGGTCACTGACCGTGCCCTCACGGCCGAGGGAGCGCAGGTAGGCGTTCACGGCCTCGGCCAACTCTGCTTGAGTAAGCCCGGCTTCGCGCAGCGCGCTCGCCAGTGCCTCGTTCGCCTCCACACCGTCAAGGTAGCCAGGCAGCGCCCTTCCGACGCCTCAACAGCCCCGAAATTTCCGGTCGTCGGCGATGCACACGGCCCGGACTTTTCCTCACGGTCCGTCACAACCCGTCGTTGAGTGGTGCACAGGCCGTCGTGGACCAGCAAGGCGGCCGGTACCGCTTACCCACCGACGAGGGTCTGTGATGACCGTGACCGCCACTGCACGCCCGACGGGAATCCCCGGATACAGCGAGACGCTTCCCCGTACCCCGGAGAGCGTGGCAACAGCTCGCCGGCTCGTGCGCACAGCCCTGGCCACGTGGCGACTGGAGCAACTGGCCGACGAGGGTGCGCTGGTCGCCTCCGAGTTGGTGACCAACGCCGTGCAGCACGCCCGCAGTGCCCCGATTCGCGTAGTCGTCACGCGGCCTGCCCCCGCTTCCGTACGGATCGCCGTGGTGGACAAGTCCCGCGTGCAGCCCGTCCGGTGCGATGCCGACGAGGATGACGAGGGCGGCCGTGGGCTGGCTCTGGTGGAGCTGCTGGCCGACAAGTGGGGAACTGACCCTCTCCCCTGGGGGAAGCGCGTATGGGCGGAGTTGGTGGTCTCGTGAAGTGCATCCGCTGTGACGCCCGGGGCGTCGTGCTCGTGCATCAGGTCGACGCCGGGAACATGCAGGGCCCGGACGCGGGACCGCGCACCGGCGAGGTGTACGCCTGCCGCCCGCACGCCCGGGAGATCGCGGCCATGCCGGAGTCCTGGCCCTGGCTCACCTCGGAGGCCGGGGGCAAGCGATGAAGCAGCGCCTCATGGTCTTCGTGTGGTGGCTGCTGTGCGCCGTCGTGGTCGTGCGGATGGTCTGGGACCCGCAGCACAACCCCTGAGACCGGCCCCGGCGGTCCCTTGCTCCCTCGTCCTGGACCGCCGGGATCTTACCTGTCAGCGGACGTGGCCAGCGCCTTTCGCGCTTCCTTCAGGTAGTGGTCCAGCGCCTCTCTGATCTCGTGGGTGTAGTGGTTGCCAAAGCCGACCGGGCGCCCGTCGTCGTGGCTGTCGCCACCGCCTCTTTCCCAGGCGAAGGCTTGGTGGTGCAGATCGTAGAAGGCGCTCACCGTCTTGTTGGCGGCATTGCTGACCACCTCGGGGCCTTCCAAGCTCACCGCCGCGAGAGCGCGTTGAAGCGCGTGGCGGTGCTCGTCAATGGTGTGCTCGATCGCTGCGCCGTCGGCTTCCTGGGTCTCCTCGTCGCGGAGGTTCGCCAGGTCGTTGATGGCCTCCCGACTCGCCAACAGGAAGTCGCCATACGTGCGCTTCCGTGGCTCCCGGAGCTGAAGCTGCGCCTCCGAGATCATCTGGCGCTTGGTCTGCCGGTATACGAAGTAGTTGCCGCCTAGTCCGGCTAACGCGGCAATGGCGCCCGCGAGTACAGCGGAAGTTCCCGCGTCCATTCGTGCCCCCATGGTCCGACCGGCCTGCTGCCGCTACTCAACGACATGACCGATCTCGGCGCCGGAGGGTTGTGCCCGTACGTCCGTAGAATCGGAGGGCACAGCAGGCCGTTTCCGGTGTCCATCGGGCCGGAGAAAGCGGGTCGTGCACAGGAGGGCCGGGATGTGGCGTCCCGGCCTTTCACCTTGCTCGGGGCTGGCAAATATGACAAGACCCCGGCCGGTGAACTACACCGAACCGGGGCTTCATCGTCTCACCATCTCTCACTCAGCTCTCACGGACAGTGCGAATCGAGATGGACTGCGGCCCGCTGATCTGGACTTGATTGCTCTCCCTGGACTCCCTGGACTGCCTGGACGCCCCAGGGGCTTCGGGAGCTGGAGCGCTGACGTCCGGTCCGCTCCCGGCGCCGTAGCACGGAGGGCTCCCGTACGGCCGCGGCGGCCGTGAGGGACCGGCTCGGGTCCGGAGTCCCCGAACACAGCGAACGGCTGCGCCTCCGGAACAGAGACGGCCCCGCGCTTTCCCTCCGGCGTCCGGACGCCCCATCTCCCCTGCCCCGCGGCCCAGTTGGCCGTTCGGCCGTCACCGCAGGCCGAACGGTCGGAACCGGGTTTTGTCGAGCGTCTTGACCCCCGTGCGTACAACTGTATATTCCCGTCGACAGGAGGTATGTGACGTTGGCTACACCGACGAATGGACAGAGTGGTCCGCAGGCCGAGCGCGCCGGCGCGGGGTCCTCGCTTGCCGAGCTCTGGAAGTCCCACCGCAGCAGCGCGAACGCAAGTGAGGCCGTCTACCTGGCACTTCGCGACGTCATCGCGGCGGGCACGATCAAGCCGGGCGAGCATCTGGGAGAGCCGGCCATCGCCGAGTCGCTGGGGATCAGCCGTACTCCCATCCGCGAGGCGCTGCTGCGGCTGGAGACCGAGCGCTTCGTGGAACGGACGGCCGGGCGCCGCCTCGTGGTCGCGACCGTCAGCCCGGAGGAGGTCGTCGACGTCTACGCCGTACGGGAGGCGCTCAACGGCCTCGCTGCCCGCCTGGCCGCCGAGAACGCCTCCACCACGGACATGATCAGGCTGCGGCGGCTGCACCGGGAGATGAAGTGGGCGCTGGACGACGGCGACATCGCGCTGATGGCGCGGCTCAACTTCCAGTTCCACGACGCGGTCTGCGTGGCGTCGCGCAACGCGTTCCTGCTGGAGATGCTGCGCAAGGCCCACGACACCCACCACCGGTACCCGGGGTCGACGTTCTCGCTGCCCGACCGCGCGACCGGCTCCATCGAGGAGCACGAGCTGATCCTCCAGGCGATCGAGGCCGGGGACGGGCAGCGAGCGGGCGAACTGGCCCAGCACCACACGGCGAAGGCACGCGAGGCACGCATAGCGATGCTCGACGGCACCGTCGAGGAACTGCACCGCAACCGCAGGGCGAAGGAGTCGACGGACATGGCGACCAGCACGGAGACGAAGACCGGAACGGAAGCGGAGACGTCGGGGTGAGCGCCGGGACGTTGAGCGCGCGCGAGGCGACCCTGCTGGTCGCCGGGGACTGGCGGCACGCGGAGAAGCACTACGAGGTGCGCAGTCCCGCGACGGGCGAGACCGTCGGTGTCGCCGACGACGCCGGTACGGACGATGCGCGGGCCGCCGTCGACGCGGCGGCGGAGGCCGCGGAGGCGTGGAGCGCCCTTGCGCCCGAGCGGCGCTCGGCGATCCTGCGCGCCGCAGCGTCCGCCATCCGTACCGACAGCGACGAACTCGCCCTGCTGCTGTGCCGCGAGAGCGGCAAACCCCTCGGCGAGGCACGCGGCGAACTGCTCAGCGGCGCCGCGGCCGTCGAGTGGGCGGCGGAGGAGGGCCGCCGCACCGACGGACGGCTCGTCTCCCTCGGCGGCGGCCGCCGCGGCATGGTGCTCAAGCAGCCCGTCGGTATCACCGTGGCCGTCTCCCCCTGGAACTTCCCGGCGAGCATGTTCCTGCGCAAGGTCGCACTCGCGCTGGCCGCGGGCTGTACGGCGGTGGCGAAACCGGCGGAACAGACGCCGCTCATCGCCCGCGCCCTGGTGGAGCGCTTCGCGGCCGCCGGCTGCCCCGAGGGCGTGCTCAACCTGCTGACGACGACACGGCCCGACCCGCTGGTTCGCACGCTGCTGGCGGATCCCAGGGTCGCGAAGCTCAGCTTCACCGGATCCACCGAGGTCGGGCTCACGCTGCTGCGCCGCGGCGACGGGCTGCTCAAGCGCGTCGCCCTCGAACTCGGCGGCCACGCACCGGCGATCGTGCTGGAGGACGCCGACGTGGAGGCTGCCGTAGCGGGTGTGATCGCGTCCAAGTTCCGCAACTGCGGCCAGAGTTGCATCGCCACCAACCGTCTCTACGTCCATGACTCGCTCCACGACCGGTTCTGCACGGCGCTTCTCGACGCGGTCGCCGGACTGCGCGTGGGCCCGGGCACCGAGGAGGGCGTCGACGTCGGGCCGCTCATCGACGAACCGGCGCTGCGGAAGATCGAGGCGCAGGTCGCCGACGCGCTCCGGCACGGCGCCCGCGCCCTGGCCGGTGGCAGACGGCTGACGGACGGCGCCCTCGGCCGCGGCTGGTTCTTCGCGCCCACCGTGCTCACCGGCGTCGCCGAATCGGCCCTGCTGGCCCGGGAGGAGATATTCGGCCCGGTGCTGCCCGTCTTCTCCTTCACCGACGAGCAGGACGTGCTCACCAAGGCCAACGCGACCGAATACGGCCTCGCCGCCTATCTGTACGGCACGGACGTCGCCCGGATGTGGCGCATGGCCGAGCGGCTCCGCTTCGGCGTCGTCGGGGTCAACGACCCCTTCCCGCTCGCCCCCGAGCTGCCGTTCGGCGGCATGAAGAACAGCGGCCTCGGCCGCGAGGGCGGGCTGGAAGGTATCGAAGGCTTCCTCGAGACCAAGGCGGTGGCCCTCCATGTCTGATTCCGCGCCCGCTACCGGACCGGCCGCCGTCGCCGCCCCCGAGGCCACCGCCGGCATCGGCGCCGACGCGGTCGCCGACCAGCTCGTCGCCGGTGGCGTCTCCACCGTCTTCGGGGTGCCCGGAGTCCAACTCGACTACGCCGTCGACGCGTTCGCCCGCCGCGCCGGAAGCCTGCGCTACCTCTCGTGCCGCCACGAGCAGGGCGCGGCGCACATGGCCGACGGCTACGCCCGCGCGGGCGGCGGCACGGGCGTCTTCGCCGTCGTACCGGGGCCGGGCGTGCTCAACGCCATGACCGGTCTCGCCACCGCGTACGCCTGCTCCTCCCCCGTCCTGTGCCTCGCGGCGAACCTGCCCGCCTGGGCCATCGACGGCGGGCTGGGCCTGCTGCACGAGATCCGCGACCAGGAGGAGGTGCTGCGCTCGGTCACCAAGCGCGTCCTGCCGGTACGGGACGCGGACGAGCTGGCGGCGGCGGTCCGCGACGGTCTCGCCGCAGCCCGGGACGAACGCCCGCAGCCCGTCGCGGTGTCCGTCCCCGAGGACCTTCTCAAGCAGCCGGCGGGGGCGTTCCCGCTCCCCGTACCGGGAGACGTACGACGCGTCGCGCCGGACGCCGGCCCTGTCGCGGAGGCCGCGCGGCTGCTGGCCTCGGCGGAGCGGCCGGTCGTGCTGTGCGGCGGCGGCGTGGTCGCGGCCGGGGCGACGGAGGCGCTCGGTGCCCTGGCGGCGAAGCTGCGGGCTCCCGTGGTCACCACCTCCAACGGCCGCGGCGCGCTCTCCGACCGTCACCCCTGGACGCTCACCAGCCTCGGCGGCCGCGAGGTCGTGCCGCGGGCCGATGTCGTACTGATCGTCGGCAGCCGGGGCGTACGGATGGACGGCACCCCTCTGGCACCCGGCGCGGAAACGGTCCTGCTGAACGCCGACCCCGCGGACCTGGGATCACCGCACGAGCCCGCGGTCGCCCTGCTCGGTGACGCGCGCCTCGGACTCGACGCGCTCACCGCGGAGTTGGGCCGGTGCGACTCGGTGTGGACGCCGGATGACGTGGCCGCCGTACGGACCCGGTGCGGCGAACAGATCGCCGGGATCGGCGAGTTGGCCGACTGGGTCGGCGCCCTCCGGGACGGGATGGCGGACGAGGACGTGCTCGTCGGCGAACTCACGCAGGTAAGCTATCTGTCCCGGGTCGCCTTCCCCGTGTACGCGCCGCGGACCTTCCTGTCGCCGGGCTACCAGGGCACGTTGGGCTACGGCATTCCCACGGCCGTCGGCGCGCAGGTCGCCCGTCCCGACGTCCGCGTCGTGTCCGTCTCCGGCGACGGCGGCTTCGCCTACGGCATGGCCGAGCTGCTGACCGCCGTCACCCATCGCGTGCCGGTCACCTTCGTCGTCTTCGACGACGGGGCGTTCGGCAACGTGCTGCGCACGCAGGTCGAGCAGTTCGACGGCCGCACGCTCGGCACGCGCCTCCACAACCCGGACTTCGCGGACCTGGGCCGGATCTTCGGGCTCGACAGCTCCAGGGCGGCCTCGCCGCAGCAGCTCACCGGGATGCTCAAGGACGCGGCCGCGGCCGACCGTCCCACGCTCGTCTCGGTTCCCGTCGGGACCTTCCCCGACCCCGGCCCGCTCGTGAGGGAGGGAAGCCATGCTCCGCAGAACTGACCGCACCGCCACCGCCTCCGACACCTCTACCGGCTCCGCCGCCCCTACCGCCTCCACAGCAGCGGCCCCGGCGGCCGCGTGTCCCGTACCGCAGCCGCAGCACGGCGACGGCGGTGACGGCAGCGGCTCTCCGCAGCTCTCGATGCCGTCGCCGCTGGGGCTGACGGCCAGGAACGTCAGCCAGGTCTTCGGCGCCCGCGGCAAGGAACCCGTCATCGCGCTGGAGGACTTCTCACTCGACGTCGCGCCTGGTGAGTTCGTCGCCGTCGTCGGGCCCAGCGGCTGCGGCAAGACGACGCTGCTGCGTACGTTCGCCGGGCTCGCCGAGCCCACGAGCGGCGAGGTCTCCGTCGGGGGCGAACCGCTGCGCAAGCCCCGGCGGGACGTGTCGATGATGTTCCAGGCACCCACGCTGCTGCCGTGGAAGACCGTCCTCGGCAACTGCCTTCTGCCGCGCGAGATCGACCACCGTGTGGACGACCGCGACCGGGCACGCGCTCACGAACTCCTCGCGTGGGCGGGCCTCGACGGCTTCGCCGACCGCAGGCCGCACGAGCTGTCCGGCGGCATGCAGCAACGGGTGGCGATCTGCCGGGCGTTGATGGCGGATCCGGCCGTGCTGCTGCTGGACGAGCCGTTCGGCGCGCTGGACGCCATGACCCGCGAGCAGATGAACGTCGACATGCGGCGCATCTGGTCGGCGAGCGGTGTGACGACCCTGCTCATCACGCACGACATCCCCGAGGCCGTCTTCCTCGCCCAGCGCGTGGTCGTGCTCTCGCCACGGCCGGGCCGGACGCTCGACGTCATCGACGTGCCGCTGCCGCGCGAGCGCGATATCGCGATCGTCCAGACACCCGAGTTCGCGGCGACATGCGGGCGGATCCGCTCCTACTTCATCCGGGAGGGAAGCCATGCGGCTCTCTGAACAGGGCGACCGGGACGTGGGCGCGGAGGCCGGGCCGGTCACGGCGGCCGTTCCGGACCCCGGGCCGCGGCCGGACACCACGACGGCGACGGCGACGGGCGCGACAGCGAAAGGGGCCACCGCCGCGGCCAAGTCCCGTGGCGGGACCCGCCGTTCGGGGACGGGGACGGGACGGCGCGCGCTGCACGCCGTGGGCCTGCCGGCGCTGCTGCTGGTCGTCGTGGCCACGCTGTGGCAGTTCCTGCCGGGGCTGCTGGGCGTCAACGAGTTCGTCCTGCCGCCGCTGTCGAAGGTCCTGGCGCAGTTCGGCTCCGGTTCGCTGCTGGACCAGCTCTGGAACAACGGCCTCGTGACGCTGAAGGAGACCCTGCTGGGTCTGCTGGCCGGATCGGCCGCCGGGATCGTCGCGGGCGTGCTGCTCGGTGAGTCCTCGGTCGTCCGCGCCACGTTCTACCCGTATCTGGTGGCGTTCCAGTCGCTGCCCAAGATCGCGCTCGCGCCGCTCTTCGTGATCTGGTTCGGGTTCGGTACGACGCCGAAGGTGCTCGTCGCGGCGACGCTGACCTTCTTCCCGCTGCTGGTCAACACGATGAGCGGCGTGATGTCGGTCGACCGGGACCGGGCGCAGCTCTTCCGTTCGCTCTCCGCGTCCCGCCGTCAGACCTGGACGAAGCTGCTGCTGCCGTCCGCGCTGCCCTCGGTGCTGGCGGGCTTCGAGGTCGCCACCGTGCTGGCGCTGCTCGGCGCGATCCTCGGCGAGTTCGTCTCCTCGCAGGACGGTCTCGGGGTGCTCCTCCAACAGCAACAGACCAACTACGACACGGCCGGTGTGTTCGCGACGCTCATCGTCCTCGCGGCCATGGGCGTCGTGCTCAACCAGATCGTCGTACAGCTCCGCAAGTGGCTGGTCTTCTGGTGAACAGAAAGGACAGGATCGTGAGCACTCCAAGAACTTCGGGCACCCGCTTCCGGGTCATATCGGCGGTCCTGACCTGCCTCCTCCTCTCCGTCCTCTCCGCGTGCGGCGACGGCGGCGCCGGGAGCTCCACGGCGGCGGGCGGCGGCGGCAAGACGGTCACCTTCGGGGTCTCCGCGCCGGCGCCGGGCGGCAACATGCTCCAGCTCGCCATCGCGCAGGCCAAGGGCTACTTCAAGGCCGAGGGCATCACCGTCAAGCCGGTCTTCCTCGGCACGAGCGGACGGGTCGTCCAGGCGCTCGCCTCGGGCAAGGTGCAGCTCGGGACCTCGACACCCGACGTCGTCCTGCAAGCCGCCGACAAGGGCCAGGACGTCAAGATGTCCTACAACTGGACGACGAGGAACGTCACCCAGTTCGGAGTCCTGCCCGGCAGCAAGATCCGCTCGGCCGCCGATCTGAAGGGCAGGACCGTCGGCGTGCAGGACCTCTCCGCGGGACCGGCGCAGCTCGCCAAGGCCGCCCTCGTCAACGCGGGCCTGGACCCGGACGACGACGTGAAGTTCGTGGCCGTGGGCACGGGAGCTCCGGCGCTGGACGCCCTCAAGCGGCACCGCGCCGACGCCCTGATCACCTACGACACCCTCTTCGCCGCGATGACGGCGGGCAGCGGCGAGAAGCTGCGCTTCTTCCAGCCCGACGGCGTCGAGGACCTCTTCTCCTCCAGCCTCGTCGCGTCCGCGGGCTGGCTGAAGGACAACCCGGACGTGGCGGGCGGCTTCGGACGGGCGTGGGCCAAGGCGTCCGTCTACGCCGACGCGAACCCGGAGGCGGGCGTGCGGATGATGTTCGCCAAGTACCCCAACAGCAAGGTCGGTTCCAGCGAGAAGGCCGCGACGAAGGCGGCGCTCGGGCAGTTCGAGGCACGGGAGAAGTCCCTGAAGGGCGGCACCCCGCCCGCCCGCGATCAGTGGGGCGCCTACCCGAAGTCCGCCGTCGAGCACTGGATCACCTACGCCAAGGACTACAAGCTCATCAAGAACGGCCTCGAACCGGGCAGCGTCTACACGAACGAATTCGTCGGCAAGTACAACGACTTCGACACCGGGAAGATCAAGAAGAGCGCCGCGTCGGGGGCGACGCCATGAGCCTCACGATCGCCCAGAAGATCATCGCGCGGGCGGCGGGCACCGACGCGGTCGCCGCCGGGGACTATGTGACCGTCACCCCCGACTACACGGTCATGCAGGACATCTACTTCTGGAAGAACATCAAGATCCTGGAGAGGCTGGGCGTCCCGGAGATCGCCTACCCGGACAAGGTCGTCGCCGTCCTGGACCACACCCCCCAGGCCGCGCTGGGCTCCGAGCACGTCGCCCGCAACCGTGAGAGCCGCGAGTTCGTACGCCGTACCGGCTTCTCGAACTTCTTCGACGCCGGGCGCGCGGGCCTGCGGCACCTCGTCATGGTCGAGCACGGCTTCGCCCGCCCCGGGCTGCTCGTCTTCTCGGACGAGCCGAACATCGCGAGCATCGGCGCGGTCGGCGCGCTCAACGTGCCCATCAGCACCGAGGTCCTCGTCTCGATGGTGCGCGACTCCAACTGGGTGCGGGTGCCCGCGAGCGTCCGCTTCGAGCTGACGGGGACGCTGCCGCGCGGCGTGTGGATTCGCGACCTCGTCCAGGCGATCTGCCGGGAGTACGCCGGCGGCGACGGACTGGTGCAGCGCTGCGTCGAGTTCGGCGGTCCGGGGCTGGCTCGGCTCGGCCTCGACAGCCGTCAGGGGCTGCTGGCCGGGATGTACCACGCGGGCGCCGACACGGCCGTCGCGGACGTGGACGAGGTGGCCCTCGACTACGTGCGCGAGCGTGCCGGGTCCCGTCCGTACGAGGTGTTCACCGCCGACGAGGACGCCGCCTACGACGAGGTGCGCACCTGGGACCTGGGCGCGCTGGAGCCGTACGTCACGGTGCCGCCGCGGCACAGCGGCGTCGTACCGGTCTCGGAGGTCGGCGGGCGCCGCATCACCCAGGCCACGGTGGGCTCGTGCGCGAGCAACCGCATCGAGGATCTGCGGGCGGCCGCGGAGGTGCTGCGCGACCACGACATCGCGCCGGGCGTGACCATGTACGTCACGCCCGGCAGCCCTGGCGTCTACGCCCAGGCGGCCCGCGAGGGACTGGTCGAGCTGTTCACCGAGCGCGGTGCGACCGTCCTCTCCCCCGGCTGCACGACCTGCTGGGGCTATCTGGGGGCGCTGGGCGACGGGGACGTCGCCGTCTCGACCAACCAGGAGAACTACCCGGGGCGCGCCGGGAGCCGGACGGCGGAGATCTATCTGGCGAGCCCGTACGTCGTGGCCGCCTCGGCCGTCACCGGGCGGATCACCGATCCGCGTCAACTCCTGCCGGCGGAGGGAGCCGTCCGTGCCCTCGGCTAGCGCCTCTAGCCCCTCCGCGGCCCCGCCCCCGGCCGTACGGCGCGGTCGCGTCTGGAAGTTCGGCGACTGGATCAGCGGCGACGACGGCATCGTGCGCTTCTCCGAACTGCGCAACTTCGGCGACGACCACGACCCGGCCGACCTGGCCCGGCGGTGCTTCGCCGGGCTCGTCCCGGACTTCGCCTCCCGGGTGCGGCCCGGCGACATCGTCGTCGCGGGACGGGGGTTCGGCATCCCCAGCCATCCGCCCGCCCCGATGGCGCTGCGGGCCGCGGGCATCGCGGCGGCGGTCGTGGAGTCCACGGACTCCGCCTTCATCCGCCGCTCGCTGAACGCCGGTTTCCCCGTGGTGACATGCCCGGGGATCACGGAAGCCGTCGAGGAGGGCGGCGAGCTCGAAGTCGACTTCGCCACCGGCCGGGTGACCGACATCGGAAGTGGAGCAGTGATGACGACCAAGCCGTTCTCGCCCGCCATGCTCGAAGTCCTCGACAGCGGCGGCCTCGTCCCCTACCTGGAGCGCTATCTGGCGGGTGAGGCACGTGCCTGAGCTGGAACGGCTGCTGCGGCCGCGGAGCATCGCGATCGTCGGCGCCTCGGACAACGAACGGCGCATCGGCGGGCGCCCGTTGCGGATCCTGCGGCAACGGCGGTTCGAGGGCGAGATCTGGCCGGTGAACCCGAAGTACGACACCGTCCAGGGCGTCCCCTGCCACCCGGACATCGAGTCCCTGCCGCACGGCATCGACCTGTATCTCGTCTGCGTCCCGGCCGAGGCGGCCACCGACGCGTTCGAGCGGGCCGCGGCCCACGGCGCCGGCGCGGCCGTGGTCTTCGCCGGGGGCTTCGCCGAAACCGGCGAGGAGGGGCGGCGGTTGCAGGACCGGCTGACCGCGGCGGCCCGTACGCACGACGTGGCGCTGGTCGGCCCGAACAGCCTCGGCTACGCCTCGATCGAGCCCCGTACGTTCGGCACGTTCGCGACCATGCTGGAGACGCTGCCCGAACTGCCCCCGGGGAACGTGGCGTTGGTTTCGCAGAGCGGCGGCACCGCGTTCAACCTGCTCACCGAGGCGCACTGGGCGGGCGTGCGGTTCTCCCATGTGATCGCCACCGGCAACGAAGCGGGCCTGACCTTCGCCGACTACGTCGAGCACCTCGCGGACGACGACGCGACCGAGGTGATCGTCGGCTATCTGGAGGGCACGGTCAGCGGCGCCCGCCTCGGCGACGCCTTCGAGGCGGCCCGCCGCGCTGGCAAGCCAGTGTTCGTCGTCAAGGCGGGCGCCTCCGCGCGCGGCCGGGACTCCGTCGCCTCCCACACCGCCCAGATCTCCGGCGACGACGACGCGTTCGACGCCCTCTTCGGCCGATACGGCGCCGTGCGCCTGCGCACCATGGACGACGCCCTCGATGTCGCGCGGGCCGCCGCACTGGGCACAGCCGCCGAGGGCGTGGCGGTCGCCAGCAACTCCGGGGGCGCCGCCGCCTATCTCTCCGACGCGGCCGAGCGGCTGGGCGTGCCCCTCGTCGACTTCTCCCCGCGCGCCAGGGACGAACTGACCGCCGTACTCCCGCCGTTCGCAGCCGTCCGCAACCCGCTGGACTTCACACCGCAGGTCATCAACGACCCGGCACTGCTGGAGAAGGTGCTCGGCATCATCGACGAGGAGGAGCACGTCGATCTGCTGCTGCTCTACCTCGGCGGCATGGAGTACCTCGCGGACGGTCTGCTGCCCACGGTCACGGCCGCGTCCGGGCGCCTGCGGGCGGCCCTCGGGCTCGCCTGGTACGGCGTGAGCGACCAGGTCCGAACGCGCGCCGCCGAGGCGGGACTTGTGGTGTGCGGCGACCCCGTGCGGCTGCTGCACGGCGCGGGACTGCTGCGCCGGGGGCGGGCAGCGGTGGCCGCCGCGCCGGGACGTGCGCCCGGCGGACCGTCGGCCGCGGCCGGGGGCGCGTCCACCCTGGCGGCACCCGGCGGACCGTCGGCCCGGTCAACTCTCGTCCCGCGCAAGGTCGGTGACGGACGGGCGGCCGTGGACGAGGCACAGACCATGGCGCTCCTGGAACGCTTCGCGCTCACCATGCCGCGCCGCCACCTGGCACATTCGGCGGACGAGGCCGTACGGGCGGCGGCGCAGGTCGGCCACCCCTGTGTGCTGAAGCTCGTCGAACCCCTGCTGCCGCACCGGGCGAAGGCCGGAGCCGTACGCGTCGGGGTCGAGGGCGAGGAGGCGGTGCGCGCGGCGTGGGCGGACCTCGTACGTGAACACGGCGCCCGCGGCGTCCTCGTCGCCGAGCAGATCGACGTCGACGGCGGCGAGGAGCTGATCGCCGGAGTCGTCGCCGACCCGGTCTTCGGCACCCGGGCGCTGCTCGGCTCCGGCGGTGTCGACGCCAACGACGCGAACGACGCCCGCACCCTGATCCCGCCGTACGACGCGCGGTCGGTGCGGCACGCCCTGGACGGGCTGCGCGCGGCGGCACGGCTCCGCCGGATCCGGCCCGAAACCGGCGCCCTGGCCGAGGAGTTGGCGCGGATCATCGGCGGCCTCGCCTCGCTCGTGGAGGACACCGCGTCTCCGCACCTGACCGAGGTCGAGTGCAACCCGCTGCTGGTACGGGCCGAGGACACGGTCGTCCTGGACGCGCTGGCGTTCGTCGCGACGGACGGCGACGTGAGCGGCCACGGGAGCGGCGGGGGCGCGGACGGCGGGCGAGGGGACGCGGGATGAGCGAGCGTGAGCCCCTGCGTACGGACGCCCCGCGTACCGGGGCCGTGCCCGCTGACGCCCTGCTTGCGGAGGGGCTGCGTACCGAGGTCGGGCGGGCGAACGCCGAGCGCGTCACCCTGCGCGGGCACGATCTGGTGGGCGAACTCGTCGGCCGGATGTCGTTCACCGAGGCCGCGCTGCTCGCCATCACCGGCGAACGGCCCGCGCCCGGCGCGGTGCGCGTGGCCGACGCCGTCCTCGTGACCTTCATCGACCACGGCCTCCAGCCCAGCGCGCTCGCCGCGAGGCTCACGTACCACGTCGCTCCCGAAGCCGTCCAAGGCGCGGTGGCCGCGGGGCTGTTGGGCGTGGGCAGCCGCATCCTCGGAACGCTGGAGCAGACCGGGCGGCTGCTGACGCGGATCGCGGACGAGACGGCGGCGGACGGCGAGGGGGAGAAAGATGCCGGGGGCAGGTCCGGTGCCCGGGCCGGTGCCGGGGCCGGTGCCGGTGAGGACGAGGCCGTCGCCCGCGCGGTGGCGGATGAACTCGACGCCGGGCGCCGCATTCCCGGCATCGGCCACGCCCTGCACCGCGACGGCGATCCCCGCGCCGCACCGCTGCTGGCCGTCGCCGCCGAGGAAGGCGTCGCGGAGGACGAGATCCGGCGGCTGCGCGCGATCGCCGACGTGACGGCGGAACGTACGGGACGGACGCTGCCGCCCAACGCAGCCGGAGTCTCCGCCGCGTTGCTGCTCGGCATCGGCGTCCCGTGGCCGCTGCACCGCGGCTTCTCGATGATCAGCCGTACCGCGGGCCTCGTCGCGCACATCGGCGAGGAGGCCGAGCGTCCGCTCACGCCCGCGGTGCGCGCGGCGCTGCGCGAGGCGAGCCGGCTGGACGAGGACTGAGCGGCGCGACGGCGGCCACCAACAGGCGGCCCGCAGGCCGAGGACCACGCACGAGCGAACACGAGCGAAGGAGAAGGCGCGAGATGGCAGGGACCGTACTCCTCGATGTCCAGGCGGGCATCGCCCTGATCACGCTCAACCGGCCGGAGGCCCGTAACGCCATCGACGCGGCCATGCGGCGCGAGTTGACGGAGACCGTACGGACGGCGGCGGACGACCCGTCGGTCCGCGCGCTCGTCCTCCGCGGCGCGGGCGAGCGGGCCTTCTGCGCGGGCGCGGACATCAAGGAGTTCGTGCCGCCGCACTCGCTCGTCGACGCCCGTGAGGAGCGCACGGGCCCGAAGTGGACCGACGCCATTGCCGCCTGCCGCAAGCCGACCGTGGCCGCCGTCCACGGCTACTGCCTGGGCGGCGGACTGGAGATCGCGCTCGCCTGCGACCTCCGCGTCGCCACCGAGGGCGCCGTGTTCGGACTCCCCGAGGTGCGCCGCGCCATCCTGCCCGGCGCGGGCGGAACCCAGCGGCTCCCCCGCCTCGTCGGGCTGGGCCCGGCGCTGCGCATGATCCTCACCGGGGAGCACATCGACGCCGCCGAGGCGCTGCGCATCGGCCTCGTCGGCGAGGTCGTCGCCACCGGGTCCCTGGAGGACGCCGTCCAGCGTCTCGCCGAAGCGTTCCGCCGGGTCGGCCCGCGCGCAGTGGCGTACGCGAAGGAGGCCGTGCTGCGCGGGGCCGACCTGCCGCTGTCCGAAGGGCTGCGCGTCGAGGGCGAGTTGTCGACGCTGCTGACGACGACGCAGGACCGCGTGGAGGGCGCGGCGGCGTTCAAGGAGCGGCGGGACCCGGTCTACACGGGGCAGTGAGACTCCCGGTCCCGGACCGGGGCCCGGACCGGGTGCCGGTCGCGGGTCCGGCGCCGGTCCCGGTCCTCGTCCGCGCCGCCCCCGTCGCGGCGCGGTGCGCGGACGCCCCCTCCTGCCCGCGCCCCGTCCTCCCCGGCGCCGACTACTCCAGCACCCCCGTGCGCGTCAGCGGCAGACGCCGGGTCTCCCGGAAGAAGAAGACGACGACCAGCCCCGACAGCGCGGCCAGGCTCATCAGATAGAGCCCCGGCGCCAGCGGCGTCCCCAGTACCGATACCAACCCGGTGGCGACGAACGGCGCCGTACCGCCGAAGAGCACGTACGCCGCCGTGTAGCCGATCGCCGAGCCGCTGGCCCGGAGTTGGCCGGGGAACATCTCGACCATCGCCGGGACGTTGGACGTACCGATCACCGCGACCAGCATGCCGAGGACGGACGACCCGGCCAGCGCCCCCGGCAGCCCCGTACCGATCAGCCAGAACGCGGGAAGCGTGGCCACCGCGAAGCCGCCGCAGGCCAGCAGCAGCATGGGCTTGCGCCCGTACCGGTCGCTGGCGGCGGCCGCGAGGGGACAGGCCACGCAGTAGGCGAGCATCGCGACGACGCTGGTGAGCATCGTCTCGGCCTTGCCGTAGCCGACCTCCTCCGACATGTAGGCGATGAGGTAGCTGCTCATCAGGTAGTAGCCGACGGCGTTGGTGATGCTGTAGCCGAAGAGCGTCAGCACCTGCCTGCGGCAGACGCGTGCCGCCTCCCTCAGCGGAGCCTTCCGCACGGCCGCGCGCCGCTCCATCGCGCGGAAGACCGGGGTGTCCTGGATACGGCTGCGCAGATAGAGGCCGATCAGACCGAGCGGCCCGGCGAGCAGGAACGGGATGCGCCAGCCCCAGCTGCGCAGCGCCGCGTCGTCGAGGGCGGAGGTGATCAGCAGTCCGACCATGGCCCCTGCGACGGAGGCCAGTCCGACGGTGAGCGGGACGATGCAGGCGTACCGGGCACGGCGCCCCTCGGGGGCGTACTCCATGATGAAGGCCGAGGCCCCGGTGTACTCGCCTCCGGTGGAGAAGCCCTGAAGGGCGCGCAGGAGGAAGAGCATCAGCGGCGCGGCGATGCCGACCGTGGCGTACCCGGGCAGCAGTCCGATGAGGAACGTCGCGCTGCTCATGCACAGGACACTCAGCGCGAGCATCCTGTTGCGGCCTATCCGGTCGCCGTACCGCCCGAAGAAGGCGGCGCCCAGCGGGCGGGCGACGAATCCGGCGCCGAAGACCGCCCAGGTCGCGAGCAGCGCCGCCCGCTCGTCGTACTGCGGGAAGAAGAGCCCGGCGATGGTGGCGGACATGATGGCGTACGCGCCGGAGTCGAACCACTCGACGAAGTTTCCGACGGCGGTGGCGGCCGTGACCTTGCGGCGCCCTGTGCGGTCGGCCGCGGCGTTCCCGGCCGCCACGTTCCCGGCCGCCGCGTCCGTGTGCGGTGGCGGTTCCTTCACCGGCTGCGCCGGCTGTGCCTGAGGGTCCGTCGTCATGTCCGTGTTCCTCGCTGATCTGGCCTCTCGGCGGAGTCTGCCTGGTCGTCGCGGGCGCGGAGAACCGCCCGCTGGATCTTTCCGGTCGCCGAACGCGGCAGCCGGTCCACGAACTCGACCGACCGCGGGTAGGCGAAGCGGGAGTAGGTGTCGCGGGCGAAGCCGGTGATCTCGCGTGCGAGGGCGGGGCCGGGCTCATGGCCCGGGTTCAGCTCGATCCACGCCTTCACGGCCTGACCGCGCCCCGGGTCGGGCACGCCGACGACACCGGCGTCGGCGACCGCCGGGTGTCGGCGCAGCACGTCCTCGACCTCGTACGGGCCGACCCGGTAGCCCGAGGTCTTGATCACGTCGTCGGTGCGTCCGAGGAACCAGAAGTAGCCGTCCTCGTCCATCACGGCCTGGTCCTTCGTGCGGTACCAGGGTCCGCCGAAGGCCTCCGCGGACGCCTCGGGCCGGTTCCAGTAGCCCAGCGGGTACTGGGGGTTGGAGTCTGCGCGCAGTGCGATCTCGCCGGGCCTTCCGACGGACACCTCCCGGTCGTCCTCGTCCAGCAGCGCGACGTCCCAGCCGGGCATCCGGCGGCCCATGGAGCCGGCCTTGACGGGAACGCCGGGGAAGTTGCCGATCAGCGGATACGACTCGGTGGACCCGTAGTAGTCGAGGGGCGTCACGCCGAACTGCTCGCGGAACCAGCCGATGAGGTCCGGTGTGAGCGGCTCGTTGGAGCAGCACACGACGCGCAGCGACTGGCGGTGGCGGCGCCCGGCGTCCGGTACGTCCTGCCGCATCTTGCGCAGGAAGGTCGGATTGACCAGGGCGGTGGTCACCTTGTGCCGGGACATGGCGGCCAGCAGCCCGTCCGGGTCGAAGCCGGCGGCCGGACGGTAGACGAGATGGACGGCGCCGGCCCGCAGCGGGCCCATGAGCTTCGCCATCGACCAGGCCCAGTCGCCCGCGCCGTAGAACACGTCGCCGGGCCGCAGGTCGTGGCAGTAGCGGAACTCGTTGTGGCCCAGCAGTGTGCGGTGGGCGTGCACGATTCCCTTGGCGGCGCCGGTCGTTCCGGAGGTGTAGAAGATCAGCGCCGGGTCGTCGGCGGCGGTGTCGGCGGTCTCGAAGACGGGCGGGAGCGCGCCGATCGACGGGTCGTCCACGTCGACGACGGTGCCGGTGAAGTGCTGTGCCCGCGCCAGCGCCGCGCTCTCGGTGACGAGGACGGTGGCGCCGCAGTCCGCGAGCCGGTAGCGGATGGGGTCGTCGGCCCACAGCAGCGACATGGTCACCAGGACGGCGCCGGTGCGCAGCACGCCGAGATAGGTGGCGGGGGTGTCGGTGCGCTGCGGAAGCAGTACGGCCACGCGGTCTCCCTTGCGGACGCCGAGGCCGTGCAGGTGCGCCGCGATCTGCTTCGAACGGTCCCGGATCTGCTGCCAGTTGACGTGCTGGGTGTGGCCGGTGTGGTCCTCGAAGATGAGGGCGAGCGCGTCGCCGGGGTGCCGGTCCGCGACGTCCGCGGCCATGTTGTAGCGCTCGGGCACGTTCCAACGGTGCTCTGCCACGAGGCCGCGGTAGGTGCTGTGGACGTCTGCGGCATCGCCGGTGTGCGGCGTGACGCTGGTGGTCATCGCGGTTCGGTTCCTCTCATAGGGGGTGGGCGGGGGCGGGGCCGCGCGGCGGGGGCGCGGTTCTGTGCCGCCGTGGGTCTGCGCCGGGGTGGGTCTGCGCCGCGGTACGGGCGCGGGTGGGTGCGGTCGCCGAACGTCGGGTGGCGGGCCGACGAGGGGGGCGGGTCAGCGTCCGCGGCCCGCGAGGAACCGGGCCATCTCGCGCTGCGGTTCACCGGTCGCGTACGCCGCGGCGTGCACCTTCTTCGCAGCGGCGATCGCCTCGTCCAGCCCGGCGTCGTCGAGTTCGCGGATCCGGTTCTTGGTGAGCGCGACGGCACCGGACGGCAGCGACGCGAGCGCCGTGGCCTCGGCCAGGGCCTCCGTCCGTACCGCGTCCTCGTCCACGAGCCGGGTGAGCAGACCGAGCCGCTGCGCCTCCGTACCGTCGACAAGCCGTCCCGTGAGCGCGAACTCCGTGGTCTTCGCCCGGCCCAGGATGTCCCACATGGCCCAGATCCCGGTGATGCTGGGGATGCCGGAGAGCACCTCGGGCTGGCCCATCTTCACGCCCGGGTGTCCGATGCGCAGATCGGCCAGCAGCGCGAACTGGAATCCGGAGCCGGCGGCGACCCCGTTGACGGCGGCGACGGACGGCTTGCCGAGGTTCCGCAGCGCGCGGTAGAGGCGGCCGAAGTCGTCGATCCACTCCTCGCTCGCGGCATGGTCGTCCGGGTCGATGGCGGCGGTCTCCGCGAGGTCCTGACCGGCGCAGAAGGCACGGCCCGCTCCGGTGACCACCACGGCGCGGCACCGCGGATCGGCGGCGAACGCGTCGAGGGCGGCGACCAGTTCGGCCCGCATCGCCGCCGTCCAGGCGTTGAGCTTCTCGGGCCGGTTGAGCGTGATCTCGCCGACGACGTTCTCGCCCTCCTCGGCGCCGGCGACCGGATGACGGTCCACGACGACCGCGGTTGCGGCGGCGGTGTCTGACATGAGCCAGTCCCTTTCTCGGGGTGTACGGATCTGGGGAGTACGGACGGGAGGGCGCCTCGGGCGCCGGTCAGGGAGCGGTCGGGGCGCGGGCGGAGACGAACGGCGAGTGGCGGCGACGCGTCCGCCGTGGGCGCTCCCGTTGGCCAGTCATGGAAGCAGCGGGGGACGCATTCCGGCCAACACCAATCGGGACTGGCCCTGATATCGGAGCGATATGGTCCGCCCATGGAACTGCGGCACCTGCGCTATTTCGCCGTCCTCGCCGAAGAACTGCACTTCGGCAGGGCCGCGGAACGGCTGCACATGGCGCAGCCGCCGCTGTCGCAGCGCATCCGCGACCTCGAACGGGAGCTGGGCGTCCGCCTCTTCGACCGGACCCGGCACCGCGTCCAGCTCACCGAGGCCGGGGCGCTCCTCCTGGAGCACGTACGGCCCGTGCTCTCCGGCGTGGAGACCGCGCGCGAGGCGATGCGCCGCATCCGGCCGGGTGAGGCGGGAGTGCTGCGGGCGGGAGTGCCGCCGGACACCAACCCGGTCGTGCTGCCGACGCTCACGGCGGGCTTCGCCCGGCAGGCACCGGACGTACTGATCGAGCTGCACGAACTCACCACCGACCAGCAGCTCACGAGGCTGCGCGAGGGCGAGTTGGACGCGGGCGTCGTCCGGCACCCCTCGGACACCGTCGGCCTGGAGTCGGGGCCCGTGGCCCGGCGCGAACTCGGTGTCGTGCTGCCCGCGGACTTCCCCTCGGCCGACGGGACCCCCGCGGGCGAGGGCACCGGCCCCCTGCGGCTGCGCGACCTCAACGGCACCCCGCTGATCATCTTCCCCCGCGAGATGGCGCCCCGGCTCTACGACCACATCCTCACCGTCTGCCGCGACGAGGGCTTCCTGCCGGGGGCCATCCGGCACGCCCGCAACCCCCACTTCGTCCACGGCCTCGTCCTGGCCGGCCGCGGCGTCCACCTCAACGAGGCTCCGGGTGCGCCCCTTCCGCAAGGCCTGGTATGGCGCTCGCTGGAACGGGCCGAACTGGCATGGACGACCTCGGTCGTCTGGGTGCCCAGCCGCCACAACCAGGCCGTCGCCGCGTTCGCGCGGGCGGTCACCGAAGGCCTGAAGGCCGCGGGCCACCGGGTCGTCGACGAGGAACCGGCGAGCACGCCCGGGTCGCCGTGAAGCTCATCGCCCGCCACCTCGAACCCTCACCGTCACCACGGCCGCGAGAAGCCGACAGCGGCGACCGCGGCCGTCCGTAACATCGCAAGCCCTGCTCTCGCCCCTCACTCTCCGCGTACGGGCACGTCTGGGCCGAGGAAGTTCACACCCGGGTGGCGTAGCCCTGTGCGCTGCCGCGAAGCTTCCGCGCCATCGTGGTACGGGAAGGGTTGTCGGGCGAGGGAAGGCAGCGTGCCGTGGACGAGAGCCGGCATGACGGCCGCCGTGTTCCGGCTGATCTCACGGAGGGCTTCGGGGAGCGGCTGCTGGGGCAGTTGCTGGATCGCGCCCACGAGATGCCGCCGCACCTGATCGCGCCGCTGGTGGCAGAGGAGATCAGCAGGATCGGGGGCCGCAAGGTCTCGATCCATCTACAGGACCATGACCAGCGGCTGCTGGTGCCCATGCCCGGCCGGGGCCTGATCGACGGTGAGCCGGTCGCCGTCGACGGTTCCCGGGCGGGGAGGGCGCTGATGGACCGGCGTCCGCTCCGGGATCAGCAGGCAGACGGGGTGCGGATGTATCTGCCGCTGCTCGACGGCAGCGATGAGGTCGGCGTCCTGTCCCTCACGCTGGACGCCGTCGGGGAGCACGATCTGCGGCTGCTGAGCCGGCTGGCGAGCCTGGTCGCCGACATTCTCGTCACCAAGAGCCACTACACGGACCAGTTCTTCATGGCCCGGTGCCAGGGTGAGGCGATGAGCGTCCCGGCCGAGATCCAGCGACAGCTTCTCCCGCCGCTGTCGATGACGACCCCGCAGATCTCCGTCGCCGGTCTTCTGGAGCCCACGTACGCGGTCGCCGGGGACAGCCTGGACTACGTCCTCAACGAGGACATCCTGCACCTGGTCATCATCGATGCGATGGGGCACGGACTGAAGGCCGCGGGACTGGCCACCGTGGCCATGGGCGCCTACCGGCACGCCCGGCGCTCGGGCGCCGAACTGGCGGAGGTGTACCGGTTCATGGACACCGCCATGGACGAGGCGTTCGGGCCCGAGGACTTCGTGACGGGCCAGATGATGCGCCTGGACGTCTCCACCGGATACCTGGAGTGGGTCAACGCCGGACACCCGGCCCCCATGCTGGTCCGGGGGCACCGAGTGGTGCAGAGGCTGGAGAGCCCGACCACACTGCCGGTCGGTTTCGGCGGCAACCTTCCCACGGTCTCCTCCGTGCAGCTCCACCAGGGCGACCGCGTGATCGCATTCACCGACGGCCTCGTCGAGGAACACAAGATCAGCGGGGAGCAGTTCGGTGAGCAGCTCCTGATCGACACCATCGAGCACGTCTCCCCGCTGGCCAGCGGAGTGACCCACCTGGTGCGCCGGCTCTCCTCCGACCTCAAGCGACAGCGCGGCGGCGTCACCAGTGACGACGCGACGCTCCTCATCATCGAATGGCGCGGCGGCACCGCGGACCACCTCGCCACCCCCGATCTCTGAGCGGCCGCCTCCGGAAGTCCTTGGAGGGCGACCGAGGCACGGCGGCAGGAGCCGGCCTCGCCCTGCGCGCCGGGCCCGCGCCCGCGCACGAGGAAGCCTTCGTCCGCCAGCAGGCACCCGGACTCCGGGCCGGCAGCACCCAGGGCGGTCGCCATCGGCGCCCTGCTCGCCTGGGCCAACGGTCAGTGGCCTGTGCGGACGGCGGTGACGAAACCTCCGCAGGTCTCGGGCCAGGGACTGTCCGGCGGATCTTGCCCGTGCACCCGAGGCTCGTCCCTTCGTATGCGTGAAAGGGTGAGCATCCGGCGTGCTGGCTGACCTCATTCAGCGAGCTGTGCTGCGACATGGATGAGGGAGTTCGTGGTGGAGAAGGTGACGTTGTCGTCGTGGCCCACACCGATGGAGGCGGCTCCCCGGCTGGCCTCGGAGATCGGTCTGGCCCCGGACGATCTGCGGATCAAGCGGGACGACCTGACCGGACTTGGTGGCGGTGGGAACAAGGTCCGCAAACTGGAATGGCTGGTCGCCGACGCCCTCCAGCATGGCGCCGACACCCTGGTCACCACGGGCGGACCGCAGAGCAACCACGCCCGGCTCACCGCGGCCGCGGGCGCCCGGGCCGGCCTGAACGTGGTGCTGGTCATGCCCGGCTCCGGCCGCCCGGACCGGCCTGGTGGAAACCTGCTCCTGGATGCCGCTCTCGCCGCCCGGATCGTGTGGGCCGGTGACACCGCGCCCGCAGAGCTGGCCGGGCTGGCCGAGAAGACGTGCGCCGAGCTGCGTGGCGAGGGCGCCGTGCCGTATCCGGTGCCGTTCGGTGGATCCAGCGCCCTGGGGGCCCGCGGTTACCGTGAGGCGGGTGAAGAGATCCTCAACCAGCAGCCCGACGTCCGGCATGTCGTGACGGCCCTGGGATCCGGCGGCACGATGGCGGGCCTGGTCGCGTCCCTGGGAGCGGAACGGGTGCTGGGCGTCGATGTCGGGGCGCTCCCCGACCCTGCTTCCGTCGCCGCCGCCTTCGCCTCGGAACTCACCGGCAGCAAGGTGGCGGCCGGACAACTGCGCCTCCGGGGCGATCAGGTGGGCGAGGCGTACGGCGTCTTCTACGAACCCGTCCTGCGGGCCATCACCACGGTGGCGCGTACGGAGGGCATCATCCTGGACCCGGTCTACACGGGACGTGCCGCGGCGGGACTGATGGCCGCGGTGCGTGACGGCAGCATTCGGCCCGGAGAGCGCACGGTGCTGCTGCACACCGGCGGCCTGCCCGGACTGTTCGGCCACACCGAGGCAGCACACCGCATCGGCGAGACCCTGCACACCTACCCGTGACGTCGCCCCGGCCCGGATCCCCACAAGCTGCGGGCCGACACCGCCCGGCCCACTCGTTCACTTCGTGCGGCGGACGAGCAGTGTGGAGTCGTGGATGTCGACCGTGACGCCGTCGCGCGTCACCGTGCGTGGCCGCTGCTCGACCACGAGGGCCTCCAAGCCGTCGGGCAGGCCTGGCAGCAGATCCTCGGCGAGGAACATCGCCCTGCGATGGCCCGCGGTGAGGTGGGTGAACGCGTCGGACGGTGCGTGGCCCACGATCAGAAGGTGCCCGCCCAGGGCGACGGCCTCGGCCAGACGGCCGGCGACCTCGACCATCCCGCCGTCCGGCGGGTGCAGGTAGTGGGTGGTGACCAGGTCGTAGGAGCGGCCGCCGGCCGCGAAGGCCCGGGCGTCCACCTGCCACCAGTCGGTACGGTCGCCCACCCCCGCCTGTTCGGCGTGCCGGGCGGCGCGGGCCAGACCGTTGGCCGAGAAGTCGGCCCCGGTGACCGTCCAGCCCTGCCCGGCCAGCCAGATCACGTCGCCGCCCTCACCGCAGCCGACGTCGAGCGCGGTGCCGGGGGTCAACCCGGAGGCCTCGGCGACCAGTTGCGGGTTGGGATCGCCGCTCCAGAGCGTCTCCTCGCCGGAGTACCGCTCCTCCCAGGCCGGCGGCTCGAAGACGGCTGCCGCTTCCTCGTCCGTGAGCGGGTGTTCGTGTCCACTCATCAGGCGGCTTCCTTGCCGCCGGCGTCGATCACCAGCACCGAGCACCGGGACCGTCCCAATACCAGTGCGACGCTCAGTGCGGCGGCTCCACCGCCGACGGCGGCCACGTCGTACCACTCGTCTGTGTACCACTCGTCTGTGTCCATGCCTGCCAGCGTGCGGAAGCCCCCGCTGATGGCGCGAACTTCCTTGCCGGTCCGGCAAACTCGCGACTGAAACGCCGGCGCTGGTCGGGCCGGAGCCTCAGCCCTGCCTGTGGGCTTCAACGCTCCAAGTCGCGCAGATACTTTCCGAACTTCTCCAGGCCGTCGATGTTGCGGGGGCCGCTGATGCCTTCGTTGTAGTCGAGGATGAAGAAGTTGTTCTTCTTCACGGCGGGCAGTTCCCTGGTCTGCGGTGACTTCTTGAGGAAATCGATCTTCTTCTTGGCCGGTTTGTCGCCGTAGTCGAGGATGATGACGACCTCGGGTTCGGCCTTGGTGACGCTTTCCCAGTTCACCTGTGTCCAGCGCTGGTCGAGGTTCGAGAAGACGTTCTTCCCGCCTGCCTTCTTGATGATGTCGTCGGGCGGGACCTGGTTCCCTGCCGTGAAGGGCTGGTCGGTGCCCGAGTCGTAGAGGAAGACCGGCACTCGCTTGCCGCGGGGCGCCTTCGACGCCACGGCCTGCTCGCGTTCCCTGAGGCCGTCGACGACCTTCTTCGCCTTCTCCTTCGCCTTGAATATCTTTCCGAGCCGTTCCAGGTCGGTGTAGAGGGCTTCGAACGGTGCCTTTTTCTCCGCGTACTTCGGGTAGTTGTAGCAGCTCTCGGTGTGCATGAAGCTCTGGATCCTGAGCTTGTCCAGGATCTCCGGCGTGATGCCGCGCTGATCGCTGAAGCCGGAGTTCCAGCCGGCCACGACGAAGTCCGCCTTCGCGTCGACGACGAGTTCCTTGTTGAGGAGGTCGTCGCTGAGCTTCTTCACCTTGGCGTATTCGGAGGCCCAAGGCGACTCGCTCACCGGCGGATTGGCCGGGGGCATTACGTAGCCGTAGACGTGCTTCGTCAGTCCGAGGCTGAAGAGCTTGTCCGCGCTGCCGCCCTCGTAGGCGACGGTGCGCTTGGGCACGGTGTATTCGACCGGCTCGCCGCACCTGTTGACGGTGGTCTTCTCGGACTTCTTCCCGTCGGTCGCGATGTCTGCTCCGCATCCGCTGAGCAGGAGCGCGGCAGCCGCGGTCGAGCCGGCGAAGGCACGTCGCCGTGCGTGGTTCAGTGCGTGGTTCAGTGCGTGGTTCAGTGGTCGCGTGAGGGGCATCGGGCGTCACTTCCGTTCGGTGATGGAGGGGTGAGGGAGTACAGCAACTGCGGGACGCCGGTCAGCGGGTGGCTGATGAGGGTTGTGCGGACGCCGAAGACGTCGTGCATCAACTCCGGCGTCAGGACGTCCTCGGGGCTGCCCGTGGCGACCAGGCGTCCTTCGCGGAGAACGCCGAGCTGGTCGCAGACCGCGGCGGCGAGGTTGAGGTCGTGCAGGACGACCAGGGCGGTAAGGCCGGCGCTGCGCAGCAGCGAGAGCAGCTCCACCTGGTGCCGCACGTCGAGGTGATTGGTCGGCTCGTCGAGGACGAGGATCTGCGGTTCCTGGACGAGGGCGCGGGCCAGCAGGACGCGTTGACGCTCGCCGCCCGAGAGCGTCAGTACGCCGCGACGGGCCAGGTGGCCGATGTCCAGTTGCTCCATGGCCCGTTCGCACAGCCCGCGCTCCCTGGAGCTGAGCGCCTGGTTGCCCCGGATATGGGGAGTACGTCCCAGCGCGACGACCTCCTCCACGGTGAAGTCGAGGTCGATCTCCCCGTCCTGGGCCAGGGCCGCGACCAGTTGCGCGCTTCGGCGCATGCTGAGACGGGACAGCTCCTCCGCACCGATCCGCACCGTGCCCGAACTGGGCCGTAGCGCCCGGTAGATGCACTTGAGCGCCGTCGACTTGCCGCTGCCGTTGGGCCCGACGAGGCCGACGCATCTGCCGTCCGGCACGTTCAGGGAGAGGTCGCGCAGGAGCTTCTTGCCGTCGGTCACGACGGAGAGCTGATCCAGGGTCAGGTCCATCTCAGCGGCCTCCGAACATGTAGGCCCGGCGGCGCATCAAGGTGACGAAGACCGGAACGCCGATCAGTGCGGTGATGACGCCGAGGGGCAGTTCCCGCGGGGCCACCAGCGTCCGGGCCACGAGGTCGACCCACACCATGAAGACGGCCCCGACGAGCGGAGCGACCGCGAGTACGCGTGCGTGGGTGGCGCCGACGACCATGCGCACCAGATGGGGCATGACCAGGCCCACGAAGCTGATGGCACCGCTCACGGCCACCATGGCTCCGGTGACGAGCGAGACGAGGACCAGGAGCGCCTTGCGCAGCCGGTCGGGGTCGATGCCGAGGCTCGCAGCCGTCTCGTCGCCGAGTGCCATCACGTCCAGGGCGCGGCTGCGGCGGCTCAGCAGCACGAGTCCGAGCAGCACCGCGACGGCGACCGCCGGCAGGGCCGCCCACGTCGCCGAACCGAAGCTGCCCATCGTCCAGTACAGGACCGTGCTGGTGGCCTCGCTGCTGGGGACCAGATAGATGATCACGCTCATCACGGCCTGGAAGCCGAGCGCCATGGCGACGCCGGTCAGGATGAGGCGCAACGGGGACATCCCGGCCCGGCCGGCGGCAGCGGCGTACACGAGGGCGGAGGCCGCCAGCGCCCCCAGGAAGGCGCCGGCTGACATGGCGTAGACCCCCAGGCCCGCGAGCCCCCCGGTGACGGTGACGCTCACGGCACCGACGGACGCTCCGGAGGAGACGCCCAGCACGTACGGATCGGCCAGGGCGTTGCGCACCATCGCCTGGACGGCGACCCCGATGGTGCTCAGCCCCGCCCCGACGAGCGCGGCCAGCAGTACGCGTGGCGTGCGGATCTCCCAGACGATCTGATACGTCGTCGCCTCGTTCGGGCCGATCTCCCCGCCGCTCAGGGCGGCCCACAGGTACCGGGCCGTATCGCCCGGCGTGACCACCGCCGTTCCCAGACCGATCGCCACCAGCACGGACACCGGCAGCAGGACGAGGAGACCGGCGCAGACCGGCATCAGACCCCTGCGTGGGGAGGACGGCTCGGGAGGGCGGGTCACCGGGGTCACCGCGTTGCCGGCGGATCAGATGACTCCGCCTTTTCTTCGCCGACCTCGCCGTCCTCACCGCCGGCTTCGTACGGGAGCCGGGAGACCAGGAAGCCGGCGCCCAGTGCCGCCGCGGTGAGGATGCCGAAGACGAGTGCCACGCCGGGATAGCCGGCGATGCCGAGACCCAGGCCGCCGAGAGATGCGCCCAGGAAGACGCCGAGGCTCATGCCTGCCGCGTTGATGCTCAGCGCGGACCCGCGCAGCGCCCCGCAGCGCCTCACCAGAAGGCTCACCGCGCACGCGGCCACGACCGCGTGGCTCGCCGCATGGAGCGAGGTGAGCACGAGAGCCGCCGGAAGCCAGTGCGTGAAGTAGAAGCCGACGACGGAAGCCAGGGCCGCGAGGAGGCCCAGGATCAGCAAGTGCTCGGTACGCACGCGGGGTTGGGCGGAGTTCGTCAGACGCCCTGTGAGGAGGTTGCTCACGAAGAACGACGCGCCGCTGAGTGTCCAGACGAACGAGAAGAGACCGGGGGCGAGTTGGAAGCGGCTGTCGTAGTACGCCGCCAGGTACGCCAGATATCCCATGAACACGGCAGTGCGGAGAAGGGAGATCAGCAGCAGCGGCACCGCACCGGGCACCGCGGCAAGGGCCTTGAACGAAGCGAGGTAGCTCAACTTCCCGCTGGTGTCGGCCTCTTCTTCCTCCGCCCCGGAACGCCCGCGCCTGGAGAGCAGAATGATCGCGAGCAGCAGCGAGACGGCCGTGACCGAGAGAAGATCCCCTTCCCATCCCCAGAACACCGCGGGCAGCGCGATCACCGGCGCCGCCAGCATGGCCGTCATGGACTGGGTCGCCGTGACCAGCGTCGCCGCCCGGCTGGCCGCCTTGCCGGCACCGAACCGGTCGGCCGCCGCAGCGGTCAGAGCCGGGTTGAGCACGGCAGTGCCCGCGCCCACGAGCAGGCAGAACGCCACGAGAAGGATGTACTCGCCGCTCGCTCCGAGGGCAGCCGAGACTGCCAGAACGCCGAGTCCCCCGGCCGCGGCCCACTCCCTGGGGATGCGGTCGATCAGCGGTGCCAGCGCCGTACCCACCAACAGGGCGGCGAGGCCCCCGAGTCCGCGCAGCCCGCCCATCGCTGCGACGCTGCTGCCGGACTCGTCCGCTATCGGTACGAGATACGTGCTGAAGACGGTGAACGGCAGCAGCCCGACCGCTGAAGCCAGCAGAACGGGCCACAGGGTGCGCGTCATCTTCAGATCGCCCGGAAGCCGCTCACCCGTCTCGGAATCCTCCCGCTTCACCTGTGCGGTCCCGGCGCTCACGATGCCTCCTCGAGTGCCGCCGCAGAGCTGCCGGCCCGGTAGCGGTAGAGGACCGTCGCGTCCGCGCTGAACTGTGAGAACGGGAAGGCCTCGGCGGACAGCGCGGTGACACCGCTGGGGAGGAACGCGCGGGCGACGGCGCTGCCGGTCTGTGCGTAGACCACGAGCGGCACGTCGTGCTGCCGGCAGTGCTCGAGAATCAGGTCGAATGTGCCGTTGCCGAGGGTCATTCCGGTGGCCACCACGGCATCGGCCTGCTCCAGGACTTCGGTCATGTCGTCCGAGACCGGCTCGCCCCACTGTGTGGTGCGCAGGTTCAGGTCGCAGGGCAGAGCGACGCCGCCCCGCTCACGTATCGCTTCGATCAGTGGATTCACGACGCCGATCAAGGCGACCCGGGCACCCGGTTCGAGGTCGAGGAGTCCGGCGATGGCGGCGTCCCGCGCCCTCGCCCGCGTTTCAGGCGTTCCCGTGGGCAGTGTGACCGGCTCGGCTTCAACGGCCTCCCGGTGCGGCCGGACCCGGGAGAGGTAGGCGTCCAGGGCGGCGATGCGCACTGAGGCGGACTCGCTGCGCAAGAGCCTCTCCAGCGGGAAGCCGGAGGCGTTCTCGCAGAACTCGGGGCCCAGTTCACCCGCTTCGAAGGAGCAGGCTCCGAAGCTGTCTCCGGCGCGCAGCAGGAGATAGTGGTTGTGGTAAGTGACGTCGCCGCCTGCGAGCCGCGTCGTGTGGTAAAGCCAGAAGGCGCTGGTGACCGTCACGTCCTTCGGATCCGGACCGTAGGCCCCCTCCAGTATTCCCTCGGTGAGTTCCGCGACGGTGTGCGGCTTCGGGTACGGCATTCTCAGTTCTCTCGTCGAATTGCGGATGGGATTCGTGCTGTCCGATTCGGGATCGGCCCGCCTCTCTCCGAGCGGCGGGGTCCCTTTTCGTCGCGGGGTCTCAACTGCCGCGTCGCGGCGGGGACATGTCGCGCCAGTAAGCCGCCGACCAAGGAGGTTTCAAGTCGTCGAGGGAGGTGATCTCGTGCGGCCTCAGGGTCCCGATGTCCTTGGCGTCACGGTGCTGCGCATAGGCGTCCCCGACGTAGCGGTGGCCCGTGTCGGCCGCGATGAAGACGTACGTGCGCGAGCCGTCCCCGCGTCGTTCCCAGAGGGTGGTCAGGTAGGCCGCCCCGGCCGAGAGCCCGGCGAATATGCCGGTGCTGCGCAGCAGTTCGACGGATCCTGACAAGGCGCATTCGAAGTTGACCCAGTGGATCCTGTCGTACAGGTCGTGCCGGACGTTCCTGAACTCGATGGCGCTGCCTATGCCGGCGATGATCATGTCCGGGTCCGGCACGTGCTCCGATCCGAACGTCACGCTGCCGAAGGGCTGTATACCCACGACGGACACGTCCCGGCCGGATTCCCGCATGTACGTGGCGATGGCGCCGGTCGACGCCCCCGAGCCGACGCCGCCGACCAACGTGACCGGCCCCGCGGGGATTTCCCGGTCCATGACGCCGGCGACCTCGCGGTAGCCGTAGTAGTGGATTTCGTCGTGGTACTGCCGCATCCAGTGGTACGACGGATTCTCCTCGAGGATCTCCGCGATCCGGCGTACCCGCAGTTCCTGGTCCAGTCGCAGGTTCTTCGACGGCTCGACCTGTTCCAGGGTGGCGCCGAGGATCTCCAGCTGCACGCGGAGCGTCCGGTCCACGGTCGTGGAGCCCACGATGTGGCACTTGAGCCCGTAGCGGTGGCAGGCGAGCACAAGGGCCTGCGCGTAGATGCCGCTTGAGCTGTCGATGAGCGTGTCGCCGGGCTTCACGGCCCCCGAGTCGAGCAGATGACGCACCGCACCCAGGGCCGAGTAGATCTTCATCGATTCGAAGCGCAGACAGAGCAGATCCGGCCGGACGCGAATCAGGTCGGGCTGCTTGATCGCTTCCGCGATATGTGAGTGCATCTCCGGCCCGTCAGACCGCTGCGATCCGTCGCAACTTGAACAGGAAGGTCTGCACGTTGTCGGTGTCCCACAACTGACGGTGGATCACCTCCGGTACGAATCCGGACTCGATCGCGTACCCGACGATGTTCCGCATCTCGGAGGTGTTGGAGACGATGAAGTAGACCTCGCCGTCGTCCGCCAGCAGGTCCCGGTGGACGACCTGGTCGAAGAACCGCCGGGCTATGCCGATCCCCACGCACACGTTGCGCACGACAGCCGGGTCCTCACTCACCGTCTCCCGCACGGCGGGCGGGTTGAAGGTGACGACGTCGAACCGTGCTCCGTCGGGCACGCTGTCGAACAGGTCGGAGACCCACGGGTGGAACAAGGTTCCGGGCCGGTCTCCCACGATGCGCTCATAGGCCTCCGTCATCGCCCGGACGCTCTCCGGGTCGACGTCCATCGCGTGGATCTCCGTCGCCCCGCGGAGCCCGGCGACGACCGCCTCGACACCAAGACCGGCCCCCATCGCGGCGTACGACCTGCCGCTGACGGGGATGGTCCCGTCCAGTATCCGGTCGTGGATCATCCGGCTCGTCTCTCCAGGCAAGAAGACGCCGGGAGGCACCTCGAACTTCCAGTCCCGGTAGGCGTATGTGCGCCGTGTGTGCAGGTCCGCCTTGGGAGCGTTCAGGGCGATGATCTCGTCCGCGGGAAGCGTGGGCGGAAGGGTTTCGCGGAGAGCCCACGCCCTGGCCACCGCCGGGTCGCCGGCGGAGAGTGCTGTCCTCATACGGTTCTGCTCGCCCATCGCTCCTCCTGCTGGGGTCTTCCTGTGGGTCCCGTCCCGGCCGGCTGCACTGCTGCGTCATGGCTCGTGCCTCCCGCTGGAGGCGAACTCCGGGGCGTTCCGCCGCAGTTCTGGCAGCACGACTGATGCGGACGTACGGCTCGATCCGAGCGGCTGCCCTGCGTCAGCGAGCGTCTATTAAATGGAAATGATTGTCAAGAGCATCATCGCGCACCCCCACCCCGTGGACCCGCCCTTCGACTCGCAAGGCCCTGACCACAGGCGAGGCCCACTTGCCTCCTGGCGCCAGGATAGGCTAGAACGATTATCAGTTTCATCTAACGCTTCGTCGACATCCCCGCACCAGGTCCTCGACACCGACCGGCACCGTCAGTCACGTCAGGCCGTCAACTGGCCCTGCTCGTAGGCGACAAGCCCCTCCCCCACGTCCACGTCCAGGTGGGTCCACAGAGGAAGAAGAGAGGAAGACGTGAAGCGCTCCGACGACGTGAGACCGCGACAGGAACCGACGGGCACGGCCACGGCGTTCGGCACGTTCGGCGAACTGTTGCAGGGGGTGCTGCCGGAGGACGGTGGCGACTTCCTCGTGACCCTGCCGGTCGCCCGGTGGAGCATGGCGACTTTCCGTCAGGACCCGCGCGCCGCGGCGATCACCGTGCGCCCCGTGCACAAGAAGAAGGCACTGCGGCTGGTCCGCTTGATCGTCGAGGAGGAGCATCGTCCCGTCAGGGGCGAACTGGCCCTCAGCAGTGTGATCCCCGAGGGAAAGGGGCTGGCCAGTTCGTCGGCGGACCTCGTCGCCACCGCCCGGGCCGTGGCGAAGGCCCTCGGCACACCGATGCCGCCCGCCAGGATCGAGCGACTGCTGGCCCGGATCGAGCCCACCGACGGTGTGCTCTACCCGGGGATCGTCGCGTTCCACCACCGGCGGGTGCGGCTTCGTGCGGTCCTCGGATCCCTTCCGGCGATGACGGTGGTGGGGATCGACGAGGGCGGCGCGGTGGACACCGTCGCCTACAACCGCATCCCCAAGTCCTTCTCCACAGCGCAGGGTTACGAGTACGCCCGTCTGCTGGACAGACTCACCGACGCCATCCCGCGTCACGACCTGGCAGAGGTGGGCAGGGTCGCGACCCGCAGCGCGCTGATGAATCAGCCGCACCGCTACAAGCGGTCGTTGGAGCCGATGCTGGAGATCTGCCGTGAGGTCGGCGGTCTCGGAGTGGCCGTCGGGCACAGCGGTACGACGCTCGGACTGCTCCTGGACTCCCGTGACCCGTCGTGTACGCGCCAGGCCACCGAGGCGGCCCGGGCATGCGCCGAACTGGCAGGCGGCATCGCCGTCTACCGGACGCTCAGCTTCCCCGGAGTGCGCGCCCCCACCACCGAGCCCCTGCTCCCCGTCTGAGGGAGAGGTCTGGACGGGAGATCACTTCCGTGCGAGACGCCTCCGCGTACGTACGGAGCCGGATTCGGCGCTTCGGGTTGTGGGTTCGGAGTTCACAGGACGACGAAGATGAGCCAGCTCAGCAATGGGGCCAGCGCGATGACGATCAGCGCCCATGACAGCAGGCGGCGGAAGTAGACACGTGGCTCGACGCTGCGCTGGTTGGCCACCAGGAGCGCCCCGTTCGTCGACAGCGGGCTGACGTCGACGACGCTGGAGGATATGCCGATCGCGCTGATCGTGCCGAGCATGGGAAGCGCGCCCTGTTCCAGCAGGGGTATGGCCAGCGGGATGGACGCACCGAGCACGCCGGCCGTCGAGGCGACCGCCGAGATCACGCCGCCGATGTAGGACGCGGCGAGGGCGGTGAGCAAGGGGTTCCCGGAGGCCGTGAGGGCGTCGCTCAAGTAGTCGATCGTTCCTATCTGGTTGAGGACCTCCACGTACGTCAGGACGCCGCACACCAGCAGGACAGCGGACCACGGAATGTGCTTGATGCTCTCCGCGTACCGCGAGGGCGCCATCAGCGTGATCGCGGCCGCCGCGGTGAGCGCCACGAAGCCCACGTCCAGTTGGAAGAGCGATGTGCTCAGCACCAGGCCGACGATCGCGACGACGGTGCACACCTGGTGCAGCGTCGCACTCTTCTGGTTCAGCTCCAGGTGTCCGGCGCCCTTCGGTTCGCGGGAACCGCCGGTGTCCTCATCGGAGTTGGTGGTCCTCGGTTCCTCGGCGTCGGGCTCGTTCTCTTCGGTGTCCGGCCCGAGCGCCACCCCGCCCGCGGGTGTGGTCGTCGTGTCCGGCACCGCGGCCGCCGTCGCGAACGCCACTCGCTGCCGCCCCCGCTCGCGTATCAGCTTTATCCCTCCGAAGAGGAGGAAGACGCAGACGGCCACCGCCAAGTTGAACAGCAGGCTGTTGAAGAAGAGGCCCATCGGCTCGCTGGGCAGGTTCTTCTTGGAGAGCAGGCCATTGGTGATCGCGCCGAACGGGCTCAGCGGCGAGAACGAACCCGCCGTCGCCCCCTGCACCACCATGAGCCCCATCAGCATCGGGCTGATGTTGTGGCGGTCGGCGAACCGCAGCGCCATCGGCGCCACGATGGCCACCGACGCCGCGCTCAGCGCTCCCGCCGCGGCGACGAACGCGGCGAGCAGGAACATCAGCCAGGGGATGACGGCGACCCGGTTGCCCACGGCGCGCATCGCCAGGTCGATGATCCGCTGCAACGTCCCGTTGTCGTTCGCCAGCGCGAACAGATAGGTGACGCCGACGATCAGGATGAACAAGTCGCCCGGAAATCCGCCGAATATCTTGTCGACTTCCAGCCCACCGGCACCGGTTCCGATCAGGAATGCCGCTACGAGCGCCAGAATTCCAAGGTTGACAGGGACGAAGGAGGCCACCACGAACATGGCCACGAGCACCAGCAGCGAGAGGATCTCCACGTTCACGGCTGCCGCCCGTACTCGCTGACAAGCCGGGATCCGGCGGTTTCACGCGGGCCGACCTCGATCGGCCCGACGACGGCGCCGACGGTGCCGGGGCCGAACTCCGGCCCCGCGTCGTCCAGGGCGCGGTGTTCGTTCCCACCCGTGAAGAGGGTCTTGCTCAGTCGTTCCATAGGTATTACGTGGCTCCATGACCGTCGTCGCGCGCGTCATCTGCGAATTGGGCGCGGCGGGCGCCCCTGGGATCAGCGACAGAGGGAGGAGGCCACGCGCCGCAGGTCGACGCTGCGCCTCCGGATGAGCCGGACAGACATGCGGGCGAACCTAAGGAGGTGGGAAACGCCTGGTCAAGCATCTATGCGAGCCTCGGCGGTACCGCAACAGCCCGTTCGTGGCTCCGCAATGGGCCCGCAACACTTCGCCGCGGAACGCCTCTTGGGGGCCGGGGGCGACTCTTCGTTCCGGAGGGGACCCTTGGGCGGCGATCCGCTGGCGCCTCGTACCCGCCGGGCGGGGCAATGCGCCATTCCTCCGCGAGCAGTTCGTGCGGACCCGGTCCTGGTGGCCCAGGCGATCGTCGTGATCAGCAACTCGTCGGCGTCTGTGGCCTCTTGAAACTCGGCTACTTCACCAAAAATCCACACATCACACAGCACAACCATGCGTGCAGGAAGGTCGTCCAATCATCAACAACCAAACAACGGAACGGGAGCACCCGCGACATGAACCAGCCCGACCCCTACGTGCAGCCGCCCTTCCCGCCGCAGCCCGAGCCGCACCCGAAGAGGAAGACCGGCCGTAAGGTACTCGGCGCCCTCGTCGGCGGGCTCCTGCTGATAGGCGGCTGCTCGGCCGTGATGAGCGACGACACCGACGCCCCCGACGCCAAGCCCTCCCCGGCCGCGAAGGCGCCCGCCGCGGAGAAGTCCGCCAAGCCGGCGAAGGACGAAGCGAAGCCGAAGGCCGACCCCGCGAAGGTCACATTCAAGGTGTGGGGCACCGCCCCTGACGGCGCGCTCGGCCCCATGGACATCACCTATGGGTCGGACACCGAGAGCATCAGCGGGAAGGGGCTCCCCTTCGAGAAGACGCTTCCGCTGAACGATGACGCGATGTATTACAACGTCAGCGCGCAGCTTCAAGGCTCCGGCGATATTCACTGCTCGGTCACCGTCAACGGCGAGACGAAGAAGGGCCATGCGAAGGGCGGTTACAACATCTGCGACGCGCAGGTGAACGCCGGCCTCGCCGGCTGGTGACGATGGGCAGAGGTGCGCCGACCATGTGACGCACTCTGGCCGAACAAGCCACTCGTACCCGGACACGGAACGACGCCCCTCGGCATCCACCCACCGAGGGGCGTTTGCATGCCGGTTGGCCGTGGCCGAGCCCTTCGGCGCCAAAGCCCCCCCGGGTGGCTGGTGAGCGCGCACAACCGGGCGCGTGGTCGACCGGTTAATTGACTGCAAAAAACAGGTATTGACCGGTCAATTGAGCGGGCCTACATTTCTGGCCATGGCAGTTCCCGCATACCTGCGGATCCGCAACGAGATCGAGCAGCAGATCCGCTCCGGCGCGCTTCCTCCCGGCAGTCGGCTTCCCACTGAAGCCGAGCTCCAGCAGGTGCACTTGGTCGGCCGCGCGACCGCGCAGCGCGTGCTGAGCGAGCTGGCGCAGGCCGGGCTGGTGGAGCGCCACCGCCGGCGGGGCACCTTCGTCACCGACGGGGCACGGCAGGAGAACCTGCTTCGCTTCGTCAACACGTCCCTGCCGGGGCCGAAGATCCCCGGTCGGCATGCCGTGGAGTCCGCGCAGGTGGTGCAGGCCCACGACGCCGGTCTGGACTTGCCGGGCGTGGACGACGACATACCCGTGCATCAACTGCGACGGCTCAAGTACGACGTCGACGACAACGTGATCGCCGTCGAGCTGTCCGTCATCCCGTTCTCACTGGCACCCCGGCTGCAAGAGGAGGATCTCGACCACCTGACGACGCACGACTACTTCGCGCACCTGGGCATCCCAGCGGTCAAATCCCGCATCTACATCGACCCCATCGCGCTCGATGCCGCGACCGCGGCACGGCTGCGCGTACCCGAGGGCCAGGCGGTGATCCGGCTGCGCCGGCTGACCTGGCTGGCCGACGGCAAGCTCGCCGAAGCGAGGTGGGACATCACCCGCCCCGACCTCGTCGAGTTCTTCCTCGAGCAGACCATCGATCCCCCACCGGGCTCCTAGAGACAACGGGCCCAGCCGGTCGATCCGGCCGGCGGCGGCCACCTGACCGCGGCAGCACGGTTCGCCCGAGCCTCAACCCCTCAGCAACCAGGCGGTTTTCATCCGGAACGGGCCCTGGCCTTCCCGTACCGGACGAGTCCGCAACCGAGATCATGACGCGCCGCCTCACCGGCGCGGGGCGCGCCACGACGCAGCTCGCCGCGGCGTGCGACACATCCGCACCGCTCCCCGAGCGGCTGCCCCCACCAGTCCCCACCAGTACGCGCGGCCGGACCGCTCCCGGCCGAGGTCCCACCCTGCCGTCCGGATCCTCCGGACGCGGCTCACACAGCAGATCTCCGGCCTCGATCTCCGGCCCCCGGCCGCCTCCGGGACCCGTCATGCGCGGAATCGGCTCCGCAGCGCGGACTCACACGGAGACGGCGGAGGCCTGCGAGCCGGACGGAGCCCCGCCCTTCGTCCCCGAGACGGCTCCAGCGCAATCAACCCGAAAGGCCTCTGAGATGACGCAGACCATGAGCAGCGATCCGGTCGCCGATCCGTCCATGAAACGGCTGTTCCGGGCGCTCAGCGCCATCGAACGAGCGGGAAACAAACTGCCCCATCCGTTCTGGCTGTTCTGGATCCTGGCGGCTCTCCTCAGCGTGACGAGTGCCGTGCTGGCCGCTGCCGACGTGTCCGTCACGCTTCCCTCGACGGGCGACTCCGTCGCGGTGAAGAGCCTGCTCTCCACCGCTGGAGCCGAGTTCGCGGTGAAGTCCGCGCTGGACAATTTCGCCGGGTTCCCGCCCCTGACGGTCGTCGTGGTGGTGCTGCTCGGCGTCAGCGTCACGGAGAAGAGCGGTCTGCTCACCGCGCTCCTGCGTGTCACGATCGGCAGGCTGCCCAGGCGCTGGCTGACCTTCTCCATCTCCCTGAGCGCCATGACCGCACACGTCATGAGCGACTCGGCCTACATCGTGATGATTCCGCTGGGTGCCCTGGCCTATCGAAGCGCGGGCCGCAGCCCTCTGCTGGGCCTGATGGTCGCCTACGCGGCGACGGCGATCGGCTTCAACGCCAGTCCCCTCGTCACGCCGGCCGACGCCGTCCGCTCCTCCCTTGCGACCGCGGCCGCGCACACCGTCGATCCTCATTACGTCATCACCCCGGTCGCCACATACTTCTTCACCGCTGCGTCCTCGGTCTTCCTCGCTGCCGTGATCGCCCTCACCGTCGACCTGTTCCTGGCGAAGCGGCCCGAGTTCGCCTCGATACCCGAGGACGAAGCGGTCGCCGACAGCGTCTTCAGCGCCCGGCACGCGGAGGCCCCGGAGGAGGCCCCGGAGCACGGCGACGCCCCGTACGCGATCGCGCTGACCTCTGCCGAGAAGCGCGCCATGAAGCTGTCGGCCGCGGTGCTCGTGGCCTACGTCCTGGGAGTTACGGCACTGCTGTGGCCGGGCTCCCCCTTCCGCGGAGAGGGCGGCAGCATCGTCCAGTCCGTCGTCGTCGTGAACATCGCCGTGTTCATCGCGCTGCTGTTCGCGATTCTCGGGATCGTCTACGGCAAGCAGGTGGGCACGATCCCCCGGCTGTCCTCCGTCCCGTCGGCCATGGCGGACGGGATCCGCTCGATCGCTCCCGTGATCGTCCTGTTCTTCGCGGTCGCGCAGTTCCTCGCCTACTTCACGTGGACCGGCATCGGATCAGTGATCACCGTCGAAGGGGCCGATCTCCTCAAGTCCCTTGATGCGCCCCATCTCGTCATCCTGCTCGTGATCGTCGTGGCCATCAGCGGCCTCAACATCGTCATCAGCAGCGGCTCGGCGATGTGGTCCATCCTCGCCCCCGTGATCGTCCCGCTGGTGATGTACATCGGGCTCGCCCCACAGGCAGCGATGGTGGCCTTCGCAATCGGGGACTCGGTCACCAACACCACGCCCATGAACGCGTACTTCGTCCTGGCGCTGGGGTTCGTCCAGCAGTTCCGCAAGGGCGCCGGCATCGGAACGCTGCTGTCCTTCACGATTCCCGTCGGCTTCACCGTGCTCGTCTCGTGGGCTTGCTTCTTCGCCCTCTGGTACACGCTCGGCATCCCGCTCGGGCCGGGCGTGCCCGTCAGATGAACCCTTCGGGCGCCGCTGCCGTCGGCTCCTGCCGAGCAGCCGGCGCCCGATGACCGCAGGACTGGGCTCTCACGGACACAGCCCCCTGCGGGACCTCAGCCTCAGCCGAGCCGAGGCGACGTACGGATCGCCGGATCGCAACAGAAAGAGAGAAGCTCTCGCATGGGTAGCATCGCCATCATCGGCGCGGGGAACGTCGGTCAGGCCATCGCGGGCCACATGTCGCTCCAGGGCCACGACGTGCGGCTCTTCGACCGGTGGGGCCACGACCTCGAACCGATCAGGGCCAACGGGGGCGGCATCGACGTCGTCGGCGAGGTGGACGGTCACGGCAAGCCGTCCGTGCTGACCACCGACCTGAAGGAGGCCGTCGACGGCGCACAGGTCGTCGCCGTGGCCGCCCCGGCTTTCGCACACGCCTACATATCGCAGGAGCTCGCGGCCGTCCTGGAACCCTCCCAACTCGTCCTGTTCCAGCCCGGGGTGCTGGGCAGCGGCGTCGAGCTCGCCCGCATGTTCGCGGTCGCCGGCCGCACCCGCTGCCTCGTCGCGGAGACGGCGACCAGCCTGTACACATGCCGCCTGCGCGAGCCCGCGAACGTCTACATCGGGGCGGTCAAGCGCTCGGTCCCCCTGGCCGCCGTTCCCAGCGCGGACACTCCCCAGGCCCTCGCGATCCTCCGGGCCTTCTTCGGAGAGCGGTACGTGCCGGGCGGGGACACACTGACCGTCGGCCTCCTCAACTGCAACCCCATCTACCACGTCCCGCCGGCCGTGCTGAACTTCAAGACCGTCGAGGACGCCGACCGTCACCCGCTGCACTCCCTGGTCACGCCCCGCATCGCCGAGGTCGTCGACGCACTCGACAGGGAGCGCCTCCGCCTGGCGGCGGCCCTCGGAGCGGAGACGACGAGCTTCTGGGACTTCCTCACCACCGCCTACGGCGTCACAGAGGGAAGCTTCGTCGAACGGATCGTGCAGGGCTACGGCCAGCAGGCCTTCCCCGAGCCGGACTCGGTCGGCCACCGCTACTTCACCGAGGACATCCCGTTCGGCCTGGTCATCTGGAGCTCGCTTGCCGAACGGGTCGGGCTCTCACTGCCGTTGACCGATTCCTTCATCGCGGTGAGCAGCGCCCTCTGCGGACGTGATTTCACCGCCGAGGGCAGGACGGCCGAGTCGCTGGGTCTGCTGCGCGCGGACGCCGCCGGCGTCCGCGCGGCCTTCATCGACGGCACGGTGGGCTGACCGCCGTCCGACCGGCGGGAGCGCGCCGGCTTCTCGTGGCAGGTGCGAAGTCACGCAAGCAGGCGCGCTCTCCCGCATCGCGGTCGCGACCGGTGGAGCCGCCGCCTCCCTCACCACCGCCTCCCTCACCACCGGCGCCCGAACTCGCAGGTGCCGTCGCGCCGTTCAGCGGGTGCGGAAGTTGCGGTGACCGCGGACCGCGGCGATGACGAGTACGGCGACGGCCGTCGTCACGAGCACGTAGTGGAGCCAGTCCGCAGCGGTGTCGAGCAGCCGGGTCAGCGATGTGCCGGCGTAGGTCTCCGGCACTTCGGCGCTCGTGGCCACCCAGAGCATGAGGGCGCTGATGATCAGGCTGCCCGTGCACAGCATGAGGCGGAGCAGGGTCCTCCTGCTGCGGAAGCGTTCGAGAACGGCCAGCAGCATGAGGAATCCCAGGAGATAGACCACCCAGGCGCAGATGATCAGGAGCTGAAGCAGCACGCAAGGGCCTCCCGTGGCAGGGCAGTTGAGCGGCGACGGCGGCCTCACTGTAGCGGCCCACCGGGCGCCTTCGTCCCCCGCGAGCAGGGCGTATGCAGTTCCTTCACAGGCCGGCGCCGGTGCCGTCCGGAAATCCGGTGAACGGACCACGAATGCTCAGTAGCGGTGCCGTTCTCTCCTGAGCGGCGGCGACTCCCGTGATTGGCTTGGTGGCCGCGGGCTCCGCCGCACGGTATGGGGTGCACGGCACGGAAGCCGCTTCACGGACACGGAGGTACGACCTTGCCCACCTTTGTCGTATTCGACCTCGAATTCACCACCTGGCCGGGGGCTCTCGAACAGGACTGGACGGCACCGGGGCAGCTTCGGGAGATCGTGCAGATCGGCGCGTTGCGGATGGACGCCGACCACACGGTCGTCGACGAGTACGAAGCCCTTGTCCGGCCGGTGGTCAATCCGGAACTGTCGCCGTATTTCACGGGTCTCACCGGAATCCGTCAGGAAGAAGTGGACCGGGACGGACTTCCTCCGGCTGAAGCGCTCGGCGGTTTCCTGGAGTTCTGCCGCGGTGGCCGGACCGTGCTCTCGTACGGCAACGACATGGTGGTTCTCGGTGAGAACGTGGGCTGGGCGCGGGCTCGCGGTGAAAAAGTCGAACACGGCTTCCTCGACGTCGGCTTCATGAATCTCCGGCCCTGGGTCAACACCCTCGCGCCGGCGACGGAATCGGCGAACGTGGGGCGCCTGTGGAAAGTCCTCGGCCTGTCCAAGCCGGTTGCGGGAGACGAGCATTCGGCGCTCTTCGACTGCTATTCCTTCGCCGCCGCCATCAGGCACCTCTGCGACTCCGGGGCCGCCTTGCCCGAGGGCTGCCCATAGCGGTGGGCAGCACATCGGCCAGCCGCCGCAGGGCGCGCCGGTTCGCGCGCCGCAGCAGCGTCCTGACCACCGGTGCGGCCAGCCGTTCGCTCAGCGGCGCGCTCTGCCATGCGTACTCGAACAGCACCCGCGTACCGCCGCCGGGAAGTTCCCTCAGCACGTACGTGCCGTGCGCGACGCGGCGGCCGCCAGCGCCGGTGTTGCGCTCGACGATCCTCGACGGGCGCTCCGCCGCGACGACTTCGATGCGGATGCGGTCGCGCCGGCCGGCGGCCACCGCCGTCACGCGGGCAGCGGAGCCGACCCCGCGCGCGGGCCCGGAGCACTCCCATTCGCGCAGCATGTGGTCGGTGAACTCCTCGTGGGCCGCGAGGACGTCCAGGAAGTCGTAGACCTCTTCCCGCGGCTGGGGCACGTCGATGTGCACAACTACCGGTCGCACGCCCCTCATCGTAGTCAGCCGGCCAGGTCCAGCGCCGCCCCTACGATGCCGTCCGCGTCGATGCCGTGGTACCGGTGGACATCCGCGAGGCTCCCGCTCTGCCCGAATCCGGTCACCCCCAGCGTGCGGCTCGGCACTTCGTTGACTCCGGCGAGGAACGCCAGCGTGTGCGGGTGCCCGTCGAGCACCGTCACCATCGGACGTGCCCGCTCGGCGGGGAAGGTCTGGCCGAGAATCCAGTCCGGGCCGTCCTGGAGGCCCTGCCGTGCCCGTACCGCCCGGAAGAGCAGGTCGGCGCTGGTGACGCACACGACGTCCGCGCCCACGCCGAGCCCTTCGAGGCGTTCGGCCGCTGCGAGCGCCTCCGTGACCATGGCGCCGGCGGCCGCGATCGTCACCGACGGGGCCTCGTGCCGGCGCAGCGGATAGCCCCCGGCCACGGCCTGCCGGCGCCGCCGCTCACGCGCCGCGGGGTCGGCTGGAACAGCGGCAAGCGCCTGGTCCACGGGACGGGTGGACAGCCGGAGGTACGTCGAACTGCCGCCCGCCTTGCCGAGGTCGGCCAGACCGGCGAGCAGGCACCACTCCACGTCGAGCGCGAAGGCGGGCTCGTAGCCGTGCAGCCCGGCTGTTCCAGACCGATCGACGGCGTGATGACCGACTGGTGCGCGCCGCCCTCCGGGGCGAGGCTCACGCCCGACGGCGTGCCGACGAGGATCGACTGCCCGCCCGCGTACATCCCGAACGACCACGGCTCCAGGGCCCGGCCCACGAACGGGTCGTAGACCACGCCGATCGGGAGCAGCGGCGTGCCCCACCGGCTCCACGTCGCGCCGAGCTCGCCCAGGAGGCTCACCAGATTCGTCTCGGCGATGCCCAACTCGATGTGCTGTCCGCCCGGTTGTTCGCGCCAGTGCAGGATGGTCTCGGCGTCGTCGTCGAACCAGTCGCGGCGCTTCGTGGCGGACCAGGTGCCGACCTTGTTCAGCCAGCCGCCGAGGTTCGTGGTGGAGGCGACGTCGGGGCAGACGGTCACCACATGCTCCGCCGCCCGGGAGGCCTCCCGTGTCAGGTCCAGCAGGGCCCTGCCGAGGGCCTGCTGTGTGGAGCCCTTCCCGGAAGGCGTGCGCCCGAAGTCCGCGGGCAGGGACGGGGGTTGCGCCGGCGGCACCTCGTCGCGGTGCAGCCTCGCCGCCGTACGGTCGCACAGCGCGGCCTCGGCGCTGCCCTCGGGGAAGCGGGCCCAGGGGACCTCGGGGTCGGCGCCCACGCGCTCCGCCAGCTGCCGCATCTGCTCGCCGGTCAGCAGCGCCGAGTGGTTCTGCGGATGACCGGCCGTCGGCAGCCCGTGTCCCTTGACGGTGTAGGCGAAGACGACGGTGGGCCGGGAGTCGTCGATGCGGGAGTAGGCCTCGATGAGCGCGCCCAGGTCGTGCCCGCCGAGATTGCGCAGCAGGGAGACCACCGAGTCGTCCTCCAGCCCGGCCAGCAGTCGCGCCACGGGCTCGCGTCCCGGACCGGAGCCGGGCAGACGCTCGCGCAGCTGCCCGGCGGAGCAGCGCAGCAGCCGCTGGTACTCCGGGTTCGTCATCTCGTCGATGCGTGCGCGCAGCGCGTCGCCCCCGGGCCTCGCGAACAACTCCTCAAGCAGACGCCCGTACTTGACGGTGATGACCTGCCATCCCGCGGCGTCGAACATCCCGCGCAGCCGGGTCGCCGAGATGTTCGGCACCACGCGGTCCAGGGACTGCCGGTTGAAGTCGACGATCCACACGACCTCGCCGAGATCGGCGACGGCGGGGTCGAGTACGGCCTCCCAGCAGGCGCCCTCGTCGAGTTCGGCGTCGCCCAGCAGCGAGAACTGGCGTCCCGTGCCGCAGCCGCCGAACCGGCCGTTCACATAGCGGCGTGCGATCGCGCCCCAGATCGGTGCCGTCGCGCCGATCCCGACGGATCCCGTCGAGTAGTCGACGGGGTCCGGATCCTTCTCGCGGCTCGGATAGCTCTGGAGACCGCCGAGGCTGCGCAGCGTGGTCAGGTACGACTCGTCCAGCTCGCCCAGCAGATGGTTCACGGCGTGCAGTACGGGCGAGGCGTGCGGCTTGACCGACACCCGGTCCTCGCGGCGCAGTTCGTGGAACCACAGCGCCGTCATGATCGACGTCATCGAGGCGCTGGACGCCTGGTGGCCGCCGACCTTCAGCCCGGACGGATCGGGGCGCAGGCGGTTGGCGTGGTCGATGACCGACGTCGCCAGCCACAGCACTCGCTGCTCGACCGCCCGCAGGGTCTCCAGGTCGGCCCCGCCGTCGGGCCGCGCCGCAGGGGCCTCGGCCGGGGCCGCTTCCGTCATGTCGTCCGTGGTCTTCATGCCGTCCGTCCGAAGCATCGAAGTCAGCAGATTGCATCAACATGACAGCAGGGCGATGATGACCGCACAATCACGGCGCAGCCCAATGGGCAATCTGCTCAGTGAACGGGCCCGGGAGCACAGCGAGGTTGAGCATTGTGACAGGCGAGGAGCCCCTCGACACCGTCGACGCGAGGCTGCTGCTCGCGCTCACCGAGGAGCCGCGCGCGCCCGTGGCGGCGCTCGCCCAGCGCCTCGGGCTCTCCCGGAACACCGTCCAGGCACGGCTCACGAGACTCCGGCGCCGGGGCGCCCTGCGGTCGTTCGAGCGCCGCATCGACCCGGCGGCCCTCGGCTATCCGCTCTCCGCCGTCATCACCACGCGCGTCACGCAGCGCAGGCTCGAAGAGGTCGCCGAGGCGCTCGCGCGCATCCCCGAAGTCGTCGAGGTGGAAGGGCTGAGCGGCGAGACGGATCTGCTGGTGCGGGTGGCGGCCGCCGATGCCGACGACCTGTACCGCGTCGCCGGTCAGGTCCTCGCGGCACCGGGGGTGGAGCGTACGAGCACCGCACTGGTGATGCGCGAACTGGTGGGCCACCGCCTGACGCCGCTGCTCCGGCGGTCGGCCGGGGACTGAGCGGTACGGAGAAGGGGACCGGTGGCGACACCGGTCCCCTTCTCCATGAGAATTCCCCGTACGGACTCAACAGGGGCGCAGGCCGGTGCCGATGCGGTCGACCGGCGGCAACCCGCCGTCCATCGCCGGGTGTTCCCGGCGCGTCATCGGGCCGTGCCGGTCCCCGTCCGGCCGGACCCTGCACCCGGCCCGCTGCGCTGGGCCGACCTGAACACCCGCCGGCAGACGGCCAGCACGAGGACCAGCGGGAGGTTGATCGCCACCAGCACGAGCGCCCACTGCCCCGCGTCAAGGATCAGGAGCGCCGCACACGTCGCCACCACCACCGCGCACACCAGGGCCAGGACCAGGAAGGCCGCGCCCGCGAGTCCCGGCCGGCGCGCCGGCCTCCTGCCGGAGAAGGCAAGGGCGGCCCCGCAGAAGGAGAGCACCAACAGGAGCGGCGAGGAGTACGTCATCGCCCGGAGCGCCTCGGTCGTCGAGCCGGTCGTCGGCCCCGCCGTCAGCGCCACGGCGATGAGCCCCGCGTGCAGCAGCGTCCAGAACAGCGCGAGGACGCCGAACACCGTCATGAACCGGCTGACGGTGGCCTCGGGAACACTGGTGGTCATCTGCACCGTCCCGGTCAGCCGAGGGCGAAGCTGGGCCACTTGTCGCTGTAGCCGCTGAGGTTGCGCAGCGCCGACGCGGAGTCGTCGGCGGCGAACTTCAGCGCCACGGTGGCGCCACCGGCAGCGAGCAGGAATCCCACCACTGCCCCGATCTGCGCCAGCAGCCCTACCGGGATGCCGATGATGGTGCCCTCCGCGGCCATCCCGCCGACGAACGCGAAGACGGCCACCACCAACGCGCTCACGACCGCGATCCAGAAGATCCAGATCCCGGTCTTCATGGTGTTGAGGGCGGACGAGACACCGGACGCATAGGTCTTCCCGATCGCGTCGAGCGCGTCCTTCTGGCCGCCGATCCTGGACTTGTAGGCGCTGGCCGCTGTGCCCGTCCAGTTGTCGTCCACCATCAGGTCGTCCGAGTCCACCTCGCTCGCCCGCTTATGGGCCGGGACGCCGAGCTTGGAGTTCCATTTCTCTCCGGTGTCCTTGAGGAGGAAGGGGTCGCCGACGTAGGCGAGTTTGTCGGTGAACCAGTCCCAGAACTCCGACATCTTGTCGCAGAACCGGTTCCAGAGGTCCTCGACCTTGGAGATGACCCAGTGCAGGAACGAAGGGACGTGGGACAGCAGTCCGTTGATCTTGTTCTTGACCTGGTTCACCAGGTCGCGGATGCGGTCGAGCTTGTCGACGATCTTCTGGATCAGTGCGTGGATGTCCATCGTGGTGTCTCTTCTCCCGTTGCGGTGCTGGTTGGTCGGACCCCTGGGGGGCTGATGCGGCTCAGTGCCATTCCCACGCCGACTTGAGGCGGTCCTTCGCCGCCTCGTCGCTGCCTTCGTAGGTGTTGTGCACCTTGCGGAGCGCGTCGCCGGCCCCGGACGTCTCGCGCTCGCCGTCCCGCAGGTAGTCCTCCATGAACGAGCGCACCTCCTCGTACTGCTTGTGCACGTCGCCGCCCATGAAGGAGAAGTCCTGGGCGCGCAGCGTCATGTCCGCGCAGTCGCCGCGGGCGGTCTGAAGCATCGAGGCCGTGTCGTCCCAGCGCTTGGCATCCTTGGTCAAGGCATCCATGGACGCTTTGAAGGTCATCGGTGGCTCCTGTCGAGTCGGGCGGTCGCGGGCGGTCTCAGCGGGCGGAACCGGGGAAGGGCGGGGAGTCGTCGAGACCGAGGTACGTGGCCAGGTCCGAGGGGTTCTCGGCGAGGGCCGCGAGGGTGGCGAGCCGCGCGAACGGCGGGCTCTCCTCGGTCCTTTCGGCGAGCCGGCGACGGGCCTGCTCCAGCGCCTCCGCGGCCTCGCGGCCGATGTTGAAGGCGTGGGCGCGCCCGAGCCAGCGCGTATCGAAGTCCAGGCCGACCGGATCGCCCGTCCCGGAGACCCTGGCGGTGACGTGCCCCGAGCTGCTGCGGCCGCTGACCTCGGTCGCGGACATCGTGTCCACGTCGTCGCCGGCCTGCTCCATGGCGCCCTCGAGTTCGTCGAGCATGTCCAGCAGCCGGTTCATGGCGCGCGTGTCGTCGATCGTCGCGCCCGTCTGCTCGAAGCGTTCAAACAGCTGACCGGCCACCGTGTCGGACATCCCGGGCCGTGGCCGGGGCCGGGGCGGATCCGTCTCTGCCCGCTCGACGGCCTCGCCCCAGCCCTCCAGCCGCTTCGTCGCGGCCTGTTGGTACGCCTCGACCACGGCTGAGCCCAACTCGGTGTCCCGCAGGGACCGTTGCCAGTCGGGGTCGACCCGGATCCCGGCGAGCTGTCCTTCCGTGTCCAGGTCGACCGTGACCGACCCGGTGCTGTCGAGGCCCTGGCTGGGACCGGAGTTCTTCAGCTGCTCAAGAACCTGCGCGTCCACATCGGCGCTGTCCCGGAAGTCGTCGATGCGGTCGCGGGCGTCGTCAGGCATGCGTCCTCTCCCCGTTGTCGTCGCCGGCAGGTCCCGGGTGGGAGTGGCCGGACAGCGGGCCGCGAGTCATCCACGGGTCCTGCGGCCGACGCGCGAGCGCGACGAAGCCCCCTGGTGACCCCGGCCGGACCAGCGATGGCGTGGCCCCTGTGCCGTCGTCCCTCCCGAACCGCCGAGGCTGAGCAGAACACACTAGACCTTGGGCACCGCACTCGCACCCGAAGAGAGCCACTGAATCGCCCCGTCTCGTCCACGCCGTCCTCACCCCGTATCGCACCGGCTCACAGGCGGGATGGAAGCTCAGAGGCCGGAGGAAGGAAGCCCGTTCACAACGCCCGCTGGTAACTTGACGCCGTGGACGAGGACACCGACACCTGGGCCGATCTGGCCGACCAGTTCGCCGACGACGCCTACGCCTCGGTGAAGGGGCGCGTGCGCACCTATGTGATGCACCGGCAACTGCTGGAGCATCTGCCCGCGACTCCGGCGCAGGTGCTCGACGTCGGGGGCGGCGCGGGTCATCAGTCGTTTCCACTGGCCCGGGCCGGCTACGAGGTGACGTTGCTCGAGCCGTCGCAGTCGATGCTGGGCAAGGCCCGGGAGCGGATCGAACGGCTGCCGGAAGAGGTCCGGCGGCGGGTCACGCTCGTGCAGGCCGACGGCGAGCACGCCCAAGAGGCGGTGAACGGGCGGCAGTTCGACGCCGTGCTGTGCCACGGCGTGATCGGATACCTGGAGCAGCCCGAGCCGTTGCTCGACCAGCTGTGCCGGTGCGCAGCCCCAGGTGGCGTGGTCTCGATCCTGGCCGGCAACGCCGACGCGATGGCGGTGCGCCCGGCGCTGGAACAGCGCTGGGAGGACGCCCTGGAGGCGTTCGACGCCAGGAGCGAGATCGGGGTGCTGGGCGTGCCTGTGCGCGCCGACACGGTGGAGGAGCTCGGCGGGCTTCTGCGCGACCGCGGCGTGGAGCCGCTGGAGTGGTACGGGGTGTGGCTGTTCGTCGACTGGCTCGGCTTCGGCGGAGCCGAGCTGGACCCGGGCGATGCGAAGCAGCTGGAGGCCGCTGCCAGGGTCGAGTTCGAAGCGGCTCGGCGCGATCCTTACCGGCGGCTCAGCCGCGTCTTCCATCTCCTGGGGCGCAAGGGTCCGAGCTGACGGACGCCGGGGAGGGACGAGACCGGTCGACGCGCCCTGATCCAGGCGGAGTTGACGACGTGCGCCCGCCCGCCCGCACGGCCGTGCACCCGCCGGGGCCCGCCGGCCTGCTACGCGGACGGTGCGACAGGCCCGCTACGCGGACGGTGTGAAGCGCACCGGCAGGGCCTCCAGTCCCCGCGTGAAGACCCCGCGCTCCACCGGCGTGCAGTGCTCTCGCAACGTCAGACCGGGCATGGCGTCCAGCAGCCGGCCGACGCCCACCTCCACCTCCGTCTTGGCGAGCAGCGCGCCCACGCAGAAGTGCCGTCCCAGTGCGAACGCCAGGTGCCGGGCCCGCCGCGGAGAAGGCGGTCGTCGCGGGCAGGTCCGTGCGGAAGATGTCGAAGGAGTCCGGTTCCGCGAAGCGGGTGGCGTCCCGATTGGCCGCGCCGATGAGGCAGTTGACGGTGGAGCCCGCCGGGACGGTGCCGCCGGACAGTTCGACGTCGGCGTCCGTCTCCCGGATGATCATGTGGACGGGAGGCGTCCAGCGCAGCGTCTCCGCGAGGGCCTGCGCTATCAGCCCGCGGTCCTCCCGTACGGCCGCCAACTGCTCCGGATGGCGAAGCAGGTTGCCGAGCAGGCCGGAGATCGCCTTGTCGGTGGTCTCGCCCCCGGCGGCGAACAGGATGCTGATGAAGGCCTTGATGTCCTCGTCCGTCATCGCCGTGCCGTCGACCTCAACGGTGCACAGCGTGGAGAGCAGATCGCCACGGGGATTCTCCCGGCGCTCCCGTATGACGGGGATCATGTAGGCGGCCAGTTCGTCGCGCGTGCGGTGCCCGGCCTCGGTGATCTCCGGGTCCTGGGAGAGATTGCTGAAGTAGGCGACGATGGCGGTGTACCAGTGGTGGAACCGCGGGTGCTCGGACTTGTCGAGGCCCAGCATGTCGACGATCACGTTGATCGGGAAATGGGTGGCGAAGTCCTCGACGAGGTCGGCGGTGCCGGTGCCGCGTAACGGTTCGATGAGGTCGCGCGCGTTCTGCTCGATCACCGGCAGGAACTTCTCCTCCAGCATCCTGCCGCGGAAGGCGGGCGCGACCAGAGCGCGGTGCGCCGCGTGCTCCCGGCCGCTCATCTGCACCAGGGTCCGCCCGTGCACCGGCTCCAGCTGCCAGTCGTAGTTCCGGGTGGTGAACGCCTCGTCGCGGAAGGCGCGTTCGACGTCCTCGTAGCGGGAGACGATGTAGCTGCCGGTGGCCTCGTGCCACAGCAGCGGGAACTCCTCACGCAGGACCCGGTAGGCGGAGTAGGGGTCGGCTGCGAACTGCGGGGAGAGGATGTCGGGCGCTTCCGCGGCGGTGGGCACGGGACGTACCTCGCTTCGTTCGGCGGCGGGCCTGAAGCCGTTGCGGAAACACGCTATGGGCCCGGCTGCCTCCCGCACAGGGCCGGTTCAGGCCGAAGGGGTGCGCAGCCGTACATGCCGCCGGGGCGCGCGAGGCGCGCGAGGCCCGTCGGCGTGCCCCGGGGTCAGCGCGCGACGAACTCCGTGAGCACGGCCTGGACTTCGTAGATGTCGACGCCCTTGGTGAAGGTCTTCTGAATGGGAGTGGGATCGCTGGAGATCCAGATGTTCAGCTCCGCGTCGAGGTCGAAGGTCCCCGCCGTCTCGACCGAGAAGTGCGTGATGCTCCGGTACGGGACCGAGTGGTACTCCACCTTCTTGCCGGTCATGCCCTGCTTGTCGACGAGGATCAGCCGCCGGTCGGTGAAGAGCATGGTGTCGCGTATCAGCAGGAACGCGGCGTGCACCTGCTCGTTCCGGCCCAGCAGACGCGCGTAGTCCCGCTGCGCGGTGGACGTGTCGATGGTGTGCGCGTTCCCGAACAGCGCCATGTGAGCCCCCGGTTGCCGGTCGATTCTCTGGATCAGCAGGGTACGCACGGGAGTTGCGGCGCCGCGTCGACCGCCGGGAGGATCCGCGGCCGCCCGCCTCATCCTCCGGTCCCGGTGGCCGCGGACGCACAGCGGCCCGCGCGTGTGCGCGGCGGCCGGCCAACTCCCGTCGCGGCACGACATGTTCGGGGACGCTTCGCATGTTCCGCGCGCGCCGCCTTCCGCCCGCGACGCCTTCAGCGCCCCGGCGCGCCCGCGCGCAGGCCGTCCATCACCAGGTCGAGGAGCCGGCTGACACGGGGCTGCCAGTCGCCGTGCGGATCGATCTGCCACAGGCCCGCGATCGCGAGGAGGAAGTCGTCCGCCGTGACTCCGGGGCGGATGGTGCCGGCCTCCTCGTTGGCGTGCAGCAGGAGTTCGGCGGCACGCGTGACCGGCTGGTGGCCCGGCTTCGCCGCGCTTCCGGGCGCGCTGGTGGCCTGGCGGATCGCGTCGGCCAGTCCGGCCTTGGCCATGGCGAACTGGGCGAGGCGGTCCATCCACTCCCGCAGGGCGCGCTCCGGTTCGCGCGTCCTGAGCAACTGGGCGGCGGCGTCGGCGACTTGCTGCGTCTCGTGCCGGTAGACCTCCAGCACCAGCGCCTCGCGGCTGGGGAAGTTGCGGTAGAACGTGGCCTGCCCGACGCCGGCCTTCCTGGCGATCGCGCTCAGCGGAACGTCCGTGGAGCACGTCAGCTCCGCCAGGGCCACATCGAGGATGCGCTCGCGGTTCCGTAGTGCGTCCGAGCGCAGAGACGCCTCCTTCTTCTGCTGCACTCGTCCTCCTCGCGGGGTCGTGTCCGTAACCCACCCCGGCCTTGCCAAAGCGGACAACTGTCCGGTACGTTCCCCGTAACGGACAGGCGTCCGGTTACGTCCACCATAGCGGGGCCGCGTCCGGCCCGGCTCCCCTCCCCCGTCCAGTAAGTCCTGGGAGCCGCCGTCGTCGCATACGGCCGTACACCGGTGCGGCCCGGTGCCCCGGCCCGTCCCCTGCCCACCGGACGCCCCCGACGCGCATCGATACGCGAAAGAAGGCTGAGCATGGACCAATCGACGTCCAGCGCCATCACCTTGAAGATCAACGGCGAGAAGCACACGCTGTCCGTCGACCACCGCACCACCCTGCTCGACGCACTGCGCGAGCGGCTCGACCTGACGGGCACCAAGAAGGGCTGCGACCAGGGACAGTGCGGTGCCTGCACGGTCATGCTCGACGGGCGCCGGGCGGTCTCCTGCCTTCAGCTCGCGGTGGCCGCCGAGGGCCGGGAGATCGTCACCATCGAAGGAGTGGCAGACGCCGGGCGGCTGCATCCGGTGCAGGAGGCGTTCCTCGACCTCGACGGCTACCAGTGCGGCTACTGCACACCGGGACAGATCTGTTCGGCCGTGGCCATGATCGAGGAGCATGCCGCGGGCTGGCCGAGCGCCGTGACCGGCGACGTACGGGCCGAAGCGGCACCGCCGGAGCTGACCCCGGAGGAGATACGGGAGCGCATGAGCGGGAATCTGTGCCGCTGCGGCGCGTATGTGCAGATCGTAGAGGCCGTCGCCCAGGCGGCCGGGGTCGTGGAGAGGGCCGGGAGCCCGGCAGGCACTACGGGCGGACCGTCTGCCGGCCACGCGGCCGCGCACGGCTCCAAGGAGGCGCTGGCATGAGGGAGTTCGGATATCGGCGTGCCGCCGACGTCTCCGGAGCGGTCGCCCAGCTCGGCGCCGACCCCGACGCGCGCTTCCTCGGCGGCGGCACCAACCTCGTCGACCTGATGAAGACCGGCGTCGAGCGGCCCGCCCGGCTCGTCGACGTCACGGGGCTGCCGCTCGGGCGGATCGAACCGACCGCGGACGGCGGTCTGCGCATCGGTGCGACCGTCACCAACAGCGACCTGGCCGCCCACCCCGAGGTCCGGCGCCGGTATCCGGCGCTGGCGCAGGCCGTGCTCGCCGGAGCCTCGGGGCAGCTGCGCAACATGGCCACGGTCGGCGGGAACCTGCTCCAGCGCACCCGCTGCGGCTACTTCGCCGACGTCACCCAGCCGTGCAACAAGCGTGACCCCGGCAGCGGTTGCCCCGCCATAGAGGGCGAGCACCACAATCACGCGATCCTGGGCGCGTCCGATCGCTGTGTGGCCGTGCACCCGTCGGACATGGGCGTGGCGCTCGCGGCCTTCGACGCGGTCGTCTCCTATGAAACGGCGGAAGGCACGGGCGAGTTGCCGCTCGCCGAGTTCTACACGCCCGTGGGCGAGACCCCGCATCTGGAGACCGCGCTGCCGTCCGGGGCGCTGATCACCGGCGTGACGCTGCCGCCCGCTCCGGTCGCGGAGCTCTCGCGCTACCGGAAGGTGCGTGAGCGCGCCTCGTACGCGTTCGCGATCGGCTCGGTCGCCGCCGCGCTCGACGTGCGGGGCGGCACCGTACGAGAGGTGCGCCTGGCCTTCGGGGCGGTCGCGTCCCGGCCGTGGCGTGCCCGTACGGCCGAGCGCGCGCTGACCGGTGCTCCCGCGGACGCCGGCAGCTTCGCCGCCGCCGCGGACGCCGAGCTGGCGGAGGCCTCGCCGCTGCCACAGAACGGATACAAGGTGACCCTGATGCGCAATCTGGCGGTGGCCGTGCTGACCGAACTCGGCGAGGAGGCCGCCCGATGACGACCGTCACGACCGGAACGACGTCCCCGAAGGGCGCGCACGGCACCTCGCACACCCGTGTGGAGGGCCTGGAGAAGATCACCGGGGCGGCGCGGTACGCGGGAGACATCCCGTTCGCCGAACTCGCGCACGGCTGGCTGGCGTTGTCCACGGTCGCCCGCGGCCGCATCCGCTCCGTGGAGACCGGGCCCGTGCTCGAGATGCCCGGCGTGCTCGCCGTGCTGCACCACGGCAACGCCCCGCACGTGAACACCGACTACGTCGGAATGCTCGGCGCTCCGGACCCGACCATCGCCGTCTTCCAGAACGACCGCGTGCCGCACCGGGGCTGGCCGGTGGCGCTCGTCGTGGCCGAGACGCCGGAGGAGGCCAGGGAGGCCGCCGAGGCGCTGGTCGTGGAGTACGAGGAGGAGCCGCACGACATCGCGTTCTCCGCCGGCCACCCCGACGCCTACGCCCACGACGGCCCGCAGGGTGCGGCGGTGATGGAGAAGGGCGACCTGGAGGCCCAACTCGCCTCGTCCGCCGTGCTCGTGGACGAGGAGTACACGACGCCGGAGGAGCACCACAACCCGATGGAGCCGCACGCGGCGGCGGCCCGCTGGGAGGGTGGCCGTCTCGAGGTCTTCGACTCCAACCAGGGCAGCGCGTGGGTCGTCAACGAGCTGGCGCAGCTCTTCTCGCTCGACCCGTCCGCCGTGCGGGTGCGGTCCGAGCACGTCGGCGGCGCCTTCGGCTCCAAGGGCATACGCGCACACCAGGTGGCCGCCGTGATGGCCGCGACGATGCTCCAGCGTCCGGTCCGCGTCGTCCTCACCCGCCGGCAGATGTTCTCGCTCACCGGCTACCGCAGCCCCACGACGCAGCGCGTCCGGCTCGGAGCGGACGCCGACGGGCGGCTGCTGGCGCTGGAGCACGACTCCCTCAGCCTCACTTCGAGCGTGCACGAGTTCGTCGAGCCGAGCGCCGGGGTGGGGCGGGTGCTGTACGACGCCGACGCCCACCACACGGCCAACCGGATCGTGCGGCTCGATGTGCCGAGCCCGACGTTCATGCGGGCGCCGGGCGAGGCGCCCGGTTCGTTCGCGCTGGAGTCGGCCTTCGACGAACTGGCCGAGAAGTGCGGCATCGATCCCATCGAGTTGCGGGCCCGCAACGAGCCAGAGGCCGGGCCGCTCTCCGGCCTGCCGTTCAGCAGCCGCAATCTGCTCGCCTGCTTCGAGGAGGGCGCACGCAGGTTCGGCTGGGCGGACCGCGATCCGCGTCCCGGGGTGCGCCGCGAGGGGCACCGTCTGCTGGGCACCGGCACCGCCGCCGCCTTCTTCCCCTCCAACGCCATCCCGTCCACGGCGGCGGTGACGGCGGAGGCCGACGGCACGTTCACGGTGCGGATCACCGCGGCGGACATCGGCACCGGCGCCCGTACGGCACTGACGCTCATCGCCGCCGAGACCCTCGATGTGGCTACCGAGCGGGTGAACGTGCGGATCGGGGACAGCGACTTCGGTCAGGCGATGATCGCCGGCGGCTCGATGGGCACCCGCTCATGGGGCTGGGCGGTGACGATCGCCGCCCGGGATCTGCGGGAGCAGCTGGCCCTGGGCGGCAGCATCCCGCCGGAGGGCATCACGGCCCGTTCGGACACCTCCGAGGCCATCGGTGCGCTCACCGCCTCCGAACGGCATTCGTTCGGCGCGCAGTTCGCCGAGGTCACCGTGGACCCCGCCACCGGGGAGGTACGGGTGCGGCGCATGCTCGGCATCTTCGCAGCGGGCCGCATCGTCAACCCGCTGACGGCTCGCAGCCAGTTCCTCGGCGGAATGACCTGGGGCATCTCCATGGCGCTGCATGAGGAAGCGCTCAGGGACGGCGCCTCCGGCGGTGTCGTCGGCGCCGATTTCGCGGGCTATCACGTCGCCTCGAACGCCGACGTGCCGAGCATCGAGGCGGACTGGGTGGACGACCCGGACCCGAACGACCCGGTCGGCATCAAGGGCATCGGGGAGATCGGCATCGTGGGTGCCGCGGCGGCAATCGCCAACGCCGTGTGGCATGCGACGGGCGAGCGGCAGCGCAGTCTGCCGATCCGGCCCGACCGTGTGCTGAAGGCGGCGGGAGGCTGAGCGGGAGCCAAGTGATCCGTCACGCGGGACCGGTGACGCGTGGCCGCAAGCGCGTGGCCGGGAGCGCGCGATCAGCAGCGTGTGATCACGCGAGGCCGTCACCGGGGCGGGGCCGGGCTGTGCTGTGCGCACCCTGCCCCGCCCCGGCTGTCCGGCTTCACCCGCCGCAAAGCCCCCCGGCCGTGGTCAGGGAGCCGCCGTCGTTCTCGTCGTCCGTACCGAGGACGGCCTTGTCGGAGCCGGGGAGGCAGGCGAGCGCCTCCACCTTGTGCTTCTCGAACTTCTTCAGCACCTCGGGCTCCTTGGCCACGGAGAGGACTACCGCGCCGGAGTCGTCGAGCGAGACGCGCCCTGCTGCGTAGACGGCCGAGTCGAAGGGGCCGTCGTCACCGGGGTCGGAGGCCGAACTCACCACGAGCGCACCGGACTCGGTCAGCTCGGTGTCCGAGGCGTGCCGTACGTCCTCGGTCGGGTAGGGGGCCCGTACCTCCGCCGACTGCACGTCTCCGAAGTGGCTCTTGCCGGACGAGTCGAAGGACAGCGGAGCGGCGTGCAGCGTGCCGGGACGGTCGTCCTTGCCCCGGTCCCCCCACACCGCGACCAGTTTCCCCTCACGTGCTGAAGTGCCGTGTGCCGCTGCGGCGGACGACGACGGCGTGCCGAGCGCGAGGTTCTCGATCTCGTCGCCGAATTCGACGGCGGGGAGGGTGAAGGTGTCCACGACCTTCGCCTCGCCGTCGGCCACTTGCAGGTGGAAGGCCTCGCCGGAACTGGCCACCGCCAGGTAGCCGTTCTTCTCACCGGGCACCGCGGCGAGCGCTTCCAGGTCGCTGGGCGGCGATCCGCCCTTCCAGTCCAGGGGGTCGACGTCCGGGTCCTTGCCGTCGCGGTATGCGACGGAGGCGACGCGGTTCTCGTCGGGTTCCTTGTTGTCGCGGACGACGATCGCGTCCACGTCGTCCGCCGCGCCTGCGGTTCCGGAGACGGCTATCCCGCTGATGCCGGAGGTCTTGCCCTTGCCTGCGGACTGCCAGTCGTCGCCGCCGTCGCCCGCGTACGCGGCGGGCAGGGCTACGGCGGCGATCAGCGTTCCCGCGCCGACGGTGGCGAGGGCGGATCTTATGAGTTTCGTGGGGGGCATGAGTCCCTTTCGGATTCCGTGGGTCGCACGTGTGGAAGAGGGTCGCCGCGGACGTCGGCCGAACGGCGATTCCGCCCGGGCAACATACCGAAACGGGTGCGGTCGCCGCCCGGCGGAATCAGGAATGATCAGCTCCGCGTGCCCGTCCTCTGCGACCAACTCCCCTTCTCACAAGGGAAGTTCGTAGCACCCGGTTCATTTCGCGCATGCTGCCGCCGCATTTCTTCGGCGTCACATGGGGATATCAGAAGCATTGGGCAAGTGAATATCAGTCGTCTGTGAGGCCGCTGCCGCGGCGGAAAGGACGTGCTGAGGTGATGGGACATCCTCGGCCCCTCGTCAGGGTGGCCACGACTCTGGTGTTCTGTGCCGCGCTCACCATGCCGGGCCCCGGCCCGCTCTCCTCCCCGCCGGCTGCCGCCTCCTCCGCCTCGACGGGAGCGCAAGAGGACCGGCCGTGGACCGACAGATCGCTCAGCCCCGAGGAGCGCGCCGGCCTGCTGCTGGAGGCCATGACGCTCGACGAGAAGATCGGCATGCTGCATGGCACCATCGGCGCCCCGGTGCCGACCACGGGCTACATCGCACCGATACGGCGCCTCGGCGTGCCCGGCGTGACGATGACGGACGGACCCGCGGGCGTGCGCAACGGGCAGAAGGCCACGGAGATGCCCGCCCCCGTCGCACAGGCCGCCAGCTTCGACACGGACACGGCGCGGCAGTACGGGCGCGCGGTCGGGCGCGAGGCTCGCGCACGGGGCCAGTCGCAGGTCTTCGGGCCGGGCACGAACATCCAGCGGGTGCCGGTGGGCGGCCGCAACTTCGAGTACTACAGCGAGGATCCCTACCTCGCGGGCACCATGGCGGGCGCGGACACCACCGGCATCCAGTCGGAGGGCGTCATCGCCACCGTCAAGCACTTCGCGGCCAACAACCAGGAGACGGACCGCATGACCGTCTCGGCCGACATCGACGAGCGCACGCTGCACGAGATCTACGGCACGCCCTTCGACCTCGCCGTGCGGCAGGGCAGACCGGGCTCGGTGATGTGCTCGTACAACCGCGTCAACACCGTCTACGCCTGCTCCAACGCCCGCACCCTGCGCACGATGCTGCGCTCCCGCTTCGGCTTCGACGGGTACGTGGTCTCCGACTACCCCTCCACGCACGCCACTTCGGACCTGGCCGCCGGCCTCAACGTCGAACTGCCGCTCTCCTTCTGGGTCAACCCCCTGAGCGTCCGCGCGGCGCTGCACAGCGGCGACCTCACCCGGCAGGACATCGACCAGCGCGTACGTGAAGTGCTCACCGTCCTCTTCAGGTTCGGCCTCTTCGAGCGGAACGGCACGGCCACCTCCCCGCTCGACGAGGCCGCCGGGAACGCCGCGGCGCAGCATTCCGCCGAGCAGGGCGCCGTCCTGCTCAAGAACGACGACGACGCCCTGCCGCTGACGGGCTCCGCGGACGACATCGCGGTCATCGGCTCCGCCGCGTCCGGCTCGGCGCAGGGCGGCGGCAGCAGCAAGGTCGACGCGCTCTCGAAGGACACGGCGCTCGACGCGGTCAAGAGGCGGGCGGGCGGCTCGGCCCACGTCACCTACCACGACGGAAGCTTTGCGGGGGCGGCGGCCGACGCCGCGAAGTCGGCCGACGTGGCCCTCGTCTTCGCCCACGACAAGGAGGAAGAGGGCAGCGACCGTTCGAGCCTGTCCCTGCCCGACGGCCAGGACGAACTGATCTCGAAGGTGGCGGCGGCCAACCCCGAGACGATCGTGGTGCTCCAGACCGGCGCCCCCGTGCTGATGCCCTGGCTGCCGAAGGTCAAGAGCGTCCTGGAGACCTGGTACCCGGGCGCACGCGGCGGCGCCGCCACCTCGCGTCTGCTGTGGGGCGACGTGAACCCCTCGGGCAAGCTGCCCCAGACCTTCCCCGCCCGCGAGGACGAAGTGCCGGCGAGCACCGAGGCGCAGTATCCGGGCGTCAACGGCACGGCGCACTACTCGGAGGGAGTCGACGTCGGCTATCGCTGGTACGACAAGACCCACACGAAGCCCCTGTTCCCGTTCGGGCACGGCCTGTCCTACAGCACCTTCCGCTACTCGGACCTGCGTCTGGAGCACGGTTCCGGTGGCCCGGACGACTCCGTCGGCCTGTCCTTCACGGTCACCAACACCGGGAAGCGGGCGGGCTCCGAGGCGGCGCAGGTGTACGTCGCCAAGCCGGACACCGGGGCCGACAGCCCGCCCAGGGAACTGGGCGGCTACCGCAAGGTGCACCTCGCGGCGGGAGAGAGCAAGCACGTACGCGTCTCCGTCGACCCGCGGCAGCTGTCGTACTGGGACACGGGCGCCCACGAGTTCCGGGTGCGGCAGGGCGAGTACGGCATCGCCGTCGGCTCCTCCTCGCGCGAACTGCCGCTGAGCGCCTCCTACCTGGTGCGGGCCGACTGACGCGGCGTACTGCCAACTGCCCTACTGCCCTACTGCCCTACTGCCGCGGAGGCTCCTCGATCCGCGCCCAGAAGTGCTCGACGATGTCCTCCAGGAAGCGCCGCCCGTCGTCGGCCGTGGAGTTGCTGCTGGCCCGCCCGAGCGTGGCGGCCATGAGGGCCTGGTACTCGTGCTGCATGGTCCGCAGGGGTTCCTGGAGCGCCCGGCGGTCGATCGCGACGAGCCGGGCGATGGCGCGGACATGGGCCTGCCAGCGGGTCGATACGGCTTCGGTGAGCAGACGGGCGAGCTCGTCCTCCTGGCCCGTGACGGCGATGAAGTCGCGCGGCGGCAGCTTCAGTACGCTGCCGAGGTTGGCAGACTGCCGCTTGTCGCCGGTCCACCGGCCGGTCTCCTCCATGTACCGGTACGCGTCGATGTCGAGGCCGATGAGACGGGCGAGGTCCTCGGCTGAGACCCCGCGGGCCAGGCGGTGCTCCAGCAACGTACGGGGACGTCCCATGAGTTCGCCGGGGCCGCACCACAGGGCACCGGCCAGGGCGGTCACTTCGTTGGCGGTGGGCAGGGCTTCGCCGCGCTCCCATGCGGTGATGTGATCGGGGCTGACGTGACTCATGCCGTATGAGGCGCGCATGCCGTAAGCGACGTGGCCAGGGGCCATCCCCAGTCTCTCGCGCAGGGTGCGGGCGGCGCGCGCGTTGAACGAGATCGGTGGATCCACGGGCAGAGAGTAAGCAGTTACCGTCGGCAACTCCACGGTCGCCTGTCTTCTGCATCCCGTTTTGCGGAATAGGTCGTGACCGATTTCGTAGGAACCGACAGGACTGATCCGAAGACGTAACCACTGGATACGGCAACGCAATTGTGGAAACTGCGCTGTTGCGTATGATCCGCTCCGCAAGGCGCCGCATGCGCGTTTGCACAACTGCCCGTCATACGCTCCCGGCGGCGGCGCCCTGCTTTCCCCTCAACTGTAGGTACCAGGAGACGCAGCCATGGATACGACTTCGACGAGTCCGCCCGCCGCACCGTCCAGCAGAACCGGCGGCCCACTCGACCGATACTTCCGCATCAGCGAACGCGGCTCGACATTCAGCCGGGAGATACGCGGCGGATTCGCCACCTTCTTCACCATGGCGTACATCCTCGTACTCAACCCGATCATCCTCGGCAGTGCCCAGGACAAGTTCGGCCACCAGCTGGAGGGCGCCGAACTGGCCACCGCCACCGCCCTGGTGGCGGGCGTCATGACTCTGATCATGGGCGTGGGCGGCAACCTTCCGCTCGCGCTGGCCACGGGCCTGGGCATCAACGTCATCGTCGCCTTCCAGGTCGCGCCGCTCATGGCCTGGGAAGACGCGATGGGCCTCATCGTGCTGGAAGGCCTGCTGATCAGCGTCCTCGTGATGACGGGTCTCCGTGAGGCCGTCATGCACGCCATCCCGCAGCCGCTCAAGCAGGCCATCAGCGTCGGCATCGGCCTGTTCATCGCCTTCATCGGCTTCGTGGACGCCGGCTTCGTCACCCGCGTCCCGGACTCGGCGAAGACCACCGTCCCCGTTCAGCTCGGCACCGGCACCCTCAACGGCTGGCCCATGCTCGTCTTCTGCGTGGGCGTGCTCGTCACGATCGTGCTCGTCTCCCGCAAGATCAAGGGCGCCATTCTCATCAGCATCGTCGTGATGACCGCCGTCGCCATCGCCATCGACGAGTTCGCCGGAGTCAAGAACTGGGGCGTGACCTCTCCCTCGCTGCCCGGGAATCCCGTCGCGGCGCCCGACTTCGGGCTGGTGGGCAAATTCGACCTGCTCGGTGCGTTCGGGGAGACCGGCGCCCTGACCGTCGTCCTGCTGATCTTCGCCCTGATCCTCTCCGACTTCTTCGACACGATGGGCACCATCGTCGGCGTCACCGCGGAGGCCGGACTGCTCGACGACCGCGGCCAGGTCCCCGGCCTGGGACGTGTGCTGCTCATCGACGGCGCCGCCGCCGTCGCGGGCGGCGCCTGCTCCGCCTCGTCGGCCACCACTTACATCGAGTCCGCGGCGGGTGTGGGCGAAGGCGCCCGCACCGGCTTCTCCAGCGTCGTCACCGGCGGACTGTTCGGTCTCGCCCTCTTCCTCACGCCCGTACTGACGATCGTGCCCCTCCAGGCCGCCTCCCCCGCCCTCGTCGTCGTCGGCTTCCTGATGATGACGCAGGTCAAGCACATCGACTGGGACCGCTACGATCTCGCGATCCCGGCCTTCCTGACCATCGCCGTCATGCCGTTCACCTACTCCATCACCAACGGCATCGGCGCCGGCTTCATCGCCTACGTCGTCCTCAAGGCGTGCGTGGGCAAGATCCGCGAGGTCCACTGGCTGCTCCTGGGCAGCTCGGTGCTCTTCCTCGTCTACTTCGCCATCGAGCCCCTGAAGCAACTCCTGGGCGTCGAGTAGCCCGTCCGATAGCAGCACGTACGGCTGACGAGGGCGGCCCCGCGCACACCGCTGCCGGGGCCGCCCTCGCCGTTGTCGCGAGGCCGCCGTCCCGGCGAAGCACATGCCTGCGCGGGCGACGTACGAACCCGGCACGACCGGCCGGGACGCGGGAGCCGTAGGCTCGGCACATGGTTGATCCGAAGGAGCCCGAGTCCGACGCGCTGTACGCGGACGCAGACGAGGGCGTGGAAGAAGCACGCCGGCACGTCCGCGAAGCAGCGTCGGGAACAGACACCGCGCAGCTCGAGACCGCGCTCGACGAACTGGAGGCCGCCCTCGCCCACCGTGAGGCGGCAAGGCTGCGGCTCCGCGACGACGCATGGGTCATCACGGCCCTCGGTGCGGCGAACGCGATCGACCCGCAGTACCACGGCGATCCCGATGCGGAACCCGACGACCCGGACACGACGACGCCCTAGCGGCCGTGCCGGTGCCCGTGCCCGGACGGCGCCGGCGTCGTGCCCGTGCCCGTGCCGTCCGGGTGCCGGCGCGGGGCCGCACCTGACAGCTCCTCGCCGCCTCCCGGCCCGCGTCGCCGCACAACTCCGCGCCGCCGCACAGCCCGCGCCGCCTCCCGGCTCCGCGCCGCTCACAACTCCGCGTTGATGAGCGCCTCCACCAGCACCTTGCCGTCCGTCGTCAGCCGGATCCGCCCGCCGGCGTCGTCCACGACGGCGAGGCCGCGTCCCTCCAGCGAACGGAACCTGCTGAGCCAGGGCTCCGCGAAGAGGGACGAGCCGGGGAAGCGCTCCCGGTGCAGCTCGTCGCTGAGGGGACGCAGCGTGGAGAGGGCCATCTTGACCGCCCTGGCCTCCTGCGCCTCCTCAGTGAAGCGGGTCACCGAACCCAGCGGCACGCGCCCGGCCTCCACCGCCTCGGAGTACGTCTTCCAGTTCACGTCGGTGATCGCCTCGGAGGTGCGGCAGCTTGAGCTTCCGCCCAGCCCGATCGCGACCTCGGCCTCCTGCTTGTCCTGGTCGACCATGATGGCCTTCCACTTCTCCGGGCCGAGCTCACCGCGGGCGAAGTACATGGTGGGCTGCTCGCGGTAGCCGCCGCGCTCCAGGCCCTCGTGGAGCACCTCGCGCATCTGGTACTGCTCGCCGAGCGTGGGCCAGTGGTGACCGTCCCGTACCAGCTTGGCGCGGTAGTCCGGGAGTTGCCACGCGGCGGGCTGGACCCCGGCGACGCCCGTCCTGGTGTCGCTGTAGGACGCCAGGTGAAGCTTCGTGCAGACCACGGCGGTCAGTTCGTTCTCCAGGACGATGTCGAGGTCGCGGCGGACGCTGTCGACGGTCTGGTCGAGCAGGCCGTACATCAGGTCGATGCTGATCCACTCGAAGCCGGTGCGCTGCGCCTCGCGGACGAAGTCCACGCACATCTTCGAGGTGTGCTCACGTCCGCACTGCTCCAGCACCGGGTCGTCGAAGGACTGCACGCCGCTGCTGAGCTTGGTGCAGCCCAGCTCGGCGAGGAGCTGGAGCTTCTCGGGCGTGAACGTGCTGGGGTCGCCCTCGAAGCGGATGGCGGTGTCCGGGCCGAAGTTGAAGTTCTCCCGGTAGAAGTCGAGCAGGCGGCGGATGGCGTCGGGCGGCAGCAGCGAAGGCGTGCCACCGAAGACGTTGAACTCCCCGATCGGGGCCGACGCCAGGCTGGGCACCTCCCGCAGCCACAGCTGCGCCTCCCGGATGTTCCAGTCGACCCACTGGTTGGCCTTGGCGTCGACGACCTCGGGAGGGCCCTTGGCCAGCACCACGGGGTACTGGCAGAACCGGCAGCGGTAGGCGCAGGTCGGTATGTAGGACCACAGGTGGATCGGGGCCGTCGAGGCGAGCTGCCGGTCGAGGTCGGAGAGGAAGGACTCCGGGGTGGCATCGGGGATGTTGCCGGGGAAGACATGGGCCCCGAAGGGGTCCTGGGTGACGTACTCCAGGAGATGACGGTTCTCCGGCGCGCTCAGCTTCTCCACCACGGCGGGATCCGGGTGGCCCGGGTCGGTCTGCCGCAGCGAGGCGAGCGTCTCCTCGTACGTCGGCCGGTGGCCGATGTCGACGGTCATCAGAACACCCCTCCGTTTCCGAAGTAGTTGTGGGCTTCTCCGGATTCGCGGTCCTCGCAGTAGTAGCGCACGAACTCGGTGAAGCGTTCCGGCGGCACGTCGCGCAGGCACTCGGGCAGCGGCGGCGGGTGGCCGATGTCCTCGCCCACGGTCGCACGCAGCCGGGCGAAGATCTCGTCGGCGAACTCGAAGTACAGCCTGTAGGAAGGGGTCTTGTAGGAGTGGATGGGCGTGAAGTCGACGACGCTCATCTCCTCCTTGATCTCCGCGATCCGCTTCCCGAGGCGTTCGGCGAGCGACGGCCCGAAGAACTCGGCGACCGCGTCGTCGTCGAGGAGCGACGGCGTCAGCAGCACGGGAAGGATGGTGTTCTTCGGCGTGAAGTCCTTGATGGAGAACTCCCATGCCTGGAGGGCCTCTTCCTCCGTGAGGTCGTCGCCGTCCCGGTCCTCGGCCGGTTCCGGCTCGGGGATCCTGATGTCGCGCATGACGATGATCCCGTCCGAGCCGTAGGCGCGGCCTGTGATCACCTCGTCGATCGCGTGGTTGACCCTGCGCGGATTGATCTCCACGCGTGAGCGGGGCACGTAGGCGATGTCCTCGCCGGAGCCGCGGACGCGGATCCCGAAGTCCCAGTCGTCGGACAGGTGGTTGACGAACCGGCCGTTCTGCAGCTGGTAGAAGATCTCGATGCCGCCGACCTTCTCGTACGCCTCCCGCTCGACCGCGAAGCCCTTGCCGTCGGGGAAGCCGCCGAAGAGCGAGAACGTCACGGCGCGGCAGCGCAGCGTGCGCTGGATGGCGTCCCACAGCCGCGGCCTGCCGGCGAAGTGCTCGGGCGAGTAGTAGTAGTCGCACACGCCGATGGCGGCCTTGCCGGACTCCATGGCGGTCAGCAGCTCCCACAGCCACCGGTCGTCGACCCGGCAGTCGGCGTCCGCGGAGACGAGGAAGAAGCGCTGCTCGGAGTCGGAGGGCCCGCGCCGGGCGCTGCGCTGCGAGGCGAAGTCCATGCCGGTCTTGCGGGCGCAGGCCACGCCCTGTTCGGGCTCGGGAACGATGTGCAGCGCGAGATCGGGGTGTTCGGCGGCGAAGCCGCGCGCGATCTTCACGGTGTCGTCGGTGGAGTTGTTGTCGACCAGCACGATCTCGTACAGCGACTTGTCCAGCGGGCCGTCGGCGCCGCGCTGTTCGTACAGCGACGTCAGCACGGCCGGCAGATTGGCGGCCTCGTTGTAGACGGGCAGGACGACGCTCATGCGGGTCCGTTCGCCCATGGGCGTCAGGAACAGCTCGGCGAGCAGCTCGCCCGCCCGGTCCGCGCCGAAGTGCCGCTTGCCGAGCCGGTGGTTGAAGTCCGCCATCTCCTCGCGCTTCCTTTCGTCCAGGATCAGTTCGGCGACGCTGTCCACGAAGCGGTCGGTGGGCAGGTCCCCGTCGGTGAGTTCCATGACCGGGGCGCGGAATCCCTTGCCCCCGTAGACCGTGTCGTAGAGCTGGTAGCGGGTCGTCAGGTACGGGACGCGCGAGGCGATCGCCTCACCGATGGGGTTCCCGTAGCTCTCATAGTCGTAGGAGGTCAGGAACGAGGCCAGATCGGCGTGGGCGAGCAGGTCGCGCACCGACCAGCCTGCCCCGCTGGCGGCTCCGATATCGGCCTCGTGCGGTGCGAGGCGTCCGCCGAAGACGACGCGGTCGCGCACGCCCAGCGACTCGGCGAGGTCGAGCAGGCGTGCGTGTTCGCCGGGCGCCTCGTCGGTGTCGCCGGCGACGAAGAGGCGGACGCCGGGCGCGCGTTCGGCGAGGCGGGCCACGAGGTGGATGTCACGGTCGATGCGCTTCTGCGGGATGATCCGGGTGCAGCGGGCGATGAGCGGGGCGTCCTCGGGGATGCCGAAGTCGCGGCGGAAGCCCGGCGCCCGGCCGTCGGCCAGGGCCGGTTCGTGGGTGAAGGTGTTGGGCAGGACGTCGATGTTCTCCAGGTCCGGTACCCATTCGAGGGTCTTTCTGCGGGCCTCCTCGTGGAGCGCTATGTAGTGGATGTACGGGGTGTTGGCGGGGGCGACGGTGCGGGGGTAGGGGAAGGTGCCGTACTTGCCGGTGCCCGGTTCGCTCTGCCACATCAGGTCGTGGTCGCGCCACAGCACGAAGCGGCCCAGTCGGTGGCGGCGTCCGTAGCGTTCGACGGCCGAGCGGAGCGCCTTGGTGTAGGTGATGTTCTCCGGCAGCGTGCCGTTCTCCACCATCACGAACGAGACGTCGTGGCGCTCCCACGTCTCGACGATGCGGTCGCTGATGGCCGCGGCGGCCGCCTCCACCCGTGGCAGCAGATGCGCGCCCTCGCCGTGCTGTACGTACTCGCGCAGCACCGCGGAGACGAACTCCTGGTCGTAGCCGGGGACTCGGTCGAGGCCGGCGACTCTGCCGAGCCGCACCCAGCCGGGCAGCAGTGCCGCTTCGTCGTCGTACGGGCGGAAGAAGGCGTTCTTGTCGGCCTTCACGTCGTAGCCGAGGTCCAGATGCACCCCGTAGCCCTGCTCGCGGAAGAGCCGGGCGGTCTTCACGAACTCCACCACCACCCCGGAGATCGGAGTGGCGTCGAAGGATATGCCCCACAAGACGGTCATGGATTCCGGTACTCCTGCCGTTTCGTGCCGCTGTGCCGCGCCGGCGACGACGCGGACGCCGACGCAGCTCTGTGATGAGACGTTAGGCAATGGACCCGTGGGTTTGACGGGAACACCGCGATTCGATCAACTTTCTGCCATGGAAAGGTAGATGCCAATAGCCTGACCTCCCGCAAAGCCCGGGTCCATGGCTGAAAAGAGGGGGTACGGGTGGTTTCCCACCGCACCGCCGTCGCAACGGTGTTCGTCGTCAACGGGGGCCTGTACGGGGCCTGGGCGGCCCGCGTCCCGGCGCTCGCCTCGCAGGCCGACGCCGGCGCCGGCGCGTTGGGCCTGGCCCTGCTGGGCCCGGCCATCGCGATGATCGTCACCGCTCCGCTGGCGGGACGCGCCTGCGCGGCGTGGGGTGCGCGTACCGTCCTCGGGGCCGCGCTCGCCGGTGCGTGCCTGGTGCTGCCGCTGGTGGGTCTGGCGGGGTCGCCGCTGCTGCTCGGTGCGGCGCTTGCGGGACTCGGCGGGCTGATGGGCACCGTCGACGTGTCGATGAACGTGGCCGCGGTGGCCGTGGTCCGCGAGACGGGACGGCCGCTGATGCCGTTCTTCCACGCGGGGTTCAGCGCCGGGGGGCTGCTGGGATCGCTGGGTGCCGGGCTGGCCGCCGCGCTGGACGTGGCGCCCGCGGGGCACTTCTGCTTCGTCTCGGCCGCGGGGCTGCTGGCGCTGCTGGCCGCCGGCCGCGCACTGCCCGGTGAGCGGCCCGAGCCGCAGCACCGCACCGAGGGCGGTTACCGGGACGTCGTAATGCGGGGACGGCTGTGGCTGCTCGCGGCGGTGGCGCTGTGCGCGGCGGTCGCGGAGGGCACGTGCGCCGAGTGGTCGGCGCTCTTCCTCGTACAGGAGCGTGCCGTCACGGAGCCGGTGGCGGCTACCGCGTACTCGGTCTTCGCGGTGACGATGGCGGTGACCAGGCTCGCGGGCGAGCGGCTGGAGTCCCGTTACGGGCCGCACCGGGTGCTGGCCGGCAGCGGACTGACGGCGGCGTGCGGGCTGGCGGCCGCGGCGGTGGTGCCGTCCGGGACGGTCGCCTACGCGGGTTTCGCCCTCGCGGGCGCGGGACTGGCGTTCTGCTTCCCCACGGCGATGGCGCTGGCCGGTGACGCGGGGCGCCGCGAGGACGGCGGCGGCGGCGAACGGGAGTTGGGCTTCGTCACGACCGTCGCCTACGCGGGGATGCTGGGCGGTCCGCCGATGGTCGGCGGGGTCGCGTCGGTGACGAGCCTGACGGTCTCCGTCGGCCTCGTGGGACTGCTGGCGCTGCTGATCGCTCCGGTCGCGCTGGCGGCGCGCGGACGCGAGAGTGCGCCCGCGGTCGCCGCCGGGGAGGAGCTCGCAGGCGCGGGGCGGCGGAGCAACTGACGGCACGGACCGCGCCCATGGCCGCGGCCCCCACCGCGGCCATGACCACGCCGGCCACCGCGACGGCGATCCCCACCGCGACCGTGGCCGGGAGCGCGCCCCCACGAGGGCACGCTCCCGGTGCCGTAACCCGGAACGGCACCGGGAGCGCTCGCCGCCCCCCCTCACCCACGCGCGGCCGGGCTCGTCCAGTCGGCAGGAACATGGGCGACCCGGACGCGCTGGGGGTGGTCTCCGACGGACACCGAGGCCGTCTTCTCACCCGTGTCGAAGTCGATGGCGGTGACGCGGTCACTGCCGCTCTCGGAGATCACGCAGGACTTGCCGTCGCCGCTGACGGTCGCCCAGTACGGCTTCGAGGCGGCGATCAGCGGACCCTCCTTCAGGGACTCGCGGTCCACGACGGTCGCGTAGTCGTCCATGGTCCCGGCGATGCACAGCTTGTCGCCGCCGGGGCTCATCGACATTCCGTGGTGGCGGGAGTCGTTGACCCAGGTCGTACGGTCCTCGCTGGTGTCGGGGTTCTTGGGCAGGACCTTCTCGCGGGTGATCTTGTCGGAGGCCACGTCGTACTCGAAGAAGCCGTTGAAGAAGGAGACCTGGAAGTAGAGCTTGGACTCGTCCGGTGTGAAGGCCACCGGGCGCACGGCGTCGGAGAAGTCCTTGCGGCCGAAGGCGTCGAGCCGTTCGCGCATGTCGATGACCTTGACCTGCTCGAAGGTCTCCGCGTCGACGACGGTGATCTTCCGGTCGCCCTTCGTCCAGTCCAGCCAGGGGTCGTCGGTGGCGGTCTGCACATCGCCGATGGACATGTTCCAGATGTGCTTGCCGCCGTCGGTGAACACGTTCTCGTGGGGCTTGTCGCCGGTCTTGAACGAGCCGGCCTCCTTGCCCGTCTCGATGTCGAGCACGTGGACCGTGTTGGACGTGGAGGCGGAGACGGCCACGCGCTTCCCGTCGGGCGAGACGGCCATGTGGTCGGAGCGGTAACCGGACACGGGAAAGCGCCAGTTGATCTTCCCGGTCTCCACGTCGACGGAGACGACGTCCGCGAAGCTCGGACGTGAGACGACCATGGCCGTGCCGTCGGGAGTGGAGTACATGTCGTCCACGAACTGGTCGTGGCCCTCCCCCGGTCCGTTGCGGATGGCCATGAAGTAGGCGAGCTTGACCGGGTCCGCGTGGATCTCCTTGAGGCGCTCCTCCTTGTCGGGGATCACGTCGACGCGGCCGAGCTTGTCGAAGGAGCCGCTGGACTTGATCACGTCGGCCGTGCCGTCCCAGTTGTTGCCGACGAACATCACTTCCTGGAGGTCCGCGGCGTGGGCCGCGGGAGCCTGGGCGGCGGGAGCCTGGGCCGCGGCGCTTCGGACGGCGGGCGCGGTCCGGGCGGCCCCGCCGGTCGCCGCGGTCGTGGCGGCGACGGCCACGAGTGCCGTGGCGACGGCGACGGGCAGCCGGCGACGGCGGCCACGCGGCGACGCGCTCCAGGACCGCCGGGGGCCGGGGCTCCCGGAGGCAGGGGCCCCGGAGGCATGGGCCCCGGAGGCATGGGTCCCGGCCGGGAGTTCGGCGTCCGCGTGCCTCTGTCTGGAAACGTCCATGGCTCTCCTTCGCGTGATGACCGCCTCCGCGGGCTGCGAGCGGGCCGGGGCGAGCACCGTGCGGGGGTGAATTGCCGTTCTGGGCAGGGGGTTTCCGGCCGGGCGTCACTGCCGGACAATGTGAAAAGGCCGCGCTTCACATTGGGCTACCGAAGGTAACTGCGGACCTGCCGTTCTTCAACCCCTGTGCGGGAGAGGATGGTTGGGGCACGAGTGGCGGCCCACGGGCGGGCCCGCGGCACCGGCACGCCGAGCGGCAGACGGCAGGCCGCAGGCGGTCGGGGCGGCGGTCGGGGCGTGGGCACACGGAGGTGCCCATGGGCATACGGTGCACGGACGCCGAGAACACCGACGAGGGGACACGGGTGACCCAGCGGCTCAGGCGGCCGAGCGGCCGCTACGCGGGCAAGGCTGCCGACGAGCGGCGCGCGGAGCGGCGCCGCCGCTTTCTCGACGCGGCCCTGGAGCTGTTCGGGGCCGGTCCCGGCTACCGTGCGACGACCGTCGCCGCGCTCTGCGAGTCGGCGGGACTGTCGACGCGGCAGTTCTACGAGGAGTTCCGCTCCCTCGAAGACGTGCTGTCCGAGCTGCACCTGGAGGTGAACGCCTGGGCGGAGAGCGCCGTCGTCGAGGCCCTCACCGACACGGCCCAACTGCCGTTCGCGGAGCGCTACGGCCGCGTCTTCCGCGCGTACGCGGCCAGCATCGCCGAGGACCCGCGCCGCATCCGGATCACCTTCACGGAGATCGTCGGCGTCAGTCCCCGCATGGACGAACAGCGGCTGACCCGCCGCGCACGGTGGGTCGAGCTGATACGCGCCGAGGCGGCGGCGGCCGTCCGCAGAGGCGAGGCCGCCGACCGCGACTACCGCATCGCCGCGGCCGCCTTCATCGGCAGCGTCAACGGACTGCTGCACGACTGGGCGGCGGGCTGGGTGGACGCGTCCCTCGAAGAGGTCGTCGACGAACTCGTGCGTCTGCTGCTGGCGTTGCTGCGCCCGGACGGCTGACGGGCGGCCGCACGACCGCCCGTCCGGGGAGGAACGACCGGCCGTACCGACGGCCCTCGGGGACGAACGACCCTCCGTACGACCGGCCTTCGGGAGTGCCGCGCGCGCTCGGCTACTCGAAGCGCGTGGTGTCGCCCGCTCCCCGCCGTACGATCTCGGCCTCGCCCTCGGAGAAGTCGATGACCGTGGTCGGTTCCGTACCGCAGTCCCCCGAGTCGATCACCGCGTCCACGACGTGGTCGAGCCGTTCCTTGATCTCCCAGCCCTGCGTCATCGGCTCCTCCTCGTCGGGAAGGAGCAGCGTGCTGGAGAGCATCGGCTCGCCGAGGTCCGCGAGGAGGGCCTGGGTGACGGCGTGGTCGGGGATCCGCACGCCGACGGTCTTCTTCTTCGGGTGCAGCAGCCGGCGCGGCACCTCCTTGGTGGCGGGCAGGATGAAGGTGTAACTGCCCGGCGTCGCCGCCTTGATGGCGCGGAACACGTCGTTGTCGATGTGCACGAACTGCCCCAGCTGCGCGAAGTTCTCGCACACCAGCGTGAAGTGATGACGGTCGCCGAGGCCCCGGATGGAGCGGATGCGGTCGATGCCGTCGCGGCTGCCCAGCTGGCAACCCAGCGCGAAACAGGAGTCCGTCGGATACGCGACGAGCGCGCCGGCGCGGATGCTCTCCGCCACCGTGCCGATGGTGCGGCGCTGCGGGTTCTCAGGATGCACGTCGAAATACTTCGCCATCCGCCGACCCTACGACGGACGAGCGGGACTCCACTTCTCACTGTCCTCACCCGTGCAGTCCCAGAGCACCAGCGGCGTGCCGCTCTCCACGTCGCCGTCCCGCACGGCCACGCACTTGTCGGCCTGCGGATTGACCAGGTCGCTGCCCTCGCTGAGCCGGAACTGCTGCGCCGGATTGCCGCTGCAGTACGCGAGTTGGATCACCGTGCCGTTCTCGCTCGACCCGTCGGCGACGTCCATGCACAGGCCCAGGGCGCGCACGGTGCCGTCGCTCGCGAACGTCCAGCGCATCGAGGCGGCGCCGGAGCAGGTGCGGATGTCCAGGGCCGTGCCGTCGCGGCCCTCGCCGCCGGGCACGTGGATGCACTGGTCCGAGTTGTGGTTCCAGATGAGGACGGTGCCGTCCGAGTCGTCGCCGCCCCCGCCGGAGCCGCCCGGGTGGCCGGGTGCGGGCGGCTTCTGGCCGCCGTGCGTAGGACGGTCCTTGCCGTCCCCGCCGGGCGAGCCGGTGTGCGAACTGCGGCCGCCGCTGGGCTTCTTGTCCTTGTGCTTGCCCTTGTCCTTGTCTTTGTCCTTGCTGGGGGAGTTGCTCGGGGCGCTGGACGCCGAGCCGGGCGTGTCGTTCTCCTGGTCGCCGTTCCAGTCCCGGTCGTGCCCGGCGCCCGTGCCCGTCGCGTCGTCCCGGTCGCTGCCGCCGTAGAGCATGAAGCCGCCCGCCGACAGGCCCGCGACGACGGTCGCCGCGACCGCGGCGAGCAGCGCCCGGCGCATCCGGCTGGGCGGCGGCGGTGGCGGCATGGGGCTGCGCGAACCCGCGGGCACGATACGGGGATTGACCGTGGTGACGACGCGGCCCGCTGCCTCCGGTTCCGTATCGGCCGTGGAGCCGTGGCGGTGGTCCTGCCCGTCCTGATCCCGCTCGCCCGGGTCCTGGCCCTGATCCTGCAATGAGGCAGACGTCTCGTCCGCGGCACTCGCGGAGCCGCCGGATCCACGGCCGCCGAAGCCGTCGTCCGCCTGCCGCTCATCACGGGAACCGGTCATCGCGCCCTCTCGCTGAAACGTACTGGAATGTCATCGGCCGGCGACCGCCGGCACCGTCCCGGATTCTCCTCGGCTCCTGGTTGCGGATTGCCTCCTCTGGTTGCGGATTGCTTCCTCGCATTCCCGGACGAGACGCCCGCACCCGCCGCCGGGAGCCGGAGCCGCAACTCGGATGTGCCATCGGGACGATGGACACCGAAAGCCGCAGGACACAGGTTGTGACGTCCCGGCTGCTGTACGGCCACGGGGGCGCGGGGTCGCCCGCCCCGGGGTCCAGTCAACAGCCAAACAGCTTGGGCGTGAAAGCGGTTGACGGAGAAAAAGGCTCGAAGGAAACGGGACGAGCCAGATGATTACGGGACGACGGATCCGCTTTCCATGACTTCGCTTTTCACATCATGTTCCGGCATATTCGCGTGCATTCCCGCCGGTTATCGGTGGACATGCGCGAAGGCTTCCGGCCTCCGGGCTGCTCACCCGGCCCGCGCGCCGACGAGCTGACCGGCGCTCGGAGCGCCGCCTCGCAACGCGCACCTCGTAACGGGTATGTCGGTCAGCGCACTTCGGCCCGGAGGCTCCGGACGGCAGGGCGGTTTCCGGCCGAGCTGGGTCGGCCGGGGAAGCATGACCGAGGACGTTTCCGCAGGCCGGGAAGTCGTTTTGGATTGAACCACAGCCGATTTGCCCACATGCCGGACAGAGTTGTGCATCACTGTCGATGCCCGGATACGGCCTGCGGCCTGTACGGATCCGTTCTCGGCCAAGATCCGTCCGGGCACTCGCGACCGGAAGTGATCGTTCGACGTGCGTTACGGGCTGGCTTGCGCCAGAGTCCTCGGTGTCCGATAAACGAGACATCGACACAAGGAGTGTTCGGAATGCGGTTTAACGTCAAGGCTCTTGGGACGGCGGCAGCGCTCGCCGCCGGGTGTGTGACGAGCGTCGGCGCCGGTGTCGCACACGCCCAGCCCGTGCGAGCCGACAGCCTCTACGCGCCCTCGGCCCTGGTGCTGACCGTCGGCAAGGGCCCGGACGCCGCGACCGCCGCCGTGCAGCGGGCCGTCGTGCTCGAGTGCGCGCCCGGACCCGGTGGCAGTCACCCCGCGGCGAAGCGGGCCTGTGCCGAAGTCGACGCCGTGGGCGGCCGGTTCGAGCAGCTCGTGGACGCCGGATCCGCGGGCGCGATGTGCACCAGGATCTGGGACCCGGTCGTCGTCACCGCCGACGGCGTGTGGAAGGGGCAGCGGGTCGGCTGGCGGCACACCTTCGCCAACCCCTGCACGATGAACAAGACCGGCGGCGGCGTCTTCGCCTTCTGACCGCCGCGGGCGGCGGCGTCCTCCTCGGCGTCCTCTGGCACCCCTTCTGGCTCCGGTTCTGGCTCCGGTTCTCAGTCCGGTTCTGGCTCCGGTTCTCAGTCCGGTTCTGACCCGGTTCTGATTCCGGTCACCTTCTGGTCGGTCCCAGGACGCCCGGCGGTGCAGGCCGGTTCACCGGCCGGGGCATCTCTCCCCGGACCGTCACCGATCCGCTGTTCGTTCCCTAGGAGAACCGTGAGACCTTCCACCGCCCGTACGTCCGCCGCCCGCCCCTCGTCCCTCCGGAGCGCCGCCGTCCTGGCGGGCGCGCTGCTCCTCGTCGCCGCGCCCGTCGCATCGGCGGACGGCGCTCCGGAGCCGGCGCGTACCCGTGCGGAACCGGAGCCCGCACGGGCCACGGCCGCCGTGGAGACCCCGGCCGTACACGACGACGGGCCGGGCGGGCACGCCGACGCCGACGACCCGGCCGTATGGGTCGATCCGGACGACGCAGGGCGCAGCATCGTCGTCGGCACCCTCAAGGAGGCCGGTCTCGACGTCTACGCGACGGACGGCCGGCGGCTCCAGCACATCGACGCGCCGCCCGCGCCGGACGGCGCCTCGGAGCCCGGCCGCTTCAACAACGTCGACATCGTCTACGGCTTCGAACTGGACGGCCGCAGCACCGACTTGGCACTCGTCAGCGACCGCGGCCGGGGCCGCGTGCGCGCCTACGCCATCGACCCCGCGGCCGTCGCCGCGGGACGGCCGCCGCTCACCGACGTCACGGCCGCCGGGGTGCGCCCCGTCTTCTCGCGCGACGAGGAAGAGGTGGACGAGCAGCGCAACGCGTACGGGCTCGCCGCCTACAGCGACGACGGCTCGGCGTACGCGGTCGTCTCCCGGCGCGAGGAGACCGGCCTGAGGCTGCTGAAGCTCAAGGACGTGGACGGCAGGGTCGGTTACTCGACCGAGGACTCGGCCGCCCTGCCCGGTTCCTTCACGCTCCCGGGCGGGAAATCGTGGACGCCGTGCGCGGAGCCCGGAGAGCGGCCCCAGGTCGAGGGAATGGCGGTCGACCAGGAAGAGCAGGTCCTATACGCGGCACAGGAGGACGTCGGCCTCTGGCGGATCGGCCTCGACGGAAGCGAGTTCGCCGCTCCGCACCTCTTCGACAAGGTGCGCGAGTACGGCGTGCCCTGGACGTACGACGCCGAGAAGGAGGAGTGCGTGCTCGACACGGCGCACGACCCCGGACACGGCGGCCGCCGTCTGAGCGCCGACGCGGAGGGCGTCACCGTCTACCACGCCGGTGACGGCGACTGCTACGTCCTCGCCTCCAGCCAGGGCGACAACACCTTCGCGGTCTACGGACGCGGCGAAGACACCCCGTACAAAGGGTCGTTCAGCGTCGCGGACGGTCCGGCGGCCGACGGCGTGCAGCACTCCGACGGGTCGACCGTGGTCAACACCCCGCTGGGCAGCAGGTTTCCGAAGGGCGCGCTGATCGTCCACGACGGCGAGGACACACCGGCTGACGGCGAACGGGCGGGCACGGACTTCAAGTTCGTCCGCTGGGACCGCCTCGCCGCGGCCTTCCCCGAGCCCCTGACGGTCGACCCCGGCTCCTTCGACCCGCGCGACCCCGGCTGAGGCCGGACCGAACACCCCGGCGTCCGGGCCCGGATGAGACCCCGGGCCCGGGTCAGGCTCCCGGCTTCAGACCGACGCCGGACCAGATGGGCACGTGACCGTCGCCGACCGCGCCGCTGTTGCCCGCCTCGATCTCCACGTCCTCGGGCCGCCAGCGCTGCGGTGCCACCAGGCCTGGCGGCACCAGGTCGAGCCCGTCGAAGAAGCGCCCGACCTGCGCCTTGGTACGGGTGCGCACCGACGAGCCGGTGTCTTCGAAGTCCTCTTCGATCTTCCCGACCCGCTCGTCGAAGTCCTTGGTGGCGTGCGTGATCACCAGTGCGCTCCCCGCGGGCACGGCGTCGAGGAGCCTGCGCACCATGCCGTACGCGTCGTAGGTCTCCGGCAGCCAGTGCAACAGGAGGCAGAGGGTGATCGCGACGGGCTGCTCCGGATCGAGGGTGTCCCGGAAGACGCGGGAGTCCAGGATGCCGTCGGGATCGGTCGCGTCGGCCTCGATGTAGGCCGTGGCGCCCTCCGCTGAACTGATGTGCAGCGCACGCGAATGCGTCAGCACGATGGGGTCGTTGTCGGCGTAGACGACCCGCGCCGTCGGGTCCACGGACTGCGCGACCTCGTGCAGATTGGGCGACGTGGGGATGCCGGTGCCGACGTCCAGGAACTGGCGGATGCCGTGCTCCCGTACGAGATGGCGCACCACCCGGTGGACGAACGCCCTGTTCTCCCTGGCGCTCTCCGCGGCCGACGGGATGCTGGCGATCACTTTCTCGGCCTGCTCGCGGTCGGCCGCGTAGTTGGTCTTGCCGCCGAGGAGGAAGTCGTAGATGCGGGCGCCGTGCGGTCTGTCCACCTGAAGATCCACGGGAGTCTGTGCCTCCGCATGCATCCACACGGGCGTCTCGTCCATCGCGGCTCCTCGGTCACCGTCTGCATCGGTCTCGTTACCAACTCCCGGTGATACTAGTCACTTTGAGCCGCGGGCATGCATGTTCTCCGGCCATCGGGCGGCGGTCACGGGCGCGCGCGCAGCGGGAGTCCGTGACCGGGGGTGACGAGACACACTGTTCGCCGGTCCGGCGACGGGGGTAGGCACACCAGCGGCCCATCCAGGGTCCGACGGCCCGGCCTGCGCCGGTGCAGTACCCGTGCCTCACGTACGCGACCCCTACCCCGGAGCACTCAGTGATCGTCCGACGCCGACTGCCTCCGCAGCAGCGCGAGTTCACCGCGCCCCGGCAGGTGTGGTATGCGGCCTTCGGGTCCAACATGCACCGGTCCCGGCTGAGTTGCTATCTCACCGGCGGGCGGCCCGAGGGCGGCCGCAAGGCGCAGCCCGGCTGCCGCGATCCGCGCCCGCCGGAGCGCGCTCTGCCGGTCATGCTTCCCGGCGAGCTCTACTTCGCCATGGAGTCCCCGGTGTGGACGGGCGGTTCGGCCTTCTACGACCCCGATGCCGAGGGGCACACGGCCGCACGCGCGTGGCTGGTGACGGCCGGGCAGTTCTCCGACATCGCCGCGCAGGAGATGCACCGGGAACCGGGCACGGATCTCGATCTGCGGGAGGTGCTGACCTCGGGCAGGTGCGAGGTGGGCGGCGGGCGCTACGAGACGCTGGTGTGCGCGGGCACCGTCGAGGACCGTCCCGTGCTGACCTTCACCGCTCCCTGGGGGCGCGACGGCGTGCCGGGCAATCCCCCGGCCGCGGTCTATCTCCGGCATCTCGCCTCGGGGCTGGCCGAATCGCACGGCTGGCCCGCCGCGCGCATAGCCGCGTATCTCGCCTCGCGGCGCGGAGCCGCCGGGCACTGGAGCGCAGCGGCCGTGGAGGGACTGCTGGAGTCGCCTCCCGGAGAGCCGGAAGACGAGGCCGCGCCCCTACCGGGCTGAACCGCCGGGCCCGGTGCCGGACTCAGCCGGCGCCGGACTCAGCCGAGCAGTCCGTCGAGATGCGGGAGGCTGTGGTCGAGACGCTTCCGCTTCGCGAGGAGATACTGGTGGTTCTCCTTGTTCGGCGGGATCAGCAGCGGAATGCGTTCGGCGATTCTTATGCCGTTCGCTTCGAGAGCGTCGCGCTTTCTCGGATTGTTCGACAGGAGACGTACGGACTCCACGCCGAGGTCGTTGAGAATTTCCACCGCCACCGTGTACTCACGGGCGTCGACGGGAAGACCGAGCGCCAGGTTGGCCTCGACCGTGTCGAGGCCTTCGGCCTGCTGGAGCTGCAACGCCTTGAGCTTCGCGAGCAGGCCGATTCCCCGGCCTTCGTGCCCCTGTATGTAGATGAGGATCCCGGAACCGTCCGCGACCATCATCCGCATCGCCGTGCCCAGCTGGTCACCGCACTCGCAGTGGGTGGAGCCGAAGACCTCGCCGGTGAGGCACTCCGAATGCACGCGCGTGAGTGCGCCGTCCGCAATCTCGCCGTGCACGAGCGCGACTTGCTCTTGGTTGGTGCGGGTGTCCATGTATCCGATGGCCCGGAATTCTCCATGGACCGTGGGCAGCCGGACCTCCACCACCCTCTCGACAGCGGCGGTTTGCCGCGGGGAGCCGTTCACAGAGACTTCCTGGTACGCCATGCGCCGAGCATACCCGGCGGCCAACTCCGCATCGGTTTTTTTAGGAGAATCCACAACCGGCTTGCGTGTACGTGGAATTGATTGCACGGAGCCGGTGGGAATGTGCCGTTTACCGGGCATTTCGCCGCTCGTCATCTCGCTCAGCCCCCGTTACCGCCGGGCGCGGGCGAGCCTCCGCCCGGTTTCACCACCGCGAGTTCCAGGGCGCCTTCGGCGATCACCGGCAGCGTGCGTACGTGCCACAGCCAGGCGATGTCGCGCCCGAAGGACCACACGAGCGCCGCGAGCGCACCTCCCGCAACGAATACCGCGACCGGTCCCGGCACCAGTCCGGATCCGGCCACAACCAGAGCGATCCCCTGCACCGCCGCGACGGTCTTGCGCGCGCGGCTCGGCGGCAGCGGCCCCCGCAGCCACGGCAGCACCTGCTGCGCGGCGACGAAGACGTACCGGATCGCGCCGATGGCCAGCACCCACATGCCCACGAAGAGGCCGACGAACGCGCTGAGCACGAGTATCAGGAACGCGTCGGTCTCCATGTCGAAGCGCGCACCGAGCGCGGAGGCCGTCCTGGTCCGCCTCGCCACCAGCCCGTCCACGGCGTCGAGCACCAGCGCCGAGCTGGCCACGACGGCGACCACGACGAGGGAGGCGTCCCGCCCCTGGTCCGCGACGAGCGCCGCGGTGCCCCCGGCGAGTACCGCTCTGCTCAACGTGACGAGATCCGCCGGTCCGAGGGCCGGCTTCCCCGACCGCAGCAGGAGTGCGCACAGGCTCGCGCCGCACGCCACCCCGATCACCCAGCCCACCGGCCCGAGCCCGGTCACTCCCCACAGGATTCCCAGGAGCAGCAGCTGCCCGGCCATTCCGATCGCCGTCTGGAGTTTCAACTGGTCCGTGGCCCGCCTGACCTGCCTGTGCTGGCTGCTCATCACGCCTCCTGGTGCATATGGCGGAGTCGAAGGGGGCTGATTATGGTACGAGTGGCCGCTGAGATGTGAAGGCTTAGCAGTTGTCGCAATACCTGGAGGACACATAGATGGAGCGCACTGCTCTCGCCTACTGGCTGCGCTCCCCCGGTTCCGGCGAGATTCGGTCCCTTGCCCTGCGCTCTCCCGGGCCGGGCGAAGTCCTCGTCCGCACGCTTTATTCGGGCGTAAGCCGCGGAACGGAAACGCTCGTCTTCGACGGCCGCGTGCCCGAAAGCCAGCACGACGTGATGCGCGCGCCCTTTCAGGAGGGCGATTTCCCGGGTCCGGTGAAGTACGGCTATCTCAATGCGGGCGTCGTCGAAGAGGCCGGCGACCCGGGCCTGGTGGGCCGCACCGTCTTCTGCCTCTACCCCCACCAGACCCGGTACGTGGTGCCCGCGGACGCCGTGACGCCGGTACCGGAGGCGGTGCCCGCGAGGCGTGCCGTGCTCGCCGGGACGGTGGAGACCGCGGTGAACGCCGTGTGGGACGCGGCCCCGGCGCTGGGCGACCGCATCGCGGTCGTCGGCGCGGGAATGGTCGGCTGCTGCGTGGCCTCCGTGCTGTCCCGATTCCCCGCCGTGCGCGTGGAGTTGGTCGACTCCGACCCGGCGCGGGCGGCCGTCGCCGAGGCGCTGGGCGTCCCCTTCGCCCTGCCCGGCCAGGCCGCCGGCGAGTGCGACACCGTCGTGCACGCGAGCACGTCGCAGGAGGGCCTCGCGCGGTCACTGGAACTGGCCGCGGCCGACGCGGAGATCATCGAACTCAGCTGGTACGGGGACCGGAAGGTCGGCGTCCCGCTGGGCGAGGCCTTCCACTCGCGGCGTCTGGTGCTGCGCAGCAGCCAGGTCGGGGCGCTGCCGCCCGCGCGCCGTACCCGCCGTACGTTCGCCGACCGGATGGCGCTCGCACTGGAACTGCTCGCCGATCCCGCACTGGAGACACTGATCACCGGGGAGTCGCGGTTCGGCGAGCTGCCGGAGGTGATGCCGCGCATCGCCGCCGGCGAACTGCCCGCGCTGTGCCACCTCATCACCTACGACGACATCACCGACGACGACGCTTCCGCGGAGGCCCCGGGCGCCGAGGGCTCCCGGGCCGGCTGAGCCGAATCAGCTTCCCGCGCCCGGCAGGCGAGCCCGACGAGCCGCCGCGCAACACCGACCGCCCGCAGGGGCAACGCAAAAGGAAAGTGAGCCGATGTACAGCATCACCGTCCGTGACCACATGATGATCGCCCACAGCTTCCGCGGTGACGTCTTCGGCCCGGCACAGCGCCTGCACGGAGCGACGTTCGTCGTCGACGCCACCTTCCGGCGCCGCGAACTCGACGCCGACGGCATCGTCGTGGACATCGGCGCCGCCACCGGGGAGCTCAACGCGGTCCTGTCGGACCTCAACTACCGCAACCTCGACGACGAGCCCGACTTCGCCGGGGTCAACACCTCCACGGAGATGCTGGCGAGGGTCGTCGCCGACCGAATCGCCGAGCGCGTCCACGCGGGCGCGCTCGGCGAGGGCGCCCGCGGCCTGGAGGGAATCTCGGTGACGCTGCACGAATCGCATGTCGCGTGGGCCGGTTACGAGCGACCGCTGTGAGCGGTGCGGACGCCGCCTCCGGCGCGTCCGCGCCACCCGTCCATGTGATCGTGCCCGGGGACGTGGACGATCCGCGCTCCGTCAGCGGCGGCAACGCCTACGACCGCAGGATCTGCCGCGAGTTGGACGCGGCGGGCACGGCGGTGCGGGAGACGGCGGTCGCCGGCACCTGGCCGCGTCCCTCTGAGCCGGCACGCGCCGAACTGGCCGCCGTGCTCCGCGAGTTGCCGGACGGTGCGGTGGTGCTGATCGACGGACTCGTGGCGTGCGGCGTCCCGGACGTCGTCGTGCCCCAGGCCCGCCGGCTGCGTCTCGCGGTGCTGGTGCACCTGCCGCTCGCGGACGAGACGGGCCTCGCCCCGGCCGAGGCGGCGGAGCTGGGACGGCTGGAGCGGCAGGCCCTGCACTCCGCCGCCGCAGTCGTCGTCACCAGCGACTGGGCGGCCCGCGAAGTGGCCGCGCGGCACGGGCTGGACGCGACGCGCGTCCACTCCGTGCTCCCGGGCACCGACCCGGCGCCGCTCGCACGCGGCACCGACGGCGCCTCGCGACTGCTGTGCGTCGCCGCGGTCACACCGCGCAAGGGGCAGGACGTGCTCGTCGAGGCCCTCTCCACCCTGGACCCCACCCTGGACCCCGCCGTGGAGTGGACGTGTGAGCTGACGGGTCCGCTGGACCGCGCACCTCACTACGTACGGCTGCTGCGCCGCCGCATCGAGGAGAGCGGACTGGACGGGCGCGTGCACCTCACCGGCGCGCTGGAGGGCGACGCCCTGGCCGCGGCGTACGACGCCGCGGACCTGCTCGTGCTCCCCTCACACACGGAGACCTACGGCATGGTGCTCACCGAGGCGCTCGCCCGCGGTGTCCCCGTGCTCGCGACGGAGGCCGGTGCCGTCCCGTACACCGTGGGCACGGCACCCGACGGGACCATTCCGGGCATTCTGGTGCCACCTGGAAACACCGCAGCTCTAGCGGCTGCGCTGCACACTTGGCTCACGGATCCAGGAATTCGTTCGCATCTGACAACATCCGCACACGGGCGCCGGACCGGGTTGCAGGGTTGGGCCGAAAGCTCTCGTCAGCTGGCCGGGGTGCTGGAGCGTCTCCGGCTCGAATAACGGAGTAGCGCTTGAACACTGTCGGCTCGCCCCGCTACGCCCCCGAGTGGCTCGCGCTGCGTGAGGACGCGGACGTCCGCGCCCGCGCGGAGCAGCTTCTCGATCCCCTCGTCGGCTTCCTCGCGGGGGCCGCCGCGTCCGGCGGGCTGACGGTCCGGGACCTGGGGTGCGGTACGGGCTCGATGGGGCGCTGGCTGGCCTCCCGGCTGCCCGGGCCGCAGAGCTGGTTCATGTACGACCGCGATCCGGCGCTGCTGGAGAACATCGCCGCCCGCATGCCGCGCGAGGCCGCCGACGGCAGCCCCCTCGAAGTGATCCCGCAGCAGCGGGACATCACCCGGCTCACCGGAGACGACCTGGCCGGCACCTCCCTGGTGACGGCGTCCGCGCTGCTCGATCTGCTCACGGCGGACGAGATGGAGGCGCTCGCGGCGGCCTGCGCCGAGGCGGGCTGCGCGGTGCTGCTGGCGCTCTCGGTGGAGGGCCGAGTCGAGATCGGTCCGGCCGATCCGCTGGACGAGAAGTTCAACGCGGCCTTCAACGCACACCAGCGGCGCACCGACGGCGGTCGCCGGCTGCTCGGCCCGGACGCGGTCGACGCCGCGACGGCCGCCTTCGAACGCAACGGCGCCACGGTCCGCACCCGCCCCAGCCCGTGGCGGCTCGGCCCCGACGACCGCGCGCTGACGGCGCAGTGGCTGCTGGGCTGGGTGGCGGCGGCGTGTGCGCAGGAGCCGTCGCTGGAGGCGGCGAGCGAGGACTATCTGCGGCGCAGACTCGACGCCTGCGACGCGGGCGAGCTGCGGGCCGTGGTCCACCACCGCGATCTGCTGGCGCTGCCCGGAGACCCGGCGGGGACTGTTCCGGCATGACCGGCCGCACGGCGGAGCGTACGGACGGCCGTACGGCAGACCTCCCCGACCCCGATGACCCCACCGGCCCCGAGAACCGCACCGGCCCCGAGGACCCCACCGGAGACCGTACGGACGAGCCCGCGGACCCCGCGGACCCCGCGAAGTCCCGCCCCGGGCGCGGCCGTACGAAGGGCGGCGCGGTCTGGCGCCGGCTGCGCATGCCGGCGGCCCTGCTCATCCTGGGCGTGGTGGTCCACCGGCTCGGAACGTCCACGCTGCTGGGGGCGCTCGGCCGGATAGACGCCCAGGCGGTCCTGCTGACGTTCGCCTTCAGCGTTCCCGCCACGGTTCTCAGCGCGTGGCGCTGGTGTGTCGTATCGCGGAAGCTCGGGATACCGCTGCGGCTGCGTACGGCGGTCGCCGACTACTACCAGGCGCTCTTCCTCAACGCGACGCTGCCCTCGGGCGTGCTGGGCGACGTGCACCGGGCGGTGCGCAACGGCCGCGACGCCGGCGACGTCGGACGCGGCGTACGGGCCGTGGTGCTGGAACGCACCGCGGGCCAGGCCGTGATCGTGGCCGCGGGCGTCGTGGTGCTCGTCGTCGCCACCCCGCCGCTGCCGGTGCTTGGCGCACTCGAAGTGCCGCTCGCCACCGCCGGTCTGGTGCTGCTCGCGGTGGCCGCGGTCGCCGTGGCGGTGCTCGCCGGACGGGGCGGGCGCGCCGCGAAGTGGCGCCGCGACCTGGGGGTCTTCCTCGTCGACGCACGTGCTGGGCTCTTCGCGCGCGACACCTGGCCGCCGGTGCTGGTCTTCTCCGTACTCGCCCTCTGCGGGCATCTGGGGCTGTTCGTCACCTCGGCACGCGTCGCGGGCTCCTCGGCGCCGGTCAGCGCACTGGTGGCGCCGCTGCTGATGGCGCTGCTCGTGATGGCGCTGCCGGTCAACATCGGCGGGTGGGGCCCGCGCGAGGGCATGTGCGCGCTCGCGTTCGGCGCCGCCGGGCTGGGCGCGACCCAGGGGCTGGCCTCCGCCGTCGTCTACGGTGCGCTGGCGCTGCTCTCCAGCCTGCCGGGAGCGGCCGTACTGGCGTACCGGCTGCCGGCGGCCCGGCGTTCACGCGGGCGCGGGGCCGCTCGCGAGGTGCCGGAGGTCGAGTTCGAAGAGCATGTCCGTGCCGAGGCGGAAGGAACGGGCCCGGGGCCACAGGGCCTCCCCCATCCGTACGGGCCCTGGGAAGCGGAGCCCGGGTACGCCGTCTCCGAGGAGGACCGGCGCGACCGTGACGTACAGCCGGTGCAGCACTTCCGCGCGGAGGAACCCGGACACCGTCGCGCCGCCGCCCTCCACAAGTATCCGGCGAAGGCCGCGGCGGGCGAGGGTCTCCAGTATTAGCCGCGGCTCGAACCCGGCGTCGCCGCGCGGGAGTTCGACGGTCTCCTCGCCGCGGTCACGGGCCCGGCCGGCGGCGCCGTCACCCGCTCCCGCGTCCTGTCCGACGAGGCGCAGCGTCCTCGCCCGCCCGTCGGTGAAGACCTTCGCGTCCGGCCTGTCCCGGCCGGCTCGGCCGCTCGGGTCGAGCACGACGCGCACGGGGCTGGCGCCGGCGCAGGCGCGCACCGTCAGCTGCGGATCGTCGGCGACCGTGGTGCCCGCGCCGACGAGCACGGCGTCCGACAGGGCACGCAGCCGGTGCAGGTGGAGCCGGTCCTCTTCGCCCGTGACGTAGTTGGAGTGGCCGGTGCGGGTGGCGATGAAGCCGTCGATGCTCTGGCCGAGCTGGGCGAACCCCACGTCGGCGCCGGCGAGGCAGAGCGGGGTGTAGAGGGAGGCGAGGGTCTGCGCCTCGGCCGAGGCGGCCCGGCTCCAGCGCCACGCTCCGTCCTCGCCCCGTACGAGCCCGGCCCCGGCGGCGTCCGCGGGGGTGCGCACGGGCAGCAGCAGTTCCCAGGCCGCCTCGCCGTCGAGCGTCCCTGTCCCGTCGGCCGGGCCGGTTCCGGCTCCGGCTTCGGCTCCGGCTTCGGCCCTGGCGGCCGCCGTTGCGTGCCGGTCCGACGTCGTCACCGGGACTCCAGTACGCGAAGGTGGCCGGCGAATGCGGCGGCGAGCGCGGTGAGCACGTCGTCGCCCTTGCGTGCCGTGGCCAGCGAGGGTCTGCCGACGACTCCCGACTCGGTGTACGGGCCGAGCCCGAGCGCGTGCAGATGCCGCCGGTCGTCGCTGATGTGGTCGGCGGTGTCGTAGCCCTCACGTATGCAGTCGGGGCGGGTGTGCAGCAGGATCGAGGTCTCCAGCTCGCCGGCGTGCATGTCGCTGCGTGCGGGCGTCTCCACCCCGGCCTTCGCCGCGGCCTCCTCCCAGTCGGCGGCCACGGGGAAGAGCGCCATGCGGTGCCCCTCGGCGGTGGCCTCCTGCACGACGTTCCGCAGCACGTAGTTGCCGCCGTGGCCGTTGACCAGGACCAGCTTGTCCACCCCGGAGCGGCGCAGCGAGTGCGCGATGTCCCGTACGACGGCGCCGAGGGTGGCCGCGGTGATGCTGACCGTCCCCGGCCAGCTCGCGTGCTCCTGGGAGCAGGAGACCGTCAGCGGCGGCAGCGGCTGCACCCGGTACGAGGCTGCGACCCGCTCCGCCACGGAGCATGCGATGAGCGTGTCCGTGGACAGCGGCAGGTACGGCCCGTGCTGTTCGTAGCTGCCGACGGGAAGGAGGGCCACCGTGGCCTCGCGCTCGGCCGTGTCGCCGGTCGTCTCCGTCGGCAGCACGCGGACGGCGGCGTGGGCGGGGGTGTCCATGAAGGGGTCTGCTCCTCTGGTGCGGTGCGGTGCGTGCCGGCACGGCACCGCGGACGGAGGCGCGGTGCTGCGCGCTCCGCGGCCGGTGCGGGCGCGCGGGGTGCGGCGCGTGCGGCTGATGCGGTGGGTGCGACGTGTGCGACGGGCTGCCCGTCGGCAGCGCCGCGATCACGCTTCCACAGATGGACGGCCGCCACCAGCCCCGGGTGGGGCTCGCGGAGGCGGTACCCGGAGCGGCACAGGGAGCGGTCCCGGCCCGTACCGGGACGGCGCCCCGCGACGCCGCCGCCTCAGCCCTTCCCGTCTCCCGCGACCGGGACGCGCCTGGTCATCAACCGCACGTGGTCCGGGCCGAGTTCGCCGACGGAGGTGACGCCGAGCAGCTTCATGGTGCGCTCGGTCTCGGCGGCGAGGATGGCGATCGCGCGCGCCACGCCCGCCTCGCCGCCGGCCATCAGCCCGTAGAGATACGCGCGGCCGACGAGCGCGAAGTCGGCGCCCAGGGCCAGCGCGGCCACGATGTCGCCGCCGTTCGTGATCCCGGTGTCCAGCATGACGGTGCCGCGCTCCCCCACCGCCTCGGCGATGCGGGGAAGCAGATGCAGCGGCACCGGCGCCCGGTCCAGCTGGCGCCCGCCGTGGTTGGAGACGATCACGCCGTCCGCGCCGTGGTCCATGACGGCCCGGGCGTCGGCCACGGTCTGGATGCCCTTGACCATGATCGGGCCGTCCCACACCTCGCGTATCCACTCCAGGTCGTCGAAGGTGACGGTCGGGTCGTAGAGCTTGCTGACGAGTTCGGTGAGCGCGCCGTGGCCGTCCTTGTCGAAGGCGAACGTGTACGGCTCGGTGGTCAGGAAGTTCAGCCACCACTCCCAGCGGTAGGAGGCGTCGAGGAACGTCCTGAGCGTCAGCTGAGGCGGGATCGTCATGCCGTTGCGCAGGTCGCGCAGGCGGTTGCCGTTCACGGGAACGTCGACGGTGACGATGAGCGCCTCGTATCCGGCGGCCTTGGCGTTGGCGACCAGCTCCCGGGAGAGGTCGCGGTCCCTCCACAGATACAGCTGGAACCACTTGCGTGCCGCGGGCGCCGTCTCGGCGACCTGCTCGATCGACGTGGTGCCGACGGTGGACAGCGCGTACGGGATGCCGGCCTGCTCGGCGGCGGCCACGACGGCACGTTCGCCCGCGGAGTGCATCATGCGCGTGAAGCCGGTGGGGGCCAGGCCGAAGGGCAGCGCGGAACGTCCTCCGAGCACGGTCGTGGAAGTGTCGGCGTGCTCGACGTCGCGCAGCACGCCGGGCCGGAACTCCAGGTCCTCGAAGGCCTCCCGGGCACGGCGCACCCCGACCTCGCCGTCCGCGGCGCCGTCGGTGTAGTCGAACGGGCCCGCCGGCGTGCGGCGCCGGGCGATGCGGCGCAGATCCCAGATGGTGTGGGCGTTCGCGAGCCTGCGCTCCACGGCGCTCCTGGGCCGGGTCTTCAGCCGCAGCAGGGGGGCGAGGTCGCGGGGGCGCGGGATTCGCCGTTCGAGTCGGGTCATGGTGCTGCTCTCCGTGTGGTGCCGGTCGTGCTGTCCGGGCCCGCGCCCGTACTTCCCCCGGGAGCCGGGGCTGCGGCGGCGGGCCCTCTGGTTCCGGTTGCGGCGGCGCCGCCCGTACCGGAAGCGGAAGGGTCTTCCCCGTCGAGGAGGAGGACCACCTTCCCGGGGACGTCCGGGTCGGCGGCGGTCTCCATCGCCTCGACCGCGTCACTCAGCGGGAAGGTACGGGTGACGACCGCCTCCAGACGGCCGGAGGAGGCCAGCATCGCGATGGCGGCGTCCAGTTCGTTCTCGAAGCGGAAGGTGCCGCGCAGCGCGATCTCCTTGGCCACGACGGGCCCGAAGGGCACGCGCACCGGCTCAGCGGGCGCTGATCCCACCTGGACGATCACTCCGCGTCTGCGCACCGAGCCCATCACCGTGGCTGGTGCCGCGGGCGCACCGGACGCCTCGATCACCACGTCGAAGTGCTCGGGCGGAAGCGTGTCCTCGCCGATCCGCACGGTCGTGCCCGCCCCCGCGAGCCCGGCGATGCGCAGCTGCGGCTCCAGGATGTCGCTCGCCCACACCTCCTCGGCGCCTCCCGCACGGGCGGCACCCGCGGTCAGCGCCCCGATCGGCCCGGCGCCGTTGACGAGGACCCGCGCCCCGGCCACCCCGCCCGCGCGCCGCAGGGCGTGCAGGGCGACGGCGAGGGGTTCGGCCAGCACGGCTCTGGAGAGGGGGAGTTCACCGGGCAGCGCGTGCAAGCGCCCGGCGGGGACGGCCAGTTGCCCGGTGAAGCCGCCCTGGGTGTGGGGGAACGTCGCCGCGGAGCCCAAGTAGCGCGCCTCGCGGCAGACTTGGGGATAGCCCTGACGGCACTCCTGGCACGTACGGCACGAGGTGCCCGGATGCACGGCGACGGGTGTGCCTGGTGCAAACCGCCCGGCGGGGTCCTCGGCGACCCTTCCCACGACCTCGTGGCCGAGCACCAGCGGCTCGCGCAGGGCGAAGGAACCCACCGCGCCCTCGCGGTAGTAGTGCAGATCCGAGCCGCAGACGCCGCCGTGGGTCATCGCGAGGAGCACCTCGCCGGGCTGCGGGCGGGGAGCGGCGCGCTCCTCGACGCGCAGATCGCCCGCACCGTGCACGACAACGGCCCGCACCGCACGCCTCCTTCCTGCCGCCTCTTCCTCTGCCTTGCTGCTGTCCGAGTCTTGCTGCTGTCCGTAGCTGGCTGCTGCCTTGCTGCTCGAAGCCGCCTGCTGCCTGATGCCTGCTCGCCGCCGGGCTCGCTCCCGACGGAGGTGGCGCTACTCCCGGGCCTCCGTCTTCCGCGAACCGCCGCTCTCTCCGGGCCCGTTCGGCCCGCCGGGCTCCAACGGCCCCTGCCCGTACGGGGCTTCGCAGACCGCCCGTACCGCCGCCGTCACTCCCCCGGTCTCCAGCGTCTCCAGCAGCGCGGCCACCGTGTCCGTGAACTCGCCGCGCTCGCCGAGCCGTTGCCCCAGCACCGCCTCGTCGGCCAGCGAGGCGTGGGCCAGGCGCCGCGCTCTCCGCGCACTGCCGCCGCCGCTGCCGCCCGCCGCCCCGGACCGGGCGGCCAGCGCGCGTATCCGCTCACCGCCGGGGTCGGCGGGCACTCCCGTACGATCCGCGTCCAGCCGCTCCGGATATGCGGCGCAGCACAGCCACGCAGCGACGGTGAGCGCCAGCGCCGCCGGTACCCGGCCCCGGTCCAGATGCCACAGCGCGGCGTCCGGCACGCGCTGGGCGAGCTTGAGCGAACCGTCCGCACCGACCTGTGAAGTGCGGTGCGCGAGCCGCCGGTTGGCGAAGCGTACGTCCAGCTCCGCGCGGTAGGCGGCGACGTCGAAGCCCTCGGGAAGGCCGAGCGTGGGCTCGTACTCGTCGCCGAGGCGCCGCACCGCACGCCCGAGCCCGGGGTCTGCGGCGGCGTCCGCGATCAGGGCTCGCCCGGTGAGCAGCCCGAGGTAGGCCAGGAGGGAGTGACTGCCGTTCAGCAGGCGGACCTTGACGGTCTCGTAGTCGTGCACCCGGTCCGTCATCACGGCGCCCGCCTCCTCCCAGGCGGGACGTCCCGCGGCGAACCGGTCGCGCATCACCCACATCGAGAACGGCTCCGCGGGGACGGGCACCTCGTCCCGGTGTCCCGCCTCGGCCGCCAGCCCCCGGTGGAAGTCCGTCGTGGCCGGCACGATCCGGTCGACCATGGTGTCCGGGAAGGTCACCGACTCCTGGAGGAACGCGAGGAGTTCACCGCCGTCGCGCCCCGGCATGGCCTCGGCGAAGTCACGCACGAGCCCGTGCAGGGTTTCGCCGTTGGCGGTGATGTTGTCGCAGCTGAGCACGGTGACGGGGGCGCCGGGGCCGAGTACCCGGCGCAGCAGTCCGGCGGCGAGACGGCCGACGGTGCTGCGCGGCGGGGCTCCCCCTTCCAGGTCGGCCCGTATGTGCGGGGCATCCAGGTCGAGACGTCCGGTGTGGGGGCTGATGTCGTAGCCCTTCTCCGTGACCGTCAGGGAGACGATCCGGGTCCGCGGATCGGCGATCTCCCGTACGGGCCGCATCGGTTCGTCGGCCGCCACGAACGCGTCGGTGATGCTTGCGACTTGGCGTACACGGGTGCTGCCCGGCGCGAGGGTGACGACGCTGTAGCGCATCCGCTGACGGTGCAGCGCCTCGACGACACCGCGGGTGGTGCCGGCGACCCCTGTGATCTCCCAGGGGTCGCCGCGGCCCGCCGCGTCCTCGGTGTACGGCGCCTGGTGGGCACGGTGGAAATTGCCCAGGCCCAGGTGCACGATGCGGGGCACACCGCCGTGTGCGCTCAAGAACCCTCCTCCGCGAGGGACTTGGCGCCGCCGCTGGCACCGCCGGAGCCTCCGCCCGCGGCCCCGCCTTCGTTCCCGGCGTCCTTCCCGGCGTCCTTCCCGCCCGCGTCCTCGTCCTCCTGCTCGACATATCCGTACACCTCGGGCAGCACGTACGTCGCCGCGAGATAGCCGGTCAGCGACAGCACCGAGACGATGACGGTGGCCAGCGGCACACCGAGGTTCTCGAACAGCACCGGGAAGAGGAAGATCGTCACGAAGGCCGCGAGCTTCACGAAGACGTAGCCGAAGCCGGAGGCCGTCGCCTTGTAGCGGCTCGGCGCGACCATCGAGGCGATGGTCATGCCGTTGGAGGCCGCCCAGTAGTGACCCCACATCAGACCCGCCGCGGCGAACGGCACCAGCACCTTCCAGTCGAGGTGGAGGAAGAGGGCGGCCAGCAGCAGCGAGACGAAGGACATGCCGAATCCCCAGCGGGCGATGCCGCGGTGGCCCAGCTTGGGCGTGACGGCGGGGGCGACGAAGCCGCTCACGGTGGCGAGGACGTAGATCGCCCCGGTGATGAAGTTGGTGGCCCCGATGCCGGACACACCGGTGAGCACGAGGATCACCGGCAGATAGAACGCGAAGGCGGCGAACTCCGCGCCCTGCATCGCGTTCGATATCCAGGCGAAGATGCTGGCCCGCCTGCGCACGGGGTCCCTGCGGATGCCCGCGAGGAAGTCACGGGTGCGCGGGCGCTCCATGGCGAAGTCCTCGTCGGGCAGCATCGGCAGATCGTCGTCGAACATCTTCTTCGCGACGGTCTTGGCCTGCTTGAACTTGCCGCGCTGGATGAGCCACAGCGCGGTGTCCGGTACATCGAGGCGCCCGATGAGGAGGACGAGCGCGGGCACGGCGCCCAGCGCGAGGCCGACCCGCCACAGCAGGCTGTGATCCATGCCGCCGAGGTACATCGCGGTGATGACGGCGATCGCGGCGATCTCGCCGAGGCCGAACATGCCCTGCCAGCGGTTGCCCATCACTTCCCGCTTGCCCTTGGGCATCGTCTCCATGATGTACGTGTAGCCGGTGGAGATGTCGCTGCCCAGCGGAAGCCCCAGCAGGAACCGGATGATCACCAGCTCCCACATGCTGTTCGCGAACCCCTGGGCCAGCGCGAGGATCACGAACAGCACCATCGTGGTGATGAAGACCTTGCGGCGCCCGAACCGGTCGGCGAACCAGCCCCCGCACACCGCGCCGATGAGCGCTCCCAGCTGTACGGCGGCCGAAGCCAGGCCGAGCATGCTCGCGCTGGGGTGCAGGTCCTCCTTGACGAAGAGCAGGAGGAAGGAGATCGCGTACAGGTCCCACGCCTCGATCAGGATCGTGGAGATCATCAGCCACCCGGTGCGGCGGCCCGTGTCGGTGCCGTGCTTGGCCAGTACGTGTCTGGCGGCGACGTCCGAGAGGTGTCGCACTTCTGCCTGCGCAGTCATAAGGCCTCCTCACGTGCCGGCCACATCGACGGCACCCCGGTTTTCCGTCTCGCGGAATGGAATTCCGGGAACTAGAATCCTGCCGCAACCTATGGAGAGTGCCTGGTGGTGTCAATGACTCCGACCGACCCGACCTCACGTGACTCGCCCGGCGGCGGAGACGGCGGCCCCGGCGGCGACGGCCACAGGGGCCGCGCCCGCAGCGGCGACGGAGCCGGCCCGCGGCGGCTGCTCCGGCTGATCGACGTGCTCTGCTCCTCCCAGGCACCGGTGCCGCTCGCGCGGCTCGCCGCCTCCGCGGGGCTGTCGAAGCCGACCGCGCACCGGCTGCTGCGCGTACTGACCGAGGAGGGCTGGGCTGTCGCGCACGAGGGCGGCAGCTACGGCATAGGTCCCGCGGTGCGCGCGCTGGGCGCCGCCGTCACCGGTTCCGGCAGCGGCGAGAGCATCGAGCGCGTGCTCGTCGAGCTCCAGAAGGAGGTGCGCCAGACCGTCCACGTCGGCGTGCGCAGCGGCGACCGCATCGTCTACACGCACAAGGTCGAGGGCGACCAGCCGTTCGCGATGGCCTCGCGGGTGGGCATGTACCAGCCGCTGCACTCGACGGCGATCGGGAAGTGCGTCCTGTCCGGGCTGGACGCGCAGAGCCTGGACGGCCTGGTCGAGCGCACCGGCCTGGAGCGCCGTACGCCCGCGACGATCACCACCCGTGCCGGGCTGGAGGCGGAGCTGGCGCAGGTACGGGAGGAGGGGTACGCGCTGGACGAGGAGGAGAACGAGGCCAACGTCAGATGCGTCGCTGTGCCCGTGCGCGCCGCCGGTCACCAGGTCGTCGGCGCGGTCAGCATCTCGACCGTCACGTTCGTGGTGGCGCGGGAGGAAGTGCTGGCGCTGCGCGGTGCGCTGTCTGAGACCGCCGCCAGGCTGGAGCCGCTCTTCGGCCGGTGAGACGGCGGAACGCGCCGGATGTCCGGCGGGCGCGATGACCGGGTACATCTCATCCGTCTCCCCCGCCCTCTCCTCCCGTCTCCCCTCCGGAATCCCGATCCCCGGTTCCCGTCTCCCGATTCCCCGCTCCCGATTCCCCGCTCTCTCGACCGGCTGCCCGCGGAGGCCCCATGTCGACGCCACCCACGTACGGACTCAACTCGCAGAAGGCGGTGTGGCGGGAGCGTGGCGCCCCGCTCGTGGCCCCGTCCGGCACCGGACCGCTGAGCGGTCTGCGCCTCGCCGTGAAGGACGTGTTCGCGGTCGCGGGCATGCGCGTGGGCGCCGGCAACCCCGAGTGGCTCGCCGAAGCGGAACCGGAGGGCACGCACGCCTGGGCGGTCGAAGCCCTCCTCGACGCGGGCGCCGAGATCACCGGCATCGCCCAGACCGACGAGCTGACCTACAGCCTCGACGGCACGAACGCCCACTACGGCACCCCGCCCAACCCGCAGGCCCCGGGCCGCATTCCGGGCGGCTCCTCCAGCGGCCCGGCCTCCGCCGTGGCGCTGCGTGAGGCCGACGCCGGTCTCGGCACCGACACGGCCGGGTCGATCCGGGTGCCGTCCTCGTACTGCGGCCTGTACGGGATGCGTCCCACGCACGGCGCGGTCCCCGTCACGGGAATGCTGCCGCTCTCCCCCGACTTCGACACCGTCGCCTGGCTCGCGCGGGACGCCGCGACGCTGGCACGCCTGGGCGACGTGCTGCTGCCCGCGGCGGGCGGCACGACGACGGGCAAGGACACCGGCCGCGCGCAGGGTCCCGGCCAGGATCCCGGCCGGGCTCCCGAACGGAGCCCCGGCGAGGCCCCCGGCTCCTTTCACACCGCGCTCGTGGCACCGGACCTGCTCGCTCCCGCCACCCCCGAGGTGCGGGAGGCCTTCGGCTCCGCCGCGGCCGGGCTGGCCGGACGACTCGGGCTGCACAGGGAGGAGTTCGCCTTCGGCGGCGACCCGGCGGAGCGCGCGGAAGCCTTCTCCGCCGCACAGGCCGCGCAGGTGTGGGAGAGCGACGGCGCATGGGTCTCGGCACACCCCGGCGCCCTCGGTCCGGACATCGAGCGCCGTTTCACCTGGGCGTCCGGGGTCGCCGCGGAACGGGTGGAGCAGGCAAGGGAGTCCGTACGGGCCACCGCCCGCTCCCTTCGCGCGGCACTGGCCCCCGGCACGGTGCTGCTGCTGCCCGCCGCGCCCGGGCCCGCGCCCGCGCGGGAGTCCGGAACCGCCGAGCGCGACGCCGTACGGAGCGCGGCACTCCAGCTGACGTGCCTGGCGTCCGGGGCGGGGCTGCCGTGCCTGGTGCTGCCGCGGATGACCGCGGGCGGCCTGCCCGTTGGGCTCTGCCTGATCGCGGACCGCGGCACCGACCGTGCCCTGCTGGACCTCGGGGTCGCCGAGAGCCTGCACTGATCCGCCGGCGCCCCGGCAGACCCTCCCTGCTCCCGGAACGGCGCGGCGCTCCGGGAACGGCGCGGCTACAGCAGCAGCCCCGGCGCCGCGTCGGTCTCCTCCATCGCCTGCCGGCGCAGCTCGACCTTGCGGACCTTGCCGCTGACCGTCATCGGGAACTCCGTCATGACGCGCAGATAGCGGGGGATCTTGTAGTGCGCGAGCCGCCCCTCGCAGTACGCGGCGACCTCCTCCTGCCCGGGGGGATCGCCGTGGTCGTTCGGGATGACGCACGCCAGGATCTCCTCGCCGAAGCGCTCGTCCGGCACCCCCACGACCTGTACGTCGGAGATCTTGGGATGGGTGTAGAGGAACTCCTCGATCTCCCGCGGATAGACGTTCTCGCCCCCGCGGATGATCATGTCCTTGATGCGTCCCGTGATGGCGACGTAGCCGTCCTCGCGCATCACGGCGAGGTCGCCGGTGTGCATCCAGCGACTCGGGTCGATGACCTGGGCGGTCTGCTCCTCGTCCTCCCAGTAGCCGAGCATCACCGAGTAGCCGCGCGTGCACAGTTCGCCTGGCTCGCCGCGGGGCACCGTCACGCCGCTGCCCGGGTCGACGACCTTGACCTCCAGATGCGGCAGCACCCGGCCGACGGTCTCGGTGCGGCGCTCCACGTCGTCGTCCGTGCGGGTCTGGGTGGAGACCGGGGACGTCTCGGTCATGCCGTAGCAGATGGCGACCTCGTCCATGTGCATCTCGGACACGACGCGCTTCATGACCTCCACGGGGCACGGCGACCCGGCCATGATCCCGGTACGGAGCGAACTCAGGTCGTAGGAGGGGAAGTCGGGCAGCCCCAGCTCAGCGATGAACATCGTGGGCACCCCGTACAGCGAGGTGCAGCGCTCGTCCTGGACGGCCTTCAGCGAAGCGGCCGGTTCGAAGCTGGGAGCCGGGATGACGACGCAGGCGCCGTGGCTGGTGGCGGCGAGGTTGCCCATCACCATGCCGAAGCAATGGTAGAAGGGCACCGGCAGACACACCCTGTCCTGCTCGGTGTAGCCCAGCAACTCCCCCACGAAATAACCGTTGTTGAGGATGTTGTGGTGTGAGAGCGTCGCACCCTTGGGGAAGCCCGTCGTACCCGAGGTGTACTGGATGTTCACCGGGTCGTCACAGCTCAGCACGGCGTGTGCGGCGCGGAGTTGGTCCTCGGTGATCTCAGCGCCCGCGTTGGTCAGCACCTCCCAGTACGGGGTGCCGATGTGGACGGTCTCCAGCAACTGGGGGCATTCTCCGGCCACTTCCCGCGCCATGGCCCGGTAGTCGCTCGTCTTGTACTCGGTGGACGCGATGAGGAGTCGCACGCCCGACTGACGCAGTACATAGGCCAGTTCATGCGTACGGTATGCGGGGTTGATGTTGACCATCACCGCGCCGATGCGCGCCGTCGCGTACTGCACCAGCAGCCACTCCGGACAGTTGACGGCCCAGATCCCCACCCGGTCGCCCTTGCCGATGCCGCGCGCCAGCAGTCCGCGCGCGAGCTGGTCGACGTCCGCCACGAACTGCGCATACGTCCAGCGCCTGCCGTCGCGTACGTCGACGAGGGCCTCACGGTCGGGGTGCGCGGCCGCGGTCCGGTCCAGATTGCTGCCGATCGTCTCGCCCAGCAGCGGCGTGGTGGCGGTCCCGCTCGCATACGAGAGCGCCGTCGATTCTCCGGTCACCGGGACCTCCTCCTCCTCGTGCCATGGCTTTAGCATCGTCTGGGAGTGATCTGCGCCTCACCACCCCCGAAAGGGGGTGACGTCGTGCGGAGAACGCGAGAGGGGACAGCCATGACGGATCCGGCCGAATCCGGGGCGATACGCGCCGCCCTGGCCAGGCTTCGCCGGAAGACGGAGATCCCGGTGGCCTTCGCGGGGATGACCGGAGAGGGCCGCGGATTCCGCATCACGGAGTTGACCGGTACGACGACGCAGGCGCTGCGCGGCCTGGCCATCGCACCGGGCAACGGACTCGGCGGCAAGTGCGTCGCTCTCGCCAGGCCCGCCTCCGTCACCGACTACCGCTCCTCGCGCGTGATCAGCCACGAGTACGACGCCGCGGTCGCGGCGGAAGGTCTGCGCTCCGTGCTGGCGGTGCCCGTGGTGGTGCGCCGCCGGGTGCGGGGCGTGGTGTACGCGGCGCTGCGCGAGTCGCTGGCGCTCGGCGACCGCGCGCTGGACACCGCCGCCGACGCCGTACGGGAACTGGAGCAGACCCTCGCCGTACGCGAGGAGGCGCAGCGGCTGATGGAGGCTCAGCAGACGCCCGTCGGCGACCCGCGCGCATGGGAGGAGGTGCGAGAGGCACACGCCGAACTGCGCACCCTCGCAAACCGGTTGCCGGAGGGCGAGCTGCGCCGGGAACTGCTCGGCGCCTGCTACCGGCTGGCCTCCGCGTGCGGCCCCGGCCATGAGCGCAAGCAGCCCTTGCCGAAGGCGGGCCCGCTGCTCACCCCGCGCGAGGTGGACGTGGTCTCCTGCGTCGCGGGCGGCGGCACCAATGCCGCGGTGGCCACCCGTACGGGGCTCAAGCCGGAGACCGTCAAGGCGTATCTGCGCTCCGCCATGCGGAAGCTGGGCACCCACACCCGGCTGGAGACGGTGGTGGCGGCGCGCCGCGCGGGCATCATCCCCTGACGCTCAGCCGCCCACGGCGTGCAGCACCAGGATCGCCAGGTCGTCCTCCACCGGGTCCGGACCGAAGTCGTGTGCCGCCTGCCGTACGCGTTCGGCCACTCCCATCGCGCCCATGCCCACACAGCCCGCGAGGATCTCCGCCAGGCCGTCGTCGTCGTCCAACTGCCGCTGCCCGCTGCGCCGTTCGGTCACGCCGTCGGTGACGCACAGCAGCGTCTCGCCCGGTGAAAGATCGAAGTCGAACGCGGTGAAGTCGGTGCCCGCGTCGATGCCGAGCAGCATCTGCGACTCCACGACCGCCGTCACGTCGCCCCTCGGGGACAGCTTCAGCGGCGGCGGGTGCCCGGCGCTCGCGATGGTGCAGTGCGCGCCGCCCGCCCGCGCGTCGGGCAGCAGCTCCCCGTAGACGAGGCTCAGGAACCGGGGCTGCGCGCTCTCCCCGCCGACGGCCACGGCCTCGGCGCCCTCCTCCGCCATCGCGGCGTTCAGCCTGCTCAGTACGGACTCCACGCCGTGCCCCTCGCGGGCGAGCAGCCGCACCAGGTGCCGGGTCAGCCCGGTGACGGACATGGCCTCGGGGTCCTTGCCCTGGACGTCGCCGAGGAGGAAGGACCAGCGGTTGTCGCCCATCGGGAAGAGGTCGTAGAAGTCGCCGCCGACGGTCTGCCCCATGGCGTGCGGCTCGTAGACGATCGCGGTCTCGACGCCGGGCAGGCTGGCCAGCGACGGCGGCAGCTGCCGGCGCTGGAGCGCCCGGCTGATGCTGGTCTGGCGGGTGTACTGACGTGCCGTGACCACCGCCTGTGCCACCCGCCGCGCCACGTCCTCGACGGTGCGGGCCACGGAGCCGGTCATCTCCGTGGGACCGGCCCGGCCGATCACCAGCGATCCCAGGCAGGTGCCGCCCGCGACCAGCGAGAACGCCAGCGCCGAACCGCCGCGCCCGTACTCGTCCGCGCTCTCCGGCCACGGCCAGGGGATGCCCACGGTGCGCAGGCTCGCCGGCGGCGGATCCGGTTCGAGGGCGAAGCGGAGCGCGTCGACCCTGCGTTCGTCGACGTGCCAGACCCGGGACAGGCGCATCGCTCCGGCCTCGGTGGTCAGCCACACGGCGACCCAGTCGGCCAGCCTCGGCACGAGCAGCTGCCCGGCCAGCGCGGCGACCATGTCCTCGTCGAGCTGCCCGGAGAGCAGTTCGCTGGCCTCGGCCAGGAAGGCGCCGCCGCGGTCGGCCCACTCCGCGCTGCGGCGGCGGTCGGCGTGCGACGAGGAGGAGAAGATCTCCGCGGCCTCGAGCTCTCGGTGCATGGCCTCGCTGAGCGAACCGGCCGGCCTGGGCACCAGCTCGGAGACGGCCAGCCGGAACCAGACGACCTTCTCCGTACGCCGGTAGGTGACCCCCCAGGACTCGCACAGCGCCCCCACGATCTGGAGGCCGAGGCCGCGGCCGCCGCGCCGCGCGGAGGAGTCGCCGCTGACCCTTCCGGTGGGCTGCCGGTCGACGACCTCGACCAGGACCGCGGTGACGTCGACGGGCCCGCGTTCCGGGTCCCCGTCCGCACCCGCGTCTCCGTCCGGGCTCGCGCCCGGGCCCTCGGAGTCCGCGGCGTCGCCCGAGGGCGCCGTCTCGACTCCGCAGGCGACCTCGATCTGGGTGCCGGCGTGCATGAGCGCGTTCGTGGCCAGTTCGCTCACAAGGAGCTCGGCGTCCTCGATCAGCCGTGAGACCAGCGGCCCCGGCGTCGTGCTCGCGCGCGCCCACTTCTCGATCTCCGAGCGCACGAGGGCACGAGCGGTGGAAGGTGCGAGCTGACTGGTGGGCAGGGCCCTCCGCGACGCGGGATCGCTCAGGCCGGCGGACGGCAGTCGCACAAGCCTCTCCTGACTCGGATGTTCAGCGATAAAGCCTCTACAATAGGATAAAGCTACACATCCAGGATGCTTGGGATGGGATGCCATGGAGGACCCCCAGGGCCGGTCGGTACGCGAGGCCGAGCTGCGTCCGCTGCTGGGCGCCATGCGGTCGCTGAGTGACGGCGACTTCTCGGTGCGCGCGCCCGCCGGAGGCGAGGGAGTCCTCGGCGAGATCGCCGGGGCTTTCGACCAGATAGCCGCGCGCAACGAGCACCTCGCCTCCGAGCTGCGACGGATCCGGCAGGAAGTCGCGAAGGAGGGCCGGCTGGACGAGCGGATGTCCGCCAGCCCCGGCCAGGGGTCGTGGGCGACCAACGTCGACGAGGCGAACCAGCTCATCGACGCCCTCGTGACACCGCTGACGAAGACGACGCGCGTACTGGAGTCGGTCGCGGACGGCGACCTCACCCAGCACATCGAGCGGTACGACGGCAAGCATGCGTACTCCGGCGACCTCGGGCGGCTGGACAGCGGCCTGACATGTCTCGTGGACCGGCTGTCCATGTTCACCGGAGAGGTCACGAGGGTCGCCCGCGAGGTGGGGACCGAGGGCAATCTCGGCGGCCGGGCGGACGTGGGGGAGCTCTCCGGCGACTGGCGCCGGGTCACCGAAGCGATCAACAACATGGCCGAGCGCCTCACCGGACAGGTCCGCGACATCGCCGGCGTCACCACGGCGGTGGCCCGCGGGGACCTGACGCAGAAGGTGATGGTCGAGACTTCGGGCGAGCTGCTGGAGCTGAAGCTCACCGTGAACACGATGGTCGACCAGCTCTCCGCCTTCGCCGACGAGGTCACCCGCGTCGCACGCGAAGTCGGCACCGAAGGCAACCTCGGCGGGCAGGCCGAGGTACGGGGGCTCTCGGGGGCGTGGCGGGACCTCACCGACAACGTCAACCTCATGGCCTCCAACCTGACTTCACAGGTGCGCAACATCGCCCAGGTATCCGCCGCCGTCGCGCAGGGCGATCTCAGCCAGAAGATCACCGTCGACGCCAAGGGCGAGATCCTCCAGCTGATGGGCACCGTCAACTCGACGGTCGACCAGCTCTCCGCCTTCGCCGACGAGGTCACCCGCGTCGCACGCGAAGTCGGCACCGAAGGCAACCTCGGCGGACAGGCCGAGGTACGGGACGTCTACGGGGTGTGGCGGGACCTCACCGACAACGTCAACCTCATGGCCTCCAACCTGACTTCACAGGTGCGCAGCATCGCCCAGGTCGCCACGGCAGTCGCCGGAGGCGATCTCAGCCAGAAGATCACCGTGGACGCCAAGGGCGAGATCCTCCAGCTGAAGACCACGCTCAACACGATGGTCGACCAGCTCTCGGACTTCGCCGACGAGGTCACCCGCGTCGCACGCGAAGTCGGCACCGAGGGCAACCTCGGCCGGCAGGCACAGGTGCGGGGAGTGTCCGGCGTGTGGGAGGACCTCACCGACAGCGTCAACTCCATGGCGCTGAACCTGACTTCACAGGTGCGCAGCATCGCCCAGGTGACCACGGCAGTCGCCAACGGAGACCTCTCCAAGAAGATCGACGTCGACGCACGCGGGGAGATCCTGGAACTCAAGGACACCGTCAACACCATGGTCCGCCAGCTGCGGGCCTTCTCCGACGAGGTCACCCGGGTCTCCCGCGAGGTGGGCACCGAGGGCAACCTGGGCGGCCGGGCCCAGGTGCACGGCGTCTCGGGCGTGTGGAAGGACCTCACCGACAACGTCAACTTCATGACGACGAACCTGACTTCACAGGTGCGCAACATCGCGCAGGTCGCCACGGCAGTCGCCAACGGAGACCTCTCCAAGAAGATCGACGTCGACGCACGCGGGGAGTTTCTGGAGCTGAAGACGACCCTCAACACCATGGTCGACACGCTCTCGTCCTTCTCCTCCGAGGTCACCCGCGTCGCACGCGAGGTGGGCAGCGAGGGCCAGTTGGGCGGACAGGCCCGGGTCGAGGGCGTCTACGGCACCTGGAAGGGCCTGACGACCAGCGTCAACGAACTCGCCCTGAACCTGACCACGCAGGTGCGCGCGATCGCCGAGGTCGCCAGCGCCGTCACGCAGGGCGACATGTCCCGCTCCATCTCGGTGGACGCGCGTGGCGAGGTCGCCGAGCTGAAGGACAACATCAACGTGATGGTGGCCAACCTGCGCGAGACCACCCGTACGAAGGACTGGCTGGAGTCCAACCTCACGCGCATCGCCGGGCTGATGCAGGGCCAGCGCGACCTGGTGGAGGTCGCCGACCTGATCCTGCGGGAGCTGACACCGCTGGTGAACGCCCAGGCAGGGGCGTTCTTCCTGGTCGGCTCGGGCGGAAAGCCGGGCGAGGAGCTGGAGTTCATCGCCGGCTACGGCACCAGCGGCGACGATGCGCCCGGTGCGCCGGGCTCCCCGCTGCGCGGGCTGATCGCCCAGGCGGTCGCGGAGAAGAAGCGCATCCTCATCGAGGACGCGCCCTCGGAGTACGTGCGGGTCGAATCCGGGCTGGGATCCGCGCCCGCGGCGAACATCCTCATCCTGCCGATCCTCTTCGAGGACAGGGCGCTGGGCGTGATCGAGGTCGCCTCGTTCAGCAAGTTCAACGAGATCTACCTGACGTTCATCGACCAGTTCGTGCACACCATCGGCGTCTCCATCAACACCATCCTGGCCAACGCCCGTACGGAGGTACTGCTTTCGGAGTCCCAGCGGCTGACGAAGGAGCTGCGCCAGCGCTCGGACGAGCTCCAGCGCACCAACGCCGAGCTGGAGGAGAAGGCGGCGCTGCTCGCGACCTCGTCCCAGTACAAGTCGGAGTTCCTGGCGAACATGTCGCACGAGCTGCGCACGCCGCTGAACTCGCTGCTGATCCTGGCGCGGCTGCTCGCCGACAACCCCGACGGACGCCTCTCCGAGCAGGAGGTCGACTTCGCCACCACCATCTACCGCTCCGGCTCCGATCTGCTCCAGCTGATCAACGACATCCTGGACCTGTCGAAGGTCGAGGCCGGGCGGATGGACGTACGGCCGCGGAGGCTGCCGCTGACGAAGCTGCTCGACTACGTGCACGCAACGTTCCGGCCGATGACCATAGACCGCGGGCTGGCGTTCGAGATCGCGGTCGGCGAGAACGTGCCGCGCGAGCTGTACTCCGACGAGCAGCGCATCCAGCAGGTGCTGCGCAACCTGCTGTCCAACGCGGTGAAGTTCACCTCCGCCGGCGGCATCGAGCTGCGCGTGGAGCGCACCATGGGCCGCGAGTTCAGCGAACCGACGCTGCGCGACGCCGAATCGGTGATCGGCTTCTCCGTGAAGGACACCGGCAGCGGCATCCCGCAGGAGAAGCTGGCGGTGATCTTCGAGGCGTTCCAGCAGTCGGACGGCACCACGAGCCGCCGGTACGGCGGTACCGGTCTCGGGCTGTCGATCAGCCGGGAGATCGCGGGCCTGCTCGGCGGGCGCATCGACGTCGAGAGCGAGGAGGGCGTGGGCTCCCGGTTCACGCTCTACGTCCCCGCCGTCTACCCGGGCAGCGCGCCTGCCGCCGAACCGGGAGCCGGGGCCACTACTCCCAGCGTCGGCAGCCGCCGGTCGGAGGGCGACGCCGCGATTTCGTCGGCGCCGCCGCCCGCGGCACTGCCCGAGGCGGAACCGCTCGGCCCGGCCGGCGCCGCGACGGCGCCGGAGCCCGGCGCTGCGGCGGAACCCGCGGCACCGGCCGCGCCGACGGAGCCCGCAGCGGCCCCGGAGCCCCCCGCACCCGCGGAACCCGGCGCACCCCCGGAGCGCCCCGCCGCCGAGCGGCCTGCGCCCACCACCGGGACCACGGCCGCCGCCTGGCCCGAGCCGTCCGAAGCGGCTCCCGCGCCCACGGCGCCCTCGGCCTCGCCGCAGGTCGAGCCCGTGGGTCCGGAGCGGACCGCGGGCACCGAGCCGCGCACCGACGAGGCGCACGACGCGTGGCCCGAGACGACCCAGCTCAAACAGTGGCTCGGCGGACCACGGGGCCAGGTGCTGTCGGGAACGCACGTGCTCATCGTCGACGACGACATCCGCAACGTCTTCGCGCTCACTCACGTACTGGGCCGCGTGGGCGTCTCCGTGAAGTACGCCGAGAACGGCCGCGAGGGCCTGGACGTACTGGACCGCTCCCCCGAGGTGTCGATGGTCCTGATGGACATCATGATGCCGGAGATGAACGGCTACGAGGCGATCCAGACCATCCGGCAGACGCCACGCCTGGCCGGTCTCCCCGTCATCGCGCTGACGGCGAAGGCCATGTCCGGCGACAGCCAGAAGGCGCTCGACAGCGGCGCCGACGTGTACGTCGCCAAGCCGGTCGATCTGGACGAGCTGCTCCAGTCCATGTACGACCTGCTCACCCGCGGCGGCGACGGGGCCGGGCCCGCCGGCGACGGCGCGGCACCCGCGCGTGACAGCGCGGGACCGGGACCCGCGGGCGACCGGGCGCCCGGAACGGACGGCACGGGGTCCACGGCCACCGGCGATCCGGCACCGTACCGGCCGGAGACAGACGGGTCGCACGGCACCGCACCGCCCGACGGCGCCGGAGGGCGCGAGCACCACAGCGCACCGCCCGGCGACGTCAGGGGCGCCGAACCTCCGGGGCGGACGGGATGAGCAGCGCTCCGGCACCCGACAGGTCGAGCATCCTCATCGTCGACGACATGGAGGAGAACCTCGTCGCGCTGGAGGCCGTACTCGGGCCTCTGGACCAGCAGTTGGTGACCGCGCGCTCCGGGGAGGACGCGCTGAAGGCGATGCTCCGCCAGGACTTCGCGGTCGTGCTGCTGGACGTGCTGATGCCGGGGATGGACGGCTTCGAGACCGCGAGCAACATCAAACGTCTCGACCAGACCAAGGACGTGCCGATCATCCTGCTGACCGGCACCGACGTCGACGCGGACTACGCGTACCGCGGATACGCGCTGGGCGCCGCGGACTTCCTCTCCAAGCCCATCGATCCGTGGGTGCTGCGTACGAAGGTCAACGTGTTCCTCGACCTGGACCGCAAGAACAGGCAACTGGCCGTCCAGGCCGAGCAGTTGCGCCGTCTCCTGGTGGCCGAGCACTCACCCCGCGGCTCCGGGGGCGGCGCGGCGGCGGAGGGGCCGCTGGAGGGCACCTGGTCCGCCGGCGGTCAGCAGGAGGGCATGGGATCCGGCAGGGGCGGCGCGGAACAGCTCGCGGCGATCACGGAGAGGCTCGTGCAGATCGAGATGATGCTGCGCGAGCGCGAGACCGCCGATGCGTCCGAACTCTCCGACCGCATAGCGGAGTTGGAGCACGAGGTGCGAAGGCTCGGGCCGGGCGGGAACAAGATCTGAACGGAACGGGCGCAGCCGCACCTGCCCTGCCGGTCGTGCGGGCTCGGTATGCGAGCTCGGCATCTGGGCTTGGTATAACCGACGGACCGGTTCGTACATTGAGGGAAGAAGCGACAGATGCCCACGCCGCACTCCGACGACATCCCCGTGCTCGTGCTCAACGGCCCGAACCTGAATCTGCTCGGCCTGCGGGAGCCCGGGATCTACGGCAGCGACAGCCTGGAGACGATCGAGGAGCTGTGCCGTAGTACGGCGAAGGCGCACGGTCTGCGCGCGGACTGCCGGCAGAGCAACCACGAGGGCGTGCTCATCGACGCCGTGCACGAGGCGCGGACCGCACACCGCGCGATCGTCATCAACCCGGCGGGATACAGCCACACTTCGGTGGCGCTGCGGGACGCGCTGGCGGGCGTCGCCTCCGCCGCACCGGGCGGCCCGGGAGCCGCGCCCATGCCCGTCGTCGAGGTGCATCTGTCCAACATCCACAAGCGGGAGGCGTTCCGCCACCACAGCTATGTCTCCGCCGTCGCCGACGCCGTGATCTGCGGCGCCGGGGCGCACGGATACGCCCTGGCGCTGGCGCACGTGGCCACGCTGCTGCGCGAGGGGCGCTGACCGCGGGCCCAAGCCCCCGCTACCGCTCCGGTGCCGCCTCCACCGTCACCGACTCCCCGGGGAGCCCCGTGACCCGCGGTGTGCCCTCCGCGTCCACCGCGACCTCGAACTCCCGCTCCCCCAGCCGCAGTCCGCTCGCCCGCAGCGGCAGATACCCGGCGGCCGTGCCGGGCCGTACCGTGAGACGCCCGCCCGGAGCGTCGGCCCGCAGTCCCAGCACCGACTGAAGCACCGTCACCGCCGAGGCGGCGGCCCACGCCTGCGGGCGGCAGGCCGCCGGGTACGGAGCGGGCCTGGTGTCCGTCCCGGAGCCGTGCCCGGCGAACAGCTCGGGCAGCCGCCCGTCGAAAGCCGCCGCCGCCCTCACGAGACCGGCCGACAGGGAGGCCGCGGCGGCGTGGTGCCCCTCGCGTGCGAGCCCCTGGACGGCGATGGCCGTGTCGTGCGGCCAGACGGTGCCGATGTGATAGCCGAGGGGGCTGAATCCGCCGGAATCCGCCGCGAGCGTGCGCAGCCCGAAGCCGCTGTCGAGGTCCGGGCCGGCCAGGCGCTCGGCGACGAGGCGGCTCTCCTCCTCGTCGAGCAGTCCCGTGCCCAGCAGATGGCCGATGTTCGAAGTGAGCGCGTCCAGGGGCTGTTTGTCGCGTCCCAGCGCGATGGCCGGGTAGGGCCCGGCGGCGTCCTCCACCCAGAAGCGCTCACGGAAGCGGAGCTTCAGCCGGTGCGCCCACTCCTCCCAGCGGTCCGCGCCGGGGCGCCCGAAGTGCCTCAGCAACCGCGCGGCGGACAGGGCTGCTTCGTGTGCGTATGCCTGCACCTCGCAGAGCGCGACGGGCGGTTCGGCGAGGCTGCCGTCGCGGCGGCGCACGGCGTCGCCGGAGTCCTTCCAGCCCTGGTTGGCCAGCCCGCGCCCGGTGCTGTCGACGTATTCGAGGAATCCGTCGCCGTCGGCGTCGCCGTACTCGTCCATCCAGGCCAGCGCCGACTCCGCGTGCGGCAGGAGGAGTTCGACGTCCTCGGGCGGCATGCCCCAGCACCAGGCCTCGTACAGCAGAGTCACCCACAGCGGGGTCGCGTCGACCGTGCCGTAGTAGCAGGGCGGTACGGACAGGCCGTCCCCGAAGTGCAGCCCGTCGCGGCGGATCTCGTGGAGGATCTTGCCGGGCTGCTCCTCCGTGGCCGGGTCGACGGCCGTGCCCTGGCGGCGTGCGAGGGTGCGCAGCGTGCCGGCGGCGAGCGAGGTGCCGAGCGGCAGCAGCATGCGGGCCGCCCAGATCGAGTCCCGTCCGAAGAGGGTGAGGAACCAGGGGGCGCCGGCCGCGAGGAAGGTGTCGCCGCGCTCCAACGGGTCGGCGAGCAGCAGCGATCCGAGGTCCGAGCACGACCGGGCGAACCAGTGGTCGAGCGCGTGGTCCGCGGTGGTGAGCGCCGCACCGGCCGCGAGCGCTTCGCGTGCGGCGGGTGCGGCCGGGCTGAAGGCGTCACCCTTGGCGTCGTCGACGGTGCAGCGCAGCGTGGCCTGCCAGCGCTCGCCCGGGCCGAGTTCGACGCCGTAGCGCAGCTCGGCGGCCTCGGCGGGGCCGAGTTCGACGCCGTAGCGCAGCTCGGCGGCCTCGGCGGGGCCGAGTTCGGCGCCGTCGGGTGCGGGCGTGCATGCGAGCCGCGCCGTGAACTCGCCGTCGCTCCAGGTCAGTCCGTCCGGCTCGATCCGCGGGGCCACGTCGGGCACCGGGCGGCCCGACTTGATCGCCTCCAGCGAGGCGAGGTCGCTGGCGGCGCGCAGCGTCAGCCGTATGTGCACGGAGGTCAGACCCGCGTTGTGCAGGGTGAGCGTCTCCACCGACCGGCCCGGCTCCACGACGCGGCGGCGCTCCAGGGTGACCGCGGGGTCCGGGCTGTGCTCGGCCAGTCCGCGCAGCACCGTACGGAACGAGGCGCGGTCGGCGGAGTCCGGGCCGCCGCTGATGGACGCGTTGGGCACGTCCTCGGCGAAGGCGACGAGCATGGACAGGGCACGGCGGTCGCCGTGGTAGAAGCCGTCCGGGCCCTCACTGATCTGACCGTCCGGGCGGGAGACCGCCATGCTCGGGGCGCAGAGCGTGATGCAGGCGTCGTGCAGGAACGGCTGGAGTTCAGCCGGTGCGGCGGGTGCGCTCGTGCCGCCTGTGCCGTCATGAGTCTTGACAGTCGTCTCCACGTGGGCGCAACCTCTCAGCCATTGGATCGATCAAAAAAGACCCTAGCAAAGAGGTCAAGGGCGCGAATTGCCCTTTTTACAGGGGGAGATCATCCGATCCGCCGCCGTTCGTCCGTATCGTCCCGGGGAGCCTTTCCGTCATGCCGCCTCGCTCCGATCCATCGCCGCCCGCATCCGGCCAGGACACGGATGCGGGTGCCGCCACGGGCGCGGGAACGGGCCCCGGCTCCGGCTCGGGCCCGGGCTCCAACTCCGGCCCGGGCTCCAACTCCGGTTCCGGTTCCGGTTCCGGTTCCGGTTCCGGCTCCGGCTCCGGCTCCGGCTCCGGCTCCGGCACGGTCACCATGGCGATGGTCGCCCGGCGGGCCGGCGTCTCCACGCAGACGGTCTCCAACGCGCTCAACACCCCCGACCTGCTGCGCCCCGAGACCCTGGAACGCGTCCGCCGCGCCGTGGACGAGATGGGCTACCGGCCGCACCGCGCGGCCCGTTCGCTGCGCACGCGCGCCAGCAGGCTCATCGGCTTCGGGATAGAGCCCGCGGGCCCCGGCAACATGGTGCTCGACCGCTTCCTGCACGCGCTGTCGGAGACGGCGGACGCCGCCGGCTACCGGCTGCTGCTGTTCGCCGCGGGATCCGGGCAGCGCGAACTCGCCGCCTATGAAGAGCTGCTGGGCGAGCACGGCGTCGACGCGTTCGTGCTGAGCAACACGGCGTACGGCGATCCGCGCCAGGCATGGCTGCACGAACGCGGCATCCCCTTCGTCGCGTTCGGCCGGATGTGGTCCGAGCAGAAGATCGGCGACTGGGTCGACGTCGACGGCGCGGCGGGCACCGAGGCGGCCGTGGAGCGGCTGGTCGCGGAGGGGCACGAGCGGATCGGCTTCCTCGGCTGGCCGCCGGGCTCCGGTTCCGGCGACGACCGCGCCGAGGGGTGGCAGCGGGCGCTGCGCGCGCACGGTCTGGACGGACCCGGGCTGCGCGCGGAGAGCGTCGACGACGTGGTCACAGCCGCACGCGCCGTGAAGCCGCTGCTCACCACGGGCGTCACCGCGGTCGTGGCCGCCAGCGACACCCTCGCGCTGGGCTGCTACCGCGCCGTCGACGACGCGGGAGGCACCCCCGGGCGCGAGGTGTCCGTGGTCGGCTTCGACGACTCCTCGGTCGCTCCGCTCCTCTCCCCCGGCCTCGCGAGCGTGGCGCAGCCGCTCGGCGACGTCGGACGGGAGGCGATGCGGATGCTGCTGGCCCGCATGGCCGATCCTGCGAAACCTCCCGAACGGGTGCTGCTGCCGCCCGCTCTCGTCGTACGGGCGTCGCTCGGCGCCGCCTCCGGCTGATCCCCGCGGACGCCACCGCGGCGCTCCGCCCCCGGCCCCATGCAACCCGCTCAACCACCGAGGCTCCCGCGAGGCCACCGGACGAACCGGCCCCGCGCACGGCACGAACCACCTCGAACTCCCCCGCAGTCCACGGGAGTTCACGAATCCAGAATTTCATGAATCCACGCATCGACTCCCTCAGGAGGCCCGAATGTTCCGTCGCTCCACAGTGGCTGTCACCGCGCTCGCGGTGCTGGCCACCACCGCGACCGCCTGTTCGTCCGGGTTCGACAAGAGCAAGAACGGACCCGAGCAGGACACCGGCAAGCGCCAGTCCCTGCGCGTGCTGATCGCCACCTCCGGTGACGCCGAGACCAAGGCCGTGAAGAAGGCGACCGCGGCCTGGGAGAAGAAGTCCGGGAACAAGGTCACGCTGCAACTCGCCAAGGACATGGACCAGCAGCTGGCACAGGCCTTCGCGGGCAACAATCCGCCGGACGCCTTCTACGTCAACTCCGACCAGTTCGCCAACTACGCCAAGGGCGGCTCGCTGTACGCGTACGGCGACAAGATCCCCGACGCCGACGACTTCGCTCCGCAGCTGCGCAAGGCGTTCACCTACGACGGCAAGCTCGTATGCCTGCCGAAGGACTCCTCGACGCTCGGCCTGGCGGTCAACACCGAGAAGTGGAAGAAGGCCGGGCTGACTTCGAAGGACTACCCCCGCACCTGGGACGAGCTGGAGAAGACGGCCGGCAAGCTGACCACGGGCAAGACCACGGGGCTGGTGACGACCAACGAGTACCAGCGTCTCGGTGTGTTCATGAAGCAGGCCGGCGGCTGGATAACGAACTCCGACGAGTCGAAGATGACCGCCGACGACGGGAAGAACGCCGAGGGCCTTTCGTTCGCGCGGAAGATGCTGCGCTCCGGCTCGATGAAGTTCGCCAAGCAGGTGGACACCGGCTGGGCGGGCGAGGCGCTCGGCAAGGGCAGGGCAGCCATGATCATCGAGGGCAACTGGCTGGCCGGCGCGATGAAGGCGGACTTCCCCGACGTCAAGTACAAGATCCTTCCGCTGCCCGCGGGCCCGGCCGGCAAGGGCACCCTGGCCTTCAGCAACTGCTGGGGCGTGGCGAAGGAGAGCACGCACCACGAGGCGGCCGTCGACATGATCCGCCATCTCACCTCGAAGAAGGAGCAGTTGGCCTCCTCCGACGCGGTCGGGGTCATGCCGTCCCGGGACAGCATCATGAAGACCTTCGCCGAGCAGCACCCGGAGTCCAAGGCGTGGGTGGAGGGCAACTCCTACTCGCAGCGCCCGGTGACGATTCCCGGGTTCACCAAGGTCCTCGACCAGTTCAACGCCGACCTCCAGTCGCTGCGTACGGGCTCGCCCGCCGAGATCCTCTCCACGCTTCAGCGCAACGGCGAACAGGCCATCAAGAAGGGCGACTGACCTCGCATGCCGACCACCCTCACCGAGCGCCCGGCGCCGCCGCCCGCGAAGCGGCGGCCCGGCCGCCCCGGCCTTCCCGGGCGCTCCCGATCCCGTACGACCCGTGGACGTGAAGGGCTTTGGGGCTGGCTGTTCGTGAGCCCCGTGGTCGTGGGCCTCGGCCTCTTCATGGCGCTGCCGATCCTGATGGCCGCGTGGGTCAGCCTCCTGAACTGGAACGGGCAGTCCAACCCGTTCACGCCGGACGCCGACTTCGTCGGGCTGGACAACTACCGCAGCCTGCTCGCCGAGGACGGGCTCGCGCGCACGCTGCTCGCGACGTCGCTGCGGAACAACGCCTACTACGTGCTGCTGACGGTGCCGCTTCAGACCGCGCTCTCGCTCACGCTGGCCATCGTGGTCAACCAGCGGATGCTGCGCGGCCGCAGCATGCTGCGGACCACCTTCTACTTCCCGTCCGTCACCAGCTCCATCGCGGTGTGCACGGTCTTCCTCTTCCTCTTCCAGGGCAGCGGCGCCGTCAACCGGCTGCTGGGCTGGATCGGGATCAAGGGGCCCAACTGGTTCCAGGACTCGCGGGGCGTGCTGTGGGTGCTGCTCGATGCGCTGGGCATCACCCAGGGCAAGCCGGGCGGCTTCCTCGCCGACCACCGGATGATGGGCCTGCCGTACTCGGAGTGGCTGGCCGGGCCGTCGGTGGCCATGTGCACCCTCATCCTCCTTGCCGTATGGACGACTTCGGGCACGTTCATGCTCATCTTCCTCGCGGCGCTCCAGAACGTCCCCCGCGAGCTGGAGGAGGCGGCGGCCCTGGACGGCGCCTCGCGCAGGCACATCCTGCGGCACGTGCTGCTGCCGGCGCTGCGTCCGGTGCTGTTCCTGGTGACGACGCTGGGCCTGATCGCCACATGGCAGGTCTTCGACCAGGTGTACGTGCTCGGGCAGGGCGACCCGGCCAACACCACGCTGACGCCCGCCTTTCTCTCGTACTCCTACGGATTCGACAACGCCGACTTCGGCCAGGGCGCGGCCATCTCCTTCATCCTGCTGGCGATCGTGCTGCTGATGACGGGAGTCCAGCGCTTCCTGCTGCGTGAACGCGGCGAACGGGGGCGGCTGCGGCGGCGGTTGGCGACGACGGCCTTGCAGCGGTCCGTGCCCGGTGCGGTGACGGGACCCGGGACCGGCGCCGTGCCCGGTGCCGTGACAGGACCCGTGACCGGCCCCGGGACGGAACGGGCGGCCGGCGAGGGGAAGGAGACGCACCGTGCGCACGACTGAGAAGACGGCCGCGGCCGACGAGCGGCCGGTGCTGGCGCGCTTCCCCCGCCCGGCCCGGCTCACGGGCTACGCGCTGCTGCTCGCCTTCGCCGTGCTGTACGCGCTGCCGTTCCTGGTGCAGCTGGCGACGAGCTTCAAGAGCGACCCGGATGCCGCCTCGCATCCGCTGTCGCTGCTGCCGACGGCGCCGACGACGGCGGTCTTCGAGCAGCTGACGGGTTCCGGCGGCAACGGCCCGGGCGTGCCGTTCCTGCGGTGGCTGGGCAACAGCACGCTGGTGACGGTCGTGGTGACCCTGGGCCGGGTGCTGTTCGACTCGGCGGCCGGGTACGCGTTGGCCCGGCTGCGCTTCCGCGGCCGTGCGCTGCTGGTCGCGTTCGTGGTCGCCGTGATGGCTGTGCCGCCCGTGGTGCTGCTGATCCCGAAGTTCCTGGTGCTCAACACCCTCGGGATCTTCGACACTTACACCGGGATGATCGTGCCGCTGCTCTTCGACGCGGCGGGCATCTTCATCATGAAGCAGTTCTTCGAGTCCATCCCGAGAGAGGTGGAGGAAGCGGCGCGGATCGACGGCGCGGGCGTCGGCCGGATCTTCTGGTACGTGGTGCTTCCGATGTCGCGGCCCGCGCTGATCACCGTGACGCTGCTGTCGTTCCAGGGCTCCTGGAACGAGTTCACCCACTTCCTGGTGGCCACCCAGTCCAGCGACTACGAGACGCTCACGACCGGGCTGGCGCGCTTCGTCTCCGGCGGCCTGGGCCAAGGCACGCAGTACCCCCTGAAGCTGGGCGCCGCCCTGCTGTCCACGATCCCGGTGGCGGTGCTCTTCTTCTGCTTCCAGCGCTACTTCATCCGCGGGGCGAACGCCGGCGCGGTCAAGGAGTGAGCGGAGTCCGGGCGGAGAGGACACCGGCCGCGGCCGCGCACCCGTGAGACGAGGGCTCCCGTGACGCGAAGGCTCCCGTGACGCGAAACGCTCCCGGCCCGCAAGGGGCCGGGAGCGCTCCGTCGTGCCGAACGGGCCGGTGAGCGGCCCTCGTTGGGGCTCTCGCAGCCCTCAGTCCGTGAGGTTGTTCGGACGGTAGGGCTTGTACTCGCTGCCGGACGACAGACCGTAGTCGAGGTTCCGGTGGTCCGTGCCGTGACCGCCGCGCTGCTCGAAGGCCGAGTAGGCGGTGTGCGAGTCGTCGGTCCACTTCTCGAAGATCACCACGTGGCGCGTGGTGTTGGAGCCGTCGGCGTCGATGAGCAGGTCGCCGGGCTTGAGGTCACCCAGGTTGATCGGGGTGGTCAGGTCCCGGTTGCTCGCCAGCTCGACGGTGTTCGGACCGGACTTCCACAGGCCCAGCGTCATCGAGACGTAGCCGGAGCAGTCCTGCCGGTATCCGTCCGACCAGACGTCGGTCTGGCTGTAGGGAACCTGCGCGCCGTTGTTCGCAGTCAGCCAGGTGGCCGCGCGCTCCAGCATCTGGGCCCGTGTGATCGCATCGGCCTTGGCCGACTTCTCGCTCTTCGCCGCGGACGCGGCGGGCTTCTCGACGGGAGTCGCCGTCGCGGACGACGGCAGCACCGCGAAGCCCAGCACGGCGGCACTGCCGGCCGCCGTGGCTGCCAGCGAGATGCGTGCCCGCCGGCTGAGGGACGTCAAAGACATTCCGCTCCTCTTGGTGGGGGGTGTACGTGCTCCGGGCGCCACCGGCCCGAAGCAGGCACATCCTGCTGCCGCCCTCCTCGTCGACAACCTTCCCGACCGGACTTCTTCACCCGATGGACACAACCGGATTCGGGGCATCGGCGAAGAAGTACGGCTTGTGCCGACAGCCGCATGCTGCGGATTCCGCAGGTGCGCCCAATGAAGACGCAGGCCGGGCGGCGTCGGCGGAGCGCCGCGGCGGTGGCGGGCGAGTGCCGCGGCGGTGGCGGGCAGTCGCCCTCAGGCCGTCAGGGTCTCGACGGAGATCTGCCACAGGCGCGCGGCCGCCTCCGGGTCGACGGCGTGCGGCGCCACGCCGCGGCCGGATCCGTCCTCGTCGAGCGGCGCCTCGTTGCAGTCCTCGAAGTAGCGCCCGCCGACGCCCTCCAGCAGCGAGGAGGTCGCGAGAAGCACCGATGTGGCGGCGCCCTGACCCGGCGTCCGCCACCCGGGCCGGCCGCCGGCGCCGTCCGTGCCGCCCGACGCGGCGTGCCCGCGCTCGGTCCCGTCCCCGCCGACGTGGCGCTGCAACCGTGTGCGTACGGCACCGGGGGTGAGGGAGTTGACGGCGATGCCGTCGCTCTCCCAGCGCTCCCACGCCTCGACGGCGAAGAGCGCGTTCGCGGTCTTCGACTGCGCGTACGCCGCCCACGGGTCGTAGGGACGGGAACGGAAGTGGATGTCCTCGAAGACGACCGGCGAGTGCTTGTGCGCACCCGAGGCGACCGACACCACCCGCGCTCCGCCGGCCGCCGCCAGCGCCCGGTGCAGCCCCACGGAGAGCGCGAAGTGGCCGAGGTGGTTGGTGGTGAAGTGAAGCTCCCAGCCCTCCGGCGTACGAACCTCGGGCGACGCCATGACGCCGGCGTTGTTGACCAGGATGTTCAGCGGACCGTCCCACGCGGCCAGGAATCCCGCGACCGACTTGCGGTCGGACAGGTCGATCGGGGCGACGCGGATCTCCTCGTTGCCCGTGGCGGCGGCGAGCTCCGCGGCCCTGCGCCTGCCCTCCCGTACGTCCCGCACGGCGAGCGTCACCTGCGCTCCCGCGCCGGCCAGCACGCGGGCCGTCTCCGCGCCGATGCCGGAGGCGCCGCCGGTGACGACGGCCCGCCGTCCGGTCAGGTCGATGCCGTCGATGACCTCCTCGGCGGTGGACTCGGCGGTGAAGGGGGTGCTGATGGGAGCGGTGTCGGTCATGGTCTTCCCGTCTCGCGAGGCAATCCGGAGCGGGAGGCCCGGCGCGGTGGAACGTCAGAAACCTCCACTACGACCACTTCACCGGAGCCCGCACCGATCATCAAACGGACCTGCCCTCCGAACGGAGCAAGCCGCACCTGGACGGATCACCGCAGGTGGCGGCCGCGGACGGCGGCGCGGGGCCTCGCGGTGCGGTCGTAGGGCCGCGGGCACGGCGGCGCACGCGGATTGACAGCGGGAGGGCCGGTGCGAGCCTGGAGGCAGCTGCGCACCTTCCGGCTGTACGCGCGGGAGCCGGCCGGCCGCACGCGCCGGAGGCGGATCGCCACCCGCGCCCGTGGACCCGACGAAGGTCCTTCCGCACCCCACGGGAGCCATCGATGACCCACTCCGCGAACAGCCCGGACCCGAAGAACGCGAAGAACGCGAAGAGCACGAACAGCACGAACAGCGGTGACACCGCGAACAGGGCGGCCGGTCACGCCGGAACGGGCCGTGCCGCCGCCGGACCGCTGAGGGCGCCGCTGTCCGTCTACCTCAACGACCATCTCCTCGGGGCCACGGTCGGCACCGAACTCGCCCGCCGCATCGCGAGGCAGCACGCCACGTCACCGGCCGGGGCGGCGCTCGTCCGCGTCGCCGACGAGATCGCCCAGGACCGGACCGCCCTGCTGCGCATGATGCGCGACCTTGGGGTGCCCGTACGCCGCTACAGGATCGGCGCCGGATGGCTGCTGGAGAAGGCGGGCAGGGTCAAGTCCAACGGCTTCCTGCTGCGCCGCGCACCGCTGAGCAGCGTCGTCGAACTGGAGGCGCTGCGCCTGGGAGTCGAGGGCAAGCGGATGATGTGGCAGGCGCTGAGCGCTCTGGAAGGGCCGCCGTCGGCGGTGCTCGACGACGAGCGGCTCGCGGAGCTGCTGCGCCGTGCGCACGGACAGGGCAAGACCCTCGAAGAGCTGCAACTCAAGGCGGCGAAGGGCGTCCTGGACAGCGCCTGAGACGGTCGCGTCCCGGCACCGCCGGGGCCCGCACGGCAGGCCCCGCGCACATGCCCGTCCGTCTCACCTGCTGAAACCTGGGCCGGTAGGGGTTGAATCGGGCAGGCAGGCTCGCACAGAATGCGGAACATGACAGCTGCCGCAGGACTCCTCGTGGAACGCCTCCACGTCGATCTTTGCCGCCAGTCCAGCGCGACTTGTCACAGCTGATTCTCCGGCGGGCGTTCCGGCCTGCCGTCTCCCGTCCGCTTCGCGACAGGCTCCGCGCTGCCGGCATCTCGCGCCTCGACGCCCCCTGATCTCCCGTGCGTTGACCGGGTCGCGTACTGCGCGCCCGGCTCCGGATGCGGGGGTGCGGCCCCCGTGCGGACCTCGCGGGCCGTACGCGGGAAGCCGGTCGGGCCTGAAGCCGTCCGGGCCGTAACGAGCCGTACTCCCGCAGCCGGTGACCGGCCGGGCCCCGCCGTGGCTGGTCCGCGGCAGGGCACGGACCGTGGCCGCGGGGGCAGCGGCCGCCGGCGGTCCGCCGCACTGCCGAATCCCCTTCCTCCCCTTGGAGTCTCCGTGTCCTCCGAACCCTCCGCGACGTCCGCGCAATCCGCACAGTCCGCGACGTCCGCGTCCCCGTCGCAATCGTCGCCGTCGTCGCAGTCGTCGCAGTCGTCGCCGCTGACCTTGCACTGGTTCCTGCCGACGACGGGCGACAGCCGCCACATCGTCGGCGGCGGTCACGGCTCCACGCCCGGCACCGCCGGCGGCGACCGGCCGGCGTCCGTCGAATACCTCGGCCAGATCGCCCGTACCGCCGAGCAGTTGGGCTTCACGGGCGCGCTCACCCCGACCGGCGCGTGGTGCGAGGACGCCTGGATCACCACCGCGATGCTCACGCAGGTCACCGAGCGGCTGAAGTTCCTCGTGGCCTTCCGGCCCGGGCAGATCTCCCCGACGCTCTCCGCGCACATGGCCGCGACGTACCAGCGCCAGTCGCACGGCAGGCTGCTGCTGAACGTCGTCACCGGCGGCGAATCCGCGGAGCAGCGCGCCTACGGCGACTTCCTCGGCAAGGACGAACGCTACGCGCGCACCGGGGAGTTCCTGGACATCGTGCGGCGCCTGTGGACCGGCGAGCAGGTCGACCACGAGGGCGAGCATCTGCACGTCGAGGGCGCCCGGCTCAACCGGCTGCCGGAGCCCGCGCCGAGTATCTACTTCGGCGGCTCCTCCCCCGCCGCGGGCGAAGTCGCCGCCCGCTACACGGACGTGTATCTGACCTGGGGCGAACCTCCGCAGCAGGTGAAGCAGAAGATCGACTGGGTCCGTTCCCTCGCCGAGGCGCAGGGACGCGACGTGCGCTTCGGAATCCGGCTGCACACCATCAGCCGCGACACCTCCGCGCAGGCGTGGGCCGAGGCGGAGCGTCTGCTGGCGGGCATGGACCCCGAACGAGTCAAGGCCGTCCAACAGGGCCTGGCCACAAGCGAGTCGGAGGGCCAGCGGCGGATGCGGGAGCTGCACGGCAGCGGCACCAGCGACCAGCTGGAGATCTATCCCAACCTCTGGGCGGGTGTCGGGCTGGTACGCGGCGGCGCGGGCACCGCACTCGTGGGCAGCCATTCGGAGGTCGCCGACCTCATCGAGGAGTATCACCGCCTCGGCATCAAGGAGTTCATCCTCTCCGGGGTGCCGCACCTTGAGGAGGCCTACTGGTTCGGCGAGGGCGTGCTGCCCCTGCTGGAGCGGCGCGGCCTGTGGCGGCACCCGGACGGCGTCCGTTCGGCCGAGGCGGGCATCGTCCCGTTCGCGGGCCGGTGAGCGCCGTGCGGCCGGAGGCCCCGGCACCCACGCAGCCCCGCAAGCTCAGGACGGTCGTGCTCTCCAGCCTGCTGGGCACGACGGTCGAGTGGTACGACTTCTTCCTCTACAGCACCGCCGCCGGCCTCGTCTTCGGTGAGCTGTTCTTTCCCACGACCAACGGCACGGTCGGCACGATGCTGTCGTTCGCGACCTTCGCCGTCGGCTTTCTCGCCCGCCCCGTCGGGGGTCTGCTCTTCGGGCACATCGGCGACCGCATCGGGCGCAAACGCACCCTCGCGTTCACGATGGGCCTGATGGGCGTCTCGACCGCCCTGATCGGTGCGCTGCCGACGTACGAGCAGGTCGGCATCCTCGCTCCGGCGCTGCTGCTGGTGCTGCGCGTCGCGCAGGGAATCGCCCTCGGCGGCGAATGGGCCGGCGCGGTGCTGCTGGCGGTGGAGTACGGGCCGAAGGGCCGCAAGGGCCGCTTCGGCAGCTATCCGCAGGTCGGGCTGGCGCTCGGACTCGCCCTGGGCACCGGCGCGTTCGCGTTGCTCAACAACGTGCTCAGCGACGAGGCGTTCCTCAGCTACGGGTGGCGCGTGGCCTTCCTGGTCTCGCTGGTGCTCGTCGCGGTCGGTCTCACGATTCGGCTGAAGATCGACGAGACGCCCGCCTTCCGTGAGCTACGGGAGATCCAACAGCTGCCGCAGTCGGCCCCGTTGGTGGAGCTGCTGCGCGAACGGCCCTCACGCCGCCATGCGTTGCTGGGCATGCTGGCGCGCTGGGGCGAGGGCGCGGCGTTCAACACGTGGGGGGTCTTCGCGATCACCTACGCGACCGGCACGCTGAAGCTGGACCGCAGTTCGGTGCTGCTGTCCGTCACGGTCGCGGCGATCGTGATGGCCGTGGCGATACCGGTCTCCGGCGAACTCACCGACCGGCAGGGGGCCCGGCGCGTCTACTTCGTGGGCATGGGCCTCTTCGCGCTGTCCGTCTTCCCCGCGTTCTGGGTGTTCGGCGTCGGCGGGCCGTGGGGCTTCGCGGCCGTGCTGGTGGTGACGCTGGGCCTGGTGCACGCGTACTTCTACGGTGCCCAAGGCACCCTGTTCGCCGCGCTGTTCGCGACGCAGGTGCGCTACACCGGCATGTCGTTCGTCTACCAGATGTCAGGCATCTTCGCCTCCGGCATCACCCCGCTGATCATGACGGCGCTGCTCGCACTCGGCGGCGGCACGCCCTGGGCCGCCTGCGGCTATCTCGCGCTCACCGCGCTGGTGAGCATGTGGGCCACGTCGCGGCTGCGGGAGCGGGACCTGTACGTCGTCACCGGCGGCGGCCCCCGTACGGAACCGGAACCGGCCGACGGCACGAGCCCGGCGCAGCGTGGGGAGTCCACGGCCGTGTCCGGCTGACGGTACGGGGCCGTGCGCCCGGCTGCCGCTGCTCGCAGGCGGCCGCGCCCGCCCGCGCCCCCGCCCTCACCGCCGCTCGCCCCTGAACCCACCGCCCCGGCAGGCAAGGAGAGAATCCCGATGCCCAACGTCCTTACCGTCTCCGGCAGTCCGTCCGCCCGTTCGCGAACCTCGTCCCTGGTCCGGCACGTCGGCCGGATCCTCGCCGCCGAGAGCCACGAGGTGCGGCACGTCGCCGTACGCGACCTGCCTCCCGAACCGCTGCTCGCGGGCGACACCGGCCATCCCGCGATACGGGAGGTCGTCGAGGCCGTCGACTGGGCGGACGCGCTCGTCGTCGGCACGCCCGTCTACAAGGCCGCCTACAGCGGGCTGCTGAAGACGCTGCTCGACCTGCTGCCGCAGTTCGCCCTCGCCGGCAAGACGGTGCTGCCGCTGGCGACCGGCGGCAGCACCGCGCACGTGCTGGCGATCGACTACGCGCTGCGGCCCGTCCTCACCTCGCTCGGCACGGACAACGTGCTGCGCGGCTGGTTCGTGCTCGACAAGCACGTCTCGCCGGAGGCGGAGGGCGCCGGGGTCGTCGCCGCGGAGGCGGCGGAGGGCGTCACCGAGACCGTCGGCAAGCTGATCGACAGCCTCGCCGCGGCCTCCGGGACGTCCGGAGCCTCCGGGGTCTCCGCGGGAGCGGCTGCGGCTGCGCGCCGCGGGCTGGCCACGGCGGTGTGAACCCGGACGTGAACCGCCGTAGGCGGCGCGTCTGAACTTCCGTACGGGCCACAGCCGTTCAGGGCCGTGGTCGTTCAGGGCCGTGGTCGTTCAGGGCCGTGGTCGTTCAGGTCATCCGCCGTTCGCCGGCGGTGGCGGCGGGGCGGGAGCGCCGCGCGGCGGGGCGATCTTGGCGGCGCCCTTCGGGCCGCCCCCGGAACCGGAACCGCCCGGGGCCTGGGCCGGAATCTTCGCGGCGGCACCGTCCGCCGCGGGCTCGTCCGCCTCGTCCTGCTGCGGCGGCAGCAGGGCGTCGCGACGGGCACCCGGATCCCATCCGCGGTCCACCACCCGCTTCTGCATCAGCACCGCGCCGCCCAGCACGACGGCGCCCGTCAGCAGCATCAGCACGACGCCCGCGATACCGCCCGCCTTCGCGGCGTTGCCGATGACGGTGCCGAACCAGCCGAAGTCCGCGTCCCCGAAGGTCGTGTTCTCCTCGCCGAAGGCCCCCAGCACCTTCAGCAGCAGCGCCGGCAGGAACGTGATCAGCACGCCGTTGAGAAAGGCGCCGACGACCGCGCCGCGCCTGCCGCCCGTCGCGTTGCCGTAGACCCCGGCGGCGCCGCCGGTGAAGAAGTGCGGCACGAGGCCCGGCAGTACGAGCGCGAGCCCGAAGGCCGGGCCGAAGACGGCGGTGAGCAGCCCCAGCGAGACCAGGCCCCCGGTGAAGCTGGCGACGAAGCCGATGAGCACGGCGTTCTGTGCGTACGGGAAGACCATCGGCGCGTCCAGCGACGGCACCGCGCCGGGAACGACCTTCGCGGCGATCCCCTGGAAGGCGGGGACGAGTTCGCCGAGGATCGTACGCACGCCGAAGAGGATGACGGCCACGGAGATGCCGAACTGGAGGCCCTGCATCACGGCGCTCATCACATAGCCGCCGACGTCCGTGGCGGCCTCTCCCCCGCCGGCCGCGAACGCCTTGAACGCCGTCTTCTGGCCCGACTTCGCCAGGTGCACGAGTGCCATCACCACGTAGATCAGCAGCATGGACAGGGCGGTCGCGACCATCGAGTCACGCAGGAAGCGCAGCCCCTCGGGCAGGTTCATCTCCTCGGTGCTGCGGCTGCGCCGCCCCACGAGCTGCCCGGCGGCGCCGGCGGTGACATAGCCCGCGGTGCCGAAGTGCCCTATGGCGATGCTGTTGTTGCCGGTGACGCGCTTCGTCCACGGGTGTGCGAAGGCGGGCATGGAGACGAGCATGATGCCCAGCAGCACGCCGCCGACGGCGACCACGACCACGGACGACAGACCGGCCGTGGCCAGCACGATCGTGAGCAGCGTGGCCATGAACAGGATGTGATGGCCGGTCAGGAAGACGTACCTGAGCGGCGTGAAGCGGGCCAGCAGCAGGCTCAGCGCGAAGCCGGTGATCATCAGCCAGGCCACGCGCGCGCCGAACTGCTCCTGCGCGATGCCGACGATCGCCTCGTTGGTCGGGATCACCCCGTGGGCGCCGGTCGAGCCCTGGATCATCTCACCGAGCGGCGCCAGGGAGTCGACGACGAGGCCCGCGCCCGCGTTGATCAGCAGAAAGCCGAGGGTCGCCTTGATGGCGCCGCCGACGACCTGTCCGCCCGGCTTCTTCAGCGCGATCAGACCGACCGCGGTGATCAGGCCGATCAGATACGGAGGCTGGCTGAGGATCTCGTTGACGAGAAACTCGGCGGTGGAGATGAGCGGGCCCATGTGCCGCCTGCTCCCTTCCCGTCGTCAGACGTCGTAGATGTCGCGGAGGGCGCCGTCGACCTCGGCGGTGCTGGTGAAGTCCTCGATGACGCGTACCGGGACGGTCATCTCCGCCAGGGCGGCGGCGATCTCGCGTGAGGTGAAGACGGCGACCGCCTCGGAGGCCTTGCCCTTCGCCGAGACGGTGTCGGTGGCCTCCACGGTGACGTGGGGGGTCCAGCCCCACCGCTGGAGAACCTGCTCCAGGGTGCTCTTCAGGAACAGGCTCGTACCGAGGCCGTTGCCGCACACGGTGAGGATCTTGTGCACGTCGGCGCCGCTGCGTGGGGCCGCGGCGGCGCCCGCGCTCTGGCCGTCCGCGCTCTCGCGGTCCGCGGAGCCGACGGTGCCCGAACTCCCGCCGCCCGCGCCCGAATCCGCGCCGTCCGCGTCTCCCGGGGTTCGCGCGCCTTCCGGGGAGACCGGGGTGTCCGCGCTCTCGCCGTCGCCCGCCAGCACGGCGAGCAGCGCCTCCGGTGTGGCGGCCTCCTTCAGCGCCCGCTCGGTCCCGGGATCGGCCAGCAGCCGTGCCAGTCCGGCGAGCGCGCTCTGGTGGGCCTGCTGGTCCTCGGCGGCCAGGCCGACGACGAGGTCCACCGGGTCGTTCGACTCGTGTCCGAACTCCACGGGCTCCGCGAGCCGCACCCAGGACAGCCCGGTGCGCCGGACCGCGGGTGAGGGACGGGCGTGGGCGAGGGCGAATCCGGGTGCGATGACGATGTACGGACCGTTCTCCTCGACGTTCCGGATCATCTCCGCGGTGTAGTCGTCGGTGCTCGTACCCGTCCGCACCATCAGCTCGCCCGCGAGCCGTACCGCCTCGCGCCAGTCCGTCGCCGGGGCGTCCAGCCGCACGGCGTCCCTGGGGAGGAGTTCACTCACTGTCGCCATGAGGCGGATCGTTGCACGTTCGGAGAGCCGCGGGAACGGCGGGGCCCAGAACCGGAATGGCAGCTACCGGCTGGGGCCGTCAGGTCGCGCGCCACCCCGTCCAGCGCTGCACGGCGATCTCCACCACCGGCCCTTGCGGCGGCCTCGGACCGTACTGCCGGCTGTATCTGCGTGCGAGCAGTTCCACATAGCGCGCCGCGAGGGGCGAGCGTGCCGGCGGCGGCAGTACGCGCCCCGTGCCGTCGGCGCGCGCCCACCACAGCCGCTCCCAGTCCTCGTCGTATGCGTCGACGAGGAGGCTCACGGCGGGGTTGGCGCGGATGTTGGCCAGCCGCCTCAGCCGCTGGGAGCGCTTCGGTTTGTGGTCGACCGCGAATACGAGCACGTCGCGCCCTCCGTCGTCCGGAACCGGCGGAGACCCGACAGCGAAGGTGACGGGCACGAGGTGCGGGCGCCCCGCCGCGTCGGCGGTGGCCAGGGTGGCGGACCGCGCGCGGTCGAAGCGTTCGCGCGCCTCGTCGCCCGTCATCTTCGGCACGGTGACCGCCGGCTCAGCTGAAGCGGCCGGCCACGGCGGCCAGCCGGTCGAGCCGCTCCAGCGTCTCGCTCTCGGGCCGCGTCGGCAGGTAGAGCAGCAGACGCTCCACGCCGATCTCCGCGTACTCCTCGATCGAGGCGGGGTCGTCCGGGGCCGCGTAGAGGGTCACCGGCACATCGCGTCCCGCGGTACGGCGCATCCGCTCGATCTGCGGTCCCAGCACTTCGGGCGTGGTCCGGTTGGCGAGCCATACGTCGCCGATGGAGGCGACCCGGTCGAAGGCGCCCTCGCCGCCGCCGATCCAGATGGGCGGATGCGGGCGCTGCACGGGCTTCGGCCACGAGTACACGGGATCGAAGTCGACGAACTCCCCGTGGAATTCGGCCTTTTCGGCGGTCCACAGCTCACGGATCGCACGCAGCCGCTCGTTCACCAGGCGCCCGCGGGTCGACGGGTCGGTGCCGTGGTTCTCCATCTCCTCTCGGTTCCAGCCGACGCCGATCCCGAAGACCGCGCGCCCGCCGGAGATCAGGTCGAGCGACGCCACTTCCTTCGCCGTGATGATCGGGTCCCGCTGCGCCACGAGCGCGATGCCCGTGCCCAGCAGCAGCCGCTCGGTGACCGAGGCGGCAGCGCTCAGCGCCACGAAGGGGTCGAGGGTGCGGTAGTAGATCTCCGGCAGGTCACCACCTCCGGGGTACGGGGAGCGGCGCTCGACGGGGATGTGCGTGTGTTCGGCGATCAGCAGCGAGTCCAAGCCGCGCTCCTCGACGGCGCGGCCCAGGGCGTCGGGAGCGATTCCCTGATCGGTGATGAAGGTCGATACGCCGAATTTCACGGTGGTTGCTTCCCTTCGGTTCGCGTCTCGCGGTCGTGCGTGCGCCGGTGACTCTCCGGAGGGCCGGAGGTACCCGTAATGACGCCGTCCACTACAGCGCCCGGCGGCGCCGCGCTCTTCCCGTACGGGTACTGGGAATGCCGCTCGCGGGCACCCGTCGCGGTGTCCGTACCGCCGGAGGGATCCGTGTCCCCGGAGAGATCCGTATCCCCGGAGAGATCCGTATCCCCGGAAGGATCCGTGTCCCCGGAGGGAGAAGCGGTGAGCGAGAAGACCCGCAAGAGCACGCGCACGCAGAAGACCGCGAAGAAGAACACGAAGGCGGAGAGCACGAGCGCCGCGAAGGCAGGGAAGGACGGGAAGGACGCGAAGCCCGGGAGGAGCGGGAAGCCCGGGAGGAGCGGGAAGAGCCGGAAGAGCGTGGGCCGTGCCGAGGCGGCCGTGGGCGCGGCAGGCGCCGGACGGCCGGACGCCCTGAAGCGGTACCGCGACAAGCGCCACTTCGGCAAGACCACGGAGCCGCGCGGGAAGGGGGCGCCCTCCGGGGACGGCACCGCCCGCTTCGTCGTGCAGATCCACGACGCCAGCACCATGCACTTCGACTTCAGGCTGGAGGCCGAGGGCGTGCTGAAGTCCTGGTCCGTGCCGAAGGGCCCGTCGCCCGATCCGCGCGAGAAGCGGCTGGCGATGCCCACGGAGGACCATCCGCTGGAATACCGGGAGTTCGAGGGCGTCATCGCCTCCGGCGAGTACGGGGCGGGCACGGTGATCGTCTGGGACGAGGGCACGTACCGGCCGCTGTCGGAGGACTTTCCCGAAGCCCTGCGCCGCGGTCACGCCACGTTCTGGCTGGACGGTGCGAAGCTCCGCGGCGGCTACGCGCTGACCCGGTTCCGCGGTGGCGGGGACGGCGACGGCCGCGAGGCCTGGCTGCTGGTGAAGCAGGACGACGAGCGCGCGGTGCGCGAGGGACGCACGCCCGATCCGCAGCGGGCACGCTCCGCCCAGACCGGCCGGACGCTGAAGCAGGTGGCCGCGGAGGACGAAGGGGACGGCGACCGCTGAAGGCCCGCGCGCCGCCCGGGCCCGCGGTCGCAGGCGGTCCGTAAGACGATCTCCCCGTCCTCCTTCCGTCCTCCTCCCCCCGTGAAGATTTCTCCGTTCCCGGTCTCACGTACGGGGCTCCGCGAACGTCTTCCTTGTGTGGACGGAACAATCGGCCACGCGGCACGAAGGGAGCGGGGCCATGACAGCGAACGCACACAGCCGGGGCACCGGCGGCACCGGGGCCGAGGGATCCACCGAAGCCACCCGGCCCACGCCGGTCACGCCGGTCATCCCAGTCACCCCGGTCACGCCGGTCACCGGCACGCTCCGGCACACGGTCGTCGACTCGCCCCTCGGCGTCCTCACGCTCGTCGCCGACGGCGAAGCCCTGACCGGCGTCTACTTCGAGAACCATCTGCGCGGCCCCTCCCCCGGCGCCATCGGCCCGCGCGACCCCACCGGCTTCGACGAGGCGGAGCGGCAGCTCCGGGAGTACTTCGCCGGCGAGCGGCGGCGGTTCGATCTGCCGCTCGCCCCGCGCGGCGAGCCCTTCCAGCAGAGCGTGTGGCGGCTGCTGAGGGAGATCCCGTACGGCGAGACCCGCTCGTACGGCCTCCTCGCACGCGAGCTGGGCGACCCGGCGCTCGCACAGGCCGTGGGCGCCGCCAACGGCCGCAATCCGCTCTCCGTGATCGTGCCCTGCCACCGCGTCGTGGGCGCCGACGGTTCCCTGACCGGCTACGCCGGCGGCCTGGAGCGCAAGCGGCTGCTGCTGGAGCTGGAGGGGGCGGATTCGGTGACGCGCACGGGCCGCCTCTTCTGATTCCGAACGGATCCCGAACCGTGCCCCTGAGACCTTTCGAGCAGATCGTGGCCGACTACGGCCCGGTGGTGCTGCGCGTGTGCCGGGCGGTCGTCGGACCGTCCGACGCGGAGGACGCGTGGTCGGAGACGTTCCTGGCGGCGCTGAAGGCATATCCGAGACTGCCGGACGACGCGGACGTCGAGGCGTGGCTGGTGACGATCGCGCACCGCAAGGCGATCGACGCGGTACGGGCCGGCGCACGCCGTCCGGTCGCCGTGCCCGAGGTCCCGGAGCCGGTCCCGCACACCGGCGGCGACACCACGGCCGCGGAGTGGGACGGCGACGGCGAATTGTGGAGCGCGCTGAAGGCGCTGCCGCAGCGTCAGCGTGCCGCGGTCGCCTACCACCACCTGGCCGGGCTGCCCTACAAGGAGATCGCCGCCATCACGGGCGGCAGCACGGACGCCGCGCGAAGAGCTGCGGCCGACGGCATCAAGTCCCTGCGCAGAAGCCTTCACATCCGTACCGGAGGGCGAGGCCGCGCCGAAGGGCCGGACCGCGACCGGTGCCGGGAAGAGGGCCGCGAAAAGGGCCCTCAAGAGCAGAGGCTCCGTACCGAGCAGAGAGGCGAGAAGCGATGACGATCCCCGCGCACGGCCCCGCACACGACACCGCGCACGACACCGCACCCGGCCAGGACCCGCGGGAGGAGCCGGTGTTCGCGGCGCTGCCCACGGGCGACCCCGAGGCGGAGCGGCGTCTGCACGCCCGGCTCGTCGACGCCGCGGAGCGCGACGGGCTGCTGGACGTCGCCTACCGCACCCTGGAGACGCCCGTCGGATCGCTGCTGCTGGCCGCCACCGGTCAGGGCCTGGTCCGTGTCGCATACGAGGTGCAGGACCACGACGCCGCACTCGCCGCTCTCGCCGAACGCGTCAGCCCGCGGGTCCTGCGTGCGCCCGCACGGCTGGACGCGGCCGCGCGGCAGATCGAGGAGTACTTCGAGGGGCGGCGCACGCACTTCGAACTCGACCTGGACCTGCGGCTGACCAAGGGGTTCCGTCGCGAGGTGATCGCTCACCTCCCCGGCATCGGCTACGGCCGCACCGAGAGCTACGCCCAGGTCGCCGCCGCGGCGGGCAGCCCGCGGGCCATGCGCGCCGTGGGCACCGCCTGCGCGACCAATCCGCTGCCCGTCGTCGTCCCCTGCCACCGGGTCGTGCGCTCCGACGGCTCGGCGGGCCGCTACGCGGGCGGAGCGGACGCCAAGCGACTCCTGCTGGACCTGGAGTCCGCCGCCTGACGCCCGGAAAGGGTCCGGAAGACCGCGAGCCGGGCCCACTCCCGGAAGCCCCGAGCCGCACCCGGGTCCCGAAAGCCCCGGAGGCCCCGGACGACCTGGGCGGCCGGAGGCCCGGAAGGCCGGGCTTCCGGCCGCCCGCACGCCTCTTCCGCGCGGGCCGCGCGGGCCGCGCGGATCTCACAGCACGAGATCGGCGAGCCTGTCGACCTCATTCACGTCCGCGACGGTCGGGGTGAAGGTGATCTCGTTCATCCCGACCGACTCGAACTCGTCGACGATGCCCCGGATACGTGCCGGTGTGCGCACCGCTCCGTCCGCGATGACGTCCGCGTGCGCTCCCGCGTAGGCGTAGTACGAGCGCAGATACGCATCGGAGCTGTCCGCGAAGCGGTCCTGCGCGCTGAAGTAGGCGAGGCCCAGCAGCCGCGGCTCGCCGGTGCGGCCCGCGTCGTCCCAGGCCTTCCGTACGCGCCGCACCACGGGCTCGGCTCGGGCGGGCCCTCCTCCGGCGCCGGTCCAGCCGTCCGCCCAGCGGGCCGTCCGTCGCACGGCCCGCGCGCTGTGCCCGCCGATCAGCAGCTGGACCCTGGCACCGGGCGGCGGTGCGACGGCACGGCGCTCACCGGGGGCGTCGCCGTCGGCCACGGGTTCGCCGCGCCAGGCCCGGTCGAGGAATTCCAGCTGCCGGTCGAAGGCGGCGCCTCGCCCGGTGAAGTCCTTGTCGGACGGCAGGTAGTCGGACTCACGGGCGCCCACGCCGAGTCCCAGCGTGAGCCGGTCGCCGGAGAGCTGAGCGAGCGTCATGGTGATCTTGGCGAGCACCGCGTCCGGATATGTGGGCCCCAGCACGGCGTTGGTCAGCAGCCCGATCCGGGACGTCGCGCCAGCGACGGCGGCGAGCGACGTCAGCGAGTCGTACGACGGGTAGCCGACACGGCCGATGGTGGAGACGAAGGCGAAGCCCCGCTCCTCCGCGCGCCGCGCCCAGTCCAGCATCAGGGGCCCGTCGGTGCCGGGCACCGTGTTCGGGATGCCGATTCCCACCCTCATGTGTCCGTGTCTCCTCTCGTCCGTGTCGTGGTGCAGGTGCCCGTGTGGCGCGTGCCGATGCCTTGCCGCAGTGCCAGTGGGCACCCTGGACCCACCGGGCCCGCCACGGGTGTTCCGCGTTCCGCGCCGGCGTCCGCGAAGAGTCCGCGGAGAGTGCGTACGGAACTCCGTAAGCGGACCGTAGGGCCCCTACAGAGGAGGAGCAGCTCACCATGGACCAGGACAGCACCGGCGCCCGTGCCGGCCGCGGCGACTCCACCGTCTCAGACGCGCCCGCGACCAGGGCGGCCGTCGTCACCGGCTCGGAATCGGGCATCGGCAGGGCCACGGCCGTCGCGCTCGCCCGTGACGGCTTCGACGTCGGCGTGACCTGGTTCGTGGACGAGGCGCAGGGCCGTCGCACGGCGGAGCTGGTACGGGAGCACGGACGCCGCGCGGAGGTGCAGCACCTCGATCTGACACGGCTGCCGGGACCGGCGACGGTGATCGACCGGTTCGCGGACGCCTTCGGCCGGCTGGACGTTCTCGTCAACGCCGCGGGAGACAACCGCGCGTCCCCGTTCATCGAGACGTCCTACGAGGACTTCCGGCACGTGCTGCGAGTCGATCTGGAGGGTCCGTTCCTGCTGGGCCAGCGCGCCGCCCGGCGCATGATCGCCCAGGGCGGCGGCGGACGCATCGTCAACGTAACGTCCGTGCACGAGCACACGCCGCTGCCGTCGTCGGCCTCGTACAACACGGCGAAGCACGGCCTGGGCGGGCTGACGAAGACGATGGCGCTGGAGCTCGCCGAGTACGGAATCACCGTGAACGCGGTGGCGCCCGGGCTGATCGCCACCAGGATGTCCGGCCTCGAAGGCGCCGACGTCCACTCGCTGCAACGTCCGGCGCTGCCCGTGGGCCGCCCCGGCGACCCGCGCGAGGTCGCCTCCCTCATCGCCTGGCTCGCCTCGGACGCCGCGGGCTACACCACCGGCCAGTCGTATCCCGTGGACGGCGGATTCCTCATCGCCAACCCGCAGTTCACGACGCGGAACTTCGGCGCCGCGGACGACCGCGGCGACCCGGGCCCCGGTCCGGGTCAGGGATCGGGGTCGGGAGCGGGTCCGGCGTCGGAAGCGCCGTCAGCGCCCTGAGCGCTCGTCGACGACCCGGCGGATCTTGCCGACCGAACGCTCCAGCGTGTCCGGCTCGACGACCTCCACCTCTACGCTCAGCCCGACGCCCTCCTTGACGGATGCGGCCACCGACGAAGCGGCGTCCTGGCGCTGTCCGGCGGCCGTCCCGGGCCGCGCCTCGACGCGCACCGTCATGTGGTCCAGCCGGCCGCGCGTGCTCAGGCGCAGCTGGAAGTGGGGCGCCAGCCCCGGCGTTCGCAGCAGGATCTCCTCGACCTGGCTGGGGAAGATGTTGACCCCGCGCAGGATGATCATGTCGTCGCAGCGCCTGGTGACCTTCTCCATGCGGCGGAAGGCGGGGCGTGCGGTGCCGGGCAGCAGCCGCGTCAGGTCGCGCGTGCGGTACCGGATGACCGGCATGGCCTCCTTGTTGAGGGAGGTGAAGAGCAACTCGCCTTCGTCGCCGGGGCGTTGGACCTCGTCGGTTATGGGGTCGACGATCTCCGGGTAGAACTGGTCCTCCCAGATGTGCAGTCCGTCCTTGGTCTCCACGCACTCCTGGGCGACACCGGGCCCGATCACCTCGGACAGCCCGTAGATGTCGACGGCGTGGATGCCGAGCCGCTCCTCGATCTCGGCGCGCATCTCCTCCGTCCACGGCTCCGCGCCGAAGATGCCCGTGCGCAGCGAGGTGCTCCGCGGGTCGACGCCCTGCCGTTCGAACTCGTCCAGCAGCGTGAGCATGTAGGACGGGGTGACCATGATGATCTCGGGTTCGAAGTCCTGGATGAGCTGGACCTGCCGGGCGGTCATGCCTCCGGAGACGGGTATGACGGTGCAGCCGGCGCGCTCCGCCCCGTAGTGCGCGCCGAGACCGCCCGTGAACAGGCCGTATCCGTAGGCGACATGGACCTTGTGCCCGGGACGGCCACCGGCGGCGCGGATGGAGCGGGCGACCATGTCGGCCCACATCGAGATGTCGTTCTCCGTGTAACCCACCACGGTGGGACGGCCGGTGGTGCCGCTGGAGGCGTGGACGCGCCGCACCTCGGACATCGGCACGGCGAACATCCCGAAGGGATAGGTCTCGTGCAGGTCGGCCTTGGTGGTGAAGGGGAAGCGGGCGAGGTCCTCCAGGGTGCGGCAGTCCTCGGGGCGCACGCCTGCGTCGTCGAACTTCCTTCTGTACAGCTCGACTTCGTCGTATGCGGTACGCAGCGTCCGGCGCAGCCTCGTGAGCTGAAGGGCGCGCAGCTCCCCGGAGTCCATGCGCTCGCCGTCGTCCAGCAGCTCCGCGGGCAGCGGCTCGCCGGTGGCGCCGGCGGTGGCGCGGCCGGTGCCCGCGGCGGGCGGGGTCTCGCTCATCGTCATGGGGAACCCTCCACACGGCCCACGGTGCGGCTGCGGCCGCGGAATTCGGCTATGACCTCGCCGCCGGAGGCGCCGTCACCGTCGCGGTGACCGTCCCCGCCGGGGCGGCCGTCGGGGCCTGACTCGCGCAGGACCGTGACGTCGTAGATCCCGCTGCGGCCGTAGGTGGTGCGCTCCTCGGCGAGCGCGGTGAGCGTATCGCCTTCCCGCGCGGGCCTGACGAAGGAGATGTCGGCCCCGGCGGCCACGGTGACCGGCCCATGGCTGTTGCAGGCGCAGGCGAAGGCGGTGTCGGCGAAGAGGAAGAGATAGCCGCCGTGTGCGGTGCCGTGGCCGTTGACCATCTCCGCGGTCACCGTCATCCGCAGCTTCGCGGCACCGTCACGGGCCTCCAGCAACGTGATGCCCAGGGCCCGTGACGCCTGGTCCGCGGCGAACATGGTCTGTGCCGCACCGTCGCTCATGGCTTGCGTCATGCGTTCCACGCTCTGCTCTCGTACTCGCGCTCCGCCGACCGACCATTCGGTCAGACCCCCGGCGCGGTCCAGTAATCCAGCAACGGATCTGCGTGTCAAGAGGTGCCCGCGGCCCGCACCGGTTCCCATGCGGGAGCGGACGGGGCGGGCAGAAGCGGACCGGAGCCGGAGCGTACGGCCAGGCCGCGGCGGTCAGGCGTGACCGTTGCCGTTGCCGTTGCTGTGGCCGTTGCCGCTGCCGCTGCCGCTGCCGTTGCCGTTGCCGTTGGCGCGCGCCGCGATGCTCTCGGCCAGCTCCTCGAGATCCTCCGCGATCCACTTGGGGCGCGACATGGTCTCCGGGTAGTGGGCCGTGCCGCGACGCAGCCACGCCCCGGCGAGCCCGGCGCGCTGCGCCCCGTCTATGTCCCACGGGTGCACGGCGATCAGCAGCGCCTCCCCCGGCCGTACGCCCGCCCTTCGCACCGCGTACCGGTACGCCTCGGGCGCCGGCTTCCAGCAGCGGGGTCCGCTCACGCTCAGCAGGGCGTCGAACTGGTCGCGTACTCCGGCCCGTTTGAGCAGCCCGTCGGTCAGCTCGGGCGAACCGTTGGTCATGGTCACCAGCCGGAGTCCCGCACGGCGCAGTGCGTGGACGCCGCCCGCCACGTCGGGGTGCGCGGGCAGCTCGCTCATGCCGGCCAGGATGTGCCCGGCGGCCTCGTCGGCCTCGCCCGTCCCGCGCCCGTCGAGGGCGGTGAGCAGCGTGCGCAGCCCGTCGCGGGCGATGTCCGCGAAGTCCGCGTAGGCGCCGGCGACGGTGAGTGCGAAGCCGTCGCGCAGCACCCCGGCGAACCAGGTGGTCATGAGATCGGCGGGCGCGCCCACCTCCTCGAAGCGGGCACGCAGCGGCGTCATGTCGCTGAGGGTCTCGTTGACGTCGAAGACGACAGCTTTGAGCTGATAACCGGACGGTGGCGGCGGTGCGGCCTCCGCCTCCGACGGAGCGGGTTGTTCCGGGGGCATGTTCCGCAAGATACCCGCAGGCAGGCCGAGTACGGGGCGGCACGGGTGAATCGTGTGTGACCGGAGCGCACCGGTCGGACCTCGTGGTGCGTGTCGGGCGGAGCCGGTCCGTATCAGGACCGGAGAAGCTTGTCCGGTGTGACCGGCAGGTCGCGGACGCGGATTCCTGTGGCGTTGTGCACCGCGTTCACGACGGCGGCGGGCGAGCCGACGATGCCGATCTCGCCGATGCCCTTGGCGCCCATCGGGTTGGCGTGCATGTCGGGTTCGTCCAGCCACACGGCGTCGATGTCGAGCACGTCGGCGCAGGCCGGGATGTGGTACTGCGCGAAGTCGTGGTTCACGACGTGGCCCGTGCCGTGGTCGAAGACGCTCTCCTCGAACAGCGCCATCGACATCCCCATGATCATCCCGCCCATGAACTGGGACCGTGCCGTGCGGGGGTTGACGATCCGGCCCGCGGAGAAGACGCCCAGCATGCGCGCCACCCGGACCTCGCCCGTGTACGCGTGCACGCGGACCTCGGCGAACTGCGCGCCGAAGGAGTGCGCGGAGTAGTCGGACAGTTCGGGATCCGAGGGCATGCCGGCGCGGATGCGGGAGCCCGGAGCGGGATCGTCGCCGTACTCCTCCCGGAAGGCCCGGGACGCGGCGACGACCGCAGAGCCCCAGGAGTTGATGCCGGAGGAGCCCCCGGCGACGGTGCCGGGCGGCAGAGCGGTGTCGCCGATCTCCAAGTGGACTTCCCCGAACGGGCAGTTGAGGGCGTCCGCGGCGATCTGGCTGAGCGCGGTCCAGGTCCCGGTGCCGATGTCGGCCACGCCGATGCGTACGGCGTATCCGCCGGAGGCGCCGTCGCCGTCCGTGCGGCGCTCGATCTCGGCGACGGATCCGGGGAAGGCGTACGAGGGGTAGGTGGCGCTCGCGACGCCCAGGCCGATCAGCCAGTCGCCCTCGCGGCGGGTGCCGGGCTCGGCCCGCCGGTCCCAGCCGAAGCGTTCGGCTCCGGTGCGCAGGCAGCGCACGAGGTGCCGCCCGGACCAGGGCCGGCCGCTCTCGGGGTCGGTCTCGGGATCGTTGCGCTCACGAAGGTCGATGGGGTCGATGCCGCAGGCGACGGCGAGTTCGTCCATGGCGGACTCGGCGGCGAACATGCCGGGGGCCTCGCCTGGCGCCCGCATCCACGACGGCACGGGGACGTCGAGCGCGGCCAGCCGGTGGCTGGTGCTGCGGTTGTCGGCGGCGTACATCATGCGGCTCGCGACACCGGTCTGCTCCGCGAACTCCTTGATCTTGGAGGTCTGTTCGACGACGTCGTGGCAGAGGGCGGTAAGCCGGCCCTCGGTGTCGGCGCCGAGCCGCAGCCGCTGCACCGTGGGGGTGCGGTATCCGGCGAGGGAGAACATCTGCTGCCGCGTGAGGGCCAGTTTGACGGGACGCCCGCCGGAGACCTTGGCCGCCAGCACGGCGAGCACGTTGTGCGCGTGCGGCATTCCCTTCGAGCCGAAGCCGCCGCCGACGTGCGGCGAGATCACCCGCACGCTCTCGGCGGGCAGCCCGAAGAGCGGCGCGAGGGTCTGCTTGACCTGGTGGGCTCCCTGGGTGGAGTCGTACAGCGTCAGCAGCGGCCCGGAGTCCGCGGAACTCCCCGAGCCGTCGGGGCCACCGGGGTCACGGCCTTCGGACCGCTCCCACACGGCCACGCAAGTGTGCGGCTCCATGGGGTTATTGTGCTCCATGGGCGTGCTGTAGACGACGTCGACGGTGACGGGCGCCGCGGCGAGCGCGGCCTCGGGGTCGCCGTCCTCGGTGTCGCTCGCGTACGTCGGGTTGACGACCTCGGGGCGGTAGAGGTCCGTACGGTCGGTGCTCAACTCCGTGTCGTGCGGGTGCTGTTCGTACTCGACGTCGACCATTGCGGCGCCCTGCCCTGCCGTCTCCGGGGTCTCGGCGATGACGGCACCGATCAACTGACCCCGGAAGGCGACGTCTTCGGACTGGAGCACCGCCAGCTCGGCGTCGTCCGTGTCGGCGAGCCGTGGCGCGTTGTAGGGGGTGAGCACGGCGAGGACACCGTCGAGCGCCTCGGCCGCCCCGGTGTCCATGGTCAGGATCCGTCCCCGCGCGACCGCGGCTTGCAGGGGGTGTACGTACAGCGGGGAGGGCAGGGGGTGCTCCCACGCGTAGGGGGCCGTGCCGGTGACCTTCTCGGGGCCGTCGAGCCGCTGCGGCGAGCTGCCCACCGACCGGACGTCCAGCGGTTTCAGCGGCTGCGAGGGCTCCACGGTCCGGGTGGCCCCTGAGGCCCGTGCCGCTCCGCCGGCGTCCGTCCTGCTCATGACCGTTCCTCCGTGGCGAGGTCGCGCAGCAGCACGGCGAGCGCGTTGCGCGTCATGGGGATCTTGAAGGCGTTGTCGGGCAGCGGCTCGGCGTGGCGCAGTTCGGCGTCGGCCGCCTCGCGGAACGCCTCTTCCGTCGGGGCTGCTCCGCGCAGCGCCTCCTCGGCGTGCGTGGCTCGCCAGGGCTTGTGCGCGAGGCCGCCGAAGGCGATGCGCGCGTCGCGCACGCGCTCCCCGTCGGTGACGAGGACGGCCGCGACGGAGACGAGAGCGAAGGCGAACGACGCCCGCTCGCGCACCTTCCGGTAGCCGGATCGCGCACCGGCGGGCGGCGGCGGCAGTTCGACGGACGTGACGAGTTCGCCGTGTGCGATGACGGTGTCGTGTTCGGGGGCGTCCCCGGGCAGCCGGTGGAACTCCCGTACCGGGATGCGCCGTTCACCGTCCTCGCCGAGCACGGTCACCACGGCGTCGAGCGCGCTCATGGCCACGGCCATGTCGGACGGGTGCACCGCGATGCAGTGCTCCGAGGCTCCGAGGACCGCGTGGTATCGGTTCCAGCCGCCGATCGCCGCGCAGCCGGTGCCGGGTTCGCGCTTGTTGCACGGGGTGGTGACGTCCTGGAAATAGCCGCAGCGGGTGCGCTGGAGCAGATTGCCCGCCGTGGTCGCCGCGTTGCGCAGCTGTCCGGAGGCCCCCGCCAGCAGCGCCTCCGACAGCACGGGGTAGCGGCCGCGCAGCAGCGGATGTGCGGCCAGGTCGCTGTTGCGGACGGTGGCGCCGATGCGCAGGCCCCCGTCGGGCAGTTCCTCGATCCGGTCGAGCGGCAGGCGCGTGACGTCGACGAGGAGGTCGGGCTCGGCGACGCCGAGCTTCATGTGGTCGACGAGGTTGGTGCCGCCGGCGAGGAACGCCGCCCCGGGCCGGGCCATGACGGTGGCCACGGCGCTGTCGGTGTCCGAGGCGGGCGCGTAGTCGAAGGGGATCATCTCGCGGCCACCTCCCGTACGGCGGCGACGATGTTGACGTACGCGCCGCAGCGGCACAGGTTGCCGCTCATGCGTTCACGGATCTCGTCGTCGCCGAGTGCTTCGGTGCGTCGCCCGCCGTCCGGGTGCACGCGGGCGCCGTCGCCGGCGGGCGTGACGAAGCTGGGGTGCCCGGCCGACGCTTCGTCGAGCATGCCGGCGGCCGAGCAGATCTGGCCCGGTGTGCAGTAGCCGCACTGGAAGCCGTCGTGCTCGATGAACGCCCGCTGTAGCGGATGGAGCCCGCCGTCCGGGCCCACGAGCCCTTCGGCGGTGGTCACTTCGGACCCGTCGTGCGCGACGGCGAAGGTCAGGCAGCTCAGCACCCGCCGCCCGTCGAGGAGGACCGTGCAGGCACCGCACTGTCCGTGGTCACAGCCCTTCTTGGGCGAGGTGACGGACAGCCGGTCACGCAGGGCGTCGAGGAGAGTGGTGCGGTTGTCGACGGTCAGGGACCGCGCTTCGCCGTCGACCCGGAGGGTGAGGTGAGAATCCACGCCGCCCCGGTACCACCCGGGCGCCCGCTGCCAAACCTCGCCCCGTGCGGCACGCTGGGGTCACGGACCGGTGCCCGGCACCCGCCGGGAGACCGATGGCGCGGAGGGATGGCCGTAGATGTTCGAGGCTGGAGACATCCGTGAGTGGCGGGACCACGACGTGGTCGATCCCGGCGGCAGCAAGATCGGGAAGCTGGAGGCCGTCTACGTCGATACGCGCACCGACCAGCCCTTCTTCGCGACCGTCACCACGGGCATGCCCACACGGCGCAAGCTCGTGTTCGTACCGCTGGAGGGGGCGACGGTCGGACCGGGGTACGTGCGGGTCGCGTACGGCAAGAACGACGTACGGTCCGCGCCCTCGATCGAGACCGACGGCGAGCTGCCCGCCGAGGGCGAGCCGGGGATCTTCGGGCACTACGAGCTGGAGTACGAGACGGGCACGGGCGGGGAGCGCCGTCTCGCCCGCCGCTGACCGCCGCTGACCGGTGCGGCCCGCGGGCTCTAGAGTCGGGGCATGGCTGAGGACGCAGGGACCGTACGGGTCGATGTGTGGATTTGGTCCGTACGGCTCACCAAGACCCGCTCGACGGCGGCCTCCGCATGCCGCGCGGGACATGTCCGGGTGAACGGGGAGCGCGTCAAGCCGGCCCATCCGGTGCGCACGGGCGACCGGGTGCGGGTACGGCAGGCCGGGCGTGAGCGTGTGGTCGTGGTCTCCCGCATCATCCGCAAGCGCGTCGGCGCGCCGGTGGCCGTCGAGTGCTACACCGATCACAGCCCGCCTCCGCCGCCGCGCGAGACCGTCGCACCGGCAGGGCACCGGGACCGCGGGGCGGGACGCCCCACGAAGCGCGACCGGCGGGAGATGGAGCGGCTGCGGGGGATGGACGGCGGTGGCGCGTCCCGCCGCGGCGGTGCCTGACGGGCCGGACGGCCCGCCCGGCCCGTCAGCCCTCCCGCAGCTCGCGGTCCGCGGCGCGCAGCATCGTCAGCAGCAGCCGGTTGAGCGGCACGGGGACGCCGTGCCGGTCGGCCGCGCGGACCACCGCGCCGGTGATGTGCTCGTGCTCCATGGGGCGGCCGGCGAGCCGGTCGTAGAAGGTGGAGGTGCCGCCGTCGGGCCCCACCGCGAGGTTCGCGCGCAGCGCCCGGCGCACGTCGTCCTCCCCGACCCGGGCGCCCTCCGCCTGCGCGACGGCGAGCGCCTCCGTCAGGATCTCCTCCGCACGTGAGCGCATCTCCTCGTCGTCGAGGATGTGCATGCGCTGCTTGAGGAGCGCCGTGAGCGGGTTGGCGGCGACGTTGGTGAACAGCTTCCGCCACGCGGCAGTACGGAAGTCCGTAACGCTGCGCACCGTGAGGCGGCTCCCCGCGAGGAGCGCTTCGAGGCGCTTCGCCGACGGGCCCTCCGGGACGTGCAGTTCGCTGGAGAAGTGGTGCACGATCCGGCCGGGCGCGACCCGTTCGACGGCCATGTAGGCCAGCGCCGGGAGGGCCTCGGCCCCGTCCGGCAGCAGCGGCGCGACGCGTTCGGCGTGGTCGATGCCGTTCTGGACGACGGCGACGACGGTGCCGGGGCCGCAGAGCGCCTCCAGCCAGCCGGTCGCGCCCTCTGTGTCCTGCGCCTTGGTGGTCAAAAACACCCAGTCGTGGCGGTCCACTTGGCCGGGCGCGGTGACGAAGTGCAGGGCGGGGCGCAGGACTTCACCGTCCGTGCTCAGGGTCAGCTCTTCCAGGGGTGCCCGCAGGCAGAGAGTGACGTCGTGACCGGCCTCGCGGGCGAACGCGGCGATGAGGCCGCCGACCGCTCCGCCGCCGATCACCGCTATTCGCGCGGCCGGTGCTGAGGAGCTCATACGGGTGATCGTATGCGCCGGGCCCGTGAGTGACCGGGCCGGGGCCACCATTACCGCGAAACCGACAAACCTGGTGTTACGCATAGATCTCGCCCACAGATCTTTTCCAACTGCTTCTGCCGGTTTTCACAGGTTTCACAAGCGGGACGAGGTTCGGCCATGTACGTGCTGCCTGCAAGTCCGAGCGCACCAGCCACCGACCGCCTCAGACGCCTCCCCGAGTACGGGACCGGTCCGGCCGGACACCCCCTGCTCCAGCTCGGCGCGGTCGCGGCTCTCTACACCCTGGTGCAGATCCTGGTCGTGCTGCCGGGCTCCGGCCTCGGCTGGGACGAGACGGTCTATGTGAGCCAGGTCGACGCCCAGGACCCCGCCGCCTTCTTCAGCGCTCCCCGTGCCCGCGGCATCTCGTATCTGGTGGCGCCCGTCGTCGCGTTCACCTCCTCCACCACCGCGCTGCGGGTCTTCCTCGCCGTGCTGTCCGGGCTGACGCTGCTGGGCGTCCTGTGGATCTGGCGGCGCCTGGTGCCCGCGCCCGTACTCGCCTGGGGAGGCGCCCTCTTCGCGGGCCTGTGGATCAGCCTTTACTACGGGCCGCAGGCCATGCCGAACCTGTGGTGCGCCTTCGGATCGCTGGCCGCGGCGGGCTGCTTCCTGCGCTGCGCGCGCCGCGAGGACGACCGCCCCGCCCTCGTCGGGCTCGGGGTGTCGATCGCCGTGGTGGCGCTGATGCGCCCGCCGGACGCCGCGTGGCTGGTGCTCGCGCTCGCCGGCTCGGCTCTGCTCGTACGTTCCTGGCGCCGGCCCGTGCTCTTCGCCGCCCTGGCCGCGGGCGCGGTCGCCGGTGTCGCACCCTGGGTCGTCGAGGCGTTCACGACGTACGGGGGGCTCTTCGCGCGGCTGCACCGGGCCAGCGAGATCCAGGGCGGCATGGGCTGGAACATCGCCATCGGCGACCATGTGCGCAGCCTCCAGGGGCGGATGCTGTGCCGCCCGTGCCACATGGCGTGGGAGGAGCCGCAGACCGCGGTGTGGTGGTTTGCCCTGCCGCTGCTCGCCGGCGGCGGCATCACGGCTGCGGTGCGCTCGGGCCGCAGGGACACCGCAGTGCTCGCCACCGTGACGGCCGTGGTGCTCGCGCTGCCCTACCTCTTCCTCATGGGATACGCGGCGCCCCGCTTCCTGCTGCCGTCGTACGCGCTGCTGGCGGTGCCCGTCGGTGAGTGCGTGCGGCGGGTCTTCACCCAGGGCCCGTCCGGACGGCGGCCGCTGCTGCTGATCCTGCTTCCGGCGCTGCTGCTGGGCAGCCACTTCGGCGTCCAGTACCAGGTGCTCGGGAACGTGCTGGAGCGCAATCACGAGATGACGCGTCAGCTGACGGCCGCCGCGGACACCATGCACGGGATGGGTCTGCGCACCCCGTGCACGCTGACCGGTCCGCTCGCCGTGCCGATGAGCCACTACGCGGGCTGCTCCTCACGCCAGTCCAACGGCCACGACATGAACATCACCGGCGAGGGGCTGCGGCGGCTCGCGCTGCGCCACGAGCCGATGGCCGTCACCACCCGCTACCACGAGCCGCCCTCGTGGGCGCGCGGCTGGCCCTCGCGGCCGCTGCGCCACATGCCCGGCTACCGCGTCTACGTCGCACCGCACGCCGAACGGGCCACGTCATAGGGCCGGTTGGCCCGTCCTCGCACATCCGCCTTTTCAGGCTGCTCGGCGTCCGGTCGTGGGCGGGCGTCAGTGGTGGCCGTCGTGGCCCGGGACCGTGCCGTCCGGCTTGGCCACGAGGAGGAGTCCGGCCATTCCCATGTCGGCGTGGCTCTGGACGTGGCAGTGGTACATCCACGCGCCGGCGCCCGCCTCCTCGCCCGCGATGATCTGGAAGCCGAAGGAGTCGGCAGGGCCGGTGATCTTGTTGTCGATGATCCGGCTGGGATCGTCCGGGCCCTCCAGCAGGCCGGTGCGGTTGTCGGCCCAGCGGTGACCGTGCACGTGGAACGTGTGGTAGTACTCGCCGTGCGTGATCATGACGATCTCGACGCGGTCGCCCACGGTGACCTTGAAGTCGGGGCCCTTGGGCTGGTTGTTGATCGTCATGTCGTTGAAGACGACGGTGAGTTGGCTGTCCGGCAGGATGTCGCCCTCGCGCCGCACGACCAGCGGACCGTAGAGGCCGGCGCGGATTCCGCCGGTGCCGTGCTCGGTGCCGACGATGTGGTCGTGGTAGTGCCAGTAGCCCGCGCTGCCGGGGCGGTACGTGCCGTCCTCGCGCTTGCCGGGGGCGTGGGTGCGCCAGGTGTAGGTGCGCTTGCCGCCGGGTTCGACGACGCTGCCGTTCATCTTGGTGCCGTCGTTGGCCCTGTCGTAGTCCACGCCGTGCGGGTGGAGGCTGACGGTGGTGTCGGTGGTGTTCTCGAACTCGACGTGGAGGGTGTCGCCTTCGACGAGTTCGATCAGCGGGCCCGGGATCGTGGCCTTGCCCTTCTCCAGGCCGTAGCCGATCTGGTCGTCCGCCAGCTTCTGCGCGTAGAGCTTCATGTGGCGGACCTCGCCGCCCGGTCCGGCGCGGCGCACGGCGGACGCACGGGCCTCGGTGGCCGCGAGTGCCCCGGGGGCCGACTCCGCCCCGGACGGGGCCGCTGCCGCCGGAGTCGCGTTCAGCACGGCCGGACCGAGGGCCGCCGCCGCCGAGCCCGCGAGGAGGCGTCTGCTGAAGCTGCGGCGGGCGAGGCTGCTGCCGGACGTCTCGGTCATCGGTCTCGTCTCCCTTCGGCGACTGGCTGAACCGCCTGCGTGAGGTGCGTGGGCGTGCGTGGTCGTTGCGTGCGTGGTCGTTGCGTGCGTGGCGCACGCGGGGGTGCTGCGGTGCTGCCTCGAACTGCCGCCGGAAGCGGGGCCGTTGAGGGCCGTTCAGGGATGGGCGCGGGACGAGGTGGGCCGACAAAGGACCGTAGCGGTATGGGCCCTTGTTTATCCATATCAAGGACAAAGTTCGTTGAATTGCGGTCATAGCTCTTGGCGTTCCACCGAAAGAGGTCTAACTTCTTCCCCGTTTCTGTGACTTAAGAGGGGTGGATCAGACATGCGGCTCGAACCGTGTCAAAAGCCCTCACGCTTGCGAGGGTTGCGCAGATCACGGCCCGGCGCCCGGCGCGGGGCGCGGCGGGGCCGTACCACCGCGCTGCTGGCCGCGGCGGTCTCGGCTTCTCTGCTCGGTGCCACCCCGGCGGCGCCCGCGGGTCCGCCCGGTCCGTCCGCGCCGGATCTCCGGCTCTCGTCCCCGCCGGGCGGTGAGGACGTCCGCGTGCTGGTCTTCCACGGCTCGGCCGGCGAGGAGCCGCCCACCGTCGACGCCGGGATCGAGGCCATCGAGCAGATCGGCAGGAGCGGCCCTGCCGCAGAGCACTTCACGATCACGGCGACCGCGGATCCGTCGGTGTTCACCTCCGAGACGCTCGGCGACTTCAACGCGGTCGTCTTCCTCACCGGCGGCGGCGACGTGCTCGACCCCGCCCAGGAGGCGGGCCTGGAGAGCTACATGGAGGCGGGCGGGGGCTTCCTCGGCATTCACGGCGCGGCTTCGGCGGAGCCGTACTCCGAGTGGTTCTCCGGGCTGGTGGGCGCGCGTCCCGCCGGGGACGGCCCGGACAAGGCGCAGCGCGCCACGGTCGAGGTCGGCGACCGCCGCAATCCTGCGACCGAGTCGCTGCCCGTGGAGTGGAAGCGGCCCGACAAGTGGCTCAACTGGGAGAAGAATCCCAGCGGTTCGGTGCACACCGTGGCGCGTGTACGGGAGAGCAGCTACGACCCGGGGAAGGGCGCGATGGGCTGGGACCACCCGGTCTCCTGGTGCCGTGACTACGACGGTGGCCGCTCCTTCTACACCGGCATGGGCGGCACGGCCGACAGCTTCCAGGAGGCCGACTTCCGTACGCATCTGCGCGGGGCGCTGCTGTGGACGACACGTCTCGCACGCGCCGACTGCCAGGCCACCATCACCTCCAACTACAAGGCCGAGCGGGTCACTTCGCCCAACAAGCCGGGCGAGCACGACCAGATCGGCGAGCCGCACGGCCTGGCCACGGCCGACGACGGCCGGGTCTTCTACATCGGACGCGGGGGCGGCGGCCCCGACGACCCCGTGGTGACGGACTGGTCCGACCCGGAGATCGGCAAGGGCCAGGGCACGGTGCACGTCTACGACCCGGCGACGAAGAAGGTCTCGCTCGTGGGTTCGCTGACCGTCTTCGGCAACAAGGGCGGCGGCGACGAGCTCGTCAAGGTCGAGGAGGGGCTGCTCGGCATCGCCCTCGACCCGGACTTCGCCGACAACGGCTGGATGTACCTGCACTGGACGCCGCACTCGGGGCTCGACCGGGACAAGCACATGGCCGAGCGCCGTGTCTCCCGCTTCACGGTGGACCCCAGGACGGGGAAGCTGGACAAGTCCTCGGAGAAGGTGCTGCTCAAGTGGCCGGTGCAGGTGCACAGTTGCTGCCACGCGGGCGGCGGCATGGCCTTCGACTCGAAGCGCAACCTCTACATCGCCACAGGCGACAACAACTCCTCGCAGTTCAGCGACGGTTACTCCGGCAACAATCCCGAGCCCGCCTTCAAGGGCGTCTCCTTCGCGGACGCGCGCCGTACCGCGGGCAACACCAACAACCTCAACGGCAAGATCCTGCGCATCCACCCGGAGGACGACGGGACCTACACCCTGCCCGAGGGCAACCTCTTCACCGGCGAGGAGGACGACGAGGGCGGCGGCAAGACGCGCGGCGAGATCTATGTGATGGGCGTCCGCAACCCCGCCCGCATCTCCATCGACCCGAAGACCGACGTGCTCTACGCCGGCTGGGTCGGGCCCGACGCCGGTGAGCCCAGCACCACTTGGGGTCCCGCCAAGTACGACACGTTCGCCCGCATCACGAGCGCGGGCAACCAGGGCTGGCCGTACTGCATGGGCAACAGGCAGCCCTACCGCGACCGCAACCTGCCGGACCCGGAGAAGCCGCTGGGCTGGTACGACTGCGACCACCTGAAGAACGAGTCCCCCAACAACGACGGGCTGGTGAACATCCCGCCCGCCCGGTCCAACAACATCTGGTACTCGCCGCAGGGCGGCGGCCCCGACTATCCGCGCGACGAGAACGGGGTGCCCAGCTACCGGACCGACGAGCAGAAGCTGCTGCTGCCGTGGCTGAAGGGCGGCGGCCAGGCCACGATGGACGGCCCGGTCTACCGCTTCGACAAGTCCGTTGCCGCAGCGGGCAAATGGCCCGCGTACTGGGACGGCAAGTGGTTCGTCGGCGACTTCTACGACGCCGAACAGCCCCGGCACGCCGTGGTGATGCCCGACGGCGACGAGCCCGGCGCGCTGCCGGCGCACGCCGAGAGCCTGCGGAAGATCATCCCGGTGGGCGAGGACGGCATCCGCAACCTGATGGACTGGAAGTTCGCGCCGGACGGTTCGCTCTACGTCCTCGACTACGGGCGCGGCTTCTTCAACTCCGACGACAAGTCCGCGCTGTGGCACGTCACTTACGAGGGCGGCGAGTCGACTCCCGCACCGGGCGACGTGGTCGGCCGGACCGCGAAGGGCGCGGACGCGGCGGACAAGACCGGGAAGGGGGCGTCACGATGAGCCTGTTCGCACCTGCGGCACCGGCGACGGCGCGGGCCGTGCGCCGGCGCCGGGCGGCGGCACGCAACGCGGTGACGGCCCTGCTGGCGTCGCTGCTGATGGTCGTGGGGCTCGCCTCGGCACCCGCCTACGGTCAGCAGCCGCCCGCCGGCGGCACCGCGGCCGCGCAGCTGCTGCGGTGGACCGCCGGCGACGACATCACGCACTACACGTCGGCGCCGGAGACGGCTGTGGCGGGCCCGGCGACCATCGAGTTCGAGAACAGCGAGGCGACGGGCAACACCACGTCCATGCCGCACACGCTGACGTTCGTCACCGGCGACCCGGACTACAACGACGACGTGAACGTGAACATCCTCGCCAACCCCTCGGACGCGCAGGGCGGCAAGCACTCCGTCGAAGTCACCCTCACCCCGGGGACCTACAAGTACCACTGCACGATCCCCGGACACGCCCAGATGCAGGGCACCCTGGTCGTCACCGACGGCGGCGGGGGCGACGACACCACGCCCCCGGAGACCTCGGCGAAGGTCGCCGGGGACCAGAACGCCGACGGCGAGTACGTGGGCATGGCCACCGTCACCGTCACCGCCTCGGACGCAGGATCGGGCGTCAACGCCGTCGAGTACGCGCTCGGCGACGGCGGCTACCAGGCCTACACCGAGCCGGTGATGGTGCACGAGACGGGTGCGCACACCTTCCGCTACAGAGCCACCGACAAGGCGGGCAACGTCGCGGAGGAGAAGACTGTCGAGTTCACCGTCGTGGCGCCGCCGACGGACGACACCACACCGCCGGAGACGTCGGCGACCGTGGACGGCGAACAGGACGCGGACGGCGCGTACATCGGCATGGCCACCGTCACCGTCACCGCCTCCGACGCGGGATCGGGCGTCAACACGGTCCAATACGCCCTCGGCGACGGCGAGTTCCAGCCGTACACGGCGCCGGTGATGGTGCACGAGCCCGGTACGTACACCTTCCGCTACAAGGCGACGGACAAGGCCGGCAACGCCGCAGAGACCAAGTCGGCGGAGTTCACCGTCGTCGAGCAGCCGGAGGAGGACACCACGCCGCCGGAGACGACGGCGAAGACCGAGGGCGGCACCGACTCCGACGGCGCCTACATCGGCCGGGCCACGGTGACCGTCACCGCGACCGACGAGGAATCCGGCGTGGACAAGGTCGAATACTCCCTCGACGGGGGCCCGTTCCTCGCCTACTCCGGTCCCGTCGTCGTCGACCGTACGGGACACCACAGCGTGGCCCACCGCGCGACCGACAAGGCGGGCAACACCTCGCAGGCCGTGTCGGAGTCCTTCGACGTCGTGCCCGGCGGCGGCGTACCCGCCCCGGACTGCCCGGAGTTCGACGAGCGGGCGACCGTCTTCGTCGGCGACGCCGACACGGGCGTGCCCAACCGCATGACCAAGAGGCGCTGCACGGTCGGCGAACTGATCGAGGACGAGAAGGACTGGTCCTCGCACGCCCTGTTCGTCAAGCACGTCACGGAGGTCACCGGCGCCCTGCTGAAGGAGAAGGTGCTGGACTCGCGGGAGGCCGAGCTGATCAACCGTACGGCGGGGGATTCGGAGATCGGCGAACCGGGGCAGCAGACCGGCTACAAGCAGCTGTTCGACGGGACGAAGGAGTCCTTCGAGCGCTGGCAGCACGTCGGCGGCGGAGCCTTCGCCCTCAACGGCGACGGCAGCATGACCAGCAGCACGGAGACCGAAGGCATGGGCATGCTGTGGTATCCGAAGCGCAAATTCGCCGACTACTCGCTGAAGTTGCAGTTCCGCGACGACGCCCCGGGCGACGGCAACGCCAACTCCGGTGTCTTCGCACGCTTCCCGTACGTGCACGACAACCCGGAGGAGCCGCGGCCCGAGTGGGTCGCCATCAAGTTCGGGCACGAGCTTCAGATCCTCGACAAGCCCGACGGCGACATGTACAAGACGGGCTCGGTCTACGGCTTCGACCGCGTGGGCCTGGGCGGCGCGGGCGTGACGCCGAAGGGCACATGGAACGACTACGAGGTCAAGGTCGTCGGGCAGCACTACTCGGTCTACCGGAACGGAGAGCTGATCAACGAGTTCGACAACGGACGCGGCCAGGTCTTCGAGCCGCCCCGCGACGACGACCCCGGCACCGACGGCCGCCGCTACGCCTCGGGCTACATCGGCCTACAGGTGCACAGCGTCACGGACGTGATCTCGTACCGGGACGTGCGGATCAAGGAGTTGTGATCCGGCGGATCAAGGAGCCGTGACCTGAGAGAGCGTCACGCCTCCTTCCGTGCGGGGCCCGGCCTGCGGGCCGGGCCCCGCTTCACGGCGGCGGGGCCGCCCGACTGCGGGCGCCGCTCAGGGACTTGGCGTGTCCGAGTGCTCGGCCACTCGCCTCACGATCTGCTCCCGCAGCTCCCAGCGCGAGGAGTCGAAGCGGAAGCGCCACCGCCCCTGGGACTCGACGGCCTCGACGAGTCTGCGCCGCTGTGCCTCGTCCAGATCGTCGACCATCTGCGCGGCCAGCGTCATCGCGTGGAACTGCTCGAAGGCGCTACGGGAGTGCTCGATCCCGGCCAGTGCCGCCTCGAAGCTGCGCAGTCGGGGCTGAGCCTGCATCATCGCGAGGGCGGTGACGCGCTTCTCCTCGCTGCCCTCCCGGAACCAGCGCAGGACCTCCTCCGGCTCGAAGGAGTGCTCCCTGGCGAGCCGGCGGGCGCGGGCCATGACCGCCCCCATCAGCCGCGTGCGCTCCGGGCCCGCACTCATCGAGCCACGCACCGAGCGGTATTCGGCCGCGATGGGGCTGGCGGCGTCGAGCAGCGCCTGAGCCTCCGCGCGCAGCCGCTCGGCCGCGTCGTCGTCTCCCCGGCGTGCGGACTCCTCCGCCAGCGCGAACCTCTCCGCGGCGGCAGCCCGGAGCTTGAGCCTGGCCCCGCCGAACTCGAGGCTCTCGATGCGGTTCCCCAGCAGCGCGACGACGAGCAGAACGATGCCGACGACCAGCAGCACACCGGTCCCGGTGCCGTTCTCCGTGACGAAGACAGCGAGAACGCCCGCGCCGAACGACCCGGCGCCCAGCAGGCCCAGCAGCACCCGCAGAGTGACGGAGAAGGGAGTCGGATGCACCTCGTCACCCGGCACGTCGCGGCTCAGCTTCCAGACGCGAGGTGAACGGACGGCGTCCGCACACCCCTGGACCTCGTCCCGGTCCCATACGGCTCGGTGTTCACTCGTCCCCCACCATCGTCCCGGCGCTCCCCTGACCTGTCGAACGGTCAGCATACGTACCCGCACGGCATCCGGAACCACGCCTACCCTTCCACACCGAAGCCGCCCGCCCAGGCGTCAACTCCTGGGAGCGGGCGGGCTATTGGGCCCCGGTACCCGTCCGCACGGCGGTGAGCACGCCGTCGCCGGCCTCCTGGAGATGGACGGCGAACGACCGGTCCTCCTCCAGGAGGCCGCGGAACTCCGCGATCTGCCCGGCATGACTCACGGCGTTGTCCACCGCGACGATGCCGTGCGACCGCAGCACGCGGCGCAGGTCCGGCCAGTAGCCGGGGTAGGCCGGGCGCTCGGCGTCCAGGACCACGAGGTCCAGTGACGCGTCCGGCGCCTGGGCCAGCACCTCCCCGCCGTCGCCGTGCACGATCTCCGCGTAGTCGCTCACCCCGGCCCGCTCCAGATTCCGCCGGGCCGCCTCCACGCGTGAACGCTCCGTCTCGACGCCGACCAGCCTGCCGCCGGTGTCACGGAGCGCGTCCGCGAACCACACGGCGGAGTAGCCGTTCGAGGTGCCGATCTCGAGAACGTCGACGGCTCCCCGCGCCCGGATCAGCAGGCTGATCAGGCCGCTCGCCTCGGGAGTCATGTTGCGCAGCCGCAACAGCCGGTCCGCCAGCGGCGCGTCGTGCTCGCGCCCCTCGCGGTACAGCTCGCGGAGGAATGCGGTCAGCCGTTCGTCCACCTGGGCTCCCTCGCGGTCGCGTCGACGCCGGGCGATGCGGCGGACGAGAGCCGCCCGCTCCCGGCATTGTGCCGCCCTGTGTCAGACCCCGCGGGCAGACTGCCGGTGCCTGCCCGTACCGCCGAACCGTATGCAGAGAGCCCCCACATGATCACCACCCTCGCCATCGAGAACTACCGTTCCCTGAGCCGCCTGATCATGCCGCTGGAGAGGCTCACCGTCGTCACCGGAGCCAACGGCACCGGCAAGTCGAGCCTGTACCGCGCGCTGCGGCTGCTCGCCGACGCCGCGCGGGGCGAGGCCGTCGCCGCGCTGGCCCGGGACGGCGGGCTGCGTTCGACGCTGTGGGCGGGCGCGGAGAATCCCGCTCAGGGTGCGGGCCGCAGCGGGCCCGTGGGGCTGCGGCTCGGCTTCGCCGGGGACGAGTTCGGCTACGCCGTGGACTTCGGACACCCCGTCCCCGCCCGGTCGCTCTTCGACCTCGATCCGGAGATCAAGGCCGAGACCACCTGGGCCGGCCCGGTGCTGCGCCCGGCGGCGGTGCTCTCGGAGCGCAAGGGACCCGCGGTGCGGACCCTTACCGCGGACGGCGGCTGGCACCGCTCCGCGGGCGAACTGCGCCCGTACGACAGCATGCTGAGCGAGTTCGCCGACCCCCGGCTGGCGCCCGACCTGCTGCGGCTGCGGGAGCGCATCAGGTCCTGGCGGTTCTACGACCACGTACGAACGGACGCCGGGGCACCGGCGCGTGCGGCGCGCGTCGGCACCCGCACGCCCGTGCTCGGGCACGACGGCGCGGATCTCGCCGCCGCGCTCCAGACGATCCGCGAGGTGGGGGACGCGAAGGCGCTGGAGGAGGCGGTGGACGGGGCGTTCCCCGGCAGCCGGCTGAGCGTCGACAGTCAAAGCGGACGGTTCGAACTGGGGCTGCACCAGCCGGGGTTGATGCGTCCGCTGTCCGCCGCCGAGCTCTCGGACGGCACCCTGCGCTATCTGCTGTGGACGGCGGCGCTGCTCACGCCCCGGCCGCCGGCGCTTCTCGTGCTGAACGAGCCGGAGGCCAGCCTCCATCCCGAACTGCTGCCCCGGCTCGCCGACTTGATCGTCACCGGCGCTCAGGAGACTCAGATCGTCGTGGTCACGCACGCGAAGGAACTCGCCGGGGAGCTGGCGCGCCGCTCCGCGGGCCGGCCCTTCGGCGTGAACGCGACGGAGCTGGTCAAGGACGAGTACGGGCAGACCGAAGTGGCAGGCCGTGAGGGCCCGTTGGACCAGCCTCCGTGGCACTGGCCGAAGCGCTGACGCACGCACTTCGGCGCGCTCGGGACCACCGGCTGGCAGGGGCCCGTCCCATGGACCCGGCCATGTCGCCGCGGAGGTCGATTTGACGGCCGCACCCCGTCTCGGGCCCCGGTGCCGGTCAGGGCGCCGCAGGTGTGCCCCGCCTCCTCACCAGCCGTTCTCGTGCAGCACCTCCGACAGCGGCGCGCGCGGTGCGGGCTTGAAGGTGTCGCCCGTGTAGTGCGCGGTGGGGATGAGCGCGGCCTGGCGGACGTTCGCGGGCAGGCCCAGCACGCGGGCCACTTCGTCCTCGTACCGCAGATGCAGCGTGGTCCATGCGGTGCCGAGACCACGGGAGCGGGCGGCGAGCATGTAGCTCCACGCCGCCGGGAGGACCGATCCCCAAAGGCCCGCCTGGTTCCCCTCGGGCAGCTCGCCGGAGGGGAGTTGGAGGCACGGGATCACGAGTACGGGCACGTCGCCCATGCGGTCCGCGAGGTGAGCCACGCTGTCGTTGACCCGGGCCTGCACCCGGGAGCGCCGCGGGTCGTCGGCGTACAACCGTCCGGCCGCGTTGGGCGAGTCCAGATAGGCGCGGCAGGCCTTCTGATAGACGGCGCCCACCTCCGCGCGCACCTCCGGGTCGGTGAGCACGAGCCAGTGCCAGCGCTGCGCGTTGGAGCCGCTGGGCGCCTGTAGGGCCGTCTCGATGCACTCCCTCACGAGGGCGGGGTCGACCGGACGGTTCAGATCGAGCCGCTTGCGGACGCTGCGGGTGGTGGTCAGCACCTCGTGGGCGGTCAGTTCGGGCACGGAGGGCTCCTCGGAGTACGGGCAAGAGACGGGGCAGGCGCGCGTATCGGCTAACGCACGTTAACCCCGGCTCCGTTGGGCGTCCAGCGCGCACCGTCCCCGCGGGGCCCGCTTCCCCGGCCTGCCCCCTGACCCTTGCCCGGACTCTTGTCCCGGTGGACGGTACGTGATTCAGTGGCTCATCCACTGAGTCACTGAGGAAGGTGCGGTTCGTGGAGACGCTGCCCCGCGAGACGATCGTCGACGTACTGGAGAACAAACTCCGCGAGGAGATCCTCACCGGGTCGCATCCCGCGGGGAGTTATCTGCCTCCCGAGCGTGAGCTGGCCGACGGCTACGGCGTCACGCGCACCACGCTCAAGCACGCCTTCGGCAGGCTCATACAGTCAGGGCTGCTGGAGACACGCCACGGAGTCGGCACGCGCGTACGGGACTTCGCGCGTCTCGGCGGCGCCGACCTGCTGCCGATGCTCGTGCGGCACAGTCCGGGCTGGCTCGGCGAGATCTTCGAAGTGCGGCGCAGCATAGGCGCGTTGATCGCCGAGAGGGCCGCGATGAAGGCCACCGACGGGCAGCGCGAGGAGCTGCGGACGCTGCTGGCGGCCGTGGGCGAGGCCGAGGGCGGCGGCGACGTGCAGCTCGCCGACATCGAGGTGCACCGCGCGCTGGCCCGTGCCACCGGGAACCGCGTCTACACGCTGCTGACCAACACCCTCTTCAACGCCTACGTCCCGATGCGATCCCATCTCGTGGGCCCCTTCCTCGATCCGGAGGTGGCGCACGCCCGGCTGGAACCCGTCGTCTCGTCGGTCGGCGCGGGCGACGCGAAGGCCGCGCGGGAGGCGGCGGACTCGTATCTCGCCGCGACCGAGCGCATCATGCTCGACGGGCTCGGGATCGCCTGATGGGCGGCAGGGGCACCGCGTTCTCGGAGGTCATGGCCGGTTCCGTGCGGCTGGACGGGGAGGGTGAGGCGCGGGCGATGCGGCTCGATCTGACCGTACGGGCGGCGAGCGTGCTGCTTCCGCACCGCACGACCGACGCGGCGATCACCGGCCGGGTGCGCGTCGCGGGCTGGGCGGACGACGCGGACGCCACGGGCACGATGGAGATCTCGCCGCTCGCGCGGCGCCGCATCCGCTACCGGGTCAACTTCACGGCGCAGGGGCGCGGTTACTCCCTCGACGGCTGGAAGTCGATGTCCGCCGGGCGCCCGGTGAGGTCGATGACGGTCCTGCCGTTCTCGCTCTTCGCGGACGGGGACGCGGACGCAGAGGCGGACGGGGACGTACAGGCGGACGGGAACGTACAGGCGGACAGGGGCGCAGAGGACGGCGGCCCTGGCAGGGAAGGCCGGGAGGAGGCCGGGCGGGGCACGCTGCGCTTCCCGCTGGCCACCCGGCTGCTGCCGTTCCTCGGGAGCTTCCGCTTCCCCCGCACCGAGGACCCCGCCGCACAGCTCGCCCCGCGCTGGGACGGCGCCGCGGGCCGTACCGAGGTCTGGTACACGACCGTCACCGATCCCGCCACCCGCACGGGTCTGTGGCTGCACCACGAACTCGTCGCCCCGGCCGACGGATCGGAGGCGTACGCGCACGGCTGGGTGGCGCGCTTCCCCGCCGACGGCGAAGGGCCCGTGGAGCACGCGCGGTTCGGGCCCGAGCCGTACAAGTCCGGTGCGTCCGCCCGCGGTTTCGCCGCGGACGGGATCGAGGCCGGGCCGGGGCGGCTGCGGGGAGAGGCGGGCGCGTTCCGCTGGGAGCTGTCCGAACACCCGCGAAGCCCCGGCCACTTGGACCGCTCCGCGCACGAGCGGCCCCGGGCGCAGGGGGCGGAGGCGGCTCAAGTGGCCCAAGTGGCCCAGGACGGGCCGCTGTTCACCTTCCCCCGCTGGGCCTGGCGCAGGGAGCTGCTGCCCGCCGCGCAGATCGTGCCGGCGCCCGCCGCGTCGTACACGGGCACGTTCGCCTACGACGGCGGCGAGTTGCGGCTCGACGGTGCGCCCGGAGCGACCGCCCGCATCTACGGGCACGGCAACGCCCGCCGCTGGGCCTGGCTGCACGCGGGGCTCGGCGGCGGCGACGTGCTGGAGATCGTCGCGGCGACGTCGATGCGTCCGGGGCTGCGCAGGCTGCCGCCGCTGGTGTTCCTGCGGCTGCGCAAGGACGGGCGCACCTGGCCGCGCAGGCCCGAGCGCACCGCCTTCGGCTGGGCGGGCCCGGGGCGCTTCAAGGCCCGTGTCTCGCTGCCCACTTGGACGGTGACCGGACGCAGCGGTCTGCGCCGCATACGGGTCGAGGTGACTCAGCCCGAGCAGCGCACCCTCGCTCTCGACTACACCGACCCCGACGGCAGCGGCGCCGTGTGCCGCAACAGCGAGACGGCGGACGCGCGGATCGTGCTGGAGCGCTGGTGGGGGCGGTGGCGCACGGAAGCGGAGTGGTCCCTGGACGGTACGGCGCACGCGGAGGTGGGCGACCGGTGAACGCTCCGGTGAACGCCCAGGCGAACGGCCTCGACGACCCGCTCGGCGGCCTCGTCGCCGCGCTCCTCGCCGACGACGGCGGCAAGGCGTGGCCGGGCGCCGTGCCCCGCCGTCTCGGCGCCGTGCTCGACACGATGCCCGCGGCCGCTCGCGCCGGTGTACGGGCCGCGGCGGCGGCCGTCGACGCCTATGCCGCCGTGCGCACGGGGCGACGCCTGCGCGGCCTGACCCCGCGGGAGCGGGAGAGCGTGCTCTCGTCGCTCGCGGCCCGGCCGTCGCTGCTTCCCGTATTGGACGCGGTGAAGGTGCCCGTCATGCTCGCGGCGGGCACGGAGCGGATGCTCCACGAGGAACCCCCGCTCTCCCCCGCCTACTCCCCGGGATCCGCGCCCGGATCCACGCCCGGAGCCGCGCCCGTCGATCCGCCGCTGGACTGCGTACCGTCGGCGCACTGGCCGGACCGTTCGACGGCCGACGCGGTGGTCGTCGGCTCCGGAGCGGGCGGCGCCGTGGCGGCCCGTACGCTCGCGCGCGCCGGCATGCGCGTGGTCGTGCTGGAGGAGGGCCGACACCACACCACGGCGGACTTCGGCCGCCGCGCACCGCTCGACCGCTTCGGAGAGCTGTACCGCGACGGAGGCGGCACCGTCGCACTCGGCAACCCGCCGGTCGTGCTGCCGGTTGGGCGCGCGGTCGGCGGCACGACGGTCGTCAACTCCGGTACGTGCTACCGCACTCCGGACCATGTGCTGACCCGCTGGCGCGAGAAGTACGGGCTCGCGCTGGCCGACGTGGACTCCTTCGGCGAATGCCTCGACGAGGTGGAGCGCACCGTGAAGGTCGCCACCGCCCCGCTCGACGTCCTCGGCCGCAACGGGAAGACCGCGCTCCTCGGCGCCGAACGGCTCGGCTGGCGCGCCGCGCCGCTGCGCCGCAACGCCACCGGCTGCAAGGGCTCCTGCCAGTGCGTCGTCGGCTGCCCGACGGGCGCCAAGCAGAGCGTGCAGCTGTCGGTGCTGCCCGACGCGTGCGCGGCCGGCGCGCGGATCGTCACGGGCGCGTACGCGCAGCGCGTGCTCGTCGAGCGGGACCGGCCGGGCGGCCCGCGAGCGTGCGGGGTGAGCGTACGGCGCCCCGACGGCAGCGAGTTGGAGATCCTCAGCCCGCTCGTCGTGGTCGCCGCGGGAGCGCTGTACTCGCCGCCGCTGCTGCGCCGCTCCGGTCTCGGCGGCCATCCGCGGCTCGGCCGCAACCTCGCCGTCCATCCCGCGGCGAGCGTCGCGGGCCGCTTCGCCGAGCCGGTGACCGCCTGGCGGGGCGTGCTCCAGAGCGTGGGCGTGGAGGAGCTGCACGGCGACGGCATCCTCATCGAGGCCACCGCGGGACCGCCCGGCATGGGGTCGTTCGTGCTGCCCGGAGTGGGGCGCGAGCTGCGCAGGGAGCTGGACGGGGCCGGATCGCTCGCCACCCTGGGCGCGATGATCGCGGACCTGCCGTCGGGCCGGGTGCTGGGAGCCCGCCGTACGCTGCTCCGCTACGACCTGGCGCGACGCGACGCGGGGCGGCTGATGCGTGCCGTCGAGGCGATGGGCAAGGTGCTCTTCGCCGCGGGCGCGGAAGAGGTCCTCACCGGAGTCCCGTCGGCGCCGAGAGCACGTTCGCAGGACGAACTGCGGGAGCTGCTGCGGAAGTTGACGGCACGCCAGCTCCATCTGTCGGCGTTCCACCCGACCGGGACGGTGGCACTCGGCGCCGATCCGCAGACCGCACCGGCGGATGCCGAGGGGTGGCTGCGAGGCGTGCGAGGGGTGCTGATCGCGGACGGATCCGCGCTGCCCAGCTGCCCGGAGGTGAACCCTCAACTGACGGTCATGGCGACGGCACTGGCCGTCACGAGAGCCGCGCCCGGGGTGGCACAGAGTGCCTAATCCACCCCCGAACGTGCCGAGAAGGCCGTGGAGTTGGCAGGATGGAGGTGAAGATGTGCACCGGGCCGTACCGAAAACGGGAGAAGGATGAAGAAGCGGAAACTGGCAGTTCGCCTCGCCGCGCCCTGTGCGCTCGCCGTGGCCGCCGTCACGATCCCCTCGGTCGGTGGTACGGCGCAGGCGGGAGCGATCTGCGAGGTGGTGCACGACCACGCGCCCCGCTATGCCCGCGACAGCACGGAAAGCAAGGTCCTCGGCACGCTGCGGTCGGGCCGGCAGGTGGCCGCCACGGGACCGTCACAATTGTGGCGCGTCTCCCGCGCCGGCACGGGCGAGCCGCTGGGGCACATGCGGCAGACCGACCTCAACTGCTCGGGCTGAGAGGCCTGTTCGCACCGTCCCGTGGGCGGGCGGGCCGCCACGGTACTGCGGCGCCCGCGCCGTCCGGCACCCGGCCCTGCCCCGGGAGGGCGGCCGGGGTGCCGCTGCTCGACCGCCGGGGCCGCCGGGACCGCCCGGGTGGCGGCGTCCGGCAGACCGGCGGACGGTCCGTGGACGGGAGGTTCCTCAGCGGACGGCGGTGAGTCGGGCGGTGCCGCTGCGCGGTGAGGGGAGCACCGGGACGGCGTCCGCTGCCCCATCCCCGGGCCCGTGGGACCCGGCAGGTAGGGCGACCCCGGCCGGTTCACCGGGTCTTGCGGGTCTTGCGGGTCTTGCTAGGGCTCCGGGTCTGCCGGGGCTGCGGGGTCCGTCCGTACGGTCCGCGCGGCAGGCGGCTGCGGCCAGCATGGTCCGCAGCGAGTCGCGCTGATCCACGCCGACCATCGCGAAACAGCCGGAGGGCCGGGCCGGTTCGGCGGGCGCCGGTGATCCGTCCGCGAGAGGCGGGGGCGACGCGGGCACGCGCGGGGCGGGTGGTGTGGCGGCGCTCATGGGCGTGAGCCTCTCCTTCTCGTGATGTCTCCTGTGGTTCCTCTGGCGGTGCTGCGCAGGGGGATTCGCGGGGTGGGGATTCGTGCGGCGGTTCCTGCGGCGCTCCGTGCAGCGCCTCTCATGAAGCTCTCCGTCTGTGCCGGTCGTCGCGGTCTTCACGGCCTTCACGGCCTTCACGGTCCTCGCGCCCGTCGCCGCCCCGCCCCATGACCCGTGGCAGGAACCGCTCCCGGTAGGCGTCGCGATGGGCGGCCGCCGCCCGGTCGCTGACGTGTACGGGAGTGCTCCCGGGACGGATGCCTGCCGGGTCGAGGCCGATCGCCGCGCCGCCCCACGCCGCGGCCCCCAGCGCGGGCGCCTCCGGTTCGGTGCAGATCTCCGTGGTCCACGGCGTGACGGCCGCCTTCAGCGCCGTCCAGGTGCGCTGGCGCGTGGAACCGCCGAGCAGCGTCACGGCCCGGGGCGCCGTGCCGGTCAACTCGGCCTGTACGTCGGCCATCCAGCGCGCCTGGTACGCGGCACCCTCCAGCAGCGCGAGCGCCAGATCCGCGGGCCCGTGACGGGGACCCATGCCGTGCACCGCGAGCCGTGCACCGGAGTCGGGGCGCGGGGCGCTGCGCCCCTGGAGATAGGGCTCGACGGTGATCCCGCTGGGCAGCGCCGGTGCACGGCCGGCCACCCGGCGTCCGCACTCCTCGACGAGCCGCGCGAACTCCTCGTACCGCGAGGCCCGTCGGGCCGCCGGCCGTCCGGCCCTCACTGTGCCGGTGCGTACGACACCGGCCTCGGCCGGATCGGGACCCTTGCCGGTGCCGGTGCCGGTGCCGGTGCCTGTGCCCGTCCCGGTGCCCGTGCCCGTCCCGGTGCCCGTGCCCGTCCCGGGAACGCCGGTGCCGGGAGCGTCCAGGAAGTGCTCGCAGAACCACTCCACCAGCGCCCCCGAACTGGCCATCCCCGCAAGGGTGATCCAGTGCTCGCCGCCGGCGTGCCGCCCCCAGGACATCCCCTCGGCCGCCGCCGCGGAACGGTCCGGCGGCGCCGCCGAGACGGTGAGCACCGCCTCGGCCGTGCCCATGGAGTCGGCCGCGAGGCCCTCGCGCCGTGCGCCCGCGATCCACGCGCCGACGAGGTGGTCGTGTCCCGCGACGACGACCTGGGTGCCCGCACGCAGCCCGAGACGCCGTGCAACGCCGCGCGTGACGGCCCCGACGGGACGCCCTGGCGGATGCACATGCGGCATATGGGAGGGGGTGAGCCCGGCCTCGGCGAGGAGTCTGGCGCTCCAGCGGCCCTGTGCGTCGCCCTCGGTACCGGGCTCCCACGCCATGCTGCGCTGTGCGAACGTGGCGTCGGTGCCGACCCGTCCGGTCAGTGCGCGCGCCACGAGGTCCGCGGCACCGGCCCACTGCCGCATGCGGTTCAGCCGTTCCGGATGCTGCTCGCGCAGCCAGCACCAGCGCGCGAGGGGAACCTTCGCACTGGGCAACACGCCTGTGGCGGCGTGCAGTCGGGCCGCGCCGCAGCTGCGGCGCAACGATTCGGCATGTGCCGCGGGCGCCGGATCGTTCCATGCGAGTACGGGACCGATGGGTGCGCCGTGCCGGTCCAGCGGTACGCCGGTCTCGGCCATGCCGGTCAGTCCGATCGTGTCGGGGACGCGGCCCGACGCGCGGACGCAGTCGGTGAGCGCGTCCAGTGCCGCGGCCGTCAACTTCCCGGCGTCGTGGCCGAGTCCGTCCCTTTCACGTGGCGTGGTGCGGTGGGCACGCGCCAGCACGGTGCCGTCAGGGGTGCACAGCAGCGCCTTGCAGTGGGTGCTGCCGATGTCGATGCCGGCCAGCACGGGTGTGCCGGCACGGGTACGGGGGATGCGGGGGGTGGTTCCGATGCGGGCGTTCGTATCGCTTGTCATGTCACCTCCTCCCCGTCTTTACCCGGCAACCCCCTGCCGTCTTCCTCCGCGGGGCCACCCGCCGGTCCCCGTCGCCTGCGGCCCGCGGCCCGCGGCCCGCAGGCGCTGACGATGCGCCGCGTGCAGTAGTCGACGCCACGTCAGCCGTGCGCCGGGGCCGCGGTCGAGCCCCGTACCACCAACTCCGGCCGGAGGATGCGCGCTTGAGTGCGTGCGGGGCCGCCGTCGGCACGTTCCGGCAGCGGGGCCGCGGCCCTGCTGCCCATGCCGTAGACGGGCTGCCGTACCGCCGTCAGCATCGGCTCGACCATGCGCATCCAGGTCTGGCCGTCGAAGGAGACCGCCGATCAGTCCCCGGGCACGGAGGCTCCGCGCCGCTTGAGCACTTGCCGGACCGGCTAACGGACCGTGGACCCCTCCGGAGGCGTCCAGTCCGGGCGGCGGCCCGCCAGGGCCACGGCCCGCTCCAGCAGCGGCGCGCCCGCCCCCACCTCCACGGCCGGACCGAACATCGAGCCCCGCTGCTCCGGTTCCGCCTGGGAGAGCATGCCGACCGAGGCCTCCAGCGCGCCGGGGTCGCCGCGGTAGTCCTGGCCCGTGGCGCGGGCCAAGTCCCAGCCGTGCAAGAGGACTTCGTTCACCGCCACGACGCCCGCCAGCGCGGCGGGCAGATCGACGCCGCCCGCCCTGGTCTGCCCCTCCCAGGCCGGCTCGCTGCCCCACGCCGCGGCCAGCTCGTCCAGCTGCACGGGCAGCCGGCTGCGCCAGTCCTCCGGCAGCTGCGGCAGCGACTCGGACGGGGCGTGGTCCGTCCCGCCTCCCAGGTCCTTGCGGGCGGCGTCGGTGAAGGCGCGGCTCAGGTCGAGCAGATGCCCCAGCAGCTCCCGTACGGCATAGGACTCGCACGGCGTGGGCGCCGTCAGCTGGTCCTCGCGCACCCCGTCGAGCAGCGCCTTGACCTCACGCGCCTGCGGTCCCAGATCGATCATCGTCGTCACCGTGCACACCCTCTCTTCCGGGACTCCGGCGGCTGCCGCGCCCGCGGCGGCCCCTTGAGCTGCGGCGCGCCGCCCGCGGATCCCCGGACCCGTAACGGTCCCTCGGCTGGTCTCTTCTGGTGACCGGACGGCGCCGGTGAACTCATCGCCGGGGAACAAACCGGGCAGCGAGCGGCGTTGCCCTGGCACACCGGGAGCCGCTCGGCGCAACAGGACCGGAAGCCGGGCCCGCGGGCCGGGACACGGGCCGTACCGCGAGCGCCGGCACGGCACCCCGGCCGTACGGGCAGCAGGTGCGGACATCAGCGAATACGGGAGACCTCGATGAGCGGCGTACTCGGCTTCAATCCCCTCTCCTTCGGCGCGGAGCCCTCGGGCGAGCGGCTGGCCCGCATCGAGCGGTCGCCCAACTACGACGCGTCGATCGGCGCCTTCCGCAACCCGGAGCCGGCGCAGCGGTTGCCCAGAGCCGTGCGGAGCAGACGCGAGCTGCTGCGGGCGCTGCTCAGCCGCGACGGGCGCAGACCCAGCGGGCCCATCCCGCTCGCGCGCCCGGAGCTGGACTCGCCGCCCGCCTCGGGGCTGCGGCTGACCTGGCTCGGGCACGCCACCGTCCTCGCGGAGATCGACGGCAGGCGGGTGCTGTTCGACCCGGTGTGGGGAAGGCGCTGCTCGCCGTTCTCGTTCATCGGGCCGCGGCGGCTGCACGCCGCTCCGCTGCCGCTCGACTCGCTCGGACGGCTCGACGCCGTGGTCATCTCCCACGACCACTACGACCATCTCGACCTGCACACGATCCGGCGGCTGGCCGCGAGCGACGTGCCGTTCGCCGTGACGCTCGGCGTGGGCGCGCACCTGGAGAGGTGGGGCGTGCCGCCGGAGCGGTTCACCGAGCTGGACTGGCACGAGTCGGCTGAGATCGCGGGGCTGCGGCTGACGGCGGCACCGGCGCGGCACTTCTGCGGCAGGGGCCTGCGCAATCAGCAGCGCACGCTGTGGGCATCCTGGGCGGTCGCGGGCCCCGAGCACCGGATCTTCCACAGCGGTGACACGGGCTACTTCCCCGGCTTCGCCGAGATCGGAGCGGAGTACGGACCGTTCGACGCGACGATGATCCAGATCGGTGCGTACAGCGAGTTCTGGCCCGACATCCACATGACGCCTGAGGAGGGGCTGCGCGCCCACCGCGATCTCGCGGGCTCCGGCGGTGCGATGCTGCCGATCCACTGGGGCACCTTCAACCTCGCCCCGCATCCGTGGGCGGAGCCCGGCGAGCGGCTGCTGGCCGCCGCGGGGGAGGCGGGTGTGCGCACGGCCGTGCCGTTGCCGGGCGGCAGCTTCGAGCCGTCGGCGCCCGTTCTGCCGGGTACGCCCTGGTGGCGCGGTCTCGCGGGAGAGCGTCCCGCGGCGACGGCAGGACCGGTCGAGGCGCCGCTCGGACATTCCTGAGCAGCGCGGAGGCGTACACGGAGGCATAAGCGCGCGCGGCGCCACATGATTCGTGCGCGTTCGGCGCTCGCGGCGAGGGTGCCGCGGCCGGACGATGGGGCGCGCCTGCTTCGGCGGTACGGGGCGGCCCACGCGGGCCGCGGAACGGGGACGAGGCGGGGACGGTGCGGGGACGATGCGGGGAGCGCGGCTCAGAGCTCGTCGCGCATGCCCAGCAGGATCTCCCGGGTCTCACGGGCGGGCGCGGCGTCCGTCACCACGCGGTCGATCACGCGGCGGTAGTACTCGACTTCCTCACGCTCCGCCGGGTAGGTCGCGCCGATCAGCTGCTCCAGGTAGATCACGTCGGGCAGCTCGCGCTCGGGCAGCCGCAGCAGCGTGACGGGTCCGCCGGCGGCGGCGTGCCCGCCCGCGGCGAACGGCATGACGTGGACGGTGACATGCGGCAGTTCGCACGCGGCCACGAGGTGTTCCAGCTGGCCGCGCATGGTCTCCGGCCCGCCCACGGGGCGGCGCAGCGCGGCCTCGTCGATGACGGCCCACAGGTGCGGGGGCCGCGCTGAGCGCAGGATGCGCTGGCGCAGCATCCGCAGTTCGACGCGGCGTCTCATCTCGTGCTCGGAGGCTCTGTCGTGGCCGAGTGCTATGACCGCGCGGGCGTACTCGGGTGTCTGGAGCAGCCCGGGCACGAACTGCGCCTCGTAGCTGCGGATGACGCCCGCGGCCTGCTCCAGCCCGAGATAGGTGTGGAACCAGTCGGGCACCAGGTCCTGGTAGGCGTGCCACCAGCCCGACGCGTTCGTCTGCTCCGCGAGGGCCTGGAGGGTGGCGTGCTCGGTCTCGTCGGTGATGCCGTAGATGGTGAGGAGGTCGGTGACGTCCCGCTCGTGGAACCCGCAGCGCCCGCGCTCCAGCCTGGCGATCGTCACGTCCGAGACCTTGATGGCCTCACCGGCCTCCTGGCGGGATATGTACTGTGCCTCCCGCAGTTTGCGCAACCGCTCCCCCAGCACCAGCCGGGGCACCGCCGGCCCCGCCGGCCTCTCCGGGATGCGGCGGTCGGGCAGCCCGCCCGAGATCTCAGTGATGCGCATGCCTCAGCTCCCCGTGCTGTGACCGCATAGGTCTCGCCACGATGACCATGGTCCGCTCCGGCCCTCTCCTCCTCGCGCTGCGCGAGGGGTAGGTTTCCACGGCACTGTCCGTCCTCATTCCCGCACATGCCCCTGTCCAGTCCCCGCCACGGGCTCACCGGGGGCGGGGCTGTTGCGCAAGTTGCACAAGGGAAGGAATGTACGTTGTGTGGCGTGGTCCGGCCAATCCCGGAGGCCGAAAATGTTCCCCCAGCGGGACATACCGCGCAACCGATCAATTCCGGCCCCGTACAGGCTCGTTGACGTCCTCGTCGGCCCGTCCCCGTGACCTCCGGACCTCACCACCAGGAACGCGCATGCCCATATCAGGCCCCCGAACCAGCCAGACGTCCGGACCGCCCGCGCGGAACTGGGCGGGCAACACCGTCTTCCGTGCCCGAGGGATGCAACGTCCCGGCTCCGTCGAGGAGTTGCAGCACCTCGTCGGCTCCTCGTCCCGCGTCCGTGCGCTGGGCAGCGGCCACTCGTTCAACCGCGTCGCCGACACCGAAGGCGACCTGGTGCGGCTCGACGGACTGCCGCCGCACGTGGACGTCGACGAGGCGGCCTCCACCGTCACCGTCGGCGCGGGCATGCGCTACGGCGAGGTCGCCACGGTGCTGCACCGCTCCGGGCTCGCCCTGGCCAACCTCGCCTCGCTGCCGCACATTTCCGTCGCGGGCTGCTGCGCCACCGCCACACACGGCTCGGGCGACTCGGAGAAGTGCCTCGCGGCGGCGGTCACGGCGATGGAAGTCGTGGGCCCGGACGGCGAGTTGACCCTGCTCAGCCGCCGCGACGATCCGCGGCGCTTCCCCGGCGCGGTCGTCGCACTCGGCGCACTGGGCATCGTCACCCGGCTCACCCTGAGCGTGGAGCCGGCCTTCGAGGTCTCCCAGCACATCTTCACCGGCGTTCCGCTCCGGCAGGTGGCCGAGCGCTTCGGCGAGATCTTCGGATGCGCCTACAGCGTCAGCGCGTTCACCGACTACGGAAGCGGCGAGGCGCGGGTGTGGACCAAGCGCCGCACGACGGAACGGGACGGCAGCGTGCGCCCTCAGGGCTGGCGGGGAGAGACGCCCGCCGATGTGGCCCACCACCCCATCCCCGGCATTCCGCCCACGCACTGCACCGAGCAGCTCGGGGTGCCCGGCCCCTGGTACGAGCGGCTGCCGCACTTCCGCCCCGACTTCACGCCGAGCAACGGCGAGGAGCTGCAATCGGAGCTGCTGCTGCCCCGCGAGGCCGCGCCCGAGGCGATCGCCGCGCTGCGCTCGCTCGGAGACCGGCTGGCGCCGGTGCTCCAGATCGGCGAGATCCGCACCGTCGCCGCCGACGACCTGTGGCTCAGCCCCGCCTTCCGGCGTGACTGCGTCGCCTTCCACTTCACCTGGGTCAAGGACACCGGGGCCGTACTGCCGGTGGTGGCGGCCGTCGAGGAGCAGCTGCTGCCGCTCGGGGCGCGGCCTCACTGGGGCAAGCTCACCGCCGTGGAGCCCGAGCGGATCGCGTCGCTGTACGAACGGGCCGCGGACTTCCGGGAGCTGGTGCGCGAACGGGACCCCGGCCGCGTCTTCGCCAACGACTTCGTGGACCGGGCCTTCGCGCTGCGCTGAGCCACCCGGAGAGCCGGGGCCCCTCGGCAGCAGGGCCAACCCCCAACCCCCGCCGTCCGACGGCGAGTTGGGACCGCCCGCCGGACCGCCGACCATGAACCGGCGGACCGGGGGCAACCGGAAGGTGTCGGTTCCCCGGTGCCCGAAGGGACGGTCAGATGTCAGCCCCGAAGCGTCAAGCCGAACTCCGCAAGCGTCCGCCGTGGTGGGTCGTGGTCTCCATGGCCATGGTCCTGGTCCTCCTCGTGCTGCTGCTGGGAGGGATGTTCGGTCTCCTGCCCAAGACCGCCAACCCCTTCGCGACGGAGACGAAGGACCGCAGCGGCCCCGTGCTGCTGAAGTCGATCCAGGACATGAGCCGTTACGAGGCGGCCTCAGGCACCTTCCAGGTCGTCGTCGACCTGGACGAGGACGCGAAGTTCCTGCCCGACGCGGTACGCGGCAAGCGCACCCTCTTCGTCGGCAAGGGCGAGGTCGGTGCGTACGTGGACCTGGGGAACGTCGGCGAGGACGCGGTGCAGGTCAACTCCGACCGTACGGAGGCGACCGTACGGCTCCCCCACGCCCGGCTGGAGAAGCCCGCGCTGGACGCGGAGCACTCGTACGCGGTCGCCAAGCAGCGCGGACTGCTCGACCGGCTCGGCGACTTCTTCTCCGACAACCCCAACGACGAGCGCCAGGTGCACAAGCTGGCCGTGCGCCACATAGGCGCCGCCGCCGAGAAGAGCGATCTGACCGCGCGGGCGGAGAAGAACACGAGGTCGATGCTGGAGGAGCTGCTGCGGTCGCTGGGCTACGAGAAGGTGTCGGTCACCTTCACGAACGGCGGCGGGAAGAGCTGAGCGCCGGCCGCTGCCACCAGTGCCGGCGGCGCGGGTGCACGGCGAGGCCGATGCGGCGGCCCAGGATGAGATATCCGAGCATGGCGCCCGTGGTGTTGAGGATGACGTCGTCGATGTCGAAGGCACGGCCCTGGACCAGCGCGCCCTGCACCAGCTCCACCAGCAGCATGACCAGCGCGGTCGCCGCCATCACGCGCAGCAGGCCGCGGGTGCGCGGCACGAGGGCGGGCAGCAGCACGCCGAACGGCATGCCGAGCACGATGTTGCCGCCCAGCTGCTTCAGGGTGTCCTGGATGGCGGGCTGCGCGAGATAGGCGCGGATCGAGTCGCCGGGCCGCAGATTGCTGTGCACGAGCGACTCGGACGCGGCCGAGGGGGCCAGCGTCACCTTCGACAGGGCGACGGCGAAGCCGACCATCGCGACGAACGCCGCCAGCAGGATCAGCACCCGCCAGACCAGGGGCAGCCGTTGCTCCGTGAGGGCCGCGTCGGCACCGCCGGCGACGGCCCTCTTCACCGTCGCGGCCTTCTTCGCCGCCGACTTCTTCGCCGCCGGCCTCTTCGCGGCCTTGCCGGACGTCTTCTTGCCGGACGCCTTAGCCGTGGACTTGCTCCCCGGTGACGCCTTCCCGGACGCCGCCTTCGCGGACGACTGCTTCTTCGCCGTGGGCTTCCTGGCCGAGGACTTCTTCGCGGCGGACTTCTTCGCCGCCGGCTTCTTGCCGCCGGTCTGCTGACCGCCCACCGCGGCCTTCGTCTTCGCGGCCATTCCGCTCAGAAAGTTCTGCACCTGCTTGCACCCCCGGAGGGCCTCGGTACTGTCTGGCCAGCAGTTACCCCAGGCGGAACGAAGCATGCGCGGGCCCCTTCCGGGCCGCGCCCTCGTGCTCAGGGCTTACGCGCGACCCCGCCGTAGACGGGGAACTCCGCGTCCGTGATGTCCGGCTGCGCCTCGCCGCCCTCGGGCCGCCAGCGGTGCGCCACGACCACTCCGGGGTCGACGAGCTCCAACCCGTCGAAGAACCGGTTCACTTCCGAACTGGAACGGATCTGCCCCTCCGCGACCGTCGACTGGTAGGCCTCGGCGACACGCGTGAGCAGATCCGGATCGAAGTCGGCGGTGGCGTGCGAGACCACCAGATAACTCCCGGACGGCAGCGCGTCCATGAGCGAACGGACGATCTCGTACGCGCCCCGCTCGTCGGTGATGAAGTGCAGCAGCGCGATCAGCGACAGCGCCACGGGACGGTTCAGGTCGAGGGTCTCGCGCAGCTCGGGCGCGTCGAGGATGGCGCCCGGCTCGGTGAAGTCGGCGTGCAGATACGCCGTACGGCCCTCCGGGGCGCCGGCCAGCAGCTTCTTCGCGTGCCGGAGCACGATCGGGTCGTTGTCGGAGTAGACGACCCTGGTCTCGGGGGCGATCGCCTGGGCGACCTGGTGGAGGTTGGGCTCCGTCGGTATGCCGGTGCCGATGTCCAGGAACTGCCGCACGCCCGCCTCGCCGACGAGCCAGCGCGTGACCCTGTGCATGAACTCGCGATTCAGCCGGGCCCCCATCACGACTCCGGGCCACACCCGCACGACCCGTTCCGCCGCGACCGCGTCGGCCTCGTAGTGGCTCTCCCCGTTCAGCCAGTAGTCGTAGACGCGGGCCGGGTGGGGCCTGCTGGCGTCGATCTCGTCTTTCGCGGTCACTGCTCTCCCCTAAGCGCGCGGTCGCCGACGACACACCTTCTCACCGAGGGCGTTTTCAAACAGCGCGTGTTCCGGCCGGAAGCGCAGCGCACGGCGGCGCCTGTCACGTCATCGCGTCGAGACCGGTCAGAGCACGGCCGATGATCAGTTTCTGGACCTGGCTGGTGCCCTCGTAGAGAGTGAGCACCCGTGCGTCTCGCAGGTATTTGCCGGCGGGGTACTCGTCTATGAAGCCGTAACCCCCGAAGGTTTGCAGGCAATTGTTCGAGACCCGCACGGCGGCCTCGCTCGCGTGGTATTTGGCGATGGACGCATCCGTCGCGTACTGCTTCGGCGACATGCCCGCGTCGGCCATCCGCGCCACCTGATGCGTCAGCAGCCGGGCCGCCCGGATGTCCACCTCAGAGTCGGCCAGCAGCTCCTGTACGAGCTGGAAGGACGCGACCGGCCTGCCGAACTGCTCGCGCTGCGTGGCGTATCGGACCGCCGCGTCGAGCGCGCCCTGTGCGAGGCCCACCGCGCCGGCGGCCACGGAGACCCGGCCGCGGGAGAGCGCCCCGAGCGCGATGCCCAGTCCGCGGCCGGTCTCGCCGAGGCGGGCGGAGTCCGGCACCCGTACGCCCTCGAAGGCGAGTTCGGCGGTGGCCTGACCGCGCAGGCCCAGCTTGCCGTGTACGGGAGTGGCGGTCAGGCCGGGTGCGCCGGTGGGCACGAGGAACGCGGTGATGCCGTCCTCGCCGGTACGGGCGAAGGTCAGCGCCACGTCGGCGACCGTGCCGTTGGTGATGAACATCTTGGCGCCGTCGATGATCCAGTCGCCGCCGTCCCGGGTGGCGCGCGTGCTGAGCGAACCCGCGTCGGAACCGGTGCCGGGCTCGGTCAGCGCGAAGCACCCCAGGGCCTCACCGCTCGCCAACCTCGGTATCCACTCGGCACGTTGGGCTTCGCTGCCGTGCGCGGCGATGGTCTTGGTCACCAGGCCCAGCGACACCGAGACGATGCCGCGCACCGCCGAGTCGCCGCGCCCCAGCTCCTCGGTGACCAGTGCGTAGGAGAGGAAGTCGGCCTCGACCCCGCCGTAGCGCTCGGGAAGCGTCAGGCCCAGGAAGCCCAGTTCGCCGAGGCGTTGGACCACGCCCGGGTCGACGGCCTCGGCGCGGTCCCATTCGCGGGCGTGCGGTGCGATCTCCGCGTCGACGAAGTCGGCAGCCATGGCGCGGATGTCGCGCTGCGTCTCGGTGAGCCCGAAGTCCCGGGTGGTCATGGGGAGTTCTCCTGGTCGGTGCTGCCCGTGCCGCCGCCCCCGGCGCCGGGGAGCGGACTGTCGGGGGCGGTCAGCGGCAGACCCAGCTGTGCGCGCTCGGTGATCCAGCGCGTGGGCCGGTAGCGGGGGTCGCCGGTGGCGGCGAGCAGCGCCCGCTGGAGCTCCAGCAGCCGGGCGGCGCCCACCCGTTCGCCCCAGGCCAGCGGCCCGTACGGATAGCCCAGACCGGCGGTGACCGCCAGGTCGATGTCCCCGGGTGAGGCGATGTGCCGCTCGGCGATGGACGCCGCGACGGAGACGATCGACGCGAGCAGACGCTGCGCGACGGAGCCCGCGGTGTCCCGTACGACGGTGACGGGTGCGCCGCGGGCCGCGAGGACCGCTGCCGCGTCCCGTACCACGTCGGCGCTGGTGGCCGGTGTCACGGCGAGCACGAACCGGCGGCCGGCCGCCACGGAGAGCGGGTCGACGCCGACGGTACGGGCAGCGGGCAGGCCCTGCCGCGCGACCGCGTCCGCGACGGTGCCGCCCCAGGTGGGCACGAACAGCACCGGCTCGGCGTCCGGACCGCGCCCCGCGTCCACCGTGTCCGCCGTGTCCGCCGTGTCCGCGCCGTTCCCGGCCCCGGTCTCCGTCCTCTCCGTCCTCTCCGTCCCGGGAGGTGGACCGAGCAGCGCGCGCACGGCGTCGGCGTACGGGCCCTCTCCCGCGACCGTCACCGGGCGGGCGGCGTCGCCTCCGCCGGGCGCCGGCGACGGTGCGGCGGCGTCCGCGGGCGCGTCGGGGCCGTAGGGGTAGAAGCCGCGTCCGCTCTTGCGGCCGTACAGTCCGGCGGCCACGCGGTTCGCGGTCAGGTACGAGGGCCGCAGCCGTTCGGAGTGGCGGAAGCCGCGCCAGACGGTGTCGATGACGGACGCGGTGACGTCGAGTCCCGTGAGGTCCATCAGCTCGAACGGGCCCATGCGCAGGCCGAGTACGTCACGTGCGACGGCGTCGAGGTCCGCCGGCGCGGCGACGGACCCCTCCAGCAGCGCCAGCGCCTCGGTGACCAGGCCGCGGCCCGCGTGGTTGACGAGGAAGCCGGGGGTGTCGGCGACGGTGACCGCCCGGTGCCCGCACCCCTCGACGAGGCCGGTGAGGAGGCCGGGGACGTCCTCGCGGGTCGCCGCTCCCGGCACGACCTCCGCGATCTTCATCAGCGGTACGGGGTTGAAGAAGTGGAGCCCGGCGAGGCGGGACGGGTCGGCGAGGCGTGCACCGATCTCGGTGACGGAGAGGGAGGAGGTGTTGGTGGCGAAGACGGTCGCCGCGGGCAGCACCTTCTCCAGTTCCGTGAAGACGGCGGCCTTGGTCTCCAGGTCCTCCCTCACGGCCTCGATCACGACGCCCGGAGCGGAGCCCGGGTCCTCGGGCGCGGCGAACGGCGAGGTCAGCGGCACCAGCCGCGCGCGGGCGGCGTCGGCCTCGGCCCGGCTCATGCGCCCCTTCTGCACGGCACGGTCGAGCATGCCCGTCACGAAGCCGACGGCTTCGGCGACCGACTCCTCGCGGGCGTCGGCGAGTTCGACGGTGTGACCCGCGGTGGCCGCCCACTGGGCGACGCCGCGTCCCATCACTCCCGTACCGACGATTCTGATGCGCATGCGCGTGTCCTCTCCAGCCTCTCCCCCGGTCGCCCGCACCGCGTGCCTCCCGGCTTTCCGGTCCTCCGGCTCTCCGGCCTCCTGGCTCTCCGGCCTCCCGGCCTTCCGCGGCGCCGCACCGGCGGTCAGCGCAGATAGACGCGCTCGGGATCCACATCCTCGCGCAGCAGGGCCAGTTCGGCGTCGCTGGGCCGCTCGATCACGCTCAGGTCGCCCGAAGTCCTCAGCTCCCAGCCCGTGTTGGCCTTCACGTCCTCGACGGTGACCCCCGGATGAAGGGCGGCCAGCTTCAGCTCCTCGCCCACGCCTTCGCGAGCCAGGATGCCCAACTCCGTGATGACGCGGGTGACTCCGGCTCCCAGCGGCCGGATGCCGTCCGCGAGGGCGCGGTCGGGGCCCGGGGAGGTGCAGAAGTCGAGCTCTTCGGTGAAGGAGCGCAGGTCGTGACGGCGCATGACGACGAAGACCTCGGCGGAGTTCGCCATGACCTCGTTCGCGCCGCCCGATCCCGGCAGCCGCGTCTTGGGACGGTGCCAGTCGTCGCCGATGACGGACGAGTTGAGGTTTCCCCACTTGTCGATCTGTGCGGCACCGAGGAAGCCGACGTCGATATGGCCTCCCTGGAGCACGGATCCGAAGAGCGTCGGCATCGGTATCACCGCCTCGGCACCGGTGATGAGCACGGCGTCGGCGATGGTCTCCGGGAGATGCGAGGGATGGGCGCCGCACACTCCGGACTCGTAGACGATCTCCAGGTCCGGCGCGACGGTGAGATGCGCGAGCGAGGCGGCCAGCGTGGGCAGCCCGATACCGGCGAACACCGCGTGCCTGCCCGCCAGTTCACGGGACGCGACGACGGAGAGCAGCTCGGAGGAGGTCACGGTCTCTGCGGCCATCAGCGGCTCACTTCCACTTCCATGCTCTCGGCTTCCACGGTCGCGGCTTCGGGGCTTCCGGCCTCCGTGCTGCCGGCTGTGCGGGGCAGGCCGCGGACGTAATGGAGACTGCCGCGCATCCGGCCCGCTACGTGTGTGGAGCGCGGCGCCCGCGCGCGACCGCCGCTCACAGCCGCCGCCCGTAGTTCACCGGGAGGCTCATCGCCTCGCCGACGGCGAGCCCGTCCCAGAACTCCTCGCCGAGCTTGGCCACGTACTCGGCGTGGTCACCGGTGCCGTGCACCCACTCGTCGAGCCACGCGGTCAGCCGTTCCTTGTCCTTGCTGATGCCCGACCAGGCGCGGTAGAAGGCGTTGTCACGGTCGTAGTAGCCCTGCGCGAAGGAGGGGTGCGCGCCGCGCGGGCACACGACGACGGCGTCCACGGCGTGCGCGGGGATGAGGGTGCGGTTCGGGTCGGAGCGTACGACCTCGTCCTCGACGACCTCCTCGACGACCACGACGGCCTTGCGGGCGGCGTACACGGCCTCGGCCTGCACGCCGGTCAGGCCCCACACCTGGGTGTTGCCGGAGCGGTCGGCGCGCTGTGCGTGCACGATCGTCACGTCCGGGTTGACGGGCGGCACGACGTAGATCTCCTCGGGCTCGCCGTCCGGACCGGGATAGGGCGAAGTGACCTTGCGCAGCGCGGGGTTGACGTCCGGCAGGTCGCTGCCGCCGTAGCTGCGCAGCGGATAGAAGGGCAGCCGCTGGGCACCGGCCATGTAGCGGCAGATCATCCCGTAGTGGCTGTACTCCTCGAAGGCGAGCGGCTCCGGGTCCGCGTGCTCGACCCGGCGGCGCAGTTCGCCGAGCGAACCGGCCGAGGAGTTGCCGACGAAGGAGGAGACCAGCCGGGAGACACACCCCGCGGCGAGCATCTGGTCGACGACGATGTCGGCGGTCATGCGGATCACCGTCAGGTCCCGGCGGCCCTGGCGGATGATCTCGTGTCCGGCGGCGGTCGGGATGAGGTGCGTGAAGCCTTCGAGGGAGACGGTGTCGCCGTCGCGTACGTGCGCGGCGACGGCCTCCCGCATCGTCATCGTCTTGTCGCTCGCACGTGTCCTGTCCGTCGTACGCGGCGCATCGCTCGTACCGGTCGCGCTCTCCACGGCCATCTCGCCAGCTCCTCGGTGCGGCTCGTCCGGGCTCGCTCGCCCCGGCGGGGGCAGGGTCCGGGACCACGCTCCCACCCCCCATTGATTGGCGTCCAATACCGAATTAAGGTCAGTTTGAGACGCGTAGCTGATAAGTAATCGAGCCCGGACCTGCCGCCAGGCTGCTCCCGGGCCGCCTGAAGGGATCACTGCCCGACGTGGAACTGCGGTATCTCTCCTCCTTCGTCGCCGTCGCCGAGGAACTGCACTTCGGCCGAGCCGCCAAGCGGCTCCAGATGGCACAGCCGCCGCTGAGCCAGCAGATCCGGCAGCTGGAGAAGGAGCTCGGCGTGCAGCTCTTCGAGCGCAGCACCCGCTCGGTGCGGCTGACCAGCGCCGGCGAGGCCTTCCTCAAGCCCGTGCGCACCGTCCTGGAGGACCTCGACATCGCCACCCGTGTCGCCAAGGCCGCCGGACGCGGCGAGTACGGACGGGTCACCGTCGGCTTCGCGGGGGCATCGAGCCACGCCAGCCTCCCCCGCCTCACCCGTGCCGTACGCGCGGCGCACCCCGGCATCGAGCTGGTGATGCTCGGCCAGACCTATGCGAACCGTGCGCTGGCGCGCGTCGCCGACGGCTCGCTGGACCTGGGATTCGTACGGCTGCCCGCGGATCTGCCGGGCGTGGAGCACCGGGTGATCGGCGAGGAGGAGCTGGTGTGCGTGCTCCCCTCCGACCACCGGCTGGCCCGCCACGAGCGGATCGACGTACGCGACCTCGCGGAGGAGCCGTTCGTCAGCTTTCCCGCGCGCACCGGGTCCAGCCTGCGCGACGTGACGCTGGAGACGTGCGAGCGGGCCGGATACCACCCGCGGATCGTTCAGGAGGCTCCCGACTCGTACACGATCCTGGCGCTGGTGGCGATGGGCGTCGGGGTGACCCTCACGCTCACCTCCTGCATGCACATCCAGCAGACGGGCCTGGTCTACCGGCCGCTGGCCGGGCCGCCCGTGCTGCTTCAGGCGGCGCTGGCCTGGCGTACGGACAACCCGTCGGCGGCACTTCACAGCGTCCTGGAGGTCGCGGCGGAGGCGCTGCCCGCACCCGAGTCCGGCGCGGATCCCGAGTCCGGCGCCGATTCCGAGTCCGGTGCCGATTGAGTGCGTGCACGTATCAGTGCGAGGCGAACCGGATATTGGACCGGAAAAGTGCGCGGTGGAAGGGTCGTAACGTACGTCAGCGTCACGGACCAGGGCCCCACGGCCCGCCCCTCCGCGACCGCCGGACCCGCCACCACCGAAGACCCGAGACCCACCGCCCAAGACCCGAGACCCGAGAGCCGCGCGCCGGTCAGCCAGGAAGGCCCTTCCCATGTCTGCCTCTTCGCCGTCCCCGAGCGATGTCGTCGTCTGCCGGCCGCTGCGCACCCCCATCGGGCGCTTCGGCGGCTCCCTGGCCGGACAGCGGCCCGCCGCGCTGGCGGCACGCGTCATCGCCGAGGTCGTCGCACGCAGCGGCGTCGACGGCTCGCAGGTCGACGAGGTGATCCTCGGCCACGCCTACCCCAGCTCGGAGGCTCCGGCCATCGGGCGCGTGGCGGCGCTGGACGCCGGCCTCCCGGAGACGGTGACGGGCATCCAGACCGACCGGCGCTGCGGCTCCGGCCTCCAGGCGGTACTGGACGCGGCGATGCAGATACGGGCCGGCTTCAGCGAGATCGTGATCGCGGGCGGCGTCGACGTGATGAGCGCGGCGCCGTACTACACGCACGAGGGCCGCTGGGGCATCAAGGGCCCCGGCCTCCAGCTCCACGACTCCCTCGCGCGCGGCCGTGTCACGGCGGGCGGCGAGCACCATCCCGTACCCGGCGGCATGATCGAGACCGCGGAGAACCTGCGCCGCGAGTACGGCGTCTCCCGCGCCGATCAGGACGCCCTCGCGCTGCGCTCGCAGCAGCGTGCCGCCCGCGCGATGGAGGAGGGCTGGTTCGCGGAGGAGATCGTGCCCGTCACGGTGCGGGACCGTAAGGGCGAGACGACCGTCTCCGTCGACGAGCACCCGCGGCCGGACACCACGGCGGAGCAACTGGCCGCGCTGCGCCCGGTGATGGGCAAGTCCGACCCGGAGGCGACGGTCACCGCGGGCAACGCCAGCGGACAGAACGACGCCGCAGCGGCGTGCCTGGTCACCACCGCCGCCACAGCCGAACGCCTCGGTCTGGAACCGCTGGTGCGGCTGGTCTCCTTCGCGCGCGCGGGCGTGCCGGCGAAGACCATGGGCATCGGCCCGGTCGGCGCCACCCGTACCGCCCTGGAGCGCGCCGGGCTCTCCTCGTCCGACCTGGACCTGATCGAGTTGAACGAGGCGTTCGCCGCTCAAGTCCTCGCCTGTACAAGGGAGTTGGGCTGGACGGAGAAGGACCACGAGGAACGGATCAACGTCTGCGGCTCCGGCGTCTCACTGGGCCACCCGGTCGGCGCGACCGGTGCCCGCATCCTCACGACGCTGGCGCACCACATGCGCCGCACGCAGGCACGGTACGGGCTGGAGACGATGTGCATCGGCGGCGGGCAGGGCCTGGCCGCCGTCTTCGAGCGCGTGGTGGACTGAGCGCGGGCCGGACGAACGGATCCGGCGGACCGGACGAACGGATCCGGCGGACCGGACGAACGGATCCGGCGCGGCGGTGCCGGACCGCGCCGCGGGGTGCGGTGTCCGGCACCCGCGTCCGTACTCCGTACGCACAACGAGGGCCCGGCGGCGGTCACTTCGCCGACGGGCCCTCGACCTGCTGTGCGTGAAGAGCGCGCTACGGGCGGGCTCAGTCCTGCGCGGAGCGGCGCTTGCGCGCGACCACGACGAGGCCGGCACCCGCGACCAGGACGACACCGGCAGCGCCGGCGATCATCGGGGTGGCGCTGGAGGCACCCGTCTCGGCGAGGTCGTCGCCTCCGCCGTTGGGAGCGGGCGCGGCGCTGCTGGGCTTCTCGGACGGCGCCGGGGCTTCGCTGCTGTCGCTGGGCGAGGGCGAGGGAGACGGGGACTCCTCGCACACCGGCGACTGCTTGTGCTCGTCGCGGGAGAACTTGTCGTCGTCACCGGCCTTGATGACCAGGTGCAGGTCGAGCGGCGAGGTGTGCTTCGGCAGATCGACCTTCTTGTCGAAGGCACGGCCGAACTTCTCGTCCACCAGGGTCTTATCGCCCGCGGTGATCTTGACGGTGTTCGTGACCTGGTCGTTGTAGTTCTCCAGGTGGATGCTCGTCGTGTAGCAGTCCGCCTCCCAGCCCGGCGTGTGCGCCGAGGCGGGAGAAGCGACGAACATCCCCGTGCCGAGGAGAGCGGCAGCACCGGTGGCGACGGCGGCGGAGCGGTGCCATCTCTGGCGTATAGCGGTCATGGTCTCCCTCTGAAGGTGAAGAAGTGGTGCAGAGCGGATGTCGTGCGAGGACAGCACGGTACTCCCCGGTGCATCACTGGTCGCGCCCGGCCCCCGTGACCCAATGGGCCCTGAGATAGGGGCAGTTCAGGCGTGGTGGCGTGTGATGCGATGCGCTGTGAGGCGCTCCCCCGTGCGGTCCGGTGGCTGCCCGCCCGTTCCCGCTGGAACCCGCTGACCCTACCGCTTCCGGGTCTGCGGCGGTGGAAAGTCACGGACATTGAGCGCTCTCAACTACGCACGCACATGCGCGAGAAACTGTGGAGAAACCATGGCGTGCCACTGCGCCGAGCCGGCAACGAGGCGCCGGTCCACCACCCAGGGAGGTCAGTGAGTTGAGCCATCGACGCAAGGACAAGACGCGGGCGTACGTGATAGCCGGCTCGGGCGTCGCGGCACTGGCGACAGCTGCCATCGTGCTGCCGTACGCGAACGCGGGGCAGCAGGAGCAGGTCGCTCCGCGCACCATGAGCGCGAAGACCGCCGCCGCGATGGGGACGAAGCTCGCGGACGCCAACGGGTCCGGCACGGCGGGCTGGTTCATCGACAGCAAGTCCAAGCGGCTGGTGATGAACGTGCTCGACGAGGAGACCGCGAAGCGCGTCGAGCAGAGCGGCGCCCAGGCCAGAATGGTGCAGAACTCCAAGGCCGAGCTGAAGAAGGTCAGCGACACCCTGGCCGGCGGGGCTTCGATGGCCGGTACGGCGTGGTCCGTCAACCCCCGTACGAACAAGGTCTCCGTGCTGGCCGACAGCACCGTCGACAGCGGCGAGTGGGCCTCGCTGAACAAGACCGCCGACACCATGAGCGGCATGATGACGGTCAAGCGCTCCAAGGGCGAGTTCAAGAGGCTGCACGGCAACCCGGGTGCGGGCATGAACTCCCGCAACGGCAACGGCAACGGCAACGGCGCGAGCCAGAGCGACGCGGGCGAGCAGGGCGCGGGCAACGGCGCCGGCGCGAGCGACCAGGCCGCCGCGGGAGGCGTGGCGGGCGGCGACGCCATCTTCGCAGACGGCGTCCGCTGTTCGCTCGGCTTCAACGTCCAGGTGGACGGTAAGCCCGGCTTCCTCACCGCGGGCCACTGCGGCAACGAGGCGAAGAGCTGGACGTCCGACGAGGCCGGTGCGCAGGCCCTCGGCACCATCCAGGACTCGAAGTTCCCGGAGACCGACTTCGCCATCGCCACGCTGGACGACCCGCAGGCCGAGGCGCCCAGCGCCGTGAACCTCGACCCGCTCGGCGCGGGCCAGGGCGGCACGCAGGAGATCACCGGTGCCGCCGAGGCCGCCGTGGGCATGAAGGTGCAACGCAGCGGCAGCACTTCGGGCGTGACGGACGGCGAGGTCACCGGCCTCGACGCCACGGTGAACTACGGCGGCGGCGACGTCGTCAACGGCCTGATCCAGACGGACGTCTGCGCCGAACCCGGCGACAGCGGCGGCGCGATGTTCTCCGAGGACAAGGCCGTGGGCCTGACCTCCGGCGGCAGCGGCGACTGCACGCAGGGCGGTGAGACCTTCTTCCAGCCGGTCACCGACGCGCTCAAGGCCACCGGTGCCCAGATCGGCGACGGCGGCGGCGGGGAGGCCGGGCAGCAGCAGGAACAGGAGCAGCAGCTGCTGCCCTGACCGCCGTCCGGCCGCCCCGCGGGCGTCCCGTCGGCCGTCCCGTCAACCGCTCACGGTGAATCCGGAGCTGTTGCCGGAGATGGCCTTCGGGGCGCCCGCGACCGGTTTCGCTTCGCCCTCGTAGGTGATCCGGTAGTCACCGGAGGCCGTCCCGTCGGGGATGTCCCAGGTGACGGTCACCTTCGAGGCGGCGACGCCGTACCGCTCCCAGTGGAAGGTCGTCGACCAGTCGCCGTCGTCGGCGACGGTGCGCCATTCACCGTCCTTGTGCTGCTCGATCCGCAGGTAAGTCCCGTTCCGGTGCAGCACGTTGCCGGGGTGGGCACCCGCGAAGACCACCGTCACCCGCTCCCCCGGCCGGTAGTTGGCGCGCGGCGCGGTGAGCACGTCCCCGAACTCGTGCGAGATGGGCGGCGCGTCGAGCACGATCCCCGGCTGGAGCGAGATCGTCTTGTCGGAGATGTCGGGGGCGACGGGCCCGATCGGCAGGCTCTCGCCGTCCCGCATGGCGCGTGCGAGCCGGTCCGCCGTCTGCTGGATCGCCGGAAGCTGCCAGCGCCCGAAGAGGGTGCTTCCGCCCTCGTACTGCTGCGAGTCGTACTCGTCGGGCGTCGTGAGGTAGTGGAAGTAGGAGTTGGCGTAGCCGGCGACGAGGACGTCCCGCACGTCGGCCCCGACCGTCTCCGCGACGGTACGGCGCAGCCGCAGGCCCGCGCACACCGTCACCTCGCCGGGCACGCCCACCAGATAGAGCTGTCCGATGCGCAGCAGCTGCACGGGCACCTGCTCCTGGACCCACGGGTAGATCGCGTTCATCTCCCCGATCGGCACGAAGATGCCCTTCGGCGCCTGCGCCTCGCGCAGTTCGGGTGACGCCTCGTAGATCACGGAGTCCGAGATCTTGTCCCAGAGCGGGTTCTCGCCCTCGTCGAAGCCGGGGAAGGCCGGGCCGTCCTCCAGGCTTCCGGCGGCCATCGACGCGCCGATCGCGGGCTTGGACGTCTTGTGCTGCTTGCCGTCGCCGGTGTACTTCGCGTCGACGGTCACGTCGGAGAGGTCGATGTAGACGAGCCGGGAGTCGACTCCGCCGCTCATCTTCGTGCCGCGCTGGTCGAGTTGGCCGGCCGCGGCCTCGTACTGCCGCAGACCGGACTTGCGGGTGCTGTCGAAGTCGGCGGGCGTCGTCGGCGGTTTGAGATCCAGGTTCGGGGACATGTCGCCCGAGTTGGTCTGAGCGAACGCGGAGACGAAGCCGGGCGGCTCGTCGGCGAGATAGTCCCCGCCCTCGACCTCCCGCTCCCAGTGGTACGCGGCGTACCCCTTGTTGTCCGCGCTGATCAGCTTGTTGTCGCCGGACATGCTCGTGCCGTGCACGGGGAACCAGTTGACGGCTCCCGCCGCGCGGCCGTCCCGCTCGATGCGCAGCAGGGTGCTCTGCTTGTCGACGGCGTCGGGGAAGTGGGACCGCAGCTCCGCCGGGTTGCGCTCGAAGGCCTCCCGGGACCTGTTGGCGTTGGTGTTCTTCAACTCCGCGTGGGTGAGGGTGAGTTCGGAGGGCGCGAGGTCTTCGTGCGCGCGGGTGGCGGCCTCGGTGATGCCGTCCGCCATGGCCTCGAACGTCTTCTTGTGGAAGCCGAACGTGGTGAGGTTGTAGAGCAGGTGGTGCGAGGAGCCGCCGGGCCCGCAGTGGGTGTGGGTGGCGGCGATCATCACGTTGCGGTGCGTGTAGAGGTCGCCGTACTTCTCGCCGAGTCTCTTGAGCACGGCCTGGTGCACGCTCTCGAAGATCATGGCGCTGTCGACGACGACGAGCAGGACGCGCTCGTCCGTCTCCCGGTCGGCGAAGACGAACCCGCGGGCGCGCAGGCGGGTATGGAGTCCCTGTGCCTGCTGGTCGATGCGGCCGTAGCCCATCATTCCGACCTCGGCTATCTCGCCGGTGGCGTCGGAGACGCCGCGGCCGACGAGATAGCCGGCCGCCGGCGCGGCGGCGGACGTGGGCCCTGCGGCGCGCGCCGCCTGCGCGCTCGGCGTGATGCCCGCCAGGCCGAGTCCCGTCAGCGCGGCGCCCGCGCGAAGTACGTTGCGCCTGCTGCTGTTCGGGCCCCGTGCCGGGGATGCGGGGGTGGCCGTGGTGGCGGCCGGAGCCTGGCCGTCCTCCTCCGGTGTTCCGGCGGCGGACGGCGGGGTGTGGGGGTGGGTGCTACTCAACGGGTGCTCCTCGGTCGGGCTACTTCCCGGTAACTGCCCGTCGAGCATGTCACTCCGTGACCCGGCTCACAATGCGCGTGCGGGGATTGGTCGGAACCAATTCCCGGGCGCCTCAGCCGCGTTGCGCGAGCAGCGACGCGTGCGTCGGCGCATCGGGCACCCCGGGGGCCCGGAGCGCGTCGAACTCCTTGCGCAGCACGGGCACGACCTCCTCCCCGAGCATGTCCAGCTGCTCCAGAACGGTCTTCAGCGGCAGCCCGGCGTGGTCCATGAGGAACAGCTGCCGCTGGTAGTCGCCGAAGGACTCGCGGAAGGTGAGCGTCTTGTCGACGACCTCCTGCGGGCTGCCGACGGTCAGCGGCGTCTGCTCGGTGAACTCCTCCAGCGTGGGCCCGCCCCCGTACACCGGTGCGTTGTCGAAGTACGGCCTGAACTCCCGTACGGCGTCCTGGGAGTTCCTCCGCATGAACACCTGGCCGCCGAGGCCGACGAGCGCCTGCTCCGGGGTGCCGTGCCCGTGGTGGGCGAAGCGCTCGCGGTAGAGCCCGATGAGCTTCATGAAGTGCTCCTTGGGCCAGAAGATGTTGTTCGCGAAGAAGCCGTCGCCGTAGTACGCGGCCTGCTCGGCGATCTCGGGGCTGCGGATGGAGCCGTGCCAGACGAACGGTGGCACACCGTCCAGCGGGCGCGGTGTGGAGGTGAAGCCCTGCAACGGGGTGCGGAAGCGGCCCGCCCAGTCGACGACGTCCTCGCGCCAAAGCGCGTGCAGCAGCGCGTAGTTCTCGACGGCGAGCGGGATGCCCTGACGGATGTCCTGCCCGAACCAGGGATAGACGGGCGCGGTGTTGCCCCGTCCCAGCATCAGGTCGACCCGCCCGTCGGCCAGGTGCTGGAGCATCGCGAAGTCCTCGGCGATCTTCACCGGGTCGTTCGTGGTGATCAGCGTCGTCGAGGTGGACAGGACGAGGCGCTCGGTGCGTGCCGCGATGTGCCCGAGCATGGTCGTCGGCGACGACGGCACGAACGGCGGGTTGTGATGCTCGCCGGTGGCGAAGACGTCGAGTCCGACCTCCTCGGCCTTCAGCGCGATGGCGACCATCGACTTGATCCGCTCGTGCTCGCTCGGCGTGCGGCCGTCGGTGGGATCCGTCGTGACGTCCCCGACGGTGAAGATCCCGAACTGCACCACTCTCACCCTCTCGTGCGCTGCGGCAGGCGACTACTAGTTCACTTTTGAACTACATTCGCCGACAGTCTCCCACGCCGCCTTCTCCCTGGTCACGCGCGGGGAGAGCGCGGCACGAGACGCCAGGTCGCGGACCGGATCGCGGTAGGTCGGGCACGGACGCGACGGCGCCGCCGGAGGTGACCTCCGGCGGCGCAGCGTGCGGAGCGGACGAAGCAGCTGTCCGTCAGCCCCCGATGTTCACGTCGATGCAGGCGTAGAACGCGTTGGCGGTGTCGGCGATGTTCCAGACGGCGAGCACCTTCTGCTTGCCGCTCAGACCGCCGAAGTCGACCTGGTGCGTGACGGTCTCGCCGGGCTGCGCGCCTCCGTCGTCGAACTCCGCGACCTTCGAGCCGCCGACGAAGTACTGCCAGGTGCTCGTCGAATGACGGGCCGTCAGGTGCCACTTGAACTCCGTGGACTTGCCGACCGGCGTGACCGTCCAGCCCTTGCTGTCGTCGTCCAGCTCGGAGAACTTCTGGTTGCCGCCGCTGCAACTCGTCAGCCCCTTGGGGCCCTCGACGCTCTGCGGCTCGTACTTGATGTCCCCGCACTCGACGGTGCCCGCGGCGCACTGGGCCTGCCTGCTCGGCGGCGAGTCGACGTATCCGTGCGCGCTGGCCGGTGAGGCCGGCAGCGTCAGCACGAGTAGCGGAGCGATACCCGCCCCGAGGCTCGCCGCGAGCTTTCGCTTGAAGTGCATGCCAACTCCTTCACGGTCCGGCCGCCGGCGAGCGGCGAGGAGGGGAGGGCACGCACACGCGTGCCGCACACCATCGACGACGGCCTGCTTGAAACGCGGGGCGATGTGAATGCACGCCCGCCAGCGGCGAGTACCAGCCGCGGGGGAATTTCTGACGGCTTCGAGCTGGGGGACCCGTTCACGCTCGCCATTAGTCTAGACCTTACCGATTGTCTCTTCCCGGTCAAGATGTCGGGAGTGATTGATGACAGCGCTTGCGGAACATCGGGGCCGGACGAGCGGTTTACGCAGCGCGCGACGGTGGGAACGCGACCCGGGGTTCCCGGCATCAGCACACCCGTCGGGCCGACGAGGGCCGTTCACGGTCCGACACCGTCCTCAACAGCAGGAGAGCACATGAGCACCACGGAGCTCACCAAGGACAACTTCGACGATGTCGTCGCGGACGACGGCTTCGTGCTGATCGACTTCTGGGCGGACTGGTGCGGTCCGTGCCGGCAGTTCGCGCCGGTCTACGAGGCGGCTGCCGAGCGCCACTCGGATCTGACTTTCGCGAAGGTGGACACCGAGGCCGAGCAGGAGCTGGCCGCGGCGTTCGAGGTCCAGTCGATCCCCACGCTGACGATCGTGCGGGACCGCATCGTCGTCTTCTCCCAGCCGGGTGCGCTGCCCGAGGCCGCCCTGGAGGACCTGATCGGCCAGGCACGCGGCCTGGACATGGACGAGGTGCGCGAGTCCGCCGGCACCCCGGAGGAACAGTCCGGCCAGAACGGCGGGGCGGGTCAGCCCGGCTGAGAGGCGAGGCGGCCGGGGCGGTCTCCGCGGCTGAGCCGGATCGGGGCTGTGCCGGCCGCCGCGGTCACTGCGCCCCGGAGCCCTCTCCCTGCTGCTCCCGCTGGACGGCCAGGCGCCGGGTGATGACGAACGCCGCGGCGGCGGCCGCACCCGCGAAGGTCACGGGCAGCATCCACGGCCGGTTCGTCCTGTGCCCCAGCAGATGGTCGAGCGACCAGGCGCCCGGACCGGAGAGGGCCAGGGCCGCACCGGCGAATCCCAGGAACGCCGGAAACTCCAGCCCTCCCTTGTCATTGAAGAAGCCTGCCGGCACATGGACCGAGGCGGCCCCGGCCATCGCGGCCGCCACGGCGGCACCCGCCCCCGGCGTCGCCAGGCCCATGGCGAGCAGCGTCCCGCCGCCCGCCTCGCCCAGGCCCGAGGCGAGCGCCACGCGGGTCCCGGGCCGGAAGCCGAGCTGTTCCATGGCCTTGCCGGTCCCTTCCAGGCCGTAGCCGCCGAACCAGCCGAAGAGCTTCTGCGTGCCGTGCGCGAAGAGCACGCCTCCGGTGCCGAGGCGCAGCGCGAGGAGTCCGAGGTCGTGCCGGGTGCTGTGAACGCGGTGGCTGTGGCGGTGGCGTCTGCCGCAGAACATCGTGTGGCCCATGCGTCTTCCCTTCTCACGTGCTGAAGAGGGTCAGAGGACTCTGGGAGATCCGGGAACTATGGGAACTCCGGGAACCCCGGGGCGCGGGGGCCTCGGGAACGGTGAGATGGCGGAGCCGGGCGAACCGGTACCGGTCGGCGGCTAGGCGGTCTCGGGGGATCGGGGAGACTCGGTCAGCATGCGGGACAGGTCGTAACTGACGGGCTCTTCGAGCTGCGCGTAGGTGCATCCGCGCGGGTCGCGGTCCGTGCGCCAGCGCCGGAAACGGGTCGTGTGCCGGAAGCGGTCGCCTTCCATGTGGTCGTACGCCACCTCGCAGACGCGCTCCGGGCGGAGCGGCACCCACGACAGGTCCTTCGTGCCGGTCCAGCGGCTCGGCGCCCCCGGCATCCGGCTCTGCGTATGGGCCTCCTCGCTCTGCCAGCGCGCCCACGGATGCTGCTCGGGGTCGGACATGCGCAGCGGCTCCAGTTCGGCCATCAGCTCGCGGCGGCGGTTCATGGTGAACGCGGCGCACACGCCGACGTGCTGAAGGGTGCCGGAGTCGTCGTACATGCCGAGCAGCAGCGAGCCGACGCCCTCGCCGCTCTTGTGCGGGCGCAGTCCGGCGAGCACGCAGTCCGCGGTGCGCTCGTGCTTGATCTTCACCATGAGCCGTTCGTCCGGCCGGTACGGCAGGTTCGGGGCCTTGGCCACCAGGCCGTCGAGGCCGGCGCCCTCGAACTCGTCGAACCACTGCCTGGCCAGCTCGATGTCGGTCGTCGCGGGAGCCACGAAGACCGGGTCGCGTGCGGGGCGCAGGGCGCGTTCGAGGATGTCGCGGCGCTCCCCCAGCGGGGTCTCCAGGAGGGAGTCGTCGCCGAGCGCGAGCAGGTCGAAGGCGACGAAGGACGCGGGCGTCTCCTCCGCGAGCATCCGTACGCGTGAGTCCGCGGGGTGGATGCGCTGCTGGAGGGCGTCGAAGTCGAGCCGGTCGTCCCTGGCGAGGACGATCTCGCCGTCCACCACGCAGCGCTCCGGCAGGTTCGCGAGCAGCGCCGTGACCAGCTCGGGGAAGTAGCGCTTGAGGGACTTGCCCGTACGGCTGCCGATCTCGGTCTCGTCGCCGTCGCGGAAGACGATGGCGCGGAAGCCGTCCCACTTGGCCTCGTACTGCATGCCCGCCGGGATCTTCGACGCGAGCTTGGCGAGCATCGGCTTGACGGGCGGCATCACCGGCAGGTCCATGCCGGAACTCTATTCGGGTGCGGGCGCGTGCGCCTGTTCTCTCCGCTCCCCGAAGCTTTACCTGCCGTCGGGAGGCGGTGCGGCGCACGCCCGCATAGCGTGGCGGCATGGGTGAGGCGGTGGAGCTGACGGTCGGCGGGCGGCAGGTACGGCTGTCCAGCCCGGACAAGATCTACTTCCCGGAGCGCGGGCTCACCAAGCTCGACGTCGCCCGCTACTACCTGAGCGTCGGGGACGGCATCGCCCGCGCACTGCACGAGCGGCCCACGACGCTGGAGCGCTATCCGGAGGGTGTCGGCGGCGAGTCCTTCTTCCAGAAGCGGGCGCCGAAGAACCTCCCCGAGTGGATTCCTACCGCGCGCATCAGCTTCCCCAGCGGACGGTACGCCGACGAGATCTGCCCCACGGAGCCCGCGGCGGTGCTGTGGGCGGCGAATCTCGGCTGTCTGACCTTCCACCCCTGGCCCGTGCGCCGCGCCGACACCGACCACCCCGACGAGCTGCGCATCGACCTCGACCCGCAGCCGGGCACGGACTACGCGGACGCCGTGCGGGCCGCACAGCAACTGAGGCCGCTGCTGGAGGAGTTGGGGCTGCGGGGCTGGCCGAAGACATCGGGCGGGCGCGGGCTGCACGTGTTCGTGCCCATCGTCCCCGAGTGGAACTTCGCCCAGGTACGGCGTGCGGCCATCGCCGTCGGCCGGGAGCTGGAGCGCCGCGACCCGTCCCGTGTCACCACCGCGTGGTGGAAGGAGGAGCGCGGCGATCGCATCTTCGTCGACTACAACCAGACGGCGCGGGACCGCACCATCGCCAGCGCCTACTCCGTACGTCCCAATCAGCGGGCCACCGTGTCGGCGCCGCTGCGCTGGGAGGAGCTGGACCGGGCGCATCCCGACGACTTCGACGTGGTGACGATGCCGCTGCGGTACGCCGAAGTCGGCGACGTACACGCGGAGATGGACGCCCACCCGTGCCGCCTGGAGGCCGTGCTCGAACTCGCCGACAGGGACGAGCGCGAGCACGGCCTCGGCGACCTCCCCTATCCGCCCGAGCACCCGAAGGTGAAGGGCGAGCCCAAGCGTGTGCAGCCGAGCAGAGCGAAGCGCACCGGGGCCTGACCCCGAGGAGAGGCCGGAGGTCGGCCGGGAGCCGGGCCGGTCCCGGGCCCGGCTCCCGGCCGGCTGCGAACCCCGCCGCGGCCCGGTACTGCGCCCCCCGCTGGTACTCCACGGTCACAACTCCGGCGCGGGCGGCTAGGGTTCACCTCTGAAACGGGTGTACGAGGGGGACCGGGAGTTCGAGGTGACCGACGAGGACCGGCTGCTGGCGGGGAGGTACCGGCTCTCACGGCAGCTCGGCCGCGGGGGCATGGGCACGGTGTGGCTTGCGGACGACGCACTGCTGGACCGCCGCGTCGCGGTGAAGAAGCTGCATGTGCCGCCGCACCTGGAGGACGACGAGCGAGCGCGGTTGTACGAGCGCACGCGACGCGAGGCGCGCAGCGCCGCACGGATAAGCCACCCCGGCGTCATCGTCGTGCACGACGTGGTCGAGGACGACGGGCTGCCGTGCATCGTCATGGAGTACGTGCGCTCGCGTTCCCTGAGCGATGTGCTGGGTGAGGACGGGCCGTTGGCGCCCGAAGCGGCGGCCCGTACGGGAGCGGCGATGGCCTCGGCGCTGCGTGCCGCTCACGCCGCGGGCGTGCTCCACCGCGATGTGAAGCCCGCCAACGTGCTGCTGTCGGAGGACGGAGAGCGCATCGTGCTCACGGACTTCGGCATCGCCGCCGCCTCCGGTACGACGACGCTCACCCGCACCGGCGAGTTCGTCGGCTCCATCAACTACGCGGCGCCGGAACGGATGCAGGGCGGCGAGTCCGGGCCCGCGGCGGACGCGTGGGCACTTGGCGCCACGCTCTACGAGGCGGTCGAGGGCGTCGCGCCGTTCCGCAGGAGCACATGGGTGGAGACGGCGTACGCGACGGCGAGCGAGCCGCCCCGTCCGATGGAACGGGCCGGTGCGCTGGGCGAGTTGATCGACGGTCTGCTGCGCAAGGACGCGCAGGACCGTCTGACGCTGGAGCAGGCCGCGGAGTGGCTGGCGGGCGCCGCCGGCACGCTGGCGCTGCCGTCCGCGCCTCCGTGGGGCGGGCCGGAAAACGGACATGGACACGGGAACGGGCACAGGAACGGGCGTGGCAACGGGCACGGCGGTGGACAGGCCGGTGGGCAGGCGCGGACGGGGCAAGGCACCGGGCAGGATTCGCCGCCCCCGATGGCCGACGGCCCGCAGGATCCCCACCGCCCGCAGGGGCCTCACCACCCGCAGGGGCCGGGAACGGCGAACGGACACGGCCCGGCTTCGCCTTCCGCGCCGGGGACCGCGCCCACGCCCGGCGCCCCTCCGCCCGCGCGGCGGCGCGGCCGGCGTGCCGCCGCCTGGGCCGCGTTCGCCGTGGTGGCCCTCGCGGCCGTCACGGGCGGCGCGTGGTGGCTGACGCAAGAGCGGGGCGGCGGCCAGGGTCCGGGCAAGCCGGGCCCCTCCGCCTCCCACTCCGGGGGCCCGTCGCATACGCGTCCACCGCCCCGTCCGCCCGTCGCCGACGGCTATCACCGCGTCAAGGACGCACTCGGCTTCTCGGTCGACGTGCCCAAGGGCTGGCTACGGCAGGCGGCGCCCGGCGGACAGCAGGTCGACTACCTCGGTCCCACGCGGCGTACGGACCTGAAGTTCAGCGTGCTGGACTTCGCCGGCGGAAGTCCGCTGAAACACTGGCGCCAACTGGAGCCCGAGGTACGGGCGAAGTCCCCCGGCTACCGCAACCTCCGCATGAACGCCACGACTTACCAGGGCCGCAAGGCGGCGATCTGGGAGTACACGTGGCAGGGCCGTGCCCGGATGTACCACGCCGTCGACCTCGGCTTCGGCAAGGAGGGCGGGCGGCACTACGCCCTCTACCTCTCGGCGCCGGACGCCGACTGGGCCAAGGCGAAGCGGCACTTCGACATGGCGGTGAAGACCTTCCGCACCGCCCCGAGAGGCTGACGGGCGGCCGTACCGGGTGGACGGCCGCCGTTCCGGGCGGCGGCCGTTACGGGTGACTTGCAGCCGTACCGGGCGACTTGGGGGGACTCACCTCCGCCGGCGTCCGCCTCGTCGCGCCGCGGGCACCGGGCACCGGGCGCCGCACTCCGCACGCCGCGCGCCGCACGCCGCACGCCGCACGCCGGTCAGTCTCCGGCCTGCCAGTGCCTGCGGCCGAGGCTGATGAGCTGGAGCTGGCGGCGTGCCGTGCCGGCGACGCTCGTCTCGTCCGGGCCCTCGCCGAGCGTGGCGTCCAGGAACGCCGACGCGGTCATCACCATGTGGTCGACGAAGAGTTCACCGAGCATCCGCATGTCCTGCGCGCTCCAGCCGTCGGAGACCTCGTCGGCCGTCAGCGCGTCCGCCACCTCGCCCGCGAAACGGTCCAACTCCTCGCCTATGGCGGCCCGTACGGCCGGGACGCCGCCGTGGCGCTCCCGTACGACGAAGCGGATGTGCATGGGGTGCTCGCGCACGTAGCGGGCGATGACGGTGACGGTGCGGTCGATGCGGGCGTCCTCGTCGGCGGGGCCGGCGAGGATCTCCCGTACGACTCCGTGGAGGCTGCCGAGCGACTCCTCGACGAGGGCGACACCCAGATCGCCCATGTCTCTGAAGTGACGGTAGAAGGCGGCGGGCGCCACTCCCACGACGCGGGTCACCTCGCGCAGTCCGAGGCTGCTGAGGCTCTGGTGCTCCAGCAGCCTCAGCCCCGCGTCGAGCAACGCGCGGCGGGTCTTTGCCTTCTGGGCCTCGCGGGCGGTCTCCGGTGGTGCAGGGGTGTGGCTCATGTCATTCAGTAAACAGGTGTTCGCGGCTCTCCGCCAAGGTAGTCTGTTCTCAGTGAACAGTTGTAATCCCACTTGTTCACTGAGACCTGAGGAGGCAGAGGCACACCGCGGCCTTCCTCCTCCGAACAACTCGGTCCTTCAAACGACCCGGTCCTTCAAACGACCCGGTCCTTCAAACGAAAGGCCACACATGCTCTTCATCGTTGCCGCGTTCCTCCTGCTGGGATTCCTGGTGGGCACCGCGGCGCACATCCCCCTCCCGGCGACACTCGCCGCAGCCGCCGCCATCGGCGCCTGGCTGCTGGTCTTCGCCGTCCGTGAGCGCAAGCACCACCGTGCAGGGAGCTGACCCATGAACGCCATCAACACCCTTGTCCGGCCCGGCACTTCGCGGCCGCACGGCCAGGACGCAGACAACGGCACCGGCCCCGCCGCGGCCTCCGGCACCGAGGCCCCCGGCGTGACCGGCGAGAACCGCGCGCCGCGCGCCGCCTTCGCCGCACGCGTGCGGGACGCCGACGGCATGGCCGTCGCCTCGTTCCTGATGGGCCTGGCCGGGCTCCTCGTCTTCAATCTCCTGCTCGGCCCGTGCGCCCTGGTGCTCGCCGGGCTGTCGCTGGCGCGCGGTACGACGCGCCGTGGACGCGCCGTACTCGGGCTGACGCTCGGCGCCGCGGACCTCGTCGTCCTCGCCGCCGTCACCGCGGCCGACCAGACCTTCTCCTGGAGCATCACCGGCTGACCGGCCGCGCTCGGAGGCCACCGGACCGAGGGAGCTGCCGGAGGTGGGGGGTCAGCGGCCGGGCACCGGCTCGGCCAGGAGGAGTGCGAAGCGCTCCTCCTCGTCGGTCCACCAATGCCTCAACCCGAAGCCGCCGCGGGCCAGTTCGGCGGTGAGCGGGGCACGGCGGAACTTCACCGCGATCTCCGTGAGGATCTCCTCGCCCGCCTCGAACTCGGCCGTCAACTCCAGCGCGGGCACTTCGACCGCCTGCCGGCGCAGCGAGCGCAGCCGCATCTCGATGCGTTCCTCGTCCGCGTTCCACACCGCGACGTGCTCGAAGGCGTCCGGGTCGAATCCGGCGCCCAGTTCACGGTTCAGCACCCGCAGTACGTTCTTGTCGAACTCCGCGGTCACGCCCTGCGCGTCGTCGTACGCCGGTACGAGCACCGCCGGGTCCTTCACCAGGTCCGCTCCGAGCAACAGGGCGTCCCCGGGGCGGAGTTCGCTTCGCAGCGCCGCGTAGAAGGCGGGCCGCGCGTCACCGTCGAGATTGCCGAGGGTGCCGCCGAGGAAGGCCACGAGGCGCGGCCCCGGGGCGTCGGAGGGCAGCCCCAGATCGCTCTCCAGGTCGGTGACGCAGCCCGTGATCTTCAACTCCGGGTATTCCGGGCGCAGTCGGCCGCCCGCCTCCCGCAGAGCGTCGGCGCTCACGTCGAGCGCGGCGTAGGCCTCCAGGGTGCCGTGCCGCAGCAGGGCGTCCAGCAGCAGCCGTGTCTTCCGGGACGAGCCGGATCCCAGCTCGACGAGAGTGCGGGCGCCGGTGGCCGAGGCGATCTCGTCGCACCGCTCGCCGAGGATCGAGTGCTCGGCCCGCGTCGGGTAGTACTCGGGCAACCGCGTGATCTCTTCGAAGAGTTCGCTTCCCCGTGCGTCGTAGAACCACTTCGGCGGCAGCGACTTGGGGCGGCCCGTGAGGCCCTTCAGCACGTCGGTGTGGAGCGCGTCGGTGAAGTAGCCGTCGGGCAGACGGCGGTCGAGCTCGAATCGGCCCGTCATCAGGTTCTCCTTGCGTGGATGCCGTCGGCGCCTCCGGACACGCGGTCCGGGGCCCGTCCGGCGGCGTGGACCAGCGGGACGGTACGTACGGACGAGACGGTGGCCACGAGCAGCGAGTCCTCGGGCACCTCCTGCCAGCCCGGCTCGGCCTCGGCCTCGGCCTCGGGCGCCGTGCTCCCCTCCTGATGCGCGGGGACGGAGGCGTGCGCGGACTCTGGTTCGTGCGCCGCGGCGTCCGGCTCGGATGCGACGCGCACGCTTCCCGGCCCCGTGCGGTACCAGAGGGTGTCGCCGCGGCGGGTGGCCCAGATCGTGCGGCCGTCCGTGAGAAGGAAGTTGAGCCGGGCGCCCGGGCGTATCTCCGCGACGCGCACCGCGAGCCACGCCAGCGCCTCCTCGGCCGGATGCCCGTCGCGGATGCGCCGGGTGAGCAGGGCCCACAGCAGCGCCGAGTCGCAGCGGGCCTCCAGGGCGAGAAGCGCGGCCGGCTCCAACTGCGCGCCCAGGTCGTCGACGAGGCGCTCCCAGTCGCTCACGGCGCCGTTGTGGCTGAAGAGCAGCCGCCCGTCCGCGTACGGCGCCGCCGCGGTCTCGTCCTGCGCCGTGCCCTCGGTGGCGTCGCGCACCGCGGCGAGAACCGCCGTGCTGCGTACGGCGCGTGTCAGGTCGCGCAGGTTCACGTCCGCCCAGACGGGGACGGCGCGGCGGTAGCGCGCGGGCTCGGGCTGCGGCCCCGTGTCCGGCTCCGGCTCCGTCTCCGTCTCCGTATCCGGCCGCGACCGAGACTCCGACTGCGACTGCTCGGGTTCCGGATACCAACCCAGCCCGAAACCATCGGCGTTGACCGTCCCGTACCGCTGCATCCGGGGCGCCCACGACTGCTCGTACAGCCCCTTGGGCGGAGCGAGCACGACGTCGGCCAGCGTCGACGGCGGCCCCAGATAGGCGAGATGGCGGCACATCAGTCCGCTTCCCCGCTGCCGCGGGCGGTGCGGAACCCCGCGAAGATCTGGCGGCGCACCGGCAGGTCCCAGTTGCGGAACGTGCCACGGCAGGCGACCTGGTCGGTGCCGAACGAGCCGCCGCGCAGCACCTTGTAGTCGCCACCGAAGAAGACCTCGGAGTACTCGCGGTACGGGAACGCCGTGAAGCCGGGGTAGGCGGTGAAGCCGGAGGACGTCCACTCCCACACGTCGCCGATCAGCTGCCGCGCACCGCACGGCGCGGCACCGGCCGGGTAGGAGCCGGCGGGCGCGGGACGCAGGTGGCGCTGGTCCAGGTTGGCGCGGCCCTCGTCGGGTGCGGAGTCCCCCCACGGATAGCGGCGGGACTCGCCGGTCTCCGGGTCGTGGCGCGCGGCCTTCTCCCACTCGGCCTCCGTGGGCAGCCGCCGGCCGGCCCAGCGTGCGTACGCGTCGGCCTCGTACCAGCACACGTGCATCACGGGCTCGTTGGGCGGCACGCGCTCGATGTACCCGAAGCGCCGCCGCACCCAGTTCCCGCCGTCCCGGCGCCAGAACAGCGGCGCGCTCAGCCCCGTCCGCTGCACGTACGCCCAGCCCTCGGGATGCCACCAGCGCTCGTCCCGGTAGCCGCCGTCCTCGACGAAGCGCTGATAGGCGCCGTTCGTCACCGGCACCTCGTCCAGGTCGAAGGCCGGCACATGAATGGTGTGCGCGGGCCGCTCGTTGTCCAGCGCCCAGGGCTCGGTGGAGGTGCCCATCGTGAACGGGCCCCCGGGTACGTGGACTTGGCCGTGCCGCTCGTCGACGGCCCTGGAGGTGGGCGCGGGCGGATCGGGGGCGTCGAGCACGGCGGGCCCCCGGCGCAGCTGGTGCGTGGCGAGCATGGTCTCGTCGTGCTGCTGCTCGTGCTGGGCGACCATGCCGAAGACGAAGTCCCCCTCGAAGAGGGCCGGGTCCACGCCGTCGGGCACCGGACCGGCCAGCACCTCCAGGGCGCGGGCGCGTACCCGTGCGATGTACTCGCGGGCCGCGTCGGGCGGGAGCATCGGCAGGGCGGGCCGGTCCGCGCGCGGAGTCCGGAACGCGTCGTACACGGAGTCGAGATCCGGACGCACCCCGCTCATGCCGCCGGCCGCGCGCACCAGCCAGATGTCCTCCTGGTTCCCGACGTGTGCCAGGTCCCAGGCGAGCGGCGACATCAACTCGGAGTGCTGCGCGGTCAGTCCGGCCTCGTCGAGACAGTCCGTGAGGGCCGTGGTGCGCCGCCGTGCGCGCTCCAGCGCGGCAAGCGCACGCTCACGGCCGCCGGTCGCCGCGGCGTCGGCGGTGTGGGCGGTGGTGGCCGCCGCGGCTGGGTGATCGGACATGTTCGGATCTCTCCTCTCCTGGTGTGCACGGGTACGGGTGCCCGGCTCGGTGACCACGACTCCCCGCGTGTCCCGGTCGCGGCTCCCGGACCGTTCGGCTCCCGGACCGTTCGGCTCGCGGCTCCCGGCCGGAACGTTCCGGCCGAGGCCGCCGGCCTTGCCGGGTCACAACCCGGTGCAGGGCCGCCGAACCGGTGGGCAAGACCGCCGAACCGGTGGGGCGGCAGGGCCCGTTGCGGCCTCCCGTCTCAGCCGCGCATCGCCTCCAGCTGGTCGTGCGCCGGGCAACGCCCGCGCTCGGAGTAGCGCTCCGCGAATTCGAGTACGGAGTTGTGGATCAGGCCGCCGTGGTCCTGACGTGACAGCGCGGACTCGGCCGCCGCCACGCACTCGCGTACGGCCCGCCCGAGCAGCGGATCGGCGGGCCCGTCACGTGCGGCCCGCTCCCACACCGCCGTGTCGCGCTCCAGGACCTCCGTAGCGCTCCACGCGGCCTCGGCGGCCTTCGGATCGTCGAGCAGCGTCGCCGCGACGGCGGTCGCCGCGATCCAGCCGTCGCCGCACTGGGCGTCGATCATCCGCAGCTCCAGCCAGCCGCGCGGGCGCACCGGCGGAAAGAGCGTGCCCAGGTGGTAGTCGAGATCGTCGCGTGTGGGCGGCCGCTCCCGGTGGGCACCGCGCAGCCATTCACGGAAGGAGAGGCTCGGCGGTGCCGTCCACTCCGCGGGCGGATCCCGGCGCAGACACAGCAGTTCGGCGTCGAGCGCGTAACGGGCCCAGCTCTCGCGGGGGTCGCTGTGCGTCCTCGGGGGGCTGGTGCGCCCCGGGTCGGCGCGCGCCCACACGCTCTGCCGGGTGGAGACCCAGCCGGTCGGACGGGAGCGCCACAGCGGGGAGTTGGCGAACGCGGCCACCAGTACGGGGCCCAGCCGGTGGGCCAGCCGCCAGCGGTGGCGGTAGCCGGTGGTCCCGTCGGAGTCGTCACCGGCGTCCACGCTGACCTGGACGGCGGCGGTGGCCCGCATCATCATCCGGCCCCAGGGGCCGGAACGGTCGAAGTGCGCCTCCATGGCGCGGTAGCGGGGATCCTCCAGCACCCTCGGGGGGCTGAGGTACGGATCGAGTCCCCGCCCGTAGAGCAGTGCGCCGCAGTGGCGCACGCGGTTGCGCAGCACGGTCAGGTCGGCGGCGGTGGTGGCGACGCACTCGGCGAGTGTCTCGCCCGGGGGTGAGGAGACTTCGAGCTGCCCGCCCGGTTCCCGGGTGAGTCTGCTGCCGCCGGGCAGACCACGGGACCACAGGGGGGCGAGCGCCTTCTCCAGCCGGCCGGCGGGCACGGCGCGGGACGGCGCGGACCGGTCACGGATGAGCCATTCCAGCTCCACACCGACCCGGCGGGGCGGACCCGTCTTGAAACAGATCCCGCCGACGTACGCGGCTGCTTCGTCCTCGTTCAGCACGGCATCCACGGAATCCGGTGCCTCCTGTCGGATACGGAGCGGTGCGTATGCGTAAGTCCTGAGAGTCCGAGCCTCCTTCGCCGAGGCGCCTCGCGCAAGACGGCAGTGCCGGCCGGGGTGAAGCCCCGGCGCACGCGCAACGGCCTCCCGGCGCGGGCTGCGACGGCACGCCAGGCCCGCGGCGACGGCCGGTTTGCGCAGCTGGGAGCGGTCAACTCGTCGCGGTGTGAAGGACATCGAGATCAGCAGACCCGAGAAGGTGCTCTTCCCCGACGACGGGATCACCAAGAGCGAACTCGCCCGCCACTACCGGCAGGTGGCGCCACGCGCGGTGCCGCGGCTGCGGCGGCGTGCGCTGATGATGGAACGCCATCCGGACGGCATCGGCGGGAAGCCGCTGATGCAGAAGAACGTCCCGGGCTACTTCCCGGACTGGGTGCACACGGCCGAACTGCCCAAGGAGGGCGGCACGGTGCTTCATCCGGTCTGCGACAACGCGGACACTCTGGTGTATCTCGCGGGCCAGGCGTGCATCACCCCGCACCGCTGGCTGTCCAGGACGGACCGCCCCGACAACCCGGATCTGCTGATCTTCGATCTCGACCCCAGCGGCGGCGCGGACTTCGACGACGTGCGCTGGGCGGCGTCGTGTGTGGGCGGGCTGCTGGAGCAGGTGGAGCTGCCGTCGCAGCTGATGACGACGGGCTCGCGCGGACTGCATGTGATCGCTCCCCTGGACCGGAGGTCGGACTTCGACACCGTGCGGGCCTTCGCCCGCCGCATCTCCCGGCTGCTCGTCTCGCGCCACCCGGACCGGCTCACCGACGAGGCCCGCAAGGCCGGCCGCGGCGACCGCGTCTATCTCGACATCCAGCGCAACGCCTATGCGCAGACCGCCGTGGCGCCCTATTCGGTACGTGCACGGCCGGGGGCACCCGTGGCGACGCCCGTTGCCTGGTCGGAGCTGGACGACCCGGAGCTGCGCCCCGACCGCTGGAACCTGCGCAACATCGCCGACCGGCTCCGCCGGCACGATCCGTGGGCGGACGTCAGCGCCCGCGGCAGGTCGGTGCGCGCGGCGGACCGGCGCCTGTCGGCCCGATTCTGAAGGATCAGCGCGGGGGCGCGGAGGCGCGGGAGCGCGGAAGCGCGGGATACGGGAGGCGGACGGCAGGCGGGGAGGCAGGGAAGCCGGAGGCGGTGCGGGCGGCGCATGACGTCGCCGGCGACGTCAGCCCCGGTAGACCTCCAGCAGCCGCAGCCACACCTCGCTGATCGTGGGGTACGAGGGAACGGCGTGCCACAGCCGCTCCAGCGGCACCTCGCCGGCGACGGCGACGGTCGCCGAGTGCAGCAGCTCGGTGACTCCCGGCCCCACGAAGGTGACGCCCACGAGGACTTCGCGGTCGAGGTCGACGACCATGCGGGCGCGTCCCCGGTAGCCGTCCGCGAAGAGTGCGGCACCGGCGACCCCGCCCATGTCGAGGTCGACCGCGCGCACCCGCAGCCCGCGCTGCTCCGCCTCTGCCGCCGTGAGCCCCACGGACGTCGCCTCGGGGTCGGTGAAGACGACCTGGGGCACGGCTTCGTGGTCGGCGGTCGCGGCGTGCGCGCCCCAGGGGTCGGTCTCCAGCAGCGGGACGCCCGCGGCCCGCGCGCCCATGGCCGCGCCCGCGATCCGCGCCTGGTACTTGCCCTGGTGGGTGAGGAGCGCGCGTCCGTTGGCGTCGCCCACGGCGTACAGCCAGCCGCCCTGCACGCCCTTCACCCGGCAGCTGTCGTCCACGGTCAGCCAGTCGCCCGGCTCGCAGCCGACCGTCTCCAGGCCCAGGTCCTCGGTGCGCGGCCTGCGGCCGGTGGCGAAAAGGACCTCGTCGGCCTCCAGCTCGCCGCCGTCGCTGAGCGTGAGGGTCACGGGACGGTCCGGGGAGGGCCGCCGCAGGCTCTCGACGGAGACGCCGGTACGGATCTTGGCACCGGCCTCCGTCAGCGCCTCGGAGACGAGTTCTCCGGCGAACGGCTCCATGCGGGCCAGCAGCCGGTCTCCCCGTACGAGCACGGTCACCTCGGCGCCGAGCGCCTGCCATGCGGTGGCCATCTCGACGGCGACCACTCCCCCGCCGACGACGGCGAGGCGTCCCGGAACCTCCTTCGAGGCGGTCGCCTCGCGGCTGGTCCACGGCCGCGCCTCCTCGATGCCGGGCAGGTCGGGCAGGGCGGCGCGGCTGCCCGTGCAGACGGCGACGGCATGGCGGGCACTGAGGGTGCGCGTCGAGCCGTCCGGGGTCTCGACCTTCACGCGGCGGGGACCGTCCAGGCGGCCCTGCCCGCGTACGAGATCCAACCCGACCGAGTCCAGCCACTCGACCTGGCTGCCGTCCTCCCAGTCCGAGGTGAAGGAGTTCCGCCGGGCCAGTACCGCTTCGGCGTCGAGCGGGCCACGTACGGCCTGGGCGGAACCCCCGACGTGGCGGGCGTCGGCGAGCGCGGCCACGGGACGCAGCAGCGCCTTGCTGGGCATGCACGCCCAGTAGGAGCACTCGCCGCCGACCAGCTCGCTCTCGACGAGGGCCGCGCTGAGACCCGCGGCGTGTGCGCGCTCGGCGACGTTCTCGCCCACGGGACCCGCTCCGATCACGATCACGTCGTACTCGTCGGTCCGGTCGCTGCCGGTGGTCGAAGCGGTCGCCTCGGAACGTGTCATGTCGGCCTCCACATGCTGGGTGCTGGGGTGCTGCGGGTGCGCGCGAGCGCTGCTCGTAAACGGTCCGGGTGGCCGTCGCAGTACGCACAGGGGACTCGGCGCACCCACGCAGCCCCTCGGGTGCCTACGCCTGTGCCTACGCCTGTGCCTGCGCCTGGCGGCGGGCGCCGGGCACTGCCGCGCCGACCGTGCCCGGTGCGTGCGTCGCCGGGGCGGGTGTCAGCCCACCGAGGTGGGCACCAGCACGACCGGGCAGTGCGCGTGGTGCAGCACCGCGTGCGCCACGGGCCCCAGCTGCAAGCCGAGGCGGCGGGGACGGCGCCGGTGCACGGCGGTGACGAGGACGTCGGCGGCCCGGCTGGCCTCGATGAGGCTGGCGGCGGGGCTGCCGCCCTGCTCCTCGGCGCTGACCTCCACGCCGGGATGGTCCTTGGCCACGGGATCGACCAGCTTGTTCACCTGCTCCGCGGCCGCCGTACGCGCCTTCTTCGCCTCGTTGGGCGGCACTTGGAGCCTGCCCGGCATGCGCGGCTGGTTCCAGACGTGCAGCACGCGCAGGGACGCGTCCCTGCGCGCCGACTCCTCGAAGCCGAAACGCAGGGCGGGTTCGTCGCTCTGGGTGTGCATGCCCACGAGCACGCTGCCGCGTTCGGTGGCCCCGGACTTGCGGCTGTCGCCCACGACGAGCAGCGGGCCCTGGCAGTGGGTGGCGACCCGGAGGCTGACGGAGCCGACGAGCAGCCCGGCGAAGCCGCCGTGCCCCCGGGTGCCGACCACGGTCAGAGCCGCCGTACGGCTGGCCTTGACGAGGACGTCGTCGGCGAGCGCCTCCGTGTGGACCTGGGCGACGATGCGCAGTCCGGGCACGTGCTCGTGGGCGCGCTGGCCCGCGTCGTCCAGCACGGCCGCCCCGGCGACCCGCATGCGCTCGGTGTCGGCCGCGGTCACGGGGACACGCGAACGGCGCGGCCATCCGGCCGAGTACACCAGCTCCAGGGTCGCTCCCCGCCGGCCCGCCTCCTCGGCGGCCATGTCGAGGGCACGCAGCGAAGGTTCCGATCCGTCGACGCCGACGACCACGCGGCCTTCGGCGGCAGGGGCTGCGGAGGGGTCATTCATCTGGGGGCTCTCCTCGCGTCGGGTCGTCCGTATGTCCCAGTGTGCGGGATTCGCGGGAACGCCGGGAGAAGGCGGGGCGCCCCGAGATGACGGGGTTTCGGGCACGCCGGAGTGACCCTGCGTACGAGGAACGGGACGGTGCCGCCCGTCGCGTCGACGGTCCGCGAACGCGGGGACAGCGGGGCCGTGCGGGCCTGCGGGTGTCAGCCCTCCGAGGGGCGGGCCGCGGCGCCGTGCCGGGCGGTGCGGGCGACCTCGCGCAGCCATGCGGGACGGTCGGCGATCTCCAGCAGCAGCAGAAGGCGCGTCAACGGATCGTCCCAGTCGCAGTGTTCGAGTTCCGCTACGGAGGTCCGGTCGTCAACCGGCCCTGCCGCGGCGGGGTGTTCGAATCCGTATGAGGTCACCAGGACTCCAGAGTGTGCGACAGACGAGCCGGACCGAGCCGAACTGCGGTGCCACCAGGGCATGTTCACCGCTCAAGTACCGCTGCGATTGGCCATTCTCCATGCGTGCACTTACTCCTGCAAGTACATCTGCAATTACAGATGCAAGAACGCTCGGCTGTGAGACAGTACGAGCCAACACCCCCCGTACGTCTGTCAGATGAGCTGAGACGGAGAGGCCATATGCGGATAGAGAACGGCATCGAGGCGAACAGCCTCGAGAACGTCACCTGGCGGAAGAGCGCCCGCAGCAACCCCAACGGCAACTGTGTCGAGCTGGCCGGCCTGCCGGGCGGTCATGTCGCGGTGCGCAACTCCCGTCATCCCTCCGGCCCCGCGCTGGTCTACACGCCCTCGGAGATGGCCGCGTTCGTACAGGGCGCCAAGGACGGCGACTTCGACGATCTGCTGACCGCCGACGGCTGATCCGGCACACCGGTTTCCCAGCCGGAGACAACAGCGGGGGGCACGGGTCCCCCGGCCGTGTCCGGGCCGACAATGGCATCAGCACATGGCCGGGGTATGTGCAAAGAGCATGACTGTACGGGTCGTTCGCCGAGTGGGACACTGAGCGCTCGACTCGTTACTAAACGGGAGCAGGTAAGACCTGATGTCAGCACAGCAGGAAGGCGACTCGTCGGTCCGGCGGATCCTCGACCATCCCCGCGGCGGGCCGACGATTCTGCGGATCGTCCTCGGGACGCAGCTGCGGAGGCTCCGCGAGGAGTGCGGCATCAGCCGGGAGCAGGCAGGGGATGCGATCCGCGGCTCCCACGCCAAGATCAGCCGTCTCGAACTGGGCCGGGTGGGCTGCAAGGAACGGGACGTCGCCGACCTGCTCACGCTCTACGGGATCGACGACCGCGAGCAGCGCGAGGAGTATCTGGTGCTCGCGCGGCACGCCAACACCCCGGGCTGGTGGCAGAAGTACAGCGATGTGATGTCGCCGTGGTTCGACAGGCTCATCGGTCTTGAGGAGGCAGCCTCCGTCATCCGCATGTACGAAGTGCAGTTCGTGCCCGGCCTGTTGCAGACGGAGGACTACGCACGTGCGGTCATGCATCTGGGCCATCCGCGTGCCTCGACTGAGGAGATCGAGCGCCGCGTCGAGCTGCGCCAGGACAGGCAGGCGATCCTCACCAGGCGCCACGGCCCGAAGCTTTGGGCCGTCGTGGACGAAGCGGCGCTGCAACGCCCCCTCGGCGGCGCGGACGTGATGCGGGAGCAGATCAAACAGTTGCTGTGGGCTACCGAACAGCCCAACATCACCGTGCAGATCGCCCCGTTCGCGATCGGCGGCCTCGCCGCGGCCGGCGGGCCCGTGACGATACTCCGGTTCCAGGAGCCCGACCTGCCGGACATCGTCTATCTCGAACAGCTCACCTCCTCGCTGTACATGGAGAAGCGCGAAGAGGTGGAGAACTACATGGTGGTGATGGACCGCCTGTGCGCCACCGCCGAACCGCCTTCGATGACCGTCGAGTTCCTGGAACGGCTGCTGAACCGCTTCGAGAGGCAGGCCGGCTGACCGGCGGCGCCCCACGGCGTCGGCGACGGGCGGCGGAGCACCGCCTCCGCCGCACCGCACTCCGGGCGAGGTCCCGCCCGGCGGGTCAGGGCTTGCGCGCGACCCCGCCGAACTCGTACCACTCGTCGGTCAGTTGGCGCGGTCCGATCTCCGAGTCCGGCCGCCAGTCGTTTATCTCGCCCAGGCCCGGCTCCAGGACCTCCAGGCCGTCGAAGTACCTCTCGACCTCCTCGGCCTGACGCACCCTGCCCCAGCGGTCGCCCGTGCTCTTGGCCATGAAGTCCGTGACGAAGTCGCGGGTGGCCTTGTCCTCGCTCACCAGCTGATTGATGACCAGGAAACTGCCGGACGGCAGCCGGTCGACGACCCGGCGCAGCACGGCGGCGGGGTCGGAGGAGTCGGGGATGCAGTGCATGACGGAGACGAAGAGAGCCGCGACGGGCTTCGACAGATCGATCAGCCTGCGCACCTCGGAGTGGCCGAAGATCTCCTCGGTGTCGCGCAGATCCGCCTGGATGACGGCGGTCTCGGCGTTCTCCTCCAGCAGCGCGCGCCCGTGGGCCAGCACGATCGGATCGTTGTCGACGTACACCACCTGTGCCTCGCGGTCGACGCGCTGCGCGACCTGGTGCACGTTGTCCTGGGTGGGCAGGCCTGACCCGTGGTCGAGGAACTGCCGTACGCCGTACTCCTCCGCCAGCACACGCACCGCGCGCCTCAGGAAGCGGCGGTTGTTGACCGCCAGCGGCCGGGTGCTCGGGACGACCTTGTCGAGCTCCTCGACGGCCTGGCGGTCCACCGAGTAGTTGTCCTTGCCGCCCAGGTAGTAGTCGTACATACGCGCCACGCTCGGCGTGTTGACGTCCACTTCCTGCCCTGCCGCGACCTCGTCTTCGCGCATGCGTGCCTCACCGTCTCGCTGGGTGTACGCGTACCCCCGCGTACACGATCCGTTACGGTGGAGCATCCCACGGCGATGTGGCGCATAGCACCTCAACTGCCCAGTAGGGAAAGGAAATTCGTAAGAGGAGCGGATGCTGCGTCAGCAGTTGCAGCGGTGACGGATGTGCCTCCGCGGTCACAGCCCGTTCCGGTGCCGCAGCCGGTTCGCGGTGTTCGCGGTCACCACCGGTCCACAGTTACAGCCCGGGAAGTGGTCACAGCCCGGGAAGGGACAGCTCCGCCCACACGACGCGCCCCGAGTCCGCCTCCTCGGAGCGCACCCCCCACGTCTTCGCGACCGCGTTCACCAACTGGAGCCCCCGGCCGTTGACATCGCCCGGGGCCGCGCTGCGCGGCAGGACCTCGCCGCGGCCGGCGCCCTCGTCGCAGACCTCTATGCGCAGCCACCGCTCGCACACCTGGAGGCGGCACCGCACTCGGCAACTGTCCGTGTGCACAACGGCGTTGGTGAAGAACTCCGAGACGACCAGCTGTGCGGCGTGCTCCAGCTCCTCCGGCAGCCCCCAGCTGCGCACCTGACCGCGCACCTTCTCCCTCGCGTCCGCGACGGCCGTCGCATGCGCCGGCAGCTCGAAGCCCTCATGACGCACGGAAGCCCCGGCCGGTCCGGACGGGGTGAGCGGTATGGCGGGGCGCGAGAGGGCCACGGTGGGGAGACGCCTTCCGACTACCCGCGGGAGGGGACAGCGTGCAGTGGCAGCACAATGCGGGTCATGAGCTGTATCACGTACATCACTATGCTCCGCGCTCCTGACAATTGGCAAGACTCGGTCTGCGAATTGCAGAATCGGAAGCACAATGTGGCCGGTGCACTGATCGCATGGCACACTTCTAGCGCAGCAAGTCCGGTGGAAGGGAGGCGTCTTGGCTGACGGCCGCACCGCACCGACAGTGGGCCAGATGGTCCTCGGCCTCCGCCTGCGCGACTTGCGCGAAGCCGCCGGATGCTCTTTCGGCGAGGCCGCCGAAGCCCTCAGCGTCAACACCACGACGGTGCGGCGCATGGAAAAGGCAGAAGTCAGCCTGAAACCACCGTATGTGGAGAAACTGCTCAAAACGTACGGCATATCCGAGGGCGAGATCAGCGCCTTTCTGGAACTGGTCGACGACGCGAACAGACCCGGCTGGTGGCAGGGCTTCCGCGACGTACTGCCGCCCTGGTTCAGCCTCTACATCAGCCTCGAGGGCGAAGCCAGCATGCTCCGCGCCTACGAGCCGCACTGCGTGCACGGCCTGCTCCAGACCGCGGACTACGCACGGGCGCTGCTGCGCACGGGGTTTCCCCGGGCGAGCGACGAGGAGCTCGGCCGACGCGTCGCCCTGCGCATGGAGCGCCAGGAACTGCTGCGCCGCAAGGACGCGCCGCGGCTGTGGGTGCTGCTGGAGGAGCAGGTCGTACGCAGGCACATCGGCGCACCCCACGTGATGCGCGAGCAGATCGACCGGCTCATCGAGTGTGCCGCCCTGCCGAACGTGACCGTGCAGCTCATCCAGTACACCTCGGGCCCGCACCCCGCCATGTTCGGGCCGTTCCAGCTCTTCCGGTTCGAGATTCCGGAGCTGCCCGACATCGTCTACGCCGAGAGTCTCAGCGGCGCCGTGTACCACGACGAACGCCGCGACACCACCGTCTTCCTGGAGGCACTGGACCGCATGGGCGCACAGGCCGCACCCGCACAACGCACCGAGGCGATACTCGGTGAGATCCGCGAGGAGTTCTGACCGCATGGGCCGCGACACAGCACAGCACATCTACAACGGCATGCCCTCACGCGAGTTGGGGACCGAGGGCTGGCACAAGCCGTGGAGCGGCCCGAACGGCGGCAACTGCCTGGAGGCCAAGAAGCTCGGCGACGGCCGCATAGCGCTGAGGCAGTCAAGCGACCCGGACGGCCCGGCGCTCATCTACGACCCCGCGGAGATCGACACGTTCGTACGCGGCGCGAAGCGCGGTGACGCCGACTTCCTGCTCTCCCAGGGCTGACCCGGGGCCGGCCCCAGGGCCGACCGGGGCGGTTCCTGGGAGCCGTTGACAGCCGGCACCGTGCGGGCGCACGATAAGCAAGCGCTTAGCTATGCGCCCGTACGCCGCCGACCGTGATCGGATCACGCCACATGGCCACCTCGTCGCTTCTCCTCTCCCGCCGTGACCTGGACTTCCTGCTCCACAAGTGGCTGGACGCGGAGGAACTGACCCGGCGCCCGCGCTTCGCCGAGCACTCCCGCGAGACCTTCGACGCGGTCCTCGACCTCAGCGAGCAGATCGCCACCCGGCACTTCGCCACGCACAACAAGAAGAACGACCAGCAGGAGCCGCACTTCGACGGTGAGCGCGTGCACACCCTGCCGGAGGCGAAGCAGGCACTCGACGCGTTCACCAAGGCGGATCTGCTCGCCGCGCCCATGGACGAGGACCTGGGCGGCATGCAGCTGCCTCAGCTCGTGACCACCGCGTGCTTCAGCTGGTTCCAGGCGGCGAACGTCGGGACGTCGGCCTATGTCTTCCTCACCCTCGGCAACGCCCGGCTCCTGTGCGAGCACGGATCGCGCGAGCAGATCGACACCTACGTACGGCCCATGATGGCCGGCCGTTTCTTCGGCACGATGTGCCTGTCCGAACCGCAGGCGGGCTCCTCGCTCGCGGACGTCGCCACCCGTGCGGAACCCCAACAGGACGGCACATACCGGCTGTTCGGCAGCAAGATGTGGATCTCGGCGGGCGACCACGAGCTCGCGGAGAACATCGTCCACCTCGTGCTCGCACGGATTCCCGGCGCACCGCCCGGAGTCAAGGGGCTCTCCCTGTTCATCGTGCCCAAGCACCTCGTCGGCGCGGACGGCACCGTCGGCGAGCGCAACGACGTCGTGACCGCCGGGCTCAACCACAAGATGGGCTACCGGGGCACGACCAACGCCCTGCTCAACTTCGGTGAGGGCGCGCACAGTCCGGACGGGGCGCCGGGCGCCGTCGGCCATCTCGTGGGCCTCCCGCACTGCGGGCTCAAGTACATGTTCCACATGATGAACGGCGCACGCATCGGCGTCGGGGCCGGAGCGATGGCCCTCGGCTACACCGGCTATCTGAAGTCACTGGAGTACGCCCGCGAGCGTCCGCAGGGCCGGCCCGTCGCCGCCAAGGACGCCACCGCTCCGCAGGTCCCCATCATCGAACACGCCGACGTGCGGCGGATGTTGCTCGCTCAGAAGTCGTACGTCGAGGGCGCGCTCGCACTGCTGCTGTACTGCTCGCGGCTGGTCGACGAGCAGCAGACCGCCGAGCGCGAGGACGAACGCGACCACGCCCGGCTGCTGCTGGACGTGCTGACTCCGATCGCCAAGAGCTGGCCCTCGCAGTGGTGCCTGGAGGCCAACAGCCTTGCGATCCAGGTGCACGGCGGATACGGCTACACCCGCGAGTACGACGTCGAGCAGCACTACCGCGACAACCGTCTCAACCCCATCCACGAGGGCACCCACGGCATACAGGCCCTCGATCTGCTGGGCCGCAAGGCGGTGATGGACCAGGGCGCGGGTCTCGTTGCCCTCGGCGAGACCATCGGGCAGACGGTGGAGCGGGCGCTGAACACCGCGGGCGAGGCGGCCGAACTCGGCGCCGCCCTCCAGGAGTCGTGGGACCGGGTCACCCGGGTCACGGCGAGGGTGTGGGGCACGGGCGACCCGGCCGTGGCGCTCGCCAACGCCACCGTGTATCTGGAGGCGGTCGGCCATGTGGTCGTCGCCTGGATATGGCTCGGCCAGTTCCTGGCCGCGGCCGGCGAGGAGGACGCCTTCCACCAGGGCAAGCGGCAGGCGGCCAGGTACTTCTTCCGTCACGAACTGCCGCGTACAGGGCCGCAGTTCGACCTGCTGGACTCGCTCGACACCACGACGCTGGAGGCAGAGCCGGACTGGTTCTGATCCTCTCTCCTTCCCCTCCCCCACGCGTGCGGACGCCGGGTCCGCACGCGTGGACTTCCCGGGACTCCCGGGACTCCCGGGACTCCCGGGACTTCCCGAGGGGTCAGGACTTGTCCGACCGCCCAGGCCGGTCGTGCGGCGTGCTGCCGTCGCAGTCGAGCTGGTCGCCCCGCACCGGCGCGCCTTCGACGCTGCTGCGGTCGTAGACGACATCGGCGACGCCGGTGCCCTCGGTGCCGGGCCGCACCGTGAAGACCGCCGAGTGCTTGGTGCCCGCCACCTTCTCCGCGTGCAGCACGGCACCGGGCATAGCCGCCGCGATGGTGCTCGCCTTGCGCTCCCAGTAGGAGTCGTAGGTGATCTCCGTACGTCCGGCGCGTGGTCCGGAGGGCGTACGGCCGCGCGCGCCGAGGACGTTGAAGCCGTTGTCGCGAAGGTCCTGTGCGATGCGCGCCGCCGTCTCGCCGCTGCCGGCCACGCGGACGGTGACCTCCTCGGGCCGGTACGGCACGGGGGTCGCTCCCGGCGCGGGCCCCGTCACGGGGTCGCCGGTGACCGGCCGGTCCGCACGCAGATCCGCGAACAGGCCCCGTGCACGCGGCTCGTCCCATCTCAGGGTCGAACCCCATACGGGCGCACGGTGGTCGAAGTCGCTGATCGGCACCGTCGCGAACTCCGTGCGCCGCGGCGTCAGTCCGTGCAGTTCGCGGGCGAGCCGCGCCAGGCGCTCCATGGTGAAGCCCTTGTCCCAGCGCACCGAACCGCGCAACGCCAGGGCCGCGCGCACCACTTCGGCCGGGTGGCTCGCCGTGCGGTCGCTCGTCAGTGTGCGCAGCAGTTCTCCGAGCACATGCTGCTGACGGCGCATCCGGCCGAGGTCGCCGGGCGGCGCGACATGCCGTGCCCGCACATAGTGCAGCGCCTCGTCTCCCTCCAGCAGATGCGTGCCCTTCGCCAGCCGCAGGCCGCTGTTCTCGTCCACCAGCGGCTCGTCCGTGCACACCTGCGCGCCGCCGAGGCGGTCGACGGCCTTCTCGAACCCGGCGAAGTCGGTCTCGGCGTAGTGGTCGACGCGAACGCCGGTGACCTGCTCGACGGTGCGTACGGTGAGGGCCGGACCGCCGTGTGCGTATGTGCTGTTGATCTTGCCGAGGTGGCGCGTGGTGCGTCCGGTGATCTTTCCGAAGCCCTTCCCGTGGTCGCGGTGGCGCGCGAAGCGCACATAGGAGTCGCGGGGAATGCCGACCACGCTCACGCGGTCACGGTCGGCGGAGATGTGGAGCAGCATCAGCACGTCGGTGCAGTCGCACTGCTGCCCGTTCACGTGCAGGCGGTCCCTGGTCTCCTTCGACAGGCCCTCCCGCCGGTCGAGTCCGGCGATGAGGATGTTGACGCCGGGGCCGCGTGCGGGGCGGCCGGACTCGGGGATCTTGTCGAAGACGTCGCTCACGAGGTCGGAACCGCCGGGCGGCGCGGACACGTCGCCGGCGCCCGGCCGTGCCTGCACCCCGGCACCTGCCCCGCAGGTGAGGGCGGCGACGACGGCACAGGAGACGGCGAGCATGCGGCGCGCACGCGGGCGCGGGCGCGGACGCTGAGACGGATTCCGGCACGGACGCGACGGCTCCGCGGCGAGCGGAGCGGGGCGAGTGGGGCGAGTGGGGCGGGACGAAGAGGACGAGGACATGGGCCTGTACACCTCCGCGGAATGTGGGATTCCGCATGCTAGGCACGGCCCGTGGCCCGATCCCGGCGCTACGTCGGGCTCACCCGCACGGCTAACCCGGTCAGATGAACAAGCGGTCCGCGGCCGGAGTCCACGAGGCGCTCCCGTTCCCGGCCGCCCTCGTTCCCGGCCGCTCCGGTTCGCCTCCGCTCCGGTTCGCCTCCGCTCCGGTTCGCGTCCGCCCGCGGACCGCCCGCAGATCCGCTCGCGTTCCCGCCCCGCCCCCGCCTCAGCCGGGCCCCCGTCTCCGCCCCGCTCCCGTACGCCCTACCTCACGTCTTCCCGCCGCTCCAGCGGTCTCGTCGCCGGACCCTGGATCACCCTGCCCTCGGTGTCGAAGCGCGATCCGTGGCAGGGGCACTCCCACGCGCCCTCCGCGTCGTTGAACCGCACCAGGCAGCCCAGATGAGTGCACCTCGGCGAGAGCGCCCGCACCTCGCCCTCGGGCGTGCGGTGCACGGCACAGCGCCGCCCCCGTACCCGCACGATCGCCCCCGTCCCCGGAGCGATCTCGTCGACGGAGTCGGCGTACGACGACCGCAGCCGGTCCCCCACGAACCGTCCCGCGACCGTCGACTGGAAGCGCAGCACCGCCGGCGCCTCACGGGGGCTGAGCCGCCGCGGCTCGTACAGCCTCGCCCAGGGCGGCAGCGGCCGGCCGGTGATGCAGTCGGTGAGCAGCTGCCCGGCGAGCACGCCGCCGGACATGCCCCAGCCGCCGAACCCGGTGGCCACCCAGGTGTGCTGCGAGGCCGGGTGGAAGGCGCCGATGTACGGCACGCGGTCCGTGGTGTCGTTGTCCTGGGTCGCCCACCGGTGGACGAGGCGGGCGTCGGGGAAGCGCTCGTACGTCCACGCCGCCAGCCGCTCGTACCCGGCGCTCACCGAGCCCTGCCCGGCGGTCCCCGGAGTGAACTTCTCACCGGTGACGATCAGCAGCCGCTTCCCCTCCCCGAACGGATAGGGCGCGGTGCGCACCGACCGGGTGCCGCGTTCCGGAGTGAGGTACGCGCCCTGCGGGTCCTGCCCGGCGGGCAGCAGCGCGGAGACGACCAGTTCGCGGCGGGGCTCCAGCCGGGAGAACATCAACGCCCGGTCGAATACGGGGTAATGGGTGGCCACCACGACGTCCCGGGCGACGACCTCCGCGCCGTTCTCGGTCACCACCCGGCACGGCTCTCCCTCGTCCAGCGCCGTCACGCGGGTCCGCTCGTGGATGCGGCCGCCGCGGCGCAGCAGATCCTCCGCGAGGGCCAGCAGGTACTTGCGCGGGTGGAACTGGGCCTGGTTCTCGACCCGTACGGCGGCGCGCACCGGGAAGGGCAGTCCCGTCTCGGTGACGAAGGAGGCGGGCAGACCGGCCTCGCGGGCGGCCTCGGCCTCGGCGCGTATCTCGTCGGCGTGGTGCTCGGACTCGGTGAACGTGTACGCGGGGACCCGCTCCAGGTCGCAGTCGATCCCCAACTCCCCTGCCACATCGGCCAGATGGTCGATGGCCTGCTGCTGCGAGCCGGCGTAGAGCCGGGCGTCCTCCGTTCCGCGTCTCTCGCGCAGATACGAGTAGACGATGCCGTGCAGGGCGGAGACCTTCCCGGTGGTGTGGCCGGTGACGCCCGCGGCGATGCGGTCGGATTCGAGCACCGCGACGCCACGGCCGGCGCGCGCCAGCTCCCACGCGGCGGACAGGCCCGCGACTCCGCCGCCGACGACCGCGACGTCAACTTCCGTGACGCTCCCGGGCGGAAGCGGGGTATGGGGGGCGGCCCCCGCGGACAGCATCCAGTAGGACTCGTAACCGACGGGCAGTGTGGTCACCGCTGCTCCTCGTTCGTGTGGTCCGCGGCTCGCCGGCCGGTCCGGCTCGTCCGGGTCTTGCTGGGCATGGGCGTGCTGCCGGGCACGCCCAGGCTCGGCACGCCGGTGCGCGCGCCCCCGTTCCCGCTGCGCGCACGTGCGTGGCCGTCCGTCCCCCGTGACTCGGCGCGGGCCGCGCTCCTGCTGCGGCTCCCGCCCGCCGTCGTGCTGTCCGACCCTGCTGTGATGCCCGTCGCCGCACGGGTCACGCGTGACAGCGGGTTTCCGGCCCTCACCCACGTGTCCGCCCGCGCCGCCAAGGGCACCCGGGCGCCCTTCGACGGAGGTGATGACGAATGAAGGCTGCCGTCTGGCAGGGCAAGCGGGATGTGCAGGTCACGGAGGTGCCCGACCCCGCCGTCAAGGAACCGACCGACGCGGTCATACGGATCACGTCGAGCGGCCTGTGCGGCTCCGACCTGCATCTCTACGAGGTGCTGACACCGATGATGACCCCGGGCGACATCCTCGGACACGAGCCCATGGGCGTCATCGAGGAGGTCGGCACGAAGGTCCAGGGGCTGAAGGCCGGCGACCGCGTGGTGGTGCCGTTCCAGATCGCGTGCGGCTCCTGCTTCATGTGCGATCAGGGGCTTCAGACCCAGTGCGAGACGACCCAGGTGCGTGAACAGGGCATGGGTGCGCCGCTGTTCGGCTACACCAAGCTCTACGGCGCGGTGCCCGGCGCGCAGGCCGAGTATCTGCGCGTACCGCAGGCCCAGTACGGCCCGGTCAAGATCCCCGAGGGTCCCGCGGACGACCGTTTCCTGTTCCTCTCCGACGTGCTGCCCACCGCCTGGCAGGCCGTGGAGTACGCCGACGTCCCCAAGGACGGCACCCTGGCCGTCATCGGGCTCGGCCCGATCGGCGACATGGCGTGCCGTATCGCGCTGCACCGCGGCGCCCGCAAGGTCATCGGCATCGACCTGGTTCCCGAGCGGCTGGCACGGACGCGCGCCCGCGGAGTGGAGGTGCTGGACGTCACCGAGCACGACGACATCGGCGCGGCCGTACGGGAGTTGACCGACGGCCGGGGCACCGACGCCGTCATCGACGCGGTCGGCATGGAGGCGCACGGCAACGTCGCGGGCAAGGTCGCGCAGTCCGTGGGCGGGATGCTGCCCGGCAAGCTCGCCGAGAAGGCCCTCGCGAAGGCCGGAGTCGACCGGCTGGCCGCGTTCCAGCACGCGATCGACATCGTGCGCCGCGGCGGGACGATCTCGCTCTCCGGCCTCTACGGCGGCGCCGCCGACCCGCTGCCGATGATGACGCTGTTCGACAAGCAGATCCAGCTGCGCATGGGACAGGCCAACGTCAAGCGCTGGGTGCCGGACATCCTCCCGCTGCTCACGGACGAGGACGTGCTCGGGGTGGACGACTTCGCCACGCACCATCTGCCCCTCGCGCAGGCGCCCGAGGCATACGAGATGTTCCAGAAGAAGGCCGACGGTGCGGTGAAGGTGGTGTTCAAGCCGTAGCCGGGGGTACGAGGCGCGGTGCCGCGGGCCGGTACGGAATCGGCCCGCGGCACCGCGCGCGGAGGTCACTTGGTGCGGACGTCACTTGGTGCGGACGTCACTTGGTGACGTGCAGGATGTCCAGCACCTCCTCGTCGCTCAACTGCGGGAAGTCCTGGTACCAGAAGCCCACCGACCCGAAGGCCGGCGGCACGTACGCGCAGACGATCTCGTCGGCGTCCCCGGACAGCTGCTCCAGCGCCTCGCGGGAGCACACGGGCGCGGCGAGCACGGTGCGCACCGGACCGGCCCGGCGTACGGCCCGCAGCGCGGCACGCGCCGTCGACCCCGTGGCGACCCCGTCGTCGACGAGCACGGCAGAGCGCCCGGCCAGGTCCAGCGGACCCCTGCCCTTCCGGTACGCCTCCTCGCGCCGCTTCAGCTCGGCCTGCTCGCGCTCGGCCGTGGGCGCCAGTTCGTGCTCGCTCAGCCCCAACTGCCCCAGCAGAACAGGGTCGTAGACGGGGGGCGCGTCGCCCGCCACGGCGCCGACGCCCAGCTCCGGCTGGAAAGGAGCACCGATCTTGCGGGCGACGACCACGTCGAGCGGTGCGCCCAGCACCCGGGCGATCTCGTCGGCCACGGGGACTCCGCCGCGCGGCAGGGCCAGTACCACGGGATCCGGCAGCCGTCCGTCTTCGCGCCGTCCGCTCAGCTTCTCCGCGAGGGCCTTTCCGGCCTCGCGGCGGTCACGGAACTGCATGGCGGCCTCCTCTCGCTGCCGAGGGGCTGTGCGAGGCGCGGTACCCGCCTTCAAAGGAGCTACACAGCACTCGCCAGGGAAGTTCCGCTTCCCGCACCGGAATTCCATCGAATCCTCTCCCGTGAGAGTGCTCCCCGGACTACGGTGTGTGCCTGCGGGGATCGTCAGGTGGTATATGCCGGGGAGGGGCTCCGCCATGGGCATGGAAGCAGTTCCGACGCCTGCTGAGCATGTGCGGGAACTGCTGGCGCGTGCCCGGAATCCCTTCGACGTCTCCGACGCCGTCCTCGCCCGCCTCGACGGGGCGCTGCTGTGCCACGTCGAGCTGCACGGCTGGCGGCAGCGCAAGGCGCCCGCACCGAGCCTGCGGTGCAGCAGCCACCGTCACGTCTTCCTGCTTCCCGACGGACAGCTGCTGTCGCTGTGGGAGCTGAGCTACGACGAGGGTCCGGGCGGCGAGGGCGTCCTGCACGAGGTGTACGAGAGCGAAGAGGCGCTGGTCCGCTCCGAGAGCCGGGTGCAGCAGTCGCACAGGGCCGCCGCCCGCGGGCCGCGCGGCAGGCGGTACGGCACCACCCGCGAGGTGCCCGTCGAACTCCTGCTGACGGCCGACCATCCCTTCGGCCGCCGCACCTACAGCGAGACCGGCTCCCCCGATCACGCACGACGGCTGCTGCGCCGCGCCGAGAACGACGACCGCCCCGGCGAGGACGTCGCCCGCCTGCTGGAGAGCGCAAGGGGCCACGAGATCCTGCCCGTGCCGAAGCCGCAGGTGCTGGCGCACGAGTGGCAGGTGTGGTGCACCGTCTACGAGCACGCGTTCCTGCTGGCCGACGGCTCCGAGATCAGCCTCTACGAGGTGGAGCACGACCTGTCCGGCACGGGCGCGCTCGTGTGCGAGGTCTATCTGGAGGAGGGCTTCGCCGACCGGGCCGTCAACCGCCTGGTGCGCGAGCGCGACCTCGGCTCCTGACCGTCCCCGCCCGGCTTCTGCCGCGGCTCCCGCTGCCCCGTTGGCACTCTCTCGCTGCCCTCTTCGCCGGAGCCGTCCGTGCTGTTGCGACGCTGTGTGCCTCTGTGCGACTTCTCGTGACCCCTTGTGACCTTTTCGGCGCCGAACGTATCGTGGGCGCGCTCCGTAAACCCCACTGACGCTCCGTAACTCCCTTGACGGGGCGCGCATTTGACCGGAGGTCCCGCCATGGCCGCTCGCGGACGCCACCGCCGTACCCGTACCGGCGCCCTGTCCCGCACGTCGCTCAAGGTCACGGCGGGCGGAGCAGGCGTCGCGTTACCCCTGGTCGGTGCGCAGCTCGTGCACGCCGCCCCCGAGGACGCTTGGCAGAAGGTCGCGTCGTGCGAGAGCGGCGGCGACTGGGAGATCAACACCGGCAACGGCTACTTCGGCGGGCTCCAGTTCTCGCAGAGCACCTGGGAAGCGTACGGCGGTACCGCGTACGCGGCGCGTGCGGACCTCGCGACGAAGGGCCAGCAGATCGCCGTGGCCGAGAAGGTGCTCACTGGTCAGGGCCCGAAGGCGTGGCCCAACTGCGGTCCCCGGGCGGGGCTTTCACGCGGAGGGGCACAGGCGAGCCCGGCGCGGGCGGCGGCGGATGCGGGACGCACGGCCCGGAAGGAGGACGCCGAGCGGGCCGAACGGGCCGAAGGGGCAGGCCAGTTCGGGCAGGCGAAGCAGTCCGAGCAGGCCGAGCGCGCGGAGAGAGCGGAACGGGCGAGGGCGGACCGTTCCAAGAAGGCGACGACCTATGAGGTCGTGGGCGGCGACAGCCTCTCCGCCATCGCCGAGGAACACGATGTGGAGGGCGGCTGGCCGGGCCTGTACGAGCGCAACCGCCGCACCGTCGGCGGCGATCCGGACCTGATCCTGCCCGGTCAGCGTCTGCACCTGGACGGCACGCACCGTACGGACGAGCCGCGGCCGGAGGGGAGCGGGGAGCACGGCGCCGGGTCCAAGTCAGGGTCGAAGGCCGCGCCCAAGACCGGGCCCAAGACCGGGCCCAAGACCGGGCCCAAGACCGGGCCCAAGACCGGGCCCAAGACCGGGCCCAAGACCGGGCCCAAGACCGGGCCCAAGACCGGGCCCAAGACCGGGCCCAAGTCAGGGGCCGGGACCGCCCGGAAGACGGACCAGAAGGCGGACCAGAAGGCGGAGCGGAAGGCAGGACAGAAGACCGCGCCGAAGCCGGAGCGCAAGGCCGCCTCCCCCGCACGCAAACCCGCCTCCTCCGCGCTGACCGCGCCCGTCAGCGGCGTCGCCCCGAGCACCGCCTACCGCGCCTCGGGCGGCAGTTGGTCCTCGGGTCACCACACCGGCGTGGACTTCCCCGTTCCCACGGGCACGTCCGTGAAGGCCGTCTCAGCGGCGAGGGTCGTCTCGGCGGGCTGGGCCGACGCGTACGGATACGAAGTGGTGCTGCGCCACCGCGACGGCAAGTACAGCCAGTACGGGCACCTTTCGGCGATCTCCGTACGCGCGGGCCAGAACGTCGTTCCGGGGCAGCGCCTGGGCCGCTCCGGCTCGACCGGCAACGCGACGGGCCCGCACCTGCACTTCGAGATCCGTACGGGCCCCGGCTACGGCACGGACATCGATCCGCTCGGCTATCTGCGGGGGCGCGGCGTCCGCCTGTGACACCCGCGGAGAGTGCTCCCGCGAAGAGTGCCCAACGGAGAGTGCTCCCGCGGAGAGTGCGACGGCGAGAGCACCGCACAGCGGAACCCGCGGGACGAACTCCCGCGGGCCCCAGTGCCGTTACTGGTCCTCGTCGGTGTCCAGGTCGACCTGCTGCGGCCCTTCCACACGGGCGGGCCGGTGGTCCGGCCCCTCCGCCGCCGACTCGATCTCCTCCAGATCCAGGCCGAGTTCGCGCTCGTCGTCCTCCGCCACATGCATGGCTGTCTCCTCCCCCGACAGCCCTTGCGCCGGTGACGCCGTGGAGAAGGTGTCCTGGTTGGCCGCCCGCCACGACAGCGGGTCGTCGCTGAGCTGTCCCGCCTGCTCGTCGGCGAGCTGCTCGGCCTCCTCGTCCCCGACGTCGGGCTCCTCCTCCGACAGGCGCTCGTCGAGGGATTCACCCTCCACCTGCTCGGTGAAGGTCGTGCCGTAACTCTCGACGGCCACGGGCTCGTCCCCCGGCACGGGCGCCCGTTGGGGGTCGCTGGCCATCTCCGCCTCGGGCGAGCCGTCCTGAAGGTCCGGGATCCCCTCGTCCTCCGGCTCCGCCCCCGGGTCGTGGCCTTCGTCCTCGGTCATTCCGCATCCTCCGTCATGCCACCCGGCGGTACCCGTGTGGGTCTGCCGAAAACGTTCGCGCACCGCCTCACGAGGAGGCTTGCGGCGGCTTCCGCCTGCGCCTCCGCCTCAGCAGGACGATCAGATCGGTCACCGCGAACAGCGCGAGTCCTCCGCAGATCGCGGTGAGGGTGCGCAGCGAGTCCGGGCCCGGTACGTCTCCGGCCCCCGACTGCGTCATCCAGAACCAGAACAGCCCCGTCGCGGCGAGGAACACCGGGGTGAACAGCACCGCGAGGACCAGCCGTACGCCCATCGCACTACGGGCCGTGACGGGTTCGGTGCCCGTACGTGACCAGTAGCGCTCGAAGGGCTGCGGCGGCTCGGGGCGTGGGGGACGCGGGGTGTGCGTCGTACCGGCCCGCTGTCCGGGACGGCGAAGCGTCATCTCTCTCGCCTCTTCCCGCTATCGGGTGTGCCACTTCCAGTGTCCTCCAGGCCGCGCCCTCACGGCCGCCGGGCGGCGGACCGGCCGGGCGCCACGGCACCCGCGCAAGCCCCTGCACACCGCCCCGAGCGCTCGGATCTCCCGCTCAGACCTCGGCCTCGTGGCACACCCCGCACGTCAGCCTGCGCGCGTCCGGGCTGTGCGTGGACCTGCCCACGCCCGCGGTCTCGTGCACGATCTGCGGCGCCACGTGCGCGTGCTCGAGGCACAGCCCCGCGCCGCAGCGGGTGCACACCGCCACCGCCGCGTTGGTCTCCTGAAGTGTCAGGCAGTCATAGCAGTTCATGATCGGCCTCCTCTCGCGGGCCGCGGCGGGACACGGACTCGCCGCCCTCCCGTCAGCTCCGGGTGCCACCGCCGGCGCCGTGGAAACGATTGACGCTCCGGAGCGCGGGACGGTGCGCGGCACGGTGCGCGACCATGGAGGCAGGCGCCCCGGAGCCGCCGGCGGTGCGCCCGCCCGGTGCCGCCAACGCGCGGCGCGGCAGGCCCAGTTGCCGCGGGACGGCAGGCCAAGTTGGGGACCGCCGATGTCCTGCCGGTGCTGATCCGTGTCACGAGACGGCCCGGCCCGTACGTGATTTGCGCAGAAGGTCCGCCGTTATTGAGCGCTCACGTACCGAAGAGGGTTACGGTGCCATTCATCCGTGCGACGCGTCCGCGCCGCCGGACGCCATGGAAGCCAACGCAGGGGCAGGGCCGCCCAGTTCATCCCGTTCTCGGGCGCCCTCTTCCGGCCAGGGGCGAATTGCCAGGGTGCTATGCCCCGGAAACTCCGCACCGGCGGGGCAAGATCAAGCCCGGGAGTCTCCGATTCCTTCCAACTGCCCCGCACCTGTCAGTAGCCTCATGACCGACGGCAAGCAGCCGTGGAGCTGAACGAGCTGGAGAGCCAGATGGAACGTCCTGCCTGGGCCCCGCAGGGCATAGACCTGACGGTGCCGAGCGTGTCCCGGATGTACGACTACTATCTGGGCGGCTCGCACAACTTCGAGGTGGACAGGGAAGCCGGGAAGCGGGCCGTCGAGGCCTGGCCGGGGCTGCCGAAAATCATCCAGGCGAATCGTGCCTTCATGCGCCGGGCCGTCCGCTACGCGATCGGCGAGGGCGTCACCCAGTTCCTCGACATCGGCTCGGGCATACCGACGTTCGGCAACGTACACGAAGTGGCCCAGCAGGCCGACGACTCCGCCCGCGTCGTCTACGTCGACAACGACCCCGTGGCCGTGGCGCACAGCCGCGCGGTGCTCGACGGTGACGAGCGCGCCGACGTCGTCTCGGCCGACTTCCGCTCCCCGCAGGACATCCTCTACAGCGCCGAGGTGGAGAGGCTGCTGGACCTGGAGCGTCCCGTCGCGCTGCTGCTGGTCGCGCTGCTGCACTTCGTCGAGGACAAGGACGATCCCTGGAAGACGGTCAGGGAGATCGGCGACCGCCTGGCGCCCGGCAGTCTCCTCGTGGTGTCGCACAGTTCGGCCGACGAGGGCCCGATGCGCAACGTCGGCGCCGACGTCCGCAACGTGTACAGACAGACGAGTTCACCGCTGATCACGCGCGGCCGCTCCGAGATCAAGCAGTTCTTCGACGGCTTCGAGCTCGTCGACCCGGGCCTGGTCCCCCTCGCCCGCTGGCGTCCCGAGGACATGCCCGAGTCGGAGGATCCGCTCCTCCTCAGCGGCTACGCAGGGGTGGGCCACAAGGCGGGAAGCCTCGGGTGAGTTCGGAGCCGCACGAGCCCGAAGGGCTAGAGAAGGACGGACTACGGCGCTTCGCGACCATCTGGAGCCGCGCCGTCTACCCGGTCACGCAGACCTCGATGACGCGTGCCGAACTGGAGGACTACCTCTACCCGTTGGCCGTGCAGCTCTGCGACGCGCTGCACGCCCACCCCTTCACCCCGGCCGTCGGGCGCGAGGTGGGCGCCGCCCTCGTGGACGGCCACTGCACCAGCCCCGACGCGCTGCCGCATCTGCTCGGCGTCGTCGACTCCTACCTCGTCCTCTACGGACGCGACCCGGAGAGCAGCACGCTCGACGTCGACGAGGCACGGGCCCGCTGCTCCCGCCTCCAGCACTCCATCGCCGCGGGCTTCACGCGTGCGCTGCGCGACCGCACCCTCAGCGAGCAGGAGTCCCTCTCCCGGGCCGCGCTCGCCGCGCAGACCGCCGTGGAGGAGGCGCTGCACGCCAGCGAGACCCGCTTCCGCGCCGTCTTCAACGGCGCCACCATCGGCATCTCCATCGCCGACATGGACGGCCGCATCCGGGACGCCAACGGCGCGCTCGCCCGGATGTTCGGCCGCTCCGAGGAGGAGATGCGCCGGCGGAACGTCAACGAGTGGGTGCACCCGGACGACGCGCCCCAAGTCTGGCGCATGCACCGGCAGTTGGTGCGCGGCGAACGGGACCACTTCCGTGTGGAGAAGCCGTACCAGCGGCCCGACGGCACGGTGCTGTGGACCAACCTCACGGTCTCGCTGCTGCGCGACGCCGACGGCGAGCCCCGCTACCAGCTGGCGCTGCTGGAGGACATCACCGAACGCCGGCTGCTGCATCTGCGGCTGCGCTACGAGGCGACCCACGACGAGCTGACCGGGCTGCCCAACCGCACGCTGTTCGCCGAGCGGCTCGACCGGCTGCTGTCCGCGACGGGCGAGGTCAAGCGGTTCGGGCTGTGCTATCTCGACATCGACGGCTTCAAGGCCGTCAACGACAGCCTCGGCCACGCCGTGGGCGACCAGCTGCTCATCGCCGTCGCCGAACGCCTCCAGTCCTGCACGGCGGGCTCCGGGCACCTCGTGGCCCGTATCGGCGGCGACGAGTTCGCGGCGCTGGTCACCGACCCGTCCGGCCCGGAAGAGGTCACCGAGCTGGCCCGGCAGGTGCTGGCCGCCCTGGCGACGCCCATCGGGGTCGACGGGCGCGAGCTGTCGGTACGGGCGAGCATCGGCATCGTCGAGGGCCCGAGCGGCGAGCTGCGCCCCGAAGACGTCATGCGCAGCGCCGACATCACCATGTACCGGGCCAAGGACGCCGGCGGCAACCGCTACGAGCTGGCGGACCCCGACTCCGACGCACGCGCCATCGACCGGCACAGCCTCACCAACCGGCTGCCCTCCGCGCTGGAGCGGGACGAGTTCTTCCTGGAGTACCAGCCGCTGATCCGCATGAGCGACGGCCACGTCGACGGCGCGGAGGCCCTGGTGCGCTGGAAGCATCCGGTGCACGGCCTGCTCGGCCCCGACCGGTTCATCCCGCTCGCCGAACACACCGGTCTCATCGTCCCGTTGGGCCGCTGGGTGATGGAACAGGCCGTACGGCAGGCCTGCGCCTGGCACGAGGAGCGCAACTCCGCCGCCTCGAAGGCCAAGGGGAAGGGCAGGAGCAAGGGGAAGGGCAAGGGTCAGGGTGCCGATGCCGCGGCCGGCGTCGAGTCCAGGCCGCTCCGGGTGAACGTGAACCTCTCCCCTCGCCAGCTCCACCACCCCGATCTGGTGCCGGACACGGTGGCGGTGCTGGAGGCGGCCGGCATGGAGCCCTCCTCACTCTGCCTGGAGGTGACGGAGAGCGCGCTGATCGGCGCGGACGAGGACGAGCTGAAGCCGCTGCGCCAACTCGCCGAGCTGGGCGTGGAGATCGCGCTCGACGACTTCGGCACCGGCTACTCCAACCTCGCCAATCTGCGCCGGCTGCCCGCCACCACGCTGAAGCTGGACCGCTCCTTCACACAGGGCCTCCAGCAGCATCCCGCCGACCCGGCCGACGTCACCTTCGTCGAGGGCATCGTGACGCTCGCGCACGCGCTGGGGCTCGCGGTGACGGTGGAGGGCGTGGAGACCGAGCATCAGGCGGCGAAACTGCGGGACTTGGGCTGCGACACCGCTCAGGGCTGGTACTACGCCCGCCCCGGCCCGGCCTCCACGTTCCAGCAGGGCTTCGCCGTCGTGCCGTGAGCCCACCGGGCCCGGCGCCGCGCTGGGGCACACCGCGCCGCGTCGGCCGGTGCCCGGCGCGTCGCGCCGGCGTCACGCCTGACGGCGCCTCACACGTGCGCGTTGAGCCACTGGAGCAGGTCGGTGTGGACCTCGTCGCGGTTCGTCTCGTTGAGGATCTCGTGGCGCGCGTCGGCGTACGCCTTCCAGCCGAGCTCCCGCATCCCCAAGTAGCGGAAGTCCTCCAGGAGTTCGTAGACCAGCGTCATGCCCTGGTTGCACGGGTCCTGGTCGCCGACGGCGATGTGCACGGGAAGGTCGCGCGGGATCCGTCCCAGCTGCTCCGGGTCGTTGATCTTACGGCTGCCGAGCACCCAGTCCAGTGAGAGCCCGGCGCTGAAGGCGAACCCGCAGCGCTCGTCGCCCGCGTAGACGTCGACCTCGTCCTCGTCGCGGGAGAGCCATTCGAACCCGGTGCGGTGGGTGTACGGGTCATTGAAGGAGCTGAAGAGGTCCGGCACGAAGTCGGAGACCGCGTCCCTGCCGCCCTTGTCGATCTCCTTCTCCAGCTGCCTGATCGCCGTCTCGGACTCGCAGCCGGGCAGGGAGCGGAAGGTGCCGGAGAGGATGAGCCCGGCCACCCCGTCCCCGTACTCCTGCACGTAGTCACGGGCCAGTTGGGAGCCCATGCTGTGTCCGAGGAAGACGAAGGGCGTGCCGTCGGGGAGTTCGGCGCGCACGCGGTCGCCCACGGCCTTGAGGTCGTCGACCGTCGCCCGCCAGCCGCTGTCGCCGACCACCCCGTATCCGCCGGTGTGCTCCGCGGTCGCTCCGTGGCCGCGGTGGTCGGAGGCGACGACGGTGTAGCCGAAGCGGCCCAGGAAGCGGGCGAACCGGTCGTAGCGCTGGGCGTGTTCGGCCGCTCCGTGGGCGATCTGGACGAGGGCCCGCGGGAGTCTGCCCGCGCCTTCCGCGTCGTCGGGATGCCAGGTGTAGGTGGCGAGGAGGGTGCCGTCCGCTGCCGTCGTGTGGTCCTGCCGTACGCCGCCCACGGTGTCTGCCTCCTCGCATCCGCTGGTTCGCTTGCAGACGGTAACCGTACTGTCCGGTGCGTCCGGCGTGAAGGTCGCCCGGCTCGGACGCCGGAGCGCCGGCGCCTGGGACCCGGCGCTCCGGGAGTGAGAGCACGTACGGCGTGCGCGGACCGGAACCGTCCGCTCCACGCCGTACCGCCGCTACTCGCCGGGGAGTTCGCGGCTCTCACGGAGGGGCGAGCGCACTCGGAGACATATACGGCGCACGCCCGCCTTCGTGCTCCCGCCGGGTGCGCCGCACCCGGCGGCGGCGCATCGCCGGCGAGGGCTCTTCCAGCCGGTACACAGCGTCACCAGCCGGTACAAATCGCAGCACACTTCGACGATGGACGCCGCATCCCCACGAATCCTCATCGGTAACGGCCGTGTCGAGTTGCCGCCAATTGGCCTGTTTTGCTGAGCGCAGGCGGTAACGATGCTATGCCAGTGGGTAACGCTGGCGGGGTGCCCCACGCATGTGCCGATCGTTCACGACCCATCCGCCCTGCCACACAAGCCAGTTGAGATTGCAAAAGGGAGGGTTTCGGCCAAAAGGCGCGAGCGATCTTGAACTGGCCGCGCCGCGAGGGAGGATATTGCGGTCGGCCTATGCCAGGGGCGGGTCGGAAGCCGGTGCACGACCTCCGCCCAACCGGAAGCGGAGGCACCCGCGGAGAAGGGCTCGTCATGGAACGCTACTTCACGGACCATAGCCACGAGGAATTACGCACAGCGGTCCGGGAGTTCGCGAACACCGAGGTCAAACCCCGAATAGCACACATGGAGGCCACCCGGGCGGCATCCGTGGGCCTGTCCCGTCTCATCGCACGTCAGGGGTGGATCGGCGCCACCGTGCCGCCCGGATACGGAGGCATGGGCATGGGCCATGTCGGCAAGACGGTGGTGATCGAGGAACTGTCCAGGGTGAGCGGCGCGATGGGCGCCATGGTCCAGGCCTCACAGCTCGGCGTTGCCAAGATCATTCACTTTGGCAACGAAGAGCAAAAGAAAACGTGGCTGCCTGCAATTGCCTCGGGCGATTGCCTGCCGACCATAGCCGTGACGGAGCCGGAGTCCGGCGGCCACGTACTCGGAATGACGTCCTCCGCCGTGCGGGACGGCGACGACTACATCCTCAACGGCAGCAAGGTCTACGTCGGCAACTCACACGTCGGAGATCTCCACGGCGTCGTGGTCCGCACCGGCCCCGGCTCCAAGGGCCTCACGGCCTTCCTCGTGGAGTCGGACACCCCCGGCTTCTCCCTGGGCCGCCAGCGCCCCGCCATGGGCCTGCACGGCTTCAGCTTCGGCGAGCTGGTCTTCGACGGCTGCCGCGTGCCCGCCGCCAACCGGCTCGGCGAGGAGGGCGACGGCCTCGCGGTCGCCTACTCCTCCAGCGTCCTGTACGGGCGGGCGAACCTCACGGCCGTCTCGCTCGGCATTCACCAGGCGATCCTCGACGAGACATCCGCCTTCTGCGCCGAACGCCGGCGCTACGGGGCTCCGCTCGGCGAACTCGGTTCCGTCAAGCTGAAACTCGGCCAGATGCAGTCCCGCCTGATGACGGCACGCCTCGCCGCGTACCACGCCGTGCACCTGCTCGACCAAGGGCAGCCGTGCGACGCGGAGTTGATGAACGCCAAGCTCGTGAACGTGGAGTACGCCCTGGACTCCGCGCGGGACGCCATGGAGATCCACGCGGCCTGCGGGCTCTTCACCGACCGGCCCGTCGAGCGCTATCTCCGCGACGCCCACCACATCTTCGCCCCGGCCGGCACCTCCGACGTCCAGCGGCTTCGGCTCGGGGAGGTCGCCCTCGGGACGGCCAAGGGCTCCTGGTCCGAGCGGCTGAGCGAACTGGTGCGGCTGGAGCCGGAGCCCGCGGGCTGAGGAGCGCGGGCAGGGCGGGCAGCGCGGAAGCACGCGGGAGCACCACGGACACCTCACCGATACGCGGCCGGCCGGCCGCCGTTCAGGGTCCCTGGTGCTCCCGCCGGTGGATCTGCTCCACCAGGTCAGCGGCCATCGACTTGATGGTCTCCAGCCCCTGCCGCCCCCACGGCCTGGGCTCCTGGTCGACCACGCACACGGTGCCGAGGGCCATGCCCGTGCGGTCTATCAGCGGGGCACCGAGGTAGGAGCGGATACCGATCTCGTCGACCACCGGATTCCCGGCGAAGCGCGGATAGTCGCACACGTCCTCCAGCACGAGCGCCTTGCGCCGCACGATGACATGGGGGCAGTAGCCGTGATCGCGGGCCATGACGCGGCCGACGGACGCGTCGGCGCCGGCCCCCGAGCCCGGGTTCAGCTCGACCGCCTGGTCCGAGCCGGGCGCGTACAGCCCCGCGAAGTACTGACGCTCCTCGTCGATGAAGTTCACCATGGCGTACGGCGCGCCGGTGACCCGCGCGAGATGGCGTGCGAAGTCGTCGAACTCGGGGACGGGCGCCTCGCCGAGGCCCAACTCCCGCAGCCGCACGACCCTGTTGGGCGCCTCGGTGTCCTCGGGTGTCAGCAGCAGATGGCTGGTGGGGTCAAACGACATCGGTGCCATGGGAGCTCCTCGTGTTGATCAGATGCTGGACAAGGGAGACGAGAACCTGTGTGGCCGATCTGGACTCCCGGGCGTCGCAGAGCACCACCGGCACATCGGGTTTGAGGTCGATCGCCGCGCGGACTTCGTCGGGCCCGTAGTGGTAGGAGTTGTCGAACTCGTTCACCGCGACGATGAAGGTGATCCCGCGCCGTTCGAAGAAGTCCACGGCGGCGAAGCAGTGTTCGAGGCGCCGGGTGTCGGCGAGCACCACGGCGCCCAGCGCGCCCTCGGACAGCTCGTTCCACATGAACCAGAAGCGCTCCTGGCCCGGCGTGCCGAAGAGATAGAGCATGTGCGAGGCGCTGAGCGTGATGCGCCCGAAGTCCATGGCCACGGTCGTGGTGGCCTTGTCCTCGACGCCCTCGAGGCTGTCGGTGGCCGCGCTGACCTGGGTCAGCAGCTCCTCCGTACTGAGCGGCTCGATCTCGCTCACCGCGCCCACGAAGGTCGTCTTGCCGACGCCGAAGCCGCCGGCGATGAGGATCTTCAGCGCGGCAGGGAACGGATCGGCACGGCTCGCCTCAGAGTCGTCTACGGAGCCCATCCAGCACCGCCTCCAGCAGTTGTCGATCGGTCGGGTCGTTGCCCAGCGGCGCACGTCCCGGAGCACGCGAAGTGATCGCTCCGCAGTCCACCAGGTCGGACAGCAGCACCTTGGTGACCACTGCGGGCTGGGCTATCTGCGCGGCGATCTCGGCCACCGAGACGGGGCCGCCGCAGAGCTTGAGCACATGGCTGTGGTCCGGTCCGAGATAGCTGTACGGGCGGTCGCCGGTGGCCATCACCATGGTCAGCAGGTCGAACTGGGCCGAGGGCTTCGTACGTCCGTTGCTGACGGTGTACGGGCGGATCAGCCGCCCCGCGTCGTCGTCGAGCAACGGCACCTCTGACGGCTGCCGTCTTCTCATCCGGCGCCTCAGTGGCCGGCCGGCTGGCGTGCGGGCGTGCCCAGATAGGGGCGGACGCTCTTGACGAGCATCGCCATCTCGTATCCGAGCACGGCGGCGTCGGCGTCCCGCCCGGCCAGGACGGCGATGCAGGCGCCCTGGCCCGCCGTCGAGACGAAGAGCAGCGACGTGTCGAGCTCCACGACGACCTGGCGCACGTCACCGCCGTCGCCGAGGCGCACGCCTGCGCTGCGTGCGAGCGAGTAGAGCCCGGACGCCAGGGCCGCCATGTGGTCGGCGGTGTCGGTCTCCAGGCCGTGCACGGCCTTCACCAGACCGTCGGAGGACAGCAGGAGCGCACTGCGCGTGTGAGGCACGCGCTGTACGAGTCCGGTCAACAGCCACGACAGGTCTGCCGAGTGGCCGATGGGGGCTTCGCTCACCATGATCGCGTTCTTCTCCTTCAGGGCGGGAACCGCGGAGCGGGCGGGACGAGGCCGTGCCCGTACCGGTCCGTCGGAATCTCGGAATCAGGCCCGCGGCGAATGCGTACGGCCGCGAGCTCGGGGACGTCTGATCCGCCGCAACGGTGGGCAGGTGGGAACGCCCGTGCCGCAGGCCGGAGGATCGCGGAAAACGCACCGGCCCGGCCTCAGTCGGCGGGGTGGGGAGCTTCGTTGCCGGTGCTCGTGCCTGTGCTCATGCCTGTGCTCGCGCCGGCGTCGGGACCCGGGCCGGGGCCTGCGGCGTCGCCGTCGGATTCCTCGGCGCGGCTCGTACCGCGCTGGAAGGCGGCCATCAGGCCGGGATCGTGGCCCTGCGTCGTCGCGTCCCAGGAGGTGCCGCCCGGCTCACCGCCCCGCGCGGGCGGTGCCTCACGAAGCTCGGGCGCGAGATGCTCCTGGCGCCGGCGCCGCGGCAGTTCGGGACGCTCGCCGTTCACGGCGGCGGTTGCGGGCTGGGAAGCGGGCGCGGACGTCTGGCGCCGTGAGTGCCCCGGGAGGCGGGGCTCCGCGCCGGGCCGCGGCGGGGAGTACGAGGCCGCGGCGGGCGACGGGGCCGTCGAGTCGTCCGCCCCGGACTGCGCCCGCGACCCGAGCTGGGACTGGGACTGGGACTGGGCGTGAGCGTGCGCCTCGGACCGGGACCGCGGCTCCGGCAGGGGCCGGGACTGCGGATGCGCCCCCTCCTGCGACTGAAGCGGATCCTGCGAGGCCTGCGACTGAAGCGGGTCCTGCGAGTGGAGCGAGGCCTGCGGCTGGAGTGGCGGCTGCGGCTGACGCGCTCCCTCCGGGGCCGCCGGCAGCGGATGCTCGGTGCTCTCCGTACGGGCATGCGGCATGCGGGCCGCCCCGTTCCGGGCCGCGGCCGTACCGGTGGCGACGGCCGCGCCGGACTGCTCCACCGGGCTCGCGGGCTCGTCGCCGAGGACCTCGCGCGGCAGCACCAGCACGGCCTGGATGCCCCCGTAGATGTTGCTCTGAAGCTGTACGACGATGCCGTGCCGCTGGGCGAGCGCCGAGACCACGAACAGCCCGATCCGTCCGTCCTGTAGCAGCTCGCCGACGTCGATGCGCTCGGGGTCGGAGAGCACGGCGTTCATACGGTTCTGCTCGGCGGCGGGCATGCCCAGGCCGCGGTCCTCGACCTCGATGGCCAGACCCGCCGTCACATGCTGCGCACGGAGCAGCACTTGGGTCTGCGGAGCGGAGAACACCGTTGCGTTCTCGACGAGTTCGGCCAGCAGGTGGATCACGTCGGCCACGGCGTGACCGCGCAGGGTGCCCTCGATCGGCGGCACGAGCTTGACCCGCGGATACTGCTCGACCTCCGCGATGGACGAGCGCAGCACCTCGGTCATGGTGACCGGGCGGCTCCACTGGCGGCGGGAGACGGCACCGCCCAGCACGGCGAGGTTCTCCGCGTGCCGCCGGATTCGGGTCGCGAGGTGGTCGACGTGGAAGAGCCCCTTGAGCAGATCGGGATCCTCGACCTCGTTCTCCAGCTCGTCGAGCAGCTCGATCTCGCGGTGTACGAGCGACTGGAGGCGACGGGCGAGGTTGACGAAGACCTCGACCTTCTCCTCGCTGCCGCTGGAGTTGCTGCGTACGAGCGCCACGGCCTCGGTGACGGCGGTCTCCGCGGAGTGCTGGGCGTGGGCGAGTTCATGGGCCAGGAGCTCGAACGCGTCTGCCTGCACGTCGGGTTCGGGCAGCGCCGGCAGCGGGCGGGGACGGGGGCGGGCGCCCTGTTCGAGGCTGCTCAGCAGGGCGCGGATGTCGGACCGCCCGCGTGCCACGGAGCGGCGCAGCTCGGTCTGGCGCTCCAGCGCGCGACGGGCCTGGACGGTGGCGGAGTGCGCGGCGACGACGATGACGCCGCACACGAGTAAGAGCGCCGCGGCGAGGACGATCCAGAGCACGAGCCCGCCGTCGCCCCGCGCGGGCGCCCCCGAGGCGCGGATGCTGCCCTCGGCGGTCATCACGTACGCGACCACGGCTGCGCCCGCGACGGCGATGACGGACGCGGGGAAGACGGCCAGGCGCACCATGCGGAGCCTGAGCGCCGCGTCGCCCGGGCTCTGACGTACGGGAGTGCGGCCGTGCCGTCGCCTGGAACCGTTGGCCGAGGGCGCTGCGGATGCCGCGGCCGCCGCGTGCCCTGCGAGCGCTGCCGTGGCGGCCTGCGTGGCGGAGTCGCGGGGCCCCTGAGCTGCGACCGGAAGCGGGGCGTTCCCGGGGTGGGGCCCTGACGTCGGTGCCGGGCCGGATCTTCCCCTTCCTGTATGCACCGCATGGTTCGGGGGTTCAGACATCGGATTCCTCGGTTGATCGCAAGGTCGGCTGGTGGGCTTCTTCGAAGCACGGGCACAGGGCACGTCAGCTCTGGCAGCGCCTCGGCCAAGCTAATGCGCACAACCACTCATCACGGACGCGGATGACATATTCGCCACCCTTCGCCAGCTCCTAACGAGTGAAGATCGCTGTCGTAGTCACAGGGTCACGCGAGGTGAGCGTAACTGCCTTGTGCAGCCCCTCAGTTACTCTTAGCCACTTGCTCGCCACCCGGCGGCGGGGGCGGCGGACACCGGACCGGAGCCCCCTCAAGTCGGCCCGGCCGTCACCGAGTTCACCGATTCATCACCGATGAGCTGCGAACTCGCGGACGGAACAGGCGAGTTCACAAGACCACGGCCCCGCGCGCGGACGGCCTGCGCCACGTTCCCCATGAACCGATTCACAACCGGAATCCCCCTGTCCGGCACACCGCGTGATCCGATACGGACGAACAGCGCATACGCATGCATGCAGGACCGGGTCCGTTCGCTGACACCGGCATATGCGCATCGGAGCGCCCCTCACGTCGCCCCCGGCGGCGTTCAGGCCGCAACCCCGATATGGGGCCTGAATTCGACCCTCGCGGCACACACGGCACCACGAGTGACGAAACGGACGGACACCCACGGCGGGCGCCGCGAGACCGTGCGTGATGGGCGCACTCGGGCACACCGGCCGCACCCTGACCATGTCGTATCGTCGGTGCGGGCAGCACGCCGTCGCACAGACGAGGAGCATCCGTGAGCCAGCAGTCCACCGAACCCACGTTGACCGGGGTGCGCAACTTCCGCGACGTCGGCGGAGTGCCGACGGCGGACGGGCGGCGCCTCCGGCACGGCGTGCTCTTCCGGAGCGGCCATCTCGCGCACGCGACCCCGGAGGACGCCCGGTTCCTGGGCGGCCTGGGACTGCACACGGTCTTCGACTTCCGCAACTCCGCGGACCAGGCCCTGGAGGGCCCGGACGTGGAGCTGCCGGGCGTGCGCAACCTCAACATCCCGCTCTCCGACCCCGCCGACGGCGCGGAGTTCTGGAAGATGGTGCGCGACGGCGAGCTGGACCAGCTGCGCACCGTGCTCGCGGACGGGCAGGGCGCGGCCCGCATGATCGCCTCGTACCGCTCGATGATCAAGAACCGCACCGCTGAGCACAGCCGGATCCTGCACACGCTCGCGGAGGACAGCGTGCCCGCGCTGATGCACTGCGCGGCGGGCAAGGACCGCGCGGGTCTCTCGGTCGCGGTGACGCTGATGGCCGTCGGCGTGGACCAGGAGGCGATCGAGGCCGACTATCTGCGCTCCAACTCGCCCCATCGCAGGTACAAGATGCACCGGGGCGCGAAGGGCGAGGTGTCTCCCGAGGTGGCGGAGCTGCTCTCACCGCTCTTCGACGCCCGTGCCGCCTACCTCGCCGCCGCCATGACCACCATCGAGGAGACGTGGGGCGGCGTCGAGCGGTATCTCACCGAGGGGCTGGGCCTGGACCGGGCCACCCGTGAGCGCCTTCAGGAGAGGATGCTGGAGGACGGCTGAGGGACGGCTGAGCAGGGGCGCGGCCGGCGTGCTCAGCGGTTCGCCGCGGCGTGCCTGATCAGATTGCGCCCGAACTCCCACATCAGTCCGCCGCCGTCGTGCGCCTCGTCCATGATCTCCTTGAACGCGCGGACGAACCGGTCGGCGTCGGCCTCGCCGATCACCAACGGCGGTGTGAGCTTGATGACTTCGAGCTCGTCGCCGGAGACCTGGGTGAGGATGCGGTGGCGCTGGAGCAGCGGCACGACCACCATCTGTGCGAAGAGGCCCTTGCGCGCCGCCTGGAGCATCGTCCAACGGCCGCGCAGCCCGAGTGACTTGGGCTTGCCGAACTCGATGCCGATCATCAGTCCGCGCCCGCGCACCTCGTGCAGCATCTCGTACTCCCCCACGAGCGCCGCGAGCCGGTCGCGCAGGTTCTCGCCCGTGCGGCGCGCCCTCGCCGTGAGGTCCTCGTTCTCCAGCACGGCCAGCGTCGCCAGACCGGCGGCCATCGCCTGGGCGTTGGCACCGAAGCTCGCCGAGTGGACCTGCACCCGGTCCATCGACGAGTAGACCTTCTTGAAGATCCACTCCTTGCCGAGCGTCGCACCGACGGGCACGTAGCCGCCCGAGAGGGCCTTGGCCACGCACACCAGGTCCGGCCGGACGTCGGGCTCGTGCTGGTAGGCGAAGAAGTCCCCGGTGCGTCCCAGCCCGGTCTGCACCTCGTCCACGATCAGCAACGCGCCGTGCCGGCGCAGCAGTTCACCGGCCGCCGCCAGATAGCCGGGGGGTGCGGCGTGTACGCCCTTGCCCTGGATCGGCTCGACGATGAGCGCCGCGACCTCTCCCTTCCTCAACTCCCGTTCCAGAGCGGCCAGATCGCCCAGCGGCACGGCCGTGTCCGGCAGCAGCGGGCCGAAGCCGCGGCGGAAGGCCGCCTCGCCGTTGACGGACAGCGACCCGGCGGTGAGCCCGTGGAAGGCGTGGTCGCAGTAGAGGACCCGGGACCGGCCGGTGGCGCAGCGGGCGAACTTCAGCGCCGTCTCGACAGCTTCGGTACCGCTGTTGCCGAAGTAGACCCGTTCCATTCCCGGCGCGAGAGCGAGCAGCCGCTCGGCGAGCAGGCCCGGCAGCGGCGGGCAGTCGAAGCGGGTGAGGTCGGCGAGCTGCGCTTCGAGCACGTCGTGCAGCGCCTGCCGCACCACGGGGTGGTGACGCCCGATCCCCATCACGCCGAAGCCGGCGAGCATGTCGAGGTAGTCGTTGCCGTCGGCGTCGAACAGGAGGGCGCCTTCGGCCCGTTCGTAGACCTTGTCGAAGCCGATCGTGCGCAGCATCCGCGGCTGCTGGTGGTTCAGGTGGCGTGCGTGCAGCTCGTACCGTTCGGCCGCGCGCTGCGCGAGCAGCTCCTTGAGGTCGAAGTCGCTCATCCCCCGGCCCCCTTCCCGGTGTCGGATTCCCGTCGTGATCTGCGGCCCGCGATGTGCGGCCCGTGGCGTACGGCCCGGCGGCCGCGGCCGTCCGGCGGCCGTCTCAGGCGCGCACGGTGTCCCGTGCCGCGCGCAGCGACTCCTTGAGCGAACTCATCGTCGCCAGCACCGCGGTGGGCTCGTAGCCGCAGTGCGCCATGCAGTTGGCGCAGCGCGGGTCGCGGCCGCGTCCGTACGCCTCCCAGTCGGTCTCCTCGACCAGCTCCCTGTACGTGGGCACGTAGCCGTCGCTCATCAGGTAGCAGGGCCGCTGCCAGCCGAAGAGGGAGTAGTTGGGGATGGCCCACGCGGTGCACGGGAAGTCGGCCTTGCCCTCGAGGAAGTCGAGGAAGAGCGGGCTGTGATTGAGGCGCCAGCGGCGCCGGTTGCCGCCGGCGAAGGCCTTGCGGAAGAGTTCGCGGGTCTGCTCGACGCCGAGGAAGTGCTCCTGGTCCGGGGCCTTTTCGTAGGCGTAGGCGGGCGAGACCATCATCTCGTCCACCTTCAGCTCGTCGTTGAGGTAGTCGAGCACCTCGATGACGGTCTGCGGGGTGTCGGTGTTGAAGAAGGTGGAGTTGGTGGTGACGCGGAAGCCGCGCCGCTTGGCCTCCTTCATCGCCTCGACGGCCTCGTCGAAGACGCCTTCCTTCGCCACGGACTCGTCGTGCCGCTCCCGCAGCCCGTCGATGTGCACGGCGAAGGCGAAGTACCGGGACGGGGTGAACTCGTCCAGCTTCTTGCGCAGCAGCATGGCGTTGGTGCAGAGGAAGACGTACTTCCGCTTCGCCACGAGCTGTCGGACGATCTCCCCGATCTGCGGGTGCATCAGCGGCTCCCCGCCCGCGATGGACACCATCGGCGCCCCCGACTCCGTAACGGCCCCCACCGCCTGCGCTACCGGCATCCGTTGCTTGAGCACACCCGCCGGGTGCTGGATCTTCCCGCAGCCCTCGCACTTGAGGTTGCATGCGAACAGTGGCTCCAACTCCACGATCAGCGGGAACTTCTCGCGGCCTCGCAGCTTCTGCTGGAAGAGATAGCTGCCGATTCGGACGGTCTGGCGCAGAGGCATGGCCATGACTCGCTCACCTCCAGGGGAGCAGCAAGGATCGGTGCCATTCGAGGAATGCGGGCATAACGCCGCGAAGAACGCGGAATGCCGATATTCCACCTCGCAGTGTCCCGGGACGGATGAGTTCATGTCCGGGGGCGTCGACCACCACCCGTACGGCCGCAACAGGGCGCTGCCGCCCCGCCGGGCCCGTGCGTGCGGCGGTCCGGAGCGTCGCGGCGGACTCCATGTCGGCGGCGACGGCGGCGGTCGCGGCGTGCAGGGCGGCCCGCGCGGGACCGCGCACGATGTGCGCGGAGCCGGCGAGGGGGCCTACGTGAACGGTTCCGTACGGGCGCAGCGCGTCGGCAAGCAGCTGTGTGCCGGTGCACTGCGTACGGCCGGCTGCGTCCCGTGTCTCGTCGGCGACGACGAGGTCGCCGGGGTGCAGTCCGGGCATGAGCCCGGCGCAGAATCCCGTCGCCACCACTGCGGTGCCGCCCGGCTCGCGCTCGTCCCGCAGCGCCCGTTCCACCGCGCGTTCCGCGGCGCGGGGACCCATGCCGGTGCGCAGCACGGTGACCGGGCCCCCGGTGCCGTCCGCCGCGTCCGCCCCGTACGGGGAGACGCCGAGGCGCCGCAGCGCGAGCCGCTCGATGCCCAGCGCGCAGGCGATCAGCAGCGGGCCGCGGTCGCCGGAGTCGGTCATCTCTCTTCCTGCGGCCCGGTGCCCGTGCCGTACAGGTACCGGCCGAGCGCGGTGAGCGGGAAGACCTGCCTGTAGAGGTGGTAGTTGATGGAGAAGTCCCAGGGGAAGCCGGTGCCGGTGAAGTGCGGCTCGTCCCAGGAGCCGTCCTCCCGCTGCGTGCGTGCGAGCCAGCTGACGCCCTGCTCGACGGCCATGGACTCCCGCTCCCCCGCGGCGAGCAGGGCGAGCAGCGCCCAGCCGGTCTGCGAGGCGGTGGAGGTGCCGCGTCCGGCCCACTCTCGTTCGTGCCCGGGGCGGTAGGAGCGCAGGTCCTCGCCCCAGCCGCCGTCGCCGTTCTGCACGCTCTCCAGCCAGCCGACGGCGCGGCGCACGGCCGGATGGGAGGCGGGCAGCCCGGCGGCGACGAGCGCCGGCACGACGGAGCCCGTTCCGTAGACGTAGTTGACGCCCCAGCGGCCGAACCAGGCGCCGCCGACCTCCTGTTCGGACAGCAGCCAGGACACGGCCCTGCGCACCCGCGGATCGTCGCCGCGGCCCTCGGCCGCGAGCATCTCCACCATGTGCGCGGTGACATCGGCCGACGGCGGGTCGATCACTTCGCCGAAGTCGCAGAACGGCAGGCGGTTGGGGAAGGGGCTGTCGTTGTCGGCGTCGAAGGCACCCCACGCGCCGCTCCGTGACTGCATGCCCAGGCTCCAGCGCACGGCCCTGCGCACGGCGGTGTCGACCCGCGCCTGGTCGTGGTGGCGTACGCGGCGCAGCGCGAGCACGACCTCCGCGGTGTCGTCGGCGTCCGGGTAGTTGTCGTTCTCGAACTCGAACGCCCAGCCGCCGGGCGGCAGTTGAGGCTTGCGTACGGACCAGTCGCCGGGCCGCAGCACCTGCTCGCCGAGCATCCAGTCCGCGGCCTTGACGAGCGCGGGATGGTCCGCCGGAAGCCCGGCGTCGGCGAGGGCGATGGTGGCCAGGCAGGTGTCCCACACCGGGGACTGGCACGCCTCGACCATGCGCGCCGTGCCGCCCTCCGCCTTCTGGCCACCGTCCTCACCGCCCGCCGTCTCATACCGCACCGTGTACCGGTCCAGGGATTCCAACCCCGCCCGCATCACCGGGTGATCGAGGTCGTAGCCGAGCAGCCGCAGGGCGATCAGCGAGTAGACGGCGGGCGGCTGGATGCCGCCCCAGCAGCCGTCGTTCTCCTGCCGCTCGACGATCCACCGGGCGGCGCTGCGCAGCGCGGCCCTGCGCAGCGAGCGCGAGGCGACCCGGCGGTATGCGTGGAGCGTGCGGTCCAGGCGCTGGAAGAAGCCCTCCCAGCTTGCCGCCGGTGCCATGGGCCGCGGCGGATTGGGGCGCCCGGGGTCGCGGTGCAGCTCGTCGAGGGAGAACGGCGCCGCCCGTACGGGGCGCTTCGCGCACACGACGGTCAGCGGCACGATCGTCTGCCGGGCCCAGCAGCCGAAGTCGTAGATGTTCAGCGGGAACCACTTCGGGAACCAGATCATCTCCGGCGGCATCTCCGGCAGGTCCGCCCAGCGCCACCAGCCGAAGAGCGCCAGCCAGATCCGCGTGAAGACCCGGCTGGAGGCGACGCCGCCCTGCTCGCGCACCCACGCCGACGCCCGCTCCATGTGCGGCGCGTGGGGGTCGTCGCCCGCGAGCCGCAGCGCGACGTACGCCTCGATCGTGGTGGAGAGGTCCCCCGGCCCGCCGTGGAAGGTGGCCCAGGTGCCGTCGTCGCGCTGCTGTGCACGTACGTGGCGGGCCGCCTCGCGCGTGGTCGTCTCGTCGCGGACGCCGAGGAACTCGCGCAGCAGCAGGTCCTCGGCGTCCATGGTGACGTTGGTCTCCAGGTCGCCCTTCCACCAGCCCGCCGCGTCCTGTCTGTCGAGCAGATGCTCCGAGGCGAGCGCGGCGGCACGCGCGGCGCGGTCGGCCAGGCTGCCGGCCTCTCGCGCTTGCTCGGCGCCGTCCGTGGGGGGTGTCGTGGCGGTGGCGGGTGCGGTGGCCCCGGTGCCGGTGTCCGTCGTCGCTGTCATCTCATTCCCTTCCGGATGCTCCGGCGACGGCCCGAACGCCGGGGCAGATGGTCATCGCTGTCGTACGACGACGAAGTCGGCCAGCGCGGTCAGCTGATCGCGCACATGACCCGGCATGTCGAGCGGTCCGAGGGCGGCGAGTGCGGTGGAGTGCTGCCGCTGTGCCTCCGCCGAGGTCCACTCGCGGCCGCCGGCCTCCTCGATCAGCGCGGCCCGCGTGGCGAACTCGGCCTCGTCGAAGTCCTCGAACTCCGCCTGGCTCTTCTTCGCGTCGGTCCTCATCAGTTCGGCGAGCCGCGTGGCGGCGGGGTCCGGCGAGGCGAGGGCGGCCACCACGGGCAGCGACTTCTTGCGCTGCCGCAGGTCGCTCCAGGCCTGTTTGCCGGTGGCCTCCGGGTCGCCCCAGATGCCCAGCACGTCGTCGACGGCCTGGAAGGCGAGTCCCAGGTGGTAGCCGTAGGACTCCAGGGCGTCGGCCGTGCGGTCGTCGGCGCCGCCGAGCACCGCCCCGATGGAGACGGCACAGGCCAGCAGCGCGCCGGTCTTGTTGCCCTCCATCTCCAGGCACTCCTCGACCGTGACCTCTTCACGGTGCTCGTAGGAGATGTCCTGCGCCTGCCCGTCGATGAGCCTGCGGGTGGCCCGCGTCAGGCGCCGGGTCGCGCGGCCGGCCTCGGGGGTGCCGGGCTCCAGCAGTATTTCGTTGGCGAGGGCGAAGAGCGCGTCGCCGACGAGGATCGCCTGGGCCGGGCCGTGGACCTTCCACACGGTGTCGCGGTGGCGCCGCTGCTCGTCGCCGTCCATCAGGTCGTCGTGGAGCAACGAGAAGTTGTGCACGAGCTCGACGGCGACGGCTCCGGGCAGGCCCGTCTCCGGTGCGGCGCCCGCCGCCTCGGCCGAGAGCAGCGCGAGTGCGGGCCGTACGGCCTTGCCGCCGTGCGCCTCGGAGGGGCGGCCGGATTCGTCGATCCACCCGAAGTGGTACGCGGCGACGGTGTCCATCGGAGGTGCGAGCCGGTCGACGGCGGCGCGCAGCAAGGGAGTTGCGAGCCTGCGCCCGCGCTCCAGCAGAGCGCTGACGCTCGCGTTGTCGACGACGGAGTGCTGGTTCGCCGTGGTCACGGGGTCTCCTCTGCGTTGGGTGCCGCTCGTGGGGGTACGGCTGCTCGCGGTGCTGGTGTGGGGGGTTGGTGCTGTGCCGTCCGTCTGGGTCCTCCGGACGTGCCGCCTTGATCGGCGCTGCTCATGCCACCGCCCTTTCGTGTGGTGCCGGGCACCGGATCATTGTCGTACGTGCTGCCCACGGCGGTGAGGGCCTCCCGGGCGGCGGTCGTCCCACTCCGCACGGCGCTCTCCATGGTCGCGGGCCAGCCAGTATCGGTCCAAGCTCCGGCGAGGCAGACACCGGGCGCCGAGGTACGGGCCGCGGGGCGCAGCCGGCCGACGCCGGGACGGGGGTCGAAGGTGGCGGCGCGCTCCCGGGTCACGAAGAAGTCGAGCACGCGAGCCGTGCGTGCGGCGGGCAACAGGCGTGCCAGTTCCGGGAGATAGCGCTCGCGCAGCGCCGCGACCGGCCGGTCGATCTCCTGCTGCGCGGCCGACTGCGATACGGCGAGGTACTGGCCCCGGCCGAGCCCGGCGGGCCCCGTACGGTCGAAGACCCACTGGACGGGCGATCCGAGCGCGGCGAAGAAGGGGCGGCGCAGCACGGGACGGTCGTAGACGACATGGAGGTTGAGGATCGGTGCGGTGCCGATCTCCAGCAGTCTGCCGGGCGCGGGCAGCGCACCCTCGGGCAGCAGATCGTGGGCCTCATGCTGGGGCACGGCCAGCACGACGGCGTCGGCACGGTGCTCGCGGTGCTGCGCCGCGGACCCCTGACCGTGCTCGGCGTGTACGGTCCATCCGCCGCCGGGCGCCGCGGTGACCGCACGGGCGCGGGCCTGGGTCCGGACGCGGACCCCGGCCGCCCGCAGCGCCCTGCCGGCGAGGGTGTCGTGCAGATGCCCGAGCGGTACGCGTGAGACGCCGATGTCGGCGCCGCCCGGCTCCGAGAGCAGGCCCGTTCTGAAGACCTTCGCGGCGAGGCCCAACGAGGCATGCGGGGCACGGGCGTTGAGCGTCGCGGTGCCCACCAGGTCCCACAGCGCGCGGATCGCGCGGTCGCTCTGTCCCTGCCCGTGCAGCCAGGTCGCGAAGTCCACGTCGTCCAGGGCGGGATCGGCCGGATCGAGTCCGCGCAGGGCGAGTGCCGCACGGGCCGCGCGGCTCCGCTCCCCCGCCGTCAGGTGGCGGTAGCAGGCGAGCCCCGAGGCCAAGTGCAGCGGTACGGGCAGCGAGTTGCGGCGCAGCCTCGCCAACCGGGGCCTCTCCGGGGCCACATCGAGCACCGGCACGTCGAGACGGCGCTGGAGCGGTGCGAGCCCCGCACCGCCGATCCGTTCGAGGAACCATGTGTAGGCCGTGCAGCAACGCAGGTGCACATGCTGGCCGTTGTCGACGGTGAGCCTTCCCGCCGGGGAGTCGCGGTGGAAGGAGAAAGCGAGGCCGCCGAGGCGCGGGCGCGACTCCAGGAGGGTGGTCGGCACGCCGGCGTCGGCCAGCCGGAGCGCTGCGGTGGTTCCGGCGATGCCGCCGCCGACCACGACGGCGCCGCGGGGTCCGTGGACGTCGCGGCGTGAGTGAGTGGTGCGCTCGCCTCCGGTCATGTGCGCGTGCTCCGCCTCGCGGCGAACCGGGCGTCGATGCCGGTGAGTCCGCGCACCGCCACGTACGCCTTCTGCCGGTTCGGCAGGGACACGCGCTCGCTCAGCACCGCGTACGGATCGGCGGCGATACGTTCCAGCAGACGCTGGTAGATCCCGGCCATGGCGGCGACACAGGCACCGGACCTGCGGTCCAGCAACGGCAGCAGCCGGTATCCACGGGCGAACAGGGCGCGGGCGCGCTGGACTTCGTGATGCATCAGCCCGCGGAAGTCGCTGCCGGGCTGCGCCTGCCCGTTGCGGAAGTCCGCGGAGCAGCCGAACTTCTCCAGGTCCTCCGCGGGCAGATACGTGCGCCCGTGCTCGGCGTCTTCCCGAAGGTCCCTGAGAATGTTGGTGAGTTGGAGCGCGAGGCCGAGAGTGTCGGCGTACTCGGAGGCGCGGTCGGTGTCGCTCACCCCGGGGAGGGTGCCGAAGACGCCGAGCGAGAGACGGCCGATGGCTCCGGCCACGCACCGGCAGTAGACCTCCAGCTCCTCCCAGCTGCCGTAGGCGGTGCCGTGCACGTCCAGCAGGACGCCGTCGATCAGCTCGTCGAGCCCGTCCATCGGCACGGGGTACCGGCGCGCGGCGTCCGCGAGCGCGACGGCCACGGGGTCGGTGTCGTCCTGCTCGATCCCGCCGTCGCGGATGCGGCCGAGCAGCTCCCGCGTCTCCTCCAGCCGTGCCACCTTCACCGAGCGCGGGAGAGGACCGTCGCCGATGTCGTCGACCCGCCGGGAGAAGGCGTAGAGCGCGGACATCGCCCGGCGTTTGCCGCTCGGCAGCAGCCGGATGCCGTAGGCGAAATTGCGGGCCTGCTGGCCCGTGACGGACTCGCAGTAGTCGTACGCGGCTGCCACCGGCGGCGGTACGTACGGTACGGGCCGGGCTCTGTCCACGGTCCGCTCACCCCTCTCGTCGCAGGGTTGCGGCCACCTCGCGCAGCAGCCCGCGCGTGGTGGCCCGGGGAGGTCCTGGGAGTACGTCGTATCCGGCGCGGCTGATGGCGCGGAGGGTTGCGCGTCCACCGCCGGTGAAGCCCGCGAGCAGCAGCCGTAGACGGCCGCGGACGCTGGCCACGAGGGGGTCGCCCGCCGAGAGCAGGGCACGGGCACGGTCGGCTTCGTAGGCCAGCAGGGCGCGGACCGAGGCGTTGGCCCGCGGGGCGGCCAGGTCGGACTCGGTGACGTGGAAGCGGGCCATGTCCTCGGCGGGAAGGTAGATGCGGTCGCGGCCGAGGTCCTCGGCGACGTCCTGGAGGTGCTCGACGATCTGGAGGGCGGTGCAGACGTCGTCGGAGTACCGGATGCGCTCGGGGGTGGCGGCGCCGGTGATGGCCAGTACGAGGTGGCCCACGGGGTTCGCGGACAGCTCGCAGTAGCCGAGGAGTTCGGCGTGGTCGGCGTAGCGGCGGACCTTCTGGTCCTGGCGGTTGGCCTCGATGAGGGCGAGGAACGGCTCGGGCGTCAGATCTCGGCGCCGCAGCGTCGGCACCAGGGCCCGCAGAAGCGGGTGGCCGGGCGCGGGACGGGCGTCGTCGAAGAGGGCGAGCAGATCGGCCTCCAGTGCGTCGAGCATCGAGAGGCGGTCGGGGCCGGGCCGGCTTTCCTCTCCGGGGCCGAGCCCCAGGTACTGCGCGTCGAGTCCGCCGGGGGCGAGGTCGCCGTCGCCGATGTCGTCGACGAGCCTGGCGTAGCCGTACACGGCCATCAGGTCGTAGCGCCATTCGCGCGGCAGGAATCCGGGCGCCACTGGGAAGTTCTCCCGCGTGGCCTTGGCGAGGACGGCACGCGCATGCGCGTCCGCCTCTGCGCTCACCACGTGCTGCCAGAAGCCATTGCCGTCACATCTCCGTTTCTACACCGCTGGGCGAAAACATCCTATTTCGGACACGCCGCTCCGGCACGGCGGCGGCGGGGCGGCCTCACGGGCCACTTCGGAAGGCGTGAAAAGGCGGGCGGAGACGGGGATCGCGCACCCGACGGGACGTCACCCACAGCGGCCTCGGGCACGCGTGGCCGGGCGGCGGTGAGGGCGGCTCCGGACGTGTGCCGGACCCGCGGTACTCAGTGCCGCGCGGACGGAGCGGGCGGCGCCGAAGGCGCGGTGAATCCCGCGATGAGGACGTCGAAGGCACGCTCGGCGACGGCGTCGATCTCCTCGGGCGAGGCCTGTGCGAGAGGTCCGTCGAGGCAGAGCATCGCCAGTCCGTGCACGGTCGCCCAGGCGGTGACTTCCGCTCCCGTACGCCGCTCCGCGGGCATGCGGCCCTGCTCGACGAGGTCGTCCAGGGCGCGGACGAGGATCTCGAAGGAGCGGAACTCCCAGGCGGGGCCGGCGTCCTGCTCTCCCCCGCCAGCTCCGGGGACGGCGACGCCTGGCGGCGGACCCAGCGGGAGCGGATCGCGGCAGAACGCGACGCGGTAGAGGCCCGGTTCGGCCAGTGCGAACGAGAGATAGCCGTGTCCGAGCGCCCGCATGCGCGCTTCGGCCGCCTCCGGAGTGTCGCCGTCGTCGGAAGCGGCACGGCCGCCCGCCTCCATGCGGTCGGCGAGGCGCTCCTGGCCGAACTCCTTCACGGCGTGGAGCAGTTCCGCCTGGCCGGCGAAGTGCCGGTAGGCGGCCGTGGGCGAGACGCCCACGCGCCGGGCGGCGGCGCGCAGCACGACGGCCTCGGGGCCGCCGTCACGGGCGAGGTCGGTGGCCGCGCCGATCAGGGCGTTGCGCAGGTCTCCGTGGTGGTAGGCGCCCTTGCCTCCCTTGCGGCCGCTGCCGGCGCCGCGTGCGGGCCGCTCCTCTTCCGGCACGTCCCCTCCGGTCCGTGCGGCACTCGCGCCGGTCTTCGCCTCCATGTCCGCCATGCTTTCATCCTGCTCGATGTTGACAGCATTAACATCCCCTGCAAGAGTCCAAGTTTACGCCGTAAACATCGGTGTTCACGCCTCAGGGGGGAGCAATACAGTGCTACGAAGAATCGCGGAACTGGCCCTGCGCCGGCCCAGAGCCCTGCTCGTACTCGGCCTCGTCGCCGTCGTGGCCATGGGAGCCGTCGGGTTCGGCGCCTTCGGCAAGCTCCAGGCGGGCGGCTTCGAGGATCCCGACGCCCCGTCGAGCCGCGCGCGGACTCTGATCGCCGACGAGTTCGGGGGCGAGCAGAACCTCGTACTGCTGGTGAGTGCCGACAGCGGAGACGGGAGCCTGAAGCAGGCCCCGGTGCGCAAGGCCGGCGAGAAGCTGACGGAAGAGCTGAGGGAGGCGCCGCAGCTCTCCCACGTCTCCTCCTACTGGGACGCGGGCGGCTCGGCGCTCACCTCACGGGACGGCTCGCAGGCGCTCGTACTTGCGCACGTGAAGGGCGACAGCAGCCAGGTCGCCGACCGCACCGAGGAGATCACCGACAAGTGGAGCGGTGACCGCGGACCGGTGCATGTGCGGGCGGGCGGCGGCGCGGCCCTCAACAACGACATCTCCGGGCAGGTCTCCGCGGACCTCGCCGTCGCGGAGTCGATCGCGGTGCCGCTCACGCTCGTGCTGCTCGTGATCGCCTTCGGCAGCTTCGTGGCGGCACTGCTGCCGCTGGCGATCGGGCTGATCGCGATCCTCGGCACCTTCGCCGAGCTGTTCGTGCTCGGCAGTGTCACGGACGTCTCGGTCTTCGCCGTCAACCTCACCACCGCACTGGGGCTCGGCCTCGGGATCGACTACGGACTGCTGATCGTCAGCCGCTTCCGCGAACGGCTCTCGGCGGGCGACCAGGTCGGGGACGCGCTGCGTACGACCGTGACGACGGCCGGGCGCACGATCGCCTTCTCCGCGGCCACGGTCGTCGCGGCGCTGGCGGCGCTGCTGCTCTTCCCGCCCTTCTTCCTGCGCTCGTTCGCCTACGCCGGAATCGGGGTCGTCGCCGTCGCGGCCCTCGCGGCGCTCATCTTCGTACCGGCGCTGCTGGCGGTGCTCGGGCACCGCGTGAACAAGGGGCGGCTGCCGTGGGCCGATGCCGTACGGCGCCCGGACGCACCGGTGTGGGGCCGGCTCGCGCGTACGGCCATGCGCCGCCCGGCGCTCACGGCGCTGCCCGTGCTCGCGGTGCTGCTGCTCGCGGCGAGCCCGCTGCTGGGCGCCCGCTTCGGGATGCCGGACGAGCGCGTGCTCCCCGAGGACGCGCAGAGCAGGCAGGTGAGCACCGCGCTGGCGAGGGACTTCCCCGGCGGTTCGACCGAGTCCGTGCAGATCGTGACCACGGCGGGGGTGCCGCGGGACGGGCTCGACGAGTACGCGGGACGGATCTCGCGGCTGGACGGCGTGGCCCGTGTCGAGGCGAGCAGCGGCGTCTACGCCGACGGGAGGGCCGCACCGGCCGGACGGGCACAGTCCGCGCTGGGCAAGCCGGACGCGGAGCTGCTGAACGTCGTTCCGGAGGCGGGCTCGGATGCCGGGAAGCGCCAGGACCTGGTGCGCGGCATCCGAGCCCTGGAGGCCCCCGGCAGCGGTGAGGCGCTGGTCGGCGGGAGGGACGCCCAGCTCGTCGACACCAAGGCGTCGATCGGCGACCGGCTGCCGGGCGCGATCGGCATGGTCGTCGGCACGACCTTCGTGCTGCTCTTCCTCTTCACGGGCAGCGTCGTACAGCCGCTGCGTGCGCTGGTGCTGAACACGGTGAGCCTCACCGCGTCCATCGGCGCGATGGTGTGGATCTTCCAGGACGGGCATCTCTCCGGGGTGCTGGGCTTCACGGCGATGCCCATGGACACCTCGATGACGGTGCTGATGTTCTGCATCGTCTTCGGACTCTCCATGGACTACGAGGTGTTCGTCACCAGCCGCATCAAGGAGCTGCACGACGCGGGGGCGGACAACGCGACGGCCGTGGCACGCGGGCTCTCGCGCACCGGGCGCATCGTGACGATGGCGGCGGGGCTGCTGGCGGTGAGCTTCTTCGCCTTCGCCACCGGCGAGATCGGCTTCCTCCAGATGTTCGGGCTGGGCAGCGGACTGGCCATCCTCATCGACGCGGTCGCCGTGCGCGGGGTGCTCGTACCCGCCGCGATGCGGCTGCTGGGCCGCGGTGCCTGGTACGCGCCCCGCGTGCTGCGCAGGCTGCACGGCAGGGTGGGGCTCGCGGAGTCGGCCGTTCCGCCGCGTACGAGTCCGGAGGAGGAACCGGGGGCGGCAGCCGGCGCCGGAGCGGAGCGGGAGGAGGCGCAGCCGCGTACGGGCGCGGGCGTCTGACGCGGCACCTTCGCGAGAAGCGGCCGGCCGGGACCCGTGGAGGTCCCGGCCGGCCGCTGCCGTCCGGGGAGGAGGGAGCCGGGCGCTACTTGCCCGTGAACTTCTCGTACTCCTTGAGCACTTCCTCGGTCGGCCCGTCGTGGACCAGCTCGCCCTTCTCCAGCCACAGCGTCCGCTCGCACGTGTCGCGGATCGACTTGTTGTTGTGGCTGACGAGGAAGACGGTGCCCGCCTCCTCGCGCAGCTCGCGGACGCGCTGCTCCGAGCGCCGCTGGAACTTCTTGTCGCCCGTCGCCAGCGCCTCGTCGATCATCAGCACGTCGTGGTTCTTGGCGGCGGCGATGGAGAACCGGAGCCGCGCCGACATACCGGAGGAGTACGTGCGCATCGGGAGCGTGATGAAGTCGCCCTTCTCGTTGATCCCGGAGAAGTCGACGATCCCCTGGTAGCGCTCGGCGACCTCGTCGCGGGACATGCCCATCGCGAGCCCGCCGAGCACGACGTTCCGCTCGCCGGTGAGGTCGTTCATCAGCGCCGCGTTGACGCCCAGCAGCGACGGCTGGCCGTTGGTGTAGACGCGGCCGCTCTCGGCGGGCAGCAGACCCGCGATGGCGCGCAGCAGCGTCGACTTGCCCGAGCCGTTGGAGCCGATGAGGCCGACGGCCTGGCCGCGGTAGGCGGTGAAGCTGACGCCCCTGACCGCGTGCACCTCGCGGACGCTGCCGCCGCCCGGCTTGCGGCGCACGATGCGGTTCAGAGCCGCTGTCGCGCTGCCCCTGCCCTTCGCGCTGCCGTAGACGCGGTAGACGATGTGCAGGTCCTCGGCGATGACGGTGGGAACCCACGGCTCCTGGTGAGCGGGAGCCGCCTGCTGCTGGACCGTCTTCGTCTCCTCCTGGGTGTCCTCAGCCACGGCCATAACGCTCCTCCGACTTCCAGAAGAAAACAAATCCGCCGATCCCGAAGATCAGGCCCCAGCCGAGGGCCAGCGTCCAGACGTGCGGCGGCAGGGTCGAGGCCGGGTATCCGTCGATGAAGGCGAAGCGGATCAGGTCCATGTACACGGCGGCCGGGTTCGCCTGGAGCATGTCGACGAGCCACGGATCGGCGTGGGCCTTCGACTGAAGCTGGTACGGCAGGAAGAACATCACGCCCGACGCGTACAGCCAGGTCCGCGTGATGAACGGCATCAGCTGCGCCAGGTCCGGGGTCTTGCTGCCCAGCCTCGCCATGATCATGGCCAGGCCGGTGTTGAACAGGAACTGGCAGGCCAGAGCCGGCAGGACCAGGATCCATGACCAGGCCGGGAAGTGCCCGAAGCCCACGAGGATGACCACCAGCACGATCATCGAGTACAGCAGCTGCTGGAGCTGCTGTAGCGAGATGGAGATCGGCAGCGAGGCCCGCGGGAAGTGCAGCGCTCGGACCAGGCCCAGGTTGCCGGAGATCGCGCGGACGCCGTTGAGCACCGAGGTCTGGCTGAAGGTGAAGACGAACACACCCGTCACGAGGAACGGAATGTAGTTGTCCTGACCGCCCGGGATGCCCTTACGGCCGCCCATGATCAGCCCGAAGATGAGGTAGTAGACCGCGGCGTTGAGCAGAGGCGTGACGACCTGCCACAGCTGCCCCAGTTTCGCCTGGGTGTACTGGGCCGTGAGCTTCGCCCGGGAGAAGGCGAGGATGAAGTGGCGCCGGGCCCACAACTGGCTCACGTACTCCGCCAGCGAGGGGCGCGCCCCGCTCACCGACAAGCCGTACTTGGCCGCGAGCTCGGCCGGGGACAGACGGTCGTCCGGTGTGGGCGGGGGCTTCACGCCCACCGCACCACCGTGCGTTGTCTCGGTCACGTTGGAAACTTTCGTCCTCACACGCGCAGCTGAACAGGGAGAGGGTGGTGCTGGAGACGAGCTTGTCAGATCACCGGCGGGCGACCTAGTCGGGTCAGGCGCCACACCGTACGCCACCGCATGGGCCTGCGGGCCCCGCACGGTTTGGTCCACCCCTCCCGGAATCCGCCGAGCCACGCGCGCAGGGCCGGGCGCGAGGGCCGGCGGGCGAGGGTGAGGAGCAGCCAGACACCGAGATAGACGGGGATCAGGGGGGCCGGCAGGTTGCGGCGGGCCAGCCAGACCCGGTTGCGGGCGACCATGCGGTGGTAGACCGCGTGCCTGCTGGGGGCGGTGGTCGGATGGTGCAGCACCATGTCGGCGCGGTAGTCGATCGACCAGCCCGCGTCCAGGGCCCGCCAGGCCAGGTCCGTCTCCTCGTGTGCGTAGAAGAACTCGTCGGGCAGGCCGCCGACTTCGGCGATGACCTTCGTACGCACGGCGTTGGCGCCGCCCAGGAACGTCGTGACCCGGGAGGAGCGCAGCGGATCCGCGGCGCGCAGCCTGGGCACGTGGCGGCGCTGGGTCTCGCCGGTTTCGGGGTCGGCGATGCGGAAGCTGATGATGCCCAGCGACGGGGCGGCGGCGAAGGCCTCGCGCACCAGCTCGGCGGTGTCCGTCTCGGGGAGCAGGCCGTCGTCGTCGAGGAAGAGCAGCGCGTCGACCTCGGCGCCGGACGGGCCGAAGGCCTCGATGCCGACGTTGCGGCCTCCGGGGATGCCGAGATTTTCCGGAAGCTCGACCGTCCGTACACCTTCAGGCAAGGCGGGCAGCGGCGCGCCGTTACCGACCACGACGGTCTCGATGCGGTCGCCGTCCTGCTTGGCGACGGAGTCGAGCAGCGCCCGCAGCTCCTCCGGCCGGTTGCCCATCGTCAGCACGACGGCTCCCAGCCTCGGCGTCTGCGCGGAACGCTCCGGGCCCTGCTGCGGCATGAGGGCTCCCTCCGTCACTTGAGCCTGCTGGAGGCGAGGATGGACACCAGATGCAGCAGCGTCTGCACGACGGCGATGCCCGCGAGCACGGCGACACCGAGCCTGGTGAAGAAGAGGTCCCCTCTGATCTCGTCCACGACCGCCAGGACCAGGATCAGCAGCGAGGCCTCGATCCCGAGTATCAGCCGGTGGAACTTCAGCGCCGCGGCGGCCTTGCGGGCCAGCGCCACACCGGACGCACGCGGCTCGCTCGCGGCCTCCTTCACGGGCGGCAGCCCGCCCTGGTGGCGGGCGACGCCGACCAGGTCGGTCTCGGCCTTGATCAGTACGGCGCCGAGCGCGGCGAGCGTGCCCAGGAAGGCCCACAGCCAGTCGATCCGGCCACCGCCCCACAGGTCGGCGGCGCGCAGGCCGAAGCCCAGCAGCACCGCGGCGTCGCACAGGTAGGCGCCGACCCGGTCCAGGTACACGCCTCCGAGCGAGAACTGCTGCTTCCAGCGGGCCAGCTCCCCGTCCACGCAGTCGAGCAGCAGGTAGAGCTGGACCGCGACCACCCCGAGCACCGCCCCGCCGACCCCCGGCACCAGCAGGGCCGGGGCGGCGAGGACGCCCGCGACTGTCATCAGGTAGGTCAACTGGTTTGGCGTGACCCGCGTGTTCACCAGATGCCGGTCCATGCGCAGGGAGATCTCGCGCATGTAGAGCCGCCCGGCCCAGTGCTCACCGCTGCGCCGGTCCTTCACGCCCTCGGGGTGAACGACCGGGCGGAGTTCAGCTACCGATGGCTTGTGCATAGTCGCGGTATGCGTCCCTGATCTGGTCGGCGGACAGGTCGAGGTGTTCGAGAATGGTGTACCGCCCGGGCCGGGTGTCCGGTGCGTACTCCGTCACTTTCACGAACTCGTCCTCGTCGAAGCCGATTTCGTGAGGCAATACGGGAAGGCCGTGGCGCTTGAGCACCTCGACCATCAGCATCGACATCTCCCGGTCGCCGCGCAGGAACGTGGCGAACGCCGCTCCCAGACCGCACTGTTCGCCGTGGCTGGCCGCGCGCTTGGGGTAGAGCAGGTCGAAGGCGTGGTTGATCTCGTGGCAGGCGCCCGACGCCGGGCGGCTGTCGCCGGCGACCGACATGGAGATCCCGGTCATCACCAGGCCCTCGGCGAGGACTTGGAGGAACGCGTCGTCGCCGACGCCGCCGGGGTGGCGCAGCACCGCCTCTCCCGCCTGACGGGCCATGGCGGCGGCGAGGCCGTCGATGTCCTCGCCGCGCACGGTGTGGGCGAGCTCCCAGTCCCGTACGGCGGAGATGTTGGAGACGGCGTCGCCGATCCCGGAGCGTACGAACCGGGCGGGCGCCTCCCTGATGACGTCGAGGTCGATGACGACGGCGATCGGGTTGGGCACGCCGTACGAACCGCGGCCGGCGTCGTTGTCGAGCGTGGCGACCGGCGAACACAGGCCGTCGTGGCTGAGGTTGGTGGCCACGGCGACCAGTGGCAGTCCGATGCGCGCGGCCGCGAACTTCGCACAGTCGATGATCTTGCCGCCGCCCAGGCCCACGACCGCGTCGTAGCGCCCGGACTTCATGGAGTCGGCGAGCTTGATGGCGTCGTCGATGGTGCCGCCGCCGACCTCGTACCAGTCGGCACTGGGAAGGGCGGGGGCGAAGCGCTCACGCAGAGCCGCGCCCGAACCACCGCTGATGGCGAAGGCGAGCTTGCCGTTCGAGGAGATCCGCTGATCGGCCAGCAGGCCCGCCAGGTCGTCCAGGGCGCCGCGGCTGATGTCGACGACGACGGGCGACGGGATGAGGCGGGTCAGTACCGGCATGCGATCTCCCGGCCCTTGGCGAGGTCGTCGTGGTTGTCGATCTCGACCCACTGCACGTCGCCGATCGGCGCCACGTCCACCTTGAAGCCGCGGTTGACCAGCTCCTGGTAGCCGTCCTCGTAGTACAGCTGCGGGTCGCGCTCGAAGGTGGCCTTCAGGGCGTCGGCCAGCTCCTCGGCGGCCTCGGGCTCGATGAGGGTGAGACCGATGTACTCGCCGTCGGCGGTGGCCGGGTCCATCAGCTTGGTGATCTGCTGGACGCCCTTCTCGGGGTCGGTGACGACCTTCATCTCCTCCTCGTCGAGGTGCTTGACCGTGTCGAGGGCGAGGATGATCTTCTGGTCGCCGCCGCGGGCGTCGAGGAGGGTCTTCTCCACGGAGACGGGGTGGACGGTGTCGCCGTTGGCGAGCAGCGCGCCCTGCTTGATGACGTCGCGGGCGCACCACAGGGAGTAGGCGTTGTTCCACTCCTCGGCCTTGTCGTTGTCGACGAGGGTGAGCTTGACCCCGTGCTTCTTCTCCAGGGCCTCCTTGCGCTCGTACACGGCCTCCTTGCGGTAGCCGACGACGACGGCGACGTCGGTGAGGCCGACGGCGGCGAAGTTGGCGAGGGCGATGTCGAGGACGGTCTGGGACTCCTCGTCGCCCTCGGGGCCCACCGGCACGAGGGCCTTGGGGAGAGTGTCGGTGTAGGGGCGCAGACGCCGTCCGGCGCCGGCGGCCAGCACGAGGCCGATCATGCGGGTTCTCCTGTTTCGTCGTGTACGGCGGGTGCTTTGGAGGACACCCAGAAGCGGATGCTCTCGACGAGCACCACTGCCGCGATGGCCACGGCGAGCGTGGTCAGCGCGATGGTGAAACCTTGGCCCGGTCCTTGGACCGGACTCTGGCCCGGCCCCGCCCGGTCCGTGCCGCCGTCGCCGGCCGCCCAGAGGGCCGCGGCGAGGGTTACGGCCAGGGCTCGTCCTTCGTGACCCCCGGTCGCACGTACAAGCCAGTGCGGAGGCGCGCCGGTGCCGCCGCGAATGCGGTACACCGTGTCGTAGTGATGGTAGGCGACCGCCGCCACCAGGCCGAAAGCGGCGGGCAGCGCGCCGTTCACCCCTGCTTGGTCCGCGCGTAGCGCGAGGACGAGCACGAGCACGTATTCCGCGGTACGGAAGAAGGGCGGCGCGAGCCAGTCCAGTGCGCCCCGCAGTTGGGCGGCGACGGCGATGCCCGAGGTCAGGGCGTACAAGAGGGCGGCCAGGCACGTCCAGACGCTACCCAGGGGCGTCCACAGCGCGGTGGCCAACAGCACGGCCGTGCCGAGGAGGGCGACGGCCGGAGGCCCGAACCCCGGCAAGCGGATGTGCGCGCGGCGGGTCAGGGCCGCGAAGCTCCCGGCGAGCGGTCCGCTGTCGGCGAGGTCGGCCAGGGCCTGTGCGGCGCGGTCGGTACGGCGGGCCTTCCTGGTGAGGGATCGCAGCACGCGGCCCGCGGTGGTGTAGCAGGTGGCGAGCGCGCATCCGATCAGGAGCACGACGAAGGTGATGCGGGGAGTGGTGCAGGCGGTCAACACCGCGATCAGCGCCCAGCGTTCACCGATCGGCAGGATGATCATGCGGCGCAGCCAGACCGTCCAGCCGACGCTGTCGAGGCGGCTGGAGAGCGCGGCGGTGGGGCTGGTGTTGGCGGCGGCGTCGTGGTTGGCCTCGTTGAAGGAGAAGTCGACGACGTGGCGCACGGTCTGGAGCACCATCGCGCCGAGCGCCAGCCCCCACACGTCGTCGCCGCCGCGGGAGGCGCCGAGGGCGAGACCCGCGTAGTAGGCGTACTCCTTGGCGCGGTCGAAGGTGGCGTCGAGCCACGCGCCGAGGGTGGAGTACTGGAGGTCGTAGCGGGCGAGCTGGCCGTCGGTCGCGTCCAGCACGAAGGAGGCGATCAGCAGCACTCCGGCGGCGATGAAGCCGCCGCGGGTGCCGGTCGCGGCGCAGGCGGCGGCGATCAGGGCGGTGACCAGGGACGCGGTGGTGACCTGGTTGGGAGTGAGGCCGCGGCGTGCGCACCAGCGGGCGATGTAGCGCGAGTAGGGGCTGACGCAGAAGGTGGTGAAGAAGCCGTCCCGTGCCTTCACGGCGTTGCGCAGCCGCACCGCCTCGTCGTCCACGCCGTCGACGGCGGTGCGCGCCGCGGCGCGGGCCTCCTCGTCGGCGGGGACGGATGCGACGAGCGGGCCCAGTTCGGGACGGTGCACTGCCACGTCGCCCGCCTCCAGGGCGGCGGCCACGGCGTCGGGCAGCGTGCGCGGCGGTGCGGCGACCCCGCCCTCGTCGCCGTTCGCACGGGCCGCCGTCTCGGCTCCCGTACCGCCTGCCGGGGAGCCCGGGGAGACCGCGGAGGCGGCGGGCGCCGCGCTCTCCGCCTCGTGCAGTGCCCGGGTGAGCGCGCCGCGCGCCTGCGGCTGTACGGACAGCGCCCCCGTGACGGCTCCGGCCGCGAAACGGGGGTCGGTCAGTGCGAGCCGCAGGGCGTGTACGTGGCCGACGAAGTGCGGGTCGACGAGCGCGATCCGTGCGCCGGCGGGAGCGGCGGCCACCTCCGCGGGGACCTGTGCGGGCCCGTCCGCCGTGCGCACGTCGAACCCCAGCGACCGCAGGTCGCCCTCCAGCGGCGACCCCGCGACCGGCGGACCGGTGAGGATGGCGGTCGACAGTCGAACTCACTCCTTGGACGCTGGCACAGCGCGTCTTCCGGCCGGGGCACGGCCGGGCAGCGGGCAGGGCGCGCACGGCCCGTTCGTCGGCGGGCGGCGCGTCGGCAGAGGCTATCGGATCGAACAGCCGGGCCTTCATCGCGCGTTCACCGGGCGGGCGTTGCACTGCCGCAGCACAGCATGGTCGATCTTGGACGGAGCGCCAAATGCGGGGCGGGCTCGGTACGGGAGCACACCCGGCGGCGTTCCGCGCCCGGAGGCACCGCGCCTCGTGCCCGTCCCGCGGACTCGATCGGGTGACCGCGCCGGAGGGCCGTGCCGGGCCGGCCCCATCACCGTGCCGCAGAACGGATTCCGCGGCCGTACGGCCCCTTCGCGGCGGCGGATAGGGTTCCCGCATGACGTGGTTGATCACAGGTGGGGCGGGCTACATCGGGGCGCATGTGGCGCGGACGATGGCGGCGGCCGGGGAGCGGGTGGTCGTCCTGGACGATCTCTCGGCGGGGGTGCCGGAGCGGCTGGAGGGGATGCCGGGGCCGGGCCGGGAGCCGTTGCTGGTGCGGGGCTCGGTCCCGGACCGCGCGCTGCTGGACCGTACGTTCGCCGAGCACGAGGTCACGGGTGTGGTGCATCTCGCGGCCCGCAAGCAGGTCGGCGAGTCGGTCGAGCAACCGCTGCGCTACTACCGGGAGAACGTGCACGGGCTGACGGTGCTGCTGGAGGCGGTCGTCGCCGCGGGCGTGCGCCGCTTCGTCTTCTCCTCCTCGGCGGCGGTATACGGCACCCCCGACGTGGACCTCGTCACGGAGACGACCCCGTGCGTGCCGATGAATCCCTACGGTGAGACGAAGCTCACCGGTGAGTGGCTGGTCCGCGCCACCGGCAGGGCCGAGGGCCTGACGACGGTCTGTCTGCGCTACTTCAACGTCGCCGGTGCCGCCGAGCCGCGGCTGGCGGACACCGGGGTGTTCAACATCGTGCCGATGTTCTTCGACGCCCTCACGCGCGGAGAGCCGCCGTTGATCTTCGGTGACGACTATCCGACGCCGGACGGCACCTGCGTGCGCGACTACATCCACGTCCAGGACCTGGCCGAGGCGCATCTGGCCGCCGCCCGGCGGCTCTCCGGGAGCGCGGCCGCCGGGGACGGCACCGCGGGCGGTGCCGCGGAAGGTGCCACGGCGGGCGTCGCAGCAGGTGCCGTTTCAGGTGCCGTGGCCGAGGACCTGACGGTGAACATCGGTACGGGCAAGGGCCTGTCCGTGCGGGAGATGGCGGACCTCGTCGCCGAGATCACGGGCAGGCGCGAGCCCGCGGCGAAGGTGGCCGCGAGGCGGCCCGGCGACCCGGCACGCGTGGTGGCCTCGGCGGCGCTGGCGGAGAAGGAGCTGGGCTGGACGGCACGGCACAGCGTGCGCGACATGATCGCCTCCGCCTGGGAGGGCTGGTGCCTTCGCCATCCGGAGGCCCGCTGACGGCTGCCCCTCGGGCCTGCGGCCCGCCGCGCACCGCGTCCGCGCCCCGAAGGGAAACCGCATTCGAAATCGCAGGTCACGGCACATGACAACGGTGTTCAGCGTCGCGTTGCACCCGTCCCCGCGGCGTAGTTGACTTGCGATCGACAGGCGCGTGACGCACCGGACCGAGGACGCGGAGGCTCGCAGCGATGGGCGCTGGGCACGCTCACGGAGGGCCTGCTCCGGCGGCGGGCGGCACCGCTGCCGCCGCGTACCGCAAGCGGCTCCGCGTCGCGCTGTTCATCACGCTCGCCGTGCTGGTCACGCAGATCGTCGGCGGGCTGCTCGCCGACTCCCTCGCGCTGCTGGCCGACGCCGGACACGTCGCGACGGACGCGCTGGGCCTGGGCATGGCGCTGCTCGCCATCCACTTCGCCAACCGGCCGTCGAGCGAGCGGCGCACCTTCGGCTTCGCCCGCGCGGAGATCCTCGCCGCGCTCGCCAACTGCCTGCTGCTGCTGGGAGTCGGCGGCTACGTCCTCTTCGAGTCGGTCGAGCGCTTCATCGAGCCCGCGGACACCGACGGCGCGCTGATGGCGCTCTTCGGTGCCATCGGCCTTGTGGCGAACGTCATTTCGCTCTCGCTGCTCCTGCGCGGCCAGCGCGAGAGCATCAATGTGCGCGGTGCCTTCCTGGAGGTGCTGGCGGACGCCCTCGGGTCGCTGGCCGTGCTGATCTCCGCCGTGATCGTCGCGACCACGGGCTGGCAGGCGGCCGACCCCGCCGCCTCGCTCATCATCGGGGCGATGATCGTTCCGCGTACGCTGCGCCTCGCGCGCGAGGCCGTCGACGTGCTGCTGGAGGCCGCTCCCCGGGACGTCGACATGGCCGAAGTACGCGAGCACATCCTCGCCGTGGAGGGCGTGGTCGGGCTGCACGATCTGCATGTGTGGACGATCACTTCGGGCATGCCGGTGCTCTCGGCGCACGTGGTGGTCACGCAGCCGACCCTCGGCTCCGTGGAGCACGAGCGGGTGCTGCACGATCTTCAGCTGTGCCTCGGCGACCACTTCGACGTGGAGCACTGCACGTTCCAGCTGGAGCCGCGCGGACATGCGGCTCACGAAGCGAAGTTGTGCCACTGATCTGCGGCAGACTGGGGCGCACCGTCGGCCGGAGGCCGGCGACGCACGCGGCGGAGGCCGCCGGCGGACGGTACGCGGCGGACGCCGGAGGGCGGACCACACGGACCCGGACAGCCCCGACAGAAGGATCAACATGGCGAACAGCTCAGCGGCACCGATCATGCTCGAACTGGTCGACGAGGACGGGACCACGATCGGTACCGCGGAGAAGCTCTCCGCACATGTGGCACCGGGCCGGCTGCACCGCGCGTTCTCCGTCTTCCTCTTCGACGACGAGGGCCGGCTGCTGCTCCAGCGCCGGGCGCTCGGCAAGTACCACTCCCCCGGTGTGTGGTCCAACACCTGCTGCGGCCATCCCTTCCCGGGCGAGGCGCCGTTCGCCGCCGCGGCACGGCGCGTGAGCGAGGAGCTGGGCGTGGCGCCGTTCCTGCTGCGGGAGGCGGGCACCGTCCGCTACAACCACCCCGACCCGCGCTCGGGCCTGGTGGAGCAGGAGTACAACCACCTCTTCGCCGGTGTCGTACGCGACGAACTGCGCCCCGATCCCGAGGAGATCGCGGAGACGGCCTTCGTCACCGCCGCGGAGCTCAAGCGCCGGCATGCCGAAGGGGCGTTCTCCGCCTGGTTCATGACGGTGCTCGACGCGGCTCGGCCCGCGATCGCTGAGATCACGGCAGGGGCCGGGGGCTGGTGACCGCGGCGGGCAGCGCACCGTCGGCGAACGGCAGCGGCAGCTCGGCCCAGATCACCTTCCCTCCCGTGCCTGTCTGTTCGACGTCGCAGAGGCCGCCCGACTCGGACGTGATCGTCTTGACGAGAAGAAGGCCCCGTCCGCCGATGTGCTCCTCGTCGGGAGCGGCGGCCAGGGCCTTGGGACGGTAGGGGTGACTGTCCTCGACGGAGACCCGGAGCCGTCCGGGCCGCAGCGCCACCTCCACCCCGATCTCGGGTGACAGCAGCGCGGCATGACGTACGGCGTTGGTGGTCAGCTCGGAGAGGATCAGCAGCAGGCTCTGGAGGATCTCGTCCGGCACGACGCCCTGGCGCCGGACGAGATCGCGTACGGCATGGCGCAGCCGGGGCACGGAGGAGTCCAGCGCCGGAGCCGTGAAGCGCCAAGTCCCCTCGCACACACGGGAATCGGTCCGCTCGTAGGGCGGCAGCGCCACCGTGGACCTTCTGCCAGGACCGGGCGGATGACTCCCGTGGCTCTCCATCTCCCCCACCCCTGCTCTCCTCCGAGTGTTCTTGCATTGCAGCGTTCTTGCAGATGTACGTGCATCGAGTGTTGGTATGCCGGCGGCCAGGTCCGGCCCACTGACCGCAAGTCGGCACTTATCGATGGCATTTGACAGAAGACTTACGCCGGGGACGGCTGTGTGACAGAGCTTGCATCTGCCGTCCCGTGGGCCATGGCCAGTGCCCGGTTACGATCCGTACATGGAGCCAGCACACCCCTCGGAGCCGGAGCGTCCGGCCCAGCCGCAGGAGCACATGCCGCCGTCACGGGAACCGGACGGGCCGGACGGACCGCACGGGCGGCAGGGGACGCGGGGGTCACAGGGGTCGCAACCCTGCCTCCTCACCCGGCACTCCGGCGGCGTCACCACCCTCGTTCTGCACAACCCGGCGAAGCGGAACGCGATGACCGAGGCCATGTGGCGCGAGCTTCCCGGACTGCTGGCGGGGCTCTCGGACGACTCATCCGTACGGGTCCTGGTCGTCACGGGCGCGGAGGGCACCTTCTGCGCGGGCGCCGACATCGCCACGCTGCGTGATTCCGTGGAGTCCTCACAGTCGCTGGCGGTGGCGGCGGAGGAGGCGCTGAGCACCTTTCCCAAGCCCACGCTGGCGGCGGTACGGGGCCACTGCGTGGGAGGCGGCGCTCAGCTGGCGGCGGCGTGCGATCTGCGATTCGCCGCACAGGACGCGCTGTTCGGGGTGACGCCGGCGAAGCTCGGCATCGTCTACCCGCCGTCCTCGACCCGCCGGCTGGTGCGGCTCGTGGGCCCGGCGACCGCCAAGTACCTGCTCTTCTCAGGGGAGTTGATCGACGCGGACCGCGCGCTGCGGACCGGTCTCGTGGACGAGGTGCACCCCGGCGAGGGACTGGACGCCCGGGTGTCCGCCTTCGCAAGCACGCTGGTGGAGCGTTCGCAGCTGACGCAGGCGGCGGCGAAGGAGTTCAGCGCGGACAAGCCCACCGACGCCTCCCGCACCGAGCACTGGCGGCGGGTGGCCGCGGAGAGCGGCGAGGCGGCGGAGGGTGCCGCGGCGTTCCTGGAGCGGCGTGCCCCGCGCTTCCGCTGGGCGCCGTGACCGGACGGTGAGCCGGTACGGGGTACGGGGTACGGTACGGGCGGCGGACCGGCGCCATCGCGGCAGCAGCCGGGACACTTCGATTACCTCCCGGTAACGTGTGGCCATGACGTCTCTCCCGGAACGCGCCGCCCGGCGCTGTCACAACATGGTCAACCCGCTCCACTCGGCGGTCTACTTCTCCCCCGCCCTCGGCAAGGAACTCGCCCCGTACGGCATCGAGGACCCCAGCGCCGTCTACTTCGCGGGGCGTGCCGCGCCGCTCGGCGCCGCGAGCGCCGGCACCGTCACGGCGACCTTCTACAACTTCAGCCACTCCCTCGTGTCGCGCTTCCTGCCCGCGGTGTGGGAGTCCGCCTCTCCCGCGACGGTGCTCGCCGCGCGGCTGCGCGCGGTCGACACGATGCTGCGCGAGCTGCTCGGCGAAGAGGCCGTCGCCTCCCCGGAGATGGCGGAGGCGGCGGGGCTCGCGCTCAAGGCCGCCGAGGCGTGCACCCGCCCCGGGCGCCCGCTCTACGCCGCCAACGCCGACCTGCCCGTGCCGGAGGCTCCGCACCTCGCCTACTGGCACGCGGCCACGCTGCTGCGCGAGCACCGCGGCGACGCGCACATCGCCGTGCTGCTCTCGGCCGGTCTGGATCCACTGGAGGCGCTCGTCAGCCACACCGCGAGCGGACGCGGCATGGCGCCCAAGTGGGTCCTGTCGACCCGGGGTTACAACCAGCAGGACTGGACGGCGGCCCTGGAGCGGCTGCGGGAGCGCGGCATCGTGGACTCCGAGGGCGAACTCACCGAGGAGGGCGGGGCGTTGCGCAAGCAGCTGGAGTACGACACCGACCGTCTCGACAGCGGCCCGTACGAACACCTCGGTGCGGAGGGCGTCGCACGGCTCACGGAACTGGCGGGCGGCTTCGCCGCTTCGGCCTCGAACGCGGGCGCCTTCCCGGCGGATCTGTTCGGCAAGGGCTGAGCCCGGCTCGGGCACGGACCGGGCAGCGCGGGACCGCGTACCGCGAACAGGGCGCGGCGCGCCGGGCGTTGGGGCCCTGTTTAGTCCTGGAGGCAGCGGTCACCCGGGCCGCATGTTCCGTGCAATCGCAGACGGCCTCCGCATGATCGGAGGCGCCATCGCAACCGTGGTGACCCTGCCCTTCCGCCTGCTGGCGCGCCTGTTCGGCGGTGCCTCGAGGGCGGGCCGCAGGGTCTGAGACAGCTCCCGACTCCCCCGTATCGCCCCGCGTAAGGACGGGGAGACGTACGCACGTATCCGGGGCACGCGCCGCAAGCCCGTCGGCGCGTGCCCCGGTCCGTGCCTCCGCCCGAAGGTGCCACCTGCCACAATGCAGGCTCACCGGGGACACCCAGCACCAAGAAGGCGGACCAACCATCGTGACGACGACCATCGAAGGCAGGATCGCCGAGGAGCTCGGCGTACGGGAGCGCCAGGTCAAGGCCGCCGTCGAGCTGCTCGACGGCGGTTCGACCGTGCCGTTCATCGCGCGCTACCGCAAGGAAGCGACCGAGATGCTCGACGACGCGCAGCTGCGTTCCCTGGAGGAACGGCTGCGCTATCTGCGGGAGTTGGAGGAGCGGCGCGAGGCTGTCCTCGAATCCGTACGGTCGCAGGGCAAGCTCGATCCCAAGCTGGAGGAGCAGATCCGGACGGCCGAGACGAAGGCCCGTCTCGAGGACATCTATCTGCCGTTCAAGCCGAAGCGGCGCACCAAGGCGCAGATCGCACGCGAGGCCGGCCTCGAACCGCTCGCCGACGGCCTGCTGCGCGACCCGTCCGTGGAGCCGGAGGCGGCGGCAGCGGCGTTCACCGACGAGGAGAAGGGCGTCGCCGACGCGGCCGCCGCGCTGGAGGGCGCCCGCGCGATCCTCGCCGAGCGCTTCAGCGAGGACGCGGACCTCATCGGCGAGCTGCGTGAACGCATGTGGCTGCGCGGCCGGCTCGTCGCCAGGGTGCGGGAGGGCAAGGAGGAGCAGGGCGCGAAGTTCAAGGACTACTTCGACTACGCCGAGGCCTTCACCGAGCTGCCCTCGCACCGCGTGCTGGCCATGCTGCGCGGCGAGAAGGAAGAGGTCCTCGACCTGGTGCTGGAGCCGGAGGACGGCTCCGAGGAGACTCCGGGCGTGCCGAGTGCGTACGAGAACGCAGTCGCGCACCACTTCGGCGTACGCGACGAGGGCCGCCCCGCCGACCGCTGGCTGGCGGAGACGGTTCGCTGGGCGTGGCGCACGCGCATCCTGGTCCGGCTCGGCCTGGATCTGCGGCTGCGGCTGCGTACGGCCGCCGAGGACGAGGCGGTCGGGGTCTTCGCCTCCAACCTGCGCGATCTGCTGCTCGCCGCGCCCGCCGGCACCCGTGCGACGCTCGGTCTCGACCCCGGCCTGCGTACGGGCGTGAAGGTCGCCGTCGTCGACGCCACGGGCAAGGTGGCGGCCACCGACACCGTCTACCCGCACGCGCCGCAGAAGCAGTGGGAGGAGTCGCTGGCGAAGCTGGCGGCGCTCGCGCGCGAGCACTCCGTGGAGCTGATCGCGATCGGCAACGGCACGGCGTCCCGCGAGACGGACAAGCTCGCCGGTGAACTGATCGCGAAGCAGCCGGAGTTGAAGCTGACGAAGGTGACGGTCTCCGAGGCCGGGGCGTCGGTCTACTCGGCCTCGGCGTTCGCCTCGCAGGAACTGCCCGAGCTGGACGTCTCGTTGCGCGGCGCCGTCTCCATCGCACGCCGGCTCCAGGACCCGCTCGCCGAGCTGGTCAAGATCGACCCGAAGTCGATCGGTGTCGGCCAGTACCAGCACGACCTGTCCGAGGTGAAGCTGTCGCGCTCCCTGGACGCCGTCGTGGAGGACTGCGTCAACGGCGTCGGCGTGGACGTCAACACCGCGTCCGCGCCGCTGCTTTCACGCGTCTCCGGCATCGGCACCGTGCTCGCGGAGAACATCGTGACGCACCGCGACGGCCACGGCCCGTTCAAGAGCCGCCGCGAGCTGAAGGACGTGGCACGACTGGGTCCGAAGGCGTACGAGCAGTGCGCGGGCTTCCTGCGCATCCGCGGCGGCGAGGACCCGCTGGACGCCTCCAGCGTTCACCCGGAGTCCTACCCGCTGGTCCGTACGATGGTCGGCTCCGCGGGCACCGACGTGCCCACGCTCATCGGCAACGCCTCGGTGCTGCGCTCGCTCGACCCGAAGAACTTCGTGGACGACACGTTCGGGCTGCCGACCGTCACGGACATCCTGCGGGAGCTGGAGAAGCCCGGGCGCGACCCGCGTCCCGCCTTCAGGACGGCGGAGTTCAAGGAAGGCGTCGAGAAACTCACCGACCTCGAAGCGGGGATGGTCCTGGAGGGCGTGGTCACCAACGTGGCGGCGTTCGGCGCGTTCGTCGACGTCGGCGTGCACCAGGACGGGCTCGTGCACGTGTCGGCGATGTCGAAGACGTTCGTGAAGGACCCGCGGGACGTCGCCAAGCCCGGCGACATCGTCAAGGTGAAAGTCCGGGAGGTCGACGCGGCGCGTAAGCGGATCTCGCTGACGATGCGGCTGGACGACGACACGTCGGGCTCCGGGTCCGGGTCCGAATCGGGCGGCGGATCCAGGCCGGGCGGCGCGTCGGGGTCCGGCGGAGGCCGCGGTGAGGGCCGCCGGCGCCAGGGCGGCGCGGACCGTGCGCCCCGTCAGCGCCAGGGCGGCGGACGCCAGGACGGCCGGAAGCAGGGCGGCGGCAGTGGCGGCAGCGGCGGCAGGCAGCAGCGCCGCGAATCCGCCCCGGCCAACAGTGAGATGGCGGACGCACTGCGCCGGGCCGGGCTGCTGGACGGCGAGGGCAAGAACAAGAAGCGGTGAGCGGGCGGGGGCGGGCCGGCCGGCCCGCCCCGTCACTCGCCCGCGTCCGTCGCCAGGTCCAGTGCCGCGGCCCGTACGTCGGGCTGCTCGTGGCGGCGTACGGCGCGCAGTAGTTCGCGCCACGGCTCCGGCCAGCCGCCCGACGGGTTGACCGCCGCGGCCAGCGTCACGGCCAGCAGTCCCGTCGCCGTACCGCCCTCGTCGGCGAGTTCGCGAGCCACGGGCAGCACGCGCTCCCGTGTCTCGGCGGGGCGGTGGACCGCGGGAAGCGAGCGGCGCAGCTCTCCGGCCGTGCGCCAGGCCAGGCCCGGCCGGTCCGTGTGCAGGCCCGCGATGCCGCGCATCTGGCGGCCGAGGGTCTCCGCGTCGTTCTCCAGGGTCACCGCGGAGCAGAGCAGCCGGGCGGCGACCGGCACGAACTCCTCGTATCCGGCGAGGAGTACGCCGGTACGGCCCGCGTGGCGGCGGGCGAGAGGCCGCCGTCGGGCCTGCTCGCCGAGGGTGAGCGCGATGTACTCGACCCGCCGCCGCGCCGGGCGGTCGCGGTCCGCGCTCGCGTCGGGGGTGTCGGGCGCGGAGTCCGCGGCGATGAGCCCGGACAGCACCTGTTCGAGGGTGCGGCAGGTGCCGGGGAGGGTGATGACCAGTTCGACGAGGCCCTCGGCGGCCTGCCGCCACGTGCCGCGGTTGCCGAGGTCGGTGACGGCCGAGGAGAGCACGGCCGGTGCGTCCGGTGCCCACAGCGCCCAGTCGGGCAGCGCGCAGTAGACGGCCTCGGTGATGCCGCGGTCGTCGTTGTGGCACAGGCCGGTGACCAGCCGCGCGTACCGCTCCCTGTGCCGCTCGGGCAGCGCGAGGGGGCGTACGCGCAGCAGCGCGTGGCGCAGCGTGGGCACTCCCTCCGCGGCGGACTCGACGATCTCCCACGCGCGGTCGTCGTCCAGCAGGCGGGGTGCGCACACGACGCAGGCCGCCTTGACGTCCGGGTGCTGGTTCGGGAACGAGTAGACGTTCAGCAGGAGTTCGGCGGCCTCGGCGAGCGGGAGGCAGCCGGCGGCCAGCCGTACCGCCGCCCTGCGCATGGTGAGCGTCGCGGAGGCGGCCGTGCTCTCGTCCGCGGAGGGTTCTCCGGGTGCCGACTCCGCCGGGACCGACTCGGCCGGATCCGCCGGGACCGACTCCGCCGGTGCCGACTCGGCCGGACCCGACTCGGCCGGTGCCGACCGGGCGGCGTCGCCCGCGGTCTCCTGCGGTTCCGCCGCCCCGGAGGATCCCCCGGCGCCGGACGGCTCACCCGCCCTGCCCTGGGTCCCCTGCTTGCCCGGCGTCCCGGGCAGCAGCAGGCGGTGCAGCACGTCCGAAAGCCGCCACGGATCGGTGTAGCGGAACGCACGGGCCAGCGCCGGGACGGCCACGCGGGCGCGCCCGTCGCGGGCGTGCTCCAGCAGCAACGCCAGTGCCTCTTCGGGCCGTTCGGTCCGCACCGTCGCGGCCAGCGCCGTGTCCGCGAGCTCGGATTCGGCCTCGACGGGGTCGTTCGCCCACAGCCGCAGTTCCCGCGCGCCCTCTCCGGGGATCTCCGCCAGCTGCCGCAGGGCCGCGCGCCGCACGTCCATCGCGTTGCCGTCGTCGTCGGCCTCCTGCGCCAGCAGCTTCGCGGCGGCGCGCTGCTGGCGGGGCAGCCAGCGCGCGGTCCACGGTCCGACGGGCGGCTGGGGCCTGCGGCTGTCCTCGCTGAGGAAGCGGCCGTAGGGCGGAGTGGCGTCCAGTACGGGGTCGAGCAGATCGGTGCGCCGCATCGTGATCGTCCGCGAGACGCTGGGCAGCAGCGCCGCGGAGCCGTCCACCGCGAGCACCCGCTCGGCCCGCTCGTCCCGCGTCGCCGGGTTCTCCAGCCACAGGTCGACGGCGGTGCGTGCGGTCGGCTCGGTGCCGAACTGCACGGCCTGCCACAGCAGTTGCTGCAACTCCGGCATTCCGACGGCACGCCTGCCGACGGCACGCGCGAGCGCGAACGTCAGCCCGTGGTCGTCGTTCTCGGCGCCGGCCTCCAGCCAGTAGCGCAACGCCTCGTGTACGGCGTGCTCCTGGCCGTGCGGCAGTCTGCGGTCGAGCCGTCCGAGGTCGGCGCCGTCGGTGTTGCCTGACAGGCGCACGATGGTGCGCAGCGCCCAGCCGGTGAGGCCCTGCCGGCCGCCGACGACGTGTTCGCGCAGCACCGAGCGGGCCAGCCGCCCGAGCGCGCCGCGGCTGTCGTGGGTGGAACCGGAGGCCCGTACCGTGTCGCCCGCCACGCGGTCGAGGTGGTCGACCGCGTCGTCGTCGAAGAGCCGCGCCGGCACGTCCGCGAGTGCGCCGAGGGCCGCGGCCCGTACGGACTCGTGCTCGTCGCGCAGCCGCGCCATGTCGGCGACGAGGGCCGTCATGACCGTGGTGTTGCCGCCGTGCCGCTCCGCTGTGTACGCGGCCTGGCGGACCAGCGGGGGCCAGGCGCACGCCCGGTCCTCGGCCGAGGGGCGCCGCGTGGCGGCGGTGATCTCCGCGTACGCGGACTCGTCGGGCAGGTGTGCCAGCGCCTCCAGCACGCCGGACCAGTGCGCTCCGCGTGCGCGCGCCTGCTGTGCCACCCGCCGCGCCTCCTCCTCGCGGCGGCTGTGCGGGAGTGCTTCGAGCACGTCCTCGTGGAGGGCCCCGTGTGCGCGTTCCTCGGCGTCGGTCACCGCGTCGTAGAACTCCGCGCGCCGCCCGGGCGGCAGTGCGTGCAGCAGCTCCGCGAAGCGCGCCGGATGCGCGCTGCACACCCGTCCCAGGTCCTCGAGCTCCGGCGGTCCGGCATCGACCAGACGCCTCAACACCGGTGCGGGCAGGCCCTGTTCGCGAAGCGGGCCGACCTGTGCGGGACGCAGCAGCAGCCGCAGGGCGCGGCCCGCGTCGGCGGCGGCGAGCGGACCGAGACGGTGTCTGAACTCCGGTGCCAGCAGGCCCGCTTCGCGGTACTGCTCCAGCAGGTCCAGTACGCGCCGCGGCCGGTCGCCCGCGGTCCGCGCGACGCCCGCACCGTACTGGCGCCACCACTGCTCGCGCAGCACGTGCGGCAGGTCCTCCAACTGCCGTCCCGCCTCGGCGAGCAGGGCGTCCGGGTGCCGCGCCGCGAGCGAACCCCAGGCCGTGACCGCGTGGAAGAGAGCGGGCAGCAGCCGGGCCACGGTCTCCGCACCGCATCCGGGCAGCAGCCGGGCGGCCTCCACGTCGCCCCAGCGGGTGCGGACGGCGTCGACGAGTCCGTCCGCGAGCTGTGTGCGCCCGCCGCGGACGATGGTGCGCGAGAGCTGGGCCCTGACCGCCGACGGGGCGTCGTGCAGCGCCACCCACAGCGCGTCGTCGCTGATTCCGGAGGAGCGCGCGGCGGCGGCGCGCTGGGCGTGGCCGCGGATGTACGGGTCGGGGTGGGCGAGCCGGGCGGAGAGATAGACGGTGGCCTGCGCGGCGCACGCGGCGATCACGGCGACTCTCCTGCCGTAGATCCCGTACTCCTCCAGGCCTTCCAGAAGCCCCGTCAGCTCGTCGCCGTCGGCGGCTCGCGCGCGTGCGGCGATCTGCCTGGTGCGCTGCGGGTACGCGAGCGGCTCGAGGATGTCGAGGAGTTCGGTGGCGGCTGCACGGGACATGGCCTGGATTCTGCCCGCTGCATGTGCGGCGAGTAAGGGTTCCTCGCAGGAATGTGCAGGACGTGAGTGTTTTGCGGCCGGTGAGTGTGCACAGGCGTCCCGCGAGGTATCCCTTCCCGCTGGACGCTGCCCGCCGGGAGCGCCGCGCTAACGTCGCTCCATGGATGAAGTGATCGTCGTCGGCGGCGGGGTGAGCGGGCTGACGACCGCCGTGCTCCTCGCCGAGCGAGGCAAGGACGTACGGGTGTGGAGCCGCGATCCCGACCGGGAGACGGCATCGGGGATCTCCGGCGGACTGTGCTGGCCGTACCGCATCGAACCGCAGGAGAAAGCGCTTGAGTGGGCGGTGCGTTCGTTCCGCCACTTCGCATGGCTCTCCGAGCAGCCGCGGCAGACCGGGGTGCGTCTGGTGCGCGGCAGGCTGGAGGGCGCCGCGTCAGGGACGGTGCCACCGGAGTGGCTTTCCCTGATCGGCTCGCCGCCGCGCACCCCGATCGCGGACATGCAGGCCTATCTCCCTTATCTGCGGGGCCGGTTGGCGGCGGCGGGCGGCCGCTGCGAGGAGCGCTCGGCCGCCTCTCTCGCGGAGGCGGCGGCCGAGGCCCCGGTGGTGGTCAACTGCACCGGGCTCGGCGCCCGCGAGCTCGCCGGGGACAGCGGAATGCGGCCCGTGCGGGGCCAGTTGGTGGTCGTGGAGAACCCGGGCATCGAGGAGTGGTACCTCTCCTCCGAGGAGGGCGCGGCCGAGACCACGTACGTACTGCCGCAGCCGTACGGCCTGCTGCTCGGCGGCACCGCCGACGACGGCGCGGAGGACACCACGCCCGATCCGGCCGTCACCCGCGCCGTCGTGGAGCGCTGCGCCCGGGTGCACCCCGGGATCGCCGGGGCCCGGATCCTCGATGTGCGGGTGGGGCTGCGGCCGTACCGTCCGCGGGTGCGGCTGGAGGCGGAGACGCTGCCGGGCGGCGCGTTGTGCGTGCACAACTACGGGCACGGGGGCGCGGGGGTCACGGTCTCCTGGGGGTGTGCGCTGGAGGCCGTACGGCTGCTGGACGCCGAAGGGCTCGGCTGACGAGCCCGCGTACGACGCCGGATGCCGCGCGTATGACATTCGGATGTAGATCCATACCAATCCGATCCCGGTGCCCGGCCGAGTACATACCCTTCACCTCGACCGCACATCTCGTCGATCACGCATCTCGACGTTGTCGCAAAGGAGTTGGAGGACTCGTGCGTCAAAGACTCATCGTTACGGGCGCGATGGTGACCGCCCTCGCGCTCACTGCCGCCCCCGCGTCGGCGGCCGGTGCCGGCCCCGAGCCGGGCGCTCCGGGGGCCGGGGACTCCTACTACCCGGACTACGGCAACGGCGGCTACGACGTCTCCCACTACGACCTGGGGCTGAAGTACCAGCCGAAGACGGACGAGTTGAACGGCACGGCCACCGTACTGGCCAAGGCCACGCAGGACCTCAGCCGCTTCAACCTCGACTTCGCGCTCGACGTGAAGGAGGTGCGGGTCGACGGCCGCAAGGCGAAGACCGCCGTCTCCGGGGCCCACGAACTGGAGGTCACACCCGCCGAACCCCTCAAGAAGGGCGCGCACTTCAGCGTGGTGGTGCGCTACTCCGGCGTCCCCTCCAAGGTCGAGGTGGACGGCTTCACCTCCTGGCAGCGCACCCCCGACGGAGCGGTCGCGGCCAACGAGCCGGAGTCGGCGTGGTGGTGGTTCCCGAGCAACGACCACCCCAGCGACAAGGCGACGTACGACATCAGCGTCACCGTGCCCAAGGGCTACAAGACGGTCAGCAACGGCGACCAGCTCGCGCACGACCCCGCGGCGAACGGCTGGGTCCGCGACTCATGGCGTTCCCGCCAGCCGCAGGCCACCTACCTCGCGACGCTGGCAGTCGGGAAGTTCGACGTCACCAAGGGCCGTACCGACAGCGGCATCCCCGTCTTCAACGCGTACAGCAAGAGCCTCGGCGAGAAGGACGGCGCCGCGCGCGCGAGCGTGGAGCGCACGGCCGAGGTCATCGACTGGCTCCAGAGCGTCTTCGGCAAGTACCCGTTCGAGTCGGTCGGCGGCTACGTCCCCGACGTGGAAGCGGGCTTCGCGCTGGAGACACAGACACGGCCCTTCTACAGCCCCGCCTTCTTCGAGGACGGCTCGAACGTCTCCGTCGTCGTGCACGAGCTGGCGCACCAGTGGTACGGGGACAGCGTCTCGGTGCGCGAGTGGCGTGACATCTGGCTGAACGAAGGCTTCGCGTCGTACGCCGCGTGGCTGTGGTCGGAGAAGGAGGGCGAGGGCACGGCGCAGGAGCTCGCCGACGAGGTCTACTCCTCGCACCCCGCGGACGATGGGTTCTGGAAGGTCAAGCCGGCCGACCCCGGCGCGAAGAACCAGTTCCACGACGCCGTCTACGACCGTGGCGCGCTGGCCCTCCAGGCCCTGCGGAACAAGGTCGGCGACAAGGACTTCTTCAAGATCCTCAAGAGCTGGCCCGCGAAGTACCGCGGTGGCAACGCCCACGTGCGGGACTTCGAGAAGTACGCGGAGAAGATCTCCGGCAAGCCCCTCTCCTCGCTCTTCGACACCTGGCTGCGCAAGACCTCCAAGCCCTCGAAGGCTGCGCTCGGCGGCGAGCGGAACGGCGCGGCCGGCAGCGTGCACAAGCGCCCGGAGTCCTGGAAGGAGATCCAGACCCTGCACCACGCACACCGGCGCTGAGCGGCGGCACCGGGGCCGTCGGCCGACCGGTGCGGCTCTCCGTGCTCGCGGCGCGTGCAGCGCACGAACGCGGTACGGGCCCGGAGCGGATTCCGCTCCGGGCCCGTACCGCGTTCTGCGTCCCCCGTCCCCGTCCCTGGGCCGTCCCCGGTTTCCGGGGTCCGAGGCGGTCAGGCGTTCTGCATCGGCACGGGCTTGATGAGCGCGAAGACGGCCCCCTGCGGATCCTGAACGACCGCCATCCGGCCCGCCATCATGTCGTACGGCGGCACAAGCACCGAGCCGTCCCTCCTGATCAGCGCGTCGACCGCGCTGTCGGTGTCGTCGATGGCGAAGTACGTGATCCAGTGCGAGGGCGTCCCGGGGGGCGAGTTCTCCAGGCCCTGCATGCCGCCGACCGTACGGCCGCCCACGGCGAGCCCGTTGTAGCCGGGCGCGCCCTCCATGGGCGTGGTCTCGATGCCGAGGTTGCGGTAGAAGGACTTGGCCTCGTCCAGGCCGGAGGTGTTCAACTCGCTCCACACGACGGCACCGTGCTCGCTGACGATCTGCGAGCCCTTGAAGTCCTTCGCCTGCCACAGGCCGAACACCGCGCCCGTGGGATCCTCGGCGACCGCCATCCGTCCCAGGTCCATCACGTCCACGGGCTCCACGATCATCGTGCCGCCGTTCTGGGTGACGCGATGCGCGGCGGCGTCGACGTCGTCCGTCGCCAGATACATCGTCCACGCCGGCGGCGGCGCGGCCTCCCCCTCGCCGGCCATCGTGGCCATCACGCCCGCGACGGGCTTGTCGTGCAGGGTGCAGACCGAGTATCCGCCGCTCTCCGGCGGTCCGATCTCGCCCTGCCAGCCGAAGAGATCCTTATAGAAGTCGAGGGCCGCCTGCTGGTCGGGGACCATCAGATCGACCCAGCACGGGACGCCGGGCTCGTACCTCTCAGTTACCTCGGGCATGGCTGCTCCTTGTCGGGACTCGGTGCCGGTCACTGTGCCGAGACAGCCCGTCCCGGCCGCTCCCGCCACGCCGCCTCCGGTGCCGGGGCGGCGGCGAATTCACCCGCATCCCGCCGCGTTGCGGGCACGCCCGCCGCTGCCACGGCGGGTACGGCGGTACGGCGTCCGGCTCCGGCGGTACGCCCCTCCTGCTGGCCCGCGGCCGTCAGCCCCGCGTACGTCGCAACCGCTCCTGCCCGTACCGCCTGCGGGCCTCGTACGCGATGGGCAGATACCGCAGCCGCTCCGGCAGTCTCGGCACCACGGCGCGCGCCACCCGACTCAGACGTACGAGGCGCCGCTCCTGCCGCCGCGTCCAGGGCAGGCCGATGGCTTCACGGGCGTCGGGCGGCATGAACCCGATGGTGACGAAGCGCCGGAAGCGTGTGAACGCGGGCCGCAGCACGGGCCACAGCAGCCGCAGGGGCGCGCGCACGTACCGGGGACCGCGGTCCGGCGGGGGCACCTCGGCCCCGGGTGCGATCAGTTCGTCGACGACGACGGTCCGCTCCAGCTCCTCGTACAGCACCCGCCGGTAGTACGGCCAGAACTCCTCCAGCGTCTGCGGCATGTCCCGGTCCCGCAGTCCGAGGATCCTGCCCACCTGAAGCCACTCCGCGTACAGCCGCCGCTCCTCGGCACCGGTGTAGGGGCGGCGGCCGAGATAGCGCTGCGCGTGCCGGTAGACGGGGAAGCCCGTGGCGTGCACCCAGGCGTAGTTGGCGGGGGCCAGGGCGTGGTATCCGCGGCCGTGCGCGTCGACCCCCTGGATCACCCGGTGCAGGCGCCGCAGCCGCCGTCCTTCACGCGCCGCGTCCGCGCCGCCGTACACCCACAGCTGCACGCTCTCAAGCGAGCGCACGGCACGGCCCCACGGGTCGGTGCGGAAGACCGAGTACTCGTCGACGCCCGCGCCGACGGCGGGATGCGCGACCTGCATCGTCAGGGCGGCCGGGAGCGTCAGCAGCATCCGCGCCTCGCCCGCGAGGTCCCACAGCATGCCGCCGGGAGGCGGCGGTTGGGGCTCCGGCTCCTCCTCGGCGACGTGGCGCACGTGCCCGTCGCGGGCCGCACCGGCCCCGTTTCCTCCTCCGTGGCCGTCTCCGTGGCCGTCTCCGCGCTCGCCCTCGTACCCGTCGTCGGTGCCGTCGCGGCGGCCCCCGCTGCTCGTACTGCTCACGCCGTTCATGATGCTCCCGGCGGACCGCCGCTGCCCGTCCGCATGGCCACTCCGCCCGCCGCCGGCCGCCTCCACCCGCCGGTTCTTTCCCGGCATTGCGCCACCGTCCGGCCGATTCGGCCACCGAATCGGACAGCCCCGTGCTTTGGCGTACGAGAGCGCCCGGCAACGTCACGCGGAACATGACAAGCCCTTCCCACGGGCGGCTTCCATGGCCAGACTGAGCACGACGGAACCGGCCGCTACGCTTCGGCAGGGCATGCAGCGTGCGGGCGTTTTCGTGCATTCGAACGGAATACGACAGGAACGGCACCACGTGCGGCGGCGGTCCCGGGGGTCTCCACGGTCCGCGGCGGCACGGAAGAGGTCCAACGGGGCGTCACATGCGGGAGTTTCGGCCACTGGAGCCCGTCCTGCGCACTCCGGGGATCCGAACGGCCGGACGTAGGTGAGCGATTGATCAAATGTTTTCGACCTGCGGCTTTAAATGATCGCCGACTCCCCTATATTGGTGCGGCGCTGATCGGACTGTCGCGGCTCATGCCCTCCCTGCCCGGACCTGTCCACAAGGACCCTGATTGATGACCCCCGAGACCTCCTCACCGCCCAAACGCTCCGCCAGCGGCGCCCCGGCTCCCGGCGCCGAGCAGCCGCCGGAGAAGCCGAGAGCGGGCACGGGCACCGCTCTCGCTCTGCTCATAGCGGTGCTCGTCACCGGCCCGGCCTGCCTGATCGCGGTCTATTCGGCGCCGCAGTCCATGCGTCCGGGCATCGCCTGGGGCAGCGGTGTGGCCGCCGTGCTGCTGAGCGTCGCGGTCGCTGTCGCCACGCGCACCATCCTCGTGGCCCGCGGGCTGCGTGCGGTGATCGAGCGGCAGAACGCCGAAGCCGACGCCGAGCGTGCGGTCGCCGCGCACTTCGCCGACGTCATCGTCCCGATCCTGGTGGAGCGGCTGCGCTCCGGCGCCTCCGCGCAGACCGCCCTCGCGGCCGTACCGACGGTCGCCAACAACACGCACCAGCGCGTACTGCACTCGCTGGCCAACGAGGTGCACCGCGGCGAGGGCATGCGCGCCGCCGCGATGGCCGCGTGCGCCAACGCCGCCGGCCGCGTGCAGGCGCTGGCCACGAGCATGGCGGCCGACCTGAGGGAGCTGGAGCACAAGTACTCGGACGAGGAAGTGCTCGGGGACCTGCTGCACTTGGACCACCGCACGGCACAGACGGGACGCCTCGCGGACTCCATCGCCGTGCTGACGGGCGCACGCACCGGGCGGCGCTGGGCCAAGCCCATCGTCATGGAGAGCATCCTGCGCGGCGCGATGGGGCGCATCAGCGGCTATCAGCGAATACGGCTGCACTCCTCGTGCGAGCTGGCCGTCGCCGGCCACGCCGCCGAGGGCGTGATGCACGCGCTCGCCGAACTCATGGACAACGCCGCGAACTTCTCGCCGCCGACGTCCGAAGTGCACGTGTACGTCGAAGAGGCCTCCGCCGGCGTCATCATCACCGTCGAGGACGGCGGACTCGTCATGGGCGAAGTCGCCCTGGAACGCGCCCAGCAGGCGGTCTCCTCCGAGTCGCTGGACCTGACGAACCTCTCCGGTACGCGGCTCGGGCTCGCCGTCGTGGGACGGCTGGCCCACAAGCACAACCTCTCGGTGTCCTTCCGGCCCTCCGCGCACGGAGGCACCGGGGTGCTGCTGATGATCCCGCAGACGCTGATCACGCAGGCGAAGCGGGAGACCGAGGGCCCGGCGCCCTCTCCGGCCCCGGCACCGGCGCCCTCACCGACCCGGTCGCCGGCACCCTCATCGGCCCGGTCCTCGGCGCCGTCCTCGGCTCCGACGCCCATCCCGTCCCAGTCCAGGGGCTCCGCCACGGACTCCGGACCGCGGCCGTCGCCCGCCGCGACCCCGGGCCCGCGGCCCTCCGAACCGCTCGGCATCACGGGCACCCCGCCGGCCGGAGGCGCCCCGGAGGGGACGAGCGGCCTGCCCCGGCGCAGGCGCCCGGACACCGCCACGACCGGCGAGGAGAAGGCAGCCCCCGCGGGCACCGCGCCGGACGTCCCGTCCGGGCCCGCCGCCGACGGACCGGCCGAGCCCTCCCCCGAGCACGCCTCGGCCACGGAGACCAGCCCCAGCGGCCTGCCCAAGCGGCGGCGCGGGCAGACGCTCGCCGCGGCCCAGCAGCGCAGCGCGTCGTCCGACAAGGACAAGGGGCCCGAGCCGGCCAGGTCGGCCGAGCAGTCGGGATCGCGGTTCGGCGCCTTCCGCCGCGCCGTGCAGGGCGGTTCGGCCGCTGCGGAGCAGAAACCCGACGACCCTGACGGCGCGTCCACTTCCGTGTCACCCTCCCCCTCCTCGTCCCGCCCGGAGGACAACAGCGAATGATCACCGACGGCAAACTCGACTGGCTGCTGGAGAGTCTGCTGCGGCGGACACCGGGGGCACGCCACGCCCTCGTGCTGTCCCGCGACGGACTCAAGTTGTGCAGCTCCTCCGACCTCGACATGGACCAGGCCGACCAGCTGGCCGCCATCTCCGCCGGCATCCAGAGCCTCTCCCACGGCGCGTCCGTGGAGTTCGGCAACGGCAGCGGAGGCGTGCGCCAGGCGATGGCCGAGTTCTACGGCGGCATCCTCTTCGTCGTCGAGGCCGGCTCCGGAGCCCATCTCGCCGTCGTGGCGACGGAGGACTCGGACGTCGGCCTCATCGGTCACAACATGAACGAGCTCGTCGAGCAGCTGAGCGAGTACCTCACCACTCCGCCCAGGCAGCAGGACGAGACCAGAGACCCCGCATGAAACGGCCGGGCCGGGACGACGACCCGGACCGTCTGTACACCGTCACGGGTGGGCGCAGCCGGTCCGGCACCGACGCCTTCGACCTGGTGACGCTGGTGGTCAGCGAGTCCGAGCCGACCCCCGGGATGCAGTCGGAGCACGCCTCCATCCTGCGGATCTGCCGGTCGCCCACGGCCGTCGTGGAGATCGCATCGGATCTCGGGCTGCCGGTGAGCATCGTGCGGATCCTGCTCGGCGACCTGCACGCAGCAGGACGGATAACCGCCAGGCATCCGCGTACGGCCACAGCCGCGGATCAACTCCCCGATCCAGAAATCCTGAAGCAGGTGCTCGTTGGACTCCGCAACCTCTGACCCGACCACCGGAACCCGCCCGCCGCTGCGCAGCACCGCCGACAACGGCCTCAAGATCGTCGTCGTCGGCGGTTTCGGTGTCGGCAAGACCACGATGGTCCGCTCCGTCAGCGACATCCGCCCGCTCAACACGGAGGAGACGATGACGCGGGCGGGCGAGGGCGTCGACGACGCCGACGACGTGCCCACCAAGACCACCACCACGATCGCCTTCGACTTCGGACGCATCAGCCTCGACGAGCGCACGGTGCTCTATCTGTTCGGGGCGCCCGGCCAGGAGCGCTTCTGGTTCCTGTGGGACCGGCTCTTCACGGGCACGCTCGGCGCGGTCGTACTCGTGGACACCCGCAGACTCACCGACTCCTGGTACGCCATCGACCGCCTCGAACACCACGGCATGCCGTTCATCGTGGCCCGTAACGACTTCGGCGGACCCGAGCACTCCGCCGACGACGTGCGCGAGGCGCTCGACCTGCCCGACAGCATCCCGCTGATCGACTGCGACGCCCGCTCCCGTGAGTCCAGCAAGGAAGTGCTGATCACGCTCGTCAACCACCTGTACACCCTGTCCTCCGCCCGGGAGAGCGCTAAGTGACCGACCCACGCCCGCTGTCAGCCTTCGACGACGAGTTCCGCGAGCACGGCGGCGAGCACAGCGACGAGCAGGACACCGCCCAGGACACCGCCCAGGACGCCGCGCGCGACGGCGAGTACGACGGCGGAGGCGGGCCCGGAAGCGGCGGCGAGGAGGGCGGCGAAGACGGCGGGAAGGACGACCCGGACGAAGCGCGGACGGCCGCACCGTCGTACGGCTGCCCCGTGCACCCCGACGCCGTCGCGATGTTCGGGCCCGGCTTCATCTCTGGGGACCGCGGGCGGCTCTACCGCGAGATGCGCGAGGAGCACGGGCCGGTCGCTCCGGTGACGCTGATCGGCGACGTACCGGCGTGGCTGGTGCTGGGCTACCGCGAACTGCACCAGATCACCGCCAACCCCGAGCTGTACACGCGGGATTCGTCGGTGTGGAACATGTGGGACCGGATTCCGCAGGACTGGCCGCTGATGCCGATGGTGGGCCGCCAGCCCTCGATCCTCTACGAGGTGGGGGAACGCCACGAGCGCCGCTCCGCCCTCGTCGGCGACGCGCTGCGCGGAGTGGACCCGTTCGAGCTGCGCCAGCACTCCGAACAGCACGCGGACGAGCTGATCGACGCCTTCTGCTCACGCGGCGAGGGCGATCTGGTCGGCCAGTACGCCATGCAGCTCCCCGCCCTGGTGCTGGCGCGCATCTTCGGCTTCACCGACGACGACGGCTCCCGGCTCGTGCCGAGCATCAACGCGGTCGCCGACGGCGCCGAGGGCGCGCTGGAGGGCAGACAGCACCTCCAGCAGGCGATGGGCTCGCTGCTGCGCTCCCGTGCCATCGCGCCCGCCGGGGACGTCGCCACGCGGATGCAGACCCATCCCAACTCGGGCGAGTTCTCCTCCGAGGAGATCCTCGAGGACATGATGGTCAACATCGTCTCGGGCCATCAGCCGACGGCCGACTGGATCAGCAACTCGCTGCGCCTGATGCTCACCGACGACCGCTTCGCCGCCTCCCTCGCCGGCGGGCGGGCCAGCGTCGGCGAGGCCATGAACGAGGTGCTGTGGGAGGAGACCCCGACGCAGAACATCGCCGGGCGCTGGGCCACGCGCGACGCACAGCTCGGCGGCCGCCGCGTCCAGGGCGGCGATCTGCTCGTCCTCAGCTTCGCCGCCGCCAACGCCGACCCCCAGATCCGCCCGGACCAGCACTCCTTCACCGGGGGCAACAGCGCCTTCTTCTCCTTCGGGCACGGCTCGCACCGCTGCCCGTACCCGGCGCAGGAGATCGCCGAGGGCGTCGCGCGTACGGGCATCGAGGTGCTGCTCGACCGGCTGCCGGACGTCGATCTGGCCGTCGGCGAGGAGGAGTTGGTGTGGCGCCCCTCCCCCTTCCTGCGCGGTCTGGAGTCGCTGCCCGTCACCTTCACGCCGACCTCCGCGGTGGGCGGCAGGCGGTGACGTCGTGGCCCCGGCGGCATGCCGGGGCCTGCCGCTCCCTCGCAGGAGCCGCAACTGTCAGCCTCCGGGCGGCCGTTCAGCGGTCGTACGGTCCGCGACGGCACGGTCGGCGGCCGCGCGGTCGGCGGTCGTACCTTCGGCAGCGGTACGGTCCGCAGCCGTACAACCCGCAGTCGTACGGTCCGGGGCCGTACCGTCAACGGGCGTGCCCCCGGCGGCGGTTGCGCCGCCCGTGTCCTCGGCGGGAGCGCGCCCGCCTGCCGCGTACAGCTCCTCGACGAGCTGCCCGTACTTCTCCCGTACGACCGACCGCCGCACCTTCAGCGAGGGCGTCAACTCGCCCGTCTCCGGGCCCCATTCGGCACCGAGGAGCCGGTAGCGCTTGATCTGCTCCGTGCGGTTCAGGCGGGCGTTGGCCGCCGCCACCGCGCGGTCGGTCTCGGCGAGGACCGCGGGATGCGCGGCCAGCCGCGCCGGGGCCGCGCCGCCCGCGTCGACGCCGTTCGCGACCGCCCACCCAAGAGCCGTCTCCGCGTCCAGCACCAGCAGGGCGACGAGATACGACCGGCCGTCGCCGTGCACGTACGCCTGCCCGACGAGCGGGTGCTCCTTGAGCGTGTTCTCGACCAGGGCGGGCGAGATGTTCACGCCCGTCGAGGTCACGATCATCTCCTTCTTGCGGTCGGCGACCCACAGGAACCCGTCCTCGTCGGTCCACCCGAGGTCGCCCGTGGCGAACCAGCCCTCGTCGTCGACCGCGGGCTCGACCGTGCCGTCCGCGCCGAGATACCCCTCGAAGACGGTGGGACCGCGCACCTCGATCTCGCCGTCCCCGGCCGTACGCACCTCGACGCCCTGTATGGGCCTGCCGACGGAGCCGAGCCGGAAGGCACCGGGACCGTTGGCGGTGGCCGCGCCCACCGTCTCCGTGAGACCCCACGCGTCCATGATCACGATCCCGAACCCGGCCCAGAACCGGACCACTTCCTGCGGCATGGGTGCCGATGCGCTTCCCGTCCAGACCAGCCGGTCGAAGCCGGCCGGCGCCAGCAGCGGCTGTAGGACCTCACGCCGGACGCGCTCGTACGCGGAGGCGAGGGCCGGTTCGGGCTCCTCCCCCCGCTCGCGCCGGCTGATGTACTCGCGGGCGATGTCCCCGGCGTCGTCGACGGCGCGGCGCTGCTCCTCGGGAAGCCGGGAGAGCGCGGCCCGCAGGGTCGCGGCGAGCTTCTCCCACACGCGCGGCACCCCGAAGAACTGCGCCGGGTGCAACTCCTCGGCCGTCGCGGCCACTTGGCCCGGGTCGGCGCACAGATGGACGTGTGAGGCACGGTAGACGGGCAGATAGATGCCGAGCATCCGCTCCGCGATGTGCGCGAAGGGCAGGTAGCAGATGTGCTCGACGTGGTCGGGCAGTTCGACGACCGCGTCCAGTGCGATCGCGTTGAGCACGACGTTGCGGTGCGAGACGACGACCCCCTTCGGGTCGCCGGTGGTGCCCGAGGTGTAGACGACGGTCACCGGGTCACCGGCCCGCACGGCACGCCACGTGCTTTCGAACTGCGCCTGGTCATACGGGCGTTCAAGCCATGACCAGGGCAGGTGTCCCGCCGCTTCGGACTCCGGCCCGGCCACCACGAGGCGCTCCACGAGCGGTTCCCACAGCGCCACCCCGGCCGCTCCCTCGACCACGGCGAGCCGTGCGCGGCTGTGCCGCACGATGTGGGCCACCTGCTCCGGCGCGGCGGTGCCGTAGACGGAGACGGGCACCGCGCCGAGATGCATGAGCGCGAGATCGGTCAGCCAGTGCTCGGGGCGGTTGCCCATCATCATCAGTACGTGGTCGCCGCGGCCCGCGCCGAGGGCGGCGAGTCCGGCGGCGAGCCGGGCCACGCGCTCACGCACCTCCGCCCATGTCAGCGTGGTCCAGCGGGGGCCGGCGCCGTCGCGGTTCTCCCGCCACGACAGTGCGGGCAGGTCTCCGTGGTCCTCGGCGTTGCGCAGCAGCAGGGCCTGAACGGTCAGCCGGCCCGGGTCGGTTCCGGGAAGTCGAAGGGTCGTGGGGGTCGTGGTCAAGGCGGCCTCCTGGGTGCGTGCACGGGCCGTACCGGTCATGGGCCGGCGGGCGGCCCCGCGGCAGGAGGCCCCGCACGGGAGTCCCCTCCGGGGGCATTGCAGTACATGCCCGGTGAGACAGCAATACTGTTGAACGTAGTTCGACCGGACGGTGTCAGGAGAATCGCGCATGGAGCAGCAGCAGCCGAACGGCCAGGGCGGCATGGAGAGCCTGACCGTGGACGAGCTCGCCGCGCGGGCGGGCGTCACGGTCCGTACGATCCGCTTCTACAGCACCCGCGGTCTGCTGCCGCCGCCCGCCATCGGGCCCCGCAGGGTCGGCCGCTACGGCCCGGCACATCTCTCGCGGCTGGCCCTGATCGAGGAGCTTCAGAACCAGGGCATGACGCTGGCGGCGATCGAGCGCTATCTGCGCCGCCTGCCGGAGGACACCGATCCGCACGATCTGGCCATCCACCGCGCCATGGTCGCCTCCTGGATGCCCGACACCGTCGACGAGGCGGGACGCGAGGAGATGGAGCGCCGGGTGGGCCGCGAGCTGACCGGCGACGATCTGGAGCGGCTCACGGCGATGGGCGTGCTGGAGTCCACCGGCGACCCCGCCCGTTTCCTGGTCGATCCGGCGCTGCTGCACCTGGGGGTGCGGCTGCTGGACGTACCGCTGTCGCAGAAGACGATCATCGCGGCGCGGGAGGCGATGCTGGAGCACGCGCGGGCTGCGGCGCGTGAGTTGAGCCGTCTCTTCAAGGACGAGGTGTGGGAGCCGTACCGGGCGCGTGAGGCGGATCCGGATCAGGTGGAGCGGATGAAGTCGCTGTCGGCCCACATGCAGCCGATGGTGGTGCAGGCCCTGATGACCGCCTTCCAGCGGTCGTTGAAGGAGGAGCTGCGGGGCGCGTTCTCCGAGGAGCGCGCCCCGCGCTCCTCCGCCGCCGGTGACGGGTCCGGCAGCGGCGACGGCGACGGCGACGAGGGCGAAGGCGTCAGTCCTTGAAGACCTCGCCCTTGGCGGCCTTCTCCGCGAGCAGCTCCGGCACGTCGAAGCGGTCGCCGTAGCGCTCCTTCAACTCGCGGGCGCGGGCGACGAATCCGCCCGTACCGCCCTCGTAGCCGTTGATGTACTGGATCACGCCGCCCGTCCAGGGCGGGAAGCCGATGCCCATGATGGAGCCGATGTTGGCGTCGGCGACGGAGGTCAGCACGCCCTCCTCGAAGAGGCGCACGGTGTCCAGCGCCTCGGCGAAGAGCATTCGCTCCTTCATGTCCTCGAAGGGGATGCCGGGTTCGCCGGAGGCACCCTCCTTCGTGAAGTGCTCGCGCAGGCCCGGCCAGAGACCGGCGCGCGTGCCGTCCTCGGCGTAGTCGTAGAAGCCCGCGCCGCCGCTGCGTCCCGTGCGTCCGAACTCGTCGACCATCCTGTCGATGACGGCGTCCGCCGGGTGCGGCTGCCACTCGACGCCCTCGGCCTCCAGTCCGCGCCGGGTCTCCTCGCGGATCTTGCGGGGCAGGGTGAGGGTCAGCTCGTCCATGAGGGAGAGCACCTTCGCCGGGTAACCGGCCTGCGCGGCGGCCTGTTCGACGGTCGCGGGCTCCACGCCCTCGCCGACGAGGGCGACGCCCTCGTTGATGAAGTGGCCGATGACGCGGGAGGTGAAGAAGCCGCGGGAGTCGTTGACGACGATCGGCGTCTTCTTGATCTGCTGCACCAGGTCGAAGGCGCGTGCCAGCGCCTCCTCCCCCGTCGCACGGCCCTTGATGATCTCCACCAGCGGCATCTTGTCGACGGGTGAGAAGAAGTGCAGCCCGATGAAGTCGCCCTGGCGCTCGACGCCTTCGGCGAGGGCGGTGATGGGCAGCGTGGAGGTGTTGGAGCACAGCAGGGCGTCCGGTTCGACGATGTCCTGGATCTCCTGGAAGACCTTGTGCTTGAGCGCCGGGTCCTCGAATACGGCCTCGATGACGGCGTCGCAGCCCGCGACCGCCTGCGGGTCGGCGGTGGGAGTGATGCGGGCGAGCAGCTCGTCGCGCTTGGCCTCGGTCGTACGGCCGCGCTTGAGCGCCTTCTCCAGCAGGCCCTCGGAGTAGGCCTTGCCCTTGTCGGCGGCCTCCTGCGAAACGTCCTTCAGCACGACGTCGATGCCGGCCTTCGCGCACGAGTAGGCGATGCCCGCGCCCATCATGCCGGCGCCGAGGACCGCGACCTTCCGCACGGGCCGCGACTCGATGCCCTTGGGGCGGCTGCGGCCCGCGTTGACGGCCTGCATGTCGAAGAAGAACGCCTGGATCATGTTCTTCGAGATCTGCCCGGTGACCAGCTCGACGAAGTAGCGGGCCTCGATGACCTGGGCGAGCTCGAAGTCGACCTGCGAGCCCTCGACGGCCGCGGCGAGGATGTTGTGCTGGGCGGGGTAGGGGGCGCCGCCGGTCTGCTTCTTCAAGTTGGCGGGGAACGCGGGGAGGTTGGCGGCGAACTTCGGGTTCGAGGGTGTGCCGCCGGGGATCTTGTAGCCCTTGACGTCCCAGGGCTGCGCCGACTCCGGGTGGGCGTCGATGAACGCGCGGGCGGCGGCCAGCATCGCCTCCTCGCTGTCCACCACCTCGTGTACGAGGCCCTTCTCCTTGGCCTTCGCGGGGAAGTACTGCTGGCCCTGGAGCAGTACGTTCAGCAGCGCGTCGGCGATGCCCAGGAGGCGGACCGTGCGGGTCACGCCGCCGCCCGCCGGCAGCAGTCCGAGGGTGGCTTCGGGACAGCCGATCTTGGAGCCCTTCGCGTCGAGGGCCACTCGGTGGTGGCAGGCGAGCGCGATCTCGAGACCGCCGCCGAGCGCCGCGCCGTTGATCGCGGCGACGACGGGCTTGCCCAGGGTCTCGATGCGGCGCAGGTCGCGCTTGATCTGCATGCTTCCCTCGAAGACGTCCTGGGCGTCCTCGGGGCGTGCGCGGATGAGGTCGTTGAGGTCGCCGCCGGCGAAGAAGGTCTTCTTGGCGGAGGTGAAGACGACGCCGCGGACGTTGCCCGCCTCGTTCTCCCGCTCCAGCCGGTCGGCGATGACGCCGAGCGACTCCTTGAAGGCGGCGTTCATCGTGTTGGCGGACTGGTCCGGGTCGTCCAGTACGAGGGTGACGACGCCGGTGTCGTCCTGTTCCCAGCGGATGGTCGTGGACTCTGGCATGTGGGTGTTCTCCGTACGTACGTGAGGCGGGGGGCGGTGGCACGAGCGGCGTGGCCCGTACGGGACCGGCACTGAACGGCCGGTCCCGCGCAGGCGGTTCCGCGAAGACAGGTCCGCGAAGGCGAGTCCGCGAAAGCGGGTCCGCGAAGACCGGGTCCGCGAAGACCGGGTCCGTCAGAGCCGTTCGATGACGGTGGCGCTGCCCATGCCTCCGCCGACGCACAGGGTGACCAGGCCGTAGCGCTGATCGCGGCGCTCCAGTTCGTCGACGACGGTGCCCAGCAGCATCGCGCCGGTCGCGCCCAGCGGGTGGCCCATGGCGATGGCGCCGCCGTTGACGTTGACCTTCTCCAGCGGAAGTTCCAAGTCGCGGGCGAAGCGCAGCACGACGGCGGCGAAGGCCTCGTTCATCTCCACCAGGTCCATGTCGGCCGCCGTCAGACCGGCCTTGGCGAGGGCCTTGCGGCAGGCGGGCGCGGGACCGGTGAGCATGATCGTGGGGTCCGCGCCGGACACGGCGGCCGAGAGGATGCGGGCGCGGGGCCGCAGCCCGTAGCGCTTGCCGGTCTCCTCGCTGCCGACGGCGACGAGGGCGCTGCCGTCCACGATCCCCGAGGAGTTGCCCGCGTGATGCACGTGGTCGATCTGCTCGACCCAGTGGTACTTCTGAAGCGCCACCGCGTCGAAGCCGCCCATCTCGCCGATGTCCTTGAACGACGGCTTCAGCCCGGCGAGGGAGTCGGCGGTGGTGCCCGGACGGATGTGCTCGTCGCGGTCCAGCACGGTCAGACCGTTGCGGTCGACCACGGGGACGACGGAGCGGTCGAAGCGCCCGTCCTTCCACGCCTCCGTCGCCAACTCCTGCGAGCGGGCAGCGTATTCGTCCACGTCGCGGCGGCTGAAGCCCTCGATGGTGGCGATCAGGTCGGCGCCGATGCCCTGCGGCACGAAGCCCGTCTCGAGGCTCGTCATCGGGTCCATGGCCCAGGCGCCGCCGTCGGAGCCCATCGGCACCCGGGACATGGACTCCACGCCGCCCGCGAGCACCAGGTCCTCCCAGCCCGAACGCACCTTCGCCGCCGCGAGGTTGACCGCCTCCAGGCCCGAGGCACAGAAGCGGTTCTCCTGGACGCCGGCGACGGTCTCGGGAAGTCCGGCGGCGATGGCCGCGGTCTTGGCGATGTCGGAGCCCTGGTCGCCCAGGGGGCTGACGACGCCCAGCACGATGTCGTCGACCGCTGCCGGGTCCAGGTCCGGGAAGCGGCGGCGCATCTCGTGGATGAGGCCGACGACGAGGTCGATGGGCTTGGTGCCGTGCAGGGCGCCGTTGGCCTTGCCGCGGCCGCGCGGGGTGCGGATCGCGTCGTAGATATACGCTTCGGTGCTCATGGACCGTCAGCCTTTCGGTGCGTACGGGTCGGGCAAGTCGGGGGCAGGTCCGGTCAGTCGAGGATCGAGCGGCCGATGATCTCCTTCATGATCTCGGTCGTGCCGCCGTAGATCGTCTGGATCCGCCCGTCGGTGTAGGCACGGGCGACCGGGAATTCGTTCATGTAGCCGTAGCCGCCGTGGAGTTGGAGGCAGCGGTCGGTGACGCGCTTCTGGAGTTCCGTCGCCCACCACTTCGCCATGGAGGCATGCGCGGCGTCCAGTTGGCCCGCCGAGTGGTCCTCGATGCAGCGGTCGAGGAAGGCGCGGGTGACGGCGCACTCCGTGGCGAGCTCGGCGATCTCGAACCGCACGTGCTGGAGTCTGGCGAGGGGACGGCCGAACGCCTCGCGCTCCTTCACATACCGGGTCGTCTGCTCCAGGATCTCCTCGGCGCCCGCGATGGCCCCTACGGCGATGGCCAGCCGCTCCTGCGCGAGGTTGGTCATCAGGTGGAGGAAGGCGCCGTGCAGCTCGCCGAGCAGGTTCTCCTTCGGCACGCGCACGTCGTTGAAGAACAGCTCGGCCGTGTCCTGCGACTTCTGACCGATCTTGTCGAGGTTCCGGCCCCGCTCGAAGCCGGGTGTGTCCCGCTCGACGACGAGGAGGCTGAGGCCCTTCGCGCCGCCCTCCGGCTTCGTACGGGCCACGACGATCACCAGGTCGGCGAGGATGCCGTTGGAGATGAAGGTCTTGGAGCCGTTGAGCACCCAGTGGTCGCCCTTGTCCTCCGCGGTCGTGCGGATGCCCTGGAGGTCGGAGCCCGCGCCCGGCTCGGTCATGGCGATGGCGGTGACGATCTCACCGGAGCAGAAGCCGGGCAGCCAGCGGCGCTTCTGCTCGTCGGTGGCGAGGGAGGTCAGATACGGGCCGATGATGTCGTTGTGCAGCCCGAGGGCCAGCCCGGCGACGCCCGCGCGGGAGAACTCCTCGGCGAGCACGGCCGCGTAGCGGAAGTCGGCGGTGCCGCCGCCTCCGTACTCCTCGGGGACGTCGAGCCCGAGGAGCCCCTGGCGACCGGCGGCCAGCCAGGCCTCGCGGGAGACGATGCCGTCCTTCTCCCACTGCTCGTAGTGGGGCTCGACCTCCTTGGCGAGGAAGGTGCGGACGGTCTGCCGGAACGCTTCGTGGTCCTCGGTGAAGATCTGGCGCTTCATGTGGTCGGTGCTCCCCTTCGAGCCTCGCGTCCTGGTTCTCGCCTCTTCTCCCGCCGGGCGCAGCGCCCGGCGGGCGCCTGCGTCAGAGCCAGCCCTTGACCTTCTCGATCAGCTTGGCCGGGTCGGGCCCGACGGGCGTGACGTTGAGCATCGTCACCCCGGCCTCGCGGAACGCCTCGATGCGCTCGCGCACATATCCCTCGGGGCCGCAGAGGGAGACCAGCTCACAGAACTCGGCGGGAACCGCGGCCTCCGCCTCGCGCTTCTTGCCCGCGAGGTAGAGGTCCTGCACCTTCTCGGCCGCCTCCTCGTAACCGTACGCCCGGGCCACGTCGTTGTAGAAGTTCTTCCCCTTGGCCCCCATGCCGCCGATGTAGAGCGCGATGAGGGGGCGCACGTGCTCCCGTACGGCCGCCGCGTCCTCACCGACGGCCAGCAGCGTGCCCGCGGAGATCTCCAGGGGGCCGCGCTCGGGGTCGCGCCGCGCGGTGCCCTCCTCCAGCGCCTCGCCCCATACCTGCTTCGCCTTCTCGGGTACGAAGAGATGCGGCAGCCAGCCGTCGGCGATCTCGGCGGTCATGCGGACGTTGGCCGGCCCGAGGGAGGCGATGTAGAGCGGGATCTCGGGGCGCTGCGGCCGGTTGAGGAACTTCAGCGGCTTGCCGAGCTTGCCGCCCTTCTCGGCGGGGAACGGCATGTCGGTGATGCCGTGGTGGTCGATGACCTCCCGCCGCCAGATGCGCCGGCACAGCTCCACGGTCTCGCGGGTGCGGCCCAGCGGCTTGTCGTACGCCTTGCCGTGCCAGCCCTCGACGACCTGCGGCCCGGAGGCGCCGAGGCCCAGCAGGGCGCGCCCCTCGGAGAGCACGTCGAGGCCCGCACCGGTCTGGGCGATGAGCGCGGGGGTGCGGGAGTAGACGTTGAGGATGCCGGCGCCGATGAGCATGCGCTCGGTGCGGGCGGCGATGTAGCCCATCACCGTGGGCGAGTCGAAGCCGTAGGCCTCGGCGACCCAGACCGCGTCGAGACCGGCGGCCTCCAGCTTCACGACCTCTTCGGCGGCGCTGCGGGGGTTGTCGGCGTACTGGAGGGGCGTGGCGATCTTCATGCGTCACTGTCCTTGGCGGGGTCGGGGCGGGAGTCGGAGTCAGATGGGGAGGCGGTGCCGGACACGGTGCCGGAGGCGGTGCCCCGCGCGGGCGGCTCGGCGAGCGCGGGCACCTGCCAGTCGCGCGCCACCTCGGCGGAGTCGGCACCGGGCACCGCGGGCGGACGCGAGACGGCTGCGGGGGTGGCGGAGAAGCGGGGCGCGGGCGCGGGCTGGGTGATGCCGCCGTGCTCGACGAAGGTGCCGCGTGCGGCGAGATGAGGGTGGCCCGGTGCCTCCCGGAGGGACAGTACGGGGGCGACGCAGGCGTCCGAGTCGCGGAAGACCTCGTCCCACTCGTCCCTCGTACGGGTCTTGAAGCGCTCGGCGACGAGGGCGCGCAACTCGCCCCAGGCGGCCGGGTCGTCACGGGAGGGCAGCTCCTTCTCGCCGCCGTCGCCGTCCCCGCCGGGACCCCCGAGCCCGAGCAGACGCACGAACTCCCGGTAGAACTGCGGCTCCAGGGCGCCCACCGCCATGTGTCCGCCGTCGGCGGTCTCGTAGGTGCCGTAGAAGGGCGCGGCGCCGTCGAGCAGGTTCGCGCCCCGCTTGTCCTGCCAGAAGCCGGCGGCGAGCATGCCGTGGATCATGGCGGAGAGATGGCTGGTGCCGTCCACGATGGCGGCGTCGACGACCTGGCCCCGGCCGTCCGGGGTGCGTGCGTGGTGCAGGGCGGCCAGCACGCCGACCACCAGGTAGAGCGAGCCTCCGGCGTAGTCACCGAGCAGATTCGCCGCCGCGTACGGCGGGCCCTCGGCGGGGCCGGTCATCCCGAGGGCGCCGGTGAGTGCGATGTAGCCGATGTCGTGTCCCGCGCGCTGGGCGAGGGGACCGTCCTGGCCCCAGCCGGTCATGCGGCCGTAGACGAGGGAGGGGTTGCGCACGAGGCACGCCTCGGGTCCGACGCCGAGGCGTTCGGCGACACCGGGCCGGTTGCCCTCGATGAGGACGTCGGCACGCTCGACGAGGTCGAGCACGGTCGCGAGACCCGCCGGGTCCTTGAGGTCGAGGGTGACGGAGCGCTTGTTGCGGTTGGTGATGTCGCCGGCGGGGTCGATGCCGAGCACGGCACCGCCGGGACGGTCGACGCGTACGACGTCGGCGCCCAGGTCGCCGAGCAGCATCCCGGCGAAGGGCCCCGGCCCGATCCCGGCCAGCTCTACGACGCGCACCCCGCGGAGCGGACCGTCGCGACCCCCGTCCCGCCGCGCCGCTGCTGTCGTCACGCCGTCCCCAGACACTTTGACACAACTGATGTAACACCAGGGATGCTAAGGAGGCCGGGCCCTTTCCACAAGCCCGGAGGGACCGCGCGGGGCACGGCCGCGGCGTGGCGTGCACCACAGGGGAACCACAGGCCACCACAGGGGAACGGGCCCGGCCGGGCGCCATCGCTCGGGGCTGCGGGGCGAGGTCGGGCCGGGGCCGGGAGTGGAGTTGGGGTTGGACTTGGGGTTGGGGTTGAGGCTCGGGCCGGGCGGGCGTCAACACGGGGCACCTCGATCCATCCGTACGGGCAATGGCGCGGCTGACGGCGACTGCGCGATACTGATTGCAGCGAGGGGATATCGAGCAGCTTCATGCAATCAGTCCCGCGGCCGTCCGTCGTCGCGGTCGGTGCCTCGCAGGCCGCACGAGCGGGCGCGACGGCGGAGCGACGACGGTGCCGGGGAGGCACGGAAAGGGAGGGGCCCGATGGGCGAAACCACATACATGGAGCGGGAGTTGAGCAGCCAGCCGGAGACGTGGCGCGAGGCTGCGCAGCTCGCCGGTGCGGCTGCGCTGCCCGGACACGGGCTGCGGGTGGCCGTCGTCGGGTGCGGCACGTCGTGGTTCATGGCTCAGGCGTACGCGGCCCTGCGCGAGGCGGCGGGACTCGGCGTGACGGACGCGTTCGCGGCGTCCGAGGCGCTGCTCGGAGCGGACCGGGGCTACGACCGGGTGCTGGCCCTCACCCGCTCCGGCACCACGACCGAAGTGCTGCGCCTGCTGGAGGCGGTGCGCGGCCGCATCCCCACCGTGACCGTCGTGGGCGATCCGGACACCCCGGCGGTGGGTCTCTCGGACGAGACGGTCGCCCTGCCGTTCGCCGACGAACGGTCCGTGGTGCAGACGCGGTTCGCCACGAGTGCGCTCGCTCTGCTGCGCGCCCACCTCGGGGGCGACATGGCAGCGGCGGCGAGGGACGCCGAGGAGGCCCTGACGTCGGAGATGGAGCAGGAGTGGGTCGACGCCGAGCAGTTCACGTTCCTGGGCGCGGGCTGGACGGTCGGACTGGCGCATGAGGCGGCGCTGAAGATGCGGGAGGCATCGCAGTCGTGGACGGAGTCCTATCCGGCCATGGAGTACCGGCACGGTCCCATATCCATCGCCGCCCCCGGGCGCGTGACGTGGATGTTCGGGCCGTCACCGGAGGGGCTGGCCGCGGAAGTGGCCCGCACCGGCGGCCTGTTCGTGCATCACGAGCGGCGCGATCCGCTGGCCGAGCTTGTGCTGGTGCAGCGCGTGGCCCTCGCCCGGGCACAGGCCCGCGGCCTCGATCCCGACGCCCCGCGCAGCCTGACGCGTTCGGTCATGCTGGAAGCGCCCTGACCGTCGGCCACCGCCGCCCGAGGTCGTCCGGCTCAACAGCCCTGTGCTCTACGGGTCGTGCCCCCAGCGGGCCCTGTCCTCAACGCACCCCGCGCTCATCGCGTCGTCTGCTCGACATGCCCTCCGCTCAACGCGCCTGCTACTCAACACGGGTTCTGTTCAAGACGCTTCTGCTCAAACGCGCTTCTGCTCAAACGAAAGGCCGCAGCATGCCCCTTGTCCCCACCGCGTCAGTCGTCGACCGGGCGCGGGCGGCCGGTGCCGGTGCCCCCGCCTTCAACGTGCTGCATCTGGAGACCGCCGAGGCGCTCGTCGCGGCGGCGGAACGGGCGGGCATACCGCTCATACTCCAGATCAGCGAGAACTGCGTCCGGTATCACGGGAGTCTGCGGCCCCTGCTGCTCGCCACTCTCGCCCTGGCCGAGTCCTCCGGCGCAGACGTCTCCGTGCACCTGGACCACATCACCGATCCAGGCCTGCTGCGCGAGGGCGTCGAAGCTGGGGCCCGCTCGGTGATGATCGACGCCTCCGCGCTGCCGTACGAGGAGAACGTCGCCGTCACGGCCGAGCTGACGGGCTGGTGCCATGCCCACGAGGCCTATGTGGAGGCCGAGTTGGGAGAGGTGGGCGGAAAGGACGGGGTGCACGCGCCAGGCGCCCGTACGGACCCCGGTGAGGCGATGGCCTTCGTGGACGCCACCGGCGTGGACGCGCTGGCGGTTGCCGTCGGCTCCTCGCACGCGATGCGGGCGCGCACGACGGTGCTCGACAAGGAATTGATCCGGGCCCTGCGGCGGCGCCTCCCAGTACCGCTGGTGCTGCACGGCTCCTCGGGGGTGCCGGACGAGGAGCTGCGCGCCGCCGTCGCCGCCGGCATGACGAAGATCAACATCTCGACTCATCTGGTGTCGGTCTTCACCGGCGAGGTGCGCAGGACGCTGGCGGACAGCCCGTCGCTCATCGACTCGCGCAAGTACGTGGGGCCTGCCAGGGAGGCGGTGTCGGCGGAGGCCGAGCGGCTGCTGCGGGTGCTGGGGGCGGAGGCGTCATGAAGAGGCACGAAAGGCTCAACGCCCTGCTGGAACTGCTCGGTGAGAGGGGACGCCTCGATGTGGACGAGGCGGCGACGTCGCTGGAGGTGTCGGTGGCGACGATGCGCCGTGACATGGACGCCCTGGCCGAGCAGCAGCTGCTGACGCGTACCCGCGGCGGCGCGGTGCTCAGCTCCGTCACCTACGACCTGCCGATCCGCTACAAGCAGGGGCACCACGCCGTGCAGAAGCACGCCGTCGCCGAGGCTGCGGCGGGCATGGTCGCGCGCGGCGACGCCGTGGGGCTCAGCGGCGGCACGACGACGACGGAGATCGCCCGCGCTGTCGCCACGAGACCGGAGTTCGCGGAGACGGGGCCCGACCCGTGTCTGACGATCGTCACCAACTCCCTCAACATCGCGTACGAGTTGGCGGTCCGCCCGCAGATCAAGATCGTGCTGACCGGCGGTGTCGCGCACTCCCGCTCGTTCGAACTCACCGGCCCCTACAGCGAGTCGGTGCTCCGCCAACTCACCCTGGACATCGCCTTCATCGGCGTGAACGCCGTGGACACGCAGTGGGGCGGCACCGTCCACGACGAGGCCGAGGCGACGACGAACAGGCTGATGGCCGAGCGGGCGGCGCGTGCCGTGATGGTCGCGGACTCCTCCAAGCTGGGGCTTCGCTGCTTCGCCCGCGTCGGCGGCGCGGACGTCTTCGACACGCTGATAACGGACACGGGGATGGATGAGGAGTCACGGCAGGAGTTCACCGACCAAGGGCTGCATGTGCTGGCAGCCGCCCCGCCGATGGCAAGCGGCTGAGGGCACGAGCGAGTCCGTACGCCCACGGGGCTCCGACCCGGTGGCTCCGGCAGGCCGTGCGCGGCGGCGCGGCTGACCTCAGCCTCCGTTACCACCGGAGAGCACTGGACCGGTGCCAGAATGCCGGTCATGGAACGATCTTCACCAACGGCAGTCGGTACAGCAGCCCCCGCCGGCCCGGCGGACCGCCTCGGCAGTGACGCCCTGGCGGCGGACCTGCCCGAGGCACCGGCACCCGCGGATACGGCCGGTTCCGCTTCCGCGCTGCCCGGCAGCGCGCACGCCTGGGCCGCGCTCGGCGGTGACGGCGCACTGCTCGACCGGATCTCGTACACATCGGGTGCGGGACTGCCGGCCCGGCTGCCCGTGCTGGAGCTGGCCCGCGCATCGGTCGCCGTGTGCTCGCTGGCGGCGGCGGAGCTGTCGTCCGTACGGTCCGAAGGGGACGGGGACGGCACGGCGTCCGTTCCGCAGGTGCGCGTGGACGACGGGGCGGTGGCCGCCGCGTTCACCAGCGAGCGTCTGCTGAGAACGGACGGGCGCGCAGCGGCGGGGTTCTCCCCGCTGTCGCGGTTCTGGCGCACGCGGGACGGCTGGGTGCGCACCCACGCCAACTACCCGCACCACCGGGCACGGCTGCTCTCCGCCCTCGGCGTCCCCGATGGCGGCCGCGACGACGACGCGCTCGCGGAGATCGTCGCCGCGGAACTGGGCGGGCGCCACACCGCGGACGTCGAGGAGACGGTCCTCGCGAACGGGGGCCTCGCCATCGCCGTCCGCACCCGGCAGGAATGGGCGGAGCATCCTCAAGGCGCCCAGATCTCGCAGCGCCCACTGCTGACCACGGTGTGCATGGACCAGACCCCGCCGCGCCCGATGCCGGAGCCGGCCGGGCGGGGCCCGCTGCACGGGGTTCGCGTACTGGATCTCACGCGGGTGCTCGCGGGCCCCGTCGCCACCCGGGTTCTCGCGCTCTTCGGTGCGGACGTGCTCCGTATCGACGCCCCGCAGCTTCCGGAGGACCCCGATACGCACGCCGATACGGGCTCGGGAAAGCGTTCCACGCTGCTGGACCTGTCCTCCCGCTCCGGGCAGGCGGCCTTCGAGGAGCTGCTGTCGGCAGCGGACGTCGTCGTCACGGGCTACCGCCCCGGCGCGCTCGACCGGTTCGGGCTCGCCCCGGAATCGCTCGCCGACCGGCGGCCCGGAGTGATCGTCGGCCAGCTCAGCGCGTGGGGCGCCTACGGGCCGTGGCACCGGCGGCGCGGTTTCGACAGCCTCGTACAGGCGGCGACCGGAATCTCGCTGCTCGAAGGCCGGCGGGACGAGTCGGGCGAGGAGATCCCGGGAGCGCTGCCCGCGCAGGCCCTCGATCACGGCACCGGCTATCTGCTCGCCGCCGCCGTGATGAGGGCCCTCACCGAACAGCGGCGCGGGCGGTCCGGCGCCAGGCTCGTACGGGCCGCGCTCGCGCAGACCGCCGGCTGGCTGCTGGGAGACCCGGCAGCACAGACCCGGGCCGCCACATCCGGGCCCGGCACCCATGACGAGGACCCCGGACACCTGCCCGGCACCGCCGACGAGGCCGACCCGGCTGCCTGGCTGAGGGAGACGGACAGCCCGCTGGGGAGGCTGCGTTATGTGCTGCCGCCGGTCGGCTACGAGGGTTCGGCCTCCGACTGGTCACGGCCGGCCGGTGCTCCGGGAGCCGATCCGGCCGCCTGGTGGTGACACCAGCGGCGTGGCGGAGAGCGGCACAGGCGGGACGGGCTGCCGGACGTGCGGTCCTGACGGTTGTGACGGTCCTGCGGTCGTGACGGGCGGGCGGTCGGCCCGCTCTACAGCGACTTGCCGCCGGACCGTCCCCCGTACCCGTCGTCTCCGTCGCGCCCTTCGCCCCCGCGACGCCTTTCGCTCGCGCGGCGCCTCTCGCTTCCGTGGTGCCTTTCGATTCCGCGGTACTCGCCGTGCGGACCGTGCGGGCCGCCGTGTCCGCGCCTGCGCTCCCGGCTCTCCCGGCGGTCCTCCCGCCTTTCCCTGCGCTCCAGTTCGCGCCGTTCACGTCGTTCGGCGCGCAGTTGAAGCTTCTCGTCGCGCGGGAGCTTCCGCTCGACTCCGACGCCGCCCATCACCGCGAGGCCGGTGATCACCACTCGCGGTGCCTCGGGTTCGGCGAGTCCGGAGGCTGAGGAGTCGAATCCGCCCATGATGCCCACGCCGCGCACCTCGACGCCCACCCCCGGCGGCACGGTGACGCTGAAGCCGCCCATCAGCGCGAAGCAGCGGATCACCACGTCCCGTTCCTCGAACCGGGCGTCCCGCAGGTCGAGTTCGCCGCCGCCCATGAGGCCGACGCCCGTGAAGACACGCGGGACCGTCCACTCCCCCTTGCGCCCGAACCCGCCCATGATGCCGACGCCCCAGCGTGACGTGGCCCTTCCGCCGATCCGCTCGGCCCAGCGGCGCTTCTTGCGCAGTGACGGAGCCGCGGAGCCCTCCGCCGCCCGCGCCTCCTGAGGCACCGCGCTCGCGGCGGCGTTCTGGCTCTCGTAGTGCGGCAGATCCCGTACGAGGGGGACCAACTCACCGCGCGTGCGGGCCCGGTAGGTGTCGTCGAGCCGTTCCTGGAACTCCTCCATGCCGAGCCGGCCCTCGGCCAGCGCCTCGCGCAGTACCTCGGCGACGCGCTCTCGCTCCGCATCCGAAGCGCGCATCTCGGGCAGCTCGTCGCTCATGCGGTCACCCTATTACGCACCGTGGCGCCCGCACCCCGGATCATCGGGTCACTCGACGGACGCGAGAAGCCATTCGGCCAGGCCCACCGCCGCAAATCCCAGTGCCAGCACGCCCGTTGCGACCCGGGTGCGGCCGCGGCGGCTGAGTCCTATGGCGACGCCCGAGAGGATGAGCGCGATCCCGTAGAAGCCGACGGTGAGTACGGAGGGTGCGCTGCGCAGCCGCACGACGAGGGCGACGGCCACCGCCACCATGACGACGCCCGAGACGACGATGCGGATCCTGCGTGCCTGCCGCGGCGTCAGGCCCGTGTGCGCGTCCTCATGCACGTCCTCGGCATCCCCGACGTCGGCGGTGTCGTCGTCGACGTGGGCTGCGTCCTCAACGTCGGTCGCGTCCTCGACATCGGTCGCGTTCTCGAAGTCAGCCGCGTTCCCGACGTCGGTCGCGTTGTCGAGGTCTGCTGAATCCCCGGCTTCGCCGAACTCCCCGGCCGCCCGTGCGGTCGTCTCGTCGTCGGTCGGCGGGCTTATGTTGGCTTCCGGCATGACGGGAGGTTATCCGCATTCGGCACCGCCTGTCGCGCCCGGGTGAGCGGGAGCCCCGAGAGGCCCCGGCTCATCCGGACCCGGCGGGGGCGAAGGCCGGCCCGCGGCCCGGCTCCCCGCTCGACTCCCGTACGGCTAGGGCTCCTTGTGCGTCCACTTGCGCAAGTCGGCACGGCTGTCGAAGTGTCCCGTGTTCGTGTCGATCGGGTCGTTCGTGTACTGGTGGAAGCGCCACGAGTGCTCGATCCCGGGCTTGCCCGGCTTGCCGTTGTAGTGCGCTATCCAAAGGCCGTCGCCGGCGAACGACGTGGTGTCGTGGTTGAACCAGAAGTTGGTGTTGCAGTACAGCAGCACCCTGGTGTGTGGGCGCTCCTTCTGTACGTACTTGATCCACTCGTCCTTCTCGGCGTTGGTGACCTCGGAGTCCTCCCAGTCCAGTACGAGCATGTCGCCCTTGACCAGGTTGATCTTCGACATGAAGTAGTCGGCCTGCTTCTTCATGCTGCCGGCACGGCCGAAGTGGTAGAAGCCGGTGACGAGTTCGGCGTCACGAGCGGTCTGGCGCTGGTCGACCCATTTCGGGTTCACATACGAGGTGCCTTCCGTGATCTTGATGAAGACGAAGTCGAGCCCTTTCGTGCTGTAGTCGGAAGGTTGGTACGACGAGACGTCGACGCCTTTGATCACGATGCACTCCTTCTGCCGTCCGGTCGCGTATCGCTCATTCGTTCCGATACCCGTAACGCGGCGCACAGTACCGTGAACGGACCGCTGTCGGGCACCGGTCGGTCGCAGCGGGTCACCGCACGAGTGCATCGCGCGGCGTGCGCGCCCGGGCCCCGCACCGGCGCGTCGCCCCGGCGCCGACGGCGCCCGCCGACGGAGGATCGGGGCCGGGCGCGGCAGCTGACGCACCCTGCACACTGGTAAGGACAGACAGTCGACGAGGAGTACGACGATGGCGACGACACGCACCGCACACACCGTGTGGCACGGGGATCTGAAGAACGGCTCGGGCGAGGTCACCTTCGACTCGTCCGGAATCGTCACGCAGGCGGTCACATGGGCGTCGCGCGCCGAGGAGCCCAACGGGAGGACGAGCCCCGAGGAGCTGATCGCGGCCGCGCACTCCAGCTGCTTCTCGATGGCGCTCTCCAACGGGCTCAACTCGGCGGGCACCCCTCCCACCCGGCTCAGCACGCAGGCCGACGTGGACTTCCAGCCCGGCACCGGGATCACCGGCATCCACATCACCGTGCAGGGCGAGGTTCCCGGCATCGACGAGGCCGCCTTCGTCGCCGCGGCCGAGGAGGCCAAGGCCAACTGCCCGGTCTCACAGGCCCTTTCGGGCACGACCATCACCCTGACCGCCAAGTTCGGCTGACGCCGGGGGCGGGCACCGGCCGGTCCGGCTCGACCGGATCGGCCGGTGCCGGCCGGCCCGCACCGCACGGCGCGGGGAAGTCCAGGAGGAGACATGCCGGAACTGCCCGAGGTCGAGGCGCTGCGCGACTTCCTCGACGACCGCCTCAAGGGGCGCTCGGTGGAGCGCGTGACGCCGGTGGCCGTCAGCGTCCTCAAGACCTACGAGCCGCAGCCGTCCGCGCTGGAGGGCCAGGTCTTCACGGGTGTCTCCCGACACGGGAAGTTCCTCGACATGGAGGCCGGCGGTCTCCATCTGGTCGTGCACCTGGCCAGGGCCGGATGGCTGCGCTGGCGGGACTCGGTGCCGCCGGGGCCGCCCCGCCCGGGCAAGGGCCCGCTGGCGCTGCGGCTGTCCCTGGCCGGGCCCGAACAGGGCGGCGACGGCGGCGGGTTCGACCTCACGGAGGCCGGCACCCGCAAGCGCCTCGCGGTCTACTGCGTACACGATCCGTCCCAGGTGCCGGGTGTGGCACGGCTCGGCCCCGACCCGCTCGCGGACGGCTTCACACGGGAGGTCTTCGCCGGTCTGCTGCGCGGCGAACGGCACCGGATCAAGGGGCTGCTGCGTGACCAGAGCGTGATCGCGGGCGTCGGCAACGCCTATTCCGACGAGATCCTGCACGCCGCCCTCCTCTCACCGTTCAAGATCGCCGGTGAGCTCTCCGAGGAGGAGGTCACCGGGCTCTACGAGGCGCTGCGCACCACGCTCCGCGAGGCCGTCGAGCGCTCACGCGGGCTCGCCGCCGGCGAGCTGAAGGCGGAGAAGAAGACGGGGCTGCGGGTGCACGGGCGTACGGGGCAGCCGTGCCCCGTGTGCGGCGACACCGTGCGCGAGGTCTCGTTCAGCGACAGCTCTCTCCAGTACTGCGCGACCTGCCAGACCGGCGGCAAGCCGCTCGCGGACCGCCGGATGTCACGGCTGCTGAAGTAGCGCAGGAAGCAGCGCACGGCTCCCCGCCGGGGCCGCTCCCGGGCAGGGCGTACCGTGGCACGGCCGGGGAGGGTCCGCCGGTGACGAGCGAGAAGGGGACGGGAGTGACGAACGAGGAGCTGGAGGAGTTCGCCACAGGCCTGGCCCATATGGCCCGCGACCTGCTCTCACAGGGGTCGGTGCAGAAGACGCTGGACAGCGTCGTGGCGCACGCGGTGGACCTGGTGCCCGGCTGTGAGGCGGCGGGCGTGATGACGGTGGAGGACAAGAAGGTCAGCACGCTGGCCACGACCAGCCAGGTGGTGCGGGCCTCGGACCGGTTGCAGGGCGAGTTGGGCGAGGGGCCGTGCTTCGACGCCGCCCGCCAGCCGGAGGAGGTCTACCGCGTCGCGGACATGACCGAGAGGGTCAGACGCTGGCCCCGCTACGCCCCCGAGGCACGGAAGCTGGGCGTCGGCTCCATGATGGGCTTCCTGCTCTACACCGACGACGACGAACTCGGCGCTCTCGACCTCTACTCCTCCGTCCCGAACGCCTTCACCGAGCGCTCCGAGCACGTCGGCTGGCTGCTCGCCTCGCACGCGGCCGTCGCCTTCTCCAGCGCCCGTACGTACGCGCAGCTGCACTCCGCGATGGAGTCGCGCCACAACATCGGCGAAGCCATCGGCATCGTCATGGAGCGCTACAAGCTCGACGAGGACCAGGCGTTCGCCGTGCTGAAGAAGAGCTCGCAGGACCGGAACACCAAGCTGCGCGAGATCGTGCGCACGGTCACCGAGACCGGCGAGATCCCCGGCGCGAAGCAGCGGCCCTGAGCCGTCAGCCGGTCCTGAGCCGTCAGCCGCGCCCGCGCCTGCCCAGCAGGCCGAGGATGCGGCCCGCGGTGCTCCGGCCCCCGTCCCCAACTCCGTACCCGCTGCTGCTCCTGCTGCGCCGACGGCTGCCGCGGGCGGTGGTGTGCCGGTACCCGAGAGGGCCCGGCAGGTCCATCGAGGTCGTGCGGCGCCCCGTGGAGCTGAACGTGCGGCGCGGTCCCCAGGCGCCGCCCGTGGTCACCGACCACGACCTGCGGTTGATGTTCAGCCGGACCCCGGGCAGTATCCGGATGCTCCGGCGGAAGGTCAGCGGCATCATCGCCTCCTCGGCGGGGCCCGACGGGACCCGTGTCGTACGTACATGAGCCCGGACGGAGGGCCGGGCGGTGACCGGGCGGCGGCCCGGGCGGGCGGTGCAACGCCCGGCGGGTGCCTGGGAGTTCACTACCCTTCCGAGGCGGAGCCGTCACCGCCCGTGCCGCCTCCGCCCGTGTCCCCTCCGACCTGGGCGGCCTGCTCGCCGTCGGTGCGGAAGACCAGCTCCCCGGACTCGACGTCGACCAGCAGCCTGGTGTGCGGCTTGAGTTCGCCGCTGAGCAGCATCCGCGAGAGCTGGTTGTCCACCTCGCGCTGGATGGTGCGGCGCAACGGCCGTGCCCCGTACTCGGGTTGGTAGCCGCGCTGCACGAGCCAGTCGATGGCCGCGGGCGCGAACTCGATGGCCAGGTCCTGCGCGTGGACCCGGTGCCGGGTCTCGTCCAGCATCATGTCGGTGATGGTGCGCAGCTCTTCGTCGGAGAGCCGGCGGAAGATGACGATCTCGTCGATGCGGTTGAGGAACTCCGGCCTGAAGTGCTCGCGCAGCGGACGCATCACGCGCTCGCGGCGCGCGTCCTCCTCGTCCTCCTCGTCGCCGCCGCCGAAGCCGATGCCGGCGCCGCGTCCCGCGATGGCCTCGGATCCGAGGTTGCTGGTCATCACGACGACGGTGTTGGTGAAGTCGACGGTGCGGCCCTGCGAGTCCGTCAGCCGCCCGTCGTCGAGCACCTGGAGCAGCATGTTGAAGACGTCGGCGTGGGCCTTCTCGATCTCGTCGAGGAGCAGCAGGGAGTACGGGTTGCGGCGCACGGTCTCGGTGAGCTGCCCGGCGTCCTCGTGTCCGACGTAGCCGGGAGGTGCGCCCACGAGCCTGCTGACGGTGTGCCGCTCCTGGTACTCGCTCATGTCGAGCCGCACCATCCGGTCGTCGGTGCCGAACAGCGACTCCGCGAGCGCGCGGGCCAGTTCGGTCTTGCCCACGCCGGTGGGACCGAGGAAGAGGAAGCTGCCGATGGGCCTGGACGGGCTGGAGAGCCCGGCGCGGGAGCGCAGCACGGCGTCGGAGACGGCGGAGACGGCTTCGTCCTGGCCGATGACGCGCTCGCGCAGCCGCTCCTCCATGCCGAGCAGGCGTTCCTTCTCCTCCTGCGTGAGGTTGCTGACGGGGATGCCCGTCTGGCGGGAGACGATGTCGGCGATGTCCTCGACGGTGACCTCGGCGATCCGGCCGTTGGGATGCTGCTTGCGGTCGTCGCGGCTGATCTCCTTCTCGACCTCCGCGAGACGGTCGCGCAGCTGCGTGGCCCGCTCGTAGTCCTCGGCGGCGACGGCCTGGTCCTTGTCCCGGTTGATCTGCTCGGCCTCCCGCTCCAGGGCGCGCACGTCGGTGCCGCGGGTGGCGTTCCGCAGCCGTACGCGGGCGCCGGCCTGGTCCAGCAGGTCGATGGCCTTGTCGGGCAGGTAGCGGCCGGTGAGATAGCGGTCGGAGAGTTCGACGGCGGCGATCAGCGCGTCGCCGGTGTAGCGGACCTGGTGGTGCGCCTCGTAGCGGTCGCGCAGTCCGCGCAGGATCTCCACCGCGTCGGGCACGCTCGGCTCCGGTACGAGCACGGGCTGGAAGCGCCGCGCGAGCGCCGCGTCCTTCTCTATGTACCGGCGGTGCTCCTCCAGGGTGGTGGCGCCGATGACGTGCAGCTCGCCGCGGGAGAGCGGCGGCTTGAGCATGTTGCCGGCATCCATGGAGCCGCCTTCGGTGCCGCCTCCGCCCGCGCCGACGACGTTGTGCAGCTCGTCGATGAAGATGATCAACTTCTCGGAGTGCTCGCGGATTTCGTCGATGATGCCGTTGAGCCGTTCCTCGAAGTCGCCCCGGTAGCGGGTGCCGGCGACGACGCCGGAGACGTCGAGCTGGACGACGCGGCGCCCGACCAGGTTGTCCGGCACGTCGGCCTCCATGATGCGCTGGGCCAGGCCCTCCACGATCGCGGTCTTGCCGACGCCGGCCTCTCCGATGAGCACCGGGTTGTTCTTGCCGCGCCGGGCGAGGATCTCGATGGTCTGCTCGATCTCCACGTCCCTGCCGATCACGGGGTCGATGCGGCCGTCCCGGGCCATCTCCGTCAGATCGGTGCCGTACTTGTCGAGGTTGGGCGTCTCGGTGCGCGGCGGCTTGCCCTGTTGTCCGCGGCCGGGAGCACCCTCGCCTCCCGCGCCCTGCGCGCCCGGGTATCCGGGTGCGCCCTGGCCGGGCTGGCCGGGGAAGGGGCCCGAGGAGGCCGAACGCGGGTCGAAGTGCGCCGCGTTGAGGATCTGCCCGGCCGTGGAGTCGCGGTTGGCGGCGAGCGCGATGAGCACGTGCTCGCTGCCGATGTAGGAGGCGCCCCTGGTACGGGCGATGTCGTGGGCGTCCAGCAGCGCACGCTTGACGGCGGGGCTGACGGAGATGGACTTGCGGGGCGTGCCGTCCCCGACCTCCCGGTCGATGTTCCGGGCGAGCGCGTCGACGTCCGCACCGGCCCGGTCGATCATCGTGCGGGTCGGTTCGGTGGTGAGCGCCGCGCGGAGCAGATGCTCGGTGTCGAGGTCGCTGCTGCCGTGCTCCGCGGCGTACGAGGCCGCTTCGGAGACGAGCTCCCTCGCCGGTTCGCTCATCAGACGGAGAAAGTCGTAGTAGCGGGGGTCACGGCGCCTGCCGCTTCCGCCGGGCGACTCGGCGCCCCCCAGAAAGCGCGCGATGAAGTCTCCGAACGGGTCCCTGCCGAAGTCCTCGGGACCCATGTACCCGCTGGTCATAGGTGTCCGTCCCGCTGACCCGATCTCACCGGGCCACGCTGTGTCGGCTGCATCAAGCTTCCGGTGCGGGGTTCCCTCGTACGGCCGCACGACACGTGGGCGGGCGGTGCCGGGCGGCTACGGACGACGTCCGCCGATGTGACCGGCGATGTGACCGGCGATGTGACCGGCGGCTGACCGGCAGCGGGCCGCCGCCCGTGCGGTCAGCCGGCGGTCAGCAGCACGACGGCCACGGCGGCGGCGAGCAGTCCGACGGTCTGGAGCGGGGCGGGCCGCTCGTGCAGCAACGTGAGCCCGAGCAGCACGGGGATCACGGGGTAGAGGGAGGAGAGCACGACGGCGACGGTGACGATCTGCTCCCGTACGGCCGAGAGGTAGAGCACGAGGGCGAGCGCGGCGACCAGCCCGGTCGCAGCGGCACCGGCCGCGTGCGGCCGCGGCAGTCCGCTCCCCCGAGGGCTCCCGCGCCGCGGACCCGGTGAACGCAGCACGGCGGGCGCGATCACGGCGATCACTGCGAGGGCGGCCACGCGCCCGGCGGCGACGGGCCAGACGCCGGAGCCCTCGCCCGCCTGCGCCAGCGCCACGTACTGGAGCGCGATGCCGGCACCGGCGACCAGCCCGTCCAGGGAGGCGCCCCGCGCGGCATGGGACGCGGTGCCGCCCGTGCCGTTGCGCGACACCAGCCAGAGGGCGGGCACGGCGGTCGTGATCCCCAGCCACGACAGCGGGTCCGGCCGGTCCCCGAGGAGTACGACCCCGGCCAGTACGGGAAGGGCCACGCCTCCCACGGCGCTGACCGGCACGACGACGCTCATCGCGCCCCGGCTCAGCCCCCGGTAGAGGAAGAGCATGCCGAGGCCGGTGCCCGCCCCGGACAGCGCGCCCCATGCGAGGTCGCCGCCCGCGGGCGCGGGCGCCGGGAGCAGCGCGGCGGCCACCACGGTGAAGGCGAGGCCCCCTGCCTGCCCGGCGAGCGCGACGAGTACGAAGTCGGCACGGCGCGAGAGGAGCCCGCCGGTGAAGTCGGCGACGCCGTAGCAGGCGGCCGAGGCGAGCGCGAGCAGAGCGCCCGTCACGCCGGATCAACTCCCGTCACATGGCGGCCCGCACGGCGCGAGGAGTCGGAGGGCAGAAGGCTCGGAGGCAGGAGGTTCGCGGCGCGAGGGGTCGCAGGGCAGAAGACTCACAGGGCAGCAGGCTCGCGGCGCGGGGCATCGCGTACCCGTCAGCCGCCGCCCGGCTCGGGGCGCCCGTCGTCGCCGCCTTCGCTCCGCTCGTCGCGCTCCGCCTGCCCCACCGGGCAGACGGCGCCGCCGCGCACACAACCTTCGCGGTCGCACAGCCGGCAGACCAGGTCGGCGTCGCCGACCTCCCCGTACAGGCGCGTCAGCAGCTTCTCCAGCAGGGCGTCCAGGGTCTCCCGCTCCCCCTCGTCGAGCGCTTCGACGATCCCGCTGAGCGGTGTGCCCCTCGCGGCGAGCATCGTCCGCGCCGTACGGCGGCCTGCGGCGGTCGCCTTCACGGAGACCCAGCGGCCGGGGCCCTGGCGGCGCTCCACCAGGCCGCCCGACTGAAGCGAGTCGACCATGCGCGCGGCGGCGGGCTGTGACAGGCCGACGCGGCGGCCCAGTTCGGTGACGCTCAGGCCGGGCGAGGCGGAGAGCACCACGAGGGCGGCGGCGCCGCTGGCGCTGACTCCGGCGGCCCGGGTGGCTCCGGTGAGGGCCAGGTCGCTGACGGCGAGGGCGGTGGCGCCGAGGAGATTGGCCGTGCGGTTTGCGTCATGCATGACTCATGCATATCCCCTCCCCCGCGCCGGACGCAATGCCCCGGCGCAGAGTCCGCCGGGCCCTGCGCCCGTTCTCCGCCCGTTCTCCGCCCGTTCTCCGTCCCCGCTCCGACCCGGCCCGAACAAGGGCGAAGTGGGACAATAGAGGCGATATGGATGTGGTGACCAGGAACAATGTCGTGATCACCGGCCGCGAGGACGGGCCGGTGATGATGCTCGCGAACGGCTTCGGCTGCGACCAGAACATGTGGCGCCTGGTGACACCCGAACTGGCCCGGCACTTCAGACTCGTGCTCTTCGACCACGTGGGGACGGGGAAGGCGGACGTCTCCACATGGAGCGAGCAGAGGTACTCCACCCTCGACGCCTACGCCGAGGACCTGCTGGCGATCTGCGACGAACTCGGCCTCGGGCCGCTCGTACTCGTCGGGCACTCGGTGAGCGGCGTCATCGCCGTACTGGCCGCCTCGTGGCGGCCCGAGCTCTTCGAGAGGCTGATCCTGCTCACGCCCTCGCCGCGATACGTCGACGACGAGGGATACCGCGGCGGGTTCAGCGCCGAGGACATCGACGAGCTGCTGGAGTCCCTGGACAGCAACTACCTCGGCTGGTCGCAGTCGTTGGCGCCCGTCGTCATGGGCAACCCCGAACGCCCGGAGCTGACCGAGGAGTTGACCAACAGCTTCTGCCGGCTCGACCCGGCGGTGGCCAGGGTCTTCGCCCGCGCGACCTTCCTCTCCGACAACCGCGCGGACCTGGGCCGCGTGACCGTGCCGACGCGGGTGATCGAGGTGGCTCAGGACGTGATCGCGCCGCGGGAGGTCGGTGCGTACGTGCACAGGTCGATCCCCGGCAGCGAGTTGGTGACGCTCGACGCCGTGGGCCACTGTCCCCAGCTCAGCTCGCCTGCGACCACGGCCCGGGCCATCGCCGAGTTCGCGTCCGGCGGCCGATGATGTCCGGCGCCGACTGGGCGGGGAGGGCGGAGCGCAGGGCGCATGAGCCGATGTGGCAGCACGGCCGTGCTTCCGCGGACAGCGCGCGGGAGGAGGAGACGCCCGCGGCCGCCGAACCGCGGGAGGACCCCGAGGATCTGTACGAGAACGCGCCGTGCGGCTATCTCTCCACCCGGATCGACGGGCTGATCGTGAAGGCCAACCGCACGCTTCTCAGTTGGCTGGGCCGCTCGCGTGACGAGGTCGTCGACCGCATGCGCTTCGTCGATCTGCTGACGGTCGGCGGCAAGCTCTACCACGAGACCCACTTCGCGCCGCTGCTCCACCTCCAGCGTGAAGTCAGCGGCGTCGCACTGGAGTTGAAGACCGCCGACGGGTCGCGGCTGCCCGTGCTGATCAGCTCCGTGGTCAAGCGGGACGTCGCGGGCCAGCCGCAGCTGATCCGTACGACCGTGAACGACGCCCGCGACCGCCGCGCCTACGAGAGCGAACTGCTGCACTCCAGGGAGAAGGCCGAGCAGGAACGGGAGCACTCCCAGCGGCTGCTGAGCACCCTTCAGCAGACGCTGGTGCCCCCTGCGTTGGCCTCGCCTCCCGGCCTCGGAGTCACCGCCTACTACCACATCGCCTCGCCCGACGAGGTCAGCGGAGACTTCTACGACCTCTTCCCCCTCGGCAAGGACACCTGGGGACTGTTCATCGGCGACGTGTGCGGCAAGGGCGCGCCCGCCGCGGTGCTGACCTCGCTCGCCCGCTACACGCTGCGGGCCGCGGCCGTCTACAACCCGGATCCCGTGACCGTGCTCAACAACCTCAACACCGTTCTCAACACGGCCGATTACGAACACGACCCGCGGTTCTGCACGGTCCTGTTCGGGCTGCTCACACCCGAGAGGGGCGGCTTCGAGGTCACGCTGGCCAGCGGCGGGCACCCCAATGCGCTGCTCCTGCGCGGCTCCGGCAGCGCCACGTATGTGCCGACCCCGGGCGGTCAGCTGATCGGCGCGCTCGCCGCGCCGCGGGTGGCCACCACGACGGTGCGCCTGAACGCCGGGGACACGCTGCTCTTCTACACCGACGGACTCACCGAGGCGCACACCGCGACCGCCGCGGGCGACCGATACGGCGACGACGCGCTGCTCGGCTACGCCGACGTCCTCGCGCCCTGCCCCGCCGACGAGACCGTCACCGCGATGGCACAGCTGCTGAACGCGTTCGGCGAGGGCCTGGAGGACGACGCGGCGCTGCTGGCACTGGGGGTGCCGGGCGCGGCGGCACCGTACTGAACGTACTGAACCGGCCCCGTACGGTCCTGTACGAGCGGCGCCCCGTCTTGTACGGCCCGCTGACCGTGCCCCCGCGCACGCACCGGCGTTGGTCCTTTCATCGACGTTGACGACATGAGGCGCGCATGGGCAGCACGAACGGCAAGCAGTCCGGCAGGAAGAACGACGACCGGCCCGCGATCTGGGTCGGCTACGGGAAGCTGCTGAAGCTCTTCCGCGAGAACGCCCGGCTGACTCAGGAGGAGTTGGCCGACCGCATCAGCTATTCGGCCGAGTCCGTGTCGTCGGTGGAACAGGGCCGCCGCCCGGCGAAGGCTCCCTTCACGGCGGCGGCCGAGCGGGCGCTGGAGGCGGGCGGTGCGCTCCAAGTCCTCCAGGACGAAGTCGACTTCGCCAAACTGCCCGCGTTCTTCCGGGACTTCGTCCTGATCGAGATGGAAGCGGTGAGCCGCAGTTCGTACGATCCGTTGATGATCCCCGGGTTGTTGCAGACAGAGGGCTACGCACGCACCCTCTTCGAAGGACACTGCCCGCGCCTCTCCGAAGACGCCGTCGAATACAGCGTCGACGCCAGGATGAGCAGACAGACCCTCCTGACGAGGAACCCGACGGTCGAGCTGGCGTTCATCATCGGCGAGGCCGCGCTGCGCAACCCCGTCGGGGGCCGCGAGATCATGCGACGTCAGCTGCAACAACTGCTGGAGCAGGGCCGGTTGGGCAATGTCGAGATCCAGGTGATGCCCTCGGAGCACGGGTACCACCCCGGTCTCGAAGGGCCGATCGTCCTGGTGGAGACCGCTGAGCACCAGCACTTCGGCTACTTCGAGTCGCAGGGCGTCGGCAACGTGGTCAGCGACCCCGCGCAGGTGAGCGTCTTCGGGCTGCGGTATGGCAAGCTGCGGTCGCAGGCTCTGCATGCCGGAGAGTCCGCGAGGTTCATCGAGCAGCTGGCAGGGAGCAATGAACGCTGAGCGGAACGTCGTCGACACGGACAAGTCGGTCTGGTTCAAGAGCAGTTACAGCGGCTCCAGTGGCGGCGACTGCGTCGAGGTCGCCGCGCTGCGCGGCACCGTGCACGTGCGGGACTCCAAGTCCCTGCCCGGGCCCGTGCTGTGCGTGCAGCCTCGGCAGTGGGCGGCGTTCTTGGCGTACGCGGCGGGCCGCGCCGCCCGGTGAGGCCGGGGCGGCCACCTCGCCGCCGGCCCTCACCCCCCGCCCGCGCGGTGGATCTCCTCCAGGTCGCGGGCCGACTGCTGGAGCAGGGCCCGCATCGTGCTCTCCGCCGCGTCCGCGTCCCTTGCCCGTACGGCGTCGAGTACGGCGCCGTGGCTGGGCACGGGGTCCTGCGGGCGGTGGCCGGAGGCGTGCACGAGCCGGTCGCGGAAGGCGAGACCCGTGGCGATGACCATCTCCATCCGCTCCAGCATCTCGTTGTGCGAGGCGGCCAGAAGCGCCCCGTGGAAGGCGAGGTCGGCGTCCACGGCCTCGTCGCCGACCACGGAGGCGCGGGTCATCGCGTCGAGTGCCGTGTCCAGGGCGGCGAGGTCGTCGTCCGTACGGCGCTGCGCCGCCAGCCGTACCGCCGCCGGTTCGACGATGCCGCGCACCTCGCCGAGGTCGCGCAGCAGCGGGTTGCCCGCGCCCGCCTCCGGTCCCTCCGCGGACTCGAACTGCCAGCGCAGCACGTCCGCGTCGAGGAAGTGCCAGTCGGAGCGCGGCCGTACGAACGTGCCCCGCTTCTGGCGGGCGTCGACCATGCCCTTCGCGGCGAGCACCTTCAGCGATTCGCGCAACACCGTGAGGCTGACGCCCAGTTCGGCCTGGAGCGCGCCCAGGTCGAGCGTGTCGCCCTCGCCGATGCGGCCGCCGAGCACCCGGTGCGCGATGGCCTCGACGGTCTGGCCGTGGACCCCGCGGCGCGCGTAACCGGACATGCCCTGAACCTTCTCTCTCCTGGTCGGTACGGCCCGTATGGCCCCCCGGTCCCCCGCCCGCTCCCCCGCCGGACTCTGAACTCCCCTGTCACGCCGAGGACTTCATGACGCTCCATCCGCCGTCGACGAGCAGGCTCGCCCCCGTCACATACGACGCCTCCGGCGAGGCGAGGTAAGCGATGGCCGAGGCGACCTCTTCCGGCGTGCCGAAGCGGCGGGCGGCGGTCTCCGCGACGCTGGCGGCGCGCTCGTCCTCGGGCACCCGGTCCCACAGCCCGGTGAGCACGGGGCCCGGCAGCACGGTGTTGAAGCGCACCTCCGGCCCGTACTCGACGGTCAACTGGCCGCTGAGCGACAGCAGTCCGCCCTTCGCCGCCGCGTAGGCGGGGTGGCCCGGGATGCCGCGGTGGGCGTGCACGGAGGAGACGAGCACCACCGCTCCGCGCTCGGCGCGCAGATCGTCCAGACAGGCCCGTACACCGAGGTAGGCGGCGGTGAGTCCGACGGAGATCTGCCGCTCCCAGGACTCGGGCGTGGTCTCGTGCGCGGGGGCGATCTCGACCTTCACGGCGTTGCTCACCAGCACGCCGACCGGCCCGTAGGCGTGGGCGGCCTCGACGATGCGCCGCCAGGCGTCCTCCCGCGCGACGTCGGCGTGCACGAAGGCGGCCTCGCCGCCGCTCTCGCGTATCCGCGCCGCGACCTGTGCGCCGTGCCGCTCGTCGACGTCGGCGACCACGACGGCGGCGCCCTCCTCGGCGAGGCGGCGTGCGGTGGCCGCGCCGATGCCGGCGGCGGAGCCGGTTACGACGGCGGTACGGGCATGGAAGCGTCCCGCGGGGACCCGGCCGTCGGCCCCAACGCCGGTGTCACGCCCGCCGGTTGAGCCCCGGGACTCCCCGGGCTCGCGGCGTCCGCCGCTGTCATGGTCTGGCGTCGGCCCTGTCATCGTGCCGCTCCTCGGGCTCCTCGCTGCTGTGCCCGGCCGCGCCGCGCAACCGCCGCACGCCGCCGTACGTGACGCCGCGCGGACCGGCCGCGAGGACCGGCTGCACGGACCGGCGCGGGAAGGGTTGACCCCTCCACGGGCCGCCCTTACGTTAATTCATAATTAATGGATTGACCATGGCTTGGCATGTGACGGCAACCGACGACCCGAAGGTGCGCACAGGCATGAGGGCAGACAGGCCGGACAGGCGGATCCACTTCGGCGGCGACTACTACCCGGAGCAGTGGCCCGAGGAGGTGTGGGCCGAGGACACCCGGCTGATGAAGGAGGCCGGGGTCACCATGGTGACGGCGGGCGTCTTCGCGTGGGCGAAGGTCGAACCGCGGCCCGGCGAGTACGACTTCGGCTGGTTCGACCGCGTACTGGACAATCTCTCGCAGGCCGGTCTGCGCGTATGCCTGGCGACGATGACCGCGTCACCGCCGCCGTGGCTGACGCGGCTGCACCCGGAGATCCTGCCGGAGACGGCGGACGGCCGCCGCAAGTGGCCGGGCGGCCGGCAGCACTACTGCCCCTCCAGCCCCGTCTACCGCGAGTACGCCACCCGGCTCGTCGAGCGGCTCGCGACGCGCTACGCACAGCACCCCGCCCTGGAGGTGTGGCACGTCGGCAACGAGTACGGCTGCCACATCCGCCAGTGCTTCTGCGACGAGTCGGCCGCCGACTTCCGGCGCTGGCTGCGTGAGCGCTACGGCACCGTCGAGGCCCTCAACGAGGCCTGGTCCACGGCCTTCTGGTCCCAGCAGTACGGCTCGTTCGACGAGGTGCTGCCGCCGCGGCTGGCGCCGACCTTCGCCAACCCCTCACAACAGCTGGACTACTGGCGCTTCAGCGACGACGCGCTGCGGCAGTGCTATCTCGCGGAACTGGCGGTGCTGCGCCGCGTCACGCCCGGCGTGCCCGTGACGACGAACCTGATGCCGCATCACAAGCCCGTCGACGCCTTCGAATGGGCGCGCCACCAGGACGTGATGTCACTGGACTTCTACCAGGACCCCTACGACCCGGACACGCACCAGGGCGCGGCGCTGAGCTTCGACGTGATGCGCTCGGCGCGCGGCGGACAGCCGTGGCTGCTGCTGGAGCAGGCGCCCAGTGCCGTCAACTGGCGCCCGCGCAACAGCCCGAAGCCGCCCGGCGCGATGCGCCTGTGGAGCTGGCAGGCGATCGCGCAGGGCGCCGACGCGATCATGTTCTTCCAGTGGCGTCAGTCACTGGGCGGCGCCGAGAAGTTCCACTCGGCGATGGTTCCGCACGGCGGCACCGGCACCCGGATCTTCCGCGAAGTGAGCGAGCTGGGCCGGGAGTTGGCCTCCGTACCGGAGATCGCGGGCACCCGCTCGCACGCCGGCGCGGCACTGCTGACGGACTGGAACAGCTGGTGGGCGCTGGAGCTCGACTCGCGTCCCTCCACGGCGCTGGACCAGACGCAGATCAACCGTGCCCATCACCGGGCCCTGTTCGAGGCGGGCGTGGCCTGCGACGTACTGCCGCCGTGGGGTGAGCTGTCGGGCTACCGGCTCGTGATCGTGCCGAACCTGTATCTGCTGGGCGAGGACGACGCGCGGCGTCTTGAGGAGTACGTCGAGGGCGGCGGGCACCTGGTCGTCTCGTTCTTCTCCGGCATCGTCGACGGGTGCGACCGCGTGCATCCCGGCGGATACCCGGCGCCGCTGCGGCAGTTGCTCGGGCTCCGCGTGGAGGAGTTCTGGCCGCTGGACGAGGGTGCGAGCGTCTCCGTCCAGGGCGCGGGGCCGCTGGGCGCGGTGCCCGGCTCCGGCGTCACCGGCGACCTGTGGTCGGAGTCCATCGAGACGGAGGGCGCCGAGACCGTGGCGGTCTTCGGCGACGGCGAACTGGCGGGAGGTCCCGCCGTCACCCGGCACTCCTACGGCTCCGGTGCGGCCTGGTACATCGGCACCCGGCTCGAACCGGCCGCGCTGCGGGGCCTGTTGGACCACGTGCGGGAGGAGGCGGATGTGCGGCCCGTGCTTCCGGGGCTGCCCGCCCGCGTCCAGGCCACGGTGCGCGAGGACGACGAGCACCGCTTTCTGTTCCTGCTCAACCACGGCGACGGCGAGGCGGTCGTCCGGCTGCCCGAGCCGATGCGCGACCGGCTGGGCCCCGACGGCTCCGGGCCGGTCTCAACCGTGACGCTGCCGCCGCGCGGCGTCGCCGTGCTGGAGCGCTGAGCCGTACCGGAGCACTGAACCGTACCGGAGCGCTGAACCGTACCGGAGCGCCGAGCCCTGCTGGAGCGCTGAGAACCAGGCAGGTCCGAGAAGGAGCCGGCAGATCTGACAAGGAGGTCGGATGCCCGTCCGTAGAAAGGTCCTCGCGTGGGGCGCCGCGGCAGCCGCGGCCCCGGCCCTCGCCGCGTGCGGCGAGTCGGCGGGCGCCGCCCGGCTCACCGAGCAGGCGCCGCGCACCGAGGGCCGCAAGACGAGGCTGGTCTTCTGGACGTGGGTACCGCTCCAGAAGGCGGTCGCCCTGTGGAACAGGACGCACCCCGACATCCACGTCGAGGTGCAGATCGTGCCCGCCAACACCCAGGGCGGCTACCAGAAGATGCACTCCGCGCTGAAGGCCGGATCTCCCCCGGACCTCGCCCAGGTCGAGTACTACGCGCTGCCGGAGTTCATGCTCGTCAACGGCCTGACGAACCTCAGCGAGTACGGGGCCGAAAAGCTCAAGGGCTCCTACGTCGACTGGCAGTGGAAGCAAGGGGTGTTCGGCGAGGACGTCTTCGCGGTGCCGCAGGGCTCCGGACCCATGGCGTACTACTACCGCAAGGACCTCTTCGAACGCTGGGACATCCAAGTCCCGCGCACCTGGGACGAGTTCCGCACGGCCGCGCTCAAGATCAAGAAGCACGGCTCCCGCATCTGCGCGTTCCCGCCCAACAACGCCATGTGGTACGCGGCGTTCCCGTGGCAGCGCGGCGCGCGGTGGATACGCTCCGAGGGCGACACGTGGATAGTCGACGTCAACAGCAGGGCGTCGCTCGAAGTCGCCGATTTCTGGGACGGGTTGCTGCGGGACGAGCTCCTCGCCGTCATGCCGGACACGCAGAGCGCCTGGTACAAGGCCGTGCAGTCGGGCCAGTTGGTGAGCTGGCCGGCGGCGCAGTGGGGCGACGCCCTGCTGCGCGGCAACGCCCCCGGCACCAAGGGCAAGTGGCGGGTCGCCCCGCTGCCGCAGTGGGAGGCCGGGCAGACGGACTCCGCCAACTGGGGCGGCTCGTCGACGGCGATCCTCCAGGGCACCCGACACCCGGCGGAGGCCCTTCAGTTCGCGCACTGGCTCAACACCGACCCGGAGAGCATCGACCTGCTGGTGGCCGCGGGGTACGGCTGGCCGGGCGCCCGTATCGACCTGAAGAAGTCCGCGCTGGGCAAGCCGGACCCGTTCTTCGGCGGCCAGCGCTACAACGAGGTCTTCCAGGACTCCGACAGCCACGTCGACACCTCCTGGAAGTGGGCGCCGACCACCATCCAGTCCTTCGAGCACATCAAGGACGCCTTCGGCCGTGCCACCGCCGGCGACGGCAGCCTCGTGGACGCCATGAACGACGTACAGGGCCGTGTCGTCGACGACTTGCAGGCCAAGGGACTCAAGGCGAGGAGCGCGTGATGGCCACTGGAGCCGGTGCGGCCGGAAAGGACGCCTCCGCAACCGCGGTCCCCTCGCCGGGAGTTCACGCCGCGGGAGCCTCCCCTGCGGGCACCCCGCCCGAAGGGACCTCCCCCGCGCGGGCTTCCGCGCGGACCTACGCGCAGGGCGCACGCTCGCCGCGGCCGGACCGCGCCGCGTGGTTCTTCCTCGGCCCCTTCCTCGCGCTCTTCGTCTTCGCCTTCGTCCTCCCCATCGGCTACGCCGTCTACCAGAGCCTGCTCAAGGTCGAACGGCACGGGCCGCTCGGCCTCGGCAAGCCCACCGTCGGCTTCGCCGGCCTGGAGAACTACGGGCTCGCGCTCCAACAGGCCGATTTCATCGAGAGTTTCGGCCGCGTGCTGCTCTTCGGCGTCGTACAGGTCCCCGTGATGCTGCTGCTGGCACTGGTGCTCGCGCTGCTGCTCGACCAGCTCTCCAGCCGCTGGGCGGGCCTGCTGCGTGCCTCGTACTTCCTGCCGTACGGCATCCCCGGCGTCATCGCCACCATCCTGTGGGGCTTCCTGTACGTGCCGGGCATCAGCCCCATCACCGAGGCACTCGGCAGCGCCTCACCCGAATTCCTCAGCTACGACAACATGCTGTGGTCCATCGCGAACATCGTCGTCTGGGAGTTCGCGGGCTACAACATGCTGATCATCGTCGCCCAGCTGAAGTCCATACCCCAGGAGCTGTACGAGGCGGCACGCATCGACGGCGCCGGGCCCTGGCAGACGGCGCTGCGGATCAAGATCCCGCTGGTGCGCCCGGCGCTCGTCCTCACCTGCGTCTTCTCCATCATCGGCACGATGCAGCTGTTCGCCGAGCCGCTGGTGATGAGGGTGCTCTCGCCCGCGGTGACCGCCAGCTTCACGCCCAACCTCAGCGCGTACAACGACGCGTTCGCCAACGCCAACGTCTATCTGGCCGCTGCGAAGGCCGTGCTGCTCGCCCTCGTGGCCTGCGCCTTGTCCTTCGGGTTCCTCAGCCTCGTCACCCGCAAGGAACGGAGGGGCCGATGAGCCTCACCACCGGCACGAGCGACGCGGCCCCCGCCGCCCGTCCGCTGCCCGCGCCCTCCCCCGCCACGGCGGCACCGCGCAGGCTGCCGGGCCCCGGCCGCATCCTGCTGATCGCGGTGCTCGCCATCGCCACCGGCTACTTCCTGCTGCCCGTCTACTGGCTGATCATCGCCGCCACCAAGTCCACGGAGCGGCTGTACGGCAGCAACGGGCTGTGGTTCGACAGTCCTCAACTGCTCGCGAACATCGGCAAGATCCTCAGCTACGACGGCCACATCTATCTCCAGTGGGCGCTCAACTCGCTGCTGTACGCGGGAGTCGGGGCGCTGCTCGCCACCCTGCTGGCCGCCGCCGCGGGCTTCGCGCTCGCCAAGTACCGCTTCCGGGGCCGGGAGGCGGCGTTCAAGGCCGTGCTCGCGGGCGTACTGCTGCCGCACACCGCGCTCGCCCTCCCGCTGTATCTGCTCTTCAACCAGATCGGTCTGACCAACACCTACTGGGCGGTGCTGATCCCCGGCGTCGTCAGCCCGTTCGGCGTCTATCTCTCGCGGATCTACGCCGAGTCGGCAGTCGACGACACGCTGCTGGAGGCGGCACGCGTGGACGGGGCGCGGGAAGGGCGGATCTTCTTCCAGCTGGTGCTGCGGCTGATGTCGCCGGCGCTGGTGACGGTCTTCCTCTTCCAGTTCGTGGGCATCTGGAACAACTACTTCCTGCCCCTGGTCATGCTCTCCGACGACCACAAGTATCCGATCACCCTGGGCCTCGCCACCTGGCAGACCGCCGCCGACCGGGTGCCGCAGCTCGTCCAGTACACCGTCGGCGGCGCCTTCCTCTCCGTCATACCGCTGGCCGTCGCGATGCTGGTCCTCCAGCGCTACTGGAGGACCGGTCTGACCGAGGGCAGCCTCAAGGGGTGAGCGCGCGCCGGCGAGCCCGTGCCGCTGCCGCCCGAGTCCCGAACCGCACCACCTGGAGCACCACTTGAAGATCACCCGAGTCGAGACGTTCGCCGTACCGCCGCGCTGGCTCTTCTGCCGTATCGAGACGGACGACGGGCTCGTCGGCTGGGGCGAGCCCGTGGTGGAGGGCCGCGCGGAGACCGTGCGTACCGCCGTGCACGAACTCGCCTCCCAGTTCCTCGTCGGTGCCGACCCCTCGCGCATCGAGGACCTGTGGCAGGTGATGACGAAGGGGTCCTTCTACCGGGGCGGTCCGGTGCTCTCCAGCGCCGTGGCGGGCATCGACCAGGCGCTGTGGGACATCGCGGGCAAGGCGCTGGGCGTTCCCGTGCACCGGCTGCTGGGCGGGCCCGTGCGGGACCGGGCGCGCGCCTACAGCTGGGTGGGCGGCGACGAGCCCGCGGCGGTACGGGACCAGGTCGCGGCGCAGGTGGAGGCCGGTTTCACCGCGGTGAAGATGAACGCCTCGGGCCGGACGAGCCGGTTGCCCACCGTCGCGGAGCTGGACGAGGTGGCGGCGAGGGCGGAGGCGGTACGCGAAGTCCTCGGCCCCGGGCGGGACTTCGCCGTCGACCTCCACGGCCGCTTCTCGACCGCGGGCGCGATCAGGGCCGCCGGCGTGCTGGAGCCGTATGCGCCGATGTTCGTCGAGGAGCCGGTGCTGCCCGAGTACACGCATCTGCTCGGCCGCGTCACGGAGTCGACGGCGCTGCCGGTCGCCACGGGCGAGCGGCTCTACTCCCGTACGGACGTGCTGCCCGCGCTCCGTGCGGGGATCGCCGTGCTCCAGCCGGACCTGTCGCACGCGGGCGGCATCTCGGAGTCCAGGCGCATCGCGACGCTCGCCGAGACCTTCGACGTGGCGATCGCACCGCACTGCCCGCTGGGCCCGCTGGCGCTCGCCGCGTCCCTCCAACTCGCCTTCGTCACACCGAACTTCCTCATCCAGGAGCAGTCGGTCGGCATCCACTACAACAAGGCCGCGGAGCTGCTCGACTACGTCGCGGACCGCTCCGTGTTCCGCTTCGACGAGGGGCATCTGCTGCGTCCTACGGGACCGGGGCTGGGCGTCGAGATCGACGAGAAGGCGGTGCGGGCGGCGGACGGCGCCGCGGAGAGCTGGCACAACCCGCTCTGGCGGCACGGGGACGGGGCGTTCGCGGAGTGGTGAGCGGGCTCGGGGACCGGTCGCGGCTGGGCGAGCGTGAGGCCCGGCGGCCGGGCCGCCCCCGGCGTCAGTCCCGAAGCCGCTCCGCGGTCCGCACGGTCAGCGTGCCGTCACCGCCGGTCCCCACCCGTACCCCGAACTCCCTGCTGATCCGGTCGAGTACGGCACGCAGCCACTCGGTGTCCTCGGCTTCCGCTCGCTCCAGCCGCATACCGCGGGAGCGGAACGGCACCATGCGCAGCGCGGCCAGCCTGCCCGAGTCCGCCTCGACCGATGCGAGATACAGCAGCCGCAGTTCGTCCCGGTACTCCTCGAATCCCTCGACGCCCTCGTAGTCGTCGACGAAGTCGCCGCAGCCGTAGAGCACGAGCTTGCCGCGGTAGATCTCGACGGGGCGCGGGTGGTGCGAGGAGTGTCCATGTACTACATCGACGCCGCCGCCGTCGATCAGCGCGTGCGCGAAGGCCGTCTGGTCGCGGGCCACTCCGTAGCCCCAGTTGGATCCCCAGTGCACGGACACGACCACGATGTCGCCCGGCCGTCGCGACTCCAGCATGCGGTGCGAGATCGCTGCGGCGGCCGAACGGCCGGGCCGTTCCAGGAAGTTGACCCCCGGGCGGTCCGGTCGCGCCGCCCAGGCGGCGGGGATGCCGCTGGAGGGCGTGCCGAGGGACAGCACCAGCACCCGCCGGTGCCCGCCGTCCACCGGCACCACGGCCGGTCTGCGGGCCTCGTCGGCGCTCCGCCCGGCACCGGCCGTCCGCAGGCCCGCGGCCGCGAGGGCGTCGAGGGTCTCTTCGAGACCGGGCCTGCCGAAGTCCAGCACGTGGTTGTTCGCGAGTACGCACACATCGGGGCGCACGGCGGCGAGAGCGCCGAGGTTGGCGGGGTTCATGCGGTAGTTGACGCCCTTGCCGGGATCGAAGCCGCCGTGCCGGGTGACGCTTGTCTCGAGGTTGAGCACGCGGGCGTCGGGCGCGGCCTCGTCCAGCGTCCGCAGGGCCTCGCCCCAGGGCCAGGAGTAGTCGACCGGGGTGCCGATGCGCCCGTGCACCGCCTCCACGAGCTCGACGTACGACCGCGCGTCCCGCATGTGCGCCTCACGCAGCTCCCGGTCCCCGGGATGCGGCAGGATCTGGTCGACGCCCCGCCCGAGCATCACGTCACCGCACAGGGACAAGGTGATCGTTTCGTGGCTCATGGGGCAATATATGCACCCGGAAGCGCTTGGCGGCGGTGACGGTCCGTGAGACGGAACGCACCGTTCGTAACGTGCCACGAGCCGACCGTCGGGCGCCCGTCCCCGCGAGGGCGCTACCGGAGCGGTAGCGGTCACCGGCCACTCCAGACGTGTAGTAAGTTGTACTACATGGAAGCCACTGCACGAGAGTTCAATCAGAACGCGTCGAGGATCCTCGCCGCGGCCGAGCGCGGTGAACGCGTGACCGTGACCAAGAACGGACGAGTGGTCGCCACACTGTCGCCGGTCACGACCGAAACGGTTGCCGCGTACCCGACCGACCCCATGGGAGACGACGAGGAAGGCCCTGTCTTCTACAGCGGATCCACCGTCGACTGGTCGGCGGGACGAGGAAGTTACCTGGAAGGGTTCGGCGCGTGACGATCCTCATCGCGGACACCTCGGGCCTGTATGCATACTTCGACGGCAGCGCACCCGAACATGCGGCATGCCGCAAGGCAGTTGCGGCCTCTTCCCATCTGGTCGTCACACCGCTCGTACTCGCCGAACTCGACTATCTCCTCAGTACCCGGATCGGCGCGGAGGCAGCGCAAGGCGCGCTGGCGCACGTCCGAGACCGCACCGCAGTACGACGCTACGGGGTCCCGGAGACCGAGCAGCACTTGTCCACGGCGCTGGTCACGATGCGCAGGTATCCGCAGATCGGGCTGACCGACACGATGAACATGGTGATGGCGGCCGAATACCACACCGACTCGCTACTGACACTGGACCGCCGCCACTTCCGGATGGTGCGGCCCTTGACGGGCCACTCCGCCTTCCGGCTCCTGCCCGACGACATGTGAACGCGGCGCCGGCGCCCTCCCGGACCCGGCCGCCTTCGGCGCGAGCCGGGAGACGCACGTCACAGCCCTCCGTGTCACATCGGGTCCCGCCGTCCCGTCGTAGGTGTGAAGCCACCGACAACGGCAGAGGAGCCCACCATGGAAGCCCGTCTGAACATCTTCGGCAGCCCCATCTCCGGCAAGCTTCTGAAGCACCTCGTCTCCGCGGGCCAGGTGGTGTCGGAGTCGCCGCTGCCGGCCTCGACCCGGGAGCTGGTGAACCTCCGCGCGAGTCAGATCAACGGGTGCGGCTTCTGCACCGACATGCACACCAAGGACGCCGAAGCCGCCGGTGAGACCTCGGTGCGCCTCAACCTCGTCGCCGCGTGGCGGGAGGCCACGGTCTTCTCGGAGGCCGAGCGCGCGGCGCTGGAGCTGGCCGAGCAGGGCACCCGCATCGCGGACGCGGCGGGCGGCGTCACGGACGAGGCCTGGGAGAACGCCGCCAAGCACTACGACGAGGAGCAACTCACCGCCCTCGTGGCCCAGATCGCCCTCATCAACGCCTTCAACCGGCTGAACGTCATCATCCGGCAGCCCGCCGGCGACTATCAGCCCGGCCAGCTCGGCTGACCGGGAAGTGACCGGGAACTGACCGGGAGTCCCCGGGACGCACGCGGCGGTACCGGCACGGGGCGGTACCGCCGCGTGCCGCTACCTCGGGGGTGCCGGGCAGCGTCGCCCCCGGCGGGGGCAGGCGAGGAGCGCCCGCACGAGGAAGCCGCCGTGTGCCGTGTAGTAGCCGACGTAGGCGTCGGCGCCACGGCTCAGGGCGTCGCGGGCGTGACGCATGTGCAGCCGTACGGGGAGCGCCGCGGCGGGTGGCGGGGACTCGTCGAGTTCGCGCTCCAGCCAGTCCGCCGCCGCGGCGGCTTCGGTGAAGGTGCCGTCCATCATCGAGCGGGGCTTGGCGAACCATGCGTCCAGCTCGATGGGCGGTGTGGCCGACTCCGGATCGCGGGCCTCGCCGTCGCGGGGTCTCTCGTGGCCGGTGTAACCGAAGGCGTGCCAGTGGGTGTCCATCCCCGTCGTCCCTTCCGGGCGGCCCGGCGCTACAGGAGGGGGAGCGCCGGGCCGCGGTGCGGCGCGGCCTGCCCCTCGGGGGCCCGGGGTGTGCGCCGGGCCCCGTCCGGGGCAGGCAGGGTCTGGCGCATCGTGCTCCGCCTCGTGTGCCGGTTTCGCGGGAACCCGCCTCCCGCGCCGTGGCGGTCACGCGGATGGAGTGAACGGCCGGGGACGGACCGCCGGGGACGGGCGGTCACGGCCGGATACGCGGCGGCCGTGACCGGCCGCGCGCCGCTCTCCGCGGCCGGTCGGGCCCCAACACCGCCGGGGCGCCCAGGCGTTGCGTGGGGTCGGGGTGGGGTCGGGGTGGCGTTGAGACGGCTCGCGCACGAAGTCCATTCCGGCGCGCAGCCGCCGGGCACAGTGCACGGACGAGCCGGGCACGGCATGCAGCCGAGCAAGCGCATGCACAGGGGACCGGGCTTCGCCGTTCCTGCCGCTGCTTGACTCTCGGCCCGCACTCCGGTGGGAAGCCGTCGCCCGCCGCGGATTAGTCAGCTGCCGCTAAAGACCGACTGGTGCCGGGCGGCGCGTCCTAGCGTGATGGGCCCGATCCGTGACCAGAGGACTCAGATGATGCGTGCCGGTCGAACCCGAACCCGTACAGCCCTCACCGCCCTGCTCGTCGCGGGCGCACTGTCCGTGGCCGGCTGCGGCATGAACGAGGAGCCGGAGCCCGCTGGCAAGTCCGCGACGGACAAGGACCAGGGCAAGGAGACGGGCAGCGGGAAGGGCGAGGAGAAGGGCGGCGGCAAGGACACCGGCAAGGAAGAGGGCGGCTCGGCGGGTATCGCCCCGGGTGAGAAGGCCCCGGACGGCAAGGCGGTGGCCGCGAAGCTGAAGTTCGCGAGCACGACGCTCGACGGGAAGTCGTTCAAGGGCGAGTCGCTGGCCGGGAAGCCGTCGGTGCTGTGGTTCTGGGCGCCGTGGTGCGGTACGTGCCAGGGGCAGGCCTCGACGACGGCGAAGCTCGCCGCCAAGTACAAGGGCAAGGTCAACTTCGTCGGCGTGGCCGGGCTGGACAAGACCGAGCCGATCCGCGGCTTCGTCAAGACGCAGAAGGTCGGCAACTTCCCGCATCTCAACGACCAGAAGGGCTCCGTCTGGAAGAAGTTCGGGATCTCGCAGCAGAGTTCGTACGTCATGCTCGACAAGAACGGGCGGACGGTACACGAGGGCGCCGCGACGAGTCCGGACCAGCTGACCAAGCAGGTGGCCGGGCTGGCCGGCTGAACTACGGCGCCCCGACGCTCACATGGCCGATCTGCCCCTCGCGCTGGCGCTGACCGCGGGCATGCTCGCGGCGGTGAACCCCTGCGGCTTCGCCCTGCTGCCCGCCTATCTGTCGCTGCTGGTGCTGGGTGACGACTCGCCCTCGCGGGGAGCGGCCGTGGGGCGTGCGCTGGCCGCGACCGCCGCGATGACGGTGGGGTTCGCGGCCGTGTTCGGGATCTTCGGCCTGGTCGTCGCGCCTGTCGCGAGCCAGGTGCAGCAGCATCTGCCGTGGTTCACGGTCGTCTTCGGCGTGCTTCTCGCGGGCCTGGGCGTGTGGCTGCTGGCGGGGCGCGGGCTGCCGGCGCTGCTGCCGAGGGTCCGCCGGGCGCCCGGGGTCGCCCGTTCCGTGCCGTCGATGGCGCTGTTCGGCGGCGCGTACGCGGTGGCCTCGCTCGGCTGCACGATCGCACCGTTCCTCGCGACCGTCGTGTCGGCCTTCCGCAGCGGTTCGACCGCGGGCGGGCTGCTGCTCTTCGGGGCGTACGCGGCGGGGATGGGCGCCGTCGTCGGTACGGCGGCGCTGGCCGTGGCGCTCGCCCGCACGTCCGCCGTCGGACGGCTGCGCCGGCTGGGCGCGTCGGCGTCGCGGCTGGGCGGCGGGCTTCTGGTCCTTGTGGGCGCCTATACGGCCTACTACGGCTGGTACGAGATCCGCGCCCTCGGCGGCGGCGTCGCGGACGGCGACCCGGTCGTCGACGGTGCGGGCACGGTGCAGCGGACGATCGCGGCGGCCCTGGAGTGGACTGGAGTCCCCGTCGTCGCCGGGGTGTTCGCGGTGCTGCTGATCGTCGCGGTGGCGGGCCGCAGGCTTCGCGGGCGGCGGCCCGCGGACGGCGCGGGCCCGCGCGGGCACGACGAGGAGCGGGCTGAGCAAGCCGTCGGGTGAGGTGAGCCGGGCGCACGGGCGGGGCTCAACTCCCCGCGCGCTCAGGCCAGATGGACGTACTCGTAGTCGAAGGGCTGACCGTTGATGCCGCGCCGGGGCGGGGCGATCCAGCCGGCGATCCTGCCGCGTTCGTGCACGGGCTGCATGAGCGAGCAGACGTAGGTCTTGTCGACCGCCGTCGGCAGCCACGCGGCCATGCTCCGCTCCCACTCCTCCGCCGTGAGCACCGTGCCGTCGGGTGCGGCCTCGATGCCGGCGAAGGCGCCCACCTTGCGGTTGAAGGCGACGCTGGGGAGCCGGAAGCGCGGTGCGAGCCCGGCGTCTTCGAGGATCTTGTTCCAGCGGTTGACGCCGCTCTGGCAGTCGCCGATGTACTCGCGCCGCAGGTCGGTGTTGAGGCCGACGAGCGCGGCGACCTCGGTGGTGGCGATGTCGCCGTCGACGAGGGCGTCTACGTGGACCGAGTCGCCGGTGAGCCGGTGGTCGTCCTTGCGGCGGTCCTCACGCCAGCGGCCCTTGATGCCCGCGGTGTAGTAGTTGGCGACGTTGCTGGAGGTCTCGCTGCCGAAGAGGTCCAGCGACACCGAGTAGTGGAAGTTGAGGTACTTCTGCACGACGTCGAGGGGGATGGCGCCGAGCGCTGTGACGTCGTCCGTGTCGTGCTCCACCATCAGCTGCGCGGTCCGCTCGACGACGCGGTCGATGCCCGTCGTACCGACGAACATGTGGTGCGCCTCTTCCTTCAGCATGAACTCGCAGGTGCGCGAGAGCGGGTCGAAGCCGGACTCCTTGAGGGTGCCGAGCTGGTACTTGCCGTCGCGGTCGGTGAAGTAGGTGAACATGAAGAAGGAGAGCCAGTCCGGGGTCTCCTCGTTGAACGCGCCGAGTATGCGCGGCGATTCGTCGCTGCCGGAGTTGCGGCGCAGCAGCTCCTCGGCCTCCTCGCGGCCCTCCCTGCCGAAGTAGGCGTGCAGCAGGTAGACCATGGCCCACAGGTGGCGGCCTTCCTCGACGTTGACCTGGAAGAGGTTGCGGAGGTCGTAGAGGCTGGGCGCGGTGGCGCCGAGGTTGCGCTGCTGTTCGACGCTGGCGGGCTCGGTGTCGCCCTGGATGACGATGAGGCGCTGGAGGTCGGCGCGGTACTCGCCGGGCACCTTCTGCCAGGCGGGTTCGCCCTTGTGCGCGCCGAAGCCGATCCTGCGGTCCCGGTCGCGTTCGGCGAGGAAGATCCCCCAGCGGTACTCCTTCATGGCGACGTGCCCGAAGTGCGCCCATCCTTCGCGGCCGACGTCGACGGCCGTACGGAGGTAGACGTCCTGGGTGGGCAGTGAAGGCCCCATCGACTCCCACCAGTTGAGGAAGTCGGGCTGCCACGACTCCAGTGCGCGCTGGAGGCGGCGGTCGTCGCGCAGATCGACGTTGTTGGGGATCTTCTCGCTGTAGTCGGCGCCGTTGACGGGCATCTCAGACTCGCTTTCGGTCGAAGTCGGCGCGGCGGCCCGTGCCGTACGAGCGGAGGGCGCCGTCGGGGCCGGAGGCGGAGGGCCGGGTGAAGATCCAGTTCTGCCAGGCGCTGAGACGTCCGAAGATCTTCGTCTCCAGCGTTTCCGGGCCGGGGAAGCGGTAGTTGGCCTCCAGGCCGGTGAGCGCGTCGGGGCTGAAGCTCGCGCGCTCCTCCACGGCGATGCGGACCTCCTCCTCCCAGTCGATGTCGTCGGGGGCGAAGGTGACCAGGCCGAGACGTTCGGCTTCGACGGCGCCCAGGGGCTTCCCGGCCACGGCCTCGACTGCGGCGAGCAGCTCCGGGTCGTGGTGGTGGCGGGTCGCCAGCCGGGAGAGGCCGTTGGCCGTCGGCAGGGCACCGAAGTTGGCGGGCCCGGCGGTCACCGTCGCGGGCGGCGCGTCCGGGTCCTCGTCCTCGAAGACGCCGAGCAGCTGGTATCCGCGGTCGGCGGCGAGGGCGAGCTCCAGCAGGGAGCCGGCGAAGCAACTACGGGGCTCCACAAGGGCGATGAGGCTGCGGCTGGTGACGTCGAGCCGCTTCAGGGTGCGCTTGAGGAAGAGCAGGATCTCGCGCGCGAGCCAGTCGCCCCGGTGGTCGAGCAGCAGCCGGTCGTGGTCGAGCACGCGCTGCGGGTCGCCGGTGGTGCGCAGCAGCCAGGTGCCCAGCTCGGGTTCGTTGGTGCGCAGGTCGAGGATCAGGTCGTCCAGCTCCCGCGTCATGGCGAGCGTCCAGAAGCCGGCGCCCTCGCGGTGCACTTCGTCCATGCCGGAGGGGGCCTCGGCGGCCGGTCCCTCGACGGTGATCTCGACGGCGCGGGCGTCGCGGTCGAGTCGCGCGAAGACGTGCCGGTACGAGATCTCCGTGTCCGTACGGGACTTGGCGAGCGGCGTCAGCTCGATGCCGGCGGGCTCGGCGGGTCCGGCGCCGTCCTGTGCCGCGGTGGTCCCGGCCCCCTCCGGTGGTGCCGCGGCCTCGGCGGCCCGCCGGGCGACCGTGTCGTCCCACGCGGTGCGCGGCACGGTCTCGTCGACGAGCCGCCAGGTGACGGCCTTCTTGCCGCCGATGCCCTCGGACTTGGTGGCGAAGTAGTCGGCGATGTCGCGCCGCACATGCCGCTTGTCGGTGACGCGCGTCAGGCCGCCGGTGCCGGGCAGCACGCCCAGCAGCGGGAGTTCGGGAAGGGAGACCGTGGAGGAGCGGTCGTCGACGAGCATGATGTGCTCGCAGGCCAGGGCGAGTTCGTAACCGCCGCCGGACGCGGCCCCGTTGACGGCGGCGATGTATGTCTGCCCGGAGCGGTCGGTGGCGTCCTCGATGCCGTTGCGGGTCTCGTTGGTGAACTTGCAGAAGTTCACCTTCCAGTGGTGCGGGGAGGCCGCCAGCATCCGGATGTTGGCACCCGCGCAGAACACCTTCTCCTTGGCGCTCGTCACCACCACGGCACGCACCTCTGGGTGTTCGAAGCGCAGCCGCTGCACGGCGTCGTGGAGCTCGATGTCGACGCCGAGGTCGTAGGAGTTGAGCTTCAACTCGTAGCCGGGGAGCAGACCGCCCTGTTCGTCGACGTCCATGGTCAGCGTGGCGACGGGCCCCCGCACGTCGATCCGCCAGTGCCGGTAACGCGACGGATCGGTCCGGAAGTCCACGTGCACGGGCTGGTCAGGGGCTGTTTCCGGCTCTGTGCCGAGGGTGGTGGTCATGCGATGTCCTCCAGCCTGGGATGCCACCATGTTCCACATCATTCATCCGTGACGTCAAGAGTTTGTAGAACGTCACGGTGTGGGCGCCTGGCGCGGTGAACCTCGGACCGGGCCGGTGAACTCGTGCTACGCGTCGCGCAGCCCCGGGTAGACCTCCAGCGCGTTGCCTGCCAGAACGCCGGCTAGGGTCTCCTCGTCGAGACCGAGCCCGGCGAGCGCCCGTGCGTTGCGGGCGATGCCCGGCACGCCCGGCCAGTCGGTGCCGAAGATGAACTTCCCTGCCAGGCGGCCCAGTTCGTACTGCGCGTAGTAGCCGGGCAGGCGGTGCGGCGGCAGGCCGGAGAGTTCGATCCAGACGTTCGGACGGGACAGCGCGAGGAAGGCGGCGGCCTGATACCACCAGCCGCGGCCGCCGTGCGCCAGCACGAGCGTGAGCCCGGGGAAGTCGCGCAGCACGTCGTCGAACAGCACCGGGTCGGCGTACTTGTTCATCGAGCCCGGGAAGGAACTCGTGCCGCAGTGCACCACGACCGGGACGCCCGCGCCCGCGCACACCTGGTACGCCGGATACAGGGCCGGGTCGGCGGGGCTGAACCCGCCGTGCACCGGGTGCAGTTTGAGCGCGACGGCGCCCAGCGACAGCTGCCGCTCGAGCTCGGCGTCGACGGGATAGTGCAGATGCGGGTTGATGTTGGCGACGGGACGGAATCTGCGCGGGTTGTACTTGATCAGCGGCAGCACGTCCTCGATCGGCTGCTCCCCGGTCGTCTTCGGGCTGTACTCGCACAACAGCAGCGCCTTGTCGACGCCTTCGGCCTCGAAGTGGGCGTCGAGGCGTTCCGGTACGAGGGTGCCGTTCTCGTCGTAGAGGCCCGCGAGCCCGGCGCCGTCGCCGAACTCCTCGGCCCAGCGCCGCCATGCGGGCCGCAGCGTCGGCAGCCGGGCGGCGTGCACGTGCGCGTCGACCACGAGGCGGCCGTCGATCATCTCTCACCTGCCGGGAGTCGCGTGTACGGGGCTGCGTGTACGGGGCTGCGTGCAATGCGCGGATCTGCGCGCACGGGTCTGCGCGCACGGTCGGGGCGTCCTGTCGGGGCGGCGGGCGCGGGTCACCCCGGCGCATGCCCCAGCCGTGCCGCCGCAAGCTCACGTACGGCGTGCCGGCGCAGCTTCCCGCTCGCCGTGGTGGGGAGTTCGTCCACGACGATCACCTCGCGCGGTCGCTTGAAGGCGGCGAGCCCGTCGCGGCAGAACTCGATCAGCTCCTCGGGTGCGGCCTCCGCGCCCTCCGCGAGCACGGTGCACGCCACCGGCTTGTCGATGCCGTCCGCGTCCGGCAGTCCCACGACGGCGGCCTGCCAGACGGCCGGATGCTCCAGCAGCCGCGCCTCCACCTCGGACGGTGCGACCCAGATGCCCCCGGCCTTGAGCATCTCCCCCGTACGTCCGAGGCAGGTGTAGTAGCCGTCGTCGTCGACGACGTAGGTGTCACCGGTGTGCAGCCACTCCCCCTGGAAGACCTGCCGCGTGACGCCCGTCCTGCACCAGTAACCGGTCGCGATCGACTCGCCCTTGACGAGCAGCGATCCCGGCTCGCCGCGCGGGACGTCGTGGCCCTCGCCGTCGACGACGCGCAGTTCGTATCCGTCGACGGCGGTCCCGGTGGTGCCGGGGCGGGAACGGCCGGGCCGGTTGGAGAGGAAGATGTGCAGCGCCTCCGTCGACCCGATGCCGTCCAGGATCTCGACGCCGAAGCGGTCGGCGAACCTGCGGCACAGGTCCGCGGGCAGCACCTCTCCCGCGGAGACCGCCAGTCGTACGGATCCGAAGGCGTCGCGCGGCACGTCGGAGCGCAGCAGCGCGGCGTAGAAGGTGGGGACGGCGAAGAAGAGCGTGGGCCGGTACTCGGTGAGGCGCTCGGCGACCGACTGCGGCGTGGGCCGCTGCGGATCGAGCACGGTCTCGGCGCCGGCGGCGAGGGGGAAGAAGAGCGAGTTGCCGATGCCGTAGGCGAAGAAGAGCTTCGCGACGGACAGACATCGGTCGGCGGAGGTGATGCCGAGCACCTGTCGCGCGTAACTCTCCACGACATGGCGGATGTTGGCGTGCCGGTGCATCGCGCCCTTGGGCTTGCCGGTGGTGCCGGAGGTGTAGAGCCACAGCGCGGCCGAGTCCTCACAGGTGATGTACGGGTCCTGAAGCTCGCCGCCGCGGCGGCGGCCCTCCTCGACCAGCTCGGCGAAGGCGCGCAGCCGTACACCGGCGGGCACGGCGAATCCCGTCCCGGAACCGCCCGGACCACCGGCGCTGACGGAACCGCCGAGGCCACCGGGACCACCGGGGCCACCGAGGCCGTCCGCGCCCGCCGCGTCCCCGGTGACCGCGACGTACCGGATCCCCGGCACGCGTGCCACGGCCGCCTCGGCCGCCGCCCCGAACTCCGCGCTCACCAGCAGCACCCTGGCCCGCGAGTCCCCGAGCAGCTCGGCGAGTTCGGGCCCGGTGAGCATCGTCGACACCGGTACGGGAACGGCGCCCAGCCGCATCGCCGCCAGGATCGCGGCCGCCGCCTCGGGCCCGTCGGCCATGAGCAGCATCACCCGCTCCTCGGCGCGCACACCCCACGCCTCCAGCCCGGCGGCGATGTGCCCGACCAGCTCCGCGAGGTCACCGTAGGTCAGCTCGCCCGCCGGGCCGGTGACGGCGACGCGCCCGGCCGTCTCCGGCTGGACGGCGGACCGGAGCAGGTAGTCGGAGGCGTTGAACATGTCGGGGACGACGGGCGTGACGGCAGTGACTGGCGGTGTCGCGCTGTGGGCGGTCATCGGGTCTCCCCTTCGCCTGGAACCGTGGCGTCATGCTCTACACGTTCCGGACGCTCGTCAATAGCAGTGTGGAATGACTGGACAGGGCAACGGCCGTACGGCGCATACTTGGTCCCCACACGGAGACGGGGCGGTCACCAGGCACCCGGCACAGCGCCTGGTGCGCACACCACACCGGCACGTACGGCACCGGCGCGTACGCCACGGGCACGCCGAGTCATGGCACTTGCGGCACCGGGAGGTAGGCCCACCGGGAGGTAGGCCCGTACCGGCAGATGACCGGCATGAGACGACGGGAGGGGTGCATGGCCGCGCGGCGAGACGGGCACGGCGGAACGCCGCCCGGAACGACGGGGGCGGCGGACGCGCCCGCGTCGCCGTCCACGGAAGTCCGGCCCGCCGAGCCGGAGTTCCTGCGCCGCCGCGAACTCGGCGCGGCCAGCGCCCGTTCCCTGCTGCTGACCGTGCTCGGCGAGTTCGTACTGCCCGGCGGACAGCCCGTCTGGACGGCCACCTTCCTGGACGCCCTCGGCGTGCTCGGCGTGGAGGAGAAGGCAGTGCGCCAGGCGCTGGCCCGAAGTGCCGCCGAGGGATGGCTGGTCGGGGAGCGCCACGGGCGGCGCACGTCGTGGCGGCTGACGTCCTCGGGCCGCCGGCTGCTGACGGACGGCACCGAGCGGATCTACGGGTTCGGCCGCCCGGTCGGCGAGTGGGACGGTCAGTGGCTGATGGTCCTCGTGACCGTCCCCGAGTCCAGCCGCAGGCTGCGGCACCTGCTGCGCACCCGGCTCTCCTGGAACGGGCTGGGCAATCTGTCCACCGGCGTCTGGCTCAGCCCGCATCCGGAGCGCGAACCGGAGGTGCGAGGCGTGCTGAGCGAGGTCGGCGTCGGCAGCACGTCGCGGGTCTTCCACGCGCGCCTCGGGGATCTCGCGGAGGCGCGTGAGGTGGCACGTGAGGCATGGGACCTCGACGCCGTCGAGCGCGCCTACGAACGCTTCCTCGACGAGGTGCGCGCCCTCGAACCGGCTGACGACGTCGAGACGTTCGCCGCTCACACCCGCCTCGTCCAGGAGTGGCGCCGCTTCCCCTTCCTCGACCCGGGGCTGCCGGCCCGTCTGCTGCCCGACGAGTGGCGCGGCGCGCAGGCCGCCGCGCTCTTCCACGAACGCCACAGTGCCTGGCGGCCCGCCGCGGACCGCCACTGGAAAGCCCTCGACGACAGGAAGAGCGAATGAACGCGAACGGTTTCGGGTCGGGCTTCGAGAAGACCGTGGGGATGGCCTTCCCCGAGATGACGGCCGACAGAACCGTCGTGACCTGCGAGATCACACCCGAACTGCTCCAGGCGTACGGCATCGTCCACGGCGGGGTCTACTGCTCGCTCGTGGAGACGGCCGCGAGCCTCGCCGCCGCGATCTGGTACGGCGACCGCGGAAACGTCGTCGGCGTCTCCAACCACACCAACTTCCTGCGGGCCATCGGCACCGGCACCGTCACCGCCACGGCCACGCCGATCCACCGCGGGCGCACCCAGCAGCTGTGGCTCGTCACCGTCACCGACGACACCGGCCGGGACATCGCACGCGGCGAGGTGCGCCTGGCCAACCTGCCCGCAGGCGACGGCCGGAACGGCGGGGAGGGGCGGGACGCCCGTAGCAGTCGGGGCGGCGAAGCCGGCGAGAACGGCGGGGGCGCCGCGGGCAGCGGGGACGGCAGGAGCAGCGAGCACAGCGAGGACATCGGCGAGCCGGGCACCGGCCGGTGAGGACGGCGGCGCCGAACGCGGTGCCCAACGCCCGCGGGGAGGCCCCGCGTTGACCGCGGCCGCCGCGCCGCATGGCGGGCGCGGTCCGGACGCCGGCCCCGGTCCGGGCAGTCCGTACGGCCCCTCCCGTACGCGCGACTCCGCGGCCCCGCTGATCTCGCTCACCTGGACCGACCAAGTGACGGGCCGCGAGGGCCACTTGGTCGTCGACCGGCTGGTGCGCGGCGTCGCCAGCGGCGGCCTGCGGATGCGGGAGGGCTGCACGCTGGACGAAGTGGCGGGCCTGGCCCGTGGCATGACGATGAAGGAGGCGCTGCACTACGACCCGCGGGGGCGCTACATCCCGCTCGGCGGCGCCAAGGGCGGCATCGACTGCGATCCCCGCGATCCTGAGGCCCACGGGGTGCTGGTGCGGTACCTGCGCGCGATGCGCCCGTACATCCAGCACTTCTGGACCACCGGCGAAGACCTCGGTCTGAGCCAGGCGACCGTCGACGCGGCGGCGGCCGAGGCCGGGCTGTCCTCCACCATCGAGGCCGTGTATCCGCTCCTCGACGACGAACCGGCCGCGCGGCGGCGGCTCGACGACGCCTTCGCCGTCCGCGTGGACGGCATCGGACTCGGGGAGCTGGCGGGCGGCTGCGGCGTCGCCGAGACCGTGCTCACGGTCCTGGACCGTGCCGGGGTTCCGTATGCGGAGACCCGGGTCGCCGTGCAGGGCTTCGGCACCATGGGCGGGGCCACGGCACGCTTCCTCTCCCGCGCGGGGCTGAGAATCGTCGCGGTGGCCGACGCGAAGGGCACCGTCGCCGATCCGGGCGGGCTGGACGTGGAGGCGCTGCTGGCGGCCCGCGACGAGTACGGCTGCCTGGACCGCTCGGCCCTGGAGGTCCGGCATACGGCGCTGCCAGGGGACGCGTGGCTGTCCGCGGGCGCCGACGTGCTGATACCCGCGGCGGTCTCCTACGCCGTCGACGCCGCCAACCAGTCGCGGATCACGGCGAGTTGGATCGTCGAGGCGGCCAACATGCCGGTGCGGGCGGAGGCCGAGGAGCTGCTCGCCGCGCGCGGAGTGACCGTACTGCCGGACGTCGTCGTCAACTCCGCGACGAACGCCTGGTGGTGGACCCTCTTCGGCGACGTCGGCCCGGATCCCGACGAGGCCTTCGCCCGCATACGGCGGTCGATGCGTGAGCTGACCGGCCTGATGACCGACCGTGCCGAGGCCGACGGCACGACTCCGCGCCAGGCCGCACACGCGCTGGCGGCCGACCGGCTGCCCGTCATCGCGGACCGTTTCGGATGGTACGGGTGACCTGCCGGTTGAACGCCCGGGAGAGCCTCGCCCGCCCCGGGCCGGCCCGTCGCGCGGCCGGTCCGCCAGGGCGCGCGCGATCGGGGCGTGGGGGGCGGTCGCCGGACTGGCCGCCGCGGGCTGCGCGTTTCTGCTCGCCGCCGTGCTCACCGCGGTGTCGGTGCCCCGTACCGCCGACGCCGCGGCACGGAGCGGCACGGCCTGAGGCCGCAAGCCACGCGGGCGCCTGAAGCGCCCCGCTGGAGTGTCCCGCCCAAGTGCTCCTCCCAAGTACCCGGCTCCGCACGGCACTTGGCGTCCCGCGCCCCTCCCCGCCTCACGGCCGCCCCGGCTCCTCCGTACCGGCGTCGAGGGGCGCCGAGGGCCGGGCCCGCACGTGGAGGCGTTCGCCCTGGGCCCCGAAGATGCTCAGGAACTCCACGGGCTGCTTCCCGGCGTTGGCGAAGCCGTGCGGCGTGCGGGTGTCGAACTCGGCGGCCTCGCCCGGCGTGAGCACCAGATCGTGCTCCCCCAGCGCGAGCCACAGCCGCCCCGACAGTACGTACAGCCAGTCGTAGCCCTCGTGGGTCCGCTGCTCGGGCCGCACCGGGGACCCCTGGCCGGGCCTCGCGCCGGGCAGGATCTGCTTGTACGCGTGCAGCCCGCCGAAGTACCTGGTGAGCGGGATGAACGTCTGGCCGTGCCGGGTGAAGGGGCGCGGATGGATGCGGGGGTCGCCGGTCGCGGGGGCGCCCACGAGCTCGTCGAGCTGTACGCCGTACTCCCGTGCCAGCGGCAGCAGCAGCTCCAGGGTGGGTCTGCGCTGCCCGGACTCCAGCCGGGACAGGGTGCTGAGGGAGATGCCCGTGCGGGAGGCGACCTGGGAGAGGGTGACGGCGCGCTGCTCGCGCAGGCCCCTCAGCCGCGGCCCCACCGCATTGAGCACTCCTGTGAGTTCGTCGTCCGCCATGAGTGCAGTTTGCCATCTCGGCAAGAAGCTTTGTCATTCCGTGCAGGGCCGTCCGACCATCGCCCGTGACGAAGGGAGAGCGATGAACGCGCAGACGAACGCCCAGGCGGACACGGGCGGCCGGACAAACACGGGCGGGAACAGCACGATGGGCGCCGTCGGCCGGGATCTGACCTGGGACGAGTGGTACGCGGAGCGCGACCGGATCTGGAGCGGCAGACCGAACGACGTGCTCGTACGGGAGACCGAGGGGCTCCGGCCGGGCCGTGCGCTGGACCTGGGCTGCGGGGAGGGCGCCGACGCCGTGTGGCTCGCCGGACAGGGCTGGCGGGTCACGGCCGCCGACATCTCCTGCGTGGCGCTGGACCGTGCCGCGGAACACGCGGTGGAGGCGGGGGTCGTGGACCGGATCGACTGGCAGCGGCACGACCTCGGCGTCTCGTTCCCCGAGGGCGCCTTCGACCTGGTCTCCGCCCAGTTCCTGCACTCGTACGGCGACCTGCCGCGCGAGGAGATACTGCGCAGGGCCGCGGACGCCGTCGCCCCGGGCGGAACGCTGCTGATCGAGGGGCACTCCGGCCCGGCGCCATGGGACGACGACCAGGGCCACGGCCAGGGTCAGGACGGTGATGACCGCCACGGTCAGAACGGTGATCACGGCCACGGCCACGGCCACAGCAACGGCCACGCCAGCGGCCACGACGAGCTGCACCTCCCCTCTCCCGACGAGGTCGTCGCCGCGCTGCGGCTGCCCGAGGGCGAGTGGGAGGTGCTGCTCAGCGAAGAGCACCGACGAACCCAGACCGGACCCGACGGCACCCCCGCGATCCGTACGGACAACACGGTCAAGCTCCGCCGCAGGGCCCTCTGACCCGCCGGTCCACCGGCCGCCGGCGTGACGGTCGCGTCCGGGGCGCCCCGCCCGCGCGCCCTCGGAACGGAACCATTGACCCCGTTTCGAGGGCGCGCCTACGGTCCCGGTACGGATGTGATCACCACCCGGCGGAAGGACGCCTCCCATGCCGCGCGAGACGCCCGCCGGACGGTCCCGCACACCCGCCGGGCGCTCCCGCCCCGTGGACACCGTGCGCGGGCCCGTGCCGCCGGAGGACCTGGGCAGGGTCCTCATGCACGAGCACATCTTCATCCTCAGCCCGGAGTTCGCGGACAACTACCCCGAGCACGAGGGGTTCCGGGAGTCGGAGGAGATACCCGCGGCGGCCGAGCGGCTCGACACCCTTGCCGCTGAGGGGGTCTCGACGATCGTCGACCCGACGGTCATCGGACTGGGCCGCTACATCCCGCGGATACAGCAGGTGGCGGCCCGTACGCGGCTCAACATCGTTGTGGCGACCGGCCTTTACACCTACGGCGACATTCCGCACTACCTCCAGTACCGGGGGCCCGGAACGCTGCTGGGCGGCGAAGAGCCGCTGGTGGACATGTTCGTGGAGGACATCACCACGGGCATCGCCGGCACCGGAGGCGTGAAGGCCGGCGTACTCAAGTGCGCGACCGACGAGGCCGGACTCACACCCGGCGTCGAACGGGTGCTGCGCGCCGTGGCCCGTGCGCACCGCGCCACGGACGCCCCGATCCTCACCCACACCCACGCCGCCACGAGGCGCGGCACCGAGCAGCAGGACGTGTTCGAGGCCGAGGGCGTGGATCTGACTCGCGTGGTGATCGGCCACTGCGGCGACTCGACCGACCTCGGCTATCTGATGTCGATCGCCGACCGCGGCTCCGTACTCGGCATGGACCGCTTCGGCCTGGAGACGCGGCTGCCGTTCGAGCAGCGCGTGGAGACCGTCGCGGCACTGTGCGAGCGCGGATACGCGGACCGGATGGTGCTGGCCCACGACGCGTCGTGCTACATCGACTGGTATCCGATGCGCGAACTGCCCTCCCTGCTTCCCGACTGGCACTATCTGCACATCTCCAGGGACGTGCTGCCCGCGCTGCGGGAGCGTGGGGTGACCGAGGAGCAGATCACGGCGATGATGACCGTCAATCCGCGGCGGATGCTCGAACGCCGCGGCGACGCCTGACACTTGCGCCGCGGCCCGCGCCGCGTCACGCGCTGCGGCACGCATCGGCCCGTGCCGAGCGGTGCCGCGACACGGGCCGATGCGGAAGGTCCGCGCCGTGAACTCCCGTCAGGCGTGGAGCAGTTCGCCGGGCACCGCGTCGGGGTCCGCCCGTACCTCCGCCGGGTTGGTCTCCCGCAGAGCCCACGTGCAGCCGAAGGTGATCAGGCCCATCAGCGCCACGAAGACCGACACCAGCGTGGTCGAGCCCGTCTCCGCGATGAGTGCCGTCATCACCAGCGGCGTGGCGCCGCTGACGGTGATCGCCGCGAGCTGGTACGCCAACGAGGCGCCGGAGAAACGGATGTTGGGCGCGAACATCTCGCCGATGTAGGCCGCGACCGGCCCGTACGTCATCGACTGGAAGACGCCGCCGACGGCCAGCGCCACGAAGAACAGCCACAGGTTCCTGGTGTCGACGAGCCAGAAGTACGGGAACGCCCACACCACCAGCATCGCCGCGCCGACGAGCACCATCGGCCTGCGCCCCACCCGGTCGGACGCGGCGCCGGACCACAGGATCGCGGCCGCGCCGATCAGCGAGGAGCCCAACGAGACGGCCAGCAGCGACTGATGGCTCATGCCGAGCTGTTCGGTCGCGTAGCTGAGGACGCCCGCGATGCTGATGTAGAAGAGGCAGTTGGTGGCGGCCAGCATTCCGCAGGCGAGCAGGATCCTGCGCCAGTCCTTGCGCACGGCCTCGCTCAGCGGCGCCCGCGCGACCCGCTGCGGCTTCTTCTTCGACACCTCCGCCTGGAGCGCCTTGAACTCGGGGGTGTCCTCGACCTTCGTCTGGATGTACAGCACGACGGGGAAGAGCAGCGCCGAGAGGAAGAACGGGATGCGCCAGCCCCAGTCCATGAACGACGCCTCCGGCATCACCGCGGTCGCCACCAGGAACGCCACATTGCCGAGGATGACGCCGAACGGCACGCCCATCTGTCCGAACGTGCCCGCGAAACCACGGCGTTTGGGCCCCGTCGACTCGATCAGCAGCAGCACGATCCCGCCCCACTGCCCGCCGCACGCCAGCCCCTGCACGAAGCGGAGCAGGACGAGCAGCACCGGCGCAGCCGTCCCGATCGACGCCGCGCTGGGCAGGCAGCCGATGAGGAACGTCGCCAGCCCCATGCCGAGCAGGCAGGTGACGACCATCGGCTTGCGGCCGTAGCGGTCGCCGAAGTGCCCGGCGAGCACGCCGCCCAGCGGGCGCGCGATGAAGCCCGCCCAGAAGGTGCTGAAGGAGAGCAGCGTCCCGGTCAGCGGCGAGCTGGAGGGGAAGAAGACGTGGGGGAAGACGAGGGCCGCCGCCGTCCCGTAGAGGAAGAAGTCGTACCACTCGATGGAGCTGCCGATCAGCCCCGCGGCGAGCAGCTTGCGGTGGCTTCTGGGCTTGATCCGGGGCTGCTGTGCCTCGGCCGCCTCCCCGCTCGGTTCTGCCGTCTCAGTCATCAGGCACTCCTTCGAGGGGTGGGACTGCAAGCGGGTCGCCGTAAGCTGACGTCATGTTCAACTTCTGGGCGAAGACTGAGCGAAGGCCGTTGTGCTGTCAACAGTCCCGGCAGAGTCTTCTGCGCTGCGACGACGCGTCGGGCCCGTACGGTCGGCGGCACCGTGTGACGGCTGTACAGGGCAGCGAAAATTGAACGGTCCAACTGCGGCCGCCGCACGGCGAGATGGGCCCCTCGGCCCGGAAGGCCCGTGGCGGGCCGGCGAGTTCAGCGGTGGCCGGGGAAGCGCAGCCCGTTGGCCCAGATCCGGGTGACCGTGTAGACGACCTGCTCGAAGTCGACGGGCTGGTCCATGCCCCGTACGAAGACGCTGAAGGCGAAGCGGCTGACCATGCCGGACAGCGCCCGCGAGGCCAGCATCGGATCCAGGTCGGGATCGGCGATGCCGCGCTTCTGGAGGTCAGCGATGCCGCGCGCGTTGCGGTGTATGAACGCCTCCCCGCGCCGCCTGCGCAGCTCACGGAAGGTGTGGTCGACGCTGGCGACCTGCTCCAGCAGGGCCATCAGCTTCGCGTTGCGCCGATAGGCCTCCAGATAGGCCCTGTTGCTCGCCTCCAGCACGAGGTACGGATCGCCGCTGTCGGGCAGGCGCTGCATGCCGGGGTGGAGCATGTCCTGCTGCGCGGCCTCGAGTACGGCGGCGAAGATCTCTTCCTTGTTCTTGAAGTACGTGTAGAAGGACCCCGTCGAGCACTTGGCCTCTTTGGTGATGTCCGTGAGGCGGGCGTCGAGATAGCCGGAGCGTTCGAAGACCTTCCGCGCCGCCGCTATCAGCGTCGCGCGCCGCCGCGCACCGCGCTCGGTGGCCGGACTCCCGCGCAGCAGGGCCGGGTTGACCATCGACGGCAGCGGCGGCCCGTCCCAGTCGTCGGCGGCGGACGCGGTCATAGCCATGGTCAACTTATACATGAACATGGCTTCACCTCCAACTTCGTGAACGCCTTACGGAGGCCCCGCAGAGCCCGCCCGTATCCGGCACGTACCGGGGGCTGACCTGCGCTTACCGGTTCCGCTCGGCAGGGCCCGGTGCGGGCGCCGGAGGACGGGCGGGGGCGGGAGCCCGGCGGAGGCGGTGGCAGTGACAGGCCCACTACCTGCCAGTAGCCTTCAGGGGCGAACAGCCGGCGGGCAGGAGAACAGCCGTGAGTGAAAAGACCAGTTCGGCCGAGGCCTTCTTCGAGCGGGTCGCGGACGACCGCTTCGTCCCCACCGAGAACACCCGCGGCCCGTGGTCCGCGGACAGCCAGCACGCGGGCCCGCCGGCGGCCCTGCTGGGCCGGGCGATGCGGATGCGCGACGGCGCCCGCGAGGACATGCGCCTCGCCAGGATCACCTTCGAGATCACCAGCCCCGTACCGCTGAAGCCGCTGACGGTGTCCACCGGCGTGCTGCGGCAGGGGCGCAGCGTGGAGCTGGTCGAGGCGTCGCTGACGCCGGAGGGCGGGGACGAGGTGATGCGGGCGCGGGCGCTGCGCATCCGCACCCTGCCCGGTGCCGTGCCGGAGTCCGTGCCGGAGCCGGAGGTCCCGGGACCGGAGAGCGCGGCGGCCGAGCCCTTCTTCCCCGTCCCGTGGGAGGTCGGTTACCACACCGCCATGGAGGCCCGGTTCGCCCACGGCTCGTTCCTGGGACGCGGCCCCGCGGCGTGCTGGCTGCGGATGCGGGTGCCGCTGGTGGAGGGTGAGAAGACGGCGCCGCTGGACCGCGCGCTGATCGCGGCGGACTCGGGCAACGGCGTGAGCAACGTGCTGGACTTCTCCCAACACCTCTTCGTCAACCCGGACTTGACCGTCCATCTGCACCGGCACCCCGGCGGCGAATGGGTCTGCGTCGACGCCCGTACGAGCATCGACGACGCCGGGATCGGCATGACCGAGACCGTGCTGCACGACGAGCAGGGGCCGATCGGGCGCAGCGTGCAGAGCCTGTTCGTGGCCCCCCGCGGCTGAGGCGCCGGTCCGGCCCGCACGGGCTCGCGGCGCTCGCAGCCGAAGCGATCACGGATCGGACAGCCTGTCCACTTGCTGGACAATCCGCGACGGTCACCCCGGCAGGTCCGCCCGCTCCGTACACACAGGAAGCCCTGCCTCCCACGTGCGGGAGGCCCCGGCTCCTGCGCGCAGGAGGCCCAATCTCCTACGTGCTGGAGAATGCGCGTATGCGGATCTCGGCGAGAGCGGACTATGCGGTGCGTGCCGCGCTGGAACTGGCGGCCGCGGGCGACGACTGCCCGGTCAAGGCCGAGACGATCGCGGAGGCACAGGGCGTGCCCCGCAAGTTCCTGGAGGGCATCCTCAACGACATGCGCAGGGGCGGCCTGGTCGTCAGCCGCCGCGGCGGGCAGGGCGGCTACAAGCTGGGCGCTCCGGCCGAGACGATCACCGTCGCGGACGTGATCCGCGTAGTGGACGGACCGCTGGTGTCCGTCCGCGGCGAGCGACCGCCCGCGCTCTCCTACACCGGGCCTGCGGAGTCGCTATTGCCACTGTGGATCGCGGTGCGCGCCAACGTGAGGGCGATCCTCGGCGAGGTGACGCTCGCGGACGTGGCGTGCTCCAAGCTGCCGGACCGGGTCTACCGGCTCGCGGAGCAGCCCGAATCGTGGACCAACCCCTGACCGGGCCCTTCGTCTCCCGGCCCGGCGAATGGCCGGGCCCACGGCCCTCCGGTTGATCATGTCCACACTCTGCCCCTGATCATGTCCAGTTGACGAGACAGTGTTGACCGCTCCTCGGTCTGTCGGGCAGATTTCCCTATCAAAGCGGTAGGAATGCTAGGGATTCAGATCGGGGCAGTGGCATGCGGACGCTCATATTGTTGGCACTCGCGGGCCTCGGTGCCCAACTGGTGGACGGCAGTCTCGGAATGGCGTACGGCGTCACGTCCACCACGCTGCTGCTTGCCGTCGGCACCAACCCCGCTGCCGCGTCCGCCACCGTGCACCTCGCCGAGATCGGCACGACGCTGGTCTCCGGCGCCTCCCACTGGCGCTTCGGCAACGTCGACTGGCGGGTCGTGGCGAAGGTCGGAGTGCCGGGCGCCGTGGGCGCGTTCGCGGGTGCGACCGTCCTGTCCGGTCTCTCCACCGCCGTGGCCGAGCCCGTGATGTCCCTCATCCTGCTCGCTCTCGGCCTGTATCTGCTGGGCCGGTTCACCTTCTCCGGCTTCTCCTCCCGCAACCTCGGCAAGCCCCTGCGGAAGCGATTCCTCTCCCCGCTGGGCCTCGTCGCCGGGTTCGTCGACGCCACCGGCGGAGGCGGCTGGGGCCCGGTCGGCACCCCCGCGATCCTCGCCAGCGGACGGCTGGAGCCGCGCAAGGTCATCGGCTCCATCGACACCAGCGAGTTCCTGGTCACGGTCGCCGCGAGCATCGGCTTCCTGACGGGGCTGGGCTCCGAGGGCGTCAACTGGTCGTGGGCGGCGGCACTTCTCATCGGCGGCGTCGTGGCCGCACCGATCGCGGCGTGGCTGGTACGGCACGTACCGCCGCGGCTCCTCGGCTCCGCCGTCGGCGGCATCATCGTCATCACCAACACCAGCACGCTCCTCGACAGCGACTGGGTCGCCGCCCCGGGCGCGGTGAAGACGGTCGTGTACGTGGTGCTCTACGCGATCTGGGCCGCCGCGCTCGCCTACTCCTTCAAGGAGCACCGCCGCAATCTCGTCCGTGAGCGCGAAGAGGAGCGCCTGTCCGCCGGGACGGGCGATGAGACGACGGACGGGGGGACGGCCACGGTGAAGCAGGACGCGCCGTCGGCCTGAAACAGCTGCCCGGAGCCCGCAACTCGCAGTGTGAACTGCGTATTGCGGTCTCCCGACATCGTCCGGAGTGACCTTCCGCGGGCGGCGACGCCCGGCCTACGGTCGAGACGTCACTCAGGCCCGGCCGTGTGCCCGAGCGGTTCAGGGGCTCGCCTGCAAAGCGAGTTACGTGGGTTCGAATCCCGCCACGGCCTCCATGCGATGTCTCAGGACATCGGTACGACCCCGGACCCACGATCGGGTCCGGGGTCGTCGTCGTTGCGGGCGGCGGTGCGGACAGGGCGGGGCGGGCGGGTCGGGCGGGGGCGGGCCCGGCGGCCCCGCCGCGTCGAGCGCGCCGCTCATCGCGCACTCCCGGAAGGCGAACTCCCGGACCCCGCAACGCCGGACGGCGAACCCCCGGACGCCGCGCCGCCGAGCCGGGCCCACCGTTCCCTCTCGTCGCCGCGGCCTGCGAGGGCCGCCGCATGGCCCGCCTCCAGCGGTGCCGTACCGCCGGCCCCGAGCGCGACCGAACGTATCCGTGCCGCCTTGACGCACATCGCCGTGACCGCCTCCACCTCCGCCGGGGTCCGGCCGAGCGCGACGATGCCGTGGTTGCCCAGCAGCACCAGCCGCGGCGGAACCCCCTCCGTCTCGCGGTGGCGCGTCAGCGACTCGGCGACGGCGCGGCCGAGTTCGAGCCCGGGAGCCGCGTACGGGACCCACGCGGGGCGGCCCAGGACGACCGCCTCGTCGGGGAAGAGCGGCGCGCTCCACAGCTCTTCGGCGCCGGGGCAGGCCAGCAGTCCCACGACGGCGGTGGGATGGGTGTGCGCCACCCACGTCGCGTCCGCGTATTCGAGGGCGGCGAGATGCACCAGGGTCTCGACGGAGGCCCGTCCCGGTGGGCCTTCGTACGGGCCGCGCACGGCAAGCGCGTCCGTCAACTCGTCCTGGGTCGGGCGTCCTCCGCCGCGCGCACCGGCCGTCGCACGTCCACCCGTCGCATGTCCATCCGTCGCACGAGGCCGTATCGCATCCAGCAGCTCCCCCGGATCGACCACGACGAAGTCGCCGGCGGCGGCCGAGTCCATGCGGGCGCCGCTCGCCTTGACTGCGAACGTGCCGTCGGCGAGGCGCGTCGAGGTGTTGCCCTCCGCCAGCACCACGAGGTCCGCGGCCGGATCGCCGAGCCGGCGCGTGAGCCCGACCAGCTCCTCCGGAACTGCCTCCGGCTTCCACAGGGCGCTCACCGCAAGCCGCCCGTGCGGCGGGCGGTGACCGAGTTCAGCAGCGCCGAGCACACCAACAGCACGCCGAGGGCGAGGAGTTGGATGCGGCTGCCCTGCGAGCCCTCGAAGGCCAGCAGGATCCCGGCGTTGAGCCACGCGACCAGCAGCGCCGCGACCACGACGCCTCCCACCCGTCCGATGCCCCCGGTGATGGCCACCCCGCCGAGCACCGCGATAGTGATGGCGGGAAGCGCCATGCCGTTGCCCACGGTGCCGGCGTCGGGCCGTGCGGAGGCGAACTGCCCCACCGTCACCACGGCCACCACCGCCGACAGCAGCCCGGAGAGCGTGAAGGCCCGCAGCCGTACGGAGACGACCGGCACGTTGGCGAAGCGCGCCGCCACGTCGTTGGTGCCGACCCCGTACAGCTTGCGGCCGAAGGTGCTCCGGTTCACCAGCAGCCACACCAGCACCGCGCAGGGCAGCAGGAAGGTGAAGACCTGCATCGGCACATCGGGCAGCCCGGGCAGCGGGACCCGGCTGGTGAGCGAATGCAGGTCGCGCACCGGCGCCGTCGAGACGGGCTTGTTGCCGCTGCCGACCAGCGCCACGGAGCTGTAGGCGTAGTACGTGGCGAGCGTGGCGATCAGCGCGGGGAAGCCGAGCCTCGCCACGAGGAACCCGTTGACCGCGCCGAGCAGCGCCCCTGCCACGAGCGTCGCCGGAACCGCGAGCAGCGGGGACCAGCCCCATTCGCTCACCGTGTATCCGAAGACCATGCCCGCGAGGCTGACCGTCGCGCCCACCGACAGGTCGATGCCGCCGCGGCCCGAGACCATCACCAGCAGTTCGGCCAGGCCGAGGATGCACAGCGGCACCATAGTCTCCAGGGCCGACGCGAGATATGTCAGGTCGTAGGGCGCCAGCAGATAGCCGCCCGTGTCGAGGACCTTCATCCACACCAGCAGTACGACGAGCAACGCGGCGAGCAGCACCACGCGTTCGGTGAGCAGGACGGTAAGGGCACGGCGCAGACGCACGTGGCCGGGCGCGCCCTCGCCGGCGTCCTCCGGCGGGCCGCCTGCCCGCGCCTTCGCCGCCGCGTCGGCTGACTCCTCGGCCGGGGTGCCGTGCGTCGAGGTGGTCACAGGGATCGCCTCCTTCGCTCGCGCAGGAGGTCGGCGCCGACAGCCGCGACGATGAACACTCCGATGAAGAGCTGGGTGAGTTCGTTCTGCCAGTTCAGCAACGTGACGGCGCTCGTGATGGTGCTGACGAGCAGCGCGCCCAGCAGGGTGCCGACGACGCTGCCGCGTCCGCCGAGGATGCTCGTACCGCCGATCACCGCCGCCGCGATGACCTCCAACTCGAAGCCGGTGCCGATGTCCTGCCCGACCAGGCCGCCCGATCCGATGCGTACGCACGCCGCGAGGCCGACCAGCAGACCGACGAGGACATAGACGCTGATCTGGCGGCGCTCGACCCGCACGCCCGCGAGACGGGCGGCGGACGCGTCGCCGCCCACCGCGTACAGGTGCCTGCCGGTAGGCACGTAACGCATATAGCTCCAGGCGCCGGCCGCCAGCACGAGGGCGAGGATCGCGGCGTGCGGCACGCCGAGGGAGAGTCCGCTCTCACCGCCGCCCAGGAGGCCCAACGTGCCCGGGACGCCCGAGACCTGCTTGGAGTCGAAGATCTGGAGGGCCACGAAGCGGAACAGATTGAGCGTGCCGAAGGTGACGATGATCGGATGCAGCCGTCCGTACGCGACGAGCAGGCCGTTGACCAGCCCCAGCACGGCGCCGGTCAGCACGGCGACGGCGACCGCGGTAAGCAGCCCGGCCCCCGCGTCCCGTACGAGCTTGGCCACGACGACGCCGACCACGGCGAGCGTCCCGCCCACCGACACGTCGATGCCCGCGGTGACGATGACCGCCGTCATGCCGATGCCGGCGATCGCCACGGGCGCGACGGTGAACAGGATGTTCTGGAGGTTGGACGCGGCGAGGAAGGTGTCGGTGCTCAGGCCGAGCACCAGCCACAGCGCCACGAGGAGCGCGGCGAGCACCGCCTCCTGCCCCTCCACGAGGCGGAGGGCGCCCCGCCGGGAGCGGAGGAGGGCGGGGCCGGTGGCGGCGGCACCGGCCCGGGTCCCGGCACCGGCCCGGGTCCCGGCACCGGTCCCGGTCCTGGCACTGGTCCCGGTCCGGGCACCGGTCCTGGTCCCGGTTCCGGCCCCGCCGGGCTTCCCGGTCCTCGCGGTGCCCTCGGCCCCGGCCTTCCCGGCGCGGCCGGTGCCGCCGGTGTCCCCGGTGTCCCCGGAGTCCCCGGTGCCGTCGGGTTCTACGGCCGTGGGTCCCATGGCTGGTTCACCTCCTCGGTGATCGCGGCCCTCGCCTCGTCCAGCGAGGTCGGTTCCTCCTCGTCGCCTCCGGCCGCCGCGGAGAGCAGATCCGCCTGTGAGGCGCCGCGGGCGAACTCCCCCGCCGTGCGGCCCTCCCGCATGACCAGCACCCGGTCGGCCAGCCGCTGGAGTTCGGCCAGGTCGGAGGAGACGACGAGCACGGCACTGCCCTGGTCGGCGAGGGAGAGGACGATGTCGTGGATCTCGTCCTTGGCGCCGACGTCGACGCCCTGCGTGGGCTCTTCGAGGACGAGGACGGGAGGCCTTTCCACCAGCGACCGGGCCAGTACGACCTTCTGCTGGTTGCCGCCGGAGAGCGTGCCCACCAGCGAGTGCACTCCTGGGGCCTTGATCGCGATGCGCTGGAGGAAGTCCGCCGCGACGGCCTTCTCGCGGCGGCGGTCCATCGCGACGCCGAGTCTGCTCAGCAGCGCGAGATGGCCTATGGAGATGTTGAAGCCGATCGACTTGGACGCGAAGACGCCCTGGACCTTGCGGTTCGCGGGCAGCATCGCGACACCGGCGCGCACCGCGTCCCGGGGGCTGCTCAGCCGCCGCTGACGGCCGCCGACGGTGACGGTGCCGCGGTCGGCGGGGTCGATTCCGTACAGCGCGCGTGCCACCTCGTTCACGCCGGAGCCGACGAGCCCGTACAGACCGACCACCTCGCCCCGGCTGAGCACCAGATCCACGTCGCGGAACGCACGGCCCGCGCCCAGTCCCCGTACCTCCAGCACCGGATCGGCGGCCGGCGCCTCGCGGGAGACCCGGCGCTCGTCGAGCGCGTGTCCGGTCATCAGCTCCGCGGTCTGCCGTACGGTCAGTTCGCGCGCGGGACGGGTGGCGACGACCTCGCCGTCGCGCAGCACGGTCACCCGGTCCGCTACGACGACGAGTTCGTCGAGGCGGTGGCTGATGTAGATCACGCCGACGCCTTCGGCCTTCACCGAGTCGATGACGCGGAAGAGGGTCTGCACCTCCTGGTCGGTGAGGATCGCGGACGGCTCGTCGAGCACGAGGACGCGGACGTCGTGTGCGAACGCCTTCGCGATCGAGACCAGTTGCTGCTCGGCCACGGGCAGATCCGCGGCCCGTACGTCCGCGAGCGCCGGGTCCAGGCCGAGCCGTTCCAGCAGCGCGGAGACGCGTGCGCGCTGGGCTCCCCAGTCGATGAGCGCGCCGCGGCGCAGTTCGCGTCCGAGGAAGATGTTCTCCGCGACGGTCAACTCGCCGAACAGCTGCGGCTCTTGATAGACGGTGGCGACGCCCGCGGCGAGTGCCGCGTTGGTGTCGCCCGCGGCGAGGCTCCGGCCGTCGACGTCGACCGTCCCCTCGTCGGCGGACTCCGCACCCGAAATGATCTTGATGAGCGTGGACTTGCCCGCGCCGTTCTCGCCGACCAGGGCGTGCACCTCGCCCGCGTACACGTCGAAGTCCACGCCGTGCAGGGCCTGTACGCCGCTGTAGCGCTTACGGATTCCACGGGAGACGAGCAGCGCCGCCGCGGGGGCGGTGCCGGAGCCCGTGGCCGGGGTCGGGGGCGTCCCGGAGCCCGTGGTCGGGGTCGGAGGCGTCGCGGAATCCGTGGTCGGGGTCGGGGTCGGGGTGGGCGGAGTCGTCGTGGGCCCGGTCTTCCCGGGCCCGGGCGTCCCGGGCCGGTCCCTCTCGGGGCCGGGCGTCTCAGACTGGGTCATCTCACTCCTCGGCCGTGCGGCGAACCGCCGCCCCTGCCCCGGCGGCGGTTCACTCGGCACGGCAGGTGACATCGTCTGTCATCTGTTAGCTGTCATCTGTCGGTCGTCATCCGTCGACCGTCAGCCGTTAGTCGTCATCCGGCAGCTGTCATCCGTCAGCTGCCAGTCGTCATCCGTCAGTTGCCAGTCGTCAGCCGTCATCTGTCAGCTGTGATCTGCCAGTTGTCAGCCGTCGGCCCGACAGCCGTCGGCCGCCCGGCACGACGCGCGCCGGGCACCCGCCGTCAGTAGTCGTAGTCGTCCGCGTTGTCCTTGGTGATGAGCAGCGGGTCGCCGAGGAGCAGCTCCTTGCGGTCCGGGAAGTACTTGACCGCGGGCAGCTCGTCGCTGACCCGGTTGGTCTTCTTGAACTTCTTGCCCTCACTGACCTGCTTTCCGGCCCATACGGTCAGATAGCCGAGCGCCTCGACGTTCCACAGCACCGCGCCCGCGGACGAACCGTCCTCCAGGTAGGGCTTCATCGACTTCGGCGTGCCCACTCCCGTGGTGGCGACCTTGCCGGTCTTGCCCGCCTCATGTACCGCCTTGGCCACGCCCGGCGCCGACGTGGTGCACTCCCCGACGAGCCCCTTGAGGTCCGGGTGCGCGTTCATCAGGTCCTTGGCCATGGAGACGGCCTTGGCCTCGTCCTCGCCCGCGTACACGATGTCGACGATCTTCGCGTCCGGGTACTTCTCCGCCGTGTACTTCTTCTGCTCCTTGATCCAGGAGTTGAGGTTCTCGGCGGTCTGCCCGCAGGAGACGATCGCGTACTTGCCCTTGCCGTCCGTCTTCTTCATCAGCGTGTCCGTCAGCGCCTTGCTGATGCCTTCAGGGGTGGCCTGGTTGACGAAGACCTCACGCGTGGAGTTCGGCGCGTCCGTGTCCGAGGTCATGGGGTGTACGCCCTGGTCCTTGGCGTCGCGCAGGATCGGCGGCATGGAGTCGGGGTCGTTCGGCGCCACGGCGAGCACGTCCACGCGCTGCTGGAGGAGCGACTTGACGATGTCCGTCTGCGCGCCCGGGTCGGCGGTGGTCGGCCCCTTGTAGATCCACTGCGCGCCGAGGTCCTTCGCGGCCTTCTTGCCGCCCTTGTTCATCGCCTCGAAGTACGGAATCCCCTGCACCTTCGGCACGAACGCGACCTTCGGCCCGCCTCCGCCCGACGAGCCGCCCGATCCGTTGTTCTTCTTGCTGCACCCTGCCAGCGTCAGGGACGCCGACACCGCCACCGCGACACCCACGGCGACTCCTCGCGATATGCGCATCCTGCCTCTCCTTTCGGTGCGGCGGTTCACGTCGTGCTCCCCGCCTCGGTTCCCGCCCCGCTCCCCGATCCCCGCTCCCCGCGCTCAGGTCTCCGTCTCCGCCGTCCCGGCCCCCGCGGCCCCGGCGGCCGCATCCGCCGCATCCGCCGCATCCGCCGCATCCGCCGCATCCGCCGCGACCAACTCCCGGTACCGGCCGTAGCGTTCGTCCGCCGAGCCGTCGCCGCCGGGCTCATACAGTTCCGGCCGCTGCCCGGCCCGTACGACCTCGCGCATCTCCGAGAGGTCCGCGAGTTCGCCGGGGGCCAGCAGCTGGACGAGCATGTTGCCGAGCGCGGTCGCCTCCACCGGCCCCGACAGCACGGGCAGTCCGCTGACGTCGGCGGTGAGCTGGTCGAGCAGCGCGTTGCGCGAACCGCCGCCCACGATGTGCACCGCGGACGGCCGCCGTCCGGTCACCCGCGCCAGGTCCTCCAGGACCCTGCGGTAGCCGAGGGCGAGGCTGTCCACGACGACGCGGGCCGTCTCCGCCACCCCGTCCGGCACGGGCTGACCGGTGCGGGCGCAGTACCGGCGGATCCGGCCCGTCATGTCGCCGGGCGCCACGAAGTCAGGGTGATCGGGATTGACCACGCTGCGGCCCGCGGGCACCTCGGCCGCGAGCGCGGCCAGTTCGCCGTAGCCGTAGCGGCGCCCCTCGCGTGCCCACTGGTTGCGGCACTCCTGGAGCAGCCACAGCCCCATGCAGTTGCGCAGCAGGCGGACGGTGCCGAGGACTCCGCCCTCGTTGGTGAGATTGGCGCGGCGCGTGGCCTCGTCGACGCGCGGCGCGTCCGTCTCGACCCCGATCAGCGACCAGGTGCCGGAGGAGATGTACGCGGCCGAGGCGTCGGCGAACGGCACGCTCACCACCGCGCTCGCCGTGTCATGGCTGCCGGGTGCCACGACCCGGGTGTTCCGGTACGCGGGGTGGCCCGCCGACGCCTCCGGCAGCACAGGCCCCAAGTCGGTTCCGGGGTCGACGACTTCGGGCAGCACGCCCGTCGGTATGCCGAGGTCGTCGAGGAGGCCGGTCGCCCACCGGCGGCGCGTCATGTCGTACGCGCCGGTGGTGCTCGCGGCGGTGTACTCGGCGACGGTGCTTCCGCAGAGCAGGTGGTGGAAGAGGTCCGGCAGCATCAGCAGCCGGTTCCCCGCGGCGTACCGCTCGCGCTCCCGCCCCTGCCCGTCACGTACGTCGGCCAGCATCTGGAAGATCGTGTTGATCTCCATCAGCTGGGTGCCGGTCTCCGCGTAGAGCCGCTTCCGGCCCACCAGCCGGGCCGCTTCGGCGAGCATTCCGCGAGTGCGTCCGTCGCGGTGGCTGACGGGGTCGTCGAGTATCGCGCCCCGTTCGTCGATGAATCCGTGGTCCAGGCCCCAGGTGTCCACGCCGACGGAGTCGATGGGGTCGGGTGACAGTGCCGCCGCCTTGCCCAGCCCGTCGCGTACGTCCCGCCACAGCCGGTCCAGGTCCCAGCGCAGCACCCCGTCCGGGCCGGTGCGCGGGGTGTTGGCGAAGCGGTGCACCTCCTGGGTGCGGATCGCCGAGCCGTCGAAGCCGCCGAGTACGACTCGTCCGCTCTCGGCGCCGAGATCCACGGCGAGCACATTGCGGCGGGTGCGGCGTGCGTTCATGTCGCCCCGTCCCCGGCCTGGTTCCGGTTCCCGGCCTGGTTCCGGTTCCCGGCCCCCGCCCTGTCCCTGGTCCCCGCCTCGGTCCCCGTCCCGTCCCCTGCCCCGTCGTCCGCCGCGGCCCTCGCCGCCGCGTCGTCCGCCGCGGCCCTCGCCGCCGCGTCGTCCGCCGCGGCGCTCGCCGCCGCCTCCCGCTCGCCCGCCGGCGCTCCGCCGGGACCGTCCTCCGCCGCTCCCCCGCGTACGGGCACCCGCTGTACGGGCACTCCGACCGCCCGCCACTGCCCGACCAGTTCGTCGGATGCGCCGGCGTCCGTGATCAGGCCGTCGACCTGCCCGGACTTCGCGAAGGCGTGCAGCGCGAACCTGCCGGCCTTGCCGGCGTCGAAGAGCCCGTACACCTCGTCGCACAGCGCCACGAGCATCCGCTTCGCCTCGGTCTCCTCCGCGGACAGCTCCAGCAGGCCGAGTTCGGGAGAGAGGGAGCGCAGGCCGAAGAAGCCGCGGGCGACCCGGCCCCGCCCGTCGAACGCCTCCCCCACGTCCCCGACCAGCGACCACGACGACCGGCGCAGCGTGCCGCCGGGCATCACCACCGTCGCGTCGGACTCGCTCAGCACCTCCGCCGCGCGCAGCCCGTTGGTGACGACGATCAGGCCGCTGCGGTCCCGGATCTCGCGGGCCAGGTGGTAGCAGGTCGTACTACAGTCCAGGGCGATCGCGTCGCCGTCGCGCACCAGCTTCGCGGCGGTACGGACGATGGCCTGCTTCTCCGGTACGCGATAGCGCACCCTCATCTCGAAGGCGCCCTCGTCCGCGCCCCGCACCGCGACGGCGCCGCCGCGCACCCGGCGGAGAATCCTGCGGCGCTCCAGCGCGTCCAGGTCCTTGCGCACGGTGACCACGGAGACGCCCAGGCGCTCGGCCAGCTCGGGGACGCTCACCCTGCCCGTCCCTTCGAGCAGCCGCAGCACCTCCTGCTGACGCTCGTGCTCCGCGATGCCCGGCATGCCACAACTCCCCGCAGGATCAGGAACGCGCCTGGAGGCCTTTCGAAACGCTGCGTGAGAGTAGAAATCGCAAAGTCGGAAAGTCAATGAAGGAAACAGAAATCGCCGTCGAAGGGCTTTCTTTCGAAAGCGAACGGTGACGTGGGGCCCGTGCGGGCGGACGCCGCGAAGCGCGGACCGGCCGCAACCGACGTGGAATCCCCGCGGGCCCGTGCGGGTGAGAGCAAGGAATACCGGGCGCGGACCCCGCGGCTCTACGGGCATGACGACGAACGAACACGACGGGCACAACGCTCACGGCACCCGCACCCACGACGCCCGCCCGGACGACGCCCGCGCCGGAGGCGACCATGCCCGGCGCTTCGGCCGGATCGGGCTGTGGAGCCCGGCCCTGCACTCCGGCGACCCGGCGCGGCGTACGGAGATCGCCGAAGCGGCGGCCGAACTCGACGAGTCGGGCTACGGCACGCTCTGGATCGGCGCCAGCCCCGGCCCCGCCCAGGCCGAGCCCGTACTCGCCGCCACGTCACGCGTCACGGTGGGCACGAGCATCATGAGCATCTGGCAGCACCGTGCCGAGGACGTGGCGGCGCAGCACGCCCGCCTCAACTCGGCGCACGGCGGCCGCTTCGTGCTCGGCCTGGGAGTCAGCCACGCCGAGGCGGCGAAGGACGAGGCGACCCGCGAGGAGCTGCGCCGGCGCCCTTACACCGCGATGCGCCGCTACCTCGACGAGCTGGACGCCGCGCCGCGGCCCGTACCGGCCGGCGAGCGCGCCCTCGCGGCTCTGGGCCCGAGGATGCTGGAGCTCTCCCGCGACCGGGCGGTGGGCGCGCTGCCCTACCTGGTGACTGCGGAACACACCGCCCGTGCCCGCGAGATCCTCGGCCCGGACGCGCTGCTCGCACCCGAGCTCAAGGTCGTGCTCGACCCCGACCTGAAACGCGCCCGTACGTCGGCGCGCGCCTACCTGGAGCGCTATCTGGCAATGGCCAACTACCGCAACAGCTGGCTGCGGTTGGGCTTCGCCCAGGACGATCTGACCGGTGGGGGCAGCGACCGGCTGCTGGACGCGGTCTACGCCCTCGGCGACGCCGAAGCGGTACGGACGAAGGTGGCGTCGTTCTTCGACGCGGGCGCCGACCACGTGGCGCTCCAGGTCGTCACCGAAGAGCCCTTCGGTGCGCTGCCGCGGGCCGAGTGGCGCACGCTGGCCGAGGCGCTGCTGCCCTGGTGACGGTACGGGCCCGGGGCGGTGCCCGCAGCGGTGCCGGGACTGTGCGCGGAGCGGTGCCGGGGCTGTGCCCGGAGTTGTGCGCGGAACGGTGCCGGAGCTGTGCCCGGGCGAGCGTCCCGCCACGGCGGCCTCCGCTGCCCTCTGCCATCCTTGAGTGCCCGCGACACAGGGACTTGAGTGTCCGCGACACATGGAGGGGCATTGGAGACCGCCGCACGCTTCCGGGCCGCCGTCGAGACAGGCGATCACGGCGCGCTGGAAGAGCTGTTCACCGAGGACGTCAGCTTCTACAGCCCGGTGAAGTTCACCCCGTTCGAGGGCAGGCCCCTGGTCATGGGGCTCTTCGGCGTACTGCTGCGCACGTTCGAGGACTTCCGCTACGTCGGGCGGCTCGAAGGCACGGCTGAGACCAGCGCGGACGGCACCGAGGCTCCGTCGGAGATCCTCATCTTCCGTGCCACCGTGAACGGCAAGGAGATCCACGGTCTGGATCTGCTCCAGTTCGACGAGGCGGGTCTGATCAAGGAGTTCACCGTGATGGTCCGGCCGCAGTCCGCCGTGCAGGCGCTCGGCGAGGCCGTGCTCGCCGGGCTCGTCGCCGACGGGCTCGTTCCCGATCCGTCGGCGGCGGCCCAGGGCTGACGGCTCGTCGGCCCAGGCCCGGCGCCTGAGCCCTGTCAACTCAACGGCTCAACCACACGCCGAACAGCGGCAGTTGGGCGTCCACGAACCCCGCCGGACGGGTCTCAGCACGTGGCCCCGTACCCCTGGCTCAGTCCGCCGTGCTCGCTCAACCAGGCCGCATACTGCGGGTTGTTACCGACCGCGTCGGCGTACGCCCGCTCCGCGCGTTCGACGAGCGCCGTGCCGTACGCGGCCAGTGCGCTGTCCCGGTGCCACGCCAGGGAGTGCCGCAGCCGTAAGGGAGTGCCGCGCAGCGGGCGCGGCACTATGCCCGGGGTACTGCGGAAGGTCGCCTGCGCGAGCCCGATCGCGGCCCCGGCGACCACGAGTTCGCGCGCCGCGGCGGCCTCCGCCTCGTGCTGGACGACGGCGGTGAACCCGGCACGCGAGCATGCCGCCGTGAATGCGTCGTGCAGGCCGCTGCCGTGGCTGGGCGGCAGCACCCACTCCTCGTCGGCGAGTTCGCCGAGGTCCAGCTCCGGGCGTCCCGCCAGCCGGTGCCGCTCGGAGAGGAGCACGAACGCCGGTTCCACCGCGACCACTTGCTCGGTCACCTCACGGCGCGGAGGACGCGGCTTCCCCTCGTACTCGACGACCGCGCCCAGGTCCTGCTGCCGGTCCGCGACAAGGTCGACGACGACGGAGACATGGGACTCGGTGCGCAACTTCGCCTCGGCGCCCGGGAAGAGCTTGCGCAGCGGGTCCAGCATCCGCACCATCAGCGGTCCCGGGTTGGCGACGTAGCGCAGCGACAACCGCCCGTCGGCGAAACCGAGATGGGACAGCACCTGCTGCTGCACCGAGTCCAGCTGCGGCAGCAGTTCGCGGGCCTTCGCGGTGACCAGCTCGCCCAGCGCGGTGGGGCTGGCGCCGCCCCGGTGGCGTACGAACAAGGGGCCGCCGAGCATCCGCTCGATGCGCTGCAACTGCGCTGTCAGGGACGGCTGCGACATCCCCAGTGCGACGGCTGCGCGGGTCAGGCTCCCGGCGTCGGCCACGGCCCGTACCACTCGGAGATGGCGCACTTCGAGGTCCATCACTCGATGCTATGGCCACGAGGGATGAGCAGGGAGCGGGCGGCAGCGGGCATCGTGTGGTCACGGGCGCCCGACCCCCACCCCCCACCACACCGCGAGGAGCCATCGCATGCTCGCTTCGCATGCCCTGCCCCTGCCCGCGTCCGAAGCCGGAAGAGCCAGAGAACGGGCCCGCGTCATCGCCCGGTTGCTGCTGCGGCATCAGCGCAGAGCCGGCGGCGCCGCCCACCAGCCCGGCGAGTGCCGCGAATTCCCCTGCGGCGCCTGCGAGGAGACGCAGGCCCGCGTGATCGAGCCGTTCGTCCGTGAAGGGCGTCCCGTGCGTCTGCTGCTGCCGGCCTTCCCCGGCAAGTCGCCCAACCGCGCCAAGGTGCTCGGTGCGCTGCCCGATCTGGCCGAGGAAGTCGCCCTGGAATTCCTTGACTTGCTGGCCGCCCGCATACGGGAGGTCCATCCGCCCGGCGCGGAGATCGTGATCTGCTCCGATGGCCGTGTCTTCAGTGACGCCGTCCGCATACCCGACGAGGACATCACGGCGTATCACGACGCGCTGCGTTCGATGGTCGCCGCGCTGCCCGGCCGGGCGGTCTCGGTCTTCACTCTCGACCAGGCGACCGGGTTCGCGGACCTCGGTCACGACGAAATGCGCCGCGTGCTCACCGAACGCCACGCCGTGCCGCTGGAGTCGCTGCGCGCCCGCATACGCCACGGCGAGGACCTGCCGCTGTACCGGGCCGTCACGCGCTTCCTCTTCGAGGACGGCAACACCCCCGAGTACGGCGGTAGCAGAGCGGCGCTGCAACGGGACGCGCGGCGGCGCGCGTACGTCGTCATCCAGCGCAGCAAGGCATGGGGCGACTTCCTCGCCGAGCGGTTCCCGGGCTCCGTGCGCCTGTCCATCCATCCGCAGCCCTGCTCCTCGGCGAAGCTCGGCATCCGTCTCGGCGAGTCGACCGGCGCGTGGCTCACTCCGTGGCACGGGGTGGCCGTGGACGTCGGCGGCCGTGTGGTGCTGATGAAGCGGGCGGAGGCCGAGCGGCTGGGCGGCGAGCTGGCCGTACGCGACGGACGGCCGAGCCACTACGTGCTGCGCGAACCGGGCCTGCTCGCGGACGAGTCGGCGCCGGTGGCGACGGTCGCGACGACCGCGACGACCGCGCCCGCAGCGGCGGCCACGGTGGCCACGGTGGCAGCGGTGGCTCGGGGCGCGGACGGCGCCGCCCCGCACCCCGGACCCCCGACCGCCGGCGCCCCCGCCCTTCCAGGACTTCCCGACACACGCGAGGAGTGGTGAAGTTGACCGCCCGTACGACCCCGACGACGCCCCTTACGACGGCCCGCACCACGCCCGGCAGCACCGCCGGCACGTCCGGCCGCACACCCGCCCTGCTGCCGCGGACCGCCTTCGGCGCACTGCTAGAAGCCGCTTCGCCGGAGGAGCGGCCGACCGACCTCCCCGTCGGTGAACTCCGCGAACTCGTCCGCGAGCACGGCCTGTTGCTGCTGCGCGGCTTCACCGGCTTCGCGGACGCCGAGGAACTCACCGCCTACTGCGCACAGTGGGGCGAGATCAGCATGTGGCCGTTCGGCGCCGTGCTCGAACTCGTCGAGCACGAGAATCCCGGCGACCACATCTTCGACCACCGCCATGTGCCGCTGCACTGGGACGGGATGTACCGGCCCGAGGTGCCCGAGTTCCAGATCTTCCACTGCGTGAGCGCCCCCGGCCGCAACCAGGGCGGCGGCACGGTCTTCTCGCACACCTCCGCCGTGCTCCGCGAAGCCGTCCCGGCCGAACGGGAGTTGTGGGAGCAGGTGACCGGCACGTACCGCCGCAGGATGGAGTTCTACGACAGCGTCGCCGTCTCCCCCGTCGTCAGCGCGCACCCCGTCACGGGCGAACCGGTGATCCGCTACAACGAACCCGTCGCCGCGGACGACGAGTTCATCAACCACCCGGACCTGACCTTCAGCGGCCTGCCGGAGGACGGCCTGGCGGAATTCCACGACGGCCTCAGCAGGGCGCTGCGCGCACCCCGGCACTCGTACACGCACCGGTGGCAGACCGGCGACCTTGTCGTCGCCGACAACTACACGCTGCTGCACGGCCGTGAGGCGTTCACGAGCCGCGCCCCGCGCCATCTGCGCCGCGTCCACGTCCTCGGCGATCCGCCGCTGCGCAATCCGGCGCTGCGCTCCGGCGGCTGACCGTACGGACAGCGGTCAGCCGGGGTGATTCGCGCGGGCGGCGGGCGGACGACCGGGGTGCGGCCCGGACGGCGGGAGGGCTCAGGAGCGGTCAAGTCGACTGGTACTCACGGGAATTGAACATTCCCCACCAGTACCGGACATCACATGCACGACGTACAACCCACGACAAGGATCCTGAGTCACATCATCACCACCCCCCGTTCACAGCATCGCCACTCCATCGGAGACGTGAAGATGAAGATCCGCACATCGGCCGCGACGATCGCCGCCATCGGCGCTCTGGGACTGGCGCTCGCGCCGTCCGTGGCTGTCGCGCACGACGGGGGCCACCCCTTCAAGAACTGCTCCGCCGCCTATGACGCCGGCTACTCCAACATCCGCGAGAGCGACGAGCATTACGGCAAGCACCTCGACCGGGACGGGGACGGCGTCGCCTGCGACCAGCCTCCCGCGGACTTCGTCCCCGCGAAGGACCGCGGCGGCGAGGGCAGCGACGAGGCCGGTGACAAGGACGGCGGCAAGAGCGAAGGGAAGAAGAGCGGAGAGGACGCGGGCGGTCTCGCCGAGACCGGCGGGGACGACTCCACGCCGTACATCGCCGCGGCGGGCGGTCTGGTCCTCGTCGCGGGTGCGGGCGTCCTCGTGGCGACGCAGAGACGGCGCGAGAGCGAGTAGCCGACGCCGCATACAGCAGGCAGCACGCAGCAAGCCGCGTACGGCAAGCGGCACATGGCGAGAGGCCCCGTCGTCGCGGTGAGCACGGCGGGGCCTCACCCTGTCCGCACCCGCGCCCTGTCCGCGCACCGCACCGCACCGCACGGCACCGCACCGCACCGCACCGGCCCTCGCGGCCCCAAGTGGTGGGAGTCCTGCACCTGTTGACGGCGGGCGGGGCCGGGGCGGACGCTTCAGACGTGCGCGGCAGACCGAATCCGACAGCCCGTTGGGGGCTCCCCCGCGTGTGGGGTGCCCGCGAGGACGAGATCCGCAGGGCCTACCCGTGCGACGGCCTGATCGGCGGGCCCCGCGAAGAGTGGTTCCGTGCCGTCACGGTCACCGCGGACCGTGCCACGGTCTTCCGGTGGCTGTGCCAGCTCAAGGTCGCCCCGTACAGCTACGACCTGCTGGACAACAGGGGACGCCGCAGCCCGCGGCAGCTCACCCCCGGCGCCGGGCGCCTGGAGACGGGCCAGCGGGTGATGAGGATCTTCCGGCTGGCGGCCTTCGCGCCGGACGGCCACATGACCCTGATCATGGACGACCCCAAAGGGGTCCGTCTGTTCGGGGACTTCACCGTCACCTACTCCGTGACCGACGAGGGCCCCGGCACGACCAGGCTGCTGGCGAAGCTCGTCGTGGGCGGTACGGACGGAGCGATGGGGCGGCTGCGCCGCCCGGTCCTGGCCTGGGGCGACCTGTTCATGATGCGCCGTCAGCTGCTCACCCTGCGAAAGCTGGCGGAGCGGGGCTGACGACGGGCGGCCCGGTTCATCCCCGGGCGCCGTCACCGCCATCGCCGCCGCCCTCGCCGCTGCCGGCATCGCCGCCGTCGCCGCCCTCCTTCGCACCCTTCGCCGCCGTCTCCGTACCCGCCCCGGTACGGCCCGCCAGGATCGAGTGCCTGCGCCCGTAACCGAGGTAGATCACCGGGCCGAGCACCAGCCACGCGGCGAACCGCAGCCAGGTGAAGACGTCGAGGTTCGCCATCAGATACAGGCATGCCAGGGCCGTGACCAGGGGCAGCGCCGGTGACAGCGGCACCCGGAAGGGCCGCTCCAGATCGGGGTTGCGGCGGCGCAGCACCGGCACCGCCAGCGCCACGATCAGGAACCCGGACAGGGCGCCGATGCTGACCATGTCGGCGAGCTCGGCGATCGGCACGAACCCGGCGAGAATCATGATCAGTACGGCGATGGCTATGGTCATCCGGTGCGGTGTGCGCCACTTCGGATGGACCTCTGAGAAGGGGCGCGGCAGCAGCCCGTCGCGGCTCATCGCGAAGCCGATGCGGCCGAGGGTGACGAGCTCGACCATCATCACCGACGTCAGACCGGTGACCGCGCCGAGCCCTACCAGGGCGCCGACCCAGGGAGCGCCGACGGACTGGAAGGCCGCGGCGATCGGGGCGCCCACATCGATCTTGCGGTAGTCGACGATGGAGCTGAGCACCAGCGCGACCGCGACGTACAGCACGGTGCAGATCGCGAGGCTGCCGAGCAGCCCGCGGGGCAGGTCCCTCTTGGGCTCCTTGGTCTCCTCGCCGAGGTTGGCCAGCGCCTCGAACCCGGTGTACGCGAAGAAGACGACGGCCGCGGCGGTGAGCACGCCTCCGAAGCCGTAGACGGACTGCTCCAGACCGGCCACCGCCTGGATCAGCGGCTGGTCGACGATGCTCGCGCTGGATTCGGCGGGCTGGGCCGGCGGCACGAACGGGGAGAGGTTCGCGCCCCGCGCGAAGAAGAGACCGGCGACGACGATCAGCACGCACACGGACACCTTGATCACGACGAGCGCGTTGGTGAGCCGCGAGGACTCGCGGATGCCCGCGACGGCGACGACCGTGAGCACGGCGATGATGATCACCGCGCCGACGTTCACCGTCGCCTCCTCCCCGAACCAGCCCGCGGGCAGGTGCAGCAGATTGGCGACGTAGCCGGACCAGCTGCGTGAGACGACGGCGGCACCGAGCGCGAACTCCAGCAGCAGGTCCCAGCCGATGATCCAGGCGAACAGCTCGCCGAGGGTGGCGAAGGCGTAGGTGTACGCACTGCCCGCGGTCGGCACGGACGACGCCAGCTCCGCGTAGCAGAGAGCCGCCAGCGACGCGACGACGCCGGCGACCACGAACGAGAGGACGACCGCGGGCCCGGCGTGCTCCTTCGCCTCGACGCCGACCAGCGTGAAGATGCCGGTCCCGATGATGACCCCGACGCCGAAACCCGCGAGCGACACCGCGGTCAGGCGGCGCTTCAGGGTGTTCTGCCGGTTCCGGTCGAGAACGTGCTCGACCGGCATCTTTCGCAGGATGTTCATGGTGTGACTCGTTCTGTCGAGGGCCGTGTGCGCCCCTGTCGGTGCGGTGACGGATCCGTCGGTGCCGGTGAGCGGCGTACGCCCCGGCGGCGACAGCCACCCTGCCACGGGTTTGTTCCGCTCGTGAACCCGGGAGCGGCCGCGGCCGGGAGCCTCCGGACGGGCACTCTCACTCGGGGACGAGGCCTCAGTGAGTTGAGTACGAATACTCATGGCCCGGGGCGCCCAGCCTCCGGAGGATGGCCACGTAGCGCGGGCCTCCCGGCGGATCCGTGGGTACGCCGCGGAGCCGCCGGAACGCCGGGGAGCCGCCGGTACGTCCGCAGCCCTCGGTACGCAGTCCTCGGTGCGCCGCGGCGCCCGCCCGCACAGCAGCGCACCGGCACAACACCCCATCCCCACACACCCGGACGGCCACGATGTCCTCGACCGGCTCAGCCCAGACCACCACCGGCGCAACCGGCCCGAACGGTCCGAGCGGCCCGACCGGCACCCCGGCCGCGCCCCGATTCCGGCTGTCGCTGCCGGGCGCACTCGTGGCCGCGGTGACGGTGGCGCTGATCGTCTCGGGTCTGGCCCCGTACGACCGCGCGACCTGGCTGATGGAGACGTTCTGGGTCTTTCTCGGCATACCGGTCGCAGTGCTGGCGTGGCGGCGCTTCCCGCTCACGGCGCTGCTGTGCTGCCTGCTCGCCCTGCACGCTCTCGTCCTCGTGCTCGGCGGCCAGTACACCTACGCGCGCGTACCGCTCGGCGACTGGATCCAGGACGGGCTCGGGCTGGCCCGCAATCCGTACGACCGGATCGGGCACTTCGTGCAGGGCTTCGTGCCCGCTGTGCTGTGGCGGGAGATCCTCGCCCGGCGTTCGCCGCTGCGCGGCAGCCGCTGGCTGGCGCCGCTCGTCGTCTGCGGCTGCCTCGCCTTCAGCGCCTTCTTCGAACTGATCGAGTGGTGGGCCGCGTTGATCGGGGGCTCCGGGGCGGACGACTTCCTCGCCACGCAGGGCGACGCGTGGGACACCCAGTGGGACATGTTCCTCGCGCTCGTCGGTGCGACGTCGTCGCTGCTCCTGCTGAGCAGGGTGCACGACCGGCAGCTGGCACGGCTCGGCGAGGACGGGGAGACGGCCGCGGCACCGGCCGCCGCGGCTCGGACCGCCGCGACGCGGTGAGCGGCGTGAGCGCCACGAGCGCGACGAGCGCCGCGCGCGCCCCGGGCACCCTGGGCGCCATGACCACGGGACATGAGCGCCACGAGCACGAGAAGGCCCGTGACCGGCGGACGGGGGTGGGACCGCCGGCCACGGGCCGGTATTGCGGGGGCAGAAGCCGTCGCGGTGGTGAACGCAGCGGTGTCGCCCGCTACTTGGAGACGAGCGAGCCGTCGGGCTCCGTCCCGTGCTCCGCGCCGTCCTCCGCCGGCCGCGGCTGGGAAAGCCCGGCGTGAGTCCGGCGCTGCCGCAACCTGACCCAGCCGCCGCCGAGCAGCACGGCCCAGACGGCTCCGACGTACAGGGAGATGCGCGCCTCGGAGTCGTAGGCGATGAGCCCGGTCACCAGGAACAGGAAGAGCAGCGCGACCGTGCTCGCGACGGCGCCGCCCGGGGCGGGGAACGGGGAGCGGTGCAGCCGGCCCGCCCGCAGCGCCAGCCGGTAGCGGATGTGGCTGGCGAGGATCACCATCCAGGTCCAGATACCGGCGGTGGTGGCCACCGACGTGACGTATGCGAAGGCCTTCTCCGGCACCAGGTAGTTCAGTACGACGCCGACGCCCATGAGTGCCACGGAGGCGGTGATGCCGAACGCGGGCGACTTGCGGGAGTTGAGCCGCCCGAAGATCTTCGGGGCCTGGTTGTTCGCGGCGAGGTCGCGCAGCATGCGGCCCGTGGAGTACATGCCGGAGTTGCACGACGACAGGGCAGCGGTGAGTACGACGAAGTTGACGATGCCGGCTGCGAGCGGGATGCCCATCTCGGAGAAGGCGTGCACGAAGGGGCTCTCCCCCGCGGAGAAGTCGGTCCACTTCACCACGGAGAGGATCACCAGCAGCGCGCCCACGTAGAAGAAGATGATGCGCCAGGGCAGCGTGTTGATGGCCTTGGGAAGGGTCTTCTCCGGGTTCTCGGACTCGCCCGCGGTGACGCCGACGAGTTCGACGGCGAGGTAGGCGAACATCACGCCCTGAAGGGTCATCAGGCTGGAGCCGATGCCGTTGGGGAAGAAGCCGTGGTGTGCGTAGAGGTTGGCGGGCGACGCGGTGTCGCCGACCTCCGAGAAGCCCAGGGTCAGCACGCCCAGGCCGATCACGATCATTCCGATGATGGCCGTCACCTTGACCATCGAGAACCAGAACTCGACCTCGCCGAATATCTTCACCGAGATCAGGTTGACCCCGAAGAGCACGACGAGGAACGCCAGCGCGCTGACCCACTGCGGAATCGCCGGGAACCAGAAGTGCACATAGATCGCCGCCGCGGTCAGCTCGGCCATTCCTGTGACGACCCAGTTGAGCCAGTACGTCCAGCCCGTCGCGAATCCGAAGAACGGCCCGAGAAACTCACGGGCGTATTCCGCGAAGCTTCCGGAGACCGGGCGGTAGAGGAGGAGTTCGCCGAGCGCCCGCATGATGAGGAATACGACGGCACCCGCGAGCGCGTACATCACGACGATGCTCGGGCCGGCCTTCTCAATATTCGCGCCGGCACCCATGAAGAGTCCCACGCCGATGGCGCCGCCGATCGCGATCATCTGGACCTGACGTGATCCCAGACCGCGTTCGTACTCTTCACCGGAGCCGCCGCCTGCGGCTTCTCCGACCTCTCCGACTTGCCTTGTTTCCACCGAGACCATTACGTCCGTGCCTTTCTCCACGTCCGGCCGCGTCGCTCGGATCGGGCCGGATCCGGTTCTCCCGGGAATTCCCGTTCTCCCGGGAATGAATGGAGGTGCCGGCCGGCAATCCGCCGGCACGGGTCTCCTGCACGGCAGGAGGGATACCGTGCAGGAGATCGAGAAGATTTACCACGGACGGCGCGGCGCGACAGCCGCGGTGATGTGACCGGAGTCACAGGGAGAACCGCCCATAGCTGACCGTGCCACCCCATTAACCTCGGCTCCATGGACCCGATCGTTACCTCGCCTTGAACACGATTTAAGAAAGCCCGCGGGAATCTGAGGCGGAATTGAGGTTGCGTTTGAGGCGGACTTGAGGGTCCGTCAGGTCTCTTTCCGCACAGGCGTCGTCCACCGGCCCGGAAATCTGAGCAAGGCTTGAGGAAAACCCTCGCCGACGGGCCGTGGGGTCCCCGTGGACTCCCGCTCTCGCGCCGTCAGCGGCGGCCGCCGGACTGCGGCGCGGTGTTCGTCAGCCACGTCACCGTACGGCTGACGTCCGACAGCGCGAGGATGCCCGCGAGCCGGCCGCCGTCGATGACCAGCACGCGGTTGCGCGCACCCGACTCCATCTGCGGCAGCAGATCCGCCAGCGGGTCCTGCGAGGCCGCGACCGTGACCTCCGGGAGCGGCACCATCACCTCGTCCACCGTGACCTCGTCCGCGCGCTCCCGCCGCACCTTTCTGGCGTCGTCCAGCGCGAGCAGCCCCACGGGCGTGCCGTCGTCCCGTACGACCGGGAACGCCGAATGCCGGTAGCGGAACGGCGGCCCTGACAGCACGTCAGCGACCGCGAGACCGGGAGAGACCGTGACGGGCCCCGGAGTCATGGCGTCCCGCACGGGCACGCCCGACAGCACGCCGCGCAGCTGTGCCTGGCGCCCCTCGGATGTGGCCGCGGCGATCAGGAACCAGCCGACCAGCGCGAGCCAGAGCCCGCCGAACTCACCGCCGTACAGGAACAGCACCACGCCCAGCAGCACCAGCAGCCAGCCGAAGACCCGCCCCGCCGCAGTGGCCCCCGCGGTGGCCTTCAGCCGGTCTCCCGTACGCCACCACAGGAAGGCGCGCAGCAGCCGTCCGCCGTCGAGCGGGGCGGCGGGCACGGAGTTGAAGACGGCGAGCAGCACGTTGATGGCCCCGAGCCACGCCACCACCTCGACCACGATCCCGGGCGCGGACGCCAGGCTCAGCAGCCACGCGCCCAGCACGAAGACCCCGCCCAGCGCGAGGCTCACGAGCGGTCCGACGCCCGCGATGCGCAGTTCGGCGGCCGGGTTCGACGCCTCCGACTTCAGCCGTGCGGCTCCGCCCAGCAGCCACAGCACGATGTCGTCCACCTCGATGCCGTTGCGGCGGGCCAGTACGGCGTGGGCGAGTTCGTGGGCGAGCAGCGAGCCGAAGAAGACGACCGCCGCGATGAACCCGGCGATCCAGTAGACGGCCTCGGGCTCGCCGGGATACGCGTCGGAGAGCCGCCCCCGCGCCAGCCCGAAGGCGATCAGCGCGAAGATGAGCACCACGCTCCAGTGGACCCCGATCCGTACACCGGCCATCCGTCCCAGCGTGAACGTCGCCCGCACGTCGCTCTCCCTGCTCGAAGCGTCCCCGGGCAGAACTCGTCCCACCCGGCGGGGACGCTTGAACCGCGGATGGGCCATCGGTGGGTCCCGGGGGCGGTACCCGGGGCGGGTGCCCGCCGCACACACCGTGCCGCCCGCCGATGTGCCACTGCTCCATCGCCAGGACCCGGGGTCGTGACGGACCATGGCAACCACGCCACGATGCGCCGGACCGCGCGCGGTCGCGGGGTCCCGGGGTCACCGAGGCCGCGGGGGCGCCAGGGTCACCGGGGTCACCGGGGTCGGGGGTCGCGGCAGCGCCGCCGACGTCCACCAGCGCATCCACGTACACGTACGTACGCACCAGTCCCGTCCACGACAGGAGATCCGAGCCCATGCCGGCGACCACTTACGAGGAACTCCGGGTGCCCGTGCGGGGAGGTCACCTCACCGTGCTGCGCTGGCCCGCCACGCGGCAGGGCACGCAGGGCGAGCAGGGGGCGGAGCCCGCACCCGCCATCGTCGCCCTGCACGGCATCACCTCCAACGCCATGTCCTGGGCGGGAGTCGCCCGCAGGCTCGGCGGCCGCGTCACGCTCGTCGCACCGGACCTGCGCGGCCGGGCCGGCAGCCGCAGCGTCTCCGGCCCGTACGGGATGGCCGCGCACGCCGCCGACGCCGCGGCGCTCACCGAGGCGCTCGGCCTGCACGACGTCGTGCTCGCCGGTCATTCGATGGGCGCGTTCGTGGCCGCCGTGGCCGGGGTGCGCCACCCGCAGCGGTTCCGTTCGCTGCTCCTCGTGGACGGCGGCGTCGGATTCCCCGTACCGGAGGGCATGACGACCGACGACCTGCTCACCGCCGTGATCGGTCCGGCCATGGAGCGGCTGAAGACGACGTTCCCCGACCGGGCCGCCTACCGCGCCTTCTGGCAGGGCCATCCGGCGTTCGCGGACTCCTGGGAGCCGTGGACGGAGGCGTACATCCAGCGCGATCTGGTGGGCACGGAACCGGAGTTGCGCTCCTCCTGCCTCATCGACGCCATACGCGCCGACGGCGCCGACACCCTGAGCGAGGAGACGGCGAAGGCGGTGCACCAACTCGCCGTCCCCAGCGAACTCTTGTGGGCGGAGCGCGGCCTCATGGACGAACCGCAGGGCCTCTACGACGAGCAGCGCCTCAAGGCCGCCCGCCTCGAAGACACCGTCATACGGCCCCGCAAGGTCCCCGGCACCAACCACTACACGCTGCTGCTCGGCGCCGAGGGCGCGGAAGTCGTCGCGGACAGCCTGCTGGCGGCCACGGGAGCGGACCGCTCACCGGCCGACTGAGACGGCCGGTGAGCGCGAACCCCGCGACCGAGAGCCCCGTGACCGAGATGCCTCGCGACTGAGAGCGCCGTGAGCGGGATGCGGAGCCTTCCCGCCGGGCGACAATGCGGTGCGAGGAGCCCGCAGGCCGACGAGGAGCCCGCAGGCCGACACAGAGGGAGAGACCGTGTCCGAACGTACGGGACCGTTCTGGGACGGAGTCGAAGGCCGCGCACCGATGCCCCGCGCGGCGCGGACCCTGGGCCTGGAGTTCCTGGCCGCAGACCCCGAACTGGGCACGATCGAGCTGGCGTTCACCGCCACCGAGGACTTCACCAACCCCGTGGGCAACGTACTCGGGGCCTTCCTCTCCGCGATGCTCTACGACACCGTCGGCCCCGCCCTGCTCGCCACCCTCGGCGCCGACGACTTCCAGTCCACGCTGGAGCTGAAGGTGAACTTCCTGCGCCCGGCCCGCCCCGGCCGCCTGACCGGCAGGGGACGCGTGATCCGGCGTGAGGGCGACCTGGCCTTTCTGGAGGCGTCCCTCCTGGACGCCCACGACCTGACGGTGGCCACCGCCTCGGCCACGGCCCGCGTCATCGCTCTGACCGACGCGCCGGAGGCGGTGTGACGCGGCGCGTCACGGCCCGCGACTAGTACGAGCGTGCCGGCCCCATCCTCCGGCCCCGTACCCGGCGTCTCGCCAACCGCCCTCACCCTGCATCATGCGCACCCTGCTCGGCTGACGAGAGGCCCCTCGCCCCAACCCCAGGCCCTCCAGGGCGGTTAAGGAACCGACCGCGTACAAGGACCAACGACGTCGCGTGACAACCACCGGCTCGCAGCACATCAGGGCCCAGGTTCACGGACTCGATTCGGAAGAAAGTTCACCGGCGTGTGCTGCCGAGCAATTCCTCCTCAGCGACGTTGAGCACCTGCCGGATCAAGCCGACCTTCGGCTTTATGTCGTTGCCGTACACCTTGGTCAGAGCCACAAGCTGCCAAACCCAAGTGACAACACAAATCCAACCGACGAGGCCGAGCGCGCCCGGGAGCAGCACCGAGGACGGCGTATCGATGGAGGCGATGGCCCACGCTGTCATGATCGCAGTGACGATTCCGATTCCGACCGCGCCCTGGATACGCTTGTTCCGCCTTTTGACATTCTCGCCCGCGGCGGCTTCCACCGGCTCGTACCAGTCCGGATCCAGCACGTCGTACCCGGTTTGCGTTCGGATCCGTTCCGCCTCTTCGCGAGCCTTCGGCACAGCGCGTGCAACGTCACGGGCCGGGCCGCCCACGACATCCAACCGCGGTGCGTCCTGCCGTAGGAAGGTCAGAATGTTGCCCTTGTTGTAAGTGGTTTTGAAATCGTACCCCCAGGTCCTGGCAACAACAGTCGCATCAGCATCGCTCATACCCTCGATGGCGTTGCGGGTCACCTGCCCCCAGCCGTTAGACAGCCGGGGACTGAAATTGCGGTTACGCAACCTGTTGAGCAGAGCTTGCTCCGCTTGCTCCATGGTTCACCATTCCCTACCCGAATTCCTGCTGTGCCCAGTCGTCAGCAGCACACATACGGTCCACGTTCTGACCGGTTCTCGGTCGACCGGGAGGCGTGAACGCAATCCCGGTCAAGAATTTTCCAAAGGCTGGCAGGAGTTCTTCCCAAGCGCCCAGGTCGGGTGTTGCGAAGCATACCTTCAGAAGTGAGAATCCGTGCGGGAAGGGGATGTAGACCTCAAGTTGTCGATTCACCTCTGCCGCACCGCCCTCTGTCGGTTGAACGATGGACGCCAACGACGTCCCTGCCACATCCCTTGCGATCAATACCGCCGTCCCACAGGGAAGGTTGAGTTCCCCCTTGTCGAGAGGCACATCTGTGTACTCGGCGGATGCCGAATACAGCGTCCGCTCTGCGAATATCTCCAGGGGGCGGACGTTCTTGTCCTCCATGAAGACGATGGCGGTGCCACTACAGACATCACCGTCACCAAGCCTGTACAGGAAAGAGGACGCATGGATGGCGCCTGCGTCCAGCAATCCCTGCATGAGTAGTTCCGAAGCAGCGACCAGAGTGAGCTTCTCGTCCAACGGCGCTGCCGGAAAGGTGGCTTCCAGCATCTCCCCCATACGTTGCGCACGTAGCTGCGGATTCTCCACGAGGGGAATTTCGATGAACCCTTCGGGGAGCTGGAACCACACGGGAATGGGCGTGTGGAGGGGAGTCACCGGGGCCTGGCTCACTCGGCACCTCCCAGAGTGGGACCCAAGCCGACGGCGCTGGCGATACCGATCACAGTCCCAGTCGGGCCGTCCTTCATGCCACTGAGAATGTTCCCGGCGCCTCCGCCGACGCTGTTGGCGTAGCTGGCTGTATCCGAGTCGGTGAACAGGGCCGGGACCTGCGCACCGGTAGTTGCGCTGTCCACGCCCATGGTTGCCTTGCGTGCGATCGCCTCGATGGCTTGACCGCTGAACTCTTGCCCCGGGCGCAAGTGATGGGCAGTCACTTCGACGATGTCGTGCACCATGGGCGAGGCTTCCGGCGCATCCCCCGCCATTGCCCGTACACCGGAGGTGAACTCCGACGCACCCGTCCGGACCCCCTGCGCCAGGTTGGCACCACGGGACATTCCCTCCGCACCCACCACCATTCCGCGCACGCCGCCCGCAGCGTCTGCTCCTGCACTGAGGCCCTTCCCCGCGAGGCCCACTCCGGGGACTGACCCCAGCAAGTCACCGCCCAGCGTCAGGTAGTTGCCGACGTGCTTCTGCGGGGGCCAGAGCTCCCCTGCCTTGGCGTACTGGTACGTGTGATGCCCCATCGCCGCCAGGCTGCACAGAACTGCCACCGGAGCGAGGATGGGGCAGAAGAAGGCGGCCACGCCGAGGATTCCACCGGCCACTCCGAGAAGGTCGCCCCCGTGTTCGCTCCACCAGTCGTTGAAGTCGTTCCAGTCTCCGGCGGTGCTGTCCGCCGCTTCCCGGATCGCCCGCTCCTTGGCGTGTGCCACCGACTGGTGGTCGTCCTCAAGTCGCTCGGCTCGCTTGACCAGTGTGTCGAGATGCTCCTGTGCCGTATTCAACTTCGAAACAGCAGAGTCCAGTTGATCCGATGCAGCCTTGTAACGCCGTTTGGCCTGCTCCAGTTGTTCGCCGGAGAACTCCTTGCCAGCGAGCCCGAGGTCCGGGTTGGTTCGCGCCGTCGCATGCTCAGAACGCGCCTTGCCCAGCTGTGATCTGGCCTGCTTCGCCTGCCTCTCCAGGTCGTGTGCTTTCGGCTGGTTCTCATGCAGAACCTCGGCCCAGCCCTTGAGGGCCCGCTGTGCCCGCGTCGCGCCGTCGGACGCGTCACGCAGGTACTTGGGCAGCTTGCCCACATGTTCCTTGAACGCGTCGGCCGCCTCACCCGTCCATGTGTTGTCCCGCCCGCTGCGAATCCTGTCCATCACCTCGTACGTCTCGTTGAGGTGCTTGGACAGCTTGGTCAGGCTCTTGACCAGGTTGTCCACAACGTGAGGCGCACCTGGGGCGGGGTTGAACCCCAGGCCGGACCATTCCCCGCCGGTCATCCGTACATCTCCCCCGAGCCGACGTCCTTGAGCGCATCGATCACGCCGGATTCGGCCTTCGCGTAGTTCTTGCCGATGTGATCGATCTTGTCCTTGAGGTCCTCGGCGATTTCGCTGATCCGGCTGAGACCGTTGTCCCACTTGTCCTGGTAGTGCGCACAGGCTTCGTCCAGGAAGTCATAGCCGAGGCCCTTGGGACCGATCTCCTCCAGCGCCTTCAAGGCATGATCCATCTCGTCCGTGCAGGTCTTGAGATCCTTGTTCAGACGTTGCAAGGCCGACAGTTCCACCGCATAACCCGACGCCATCGCGTCCCCCCGTTCAGTTGGTGAAGATCCAAGCGAGAATATCAACGGGGATCCCACGCTCACGCCCTGCATAGGATCTCCACGGGCTCGGACATGCGCAATCCCCGCCCCAGGGGCTACGCGCGCACCCGCGCGGCGTGCGAAATCCACCGCACGCCGGTTGTGGTGGGGCCCGCGGAGCGCTGGGGGCTCTGCAACACCACCAGAAGCGAGGGCAGTTATCACCGCGTTTCAGCGGTTACGTCACCGCCCAGTCCGCCACGAGGGACAAGAAGCCCCCCAGCACGCCGCCGACAAGCAGGCCAAGACCGCCGAGGAAGGTGTAGCGCGCGAGACGCTGGTCGGCGCTGGGACGCCGGCCGGCGCGAACAACAGACTCGATCAGCATCATGGCCACGCCGAACGCCGCCGCAGCAAAGCACCAGCTGCGCGCAGCCTCGGCGTAGAGCGCGGGGATACTGCGGTCGAACGACTCCGGGCTCAAAGCCACGGCCCCGACCTTCTCACCCTCGTCGTAATGCGTGCCGGGATCGAATTCCTTCACGTCGTAGCGGAGCTTGCCGTCCTCGGAGTGGAAAGCGCCCGAGCACTCCACATCAGTGTGCCGTCCCCGGTCGTGTGCGGAGCAGTACTCGATGGTGACCGTCCCGGGGGTGCCATCGGCCACCTTTCTGGGACCGTCCTCATAGCCCTTGCCGACGAGGAACAGTCCGTAGAGCGCCACGGCAACGCCCAGGACGCTGAATCCGATTCGCTTGCGCAGACTCCATCTGGCGTCGGTGGTAACTGCGCCGGTTCCGGTTCCGCCCTTGACCTTCCTGTGCGGGGAGTTCTCCCCGACGCCCTCGTCCGTCTTCACTTCCGCCCCCGTTGCACTTTGCGTGTGCCTCTGTGCTTCCCGGCGATGTTGCCGAGGCTGGCGCGTCATCCTAACGGCCCCTTCCGCGGGCCCTGTTCACCACACCTCTGCTGCCCCGCCCCGAACATCGTTCTTGAAATAGCGCTATCGCCGAGTTGGCGGCGAACGGCGTCCAGCACGGTCCGGGTGCCCGCCCCCGTGGGGCTGGGCCGCAAGTGAAATCGGCCCAGTCCCAGGCGGCACAGCTCGATGGGACACAGCTGTCAGCCGGGTCTCCTCCGTACGACTGGTCGTTCAGATCCCCGCGCCTGCCGGCTGCCGCCCCGCGTCGGTGCCGCCGCCGGAACCCGACGGCCCCGCGTCCCCCAGCGCCCTGAGGATGCTCTCCACGCTCTGCTTCGCGTCGCCGAAGAGCATCGCCGTGTTCTCCCGGAAGAACAGCGGGTTCTGGACTCCCGCGTATCCGGAGGCCATCGAGCGCTTGAAGACGATGACGTTCTCCGCCTCCCACGCCCGCAGCACCGGCATGCCCGCGATGGGGCTGGTGGGGTCCTCGGCCGCCGCCGGGTTGACCGTGTCGTTGGCGCCGATCACGAGGACGACCGAGGTGTGCTCGAAGTCGTCGTTGATCTCGTCCATTTCGAGCACGACGTCGTACGGCACCTTCGCCTCGGCGAGCAGCACGTTCATGTGGCCCGGCAGCCGCCCCGCGACCGGGTGGACGCCGAAGCGCACCTCGACGCCGCGTTCCCGCAGGGTGCGGGTGAGCTCGGCGACCGGGTGCTGGGCCTGGGCTACGGCCATCCCGTATCCGGGGGTGATGATCACGGAGCTTGCGGCGCCCAGGAGTTCGGCGGCGTCCTCCGCGCTGGTCTCCCGGTGCTCGCCCTGTTCGGCGTCTCCGCCGGAGGGGGCCTCGATGCCGAAGCCGCCCGCGATCACCGAGATGAACGAGCGGTTCATGCCCTTGCACATGATGTACGACAGGTACGCACCGGAGGACCCGACCAGCGCACCGGTGACGATTAGCAGGTTGTTGTCCAGCAGGAACCCCGCGGCGGCGGCGGCCCAGCCCGAGTAGCTGTTGAGCATCGAGACGACGACGGGCATGTCGCCGCCGCCGATCGCGGCGACGAGGTGCAGGCCCAGCAGCAGCGCCAGCACGGTCACGCCGATCATCAGCCCCAGGTTCGGGGTGATGGTGAACCAGACCGTCAGCACCAGGAACGCCCCGAGGGCGCCGAGGTTGAGCACGTTCTTGCCGGGCAGCATCAGCGGCTGCGACTTGATCCGCGCCGAAAGCTTCAGGAAGGCGATCACCGAGCCGGTGAAGGTGACGGCCCCGATGAAGATCCCGATGAACACCTCGGCGTGGTGGATGCCCAGCAGCTCGGCGGGGACGACGTGCTGCGCACCGCCCTTCGCCTCGACCTCGAAGTAGCTGTTCCAGCCGACGAGTACGGCCGCTACGCCGACGAAGCTGTGCAGGATGGCGATGAGTTCGGGCATCTGCGTCATCGCCACGAGACGCGCGCGCCAGAGGCCCGCCGCGCCCCCGATCGCCATGGCGAGGAGGATCAGCAGCGTGGCGGTCGCGGAGATCTCGCGCGCGGCGAGCACGACCGTGGCCAGCAGCGCCAGCGCCATGCCGGCGATGCCGAAGACGACCCCTGCCCTGGACGTGCGGTGCTGCGAGAGCCCGGCCAGGCTGAGGATGAACAGAAGCGCCGCGACGAGATCCGCGGCCTGTGCAGACGTGGTGGCAGTCATGGGGCTTCAGCCTTTCGAGAACATGCCGAGCATGCGACGGGTGACGGAGAAGCCTCCGAAGATGTTGACGCTGGTCAGCAGAATCGCGATGAACGAGAGGACAGTGACCGCGGGGCCCACATGCCCGATCTGAAGCAGCGCCCCGACGACGACGATCCCGGAGATGGCGTTGGTCACGGACATCAGCGGCGTGTGCAGCGCGTGGTGCACCTTTCCGATGACGTAGTAGCCGATCACGACAGCCAGCGCGAACACCGTGAAGTTCTCCGCCAGTTGGGACGGTGAGAAGGCGATCAGCGCGAACATCGCGGCCATGGCGACGCCGATGAGCCCGAACCGAAGGCGCGCCGTCAGCCGCGGCTTCTTCGGTTCCGCGGCGGCCACGGCCCCCGCGCTCTCATCGGTCTTCGCGGTGGCGGCGGCCGACACCTGCACAGGTGGCGGCGGCCACGTCGTCTCCCCGTCCCGTACGACGGTGACGCCCCGCTGCACGGTGTCGTCGAAGTCCAGCGTCAGCTGCCCGTCCTTCTCCGGCGTGAGCAGCTTGAGCAGGTTGACGATGTTGGTGCCGTACAGCTGGGACGCCTGCGTGGGCAGACGGCCCGGCAGGTCGGTGTAGCCGATGATCGTCACGCCGTTGTCGGTGACTATGGCCTTGCCGGCGACGGTTCCGTCGACGTTGCCGCCCTGGGAGGCGGCCATGTCGACGATGACGCTGCCGGGCTTCATGCTCGCGACGTCCTCGGCGGTGATCAGCCGCGGTGCGGGCTTCCCGGGGATGAGTGCGGTGGTGATGACGATGTCGACGTCGGCGGCCTGTTCGCTGTAGATCTCCGCGGCGCGGCGGTCGTACGCCTCCGAAGTCTGCTTGGCGTAGCCGTCGGTGGAGGCCTCCTGCTCGACCTCGACGGGAAGGTATTCACCGCCGAGCGACTTGACCTGGTCGGCCACCTCGGGGCGCGGGTCGGTCGCCCGTACGACGGCGCCGAGGCTGCTGGCCGCGCCGATCGCCGCGAGACCGGCGACGCCGGCGCCCGCCACGAGGACCTTGGCCGGCGGCACCTTCCCGGCGGCGGTGACCTGCCCGGTGAAGAACCGCCCGAAGACGTGCGCCGCTTCGATGACGGCACGGTAGCCCGCGATGTTGGCCATGGAGCTGAGCACGTCGAGCGACTGGGCCCGCGAGATCCGCGGCACGGCGTCCATGGACAGCACGGTCAGGGAGCGCTGCGCGAGTTCGTCGAGCAGGCTCGGGTTGAGGCCGGGGGCGATCATGCCGACCAGCGTCGCGTCGTCCCGTAGCCGTCCGATCTCCTCGTGCGAGGGCTCGTTGATCTTCACGACGACGTCCGCCTGCCAGGCGTCGCCGATCGTCGCGCCCGCCTCGGTGTACTGCGCGTCGGAGAAGCCCGAGGCCTCGCCCGCTCCGGATTCGACGACTGCCTCGTAGCCGAGCTTCAGGATCTTCCGGATGCTGTCCGGCGTGGCCGCGACCCGGGTCTCCCCGGCTCGAGACTCGGCGGCGACGCCGATCTGCTGCGGATGTGAATCTGACATCGGTCTCCCTATACGGGGTGTTGAGCGGCTTGGCGGTCCGGCGTACCGCGGGACGGCACGGTCGTGAGTGGACTGCTCAGAGGGCGTATCAAAGGTCAGTCTGACTGGCTTCGGTCGAGATGTGTCTCCTCGGTGAGTCCTTCAGGACGCTGCGGACGGGCGGCGCGGGGACCGTGGCGGCGGACAGCGGCCCTACGGAAGGCCGCGCAGCCGTGAGGACGGCAGGGCTGGAGGCGGCGGACGGCACGGCGGGGACCGGTGGGACCCCGGGCCGTGGACCGCTGCGCGGTGGGGACCGGGCAGACGCGTGTGACGGGGTACGTACGCGAGCGAGGCGGGAAGCCACCACGGACGCAGATACGCGGGGATCGGCACGAAGACCGAGAGACCGACCGGAGTCGGAGGATCCGCGGGTGCCCGGCGGGAAGCCGCGGGCACCGGCGGGGCGCGATGTCTGTGTCCGAGGGGGGACTTGAACCCCCACGCCCGATAAAGGGCACTAGCACCTCAAGCTAGCGCGTCTGCCATTCCGCCACCCGGACAAGGGTCGTCGCCCGGCTCTGCCGTGGCGACGCGGACAACCATACCAAGCTCCGGCAGCGGTCTTCACCTCGGTGATCCCCGGTGAGCGGGCGGTCCGGCGGCGGTCGCACGGGGCCGCACGCTCCGGCGGCCGGCCGGGCAGCGTGCGGTGTTCGGCCAGCGCGTCGAGCGCGGCGCCGACGCGGGCGGCGCGCTCCGGCAGCGGTACGTGGCGCCGCGCGCGGTGCCGGTCGCACGCAGCGGAGAGCGCCTCGCGCGTCTCGGCCGCGGACGACGCAGCGGTACGGGCGATGGACGTGCCGTCCAACGGGCTGGTTGCGGGCGGCACTTCGCGGTCCTCGCCGCCGTCGTGCCAGGCACCGTGCCGGAGGCCGCGTATCCGCCCGTCGCCGGTGAAGGCTTCGGGCGCGGCGGCGCGGCAGCGCTCCCAGGCGTCGGCCCAGGCGGCGCCGGGCTTGAGGACCGGCCGGGCGGGGGCGGACGGGCCGGGCCGCCCGGCCGTTCCTGGCGGCGTCGGGGGTGGGAGTGACGAGGGTGAGGGTGTGGTGCCCATCGTTCTTCTCCGCTCTCGTTGCACATACGGGGCGGTCGGTGAAGCCGGCGTGGACTTATTACTGGACAGTAGTGAGTTGTCGCGTGACGTGACACCCGCCCGAGCCCAGATATGCGGAACGTCACGTCCGCACCGCAGTTCACGCCGGCCCCTGCCGGGTCCGACCGGGTCGGCCGGCCCTCTCAGGCGAGCCGGTCGAGTACGAGCCGCGCCGTCTCCGTCGGTGTCTCGCCGACCCGTACGCCCGCCGCCTCCAGCGCCTCCTTCTTCGCCCGCGCGGTGCCCGACGAACCCGAGACGATCGCCCCGGCGTGCCCCATGGTCTTGCCCTCGGGGGCGGTGAAGCCGGCGACATAGCCGACGACCGGCTTGGTGACACGCTCCTCGATGAACTCCGCGGCACGCTCCTCCGCGTCGCCGCCGATCTCGCCGATCATCACGATCAGATCCGTCTCGGGGTCCTCCTCGAAGGCCGCGAGACAGTCGATGTGCGTCGTACCGATGACGGGGTCGCCGCCGATTCCGACGCACGAGGAGAAGCCGATGTCGCGCAGCTCGTACATGAGTTGGTAGGTGAGCGTGCCCGACTTGGAGACGAGCCCGATGCGGCCCGGCTCGGGTGCGATGTCGGCGGGGATGATCCCGGCGTTGGACAGCCCGGGGCTGATGAGTCCCGGGCAGTTGGGCCCGATGACGCGGGTGCCGCGCTCCTTGGCGTACGCACGGAAGGCGACCGCGTCGTGCACCGGGATGCCCTCGGTGATGGCGACGGCGAGCGGGATGCCCGCGTCGGCCGCCTCCTCGACCGCCGCCTTGGAGAAGGCCGGTGGCACGAAGAGGACGGACACGTCGGCGCCGGTCGCCTCCCGCGCCTCGGCGACCGTCCCGAAGACCGGCACCGACCTGGGGGTGCCTTCCACGCCGCCGGGCGTGGAAGGACCCTCGATCTCCACCTTCGTTCCCGCCTTGCGCGGGTTGACGCCGCCGACGACGTCGGTGCCGGACGCGAGCATGCGCCGGGTGTGCTTCATGCCCTCCGAGCCGGTCATGCCCTGGACGATGACCTTGCTCTCCTTGCTGAGGAAGATCGCCATGCCTCTCCCGCCTCCCTACGCGATCGCGGCCGCGGACGTGGCCAGTTCGGCGGCCCGCCGGGCGGCGCCGTCCATCGTGGTGCGCTGCTCAAGCAGCGGGTGGGGGTTCGCCTGAAGGATCTCCCGCCCGCGTACGGCGTTGTTGCCGTCGAGCCGCACGACGAGCGGCTTGGTCAGGCGGATCCGTCCCAGGGCCCGGATGATTCCGTCGGCGACGGCGTCGCAGGCGGTGATCCCGCCGAAGACGTTGACGAGGATGGACTTCACGGACGGGTCGCCGAGTACGACGGAGAGCCCGTCGGCCATCACCTGCGCCGAAGCCCCTCCCCCGATGTCCAGGAAATTCGCGGGCTTCGCGCCGCAGCCGGCGACGACGTCGAGGGTGGACATCACCAGCCCCGCGCCGTTGCCGATCACGCCGACCTCGCCGTCGAGCTTGACGTAGTTGAGGCCCTTCGCCGAGGCCAGCGCCTCCAGTGATCCGCTGTCGGCGCCCTCGTCCGGCTCGCCCCAACGCGCCTGCCGGAAGCGCGCGTTGTCGTCGAGGGTGACCTTGCCGTCGAGCGCGACGATCTCGCCGCCGACCGTACGGACCAGGGGATTGACCTCGACCAGGAGCGCGTCCTCGGAGCGCAGGATCTGCCAGAGCTTGCGCAGCACGGGACCGGCGCCCGCGGGCAGGCCCGCGGCCTCGACGATCTCCGCGGCCTTCTCGGCCGTCACGCCCTCCGCCGGGTCGACGGGGACGCGGGCGACGGCCTCGGGGCGCGCCTCGGCCACCTCCTCGATCTCCATGCCGCCTTCCGCGGAGGCGATCGCGATGAACTGCCCCTGCGCGCGGTCGAGTACGAACGAGACGTAGTACTCCTGATCCACCTCGACGGGCTGGGCGAGCATCACCTTGTGCACGGTGTGGCCCTTGATGTCCATGCCCAGGATCTGGCGTGCCGTGATCTCGGCGGCCGCGGCGCCGGACGCGAGCTTCACGCCTCCGGCCTTGCCCCTGCCTCCGGTCTTGACCTGCGCCTTGACCACGACGCCGCGCCGGTCGGCGTCGAGCTTCACGGCCGCCTCACGGGCCGCGCTGCCCGTCTCCGCGACCTCTGCTTCCGGTACCAAGACGCCGTAGCGCTCGAAGAGTTCCCTCGCCTGGTGCTCGAAAAGGTCCACATGTGCTCCCTGGTCGATCTTCGAAACGATCGGTGCACGCCCCCTGGACATCGCTCACTCGATGCGGGATAACAAGGTTCATACAGTATTCGTCGACTGTATGCAATCTGCTCTGACCTGAGCTCACACCCGACGAAGGGACTCGTAAGCCATGCCCGACGACAGCCAGGAAAGCCGCGAGAACCAGGACCTGATATCTGGCGGGCACCTGGTCGCCAAGGCGCTCAAGGCGGAGGGCGTGGAGGTCATCTACACGCTCTGCGGCGGCCACATCATCGACATCTACGACGGCTGCGTCGACGAGGGAATCGACGTGGTGGACGTACGCCACGAGCAGGTGGCCGCGCACGCCGCCGACGGCTACGCACGGCTGACCGGCAAACCCGGCTGCGCCGTGGTGACCGCGGGTCCGGGCACGACCGACGCCGTCACCGGCGTCGCCAACGCCTTCCGCGCCGAGTCGCCGATGCTGCTCATCGGAGGCCAAGGAGCCCACACGCAGCACAAGATGGGGTCCCTCCAGGACCTCCCGCACGTCGACATGATGACGCCCATCACCAAGTTCGCGGCCACGGTGCCGGACACGGCGCGCGCGGCGGACATGGTCTCGATGGCCTTCCGCGAGTGCTACCACGGCGCGCCCGGCCCGTCGTTCCTGGAGATACCGCGCGACGTACTCGACGCGAAGGTGCCCGCGGACAAGGCGCGCGTGCCGAAGACCGGCAACTACCGCGCCTCCACCCGCCAGGCCGGCGACCCCGACGACGTCCAGAAGCTCGCGGACCTGCTCGTGCAGGCGGAGCGGCCGGCCATCCTGCTCGGCTCCCAGACCTGGACGTGCCGGGCGACCGAGGCCGCGAAGGAGCTGGTACGGACGCTGAACGTACCGGCGTACATGAACGGCGCGGGCCGAGGCACCCTGCCGCCCGGCGACCCGTACCACTTCCAGCTCTCGCGGCGTTACGCCTTCTCCAACGCCGACCTCATCGTCATCGTCGGCACGCCCTTCGACTTCCGCATGGGGTACGGCAAGCGCCTCTCCCCCGACGCGACCGTCGTGCAGATCGACCTCGACTACCGCACCGTCGGCAAGAACCGGGACATCGACCTCGGCATCGTCGGCTCCGCCGACCTGGTGCTCTCCGCAGTCACACAGGCGGCCTCGGGGCGGCTCAACGGCGGCGGCGACAAGCGCAAGGCGTGGCTTGAGGAGCTGCGCACCGCGGAGCAGACGGCGCTGGACAAGCGGCTGCCGCAGCTGCGTTCGGACGCCTCGCCGATCCACCCGTACCGGCTGGTCAGCGAGATCAACGACTTCCTGACGGAGGACTCGCTCTACATCGGCGACGGCGGCGACATCGTCACCTTCTCCGGCCAGGTCGTCCAGCCCAAGGCGCCCGGCAACTGGATGGACCCGGGGCCGCTGGGGACGCTGGGCGTCGGCGTGCCCTTCGTGCTGGCCGCCAAGCAGGCCCGCCCGGACAAGGAGGTCGTAGCGCTCTTCGGCGACGGCGCCTTCTCGCTGACCGGCTGGGACTTCGAGACGCTCGTCCGCTACGACCTGCCGTTCGTCGGGATCGTCGGCAACAACTCCTCGATGAACCAGATCCGTTACGGCCAGAAGGCCAAGTACGGCGAGGAGCGCGAGCGGGTCGGCAACACCCTCGGCGACGTCCCCTACGACGAGTTCGCACGGATGCTCGGCGGCCACGGCGAGGCCGTGCGCGAGCCCTCCGAGATCAGGCCCGCGCTGGAGCGCGCCCGCGCCTCCGGCAAGCCGTCCCTGGTCAACGTGTGGATCGACCCGGACGCGTACGCCCCCGGAACCATGAACCAGACGATGTACAAGTGAGGTGACCGCGGTGACCGATGTGACCGAAACCAGTCCTGCCGGCGGCTCGACGACGGTGACGGAGAAGGCGCTCGACGGGATTCGCGTACTGGACATGACCCACGTCCAGTCGGGCCCCTCCGCCACACAGCTCCTCGCCTGGCTCGGCGCAGACGTGATCAAACTCGAGGCGACGACGGGCGACATCACCCGCAAGCAGCTGCGGGATCTCCCGGACGTCGACTCGCTCTACTTCACGATGCTCAACTGCAACAAGCGGAGCATCACCCTCAACACCAAGTCCGACCGCGGCAAGGAGCTGCTGACGGAGCTGATCCGCCGCAGCGACGTGCTCGTGGAGAACTTCGGGCCCGGAGCCGTGGACCGGATGGGCTTCACCTGGGACCGCATCAAGCAGATCAACCCGCGGCTGGTGTACGCCTCGATCAAGGGCTTCGGAGAGGGCCCGTACACGACCTTCAAGGCGTATGAAGTCGTCGCGCAGGCCATGGGCGGCTCGATGTCGACCACCGGCTTCGAGGACGGTCCTCCCACGGCGACGGGCGCGCAGATCGGCGATTCGGGCACCGGCGTGCACACCGTCGCCGCGATCCTCGCCGCCCTCCTCCAGCGCGAACGCACCGGCCGCGGGCAGCGCGTCAACGTGGCCATGCAGCACTCGGTGCTCAACCTTTGCCGGGTGAAGCTGCGCGACCAGCAGCGGCTGACGCACGGCCCGCTCGGCGAGTACCCGAACGAGGACTTCGGCGACGAGGTGCCGCGCTCGGGCAACGCCTCCGGCGGCGGACAGCCCGGCTGGGCGGTCAAGTGCGCGCCGGGCGGCCCCAACGACTACGTCTACGTGATCGTGCAGCCCGTGGGCTGGGGGCCGTTGACGAAGCTCATCGGCCGTCCCGAACTCGCCGACGACCCGGACTGGAACACCCCCGAGGCGCGGCTGCCGAAGCTGAACAAGATGTTCCAGCTCATCGAGGAGTGGTCCTCGACGCTGCCCAAGTGGGAGGTGCTGGGCGCGCTCAACGCCCACAACATCCCCTGCGGGCCGATCCTTTCGACGAGGGAGATCGTCGAGGACGAGTCCCTGGCCGCGAACGGGATGATCGTCGAGGTCGACCACCCCGAGCGCGGTTCCTTCACCACCGTGGGCTCCCCGATGAAGCTCTCCGACTCCCCCGTGGAGATCACCTCCTCTCCGCTGCTGGGCGAGCACAACGAGGAGGTCTACATGGGCGAGCTGGGCCTGAACGACGAAGAAGTGGCGCTGCTCAAGACGAACGGAGTGATCTGACCGATGGCGCAGGGAAAGAACGACGGCCCCGCCACGCCGGACAAGGAAGCGGTACGTGCGGTCCTGCGGGCCGCGCGTGCCGACGGCCGCACGTCGCTGACCGCCCCCGAGGGCAAGCAGGTCGCCGACGCCTACGGCATTCCCGTACCGGACGAGGGGCTGGCGGAGTCCGCCGACGAGGCGGTGCAGCTGGCCGACAGGCTCGGCTTCCCCGTCGTCATGAAGATCGTCTCCCCGGACATCCTGCACAAGACCGACGCGGGCGGCGTCCGCGTAGGGGTGTCCTCCCCGGCGGAGGTACGCACCGCGTACACGGAGATCGTGAGCAACGCCCGTGACTACGACGCCGGCGCGAACGTACTCGGCGTACAGGTCCAGCAGATGGCGAAGCCGGGACAGGAGGTGCTGGTAGGCACCGTCACCGACCCGACCTTCGGCAAGGTCGTGGCCTTCGGGCTGGGCGGCGTGCTGGTGGAGGTACTCAAGGACGTCACCTTCCGCCTGGCGCCGGCCTCCCGCGAGGACGCGGAGTCGATGCTGGACGGCATCAAGGCCGCCGAGGTGCTCAAGGGCGTACGCGGCAGCGATCCGGCCGACCGGGAGGCGCTGATCCGGGTGATCACCGCCGTCTCGCAGCTCGCGCACGACTTCCCCGAGCTTGCCGAGGTCGACCTCAACCCGGTCTTCGCCTCGCCGGACGGGGCGACCGCCGCGGACATCCGGATCCTGCTCACCGAGGGCGAGCCCGCCGAGCGGCGGCGCTACACGCCCGCGGAGATCCGCACCTCGATGCGGCGGCTGATGCAGCCGTCGTCGGTCGCGGTGATCGGCGCCTCCAACGAGCAGGGCAAGATCGGCAATTCGGTCATGCGCAACCTCGTGGACGGCGGCTTCTCCGGGGAGATCCACCCGGTCAACCCGAAGGCCGACGAGATCCTGGGGCGCAAGGCGTACAAGTCGGTCGCGGACATCCCCGGCGATGTGGACGTCGCGGTCTTCGCGGTGCCCGCGAAGTTCGTGCCGGACACCCTGGAGGCCGTCGGCGCCAAGGGGATACCCAACGCCGTTCTCATCCCCTCCGGTTTCGCCGAGACGGGCGAGGTGGAGCTCCAGGAGAAGATCGTCGCCATCGGCGAAAAGCACGGTGTGCGGCTGCTGGGGCCGAACATCTACGGCTACTACTCGACGTGGCAGGACCTGTGCGCCACGTTCTGCACGCCGTACGACGTCAAGGGCGGTGTGGCGCTCACCTCCCAGTCCGGCGGCATCGGCATGGCAATCCTCGGCTTCGCCCGCAGCACCAGCACCGGTGTCTCGGCGATCGTCGGGCTGGGCAACAAGTCCGACCTGGACGAGGACGACCTGCTCACCTACTTCGCGGACGACCCGAACACGAAGTGCATCGCGATGCACCTCGAAGACCTCAAGGACGGGCGGGCGTTCGTGGAGGCCGCGCGGGAGACCGTGCCGAAGAAGCCGGTCGTCGTGCTGAAGGCGGGCCGCACCAGCGCGGGCGCGAAGGCCGCCGGCTCGCACACGGGCGCGCTCGCGGGCGACGACGCCGTCTACGACGACGTGCTCCGGCAGGCCGGCGTCATCCGGGCGCCGGGTCTGAACGAGATGCTGGAGTACGCGCGGGCGCTGCCCGTGCTGCCCGTACCGCAGGGCGACAACACCGTGATCATCACCGGGGCCGGCGGCTCGGGCGTGCTGCTCTCCGACGCGATCGTCGACAACGGGCTGTCGCTGATGGAGATTCCGCCGGACCTGGACGAGGCGTTCCGCGCCTTCATCCCGCCGTTCGGCGCCGCGGGCAACCCCGTCGACATCACCGGCGGTGAGCCGCCCTCCACGTACGAGGCCACGATCCGGCTCGGCCTGGAGGACCCCCGCATCCATTCCCTGGTGCTCGGCTATTGGCACACGATCGTCACTCCGCCCATGGTGTTCGCGGAGCTGACGGCCAGGGTCGTGGCCGAGGCCAGGGAGAAGGGCATCGAGAAGCCCGTGGTGGCGTCGCTCGCCGGCGACACCGAGGTCGAGGAAGCGAGCCAGTACCTCTTCGACCGCGGAGTCGTCGCCTACCCCTACACGACGGAGAAGCCGGTCGCGGTGCTTGGCGCCAAGTACCGCTGGGCGCGGGCCGCGGGCCTGCTGTAACCGCAGCCCGGTGGTGGCGGTGCGGCATGCGCGCGGCGCGCCGCCACCACCGGACAAGCAGCACACGAACCACAAGAGCCGCACACGACCCGAAAGGAACTCCCGCACCAAGCAAGAGATCAGGACAGGGGGCGCTGGCCAGACTCTCTCTACGCAAGGGGTGCAGCACATGACGACGACGGAAAGCCCGGAATCCGCCTCGGGCGGCGGGTATCGGGAGATAACAGGCAGCAAGGGCCGCGTATACCGCGTGGGTGAGACGGACCGGGAGATTCTCGGTCACTCACGCAAGCTGATGGTCTACCTCCCGTGGGCGGCCATGATGTCCATCAGCGTCTTCGAGTACGCCTACGGTTCGGCCGAGGACGTGCTCGGCAAGGCACACGGCTGGACGCAGGGCAACACCTTCTGGATTCTGAGCGTCTGGGTCTTCTTCCAGGCGGGCGTGGCGTTCCCGGCCGGATGGCTGCGGGAGAAAGGCATGCTCACGGCCCGCAGGGCGATGTTCCTCGGCGCGGGGCTGTCGCTGATCGGCTTCCTCGCGATCTCGCACTTCCACAACGTCTTCGCCGCGATCGTGGGCTTCGGCGTGCTCGGCGGCATCGGAGCCGGCTTCGTCTACGCGACGAGCATCAACATGGTCGGCAAGTGGTTCCCCGAACGCCGGGGCGGCAAGACGGGTTTCGTGAACGGCGGCTTCGCCTACGGATCGGTGCCGTTCATCTTCATCTTCAACTACGTCTTCGACACGGGCAACTACCAGGCATGGCTGGACGCCATCGGTCTGTACGTGCTCGCCGTGGTGGCGATCTGCGCCTGGTTCTTCAAGGACCCGCCGAAGAACTGGTGGCCCGCCGACGTCGATCCGCTCGCCGCCGAGTCGGCGAGCGGCAAGGACGCGGCCAGCCTGGCCAAGAACCCGCCCGCGGTGCGCCAGTACTCCCCGAAGGAGGCCATGCGCACCGGGATGCTGCCGCTGATGTGGCTGCTCGTGGTGATGACGGCGGGCGTGTCCATCTTCGGCATCTCCTTCCAGGTGCCGTACGCGAAGGAGGTCGGCTTCGGTCCCTTCGTGGCGGCCTCGTCGATGGGTGTGATGTCGGTCGTCAACGGCGTCGGCCGGGCCGCCATGGGCTGGCTGTCGGACAAGTGGGGCCGCAAGACCACACTGATCTTCGTCATCGTGGTGCTCGGGCTGGCGCAGTTCGGCGTGCTGTGGGCGGGCAGCATCCAGAACGAGGTCCTGTTCCTGATCTTCGCCTTCATCTCCGGGTTCGGCGGCGGCGCGTTCTATCCGATGTTCGCGGCGCTCACGCCGGACTACTTCGGAGAGAACTACAACGCCACCAACTACGGGATCGCCTACAGCGGCAAGCTGGTCAGCGGCCTGTTCGGCGGCGGCCTGGGATCCATGGCCATCGACGCATGGGGCTACGACGGTGCCTACGTGCTGGCGGGCGTCATCTCGCTGGTCGCCGCGGTTCTGGCCCTGTTCCTACATCAGCCCGGACGCAAGCGGGTCCGGGACATCTCCGCCAACCCGCAGCCCATCAGCCGCGAAGCGGTCTGATCCGGGCCGGTGGCCGCCGCGCGCCGGCGGACGGTGCCCTCTCCGGCACCGTCCGCCGGCGCGTTCGTGCGCCCGAACCCCGGGCGCGTCAGCGTCCCCGCTCGCGCAGGGAGCGCAGATATGCCGCGGAACGGCGGGCCGTCCGGAGGGAATCGGCCGGAACGTCGTGCTCCACCTGCCAGTTGTGCTTCCGTCCGCCGGGCGTCCTGCCGACCTTCGTCAGGAAGCGGCGGTAGTCGATGTCGCCGTCGCCGACGTCCACCATGCGGTAGCCGTCCTCGGCGGTCTCGTCGTGTTCGCCGTCCTTGACGTGGAAGAGCGGATAGCGCTGCGGCTGCGCGAGCACGTAGTCCAACGGCTCGAACGGCGCCGGCGTGCCGTCGGGCCGGACGCTGAAGCGGTACTGGCCGGCATAGGCCCAGTAGATGTCCATCTCCAGGAAGACCAGCTCCGGGTCGGTCTCGGCGAGCAGCACGTCGTAGAGGCGCACGTCGGGCCGGTCCTCCGCGAAGCCGAACTCCATCTGGTGGTTGTGCTGGTAGAACTTCAGGCCGCGCTTCCTGGCGGCGGCCCCGTACCGGTTGAAGTCCTCGGCGGCGCGCTTCCAGCCGTCGACGGTGCGTCCGTAGCGGTCGGGGCTGGAGGCGGTGCCCACGTGGGGCAGTCCGAGCGCGGCGGCGTCGTCGACGACCTTCTCCAGCTGGGTGTCGAAGGTGTAGTCGCCGGGGTTGTCGGACGAGTAGCCGACGTGGCTGCCGATGCCGCGCAGACCGCTCTCCCGCAGCAGCGTGCGCAGCTGCCCGAGCGTGATGTCGCCCGTGCCCTGGGTGTAGCCGGCGAACTCGACCTGCTCGTAGCCGAATTCGGCCAGCTCCTCGAATACGGCGGCGAAGCCGAGGGAGGCCACCTTGTCGCGCAGGGTGTAGAGCTGTATGCCCAGCCGCCCCTTGGGTACGAGCGGCCGGCGGCGGCCGGACGCCGCGGCGGGGTCTGAGTCGGTGGCGGCGGCGTGTGCGGTGCCCGCGGCGCCGCTCAGCAGCGACGCGGCCGCCGCTCCGGCTGCGACGCCGAGGAAGCCGCGGCGGCGCAGCCGGCGGGTCAGTCCGGGGTCCGGTGTGCGCTTCGTGTGCGTGGCGGTACGTCTCATGAGTGCTCTCCCAGGGCGAGTTCGACGAGCAGGGACTTGACTCCGGTGGCGGGAAAGGGCTCCGGGCCTTCGGCCACGCCGGGGCGTGAGCAGATCAGCACCGGGGCCTCGTCGCTGCGTCCGGGAAGCCGGCCGTGGCTTCCGCGCACCGGTGAGGGGTCGAGCGGCACGACCGCCATGCGGTAGCGCATGCCGGTCTTCTTGCGTGCGAGTGCGGTCGCGGCCCGCAGCCGTACGTAAGGGTCGAGCGGGTCCATGAACAGCTCGGCCGGGTCGTAGCCGGGCTTGCTGTGGATCTCGACGAGCCGGGCGAAGTCGGGGGCGCGGGCGTCGTCGAGCCAGTAGTAGTACGTGAACCAGGCGCCGGGCTCGGCGACGGCGACGAGCTCACCCGAGCGCGGATGGTCCAGGTGGTGCTCCTTCTTGCCCTGTTCGCCGAGGAGCAGGGCGACACCGTCGAGGGGTTCCAGGGCGGCGCGGGCCGCGTCGAGGTCGGCCGGGTCGCGTACGTAGACGTGGGCGAGCTGGTGGTCGACGACGGCGAAGGCACGGGAGGTGGTCGGGTCCAGATACTCCATGCCGTCCTGGGTGTGCACTTCGAGCAGACCGGCGCGGCGCAGCGCCCTGTTGAGGTCGACGGTGCGGTCGACGGCGGTGATCCCGTATTCGGACAGGGCGACGACGGTGCGGCCTCCGGTGCGGGCGTCGTCGAGCAACGGCCCCAGTTCGGCGTCGAGTTCGGCGGCGGCACGGTGCGAACGCGGATCGTCGGGTCCGTACCGCTGGAGGTCGTAGTCGAGATGGGGCACGTAGCACAGCGCGAGGTCGGGCCGGCGGGTGCGCAGGATGTGCCGGGTGGCGCCGATGATCCAGCGGGAGGAGACGAGGCCGGCGCCGGGGCCCCAGAACTGGAAGAGGGGGAACGTGCCCAGTGCGCCGGTGAGTTCGTCGTGGAGTTCGGGCGGCCGGGTGTAGCAGTCGGGCTCCTTGCGGCCGTCGGCGTAGTAGACGGGTCGGGGGGTGACGGTCCAGTCGGTGGCGGCGCCCATGGCGTACCACCAGCAGATGTTGGCGACGGTGTAGCCGGGGTGGCGGGCACGCAGGGCGTCCCACAGCTTCTCCCCGGAGACGAGGGCGTTGTGCTGGCGCCACAGCAGCACCTCGCCCAGTTCGCGGAAGTACCAGCCGTTGCCGACGATTCCGTGCCCGTCCGGGGTGAGCCCCGTCAGGAACGTCGACTGCGCCGCGCAGGTCACGGCGGGCAGTACGGTGCCGAGCGGGCTCCGGCTGCCCTCCCGGGCCAGCGCGCTCAACCGCGGCATGTGGGCGAGGAGTTGCGGGGTCAGGCCGACGACGTCGAGTACGAGCAGTGGCTGCGGGCCGCCGGACGTGCGCCGGTGGTCCGCCGTGCGGCTCTGGTTCACGGCAGCTCCTTGAGGCCGAGGCGGGTCAGCATCTCGCGTGCGACGCCGAGTTCGGCGGCGATGCCGTCGGCCAGCTGCGAGCGGGTGCGGGGCCGCAGCCCCTGCGGCAGCGCCTGCCAGGTGTAGGTCTCCACCTCCAGATGGCGCGTCAGCGGCACGGGACCGCCGACGAGGCGCTTCAGGGACGCCTCCAGGACGTCGAGCGTGGACGTGAGCGGCGGCTCGGGCGGCGCGTGCAGCGGTACGTGGAAGTGCGAGCGCCACGGCACGTCTCCGGGCAACGCGCCGTTGCGCAGGGCCTGGCCGAGGTCGTCGGTGCCGCGTACGCCCGCGGCGGTCAGGGCACGGGTCTGGTGGAGGAAGCGGGGCTCGTCGAACTCGCCGAGGGCGGCGGGCACTCCGTCCGCCGCGGGCTGCTGGGCGTGCAGCGCGGCCGACAGCTGGCTCTTGACGACCGGCACGCCCGCTTCGGTGAGCGCGTCGAGTGCGCGCGCCGGATCCTCGAACTGGGTGGCCAGATGGCAGGTGTCGACGCAGACGCCGATGCGGTGCGCGGGCGGCCCGTCCGCCCCGGTCAGCACCTCAAGCGCGTCCGCGGTGGTCTCCACGGTGCAGCCGGGCTCGGGTTCGAGGCCGACGCGGACGCTGCGGCCCGTCATCTCCTCCAGCACGTCGAGCCGGACGGCGAGCACGCCGAGAGCGGTGAGGGCGGCCTCGCGACGCTCGGGCGTGAAGCCGTCGCGCCAGGCCAGCGGCAGCGTGGAGACGGTGCCCTCGGCGGCGTCCTCCGGCAGCAGCGAGGTGAGGAGCCGGGCGAGCCGGGTGGTGTGCTCCAGCCGCTCGGGCTCGGTCCAGTCGGGCCTGTAGACGCGGTACTTGACGCGTTGCGCGCCGAAGCCCCGGTAGGGGAAGCCGTTGAGCGTGACGACTTCCAGGCCGCGGCGGTCGAGTTCGGCGCGCAGCGCCCGTACGGCAGAGGGATCGGCGGTCAGCCTGCGCACGGCGTCGTGGGCCAGCCACAGGCCGATCCCGAGCCGGTCGCGGTGCAGGCGGCGGCGCACCGGCTCGGCGTGCTCGCCGAGTTGGGCCATGACGCCGTCGAGGTCCTCGGCGGCGTGCACGTTGGTGCAGTAGGCCAGGTGGACGGTCGAACCGTCCGGATGTCTGAAGCGCATCGGCAGTCCGCCTCCCCGTCAATTCCCGCCGCGCAGAATGGAGTTGCCCTCGTGCGTGGCCCCGGGGGCCGTCTCCTCCGGCGGTGCGGAGGTGAGTTCGAGGCGTCCGCTCTGCCCGTAGAAGGCGACGGGGTTGCGCCACAGCACCCGGTCGACGTCGTCGTCGGTGAAGCCCGCGTCGAGCATCGCCTCGCCGACTGCACGGGTCTTGAGCGGATCGCTGCGGCCCCAGTCGGCGGCGGAGTTGACCAGGACGCGCTCCGTGCCGTGCAGCCGCAGCAGGCGCACCATGCGCTGCTCGTCCATCTTGGTGTCGGGGTAGATGGAGAAGCCCATCCAGCAGCCGGAGTCGGCGGCTTCGCCGACGGTCGTCTCGTTGAGGTGGTCGAGGACGACCTGCTCCGGTGGCAGCGCGGACTCGCGGAGCACGTCGAGGGTACGGGTCAGCCCGGCGGCCTTGTCGCGGTGCGGGGTGTGCACGAGCGCGGGAAGGCCGTGGTCGGCGGCGAGTTGGAGCTGCGCGGCCAGTGCGGTGTCCTCGGCCGGAGTCATCGAGTCGTAGCCGATCTCGCCGACGGCGACGACGCCGTCCTTCACGAGGTAGCGCGGCAGCTCGTCGAGTACGGGCACGCAGCGCGGATCGCCGGCCTCCTTGGGGTTGAGGGCGAGGGTGCAGTGGTGGGCGATGCCGTGCTGGGCGGCGCGGAAGGGCTCCCAGCCCAGCAGGGAGTCGAAGTAGTCGAAGAAGGACGCGGGCGAGGTGCGGGGCTGGCCCAGCCAGAAGGACGGCTCGACGAGGGCGCGTACGCCCGCCTCGTACATGGCGGTGTAGTCGTCGGTGGTCCGCGAGGTCATGTGGATGTGCGGGTCGAAGATGCGCATCAGAACTCCTCGGGCGGGGGCGCGGGGGTCTCGGGTGCGGTGGCTCGCGGTGCGGCGGGTCGCGATGCGGCGGGGCTTGCGGCGGACGGTGCGGCGGGGCTTGCGGCGGGTCGGGGTGCGGACGGTGCGGTCTCCGGTGACGGGGGTTCCGCGGGTGGCCCGGCATGTCCCGTCAGGCCGAGCGCACGGCGCAGATCCGCCGGTACGGGACGGCCCGCGGCGGTGCGCTCGGCCGCGAAGTCCCGCAGCATGCGGGCCAGTTCGGCGTCACCGTGTGCCCGCTGCGCGAGCCCCGCGACGGCATCCAGCGGTACGCCCGTGAACAGGCACTTCAGCACCGCGTGCCGCCACGGGTGCGGACCGAGGCGGGCGGCGGCGTACGGGCCGACCGCCGCCGCGACGAGAGTCGTGTCGTTCGCCCGCAGCGCGTCCTCGACCAGCGGCACGGCGTCCGGTGTGGAACCGGCGGGCAGGAGGTGCAGGGCGCGCAGCACCGCGGCGCGCTCGGCGGCGGTGCCCTGCCGGTAGAGGCGGCCCAGGGTGCCGGCGTCCGCACGGGCGGCGTGCAGCAGCAGGACGCGTGCGTCGGCCGCTGCCGTACGTCCGGCGTGCCGGCCCGCGGAGGCGAAGTGCAGCTCCCACGCCGCGCCTTCGGGGTCTCGGGCGGCGGCGAGGGCGCGGTCCAGCCAGGTGCGGGCGTCGCCGCCGGTGTCCAGGGCGTTCTCTATGCGGGCTTCGACGTCCTCGATCGACGCGTCGTGGTACGGGGAGCCCGGCGAGCCGGGTGCGGAAGTGTTCAGCATGGGGCGGCTCCTGACTGCTCGTCGTCCGCTGCGTGCGGGGCCGGCGCCCGCGGTGTCGGCGCGTCCCGGGCCGGTGCGGCCGGTGCGTGGGGAGCCGGAGCGGCCGGTGCGTGCGGGGCCGGTGCGCGGGGAGCCCGGTCCGCTCCGGCTGCCGTATCCGGCGCCGCTTCGGCCTCCGCCCGCCGCAGGTGGCGTATCGACTCGCGTGCGCGGTCCGGACCGGCGTGGGAGTGGCGGGGCAGCTCCACGGTGACCAGCCCGCCGTACCGCGCCTCGCGCAGCGCGGCCAGCACGGGCGGCACGTCCAACTCGCCCTCGCCGAACGGCAGATGCTCGTGCACACCGGGCCGCATGTCCTCGATCTGCACATGCCGCAGCCACGGCGCGGCGGCCCGTACGCACTCGTGCGGCGGTTCCCTCTCCAGGCACAGGCAGTGCCCGACGTCCAGGGTGAGACCGAGGCCTTCCGGCTCGCCCAGAGTCGTGCGCAGCCGGTGGAACGCGGCCAAGTCGCCCAGCAGATGGCCCGGTTCGGGCTCCACGGCCAGCGCGACGCCTGCTGCCTGCGCGGCGGCGAGCAGTGCGGCGGTGCCGTCGGCGAGGCGGGGCCAGGCCGTGTGCGGGTCGGCGCCGTACGGCAGGACGCCGCTGAAGAAGTGCAGGGCGTGCGCGCCGAGTTCGGCCGCGACGCGCACGGCCTTCAGTAGCAGTTCCAGCCGGGCGGCACGGGCGTCCGGGTCGGGGTCGAGCAGCGTGGGGTGGTGCTTGCGGCGGGGATCGAGCACGTAACGGGCGCCCGTCTCGACGGTGACCTCCAGCCCGTGCCGCTCAAGTGCCCTGCCCACGGCGGCCGTTCGGCGCGGCAGGTCCGGGGCCGAGGGGTCGAGGTGCATGTGGTCGAGGGTGAGGCCCACGCCGTCGTAGCCGAGGTCCGCGAGCAGGGTGAGGGCGTCGCCGAGCCGCAGGTCGGCGAGACCGTTGGTGCCGTAGGCGTAGCGCAGCGGCGCCGCCGGCCCGTTGCCGGAGCCCGTGCCGGTCCGTGCCCCGGTCCGTGCCCCGGTGGGTGTCCCGGTCATGTGGGGCTGACCTTCCGTGAGAGCCGTGCGGCCGCCGGCAGCAGCGCCAGCACCGCGGCGCCGGACCAGGGCCGTCCGGCACGTGCGGCCAGTGCGGCCTGGAGCGGGATCGTGGCGCGGATGCCGCCTCCGACGGCGCGCTGGAGGAGCGGGGGCGAGGGATTGAACAGGGCGTGTGCGAGGGGTCTGCCACCGGTCGCGGCGTATGCGGCGGCGGGCACGGCCCGCAGCCAGGCCGTCCGCACGCCCGGAACCCGGGTGTTCACGGGATCGGGATACGGCGTGCGGGCCCGAGGCGCCCACGGCCCGTCTTCGCCCGCGAACGCGCCGCCGACGACGGACGCGACCAGGCCGACCGCGCCCAGCGCCCCCAGCGGCACGGCAGGCGACGATCCGAGCGTCTCGCGCCGTGACACCGCCGTCACGGCGAAGGTGTGCGCCGCGAGCAGCCCGGCGGCCCGCAGCACCTCCCAGGCCCGCACGGACCGCACCTTCGCCGACGCCACCGAACCGCCGTACCCAACCCCCACCAGACCCGGCACATACCCCGCCACCCATACAGAATCGGCACCAACAGCCCCCAGACCACCAGCAGTTGACGGCCCACGCCCGGCAAGCCGGGCAGGCCCGGAACCCCCGGCTACGCGCAGCGTCTCCCGCGCGCCCCTCCCCCGCCGCCGCGGTGCCGTCGGCCGGTCGGGAACGGGACGTACCACCGGCGAGGCGGTGACCCCACGCGCCGCTCGCCCCGCACCCGCCGTACCCGCCGCGCCCCGCGAGCCCGTCGCGGCCGTCGCGGCCGTCGCGACCTCCGCCGTCGCCCTCGTCCCCAGCACCAGGTCGAGCCCGCGTGCGGCCGCCATCGCCGCGGGCCCCAGCACCGTGTGCTTGAGCCCCAGGTCGTACGCCCAGACGGTGGCGGCGAGCGCGGACGCCGTCAGCAGCGCCCCGCGCCCGGCGGCGGAGGCCAGCCCGAGGCCCGCGGCCGTGAGCACCGCGGAGGCGGCCAGCGCCGCGCCGGGGTCGACGCGTCCGGACGGCAGCGGCCTGTCCGGGCGTTCGACGGCGTCGATGTGGCGGTCGGCGTAGTCGTTGAGCGCCATCCCCGCCTCGTACAGGCACAGCGACGAGGCGGCCGCGAGCGCCGTGCCCCGGTTGAGGCGGTGCCCCGATGCCGCGGCGCCCGCCAGCGCGTCGCCCGGCACCGTGAACAGGGCCGAGACGCGCAGCAGTTCGGCCCACGCCCCGGCGGTGGCGGCCGCGCCCGGCCCGCCGCCGCTCATGCCGCCGCTCATGCGGCCGCCCGCAGCCGCCCGGCGAGGGCCGTCAGCTCCCGCCACTGGCCCGGAAGGTCGCCCGGCCCGGAGTCGGGGTCCTTGAAGTAGAAGCCGAGCCCGTCCACGGGCCCTCGGCCTCCGCACTCGTGGACGCGCGCGACGATCCGTACGAGATCGAGCACGAGAGGCGCGGCCAGTGCAGAGTCGCAGCCCTGCCACACGGTCTGGAGGATCATGCGCGACCCGAGGAAGCCGTCGAAGGCCACGTGGTCCCACGCCGTCTTCCAGTCACCGAGCGCGGGCACGTCGTCGATGTGCAGCCGCCCTTCGGGCATCCGGCCGAGGCTGTCGGCGAGCACGCGTTCCTTGCCCGCGTTCTTCGCCGCGGCGGCGCCCGGATCGGCGAGGGCCGCGCCGTCGCCGCCGCCGAGCAGGTTGGTGCCCGACCAGGCGCGTACGGACAGTGCCCGCTGCGCGAACATCGGCGCCAGCACCGAACGCAGCAGCGTCTGCCCCGTCTTGCCGTCGCGCCCCGCATGCGGCAGCCCGGAGCGGAGTGCGGCTTCGCGCAGCCGCGGGTGGTGCAGCCCGGTTGACGGTGTGAAGTTCAGATACGGGCAGCCCGCGCGGAGCGCCGCCGCCGCATAGCGCGAGCTGGGCGGCAGCTCCGTGTCGCCGTCGTCGGGGGCGCCCTCCGTGGAGGCGACGTTGACGACGACGGTGCGGTCGAGCCCGTTGTCGCGGGTGAAGGCGGCGAGGTCGGCGGCGAAGGCGTCGGTCAAGTCCTCGTCGGAGCGCGGGCCTTCGCCCTCACGGAGATCGCCGGGCAGGGGGCCGCCGGGGCGTATGCACGAGTCCGCGGCGGCCAGTTCGGCGTGCACGGCGGCGGGCAGGCCGTGCGGCAGTACGCCGCCCACGACGAGTTGTTCGGCGCGCTTCGGCAGCGGGCACGACGCAGTGTCGTGGCCGCCGAAGACCAGTCCGCCCAGGGGCGGCAGACCGCATCCGGCGAAGGCCCCGGTCTCGGTGATCATCCCGGTGGGCGGATGCATCCCGGACGCGACCGCGGCGCACCCGGCGATCGCCGTCGTGGCGACCGAGCCGCGCGCTCCGACGAGCCAGACGCCGGTGCGGGGGCCGTCCTGGCCGGCGGTCGGCTGGTTCGGGTGGTCTTCGGTCACGGCCTGCCTCCGCTGTGAGGGGGTGTACGGATGGTTCGGGACGACGGGTGACGCGGCGAGGGGGTGAGGGGGCGCGTTGCGGGAGGGCGCGCGCTTGCCGAACGGCGCCGCGGGGACGGGGAGTCGGGGGAATCGGGACCGCGCTGGGCGTACGGGGGTCGGGGTCCGGGCTCGGAGTGGGCCGGGCCCGGCATCCGGGCCCGGCATCCGGGCTCGGGCTCGCCGGCCGGAGGCTCGGGTATCGGTACTCGGCTCGGTACTCGGCTGGGCGCTCGGGTCGGTGCTCGGCTCAGTCATCGGCTCGGTACTCGGCTGGGTCATCGGCTCGGGCCCGGCGCCGGGCCGGATCCCTCGGAACGGACCGGACGGGGCGGCGCGGTGCCAGGGCCGCGCCCCGCCACCGGCTGCTGCTGGGGCGGCGGGGAGGAGTCGGCGTTCTCCTCGCCCGCCGCCTGTACGGCGTCTGCGGCCCCCCTCGGACCGGTGGACACCGCGCTGACGGGCCGCCGGCTGCGGCTCGTCATCCGGCGTGAGCCGGACGGCGTGGAGGCACCGCGCGCCGCCTGACCCGGTGAGGGCCCGGCCGGCCCGGCGGCCTGCTCGCGACAGGCCGCCGGCCCGCGGCGCCAAGCGCCCCGCTCAGCCCCCGCCTCCCTCCCCGGCGGGCCCCGCCCCTTCTGACGCCGGCTCGCGCAGCCTGATGTTCCGGAAGGCCACGTCGTCGCCGTCGCCGTGGTTCTGGAGCCCGATATGGCCGTCGGTGAGGCTGCGTGCGGGGTCGGTGTTGGTGAAGTCGTTGACGAGGGTGCCGTTGAGCAGGATCCGCAACCGTTCGCCCTCGACGCGGATCTCGTAGGTGTTCCACTCGCCCGGCGGGTTGAGGGCCGCGTCACGGGCCTTCAGGTCGGCCGACTGGAATCCGTAGACGGAACCGGTCGTCTTCTCCGGCACGTCGCTCGCGTCGATCTGGATCTCGTAGCCGTTGTCGACCGCGGACCACGGGTCGTCGGAGGCGGGAAAGCCCACGAACACACCGGAGTTGTCGTCTCCGGCCGCCTTCCAGTCCAACTTCAGCGAATAGTCGCCCTGCCGGTCGGTCTCGTGCCACAACAGGCCCATGCCGCCGACGGTGTTGAGCGTCCCGTCGTCGCTCTCCTCGAAGTGGCCGGGCCCGGCCTGCTTCCATCCGTCCAGCCCGGTGCCGCTGTCGTAGAGCGGCTTGTAGCCGTTCTCCGGGCGGCAGTCGGCCTGCGCGGCGCCCGCCGTCCAGCGCAGCCCGCCAAGCAGGTGGGCGCGGAAGGCGGGGTCGGCGTAGGACTCCTCGGTGTGCCCGCCGCCGGTGTAGAAGGCCCGGCCGCCCTCGTACTCGTGGCACCAGGCGGTCGGATGGTCGTCGCCCATGCTGCCGCCGGTGTACGAGCCCTCGTCGAGGGTCGCCAGCACGTGGACGTTCTCCCGGGGATTCGTGCGGTAGTTGTACCACTCGTCCGTGCGTTCCCAGACCGTGCCCAGGTGCGCGGTGGACGGGTGCGCGCGGTCCTCGACGTCGACCTTCGCGGGCTGGATCGCCGGGTGCGAGTCGAACCACGCGCCCACCAGCCCGCCGTACCAGGGCCATTCGTACTCGGTGTCGGCGGCGGCGTGCACGCCCATGTACCCGCCGCCGTTCTCGATGTAGCCCTCGAACGCGGCCTGTTGGGAGTCGTCGAGCACGTCGCCGGTCGTGGAGAGGAAGACCACGGCGTCGTACGCGGCGAGCCGCTCCGGTGTGAAGACCCCGGCGTCCTCCGTGGCGTCCACCGTGAACCCGGCCTCGGCGCCGAGCTGTTCGAGGGCGGCGATGCCGTCGGGTATGGAGTCGTGCCGGAATCCGGCGGTCTTGGAGAAGACCAGCACCGATCCCGCGTCACGCGGCCCGGCCTCCTGTGCCCGTCCCGTGCCCGCGGGTCCTGTGCCGGACGCTCCCGTGCCGGCCGGCACCGCCGCCGCGGTCAGCAGCAGCGCCGCCGACGCGGCCAGGGCAAGGCGGACGGTGCGCGGGCCGCGCGCGGCGCGTACGGCGGCCGCGGCAGCTGCGAGGCGTGTCCTTCCCATGTGTTTCCCTCCTCTCATCCCTCCTCCTCTCAGCCGGCCGTGACCTTGAAGCTGTCCAGGTCGAACCGGTCGCCCGCGCCTCCGGTGAGGACCAGCGTCAGCTTCCCGGTGCCCTCCGGCGCGTTCTTGACGGCCGTGGTCACGTCCCGCCAGCCGTCTCCGTTGCCGACCTGGGCGGTGCCGAGCAGGGTCCCGTCGGGGCCTCCCGCCCGTACCTCGACGGCTCCGCCCGAGCCGTCGCCGCTCTTGACGCGCGCGGACAACTCCGTGACGTCGTGGGTGACATACGGGTCGAAGGTGATCCACTGGCCCTCGCCCGCGCCGGTGACCGCGCGCCCGCCCTCGGCGCCCTCCGCGTCGGCGACGGTCACGCCGTCGGCGGAGGTGGTGAAGTGCTCGGCCTGCCGGTGCTCGGGCTGGAGGATGCTCTGGTCGTGCCCGGTCAGCGGGTTCTGACCGCCGCCGCCGTTGTCGGTGTACTCGGCGTCGAAGACCCCGAAGATGTCTGCGTTCGGGTCGTGTTCGCCGTCGGCGCTGGTCTTGATGGTGCCCGAGCAGCCCTTCGCGGACGTGATCGGGTGGCCGTGGCTGTCGTGGCCGAGGATGTAACTGACCTCGACCTTCGAGCAGTCGACGTCACCGTCCTCCGGGTCGGTCACCTGCACCTTGAAGGGCACCTCGTCCCCGAAGCTGAACGGCTGCCCGTCGGCGGGCAGTTGGAGCTGCACGGTGGGTGCCGTGTTGCCGACGGTGACGATCACGCTCGCGCTGCCGGTCCGGCCGCCGGGATCGGTGGCGGTCACGGTGGCGGAGTACGTGCCGTTCTCGGTGTAGGTGTGCGTCGGGTTCGCTTCGCCGGACGTGGCGCCGTCACCGAAGTCCCAGCTGTAGCCGAGCTGTTCGCCGTCGGCGTCGCTGCTGCCCTCGGAGGAGAAGGCGACTTCCAGGGGCGCCTGTCCGCTGGTCTTGTCGGACGCGGCCTCGGCTACGGGGCTGTGCCCGCCCGTGGCGTTCTCGATCCGGTACAGCGCGGAGTTCTCGTCGCCGTTGAAGTAGCCGGTGCCGTAGTCCAGTACGTACAGGGCGCCGTCGGGACCGAACTCCATGTCCATCACCTGGGTGCCGCTCCAGGGGAAGGCGTTGATGGAGCCCACGTTGCCGTCGGCGTCCTGCTCGATCCGCTTGATCCACTGACGTCCGAACTCGCCGGCGAAGAAGTCGCCGTCGTACTCCTCGGGGAACTTCACATCGGAGTCGAGGTCCTTGTCGTAGCGGTAGACGGGGCCGCCCATGGGCGACTCGGAGCCGTCGCCGAACTCCGGCACGGACGCGCCGTCGTAGGGGATCCAGGCCGGCTGCGCGGGCGGCAGGTCGGTGAGTCCCGAGTTGTGGGGCGAGGTGTTCTTCGGGGCGTCGCAGTCGAACTTCTCACCGGACTGCCCGCTGCCGAAGTCGTAGTCGGTGTAGGCGTCGTTGTCGCCGGTGCAGTACGGCCAGCCGTAGTTGCCGGCCTTGGTGACGCGCGCGAACTCGACCTGCCCGCCGGGTCCGCGGGCCGGGTCGGCGGCGCCCGCGTCGGGGCCGTAGTCGCCGACGTAGACGGTCCCGGTGGGCTTGTCGACCGTCATGCGGAAGGGATTGCGGAAGCCCATGGCGTAGATCTCGGGGCGGGTCTTCTCGGTGCCCGGCGCGAAGAGATTGCCGTCGGGGATGTCGTACGAACCGTCCTCCGCGACCTTGATCCGCAGGATCTTCCCGCGCAGGTCGTTGGTGTTGCCCGCGCTGCGCTGGGCGTCGAACGCCGGGTTGCGGTCAGCTCGTTCGTCGATCGGCGTGAAGCCGTCCGACTGGAACGGGTTGGTGTCGTCACCCGTGGACAGCAGCAGGTTGCCGTCGGCGTCGAAGGCGATGTCGCCCCCGACGTGACAGCACAGGCCCCGGTTCACGGGCACTTCGAGGATCGTCTTCTCGCTGTCGGTCTTGAGCGTGCCGTCCTCGCCGAGCTCGAAGCGGGAGAGGCGGTTGACGCCGTCGAACGGCTTGAAGTCGTCCGCGTTCCCCGTCTCGGGGGCGTCGCCCTCGGGGGTGTCCATCGGCGGCGCGTAGTAGAGGTAGACGAAGCGGTTCGTGGCGAAGTCCGGGTCCACGCCCACGCCTTGGAGGCCTTCCTCGTCGTGGTTGTAGACGGGGATCTTCCCGGCGACCCTGGTGGCGCCGCCCGCGTCGGTCAGCCTCAGCGTCCCGTCCCGCGAGGTGTGCAGCACGGAACGGTCCGGCAGCACGGACAGCGTCATCGGCTCGCCGGTCTCGGGCTCGCCCTTGGCGAGGGTGACCTGCTGGAAGTCGGCGGCGGCGGCCTTCGCCTCCGGCCGGGGCGCGGCCGCGTAACTCGACGGCGCCGCACCGAGGTTCAGCGAACTCCCGAGCAGCAGCGCGGAGACGAGCACGGCGAACCTGGAACGGAACGCGGCGCGTACCCGGCGCCGCCACGGAAGTCCGGGCCTGCGCGGCCCGGAGGGCAGGGATGCAGAACGGGTGATCCTGTGCACGCGACTCCTCCTGGGAGGCGGAACGGTGGGTGACGTAGGTGTCGTTGACCGCTTGCTCTGGCACAGGCGCGCGCCGTCGCGCCGGAACGGTCCTCCGGGCGTACGCGCCCGGGAAGACCGGAGTCAGTGTGAAATCGTCCGTACGGGAGAGGAACGAGGGGGAAATCGGCTCATGTCCGGTACACCCAAGGACGGTAGCCATCTTCGTCCTATACCGAAACCCCTTTGACATACCCGGAGTTGGCTTCTTCCACGATGTGGACAAAGAGAGCTGCCCCGGCGCCACAACCGGACCGCGCTGCTCCACAGAGCGGCCGTACGGACACACGAACGCCCGCCCGGGCCGAAGCACCGGGCGGGCGTCGTCGTTCGTCGTCGTTCGTCGCGCCGGGCGCGACGAGGTGAACCAGGACGAGGTGAACTCGCGGGTCAGATACCGCAGTCGGGGGCGGACCAGAACTGGCCCTCGCCGCCCGCGACATGGGTGTGGTCGTCGTGGCCCGGGTAGCCGGGGCCGAGGATCTCGGTGAAGCCGTGGTCGCGGGCCGCCTGCGCCAGGGCGCAGAAGCCCTGGGAGCCGGCGCCGAGGTCGGCCGCGTGGCCGTACAGGTGGCGGCTGTTGGCCGCGCCGCCGACCGCGTCGTTGCACGAGACGCTACGGAAGCCGCCGTTGACGGTGATCGGCTTGTCGCCCATGGCGTGGCGCATGGCCTGGAGCTTCCACATGGTGACCAGCGCGTTGGACCGGGCCGTGGCCGCGTCGACCTTGCCGCCGGACCAGTCGGAGTTGCAGTTGTTCAGCTCGCCGTAGTCGAAGTTGACCGGGGAGCAGTCATCGTCCTGCAACTCGTAGATCTTGTTGAAGGTGGCCTCGTCCGCGGTGCCGTCGCCGCCCAGGCCGTAGGCCGACTGGAAGCGCTGCACGGCGGCCTTGGTGGCCGGTCCGAACTCGCCGTCGACGGCGAGCTGGCTGCCCGTTCCCGGGTATCCGGCGACGCGGATCTGGAGCTGTCGTACGGCCTCGCCGGAGGCACCCTCGCCGAGCGTCCCGCTCCAGGTGTAGCAGGCGTCGGCGGGGGCCGCGTCCGCGGCGGCGGCCGGCGCGGAGTTCGCGATGGCGGGCACGGCGGCGGGGGCGGCGAAGGCCAGACCCGCACCGGTGAGGACCGAGACCAGCACTCTGACAGGACGTGAACTCATGGCGGGACGTCGCCTTCCTTGGTGGGGCAAGGGGTGGAGAGGCATGACAGTGGTCGTCCGCACAGTTCTTGTCAAGAACTCGCAAAGTCGGCCCGGCAATTCATGACCTGTCCTGTAACGACCGGCAGTTCACCCCTTTCCTGTCGTGCGCGTGACGGCGTCCGTACGGGGCCGCACCCTACGGGCGGACGCGCTGGTCAGCGGATATGACCGTATGTGACGGTGCGTGCCGTCCACGGCATACGGGGAAACGGAGGCGCGCGGAGGCCGCCGGAGATGACGGACGTCATGGGCGGCGCCGCTGGTCCCGCCCTGGTCCCCGCCCTGGTCCCGGACCCGGTTCGCGCGGGCGGAGCCGCGCCCCGGGCCGGCGGGTTGCCCGGGGCGCGGCGGCTCAACCGGCGGTGGCCCGGGCCCGGTTGGAGATCAGCTGCTGAACGCCGCGTCGAAGGAGGACGTGGGCGGGTCGTAGTCGAACGCCTTCAGCCGCCGCAGCGCCTCCGGCGCGCCCGCCAGGCGGTCCATGCCGGCGTCCTCCCACTCCACCGAGACGGGCCCGTCGTAGCCGATGGAGTGCAGCATCCGGAACACGTCCTCCCAGGCCACGTCGCCGTGCCCGGCCGAGACGAAGTCCCAGCCGCGCCGCGGGTCGCCCCACGGCAGATGCGAGCCGAGGCGGCCGTTGCGCCCGTCCAGCCGGGTGCGGGCCTCCTTGCAGTCGACGTGGTAGATGCGGTCCCGGTAGTCGTAGAGGAACCCGGTGGGGTCCAGGTCCTGCCAGACGAAGTGGCTTGGGTCGAAGTTGAGCCCGAACGCCGGGCGGTGGCCGACGGCTTCGAGCGCGCGGTGCGTCGTCCAGTAGTCGTACGCGATCTCGCTGGGATGCACCTCGTGGGCGAAGCGCACGCCTTCCGCGTCGAAGACGTCGAGGATCGGATGCCACCGTTCGGCGAAGTCCTCGTAGCCGCGGTCGACCATGTGCGGCGGCACGGGCGGGAACATCGCCACCAGATGCCAGATCGAGGACCCGGTGAATCCCACGACGGTGCGCACCCCGAAGGCCGCCGCCGCCCGCGCCGTGTCCTTCAACTCCGCGGCGGCGCGCCGCCGTACGCCCTCCGGGTCGCCGTCGCCCCAGATGCGGGCGGGCAGTATGCCCTTGTGCCGCTCGTCGACGGGATCGTCGCAGACGGCCTGGCCCACCAGGTGGTTGGAGATCGCCCAGCAGTTCAGCCCGTACTTCTCCAGCAGGGCGCGCCGGCCGTCGGCGTAGTCAGGCTCGGCGAGGGCCCTGTCCACTTCGAAGTGGTCGCCCCAGCAGGCGAGTTCGAGCCCGTCGTAGCCGAAGTCGCGGGCCAGGCGGCAGACTTCCTCCAGCGGGAGGTCGGCCCACTGGCCGGTGAAGAGCGTGAACTGTCTGGGCATGTGCTCGACCCTCCTGGTCTCCCGGGATCTCCCGGGCCCGTCTCGTGCTGCTCGGACGCTCAGTCGCCGGACACGGCGATGTACGCGCTGTGCTTCGCCGCGCTCTCCTCCACCGCCGCCAGCACCCGCTGGACCTGTAGCCCGTCGGCGAAGGAGGGTTCGGGGTCGGTGCCGGTGGCGATCGCGTACAGCAGGTCCCGCGCCTGGTGTACGAAGGTGTGCTCGTAGCCCAGGCCGTGCCCCGGCGGCCACCAGGCCTCCAGGTAGGGGTGGTCGGCCTCGGTGACGAGGATCCGCCGGAAGCCGGACTCCGCCGCGGAGTCCGTGTGGTCGTGGAAGTTCAGCTCGTTGAGGCGTTCCAGGTCGAACTCCAGTGATCCCAGGGTGCCGTTGAGCTCGACCCGCAGGGCGTTCTTGCGCCCGGCAGCGACCCGTGTGACCTCGAAGGACGCCAACGCACCCGATGCCAGGCGCCCGTTGAAGATGGCGGCGTCGTCGACTGTGACCGGGCCGAGCGCGCCACCGGCCTCCTCGCCCGGCAGCGGACGCTCCGTCACGAACGTCTCCGTCTGCGCCGACACCCCGGCCAGCGGCGAGCCCGCGAGGTGCTGCGCGATGTCGACGGCGTGTGCACCGAGGTCGCCGAGAGCGCCGGATCCGGCCGCCTCCCTGCGCAGCCGCCACGCCAGCGGGAAGGAGGGGTCGACGAGCCAGTCCTGAAGGTAGCTGACCCGTACGTGCCGCAGTTCGCCCAGGCGGCCCTCGGCAACCATGCGACGGGCGAAGGCGAGTGCCGGCGTACGGCGGTAGTTGAAGCCGACCATCGTCAACTGGCCGCGCTCACGGGCCCGTCGGGCCGCCGCCGCCATCTCCTCGGCCTCTTCGACGGAGTTGGCGAGCGGCTTCTCGCACAGCACGTGCTTGCCTGCCTCCAGCGCCGCGACCGCGATCTCGGCGTGGCTCTCGCCCGGTGTGCAGATGTCGACGAGCTGGACGTCGTCGCGGGCTATCAGCGCCCGCCAGTCGGTCTCCGACGCCGTCCAGCCCAGCCGGCCGGCCGCCGCCCGCACGGCGTCCGCGTCCCGGCCGCAGACGGCCGTCATGGCGGGCGTGAGGGGAAGCTCGAAGACCCGGCCGACGGTGCGCCAGCCCTGGGAGTGTGCGGCGCCCATGAAGGCGTAACCGACCATGCCCACGCCGAGCGGCGGCGCCGCCCCGCCCTGCTCGGGGCGTGCGGGGGCGGGCGCGGGTGCGGGCGCTGTGTCGTTGGACATGGGGCTGGGCTCCTCCCTGTCGGGGGTACGAGTGGGGGGTGGGGCACGGCCTGTCGGTGGGGCACGGCCTGGCGTGGTGCGCGGGGGCTCCGCGGGACGGGTGCGAGGGCGGTCGCGGCATGAGCGCGCCCCCGCACCGGGCCCCGAACGGCCCCCGGATCCCGCCTACTTGAAGCCGGTCGGCAGGTACTCCTCGACGTTGGCCTTGGTGACGACGGCCGAGTAGAGGGTCATCGAGGCCGGGATCTCGAACTCGGCCAGTCCGCCGACTCCCTTGCCCTGCCCGAGCGCACGGGCCAGGTCGATCGCGGAGGCCGCCATCGTCGGCGGGTAGAGGACGGTCGCCTTGATGACGCTGTCGTCGGCCTTGATGGCGTCCATGACGCGGCGTGAACCGGCGCCGCCGACCATCAGGAAGTCATCGCGTCCGGCCTGTCTGATGGCCCGCTCGGCGCCCACGCCCTGATCGTCGTCGTGGTTCCACAGGGCGTCGAACTTCGGTTCCGCACGCAGCAGTTGAGCCATCTTCGACTGCCCGGACTCGACGGTGAACTCGGCGGCCTGGCGGGCGACCTTCTTGATGTTGGGGTAGTTCTTCAGGGCGTCGTCGAAGCCTTCCGTGCGCTCACGGGTCAGCTCCAGGTTGTCGATGCCGGCGAGTTCGACGACCTTCGCGTTCTTCTTGCCCTTCAGCTTCTCGCCGATGTAGCGGCCCGCGTTGAGGCCCATCCCGTAGTTGTCGCCGCCGATCCAGCAGCGGTACGCCTGCTGCGAGGCGAAGACGCGGTCGAGGTTGACCACGGGGATGCCCGCGCGCATCGCCTTCAGGCCCACCTGCGTCAGGGCCTTGCCGTCGGCGGGGAGGATCACGAGCACGTCGACCTTCTTGTTGATCAGCGTCTCGATCTGGCCGACCTGCTGCGCGTTGTCGTTGGAGCCCTCGGTGGCCTCCAGCGTGACGTCCCGGTACTTCTTCGCCCGCTGCTTGGCCTGCTCGTTGATGGCGTTGAGCCAGCCGTGGTCGGCCTGCGGACCGGCGAAGCCGATGGTGACCCTCTTGCCGGGCCGGTCGTCGGCGACGTTGGCCTGCCCGGTCCCGGCGTCCTTGTCGTCGTTGCTCTCGTTGCTGGTGCAGCCCGCGGCGAAGAGGGCGGCACCGGCGGCGGCCGTACCGAAGAGCACGTTCCTGCGCGAGGCGCGGGGGCCGCGGGAGACGGGCGAGGTACGGGAGTTCGGGTTCACGTCGGGATTCGGGCCCCGCTTCGGGCCGGCGTTCTCATTCATCTCGGTCATTGCGTCTTACGCCCCTTCTGGACCAGGACAGCGGCGACGATGATCGCTCCCTTGGCGATCTGCTGGACGTCGGTCTGGAGGTTGTTGAGCGCGAACAGGTTGGTGATCGTGGTGAAGACGAGGACTCCCAGCACGGAACCGGTGATGGTGCCCCGGCCGCCGCTGAGCAGCGTGCCGCCGATGATCGCGGCGGCTATCGCGTCGAGTTCGTAGAGATTGCCGTTGGTGTTCTGACCGGAGCCGGTGAGGACGATCAGCATGAACGCGGCGATGCCGCAGCACAGTCCGGACAGCAGGTACAGCAGCAGCCGCTGCCTGCGTACGGCGATGCCGGCGAGCCGGGACGCCTCCGCGTTGCCGCCCACGGCCACCGTGCGCCGCCCGAAGGTCGTACGGCCCAGGACGAGCCAGCCCAGCACCGCCACCGCCGCGAAGACCAGCACGAGCGGCGGCACGCCCAGCACGTAGCTGTCGGAGACGCCGAGGTCGAGCACGGAGTCCACCGTCACCACCTGCGTCTTGCCGTCGCTGATCAGCAGCGCCAGCCCCCGCGCGGAGGCGAGCATGGCGAGTGTCGCGATGAAGGGCACCATCGGCCCGTAGGCGATGAGCAGGCCGTTGACGAGGCCGCAGCCCACCCCCACCGACAGGGCGCACAGCAGCATGCCACCGAGCCCGAACTCCTGCGTGGCCACGGTCGTCGCCCATACGGAGGCGAGCGCGACGATCGCCCCGACGGACAGGTCGATGCCGCCGCCGATGATCACGAAGGTGACGCCGACGGTCACGACCCCGATGACGGAGGACTGGGTGAGGATCAGCTGAAGGTTGTCGGCCGTCAGGAACTGCTGCGGCTTGGTGAACGCACCCACGATCACCAGCGCCACCAGCACCCCGGCGAGCGAGAGATGGCGCAGTCCGGCACGTGTTGCGCCGGCGCCGCGCCGCGGCGGTGAAGCAGCCGCCTGCGCGGGCTCCTTGACCGCCTCGGCACCGGTTGGGCTCAGCACGACGGGCTCCCTTCCATGACGAGGTCGAGCACCCGGTGCTCGTCGAGCTCCCGGGCGGGGGCGGTGTGCACCACGCGGCCCTCGCGCAGCACCAGCACCCGGTCGGCGAGACCGAGCACTTCGGGCACTTCGCTGGACACGAGGAGTACGGCGACGCCGGAGTCCGCGAGCCTGCGTATGACTCCGTACAGCTCGGCGCGCGCCCCGACGTCGACGCCGCGGGTCGGCTCGTCCAGCAGCAGCACCCGGCATTCGCGCAGCAGCCAGCGCGCCAGTACGACCTTCTGCTGGTTGCCGCCGGACAGAGTGCGCACGGCACGGTCCGGATCGTCGGGATGCAGGGCGAGGCCCCGGGTGCGGAAGCGGGTCTCGGCGCGCTCGCGCACGCGGTCGAGCCAGCCGCCCGTGGAGAAGCGGGGCAGCGCGGAGAGGGAGACGTTGCTGGTGACGGACTCCAGCATCAACAGCGCCTGGGATTTGCGCTCTTCGGGCGCCAGGCCGACGCCCGCCCGTACGGCCGCGGTGACGTCACCCGGGCGCAGCGGCCTGCCGTCGACGAGTACGCGCCCCGCGGTGGGGCGGCGGGCGCCTGCGAGGGTCTCCAGGATCTCCGAGCGCCCCGAGCCGACCAGCCCGGCGAGGCCGGTGATCTCGCCCGCCCGCAGTTCGAGGTCGAGAGGCTCGAACTCGCCCTCGCGCGCGAGCCCTTCGGCACACAGCACGGGCGGCGGCGGCACCTTGTGCAGGACCCTGTCGTGCAGCGGCTCGGTGGTGACGGGGCGCCGCGGGAAGACGTACTGCACGTCGCGGCCCGTCATCAGCGCCACGAACTCCCCCGTCCCGGTGGTGCGGGCAGGCAGCCCGCGGGCCGCGACACGGCCGTCCTTGAGCACGGAGACGCGGTCGCCGATGCGGCGGATCTCTTCCAGGCGGTGCGAGATGTAGACGACGGCGACGCCGTCCGCGGTCATCCCGCCGACGATGCGGAAGAGGTTGTCGACCTCGTCCGGGTCGAGGGCCGCGGAGGGTTCGTCCATGACGATGAGGCGCACGTCGTGGGAGAGGGCGCGCGCCATCGAGACGATCTGCTGCGCGGCGGCCGGGAGCGCTCCGACGGCCGTGTCCGGGTCGATCTCCGGGTGCCCGAGGCGGCGCAGGAGCGCGGCGGCGCGGCCGCGGGCCTCACGCGCGCGGACGACGCCGCGGACGGCGACCTCGTTGCCGAGGAAGATGTTCTCGGTGACCGACAGGTGCTCCACCAGGTCGAGTTCCTGGTAGATGGTCGCGATTCCCAGCCGCATCGCCGCGGCCGGAGTGGCCGGCCGTACGGGCTCGCCCCGCCAGTGGATCTCGCCCGAGTCGGGCTGGTGCGCCCCGGCGAGGACCTTGATGAGGGTGGACTTGCCCGCACCGTTCTGGCCCAGCAGGCAGTGCACTTCGCCGGCCTGCACGTCCAGGTCGACGCCGTCCAGCGCCCGTACTCCAGGGAAGGTCTTGGTGATGCGGGACATCCTCAACAGGGGCGCGGACTCGGCCGGTTGAGCCGCCGGAGAAGGCGGGCCCGTTGGGACCTGTGGAACCTGTGGAGCCATGGCGGGGGCCTCCGTGCGTACTTCGTACGGACAGGCGGGACCGTGCTGGACGCCCGAACCGGGCGCCGGTGCTCGTAGGGGGTGCGGATGCTGATGTACGGAATATCGGGTGTGCCGTGGTGTGCGGGTGCCGGGGTGCGGGTGCCGGGGTCACGGGATGCGGGTGTGCGCTGAAGTGCCGGAATGTGCGGAGGTGCCGGAATGCGCTGAGAGGTACGGGATCCGGAGGGCGTACGCGGCGGATGCCGTGGTGCGGGGCGGTGCACGCGCTGTACTACGGGGCCGCTGGGCCGTGGGGGCCGGGCGGGCGCCCGGCCTTGAGCAGTCGGGTCAGGCCGGTGAGAAGAGGTGGTCGCTGATGAGCCGGGCGGCTCCGGTCACGCCGGCGGCGGGGCCCAACTCGCCCAGGACGATGGGGAGATTGCCGGTCGCCAGGGGCAGCGACCGGCTGTAGACCTGTGTGCGGATGCTCGCGAGCAGCGTGTGGCCGAGCCCGGTCACACCGCCGCCGATCACCACGAGCCCGGGGTTGAAGAAGCTGACCAAGCCCGCGATGACCTGGCCGACGCGGGCGCCGCCGTCGCGGATGAGGTCGAGTGAGGTGCCGTCGCCCGCGGCGGCCGCGGTGGCCACGTCCTCGGCGGTCAGCCGTCCCGCGGCCTCCAGCCGCGTGGCCAGCTCCGCCGACAGCCCGTCGCGCGCGGCGGCCTCGGCGTCACGCGCGAGCGCGGCTCCTCCGAAGTAGGCCTCCAGGCAGCCGCGGTTGCCGCACGGGCACTGCCGGCCCTCCAGCTCGACCTGGATGTGCCCGATGTCGCCGGCGCTTCCCGTGGTGCCGCGGTGCACCTCGCCTCCGGCGACGACGCCGCAGCCGATGCCGGTGCCGATCTTCACGCAGAAGAAGTCCCGCACGGAGCGGGCGACTCCGGCCTGCATCTCGCCCATGGCCATGAGGTTCACGTCGTTGTCGACCATGACGGGGCAGCCCAGCTCCTGGCCGAGGGCCTCCCGTACGGGAAAGCCGTCCCAGCCGGGCATGATCGGCGGCGCCACCGGTACGCCCTCGGGGAAGCGCACCGGGCCCGGGACTCCGATCCCGGCGCCGTCGAAGCCCTCGGCGGCGACACCGGAGTCGCGGAGCTTGCCGACCATCGCGAGCACCTGGTCGAAGACCGCGACCGGGCCCTCACGCACGTCCATCGGCTGGTTGAGGTGTCCCAGGATCTCCAACTCGGGGTTGGTGACCGCCACATCGACGGACGTGGCGCCGATGTCGACGCCCAGGAAACGGAGTTCGGGTGTCAGCCGCACGTTGTGCGAACGCCGGCCGCCGCGGGAGGCGGCGAGCCCGTCGGCGACGACGAGCCCTGTCTCCAGCAGGCGGTCGATCTCCACGGCGAGCTTGGAGCGGGAGAGGTCGACGTGGTCGCCCAGTTCGGCGCGGGAGTTCGGGCCGCCGTCACGCAACAGGCGGAGCAGTCGCGCCTGGTGGGCGTTCGCGGGCCGAGCAGTCATGCGCCTCACCGCCACCCTCCTCCCCTGGCCACCGTCGAACGGCTCTCGGGAAGCCACCCGGCCCGGCGGCAGGGAGACCAACTCCCCTGCCCGGGGCCGGACTTCTCGTCGACCTCTCCCGCGGAGCGTGGGTCGCTCCCCGGGGATTGACTGGGAACGTACCAGCGCTCTGCGCAAGGGGGAAGAAGTTCTGCAGAAACTGCTTCGACTTTTTCCATGCAATGGACAAAGGACTCCGCGAAGCCGCGAAGCGTTCCCGCTACCGCGCCGCCGCCCCAACCCCCGCTCCGACGACCACTCCGTGCGCGCCCGCACCCTCCGCGAGGCGGCGAAGCAGCGAGGCGGGTACGGCAGCAGCGCGGCCGTCCGGCTCTCAGGGGCGTTCGCGCTCGTGGTACGAGCGGCGCGTGTGCTCCGTGTGCTTCCGCATGACCTCGGCGGCACGGCCCTCGTCGCCGTCGGTGATGGCCGCGATCAGCTCGCGGTGCTCGATCCAGGACTGCGCGCCGCGCTGCCGCGCCACCGGCGTGTAGTACCAGCGCACCCTGCGGTCTACCTGGCGGGCCAGCTCCGCGAGGACCGCGTTCCCCGCCAGGCCCATCACCCGTGCGTGGAACGCCGCGTTGGCCTCCACGACCGCCTCGACCTCCTCGCCGCCGACGGCCGCCTCACCGCGGGCGCACAGGTCCTCCAGCTCCGCGATGCCGGCGGAGTCCGCGTGCACCGCGGCGAGCCGGGCCGCCTCCGCCTCCAGCAGCGTACGGACCGTCAGCAGCTGATCGGCCTCGTCCTCCGTCGGCTCGTGCACGAACGCCCCCTGCGCGGGGCGCAGATCGACCCATCCGTCGGTGTTCAGCCGCTGCAACGCCTCGCGCACGGGCTGCCGTGAGACGCCGAGATGCTGGGCGAGTTCGCTCTCGACGAGATGCTGCCCGGGCCTGAGCGAGCGCGTGGTGATCAGCTCCAGCAGCGCCTCGTAGACCCGCTCGCGGAGCGGCCCCGGCCGCTCGAGCTTGGGCATGGTGCCTTCCGGCAGACCCGCGGACAGCATCGGCTACTCCTTGACTCCCGGGCGGACCCCGGCCTGGTCACAGCGGACCAGGAACAGGGAACCCGAACTTCTGGCTATTGAATACAGTCTACGGAGTGCACTGCGCCTGTGCCGGGTGTAGGGGGCATCTTCCGCCCCTCTGTGACGCGTCACACCCACCCGCATCCCGAGGCACGGGAGCCGGCTCCCGCCCCCGGCGCCCGATTCCCGCTCCGGCTCCCGCGCCGAGCGCCCGCCCCGAGTGCCCGACGCCGCGCGTTCCGGCCCCCTCCCGGTGCGCCTCGGCCCGCCCGATAATGGCGCGCGCCGCTGTCGCGGGCCGTGCCAGTCTCCCTTCCCATGGACCGCGACTGGATGCCCGACGAACTCGCGCACGCAGGCCCCGAGCACCTCGACCCCGACTTCGTCGGCGGCTTCGACCGCAAGCAGGGACGCCCCGACCCGGGTGCGGACATCACGCTGCTCCGCTCCCGCGGGCTCTCCGCGGAGTCGGTCGTCGTCGATCTCGGCGCGGGCACCGGCCAGTTCGCGGTACCTGCCGCACGGCACTTCGGGCGCGTGGTCGCCGTGGAGATCTCGCCCGTCATGCGTGACGTGCTGCGAGAGCGCGCCACCGCGGAGGGCCTCCCGGCGCTGGAGTGCGTACGGGGCGGATTCCTCACGTACGAGCACTCCGGCGCTCCGGCCGACGCGGTCTTCACCCGCCACGCACTGCATCAACTCCCCGACTTCTGGAAGGTGCTGGCACTGCGCCGCATCGCCGGGATGCTCCGCCCGGGCGGCGTCCTACGGCTGCACGACCTCCTCTACGACTTCGCTCCGGAGCAGGCGGAGAGCGTCCTCGACGACTGGCTCGCCAAGGCACCCGAGGACCCCGCCACGGCCTACACCCGCGAGGAGCTCGCGGAGCACATCCGCACCGAACACAGCACGTTCCGCTGGCTGTTCGAGCCGATGCTCACAGCCGCGGGCTTCGAGATCGCCGACTCCTCCTTCCGCGCATCGGTCTTCGCCTCGTACACCTGCGTCAAGCGATGAACGAAGGGGTGCGGCGGGACGGGGAGGCGCCCCCGTGGAACTGACCGTGCTCGGCGGCCGCGGCGCCTGGCCCACTCCGGACCAGGGGTGCAGCGGCTATCTGCTCGTCTGCGACGGCTTCCGCCTCCTGCTCGATCCGGGGTACGCGACGCTCCCGCCCCTGCTGGCCCGTATCCGCCCGGAGGACGTCGACGCGGTGCTGGTCACCCACGGACATCCGGACCACTGCGCGGACCTCAACCCGCTGCTGCGCGCCCGCGCACTCGGCGGCTCCGCTCCCCCGCCGCTCCCGCTGTACTCGCCGCCGGGCGCCCTCGACGCGGTGCTGGCACTCGACCGGCCCGGCATGCTCGACGGCTTCCGTACGCCGCACGGGATCACCGCCGGCGCACGTCTGCGGATCGGCCCCTTCGACGTGGAGACCCGGCTGCTCCCGCACTTCGTGCCCAACGCCGGCGTCCGGCTGACCGGCCCGTGCGGCGCCGTCTTCGCCTACACCGGGGACACGGGCCCGAGCCCGGAGGTGCCCGAACTGGCGCGGAACGCCGACCTCTTCCTCTCGGAAGCCACGCACCCGGAGACCGTGCCCCCCGAGGACGCCGCGCATCTGCTCTCCGCGCGCCTGGCCGGGCGCTACGCCCAGCAGGCGGGCGCCGCACGGCTGTTGCTGACCCATCTGTGGCCCGGCACCCCGCACCGGGACGCGGTGCGCGCCGCCCGGGATTCGTTCGCAGGCCCGGTCTCCGTCGCCGTGCCCGGTACGGTCCTCCGCCCCGGAGCCGGGGAGTCCGCCGAAGTCGGCGGACCGTGCGCCGAGCCGGGAGGTCCCGGGGAGCCCGACCGCTGCTGACGCATGGAAGCCGCAGGCACACGGAAGCCGCCGGCACACGGAAGCCGCAGGCACACGGAAGCGGGGCGGCCCCGGCTGATGCCGTGGCCGCCCCGCCCGTCGCAGGACCCGTCAGTTGATCGTCAGGTCACCGTCGATGATGGTGCCGTTGAAGCTGTCGGTGAAGGTGAAGTCGTTGTAGCTGTCCTCGTTGAAGCTGTCCTCGAAGTTGGCGACGTTCACCGTCGAGGGAGAGTCGTCGTCGCAAGCCTGGGCAGTAGCGGCGCCCGCGAAGGCCATGCCGACTACCGCGAGCCCTACGAAGGCGGGACGGATGACAGATCGCATGAGGAATCCTTTTCTCCGGGGGTGCTGACATCACAAATGTCCGCATTGAGCCTCAAATATGAAGAACGACACGCTTGTCATGTCTCCCAACCCCTCATTAGGCGCAACCCCGCCCCGGCGCAGCGGACCGGCCACATACTGTCGACGAAATCTGTCGCGCCTCTGGTCATCCGCTCTTCAACTTCCTAACCTCCTGGCCATGGCACCTGGGTTTCTCGATCGCTCCCGCACTGTCGCGCCTCCCGGTTGGAGCCGCTGGCTGATACCTCCGGCCGCCCTGTCCGTCCATCTGTCGATCGGTCAGGCCTACGCGTGGAGCGTCTTCAAACCAGCGCTGGAGTCCTCGCTCGGACTGTCCGGTACGGCCAGCGCCCTCCCGTTCCAGCTCGGCATCGTGATGCTCGGCCTCTCGGCGGCCTTCGGCGGCACCCTCGTGGAGCGCAACGGACCGCGCTGGGCGATGACGGTGTCCCTGCTCTGCTTCTGCTCGGGCTTCCTGATCGCGGCGCTGGGCGCCGCCGTCGAGCAGTACTGGCTGGTCGTCTTCGGCTACGGCTTCATCGGCGGGATCGGCCTCGGGATCGGCTACATCTCCCCCGTCTCCACACTGATCAAGTGGTTCCCCGACAGGCCGGGAATGGCCACCGGCATCGCGATCATGGGCTTCGGCGGCGGCGCGCTGATCGCCTCGCCGTGGTCGGCGCAGATGCTGGAGAGCTTCGGCTCGGACCACGGCGGCGTCGCCGCGGCCTTCCTCGTGCACGGCCTGGTCTACGCGGTCTTCATGTCGCTGGGCGTGCTGCTCGTGCGCGTACCGGCGGACGGCTGGCGGCCCCCGGGCGGAAAGAAGCCCCAGGAGCAGCAGGCGCAGAAGGCGATGGTGACGACCGCCGACGTCTCGGCTCGCAACGCCGTGCGCACCCCGCAGTTCTGGTGCCTGTGGGTGGTGCTGTGCATGAACGTCACCGCCGGCATCGGCATCCTGGAGAAGGCCGCGCCGATGATCGGCGACTTCTTCGCCGACACCTCCACGCCGGTCTCCGCTTCGGCAGCGGCGGGCTTCGTCGCGCTGCTCTCGCTGGCCAACATGGGCGGCCGGTTCCTGTGGTCGACGACGTCCGACGCCATCGGGCGCAAGAACATGTACCGCTGCTACCTCGGCGTCGGCGCTCTGATGTATCTGGGGATCGTGCTGCTGGGCGACTCCTCCAAGCCGCTGTTCATCGGGTGCGCGCTCGTCATCATCTCCTTCTACGGGGGCGGCTTCGCGACCGTACCGGCGTATCTGAAGGACCTGTTCGGGACGTACGAGGTCGGCGCCATCCACGGGCGGCTGCTGACCGCCTGGTCCACCGCCGGCGTACTCGGCCCGCTGATCGTCAACTGGGTCGCCGACTCGCAGGAGGCGGCGGGCCGTTCGGGGCCGGGCCTCTACGGGCTCGCCCTGTCCATCATGATCGGGCTGCTGGCCGTGGGCTTCATCGCCAACGAGCTGATCCGGCCGGTGAATCCGAAGTTCCACGAGCCCGCGACGGCCGTGGCGGCCGCCGGCCAGGAGGGCGGCGCAGAGACCAGGGAGGCGACCGGGCGATGACCGGCGGAGAGACGACCACCCCCGAGGCCGCGCCGGCGGACACCGCCGCGCGGCCGCCCGCGGCGCTGTTCGCGTTCACATGGCTGTGGGTCGGGCTGCCCATGGCGTACGGGCTCTACGAGCTGATCCTCAAGGTCGTGCAGCTCTTCACCGGGGGCTGACGGGCGACTGACGGACGACGGGTTCCCCACGGGCGGCCGTGAAGGGATAATTCGGACCTGACCAATGGTCCGCGCCGGAAACCGGCCGGGTCGGGTCGTGTGCGGCGCAACCGCCGCACACGTCTTGCCCGTTGGGAAAGCCAAGTGTATACAATATTCTGTCGACCATCCTGGTTCCCCCACGCTCGGTCCCCTCAACCGAACGGAGAGCGGATATGAAAGTCGCAGTCGTCGGTGCCGGAGCGATAGGCGCCTACGTCGGTGCAGCACTGCACCGCGCGGGCGCGGACGTACACCTGATAGCCCGCGGACCGCACCTGGCCGCCATGAAGGAGCACGGCGTACAGGTCCTCAGCCCCCGCGGTGACTTCACCGCACGCGTGCACGCCACCGACGACCCGTCCGCCATCGGGCCCGTCGACTACGTCTTCCTGGGACTCAAGGCCAACTCGTACGCCGAGTGCGGGCCGCTGGTCCACCCCCTGCTCGGCGAGGACACGGCCGTGGTGGCCGCGCAGAACGGCATTCCCTGGTGGTACTTCCACGGTCTCGAAGGCCCCTACGAGGGCAGGCGCATAGAGAGCGTGGACCCCGGCGGCGCCGTCAGCGCGGTGCTTCCGCCCGAACGCGCCGTCGGCTGCGTCGTCTACGCGGCCACCCAGCTCCAAGGGCCCGGCGTCGTACGGCACTTGGAAGGCACCCGCTTCTCGATAGGCGAGCCCGACACCACCGACTCCAGGCGCTGCGAGGACTTCAGCGAGGCCATGAAGGCGGGCGGGCTGAAGTGCCCCGTCGAGGCAGACATCCGCAACGACGTGTGGATCAAGCTCATCGGCAACATCGCCTTCAATCCGCTCAGCGCGCTCTCCCGCGCGACCATGGCGCAGATCTGCCGCCACCAGGACACCAGGGCGCTGGTGGCGACGATGATGCGCGAGACGCTCGCGGTGGCCGGGGCCGTCGGCTGCCGCCCCGACATCTCCGTCGAGAAGCGGCTGGCCGGAGCCGAACGCGTCGGCGAGCACAAGACCTCCACCCTCCAGGACCTGGAGAGCGGCAAGCCGATGGAGCTGGACGTGCTCCTGGCCGCCGTGGTCGAGCTCGCCGCGCTCACCGGCACCCGCGTGCCGAAGCTCTGCGCCATCCACGCCGTGACCGACCTGCTGGCACAGACCGTAAGGAGCGCAGCATGAAACGCGACCGCGGGAAACCGTCGTCGAAGGAGTACACCCGGCTCACGCATCCGCTGGTGCGGGACGAGAAGGGCGGTCCGCTGCGGCGGGCGACCTGGGAGGAGGCGCTCGGGAAGGCGACCGAGGGCTTCCGCCGGATCAAGGAGGAGCACGGCCCGGACGCCTTCGGGATGTTCTCCTGCGCCCGCGCGACGAACGAAATGAACTACGTGGCGCAGAAGTTCACCCGCGTCATCATGGGCACGCACAACGTCGACTCGTGCAACCGCACCTGTCACGCGCCCAGCGTGGCCGGCCTGTCGGCGGCCTTCGGCTCCGGCGGCGGCACCTCTTCCTACGAGGAGGTCGAGTCGACCGACCTGATCGTGATGTGGGGCTCCAACGCCCGCTTCGCGCACCCGATCTTCTTCCAGCACGTGCTGCGGGGCATACGCAACGGCGCGAGGATGTACTCCGTCGATCCGCGCCGCACGTCCACCGCCGAGTGGGCGGAGAGCTGGCTCGGGCTGAACGTCGGCACGGACATCCCCCTCGCCCACGCGATTGGCCGCGAGATCATCCACGCGGGGCTGGCCAACCACACCTTCATCGAGCGGGCCACGACCGGCTTCGAGGAGTACAGGGCCGAGGTCGAGCCGTGGACGCTGAGCGCCGCCGAGAAGGTCACCGGCGTGCCCGCCGAGGCGATCCGCGACCTGGCGCACGCCTACGCCACCGCCGAACGCGCCCAGCTGTGCTGGACGCTGGGCATCACCGAGCACCACAACGGCACCGACAACGTACGGGCGCTGATCAACCTCTCGCTGCTCACCGGTCACGTCGGCCGCTACGGCGCGGGGCTCCAGCCGCTGCGCGGCCAGAACAACGTGCAGGGCGGCGGCGACATGGGCGCCATCCCCGACCGGCTGCCGGGCTTCCAGAACGTCCTCGACCCGGAGACCCGGGAGAAGTTCGAGGCCGCGTGGGACGTCACGCTGGAGCCGCGCCACGGGCGCAACCTCACCATGATGTTCGAGGCCATGGAGAGCGGCGATCTGAAGGCCGTCTACTGCATCGGCGAGAACCCGGCGCAGTCGGAGGCCGACACCGGACAGGCCGTCGAGCGGTTGCAGAAGCTCGAACACCTCGTGGTCCAGGACATCTTCCTGACGAAGACTGCCGAACTGGCCGACGTGGTCCTGCCGGCGACCGCGGCCTGGTGCGAGACGGACGGCACCACCACCAACAGCGAGCGCCGGGTGCAGCGCGTGCGCAAGGCGGTCGCCCCGCCCGGTGAGGCCCGCGAGGACATCGACATCATCTGCGAGATCGCCGGACGCCTGGGCCACGAGTGGAAGTTCGCGGACTCCGAGGCCGTCTGGAACGAGCTGCGCTCCGTCTCGCCGCTCCACTACGGCATGACGTACGACCGGCTCGCCGAGCACCAGGGCATCCAGTGGCCCTGCCCCAGCACGGAGGAGCTGGAGCCGCCGTACATGCACGGGCGGCTGTGGGAGAAGGACCCGGACAAGCGCGGCAAGCCGGCGCCGTTCGGGATCGTCAAGCACGACCCGCCCGTCGACCTCACCGACGACGAGTATCCGGTGCGGCTGACCACGGGGCGGCGGCTCGACTCGTACAACACCGGTGTGCAGAGCGGGAGTTTCGCCTCCCCGCTGCGCCGCGGCGAGTACGTGGAGCTGTGCCCCGAGGACGCCGAGAGCTACGGCGTCAGCCAGGAGGAAGAGGTGCGGGTGACCTCGCGGCGCGGCTCGGTCGTGGCGCCGGTGTGGATCGACCCCGGGCTGCGGCCCGGCCTGGCGTTCATGACCATGCACTTCCCGGACGAGGTGGACACCAACCAGCTGACCATCGAGTCCAACTGCCCCATCGCAGGTACCGCCGAGTTCAAGGCATCCGCGATACGCATCGAGAAGCTGCCTGTCGCGGCAGCCGTGAGGAGCTGAGACCTGCGATGGATCTGCGCTTCGGTGACAGCAAGCCGACGGACGAGGAGAAGGCGGCCGTCGACGATCTGCTCGGGCCGCCGCCCAGCGCCTGGGAGGGAGCGGACGACCGCAGTACGGGCGACCTGCGCTGGGCCGTCGGCGGCCGGGACGCGCGGGAGCGGCGCGATCTGCTGTTGCCGGGGCTCCACGCGGTCAACGACCGGGTGGGCTGGATCAGCGAGGGAGCGCTCACCTATCTGTGCCGCAGGCTGACGGTGCCGCCGGCCGAGGCGTACGGGGTGGCGACGTTCTACTCGATGTTCTCCATGCGTCCGCGTCCGGCCACCGTCGTGCATGTCTGCACGGACATCGCGTGCGCGGCGGCGCCGGGCGCGGACGACTTCCGGGCGGAGGTGGAGCAGCGCCTCGGCCCGGCGGGCGAGGCACGTGACGGCGCTGTCTGGCAGCCCAGCCCCTGTCTGGGCCTGTGCGAGCGGGCTCCGGCGGTGCTGGCGGTACGGGCCGGGCCCGGCTGCCCCTCGGCGGCCGGTCCGGGAGCCGGAGCGGCAGCGGCCTCCGCTGGCACGTCCAACGGGGCCTCGCCGAACGGGAGTTCACCGCTCGGGCGGGACGGCGGCCCCGCACACGGGGAGGTGCCCTACGCCACCGCCGTCCTCGCCCCCGCCACCGCGGAGGCCGTCGAGGCGGCGGCACACGCCCCCGAGGCCGCGCCCGAGGAGCCGTCCGCGATGCTCGCCGTACCGCAGGCCGGCGACCCGGGGCTGAAGCTGCTGTCACGCATCGGCGTGGCCGACCCCGAGTCCCTCGACGAGTACCGCGCGCACGGCGGATACCGGGCGCTGCGCCGGGCGTTCGCCCTCGGCCCGGCCGGGGTGCTGCGTGAGGTGAACGACTCGGGGCTGGTGGGGCGCGGCGGCGCCGCCTTCCCCACGGGCCGCAAGTGGCAGGCCACGGCGTCGCAGCCGGACCATCCGCACTACGTCGTGTGCAACGCCGACGAGAGCGAGCCGGGCACCTTCAAGGACCGGGTGCTGATGGAGGGCGACCCGTTCGCGCTGATCGAGTCGATGACGATCGCCGGTTACGCCACCGGCGCGCACAAGGGCTATCTGTATCTGCGCGGCGAATACCCGCGCGCGCTGCGGCGGTTGACGAACGCGATCGTGCAGGCCCGTGCCCGCGGACTGCTCGGCGACGACGTGCTCGGCATGGGCTACGCCTTCGACATCGAGATCCGGCGCGGCGCCGGCGCCTACATCTGCGGCGAGGAGACCGCGCTGTTCAACTCCCTGGAGGGGCAGCGGGGCGAGCCGCGCTCCAAGCCCCCGTTCCCGGTGGAGAAGGGCCTGTTCGGCAAGCCGACGGCCGCCAACAACGTCGAGACGCTGGTGAACGTGCTGACCGTCCTGGAGCTGGGCGCCGAGGCGTATGCCGCGATCGGGACGGGCAAGTCCACCGGCCCGAAGCTCTTCTGCGTCTCCGGCAGCGTCGGGCGTCCCGGCATCTACGAACTGCCCTTCGGCGCCACACTCGGCGAGCTGCTCTCGCTCGCGGGCGCCGGGGACGACCTGCGGGCCGTGCTGCTGGGCGGCGCCGCGGGAGGCTTCGTACGCGGCGACGAGCTGGACATCCCGCTGACGTTCGAGGGCACCAGAGAGGCCGGTACGACGCTCGGCTCGGGCGTGGTGCTCGCCCTCGACTCGTCGGTGCCGCTGCCGCGGATCCTGCTGCGCATCGCGGAGTTCTTCCGCGACGAGTCGTGCGGGCAGTGCGTGCCGTGCCGCATCGGCACCGTACGGCAGGAGGAGGCGCTGCACCGGCTCGCCGAACGCAACGGGGGATCCGGCGGAAACGGAGGGGCCGATGACGTCGCGCTGCTCCGCGAGGTGGGAGCGGCGATGCGCGACGCCTCGATCTGCGGTCTGGGACAGACCGCGTGGAACGCCGTGGAGTCCGCCATCGACCGACTTGGAGCCTACGCATGACCGCAGTACCGCTGGATCCCCCGCGCCGCCTCGTCGAGTTCGAGCTCGACGGCGAACCGGCCCGTGTACCCGACGGGTCGACGATCCTGGACGCCTGCCGTGCCGCGGGCAAGGACATCCCCACGCTCTGCCAGGGCGAGACGCTGGAGCCGAAGAACGCCTGCCGCGTCTGCGTGGTCGAGGTCGAGGGCGCCCGCACGCTCGCCCCGGCCTGCTCGCGCAAGGCGGAGGCGGGCATGACGGTGCGTACGGACACCGAGCGCGCCCGGCACAGCCGCAAGATCGTCCTCGAACTGCTCGCCTCCGCAACGGACTTGTCCACGACGCCGCGGGCAGCGGAGTGGATCAAGGAGTACGGCGCGAAGCCGGACCGCTTCGGCGCTGACGCGGCCACCATGAACGAGCCTCCGAAGATCGACAACGATCTGTACGTGCGGGACTACGACAAGTGCATCCTCTGCTACAAGTGCGTCGACGCCTGCGGTGAGCAGTGGCAGAACAGCTTCGCGATCTCCATGGCGGGCCGCGGCTTCGACGCCCGCATCTCCACCGAGCACGACGCGCCGCTGACGGACTCCGCCTGCGTCTACTGCGGCAACTGCATCGAGGTGTGCCCGACGGGCGCGCTCTCCTTCAAGTCGGAGTTCGACATGCGGGAGGCGGGCACGTGGGACGAGGACCGGCAGACGCAGACGACCACGGTGTGCGCGTACTGCGGTGTGGGCTGCAACCTCACCCTTCACGTGCAGGACAATGAGATCGTCAAGGTCAGCTCGCCGCTGGACAATCCGGTCACGCACGGCAACCTCTGCATCAAGGGCCGTTTCGGCTATCAGCACGTCGGCGGCGGGAAACCGGCCGGTACATGACGGACGGCGGTCCCGGCCGGCCTCCGCCCCCGTGGGGCCGGCCGGGGCCTCCGCCCACAGGACTCACCGACAGGACGGACCGAAATGGGACGGGTCACTGAGCGACGGCGTGTGCTGCGCATCCGGGACGGTGCGGTCAGCACCCGCCCGGACACCCTGGTCGCCGAGGAGCCGCTGGAGATCCGGCTGAACGGCAAGCCGCTCGCCATCACGATGCGCACCCCCGGTGACGACTTCGCGCTGGCCGCGGGCTTCCTCGTCAGCGAGGGCGTGCTCGGCTCCGCGGATGAGCTGGCGAACATCGTCTACTGCGCGGGCGCGACCGACGAAGGCTCCAACACCTACAACGTCGTCGACGTGCGTCTCGCGCCCGGCGTCGCCGTCCCGGACATCGCGCTGGAGCGCAACGTCTACACCACCTCGTCCTGCGGGCTGTGCGGCAAGGCGAGCCTGGACGCGGTCCGCACGACGGCGCGCTGGAGCATCGAGGACCCCGAGGACCCGGACGATCCGGCCGGGCCGCGCGTGCGCCTCGAACCGTCCGTGCTCTCCTCCCTCCCCGATACGCTGCGCGCCTCCCAGCGGGTCTTCGAGCGCACCGGCGGGCTGCACGCCGCCGCTCTCTTCACCGCCGAGGGCGAGCTGCTGGACGTACGGGAGGACGTGGGCCGCCACAACGCCGTGGACAAGATCGTCGGCCGGGCCCTCCAGCAGGGCGGGCTGCCGCTGCGCGACTCGGTGCTGATGGTCTCGGGACGTGCGTCCTTCGAACTGGCGCAGAAGTCGGTGATGGCGGGGATCCCCGTGCTCGCCGCCGTATCCGCGCCGTCCTCACTTGCGGTGGATCTGGCCGCGGAGAGCGGGCTGACCCTGGTCGGCTTCCTCCGCGGCACCTCGATGAACGTGTACGCAGGTGAGCACCGGCTCGCCCTGCGCACAACGGCCGGCCGGGCCTGACGGTCCCGCCTGCTGCACGGGATAGGGGCTCGGTCGGCGGGAGGCGCCCCCTGCGCCGGCCGGGCCCTTCCCGCGTGCCCGCCCGGGTGCCGCGTCCTCGCCCCGGATGTCGGGTGCCCGCTCCCGGACGATGCGTGCCCGCCGGGTATCGCGTGGCGTCCGCTTGTCCTCCGCGCAACCGCACGGCCGCGCCGCCGTTCCGTTTGTTCATACGTAGCTTCCGCCCCGAACGGGCATGGTGACTAAAGCACTTCCGGTACGTCCCATGATCCCGTGAACCGCGACAAGGCCCGTGTCCTCCGGGCCGCGGAAGGGGCCTGCATGAGTTCCGGTTGTTCCGCCTCCCGTACACGGTCGTCCTTACGGGCCGCGCTTCTGACGGCCCTGTGCGCCTCCCTCCTCGCGGTCCCCGACCCGGCGGCCCGGGCGCACACACGGCAGGGGCCGCAGGGAGGTGCGCCAGGTCTCACCCAGGAGGTGCTCTTCAAGGCGTCGCGGGACGAGGGCTACAGCTGCTTCCGCATTCCGGCCGTCGTACGCACCGTGAAGGGCGATCTGCTCGCCTTCGCGGAGGGAAGGGTGCACGACTGCGGCGACGCGGGCGACATAGACATCGTCGTCAAGCGGTCGTCCGACGGCGGGCGGACCTGGGGCCCGCTGCGCGTGGCGAGCGACGGCGGCGGGGACACGCACGGCAACCCGGCGCCCGTCGTGGACCGCCGCACCGGGCGGATCCTGCTCGCGCAGACCTTCAACCCCGGGCGTACCGACGGCAAGAACTGCGATTCGCCGTGCGACCGCACCCCGCATCTCCAGTACAGCGACGACGACGGCGAGAGCTGGTCGAAGCCCGAGGACCTCAGCGCCCAGCTGCGCTCCGGGGAGTGGAACTCCTGGTACGCGACGGGTCCCGGGCACGGCATCCAGCTGCGCCACGGCCTGCACGCCGGCCGTATCGTCCTCGGCGTCAACGGCGAGACCTGGCGCGACGGCCGCAACACCGAGAACCACGCCGCGCTGGCGGTCAGCGACGACGGCGGCCGCAGCTGGCGGCGCGGCGCCACGGACAGCCGTCCCCACTCCCCCGACGGCGTCTTCCGGCAGAAGCCGCAGGAGCTGACGCTCCACGAGCGCCGGGACGGCACGGTCCTCGCCGGTGCCCGCGAGACCGAGGGAACCGACCTCGGGCACCGCACGGCGGCGGTCGCCGCGGCCGGCGGTGATCTCTTCACGGCGCCCTTCAGCTCGCTGCCGGACCTCTACGCACCCCAAGTGCAGGGCTCCGTACTGCCGTTCGGCGACCGGCTGTTGCTGTCCGCGCCCGCCGATCCCGACCGGCGCCGCACGATGACGATCCGCTCCTCCTACGACGACGGCAGGACCTGGGAAGGGGTCGACCGCGGCCGTACCGTGACCACCGACTGGTCCGGCTACTCCGACATGGTCCGGGCGAGCGCCCTCAGCGTGGGTCTGATCTACGAGGGCGGCGCGGCCGACGCCCGCGACGAGATCCGCTTCGCGCTCTTCACCGAGGACTGGCTGGGCGCCCGGCGCGGTGCCGACCCCACCACCGAGGACCGCGCGCCCGGCGCCGGGGACGCGGCGGTGCTCGGCGGGGCGCAGCCGGTGGCAGGGCACGACGGGGGCGCGCTGGCCTTCGACGGGCGCGACGACGCCGTGCGGCTGCCGTTCCGTCCTCAACTGCCGCTGAACGAGCGGGACTTCACCGCGAGCCTGTGGTTCCGGTGCACGGACGGGCAGCCGGAGACGGGCGAGCAGCCGCTGCTGTGGATGGGCGGCGTGGGTGCGTCGCAGCCGCAGGTGCGGATCGTCGCGGACGCGGCCAACGGCCGTGTCACGGGGGCCGTCACCGCACGGCAGGTCCCGGCGCCCTCGGCCACCGCGCAGGTGTCGACGCAGGGTGCGTACGACGACGGGCGGTGGCACCACGCGGAGTTGCGCCGTGGGGACGGTCAGCTGCGGCTGAGCGTCGACCGCGAGAGCGTATCCGCGCAGGACGTGCCGGGCTCGGTCAGCGTCGGGTCCCCCTTCGGCGTGCACCTGGGGCAACGGCTCGACAGCCGGGCGCACTTCACGGGCGCGCTGGACGACGTACGCGTCAGCGCCGGGGACGGCTCACTGCTGGACCTGCCGCTGGACGGCGTCCGCGCTCCCGCGAAGCGCTGAGGAGGCGTCCGACTCCGGGCCGGGGAACGGGCTCAGGCCCGGGTCCCGGTCCGGACTCAGGCCCGGGTCCCGGTCCGGGCTCCGCCGCCGCCCCCGCCGCCGTCCGGTGCCGCCGCCCCGGGCCCGCCTCCGGCGGCGGTACGGGCGTCGTCCCCGGCGGCGGTACGGGCGTCGTCCCCGGCGGCGGTACGGGCATCGCTTCCGGAGGCGCCGGAGGCGTTGGAGGCGCTCCGTCCCGCGCCGGTCTCCTCGCCCGTGCGCCCCGTGGCACCCGTCCCCGTACCGGCGGCCCGTACGTCCGAAGTGCCGCCCGCCCAGCGGCGGGAGAGGAACGCGCAGACGACGAGCTGCATCTGGTGGAAGAGCATCAGCGGCAGCGCCGCCAGTGAGGCGTGCGCCCCGAACAGGACGCTGGCCATGGGCAGTCCGGCCGCGAGGGACTTGTTGGACCCGGCGAAGACGGCGACGACTCGGTCGGCACGCGCGAAGCCCAGCCTGTGCGTCCCGAACCAGGTGAGGGTGAGCATCAGCGCGAGCAGCCCGGCCTCCACCCCGAGCAGGGCGAGCAGCCTCAGCGGTGTGATCAGGCCCCAGATGCCTTCCGTCATGCCCTGGCTGAAGGCCGTGTAGACGACCAGCAGCACCGAGCCGCGGTCGACGAAGCCGAGGATCCGGTGGTGCCGGGTGAGGAAACCGCCGATCCAGCGGCGCAGCAACTGCCCCGCCACGAAGGGCGCGAGGAGCTGGCAGACGATACCCACCAGACCGTCGGCGCCGAGCCCCGCGTGACCGCCGACGAGCCATGCGGCGAGCAGCGGGGTGGCCACCATGCCCAGCAGGCTCGAGTACGTGCCGGCGCAGATGGCGGCGGGCACGTTCCCGCGTGCGACGGAGGTGAAGGCGATGGAGGACTGGACCGTGGAGGGGACCAGGCAGAGGAAGAGCAGCCCCGACTGGAGTCCGGGGGTCAGCACGTACGGAACGAGCGCCCGTGTCGCCAGCCCGATCAGCGGGAAGAGTGCGAACGTGCAGATCAGGACGAGCAGTTGGAGCCGCCAGTGGCGCATCCCCTCGACGGCCTGGCGGGTGGAGAGGCGGGCTCCGTAGAGGAAGAAGATCAGTCCGACCGCTGCCTTGGTGCCCCATCCGAGGCCGGTGGCCACGCCACCGCTCGCCGGCAGGAAGACGGCGAGGAGGACGGTGCCGAGAAGCAGTGCGATGTACGGGTCCGCCAGTCGTGCCAGTCGGCGCATGTCTCCCTCGGTGCGGTGCTGCGGTCGGCCCTCCCGGCGGCGGGCCGTCCCCGGCGCCGTGAGGACGCTGTACGAATGTCCTCCGACCCATTCTCTCCTGTGCCCTGAGGCTGCTTTACTCGGGGAGGTTCGGTGCAGAAAGCTCGTACGATCTGCAACAACCTGACGACGCCAATCCGATGCGCCCCGGAATGACCGGTTGACCGGGTTCGGACCCTCTCCCCGGCGGCTGTTTCATCGGATACGGTCACCGCGCGCTGTGCCTTACACAGCTGTGCACTGCACGTCGAGGAGCATTCCCATTGCGCGAGTTCACCGTCCCGGCTGTGGCTCCCACGCCCCAGGTTGGCGGGCTGGCTGACACCGTTTTCGACCATGCCGCCGAGGACCCCGACAGGGTCGCGCTGTCACGCAAGGACGCGGCCGGCGAGTGGCAGGATGTGACCGCCGCGGAGTTCCGCGACCAGGTGATGGCGATGGCCAAGGGCCTGCTCGCGGAGGGCATCCGCTTCGGCGACCGGGTCGCCGTCATGTCCCGCACGCGCTACGAGTGGACCCTGCTGGACTTCGCCCTGTGGTCCATCGGCGTCCACGTGGTGCCCATCTACCCGACCTCCTCCGCGGAGCAGGTCTGCTGGATGATGCACGACGCCGAGGTCTCGGCCGCCATCGTCGAGCACGAGGACCACGCGATGACGGTCGGCTCCGTCATCGACCGGCTGCCTCAGCTGAAGCGGCTTTGGCAGCTCGACGCACAGGCCGAGAAGGAACTCATGGCCGCTGGCGCCCACTTGGACGACGACGTCGTCCACCGGCACCGGCTCGCCGTCACCCCGGACTCCACGGCGACGATCATCTACACCTCGGGCACGACCGGCCGCCCCAAGGGCTGCGTCCTGACGCACGCCAACTTCATGGCCGACGCCGAGGGCATCCAGGCCAAGTACCAGCACGTCTTCAGCTCGAAGCCGAGCGAGCCGCCGTCCCTGCTGCTCTTCCTGCCGCTCGCCCACGTCTTCGGGCGGATGGTCCAACTCGTGTGCATACGCGCCAAGGTGAGGCTCGGGCACCAGCCGGTCATGGCCGCTGAGGCGCTGCTGCCCGACCTGGCCACCTTCCGGCCGACGTTCATGCTGGCCGTGCCGTACCTCTTCGAGAAGATCTTCCAGGCCTCGCGCCGCAAGGCCGAACTCGAGGGCAAGCTCGGCCCGTTCGAGAAGGCCGTGGACGTGGCGGTGCGCTACGCGGAGGCGATGGAGCACAAGGCGTTCCGCACGGGCCCCGGCCCGAGCGCGTCGCTGCGGCTGAAGCACCAGGTCTTCGACGCTCTCGTCTACGGCAAGATGCGCGACGCCATGGGCGGCGTCTGCCGCGGCGCGATATCGGGCGGCAGCGCGATGGAGCGGCGGCTCGGCCTCTTCTTCGACGGCGTGGGCATGCGCATCTACGAGGGCTACGGACTGACGGAGACCAGCGCCGGCGCCACCCTCAACCCGCCCGAGCGCACCCGCTTCGGCACCGTCGGGCACCCGCTGCCCGGCACGACCGTGCACATCGGCGACGACGGCGAGATCTGGCTCCGCGGCCCCCAGATCTTCCAGGGCTACCTCAACAACCCCAAGGGCACCGACGAGGCGCTGCACGACGGCTGGCTGGCCACGGGCGACCTGGGCGCCCTGGACGAGGACGGCTACCTCACCATCACCGGGCGCAAGAAGGAGATCCTCGTCACGTCGGGCGGCAAGAGCGTCTCGCCCGGCATCCTCGAGGAGCGGGTCCGCGCGCATCCGCTGGTGGCGCAGTGCATCGTGGTCGGCAACGACAGGCCGTATGTGTCGGCCCTGGTCACCCTGGATCCGGACGCCGTGACCCACTGGCTCCAGATGCGGGAGAAGCCGGAGCTCAAGCCGACGGAGCTGGTGCGCGACCCGGACCTGGAGACGGAGGTGCGGCGCGCGGTCGTCGCCGCCAACACCCAGGTCTCGCAGGCGGAGTCCATACGCACCTTCCGGATACTCGCGGCGCAGTTCACCGAGGAGGCCGGGTACGTCACGCCGTCGCTGAAGCTGAAGCGGAAGGCGATCGAGACCGCGTACGCCGTCGAGATCGAGGCGCTGTACCACCAGTGAGGCGCGAGGACCGCCGCTGCGGCGCGGGGCCGGAACCGGAGCAGGATCCGGAGCCCCGGCCCAGGAATGCCGCAACCCGGGAATGCCCCAACCCAGGAATGCGCCGGTCGCCTTGATCGTTGACGGAATGGAACCGGAACCGTTCGTCAATATGTGAGGACCGATCGTTCGTGAGCAACGTTCCCACCATCACCCTCAACAACGGCAGCGTCATGCCGCAACTCGGCTTCGGCGTCTGGCAGGTGCCGGACGACGAGGCGGAGACCGCTGTGGGCACCGCGCTCGAAGCGGGCTACCGCAGCATCGACACCGCCGCCATCTACGAGAACGAGCGGGGAACCGGCCGCGGCCTGGCCTCTTCGGGCGTGCCCCGTGAGGAGCTGTTCGTCACCACCAAGCTCTGGAACGCCGACCAGGGCTACGACTCCACGCTCCGCGCCTTCGACAACTCCCTCGAAAGGCTCGGCCTGGACTACGTGGACCTCTACCTCATCCACTGGCCGGTTCCCGAGGCCGACAGGTACGTCGACACCTGGAAGGCGTTCGAGAAGATCCACGCCGAGGGCCGCGCCAGGGCCGTCGGGGTCTCCAACTTCAACCCCGCACACCTCCAGCGGCTGCTGAAGGAGACCGGCACCGTCCCGGCCGTCAACCAGATCGAGCTGCACCCGCATCTCCAGCAGGGCGTGCCGCGTGCCTTCCACGCCGACCACGGCATCGCGACCGAGGCGTGGTCGCCGCTCGGCCAGGGCAAGGAGCTGCTCAAGGAGCCCAAGCTCCAGGCGATCGCTTCCAAGCACGGGAAGTCGCCCGCACAGGCCGTGCTGCGCTGGCACCTCCAGACGGGGAACGTGGTGATCCCGAAGTCCGTCACGCCCTCCCGGATCAGGGAGAACATGGACGTCTTCGACTTCGAGCTCGACGCAGGGGACCTGGAGGAGATCGGCGGGCTCAACAGCGACACCAGGCTCGGCCCGGACCCCGACACCATGAACTGGATGGGCTGACGGGACGGGCGCCGTAAGGCGCCGAGGCTCCCTCACCCACCACCGCACCCCGCATTCCGCGCGCGGCCGGTACCTTCCGGCCGCGCGCGGACGCGTCCGGGCCCGGCCCGTCTCCCGGCGGCCTCCGTCCGGGCACGGGACGGGACGCGGGACGGGCACGGGACGGGACGCGGGACGGGCACGGGGTACGGCACGCGGAATACGGCGCGCAGCCCACCAATCCACCGGGCCGTCCGCCACGAAGGACCCGTGAGGAGAACTCCCGGGAGGAAACATGGGCTTGGCCGCATCCCACCGCACCGCGTATAAGCGCACACGGCACCGGCCCGGGCCGGCGTGGCCGCCGGAGCGCACCCGGACCGCCGCCGCGCCCGCATGCGCACCCGGATCCGGGGGAGGTGCGCAGGCGTGAGGGAAACAGTGCACATCACGGGTGCGGGCGGTACGGCACCGCCCGAACTGGCGCAGCTGCTGTCCGAGGTCGCACGCGGCGACCAGGACGCGTTCGCCGCCGTCTACGACCGGATCGCCGGACCCGTCCTCGGACTCGTACGCAGCGTGCTGCGCGACCCGGCGCAGTCCGAGGAGGTCACGCAGGAGGTCCTGGTCGAGGTGTGGCGCACCGCAGCCCACTACCGCCCGGACAGGGGCAGCGCCATGGCGTGGGTGCTGACGTTCGCCCACCGGCGGGCCGTGGACCGGGTGCGCTCCGCGCAGGCCGCCGCGGACCGTGAGCAGCGTGCGGCGCTGCTGGACCGTACGCCCGCGTTCGACCACGTCACCGAGGCGGTCGAGGCGCGACTGGAGCGCGAGCAGGTGCGCCGCTGTCTGCGCACCCTGACCGAGCTCCAGCGCCAGTCCGTGACTCTCGCCTACTACCGGGGCCTCACGTACCGGGAGGTCGCCGAACTGCTGGCCCAGCCCCTCGGCACGGTGAAGACCCGGCTGCGGGACGGACTGATCAGGCTGCGCGACTGCCTGGGGGTGACCGCGTGACCGGTGGGACGAGCGGCGGCGGTACCGGTGACGCCGCGGCCGGCGGCACGGCGGGGGCCGAACTGCACACGCTGACAGGCGTCTACGCCGTGAACGCGCTCCCCGACTCCGAACGCGAGGAGTTCGCACGGCATCTCGCCGCGTGCCCCTCCTGCGAACGGGAGGTCGCGGAGCTGCGGGCGACCGCGGGACGGCTGGGCCTCGCGGTGTCGGCGGCCACCTCGCCGCGGATGCGCGAGCGGGTCCTCCGGGAGATCGCCCACGTACGGCAGGAGCCACCGAGGGTGGGCGGCCCCGCGGGCGGCCCCGCGGCGGACGCCCGTCATGGCGAGGCGGACGCCCGTCATGGGGAGGCGGACGCCCGTCATGGGGAGGCGGGCGGCGGCACCGCGAGCGAGGCCCGGTCCGGGTACCGCGGCAAGCGGCGCGGCGGCGGACGGAGCGAACGTCCGCGCGGCGGCCCGCGGTCCGGCCTGCGGGCGCTGCCGCGCTTCGCGCTCGCCGCCTGCCTGGCCCTGGCGGCGGCGTCCGGCGGTGTCGCCGTGTGGCAGTACCGGGCGGCACAGGACGCTCACGAACAGGCCGAGCGCTCCCAGCGGCAGCAGCAGGAGCTGGCCCGGGTGCTGGCGGCGCCCGACGCGAGGACCACGGGACGCGGTGAACTGCCGGGCGGCGCTTCGGGAACCGTCGTCGTCTCCCGCGACCGCGACCGTGCCGCCTTCCTCACCTCGGGACTGGACGCCCCTCCAAGGGGCAAGGTCTACCAACTCTGGTTCGCCGACGGTAAGAAGATGCGGTCCGCGGGCCTGATGGAGTCGGCGGGCGGCAGCGAGGCCGTACTGATGGAGGGGAATGTCGGCAGGGCGTCCGCGATGGGCGTCACGGTCGAACCGGCGGGCGGCTCCCCGCAGCCGACGACCCAGCCGCTGGCCCTGATGAAGCTCCCCCGGGCGTAGCGGGGCGTACGTCCGCCGTGCCCCGGGTCCGCGCAGAGGGGCACGGCGGTGGCGCCGCGAAGGTTCACCACGGAACCGGCCGTGGCGCCGCGAAGATTCACCACGGAACCGGCGGTGGCGCCGCGGAGGCGCGGCCCGGGAACCCGGCGGTCACGCCGCATCGGCACCCGATCCCCGGCCGCGGCCCCCTCTCGGGGGCAGCGGGAAGAAGCCGCTGGTGCGTGCCGCGTATTCCGCGTAGCCGGGACGGTCCGCCAACTGCCGTTCCAGCAGCCGCTTTCCGCTGCCCTCGGTCAGCAGGAGGCTCATCACCAGCGGCGAGACGACAACCGCGGCGGCCACCGCCAAGTCGCCGCAGGCCAGCAGGTACAGGCCCCACCACACGAGGAAGTCCCCGAAGTAGTTGGGGTGCCGCGTGTAGCGCCACAGACCGCGGTCCATGATGCGGAAGCCGTTCACGTCGCGCGCTTCGGGATCGGCCTTGAAGCGGGCGAGCTGCGCGTCGCCGGCCGACTCGAAGAGCAGCCCCGTCAGCCACACCGCCACCGCGGCCACGACCAGCGCCCGCTGCGGCCCCGTCACCGGCCCCGGCAGATACTGGGCGGCCTGTACGGGCAGCGACACCAGCCACACGAGTGCGCCTTGCAGCAGATACACCGTGCGCAGCGCGTACAGCCGGGGGTCGCCGCGTCCCCTCGCGAGCAGCCGTTCGTACCGCGGGTCCTCGCCGTGGCCGCGTCCGCGCCTCGCGATGTGCCAGGCCAGCCGCAGGCCCCAGAGGGCGGTCAGCAGCGTGACGATCAGCCGGCGTGCGCCGTCCCCGTGGCCGTGCCCGTACGCGCCCGAGACGGCGAAGGTGACCGCGGCGACGGCGGTGAATCCCAGCCCCCACGCGACGTCGACGACGCGGTGCACGCCCTTGGCGAGCGCCACCGCGAAGGTGACGAGCATGACGGCGAGGGCGGCGCCCGCGCTCACGGCGAGGTTGACGCCGAACGTGCCCCAGGGGAAGCCGTTCACCGTCCGCCGCCCGGCATTCCGCTGCTGCCGTCCGCGTCCGGCCGTACGGCGAGGATCTGGTCCACGCCCATGCGTCCCTCCTCGAAGGCGAGCATCCCGCCCGCCAGATACAGGCGCCACACCCGCGCGGCTTCCTCCCCGATCAGCGCCGTCACCTCGGGCCGCCGCTCCTCCAGGGTGCGCCGCCATGCCGCGACCGTACGGACGTAGTCCTCGCGGAGCGATTCCACGCCGCGCACCTCCAGACCGGCACCCTCCAGCAGCGAGACCGTCTCACCGAGCGGCCGCATGTGCATGTCGGGGGCGATGTAGGTCTCGATGAAGGCACCGCCGCCGGGCGCGTTCCGGCCTCGCGACATCTGCTGGAGGAGCAGCCGTCCTTGCGGGCGGAGCCTGTCGCGCAGCGCCGCGGCGAACGCCGGGTACTGCGCGTCCCCGACGTGCTCGCCCATCTCGATGCAGCCCACCGCGTCGTAGGTCCCCGCCTCGATGTCGCGGTAGTCCCGCAACCGCACGTCGACCAGTTCCTCCAGGCCCTCCTCCTCGACCCGGCGGGTGACGGCCGCGGCCTGTTCCCGCGCGAGCGTCACAGCGGTAACCCGCGCCTTGTGGTGCCTGGCGGCGTGCAGCGCGAGCGAGCCCCAGCCGCAGCCGACGTCGAGCAGCCGGGCGCCGGGGTGCAGGCCGAGCTTGCGGCAGACGAGTTCGAGCTTGTCGTGCTGTGCGTCGGCCAGCGAGTAGTCCGGATCCTCGGGGCGGCGCCAGTAGCCGCAGGAGTACGCCATCGACTCGTCGAGGAGCAGGCCGTAGAAGTCGTTGGACAGGTCGTAGTGATGGGCGACGGCCGCGCGGTCGCGGGCGCGGCTGTGCAGCCGTCCGGTGGGACGGGCGCGCAGCGCCGGCGCGGGCGGGCGGGGACCCACGGCGCCCAGCCGCAGCAGCACTCCCAGCGCACGCGCACGCTCGCGGGCGCCGGTGCGCGGTGGGCGCAGGCCGCCACTGCGCACCGCGCGCCACACGGTGCGCAGCCCGTCGGCGAGGTCTCCCTCGACGTCGATGTCCCTGGTGATGTACGCCTCGGCCAGGCCGAGTTCGCCGGGCTGCCACAGCAGTCTGCGCAGCGCGCGGCGGGAGCGGAGCACCAGCACCGGTGCGTCCTCGGCCGAGTCGCCGGGGGCCGTCTCGCTGCCGTCCCAGGTCCGCAGCCGTACGGGCAGGGGGCTGCCGAGCAGTTCCTGGAGCAGGGGCGCGAGACGCCGTGCGGCACCTCCGGTGTTCATACGGGGCTCTCCTCGTCGGTCTCGGGGCCGTCCTCGCCGGGCTCGTTGTCGGCGGGCTCGCTGTCGGCGGGCTCGCTGTCGGCAGGCTGGTTGTCGGCGGGCTCGGCGTCCGTGGGGCCGCCGCTGGTGGTGGTGATCTCGGTGGCGGCGTCCTCTGCGGGCCGGGTGAGCAGCACCTGCCTGACGTCGAGATATCCGGCGCGGAAGCCCGCCTCCGAGTAGGCGAGATAGAAGTTCCACATCCTCCGGAACGTCGCGTCGAACCCGAGCGCGGCCGCCTCGGGGGCGCGTTCGGCGAAGCGTTCGCGCCACAGGCGCAGCGTCTCCGCGTAGTGCCGCCCGAATCCGTACTGCCGGGTCACCCGCAGCGCGGTGGCGTCCCCGGCGGTCTGCTCGATCGCTTCGATGGACGGCAGCAGCCCGCCGGGGAAGATGTACTTCTGGATCCACGTATGGGTGTTCCGGGTGGCCAGCATCCGCTCGTGCGGCATGGTGATGGCCTGGAGGGCGGCCCGTCCGCCGGGCGCCAGCAGCCGGTCCAGGCAGCGGAAGTAGCCCGGCCAGAACTCCGCGCCCACCGCTTCGATCATCTCGACGCTGACAACGGCGTCGTACGTGCCCGTCAGCTGCCGGTAGTCGCGCAGCAGCAGCGTCACGCGGTCCTCGTGTCCGGCGGCCCGCACGCGCTCGCGCGCCAGCTTCAGCTGCTCCTCGGAGAGGGTCGCCGTCACGACGTGCGCGCCACGGGCCGCGGCGCGCAGCGCCAGTTCGCCCCAGCCGGTGCCTATCTCCAGCAGCCGGGTGCCGGGACCGACTCCGGCCAGGTCGAGGAGGCGGTCGGTCTTGCGCTGCTGGGCCGCCGCCAAGTCGTCCCATTCGGCGGGCAGTTCACCGAAGAGCGCCGAGGAGTAGGTGAGGGTGGCGTCGAGGAAGAGGGCGAAGAGTTCGTTGGACAGGTCGTAGTGGTGGTGGATGTTCTCGCGGGAGTGCGTCTCGGTGTTGCGGGCCTTCGCGGGCTGCCGCGCGGCCCACAGGGCCCGCAGCCGCTGGACCGGCCGCGGCACGAGTTCGGTGACGTGTCCGGCGATGACGGTGAGCACGGCGGCCGGATCGGGCGCGTCCCACTCCTCGGCCATGTACGACTCTCCGAAGCCGATCAGGCCGTGACGTCCGATTCTCGCGAAGAAGCGGTCGGGGGCACGGAGTTGAAGCAGCGGGCCGCCCCGGCCGAGGTGCCGCCCGTCGGGCGTGCGCACGTCGAGCGGCAGCCGTGCCAGGGCGCGGCGCACGAGATGCGCGGCGACGGCCGTGCGCAGCGGCGCGCGCCGTGGAGTGCGTGCGACGTCGGGCCAGCGCCGTGGATCCACCGCGGCGTGGTGCTCGGACTGTGATTGCGTGTGCGGACTCACTCCAGGCCTCTCTGGATCCGGTGGCGGGGACGGGGACGTACGGGCAGGCCGCGGAGGAAGAGCCGGACGCCGTGCAGCCTGATCGCGGCGGTGACGGCGGCCGTCGGCCAGGGGTGCCGCAGGGCGGCGCGCAGCAGCGCCGGTGTGGTCGCCGCCCTGCGCCGGCCGCGCAGCGTCGCGGTGAACGGCCGCTCTCCGGCCCGTTCGAGGTGGACGGAGAGGTGCAGTCCCGCGCCGGGGCGCGGCAGCCGCATCCGGTACGCCCCGTCGACGGGGAAGAACGGGGAGACGTAGAACTCCTTGACGGCGGTGGCCACTTGGGCGCCGTCCGGATGCAGCAGATAGCAGTGGCGCCCGCCGTAGGTGTTGTGCACCTCGGCCACGACGCAGATCTGCTCGCCGTCCGCGTCGTGGCACCAGTAGAGGGTCAGCGGATTGAAGACGTGGCCGAACACGCGGGCGTTGGTGAGCATCAGCACCTGCCCGGCGGGCCGGTCGACGCCGCGCGCGGCGAGGAAGCGTTCCAGGCCGGCGCGGATCGTGGGTGCCGTGCCGCCGAAGTGGTCGCGGCTCTCGAAGCGTGCGAGGGGACGCAGGGGGCGCGGCAGCCGCGGCGGCCGGTCCACGTCGACGAGCCACATGTAGGTGCGGTGCCGCACGGTGTGGCGCAGCGGCCGGGTCCGTACGTGCGTCACCAGGCAGTCGTACAGGGCGGTCCGGCCGGGACGCGCGGGCCCGCCGGATCCCTCCCGTGCCGTGTCCGGCGCGTACGCCGTGTCTGCCACGTCCGTCGTGTCCGGCGCGATCGCGGTGTCGGCCGCGTCCGCGGTGTCCGCCGCGTCCGTCGTGGCGCGGGCGACACGGGATGTGCGTGCCGTGCGTGCTCCGTGCCTCACCAGCGCACCCCCAGGGCCGCGGCGGCGTCCACGCCGGAGCGGCAGCCGTCCTCGTGGAACCCCCAGCCGTGGTACGCGCCCGCGAACACCGCGGCGGCGGAGGAGAGTTCGGGCAGCCGCTGCTGCGCGGCGACCGACTCCGCGGTGTACAGGGGGTGTTCGTAGACCATGGAGGCCGTCACCGAGGCGGGGTCGACCCGATGCCCGCCCCCGAGGGTGACGAGGTGGTGCTCCGGGGCGTCGAGGCGCTGGAGCCGGTTCATGTCGTAACTGATGCGTACGGACCCGGCGTCGGTGCCGCAGGACGGCATCAGGTAGTTCCACGAGGCGCGGGCGGCCCGCGCCCGCGGCAGCACCGAACCGTCCGTGTGCAGCAGCGTGCGACTGCGCGAGTAGCGGAAGGCGCCGAGGACCCGGCGCTCCGCGGTGGTGGGCCGTTCGAGCAGCCGCAGGGCCGTGTCGGCGTGTGTGGCCAGCACGACGGCGTCGTACTCGTGGGCCGTCCCGTCCTCCGTGACGATCTCGGCGCCGTCGGCGTGCCGCCGCACCGCACGTACGGGTGTGGAGGTGTGAACCGCCGCCAGGCGCTTGGCGATCAGCTCCACGTACGTGCCGGATCCGCCCTCCACCGTGCGCCACTGCGGCGAGCCGCCGACGCTCAGCATGCCGTGGTGGTCCAGGAAGCGGAACAGATGGACGGCCGGGTGGCGCAGCGCCGCCGCCGAGTCGCAGGACCACACGGCGGACACCAGCGGCGTCATGAAGTGCGTGACGAAGTACGGGGAATAGCCGCCGCGCGCGAGGAACTCCCCCAGGGTGAGGGCCTGTTGCCCCTCCGCCCCGGCGCCGCCGGCGTCCTCGCTCTCCAGCAGGCGGCGCGCCTGCCGGTGGAAGCGGGGCACCTCGGCGACCATCCGCAGGAAGCGGGGCCGCACGAGGCTGCGGGGCTGTGCGAACACGCCGCGGGCTCCGCGCGCACCCGCGTACTCCAGTCCGCAGCCCTCGCACCGTACGGACATGCTCATCTCCGACTCCCGTGTGCTCACGCCGAGTTCGCGGAAGAGCCGCAGCAGCAGCGGGTACGTGCGCTCGTTGTGGACGATGAAGCCGGAGTCGATCCGGTGGACCCGGCCGTCCGCGGACGGCACGTCATGGGTGTGGGCATGCCCGCCGAGCCGGCTGTCCGCCTCGTACAGGGACACAGAGTCCGCGCGCTGAAGCACGTGCGCGGCCGTCAGCCCCGCCACTCCGCTGCCGACCACGGCCACCCGGCGCCGCCCCGGTCCGCCACCGCTGCGCTCTGCCATCCGCTGCCGCTCCTTCCGTACACGGGGAGGACGATGCATGCCCTCTCCGGCTTCATTCGGAGCGGCAAGTGCCGCGGCTTGGTCGCGGAACGGAATTTCTTCCGAACGGGCTGAACAGCGAATTCTCCTGATGTGGCGGCCAATCCGGATCCCTGGCGGCCGCGAATGCCGGACGTGAGCAGCGATCGAGAACCCAGCGCGGCACCGGCCCGCACGGACGCACCGGCGGGCGGCGCGAACGACACGAGCGGCGCGGACGGTGCGCACGGCGCGAACGGCGGCAGGAGCGGCCCCGGAGGGGGCGACGCCAACGGCCGCGGCACCGCCGCGGTGACCGGCCGCGGCACGGGTCGTGGCACGCGTGCGCCCCGTACGCCGCGGGCACCGCGTGCCGGACTCGCCATGGTGGCCGGCCTGTTGGCCGGGTTCGCGGCGCTGGCCGTGGCGGAGCTGGCGTCCGTGCCGGTACGTCCCGAGGCGAGCCCGCTCACGGCGGTGGGCGGAGCGGTCGTCGACAGGACACCGGCGCCCGTGAAGGACTTCGCGATCCGCACCTTCGGCAGCCAGGACAAGCTCGTGCTCCAACTGGGCATCGTGGCGCTGCTGTTGCTCTCCGCCCTCGCGCTCGGCCTGCTCGCGCTGCGGCTGCGGCGCACCGGCGCCGCCGGGGTGCTGCTCTTCGGCGTGATCGGTGCGGCGTCGGCGGTGGAACGGCCGGACGGCGGGTCGCTGGACGCGCTGCCGTCCGCCGTGGGTGCCCTCGCCGGGGCGGGAGCGCTCCATCTGCTGGCGGGACGGCTCGCCGCACGAGCGCAGGCCGCGGCCGCTACGACCGCGCCGGCCGGAGGAGAGGCCTCCTGCGGGGCGGCCGAGCGGCCGGCCGCCCCGGCCTCCTTCGACCGGCGCGGTTTCACCCTGGCCGCGGGCGCGGTGGCCGCAGGTTCGGCGGCGGCCGGGTTCGCGGGTCTCCGGCTCAACTCCGCGCGCCGCGCCCGTGCGTCGGCCTCCCGCGCCTCGGTGGTGCTGCCGGCGCCCGCCTCACCCGCCGCCCCCGTACCGCGCCGCGCGGACCTGGGCATCGACGGAGTCGAGCCGTTCGTCACGCGCAACGAGGACTTCTACCGCGTCGACACCGCGCTCTCCGTGCCCCGGGTCGATGTCGCGGGCTGGCGGCTGCGCATCCACGGGACGGGCGTACGCCGCCCGTTGACGCTGGACTTCGAGGACCTGCTCGGCCGCAGGCTGATCGAACGCCGCATCACGCTCACCTGCGTCTCCAACCAGGTCGGCGGTTCCTATACGGGCAACGCCCGCTGGCTCGGCGTGCCGCTGGCCGGTCTGCTGCGCGAGGCCGGGGTGCGCCCGCCGTCGCAGGGCGGACGGGCCGACCAGCTGGTGGCACGGTCGGTGGACGGCATGACGCTGGGCAGTCCGGTCGAGACCGTCATGGACGGCCGTGACGCCATGCTCGCGGTCGGCATGAACGGCGAACCCCTGCCCTTCGCCCACGGGTTCCCGGTCCGCATGGTCGTGCCCGGCCTCTACGGCTACGTATCGGCGTGCAAGTGGCTGCGCGAACTGGAGCTGACGGCCTTCGACGACTACGACGTGTACTGGGTCAAGCGGGACTGGGCGCGCGAGGCGCCCGTCAAGACCCAGTCCCGCATCGACACTCCAAGGCCGCTCGCCTCGCTGCGGGCCGGCACCGTACGGGTCGCCGGGGTGGCGTGGGCCCAGCACCGGGGCGTCGAACGCGTCGAGGTACGCGTCGACGGCAGCCCCTGGCACCGGGCCCGGCTCGCGGACGAGGACGGCCGCGACACATGGCGGCAGTGGGTGTGGGAGTGGCCCGCCACCCCGGGAAGCCACCGGCTCCAGGTGCGCGCCACCGACAAGGACGGCGAGACGCAGACCGCCGAGCGCGCCGGGACCGTACCCGACGGTGCTACCGGACGGCATTCGGTGGTGGTCGACGTGAGCTGACCGCCGCGGGTCCGCCCGCCGCGAACTCCCGGCCGGGCAGCGGACGGTGGCCCCGACCCGCCGACCGCCGCCCGCCGCCCGCCGGATGAGGGCTCCGCGACGCAGTCGCGGAGCAGGACAGATGGACCGATCCCGAGGAGAGAACGACATGAACACCTCCCGTATCCGCCGTACCGTCGTCGCCGTCACCGCCGTGACGCTGCTGCCGCTCGGAGCGGCGGCCTGTTCCGGCGACAGCGGCGGCGCAAAGGCCCAGGACGGCAAGAAGTCCGAGGCGCCGAAGGAGACCTCGAAGCCCGCGAAGGGACAGGCGGCGAACGGAGAGTTCGGACCGGCCTGCAAGTCCGTGCCGAAGACCGGCAAGGGCAGCTTCAAGGGCATGGCCCAGGACCCCGTCGCCACCGCCGCCGGCAACAACCCCGAACTGTCCACGCTGGTCGGCGCGGTGAAGAAGGCCGGCCTGGTCGACACCCTCAACAGCTCGAAGGACATCACCGTCTTCGCCCCGACGAACGACGCCTTCAAGAAGATCCCCAAGGCCGACCTGGAGAAGGCGATGAGCGACAAGAAGACGCTCACCAAGATCCTCACCTACCACGTGGTCGGCGAGAAGGTGCCGAAGGAGAAGCTGGCCGACGGCTCCTTCCAGACCCTGGCGAAGGAGAGGCTGACCACCTCCGGATCCGGCGACTCCTACAAGGTCAACGACGAGGCGGCCGTGGGCTGCGGCAACGTGAAGACCGCCAACGCCACGGTGCACATCGTCGACTCCGTCCTGATGCCGCCGAAGTAGGCGCGGGCACCGGGCCCGGGAGCCGGGCGTGCGGCAGGGAGCACGGGCCGCCGCCCGGCGCACCCCGGGACCGGGGATCCCGGTAACGGGGATCCGGGAAACGGGGATCCGGGAAACGGGGATCCGGGAAACGGGGATCCGGGAAACGGGGATCCCGGTAACGGGGAACCGCGTGGCACGGCACCTGCCGGGTGCCGTGCCACGCCGCCTCGCGTGCGCACTCCGTACGGCCGCACACACCTCGTCGCCCGTGCGTCCATCTGGTCCCCTCACGGTGGTGTCACCGCCGCGGTGGCCCGACGCTGAGCCCAGGCCCCAGAAAGCCTGTGCGCCAGCGACACGAGGAGTGCGCCAATGCCCCGTAAGCTCCCGGTCCTCGCCGCCGCGGTCCTCACCGCCGGCGCCCTCGGCGTCGGTGTGCTGCCCGCGACCGCGGGCGAACCCCATCCGCCCGGCACCGGATCCGGCACCGCGGACACCGGCACCAGGACGCCCGTACCGGAGATCGCCCCGGGGATGCTGAAGAGCGTCAGCAAGGACCTCGGCATCACGATGGCGGACGCGAGGCTGCGGCTCGTCAACGAGCAGCGTGCGGTCGCCGTGGAGAAGAAGCTCCGCAAGAAGCTGGGCAGCGACTTCGGCGGGGCCTGGGTCACGGGAGCCACCTCGAAGCTGGTCGTCGCCACCACCGACAGCGGCGACTCGGCGGCGATCAAGGCCGAGGGCGCGCAGTCGAAGGTCGTACGCCACAGCCTCACCGAGCTGGAGCGCGCGAAGAGCGCGCTGGACAGCTCCGCGCTCCGCCGGTCGCCGCGCGGCACCTCGCTGTGGGGCGTCGACGTGCGCAGCAACAGCGTCTTCGTGCGGGCGGGCGAGACGGCGTCCGCGAAGGACTTCCTCACCCGCAGCGGAGCTTCCGCCTCACTGGTCCAGGTGACGCAGTCCGCCGAGAAGCCCCGCACCTACGACGAGGATCTGCGCGGCGGAGACGCCTACTACACCAACGGCACCACCGGCTGCTCCATCGGCTTCCCCGTCACCAAGGGCAGCACGGAAGGGTTCGTCACCGCCGGGCACTGCGGAAAGGCCGGCTCGAAGACGACGGGCCGCAACCGTGCCGCGCAGGGCACCGTGCAGGGCGCCGCCTTCCCCGACGACGACTACGCGTGGGTCGCCGTCAACGACGACTGGCGGGCGAAGCCCTATGTGAAGGGTCCCGGCGCGGCGAACCTGACCGTCGCCGGATCGACGCAGATGCCGTCCGGTTCGTCGGTGTGCCGCTCCGGGGCGACCAGCGGCTGGCGCTGCGGCACCGTCGAGCAGCACGACGTCACCGTCACCTACGAGCAGGGCACCGTGCGGGGCCTGACCCGTACCTCCGTGTGCGCCGAACCGGGCGACTCCGGCGGGCCGTTCCTCTCCGGCGACCAGGCGCAGGGCACGACGTCGGGCGGCTCGGGCGACTGCTCGACGGGCGGCACGACCTACTTCCAGCCCGTGACGGAGCCCCTCGCCGAGTACGGGCTGACGCTCAGCACCGACTAGGCACACGGCGGTACGAGACGCCCCGAGGGCACGGCCCGTGCGGCTAGCTCGCGCCGTGGCCCGGGGCGATCTCCTCGATGCGCCGGGCGAGTTCGATGTCCTTCTCCGTCACCTGCCCGCCCACGCTGTGGGTGTTCACCGTCACGGACAGCTTGTTGTAGCCGAGCGTCATGTCGGAGTGGTGGTTCAACTCCTCCTGGACCGCGGCCACATGGATCACCATCGCGGCCGCCGGCAGATGCCCGGCGAAGGAGTACGTACGGGAGATGCTGTCGCCGTCCGTGCTCCAGCCGGGAAGCTCGGCCAGTGCCTCGTCGGTCTGCTGCCGGGTCAGCGCTTCAGGGGCCATGGCATGTCTCGCTTCCTGTCGTGTCGTGCGGCGTACCGCCAGCCTAGGAGCCCGCCGGTGCCCGCGCCCCGCCCCGGGGCCCCCGCCGCGAGCCGTGCCGCGCGCCCGACGCATGGCCGCCGCATCCCGACGGCAGGGACTTTCCCCTGCACACCCGTTGACACCCGCAACAGGGTTCCGGTTGAGTTCACGCATCGCGCGCCGGCTAAAGCGGTTTAAAGACTTCAACCTCACCAACCGGCCGATAGCGGCTCATAGCGCGCAAGCTCAACTCGGCATCCACAGCGAACGGACGGGACCCGGCGGCATGGCGGCATCACGTGAGAGGCGACCCACCATCACGGACGTCGCCAAGCTCGCCGGGGTCTCCCCCAGCGCCGTCTCCTTCGCGCTCAACGGTCGCCCCGGCCTCGCCGAGGCGACCAAGTCGCGCATCCTCGCCGCCGCCGCCGAGCTCGGCTGGCGCCCCAGCCGCCCCGCGCAGGCCCTGTCGCAGGGCAGGGCGGGCGCGTTCGGTCTGGTGCTGACGCGGGAGACCGACGCGGTGGGCGCGGACCCGTTCTTCCCCGCCTTCATCGCGGGCGTCGAGTCGTTTCTCTCCCCGCGCGGCGACTCCCTCGTACTGCATGTCACGAACCCCGCGCACGAGGCCGCGGCCTACCACCGGCTCGCGGCCGACCGGCGCGTCGACGGCGTGCTGCTCACAGACATGCGCGTCGACGACCCGCGCCCGGCGCTGACCGCCGGTATCGGGCTGCCCGCCGTGGTGGTGGGCGACCCGGACTGTGCGCAGGGGCTGTGCGCCGTGAGCCTCGACGACAGACCGGCGTTCGCCGCGGCCGTGGAGCGGCTGGCGGAGCTGGGGCACCGGCGTATCGCACATGTGGCGGGGCCGCGGGAGTTCCGGCACTCGCGGCGCCGTCAGGAGTCGTGGGAGGAGGCCGTACGGGCGGCGGGGCTGACGCCGGGGCCCGTGCTGCCGGGCGGGTTCACCGCCGACGGGGGTGCGGCGGCCACCCGCGAGCTGCTGGCGCTGCCCGCCGCGGAGCGCCCCACGGCGATCGTCTACGCGAACGACCTGTCGGCGACCGCGGGCCTCGCCGTCGCCCACCGACTGGGCCTGTCCGTACCGCAGGACCTCTCCGTCGTCGGCTACGACGACACCCCGCTCGCGGCCTACACCCACCCGCCGCTGGCCTCGGCCCGCGCCGACGCGCAGGGCTGGGGCGCGGCGGCGGCACGCGCGCTCGACGAGGTCGTCTCGGCCGGCCGCGCCGACGACGTCGAACTCGCCCCCGCCGAGCTGCTCTCCCGCGCCTCGCTGGGGCCCGCGCCCCACTCGGCGGTGCCGAACCAGACGGCCCAGGACCCCACGGGCCCGGCCCCCACGTCCCCGAATCCGGCGATACGGAGCGAATCTTGCTGAGGAAGCGGAAGAGGAAGACGGCGGCGGCGCTCCTGCTGCTGCTCGCGCTCGCCGGTGCGAGCGCGGGATGCGCCCGTACGATGCCCGGCAGCGCCGCCGCGTCCGAGGCGCGCGGCCCCATCACGGTGTGGCTGTCCAACAACGCCCAAGAGGTCACCTGGGGAAAGAAGATGGTGGCCGAGTGGAACGCGAAGCACCCCCGTGAACGGATCAAGGCCCAGAAGATACCCGCGGGCAAGACCTCCGAGGAGGCGCTGAGCGCGTCCATCATCGCGGGCAACAGCGCGTGCCTGGTCTTCAACACCTCGCCCGCGTCGGTGCCCCAGTTCCAGAAGCAGGCGGGCCTCGTCCCGCTCGACGACTTCCCCGGCGCCGAGAGGTACATCACCGCTCGTACGGGCGGTGCCGCGGCCCAATACCGTTCCGAGGACGGGAAGTTCTACCAGATCCCCTGGAAGAGCAACCCCGTGATGATCCTCTACAACAAGAAGCTCTTCGAGAAGGCCGGACTCGACCCCGAGCACCCGAAGCTCTCGACGTACGAGGACTTCCTGGCCTCCTCGCGCAAGCTCGTGCACAGCGGCGCGGCGAAGGCGGCGATATGGCCCGCGCCCAGCTCCGAGTTCTTCCAGGCCTGGTACGACTTCTACGCGTCCTTCATCGCGGAGACGCACGGCAGGCCGCTCGTCGAGGACGGCGAGCCGCGGTTCGACGACCCGGCGGGCCGCCGCGTCATGGACTTCTGGCGCAGCCTGTACCGCGAGAAGCTGGCGCAGCCGGAGCTGTTCCCCGGCGATTCGATGGCCGCGGGCAAGGCCGCCATGACGATCGCCGGGCCGTGGGCGGTCGCCGCGTACAAGGACAGCATCGACTGGGGCGTGGTGCCGGTGCCGACCTCGAAGGGCCTGCCCGCGTCCAGGACGCACACCTTCTCCGACGAGAAGTCGGTGTCGATGTTCAGCGCCTGCGAGCACCGGGCCACGGCGTGGGACGTGCTGAAGTTCGCCACGTCGAAGCAGCAGGACGGCGCCCTGCTCGACGTGACGGGCCAGATGCCGATGCGCCCGGATCTGCTGAAGACGTACGGGGACTGGTTCGCAAAGAACCCGGGCTACCGGAAGTTCGCCGGACAGGCGGACCGCATCGTCGAGGTGCCGAACGTCGCCGGCTCCGTGGACATGTGGCAGGCGCTGCGGGACCGCTGGACGGCGTCCGTGGTCTTCGGGCGCGAGCCCACGGGGCCCGCGCTGCGCGACGCCTCCGACAAGATCTCCCAACTCCTCGACGAGTACTGACGATTGCCGAGGTCCCCGATGAGTCTCCCCCTCAAGTCCCCTGCCGGAGGGCGCCGTTGGCCCGCGCCCGGCCCACCGCCAGCATCCCGTGGCCCGTCGCGGGGCCCCGGCGGCCCCGGCGGGCGCGGCGGACCGCGCGGCAGCGCCTCGCGCGGCGGCAGGACGCCGCTGGGCGCCCTGTTCGTCACGCCGTACGCGCTGTTCCTGATCGTCGTCTTCGCCGTGCCGCTCGGCTACACGGTGTGGATGTCCTTCCACCGCTTCTACTTCACCGCGCCCGGCACCGACGTGGACTCTCCGTGGGTGGGGCTGCGCAACTACCGCGACGTGTTCACCGATCCGGTGGTGCTGCGCTCGTTCCTCAACATCGCCGTCTTCCTCGTCATCAACATCCCGCTGACGGTGGTGCTCGCCCTCGTGCTCGCCTCGGCGCTCAACTCCCGTGTGCCGCTGCGGTCGTTCTTCCGCGCCGCCTACTACCTGCCGTACATCACGGCGAGCGTGGCGCTGGTGGCGGTGTGGGGCTATCTCTTCGGCACCGACGGGCTGCTCAACCACATCCTGGGAGGACTCGCGCCCGACCCGTCGTGGCTGGTCAACTCCACGCTCGCGATGCCGGTGGTGGCGGTCTTCGTCACCTGGACGAACCTGGGCTTCTTCGTGATGCTCTATCTCGCGGCGCTGCAAGGCGTGCCCGGCGAGCTGTACGAGGCGGCCGGCGTGGACGGCGCGGGCCGGGTGCGCACCTTCATGTCGGTGACGGTGCCGGGCGTACGCCACGCCACGACCCTCGTCACGGTCCTCGCGATCATCAAGGGCGCCAACCTGTTCACCGAGCCGTATCTGCTCACCGGCGGCGGCGGGCCCGATCACGCCTCGGCCTCCCCGGTGCTGATCCTCTACCAGAAGGGCATCGAGCAGGCCCACCCCGACTTCGCGGCGGCGCTCGGCGTCGTACTGGTGCTGGTCGTGGTGACGCTGTCGCTCCTCGCCCGCAGGTTCACCGAGCGGAAGGGGGCCTGAGCGATGAACGCACGCCGCCACGACGGGAGTCGGACGAAGCTCACGGTGCTCGCGCTGGGAGCGGTCGTCTTCCTCTTCCCCTTCGCGTACATGTTCGCCGAGTCGCTGAACAAGCAGACGACGGGCGACCTCGGCTCGGCGCTCCCCCGTCCGGGCAGCAGCGGCCTCCAGAACTACGAGGCGGCCAACGGCGCCATCTCGCTGGGCAGTTCGCTGATGAACTCGGGCGTCTTCACCGTGGGCGTGCTGCTGTGCACGCTGGTGATCGGCGTGCTCGCCGGATACGGCCTGGCCCGCATGCACTTCCTCGGCCGCAGCACACTCTTCGGTGCGCTGCTGCTCGTACAGACGGTGCCGTTCCAGCTGCTGATGCTGCCGCTCTACGTGCTGGTGGTGCGCGACTACGGGCTGGGCGACAGCTACGTGGGGATGATCCTTCCCTTCGCGGTCAACTCCACGGCCGTCTTCCTCTTCCGCCAGTTCTTCCTCCAGCTTCCCGCCGAGCTCTTCGAGGCGGCGCGGATCGACGGCGCGGGCGAACTGCGCATCCTGTGGCGCGTGGCGCTGCCGATGGCCCGCCCCGCACTGCTGACGGGCACCCTGATCGCCTTCATCGGTCCCTGGAACGAGTTCCTGTGGCCGTTCCTGGTGACCAAGGACGCGGAGATGCAGCCGCTGGCCGTGGCGCTGGCGGGCTTCATGAGCAATCTGCGCGGCACCGTCGAGAACCCGACGGGGGCCGTGATGGCCGGGGCGTGCGTGCTGGCCGTCCCCGCCGTGGTGCTCTTCCTCCTCTTCCAGCGCCACTTCACGCAGACCGACATCGACTCCGCGACAAAGGGCTGATCCCACAGTGCTCGACCGCTCCACGAACGCCGCCTCCGGCGCCCCCTCCGGGTCCACGGCCGGCAGCGTCTCCGACCACGTCCCGTACCGGCTCGTGCGCGAAGGCGTCGTGATGTCGCCGTCGCCGGGCGACCCCCTGGAGGCCGAGGGCGTGCTCAACCCCGCCTCCGGACGTACCGAGGACGGCTCGCTGCACCTCCTGCCGCGCCTCGTCGCGGAAGGCAACGTCTCCCGCGTCGGCCTCGCCGAGGTGACGCTGACGGACGGGGTTCCCACGGGCGTCGCCCGGCGCGGTGTGGTGCTCGCCCCCGACGCCGGATGGGAGCGCGGAAAGAACAACGCGGGCGTCGAGGACCCGCGGGTGACCTGGGTCCCGGGGCTCGGGCAGTACGTGATGTCGTACGTCGCCTACGGGCCGCTCGGTCCGCGTGCGGCGCTCGCCGTCTCCGCGGACCTGCGGGAGTGGCGCCGGCTCGGGCCGCTCCAGTTCGCCTACCAGCCGGGCCTGGACACCGACCTCAACCTCTTCCCCAACAAGGACGTCGTGCACTTCCCGGTGCCGGTGCCGGGCCCGGACGGCGAGCCCGCGTACGCGATGCTGCACCGCCCCATGTGGGACCTGGGCTGGTTCCGGCCGGGCGAGGGCGTGCATCTTCCGGCGGGCGTCACCGACGAGCGGCCCGGCATCTGGATCAGCTACGTACCGGCCGCGGAGGCCGAGGCGGACCTCACCGCGCTGACCAGGCCGCGGCACCACCGGCTCGTCGCACTGCCCCAACACCCCTGGGAGAAGCTGAAGATCGGCGCGGGCCCGGCCCCGGTCCGGGTCGAGGAGGGCTGGCTGCTGATCCATCACGGCGTCTCCGGGCGGATGGAACGCGCCGTGGACCAGCAGCAGCAGGTCAGTTACGCGGCGGGAGCGATGATCCTCGACCCGGCGGACCCGGCGAGGGTGCTGGCCCGCTCGGCGGAGCCGCTGATGGCTCCGGAGACGGAGGAGGAGCGCTCCGGGACGGTCCCGAACGTCGTCTTCCCCACTGCCGTCGAGGAGATCGACGGCGTCCGCCACGTCTTCTACGGCATGGCGGACGCGCACATCGGCGTCGCCCGCCTGGAGCGGACCGGCTGAGCGGGGCGGGTCCGCGGCAGGTCCGCGGCGGGTCCGCGGCTGGTCCGCGACAGGCTCGCGGCGGGCCCTCGCAGCCCGGACCGGAGGCCCTGCCGCCGTCGGTCCGCGGCGGCGGACCGCTCACCGGAGGGGCGGATCCGGGCGGCGGGCGCGCGCCCGGAGCCCGAGTGAGCCACCGTGGAGGATGACGGCCGGACATGACCGGCACAGCGGGGCGCGCGACAGCGGCACGGCGAGGAGGGCATCCGGTGGATCCGCTCACGGCACTGGACAGGATCGCCTTCCTGCTGGAACGCGTGCAGGCCCCCACGTACCGGGTGCGGGCGTTCCGTACCGCGTCCCGGGTGCTGGGCGACCTGGGCCCGCAGGATGTGGAGCAGCGTGCCGCAGCCGCGGGAGGGCTGGAGTCGCTGAAGGGTGTTGGGCCCAAGACCGCGCAGGTCGTACGGGAGGCGCTGCGCGGCGAGGTCCCCGGCTATCTCGCCCGGCTGGAGCGGGAGGCGGAGTCGCTGCCGGAGGCGACGACCGTGGACGACGTCCCGGTCACCGACGAGGCACGGAGGCTGCGCGCCGCGCTGCGCGGCGACTGCCACATGCACTCCGACTGGTCGGACGGCGGCAGTCCGATCGAGGAGATGGCCCGCACGGCGGCTGAACTCGGCCACGAATGGGCCGTGCTGACCGACCATTCGCCGCGGCTGACGGTCGCGCGGGGCCTGTCGGCCGACCGGCTGCGCGAGCAGCTGGACGTGGTCGCCGAGGTCGGCGAACGGCTCGCTCCGTTCCGTCTGCTGACCGGCATCGAGTGCGACATCCTGCCGGACGGATCGCTGGACCAGGACGAGGAGCTGCTGGCCCGTCTCGATGTCGTGGTGGCGTCCGTGCACTCGAAGCTGCGGATGCCGGCGCCCGAGATGACGCGGCGGATGATCGCCGCCGTCCGCAATCCGCTGGTCGACGTGCTCGGCCACTGCACCGGCAGGCTGCGCTCCAGCCGCCCGGAGTCCGAGTTCGACGCCGACGCGGTCTTCGCGGAGTGCGCCGGGTCGGGCACCGCCGTGGAGATCAACTGCCGCCCGGAGCGCCTCGATCCGCCACGCCGGCTGCTGCGGCGTGCCGTCGAGGCGGGGGTCTTCTTCTCGATCGACACCGACGCCCACGCCCCCGGACAGCTGGACTGGCAGATCAACGGATGTGTACGGGCGGTGGAGTGCGCGGTGCCCGCCGAGCGCGTCATCACGACCTGGACGGCGACGGAGCTGCTGAGCTGGGCACACGGTTTCCACGACGCGTGATGTGACAGGAGGACCAGCGGTGTCCGAGCCGAGCCCCCACCAGCCCCGCCACGGTGACGGCAAGCAGTCCCTGACGATCCGTCTGGGCCACGAGGAAGTGGTGATCCGTCAGCGCTACGAGGTGGTGAGCATCGCCAACGACATCCTCGTCGCCATGTGGTTCCTCGCCGGCAGCGTCATGTTCTTCTTTCCGGACTGGCAGACGTCGGGCACTTGGTGCTTCGTCTTCGGCAGCATCGAGCTGCTGGCCAGACCTCTGATCCGGCTGACGCGTCACGTGCACCTGCTGCGGATGCACGGCGGCAACTACGCCATCCAGGAGGCGACGCAGGACTTCTGAGCAGCCCGGCGCGGGTGCGCCCCCGTACCGGGGTGCACCTGGCAACACCCCCCTGCTGCGGCGGACACCCCTGGTGAGAGGCGGGCTGCGCGGCTGTCGGCACCCCCGGCGGTACAGCGAGGCTTCAGTGCATGACGACACCGCTGAGACACTCCGAGGCCGCCCCTGCTCCGGCCCCTCCCGCAGCCCTCTCCGAATCCGCCGCGCGTCCGCGCCCGCACGAGGGGCGGCGCCCGCACGGCACGGGGCAGGAGAGCGAACAGGGCACCGGGCAGGAAACAGGGCAGGACAGCGGGCAGGGCGCCAGGCAGGGCAGCGACTTCGCCCGGCTGTACGCACGCGTCCAGGAGGCCGGCCTGATGCGGCGCCGCCCCGGCTACTACGCGCTGCGGATCACGCTCGTGGGGCTGGCATACGCGGCGGGCTGGACGGCGTTCGCCGTCCTCGGCGACAGCCTGTGGCAGCTCGCCGTCGCCGTCCTCCTGGGGCTGGTCTTCGGCCAACTCGCCCTCGTGGCACACGATCTGGCGCACCGCCAGGTCTTCGCCGGGCGGCGTCCGAGCGAGACGGGCGGCCGTATCGTCGGCAACCTCGGGATCGGCATGTCGTACGGCTGGTGGATGAACAAGCACACCCGCCACCACGCCAACCCCAACCATGAGGAGCTGGATCCGGACGTACGGCCGGACATCCTCGTCTGGTCCCGGCGGCAGGCCCGCGCGGCGCGAGGAGTGACCCGCTTCATCGGGCGCCACCAGGCCGGCCTGTTCTTCCCGCTGCTGACGCTGGAGGGCTTCAATCTGCACGTCTCCGGGGTACGGGCGCTGCGCGAGGCGCACATGAAGCGGCGGGTGCTGGAAGGCGTGCTGCTCTTCGCGCACTTCGGGGCGTATCTCGCGGCGCTCTTCCTCGTGCTGCCGCCCGGCATGGCGCTGGCGTTCCTCTTCCTGCACCAGGCCGTCTTCGGGGTCTACCTCGGCTCGATCTTCGCCCCGAACCACAAGGGCATGCCGACGCTCACCGGCGACGACCGCCCGGACTTCCTGCGCCGGCAGGTGCTCACCTCGCGGAACGTACGGGGCGGACCGCTGACCGACGTCATGCTCGGCGGCCTCAACCACCAGATAGAGCACCATCTCTTCCCGAGCATGCCCTCGCCGCATCTGCGCAGGGCGCGCGTCATCGTCCGCGACTACTGCGCCGAACTCGGCATCGGCTACCACGAGACGGGGCTCGTCGCCTCGTGGCGCGAGGCGCTGCGGCATCTGCGGGACGTGGGGACGCCGATCCGCGGCTGACGGCGGCGGCGGGGACGCGCCGTCATACGGAACGCACCGTCAGGCGGGACGCGCTCAGGCGGGGTTGGCCGCCGGGAACTCGCGGTCCGCGTGCTCCAGCGCGTCGCCGTCCCCCGTGCGGGCCGCCGGCGGCGCCCAATCCGCCGCCCCCGCCGCCTCGTTCAGCCAGCGGCGCAGCACGAGGTGGACCCGCTCCGCCCCGACCAGTTCCTCCGCCGCCCCGCGGTCCTCGCCACGGTCCTCCCCGCACTCGGCCGGGGAGGACAGCTCGCGCGGCCAGAGCAGGAACGCCTCGTTCTGCTCGCCGCCGAGCCCGCCGTGCGAACCGATCTGCTGCTCGAAGGCGTGCACCGAGCCGCTCTCCGGGTCGACCGCCGAATTGATCAGGATGTCGGGCGCGTTCCGGAACCCCGCCGTGCGCCGCACGGCATCCGCCGCTCCCGGGCCGTACGGCGCCAGCGGATCCCGCCCGCCGGTGATCTCCCCCGTGTCCAGGCGGTGCCGGGCCCCGCCCGCGCCGAGCACCACGGGCCCGTGCCGCTCGCTGTGCACCAGCAGGAAGCCGATGCCGGGGTGGTCCGCGAGGGTGCGCAGCAGCGCGGGATGCCGCTTGTCCACCTGCTCCGCGGGCATCCGGCCCGGCACGTCGGGGAACGAGACGAGCCCGAGGTTGCCGGACGCCAGCACCACCGGTCCCGCGCTCCTCGACGGGGTCCGCTCCTCGCCCGGCGGCCCGTCCTCGGGCCTGTGCAGCGCCGCGCGCGCCGCGGACCGCGCCTCCGCGCCGCTGGGCGTGCGTCCCACGCGGCGCGAGACGGGCAGCCCGCAGCCCGCCCGTACGAGGTCCTCCAGCGTCAGCCCGTAGGACCTGCGGAAGGTCTCCCCCGCGCTCTGCCCGTGGTCGGAGAGGAGCACGATGCGGTACGGACGCGGCGCCCGCTGCGCCGCCTTGGCGATCAGCGCGACCGAGCGGTCGAGTCTGCGCAGCACCTGCCGGGTGTCCCTGCCGCGCGGGCCCGAGTGGTGGGCCACCTCGTCATAGGCCACGAGGTCGGCGAAGACTGCGCTGCGCCCGCTGAAGACGTCTCCGAGCACCGCCGCGACCACCACGTCGCGCTGGACGACGGTGGCGAAGGCGCGGATCAGCGGGTACAGCCCGCCGCGCGGCACCCGCGGCCGGTCGCCGCGCAGCCGCGACCGCATGGCCTGCACGAGCTCCCGCACCACCTCGGCGACGAAGGACGCGGCGGTACGCGTGGCGTTGGCCGGGTCGGAGAAGTAGGCGAAGTAGCCCGCGCGCGAACGGTTGTCCCGGCCGCGGCGCGCGGCCACCGACACCACGAGCGCGACCTGGCCCGCGCCCCCGCTGAAGAGGTTGCCGCGGCTGGCGCCGTCGAGTGCGAGCAGCCCGCGGTCGCCGGTCTCCTCGACGGCGCGGCGCTGGAGTTCGGCGGCGCCCGAGGGCCGGTTGCTGATCAGCACCTCCCCCGACTCCTTCTCGTACCAGCGGAAGGCGGGGACGTCCTTGTTGGTGCCGTGGAGGATGCCCAGCTGGCTGGCGCCGGTCTGGGACGGCCAGTCGGTGCGCCAGCGGGTGAGCCGGTGCGTGCTCTCGTACATCGCGGCGAGGGCCGGCATCAGCGGGGGCTCGCCGCCGGCGCCGGTGACCGCCTCGCGCAGCACGCCGTACCCCACGCCGTCGAGCTGCACGAAGACCGTGCCGGGCGTGCGCGGCGCCGGGCCCAGACCCTCACGGCGGCGGCGCCGGTCGGCGAGCCGGGCGAAGCGGCGGCGGTAGGCGCCGTCGTCGCGTACGGCCAGTGCCGTGCTGGTGGCGGACGAGGCGGCGGACATGGCGGCCGCCACGACGACGGCGGTGCCGGGCTCGGCCGAACCGTTTCCATACGGCACCAGGGAGAGCGCGAGCCACAGCAGCGAGCCGTTGAGGAAGAACACGAGCGTGCCGAGCACGAGCGCGGGCACCAGCAGCAGCGCCCGCACCAGCACGGGCCACACCACCGCGCTCAGCAGTCCGAAGACCCCGGCCCCTATGGCCGCGGTGCTCGCGATGAAGGTGGCGCTGTCGCCGTCCGGCGACTGGAGCCGGAAGTCGGGGAGGAGCCCGGCGAGCACCAGCAGCGTGAGGGTGCTCACCACCCATACCGCCAGCACCCGCAACACCGCGGCGCCGAGGCTGCGCCAGGCCCGGACGCTGCACCAGCCGCCCGCGGCGTGCCAGCGCCGTGGCGTCCCCGCGGACAGCCCCGAAGGGAAGATCCGCAGCCGCATGCCGCCTCCTGACTCTCCCGGCTCCGCTCGCACATCCACAGACGAGAACCCACCCGATGCGCGGGATATTCTCCGATTCTCCACGTTGCGCCCGGCTCGTGACACAGCGCCCGTCCCGCCCCTGTGCGCCGGCGCATACGCTCGGGGCACACGGCCGTCGTCCGCACGGTTCGCACCTGCCGGTACGGGGCAGACCGGGGCACATCCCGACGGCGCAGGCCGGGGCGAGTCGAAGCCGCGAACGGGAGGCCGGGTCCGTACGGGCAGGGAGGAGCACAGGTGCCGGTGGAGGTCACGTGGTGGGGGCACGCCACCGCCACGGTGCGGGACTCCGGAGTGACGGTTCTCACCGATCCTCTCCTCGTGCGGCGCATGGCACATCTGCGCCGCCGCCGCGGTCCGCTGCCGCCGCCGTCCGCCGCTCTCGCCGACGTGGTGCTGGTCTCCCACCTCCACGCCGACCATCTCCACCTCGGCTCGCTCGCCCTGCTGGCACCCGACACCCGCGTGATCGTGCCGCGCGGCGCGCTGCGCGCGGTGCCGGGGCTGCGGCGGCTCGCTCCGGTGCTGCGGTTCGACGAGGTCGCCGAGGGCGAGTGCGTCGCCGTGCGGGACGTGACGGTGCGTGCGGTGCCCGCGGCGCACGACGGGCGGCGCCTGCCGTACGGGCCGCAGCGCACGCCCGCGCTCGGATACGTCGTGGAGGGCGAGGGCCGTACGTACTTCGCGGGTGACACGGGCCTGTTCGACGGCATGGCGGAGGCCGTCGGCGACGTCGACGTTGCCCTGCTGCCCGTCGGCGGCTGGGGCCCGTGGCTGGGCGAGGAGCACCTGGACGCCGAGCGCGCCGCCCGCGCCCTGGTGGACCTGCGCCCGCGCACGGCGGTGCCGGTGCACTACGGCACGTACTGGCCGATCGGCATGGACGCGGTGCGGCCGCACGAATTCCACGCGCCGGGCGACGAGTTCGTGCGGAAGGCGGGTGCGCTGGCGCCCGCGGTGACGGTGCACCGGCTGGCGCACGGCGAGAGCGTACGGCTGGGGGTGGCCTGATGCCGGCTCACGTCCTGTACGCCGCGGGGGCGGCCGCGCACGCCGCGGCCGGCGGAGGCATCGGCGCCGGATCCGTCCTCGGCATCGGTGCCGCGGCCGGTGCCGCGGCCGGTGGCGGGATGGGCACGGGCACGGCGATACCCCCGGAGTCCACACAGCAGGCGGTCACCTACCCGTCCCTCTTCCTGCTCGTGGTGCTGGGCTCGCTGGTGCCGGTCGTGCCCACGGGTGCCCTCGTCAGCGGCGCGGCGGTGGTGGCCCTGCACCAGAGCGTGCCGGGGCTGGCGCTGGTGGCGGTCTTCGCGGTGGGAGCGGCCGCCGCGTTCTGCGGCGACATCACGCTGTACTGGCTCGGCAGGCGCGGGATCGACTCGAAGAGCGGATCACGCTGGCTGGAGCGGCTGCGGGACCACGCACCGCCCGAACGTCTCGGGCAGGCCCAGGACAGGCTCCGCGAACACGAGGTGGCGGTGCTCGTCGTCTCGCGCCTCATACCCGCCGGACGCATACCCGTGATGCTGGCCTGCCTGCTCGCGCGGATCGGCACGAGGGAGTTCGTGCGCGGCAATCTGCCCGCATGTCTGGCCTGGACGGTCGCCTACCAGGCCGTGGGACTGCTCAGCGGATCCCTCTTCCCGGAGCCGTGGGAGGGAGTCGCGGCGGCGGTCGCCCTCACGGTCGTCATCAGCGCCGTGCCGGCGGTCTGGCGCCGGCTCCGTCCGGGCTGAGAGCAGGCGGACCCGCGCCTCTCCACGGCGACGGGCGGCCGTACGCCCGCGCGGACTTCACGCCCGCAGCACCCGCGACGCCCCGACCGGGAGGTCCCACAGGTCACCGCGCGTGCGTCCCGCCGCGGCCCACGCCGCCCGTACCCGCTCCAGGGGCTGCATCGGCGGCTCCGCCGAGAGCAGGAACGTCCCGTAGTGCATGGGCGCCATGGCGCGCGCCCCGACGTCGCGGCAGGCCCGCACCGCCTCCTCGGGGGTCATGTGCACCGGGCGCAGCATCCAGCGCGGCTCGTACGCCCCGACGGGCAGCAGCGCCAGATCGATTCCGGGGCAGCGGTCGCCGATCTCCGGGAACCAGTGGCCGTAACCCGTGTCACCCGCGAAGTAGACGCGCTGCTCCCGCCGTTCGGGCCCGTGCCGCCGCCCGAGGCCGTCGCCGCTCACGGTGAGCACCCATCCGCCCCACAGGGAACGGCACGTGTCCGTCAGCGTCCTGCGGGACCAGTGGTGTGCGGGTACGAACTCGAAGCGGACCCGGCGGCCGTCGTCTCCGGGCAGCTCCGCCGCCTCCCACCAGTCCAGCTCCGTCACGCTGGTGAAGCCGCGCCTGCGGCACCAGCGGCCCAGCCCGGCGGGCACGAACAGGGGCGTGCCGCGCGGGAGTCTGCGGAGGGTCGGGGCGTCGAGGTGGTCGTAGTGGTTGTGCGAGACGACCACGGCGTCGATCCGCGGAAGATCCGCCCAGGCGACGCCGGGCGGCGTGACACGGGCGGGCGTGCCGAGGATGCGGCGCGACCACACGGGGTCGGTCAGCACGGTCAGCCCGCCGGCGCGTACGACCCAACTCGCGTGCCCCGCCCATGTGACGGCCGCTTCCCCGGGGCGGGGCTCGGCCAGCGGACCCGGCTCGTACGGAAGGCGCGCGACGTCGCTCAGCGTCTCCGGTGCCGGGCGCATCGAGCCGTCGCGGATGACCCGCAGGAACGCGCGTGCGTCGGGGAGCGGCGCGCTGAGGCGGTGCGCGAAGCTCCGCGGCCAGAAGCGCTTGGCACCGACGGGGTGCAGCACCGGATGTCCCGTGCCCGGCGCCGGCTCGCGCTCCACGGGAGCGAGCGCGGCGGACGGGGCAGATGCGGGCGCCGCGCTCCCCGCCTCCGGGGCTCCCGGCGCCCTCGCCGTGCGGGCCGGATCCGCCGTGCGGGCCGAGCCGGCGGACCCGGCCGAGCCCGCTGAGTCCGCGGCACCCGCCGGTTCCCCCGCGCTCACTGGTTCCGCCGTCTCCATGTCGTGATCGGGCAGCGTCCGGTCCTTTTCCACGGTCACTCCCGGAAGGCCGTCAGTTCGGCAAGGGCAGATCGCACCGACTCCAGTACCCGGCTCTCCCCGGCCGATGCCGCAGCTCCGGGCTCCTCGGACCCCGTCAGCAGCCCCGCCGGCAGCCGTACGCGCAGGGCCTTCGGATCGTCGCCGAGACGGTGCCCGCCGCACGCGTACGGACCGAACATCCGCACCAGTTCCGCCTCCAGCGCGGCCGAGTCGCGGATGCCGCGGGCGTCGAGACGGGCCCGTACGGGCTCGAAGTCCGCGTACAGATGCCGCCCGAGGCGGGGCGGGCGGCACAGCGCACCGGCTCCGGTGACGAGTCCGTGCAGCTCCTTGAGCACGGCGCCGTAGGCGCGTGCCGTGGCGGCACGCCGTTTCCGCACCGCCTCCGGTTCGGTGAGCGCGTCGGCGACGGCGGCGTCGTCCGGGCCGCTCAGCCCCGTGCGCAGCACCCGCAGCACCTGCCGTACCGAGTCGGCGAGGCCGCGCCCGCGCCCGCTGTCCGGGAAGCGCGCGATCCCGGCGGCCGGGCCGCTGGTCAGCAGCGTCTCGCCGAGGCCCGTGAGCACGACGACCGCGTCGCTCTCCCGTCCTCCGTGGATCATCTCGGCGGGGCTCACGACCACCGTGGTGTGCGGTGCGTGTGACGTCTCGCGCCAGGTCTCGTCGCTGACGATCAGCAGCCGTTCGTCCCCGGCGACCTCGATGACCTCGTGCAGCAGCTCGGGGGGCACGGCCGTACCGGTGCAGTCGTCGGCCACGGAGAGGACCAGCACCCGAGGGTCGTGACCGTGGCCGCGCGTGCGCCGCACCGTCTCGCGCAGGGCGACCGGGTCGGGCACTCCCCCGCACTCGGCCGGTACGGGAACGGTGTGCAGCGGCCGGTCGAGCAGCATGGCCTGCGGCGCGTACCAGCCCTCGCAGGGCCTGGGGGTCAGTACGGCTCCGCAGCCGGTCGTCGCGAGCACGGCGAAGAGCAGGAGCGCGGAGTTGGGGGCCGCGACGACCTGTCCGGGGCGGGTCTCCATGCCGCGGCGGCGCCAGTAGCCGCAGGCGGCGACGGCGGTGGCTGAACCGCCTTGGCGGTAGGCCTCGTTGCCTTCGCTGCCCGCGTTGCCCTCCATGCCACGCCTCCGCCGTCGTGACGCCGTGCGCCACCCGCGGCGGTCGGTGGCCGGCGGTGCGGATGGTCAGCGGTCCGGCATCAATTCAGACAAACGTCACAATGCGTCCACCTTGGCAGACGTTCCGACGGTGGCGCGCGCCGACACGTGTCCCCGCCGGGCGCGCCAGGGCAGGGCGTACGGGCCGGGAACGAGGTCCGTCCCGGACGGCCCGGCCGCCCCCGGACGACGGGGACGAAACCGGACCCGACGCGGATCCGAAGGCGCCCCGGCGTCCCGGCCCGCAGCTCCCCGCGCCCCACCGGCTCAGCGTGCCCATCGACTCAGCGCGAGTTCCGCAGCTTCCCCAGGTGCTCCTCGACGCCCCGGCCCCGGTTGCGCACGATCGCCTCGGCCAGTTCGCTCAGCTTGCGGTTGGTGCGCTGGGACAGGGCGCGCAGCAGGTCGAAGGCCTCCTCCGGGCCGCAGCGCTCGTGGCCCATCACGATCCCGCACGCCTGGTCCACCACGGGGCGCGAGCGCAACGCGGAGTTGAGCTGTTCCACCTCGACGAGCGCGTCGCGGTAGCGGCGGTCCCTGCCCAGCACGGCTGCGGCGAGTTCGGCGAGCTGCGGTCCGCTGCCCGCGACCACGCCGTCCAGGCCCTCCGGACGGAAGGCGTAGAGGCTGACCGTCAGCACGGCGCCGTCGTGGCGGTACGGAAACGTGGCACAGGCGCGCAGTCCGCGCTGGAGCGCCATGGCCCGGAAGCGCGGCCACCGGGTCTCACGCAGCACGTCGCCCGCGACCACGGGCTCTCCGCTCGCCAGCGCGCCGGGCACGGGCCCCTCCTCGTACTCCCACTGAACGGCGACGAGTCCCGATACATCGGGATGTGTCACGGCGGCGGCCGGCCCCTCGGGGGCACCGGCGAGCGGGCCGCCCGTCGCATCGGTGAGCGTCACCGCGGCGGCGCAGCTCCCGGGCGTACTGGCGACGGCGCGCTCGGCGAGTTCGGTGCAGCCGCGGGCGAGGGATATCTCGCCGCCGCGTTCGTCCACTTCCTCCGGGGGGGAGCAGGGAGGGCAGGGTCGCGGCGAGCGAACCGTCCGGGGCGCCTGGCGAATGCGGGTTGTCCACACGCGTTCGGCTGCCCGGGAACCCGGGCGGGAAACGGCCGCATGTGCACAGACCGGGCAGGGTTGGTGAATGTCGCGCAGGGACGGCCTGGCGCTTCCCTGACCAGGGATGCCCGCTAGGTTTGCCTACATGACGGAAGTTGAGGGCTTCGGCGCTGAACTGGCTGATTTCCGCCGACGAGTCGACGAACTGCAAGCCGCGCGTTCCCTCCCGGAGAGCGAGCGGCTGCTCTCCCTCGACGCCGCGTTGTTCGAGCTCCGGCACGTCGCCGAGGTGCTGTGGCCGCGCTACGAGGAGCTCGCGGCGGCCGGGCGGCGCGGCGGCGGCCGCGGCGACGGGCACGAGCAGCAGCTGCTGCGTTCCGTCTTCCACCGGCTGCCGGTGCCCGTGGTCCTGCTCGACAAGGACGCGGTCGTACGGCGGCTGAACCCCGCGGCGACACAGCTGTTCGGCGTGCGCGCCGGCTATGCGGCCGGGCGGTCGATCACGGGGTCGCTCACCCACGACGGGCGGCCCGTTCTGCGTACGCAGGTCGCGGCCGTGGCGCGCGGCGAGGGGGCGCGGAGCGTGCGGGTGCAGCTGCTGCACCCCGGCTCCTCCGCCGAGGCGACCGGCGCGACCGGCACCAAAGGTTCGGGCGGCACCAAAGGTTCGGGCGGCGCAGGCGGCGGGCCCTCGCCGCACACGGCTCTGCGGGCGACCCTCAGCGCCGTCTCCACGCCGCAGGAGTCACGCGGCGGCGTGCTCGCCGTCTTCCAGCCGGTCGTGCCGGGCCCGGAGGGGCACGCGAGCGGCGAGGTGCCACCGGTCGAGCCGGGTCCGGCAGGCGCCCCCGACCTGGACGAGATGTCCCGGCACGCCGAACTCCTCGATCTCACCGACGACATGACCTCCGCGCTGCTGACCGCCGAGCGGAAACCGGAGTCGGTGGCGGCACGCGCCGCGGCGGTGCTCCACGAGCGCTTCGCGGACTGGGTGATCGTCGACGTCCTCGACGGGGACGCACTGCGCAGGGCGGTGGCGCTCGGCCCGTACGAGGACGTACGCGACGCGCTCATGCGGCAGGCACCCCTCGACGCGCCCCTCGTGAAGGACGCCGTGGTGAACGGCACCGCCGCTCTCCATACGCGCGCCGAGGACTCCGAGGCCTTCGGTACGGACGACACCGGATCCGCGGTGCTCGTGCGCGCCGCGGTCGGCTCGCTGATGTGCGTACCGCTCGCACCCGGCGAGCGCCCCGGCAACGGCTCCCGCCGGGGCGAGGACGGCACCGGCCGGGGCGGCCCCCTGAGGAACGGCCCCCGAAAGAACGCCCCCGAAGGGAACGGCCCCGGCAAGGCCGCCGAAGGCGCCGCCCGTACGCGCGGAGTGCTGACTCTTTTCCGTACGGCCGGAGAGCGTGCCTTCGAACTCGCCGAAGCCGGGGCCGTCCAGCGCATCGCCCGTCACATCGCGCTCGCGATGGGCTGACGACGGGCAGGGGACCTGCCGGGCGGTCTCCCGTCAGACCGCCACGAGCTCCCGCTCGCGTTCCCGTTCCGGTTCGCGGTCGTGGTCGTGGTCGTGGTCGTGGTCACTGTCGCTCTCGCGTTCCAGATCGGCGTCGACCTCCTGCTGGAGCCGGTCGCATGTACGGCTGATCAGCCGCGAGACGTGCATCTGCGAGATGCCGAGCCGGTCGGCGATCTTCGTCTGCGTCATGTCGCAGAAGAACCGCAGGTAGAGGATGCGGCGTTCACGGTCCGGCAGCCGCTCCAGCCTCGGCTTCACCGACTCGCGGTAGACGATGTGGTCGAAGCCGGGCTCGGAGCGTCCCAGCGTGTCCGCGAGCGAGTAGCCGTCGTCGGCGCCCGGCAGCTCGGCGTCGAGGGAAAGGGTGCTGTAGCTCTCCAGCGCCTCCATCCCGACGAGCACGTCCTCCTCGGACATCCGGGCATGCTCGGCGATCTCCGCCACGGAGGGGCTGCGGCCGGCTGTGGACATGCTCAGTTCGCGGCGGCTGATGCGCACGCGGTTGCGCAGCTCCTGCACGCGGCGCGGCACGTGCAGCCCCCACATGTGGTCGCGGAAGTGGCGCTTGATCTCACCGACGATGGTGGGCACCGCGAAGCTCTCGAAGGCGCTGCCACGGTCGGGGTCATAACGGGTGACAGCCTTCACCAGGCCCAGGGAGGCGACCTGCTGAAGGTCCTCCAGCGCCTCTCCGCGGTTGCGGAAACGCTGTGCCAGACGCTCGGCCATCGGCATCCAGGCCGTCACGACCTGCTGCCTCAGCTCTTCCTTCTCCGGCCCCTCGGGCAGCGAGACGATGCGACGGAAGTCGGCAGCGGTGTCGGGGGCGTCGTCGTGCGGATGACGAACACGCTTCGTACGGGTCTGTACGGGGGTCATGAGTGCTTCTCGCCCTCTTCCCTTCGGTGTACTGCGTCAGAGCAATCACCGCGGGAGAAGGCACCTGCGGTCGGACCTGAACGGCCCTGAGCGGACGAAGATGTCCCGCTCCCGCGGATGTGCCTTCTTTCCGAAGCACTGTTGTCCCGCTTGCCCCCGCTTCGGGGCACCAAACGTCAACACCCGCTTCGTTGCTGTGGCTTGTGCCACCCGAGCCCCGCACGGGCGACGGTCACTGCACGCCCGGTGGGGTTTCCTGCCTGCCGGGCCGGTAACCCGGGGCCGCATGGCTACCCCGACGGCGACGAGTTGCGGACGCTTCCCGGCCTCCGAGTACGGTCCGCGCGGGCTGGTGGAGCAGGCGGCCGGCACGGTCGGCCGGGCGGGGCGCAGGGCGCCGTGGATCCCAGGCAGTCATGACCCGTGGACCGCGGCTCAGGGTCGCTGCGACGTGGCCTGTTCGGCCCGTACGGCCCGTACCGCCCGTTCGGCCGCCGCGATACGCACCGTCCACGAGCGCCGTCCCGGCATGCCGCAGCCGGAGAACTGACGCCGCCGAGACCCGGCGGGCGGCGAGGCCCGGGGCACGGACCGCGCCCCGGGGGGCCGAAGACCGCGGCCGGACGCCCGCACGCACGCGGCCCGCCGGCACCGAGAGGAGCGCGATCCATGTCCGAGAAGGTCTCCGACTACATCCTGCGCAGGCTGCGCGAGTGGAACGTCGAGCACGTCTTCGGCTACCCCGGCGACGGCATCAACGGCCTGCTCGCCGCCTGGGAACGGGCCGGCAACGAGCCCCGGTTCGTACAGTCACGGCACGAGGAGATGGCAGCCTTCGAAGCCGTCGGCTACGCCAAGTTCCGCGGCACGCTGGGCGTTTGCACCGCCACCTCCGGCCCGGGTGCCATCCATCTGCTCAACGGGCTCTACGACGCCAAGCTCGACCACGTGCCCGTCGTGGCGATCATCGGGCAGACCGCGCGCACCGCCATGGGCGGCTCCTACCAGCAGGAGATCGACCTGCACTCCCTCTTCAAGGACGTCGCCTCGGAGTTCCTGGAGACGGTCACCGTCCCCGAGCAGCTGCCCAACGTCCTGGACCGCGCCGTCCGCACCGCCTACGCGCGCCGCGCGCCCACGGCCGTCATCGTCCACTCCGATGTGCAGGAGCTCGAATACGAGGCGCCGGGACACGAGTTCAAGATGGTGCCCTCCAGCCTGGGCAGCAGCGGCTGGCGCACCGAACCCTCCGAGGAGGCCCTCGACCACGCCGCGGAGATCCTCAACTCCGGCAAGAAGGTGGCCGTACTCGCCGGGCAGGGGGCTCGCGGCGCGCAGGCCGAGGTGCAGAAGACCGCGGAGACCCTGCGGGCCGGTGTGGCGAAGGCGCTGCTCGGCATGGACGTACTCCCGGACACCCTGCCGTATGTGACGGGCCCGATCGGGCTGCTGGGCAGCCGTCCCAGCTACGAGATGATGCGCGACTGCGACACGTTCCTCACCATCGGATCGAGCCTGCCCTACAGCCAGTTCCTGCCCCCGTACGGCAAGGCGCGGGCCGTCCAGATCGACCTGGACCCGCACATGGCGGGGATGCGCTACCCGTACGAGGTCAACCTCATCGGCGACGCCAGGTCCACCCTGCGGCGGCTGCTGCCGAAGCTCCGTCAGAACGACGAAGGGACGGAGTGGCAGGAGGAGTTGACGGCCTCCGTCGACCGCTGGAAGGAGATCATGCGGCGGCGGGCCGAAGTGAGCGCGGACCCGGTCAACCCCGAATACGTCGCGCACTGCCTCGATCCGCTGCTCCCCGACGACGCGATCCTCACCGCCGACTCGGGCTCCACGACCAACTGGTACGCCCGGCACCTCACCATGCGCGGCACCATGCGGGGCTCGCTGTCGGGCACGCTGGCGACGATGGGCTGCGGCGTCCCGTACGCGATCGGCGCGAAGTTCGCCCACCCGGACCGGCCCGTGATCGCGCTCGTCGGCGACGGCGCGATGCAGATGAACGGGCTCGCAGAGCTCATCACGCTCGCCAAGTACCGGATGTCGTGGGCCGATTCGCGCTTCGTGATCGGCGTCTGGAACAACCGCGACCTCAACCAGGTCACTTGGGAGATGCGCGCCATGAGCGGCTCGCCGCAGTTCGTGCCGTCGCAGTCGCTGCCGGACGTCTCCTACGCCGCGTTCGCGCGCACGCTCGGCATGACCGGCATCAGGGTCGAGCAGCCGGAGGACGTCGAGGACGCATGGCGCCGCGCACTGGAGGCCGACGGCCCGGCGGTCGTCGAGTTCATGACGGACCCGTCCGTACCGCCGATTCCGCCGCACGCCGACTGGGACCAGATCGAGGCCACGGTGGCGTCGATCGTCAAGGGCGATACGGACCGAAGGTCGGTGGTCAAACAGGGCTTCAAGGCGAAGCTCCAGGACTTCCTGCCCGGCGGCAGGCCCCATCCGTCCGGGGCGGCCGAGGAGCCGGAGAAGGCCCGGCCCGACGGCGGACAGCCGGACAGCGAGAAGCCGGACGTCGCGAAGAGCGGCAAGGACGGGCGCAAGGACGCGAAGAAGGACACGAAGGCGGAGAAGAAGCACGCCAAGGACAAGGAGAAGTCGGGCTCGGGCAAGGAGCCGAAGAAGCGCAGGCGTGAGCGCGAGCGCGTGGCGAAGGGCACCGACGAGTGACCTTCCGCCGCGCGAAGGGCGCCGGGGCGCGGGAGGGCACGACGGCCTTCCCGCGCCCCGGTGCCCTTGACGCGTCACGCGTCACGCGTCACGCCACGCGTCACGCCTCACGCGCCCGCGCGCCCTCCCGCGTACGACCGGGGGTCACCGGACGGTCCGGGTGGCGGCGCAGATACTCCGCCTCCAGCTCCGTCATCCGCACGCTGTGCGCGGAGAGCGCGTCCTCCGGCGCGTGCAGCAGGGTGTCGTGCCGGGTGCGGTGAATGGTCTCGAGTTCCTTGAGAAGGTCCGCGTCGGACAGATCGCGGGGGTCGATTCCCATGAGGCTCCCTCTCGGTGTCGCTCTCGGTGTCGCTGCGTACTGCTCCGTCGCCGGGTGCTGCTCTGCCTGCCTGCTCTGCTTCTGCTCTGCCATCCGTCCTCGAACCGCTCCTCGTACGGATCTGCCGCCGACCAGCCGGGACGCCCTGGCCGCGCCCGGCTCCCCGTGTGGTCCGCGGCCGTACGGGTACCCGGCCTCGGCAATCCAAGGAGGGAATCAATGGAACTCGGATTCCTCGGTCCGCTCTTCGAGCGCCAGGGCCCTTGGGCATCGGTCTACTTCGACACCACGTGGGCCTCCGAGGACGCCGCGGCCCGCCAGAGGCTCAATGCCAAGTCGGCCCGCGAGCAGCTGAAGGACGAGGGCGCGGACGACGCCACGTGCGGCGCCGTGTACGACAGGCTCGTATCGCTGCCCCGAGGCCCGGAACCGCCCGGGCACGCGGTCTTCGCCGCGGGCGGCGAGGTCGTGCTGGACGTGGAGTTGACCGCGGCGCCGCCCGGCGGGGGTCCCCTCGTCGCATGGCAGCCGCTTCCGCACACCGGTCCGCTGGTCGAACTCGCCGACGCCGATCCTCCCGGCCTCGTGGCCTACATCGACCGCCAGGGAGCCGAATTCGAGCTGACCGGCGCCACGGGCGCCCACGGCGCGGGACGTGTCACCGGCGCCGACTGGCCGGTGCACCGCACGCCCACCGGCGACTGGTCCGAGCGGCACTTCCAGACCGCCGTCGAGAACACCTGGGAGCAGAACGCCGCGGAGATCGCCGACGAGCTGCGCATCCGCTGGGAGAAGTGCGGCGCGGAAGTGCTCGTACTGGCCGGGGACGCGCGCGAGCGCAATTCCGTGTACGACCGTCTCCCGTCCGACCTGCGGGAACGCACCGTGACGGCGGAGCACGGCGTACGCGCCGACAGCGGCCCCGAGGGGCCCGCCGCGAACACCGCGGGCGGACGGAAGCTGCTGGCGGAGGAGGTCGCCCGCGCCCGGGCCGACTACGCGCGGCAGCGGGTGGCCACCGCCCTCGAGCGGTTCCAGGCGGGCCGCGCCCCCAGCGAGGACGGCCGCATCGACGCCGCCGAGGGTGTGCCCGCGCTGGTGGAGGCGGCACGCGAGCACCGCGTCGCGGTGCTGCTCGTACGCCCCGAGGGCCCGGATCTCCACCGCGACGTGTGGGTCGGCGACGAGCCCGGACAGCTCGCGGCCCGCCGAAGCGAGACGCAGTACCTGGGCGCCACGGAGCCCTCTCGGGCACGAGCCGACGACGCGCTGCTGCGCTCCGCGGCGGCGACGGGAGCGGACGTGCTGTGCGTACGGGACTCCGACGTCCCGGAAGGCGTACCGCGGGACCTGCCCGACGGCGGTCTCGGTGCGCTGCTGCGCTGGCCCTACGAAGGAGCACCGGAAGGAGGTGGAGCCGGTGGCGGACAACATGCAACGGGGCAGTGACCGGTTGAACGTCCACCGGGACGACGAGGCCAAGCGGGAGATGCAGGGCCGTATACGGTCCGGGCACCCCACGCGGGCCGAGGAGTGGGACGACCCCGAGCCCGGCGCCGACGACGACCCGGAGGTCACCGAGCGGCCGGTGCCGGTACTCGGTGCGGCGGACCGGGAGGAGGCGGAGGACGAGGCCCTGCGCTCCGACCTGGCACGCCATCTCGGGCGCGGCGCCTTTCCCGCCGACCGGGATGGGCTCAAGCGCACGCTGATGGATCAGTACGCGCCGGACTCCCTGGTGGAGACGGTGCGCGAGCTGCCCAAGGGCGGCGACACCTACGGGAACGTGCAGGAGGTGATGGCCGCTCTGGGGCGCAGGCCCCAGGCGTGATATGAGGCGGCCTGGAGACACCGCCGGGGCTCGCGGCCCCGGCGCCGGAAGCGGCTCCCGCCATTCGCAGGCGGGGCCGCTTCCGCGTGTGTTACGTCCGTTACGGCCGTGGTGAGGCGCGGCACGTCAACGTTTACGGGCATCGCGGCGGAGCAAGCGAAGCCTCATGGCTACGTTCACCGACCGCCTCGGGCGGACTCTGCGCAGCTTCCAGCGTCAGCACGTACAGGGCCGTGGCGCCGCCTCCGCGGCGAAACCGCCCCGGGCAGGAGGCGCGCGCAGGACGCGCGGAACACGCGGAACACGCGGGGCGCTCAACTCCGCGATGGCGAACGCGACTTGGGCGAGTAAGCCCTGGGGAGCGGCCAAGGCCGGGACCAGGGCCACGGCCAAGGGACCGGTCAAGGGGGCGATCAAGGGCTCGGCCAAGGGACCGGCGAAGCGCTCGGCCAAGGCGTCGTCCGGCACCCCTTCGTGGCGCAACTGGCCCCCGTCGCGGGCTTGGTCGGCGGCCGACCGCCGCGTCTTCGAACTGGTCGCCCGGCGCGACTGGCCCGGCCCGGAAGGTGTGCTGCCGGCGCTGAGCCGCAGCGCCAACCAGGGCCGGCTCTGGTTCGCCGTGGCGGGCGCCATCGCGCTCTCGAACACCCCGCGCGCCCGCCGGTGCGCCGCACGCGGACTCGCCTCGCTGGCCGTCGCCTCCGCCACGGTCAACACCCTCGGCAAGGGCTCGGTGCGGCGGGAACGGCCGCTGCTCGACGCGGTGCCGCTGATAAGGCAGTTGCACCGCCAACCGGTGACCACCTCGTTCCCTTCCGGGCACGCGGCGTCCGCCGCGGCATTCGTCACGGGTGTCGCCCTGGAGTCGCCGCGCTGGGGCGCGGCGGTCGCCCCCGTCGCGGCGGCCGTCGCCTTCTCCCGCGTCTACACGGGCGTCCACTACCCCAGCGACGTACTGGTGGGAGCGGCGCTCGGCGTCGGCTCGGCGTTCGCCGTACGGGGCATCGCACCCACCCGTTCCCAACTGCCCTCGCCCGGACGCCCGTTGGCGGACGCTCCGGCGATGCCCGAGGGTTCGGGGCTGGTGCTGGTCGCCAACTCCTCCTCCGGGTTCCGCATCGACGACTTCGGCCCCCAGCCCGTCGCCGCCGTGACCTCGCGGACCGCGGAGCCCGCGGCCCGCGACGAGGCCCCGGCCGCCGGGCGGGACGAGCCGGCCGAGCCCGAGGAGCCCGCCGAGCCCGCCGAGCCCGCGGCGCTGGGCGTCGTACGCAGCATGCTGCCCAAGGCGGAGATCGTCACCTGCGACCCGAAGTCCGGCGGGCTGCCCGAGGCCCTGGAGGAGGCCGCTCAGCGGGCCGCGGCACTCGGCGGCGCGCTCGGCGTCAGCGGCGGCGACGGCACCGTGAACGCCGCCGCGTCATGCGCCGTACGGGCCGGGGTGCCGCTGGCGGTGCTGCCGGGCGGTACGCACAATCACTTCGCCTTCGACCTCGGCATAGAGGAGGTCGCCGACGCGTGCCGTGCCGTGCAGACGGGCGAGGCGGTCGCCGTCGACCTGGGACGGTTCACGCCGCAGCCGGAGCCCGGAGGCGAGCGCCCGGACCAGGAGCCCGGCTACTTCCTCAACACCTTCAGCCTCGGCGCGTACCCGGAGCTCGTCCGCATCCGCGAGCGCTGGGCCCACCGCATCGGCCCCTGGCCGGCCGGGGTGCTGGCGGCGCTTCGCGTACTGCGCACCAGCGGACCCGTGGAGGCCGGACTGGGCGGCAAGGAGCGCGCCCTGTGGCTGCTCTTCGCGGGCAACTGCGCGTACCGGGTGGGCATGGCGCCGGTGCGGCGGCACGACCTCGCCGACGGGATGCTCGACGTCCGCATCGTCAAGGCCGGCCGCTGGGCCCGTACGCGGCTGTTCATAGCGGCCCTCACCAGCGCCGTGGACCGCTCGCCGCTGCACAGCACGACGCGGCTGCGCCGGCTGATGATCAGCGACATCCCCCCTGGCACTCATCTGACGTACGACGGTGAAGTGGCAAGGGCGCCGGGCAGGTTGCTGCTCGACAAGGAGCACGAGGCGCTGCGCGTGTACCGGCCGCTGAACGTCTGAGAGACAGCGAGCACCTGAGATAGAGCGAGCGCCTGAGAGAGCGAGCGCCTGAGAGAGAGCGGGAGAACGCCCGTGAACGGGGCCCGGGTCGGCGGGGCGGGACGAGCCTCAGTGGTGGTGGCCGTTCCTGCCCAGGGTCTCCACGGGCGTCGCGCCGGGACGGGTCCACTGCGGCACGGGACGGCTCGTCGGGCCCCAAGTCGCGTTCCCGTCCGCGTCCGTGCGCCAGTACCAGCAGATCGGCGAGCCGTGCCCGCCGATCGGTGCGTCGGTACGCGGGGTCTCGGGCCAGCCCTCGGGGTTGTCCTCCCACCCCTCGCGGCGGCCGTAGGGCGTCATGTCGAGCAGGCCCAGGGAGCCGTTGACCGGCTCGTTGCCGCGACCCGTCGTGGAGTAGGTGAGGAAGGTGCGGTCGCCGTCGCGCAGGAAGCAGGCGATGTGACCCATGTCCGTGCCGACCGGCGCGGCCACGTCGCGCACCGAGTACCAGGGCTGTGTGTAGCCCATGAACTCGACGTAGGCGGCCACCTCTTCCCAGCGGCCCGTGGTCAGCACGGCGAACGAGACGCCGCGGGCGTTGAGATAGACCGCGTCCTTCATGTGCCAGGCGGTGGTGGTGCATCCCTCGCACTGCCCCTGGTGCGGCGCGCCGTCGTGCCACATGTGCTTGTAGACCACGAGTTCGTCGCGGCCCTGGAAGAGGTCCAGGAACGGTACGGACCCTTCGCGCCCGACGACCTCGACCGTCCCGTCGAACTCCACCATCGGCAGCCTGCGGCGGGCCGCGGCGATGGCGTCGCCTTCGTGGGTGTGGGCCTTCTCGCGGATCAGAAGCTCGTCACGGGCGGCCTGCCAGGTGGCCGCGTCGACGACGGGCGGACGGCCGGGAAGCGTGGTGGCCGGATCGCCGGGTGTGGTCGTCATGGTGTCCTCCGTGGTGCTCGTGCCGGGCGGGGCGGGGCCGTACGAGGTCCTTACGGCGGCCCGCGGCGGTCGCCAGAAGAGACCCGCGCCCGTGCCGGAACTCATCGCCGTGCCGGACGCCCACCGCGAGCCGCGCGCCGCGGACTTCCCCGGGTCCGCGCCCTCGGCCCCGCGCCCTCGATCCCGCGCCCTCGATCCCGCGCCTTCGGGGTGCGGTGTCCGCATGGCGGTCCGCGGTCGTGCCGTCGGCCCCGGAGCCAATAGCCTGCGGACATGGCGGAGGGTGAAGAGACGGACGGGCGCACGGCCGTCTATACGCACGGGCACCATGAGGCGGTGCTGCGTTCGCATACGTGGCGCACCGCGGCCAATTCGGCCGGGTACCTGCTGGGCCGGCTGAAGCCGGACGCACGGGTGCTGGACATCGGCTGCGGGCCGGGCACCATCACGGCGGACCTGGCGGCGCTCGTACCGGAGGGACACGTCACGGCCCTCGACTCGGCACCCGGAGTGCTGGAGCGGGCGCGGGCGGCGGCGGCCGAACGCGGCCTCGGCAACGTCACGTTCGAGACCGGCGACGTGCACGCGCTCGCCCACCCCGACGACTCCTTCGACGTGGTGCACGCACACCAGGTGCTGCAACACGTCGGCGATCCGGTGCGGGCGCTACGGGAGATGCGGCGGGTGTGCGCGCCGGGCGGCCTCGTCGCGGCCCGGGACGCCGACTACGGCGCGATGTTCTGGTTTCCCCTCGTGGACGGGCTCGCCGGATGGCAGGAGCTGTACCGGCGGGTGGCGCGCGCCAACGGCGGCGAGCCCGACGCCGGGCGCAGGCTGCACGCGTGGGCGCGGGAGGCGGGGCTGCGGGACGTCACGGCGTCGGCCGGCACGTGGTGCTTCGCGACACCCGAGGAGCGGGCGTGGTGGAGCGAGTCGTGGGCGGAGCGCACGCTCGCCTCGTCGTTCGCGACGTCGGCCGTCGAGGGCGGGCACGCGACGCGGGAGCATCTGCGCGGCGCGGCGGAGGCCTGGCGTGAGTGGGGTGCGCGGGAGGACGGCTGGTTCGCCGTGCCGCACGGGGAGATCCTGTGCCGGGCCTGACGTGCGCCGAGGCGCCCAACTAGGCTTCTGGGCATGGACATTCTGGGGACTTCACTGCGCGTCTGCGTCGATGATCTGGACGCTGCGGTTCCGGCGTACGAGCGACTGGCGAGCACCGAGGCGGTGCGCTTCACCCAAGGACCGGTCGAAGTCGCAGCCGTGGGGCCCTTCTTCTTGATGAGCGGCCCGTCGGAGCATCTGGAGATCCTCCGCAAGATCGCGGCGACGCTGGCGGTGAAGAACGTGACCGAGGCCGTCGCCGATCTGGAGGCGGTGGGCGCCCAGATCGTCGCGGGCCCGAAGGAGACCCCGATCGGACGCAGCGTCATCGCACGCCACCCCGACGGCAGCGTCTTCGAGTACGTCGACCGGCAGGGGACGGAGGGCTAGGCGCCCCACGGGCGCCGCCGCTGACTCGCGTACTGCTCCTGGGAGTTGGGCAAGTCCTCATCCGCTCCCCCGAGTTGGGCGAGTCCTCCCCTCCAAGGCGGAAGCCGGCGATCGGTTCAACGGGTTCAACGAAGAGCGGGCCCCGCATGTGGTTGCGTGCGGGGCCCGCTCTCGCGCTGCCGGGTGCCGGGAGGCGGAGGGCCGTCAACTCGCCGCGGAAAGGCGGCGGTTGGCGGCCCGGGCTCGCTCCGGGCGCCGCGTCACGGCACGACGACGATCTTCCGTCCCTTGCCCGCGGCGAAGCGGTCCAGCGCATCGGGGTACTCGTCGAGCGGCAGCCGGTCGGAGATGAAGATCTCCGGGTCCAGCACGCCGCCCGCGAAGAGTTCGGCGGCCCGCTCGTAGCTGTGCAGCACGGCCATCGAGCCGGTGATGGTGATCTCCTGGTTGTAGATCTTGTACGGCTCGATGGTGGCGGTCGTCGCGTAGTCGGAGACGCCGAACTGGAGGAACGTCCCTGCCTTCGCCACCCGGCCCAGGCCGTCCTGGATCGCAGCGGCGTTCCCGGTGGCGTCGACGACGAGGTCCCAGCCCTGCGGGCGGTCCAGTTCGTCGGCGTTCGCCGCGGCGGCCGAGCATCCCAGGCGCCGGGCCGTGGCCAGCCGGTCCTCGTTGAGGTCGAGCACGTCGACGCTCGCGGCACCGGTCCGCTTGGCCAGCTCCAGCATCATCAGGCCCATGGTGCCGGAGCCGTAGATCAGTATGTGCGCGCCGAGTTGGCTCTTGAGCACGTCGTAGCCGCGTACGGCGCAGGAGAGCGGTTCGATGAGTGCCGCGTCCTGCGTGCGTACGTTCTCGGGCAGCCGTACGCAGTTGGCGACGGGCGCCACGGCGTACTCGGCGGCGCCGCCCGCGGTGGTGACGCCGATCGCCGCCCACCGCTCGCACAGGTTGTTGTGGCCCGTACGGCAGAAGCGGCACTCGTAGCAGTACAGAGAGGGGTCGACGGCCACGCGGTCGCCGACGGCCAGTTCCGTCACCTCGGCGCCGGTGCCGACGACTTCGCCGGCGAACTCGTGGCCGGGGACGAGCGGCAGCGACGGAGCGAACTCGCCCTGCCTGATGTGCAGATCGGTGCCGCACAGCCCGCACGCCGCAACCTTCACGACGACCTGGCGCGGGCCGGGCGTCGGATCGGGCACGGTGGTGAGTCCGACCTTGCCCACGGACTCGACGAGAGCTGCCTTCATTTCACGGCTCCTAGAGACAGGCCCTGGACCAGCTTGTCCTGGGCGGCGAACCCTGCCGCGAGCACCGGCAGGGAGATCACGAGCGACGCCGCGCACACCTTCGCCAGGAACAGGCCCTGACTGGTGATGAAACCGGTGAGGAACACGGGCGCCGTCTGCGCGATGACTCCCGTCAGAACTCGGGCGAAGAGCATCTCGTTCCAGCTGAAGATGAAACAGATCAGCGAGGTCGCGGCGATGCCGGGCATGGCGATCGGGGCGACGACGCGGGTGAGGATCGCGGGCAGACGTGCGCCGTCGATCTGTGCCGCCTCGATGAGCGCCACGGGGATCTCCGCGAGGAAGGACTGCATCATCCACACGGCGATCGGCAGGTTCATCGACGTGTAGAGGATGACGAGCAGCCAGATGTTGTCCAGCATGCCGGAGCTCTTGGCGAACAGGTAGATCGGCAGCAGGCCCGCCACGACCGGGAGCATCTTCGTGGAGAGGAAGAAGAACAGGACGTCGGTCCACTTCTTCACGGGCCGGATGGACAGCGCGTACGCGGCGGGCAGCGACAGCAGCAGCACGAACAGGGTGGAGACGACCGACGCCGTCAGGGAGTTGGCCAGCGAGAACCAGGGGCTGGGCCCTCCCCCGGCGCCGAAGAACTCGCGGTAGCCGTCCAGGGTCAGCGGCGCGGCCAGGGACGGCGGGTTGGTGGCGGCGTCGGCCTCGGTGTGCAGCGAGGTCAGCGCCATCCACAGCACGGGCAGCACGAAGACGATGCCCACGAGCCAGGCGATCAGGCCCAGTCCGGCGTTCCTCCTGCGCACCTTCTTCGGCGCGGTGTCCACGGCGGACTTGCGGGACGCCGAAGGGGACGAGGACGGGGACGACGGCGTGCCGGCAGGGGCGTGCGTGGCGGCGCTCATGACCGGGCCTCCTCACGGAACAGGGACGAGACCACCCGCAGCGCGAGGGTGGCGATGATGATGGAGCCGATCACGACCAGCACGCCGGCGGCGGAGGCCAGCCCGTACTCGTGGCCCTGGTAGAAGGTCTGGTAGATCGTGTACGGCAGGTTGGCGGTGCCGAGCCCGCCCGAGGTGATGGTGAAGACGGCGTCGAAGTTCTGCACGATGTAGACGGTGCCGAGCAGCGCCCCCAGCTCCAGATAGCGGCGCAGATGCGGCAGCGTGATGAAGCGGAAGACCTGCCACGAGCTCGCCCCGTCGATCCAGGCGGCCTCGACGGCGTCCATGGGACGGCTCTGGAGCCCGGCGAGCAGGATCAGCATCATGAACGGCGTCCACTGCCACACCAGGGAGGCCTCCACGGCGCCGAGCGGCATCTCGGCGACCCAGTCGGGCTGTGCGGCGCCGTCGCCGAGTATCCAGTGCAGTACGCCGTTGAAGAGGCCGTACTCCGGGTTGTAGAGCACGTGCTTCCACAGCAGGGCCGCGGCGACGGGCACCAGCAGGAACGGTGCGATGAGCATGGTGCGCACCGCCCCGCGTCCCTTGAAGCGCCGGTCGAGGAGCAGCGCGAGGAGCATGCCCAGCACGAGGCTGACCAGCACGACGGTGACGGTCAGGAGGATCGTGGTGAACACGGACTTGCGCAGCTCCGGATCGCCCAGCACCTCCGCGTAGTTCTCGAGCCCGGCGAAGGTGCGGGCCTCCGGGTACAGCGCGTTCCAGTCGAATACGGAGATCACCAGCGTCGCCACCATCGGCAGCTGGGTCACGATGATCAGGAAGACCAGCGCGGGCAGCAGCGGTGCGCGGGTGACCCAGGCGCGGAGCCCGGCGGGCGGCGTGCCCGCGGGTGCGGTGGGTGGAGTTCCGTCCGTGGGTGCGCCGGGCGGAGTGGTCGTGGTTGTAGTGGTGTCGGTCATCGCCCTCGTCCCTCGTACTCCTCGGAGATCTCTGCGGCCAGCTGCTGCGACTTCTTCAGGGCCGTCTCGACGGACTGGCGTCCGGCGACGGCCGCGCTGAGTTCCTGGGAGACCTTGGTGCCGAGGTCGGAGAACTCGGGGATGTCCACGAACTGGATGCCGATGGTGGGCCGTTGCTGCACGCCCGGATCGTTCGGCTTGGCCTGCGTGATGGACTCCCGGGTGGGCTCGCCGAAGGCGCCGGCGGTCTTCTCGTACTCCGGGATGTCGTAGGTCGAAGCGCGCTTGCCCGCCGGGACGTTGGCCCAGCCGAACTCCTTGCCGACCAGCCGCTCGTACTCCTTGCTGGAGGCCCACTTGATGAACTTCCACGCCTTGTCCTGGTTGCGGGAGGCCTTCTGAAGGCCCCAGGCCCAGCTGTAGAGCCAGCCGGAGGACTTGGTCTTCACCGTCGGCGCCGGCGCGTAGCCGATCTTGCCCTTGACGGGGGACTTGGCGGCTTCGAGGGAACCGGCGCCGGAGGTGGCGTCGTACCACATGGCGGACTTGCCCTGGGTCATGTTGTTGAGGCACTCGGCGAAACCGGACTGGGTGGCGCCGGACTCGCCGTGCTTGCGCACCAGGTCGATGTAGAACTTCACGGCCTTGGCGAAGCCGGGGTCCGTCAGCTTCGCCTTGTAGTTCTTGTCGAACCAGGTGCCGCCGAAGGTGTTCACGACCGTGGTGAGCGGGGCCATCATCTCGCCCCAGCCGGGCAGTGCGCGCAGGCAGATGCCGCTCATGCCCTTCTGCGCGCCGTCGGCCTTCGCGGCGAGCTTCGCGACCTGCGGCCAGGTCGGCTTCGCGGGCATCTTCAGGCCCTTCTTGGCGAAGACGTCCTTGCGGTACATCAGGAAGGAGGACTCGCCGTAGAAGGGCTCGGCGTACGTCTTGCCGTCCTCGCCCTTCAGGGACTCCCGGATCGGGGGAAGGATGTCCTTCTGGTCGAAGTCCGCGTCCTTCTTCAGATAGCCGTCGAGGGGCTTGAGCCACTCGTTCTTGGCATAGATCGGCGTCTCGTAGTTGCTGATGGTCGCGACGTCGTACTGGCCGGCCTGGTTGGCGAAGTCCTGACTGATCTTGTCGCGGACGTCGTTCTCCGGCAGCGCCGTGAACCGGACCTTGATGCCGGTCTTCTTCGTGAAGTGCTTGGCCGTGAGCTTCTGCAACTCGACCATCTGCGGGTTGTTCACCATCAGCACATTGATGGTGTCGCCGCCGGTGGCGAGGCTTCCGGCGCCGGCGCAGGCGGCCAGCAGCACGTTGGCCGTGGCGACGCCTATGACTGCGCGTGTCCTTTGGCGGCTGCGGGTGCGCATGAACGGTCTCCTGGTCTTTGGGTCATAAGGGGGCGAAGCGGGTGCCGGACGCGCGTGTCCGGTATGCGGCCGGGCCGGGAAGGTCTCGGGCACCGGGGCGGATACGGGCCGTCAAGCCCTGATCACCTGAGGTCCGCGCAGCGAATATCGATGGGCCTCGGAGGCGGGCAGACCGGTGGAGGTGACGATCGTCTCGAAATCGCCGACCTCCGCGAACTTGCAGAAACTCACCGCGCCGAACTTCGTGTGCATGCCCGCGAAGATCCGCCGCCGTGCCGCGCGCAGCGCCTGCGCCTTGACCTCGCTGACGGCCGGATCGGGAGTGGTCAGGCCGTGCTCGCGCGAGATCCCGTTGGCGCCGATGAACGCCAGATCGATGACGAAGCCCGAGAGCATCTTCGTCGTCCAGTGATCGACGGTTGCCAGCGTTCCCCCGCGCACACGCCCGCCGAGCAGCAGCACGCTGATCTCCTCGGCCGTGGCGAGCGCGCCCGCCGCGGCCAGCGAGGCGGTCACCACGGTCAGCGGTCGGTCGCGCGGCAGGCCTTCGGCGATGAGCTGCGGTGTGAAGCCCTCGTCGATGAAGACCGTCTCCGCCTCACCGAGGTGTTCGACCGCGGCTGCGGCGATGCGGCGCTTCTCCGGCACGTGCATGGTGGTGCGGAAGGCGAGAGTCGTCTCGAAACCGGCGCTCTCCACGGGGTACGCACCGCCGTGGGTGCGGCGCAGCAGCCCGTGAGACTCCAGTACGCGCAGATCACGGCGGACCGTCTCCTTGGCCACGCCCAGCTCGGCGGCGAGCTCGGCGACGTCCACGGATCCGCTTCGCCGGGCCGCCCCGACGATCTCCCGCTGACGTTCCTCCGCGCTCATGTACTGCGCTCCTTCCTTGCGTTCCCTGGGTTCTCCGCACGGCTCGTCCGCTCCGTACGGTCATGGAACTGCCCGTTCGGGCCCGTGTGGAGAGTTGTACAGCCCCTCGAACACCGGGACCAGGCCAAGTACAGACGAGATCGTGACCGTAACTGCCCGTTTACCGGCGTGCATGGGGCGCTGTGCCCTGCGCGGAACGGTCCGTTCCCCGTCCGGCGATGTCTGTTTCAGCGGCTCCGCTGCCCGTTACGGGCCCGGCTCGTCAGGCGGGCCGCATCCGGAAGTCGTACCGAGCGGGCAGCGGCTCCTCGCTCAGCGCCGCCCAGACCTCGCCGAGCACCTCGTCGCCCTCGCGCAGATCGTCCACGTCGAAGCCCGAGTCGAAGAGCGCCCGCGCCGCATCCCTCTCGCCGCGCGCCAACAGCGTCTGCGCGCGCAGGAGTTGGAAACGCCCGCGGTCGCGGTACTCGGGGGGCAGCCGGTCCAGGGCTCCCGCCGCGCCGTCCGTGCGCCCGTCGGCGAGCAGCACGGGCACGGCCTCGCGTACGAGCGCGGCGAGCGCGGGAGCCCCGCCGGCGGAGGCCAGGTCCAGGGCGGCCAGATAGCGGTCGGCTGCCCGTTCGGGATGCGGTCCGGTGGCGGCGTCGTAGGCGTCGGCGAAGGCGAGGCAGCGCAGGGACCAGGCGGTGGGCACGGCCGCGGCCGAGCGTTCCCAGCTGCGTACGGCCTGTGCGCGGTCACCGGCGTGCCACTGGGCGACGCCGAGGTGGTAGTCGGTGAGCGGGCCCGAGGGTGCGCACTCCAGCTGGTCGCGCCAGGCGTCGGAGACCAGCGAGGGGCCGGGCGGGGACGGCGAGGCGGAGACGGGCGGGGAGGCGGGCGCGGACGGGGACGCGGGCGCGGCGGCGGAATCGGGCGGGGGTGTGGTGGAGGGCTCGGGCGGGGGCGGGGATGCGGCGTCCGGCGCGGACGCGACGGCTTGTGCGGGCGGGGTGCCGGGCGGGGCGTCGTCGAGGAGGCGCCCGCTCGTCAGCAGCTCCATCCAGGGCCGCTGCTGCTCGCCCATCGTCTCCGCCGGGAAGGGGGTACCGGGCAACTCGTAGCCGCCGCGGGCGACTTCGAGCGCTCCCCAGCCGGACCCGACGGCGAGCAGCCGGTCCGCACGGGGGTCCGGTTCGGTGTCCGGCTCCGTGTCCGCGTACGGGCGCCAGGCGGCGAACGCGGCGTCCACGTCTGCTGCGGGCAGGGTCTCTTCCAGCCGTGCGGCCGTGTGCTCGCGGGCGGCCGCCCAGTCGTCGCCGTGCACCACGGCCGGGTCGGCGGACAGCGGCCCGTAGGCCTCCAGCCACGCGAACTCCCGCCCGGCGTCGAGCGGAACGTGTTCGAGCTGCGTACGCGCCAGCCCCGCCTGGATCTCGGCGTAGCCGCCGGTGCCTGGCTCGGTCAGCCACTCCTGCCAGCGCCGCCCTCCGGGGCCGTGGCCCCACACGAAGAGCTTCCGGCCGCTCAGCAGGCCGGTCGACGTCTGAACGAGACCCGTGCCCCGCTCGTCGAGGGAGGCGATCCACTTCCGCTCCTCGCGCGGAATCTCGTAGAAGTAGTCGGCGGGGAACTCGCTGCGCAGCGCATAGGTGCGGTCCACGCCGTCCCACTCGGGCACGGGGATGCGGCGCAGCCGGCGCTCGTAGGCGAAGTACCAGGTCTCGTCGGCCGGTACGAGGACGCGGGTGCCCTCCTCCTCCGGCACGGCGATGTTGGACCACCAGTAGACGGGGACCGTCCGGTCGTGCGGATTGCGGATACGGGCGCCGACGTAGAGGAAGTCGGAGCCGTCGGGCAGCCACAGATCGACCTGGAAGGGGGTGTCCCGCAGCCGCTCCCACTCCCACAGCCGCAGCATCTCTCCCCCGGCGCCCGCCGGTTGGGGTCCCCAGCCGTCGGGAGCGGGCACGCGGGCGGCGTGCAGCGGCGCCACGGAGAGCGTGGTGTGGCCGGTCGCGCCGATGTTCCACTCGATGCCGCCGGAGTACCAGGCGCCGTTCAGCGCGAAGTCCGCCGGCTGCAACACCGGGTTGGTGTAGAGGAGTTCACGGCCCGTCGGCTTGTGATGGAGGGAGTGGATCCGGCCGCCCAGACCGGGCAGCACGGTCGCGCGCAGCCGGTCGTTCTCCAGGACGAGGGCCTCCAGCGGTGCGAGGGCGCGCCGCCGCGTATAGCCGTCGAGGACGCGGACGGGCAGCACGGACCGCAGGGGCGCATAGCCGACCTGGCGGGCCATGTCCGGCGGCAGCGCCGCCCGCTCCCGCTCGTCGACCGTGTGCATCTCGTCGAGGGGCGCCAGCGCGGGCAGCGGATTCTCGGGGCCGACATCGGCGACGGGCAGGTGCAGCGTGGTACGTCGCAGCGTCGTCGGCACGGCTACCTCGATCCCCTCCACGGGCGCCGCCGCCTCACCGGTAGCCCCTCGTCGACCATGGAACACGCTGTGGGAGGCGTTGAACAGTGCGGGGGGACGGGGTCAGGGGAGCGGGAAGGGGGCCGGGGAACGGGGGCCGGGGTTCGGGGGCGGCCCCGTGGCGCGGTGCCCGGCGGAGCCGTGGCGGTCCGGGCGAGACGTGGCAGGGGCGGCCCGGCTGATGCGGGCCCGAGGTCGCGTGGGCCCCACGCCGGGCGGGACCGAAGCCACGCGTGCCGCAAGGGGTGCGTGCCGAAAGCACGCGGGCCGCAAGTGGCGCGGGCGCGAGCCCCAAGTGACGCGTGCCGCAAGTCAGTCAGAGCCGCAAGTCAATCGAGCCGGAGGGCCCATGCGGCGGCGTATCCGCCGGGTGCGGCGATGTCGCCGATCCTCCAGCCCGGCGCCGAGGCGGGCAGGCCGCCGGTGCCGACATAGGTGACCGACGGTTCCGCCCCGAATTCCGTGCCGGTGCCTTTCACGTACGCCTCCTTACGGGTCCAGCAGCGGGCGAACGCGCCGGGCCGCCGCTCCCCGGGCAGGGCGGCGAGTTCGTCCCGCTCCCGCGGATGCAGGGAGCCGGACACCTCTGCGACGACGGAGAGCCCAGGCTCGCGCTCGGCGTCGACGCCGACGGGCGCACCGGCGAACGCGAGCAGCACCACGTCTCCCGCGTGCGAGAGCGAGAAGTGCAGCGGGTCGCCCGCGACTCCCGGTCTGCCGTGGGGACCTCCGCACAGCGGGCAGTCGCCGCGCACCAGGGGCACGCCGGCGGGCACGGTGCCGAGGCGGCGGGCGAGCTCGTGGCGCAGCGCGGTGTGGGCGACCCGGTAGCGGTCGCGATCCTCCCGGCGTCTGAAGACCGCCACCCGCTCCCGTTCCTCCTCGGAGAGGCACCCCGCCTCCAGGGCGGCACGGGCGGCGTGCTCGGACACCCGCAGCAGGAGAATCTCGGGCGCTTCGGAGCCGACGGGCATGGTACGAACGTACCGTGACCGGCCCCTCCCTCTTCCCGCCCACGCTCCCCGTGCTCAAGGACATGCGGCGCACCCGGGACGGACGAGAGTGGCTGGAGCAACTGCCCTCGCTCATCGAGGAGTTCAGCGAACGCTGGCAGCTGCGGCTCGGCGCGCCCTACCACGGCGGCAGCTGCTCGTGGGTCGCGCCCGCGCTCCGTGCCGACGGCACCCGCGCGGTGCTGAAGGTGACATGGCCGCACCGTGAGGCACGGCCCGAGGGCGCAGTGCTGAAGCTATGGGCGGGCCACGGTGCCGTGCGGGTGTACGAGCACGATCCGGACCGGTACGCCCTGCTGCTGGAGCGCTGCGAACCCGGCACCGAGCTGCGCGCCGCCCGCGAACTCCCTGCCGAGGAACGGCTGTTGATCGGCGCGCGAGTGCTGCGCCAGCTGTGGGAGGCGGGGCCGGACACCGCGACGGAAGCTGCGACCGACACCGCGACCGACACGGGGGCGGAGGTTGGGCCGGACACCGGGCCGGATACGGAGGGTGCTCCCCGGCCGCCGTCCCTGGAGCACCTCTCGGCGGTGGCGGCCGACTGGGCGAACCGTGCCGAGGAACGCACGGCACGCTACGACTGGCCCGCCGCTGCGGACACCGGCCTCCTCGCGCACGGGGCGGAGCTGCTGCGCGAACTGCCGCTCGGCGCGGGCCGGAAGACCGTCCTCCACGGCGACTTCAACCCCGGGAACCTGCTGGCCGCCGAGCGCGAGCCGTGGCTGGCGATCGACACGAAGCCGATGTACGGGGATCCGGCCTTCGATCCCTGGCCGCTGATCCAGCAGATCGACGATCCGTTCGCCCTTCCCGAACCCCAGCGGGTGCTGGCCCGGCGTACCTCCCTCGTGGCCGGCGAACTCGGTGTGGACGTGGCCCACTTGCGCACCTGGGCCGTCGCACGCCACGTCGAGTTCCTGCTGTGGTGCCTCGACGGGAGCGGCGATCTGTCCGAGGCCGTACGGATGTCGGGGCAGGTGCGGGTCCTGGCCGGCGTGGCCGGGCTATGAGGCGCGGGCCGCGTCACTCCCCCGTCGCGCCGTCCGCCAGCTCCCGTGCCACATCGAGCTGTCCCACGTGCCGGGCGTACTCCTGGAGCAGGTGGAAGAGGATCCACGCCAGCGACGGCGCCTCGTCCTCCGTGGGGAACCGGCCGCCCAGCCTCGCGTGCGCGTCGAGACGCGCCTCGCGGACGATCTCGCGGGAGCGGTCGCACTGTGCGCGGAACGCGTCGACGATGTCGGCCGTCGCCGCCCCGTCCGGAACGCGCCATCGGTCGTCGCCGCCCCTGTCGCCCCACGGGTCGGGGACCCGCTCCGCCTCGAACCCCCAGGCCAGCCAGCGCCGTTCGACATAGGTCAGATGCCGCACCAGCTCCAGCGGCGACCAGCCCGACGGCACGCGGCTGCCCCGCAGCTCCTCCTCGGAGAGGCCGTCGATCTTCCGCAGCAGGGTGTCTCGGTAGTAGTCGAGATAACCGCGCAACAGCGCGTGCGGATCCGCGACTGAAGGGTCCGGCTCGCCCGGCGGCAGCGGTGGGATGGAGGCTTCGATGGCGGTCACAGCAGTCCCGGTTCGTCGTAGGTGAGTGTGCGGGCGTCGGCGTCCAGTACGGCGGGCACCCCGAGCGGAAGCGTGGGCGTCGACGGGCCGTGGCCGAAGCCGAGGCCGTCCACCAGCGGCACGCCCAGCGGTTCGAGCCGCTCGCGCAACACCACACCGACCTCCTCGGGGTCCCCGCACTCCGTCCAGGAGCCCAGCGCGATGCCCGCGGCGCCGTCGAACCAGCCCGAGCGCAGCAGCTGCGTCAGCAGCCGGTCCAGGCTGTAGGGCGGCTGGTCTATGTCCTCCAGGAGCACGACGGCGCCGGCCGCGGACGGACGGGCGTACGGGGTGCCGCGCTCCGCGGCGAGCAGCGAGAGGTTCCCGCCGAGGGTGATGCCGTGGGCCCGGCCGGGGACGAGCGTGCGGGAGCCGGCGACGGGGCCGATGCTCAGGACGGTCTCCGGCTCGAAGAGGGTCCGGCGCAGATGGTCACGTGTCGCCTCGTCCTCCACGAAGGAGGCCGTGGTCGGCATCGGGCCGTGCAGCGTGGCCAGTCGGAGACGCTGCGCCAGCGCCTCGTGCAGCACGGTGAGGTCGCTGTAGCCGACGAAGACCTTCGGGCCGGCCGCCCGCATCCGCTCCCAGTCGAGCAGGTCCAGCACGCGCTGTGCGCCGTAGCCGCCCCGGGCCGAGACGACGGCCGCGAGCGACGGGTCGCACCAGGCCTCCTCCAGGTCGCGGGCCCGGTGCTCGTCGGCACTGGCGAGGTGGCGCATGGACGGGTGTGGCTCCAGTACGTGCCGTCCGACGACGGGCTCCAGGCCCCACTCGCGGAGGATCGCCAAGCCCGCCTCCAGTCGCTCCGGCGGTACGGGACCGCTGGGTGCGACCAGCCCGACGCGGTCGCCGCGGCTCAGCCGTCGCGGCCTGGTCAGAGCGGTGGGGGCGGGTGCCGGTCCCGAGGCAGGTGCGGAGGCGGAAGCCGGGGCGGAGGCGGGGGCGTCGGTGCTCATCGGTTCAGCTCCAGTTGCGGTACGTCGTCGCGGTCGATGCCGAAGGTCTGTGCGTACAGGGAGAGTTCGGCCTCGACGGCGCGGATGATCGTCTCGGCGCGGCGGAAACCGTGCCCCTCGCCCGCGAAGGTGAGATAGGCGTACGGGATTCCCCTGCCGTCGATATGGGCCACGAAGCGCTCGCACTGCGCGGGCGGGCAGATCACGTCGTCGAGGCCCTGCAACAGCAGGAAGGGCGCCGTGATCCGGTCCGCCCGGTGCAGGGGCGAACGCTCGCGGTAGCGGTCGGGGACGCGCTCCAGCGGGCCGACGAGCGACTCCAGATACCGCGATTCGAAGTCGTGGGTCTCGTCGGTGGCCCAGCCCGTCAGGTCGAGGATCGGGTAGCTGATCGTGCCGCAGGCGTAGAGGCCCTCGGCGGCGGGCGAGGTGAGGGAGGCGGCGCTCGTCCAGCCCCCGGCGCTGCCGCCGCGGACGGCCAGCCGCCGGGGGTCGGCCTCGCCTTCCGCCGCCAACTGCCGTGCGACGGCGGCACAGTCCTCGACGTCCACCACGCCCCACTGCTCGCGCAGCCGGTTGCGGTAGGCGCGCCCGTACCCCGTGGAGCCGCCGTAGTTCACCTCGACGACGCCTATGCCGCGTGAGGTGAAGTAGGCGATCTCCAGGTCGAGCACGAGCGGTGCCCGGCTCGTGGGCCCGCCGTGCACCCACACCGCGTACGGCGGCAACTCGCCCTCAGGCGCCTCATATCCGGGATGGTGCGGCGGATAGACCTGGGCGTGGACGTCCCTGCCGTCGGGCCCGGTGAAGGTCCGTGCGAGGGGCTGCGGATAGAAGGCGGGGTCGACCGCGTCCTTGTGGTGCGCGGCGACGACTCTGCTGTGGCCCGTGCGGGTGTCGACCTCGACGATCTCGTGGGAGCTGTGCGGCCCGGCGGCGACGCCGAAGACCCGGCTGCCGACGGCGGCCACGCCCGACCACTCCGTCCACGGCCCGGTGGCGTCGGCGAGTTCACCGGTCTCCGGGTCGAGCACGCCCAGCCGCATGGACCCCCGACCGTGCAGCACGGCGATCAGCCCGCCCTCCAGCGGCTGGAACCACTTCTGCCCGATGCGCCACAGCCCGGCCGCGAACTCCTCCTCACGCGGGCACAGTTCGCTGCTGCCGTCGCTCCCGGAGGCGGACGCTTCCAGGTGGAGGCGGCGCAGATTCCACCAGCCGCTCGCGTCGGTGCACAGCAACAGGCTCCCGTCGGGGGCCCATTCGACCTGCGCCACGGACTCCTCCGGCCCGCCCGCCACGGCATGTACGTCCTCGAACCCGCCGGCGGCGGTGACCCGGGCCGTCATCACCTGCGTACCGTCCCAGGGCATGGCCGGGTGGTCCCAGGCCAGCCACGCCGCCCGGCGACCGCCCGGCGAGAGCCGCGGCCCCGTCACGAAGCGCCGTGCGTCGTCGGTCAGTTCACGCACGCGCGTGCCGTCCTCGGCCGCGGAGCCGTCCAGCGGCACGGCCGCGAGGACCCGCCGCAGATCCGTCGGCGCCTCACCGGTGAACTCCTCCAGCACACACCACACTTCGGGTCCGGCTGGGCCGTCCGGCACGATGACCGGGTCGCACCAGCGCAGCCCGCCCGCGATGACCTCCGCGACGGGTGTGAGGGGCCGCGGGCCCTGCCCCGGCGCGTCCGGCTCGTAGGCGTACAGCCGCTGGTCCGCGAAGTGGGTGAAGACGATCAGCGGCCCGCCCTCTGCGCGCGGTGTGCCGGCCCACGGCAGCCCGCCGTACTCGATGACCCTGTTCCGCACGTTCCACGGGGCGGGCAGCACCGACTCGGCCTCTCCGTCGCCCCCTGCGGGCAGCCGCATCAGGGCACGGCGTCCGCCCTCGGCGGGGCGGGGCTCCGTCCACCAGATCTCCTCCCCGACTGAGCCGAGGTACTCGGGCTTCCCGTCGTGCGACGCGACGAGCGCGGCATCGACGGGAGAAGGCCAACTGCCGTAAGGAGCCGTGGTCTTGGCCATGTGCTGGGTGCCTCCGTGGGGGGTTCGGGACCGCCCGCACCCCGACCGCGGCATGCGGCGGGTGCGAGGTGTCCGGCGTCTGCTGGTCGGATCGCCTGGTACGGGGTGGTCGCGGGAGCCGGTGGTCAGAGGGCGAGCAGGGTGCGGTCCAGGACGCGGGTGCCGAAGTGCAGGGCGTCGACGGGCACGCGCTCGTCGACGCCGTGGAACAGCGCCTGGTAGTCGAAGCCTTCGGGCAGTTTCAGCGGCGTGAAGCCATATCCCCTGATGCCCAGCCGGGAGAACTGCTTGGCGTCCGTCCCGCCCGACATGCAGAACGGCACCACATGGGCCTCGGGGTCGAAGTGCTCCAGGGCCTCCTGCATCACGGCGAACGCCCGCGAGTCCACCGGGGCTTCGAGCGGGACCTCCCGATGGTGGAACTCCCAGTCCACATCGGGTCCGGTGAGCCGGTCCAGGGTCTCGTGGAACTCCTCCTCGCCGCCGGGCAGCATCCGGCCGTCGACGAAGGCCGTCGCGCTGCCCGGGATGACGTTGACCTTGTAACCGGCGCTGAGCATCGTCGGGTTGGAGCTGTTGCGCACGGTGGGCTCCACCAGGGCGGCGGCCGGGCCGAGTTCGGCGAGGAGCTTGTCGGCTTCGAAGCCGGGGGCGTCCACGTCCGGCTCGGGCAGGCCGCGCACCGCGGCCAGTCCTTTGAGGGCCGCGCGCACCGTCGGCGTGAGCCGCTGCGGCCATTCGTACTCTCCGATGCGGGCGACGGCCGCCGCGAGCCTGCTCACGGCGTTCGCCCGGCTGACCTTCGAGCCGTGCCCGGCCTTGCCGTGAGCGGTGAGCTTCAGCCAGGCCGTGCCGCGCTCCCCCGCCGCGACGGGATACAGCCGCAGCCCTTCTCCCGCGTGGAAGGTGAAGGCGCCCGATTCGCTGATGCCCTCCGTGCAGCCCTCGAACAGCTCGGGATGGCGCTCGGCAAGGAACTCCGAGCCGTAGTCCGCGCTGTCCTCCTCGTCCGCCGTGAAGGCCAGCACGATGTCGCGGCGCGGGCGGACGCCGGCACGCGCCCACGCGCGCACGAGCGCCAGCACCATCGCGTCGGCGTTCTTCATGTCGATGGCGCCGCGGCCCCAGACCACCCCGTCGCGGATCTCGCCCGAGAACGGGTGGACGCTCCAGTCCGCGGGCTCGGCGGGCACCACGTCCAGATGGCCGTGCACCAGCAGCGCGTCCGCTCCGGGCTCGCTGCCCGGCACCCTCGCCACCACGTTCGTCCGCCCCGGCGCCTTCTCCAGCAGCTGAGGCTCGACGCCCGCGCCCGCCAGACGCTCGGCCACGTACTCGGCGGCGGCACGCTCCGAGCCCTCTCCCCCACCGCGGTTCGTGGTGTCGATGCGGATCAGCTCGGAGGTGAAAGTCACCGCCTCATCCAGCGCCGCCGGGTCGATGTGCTCAGCCATACTGCTCCTCCACCGCGGCCGATACGACCGTCGTGACCGCCTTGAACGTACGGATCCCCTCATACATGCCCGGGGAGGTGTACGAGACGCGGCGCTCCCCGGTGCGCTCCACGCCGGGCACCACGCTCGCGGCGCCCACCAGATGCTCCGCGTCGAACTCCAGCTCCACCGTGTGCTCCTGAGGCTGTGACGGACTCGACCGCACGGAGAGGGCGGTGGCCTTGCGGGCGGCGGCCCTGATGTCCGCGGCCGTGCGGCCCGGAGTGCGGCACACCGCCGCGTACCGCGAGACGTAGTCCTTGACGGCGACCGCGAAGGCGTCCGGCGCATAGCCCTTCGCGTCCTCGACGGTGCGGTCGTCGCCCGTCACGAGCACGACCGGCACTCCGTACTCCTCGACGACGAGGGCGTTGAGCAGGCCCTCGCTCGCGCGCGCCCCGTCGACCCAGACTCCGGTGATGGAGTTGGCGAGGTAGGTGTGCGCCAGGACGCCCTCCTCCCCCGCGCCCGTGTGGTAACCGACGAAGGCGATGCCGTCCACGTCTCCGTGCTGCACGCCCTCGACCATGCTCAGCGACTTGTGCCGGCCGGTGAGCATCTGCGCCCGGTCGTCGAGCTGCTCGAGCAGGAGATTGCGCATGGTCCAGTGCGCCTCGTTGATGAGGACCTCATCGGCGCCGCCCTCGAAGAAGCCGGTCACCGCGGCGTTGACGTCCGAGGTGAACATCGGGCGGCAGCGCTCCCATTGGGGAGTGCCCGGCAGCACGTCCGCGGGCCAGGTCACGCCGGTGGCGCCTTCCATGTCGGCGCTGATGAGGATCTTCATGGCCGGAACGTTACGCGGTGCGCAAACCCCGTGACACCCCTGTGGATAACTCCCGTGGTCTCTACCACTGACCGCCCCCACCGCCCCGCGCTGAACAGGCGTTTCACCGGCCACGAAGGGTCCTCGCGGGGCGTTCGCGACACGCTTGCCCCCACGGACGGACGCGGTCCCGCAACGTCCGCGCCTCCCGCTCCGGCCGCGCCTCCCGTGCCGCGAGGCACCGCGAGCGGAGCACCGGGCGGGACGCTTTCATACCGGCCGCGGGCGTAGGCGCCGGTACGTCCCGGCCCGGCCCCGGTCAGCTCTCGTGCCCCAGTTGCAGATCGTGCTCCGTACGCCCGCCGCCCGCGATGTGCAGCACCGTCGCCACCGGCGGATAGCCGGCCGCGATCACGGTGTATTCGCCGGCGGCCAAGTCGACGAAGCGGAAGACGCCGTCGGCGCGGGTGGTCGCCGTGTCCACGACGTTGCCCGCCGCGTCCAGCAGCGTCACGCGGGCGTCCTCCACGGGCCTGCCGCCGCTCGCCCTTACGGTGCCGCGCAGCATCGCGCCGCCCGCGAGCTCGATGTCCTGCCGCGTCTCCCGAGCCGAACGCACGGCCACGGGCACGGCGGCGGGCCGGTACGCGGGCGCGCTCGCGGCGAGCGTGTACTCGCCGTCCACGAGTCCGTCCAGCGCATAACCGCCCTCCGCGCCGCTGCGGGTGGCGGCCACGACCTCGCCCCGTACGTCGGTGAGGGTCACCGACGCCTCGCGCACGGGCTGTCCGTCCGGGGTGAGGACGCATCCCGCGAGCCGTCCCGCACCGCCGAGCACGACGTCCAGCTCGACGGGGCGCTCCCCCACGGTGACGCTCACGGCCTGCGGCTGATGGCCGCCGGCCGCCGCGATCAGTACGTACGAACCGGTCGCGGGCGTGCTCAGCGCGTACCGCCCGTCGTCGCCCGTGCCGCCCCGGCCGACCTGCTTTCCCGAGGTGTCGATGAGGGTGAGGGCCGCACGCGGCACGGTGCTGCCGTCCTGGTGGCGCACGCTTCCGCAGACGGGAACTCCCGTGCCGTGCGCGGCACTTGAGGAGGGAGCCCCGGGTGCGGCGGCGGGTGCTTGCGCGGGCGTGCGTGCCTCGGGCACGGGGGCGTTCTCGGTCACGAGCGGTTTCTCCTTGAGGAAGAAGGCGAACAGCAGCCCGAGTACGAGCACCGGGACCAGATAGAGGAAGATCCGCGGCATCGCGTCGGCGTAGGCCTGCACATAGATCTCCCGCAGCGGGCCGGGCAGCCGGTGCACCGTCTGCGGGGTCAGCGACGAGGGGTCGGGGAGCCCTCGCGGCGCGTCGTGGGGCAGCCGCCGCGCGAGCTCGTCGGTGAGCCGACGTACGAAGACCGTGCCGAAGACGGCGGCACCCACGCTGCCGCCGATCTGCCGGAAGTAGTTGTTGGCGCTGGTCGCGACGCCGAGGTCGGCGAGCGGCACGGAGTTCTGCACGGCCAGCACCAGCACCGGCAGCACCAGCCCGATGCCCAGCCCGAGCACGGCCATCCAGATGCTGTAGTCCGTGCGCGACGTGCCGGTCTCCAGCCGCGACAGCAGCCACATGCCGACGGCGGAGAGCGCGCAGCCCAGCACCGGGTAGATCCGGTAGCGCCCCGTACGGGAGATCAGTTGGCCGGAGACGGTGGAGGAGAGCACGACCCCGCCCATCATGGGCAGCATCAGCAGGCCCGACTCGGTCGCGGTCACCCCGTCGACCATCTGAAGGAAGCCCGGCAGATAGCTCGCCGCTCCGAACAGCGCGACGCCGACGGCCACTCCGACCGCCCCCGTGACGTTGAAGACGGAGTCGCGGAAGAGGCGCAGCGGCAGCACCGGCTCGCTCGCGGAGTGCTCGACGGCGATGAAGAGCACCACGCTCAGCGCGCCGCCGGCCGCGAGCCCGAGGATCACCGTGTCGTCCCAGTCGTACTCCGTGCCGCCCCAGCTCGTCAGCAGCACCAGGCAGGTGGAGAACGCGGCGAGCAGCAGCGTGCCGAGCACGTCCAGCTTCGGACGCCCGCGCGGGCGGGGCAGTTCGAGCACGAACGCGGTGACGAGCAGCGTGACCAGGCCGAGGGGGACGTTGAAGTAGAAGCACCACCGCCAGGACAGCTCGTCGGTGAACCAGCCGCCCAGCAGCGGGCCCGCCACCGACGCGAGCCCGAACGCGGCGCCGATCAGGCCCATGTAGCGGCCGCGGGCACGTGGCGGCACGACGTCCGCGATGATCGCCTGCACGCCGATCATGAGCCCGCCGGCGCCCGCGCCCTGGATGGCCCGGTAGGCGATCAGTTCGGTCATGGTGCGCGACCAGCCCGCGAGGGCGGAGCCCGCGACGAAGACGGCGATCGCGAAGAGGAAGATCCCCTTGCGGCCGAAGAGGTCGCCGAGCTTCCCGTAGACGGGCAGGCCGACGGTGGCGGCGAGGAGGTAGGAGGTCACGGCCCACGACATCCGGTCCAGGCCGTGCAGTTCACCGACGATCTTGGGCAACGCCGTGGCGACGATGGTCTGTTCGAGCGCGGCCAGCAGCAGCGCGAGCATCAGGCCGAGGAAGACCAGGCGCACTCGGCGGGGGCTGAGCCCGGCGGGGCTGCCGGGCCGCGGCGCCGCCGGCTCGTGTCCCGGTGCGCGCCCGGACGGCGCCGCGGGCCCGGAGGGGAGCCCGGACTCCGAAGCGGGCGGAGGCTGGGTGTCCGGTGAGAACGCGGAACGGGTTCCCATCCCCGGTGCGGCCCCCGGAGCCACGTCGGGCGGCGCCGGAACCTCCAGGCTCACTTCGACGAACGCCGGCGTAGGGGTACCGCCCGGGCCGCCAGGCCCAGGGGAAGCACCGGGACGCCCCAGAGCCGTACCGCTCATCGCACTCCCCTGGTCGCGTCCGCTCGCTCTCGGGGAGCTTTTCTCGCATTACGTGACAAGGGCGATCAAGTCAGACACCGAGCGGGGAAGTTGAGCACGTGGAGCCTCAAGTCCGTTGCCCTGGGCGTCTTTCGGGCCCTCAACTGCGGCTTTCGGGACCGGAAGGGGCGGGACGGGTGCCGGGGCTCGCCCGCCTGACCGTCGCGAAAACCACTCGATCCGGTGAGCGGCCGTACGGCCCCGATAGCGGCCTGGGGCGGCCGGCGCGCGAGACCCGCCCGTGTCCGCCTCCGCCCGCCCCCCGGCGGCTACTTCTCCGTCTCGGCCGCGAGCTTCGCGAGCACCTCGTCGTGGATGCGTGCCAGCCCCTTGGGCGCGAAGGTCCGCTCGAAGAACCCCCCGATGCCGCCCGCACCCTGCCAGGTGGTGCGGACCGTCACGCGCGACGAACCCTCCGCGGCGCCGGGAGCGACCTTCCAGGTCGTGACCATCGTGGAGTTGCGGTCGCTCTCGACCACTTCACCCTCGGCCGGCTCCGTGACGTCGATCAGGCAGTCGCGGACCCGCTTGCTGGTGGCCTGGAGCTTCCAGTGCACGACGGTGCCGGCGCCTTCGCAGCCCTCGCGCACCTCGTACTCGCTGTAGTGGGCCGGCAGCAGCTTCGGCCGGGTCTCGCCGTAGTCGGCGAGCGCGCGGCGCACCGCCCCGGGCTCCGCCGCGATCTCGCGATGGGTCGTCGCCTCGACCTGCGCCATTTTGCTCCTCCTGCTCATCGCACGTCCGTCGCGCCCCAGCAGGCGCCAGCCAACCCAATCACCCCGCGGACCCGGGCCCAAATCGGCTTGACAGCGGGCTTGGGAACAGATGTTCTATTCTCTGCGTACGAACAGCACGAGGCACGAGGAGGGTCCATGCGCTGGGAGAACCTGAGCGGCGACGGGTCGGCGGTGAATCCCGCCCTCTTCGGCACCGACGTGGTGACACGCACCTTCAACACCCCCGAATTCGCCGGGATCACGTTCCACGAGGTGCGCGCCCGGTCGATCGTGAACCGCGTGCCGGGGGCGTCCCGCATGCCGTTCGAATGGACGGTCAACCCGTACCGGGGTTGCTCGCACGCTTGCGTGTACTGCTTCGCCCGCGGCACGCACCGCTATCTCGACCTCGACACGGGCGCGGGGTTCGACTCGCAGATCGTCGTGAAGGTCAACGCACCCGAACTGCTGCGCCGCGAACTCGGATCGAGCCGCTGGCAGGGCCAGCACATCGCGATGGGCACCAACGTCGACTGCTACCAAAGGGCGGAAGGACGTTATCGGTTGATGCCGGGCATCCTCACCGCGCTGCGCGACTACGCCAACCCCTTCTCGATCCTCACCAAGGGGACGCTCATCCTGCGCGACCTCGACCTGCTGCGCTCCGCCTCGGCCGTCACGGACGTCGGCATCTCGGTCTCCGTCGGCTTCACCGACGAGGAGCTGTGGCGCACCGTCGAACCGGGCACCCCGGCTCCCGAGCGCCGCCTCGACGTCGTACGGACGCTCAGCAGCCAGGGCATCCCGTGCGGGGTGCTGATGGCTCCCGTCATTCCCTTCCTCAGCGACTCGCCCGACCGGCTGCGCACCACGGTGCGGGCGATAGCCGCCGCCGGGGCCACCTCCGTGACGCCACTGGCGCTGCATCTGCGGCCCGGCGCCCGCGAGTGGTACATGCAGTGGCTCGCGAAGCACCACCCGAACCTGGTGCGGCACTACGAGGGGCTGTACGCGGACGGCGCCTACGCCCCGAAGTGGTACCAGCGCCGCATAACCCGCCAGGTCCACGAACTCGCCGCCGAGTACGGCATCGGGCCCACCTCCCCGGGCACCCACCGCCGCGTCGACGTCCACCCCGACAGGACGCCCGGGCGGGAGCGCGAGACCCCGGACTGCACGCAACTGACGCTGCTTTAGCGGCGGTTCGGCAGGCGCCGTACGCGAGGCGCAGCACGGCGGGCGGACGACCGCCCGCCCGGGCGGCACGCGGCGCATCGGCACAGCCTCGCGTCCCGCCCCGCGTGCCTTCGGATACCGGCCCGGATCCCGCCGTTCACGCGTCCTCGTAGAGGGTGCTGTCCTGGTCGGCGCGGCGGATCGTGCGCAGCGCGTGGCCCGGGTGCCAGACCTGGAAGACGATGTGCGGGTCCTCGATCGTGATCCGTACGACCTCGGACAGCTCGGCGCGGAAGAGGTGGAAGCGCTCGGGCGCCTCGTCCTGTGACTCGCCGCCCGCGTAACGCGCGAACTCCGCCGGATCGGTCACCTCGACCGCGCGCCCCGAGACACGCACGTCACCGCCGTGCATGCCCGTGCCGGTGCCGGGGTTGGCGTACATCGAGAAGCGCGGGTCGCGGCGCAGATCGAGCGCCTTGCGGGAGCCGATCATCATGCCGAGCCACAGTTCGTCTCCGCGGAAGTCGCCCTCCAGGCCGGTCAGCCGGGGCGACCCGTCGGGGCGCAGCGTGGCCAGCACGTGGTGCTGGAAGGCCTTGAAGCGGGCGCGTACGGCGTCGGCGAATTCGGGTTCGGCGGCATGGAAGGCCGCCCAGCTCTCTGTCATACGTCCATGCTGGCGCCGATACCCGACACCTGCTGTCCGGATTCCGCCGGGACACCCCGGGCGGGCCCGCCCATAAAACCGGTCGTGGTGCCCGCCGGGCTCTGCCACCATCCGCCCATGCCGATACGGGAGATGACCGCGGACGACATCGACGCCGTGGCCCGGCTGCGGGTGCGCGCCTGGCAGTCCGCGTACGCGGATCTGATGCCGCGCCCGTACCTGGACGCGATGTCCGTCGCTGAGGACGCGGCCCGCAGGCGCGAGATGTTCGCGAAGGCAGACGGCACCATCAGCAACTTCGTCACCGAGGACGCACACGGCGCGGTCACCGGCTGGGCGGCCATCGGCCCGGACCGGATCGGCGGCGCGCACACGCGCGCGGCGCCGCGGGCGGAGCGCGACGCCGAGCTGTACGCGATCTACGTGCTCCCCGAGCTGATCGGAACGGGGCTGGGCAGGGAGCTGACGGAGGCCTGTCTGGAGCGGGCACGGGGGCGGGGATTCGGGCGCGTACTGCTGTGGGTCGTCGAGGGCAACTCCCGGGCCCGGCGCTTCTACGAACGGGCGGGCTTCGCGGCGGACGGCACCCAGGACACGGAGGACATCGACGGCCGTGGCACGTATGCGCCCGTCCCGGTCGTGCGCTACGCACGGAGCCTGGCCGGCGGTCCCTTCACGGGCAGCGGTTCTGCCTGACCGGTCTTCTGCGTGCCCTCCCCTGCTGCACCGGGATCCGGGCCAGCGCCGCCTTCGCCGACGGCGAGAGCCTGTGGTGCTCCGCGGCGGCCCCCAGCACCGCGATCGCCCGCCGGTCCCCGAGCGCGCCCAGCCCCTGCACACAGGCTTCGGCGATCGGCCAGTAGTGCACGGGGCCCATCAGCAGCCGCTGGAGCACGGAGATCAGGGTGGGGACGGACTCGGGCGCTCGTAAGGCCGTGAGGAGCCGCACCGCGTGCAGCGCGTAGCCGGTGCGCAGTTCGTTGGTCGCGAGGGCTGCGGCGGCCCGGGCCGTACGGGGATCGCGCAGGCGTGCCAGGGCGTGGGCGGCGGTGGCGCAGCGCACCGGGTCCCGGTAGTTCAGCATGAAGATCAGCGTCTCGAAACTGCGCCTGTCGCCGGCGTTGCCCAGGGCGAAGGCCGCCACCTCCCGTGCCCACAACGGGCGTTGGGCCTCGGCCAGTACGGATGCCAGCTCGTCGCGCGCCGCGGGGGTGTCCTCCCTCGCCAGTGCGACCAGCCGCTCGTACTCGTCGGGGTCCGCCTCTCCCCGTACGCGATCGATCAACGACCGGAATGCGTCGCCCACTTACGCTCCCTCCCCCACGTGCTCCGTCCCACAGCCCTGGAAGTGCCATACCCCTGGCGCATTGGTTACCCACGAGTTAAGCTCTCTCGCGAGAGCGGCACCCCCGCTCAGGCGGCCTGGTGACGCAGCCGCCCGAGAGTGAAGTCGGTTCGGCGGGGGTCCGGGGCGCGGCATACCGCTGCGGCACCCCCGGGCAGCACCGCCCCGGTACGGCGACGGCCCCTGGGACAGGGCCTTTCGCACGGTCGCACGCCTGCACCGTCGGCGCCGTGCCCGTCCTTTCCGCCGCCTTCCCTCCGAACCCGTGACACCCGGATTCGCGTGCCCCGGTCTGCCGGCTCCGCCGGTGCATCCCGGTCCGCGCTCCTCCCGGAACGCCGGTTCTTCCGCCTGCCGCGCCCCCGCTCGACCTCGCGTCGACGTCGCGCGCGGCGGCGCCACACCCTCATCGTCAGTCGTCACATCAGAGGAGTCCCGTGATGGACCGTCCGCCTCTGCACACCATCGCCGTCGTCGGCCTCGGCACCATGGGCACCGGCATCGCCGACGTGCTCGCACGGGCCGGCCACGAGGTCGTCGGCATCGACATCAGCGACACCGCCGCACGCAACGCCGTCGCCGCGTTCGAGGCCTCGACGGCGCGCGCCGTCAAGCGCGAGCGGATGACGGAGGACGAGCGGCGCAGCGCCCTCGCCCGCTTCCGTACGTTCACCGAACTCGAGGCCGCCGCCGAGGCGCAGCTCGTCATCGAGGTGGTGCCGGAGGACTACGACACCAAGTGCCAGGTGTTCGCTGCCCTCGACACAGTCGTCAAGCCGGACACGATCCTCGCGACGGGCACCAACGCCCTGTCCGTGACACGCCTCGCGGCCGACTCCGACCGCCCCGAGCGCGTGCTGGGCCTGCACTTCTTCCACCCGGCGCAGGCGATGAAGCTCGTCGAGGTCGTCTCCTCGGTGCTGACCTCGCCGGAGGCCGTGGCCGCCGTCACGGATCTCGCGCGGGAGCTGGGCAAGGAGCCCGTCGCGGTCGGCGACCGTCCCGGATTCGTCGCCGACGGGCTGCTGTTCGGCTACCTCAACCAGGCCGCGGCGATGTACGAGTCGCGCTACGCCAGCCGCGAGGACATCGACGACGCGATGCGCCTGGGGTGCGGGCTGCCGATGGGACCGCTGGCGCTGCTCGACCTCATCGGCGTCGACACCGCCCGTACCGTGCTCGACGCGATGTACGCGGACTCCCACGACCGGCTGCACGCACCGGCGCCGATCCTGCGGCAGCTCAGCGACGCCGGGCTCACGGGCCAGAAGGCCGGACGGGGCTTCTACTCCTACGAGGCCCCCGGCTCGTCCGTCCTCGTCGCCGACTCCGAGACCCCGGACGGCGGCACCGCACGTACCGCGGGGCGGCCCGTCTCGGCCGTCGGCGTCGCCGGCTCGGGCACGATGGCGAGCGGCATCGCGGAGGTCTTCGCCAAGGCCGGCTTCGAGACGGTGCTCGCCGCGCGCAGCGAGGAGAAGGCGGAGACGGCGAAGGCCCGCATCGCCAAGTCCTTCGAACGGGCCGTGAAGAAGGGGCGGATGAGCGAGGAGGACCGTGACGCGGCCCTCGCGCGCGTCTCGCCCGCCGGTTCCCTGGACGCGCTGTCCGGCGTCGATCTCGCGGTCGAGGCCGTGGCGGAGGACCTGGACGTGAAGCGGGAGCTGTTCGCGGCCCTCGACCGGGTGTGCAAGCCGGGCGCGGTGCTGGCCACCACCACCAGCTCCCTCCCGGTGGTCGCGTGCGCCCGGGCGACGTCCCGTCCGCAGGACGTCATCGGCATGCACTTCTTCAACCCGGCGCCGGCGATGAAGCTCGTCGAGGTCGTGCGTACCGTGCTGACCGGCGACGAGGCGCACGCGACGGTGCGCGAGGTGTGCGGCGCCGTCCGCAAGCACCCCGTGGACTGCGGGGACCGCGCGGGCTTCATCGTGAACGCGCTGCTGTTCCCGTACCTCAACAACGCCGTGAAGATGGTCGAGCAGCACTACGCCTCCCTCGACGACATCGACTCCGCGATGCGGCTCGGCGGCGGCTACCCGATGGGCCCCTTCGAGCTACTGGACGTCGTCGGGCTGGACGTCTCGCTCGCCATCGAGCAGGTGCTGCACCGCGAGTTCCGCGATCCGGGGCTCGCGCCGGCGCCGCTGCTGGAACACCTGGTCGCCGCGGGCTGCCTGGGCCGCAAGACGGGACGGGGCTTCCGCGAGTACGCACGGCGGTGACGCGTCTGTGAAGCGGGACAACCGGTGGGGCGGGCTGCTGGAGCCGACGGTCGGCAGCCCGCCCCCCGAGTCCGTCACGGCATGTAACGTTCCCTGCATGTCAGACACCGCGAAGCCGTCCCGTTCGCATGCCGCTTCCTCCCAGCGCCTCAGGATGCGCCGCGAGTTGGCGGCGGCGGCCATGGAACTCTTCGCGACGAAGGGGTACGAAGCCACGACGGTCGACGAGATCGCGGCGACGGCCGGTGTCGCCCGCCGCACCTTCTTCCGGCACTTCCGCGCCAAGGAAGAAGCGATCTTCCCCGACCACGACGACACCCTCGTGCGGGCCCAGGCGGTCCTGGAGGCCGCGCCCGCCCATGAGAACCCGCTCGACACGGTCTGCCGCGGCATCAAAGAGGTCATGCGGATGTACGCGGCCTCGCCGAAGGGAAGCGTCGAGCGCTACAAGCTGACCCGTGAGGTGCCGGCGCTTCGCGAACGGGAGATCGCCTCCGTGGCGCGCTACGAGCGGCTCTTCACGCGCTATCTGCTGGGCCACTTCGACGAGGCGGCGCACCGCGACGGCGACGACGACCCGCTTCTCGCGGAGGTCGCCGCCTCCGCGGTCGTCACCGCGCACAACCACGTGCTGCGGCGGTGGCTGCGCAACGGCGCGGTCGGCGACGTGGAGGCTCAGCTGGACCACGCGTTCGCGATCGTGCGCAGGACGTTCGGCACGGGCTTCGGGGCGAACCGGCTCGCGGCCGCGGAGCCGGGGCTCCGCGCGGGCGCCACGGGCGGCGGCGCCGAGACCAGGCGGGAGGACGAGGTGCTGGTCACCGTCGCGCGCACGGACACACCCATCGGCGAGATCATGCGCACGATCGAGCAGGCGCTGCGGGACTAGCCGCGACCGTCAGCGGCGGCGGCCGGCCGTGGGCGACGGTGGCCGGCCAGGCCTCCCGGCCGCGCACCGCGCGCCCCCGGCACCCGTAACGCCCGTAGCGTCCCTGGCGCCTTCGGCGTCCCAAGCGGTCACTTCACCGAACCGCTCACCGGGGCCTTGACGCAGGTAGCGCCGCAACAGCCGGAAGATGACCACACACGAGAGCATCGTGACCAGGACCCCGGCTTCCGGAACGCCCCAGTCGGTACTGTCCGGATGCCCGGAGACGAGGGTGCTCAGGAAGATCGGCAGCGTGAACTTCGCGTCGTCCGGCGTAGCCGTACATGTCGCCGCCGAGCGCGCCGATCCTCCGTGCGGCAGTGAGGAATCCCTTCCAGTCGCGCGGCGGCCGGTCGGGGTCGGGCACGGCCTTCTCGAACAGCTCGGTGTTGTGCAGTAGAGCACCGAGGCGTCTCCGGTGTACGGGAGCGCGCTCAGCGGCGGTCACGGCGACACGGAGCCGGGAGTGCACCGCCGTCCCTGCCGGCTGGTGATCCGCGACTCGACCGACCCGGGCCGCCCGGTGGCGGACACGGCGGGCTGATGGCCAATGCTCATGGGCCGGGCTGACGACCACTGCTCATGGGCGTGCACCAGGTATCCGGAGATTCCCCCGCATATCGGTCGTCAGCGGGGAAGCCGGAGTTGTGAGCGACCTGGAAGAGACCCGAGGAGGCCGTCATGTCACACGACGCCCCCGCGCGACGACTCAGCCGCCTGCCGGAAAACCACGCGCCCGAGCGTACGGCCCTGGTGCACGGTGCTCAGCACTGGACGTACGGCGACCTGGCAGCCGCGTCCGGGGCGCTGGCCGCGGAAATGGACCAACTGACGGGCGAGCGCGTGGCGTTCATGCTGCCGAACTCCCCCGAGGCGCTCCTGACATATCTCGCCTGCTTCCGTTCGGGAGCGATCGCCGCACCCCTCAACACGCGCTACGCGCCGCCCGAGGTCGAGCGGGCGCTCCGGCACACACGCCCCCGCTGGCTCGTCGTCGACGAGAGCCTCACGGACCGGCTCGACGGCGTGAATCCGGCGGTGCTGGCAGGCGTCCGCGTCCTGGTCACCGGACGTGGCGGGCGCCACGAGCCGTTCACTCCGCTGCTCGACCCCCGCCCCGGCGACACCGGACCGCCGCGCCGGCCGTCCCGGCCGCACGGGCCGGAACGCCCCGCCGCGCTGTTCCTCACCTCCGGCTCGACGGGCGAGCCCAAGGCCGTCCTCCACAGCCACGGCTCGGCCCTCGCCATGCTCACCAGTACCTCCGAGGCCATGGGCAGGATCCGCGGCGACGACGTGGTACAGGTCTGCGATCCGCTGGTCCACGTCAGCGGGTTCATCGAGACGCTGAGCACCATCATGGCCGGGGGCGAGGCCGTCCTCTACGACGGGTTCGACCTGCCCGGCTATGTTTCGGGGCTGCTCGCCCACCGGCCCACCCTGATCTGCACCCACATCGATGTACTGGCTCAGCTGGCGCACGAGCCGAGCGCCGAGCGATCCTGGTTCTCCTCGCTGCGTGGCGTCTACACGGGCGGCGAGACGGTGCCCGACGCGTTGCAGCGCGACTTCACGGCCCTCACCGGAGTGCCCATCGGCGTGGGCTATGGCCTGACCGAGGCGATCTGGCTCACCGTCGAGCGCGACCCCGGGCCCGGCGGTGCCGGCTGCATCGGCACACCGGTCGGCGGCGCGGAGCTGCGTACGGACGAGGAGACCGGTGAGCTTCTCGTACGCGGCCCCATGCTCATGAGCCGTTACTGGAACGACGAGGAACTCACCCGGCGGTCCGTGTGGGACGGCTGGCTGCGCACCGGGGACATGGCCTCCCGGGACGCCGACGGCATCTGGTGGTTCCGCGACCGCATCAAGAACCTCATCGTGCGCCGCACCTCCAAGATCACTCCCGGAGAGGTCGAGTCGGCGATCGACGAGCACCCGGAGGTGGCCGATTCGGCGGTCGTCGCGGCGCCCGACTCCGAGGAGGGCCAGGTGCCGGTGGCCTTCGTCGTCCTGCGGCAAGGGGGCGGACTCACGGCCGACGATCTGACCGCCTTTCTGCGGGGACGCATCGCCGCGTACAAGCTCCCCAGCCGCATCCACTTCCTCGACGCGCTGCCGCTTACCGCGAGCGGCAAGACCTCGCACCACGATCTGGAAGCAGCCGCGACCCGCGGCTGAGTGCGCCCGGCCGACTCCCTTACGGCAGGCGCTGCTTGGCGCCCGCGCACAGCGGGCCGGGCGGCGGCCCGATGAACACCGCCCCCCGCGCGCAGCAAACCGGACGCACCGCGCGCCCCCACTCCGCTCATGCGTGCGCCACCTCACGACAATTGAGAGAAATTCTTGGCACGCAGTGTCTTGTGTCCTGGCACTGGGTGTCATAGCTTGGTGCGAGTCTGGGCGCTGTCCCAGCGGCACCACACCCGCTCGTGCCCGGACGCCTGCGTCACAGGCACCCCCGCGCTCACCAGCGCAGCCAACAGCATCACCCGCCGAACCGACGGCTCTGCCTCACACCCGACGACCCTCAAAGCGTCTCCTTCCACAGCGCTTCGCCGGAGGCATTACCGTGAACAAGATCCTCGACGCGATCCTCGCGTCCGACACCACCGCCGACGACTTCGCGAACCTCGATCTGCCCGAGTCGTACCGCGCGATCACCGTCCACAAGGACGAGGCCGAGATGTTCGACGGCCTCGACTCCCGGGACAAGGACCCCCGCAAGTCGCTGCACCTGGACGAGGTGCCCGTGCCCGAACTGGGGCCCGGCGAGGCGCTGGTGGCCGTGATGGCCTCCTCCGTCAACTACAACTCCGTGTGGACGTCGCTCTTCGAGCCCGTGTCCACCTTCGCCTTCCTGGAGCGTTACGGGCGGCTGTCGCCGCTGACCAAGCGCCACGACCTGCCGTACCACGTCATCGGCTCCGACCTGTCCGGCGTCGTGCTGCGTACGGGCGCGGGCGTGAACTCCTGGAAGCCGGGCGACGAAGTCGTCGCGCACTGCCTGTCCGTCGAACTGGAGTCGGCCGACGGCCACAACGACACGATGCTCGACCCGGAGCAGCGCATCTGGGGCTTCGAGACCAACTTCGGCGGCCTCGCCGAGATCGCGCTCGTCAAGTCCAACCAGCTGATGCCCAAGCCGGACCACCTCAGCTGGGAGGAGGCGGCTGCACCGGGCCTGGTCAACTCCACCGCGTACCGGCAGCTGGTCTCCGGCAACGGCGCCGGGATGAAGCAGGGCGACAACGTCCTCATCTGGGGCGCGAGCGGCGGACTCGGCTCGTACGCCACGCAGTTCGCGCTCGCGGGCGGCGCCAACCCGATCTGCGTCGTCTCCAGCGAGCAGAAGGCGGAGATCTGCCGCCGCATGGGCGCGGAGGCGATCATCGACCGCAACGCCGAGGGCTACAAGTTCTGGAAGGACGAGCACAACCAGGACCCGAAGGAGTGGAAGCGCTTCGGCAAGCGCATCCGCGAGCTGACCGGCGGCGAGGACGTCGACATCGTCTTCGAGCACCCCGGCCGCGAGACCTTCGGCGCCAGCGTGTACGTCACGCGCAAGGGCGGCACGATCGTCACCTGCGCCTCCACCTCCGGCTATCAGCACACCTACGACAACCGCTACCTGTGGATGTCGCTGAAGCGGATCGTCGGCTCGCACTTCGCCAACTACCGCGAGGCGTGGGAGGCGAACCGCCTCATCGCCAAGGGCAAGATCCATCCGACCCTCTCCCGTACGTACAACCTGGAGGAGACGGGGCAGGCGGCCCAGGACGTGCACCGCAACGTCCACCAGGGCAAGGTCGGGGTCCTCTCGCTCGCGCCCGAGGAGGGCCTGGGCGTGCGCGACGCGGAGAAGCGCGCCAAGCACCTCGGCGCGATCAACTTGTTCAGGGATACCGAAGGCGAGCGGACCGACAAGCACGGCCGGAACGGCGAGCATGCCTGAGCGAGCCAAGGACCGGCCGTGGCTGATGCGCACATACGCCGGTCACTCCACGGCCGAGGCGTCCAACGAGCTCTACCGGCGCAACCTCGCGAAGGGCCAGACCGGTCTGTCGGTCGCCTTCGACCTGCCGACGCAGACCGGTTACGACCCCGACCACGTGCTCGCACGCGGCGAGGTCGGCCGGGTCGGCGTGCCGGTCTCCCATGTCGCGGACATGCGGCGGCTGTTCGAGGGCATCCCGCTGGAGCAGATGAACACCTCGATGACGATCAACGCCACCGCCATGTGGCTGCTGGCGCTGTACCAGGTCGTCGCCGAGGAGCACGGCGCGGACATCTCCAAGCTCCAGGGGACGACGCAGAACGACATCGTCAAGGAGTACCTGTCGCGGGGCACGCACGTCTTCCCGCCGGCGCCTTCGCTGCGGCTGACCACGGACATGATCGCCTACACGGTCGGCCACATCCCCAAGTGGAATCCCATCAACATCTGTAGCTACCACCTCCAGGAGGCCGGTGCCACACCGGTCCAGGAGATCGCGTACGCCATGAGCACGGCCATCGCCGTCCTCGACGCCGTACGCGACTCGGGGCAGGTGCCGCAGGAGCGGATGGGCGACGTGGTGGCGCGGATCTCCTTCTTCGTCAACGCGGGAGTCCGCTTCGTCGAGGAGATGTGCAAGATGCGCGCCTTCACGCGCATCTGGGACCGCGTCACACGCGAGCGGTACGGCATCGAGAACCCCAAGCAGCGCCGCTTCCGCTACGGGGTCCAGGTCAACTCCCTGGGCCTCACGGAGGCGCAGCCGGAGAACAACGTCCAGCGCATCGTGCTGGAGATGCTGGCCGTCACCCTCTCCAAGGACGCGCGCGCCCGCGCCGTCCAACTGCCCGCCTGGAACGAGGCGCTGGGCCTGCCGCGGCCCTGGGACCAGCAGTGGTCGCTGCGCATCCAGCAGGTGCTGGCGATGGAGAGCGACCTGCTGGAGTACGACGACATCTTCGCCGGGTCGCACGTGATCGAGGCGAAGGTGAACGAGCTCGTCGAGGCCTCGTACGCCGAGATGGAGCACATCGAGAGCCTCGGCGGCGCCATGGCCGCGGTCGAGTCGGGCTATCTGAAGTCGCAGCTGGTGGCCTCGCACGCCGAGCGCCGCGGCCGCATCGAGTCCGGCGAGGAGAAGATCGTCGGCGTCAACTGCTATGAGACGACCGAGCCCAACCCCCTCACCGCCGACCTGGAGACGGCGATCCACAGCGTCGACCCGGCGACCGAGGAACAGGTCGCCGAGGCCGTGCGGGTCTGGCGCGGCGAACGCGACGCCTCGCCCGGCGCGGCGGCACCGCGTGCCCTCCAGCACCTCAAGGACGCCGCCGCGAGCGACGCCAACCTCATGGAGGCGTCCCTGGAGTGCGCCCGCGCGGGCGTCACCACCGGCGAGTGGGCGGGCGCCCTGCGCGAGGTGTTCGGCGAGTTCCGGGCGCCCACCGGCGTGAGCAGCGCCCCCGTGGCGGTGCCCGCCGAGGAGGGCTCCGCGCTGGCCGGCGTGCGCCGCAGGGTGGAGCTGACCGCCGGCGACCTGGGCGTCGGCAAACTCCGGCTGCTGGTGGGCAAGCCGGGCCTGGACGGGCACAGCAACGGAGCGGAGCAGATCGCGGTACGGGCCCGCGACGCGGGCTTCGAGGTGGTCTACCAGGGCATCCGGCTCACGCCCGAGCAGATCGCCTCGGCCGCCGTCGCCGAGGACGTGCACTGCGTCGGCCTGTCCATCCTCTCCGGCTCGCACGCCGAACTCGTGCCGGACGTGCTTCAGCGGCTGGAGAAGGCCGGCGCCGTCGATCTGCCGGTCGTCGTGGGCGGCATCATCCCCGCGGCCGACGCGGCCGCGCTGCGAGAGGCCGGAGTCGCCGCCGTGTTCACGCCGAAGGACTTCGGCATCACGGAGATCATCGGCCGTATCGTCAACGAAATCCGCACAGCGAACAAGCTCGACCCCCTGGAGGTCCCCGCATGACAGCCCCGACGCCGGACACCGGCCAGGCATCCCGCCGTCTGCGTCCCCGGCGCTCCTGCATGGCCGTGCCCGGAAGCAACCCGCGCTTCCTGGAGAAGGCGCAGGGCCTCCCCGCGGACCAGGTCTTCCTCGACCTGGAGGACGCGTGTGCGCCGCTGGCCAAGCCGGACGCCCGGCACACCATCGTGAAGTTCCTCAACGAGGGCGACTGGAGCGGCAAGACGCGCGTCGTGCGCGTCAACGACTGGACGACGCACTGGACTTACCGGGACGTCATCACCGTCGTCGAGGGCGCGGGGCAGAACCTCGACTGCATCATGCTGCCGAAGGTCCAGGACGCGCAGCAGGTCCAGGCCCTGGACATGCTGCTGACGCAGATCGAGACGACGATGGGCTTCGAGGTCGGCCGCATCGGCATCGAGGCGCAGATCGAGAACGCCAAGGGCCTGGTGAACGTCGACGAGATCGCCGCGTCCTCGTCCCGCATGGAGACCATCGTCTTCGGGCCCGCCGACTTCATGGCGTCCATCAACATGAAGTCCCTGGTCGTCGGCGAGCAGCCGCCCGGCTACCCGTCGGACGCGTACCACTACATCCTCATGCGGATCCTGATGGCCGCCCGCACCCACGACCTCCAGGCGATCGACGGCCCGTACCTCCAGATCAAGAACGTCGACGGCTTCCGCGAGGTGGCGGACCGCGCCGCGGCGCTCGGCTACGACGGCAAGTGGGTGCTGCACCCCGGCCAGGTCGAGGCGTCGAACGAGATCTTCTCCCCGTCCCAGGAGGACTACGACCACGCCGAGATGATCCTCGACGCCTACGAGTACTTCACGTCCGAGCAGGGCGGCAAGAAGGGCTCGGCGATGCTCGGCGACGAGATGATCGACGAGGCGAGCCGCAAGATGGCGCTGGTCATCGCCGGCAAGGGCCGTGCGGCCGGCATGTCCCGCACCACGAGCTTCGAAGCACCGGAGGCCTGACCGCCATGCAATTCGGCCGCACCTACGAAGAGTTCACCGTCGGGGACGTCTACAGGCACTGGCCCGGCAAGACGGTCACCGAGTACGACGACCACCTGTTCTGTCTGCTCACCATGAACCACCACCCGCTCCACATGGACAGCAACTACGCGGAGCAGACCACCGACTTCGGCAAGAACGTCGTCGTCGGCAACTACGTCTACTCGCTGCTGCTGGGCATGTCGGTGCCGGACGTCTCCGGGAAGGCCATCGCCAACCTGGAGGTCGAGTCGCTCAAGCACGTGGCGCCGACCTTCCACGGCGACACGATCTACGGCGAGACCACCGTCCTCGACAAGACCCCGTCCAGGTCGAAGAGCGACCGCGGCGTCGTGCACGTCGAGACCAAGGGCTACAACCAGGACGGCACGCTCGTGTGCGTCTTCCGCCGCAAGGTGATGGTGCCCACGGAGACGTACGTCAAGGAGCGCGGAGGAGAGCAGCCGGGCCGCCCCGAACTGCGCGAGGCCCCGGGCAAGGACGCGGGCAAGGGAGGCAAGTGAGATGGGAAGGCTCGCTCAGACCGAAGGTCTCACGGAGATCCAGCAGGAGATCCTCTCCACCGTCCGCAGCTTCGTCGACAAGGAGATCCTCCCGGTCGCCACGGAGCTGGAGCACCGCGACGAGTACCCGACGGAGATAGTCGAAGGCCTCAAGGAACTCGGGCTGTTCGGCCTGATGATCCCCGAGGAGTACGGCGGGCTCGGTGAGTCCCTTCTCACGTACGCGCTGTGCGTCGAGGAGATCGCGCGGGGCTGGATGAGCGTCTCCGGCATCATCAACACCCACTTCATCGTGGCGTACATGCTCAAGCAGCACGGCACCCAGGAGCAGAAGGACCATTTCCTGCCGAGGATGGCGACGGGCGAGGTGCGCGGCGCCTTCTCCATGTCGGAGCCGGGTCTGGGCTCGGATGTTTCGGCCATCTCCTCCAAGGGTGAACGCGAGGGCGCCGACGGTGACTTCGTGCTCAACGGCCAGAAGATGTGGCTGACCAACGGCGGCTCGTCGACGCTGGTGGCGGTCCTGTGCCGCACGGACGAGGGCCACCCCGAAGGCACCGCGCCGCACAAGTCGATGACGACCTTCCTCGTGGAGAAGGAGCCCGGCTTCGGCGAGGTGCGTCCCGGGCTGACCATCCCCGGCAAGATCGACAAGATGGGCTACAAGGGCGTCGACACGACCGAGCTCATCATGCAGGACCTGCGCGTTCCCGCGGACCGGGTGCTCGGCGGCGAGACCGGCCGCGGCTTCTACCAGATGATGGACGGCGTGGAGGTCGGCCGCGTCAATGTGGCGGCGCGTGGCTGCGGAGTCGCGCAGCGTGCCTTCGAGCTGGGCATCGATTACGCACAGCAACGGCACACTTTCGGAAAGCCGATCGCACAGCACCAGGCGATTCAGTTCAGGCTGGCGGAAATGGGGACGAAGGTCGAGGCCGCTCACGCATTGATGGTCGGCGCGGCCCGAAAGAAAGACGCCGGTCAGCGGAACGACCTGGAGGCGGGAATGGCCAAATACCTCGCCTCCGAGTACTGCAAGGAGGTCGTGGAGGACGCGTTTCGCATCCACGGCGGGTACGGTTTCTCGAAGGAGTACGAGATCGAGCGCCTCTACCGCGAGGCGCCGATGCTCTTGATCGGTGAAGGAACCGCCGAGATCCAGAAAATGATCGTAGGCCGCCGCCTGTTGGAGGAGTACCGCTTCCAGGGTTGATGTCCCTTTTCGGGATGTTCTCCTGCCGGTCAGGACGACATCCCGATCCGGGATCAGGGCACGGACTGCCGCACTGGCTTGGCCAGTTGCCATCCGTAACCGATAACATCCCGGAAAGCCGCCGTCCCCCAGTAGCAGCCGCGGCTCCCTCCGCTACGAAGGTCATACATGCCCCACAGCCCATCCTCTGCACCCCGCGGACGAGTCCGCATCGCGCGCGGAGCGTCGCCGTGGCTTCTGCCGACCGTCGCCACGGCGGCCGTCGGACTCCTCCGCGCCCGCCGCTCGAAGAGAGCGGCGGCCGTCGCCGTACCGGCGACCGCGCTCGCGGCCGGCATGCTCTGGTTCTTCCGCGACCCGGAGCGCGAGATCGCGCAGGGACGCGTCATCGCTCCGGCCGACGGAGTGGTGCAGAGCATCATGCCGTGGCACGACGGACGCACCCGCGTCGCGATCTTCATGAGCCCGCTCAACGTGCACGTCAACCGCGCCCCGCTCGCGGGCACCGTCGCCTCCGTGGAACACATCCCGGGTGGCTACGTGCCGGCGTTCAACAAGGAGAGCGAGTACAACGAGCGCGTCGTCTGGCACTTCGACACCGAGATCGGCGACGTGGAGATGATCCAGATCGCCGGCGCGGTGGCCCGGCGGATCGTTCCGTACGTGCCGCAGGGCTGCAAGGTCGAACAGGGCGACCGCGTGGGGCTGATCCGCTTCGGCTCCCGCGTCGACATCTACCTCCCCGAGGGCGTCGAGGCCGGCGTCGAGGTCGGGCAGGCCACGACCGCGGGGGTGACTCGCCTTGACCGTGATTGATCCCGATACGCAGGCGGCCGCCTGGGTCGCCGAAGCCGAGGCGGACGACGACGAGATGCCGCTCTCCACGCGGCTGTCGATAGCGGACACGCTGACGCTCGGCAACGCCACGTGCGGCTTCATGGCGGTGTACTTCACCACCACCGGTGTCCTCATCCCGCATCTGACGGGCAGCGAGGACGGCGGCATGGCGCGGCACAGCGCCGCGACCGCCGTGATGCTGATGCTGCTGGCGTCCGTCTTCGACCTCTTCGACGGGCTCGTGGCGCGGAAGCTGCGCAGCTCGGCGATGGGCGCGGAGCTGGACAACCTCTCCGACCTGATCAGCTTCGGCCTCGCCCCGGCATTCTTCGTGGCCACGTGGGGCATGGTCGCCAACGACGCGAACCAGCAGGTGTCGGTGGTGGCAGCCGTCGTGGTGCTGCTGGCGGTGGTGCTGCGGCTTGCGAGGTTCTCGTGCGTGCCGATGCGGGACGGCATGTTCCAGGGCATGCCCGGCCCGTTCGGGGCGCTGACGGTCGTGTCGATCGTGCTGCTGGAGCTGCCGTTCGTACCGACGCTGCTGGCGATCATGGGTGTGGCGTGGCTGATGGTGAGCCGCGTCGAGTACCCGAAGCCGACGGGCCGGCTGGCGGTGGCGATGCTCGGCTGGATCGTCGCGAGCATGGGACTGCTGGCGGCATGGGCGTTCGACGCACCCGGCGGTGAGCTGCTGCTCCAGACCGGCTGCGCGCTCCAGGTCGTACTGGGCGCCGTGATCCCGCTGTTCGCGACCTTCCGCCGCGTGCACACCTTCCGCGACAACCGCCGCGAGGCGAGGACCGCCGCGCAGGGCTGAACAGGCGGACCCACTTGAGCGCTGGGCCCCGGGGCATCCCCGGGGCCCAGCGCTCTGTCATGGGTCTGCGTCGTGGGTCTGCGTCGTGGGTCTGCGTCGTGGGTCTGCGTCGTGGGTCTGCGGTTCCGCGTCCCGTCAGGCGTGGCGGGCGACGAAGGCGGCCAGCTCGTCGAGACGGCGCAGGGTCTCCGCCTCGGGAACCGTGGGCAGGGCGAACGCCACGCGCTCGACGCCCGCTTCCGCGAAGCCCGCGAGCTACCGAGCGTCAGGGTGCTGGTCGCGGTGGACGCGGCGGCCAGGGCGACGAACGGGTCTAGCGTGCGGCAGTACTCGCCGGGCAGTTCGCCGCCGCCGGGCCAGGGGGTCTCGCGCCGCACGGGGATGTGCGAGTGCTCGGTGAGCAGCAGCGCCTCGAAGCCGCGCTCCTCCAGAGCACGCGCGAGTGTGTGCGGTGCGATCCCCTGGTCCGTGACGAAGGCCTGCACGCCGAACTTCATCTGCCGCCCTCCCGGGCCCGGGGTGCTCTCCGGCCCCTTCCGCCGGTGCGGACGACAGGGGCCGCCGTGCCGTGCGCGATGCTCAGAGCCGGTCCGCAGCAATGCGTTCCGCGAGGTCCTCCAGCAGTGACCCGGCCTGGAGCATGCAGCGGTCCTGGTCCTTCTCCAAGTCCGAGAGCGCATAGGCGCGTTCGATGCCGGCGCCCTTGAGGGCCTTGTTGTCCAGGGCCAGCCGCCCGCACACCGCGATCACGGGCTTGCCCGCCTCGCGTGCCACCGCGGCGACACCCGCCGGTGCCTTGCCGTGCAGGGTCTGCTCGTCGAGCGAGCCCTCGCCGGTGATGACCAGGTCGGCGCGGGACAGGGCGTCGGCGAAGCCCAGCACCTCCAGCAGTACGTCGATGCCGGGGCGGAAGGCGGCGTTCAGGCCGATGAGCGCGCCGTATCCGATGCCGCCGGCCGCTCCCGCGCCGGGCGCCTCGGCCGTCTCCGCGGCGCGCGAGCCGATGGATTCGCCCATGACATGCACGAAGTGGGTGAGCGCGGCGTCGAGTACCTTCACGTCCTGCTCGCCCGCGCCCTTCTGCGGACCGTAGACGTACGCGGCGCCCTTCGGCCCGGTGAGGGGGTTGTCGACGTCGCTGGCGAGGATCACCTCGACGTCGGCCAGCCGCTCGTCGAGACCGGAGAGGTCCGCGGAGACCATCTCCACCAGCGGGCCGCCGCCGTGCGGCACCGGGTCGCCGTCCTCGTCGAGGAAGCGGGCGCCGAGCGCTTCGAGCATGCCCGCGCCGCCGTCGGTCGTCGCGGAACCGCCGACGCCGAGGACGACGGTGCGGGCGCCGGCCTCGACGGCGGCGAGCAGCAGCTCGCCGGTGCCGCGCGTCGTCGCGGTGAGCGGGGCGACGACGCCGGGCGGCATCAGCCCCAGCCCGGAGGCCTCGGCCATCTCGACCACCGCCGTGCCGTCGCGGAGTGCGAAGGCCGCGGTGACGGGGGCGCCGAGCGGGCCGGTGACCTCGGTCTCGTGACGCTCGAAGCCGGCGGCGACCGCCGCGGCCACCGTGCCGTCGCCGCCGTCGGCGACCGGCAGGGATTCCAGGACCGCGTCGGGTCGCGCACGCCTGATCCCTGTAGTGATCCGTTCCGCGACCTCGACGGCCGTCAGTGATCCCTTGAACTTGTCCGCGGCGATCAGTACGCGCGCCGTCGTCGTCATGGTTCTGCCCCTGGGTCTGTTTTGCGTTCGAACAGGCAGTCGCGCCGATGCGACCTTATCCGTCCCGAGCCCCCGGCCACCATGGGCAACGCAACGTCAGGGCCCGTACGGACACGGATCCGTACTCGTATGCGGACGCGAGTGCGCACGAGAGGCCCGCCGACGGCCTCGGACGGGCCTTCAGCGGTCCTGCCGCAGCCATCGCCAGACCGCACGAGCCGCATGATGTCCGGACATTCCGTGCACCCCGGGGCCGGGCGGTGCCGAGGAGGAGCAGAGGAAGACGGCGGGGTGCGCGGTGGCGTACGGCACGCGCGTGAGTTTCGGACGGATCATCAGCTGGAGTCCGTCGGCGGCGCCCGCGCAGAAGTCGCCGCCGACGTAATTGGCGTTGCGGGCGGCGAGTTGGGGCGGGCCGGCGGTCGCGCGGGCCAGCACGCGGTCGCGGAACCCCGGTGCGAAGCGCTCCAGTTGGGCCTCGACGGCGTCGGTGGCGTCGCCCTCCCAGCCGTTCGGGACATGTCCGTAGGCCCAGAAGACGTGCTTGCCCTCCGGTGCGCGGCTGTCGTCGACGAGGCTCGGCTGGGCGGTGATGAGGAAGGGGCGCTCGGGTGCGCGTCCGTTCACGGCGTCCTTCAGGGCGGTGTTGATCGCGCCCGCGGTGGGGCCCACGTGGACGGTGCCGGCGCGGCGTGCCTCCTGAGACGTCCAGGGCACCGGCCCGTCCAGCGCGTAGTCGATCTTGAACACGCCGGGCCCGTAGCGGAACGCGTCGTAGGCGTTGCCGAGTCCCGCGATACGGGCGAGCGCGCGGGGCGAGGTGTCGAAGACATAGGCGCGCGCCGGGGGCAGTTCGTCGAGACGCTTGACCTCGGTGCCGGTGTGGATCTGCCCGCCCTTCGCGCGTAGATACGCGGCCAGGGCGTCGGAGATCGACTGCGAGCCGCCGCGCGCGACCGGCCAGCCCGCGACGTGGGCGGCGAGCGCGAACGTCAGGGCGGCGCCGCTCATCGCGGGCGTGGACAGCGGCGCGATGACGTGGCCGCCCATGCCCGCCATCAGCGCGCGGGCCTTCTCGTCGCGGAAGCGGACGTTGAGGAGGCTGAGGGGCTGCAACGCCGTCAGGCCGAAGCGGGCGAGCAGCAACGGGAGTTGGGGAAAGCTGCCGTTGAACCAGGAGCCCATGCCGAGGTAGTCCTCGGCGAGAGCCTCGAACCTGTCGACGAACGGCTCGACCATGCGCCGGTACGTGGCGGCGTCGCGCGCGCCCAGCGAGATCGCGGTCTCGCTGACGGATCGGGCCAGCACGGCTGCCGTGCCGTCGGGGAAGGGGTTGGCCATGCACAGTTCGGGGTGCAGCCACCGAAGTCCGTAGTCCTCAAGCGGCATCCTGTTGAAGGCGGGAGAGATCGCGGCCGTGGGGTGCACCGCGGAGCACGGGTCGTGCCGGAAGCCCGGGAGCGTCAACTCCTCGGTGCGCGCGCCGCCCCCGACGGTCTCCTTCGCCTCGAACAGCTCGACAGAGTAGCCGCGGCGGGCCAGTTCGACCGCCGCGGTCAGCCCGTTGGGCCCTGCTCCGACGACGACCGCGTCACGGATCGATGGCACTGTCGGCTCTCCCCTCGCCTGTGAGGTCGCACGCAGAAACCGGTCAACGTCCGGCGCGCAGAAGCCCCACCATACGCCGGGCCGTACCCGCGTCCCGCGCCGCGGTGAACGGCAGCGCGTTGCCGCCCGCGAGCCGGAACGGCGCGTCCGCGACGGTGCGGCTCTCACCGCCCGCCTCCGCGACCAGCAGCAGCCCCGCGGCGTGGTCCCACGCCGCCTCCCAGCTGAAGGCGACGGCGTCCACCAGGCCCCGCGCCACGGCCAGATACTCCAGCCCGGCCGACCCGCAGGGCCGCGGCGCCACTCCTTCCGTGCGCAGCCCGAGCAGCGACCGCTTCTGCTCGTCGGTGGTGAAGTCCGGGTGGGAGGTGGCCACTTCGAGCACCTTGCCCTTCTCGGGCGATCCGGCGCACAGGGCCTCGCCGTTGAGCAGCGCGCCGCCGCGGTGCCGTGCGACGGCCATCTCGCCGGGCACGGGTGCGTACGTCCACGAGGCGAGGATCTCGCCGTAGCGGGCGAGCGCCACCAGCGTGCTGAAGCCCTCGTGGCCGCGGACGAACTGCCGGGTGCCGTCGATCGGGTCGACGATCCACACCGGGGCGTCGCCGTGCAGCGCCTCGTACGTGGCGGGCTTGGCGTGCACCGCCTCCTCGCCGACGACGACGGAGCCGGGCAGCAGCGCGGCCAGCTCCCGGGTCAGCATCTCCTCCGCGCGCTGGTCGGCGACGGTGACGAGGTCGTGCGGGCCGCTCTTCTGCACCACCTCGTCGTCGGCGAGCTGGCGCCAGCGCGGCGTCACCTCCTCCGCGACGGCCCTGCGCACGACTCCTTCGACCGCTGCGACCAGCTCATCGTCGATCATGCGCCCATGAAAGCACGGGGCGGCGGGGGACGTACCCCGCAGGTTCGGCACCGGAGGCGGAGGGCTCGTCACCGGCCCACCGCGTAGCCCTGCATGCCGCGCGGGTTGGCGGCGGCGCTGAGCACCCCCGTCTCCGGATCGCGTGCGACGGCGCACAGGCGCCCCTCCGACCAGGCCGGGCCCGACTCGACGTCGTGGCCGCGGCGCCGCAGCCCGTCGGTCACGGACCGCGGCGTACGCGACTCCATGGTCACGCTGCCGGGACGCATGGCGCGCGGATAGAAGGAGCCGGGGAAGCTGTCGGTGTGCCAGTTCGGGGCGTCGACGGCGCCCTGGAGGTCGAGCCCTCCCCTCACCTGCGGACGCAGCGCGGCGGCGATGAAGAAGTGCAGCTGCCACTGGTCCTGCTGGTCGCCGCCCGGCGTGCCGAACGCGAGCACCGGCTGCCCGCCCCGCAGCGCCAGCGACGGCGTGAGGGTGGTGCGCGGACGGCGGCCCGGCGTCAGGGAGTTGGGCAGCCCGTGCTCCAGCCATGTCATCTGGAGCCGGGTGCCGAGGGGGAAGCCGAGCTCGGGCACCACGGGGTTGGAGTGGAGCCAGCCGCCGCTGGGGGTGGCGCTGATCATGTTGCCCCAGCGGTCGACGACGTCGATGTGGCAGGTGTCCCCGCTGGTGGCGCCGTCGCGCGCGACGGTGGGCTCGCCCGCGCCCGCGCCGGCCCCCGCGGAGAGCGAGAGCGGATCGAAGCTGCCGGTCCCGCCGTTGGCGACCGCGGTGGCGTGCTCCGAGACGCGGGGTTCACGGCCCTGCGGGCTGCCGGGCCGCAGTTCGCGGGAGGCCTGCTCGCCGATGAGCGCGCGCCGCTCGTCGTTGTACGCCGCGGACAGCAGCGCTTCGACGGGCACGGCCGAGGCACCCTCGGTATCGCCGTACCACGCCTCCCGGTCGGCCATCGCGAGCTTGGTGCCCTCGATCAGCCGGTGCACGAACTCGCCGTCTGCGGAGGCGGCGTCCGCGGCCCCGCCCTCGAAGTGCACATCGGCCGCCGTCACTCCGTCCGGGAGGAGCGCGAGCTGCTGGAGCAGCGCGGGGCCCTGCGACCAGGGACCGGCCTTGCACACCGTCCAGCCGTTCCAGTCGTGGGTGACGGGGTCCTCGTAGGTGGCCTCCCAGCCGGCGAGGTCGTCGCCCGTGAGCGCGCCGGTGTGGCGCTCGCCCGAGGTGTCCATGGTGGGGCGGGCCGACGCGGCGAGCAGAGCGTCGGCTATGAAGCCCTCGCGCCATGTCCGCCGTGCCGCCTCGATCTGCTGCTCGCGGCCCGGTCCGGCCGCCGCGGCCTCGGACAGCAGCCGCTTCCATGTCGCGGCGAGCGGTGGGTTCTTCAGCAGCGCACCGGGTGCGGGCGAGCGCCCGCCGGGGAGGTAGAGGGCGGCCGAGGTCGTCCACTCCTTCTCGAAGAGCTCCCGCACGGTCTCCACCGTCTCCCCGACCCGTTCCACGGCCGGGTGGCCGCGCTCGGCGTAGCCGATGGCATATCCGAGCACGCGCTCCAGGGACTGGGTGCCGTGGTCGCGCAGCAGCGTCATCCACGCGTCGAACGCGCCCGGTACGGCGGCGGCCAGCGGTCCCGTGCCGGGCACGAGCCGGAGGCCGAGAGACGTGTAGTGCTCGATGCTCGCGCCGCGCGGTGCGACGCCCTGGCCGCAGAGCACCTTGACGGGGCCGCCGGCGGGGGCGATGAGCGCGGGCACCTCGCCGGCGGGCCCGTTGAGGTGCGGCTCGACGACGTGCAGCACGAAGCCCGCGGCGACGGCGGCGTCGTAGGCGTTGCCGCCGTCCTCCAGCACGGCCATCGCCGTCTGGGAGGCGAGCCAGTGCGTGGAGGAGGCCATGCCGAAGGTGCCTTGCAGGGTGGGGCGGGTCGTGAACACGGGCGATGCGGCTCCTGGTTCGGGTGCTGGGGTGAGGGACGGGCTTCAGGGACACGTGTCGGGGTCGGGGTACGGGGCGGTGCCGGGGTCAGGGGGCGGCGGGCAGGCGGGATCAGGGGCGGGGGGCGACGGCCGGTGCCGCCGCGTCCGGCGCGGTGCCGTCGTCCGCGACGAGGTGGCAGGCCACCATGCGGCCGCGGCCCGTGCCGCCCGGGCCCGGGCCCGGGTCCGGCCCCGGCTCCGGCTCCGGAACCGGTTCCGGACCTGGCCCCGGCAGCATGCGGTGCTCGGGCGCCTCCGTACGGCAGCGCTCGTATGCGAGGGGACAGCGCGTGTGGAAGCGGCAGTGGTCCACAGTCTGCGACGCGCCCACGGCCTTGGGGAAGACGGGGCCTGCCAGGTCTCCCTGGAGCACGATCCGCTCCCGCGCACGCTGTACGGGCGGATCGGGCACGGGCACCGCGGAGAGCAGCGCCTGTGTGTACGGGTGCTTGGGCGCGGCGAACAGCTCGGCGGCCGGGGCGACTTCGACGATCTCGCCGAGGTACATCACGGCGATCCGGTCGGCGAGGAACTCCACCGCGGCCAGGTCGTGGGTGATGAAGAGGCAGCCGAAGCCGCGGTCGCGCTGGAGGCGGGCAAGCAGGTTGAGCACGGACGCCTGTACGGAGACGTCCAGCGCGGAGGTGGGTTCGTCGGCGACGAGCAGCATCGGGTCGACGGCGAGCGCACGCGCCACGGCGACACGTTGCCGCTGGCCGCCGGACAGCTCGTGCGGGCGGCGCTCGGCCGTCCCGGGCGGCAGCCCGACCTGGGCGAGCAGCTCCTCGACGCGGTCGCGCAGCGCCGTGCCCCTCGCCGTGCCGTGCAGCGCGAGCGGTTCGCCGACGATGCGGGAGACGCGCATCCGCGGGTCCAGCGACGCCGACGGGTCCTGGAAGACGATGTTGAAGTCCTTGCGCAGCGGACGCAGCCGGCGCCGCGAGAGGCGGGTGACGTCGGTGCCGCCGATGCGGACGGTGCCGGCGGTGGGGGTGTCGAGGCGTACGACGCACCGCCCGACGGTGGACTTGCCCGAGCCGGACTCCCCCACCAGGCCCACGACTTCGCCGCGGCCCACGGTCAGGGAGACACCGTCGACGGCCCGTACGACCGTGCCGCCGCGGCGGGCCGCGAAGTGGCGTACGAGACCGCGCACTTCGAGGGCCGGGGCCTCCTGGCCGGGGACGGAGGGCGCGGGGGCGCCGGGCGCGGAGGCGTCCCGTGGGGAGGCGTTCGGTGCGGGGGCGTCCCGTGGTGCGGTGGCGGCCGGTCCTGCGCCGTCGCCCGCGCCGTCGTTTGTTCCGTCATCTGTTCCGTGCGCTGCGGTGGTCACGGTGCCGCCTCCCCTGTGGAAGCCGTGGAGTCCGCGGACGAGGGTCCGTCCGGGCCGCCGAGCGGGTGCAGGCACGCCACGGTGTGACCGGAGTCCGCGTGCCCGCCGGGTCCCCCGCTTCCGTAGCGCCCGCCGGGTCCCCCGCTTCCGGAGGAGTCGCCGCCCGGCAGCGCCAGTACGGGCCGCTCGGCCGTGCAGCGCTCGTCGGCGCGCGAGCAGCGCGGCGAGAACGTGCACTCGTCCGGCTGCCGGGAGAGCCCGGGCACCATGCCGGGGATCTCCCGCAGCGGCGCCCGCTCGCCCGGCGGGGCGGCGGCCCGCTCGCCGGGCCGTGGCACGGCGTCCAGCAGGCCGCGGGTGTAGGGGTGCCGTGGGTCCGCGAACAGGCCGTCCGCCGGGGCGTGTTCGACGGCCCGCCCGGCGTACATCACCAGCACGCGGTCCGCGGCGTGCGCGACGACACCGAGGTCGTGGGTGATCAGCACGATCGCCGTGCCCAGCCGCTCGCGCAGCGACGTCAGCAGGTCGAGGATGCCCGCCTGCACCGTCACGTCCAGCGCGGTGGTCGGCTCGTCCGCGATCAGCACGGCCGGATCGCAGGCGACGGCGATCGCGATCATCACGCGCTGGCGCATGCCGCCGGAGAGCTGGTGCGGATACTCGTCAACGCGCCGCCCTGGCGCGGGGATGCCGACCGACTCCAGCAGTTCCACGGCGCGCCGTCTCGCCTGCCGACGGTTCAGGCCCTGGTGGCGGCGGAGCACCTCGCCGATCTGGCGGCCCACGGTCAGCACCGGATTGAGCGACGTCATCGGCTCCTGGAAGATCATGGACAGTTCGCTGCCGCGTACGCGGCGCAGCGACTTCTCGTCCGCGCCCACGAGTTCGCGCCCGCGCAGCTCGACGGAGCCGCCGACCTCGGCGGTTCCGGGAAGCAGCCCCATCACGGCCAGCGACGTGACCGACTTGCCGCACCCCGACTCGCCCACCACGGCGAGCACTTCGCCCTCGCCGACGTCGAAGCCGACGCCGTCGACCGCGTGTACGTCGCCCTCCTCGGCGTGGAAGGAGACCGACAGGTCGCGTACGCGCAGCACGGGGCCACCGCCGGAAACGGCGCCGGTGCCCTTGCCGGTGCCGCTGCCCTTGCCGGTGGCGGTGCCGGTCGCAGGGGACGTCCCGCTCTCCCCGCCTGTGCCGCTCGTTCCGCTCGACTCGCTCACCGTGTCACGCCCCTCGGGTCGAGTACGTCGCGCAGCCCGTCGCCGAAGAGGTTGAACGCGAGCGTGGCGGCCACGATCGCCAGCCCGGGGAAGACCGCCATCCACGGCGCCGCCGCGATGTACGGCTGCGCGCTGGAGAGCATCACCCCGAGCGAGGGGTCGGGCGGCTGCACGCCCAGGCCGAGGAAGCTGAGCAGCGCCTCGCTGATGATGGCCGTGGGAACGCCGACGGTGGCCTGAACGAGCAGTGCCGAGGCCGCGTTGGGCAGGATGTGCCGGGCCAGCACGGTGGCGTCGCCGCCTCCTCCCGCGATCGCCGCCCCTATGTAGTCCAGGTGTTTCAGGCGCAGCGTCTCGGCCCGCATCACGCGTGTGACCTGCGGTACGAGCCAGACGCTGATCGCGATGGTCGCGTTGAGCAGGGACGGCCCCAGCACCGCGGCGAGGCCCACGGCCAGCACCAGGAACGGGAAGGCGAGCAGGGTGTCGGTGAGGCGGGAGACCAGGGAGTCCGCGAAGCGGCCGTAATACCCGGCGATCAGCCCGAGCGGCACGCCCACGACGAACGCCAGCGCGACGGCGAGCACCCCCACCTGCATCGAGGCCCGGGCGCCGTGCATCACCCGGGAGAGCTGGTCGCGGCCGAGGTCGTCGGTGCCCAGCCAGTGCTCGGGGCCCGGGGGCGCGAGGGCCGAGCCGAAGTCGGCGCGTGCCGGGTCGTACGGAGCGACGAGCGGCGCGGCGATGGCCACGAGCACGAAAACGGCGGCGACGGCGGCGCCCGTGAACGCGAGCTTGTTGCGGCGCAGTTGGCGCAGCAGAGCGCGGGCGCCGTGGCCGGGCCCCGCGGGCGGTGCGCCACCCGCGCCCGTGCGCGGATCCGGTCCGGCGCCGCCCGATCCGCCCGTACCCGTACCGCCCGTACCGCCCGTACCGCCCGCGGCACCCGTACCGTCCGTACCGCCCGCGTCCGGGCTCCCCGCTGCTTCGGTGACCGTGCTCACTGTGCGCCTCCCAGCCGGATGCGCGGGTCGATGACGGAGTAGAGAAGGTCGACGGCGAGGTTGACGAGGATGTAGCCGGTCGCGGTGAAGAGCACCACGCCCTGCACCATCGCGTAGTCGCGGGTGAAGATCGCGTCGATCATCAGCTTCCCGAAGCCGGGCAGCACGAAGATCTGTTCCGTGACGACCGCCCCGGAGACGAGATGCCCGAGCTGGACTCCCAGCACGGTGACGACCGTGACGAGGGAGTTGCGCAACGCGTGGCCGCCGACGACCTGGTACGGCGCGAGGCCCTTGGCGCGTGCGGTGCGTACGTAGTCGGCCGACAGCGACTCCAGCATCGCCGCTCTCGTCTGTCTCATCACGACGGCCGCGAGGCCGCTGCCGAGCACGGCCACGGGAAGCACCATCCGCCGCAGGTTCTCCAGCGGATCGGTGCCGAAGGGCACGAAGCCGGACGCCGCGAACAGCGGTACGGCGATGGCGAATCCGAGGATCAGGACGATGCCGAGCCAGAAGTTCGGCACCGAAAGCCCCAGCAGGGCAACGGTGTTGGCGATCCACTCCGCCGGGCGGCCGCGCCGCACCGCGGCGACCACGCCCGCACCGACGCCGACGACGACGGCCAGCAGCAGGGACAGCAGGGCGAGTTCGAGGGTGACGGGCAGGGCGTCGAAGATGCCGTCGACGACGGGCAGTCCGGTGCGGGCCGAGGTGCCGAGATCGCCGGTGGCGGCGTGCTCCACGTAACGGGCGTACTGCACGGCGATGTTCTGGTCGAGTCCGTACTGGCGGCGGATCGCGGCCAGCGCCTCTGGTGTGGTCTCCTCCCCCGCGAGCGCGCGTGCGGTGTCGCCGGGCATGGCGCGTACGCCGAGGAAGACCACGATGCTGACGAGGACCAGCGTCAGTGCCGACTGGCCCAGGCGGCGCAGTACATAGCGGGTCACCGGCTCCTCGCCTCCGCCTCCGTGGATCCGTCGTGCTCCGCACCCCGGCTCCAGCCGGCGTTCTCGACGCGTATCAGGCCGTCGCCGTAGACGCGCAGGCCCGCGACGTCCTTGGTGGCGACGACGTAGTTGCGCTGCCGGTACAGGTAGATCAGCGAATGCTGGTCGTTGACGGCCCGGGTGAGGTCGCCGTAGACGGCCCTGCGCTTCTCCGGGTCGGCGGTGCGGCGGCCGTCCTCGATGAGGGAGTCGATGCGCTCGTCGGAGATGCCGGAACGGTTCTCCGATCCGAGGGTGCCGGCGAAGGCGTCGACGTTCCCCGCCGGGTCGAGGCGGCCCGACCAGCCGACGGACGCGGCCTCGAAGTCGCCCTTGTCGGCGTGCTCCAGGAGGGTGGTGAACTCGGTGGGCCGCAGCTTCACCCGGAACCCGGCGTCCTTCGCCATCGCCTGTACGACCTGTCCGAGCCGCATGTCCTCCACGGTGTTGGAGACGGTCAGCTCGACGGGGACCGGGCCCTTCGCGCCCGCCTCGCGCAGCAGCCGGCGCGCCTTGCCCAAGTCGCGTCCGGGGCAGCGCATTTCGGTGCCCAGTTCGCTGGAGGGCGCGACGGGACCGCAGGCGGTGTCGTACATGCCCTGAAAGACGATCTTGTTGATGAGCCGGCGGTCCAGGGAGAGCGCGAACGCCTCCCGTATGCGGTCGTCACGGGCCAGCGCACCGTGCACCTTGCCCGGCTTCTCGCCCAGGCCGCGGGAGTTGCCGATGTTGACCGTCAGGCCCTGGTAGCCGAGCGTCGGCGAGTTGAAGAGCTGGAGCGTGTCGTCGGTGAGCGCGCTCTGCACCTCCAGCGGCGCGGTCTGGTCGCTGACCTGGGCGTCGCCGGAGCGGAGGTTGGCCAGCCGCACGTTGCCGTCGATGATCGTGCGGTAGACGATCTTGTCCAGGTGAACGTGGGACGCCGCGTAGTACCCGGGGTCCTTCTCCAGCACGATGCGGTCGCCCGTCACCCGCTGCTTGAAGCGGAACGGCCCGACGCACGAGGGGTGCGTGGCGAAGTCCTTGCCGTACTTCTTGAGGGCACGCGGCGACATCACCATGCCGGAGCGGTCGGCGAGGGCGCCCAGCAGCGGCTCGTAGGGCTCCTTCAGGCGCAGTTCGACCTTGTCGTCGCCGACTGCCTCGATGCTCTCGACGGGTTCGAGCTCGCTGGCGCGTGCCGACTCGGGCAGATCACGGTGGCGGCGCAGCGACGTCTCGACGGCCTTCGCGTCCAGCGGGGTGCCGTCGCTGAAGCGGGCTCCGTGCCGGACGCCGATCACCACCTTCCGGCCGCCGTCGCTCACTTCCGGCATGCCGGAGGCCAGTTGGGGCCGTATGTGGTTGCGGGCGTCGGTGTCGTAGAGCTTCTGGCACATCGCGGCGAAGACGCTGCGGCCCACGAGGGTGCTGCCGAGGCTGGGATCGAGCTTGTCCGGGTCGGACTTGAACGCCACGGTGAGGGTGCCGCCGTCGCGCACGGGCCGCTCGTCGGCCATCCGTACGCCGCCGACCTCGGTCGCGGACGTCGTCAGGGAGGCGCAGCCGGTCGCGCCGAGGGCGAGTGCGAGCGTGAGAACCGCTCCGCGGACGGCGGCACTTGAGGACGCTGGTGCGCGAGGGCGCAAGGCTGCCCACCCCTGATACAGATCGACAGGACCCGGGCGACAGTATGTCGTATACAGTCGCCTGGCAAGGGCGGGTTCGGGCCTCGGCCCCGCTGTGACCAGCACACGTCTCGCTGCGCGCGGCCTGCCCGTGGCGGGCCCGGGACCCTTTCACCCGGCGGCTGCGCGGCCTCAGCGGGGCGCGTCCCCGGCTCCGCCTCCCGGGCCGTAAGCGGTCAGGAACCGGTCACGGAAGCGGTCCATGCGCCAGACCGGGGCGTCCCTGCCGGGCTTCAGACCGTCTTGCCAGCCCCACTCGGAGATCCGGTCGAGCACCTTCGGATCATGGGCCACCACCGAGACCGGCACGTCCCTGCTGGTGTGGTTGCCGACGACGACGGGGGCGGGCTGGTGGTCGCCGAGGAAGACGAGCACGGTGTCCTTGTCGCCGTACCTCGCCACGTAGTCGGTGAGGCTGCGTATCGAGTACTGGATGGAACGCCGGTATTCCGTACGCACGCCGGCGGCGTCCTTCCACACCTCCGCCGGGGTCTTGCCCTCCTTCTTCTGCGCGTGGAAGAGGGATCCGTCACCGAGTTCGTCCCAGCCGACCGTCCTGGGCAGCGGCGCCCAGGGGTTGTGGCTGGTGGCGAGGACGACGGTCGCCATCAGCGGCCTGCGGTTCCTCTTGCCGTGCTCCAGCCGTTCGAAGGCCTGCATCGTGTACTGGTCGGGCACGGGCGACCAGCTGAACATCGGGCCCCTGTACCCCATTTCACGTGAGTCGTAGACGGTGTCGAAGCGATAGAACTGCCCCTCCGGCCAGGCCCTGCGGACGCCGGGCATCATGCCGACCGTCCGCCACGCACCGGCGCGCCGGAACGCACCGGTGAGTGTGAAGCGGTCGCTTGCGGTGGCGGTGCGGTAACGCTGGTTGTTGTCGATCCACAGACCCGACATGAGGGTCGAGTGGGCGAGCCAGCTGCCGGCGCCGGTCGTCGGCGAGGTGAGCCAGCCGCTCCTGGACGAGAAGCCCGCCTCGTGCAGCCGCTCGTTCTGGCGGTCGAGCAACTTGCCGACCTGGGGCGCCATCCTCGGGTCCTCGACGGCTCCCCTGCCGTAGCTCTCGACGAAGGCGAACACGACGTCCTTGCCCCGCAGTCCGGTCAGCAGCCTCTCCCGCGGAGTGCCGCGGAAGTCGTCCACCGCGGCCTGCCCTGCGAACTCCCGCCCGTCGTTCAGCCCCTTGTTCAGCAGCATCACCCGCTCCTGTACGAGCCTGAAGGTGGCCTTCGACGCGAACGGGATGCCGTCGACGGCCTGGAGTCCGAGCGTCGAGACGGTGATCCAGGCGACCCCGAGCACCAGGGTGGTACGGGTGGCCGCCGCCCTGTTCCGCAGCACGATGCCGCCCAGTCTGCGCACCGCGAGCACGGTCAGGACGGTCAGCAGGACGACCGCGCCGACCGCGCCGACGACGGCGGCCGCCGCACCAGCCGCGCCCGCCGTCTCCCGCAGGAAGTCCACGGCGTCGTCGAAGAGGATCCAGTCGAGCACCGGGTCGAAGGGCCGGTCGAGGACCGAGAAGAAGCCCATGTCGGTGAGCCTCAGCACGGTCAGCACACCCAGGAACAGCCCCGCTGCGAGGGACACCGCCCGTCCCGCCCTCGACGGCAGCACGAGCAGCAGGGCCGCGAAGTAGACGGCCTCCACGGGGAGCCGGAGGAATGTTCCGGGCGTGGTGCGGTCGAGCGTGTTCGGAACGAGCAGGGCGAACAGCACGAGCAGGGCGGCCAGGCCGGTGGTCACCCACGGGGCGGCCCGCGCCGCACGCGGATACCGCTCACGGAACCGGGCCCGGAACCGGGCCCGCAGCCCGGCCGCACGGCCCCGCCCGGAGGCCCCGCCCCAGGGCGGGCGGTCGTCGCTGGGAGGGCCGTCGTCCCTGCGCGGATCGTCGTCGCTGCGCGGATCGTCGTCCCTGCGCGGATCGTCGTCCCGGTCGTTCTCGGTGACCGGCCTGTCCGTTGCCGTGATCCGGCGGAGGCCGGAGAAGAGCGAAGACACCCGAGGTCCTTCCCTGCGAAGCCCGGTGATGGCACAGCGGACCGGGCTCGGGAAGGTGCGGCCGCCGGAGGCGGTGGCGCTCGCCGGGCGGCCCCGGCACGGTCACCGGGCCCGGACCGGGCAGCGTATGGCGGTGTGAGGGGCGCGTCGGCGGGTTGTCCAAGTGTTCAGCGACCGTTTCCGCCGGCGCGAACCCGCCCGCAACCGGCCGGACTTGATACGGCCGCGGGCGCCTCCGCCCCTCGACCGGGCGTGCGGGAGCGTGCACCGCGGGTCACGCGGAGCGGTCACAGCGAGCGGCACAGCTCCTCGTTCGGCGGCAGATGACCGTCCGTTCGGTGAACGTGACGGTCAGGCCCGCCAGTTCGCGCGAGGTGTAGTCCTCGACGGAGATGCCGCGCAGCCCGTCGTTCTCGATGCGCAGCAGCACCAGCGACGCGTCCGACATCTCGGGCGCCTCCCCGAACAGGCCCAGCCGCACGTCCGGTTGGCCGTTCTGGGAGTCGCCGCCTATGAGCGTGTCCATCTGGACGCGGTATCCGATGCGCTTCAGGCCCGGCATGAGCCGCTCGTACGCCAGGACGCCCACGGTCGCGAAGACGCCGAGCGCCGCCAGTGAGTTCTCGGGGCTGAACCACTCCATGGGGGCCTCGCGCGCTTGATCGACTTTTATGCGCTCAACGTATGAGACCGGCCGTTCCGCGGAGAGGCCGTGCCCCGCACCGTCGACCGATGTTCACCGCCCGTTATGGGCCCTCCCACCAGGCCCGCACCATGACGGGCCGCCGCGACGGCCGGGACGGCGGAAGTACCCTTGGCGGCCATGACGGACTTCCCCGAACCCGTTCCGGAACCGCACGCCGAGGCCCGCGCCGGGCAGGAGGCCGGCGCCTCCTCGCCGCGCGGCCCCCTCGTCGCGATCCTCAGCGGCGCCGGGATCTCCACGGACTCAGGCATCCCCGACTACCGCGGCCCGCAAGGGCTTTGGCGCAGTGACCCCGAGGCGGAGAAGCTCGTCACGTACGACTACTACATGACCGATCCGGACATCCGGCGCAAGTCATGGCAGATGCGCCGCACCAGCCCCACCTGGAAGGCCGTGCCCAACGCCGCGCACGAGGCCGTGGCGCGGCTGGAGAGGTCCGGCAGGCCGGTGCGCGTCATCACCCAGAACGTCGACGGACTGCACCAGCTCGCCGGGCTGCCCGACCGCAAGGTGCTGGAGCTGCACGGCAGTTCACGCTCGGTGGTGTGCACGCAGTGCGAGGCCGGGGGCTCCATGGCCGGGGCGCTGGAGCGGGTCGAGGCGGGCGAGGAGGATCCGGCCTGCCTGGAGTGCGGCGGCATCCTCAAGTCGTCGACGGTGATGTTCGGGCAGGCGCTCGATCCGGAGGTGCTGGGGCAGGCGGTGGGTGTGGCGAAGGCGTGCGACGTCTTCGTGGCCGTCGGTACGTCGCTCCAGGTGCAGCCCGCGGCGTCGCTCGCGGAGATCGCCGTGGACCACGGCGCGCGGCTGGTCATCGTCAACGCCGAGCCCACTCCGTACGACGGCCTGGCGGCCGAGATCGTGCGAGAACCGATCGGCGAAGCGCTCCCGGCGCTGCTGGAGCGGCTGCACGAGGACTGAGCGGCACGCGCGAACAGCCGTACAGCGGACGGCAGTTGGCGACCGGCAGACGGGCGACAGCGGACCGGAAACGGCGGGCGGCAGACCGGAAACGGCGGGCGCTATGCCGTGGTGCCGATGCGGGCGTGCCAGCGGTCGCCTTCCTGACGCAGCTCCGCGCGCAGTTGGTGCGTACGGGGAGAGCCGCTCTCCCGCCAGCGCCGGATCAGGCCGTCGAGATCCGCGAGGGCCGGTGAGTCGCCGCGATCCGCGATGAGATGGAAGCCGGTGACGAGCGCGGCGTGCGCGGTGCCGTCCGGTGTGCGGTGGCCGACGCCGATTCCGTTGCCGCGTTCGAGGGTCGCTTCGAGCAGCCACGGCGGCTCGGCGGCCATGAGCCAGTCCTTCAGGTGGAACCAGTCGCTGCCGTGCAGCGGTGCGGGATCGATGTGGGCCGCGTCCGTGAGCGCCGCGAGGAACGCCTCTGCCAGGCCCGGCTCGTGGGCACCGAGGAGGGTCAGGGAACGCTCCGGCGGCCCCGGCGGCCCCGGCTCCCCGGCACGGGCACGGGCACGGGTGACCCTCTCGTCGGCGACGGGACCCGCCGCCGGCATGTATCCGCCCTGATGGACGGTGACCTGCCGCGGCCGGTTCCGTTCGCCGGTGCGGATGCGGGCGATGGCGTATCCGCCCGGCAGATCGCAGACCCGTACGCCGCACAACAGCAGGCCGCCGGGCCGGAGTTGACGCAGCCACGCGTCCGGCACGGCCGGCGGGGTGACTCCGGCGAGGATGCGGTCGTAGGGTGCGCGGCCCGTATGCCCGTGCAGGCCGTCGCCGACGACCACTTCGACGCGGTGTCCGTGTGCGGCGTAGAGCGCCCGGGCGCGCGCCGCGAGACCGGCGTCGATCTCGACGGCCGTCACCCGGCCCTCGGGGCCCGCGAGCCGGGCGGCCAGCGCCGCCGAGAGGCCGGAGCCCACGCCGATGTCCAGGACGGCGTCGCCGGGCCGTATGTCCAGCAGGCCCAGGTGGCGGTGGGTGACCTCGGCGGGCGTGCAGGGACGGACGGCGCGGCCGTCGGCGCCGTGGAACTGCTCGGCGGGTACGGCGCGTACCGCGTCGTCGAGCGCGGACCGGGCCGCATCGGGCATCGCGTCATCCTCGTGGCTCGCGTGGGCGCAGCGAGCTTACGCACCGGGAGCGGCGAGGCGTAACCGCTCGCCGGCCGCCGTACCTGCCCGCCTGGCGGACCGCCGGGACCTCCTCCTACGATGCTTGGTGATCACGGGGAGGGGCGATCACGTGGCACAGCGTGTGGGACGCATCGAAATGGGCGTCGGCTGGATCATCCGGAACCTGGACGTCGTCGTCGCCGTCGGGCTCGGCCTGACGATCGGGTTCCTCGACGTCTTCGGGGACGTCATCAGCGACGACGTGGCCTCCGGGGCGACATTGCTGGTACTCGGCGCGCTCGCGGTGGGTTCGATGACCGAGCGGGTCCGCCGCAAGTCCGACATCCAGGAGGTCTCGGCGGACACGCGCCGCGCCCTGGAGGACCTGGCGATGGTGCGCTCGCTGTCGGGCTCCGAGGTCGGGGAGACGCTGGGCAAGGCGCGGGAGCAGACCAACCTCTGGTATTTCAAGGGCGGCACGGGCACCTATCTGCGGGCGGTGACGCTGCCGCGCTGCGTGGAGACGGCCACGAGGCACCGCACACCCCTCAGCATCAAGATCGACATCATCAACCCGGGCAGTGAGAAGACCTGTTCGGACTACGCGCGCTTCCGGCAGACCTTCGCCCGGCAGCGGAACACCGAGGCGGCCAACGCCTGGACCACGACGCGCACCAGGAAGGAGTCGTACGCGACGGTGCTCGCCGCGTGCTGGTACCGGCAGCGGCTGGACACCCTGGAGATCAGCGTGCACCTGTCCTCCGGCGTGCCGACGCTCCGCTTCGACCTGTCCGAGTCGTGCCTCGTCATCACGCAGGACGACCCCAACCGCGTCAACCTCATCGTCGCCCGCGACCAGCCGCTCTACGACTACTACGTCACCGAGCTGCACCAGAGCAGGGAGCAGGCCGAGCGGCTCGACCTGCACGCGCTGCCGCCGCTGAGCGACGAGCCGACGGTCGACGAAGTCCGGGCGGTTTTCGACCATTTGAGGCTTCCGCTCCCCGCCGTCTTCACCGACGGCGACGTCGGCGAGATCATTGACAAGGCACTGCACGCCGACGATCCGTACCGGAGGTGACCCCCTCGGCGCCATGGACTACGACGAGCTCGAAGACGCGCTGCGTCAGGACGGGGGGCCGTCATCGGACGTGCCGCGCGCGGCCGTTGCGGGCGTCCTCGCCGAAATCGCCTCCGGTGGGCGGGACTTGCGCGCCGTGCGGCATCCGCTCGGGTTCCTGTGCCTCCCGGTGGTGCGCGAGGGCGAACGCGGCGTGTGCGTGCACCTCTTCGACGGCGTGACGGCCTCCGGGCAGCCGGCGGAGGCGGCGGTGCACGCGCACAGCTGGGAGCTGCTCAGCCATGTGCTCTACGGACACGTCTCCAACGTCCCGGTACGGGTGGCCGACGTCGCCGCGCCGGCGGCCGGTCCGGCGCCCGCGCCCGCACCGGCCTCGGGGCCCACGCACCGCGTCTTCGAGGTGCACAGCGCGCCCGACGGCACCGACGAACTGCGCCCCACGGAACGCCTCGTACGCAGCGAGCCCGGTCCCGAGCAGACCAGCGGCGGGGGCGAGACATATGTCCTGGGGGCCGGGGAGTTCCACTCCACCGTCGTCAGGGAGGGCGAGCCGGCGGCCACCCTGGTGCTGGGCAGGACCCTTCCGGGGCGCACCGACCTCTTCCTGGGGCCGCTGGAGGGCGGCGGTCACCGCACCGTGCGGCGGCTGTGCGGCGCGGAGGACACCCGGAGGACCGTGCGGGCGGCGCTGAGGAGGGTGCATGAGGGAAAGCCGGAGTGAGTCCTCCGCCGACGCGGACGGCGGGGCGGGCGAGGACAGGGGCTGGGACGCGGGCCGGGACACGGAGCGGGGCTCGGAGCGGCGCTCGGACGGTGGCACGGGCACGGGCGCGCACGCCGGTTCCGGCACCGGTGCGCAAACGGGCTCCGGCAACGGTGCGTACGCCTTCGAACAGACGGTGGCCGTCCAAGCCGCGGAGGAGGCCGGGGCGTTGCTGCGTGCCGGTTTCCGGCAGGCGCACACCGTACGCAGCAAGGGCGAGGGCGGCGACGTCGTCACCGACCTGGACCTGGCGGCCGAGAAGGTCATCCTGGACCGGCTGCGCACGCACTTCCCGCACGAGCGGATCGTCTCGGAGGAGGCCGGGCTCCTCGACGCGCACGGCAGCCGTACATGGCTGGTGGACCCGCTGGACGGCAGCAACAACGTCGCCATCGGGCTGACGGCCTACGCCGTGGGGATAGCGCTGTGCGTCGACGGCTCCCCCGTCGTGGGCGTCGTGCACGAGCCGGTCACGGGGCGGACCTGGCGGGCCACGGCCGGCCGGGGCGCATGGTGCGGGACGGCGCGGGTGGGCGGCCCGTGCGGCACGCTGCCGCGGTCCGGACCCGTACTGGCGTGGACGCAGGGGCACGCGGTGGCACGGGGCGACGAGCGCGCCCTGGCTCTGCGCGGTGCGCTGGAGCTGCACTCGCGGCGCGTGCTGCAACTGTGGGCGCCGTTGCTGGGGTGGACCATGCTGGCGAGCGGCACCATCGACGGTTACGTGGGCTACCGGGCTGAAGGCATCGACTTCCCGGCGGGTGCGCTGCTGGCCGCCGAAGCAGGCGTGGAGTTCCGTACGTTGTCGGGCGGGGAGTTCCAAGTGGGCTTCGACGGCCCGGACTCGGGGCGCAGCTTCGTCGCGGCGCGCGGCGAGACGCTGCCGCATCTGGTCGATCTCGCGGGGCGGGCGGGCGCCGGGAACACCACGTCCTGACTCCGCCCGCCGGACGGGGCGGGCCCCGACTCCCCTCAGACGAGGGCGAGTTGGACCGTCGCCGCCAGCGTCCCCGTCGTCGCCAGCACGAAGCCCGTGCCCACGAAGCGCCGCAGGGGGATGACCGTGCCGTGCGCCCGGCAGCGCTCGAACCACAGCAGGGTCGCCAGCGACGCCCACGGCGTCACGAGGGGGCCCACGTTGGTGCCGATGAGCAGGGCCAGCAACTGGTGCTTGTTGGCGACCGGCACGGCCGCCTCGCCCGCGAGGTAGACGGGAAGGTTGTTGAGGATGTTGGACAGTCCCGCCCCGACTCCGGCGGAGCGGAGCATCCCCACCAGTCCGCCGTCGGAGCCGATCGCCGCGGTCAGCAGGTCGTGCAGCCCGTGTGCGTTGACGGTCTCCACGACGAGGAACATCCCGGGGACCAGCATCATCAGCCGCCACGGGATGAGCGAGAGCCGCAGATCCGCCCTGCGTCTGAAGGCGAACGCCACGACGACGACGAACGCGGCCGCCGAGGACGCCGACCACAGCGGCACGTCGGCGACGAGGATCGCCACCAGGAAGGCGGCGCAGGCGAGCGCGCACACGCGGAAGAGCACGGGATCGGCGGGGCGCAGCGGCTCCGGCGCCGTGTAGCTCTCCGACCCGCGACGCCCGCGGCGCCAGTAGAAGCCCCACAGGCAGGCCATGGTGACCAGGATCGAGACGAGCTGCGGCAGCCACATGGTCGCCGCCATCCGGGCGGGCGACAGCGCCACGCGGTCCGCCGCGAGCAGATTGGTCAGGTTGGAGACCGGCAGCAGCAGAGACGCGGTGTTCGACAACCAGACGGTGGTCATCGCCAGCGGCACGGCCGCGATGCCCACGCGGGTGGCGAGCGCGAGCATCACCGGCGTCAGCAGCACCGCCGTGGTGTCCAGGTTGAGCGTGATCGTGGTGACGGACGCGAACAGCACGCACAGCCCGAACAGCAGCGCGTAGCTGCCCTTGCCGGCGCGGGCCACCCACGACGCGGCGGCGTCGAAGACCTGCGCCTTGCCCGTCAGTTCGGCCATGACGATGGCGGTGGCGAGGAACACCAGCAGCGGCCCGATGCGTGTCATCGCATCACCGGCGTTACGGGCGGGCAGCAGTCCCGTGGCGACCAGCAGCGCTCCGCAGACCAGAAGCCCGGCCGCGAGCCAGTCCAGCGGATGCACGCTCTTCACGATTCGCACGTCGGACAGAATCGCACACACGATGTGAGGAGAGGATCGCAGCCTGTCGTACCCGGGATGCCCGCACCGTGCCCGTGCTCCTACGATGCTGGCATGACGGACAACGGGGAACTCGCAGCGCACACGCGGGACTTGGACTTCTTCATCAGCTACTCCCCGGCGGACGAGCAGTGGGCGTCATGGATCGCCTGGACGCTGGAGGAGGCCGGCTACCGCACGGTGATCCAGGCGTGGGACTTCGTGCCCGGCACCAACTTCATCGACTTCATGGACCGCGGGGTCAGCGAGTCCGTCGCCGTCATCGCCGTGCTCTCCAGCCACTACGGGCGCTCCACGTACGGGCGCATGGAATGGCAGGCCGCGCTGCGCGCCGAGCCGGAGGCGCCGGAGCGCAAACTGCTGACCGTACGGGTGGAGGACGTCCCCATCGAGGGTCTGCTCGCCACGATCACGTACGTCGATCTCGTGGGCGTCACCGACACCGAGACGGCGCGCAGCATGCTGCTCACACGCGTCGGTCAGGCAGTCGAGGGCCACGCGCGCCCGCCGCTGCGCCCCGGCTACCCCGGCGGGACGCCCTCCGGCGAGGTCCCGGGCCCGCGCGCACCGCTCGATGCGGACGGCGGCCGGGAGGCCGACGCACAGCGCCCGCTGGGCCGCACGGGCTGGTCGGGGCGGCGGCGGCCCGCCAGGGCACCGCAGTATCCGGCCGGGCCCGGCGGCGGCACGACGCCACGGGGCACCGTGTCCGTACTGCATGTGGCGGGGCCCAACTTCGGCCGCGGACGCGAACCGGAGGCGCTGCTGCGGGAGATGTGGAGCGACCTCGTCGAGCTGAAGGACGCCGGTGCCCCCGCGCCCGACCTCCTCGTCGTCTCCGGCGACCTCACCGCGTCCGGCAGCCCGCGCGAATGCGACCAGGCCCTCAGCTTCCTCACCGGGCTGCGCTCCCAACTCGACCTGCCGCCGCAGCGGTTGGTGGTGGTGCCGGGCACCCAGGACGTCAGCCAGGCCGCCTGCCTGGGCTACTTCCACACCTGCGAGGCCGACGAGGTGCCGCCGCAGCCGCCGTACTGGCCCAAGTGGCGCCACTACACACGCCTGTTCCGCGGCCTCTACCACGGGATGGACACCGTCTTCGAGAGCGACCAGCCGTGGACGCTGTTCCCCGTGCCCGAACTGCACACCGTCGTCGCCGGGTTCAACTCCTCGATCGCCTTCAGCCACCGCACCGACGACCAGTACGGCTTCCTCGGGCGCGACCAGGCGACCTGGTTCTCCGAGGCGCTGCGCACCTACGAGGACGAGGGCTGGCTGCGCGTCGGCGTGGTGCGGCACCCGCCGGCCGAGGGGCGGCAGCGCCCGGGCGACGCACCCGGCGGGCCCGGGCCGCTGCGCGACGCCGGCACCTTCGCCCGGTTCACCGCGCGCCGGCTGCACCTCGTGCTGCACGGCCCCACCGGCGGCCCGCGCACCACCGCGTCGGAGCCTTCGTACGCCGAACTGTCCACCCCGGCAGGCGAGTTGCCGCTCTTCGGCTCGGCCGCGCCCGCGCGGTGCGAACTGCTGCGCATCGGGCCCAGCGGCGTCACCCGGTGGAGGGACGAGGCGGGCGGCCAGCCCACGGACTTCCCCCTCGAATGGCGCTCGGCCCACCGGGTCTTCGCCGTGCCCGACGAGCCGGCGGCGCCCCTTCCGCCGGAGGCGGCGCCGGAAGCCGACAGGGACAACCGCCCGCTCGACGAGCCCGCCGACTCGCTCGCCGAACGCGTGCGGGAGGTGTGCCGCGCCCGGCGCGAGGGCGTCCGGCTGCGCGACGTGCCCAGGCGCGACGCCGAGGACATGGTCCAGCTCATGGCGACGTGGCACGAGGAGGGCGTGGTCCGCCAGCAGCGCATCGCGATCCACCCGGGCACCCCCGCCGAGGAGGACGTCGACCGCTTCGTCGCGCAGGCGCACGCCACGGACACCGGCTCTGAGGCGGAGATTGTCCACGAGGGGCCGGCTCCCGAGCGCGCGCTGCGGGAGCGCGCGAGCCGCCGCGGCGTCCGCGTCCGCAGCTTCCTGGAGTTCCAGGGCCTGCTGGATCTGCGCGCGTACGTCGCCGCCCAGACGGCACGCCTCGCCGCCGACGACCGCTACCGGCCGGGCCTCTATCTGCCCGGGCGCTACCGCGACGCCGAGCGCCCCGACGGCGAGGAGCGCGACGGCCTCGTCGAGAACATGCTGGACCTGCTCGCCGCGGACCACGGGCGGTTCATACTGCTCCTCGGCGACTTCGGGCACGGAAAGACCTTCGCCCTGCGGGAGTTGGCGCGCCGAATCCCCGAACAGCTGCCGCACCTCACGCCGTTGCTCATCCCGCTCAACACCCTCGACCGCGCGCACAGCCTCGAAGGTCTCGTCGCCGCACACCTCGCCGGCAACGGCGTCGACACCATCGACCTGCGGGCGCTGCGCTACATGCTGGGCCAGGGCCGCGTCGTGCTGCTCTTCGACGGCTTCGACGAACTGGTCAACCGTGTCAGCTACGACCGTGCCGCCGACCACCTCCAAGTGCTCCTCGACGCGTCCGTGGACAACGCCAAGATCGTCGTCAGCAGCCGCACCCAGCACTTCAAGTCGCAGTCGCAGATCCTCACGGCGCTGGGCGAACGGGTCGGGATGCTGCCGAGGCGGCGCGTGCTCTCCCTCGTGGGCTTCGCCCCGGCGCAGATCCGCACGTACCTCGTCAACCGGTACGGCGACGAGGAGGCCGCGGAGCAGCGCTTCCGCCTCCTCCAGAACATTCCCGACCTGCTGGAGCTGTGCGCCAACCCGCGGCTGCTCAGCTTCGTCGCCGACCTGGGACCCGAGCAGCTGCGCGCCGTCGCGGGAGCCGGCAGGGCGCTCAGCCCCGCCGGTCTCTACGAGGACGTCTTCACCGCGTGGCTCGAATTCGAGGAGCGCCGCGGCCAGGGCGGGCCCGGCGCCGCCCCGGGGCTGAGCACGGAGCACCTGTGGGCCGCCGTCACCGCTCTCGCGCAGCGGCTGTGGGAGAGCGGCCGCAGCGCGCTGCGTCTGGACGAGCTGACGGAGACCCTCAGCGGGCTGGCGGGCGGCAGCTCGATGTCCACGCAGGAGAGCGCCCAGGCCGTCGGCGCGGGCAGCCTTCTCGTACGCACGGAGGACGGGCTCTTCCAGTTCATCCACGGGTCGGTCGTCGAATGGCTCATCGCACGCGAGGCCGCGGCCCAACTGGGCCGCGGCGACGACACGTTGCTGGCGGCCCGCCCGCTGACGCAGCTCGCCGTCGAGTTCTTCTGCGACCTTGCCGACCACGCACGCTGCACGGCGTGGGTGCAGGAGGTGCTCAACTCCCCCGGCCCCCGCACGAGCGAGGCCGCCCGCGCCAACGCGGTGCGCGTCATCGACCGTCTGCGGGTGCCGGCCGACGCCGATCTGCGCGGCGCACGCCTCGTCGGCGAGGACCTCTCGGCCCGCGACTTCTCCGGCGTCGACCTCACCGGCGCCGACCTCACCGACACGCGCCTGCTGGGCACCGGCCTCTCCGGAGCGGTGCTGCGCGACGCGCGCCTCGTCGGGGCCCGGCTCGACGAGGCCGATCTCAGCGGCGCCGACCTCACCGGCGCGGACCTGCGCCGGGCGCGGCTCATCAGGACGGATCTACGCGGCGCGCACCTCACGGACAGCCGCTGGAACCGGGCCGCGCTGATCGACGCGGTCACCGACGGCACGCCGGCGCCGGAGCTCGCCACGGCCGCGGTCGCGCCGGGCATGCCGGTCGAGGCGGGGCTGCGCCCGTCGGCGGTGGGCGTGCCGTACGGCTTCGACATGCGTACCAGCCGGCTGCCCGAGCCGATCTCCTACAGCCCCGAGGGCGAACTCCTCGCCGTGGGCAGCGAGGACGGCGGCGTACTGGTCTGCGCGGCGGACACCGGCCGTGCGGTGCGCACCCTGCACGGGCACGAAGGCCGGGTCTACGCCGTGAAGTTCCGCGCGGACGTGCTCGCGACGGGAGCCGCGGACGGCGAAGTACGCCTGTGGGACCCGGTGTCGGGCCGCTGCCTGCACCGGCTCGAAGTCCATCCCGGCGGTGTCTGGCCCGTGTCCCTCGACGCCGGGGGCCGGATGCTGGCCACGGGCGACAGGGAGGGCCTGGTGACGCTGTGGAACGCGACGGGTCCCGACGCCGGACAGCCCGTGCACCGCCTTCCCGGCCACGCCGTTCCCGTCTACACGGCGGCCTTCTCCCCCGACGGCGGCATCCTCGTCACCGGCGACGCGGACGCCGTGCTGCGCGTCTGGGACACCCGCACGGGACGCTGCACGGCCGAGCTGCACGACCACCAAGGCGCCCTCTACCGGGCCAGGTTCAGCCCCGACGGCACCCTGCTGGCCACCGGCGACCGCGGCCCGGACGGTCACGGCACCGTACGCGTATGGGACATGACGGACTGCGCGGTGCGGCAGGGCGCGGAGGGCGGACGACCGCGGCTGCTGCACGAGTTGACCGGCCACTCAGGGCACGTCTACACCCTCGACTTCCACCCCTCCGCCGAACTGCTCGTCAGCGGCGACACCGACGGCAGGGTCCGCCTGTGGGACCCGCGCACCGGTACGGAGGCGGGGACGCCGGAGCGCTGCACCGGAGCCGTATACCAGGTGCTCTTCGGCGACGAGGGACGCCTGCTGGCCGCCTGCGACAGCGACGGGACGGTACGGATGTGGCGGGTGGCCCCCGCAGGCGGCGGGCACTCCGTGACCCTGCTGCCCCAGCAGCCCCTGGAACACCGCGGCTCCGCCTGGGCCTGCGCCTTCCGCCCACAGGACCGGCAGCTGCTCACCGTCGGCAACGACGGCGGCGCGCAGATCTGGGACGCCGGCACGGGCCAGGGCAAGCGGATCCTCCGCGGCCACGGACGCCGCGTGAACACCCTCGCCTTCAGCCCGGACGGCACCCGCCTGGCCACCGGGGGCAACGACGGCCTGGTACGGATGTGGGACGCCCGGACCGGCCGCCGCACCGCCGAACTCGCGGGCCGCGGCGACCGGTTGGTCTCCGCGGTCTTCAGCCCGGCCGGTCCCGTGCTGGGCACCGCCAGCAACGACGGCGACGTCTATCTGTGGAACGCCGAGAACGGCGAATACCTGCGGGAGATCGACGTCGAGACCGACCACACGTGGGCGGAGGCCTTCAGCGGCGACGGGGAACTCCTCGCCACCGCCAACGACGACGACACCGTACGGCTGTGGTGGCGCAGCACCGGCGCGCACGTCACGACGCTGACCGAGCACCGCGGCCGGGTGCGCTCCATCGCCTTCCGCGGCGACAGCGAGCTGCTGGCCACCGGCTGCGACGACAGTCGCGTACGGCTGTGGGAGCCGTACACCGGACGCCTCGCCGCCGCACTCGAAGGCCACTCCGACCGCGTGTACGCCGTGACCTTCTGCTGCGGCGACAGCGCGCTGCTGAGCGCCTCCTGGGACGGAACGGCCGTCGTCTGGGAGGAGAACGGCGAGCGCCGTCACGTGCTGCGCGGTCACCGCGGCCGGCTGTGGACCGCGGCGGCGCACCCGCACCGCCCGCTGCTGGCGACCGCGGGCGACGACCGCGCGATCCGGCTGTGGGACGCGGACACCGGCGAGACCACGGCGCGGCTCACCGGGCACACCGGCCGCATCCACACGCTCGCCTTCAGCCCGGACGGCTCGCTGCTTGCGAGCGGCGGCGAGGACGGCACGGTCCGCCTGTGGAACCTCCACGACGAGGACGGGCAGCCGGCTGCCGCCCCCGGCCTCCGGGCCACCCTGCTCGGCCTACAGGGCGGCTGGGCCGCGCTGACTCCGGGCGGCGGATACAAGCACGAGGGCGACGTGGCGGGCGAGTTCTGGCATGTCGTCGGCATGACGCGCTTCGCGCCCGGCGACCTCGACGCCTACCTTCCGGGCGTCCACCGCATCGCCCTCAACGCGGAGTTGTGACGCGTCCCGCGGCGGCCACAGCGATCTTGGCCGCCACGGCCGGTCTCAGGCGGCTCCCTTGGCGACCAGCGCGTCGATGTCGTCGGCGGTGAGGCCGAGTTCGCCGAGGATGGCGCGGGTGTGCTGCCCGAGTTCCGGCACCGGATCCATCCTGGGCTCGCCGGCGACCATGCCGGGCAGGGCCATGGACGGCACCGGGCCCGCCGGGGTGCCGACCTCGTGCCAGCGTCCGCGCGCGGCGAGTTGAGGGTGGTCCCACACCTCCGCCATGGAGTTGACACGGGCGTGGGCGACCGGGACCGCGGCGAGCGCGTCCATCGCCTCAGTGCTCGTCAGTTCGGCGAACCGATTGGAGATGACGGCGGCCAGCGAGTCGCGGTGTTCGTTGCGGTCGGCGTTGGTCGCGAACTCCGGGCGGTCTGCGAGGCCGGGCTGCCGCAGGAAGCTCTCGCAGAACCCCCGCCATTCACGCTCGTTCTGGATGCTCATCATCACGACCTTGCCGTCGCCCGCCGTGAACGGGCCGTACGGGTAGATGGTCGCGTGCGCGGCGCCCGCGCGCACCGGCTGCTCCGCGCCCCCGTAGGAGTAGTAGAGCGGGAAGCCCATCCACTCGACGGTGGCCTCCAGCATCGATACGTCGATGTGGGTGCCGTCGCCGGTGCGCCCGCGCTCCAGCAGGGCGGCGAGAACGGAGCTGTAGGCGTACATGCCCGCGGCGATGTCGGACACCGAGACGCCCACCTTCGCCATGTCCTCGCCGTCGCCGGTGACGGACAGCAGCCCGGCCTCGCTCTGCACCATCAGGTCGTAGGCCTTCATGGTCCGGTACGGCCCCGGGGAGCCGTATCCCGAGATGTCGCAGACGATCAACGAGGGCTGTGCGGCCCGCAGTTCGGCGGCGCCGAATCCCGCGCGGGCGGCGGCGCCGGGCGCCAGGTTCTGGATGAAGACGTCGGCACCGGACAGCAGCCGCCGCAGTGCGTCCCTGCCGCCCGGGTCCTTGAAGTCGAGCGTGAGCGACTCCTTGTTGCGGTTGACCCAGACGAAATGGGAGCTGAGGCCCCGGGTGCGCGAGTCATAGGCCCGTGCGAAGTCGCCCGTGCCCGGGCGCTCCACCTTGATGACGCGTGCGCCCAGATCGGCGAGATGACGGCTGGCGTAAGGAGCGGCGATGGCCTGCTCCAGCGAGACCACGGTGACTCCGCGGAGGGGCTGCATGTCCTTCCCTTCCTCTCGGCTGTGGCTTCCCTGGGTGCCGCCTCGGCGCGGGGGTGCCTCCTCAACTCCCGACGGCGTCCCCACGCGGCGGGCTGACCCGCGTCAGCGCCACGTACACCAGCAGTGAGCTGGCCACTCCGACCGCCCAGCCGTAGTCCGCGAGCGGCTGGAGGAAGGGGATCAGACCGTCCGCGGGGAAGGGCCCCTTGCCCTTCGCCGAGTAGGAGCCGCCGACCGCGAGCAGCCCGCCGACGATGAACGCCGCGACCGCGCGCCAGTTCCAGCCCGCGGAGTACCAGTAGGCGCCGCCCTCCCGGTAGAGGTCCGCGAGGTGCAGGCGGGTGCGGCGCACCAGCCAGTAGTCGGCGATCAGGATTCCGGCGACGGTGCCGAGGAGCCCGCCGACGGTGCCGAGCCATGTGTAGATGTACAGCTCGGGCGTCTCCGTCAGCTTCCACGGCATGATCACGACGCCCACGACACCCGTGATCAGCGCCCCCGTACGGAAGTTGACGAACCGCGGCGCGAGATTCGCCAGATCGTACGCGGGCGAGACGACGTTGGCCGCCAGGTTCACGGAGATGGTCGCGACGAGCACGGTGATCAGCGCGAACAGCAGCCCGAAGACGTTGTCGGTCTTGCCCGCGAGCTTCACCGGGTCCCAGATCGACGTCCCGTACACCACCTGCGAACCGGAGGTGACGAAGACCGACAGCAGCGCGAAGAGCGTCATCGTCGTGGGCAGGCCCAGCGACTGGCCCCACACCTGGGCGCGCTGTCCGGCGCCGAAGCGGGTGAAGTCGGGGATGTTGAGCGACAGCGTGGACCAGAACGCGATCATGCCCATCAGGGACGGGAAGAAGACCGGCCAGAACTCCGGCCCCCAGCCCAGCTTCGACGGCTCGTCCAGCAGCGGCCCGAAGCCGCCGGCCTTGACGGCCATCCACGCCAGCAGCACGAGCGCACCGACGATCACGAACGGCGCCGCCCAGTTCTCGAAGCGGCGCAGCGTCTCCATCCCCCGGTAGATGATGGCGAGTTCGAGCGCCCAGAACAGCACGAAGCACAGCCACAGCGTCCACGGCTGCCCGCCGATCTTCCCGGCCTCCGCCCAGCCGCCGAAGATCTTGCCGAGCAGCACGAAGATGCCCTGTCCGCCGATCCATGTCTGGATGCCGAACCAGCAGCAGGCCACGGCCGCCCGGATCAGCGCCGGCAGGTTGGCCCCGCGCAGCCCGAACGAGGCGCGTGCGAAGACGGGGAAGGGAATGCCGTACTTGGGTCCGGCGTGACCCGTCATCAGCATCGGCATCAGCACGATCACGTTGGCCAGCGCGATGGTGAAGACGGCCTGCTTCCAGTCCATTCCGAGCGCGACGAGGCCCGAGGCGAGCAGCCAGGACGGGATGTTGTGCGCCATGCCGATCCATACGGCGGCGAAGTTGTACGTCGTCCAGCGGCGCTTCGACAGCGGCACCGGCCGCAGGTCGGCGTTGGCGAACCGGCTGCCCTCCGGTATCGCCCCTTCGGGCAGCTCCACCCGGCCGTCGGGGTGGGTGAGCTGCTCAGCGGTGCCGGTGCCGGGCGCGCCCTGCGGGCCCGGTGCGGCGGTCGGAACGGTCCCGGTCATGGCACACACCTCTTCGACTCGGTGCTGGTCTTCGGTTGTGGGGGGGGGTAGGGGCGGTCTGCGGCCGGCGGCCTGGGCGCCAGAGGCGGGGGCACGCTGCCGCGCCCCCGCCGCCGTGCCGGTCTCAGTCGTTCAGCGCGGGGATGACGTCGCGCCCGTAGGCGTCGATCACCGCCTCCGTCGCGTCGTGCATCGCGTACACCGCGAACTGGTCGACGCCCAGGTCCCGCAGCGTCCGCAGCTTCTCGATGTGCGCCTCCGCCGGGCCCAACAGGCAGAAGCGGTCCACGACTTCGTCCGGCACGAACTCCGTGTCCGGATTGCCCGCACGGCCGTGGTGCGCGTAGTCGTAGCCCTGGCGGGACTTGATGTAGCTGGTCAGCGCCGCCGGTACGAGGTCGGAGTCCTCGCCGTAGCGGGCGACGAGGTCGGCGACGTGGTTGCCGACCATCCCGCCGAACCAGCGGCACTGCTCCCTCGCGTGCTGGAGATCGTCGCCGACATAGGCGGGGGCCGCGACACAGACCGTGACGTCGTCCGGGTCGCGGCCGGCCTGGGCGGCGGCGACCCGTACCGCCTTGACCATCGACTCCGTCAGATAGGGGTCGGCGAGCTGGAGGATGAAGCCGTCCGCCTCACGGCCCGCCATGGCAAGTGCCTTCGGCCCGTACGCGCCCATCCACACCGGGAGCCTGCTGCCCTCCTTCACCCACGGGAACTTCAGCGGCGTACCGTCGACGACCGCCTCCCGGCCCTCCGCCAGGTCGCGGATGGCGGTCATCGCAGCGCTGACCTGCCCGAGGGTGTTCGGCTTGCGCCCGGCGACGCGCATCGCCGAGTCGCCCCGGCCGAGGCCGCACACGGTGCGGTTGCCGTACATCTCGTTGAGGGTGGCGAAGGTGGAGGCGGTGACCTCCCAGGCGCGGGTGCCGGGATTGGTGACCATGGGGCCGACGATCAGCCGGTCGGTGTTGTCCAGCACCCGGCTGTGGATGACGAACGGCTCCTGCCACAGCACCACCGAGTCGAAGGTCCAGCCGTAGCGGAAGCCCTGCCGCTCGGCACGGCGCATCAGGCCCACCGTCCGCGAGCCGGGCGGGTCCGTCTGGAGTACGAGTCCGAAGTCCATGCCCTGTCCGTCCCTTCTGTTCAGGCACATCTGTTCAGGCACAGCAACCGCTGTCTTCAGTCGAGGAGTTGGCACAGACCGCGCGGGGTGTACTGCCCGTGCCCCGCACGTCCTGTGTAGGTGCGCCTGTCGACGACGGTCTCGCCGCGCGAGAGCACCGTCTCGACCTGCCCGGTGATCCGCTTGCCTTCGTAGGCCGAGTAGTCGACGTTCATGTGGTGCGTCTCGGCGGAGAGGGTCTGCTCGGCTCCGGGGTCGTAGACGACGAGGTCGGCGTCCGAACCGGGCTGTAGCGTCCCCTTCTTGGGGTAGAGCCCGAACATCCGGGCCGGGGTGGCGCAGGCGAGCTCGATCCAGCGGCGGCGCGAGATGTGCCCTTCGAGCACGGCCTGGTGGAGCAGGTCCATGCGGTGCTCGACGCCGGGCATCCCGTTGGGGATCTTGGAGAAGTCGCCGCGGCCCAGCTCCTTCTGGCCGACGAAGCAGAACGGGCAGTGGTCGGTGGAGACCACCTGGAGGTCGTTCGTGCGCAGCCCGCGCCACAGTGCCGCCTGGTGTTCCCGGGGCCGAAGCGGCGTGGAGCAGACGTACTTGGCGCCGCCGAAGTCGGGTTCCGCCAGCTTGTCGACCGTCAGGAACAGGTACTGCGGACAGGTCTCGCCGAACACCGGAAGCCCCTTGTCGCGTGCTCCGGCCAGCTCGGCGACGGCCTCCTCGGCGGAGACGTGCACGACGTACAGCGGTGAACCGGCCACCCGCGCCAGCTGGATGGCGCGGTGCGTGGCCTCCGCCTCCAGCAGCGCCTTGCGCACCTCCCCGTGGTAGCGGGGGTCGGTGCGGCCCTCGGCGAGGGCCTGCTCGACGAGCACGTCGATGGCGATGCCGTTCTCCGCGTGCATCATCGTCAGCCCGCCGTTGGCGGCGGTGCGCTGCATGGCCCGCAGGATCTGCCCGTCGTCGCTGTAGAAGACACCGGGATAGGCCATGAACATCTTGAAGGAGCTGATGCCCTCCTCCACGAGGAGGTCCATCTCCTTCAGCGTCCCCTGGTTGACGTCGGCGAGGATCATGTGGAAGCCGTAGTCGATGGCGCACTGCGCGTCGGCCTTGGCGTGCCAGCGGTCCAGTCCCTCGCGCAGCGAGTGCCCCTTCTGCTGGATGGCGAAGTCGACGATGGTCGTGGTGCCGCCCCAGGCCGCGGCCCTCGTGCCCGTCTCGAAGTCGTCGGAGGAGAAGGTGCCGCCGAAGGGCATGTCCATGTGCGTGTGACCGTCGACGCCGCCCGGGATGACGTACTTGCCGGTGGCGTCGATGCTCCGCTCGGCGGTCCAGCCCTCCGCGACGCTGCTTCCCGTGGCGGCGGTGGCGACGACGCGTCCGTCCTCGATCAGCACGTCCGCGTGTGTCTCGTCGGACGCGGTGATGACGAGTCCCCCGCGAACGACCGTACGTGAGTGCGTCATTGAGTGCTCTCCCCTCCCAGCTCGTTGTCGGCCGTGCGCAAGGCCTGCTCAAGGATCTCGGCGCCCTCCTCCGCCTCCGCGACGGTGAGGGTCAGCGGCGGCGCGATGCGCAGCACGCTGCTGGTGGCGTGGCCGCCGCCCTTGCCGATGAGCAGGCCGCGCTCGCGTGCGGCCTCCAGCACCAGCGAGGCCGCCTCCGGCGACGGGGCGCCGGTGTGCGGGTCGACCAGCTCCACACCGGCCATCAGGCCGCGGCCGCGCACCTCCCGTACGACGCCGAGACCCGCCGACGCGGCCCGCAGCCGCTCCAGCAGGAGACCTCCGACGCGGCGGGCGTTGCCCTGAAGGTCGTGCTCCAGCAGGTAGTTGAGGTTCGCGTTGCCGGCGGCCATGGTGACGGGGCTGCCGCCGAAGGTGGAGATGGAGTTCGCCGGAAGGCAGTTCATGACCTCGGCACGCGCCACGACGCCGCCGATCGACATGCCGTTGCCGATGCCCTTGGCGAAGGTGAGCATGTCGGGCGGCCCGGCCCCGTCGTGTGCCTGCCATCCCCAGAAGTGCTCGCCCGTACGGCCCCAGCCGGTCTGCACCTCGTCGCTGATCCACAGAATGCCGTGTTCGCTGAGGACTTCACGGAACGCGGCGAGGAGGCCGTCGGGCGGCGAGGTGAACCCGCCGACGCCCTGCACCGGTTCGGCGATCAGCGCCGCGACGTCGCCGCCGGTCTGGCCGAGCATGTCCGTCAGGTCCGCGGTGCACGCATCGATGAACCCGGCGTCGTCCAGGGCCGCGTAGGGACCGCGGGTGCGCACGCCGCCGTGCACGTAGAGCGTCTGGAGCGGCGAGAGGGTGGTGGGCGACCAGGAGCGGTTGCCGGTGATGCCGACCGCCGAGAAGGAGCGCCCGTGGTAGCTGTTGCGCAGCGCCAGGATCTGGTTGGAGCGACGGTGGGTGGTGGCCAGCAGCAGCGCCGTGTCGTTGGCCTCCGTACCGGAGGTGGTGAAGAAGACCCGGGCGTCCGGGATGCCGGACAGGGCGGCGATGCGCTCCGCCAAGTCGACCATGGGACGGTCCAGATACAGCGTGGAGCTGTGCAGGATGCGGCCCGCCTGCTCGCTGACGGCCTTGGTCACCTCGGGCAGCGCGTGCGCCGTCATGGTGGTGAGGATGCCGCCGAAGAAGTCGAGGTAGCGGTTGCCCTCGCCGTCCCAGACGTACCGTCCCTCGCCGTGGGTGATCTCCAGCGGCCGGTCGTAGTAGAGCGCGAGCCAGTCGGGCAGTACGGCGCGGGTGCGCTGGAGGAGGGCCTCCGGATCCGGGGAGTGGCCTGCCGGTTGCGCAGTGCTCATCAGGGCCGCACCAGCCCCTCGTAGGCGTCGGGCCGCCGGTCTCGGTAGAAGGCCCACTGCCGGCGCACCTCGTCGATGACGTCGAAGTCGAGGTCGCGGACGAGGAGTTCCTCCTCCTTGTCGCTGGCGACGTCGCCGACGAACTGGCCGCGCGGGTCGACGAAGTAGCTCGTGCCGTAGAAGTCGTTGTCGCCGTACTCCTCGGTGCCGACGCGGTTGATGGCGGCGATGAAGTACTCGTTGGCGACGGCCGCGGCGGGCTGTTCCAGCTGCCACAGGTGGCTGGAGAGGCCGCGGGAGGTGGCGGAGGGGTTGTAGACGAGCTGGGCGCCGGCCAGGCCGAGTTCGCGCCAGCCCTCGGGGAAGTGGCGGTCGTAGCAGATGTAGACGCCGATCCGGCCGACCGCGGTGTCGAAGACGGGCCAGCCCAGGTTGCCGGGCTTGAAGTAGAACTTCTCCCAGAAGCCCGGGAGTTGGGGCAGGTGATGCTTGCGGTACGTGCCCAGCACCGTGCCGTCCGCGTCGATGACGGCGGCGGTGTTGTAGTAGAAGCCGGACTGCTCGACCTCGAAGACGGGGACGACCACCACCATTCCCGTCTCCCGCGCCAGCTCCTGCATCCGCCGCACCGTCGGCCCGTCCGGGACGGGTTCGGCCCACTTGTAGTGCTCGGCGTCCTGCACCTGGCAGAAGTACGGGGCGTTGAAGACCTCTTGGAAGCCGATGACGCGTGCGCCCTGCCGGGCGGCCTCGCGCGCGTACCGCTCATGCTTCTCGATCATCGAATCTGTGTCGCCTGTCCAGGTCGCCTGCACGAGGGCGGCGCGCACAACGTCGGGCATGAGCAGCTCCTTTGCCGGGAGGTCAAGGCCATTCGACACGCGTAGATCCACGTGAGAATGTGACCGTAGGTCGGGTCTCGCACGGTGGCAAGGGCATCGGCGCCACGTCGCCCGACGGATCTCGCTCCGCGAACCGGTACGGGCGCGCGGCGGGGGCCGCCCGTCCGCGGCCTACCAGGGACGACGAGCGACGGCGCGGCGCCGTGCGAAGCTTTGCCGTCACGCCGTCACAGCTCCCTCGGCACGCCGGGTAGCCCTTCGACCCGCAGGGCGTGGGCGACACTTCGGCACTGCTCGTGGGAGAGGGTGCGGGCCGCCTCCAGCACGAGGCCGACGAGCACCGCCGGTCCGGCGCGCGCCACCTGCACGGCCCCCGCCGGCGCCCGGAAGCGGAGCATCGCGGCGAGAAGCTCCACGGCCTCGTGTCCGCGGCCCGCATGGTGCAGCGCCAGCGCGGCTTCGGCGATCTGCTCCGGCGGACGTGAGACGCCCTGGCGGAGCATGCGCGTGCTCTCCTCGCCCCGGCCCAGTGCCGACAGCGCGCAGGCGGCCTCCACGAACCCGGCGGCGGGCAGCACCGCGGCCTCCCACAGCAGGATCCCCACGTCCGAGCCCAGTCCGCGCCGCTGCAACTCGTCGACCAGCACGGCGAGCCGCAGGGGCCGCCATTGCGCCGCCTCGCACAGCAGGGCGTACGCCGTGCCGCCGTCTCCGACCTGCCGCAGCGCGATCAGCCGGGCGGCGGCCTCGCTCGCGGCGACGCGCGCCGCGGCCGCCTCCTCGCGGGCGGGCAGCGCCGTGGCCGTGCCCGCCCCCGCGGGCTGCACCGCACCGGCGAACCGTGCGCCGCGCGGGGCGACTTCGCCGCTCCGCCCGGCGCCGTCGTGGGTGCCGGGCGTCCGGTCCCCGAGAGGGGCCAGATCCGGCGAGGGGGCTCCAGGGGGCACGATCGGGGCCGGTCCCGGGGCATCCGGCTCCTCTACGGCGCCCGCAAAGCGGGAACCGCCCGTGCGCATCCGCCGCTTGGGCGGCGCGGCCTTCTCGCGGACGGCCTCCCCCACGGCCTCCGGCACGGCCTCGGGCGCAGTCTCCGGCACGACCCCGGCCCCGGCCCCGGGAGCGGCCGTGCGCGCGACGTCGTGGGGCACGCCCCGGGAGGCGTCCGCGGCGCCCGCGGCGTCCGCGAGGCGGGCCCGCAGTTCCACGCAGCGCGACTCGACACGTGCGTGATAGTCCCGGGCCAGGGCCAGTTCCGAGCCGCCGTCCGGCTCCAGCGTGCGTACGCGAGCCGCGGCCTGGTCCAACTCCCGGACCGCCGCGGCGAGTCGGTCACGCAGCACCGGCTCACCACCGGTGTGCAGGTCGTACGCGGCGACGGCCGCCCGGTGCAATGGACGCAGGCGCTCCTCCAGCCCCCGGGCCGTGCCGGTGCCGTGCAGCCGCCCGAGATCCTCCAGCAGCGAGGCCACCACGTCCCAGGGCGCCATCTCGCGCCCCGACAGGCACTCCCGCAGGCCGTGCGGATCGTGCTCCCTGAAGACGGCGAACCATCCCGTCCCGGGGTCCAACCGCCGGGCCAGCGCGACCAGTTCGGCAGCATAGGCGCGCACCGCGTCTGGAGGCTGCCGGACGGTCGCCGGAGCGGACACTTCTGCCATGCCCCGCATTGCACACCCGCCGTGTTACCGCGGGTGTTACCGCAACGCTACGGACGGCTTTCGTACGCGCTCCCGGCGACCGCCCGGCCTGCCGCTCGCCGGCGGTACGGCGCGGCCCGTACGGCAACGGCCCGTACGCCCCGGGCCGCCGCCGTACGCCTGCGGCTCCCTGCCTCTTCGAGCTACCGCTTCGAGGGGTGCACCACCATCGCCGATCCGCCGCCGCGCCGATCCTTCTCGGCAGCGGCGAGCCAGCGGCCGCCGGGCAGCGGCTGTACGCCGGTGGCGGCGCCGATCTCGTCGATCTTCGTGAAGGAGTGCCCGAGGTCCTCCAACTGCGGCCGCAGATCGCTGTTCCACAGCTTCGGTTCGAGCTCGGTCTTCTCCGCGTTCCGCTGGCTGGCCCGCGGCGCGTTGATGGCGTCGCCCAGCGGCATGCCGCGGTCCACGTGGTTGATCATGCTCTGGAGCACGGTCGTGATGATCGTGGCGCCGCCCGGCGAGCCCAGCGCGAAGGCCGGCTTGCCGCCCTTCAGCACGATCGTCGGCGACATCGACGAGCGGGGGCGCTTGCCGGGACCGGGCAGGTTCGGGTCGTGCACGTCGGGGTCGGCGGGCTCGAAGGAGAAGTCCGTCAGCTCGTTGTTGAGCAGGAAGCCCCGGCCGGGGACGGTGATGCCGCTGCCGCCGGTCTGCTCGATCGTCAGCGTGTAGGAGACGATGTTGCCCCACTTGTCGGCCGCGGTCAGATGCGTGGTGCTGTCGCCCTCGTAGGTCGTCGGCGCGGCCTTGTCACCGGATCCGCAGTCCTCGGGGTGGCGCGGATCGCCGGGCGTCACAGGGCTCTTGAGCACCTTGTCGTCCTTGATCAGGCAGGCGCGGGAGTCGGCGAAGCGCTGCGAGAGCAGGTCCTTCGTCGGCACGTCCTCCGCCGAGGGGTCGCCGACCCAGCGGCCGCGGTCGGCGAAGGCGACCCGGCTGGCCTCGATGTAGCGGTGCAGCAGCTTCTTCTTGCTGAGCTTGCTCAGGTCGCTGCGCTCGAGGATGTTCAGCGCCTCGCCGACGGTCGTGCCGCCGGAGGACGACGGCGCCATGCCGAACACGTCGAGGCCGCGGTAGCGGGTGTGCGACGGTCCCTGCTTCTTGGCCCCGTACGCCTTGAGGTCGTCCCGCGTCAGATCGCCCGTGCGCACCTTCTTCGTGTCCGGTCCGACGGGCGGCTTGCGCACCGTCTTCACGATGTCGTCGGCGATCGCGCCGTCGTAGAGGGGGCCTATGCCCTTGCGGGCGATCGTGGCGTACGTGCGTGCCAGGTCCGGGTTGCGCAGCGTGCTGCCCGTCTTCGGCAGCTTGCCGCCGGGCATGAACAGGTCCACGGTGTCGGGGAACTTGCGGAAGCGCTTCTCGTTCTCCGCGGTCTGATCGCGGAAGGTGTCGTCGACGGTGAATCCGTCATGCGCCAGCTTCTGTGCGGGCGCGAGCACCTTGCCGAGCGGCTTGGTGCCCCACTTGCCGAGCGCCTCCTGCCAGGTGGCGGGCGTGCCGGGAGTGCCGACGCTCAGTCCGCTGGTGACGGCCTCGTCGAACGGCAGTGCCTTGCCGTCCTCCTGGAAGAGCTTCTCGTCGGCGCTCTTCGGCGCGGTCTCCCGGCCGTCGAGGGTGCGGACCTTGCCGCTGGAGGCGTCGTACGAGACGAGGTAGCCGCCTCCGCCCAGGCCCGCGGAGTACGGCTCGGTCACGCCGAGCGCGGCGGCGGTGGCCACAGCCGCGTCGACCGCGTTCCCGCCCTGCTTGAGCACCTTGATGCCGGCTGCCGACGCGTCGGCGTCCACGCTGGAGACGGCACCGCCGTAACCGACCGCGACCGGCTTCTTCGACTGCTGGTGCCCTGCCGCTGCGCCGCCGCTTCCGGTGAGGGCGGGCGCGGCGGCCGCGCCCGCCGCTGCGACGGCTGCGGTAGCCGTGAGCACGGCGATCAGTCTGGCGGAACGGCGGTTGGTGGTGCGCCGCATGGAGACCTCCTGACGAGACGGATCAGCGAAGACTAGCCCGCCGTCGCGTGCACGTCAGCCCCGGTGCGGACCCGGCTCCCGCGGCCCGCGACCGCCCCGCGCTCCCGGGCCCACCGGGCGGTCTGGTCGGGAGGCGATCCCCGGCGACTCCGGTGGGCCCGCCAAGGGCACGCATGTACGCTGCCGCCTCATGACGGAGAACCTGCCTATGGTCGTGCCGGGTGTGCTGGCGGCGGCCATCGCCATCGCCCTGGGCTGGTTCGCGCGCACATATCTGTGGCAGCGCGTACTCGCCCGCAAGCAGCGCTTCTTCGGACTGCCGGAGAACTCCGAGTGCCTGCTCGTGGTCAACCGGGACGCGGCGACCGGCGAGTGGTCCGTCGCCCGCAACGACGTCTTCGCGCTGCTGGAGCTGTCGGCCGTCGTCAAGGAGTGCGGCGCCAACGCCGACCTCATATCCCACGACATGGCACAGCAGGGCTTCGGCGAGCGCACCGAGTTCTGCATCGGCGGGCCCGTCTCGAACCGCCGTATGGCCGCGCATCTCCAGTCGCTGCTGCCCGGCGTCCAGATCGGCACCGACACCGGCAACAGCCCGGACCGCGGCTCCTTCACCATCGGCGGCGAACGGCATCTGCTGGAGTCCGGTGTGAGTGAGCACGTGCTGCTCGCGCGCCTCACGGCCGGAGAGAGCGACACGGCACGCCCCGTCTTCCTCTTCTGCGGCCAGCGCTCCGTCACCAATCAGGCCGCGGCCCGCTATCTCGCCCGCCACCACGCGCGGCTGGCCCGCAAGTACGGGCCGAACGGGAACTTCGCGCTGCTGCTGCGGGTCGTCAACTCCCAGGCGTACGGGGCCGACGTGGTCGAACTCGTCGCCGACGTCACCCGCGCCGCGACCGCTCCCGCACCGAAGAAGGCGTCCCCGCCGAAGAAGGCTTCCGACCCGGACGGCGGGCGGCGCGGCGGCCACCGCGCGAAGAGCTGATCCGGCAGCAACGGCCCACGGCGGCCCGCCCGTCGGCCGTCCGGTGGGCACCCTCGGCCGTCGGGCCCGCTCAGCCTTCGGAGAACTCCGCGTACAGCTGCGACAGCTCGGGCGTGCCGGTCTCCGCCCACGACGCCCCCTCTTCCAGTACGTCCAGCTCGCGGCCCGAGCCCAGCCGCACCACCGGCTGACCGTCCGGCCGCAGCCGCCATCCGGCGCCCGGCACCGTACGCACCAGAACCGTCCCCAGATACAGGCCCGCGTCGCTGCCGAGCCACGGTGCGACTTCGGGGTCGTCCCGCCAGCGCGGCAGGAGCTGGTCGAGGGCGGACAACGACTCGGCGGAGTCGTCGAGTTCGACGCCGGCGTCCTCCGCCTGGTCCCGCAGCAGTTCGCACTCGGAGAGCAGCTGCGCGGCTCCTTCGGGGTCGCTGGACACGGCGTCCGAGAGCGACGCGCCCTGCGCGTCCCCGTGCCTCTTACGCCAGTTGTCCAGGAAGGGGATGTTCATACGCATCAGGGTGTCATCCCCGCATGGGCGAGCACCACAGGCACGCTGTGCTGCGGACAGGGGTGCGGAAAAAACGGACGGTGTCCCGACTGGACACCTTGACGCCGCTTTGCCGTATCTCTACCTTCACCCAGCCTCGTTCGAATCGGGAGGCGCGGAAAGGGTGTTGGTGCCGGACGAAGAGAGAGGACCGTCGGCGTGCGCGGACGTCTGTGGAGTGTTCCCCTCATGATCACGGTGACCCTCGCGGCAGCCCCAGCGGCAGCAGTCGCGCAGGACCGCACGACAACAACCGCAACTACCGCCACTGATCCCACGGAGCCGCTCCCTTTGGAGCGGCTCTTCGACAATCGTGCAGTGAGTGACGACGCACACCCCGGCGACGCCGACTTCGACGGCGCGGGCAACTCCCTCTCCTCCCAGGACCTGAGAGCCGCGGGCTGGGAACCCGGGCGCCTTCTCGGACTGGACTCCGCCGCGCTGCGCTGGCCGCACACCGGCCCCGGCGAGCCCGACAACGTACGGGCCGACGGGCAGCAGGTGCGGGTGAGCGGCAGCGGCAACGCCGTATCGCTGCTCGTCGCGGGCACCTCCAGCGGCGGCCCCGGCGGCGACGTCACCGGCAGCGGCACCGTCCACTACTCGGACGGCTCCACCTCCGGCTACACGCTCTCCGCCCCCGACTGGCGCGGCGGCCCGCTCGCCACGAAGGCCGTGGCGCTGCCGCACGTCAACACCCGCTCCGGCGGGCAGCTCGGCGAGAAGGCCAAGCTGTACGCGGTGACCGTGCCGGTGCGCGAGGGCCGCAGCGTCCGTTCCGTGACGCTGCCGCGCGATCCGGGCCCGGACGGCGATCTGCACGTCTTCGCCGCGTCCGTACGGCGCGCGGAGTCGTCCTGGACGGGCAGCTGGACGACGAGCTCCGCCGGATACACCGCGGTGGGCCCCTGGGTGGACCAGACGCTCCGGCTCGTCGTGCACACCTCCGCCGGCGGCTCGCACACCCGCGTGAAGCTCGCCAACACCTTCGCCTCGGGGCCCGTGCAGATCGGGCACGCCTCGGTCGTCGTGCAGCGCGAAGGCGCCACGGGACGCGGCAAGCCCGTGCCGCTGCACTTCGGCGGGCGCGACGGCGTGCTGCTGCCGGCGGGCGGGCACGCCGTCAGCGACCCCGTGGGCTTCCAAGTGCCGCCCGACAGCAACCTGCTGGTGAGCATCCACCTGCCGGGACGGGTCGAGACGGCGCCGGTGCACAGCGAGGCCCGGCAGCACAGCTACGTCAGCGCGAGCGGCAGCGGCGACCGTACGGGCGACACCGAAGGGGCCGCGTTCACCGGCTCGTTGGAGGTGTGGCCGTTCCTCACGGGCGTCGACGTGCAGGGCGGCCCGGGGTCGGTGGTCGCCTTCGGGGACTCCATCACCGACGGGGTGCGCTCCACGCCGGACGCGAATCTGCGCTGGCCGGACGTGCTGGCGCGGCGGCTGCGGGCGCAGCAGGAGGTGCCGCGCTACGGAGTGCTCAACCAGGGCATCTCCGCGAACCGCGTGGTCTCCGACCGCTATCCCGGCGACGGCGTCAGCGACGACGCGGGCGGAGTCAGCGCCCTGCACCGGCTGGAGCGCGACGTACTGGGGCAGACGAACGCGCACACCGTCGTCGTCTTCGAGGGCATCAACGACGTGCGCTGGGGCTCCACGCCCGAGGAGGTGATCGCGGGCCTGAAGGAGGTGGCCCGGCGGGCGCACGAGCGCGGACTGCGGGTCGTCGGGGCGACGTTGACGCCGTGCGAGGGCTACCAGGACTGCTTCCCGGAAGTGGACGCCAAGCGCAACGCCGTCAACGCCTTCGTACGCGACAGCAAGGGAGCCTTCGACGCGGTGCTCGACTTCGACGCCGTCGTACGCGACCCGGCACGCCCGCAGCGGATGCTGCCCGCCTACGACAGCGGTGACCATCTGCACCCGGGCGACACGGGATACAAGGCGATGGGCGAGTCGGTGGAGCTGAGCAAGCTCGTGCCATAGCCCCGCAGGAGGGAGCCCGCAAGCGGCAGGCCGGGGCGGCGGCGAACCGCCGGCGCAGCCCCGGCCGCGCCGCTCAGCCGTCGGCCGCGATCCCGAGGTCGACGACGACCGGGGCGTGGTCGGAGGCGCCCTTGCCCTTGCGGGCCTCCCTGTCGACGTAGGCGTCCTGGACGCCCGCCGCGAACGGCGCGTTCCCATAGACCAGATCGATGCGCATGCCCCTGTTCTTGGGGAAGCACAACTGCCTGTAGTCCCAGTACGTATAGGGGTGGTCGTACTTCAGGGGGCGGGGCATCACATCGCTGAGGCCCTCCTCGCGCAGCGCCTTAAGGGCGGCCCGCTCCGGCTCGGTGACGTGGGTGGAGCCCTCGAAGGCGGAACGGTCGTAGACGTCCTCGTCGGCCGGGGCGATGTTGTAGTCGCCGAGTATCGCGAAGGGCAGATCGCCGGAGACCTCGTGGCGGGCGGCGAGACGGAGCGCCTCCAGCCACGCCAACTTGTAGTCGTAGTGCGGGTGGCCGACCTCCCGGCCGTTCGGCACGTACACCGACCACACGCGCACGCCCCCGCACGTGGCGGCGGCCGCGCGCGACTCCTGCCCGCCGTCGAAGGCCGGGCCCTCGGGGAGACCGAGGACGGTGTCGGCGAGGCCGACGCGGGAGAGCACCGCGACCCCGTTCCACCGGCCGTCGCCGTTGACCAGCGACTCGTAGCCCAGCGCCTCGACTTCGGCGGCGGGGAAGGCCTCCGCGGAGCACTTCAGCTCCTGGAGGCAGACCACATCGGGGCCGGCGGACTTCAGCCACTCCAGCAGCCGCGGCAGCCGGGCGCCGATGGAATTGACGTTCCAGGTCGCGATACGCATGCCGTGAAATCTACCGCGCGACACCGACACTCTCGCCGGGGGCCAGACGCCCGTGCTCCACGCCGCCGAGGTCGCCGATCATCCGGTCGTAGACGGGCCGCGCACGGTCGGCGAGCAGCCCGTCGTGCACGTCGAACGCGCGCCGGGGCGCCACCTCGCGCACGTAGTCGATGACCTCGGAGACCTTGCTCCAGGGCGCGTGCACCGGCAGCAGCAGCGTGTCGACGGAACGGCCCGGCACGGTCAGCGCGTCGCCCGGGTGGAACAGCGAACCGTCCACGACATAGCCGCAGTTGGCGATCCGCGGGATGTCGGGATGGATGACGGCGTGCAGCTGCCCGTGCACCTCGATCCCGAACCCGGCCGCGTCGAAGGCGTCGCCCTCACCGACGTGGTGGACCCGTCCGGGGAAGGTCGTGGCGATCTGCTCCGAGACGCTGCGGGGCGCCCAGATGTGCGCCGCCGGGTTGGCCTCCATGGCGGCGCGCAGCCTGCCCTCCTCGAAGTGGTCCGGGTGCTCGTGCGTGACCAGCACCGCATCGGCCCCGACGGCGGCGTCGTCCTCGCTGAACCCTCCCGGGTCGATGACGAGCGTCCGCCCCTCGTGCTCGATCCGTACGCAGGCGTGGCCCTTCTTGATCAGCTTCATGGGGCCCATTGTGCCCCCACGCCTGCGGCGTCCCGGCCGCCCTCGGGGCGCGACCGCCCCCGGGCACTCCTCGGGGCGCTCACTCCTCGGGGGTGGTCTCCTCGCGTATGACCTTCTGCGCCACCGCGAAGGCCGAGTTCGCCGCCGGGACGCCCGCGTAGACCGCGGTCTGGAGGAGCACCTCCTTGATCTCCTCCGGGGTGAGCCCGTTGCGCAGCGCCGCGCGCACGTGGAAGGTCAGCTCGTCGAAGTGGCCGCGGGAGACGAGCGCGGTGAGGGTGATGACGCTGCGGGTGCGCCGGTCGATGCCGGGCCTGGTCCACAGCTCGCCCCACGCGTAGCGGGTCGCGAGGTCCTGGAAGTCCTGAGTGAAGTCGTCGGCGTTCTCCTGGGCGCGGTCCACGTGCGCGTCGCCCAGGACCTCGCGGCGCACCTTCATCCCCGCGTCGTACGGGTCGGTGCGTATCGAAGCCTGCTCGCCCGGCTCCAGTTCGGCTATGGCGCCGGTCGGTCTCACGGGCTGCGGGGCGATGACGGGGGCGGGCGCCGGCGGGCCCGCGGGCGACTCCTGCCAGCTGGTGGTGAAGTGCCTGATGATCAACTCGGTGACCGCGCCCGGCTGTTCGACGGGCGTGAGGTGCGAGGCCCCGGGCACTATCGCCAGCCTCGCGTCCGGTATCCCCGCGACGAGTCCGCGGGCGTCGGCGGGCGGTGTCGCCTCGTCCTCGGCGCCGGCGACGACCAGCGTGGGCACGCCGATGCCGCTCAGCTCGCTGCGTACGTCGAAGGCGGCCAGCACCTCGCAGGCGGCGATGTAGCAGCCGGGGTCGGTCGTACGGACCATCTGCACGGCCCACTCCACGATCGCCGGCTGCGCCTCGATGAAGCCCTCGGTGAACCAACGCTCGGGCGTGGAGCGGGCGATGGGATCGAGGCCGTTCGTGCGCACGACGACGCCGCGCTGGCGCCACGCGTCGGCGGTGCCGAACCGCGGCGAGGTGGAGATCAGGGCGAGCGAGGAGAGCCGCTCGCGGGCGAGGATGCCGAGCTGGATGCCGACGGCCCCGCCGATGGAGCACCCGGCGAAGCCGAAGCGGTGGACGCCGAGGGAGTCGAGGGTGGCCAGGACGCGCTCGGCGAGCGCGGTCGCCGAGTCCGCGGGGTGTGCGGGGGCGCCGCCGTGACCGGGCAGGTCGAAGCGGAGAACGCGCCAGTTGCGGGTCAGTTCCGGGATCTGCCGGTCCCACATGTGCCAGGTCGTGCCGAGGGCCGGACCGAGCACGAGGACGGGGGCGTCGTCGGGGCCGTCGAGGCGGTGTTGCAACATCCGGTCACTCTGCTTCTCGCTCACGCGGCCACGCTACCCAGGGCTCTTCGGGGCGCGGCCGAGGGGGCATCGCTGTGTACATCAGAACTTCACGGTGGACACGACATATACACGCGGCATGTCCTTGTACGTGCGGTCCACGGTGATCGCCACGTCCGGGCGGCTGTCGCCCTGCCGGTACGTGGTGCCCGCGTAGTCGTGGCCGTCCTTCTTCAGGTCCCATCCGATCCGGTCGGCATGCTTGTCGGGGATGGTGACCTTCCCCTCCCGCAGCGCGGAGGTGTTGGTGCCGACGTCGTCGAGGAAGTCGTCGAGCTTCTTCTCCGGCACGCGGAACTGCACGTAAAGGGAGCTGGTCTGCCAGGAGTTGGCCTCGTAGAAGGCGTAGTGGCTGGACTTGGACGGCAGCGGCACGTCGTAGACGTTGCGCTGGACCTTGCTCGGCCAGCCGTAGGTGAGGTTGGTGGCGGCGGCCTTGCGCTCCTTCTCCTCGCCGCTGTCCCGGCTCGTGAAGGCCGACCTGACGAGATAGCCGCCGGGCACCGCGATCAGCAGTACGACTATGAGCAGCGTCAGGAGGCGGTGGCGCGGCCGGTGCGGGGGGCGCTGGGGCGGGCGCTGCGAGGGACGCAGGTTCTGGGGCGGCGTCGTGGTCGTCACTGGCCCACCGCCCGGCGCAGGTTGTCCGCGGCCCGCTCGTAGCGTTCGTAGCGCTCCAGGCGGCGCCGGTTGGCGCGGCGGAAGCGGCGGGCGACGAGGCGGGCGAGATCGGCCGCGCCGACCATGCCGGCCTCGGGGCCGAGCTGTGCCTTGGCGATGGTGGCCTCCGGACGGTATCCGCGGCCCGTCAGATGGCGCTTGAACGCCTCACGTGCCGGGTCGATGAGCAGTTCGTCGGCGGCGCTGACGCCTCCGCCGATCACGAAGCCGCCGGGGTCGAGGGCGGCGGCGAGGTTGGCGATGCCGACGCCCAGCCACTGGCCGATGTCCTGGAGCAGCTCGGTGCACATGGCGTCGCCGCCGCGGGCGAGTTCGGTGATGAGCGGCCCGGTGATCTCCGAGACGTGGCCGTCGACGCGCTCGATGATGCCGTACGCGACGGGCGACTCGGCAAGCGCCAGTTCGCGGGCCTCGCGCACCAGCGCGTTGCCCGAGCTGTACTGCTCCCAGCAGCCGCGGTTGCCGCAGGGGCAGCGATGGCCGCCGGGCACGACCTGCATGTGCCCGAACTCGCCCGCCACACCGTACTTTCCGCGCTTGACCTGGCCGTTCTCCAGGATCGCGCCGCCGATGCCCGTGCCGAGCGTGATCATCACCAGGTGGTCCTCGCCGCGGCCGGCGCCGAAGCGCCACTCGCCCCACGCGGCGGTGTTGGCGTCGTTGTCGACCATGACCGGCACGGCGAGACGCGCGGTGAGGGCGTCCTTGAGCGGCTCGTCACGCCACGCGAGATGCGGCGCGAAGAGCACGCGGGAGCGGTCGGCGTCCACCCAGCCGGCGGCGCCGATCCCCACGGCGTGCACGTCGTGACGGTCGGAGAGGTCCAGGACCAGTTCGGCGATGGTGTCCTCGACGACCTTCGGGCTCTTGGACTTCTCGGGCGTCTCGGCCCGCACCTGCTCCAGGATGTGGCCGTCGGCGTCGACGACCCCCGCCATCACCTTCGTACCGCCGATGTCGATGCCGACGGTGGGGACCCTGGGCGCCGACAGGGGCGAGCGCCGCTCCCGGGTGCTCACGGTCCGCAGGACGCTGGCGCTCGGCGCGGAGCGGCGGTAGAGACGGTCGCGGTCCGCGCGCTCTCTGTACATGCTCACTGCGCGGCCTTCCTCTGTGCGCGGCTGCTGGCTCTGGGCCACGGGTCGGTCGTACGGGCTGGGCAGGCGGCCGACGGCCCGGCCGGCTGATCGCGGGCCGGGCGGCGGTCGTGCCGTACAACCCCGGCCCACTCGCCGATTCTGCCTTACCGCGCGAGGCCGCGACGCCACAGGGCTCTGACCAGCGGCGATACGGGCCCGCAAGCGGCCGGTCCGGCAGCTGCTCGCGCCCGGCGGCTGCCCTGTCCGGTCCCGCGGGGCGGGGGCGACGGACGGGGAAGGGCCGTCGCCGCCGCGGCCGCCGCTCAGCCCAGGTGCTCGGGTACCGGCGCGCGCTCCAGTTCGTGGCTGAGCTGCTCCAGCTCGCTGCCGCCGGACATCTGCCGGGTCAGCTCCTCCAGCTCCAGCCCGTCCTTGCGGTGGCTGCCCGCCATCGCGCCCCGCTTGAGCAGCACGAAACGATCCCCCACGAGATACGCGTGGTGCGGATTGTGCGTGATCAGCACGACGCCGAGCCCGGCGTCCCGCGCCGCCGCCACGTACTTCAGGACCACACCGGACTGCTTGACGCCGAGCGCCGCCGTCGGCTCGTCGAGCACCAGCACCTTCGCACCGAAGTAGACGGCGCGGGCGATGGCCACGCACTGCCGCTCGCCGCCGGAGAGGGTGCCGATGGGCTGGTCGACGTCGCGCAGGTCGATGCCCATGCGCAGCAGCTCGCTGTGCGTGGTGCGGCGCATGCGGTCGACGTCGAGGCGTGCGAAGGGCCCGCGCCCCTTGGTGGGTTCCGAGCCGAGGAAGAAGTTCCGCCACACCGGCATCAGCGGTACGACGGCGAGGTCCTGGTAGACGGTGGCGATGCCGCGGTCCAGGGCCTCGCGCGGTGAGGAGAGTCGGGCCTCCTCGCCGTTGATGCGGAACGTGCCCGCGTCGTGCTGGTGCAGACCCGCGACGATCTTGATGAGGGTCGACTTGCCGGCGCCGTTGTCGCCGAGCACGCACGTGATCTCGCCCGCGGCGACCTGGAGCGAGACGTCCTCCAGGGCACGGATGTTGCCGTAGAACTTGCTGACGTCGGTCAGCTCCACGAGCGGCACGGCCGGGGCCGCGTCCTGTACGTCCGCCACGTTCCCGTCCTTTTCCGGCTCCTGCGCCTTCTCCCGCTCCTTCTCCGTGCTCATCGGTTCGCCTCCGCACGCTTGCGTATGTACGCGTTCAGCAGCACGGCGACCAGCAGCATCGCCCCGAGGAAGAACTTGAACCAGTCGGCCTCCCACTGCGCGTACACGATGCCCTTGCTCGTCATGCCGAAGATGAACGCCCCCACCGCGGCGCCGACCGCCGAGCCGTAGCCGCCGGTCAGCAGGCAGCCGCCGATGACGGCCGCGGCGATGTAGATCAGCTCGTTGCCCACGCCCTCGCCGGACTGCACGACGGCGTAGTTGAAGAGCAGATGCTGGCCGGATATCCACGCGCCCAGCGCCACCCCGAGATAGAGGCCGATCTTGGTACGGGCGACCGGGACGCCGACCGCGCGGGCGGTGTGCTGGCCGCCGCCGACGGCGAAGATCCAGTTGCCGGCCTTCGTGCGCAGCAGCAGCCACGTCGCCAGCGCCACCAGTGCCAGCCACCACACGACGGTGATCTGGATGTCGGCGGAGCCGATCGTCAGCTCGGACGCGAAGACCGCCTTCGCCGAGCTGAAGCCCTCCATGTCGGAGATCGTCTTGGTGGTGACGGTGCGGCTGATGAGCTTCGTGAGGCCGAGGTTGAGTCCCGTGAGCATCAGGAACGTGCCGAGCGTGATGATGAAGCTCGGCAGCTTCGTACGCACGAGCATGTAGCCGTTGAACAGGCCGAGGCCCAGCGTCACGAGCAGCGATACGCCCACTCCCACCCAGACGTTCGCCGTCATCTGGTAGCTGAACATCGAGGAGACCAGTGACGAGCTGGTGACCATCACGCCGGTCGACAGGTCGAACTCGCCGCCGATCATCAGCAGCGCCACCGGCACCGCCATGATCCCGAGGGTGGAGGAGGCGTAGAGGATCGTGGAGAGGCTGGAGGCGCGCAGGAAGCTGTCGGCGATCACCGAGAAGACGACGAAGACGGCGATCGCGCCCACGACGGCGCCGAGTTCGGGGCGTCCCAGCAGCCGCTGGAGCAGCGAACGGTGTACGAGGCGCTCGTCGCCGCCCGCGGCCTCGCCTTGGCCCTGGCCGGTGCGGCCGGCGGTGTCCGCGGTGCCGGAGCTGCCGGGGCCGCCGGGGCCGCCGGGCGCCTTGGCGTCGGCCGTGGTGCCGGCCTTGGCGTCGCCGGCGGGGACGCCGGCCGCCTCGGCCGTGCCCGTGCCGCCGCCGTCCCCCGCACCGGAGGCGCCGGGTGGAGTGGGTGTGGATGCAGCCGTCATCGCGTGCCCCGCTTCGTGTACTTCTGCAAGGTGGATGCGTCCTTCTTCGTGAGGATCTGCGGGCCGGTCAGCACGGGCTTGCCGCCGCCCAGCATGTTGGCGTTGTAGCGCTCGGCCCACAGCAGGTCGACCGCCTCGTACCCCTGGAGGTAGGGCTGCTGGTCCACGGCGAATCCGATCGAGCCGTCCTTGAGCCCCCTGGCCGCCTGGTCGTTGAGGTCGAAGGTGACGGTCTCGGCCTTGCTGCCCGCGCTGTCGGCGGCCTTGACGGCGGTCGGCGCGAAGGGCGCGCCCAGCGTCACCACCGTGTCGATCTTGCGGTCCGCCTGGAGCTCGGCCTCCAGGGAGGACTCCACGGCCGGCATGTTCGTACCGTCCGCGTGGAGGTTGCGCACCTCGCCGTCGAAGGTCTTGCGAATGCCCCGGCAGCGCTCCTCGTGGCCGACGTTGCCCTGCTCGTGCAGGAGGCACACGGCCTTCTTGCGGCCGCGCTCGTTCAGCTCCCGTCCGACGGCCTCGCCCGCGACCTCCTCGTCCTGTCCGATGTGGGCGAGCGCGCCGTACGCCTTCGACTTGTCCTGGCCGGAGTTGACGGTGACGACGGGGATCCCCGCCTTCTCCGCCTTCTTCAGGGCGCCCTTGATCGCCTCCGGCTTGGCGAGGGAGACGATCAGGCCGTCCACCTCGTTGTCCACGGCGGCCTTGACCAGCTGGGCCTGGCGGCCCGCTTCCTTGTCGTGCGAGTAGCTGAAGTCGATGTTGTCCTTCACCGCCGCCTGCTTCGCGCCGCTCTGGACGATGTCCCAGAAGGTGTCGCCCTCGCCGGAGTGGCTCACCATGGCGATCTTCCAGCGCGGTGTGCCGACGGCGGCGTGGCCCGAGACGGCCGCGTCGCGCTGCTTCTCCGCGCGCAGTCCGCCGGTGCTGCTGCATCCCGCGAGCGCGACGGACGCGAGGAGCAGGGCCGCGGTCGCGGCCCGGGCGGCGCGTGTTCCGGTACTCCTGCGCGTACTGCTGCGCGCGGGTGCGCACGCGCGGTCCCTCCGGAACCCTTCCAGCCTTGACACGTACTGCCGACCTCTCGATACGGGTGCTTCTGTCCGGCCCGGCGCCCGCGGCGGCCACCGGTACCGGCGCGGACGTCCGCGCCAGTATCGGCGACCCCTGTCCGGTGTCCGCTCACCGGGTCCCGCGCTTGGTGTACTTCTCCAGCCGCGGCACGTCCTTGCTGGTGACGATCTGCGGGCCGGTCAATACCGGCTTGCCGCCGCCCAGTTCGTTGGCGTTGTACGAGTGGAGCCAGAGGGCGTCCACCGCCTCGTACCCCTGGAGATAGGGCTGCTGGTCGACCGCGAAGCCGAAGCTCTTGTTCTTCAGGCCCTGCACGACCTGCGCGTTGAGATCGAAGGTGTCGATCTCCGCCTTGCTGTCGGCCTCCTCCTTCGCCTTGGCCGACGTCGCCGCGAAGGGGGCGCCGAGAGTGAGCACGGTGTCGATGCCGTCGTCCGACTCGAGCTTGGCCTCCACGGACGACTGCACGTCCGGCATGTTCGTGCCGTCGACGTTGATCGTGCTCATCTCGCCGTCGAAGGTCTTCTTCGCCCCGTCGCAGCGCTGCTCCAGCGACACGTTGCCCTGCTCGTGGATGACGCACAGGGCCTTCTTGCGGTCGCGCTTGTTCAGCTCCTCGCCGACGGCCTCGCCCGCGATCGCCTCGTCCTGCCCGATGTGCGAGAGCGCACCGAACTCCTTCGAGTGCTCTCCCCCGGAGTTGATGGTGATGACCGGGATCCCGGCCTTCACGGCCTTCTTCAGGACGCCCTTCATCGCGTCCGGCTTGGCGAGGGTGACGATCAGTCCGTCCACCTTCTTGTCGACGGCCGACTTCACGAGCTGCGCCTGGCGGCCCGCCTCGTCGTCGTGCGAGTAGTCGAACTGGACGTTGTCCTTGCGGGCCGCGTCCTTCGCTCCGCTCTGCACGATGTCCCAGAAGGTGTCGCCCTCACCGGAGTGCGAGACCATCGCGATCGTCATCCGCGGGGTGTCGACACCCTTGCCGCCGCCCGCGCCGTCGCTCTGCTCCTCGCCGCCCTTGCCGCCGGAGCTGCTGCAACCGGCGGCGAGAAGCGCCGCACTCGTCAGGGCCGCGGCCACCGTTGTCGCTCTACGTGCTCTACGCCGAAGGACCATGAGCGGAGTTCTAGCCGGGGCCGGAGCGGGGCGTCAATACTTTGTCCGAACATTCTCCATGAGAGTTTGTCCGAACAAAGGGGGGCGGCCTGCGGCCTGGGCTTGCGAAGTGGGGCCCGGCCCGACGCGCAGCGCGGGCGGGCCCCGCCCCGGGACCCGGCAACCTTGGGTTGCGGGGCCTCCGTCCCCGGGCCCGGGGGGGCGCAGTCAGCGCTCATTGGCGGGCGATCGGGGGGGCGGACCCCAACCCGGGCCGCCCGCACGGGGGTTGACACCGCTGCCGACACGGACCGGCGCTCCGGCACGGGACCCCGGCGGCACGCGGGCCGGGCTCGGGCGCCCACCAGCGCTCACCGACGGACAGCCGGGAAAGCCCCAACCCGGGTTGCCCGCACGGGAGTTGGCGCACCCGCCAACGCACCGAGGTCGGAACCGGACCTCTGGTCCGGCGGCACGCTCCGGCGCACATTGGCCGCGACTCGCGAACTCGCCGAACCCGAACTGCCCGCAGGAGAGTTGGCCGCGGGGTGCCCGACCTGGGCCTCGGGGCGAGCGTGCGCCGGTCGCGAGGGCGACCAGCGCGGGAGCCTGGCGCGGGTCGAGAAGAACCCAGCACTCCTGGGAACGTGCTCGCCGCCGCGGCCGGACCTCCCGCGGGCGGCCCCGGACACGCGGACGCCGGCAAGGACCCCTCGGGCCGACGGGCTGGACCGCGGCGATGCCTCGGGGCGAACCCGGGCCGCCCGCAAGGGAGTTGGCCCGGAGTGCCTGGCCTGGGCTTCGCTGCAAACGTGCGCCGGTCGCGGGGACGACCAGCGCGGGAGCCTGGCGCGGGTCGAGAAGAACCCAGCACTCCTGGGAACGTGCTCGCCGCCGCGGCCGGACCTCCCGCGGGCGGCCCCGGACACGCGGACGCCGGCAAGGACCCCT
>NZ_JAASAG010000003.1:0-174421 GCF_012726265.1 Streptomyces sp. HNM0575 | reverse complement strand
CGGGTCGACGGGCTGGACCGCGGCGATGCCTCGAATCTGAGCCGCCCACACGGGAGTTGGCGCGGCGGGCGGCACGGGTGAACCCGGGCCGCCCGCACGGGAGTTGAGGCGAAGCGGCGGAGGTCGAGGCTGTGCGGGATGGGCGGGCGACGGGCGCGGCGCGGCCGCGCGCTGCCCGAGGCCCCGGGTTACGGGGCCCGGGGAACCCCCGGGTTACGGGTGGGTGGGAGGGAACAGGGGGGCGGCCGTCAGGGCGCCGCGGCTTCCGAGGCGACCTCGGGGTCACGGGTGGGTGGGTGGGAGAAAAACGGGGCCGCCTCAAGAACGTACGAGCAACTGAAACTCAAACGCATACCGCGACGCCCGGTACAGATGCGACGCGTACTCCACGGGCCGCCCCGTGTCGTCGAACGTCGTCCGCTCCATCGTCAGCAGCGGCGCCCCCGCCTCCTCCCCCAGCAGCTTCGCCTCCTCAGCCGTCGCGGCCCGCGCGCCGACGGACTGCCGTGCGCTGTGCAGCGTGATGCCGATGCCGCGCATCAGCCGGTACAGGCCGGTCGATTCGAGTTCCTCGCCGCTGCCGGCCTGGAGCAGGTCGCCGGGCAGGTGGTTGCGCAGGAAGGCCATCGGCTCGCCGTGGGTCAGCCGGAGCCGCTCCACGAGCCGTACGTCCGCGCCCTGGGACACGGACAGCGCCGCGGCGACCTCCGCGGTCGCCTCCTCCTTCTCGTACCGCAGCAGCCGCGTGGCGGGCCGCTGCCCGGCCGCCTCCAGGTCGTCGTAGAGGCTGCTCAGTTCGAGCGGGCGCCGCACCTGGCTGTGCACGACCTGGGTGCCGATGCCGCGGCGGCGCACCAACAGGCCCTTGTCGACGAGGGATTGGATGGCCTGGCGGACCGTGGGACGGGACAGGCCCAGGCGCCCCGCGAGCTCGATCTCGTTGCCGAGCAGGCTTCCGGGGGAGAGTTTGCCGCGCTCGATGGCGGTCTCGAGCTGTTGGGCGAGCTGGAAGTAGAGCGGAACCGGGCTGCTGCGGTCCACGCTGAACTCGAGGTCCACGGGATCATTCTTGGCCACGGGTGGAGCGTAGTGGGCCGGGCGGTCCACTGGAAGGCGTAAGTTCGGTTGTCCGGACAAAGCGGACCGAGACAGTCCATCGGTCCCGGCCTTGCGGTCCGCACGCGGGGCGCGCGCGGGGGCCCGGCGGAGACGCCCTCCCACCACCCCCTCGTTCAATTGTCCTGACAAAGTATTGACAGCTCTTGAGCGGACGGGCGACCGTACCCCCATGCGCATCGGACTCATCGGCACCGGCCGGATCGGCACCTTCCACGCCCGTACCCTCACCGCGGAACCCGAGGTGAGCGAGCTGCTCGTCACCGACGTGGACACCGCACGCGCCGGCGAGGTGGCCGCGGAACTCGGCGCCACGCTCGTCCCCTCCCCCGGCGAACTCCTGACCCGCGGCCTCGACGCCGTGGTGATCGCGTCGGCGACCTCCTCGCACGCGGGGCTGATCCAGGCGGCGGCGGGACACGGCGTGCCCGTCTTCTGCGAGAAGCCGATCGCGCTCGATCTTCCCGGAACGGCGGACGCCCTCCGCACGGTCGAGCAGGCGGGCATCCTGCTCCAGATCGGCTTCATGCGCCGCTTCGACGCCGGGTACGCGGCGGCGCGCGCGGCCGTGCGGTCGGGCTCGCTGGGACGGCTGCACACGGTACGGGCCGCCACCTCCGACCCCGCGCCGCCGCCCGCGGCCTACATCCCGCTGTCCGGCGGCCTCTACCGCGACTGCCTCGTGCACGACTTCGACGCCCTGCGCTGGGTGACGGGCCGCGAGGTCGTATCGGTGTACGCGGCCGGGTCGGACGCGGGCCCGGAGATGTTCCGCGAGGCGGGCGACGTCGACACCGCGGCCGTGCTGCTCACCCTGGACGACGGGGTGCTGTGCACGGCGACGGCCACCCGCGTCAACGGCGCCGGATACGACGTGCGCATGGAAGTCGCGGGCGAGAAGGACCAGATCGCGGTGGGGCTCGACGCCCGCACCCCCATCACCTCCGTGGAGCCGGCGGCGGAAGCCTCGCAGGGCACGCCCTGGCCGGGCTTCCTGGAGCGGTTCGCCCCGGCGTACGAGTCCGAACTCTCCGCGTTCGTACGGGCGGTGAAGGGCGAGGCGCCCAACCCCTGCGACGGATATGAGGCGTTGGCCGCGCTGCGCATCGCCGAGGCGTGCGAGGTCTCGCGGCGTGAGGGGCGGCCGGTGGCGGTGGCCGACGTGACCTGACGCCGCAAGCGGCAGCCGGGCGCGGGACCAGCCGGGCGGGAGGGGCGAGGCGGCCGTGCGGTCAGCGGTGGCTGAGCACGTTGACGACCCGCCCGCCGGGGTCCTTCACGAAGAAGCGCCGCACGCCCCACTCCTCGTCCCGCAGCTCCCGTACGATCTCGGCCCCGCGCTCGCGGACCGCGGCGTACACGGCGTCGACGTCGTCCACCTCGATGCTGACGTCGGGCGTGACGGGCGCCGTCTGCTCCTCCGTCATCAGGATCAGCTGAGCCGTGGGATTGGACGGCGACGCGAGCGTGACGACCCAGCCCAGGTTCATCACCTCCTCCAGGCCGAGCAGGCCGTAGAAGTCACGGCTGTCCTCCATGGATTCGGATTCGGTCTGCATGTCGGGTACGACACGTCGGACGGACATCGGGGCTCCCCTGGTAGTGGCGGGCTGTTCCGGTCCGGGGGACGGTCTGTACGGCACCGTCCGGAGCTGTCCCGCGCTGTCCTGCGCTCTCCGGCACTGTCCTGCGCTCTCCGGCACTGTCCGGCGCCGAATCAGCCCCCCGTCGATACGGCTCCAACGACCCTGCGGCCGAAGGAAATCTACCGCCGGCGACAGCCCCCTGAGTGCACCTCCGAGGAGCCGGGCCCGGCGCCCGCCGGCCTCCCCGACGCCCGTCAGTCCCCGGCGCGGGCGAGGAGTTGGAAGATCTTCGCCGTGTGCGGGTACGGGTGGCGGTCCGTCAACGCGAGCTCCAGCGCCTCCAGGGCCGCGAAGAAGTCCGGGTCGTGCTTGCGCGTGTCGTCGGTGATGTGGTCCTGGACGCTGCGGATTCCGCAGTGCTCGATGCCGGTGCAGCCCGCCCCGGTCAGCAGCGGGACGATCTCCTCGGCGGTGTGCAGGGTGAGTTCGGTGTCGAAGGTCTCGCCGTGCATGTGACGCCGGTCCAGCGCGTCGAGCGCGGCCGCGGGATCGAGCGAGCGTACGGCGAGGCCCAGCGGCGTGGCGTGCCGGTTGATCGCCATGACGGAGACGACCCCGCCGCGGCGTACGAGGGAGACGGCCGAGCGGACCACGGGCGCCGGATCGTCGACGTACTGGAGGAGGTTGTGGCACAGCACGGCGTCGTAGCGGCTGCCGGTGACGGCCCCGGGCAGGTCGAAGACGTCGGCCTCGACGGTGTCCAGCCTCGCCTCCGTACCGTCCTGCCCGGCCCGTTCGCGTGCGGCGGCGAGCATCCCCGGCGAGTAGTCGACGATGGTGACGCGATGTCCGCGGCGCAGCAGCCGCAGGGCGTCGCCGCCGTCCGCACCGGCGAGGTCCAGCACCCTCAACGGCCCGTCGCCCAGCGGCTCCAGACGGCGGCGGAGGTTGAACTCGGCGGTGGCATAGCGCAGCCGCCCCCATGGGCTCTCCTGCCAGACCCGCCACGAGTCGAGGGCCGCGTCGAATTGCGATTGCGTCATTTCCGGCGATGATGCCACAACGCCGTCAACCCGGGGCCGGTAGCCGGGAGTTGCGGGCCGGACGCCCCGGGCACGCACGGTGAGTCGGACGCCGGAGCGCCCCGCGCCCCGAACACCACGGCGCCCCGTGCCGCACACCACGGCGCCGCGTGCCCCGCGCCGCACTCGCCACCGCGCCGCGTGCCCCTACGAGTTGAGCGCGTCGATAACCCCCTGGAGCGCGAGCACCCCGCCCAGCCCCAGCACCGCGAGCACCGTCGTATAGGTGGTACGGGCCTTGATCGCGTCGATGACGGACAGGTTGAAGTACTCCTTGAACATCCAGAAGCCCGGGTCGTTCACGTGCGAGAAGGCGATGGAACCGCAGGAGACGGCCAGCACCATCACCTCCGGCTGCACTCCGCTGCCGGCGAGCAGCGGCAGCACCACTCCCGAGGCGGTGACGACGGCGACCGTGGCCGAGCCCAGGGCGATACGGAGGATCACCGCCGTCAGCCAGGCGAGGATGAGCGGGGATATGGACCACCCGTGCGTGGCGTCCTTGATGTAGTCCGAGATCCCGCCCTCGACGAGCACCTGCTTGAACGCGCCGCCCGCGCCGATCACCAACAGGATCATCGCCATCGCCTGCGCCGCGGAGGAGCAGGACGCGCTGACGTCCGCCAGGCTGCGGCCTGTTCGCGGCCCGAAGGCCCAGGCGGCGACGATCAGTGTCAGCAGCAGCGCGATCGGCGCCGAGCCGATGAAGGCGACGAAGTGCAGCAGCGGACCGGACCCCGAGGCGGCCAGGTCGGTCACCGCCGCACCGGCGATCAGCACCACGGGCAGCAGGGCCACCGACAGCGACCACGCCAGTCCCGGCATCTCCTCTTCGGTGAACGTACGGGCGCTGACGAGGCCTTCGGGAATCGAGGGGTCCATCTTCCTGACGAACGGAAGCCTGGGCCACACCAGTGCGATCAGCGCGCCCAGCGGTGCGGCGATGAACAGGCCGTAGAACAGGGTCAGTCCGACCGAGGCGTGGAACGCGGCGGCGACGGCCGTCGGTCCGGGGTGTGGCGGCAGGAAGCTGTGCATGGTCGACAGCGCGATGGACATCGGCAGCCCCACCCACAGCAGGTTCCTGCCGGTCACACGGACGATGGTGAACGCCACCGGCACGATGATCACGAACGCCACCTCGTAGAACATCGTGATGCCGATCAGCATGGCCGTCACCACCATGGCCACCTGCACCCGCCGGGGCCCGAAGGCGTCGACGAGCTTGCCGGCCACCCGCTGCGCGGCTCCGGCGTCGCCCATGACCCGGCCGATCATGGCGCCGAGCCCGATGGTGAGCATCGTGTCGCCGATCTGGTCCCCGATGCCTCCCGCGAGCACTTCGGGGATCTTCGCCGCCGGGATGCCCTGGGAGAGGGCCACGCCGACGGCGACCAGCAGGAGGGCGGCGAAGCCGTTGAGCTTCAGCCTCGTCATGAGCAGGAGCAGAGCCAGAACGCCGATTCCGACGGCAACGAGAGGCATGAGGAACTGTCTCCCTACAGGGATGGCGTTTATGTATGAGAATTCATGGAGGTTAAGGGGACGGTGGGAGCGGGTCAATGGGTGTGCAGCGACCGGTGATCGGGACTCCGTGCGACGCGATCTGCCCGGCGGACGGGCGGCACGGCCGGATGCAGTCCCGGCGGCCGAACGCCGGGGCGCGGTCCGGGCGTTGGGAAACGCGGTGGGGCGCTGCGCCCGGACCGCCGGCTGCCGCTTCCCTCTTCCCTCTTGTCCTGAATGAGGAACGGCTTCTACATATGGAGACGGTGCGGCGGCACTCGCACGCACCGAGCCACCAGCCACCCGGGACACCACCGTGAACACGACACGTACGACGCAGCACGCCGCGGGCACAGCCACGGCCCCCGACTCGATCCGTTCAGTGGCCCTCTCCTCCGTACGCCTGCCCCTCGATACGCCGGTCAGCGACGCCAAGGTGTTCACCGGCAGGCAGCGGCCGATGACCGAAGTCGCCCTGCTGTTCGCCGAGTTGACGACCGCGCAGGGCCACGCGGGCGTCGGCTTCAGCTACTCCAAGCGCGCCGGAGGGCCCGGCCAGTTCGCGCACGCGCGGGAGGTCGCGCCGGACCTGATCGGCGAGGACCCCAACGACATCGGCCGGCTGTGGACCAAGCTGGTGTGGTCGGGCGCGTCCGTCGGACGCAGCGGACTCGCCACCCAGGCTCTCGCCGCGTTCGACGTCGCCCTGTGGGATCTCAAGGCCCGCCGCGCGGGACTGCCGCTCGCCAAGCTCCTCGGCGCGCACCGGGATTCGGTGCGCGTCTACAACACCTCGGGCGGTTTCCTGCACACGCCGGTCGAGGCGCTGCTGGAGAACGCCGCGGCCTCGCTCGACGGCGGCGTGGGCGGCATCAAGATCAAGGTGGGTCATCCCGACCACCGGGAGGACCTGCGGCGGCTGACCGCCGTTCGCGAACGGCTCGGCGACGGCGTGCCGTTGATGGCCGACGCGAACCAGCAGTGGGACCGTCCCACCGCGCTGCGCATGGGCCGCGCGCTGGAGGAGTTCGGGCTGGTCTGGCTGGAGGAGCCGCTCGACGCCTACGACGCGCAGGGGCACGCCGCGCTCGCCGCCGCACTCGACACCCCCGTCGCCACGGGCGAGATGCTCTCCTCCGTCGCGGAGCACTGGGAGCTGATGCGCAGCGGAGCGGCCGACGTCATCCAGCCCGACGCGCCGCGCATCGGCGGCATCACCCAGTTCCTCAAGCTCGCCGCCCTCGCCGAGCACCAGCACCTCCAACTCGCCCCGCACTTCGCGATGGAGATCCATCTGCACCTCGCGGCGGCCTATCCGTACGAGCCGTGGCTGGAGCATTTCGACTGGCTGGAGCCGCTGTTCGAGGAGCGGCTGGAGATCGGCGACGGCCGCATGCGCGTGCCCGACCGTCCCGGGCTCGGCATCACCCTCAGCGAGAAGGTGCGCGAATGGACCGTGGAGCGCTGCGAGTCGGGCGACCCGCGCTGACCCCGTGACCTCGTCGAGCGCAGAGTGCCGCGTGCAGCGTTCAGGTCAGGGTGCAGCGTGCAGGTCAGAGCGCCCGGTCCGGGCGCGGGTCCGCGTCCGCCTCAGCCGGGCGCCGGATGCTGTGCGGGCCTCTCCTGCTGCGGCGCGGGCCGCTCGCCGTCGGCCGGCGCCAGCTGCTTCACCATGAACGTGCAGGCGTCGGCGACCCGGTGGACGAGCCCCGCACTGTCCTCGTACGAACCGCAGTCGAGATACGGCGTCGACGGCCGGTAGCCGAGCCGCTTGTAGAGGTCCTGGGTGCGCGGGTTGTTCTTCTCCACGCCGACGCCGACGCTCGACCGGCCCCGCCGCAGCACGAGTTGCTCCGCCGCGTCGATGAGCGCCGTACCCACGCACTGGGAGCGCAGCGCCTCCGGCCACAGGCCGAGACCGGCGATCTCGGAGCAGTCCGGGTGCACGGCCCTGACCTCGGGTGCACGGCAGCCCTCCCAGAGGACTTCGCAGCTGCCGACCGGCCGTCCGTCCTCGCGCCAGGCGACGAGGAGAGTGCTGACGCCCTCGCTGTGACGCAGGAAGCGGGCGGCGTGATCGCAGGCAGCACCGGGGGCGGGCATGTGCTCGTCGAGCACTGCCACGTCCTCTTTGCGGCACTCCCTGATTTCCATTGCGCACAGACTAAGTTGCGCGTGTGCCCGTCGGGTGGGGGTTCCGGAGGCATGTGAGGCGGAACATGCGGGCCCCACGGCGCGGAGCTCGCATCCCGCCGGAGCGTGAGCGACCCGCTACGACCCGAACGCGGCGCCGGCCCTCCCGCGGGGTCCGCTCAACGGCCGCGCTTGCCCGCCGGCTTGGCGGCGCCGGCCTCCTCCAGCCGCTGGAGCAGAGCCGTCACACGCTTGGCGACCGCCTCCCTGTCGCCGTCGGTGAGCGCCGACCCCATGCCGCAGGCGACGGCTCCGGCGGCTATCCACTCCGGAGCGTTCTCCACGGTGACGCCTCCGGTCGGCATCAGCGGCGCCTGCGGCAGCGCCGCCCGTACGTCCTTGAGCCACGACGGGTCGTGCCCGGAGGCGGGGAAGAGCTTCAGCGCGTCGGCGCCCAGCTCCAGCGCCCGCACCATCTCGGAGGGCGTGGCGACGCCGGGGAAGACCGGCACCCCGTAGCGGTGTCCGGTGCTGATGACCTCCGCGTCCAGTGCGGGCGAGACGAGGAAGCGCGCTCCTGCCTCCACCGCGGCTCTCGCTGCGGAGGCGTCGAGCACCGTGCCGGCGCCTATGACGCAGTCCTCGTCGGTCTCGCGCCGCAGCGTGGCCACGGCGTCCAGCGCGTAGGGCGTGGTCAGTGAGATCTCCAGGCTGGTGATGCCGGCGGCGAGCAGGGTGTCGGCCATGGCCGTGACGCGCTCGTAGGTGTCGCTGCGGACGACGGCGAAGACACGCTGCTCGACGGCGGTACGGGTGATCTCCCATCGGTACACGGCAGTTCGCCGCCTCTCTTCTCGTCCCGTCTTCTCCCCAGTGCGCTTGCCCGGGGGACGCCGGAGGATTCAGCGGTGCACGGAGTCGGAGCCGTCGAGGAAGCCCGCCAGGGCGCGGTCGCGCGCCTGCGCCGTGGGCAGCCCCTCGGTGTCTCCCGGCGCCTGTACGACCAGTGCGGCGACGCATGCCGCCTCGGCGAGGGCGTCTTCGGACTTGCGGCCGCGCAGCCATGCCGAGAGCCAGCCCGCGGCGAACGCGTCGCCCGCGCCCACCGGGTCGCAGACCGGCACGTCGAAGGGCTCCTGCGTGCACTCGCCGTCCCTGCCGAGTGCCGACGCGGAGTGGTCGCGGCGCTTGACCACGACGGTACGGGCCCGCCCCAGCGTCAGCAGCGCCTTGGAGGTCTCCTCAACGCCGCCGCCCAGCAGCAGCTCCAGCTCGTCCTCCCCGGCGATGACGAGGTCGGCCTCCCGCAGCAGCGGCCCCACCGTACGGATCCACTCGTGCTCGGTGCCCAGCTTCCGCCGCACGTTCGGATCGAAGGAGACCGCGGCGCCGACCTGGCGGGCGCGCTCGACCAGGGCCCAAGTGGCCTGCGCCGCCGACTCGGAGATCATCGGCGTGATGCCCGAGACGTGCACGATCTGCGCCCCTTCCAGCATCTCCACGCGGATCTGGTCCGGGGAGAGATACGAGGCGGCGGAGCCCTCGCGGTAGTACTGCACGTCGATCACGCGCTCCGCGTGGCTGTCGCGCAGCAGCAGCCCGGTGGGCGCCGTGGGGTCCATCTCGGCGCCGGAGACGTCGACTCCGTCCGCGCGAAGCTCCCGCAGCACGGCCTCTCCGGCGGGGTCGTCGCCGACGCGTCCGATCCAGCGTGCCCAGTGGCCGAGGCGCGCGAGCCCCTGCGCGACATTGGACTCGGCGCCCGCGACGGAGCGGCGGAAGGAGGTCGCCCGGTCCAGCGGCATGCCGTGCTCGGCGAGCATAAGCAGCATCGCCTCACCGCATGTAATGGCCTCCGGTCCGTTTACCACCGGTTTCTCCCCACATCTGCCACCATGGCATCACTCTCTGTGGAGACGTTACCCGCTCACACGGACAATGCCACCCCTGGGGGCGGACTTCCTCCGGCGTCGAGGAAGCGGCGCAGCGGCAGCGTGGCCGCGCCGACGGTCACCGCGTCAGGGCCCAGCCTGCACAGTTCGACGGCCGTACGGGCCGCCGGGTACCGCAGAGCGTACGCGTCCGTGGCCGTGCGCACAGCGGGAAGCAGCTGTGGGCCCAGCAACAGTCCGGCCCAGCCGCCGATCACTATCCGCTCGGGGTTGAAGAGGTTGACCAGGTCTGCGATGCCCGCTCCGAGATACTCCGCGGTCTCCTCCAGCACGGCCGCGGCGATCCGGGCCCGGGCCCCCTCGCCCCGCCCGGTGGCCAGCAGTTCGGCCAGCGCGGACTCCTCGTCGCCGCTGCCGGGTTCGCCGCCGGCCTCACGCCATCGCGCGATGACGCCTCCCGCTCCGACGTACGCCTCCAGGCAGCCGCGTGCGCCGCAGCGGCAGGCGCGGCCGCCCACGGCGAGCACCGTGTGGCCCCACTCGCCGGCGCCGCTGGAGGCTCCGCCGTACGGTTCGCCGCCGGTCACCACACAGGCCCCGACGCCGGAGCCGATCAGCGCGATCACGGCGTCACGGGCTCCGCGGCCCGCGCCGAACCACATCTCGGCCTGCCCGAGGGTCTTGGCGCCGTTCCCGATGAGCAGGGGCACGGACCGTGCGCGGTGCCGCCCGGCGAGTGCGCCCACGGCGCCGCCCGGCGAGCCGTCGCCGTCCGCGAGCCCGGCGGATTCGCGCAGCATCTCCTCCAGGGGGACGGCGTCCCAGCCGACGGTCTGCCCGTGCACCAGCGCACCGCCGTGCGAGCGGCGCTCGACGATGCCGGGCACGCCGACGCCCACTCCGAGCAACGGCCCCGTGGACTCGCCGACCTGGGCCAGCACCGCGGCCAGGCCCTTCTCGATGAGCCGTACGACGAGCGAGACGTCGTGCCCGCCGTCGTCCAACGGCTGCTCGCTGCGGGCCACTTCGGTGAGCATCAGGTCGAACAGCTCGACGCGCACCCGCGTCTCGCCGACGTCGACTCCGACGAGACAGGCGCTCTGCCGCGCTACACGCAGTAGCGTACGGGGCCGGCCGCCGTCCGACCCGACGGAGCCGGCCTCCTCCAGCACGCCCTCCGCAAGGAGTTCGGTGACGACATTGCTTATCGACCCGGAGCTGAGACCGGTGGCCGGGCCCAACTCCTGCCTGCTGAGGGGCCCTTCGAAATAGAGCAGGCGGAGCACGGCCGCGCGGTTGCTCCGCCGCAGGTCGCGCACAGTGCGCCTGTCGTGTCCGCCCATCAGCCGCCCTCCCCGGCCAATCTACCTCTGTCAGAAGTCTTGACGCCCACTTCTCTCACTACTTAACTCACGCCGTGAAATTAATGGTTCGGACCATTCAGGGGCCGAACGCAGGAGCCTCGGGGAGGGGCCGTCGCCATGCGCAGAAGCCGGGCACGCAACGCAGCCGCCGTCACACTCGCCGCCGCACTCACCGCCGTCACCGCCGGCTGCGGCGGCGGCAGTTCGACGGACGGCGAGGGCAGCAACGACAAGCCGAAAGAGCTGACGTACTGGGCCAGCAACCAGGGCACCAGCATCGCCCACGACAAGAAGGTGCTGGGGCCTGAGCTGAAGCGCTTCGAGAAGCAGACCGGGATCAAGGTCAAGCTCGAAGTCATCCCGTGGGACAGCCTGCTGGACCGCATCCTCGGGGCCACGTCCTCCGGACAGGGCCCGGACGTACTCAACATCGGCAACACCTGGTCGGCCTCGCTCCAGGCGACGGGAGCGCTGCTGCCCTGGGACGACGCGCACATGAAGAAGGTCGGCGGCGCGAAGCGCTTCCAGCCCTCAGCGCTGGCGGCGGCCGGCGCGCCCCAGAAGGACCCGGCGGCCCTGCCGATCTACTCCCTCGCCTACGGCCTCTACTACAACAAGAAGATGTTCAAGGACGCGGGGATCGACGAACCCCCCGCCACCTGGGCCGAGTTGGTGAAGGACGGCAAGAAGCTCACGGGCGACGGGAAGTACGGAGTCGCCGTCGAGGGCGGCGACCCGGTCGAGAACTCGCACCACGCCTTCATCCTCGGCAAGCAGCACGGCCACGACTTCTTCGACCCCTCCGGCAAGCCGACGTTCGACTCGGACGGCGCCGTGAAGGCCGTCAAGCAGTACGTCGACCTGGTGGGCGGCGACAAGATCGCGCCGCCCGGCAACGCCGAGTACGCCAAGCGCGAGTCCGTACGCGACTTCGCCAAGGGCAAGGCCGGCATGCTGCTGTGGCAGGCGGCGGCCACGAGCCTGAAGTCCAACGGCATGAAGCCCGGCCAGTACGGCGTCGCGCCGGTGCCCGTGCAGGCGCCCGGCTCGGGCGAGAAGGGCACCAGGTCGATGGTCGCGGGCATCAACCTGGCGGTCTTCAAGAACTCCGACAACATCGACGGCTCGATGAAGTTCGCGAAGTTCATGACCTCCGACAAGGAGCAGCGGACGCTCAACGCCGCCTACGGCTCGATCCCGCCGGTGAAGGCCGCGCAGTCCGACAAGGCCTTCGACACCCCGGACCTGAAGGTGCTGCGCGAGGTGCTCGCCAGCTCCTCCGCGCCGCTTCCGCAGGTCCCGGACGAGTCGAAGTTCGAGACCCTCGTCGGCAACGCCATGAAGGACCTCTTCGCCGACGCCGCGGCCGGACGCAAGGTCACCGACGCGTCCGTGAAGAAGGAACTGTCCGCCGCGCAGCAGCAGATGCGGAAGTAGTACGGACCGATGACGACTCTCAGCCCCCCACCGGGAACGTCACGGCCCGCCGCCCCCACTGCGGACGCGGCCGGCGACGGTCCCTCACGCCCCCGGCGCAGGCGCATCCTCCCCGACCGCCTGCGCCGGGCCGGACTGCCGTATCTCCTGCTGCTGCCGGCGCTCGTCCTCGAACTCCTCATCCACATCGGGCCGATGGCCGTCGGCGTGATGATGAGCTTCAAGGAGCTGACGCAGCAGTACATCCGCAACTGGGGCGAGGCGCCGTGGGCCGGCGCGGACAACTTCCGCATCGCCGTGGACGTCAACGCCCCCGTCGGCGAGGCCCTGTTGCACTCGTTCCTCGTCACCTGCGCGTTCACGGTGCTGGCCGTGTCGCTCGCGTGGCTGCTGGGTGTGACCGCAGCGATCCTGATGCAGGAGTCCTTCCGCGGACGCGGCATACTGCGCGCGCTGTTCCTGACGCCGTACGCGCTGCCCGTCTACACCGCCGTCATCACCTGGTCCTTCCTGCTCCAGCGGGACGGCGGCATGGTCAACCACGTCATACACGACCAGTTGGGGCTCACCGACTCCGAGCCGTTCTGGCTCATCGGTGACAACAGCTTCACCGCGCTCGTCGTCGTCGCGGTGTGGCGCACCTGGCCGTTCGCCTTCCTGATCCTGATGGCCGCGCTTCAGAACATCCCGCGGGAGCTGTACGAGGCCGCGCAGGTCGACGGCGCGGGCATGTTGCAGCAGATCCGCCGGATCACGCTGCCGTCGCTGCGCCCGGTCAACCAGGTGCTGGTGCTGGTGCTGTTCCTGTGGACGTTCAACGACTTCAACGTGCCGTACATCCTCTTCGGCAAGTCGGCGCCCGAGGCGGCGGACCTGATCTCGATCCACATCTATCAAGCGTCCTTCGTCACCTGGGACTTCGGCTCCGGCTCGGCCATGTCCGTGCTGCTGCTGCTCTTCCTGCTGCTCGTGACGGGCGTGTATCTGCTGGTGACCGGCGCGGGGAGGAAGCGCGATGTCTGAAGCCACGACGACGGCCGCCCCCGCGGGCGGCACCCCGCAGTCAGGCGGGCCCGACGGCCCCTCGCCGGCGGCCGGTTCACCCGCCGGCGCGAAGGCGGGCGCACGACTGCGGACCGGCTCCGGCTCGGGGTTCAGGTCCGGGTCCGGCTCCCGCACGGTGTCCCCCTCGGCGCCGCCGGTCTCGTTCATCTGGACGCGGCGCATCGTGCTGACCCTGCTGACGCTGTTCGCGGCGACGCCGCTGCTGGTGATGGTCAGCAGCTCGCTCAAGCCGCTCGCGGACGTGACGGACCGCTTCAGGTGGATCCCCAGCGGCCTGACGATCAGTCCGTACGTGGACATCTGGAGCACCGTCCCGCTCGCGGACTACTTCGTCAACTCGCTGATCGTGGCGGGCTCGGCGACCGGCTGCTCCGTGCTGATCGCCACCTTCGCGGCGTACGCCGTCAGCCGCTACCGCTTCCGCGGCAAGCGCCTGTTCACGATCACGATCCTCTCGACGCAGATGTTCCCCGGCATCCTCTTCCTGCTGCCGCTGTTCCTCATCTTCGTCAACCTCGGCAACGCGACGGGCATCGCGCTGTACGGATCGCGCGGCGCGCTGATCGTCACCTACCTCACCTTCACCCTGCCGTTCTCCATCTGGATGCTGATCGGCTACTTCGACTCGATCCCCCGCGATCTGGACGAGGCGGCGCTCACCGACGGCTGCGGGCCGCTGGGCGCGCTGATGCGGGTGGTGGTGCCGGCCGCGGTGCCGGGGATCGTCGCCGTCGCCGTCTACTCCTTCATGACGGCGTGGGGCGAGGTCCTCTTCGCGTCCGTCATGACGAACGAGACCACCCGCACCCTCGCCATCGGGCTTCAGGGGTACGCCACGCAGACCCAGGTCTACTGGAACCAGGTCATGGCCGCCTCGCTCGTGGCGAGCGTGCCGATCGTGGCCGGATTCCTGCTGCTCCAGCGGTATCTCGTCACCGGCCTGACCGCGGGAGCCGTCAAGTGAACGGCTGAGGGCCGGGGTCGCCGACCGAGTCCTCGAAACCGGCCCGCCACCGTCCGGGCGGTCCACGTGAGCGGACCCGGCCGGCCGCACGTGATCACAACTCAAGTCACCTGGTGAGCAGGGCCGTCGGGCCCGCCGTACCCGGGCCGGGCACTGCCCGGGTACGGCGCGGGTACGGCGCGGGGGCCGTGCCGTCAGCCCGTCACGCCCTCGTGCGAAGCGGGTAAGTCCCGTTCCGCACCGGGCCGTTCCGTCACTGCCGTTCCGGCCCGTTTCGCCCCGTATGCCGACTGTCCGACGACTGCCGGCTGTTGCACCGAACGCAGATCGCACCGAAGTACCGATGCACCGAAGTACCCATGCACCGAATGCAGATCGCACCGAATGAAAGGAAGCCCGTGTCCGAAGCGACCGAAGCCTCCCCCGCCACCGCGGCACCGTTCGCACTGCCCGCCGATTTCCGCTGGGGCGTGGCCACCGCCTCGTACCAGATCGAGGGCGCCGCGTCCGAGGACGGCCGCGGCCCGTCCATCTGGGACGCGTTCTGCCGCATGCCGGGGAAGGTGGCCAACGGAGACAACGGGGACGTGGCCTGCGACCACTACCACCGGTGGCGCGAGGACATCGCGCTGATGAAGCAACTGGGCGTCGACGCCTACCGCTTCTCCATCGCGTGGCCGCGCATCGTGCCCGAGGGCGGCGGCGCGGTCAACGAGGCCGGACTGGCCTTCTACGACCGGCTGACCGACGCACTGCTGGAAGAGGGCATCACCCCCTTCCCGACCCTCTACCACTGGGATCTGCCGCAGGCCCAGCAGGAGCGCGGCGGCTGGCCGGTGCGCGAGACCGCGCAGCGCTTCGCCGCGTACTCCTCGCTCGTGGCCGACCGGCTCGGCGACCGCGTCAAGGACTGGGCCACCCTCAACGAGCCGCTGTGCTCGGCGTGGATCGGTCATCTGGAGGGCCACATGGCTCCCGGGATGACCGACATCGAGGCCGCCGTGCGCGCCTCGTACCACCTGCACCTGGGCCACGGGCTCGCGGTGCAGGCGATCCGGTCGGCGGTGCCGGGCGCCCGGGTCGGCATCGTCAACAACCTGACCCACTGCGAGCCCGCCTCCGAGAAGGAGGCCGACGTGGCCGCCGCGCGCCGGGCCGACGGCCACACCAACCGCTGGTGGATGGACCCGCTGCACGGACGCGGCTACCCGCAGGACATGCTGGAGCTGTACGGCGTCGAACTCCCCGAGCGGCCGGGCGACTTGGCGACCATCGCCGAACCGCTGGACTGGCTGGGCCTGAACTACTACTTCCGCAATCTCGTCGCCGACGACCCCACGGGCCCCCTCCCCCACGCCCGCCAGGTCGTCCCCGCGGGCGCCCGCCGCACCCACATGGACTGGGAGGTGCACTCGCCGGGGCTGACCAAGACGCTCGTGCGGATGACCGAGGACTACGGCGCGCGCTGCCTGTACGTCACCGAGAACGGCTCGGCCTACCCGGACGTGGTGGGCCCGGACGGACATGTCGACGACCCCGAGCGGGTGCGCTACCTCGACGAGCACCTGGCCGCCTGCGCCGACGCCGTCGATCAGGGCGTGCCGCTCGCCGGCTACTTCGCCTGGTCGCTGATGGACAACTTCGAGTGGGCCTACGGCTACGACAAGCGCTTCGGCCTCGTCCACGTCGACTATTCGACGCAGCGGCGGACGATCAAGAGCAGCGGCCACCGGTACGCGGACATCGTCCGCCGCCACCGGCGCCGCGGACGCCGCGCGGCGTAAGCCCCCGGCCCGCTTCCCGGCGGGTCCTGCCCGAGGCGGCGGCCTCGGGCAGGACCCGCCGGGAGACCACCGCACCAAGCCACGAAGCGCAGCCGCACCACGCACCACCGACCGCCACACACACGAAGGAGCCGCACCGTGACACACAGACGGAGAATCGCCGCGTCGGCGACCGCCCTCGCGCTGCTCGCCGGCACCAACGTCCTGGTGGGCGGCGAGTCCGCCGCCCATGCGGACGGCCACGGCTCCCCCGGTGGCGGGAGCGGCGGCCGGGCGGCCGCCGGCACCGCCCGGGTGTGGGTGACCACCGCGGACGGCGGGAAGCGGCTGGAGCGGGAACAGGACGTCTCCTTCGACGGCAGCAAGCAGGACATCGACGTGGCCGTCGACGCGTCCGCCAAGGGGCAGCAGTTCACGGGTGCGGGCGCCTCGATCACCGAGGCGTCGGCCCGGCTGATGTCCCGGCTCCCCGACGGGGAGCGGGAGAAGCTGATGAAGGGCCTGTTCTCCACGGACGGCGACGGGATCGGCCTCGACTACCTCCGGCAGCCGCTCGGCGGCTCGGACTTCGTCGCCGAACTCCCCTACTACAGCTACGAGGACGAGCACGGCGCCTTCTCCGTCGACCGCGACAAGAAGGAGATCCTGCCGCTGCTGCGCCAGGCCCTCGGCATCAATCCGGGAATCCGCGTGATGGGCACCCCGTGGTCCGCGCCCGCGTGGATGAAGGACAGCGGCAAGCTGGAGGGCGGCAGCCTCAAGCGGGAGAACTACGAGGCGTACGCGGACTATCTCGTCAAGGCGGTGCAGGCGTACGCCGATGAGGGCGTCACCGTCCAGGACCTGACCGCGCAGAACGAACCGCTCTTCGAGACGACGTACCCGTCGATGGGACTGCCCGCGGCCGACGAGGCGGACTTCCTGCGGATCCTGGACGAGAAGCTGACCGCGGCCGGTCTCGGCACGGAGCTGTTCGCCTACGACCACAACTGGGACAAGCCGGAGTACCCGCTCGAAGTCCTCGACAAGACCGCGGACATCGAGCGCGTGCAAGGTGCCGCGTTCCACTGCTACGGCGGTGAGCCCGAGGCGCAGCAGCAGGTGCGCGACGCGGGCGAACGGGTCTTCTTCACCGAGTGCTCCGGCACCGACAGCGACGAGCCCGCGAACACCTTCGCCGACAGCCTGAAGTGGCAGACGGAGAACCTGGTGGTGCGCAGCCTCCGCTCGGGGGCGGAGACCGTCGTGCTGTGGAACATGGCGCTCGACAAGAACGGCGGGCCGCACTTCGGCAACTGCGAGACCAAGTGCAACGGCGTCGTGGAGATCGACGGCGACAGCGTCACGAGGAACGCCGAGTTCTACTCGCTGGGCCACGTCTCCAAGTTCGTGGAGCGCGGTGCGCACCGCATCGGCTCCACGACGCAGCAGCCCGGCGGAGTCGAGGACGTCGTCTTCGAGAACCCTGACGGCTCCCGGGCCGCCGTCGTCCTCAACTCCGCCGGTTCCGCACGGAAGTTCTCCGTCACGGAGTCGGGTCACTCGCTGGCGTACGAGCTTCCGGCAGGCGCCGTCGCGACCTTCACCTGGCCCGCGGCGCCCGCCGGCTGACCGTGGCGGCCCCGGCCGACGTCGCCGCCGGCGAGCGGCGGCGTCGGCCGCTGAAGGTCAGCAGCTGAAGGAGGTCAGCAGCTGAAGTCGACCTTGTCGAACGACTCGTAGTGGTCGTCGGTGTAGTAGTCCTCCTGCTTCTCCTCACCGGTCACGATGCGCTTGGCTCCCCTGTCGGGGGAGCCGGGCGTCTCCACCGTGAACTCGTGGTAGTAGCCGGAGTCCTGGTCCGGGAGGATTCCCTCGCGGTTGTCGAAGACCGTCCCGTCCTGCGGGTACGGATAGGGGCCGCCCTTGTCGATGAGGTCGAGGGTCTCGTGGGCCTCCTTCGGCAGCTTCGTCTCGCAGATCTTGCCGACGTCCGCCGGCGCGGACGCGGCCGGAGCCGAGGCCTTCGGGGCGTCCGCGGTCGCCTGCGCGATCGCGGCGGGACCGCCGACGAGAAGGGTGAGGGACAGGGCGCTGAGGGCGCTTACGCGCGCGATTCGTGGGGGGATTCTCATACACCCATGCTGACGCGCGTAGATGACATGTCAACGCCAAGTGAGGGATTTTTCCCCGGCGTTCACGTACCGTCAGCCCGGCCCCGGTGGCGTTCGCCGAGGTCACGCGCCCCCTCCGCGGTGAGTGATCCGTACAGCCGCAGCCGCGAGATGCCGCCGTCGGGGAAGATGTCGAGCCGTGCCTCGGTGGCGGGAGGGGCGTCGTCGCCGAGCAGGAAGCGGTGCACGGTGTCGGGCTGGAGCCTTGTGCGGGGCAGCAGTTCACGCCATTCGCCGCCCCGGCCGCTCTCACCGCTCCGGCTGTTCCCGCCGCTCCCGCTGCCTCCGCTGCCGTTGCCTCCACCGGCGTCCCTGCCCCACAGGGCGACCCAGCCCGCGGCGTTCCCCTTGAGATATGCGGTGTCGATCTCGACCGCGCGGAGCACGGACTGCGCCGTCAGCGCGTAGTGGATCCAGTCGTTGCCGTCGTCGCGGCGGCGGCGGGTCTCCCAGCCGTCGTCCATCCGGTGCGAACGCCCCGGCAGGATCGTGTTGCCGGGCGGCGAGTAGAAGCGGTCGGAGGCGTCCAGCACGGCGCCGCCGTTCTCCAGCGCGACGACGTCGAAGGTGCCCAGGGCCGCCAACCACCCGGGATCCGGGGCGACTTCGCCGTATGCGCGCAGCCGTGCCACGCCGCCGTCGGGGTGCAGGTTGAGGCGCAGATGTGTGCAGCGGCGCCCGCCGTCGACGGTGAAGCCGTTCGCCGCGTGTCCCCCGACGGCGGTCTCCGGGACGAGGACGGTCCACTCGGTGCCGTCCGCGAGCAGCTCCTCCGGCGAGGGAGCGCCCGGCACGCACGCCGCCTCCACCGAGACCGCGCGCGGGTGGTTGCCGCGGAAGTGCGCGGTGTCGACGACGATTCCGCGTACGACGCCGGGTGCTCCCAGCCGTACGAGGGCCCAGTCGTGGTCGTCCGCGGCCGGGTGCGGGGCTTCGGAGCCGCTCCCGCGCCGGCGCCGCGTCTCCCAGCCGTCCATGATCTTGCCCTTGTGGCCGAAGCGTTCGGGATCGAACTCGGGGCGGCCGGGCTTGAGCAGGTTCTCGCGCTCGGCGAAGAACTCGTCGTTCGCGGCGACGACTCCGGCACCCAGGCGCCGGTCGGCCAGGTCGGCGAGGTGGGTGAAGGGAAGTGCGGCGGTGCGGTAGTCGGCGTACGGATCGCCGCCTCCGTACGGGCTCGCGTCGCCGGTGAAGCGCGCGGGGGCGGGCGCGGGCCGGTCGGGGTCAGTGGCCGTCATGCGGTGGGCCTCCGGGTGCTCTGGGTGTGTTCCGTCGTCCCGGCGGTCTCGCCGGTTCGGAGTCGGGTCCGGGTTCGGAGTCGGGTCCGGGTTCGGGGTCGGGTTCGGGGTCGGGTACGGATTCGGGGTCAGGTCGCTTGGTACGGGCGCGGGTCACGGATGCCGCGGTCCCTCATGGCGTTCCGGCGGCCCCGGCCCGCGTCCCGGTCCCCGCCCCGGCCCCGGTCCTCTGGAGGAGCCGTCCGGTCGCCGGACCCGGGCGGCCGTTCTCCGCGATCAGCCGCCCCCGCAGCCAGGTGGCCCGTACGACTCCGTGCAGCGTCCTGCCCGCGTACGCCGTGACCGGGTTGCGGTGTTGGAGCTCCGCCGGGTCGACGGTGAAGGTCTCCTCGGGCGCGAGCACGGCGAAGTCCGCGTCGTGGCCCGGCGCGACGGCGCCCTTGCGGCCGTCGAGCCCGGCGAGGCGGGCGGGCGCGGCCGACATCCAGCGCGCGACGTCGTCGAGCGTGTGCCCGCGGCCGCGGGCCTCGGACCACACGGCGGGCAGGCCGAGTTGGAGCGAGGAGATGCCTCCCCAGGCCGTACCGAAGTCGCCGTCCTTGAGGTCGGCGGTGCAGGGCGAGTGGTCGGAGACGACGCAGTCGATAGTGCCGTCGGCGAGGCCCTGCCACAGGACGTCCTGGTTGGCGCGTTCGCGGATGGGCGGGCAGCACTTGAACTCCGTTGCGCCGTCCGGGACTTCCTCTGCGGCGAGGGTCAGGAAGTGCGGACACGTCTCGGCGGTCAGCGCCACCCCCTCGCCGCGGGCGCGCGCGATGGCGGGCAGGGCGTCCGCGGAGGAGAGGTGCAGCACGTGCACTCTGGCGTCCAGCTTGCGGGCGAGAGCGATGAGCCGGTCGATCGCGTCGTTCTCGGCGGCACGCGGACGGGACGCGAGGAAGTCGGCGTAGGCGGCGCCGCCTCGCTGGGGCGCGGCCGCGAGCCGCCCCGGATCCTCGGCGTGGACGATCAGCAGCCCGCCGAAGCCGGTGATCTCGGTGAGCGCCGACTCCAGTTCGTCCGGGCCGAGTTGGGGGAACTCCTCGACGCCCGAGGGCGAGAGAAAGCACTTGAAGCCGAAGACGCCCGCGTCGTGCAGCGGACGCAGTTCGGAGACGTTGCCCGGCACGGCGCCGCCCCAGAAGCCGGTGTCGATGTGCGCCTGCGGCCGTGCCGTCTCCTGCTTCGTACGCAGATGGGCGGTGGTGGTGGTCGGCGGCAGGGAGTTGAGCGGCATGTCGAGGAGCGTGGTGATGCCGCCGGCCGCGGCGGCGCGGGTCGCGGTGGCGAAGCCCTCCCACTCGGTGCGGCCGGGGTCGTTGACGTGTACGTGTGTGTCCACGAGCCCCGGGAGCACCGCGTCGTCGCCCGCGTCGACGAGCCGCGCTCCGGCCGGCACCGGGGCGTCGTACGGGCCGACCTCGGTGATCCGTCCGTCCGCGACGCTCACCGACGCGGCGCGCGTACCCTCGGGTGTGACGACGCGTGACGAGCGCAGTACGAGTCGGACGCCGGGCACCTGACCACCCCTTCGTTTCAACAATCTGTTGACGCCAGATCCTCTTGGCAGATCTCCGCCCCGTCAAGACGTGAGCCATGGCGCATTCCGCAAAATGGAAGTACCATTCCGCCATGCAAAACGCTCTGGTGGGTCGCTCACGGGGCCCGGGTCCGCTCGTGCCCGGCGAACGCCCGGGGACCGCCCGGAGATCCGCGCCCTGAGCGGCCGCAGAGCCCGGTGATCCCATGCCGGTAGCATGCGCCCCACCCGCAGGAAAGGAACGCGACGTGCCGTCGTCCGACCGGCGAAACTCCGCCACCGCCGATCCCGCAGCCAGCGACGCCCCCGCCTCGACGGGACAGTCAACGGGACAGTCGGGAGGCGGCGTCCAGTCCCTGGAGCGCGCCTTCGACCTGCTGGAGCGGATGGCCGACGCGGGCGGCGAGGTCGGGCTGAGCGAGCTGTCCGGCAGCAGCGGACTGCCGCTCCCGACCATCCACCGCCTGATGCGCACCCTCGTCGCCTGCGGTTACGTACGCCAGCACCCGAACCGGCGCTATGCGCTCGGGCCGCGCCTCATCCGTCTCGGAGAGTCCTCCTCCCGGCTGCTGGGCACCTGGGCGCGTCCGTATCTGGCGCGGCTGGTCGAAGAGACCGGCGAGACCGCCAACATGGCGCTTCTCGACGGCGACGAGGTGGTCTACGTCGCGCAGGTGCCGTCCCGGCACTCGATGCGGATGTTCACGGAGGTCGGCCGGCGCGTGCTGCCGCACTCCACGGGCGTGGGCAAGGCGCTGCTCGCGGGCAGTTCGCCCGACGAGGTCCGCGCGGTGCTGGCCCGTACGGGGATGCCCGCGGCGACCGAGCGGACCATCACCACGCCGGAGGGCTTCCTCGCGGCGCTGGAGCACGTACGCGAGGCGGGCTACGCGATGGACGACAACGAGCAGGAGCTGGGCGTGCGCTGCATCGCCGTCTCGGTGCCCGACTCGCCCACGGCGGCGGCCATTTCGATCTCCGGGCCGGCGGGCAGGGTCACGGAGGCGGCCACGGACAAGTTCGTGCCGCTGATGCACGAGGTCGCGGAGCAGCTGTCGAGGGCGCTGGCGAGCAACGGCACGAGCTGACGGCGGGCGGCGCAGGGGACGCGCACGCGCGGCACGCGCCCATGCCGTGTCAGAGGACGTGACAGGTGAGGCGTGGTGCGGGACTTCCGCTTCCGGCGGCCCGGAGATCGAACGTCGTCGAAGCGCCCGCCGGAACCTCCGCATTGCCGCTGTTGTTCCGCACGGTGACGCTCGCGCCCGACTCCTGGAACCGGGCGTTCCGGCCCATGACCAGCCGCTGCCCGTCCGGCCACGTCCAGTCGATCCGCCAGCCGCGGAAGGGGACTTCGCCGGTGTTCGTGATCCGCACCGTCGCGTCGAAGCCCTCCGGCCGGCCGTCCACGTGCCAGACGGCCCGGCAACCGCAGTCGCCCGCGCCTTCGCCGGCACCGGACCCGGCGGGGGCGGACCTAGCGGGACCGCCGGAGGGCGGGCTCGTCTCCGTCTCCGTACCGTCAGGAGGCGCGCTCGTCCGCGCACTCCCCTCTCCGCCGGACCGCGGGCCGCCGGAGGCGCTGCCCGGGGGCGGCAGGGGCAGCCGGGCGTCGGGCACGGACCGGGAAGGCGGGGCGTCCTTGCGCTCGAACGGCCAGGCGCCGGTCTGCTGGAGCACCACCGTCATCGCCAGCAGCATCACCAGGACCGCGCCGGCTCCCGCGGGTACGGCACGCGCCAGCGCACGCAACGCACGCGTCAGCGCCCGGGAGTTCGGGCGGCGGCGCCTCGGCGCCCAGGATGATCCGTACTCGTCCACTCTCGACAACCTCTTTCGCGGTCGTGGAAGCCGGGCGGCGGGAGGCGGCGCGCAACGGCAGCCGCCTCCCGCCCTCATGGGGAGGCGCGGACAGAGGGAACGTGGCTCGCAGGACGCCGGTCCCGGGGGCGGGAGCCCGGCGCGGGTGCCCGGAGCAGGAGCCCGGCGCAGGAGCCCGGCGCGGGACTGCGCCGTCAGCCGCACCGCCTGCCGGAGTTGATGCAGTCCACGGCCTGGTTCATGAGGTCGTCCGTCATGACGTTGATGAAGTCACCGTGGTCGGTGACCGGCTTGTGCTTCTGCTCGGGGAAGCTGTCCACGGCGAAGTCGGGTGCGTCGGGGACGTCGTACGTCAATCGCTGGACCAGCTGCGGGACGGCCTTGAAGCCGCCGGGGCACGATCCGTCGGCCCCGGCGAAGGCCACGTGGGCCCGGTGGTCGGCGCTGTCGGTGTTCTTGCCGTCCCAGCAGCTCTGGAAGGACGCGGTCCGCACGACCCTGCTGCCGTCGGGGCAGATCGGATACTTGTCCTTGAGCTGGACCTTGTCCTCGAAACCGGTGCAGGACCAGGAGGCGTTGGCGTTGGCACCTCCGTTCGTGGAGGCCTTCGCGTCGCCGGTGATGATCCGCAGGAAGCGCGGCATGGCGACGACGTCGCCCCGGGGGCTTCCGCGGAAGGTGAGATCGACGCCGGCCGGTTCGATGACGGAGCCGACGTTGTCCTCGGCACCGCCGCCGGGCTTGTCCGCGTCCTCGCCCTGTCGCCTGCGGTCGCGGAGCACCGGCCAGTAGTAGGTGGACTGGTCGCCGTTGGTGCAGGTGGTGCCCTGCGCGGCGAGCGACTCGTCGGTCGAGCCGGCGTCTACCTGCTTGTTGCCGACGTAGTCGTGGGTGTGGTGTGCGCCGTTGCCCACGCCCGGAGCCACGATCACGTTGTCCGAGTTGTGCCGGCCCTCCGCGTTGGTGCCGCAGGACGAGGTGAAGGTGCCGGTCGAGGCGCCGGGGGCGTTCCCGGGCTTCCTGACGTTGTCCGGGACCTGCGTGATGTCGACGAAGTCGCTGCCGACCGGGGCGTCCTGCCCGGTGTGGCCGTGTGCGCCGCCTGCCTGCGCAGCCGGATGTCCGGTGTGCTGCCCGGCGTTGGCGGTCGCGCTGACGACTGCGACGCCGCCGCCGGAGAGCAGTAGCGCGACGGCCGCCGTGACGGCGTTGCGCCGGGTCTTGTTCCGTTTGTGAGCCCGCACTTGGGTCCTCGCTTCCGCGTGATGGCTGTTCCGATGAACCCGATGGACCGGACGGCCTGCCCCCGCGCTCTCATCGCTCCACCACGCTGGCCCGAACGGCTCGCCACGGGCCAGCAGTTCGGTCCCGGCGTCCGCTGTGCGTAAGGACTCGGACGGATTCCTTACATCCGTCTCTTCCGGGTTGCGGCGGCCAGGAGCCGGGCAGCCGGAAGCGCCCCGGGCGGGACTCGATTCGGCCCGCGCCCTTTGCGGGCGTACGGGAAGCGGGGAACGGCGCGACGGCGGCGGCGACTCGGGACGGCGCACGCGGGGACCGGCGGCGGGCTCCCGGCTGGGAACCCCGGCTCGCTTCAGCGGAGGGGTGCCAGGAGACGTCCGTACGGAACCGGCCGGAGGCCGGAGAAGCCCGAGGCCGGAGAAGCCCGAGGCCGGAGAGGCCGGAACCGGTGAACTTCCGTGGTCGGCCCGCGGGTTCGCCCGTCAGCCGACGGTCAGCCGCCCGTCAGCGGACCTCTCGGCCTACCGTCAGTTGACGCGCCGGAAGCCCGACGGCTCACCGAAGAGCTCGATCGCGTTCCGCAAGCTGGAGAGCGCTTCCGCGAGGGCGCTCACCGAGCCGACGGCGGCGACGATGAGCAGCAGGGAATGACGCAGGCCTTCGGCCGCGGGCGCGCCCCCGGCGACCTGGGTGTCGAGCGCGTCGAGCTCGTCCTCGGCGGCTTGCCTGTCGTGCAACCGGGCGGGGTAGGCGTCCAGTTCGGCCCTGAGCCGGGCCACGGAGGCGCTCAGACCGGCGACGCGCGGATCCTCCGCGCCGTCCGCCACTCGTATCGCACGCTGCCCCACAGCATCGCTTCGCACCACGGTTCTCCCCCACAGAGATGATGCCGTTCGTCGCTCCCCCACAGGACCGAAGGCGACCGGCCCGACCAAGTAAACGCCACTCTCCGCATATCGCGCCACACGGAGGGCGAAATTAGGGGCGCGCAACGTCAACTTCGCAACGCCTTGCACGGCTCGTACACAATCGGGCGAAATAGAGGCCCGGCATACGGCGCGCACGTACAGGCGTACAGGACGGGCGCAAGAGGACAGCGTACGGATCCGTCCTGCGGGACGGCACCCGCCGGACACTGCCGGGAACACGGAAGACGAACGAGAACGACGAGCGGGACGAACGAGAACACCGGGACGACCGAGATGACGACCGAGATGAGGTCCGCATGACGACCTGGCGGGACGAGGCGGAAGGCCCGGCCGCCCCCGCGGTGGCCGGGCTGCTGCTGGCCGCAGGCGGCGGGCGCCGCCTGGGCGGGCGGCCCAAGGCGATGCTGCCGCTGCGCGGACGGCCGCTGGTCGAGCACGCCGTGCGCACCCTGCGCGCCGGCGGCTGCGACCGCGTGCACGTGGTGCTCGGCGCCGCCGCGGGCCAGGTGCGGGCGCGGGCCGAACTCTCGGGCTGCACCGTGCTGGACAACCCGTACTGGGAGTCGGGCATGGGCTCCTCGCTGCGGCTCGGCCTGGACTCCCTCACCGGTACGGGCACGGACGCCGCGCTGATCCTGCTCGTCGACCAGCCGGGGGTCGGCACCGGCGCGGTCGTACGCGTGCGCTCCGCCTGCCGCTCCACTGCGACGCTCGCCTCCGCCTCGTACGAGGGGCGCCGGGGGCATCCCGTCCTGTTCGGGGCGGACCACTGGGCGGGGGTCGCGAAGGGCGCGGAGGGCGACCAGGGAGCGCGGGCGTATCTGCGCGCGCGGGAGGACGAGATCGTGCTGGTCGAGTGCGGTGACATCGCAGACCCTGCCGACATCGACACCCCTGAGGACCTGGAACGGCTCAAGCGCCGCACCGAATCGGGCTCTTGAAACCTCGGAGCCCGTGCGCCGCCGCGCCCCGTCTCAACCGGATCCGGCGGGCCGCCGCTTGGCCCGGTCCGCCCCGCCGCGGAAGTTTGCCCCCGTACGGCCGCGGAACCCAGCCGTTCATCTCCACCGTCCCGCCCGCCCGTTACACCCGCCCGTCCCGCCTGCCCGTTACGGCTGCCCGTTACGGCTGCCCGTTACGGCTGCCCGTTACGGCTGGCACTCCGGGCCAGGCACCGCGGGGCCACGGAGACAAGAGATGTCTCGACATCGACAGACTCTTGATTGTTCCACTATGAGGAAACTAGTATCCACTGTTCAGAAGGTTCTGCGCCTCCCGGCGGGAGACCGGAGCCCTGACACGAGCGCCGCCCGGCCAGCGGCACTCCGTGCCGGTAAGCACGCGATCCGGCGGCCGTGACCGCACGCCGCCGCCCTTAAGGAGTGACCACCATGCCCGCAGGAGCGCCCTCCGCCGTCGAAATCGTCGATGCGACTCCCGTGGAGCGCCAGGAGGAGGTGCTGACCGGGGAGGCTCTGGACTTCCTGACGGCCCTCCACCGCCGGTTCACGCCCGTCCGCGACGAGTTGACGGCACAGCGCGCGGAGCGGCGGGCGGAGATCGCCCGCACCTCGTCCCTGGACTTCCTCCCCGACACCGCGCACATCCGGGACGGCGACTGGCGGGTGGCCGACTGCCCGGAGGCGTTGCAGGACCGCCGTGTGGAGATCACCGGCCCCACCGACCGCAAGATGACCGTCAACGCGTGCAACTCCGGCGCCAAGGTGTGGCTCGCCGACTTCGAGGACGCCTCCGCGCCGACGTGGGAGAACGTCGTCGGCGGTCAGCTCAATCTGATCTCCGCCTATGAGCGCACCATCGACTTCACCGACGAGAACTCCGGCAAGTCCTATGCGCTGGGCCCGGCCGAGAAGATGCCGGCCGTCGTGATGCGCCCACGCGGCTGGCACCTCGACGAGCGTCATCTGCGCGTGGACGGAGAGCAAGTGCCGGGCGCACTCGTCGACTTCGGCCTCTACTTCTTCCACAACGCCCGGCGGCTCCTCGACTTGGGCAAGGGCCCGTACTTCTATCTGCCCAAGCTCGAATCGCACCTCGAAGCGCGGCTGTGGAACGAGATCTTCGTCTTCGCCCAGGACTACTGCGGCATCCCGCAGGGCACCGTCCGCGCCACGGTGCTGATCGAGACGATCACCGCCGCGTACGAGATGGAGGAGATCCTCTACGAACTGCGCGACCACGCCTCGGGGCTGAACGCCGGACGCTGGGACTACCTCTTCTCCATCGTCAAGAACTTCCGTGACGCGGGGGCGAAGTTCGTCCTGCCCGACCGCAACTCCGTGACGATGACGGCCCCGTTCATGCGCGCGTACACCGAACTGCTCGTGCGCACCTGCCACAAGCGCGGCGCCCACGCGATCGGCGGCATGGCCGCCTTCATCCCCAACCGCCGCGACCCGGAGGCCAACGAGCAGGCCCTGGCGAAGGTCCGGGCCGACAAGGACCGCGAGGCCGCGGACGGCTTCGACGGCTCCTGGGTCGCCCACCCCGACCTGGTGCCCGTCGCGCAGGAGTCGTTCGACGCGGTGCTCGGCGACCGCCCGAACCAGAAGGAGCGGCTGCGCGAGGACGTCGACGTCACGGCCGCCGAACTGCTCGCCGTCGACTCGACCGGCGCCAGGCCGACGTACGCGGGCCTGCGCAACGCCGTCCAGGTCGGCACCCGTTACATCGAGGCGTGGCTGCGCGGCATGGGCGCCGTGGCCATCTTCGGCCTCATGGAGGACGCCGCGACCGCGGAGATCTCGCGTTCGCAGATCTGGCAGTGGGTCGACGCGGGCGTGGTGCTGCCCGACGCGCCGGAGGGCGAGGTCCGCGTCACGCCGGAGCTGGTGCGGCGGGTCGCCGACGAGGATCTGGCGCAGCTGCGCGAGGAGTTGGGCGAGGAGACCTTCGCGGCCGGAGAGTGGCGGCGGGCGCACGATCTGCTGCTGCGGGTCGCGCTCGACGAGAAGTACGAGGAGTTCCTGACGCTGCCGGCGTACGAACTCCTGGGCTGACGCGGGCTTCCGGGTAGACGGGCGGCGGCGCCCGTCGCGGAGCCGGTCCCGGCCGTCCCGGTGGTGGTCGGGGGCGTCCCGGTGGTGGCCGGAGCCGGTCGGGGGCGCGGCGCGTTCACGTGCGGTAGTACGACTCTCCGCGGAGGTCGTCGAGCCACGTGGGGCGCGTCGGCGTCCAGCCGAAGCGCTCCCTGGTGAGCCGCGCGGACGCGGGCCCGTCCGTCGACCAGAAGCCGCCGAGGAATCCGAGATGGCGGCCGATGTCCGACCGGGGTACGGAGATCGCGGGGACGCCGGTGCCGGCCGCGATCGCCTCGGCGACCTCGCGGATCGGCACGCCCTCCTCGGCGACGGCGTGCAGGACGGAGCCGGCAGGAGCGGACTCTGCGCCGAGCCGGAACAGTACGGCCGCGTCGTCGCGGTGGACCGCGGGCCAACGGTTGGCTCCGTCTTCGGCATACGCCGAGGCGCCCGCCTTCCTGGCGGCGGCGACCGCGGCGGCGGTGAATCCGTTGTCGCCGGTGCCGTGCGTGGCCGGCGGAAGACGCACGACGCTCGACCGGATCCCGTGGTCCGCGAGGGAGAGGACGTACCGCGCGGTGGCGGACCGGTCCCCGCCGCCGCTGACCGGCCCGGCCGTCTCGTGTTCGCCGCGGCCGTCCCGCTCGGTGGCGACGACGCCGGGACCGACGCCGACGACGCCGAGCACGCCCGACGCGATCACGAGCGCCTTGCCCGTACCGGAGAGCCGCTCCGCGAACACGTCGATCACGGCACGGTCGTCGCGCGCCGCCCGGCCGTAGTCGCCCGCGAACGCGATGTCGTGCTTGAAGCCCAGGTGGACGACCGCGTCCGCGGCCGCCGCCGCGTCGCCGAGCACGCCGAGGTCGTCCAGCGACCCCGGCACGACCTCGGCCCCGGCCGACCGCAGAGCGGCCGCGGACCGGTCCGAGCGGGCGAGCGCCGCGACCGTATGACCGTGCGCGAGCAGATCCGGTACGAGGCCGGAACCGACCCATCCGGACGCACCGGTGACGAAGACGCGCATGGGCTCCTCCTGTCGCATCCTGTCGAATCCCGTGGAACGGGCCGACGGGACAAGCGGGAACAACGTGCCTCCAATTATTGGTACGGTCGTGCAAGAAATGCAAGCGGACAGGATGGGGACATGGCAGGCAGGCCCGTGAACCAGCAGCGACGCGACGAACTCCTCGACGCCGTCGTGAGCTACGCCGTCGAGCACGGTTTCGCCGGGATGACCTGGCGCCCGCTCGCGACGGCGCTGGGCGTCACGCCGACGACGCTCGTACACCGTTTCCGCAGCAAGGAGGGGATGATCGAGGCCGTCCAGCAGCGGCTGCGCGAACGGATCCTCGCCGAGACCGCGCCCTCCGGCGAGGACGGCACGGATCTGGCGAGCTATGCGCGGCGCGTGTGGGCGCGCGTCTCGGATCCCGTCCGCGAAGGAGAGTTCCGCTTGTTCTTCGCCGTCTACGGGCAGGCCCTCCAGGCGCCCGGCTTGTTCGAGGACTTCCTCGGCCATGTCGTGGCCGACCCGCTCAAGGCGTTCAGCGGGTCGGCGAACGGCGACGGCCGTACGGGCACTGATGCCGGTGGTGGCGGTGGCGATGCTGGTGCGCAGCGTACGGCGACGCTGCTGATCGCAACGATCCGCGGGCTCCTCCTCGACCTCCTCACCACCGGTGACCGCGACAGGGTCGGAGCCGCCGCGGAGGCCTTCTTCAAGACCCTCCCGCCCAACGCGCCCGCAACCGGCTCCTCTTCCGGCTCCTGACGAGAGGAGGGGCAGCCCCTGCACGAGCTGCGGCTGGCCGAACGGCGGCTGGCCGAACTGCGGGCCGCAGGCCTTCGGGGCTTCTCCCGCGCGGCCTCACATCCGGGATCTCAGCACGTCGACCTCACAGCCCGGCGCGAACGGGTCGAAGCCGTGCTCGATCAGCCAGCGAACCACCAGCAGACTTCGCAACGACCACCACGCTTGGATCACGTCGAGGTCGATGCCGGTGCCGTAGCCGGCGACGACGTCGTCGAGGTTCTCCTCGTGTCCGAGCGTGAAGGTGGCGATGTCGTACAGGGCGTCACCCTGGCCCGCCTCGGACCAGTCGATGATGCCCGTGACCTCGTCGCCGTCGACGAAGACGTGAGCGATCTGGAGGTCGCCGTGCGTGAACGCCGGAGTCCACGGCCGGAGCGCGGCCTCGGCGATCCGGCGGTTGCGGGTGACCAGGTCAGCGGGCAGGACGCCGTTCCTCACGAGCGATTCGCACTCGTCGTCGAGTTCCGCCGCCAGCGCGACGACGCTCCGGCCCGCCTGGCCTTGCCGGGCCGGCAGCGGAGCGTCGTGCAGCTTCCGGATGGCGGCGCCCGCCGCGGCCCACGCCGCCCGCGACCCCGTCGACGGCCCGCCGAGACGCCCGAGCGTCGTCCCGGGGAGTGCGGCGATCGCGAGCACGGGCGGCTTGCGCCACAGGACCTCCGGGGTCGGGACCGGCGCGAGGGACATCGCCTCGACCTCGACGTCGATGCGCGCCTGATCGGCGTCCACCTTCAGGAAGACGTCGCCGACGCGCAGGGTCGCGCGCTCGGAATGAGCGACGACGACTTGGACCTCATCCATGGGCGGCCAGTATCCCGGGGATGATCGCCGACGTCGCCGGGTTTATCGCGTGCGACTGCGCGGCTGACCGCCTTCCGACCATCCGGGCCGCCTCGTGCGCACACCGGCCTCTGGCCAGGACAAGTCCACCACTCTTGTCAGGAGCCCTTGGCGGCGCGCGCTCTTCGCCGACTCGCCCTGGCGCCATGCACCTTCCCCGGTACGCCTCGTCAGGCGCCCTGCGACTCCGCCCGGAGGGCCCGCCGCAGCCATTCGTGGTCCTCGGTGTGCGACCGCGGTTCCCGGCCCCGCACGGTGAGGAACAGCTCCCTGAAGCGTTCCGCTCCCGCGTCCAGGCCCGCCTCCAGGGCTTCGAGGACTTCGGCGCGGTCGGCGTCGCGGAACAGCTCCGTCAACACCCCTGCCGCGTCCGGCCCTTCGGGGTCCACGCCCCGCTCGCGGGCCTCGGCGACCACTGCCACGACATGCCTGGTGAACCAGATGTGGCCGCCGTGCGAGCGCGGCGGGCTCAACTCCAGCATCCTGCGCATCCCCGAGCGGAACTCCTCGTCCTGGATGAGTTCCGCGAGCCGCAGCCACGCGTCCACCTGCCGGGCGGTGGGATCGTCCGGCAGCTCCAGGGGAGAACGCTCCAGCCGCTCCGCCAACTGGGGCGCCATGTCGAGTCCTTGGGACACCTCCTTCATGAAGTCCTCGATGATCTCTCTGCGTTCGTCGACTGAGAGCCGTGCGAGCTTGTTCATCAGTGCTGTCTCCTCGGCGGTCGAACCGCGTTTCGCGACGGTGGAGAGTACGGCCCGGCTGAGCCTCAGAGCACGTATCCGGGCATCGATGGCGGCGACGTGCGCAGCGGCGACCTCGGCGACCGTGGTCTCGCTCCGCACGACCCGGCTGACCTCCTCCAGGCCGAGCCCCAACTCGCGCAAGGTGCGTACGAGTTCGAGCCGCGCGACGGCGTCGGCGCCGTACAGCCGATAGCCGCCGGCGGAGCGCCCGGCGGGCGTGAGCACGCCGACGTCCGACCAGTAGCGGACCGTGCGCACGGCGACACCGGTGCGGTCCGCGAGCTGCCCGACGGTGAGGGATTCCGGGTGTTCGTCACTCATACGGGGAGTCTGAACCTTCCAGCGACTGGAGACTCAAGCCCTTTCGTGACACCCGTGGGCGCCGCGCCGCTACGTGACGCGAATCGCGATGCCCGGGTACTCGCGCACGAGGCCCGCGCCGTCGTAGGTGAGGCGGCAGCCGAAGTCGAGGGCGGGGGCGGCGTATTCGTAGCGATGCCGGCCGGACTTGGCGCTGACGAGTTCGTAGGTCTGGTCGAGGCGTTCGACGGCGAGGTCCGCGGCCCGTACGTAGGCCGCCGGCGCCTGGGCACCGTCGCCTTCCGCGAGGCGGAGGCGGCGCACGGGGAACGCGTTGGTCATCGCGGAGGATTCGAGGTCGATGTCGCGGCATCCGTCGAGGTCGGGTGCGACCCTGCCGTCGATCTGCCAGTGACCGGCGCCGTCGGCGACGATCGACCTCTCGCGGTGACCGTCCGCGGAGCGGCCGGAGATGTGCGCGGTGCGCGTGGCCCAGGCGGCGTCGAGTTCGAGTTCGTAGTCGACGATCCAGGTGCGGCCGTCCTCAACGGCCGTCGTGCAGCCGTGGATACGCAGACCGTCGCCGGCGGGCTGGAAGTAGACGGCCTCGAAGCCCGCGCGGGTCTTCACGTGCTGCCACGCAGCGGTCTTCGGCGGGTCACGGAAGTCCATGCGGGCGCCCTCCTCCTGGATCGCGGGGCACCATCCTGGCCCGCGCCCATGGGCGCACCGAGGCGGCTCGCCGGAGGTGCGGGTCAGACGGAGTTGCGGTCGAGCCCGGCCCGCTTGGCCTTCTCCCGGCGCTCCTCCCCCGCCTCGTCACGCCATGGCTTGAATTCGTCCCAGTCCAGCGGCTGCATACACATCAGTTCGCCCGTGCCGGGCACGAGGAGCACCCCGCCGAAGACTTCGTCGCCCGCGAACCAGGCGCCCTCCGCTATGCGGTCCGGCCACCGGGGATGGCCCATGGGTTCGCGGGCGTGCATCTCCGGGGACTCCAGGCCGTCGCAGCCCATGACGAGGAACCGCCGTCCGTTGCGCCACAGGTCCAACCCGTAGACGGGGCTGCGGAATTCGAAGCCGTAGACGTTCAGCACGCGGGCGCACTGGCGCACCCAGCGCAGCTGGTCGAACCAGTAGATCGTCGCCAGTACGACACCGAACAGGCCCACGCCGATCAGCGGTATGAGATAGGTGGCCCACGTGCTCCTCGTGACCAGCGGCAGCGCCATGATCGCGAGGAAGCAGAACACGAGCACGAGGTAGCGCTTCAGCAGGGCCGCGTACAGGAAGTGCACGGCGCCGCGGCTGTCGCTGCCGTCGGTGACGTACGGGGCGGGGGCGCCGGGGGACGGCCTGCGCAGCACGTAGCGCACTGCGATGAGTTCCAGCAGGACGCAGCCGATCAGGCCCGGTATCGCGAGGAGCACGAGGTCCTCGCTGGCGACGAAGAGCGTGAGCCCGTAGGAGCCGGCGGCGGCCAGCGCCCACAGCACCTCTGGTCTCAGCGGCGCGGCGCGCTCCGGCATCTCCACGGGGGCGGGCGCGGGTGCGGAGGCGGGTGCGGGCACGGGGCCGAGCGCGGGTGCGGAGGCGGGTGCGAGCAGCGCGGCAGTCTCGGGCGACGCGGCCTCTTCCGGGGGCGGTCCGGCATCGGCGGTCCTGCGCGTACCGCGCTGCGGTGCGGCCTCCTCGGGGGGCGGACCGGCTTCGGGCCTCGGCGACGTGGCTCCGCGGGGCGCACCGGCCTCGGCGGGCGCGGTGGCCGCGTCTCCCTCGTCACGTTCGAGTGAGGTCTCTGGCATGAGATCTTCCTGTTGATGGTCCGCAGTCACCGAAACACCGTTCCTCACTGCCCTCAGCCGAGGAGCCGGTGTGCCGGCCCCATGTTTCCCCGGGGTGTCAGCCAACGCGGGGGTCGGTCGGTGAAACGTCACCGTACTCGCCCGCGGCCCGCCGCACGTTGCGGATGAGTCATCGGCAATAGAGAGCATCCGGAGGGGCCGGGGATTCCCGGCACAACCGGCGGATCAGTTGAATCCGGCTCTGTCCGGCGGGAAATGGAGCAACTGCCCATCGCCCCGGGATCCCGATTTCCCGGACGACGGCTGCCGCTGCCGGAGGCCGGGCGTGAGCGGGCCGTCGACGGGCAGCGCGTCGCCCTCGGCACGTGCGCCGGAATGCTCAGGTGCGCCGGGGCAGGCGGTGGAGCTGGACCTGGGAGAGGCCTTCCGGCGTCAACTCGGCTGTCATGTATGTGCAGTACGGTTCGCGGCGGCGGTCCGTCGGGGAGCCGGGGTTGAGGAGGCGGAGGCTGCCTTCCCCGGCCGCCGAAGGGAGGTCTCCCCGGTCGGCGGTGCTGTCCCACGGGATGTGGCTGTGGCCGAAGACGAGCACGTCGGCGTCGGGGAAGCGCTCGGCGCAGCGCCGCTCGCGGCCGCGTGCCTCGCCCGTCTCGTGCACGACGGCGAAGCGCAGGCCCGCGAGTTCGACGTCGGCGACCTCGGGCAGACGGGCGCGCAGGGCGGGTCCGTCGTTGTTGCCGTACACGCCGACGAGCCGTCGGGCGCGCGCCTCGAACAGGTCGAGGGTGTCGGTGTCGACCCAGTCTCCGGCGTGGAAGACGACGTCGGCGCGGGCCAGTTCGTCCAGCAGCGGGCCGGGAAGCCGCTTCGCGCGCTTGGGCAGATGGGTGTCCGTGGTCAGCAGAAGTCGCACGCCGGGGACCATAGCGGACGGCGGCCGCCCGGTCCCGGCGTGGAGACAGGGGCGGGCCGGACCGCCGCCGGGCGGGTCACCGCCGGGTGGACCGCTGCCGGGTGGGCCGCTGCCGGGTGGACCGCTGCCGGGTGGGCCGCTGCCGCCGCCGTAGGACCGCCGTGCGAGCGACATACCGCGCCCGCACGGCGGCCTCACGAGCGCCGACGGCGGCCGTACGGCGGCGAGTTCACTCCTGGGCGGCGGCAGACCGCCCGGCTTCCGGGGCCCCGGAGCCGACGGCTTCGGCAGGTCCGGGCCCCGCTTCCGCGGCACGGGCGGACGGGACCGCAGACGCGGGATCCGGGTCCGGCGCCGGGTCCGGCGAGGACGTCGACGGCGCGGCACCTCGCCGCGAACCCAGGTGGTGGAAGAGGAGGTTGAGCACGACGGCCGTGACGCAGCCAGTGGAGATACCCGAGTCCAGGATGATGCGGGCGCTGCCCGGGAACACGTCGTAGAAGTCCGGGGCGGCCACGGGCAGGACGCCGACGGCCAGGGACACGGCGACGATCACGATGTTGCCGTCGTCGCCCAAGTCGGCGCGGGCGAGGGTGCGGATGCCGCTCGCCGCGACCGATCCGAAGAGGACCACGCCCGCACCGCCGAGGACCGGCTGCGGCACGGTCGCGATCAGGGCCGCGGCGGCGGGGCAGAGCCCCATCAGGATGAGGATGCCGCCGCCCGCGGCCACCACGTAGCGGCTGCGGATCCTCGTCATGGCGACGAGGCCGATGTTCTGGGCGAAGGCGGTGGCCAGGAAGCCGTTGAAGAAGGGGCTGATGAAGGAGCCGAGGGTGTCGGCGCGCAGCCCGGCGGCGATGGTCCTCTCGTCGGCGGGACGGTCCACGATCTCGCCGAGCGCCAGCATGTCGGCCGTGGACTCCGTCATCGATACGAGCATGACGACGCACATCGAGACGACGGCGGTGACGGCGAACTGCGGTGCGCCGAAGTGGAACGGCGTGGGGAATCCGACCACGCCGGCGTCGCGCAGCGCGCCGAAGTCCGTGATGCCGACGGGGATCGCGATGAGCGTGCCCACGACGAGCCCCAGCAGCACCGCGATCTGTTTGACGAAGCCGCGGGTGAAGCGGGTCAGCGCCAGCACGACGACGAGGGTGACCCCGGCCATGGCGATGTTCTTCGTGTCGCCGTAGTCCGGTGCGTGCTCGTCGCCGCCCTGCGCCCAGTTGAAGGCGACGGGCATGAGGGAGACGCCGATGAGCGTGATGACGCTGCCGGTGACGACGGGCGGGAAGAAGCGCACCAGCTTGCCGAAGTACGGGGCGAGTACGAAGCCGAGGGCCGCGGCCACCATGCACGCGCCGAAGATGACGGGCAGGGCGTCCTTCGGGCCCGCCGAGTCGTTGATCGCGAGCATCGGTGCGACGGAGGCGAAGGTGACGCCGTTGACGAACGGCAGCCGTGCGCCTATCCGCCAGATTCCGAGGGTCTGGAGGAGAGTTGCGATCCCGGCGAGGAAGAGGCTCGCGCCGGTGAGGAACGTCAGCTCGGAGACGGACAGCCCCACCGCCGTGCCGATTATCAGAGGCGGCGCGACCACGCCCGCGTACATGGCCGCTACGTGCTGGAGGCCGGTGGTCAGGAGTTTCAGCGGGGGCAGGGACCGGTCCACCGGGTGCCTGCCACCGGGGTCGGGGGCCTTCTCGTTCGCGGTGCCGGCGGTCTCAGGGGCCGGGTTCCGCTGCGGCCGGCCGTCCTCGTGCTGCGGCTGGTGCGGCTGCTGGTCCTCGTGCTGCGGCTGCTTCAACTGGTCGTCGTGCGGCTGCTGGTCGTCGTGCTGCGGCTGGTCGTCGTGTGCGGGCGTCTCGGTCACGGCGGTCCTCCTGTCGGTGTTCACAGGTCGCGCTGTAGGTGTTCGCAGATAGCGTCGGCCGCGTGACTCGCCGTCGGGTCACGTCCGTTCGCGTCCTCCATGCCGGGTCACGGTCTCGTTCGACGGGGGTGCTGCGCTGCCTCCCCCGGCTGCCGCCGGGCGGTGCCCCGGCCGGTGATGCCGGACCGTCCCGGAGCGTGAGGGGTTGGGCCACGCCCCGGGAACGGCTTGGTGTCGCCCGGTGATGCCGGGCCCGGCCGGGAGCCGTCCCTCCCGGCCGGAGTATGGGTGTTGTGCCGTCGCCTCGTGCCCGTACCCGCCGCCGACGGGCCGCTCAGCCCTCGTGCGCGGCGATACGGGCGAGACGCCCGGCTTCCTTCCGTGCCTCGCGTGCGATCGAGTCCTCGTCGGCGGTGACGAGCCTGCCGTCCTCGACGACCGTACGGCCGTCGATCAACGACAGTGCGACCGGCGCCGGTGCGCCCAGCACGAGCGCCGCGACCGGATCGGCGATCGAGGAGTGCCCGATGCCGTCGAGGCGCCACAGCACCAGGTCGGCGAGCTTGCCCGGCTCCAGCGAGCCGGTCTCCCGCTCCCTGCCGAGGACTTGGGCGCCGCCGTAGGTGCCGAGACGCAGCGAGTCGCGTGCCGTGAGGGCCCTCTCCTTGTGGGGGCCAAGCCGGGCGACGAGCAGGGCGTTGCGCAACTCCGTGTGCAGTTCGCCCGATTCGTTGGACGCGGTGCCGTCGACGCCCAGGCCCACGGGGATTCCGGCGGCCAGCATGTCCGGCACCCGCGCGATGCCCGCGGCGAGGCGGGCGTTGGAGGACGGGCAGTGGGCCACGCCTGTGCGCGTGCGGGCGAAGGCGTCGATGTCGGAGTCGTTCATGTGCACGCAGTGCGCCATCCACACGTCGTCGCCGAGCCAGCCCACCGAGTCCAGATAGTCGGTGGGGCCCATGCCGAACCGCTCGTGGCAGAACTTCTCCTCCTCCACCGTCTCCGAGCCGTGCGTGTGCAGCCGTACGCCCTTGCGCCGGGCCAACTCGCCCGCTCGCCGCAGCAGTTCGGTGGTGACCGAGAAGGGCGAGCAGGGTGCGACGCCGATGCGCAGCATCGAGCCGAAGGACGGGTCGTGGTGGGCGTCGACGGCCTCCTCGGTGGCGGCGAGCGCGTCGTCGGTGCTCTCCACGGCGAAATCCGGGGGCAGTCCGCCGTCGGACTCGCCCAAGTCCATCGATCCGCGGGTGGGGTTGAAGCGGACGCCGAGTTCGCGGGCGGCGCCGATCTCGGCGCCGAGCAGGTCTCCGGAGCCGCGCGGGAAGACGTAGTGGTGGTCCATGGCGGTGGTCACGCCGCCGCGCACCATCATGCCGAGCGACGCGCGCGCGGCGGCGCCCACCATGTCCTCGTCGATGCGTGCCCAGACGGGGTAGAGGGCGACGAGCCAGTCGAAGAGGTTGGCGTTCTGGGCGAGTCCGCGCGTGAGCCACTGGTAGAAGTGGTGGTGGGTGTTGACGAGGCCCGGGGTCACGAGGTGTCCGCGGCCGTCGACGCGCCGTACGACGTTCTCGAGTCCGTCCGGCGCGCGGCCTTCGCCGACGTACTCGATCACATTGCCCGCGACGACGACGTGGCCGTCGGCGTGTTCGGTGCCGCGCACGTCGACGGTCGCGACGGCGCAGTTCTCGATGACGGTGCGCTCGACCGGGCGCTCGGCTGCGCGTTGGGCTGGGCGCCCGGCTGCGCGTCGGGCTGGGCGCTCGGTCCGGTCCTCGGTCCGCTCTGCCGGATCAGTCATGGTCTCTGGTGTCCTCGTCGAGGGTCGCGTCCGTACGGGGCGGGGTGATCACAGGTTCGTCATGTCCGTCGGTATCAGCGCTTCCGCGCCCTCGCGCAGCACGGTGGCCTCGATCAGGCCGTAGGGGCGGTCCGCGGCGATGTAGACGGCGCCGTCGGCGGCCTCGTTCTTGATGCCGAACGCTTCCAAGTCCGCCTTGAAATGGTGCTTGTTGGGCATGGAGAAGCGGATCTCCTCCAACCCGGGCTGGTTCTCGAGGACTTGTGAGCCCATCCGGTAGAGCGTCTGCTGGAGGGAGAGGGAGTAGGTCTCGGCGAAGGCCCGCAGCATCTGCTGCTTGACGGCTTCGTACGAGGCGTTCCAGCCGCCCGTGCCGGTGGAGCCGGCGAGCGCGGAGCGGTGCCGCCACACCGCGGTGACCTCGGTGGCCAGGATGCGGTCGTAGTCCTCTTTGAGCGTCGTGTAGCCGTCCTTGAGGTAGCCCCAGAACTCGGAGTCGGTGGAGTTGAGGACCGTGAGTCCCTTGAGTCCGCTGAGGACCTGGACGCCGGCTCCGTCGTAGGTGATCTGTGCCGTGCGGATCTCCTGCCCGCGGCGGACGAAGGAATGCGGGGCGTCTCCCCCGGCGAGCGCGATGCGCTCCCACGCGTACTCCTCGACGCGGATCCGCGCGGTGCTGATCGGCTCTGTCGCGTCCACGAAGTGGCGGGCCAGTGCGATGCCGAACTGCTCGGCGGATTCGACGCCTTGCTCCTTGGCGAAGGCGAAGACGGTGTTCTTGGTGGTGTCGGTGGGGAGGACGTTCGCGTTGGAGCCGGAGTAGTGGACCTCGTCGAGGTCGCCGCTGAGTGCGACGGAGACGTTGAGGTCCTTGATGTGGTGGGTCGCGCCGTCCCGGGTGATCTTGACGACGCGGTTCTCCGCCTTGCCGTACTGGTTCTGGCCGAGAATCGTGGTCGGCACCGTCATGTCGCTGTCAGCTCCCTCGGTATACGGAGTAGCCGAACGGGTTGAGCAGCAGCGGCACGTGATAGTGCCCGCCCGCGGCGACCGCGAAGACCACGGTCACCTCCGGGAAGAAGCCGCCCTGCGGTCCCGCTTCGTGCCTGTCGTTCGCCCCGTGCGCGTCCGTCCCGTTCGTGTCCGTGCCGTTCCTGTCCGTCCGGTGCGTGCTTTTGCGGTCCGCGTCCATGCCGCCGCCCGCCGTCAGATACGGCTCGACCTCGAAGGTGAGCCTGGCGTGCGCCGTGCCCTCCGGCAGCGCCGGCAGGTCCTTGCAGCGTCCGTCCGCGTCCGTCACCGACGCGGAGTGCACGTTCCATTGCGCGTCGCGGCCGGTGCGTACGGACAGCTCGACGCCGACGCCCGCGGCGGGACGGCCCACGCTGGTGTCGAGGATGTGCGTGGACACCGACGCCGTGGGGGACGCGGTGGTGGCGGCTGCCGCGCCGGCCGATTCGCTGCTCATGCTCGTTCTGACTCTCCCCCTGGGCCTGCCGGCCCGGTCGGCGCGCCCGTCTCCGCCAGTGCCGTCAGGCGGATCCGGTTGATCTTCGTGAGTTCGGTACGTACGGTCTCGCGTTCCTCGTCCGGCGAGTTGGCGATCCGCTCGCGTGCCGCGTCGCGCATCTGCTCCCCGCTCAGGCCGGTCGCGCAGATCAGGAAGACGTGGCCGAACCGTTCCTGATAGGCCAGATTGAGCTCCAGCATCTCCTCCTTGAGACGGTCCGAGGCCGTGGCCATGCCGCGCTGCTCTCGTGCCGACGAGGGGTCGCCGGGCCGTGGCCATCCGATGGGCGGATGCCCGGCCATGGCCTCGGCGAGATCCTCGGCGGTCAGCTCCGCCATGGCGGCGTCGCTGGCGGCGAGCAGCCGCGACGTGCCCTCGTACGGACGACGGGCGAGCAGCGCGCCGGCCCAGGTGCGGGATGCGCAGACGTCGAGGAGAGCCGCGCGGACATCGGGCTCCGGGGCGGAGTCGAGCCAGGTCGTAGCCGATGCGGCGGGGGGCGGGGAAGGCGTCACATCTGCCTCCGGAGACTGTTCGGGCTGGGGAACAGCTAAGCCCCGGAGACATCCAACGTCAACACTTTGTTGAAATCTGCCCGGGGTGGACCACACATGGAGCACGGGAGGCGGGGGCGGGGCGGCGCCTGCTCGACGCAGGAAGGCTCCGGAGCATCCGGAAGCCCCGCCCGCCCCCGGAAGCATCCGGAAGCCCGGGCCGACGGCGGCGGGCAGACGCAGACCTGAAAACACCGCAACCACAAGCCCGTTGACATCCCGCACGGCCCGTCAATGAGCAACTCACTTGACTGGCACGGGAATTGAGACGAAACCAGTCGAGTGCGCGCACCTCGACCGGCGGGCCGTGACGGAGATGACGGGAGGGCGTACGCCGGTGCGTATTCATAGCAGTTGATGCTTCATGGGATTGTCGTTCTCACTGCGTATGCATCTTCTGCTCGAATTCACTCCTTGCCCAGTGGTTCTGCTGTTCGCTTCCATTGCGGCAAAAGGCAGGGGATTCACGCCCGTCACGGGTCGGGGCGCCGTTCCCTGGTTCTTTCTTCCGCCGCGCATGGGGAGTTGACGAAGCTGCACCCTGCCGCGGGAACCCCTGCCTGGAATCCCGCCTTGAGGAGGCAGAGTCATGGCAGCACCCACGATCAGCGTCATCCAGCCCGCAACGGCTTCCGCCGGCAGCGTCGTCACAATCCTCGGTTCCGGTTTCATAGGTGCGACCGCCGTCAAATTCGGCAACACCGACGCCGTGTTCACGGTGACCAGCAATTCCCAGATCAGAGCCACCGTGCCCGCGGGAAGCGGTTCGGTGCTGGTCACGGTGGTGACCCCCGAGGGCACCAGCAACGGCAGGGCATTCTGCTACACCGGAACGCCGGGCGCGGCGGTCCAGAGCATCACCCCGGCCTCCGGACCGGCCGCGGGCGGTACTTCGGTAACGCTCGTCGGCATCCGGTTCACGGGCGCGACCGCCGTCAAGTTCGGCAACACCGACGCCGTCAGCTTCACCGTGGTACAGGACCGCCTGATCCAGGCCGTGGCCCCGCCGGGAACGGGCACCGTACTGGTCACCGTGGTGACCCCCAGCGGCACGGGTTGCGGCATCGCCTACACCTACGTGGCGGCGCCGACGATCATCTCGGTGGACCCTCCGTCGGGTCCTGAGGCCGGCGGCCAGGAGGTGACGATCACCGGCACCGGCTTCACTTCCCCGGCGACGGTGACCTTCGACGGGGTCCCGGCGACCAATGTGACGGTCGTCAACTCCACCACCATCACGGCGACCACACCGCCCGGTACCGCGGGCCCGGCCGATGTCACCGTCACGACCTCCAACGGCAGCGTCACCGCACCGGGCGCCTACACCTACGTGGTGGTGCCGCCGCCCGTGGCGACCGCGTATGTCACCAACTACACCGACGCCACGGTGTCCGTGATCGACACCAGCACCGACACCGTCACCGGGACCCCCGTCAACGGCGAGAACTTCACAGGACCGTCCGCCGTGGCGATCACCCCCGACGGGACCAAGGCCTACGTCACCAACTTCAACATCAACACCGTCTCGGTGATCGACACCGCCACCAACACCGTCATCGGGCCCCAGATCACGGTCGGAACCGGCCCCGGCGGAGTCGCAGTCACCCCGGACGGAACCAAGGCCTACGTCGCCAACAACGCCGGCGGCGAAAACACGGTCTCGGTGATCGACACCGCCACCGACACCGTCACCGCCACCATCAACGGCGAGAACTTCACAGGACCGTTCGCGGTGGCGATCACCCCGGACGGAACCAGGGCCTACGTCACCAACCGTTCCGCCGCTTCGGTGTCCGTGATCGACACCGCCACCGACACCGTCATCGGCACTCCCGTCCTGGTCGGGCCCGCCCCCTCCGGTGTGGCGATCACTCCGGACGGGACCACGGCCTACGTCACCAACCGCGACAACAGCACCGTCTCGGTCATCGACACCGCCACCAACACCGTCACCACCACCATCACCGACGCGAGCCTCAACGGCCCGTACGGGGTGGCGATCACCCCCGACGGAACCAAGGCCTACGTCACCAACCGCGACAACAACACCGTCTCGGTCATCGACACCGCCACCAACACCGTCACCACCACCATCACCGACGCGAGCCTCAGCGACCCGGCCGGTGTGGCGATCACTCCGGACGGAACCAAGGCCTACGTCACCGACTTCGGCAGTGACACGGTCTCGGTGATCGACACCGCCACCGACGCCGTCACCGGCACCATCACCGTCGGCAACAACCCGTTCGGGGTGGCGATCGCGAACATCTGACCCGCCCGTTCTCATAACGCACCACCCCCGGGAGGTGGGACAGGACGCCGGCAGGTCCCGGACGGGCATGACCCTCCGGGACCTGCCGGTATCAGCAGTGCATCGGGGCTCAGCCCCGTGGATTCGGGATGCCCCGCCCGCGTCCGGCGGACCCGGCCGCACCCCCGTGGACCGTCTCGCCGAGGAACCTCACAGGACGGGACGGGTCGTGACTCCGTTGGCCTCGAAGTCGTAGATGTTCTGGTTGATCCGCAGGCCGTCGACGGCGCCGATCCACATGTTGTCGCGGCCCTTGCCCACACCGGCGGTGTGGATGGTCGGGGTGGCGCCGGCGGCGTTGAAATTGGCCTTGAGCTCCGAGAAGGTGCATCGGGTGGCCGGGGGTGTCGGGGTCTGGGGGCAGCCGATCTGGGTCCCCTCGGCGCCCGTGAGATACCACGTGCCGGTCGTGGCGGCGTTCAGATACGGGCTCCAGGCGTCCTGGTTCGCCACCGGGACCGGGTCGGGCAGCCACACCATCGAGGAGTAGCCGTCGCTGCCCGGGGTGTCCGGATCGATCTCGAACTTGATGTTGGGCATGTTGCTCGGGCCGCCGTAGGTGGTGACGTTCTCAGTCGTCTGGAAGACGTAGAAGCCGACCTGGTTCAGTGCCAGCACCGGGTCGCCGCGGAAGTCGACCTCGTTGCCGAACGTGACCATCTCACTGGGCGGAGTCAGGCTGGTGGAATTGTTCGCCACCTCGATTCCCAGGCTGCCGGTGCCGAAGGGGGGTCTCGAGAAGGGGCCCGTCTTGTTGAACGAGCCGTACGGGCCGTTCCTCAACTCACCGACTGGCGAGCCGATCGTGTTGCGGGTGATCACACCCCAGTGCTCCGAGCTGGCAGTGGCGGCGGATGCCGATCCGGGGACGGCCGAGACGACGATCGCGGCCAGCGCGGTGACCCCGAAAGCCAGTCTTCGTGTCACGCTAAAGCGAGCTTTCACGCTTCGCTCCTTGTCGTGGACGAGTGAAGGGCAGGTTTTGCCCACGACCAGAGTTTCAACGTCCGCTGCCGGCAGGGTTCGCTTTTAGCTGCTTCACTCGCACGAGCGACATCTCAACTGCGAGTCTCGACTTTGCCGTTCAGCGCCGCCGCGTGCCGCCGCGTTTCAAGTGGACGTGATGGCACGAGGATTGCGGCGGGTTTCATGGCGCTCTCGAACTCGAGGCCCAATTGAATTGCCGCTGCGGTAATAAGAAGACATCTTCTTCTAGAATCTGCCGCTGCCCGTACCGCCGTGCCATGCTCGCCGACCGCGGCTACCGGGACACCGGCCGTCTCATCCCACACCTGGCCACGCTCAGGGGATGGCGCCTGCTGCGCAAACTGCGTGCAGCACCAACCGGATCACCGACGTCGTCAGCCGTCCTCGCCCTCCACCTCGCGTCAACGTGAGGTGGGAGAACAGCTGCTACCGCGCTTCCCCGCACCGACCGTCGGGCACGGGGAAAACCTGTCGTCAGGCAAGGCGGTGAGTCGTAGGGTGCCTCACCGTGCGGGGAGGATCACCAGGGAGTGCGTCGCGATCCTCGCTGTCGCTCCACTCCGGTTGGCCACGCGAGGGAGAGGGGCAAGCGACGATGAAGTCAGCAGACCTTCCGCGTGCGGTGGCCGCGGGTGTCTCCACAGCCAACGCGCTTGACCTGAAGGTCGATGACGCGATCGTCCTTCACGACTCGAACAAGCTCACTCTGCGTCTGCTGCCTTGTGACGTCCTGGCCCGGGTGGCACCTGTAGCGCATCAGATCGCACAGTTCGAAATCGAGTTGGCGCAACGGCTCGCCGAAACGGATAGCCCGGTGGCTGCTCTCGAGCCCCGAGTGGAGCCGCGCGTCTACGAGCGTGATGGCTTCGAGGTCACACTGTGGACATACTACGAACCCGTGACGCCTCAAGAGGTCTCACCAGCTGAATACGCCGATGCGCTCAAGCGGCTGCATGCCGGCATGCGCCAACTCGATTCCCCGACGCCGCACTTCACGGATCGAGTCGAGCAGGCTCAACAACTCGTAGCAAGCCGCGACCGCACTCCGGCACTCGCCGACGCGGACCGGGAGCTGCTCGGCAACACTTTGCGAAGCCTGAGACGAGTGATCGGCGAGTGCGGCGGTGCCGACCAGCTACTGCACGGCGAGCCGCACCCAGGCAACGTGCTCACCACGAAGAACGGCCCGCTGTTCGTAGACCTCGAGACCTGCTGCCGTGGACCTGTCGAATTCGACCTCGCCCATGCGCCCGAAGAAGTCAGCGAGCACTATCCGGGTATCGACCAAGGCCTACTGCGCCAGTGCCGGATCCTCGTGCTTGCGATGATCACAACGTGGCGCTGGGACCGAGGCGACCAACTCCCGAATGGGCACCAGCTGGGCACGGAGTGGCTCAGCCAGATCCGAGCAGCACTCGGTCGATAAGGAAGAAGCCACAGTGGGCTGTTCTCTCACCTCCCGTTGACTCGAGGCGAAGGGCGAGGACGGCTTTGACGACGTCGGTGGTCCGGTGGGCAACGTGAGGTTGGAACAGCTCACTCTTCGTCGCGGCGCCTCTTCGCGCGCTTCTCCTCTTGGGAGTTGATGTAGTTGTAGACCGTGAAGCGGCTGACGCCGAGCGCGCTCGCGACGGTCTCGACGCCGTGCCGCACGGAGAAGGCCCCGCGGGTCTCCAGCACGCGCACGACCGACTGCTTCGTCTTGCGGTCCAGTTCGGCGAGCGGCATGCCGTGGCGGCGCTCCAGCTCGGCGAGGATGTGGTCGAGGGACTCGGAGAGGTGGGGCAGCCGTACGGCCACGACGTCCCGGCCCTCCCAGGCGAGCACCACGTCGTCGCCCTGCGCCTCCTCCGGGGCGATCATCTCGCCGCCCATCGCGTCGACCAGGGGCTTCACGGCGTCGGCGAAGGCGTTGCCTTCGTGCGGGGCGCCGGCGCCGGTCCGGCCGCTGCCGCCGGTGCGGGTCATGTGCCGCTCCCTGCGGCGCCCGCTCCGGGCAGCGTGCCCGTGCCCGTGTCGGTGCCCGTGTCCGCGTCCCTGCCCGTGTCGGTGCCCGCGTCAGTGTCCGTGCCCGCGTCAGTGCCCGTGCCCGTGTCCGCGTCCGTGCCCGGCAGGACGTTGAGCTGGAGCGAGATCCGGGTCGCGCCCGCGCCCAGCGAGTCGCGGAGCAGGACCTGGACCGCGGCGAGCACCTCGTCCGCCGGTCCCTCCGCCGTGTTGCCGAACGGCCCCACGTCGACGGAGTCCAGCGGCGCGCTCTGCACGATCTCGCGGGCCACCAGCGCATGCTGCGGCGCCTCGTCCAGATCGAAGGGCTCGGTCGTGAACTCCACTCGCAATCGCACGCCGTCAACCTACGCGAACGGCCCCGGCAGCGGCCATCGGCAGGGCACCCGGGGGCAGACCTCTTGACAGGTTCCGGGAAGCGAGAGCACTCTTCCGTAAAGTAGAAATCTGCTTCCACGATACGAAACTGCCGCATACGAAGCGGCACCATGGAACGCGAGAGCCGATCCCGTGCGGACGGCCCGCACCGCGAAGGACACGGACCCGGAGGGAAGCGATCGCCGTGGCGCCCCTGACTGAGCTCGCCGGCATCGGCGGCACCGAACACCGCTATACCGTCAATCTGTCGATCCTCTTCACCGAGCTGCCGCTGCTGGAGCGTCCCGCCGCGGCAGCCGCCGCGGGCTTCACCGCGGTCGAGCTGTGGTGGCCGTGGGTGGACGCGCCCGTACCCGAGAAGTCCGAACTGGACGCGTTGCGCCGGGCGTTGAACGACGCGGGCACCCGGCTGACCGGCCTCAACTTCTACGCCGGGCAGCTGCCGGGCCCGGACCGCGGGGCGCTGTCCGTGCCGGGCGAGGAGTCCGAGAAGTTCCGCCGGAACATCGACGTCGCCGTGGACTTCGCGGAGTCGGCCGGCTGCACCGCGCTCAACGCCCTCTACGGCAACCGCGTCACGGGCGCCACACCCGCCGAGCAGGACCAACTCGCCCTGGAGAACCTGGTGTCGGCGGCCCGCGCGGCCGACGGCATCGGAGCCGTGCTGCTCGTCGAGGCCCTCAACGCCGTCGAGTCGCCGCACTGCCCGATCGTCAGCGCGCCGAAGGCCGTCGACGTCGTCGACAGGGTCAACTCCGTGACGGGACTGGGCAATACGAGGTTCCTCATGGACCTCTACCACCTGGCCATGAACGGCGAGGACCTGCACCGCGTCATCGACACCTACACGGACCGCACCGCCCATGTGCAGATCGCGGACAGCCCCGGCCGCGGCGCACCCGGCACGGGCGAACTCGACTTCCCCGACCTGCTGGAACGACTCTCCAAGGCCGGGTACGAGGGCCGTATCGGCCTGGAGTACAAGCCCGGGGACCTGCCGAGCGCCGAGAGCTTCGGCTGGCTGCCCCGCCCGCTGCGCGGCGCCGCCTGAGCGCGCACGGCGCCCCGCCGCCCGGTCCGGGCGCCCCGGACGTGCGTGTCGCGTCCATCCGACCAGGTCCGTACGCCCCCTCCCATACGACCGTGCCGTACAACTCCGCCCATACGACCGCCACTTCGAAAGGCATGACGCCCCCATGAGCTACACCCCGGAACAGACCAAGGTCGCCTTCATCGGCCTCGGCATCATGGGCGCGCCCATGGCGCGCAACCTGCTGCGGGCCGGTTACGACGTGACCGCCTTCAATCCCACGACCTCGAAGGTCGAGGCGTTCGTCGCGGACGGCGGCAAGGGAGCCGCGTCCGTCGCGGAGGCCGTACGCGAGGCCGACGTCGTCATCACCATGGTCCCCGCGTCGCCGGAGGTCGAGCAGGTCGTCCTGCACGAGGGCGGAGTGCTCGACCACGTGCGCCCCGGCGCGCTGCTGATCGACATGTCGTCCATCACCCCGCAGACCTCCGTGGATGTCGCGACGGCCGCCGCCGGCAAGGGAGTTCAGGTGCTCGACGCGCCCGTCTCCGGCGGCGAGGCGGGAGCCGTGGAGGGCGCGCTGTCCATCATGGTCGGCGGCGAGCAGGAGACCTTCGACGCGGCGAAGCCCGTGCTGGAGGCGCTCGGCAAGACCATCGTGCTGTGCGGCCCGCACGGCTCGGGGCAGACGGTGAAGGCCGCCAACCAGCTCGTCGTCGCCGTCAACATCGAGGCGCTCGCCGAGGCCGTGGTCTTCCTGGAGAAGTCCGGCGTGGACCTCGCGGCGGCGCTGGACGTGCTGGGGGGCGGGCTCGCGGGCTCCGCCGTGCTGGCCCGCAAGAAGGGGGCCGTTCTCTCCGGCGACTTCCGCCCCGGCTTCAAGGTCGATCTGCACCACAAGGACATGGGCATCGTCACGGACGCGGCCCGCGACGTCGGCGCGGCCGTGCCCGCGGGCGCGCTGCTCGCGCAGCTCGTGGCGGCGCTGCGGCAGCAGGGCGACGGCGGGCTCGACCACTCCGCGCTGGTACGGGGCGTGCGGCGGCTGTCCGGCGAGAAGACGGAGGACTGACCCATGGCCCCGAAGCGGATGCCCGCGATGAACGCGGCCGTCTCCATCATGGTCGACGAGGGCGTGGACATCGCCTTCGGCTGCCCCGGCGCCGCGATCCTCCCGCTGTACAAGGCGATGGAAATCGACGGCCGCATCGAGCACTTGACGGTGCGGCACGAGGAGGGCGCGGCCCACATGGCCGACGGCTGGGCCCGTACGAACGGCAAGGTGGGCGTCGCCATCGCCACCTCCGGGCCCGGCGCGACCAACCTCGTCACCGGTCTCTACACCGCGCAGGCCGACTCGATCCCGATGGTCTGCCTGACGGGGCAGGCGGTCTCGCCGAAGCTCCATCAGGAGGCGTTCCAGGCCGTCGACATCGTGGAGATCGCCAAGCCGGTCACCAAGTGGGCCGTGCAGATCAAGGAGCCCGCGCAGATCCCCTGGGTCTTCCGCGAGGCGTTCCGCGTCGCCCGTACGGGCCGGCCGGGGCCCGTGCTCGTCGATCTGCCGCTCGACCTGGCAAAGCGGGAGATCGCCTACGACTCGGAGATCGACACGCGGCTGCCCGTACCGGCGGTGGAGCCCCATCTGCCGCGCGTGGAGCGGTCGTTGGACATGCTGCTGGCCGCCGAGCGGCCGCTGGTGCTCGCGGGCGGAGGTGTGATCCTCGCCGACGCGGGCCGCGAACTGCGCGAGCTGGTCGAGGAGTTGCGGGTGCCCTTCCAGGTGACGCTGATGGGCAAGGGCGTCATCGAGGACGACCACGAACTCAACCTCGGCACGACCGGCATCCAGACGTCGCAGCGGTACGCCAACGCCTCCTTCCTGGAAGCCGACTTCGTGCTCGCGGTGGGCGCGCGCTTCGGCGACCGGCACACCGGCGCGGACATCGGCGTCTACCGCGGCGAACGCACCTTCGTGCACGTCGACATCGAACCCGGGCAGATCGGCAAGGTCTTCGAACCCGACCTCGGCATCGTCTCCGACGCCGGGCTCTTCCTCACGGCGCTGCTGGCCGCCGCGCGCAAGCGCAAGGCACGGGCGGACGTGGAGAGTTGGGTGGAGCGCTGCAAGGAGCTGAAGCGGACGCTGGTGCGCCGCGAGGACTTCGACGCCGTGCCGGTCAAGGCGCCCCGCGCCTACAAGGAGATCAACGAGGCCTTCGACGAGGACACGTACTTCGTCACCGCCATCGGGCTGTACCAGATCTGGGGCGGGCAGCATCAGAAGGCGTACCTGCCGCGGCACTACCAGGTCTGCGGGCAGGCGGGGCCGCTGGGCTGGGAGGTCCCGGCCGCGATCGGCGTGAAGAAGGCGCTGGAGGGCATGGGCAGGCCGGAGGCCGAAGTCGTGGGCATCGTCGGCGACTACGGCTTCCAGTACCTGGTGGAGGAGCTGGCCGTCGCCGCCCAGTACGACGTGCCGTATGTGCTGATCATGCTCAACAACGAGTATCTGGGCCTGATCCGGCAGGCCGAGGCCGGCTACGGCATGAACTACCAAGTCGACATCCACTATGACGAGTTCGGCACGGACAACGTCAAGGTCATGGAGGCCTACGGCTGTTCGGGACGGCGCGTGTGGGAGCCGGACGAGATCGCGGGAGCGATCCAGTGGGCGCGCAAGGAGGCGGTGGCGACATCGCGTCCCGTACTCGTGGAGATCATGATCGAGCGGGAGGCGAACACGCCGCACGGCGCGGACATCGACGCGGTACGGGAGTTCGAAGAGGGGTGACGCCCTGGCGGGCGGCCGGAGTTCCTGCCGGAGGGCCGCGTGGCACCTGATGGGCGAGTGCCCTGAGGGAGCGGCGCGGCCCGTCGGGCCGGGCACGGCGTGCGATGTACGCGCGCCCGTCCTCGCCGCTCGCGCGCAGCCTTCCCGACCGGGCCGACGCCGACAGGCCCGTCTTCAGCGCTGACTTGGCAGCTCCGGCCGGGACGCGAGGCGGTCCTGGAGTTCGCGGTGCCGGAACTGCCACGCCGTACCGGCCACGCGCAGGATGCCCAACTGATAGCAGTCGTCCAGAAATCGGCCCAGCCGCAACGGCAACCGCCCCCGGGTGCACAGCAGAAGCGCGAGGTAGCGGACCACCGCGTGACCGCCGGTGCTGACGTCACCGTTCACGGCTCCGTCCGTGAGCCCCAGCAGTATCCAGAATCCGGCCGCGACCGCCGGTACGGCCCCGAGTCCGATCGCGGGTCCGCCCAGCAGACCGGCCCCCAAGCCCACCACGGTCCCAGTCCCCAGGCCGCCCACGAGCCTGGCGATGAGATCACCACGCAGCAGATCACGCGGGTCGGTCACCGGCTCGTGCTTCCTGGGCGCGGTGGCCCCCTCGGAGAGCAGGACCGTGAACACACTTCCCAGGACGAGCACATACCCGAGTCCGGCTCGCAGCCCTGCCAGCAGCGCGCCCACGAGCACGACGCCGAGCCCGCCGACGAGGATTCGCAGTCCGGGATGGGCGTGCAGACGGCGCAGGTCCATGCGCCGTGGCTGCGGCCACACCCTGTCCCGTACCGCGAGGACCGCGGACGGCAGCAACCCCAGGGAGAGGACAAGGTAGTTGGCGTCCAGCAGCGCCAAGGGGACCAGGAAGACGAAGAGGAGCAGTACGGAGACAACGCCCTCAACCCACCGCACCCGGCCCGGGCCGCCGAGGGGCCACAGCTCGTGCAGGATCAGGTCGGTGCTGCTGAGGGTGCGGCCGGCAACGGTGCGCGGCGGACGGGACGCGGTTCCCGAGTTGGCGTCGAGGTAGCGGGCGAGAGTCGTGAGCCGCGACCGCACGAGGTCGGCGCCGGGCTGCGGCCTTCGGCCCTTCCGGCCCTGGGGCCCGGGAGTCGAGGCATCCTCCCCGTGACGGGACGCGGCGACGACGGCTCCGATGTAGCAGTCCAGGAGATGGTCGTGCAGCCGGCCCTGCTCGGCGAGAGTGAGCAAGTCGGCGGGGTCACGTGTGTAGTCCCCGTCGGGACTGCGCTCTTGGAAGACAGTGGCGGCCAGGGTGAGTCGCCAGGGCGTGTCCAGCGCGGCGGCCAGGGTCGCGGCGGTCCTGGACGCGGTGCCGGACTGTCCCGCCGACGCGGCTTCCTCCAGGGCGCTGAGCACCGCATGCCACCGCTCCCGGCCGACGCCGGTCGCGGCCACACTCCGCGCCAGATAGTCACGGGCACGGGCCGCTTCGATGCGAACCAGGGCGAGGTCGACGACCGGGTACGGCCGGACGTCCGCGTCCGCCAGCGCCTCATAGTGGCCACGCCGGCAGGTGATGACCACCGGGCAGTGCGCGCCTCCGCGCTCGAAGCGCTCGACGGCGCGCAGCAGTTCGGCGGCGCGAGAGGTGTAGCCGGGGGCGCTGCCCGCGTCCATCTCGTCCAGGCCGTCGACGACCGGCAGCACGAGCCCGGCGTCGAGGAGCACTTCGGCATCACGGGAGTTGAGCTGGTAGGCGCCGGTGAGGTGGGCGTGCAGCCACTGGCGCATCGTGCCCCCGGGCCATGAGGCCGCGGTCAGCCGTACCGGCACAGGCTCACCCTCGGTGCGTTCCCTGGCCAGGCCCAGCAGCAGGGCCAGGGCGAGCACGGTCTTGCCGGTGCCGGCGTCGCCACCTCCCCGCACCTCGGCGCTCCTGGTGCCGGTGGCGGAAGAGGAGGAAGAGTGAGTCCCGGTGATGACCATCCGTCCCGGCCGCAGGCTCCGGTAGATCTCCGCCGCGTCTTCCAGCCTCCCCGACAAGGCGTCCTCGTCGTCGCCGGGGACGTTCGCGGTGAAAGTCAGGTCGATCGGTTCACGGGGAGCCGACGGCCCGTTGCCCAGCAGTCGCCGGTACTGCTCGCCCTCCGCCCACACGACCCTCTGCGCCAGTTCCCCGGCGACCACGTCCGCCGTACGCTGCGCACTCATGCCGCGTAGGGCCGCCCACAGACCCCAGGCACCGCAGACCGTGCCGACCAGGCCCAGCCAGAACGACAACACCCCGGCCATGTCGGCCTCGTCGAGTTCCCCCCGCCTCAGCGCGAGCACCGTCCACCACAGGCCACCGGCACACACGGCGCCGCTCAACAGCACCGCCGCGATACGAGCGGCACGCCCCTGACGACTCATGCGCCACGATCCTTTCCGTCCCGCCCGGCAGTTCGCTTGCGGTCGGCGACGGGGGCGGGGCACGGGCCGCGGCTTCCAGGCAGTCGAGCCGGTGCCTCAAGATCATTGCCCCCGTGGGGAGTTGAGGCGTCAGAGGGCCGGATCCGGATCGCGAACTCGCCGCCGTACTGGTCATCGCCCGCGGTGACCGCGGCCTCCACCGCTTTCGTGCGGCGATCACCGAGCAGGGTCAGCGGGTCGCCGCGCAGATCACGGAGGACGGCGGCGCACATACCGATCATGACGAGTGTGAACGGCACGGCCACGAGGACCGCCAGCGTCTTCAGTCCATCGATCGCCTCGGCACCGCCGCCACCGATCAGCAGCATCACCATGGCCAAGGCGCCGAGCAACAACCCCCAGACGACCACGACGTTGCGGCTCGGCTCCAGGGCGCCCCTCTGCGAGAGGGTGCCCATGACGCGAGATGCGGCGTCGGCGCCGGAGACGAAGAACGTGGCCATCAGAATCAGCGCCATCAACATGGTCGCCCCTACGAGGGGGTACTCGCGCAGCACCGCGAAGAGCTGATTCTCGACTGTCGACACCTCGCTGATCCCCGCTCCACTCCGCTCCAGGCTGATCGCCGTACCACCGAAAGCCGCGAACCAGATCAGGCTGACGACGCTCGGCACGAGAATCACGCCGCCGACGAACTGACGGATCGTACGGCCACGGCTGATGCGCGCGATGAACATGCCCACGAAGGGTGTCCAGGAGATCCACCACGCCCAGTAGAAGACCGTCCACGACGACAGCCATTCGGCGACGCCCTTCCCCGCCGTGGACTCTGTACGGGCCGCCAACTGCGGCAGATCACCGACGAACGAACTTACCGATGTGGGCAGCAGATTGAGGGTCAGTACGGTGGGCCCCTCCACGAAGACGAAGACGGCCAGCGACGTGGCAAGCACCATGTTCATGTTGCTGAGCCGTTGGAAGCCTCTCTGCACGCCCGAAGCGGCATAGGCGACGCAGGGAATGGCGAGACCGGCGGTGACAGCCGCAAGGGTCAGAGTGCCGACGCTGCCGGCCCAGCCGACTTCCTTGACGCCGCTGCTGATCTGGAGGGCCCCGCGGCCCAGCGAGGAGGCGGTACCGAAGAGCGTCGCGAGAAGCGCGAGGATGTCGATCACTCGCCCGAAGGCGCCGTTTGCGTTCTTCTCACCCACGAGTGGCGTGAAGACGGCGCTGATCGTCTGCCGGCGACCGCGCCTGAAGCAGCTGTAGGCGATGGCGAGACCGACGACCGCGAAGATCGCCCACGGGTACAGCGTCCAGTGGAACAGCGTCGTCGACATCGCCGTCTGCATCCGCTCCGCCGCGGAGCCACCGGCGGGCGTACCGGGCGGCGGGTCGGTGAAGTGCGCGAGCGGCTCGCTCACCCCGTAGAAGAGCAGAGTGAGACCCATACCCGCGCTGAACATCATCGCGACCCACGAGACGGTCCGGAACTCCGGCTGCTCTCCTTCCTTACCGAGAGTGATCTCCCCGTAGCGGCTGAAGGCCAGCCCCAGCGAGAAGACCACACACCCCGGCGCAGCGAGCACGAAGGCCCAACCGCCGTTGTGCATGGTGCTGATGAGCATCGCCGTGGAGACGCTCACCAGCGAGTCCGTTGCGACCGCACCCCACACCACGAACGCGAGTGCCAGTAGGACCGCGATCCCGAACACCACTCTGTCGGTACGCCGCTCAGACGCCTGTCCCTCGACAGCGGGTTCAAGATCTCGCGCGACTCCTGCTTCCAACTTCCCCCCTGACATCACGAATCCGAGGCCAACATACGCAGCCTCCCTCACCACCCGCAGCGAGGCGCACACGAACGCGCCACACGGGCCGGACATCGACGCGGTCCCGAAAACCCGTGGAACGGCGGCGTAATCGCATAACCCTCGACTGGGACGGCGCCTGGCGACTCGACACGGGCGGATCGGACCATCTCGACCAGGAGGTGATCGACGTCTCGGTCCGCTTCGCGGCCCGGATCCCTCTGCGACCGGTGCGCCTGGTTGCTGAAGGCTGCGGCCTTTCGCGGGCCGGGGTCGGGAGACTGATCACGGAAGGGCGACTCGTCTCGGCGGTCTCCCTGAGCGGCAGGCTCTCCGGCGACTTCACCTTCACGCTCAAGCGCTGAGCCCTCTCCCGGCCACGGGCCCGTCCGGCATGGTCCACCGGACTGGCCCCGGCCGGGGCCTCGTTGGACGGTGGCGGCAGCAACCGGGGCCCCGTGCCCGTGGATTGACCGTGTGCGGCGGACGGGAAGACGAACGGGACCGTGCCCGCCGCGGAATCCGGGAAGCCCCGAACGGCAAGCGGACGGGGCCCGCTCCCCATTGTTCGCACCCGTTTCTGTTCCGTTCCTCTTCGGAAACCCCGTCCTTTCGGCGACGATATGGGCAGGACCCCACGCCCTCCGCCCGTCGTCCCCGCTGATGCCGCTGGAGCCGAAGAGATGGCAGAAAGCGTGCCCGTGCGCTGCCCCGAGTGCCGCCGCGAGCACACCTACGCGCCGCCCGTCTATCCCTGCGACTGCGGCGCCCCCGTCACGCTGCCGCTGCTGCGCGACGGTACGCCCGCGCAAGTGAGGCACCGTACGTGGGCGGGCTCGTGGGTGGAGGTCCGCTGCCCGGCCTGCGGTACGTCGAAGGAGTGGCCGCAGCCCGAACTCGGCTGCGGATGCGGCACGTTGCTGAGGCTGCCGGTCGTGCCGCCGCAGCCGGGACCCTCCTCGGCCGCCGGTGAGGCGTCCGTGACCGGGGCCGCCTCCCGGCCGGGCGCGGGCCAGGGCCGGGATCCCGGGCGGGATTCCGGGAGGGATTCCGGGAGGGATTCCGGGAGGGACACAGCGGACACCGTCGCAGGGCCCGGCACAGGAACAGGAACAGGCACCGGCACCGGCACCGGCACGGACGACGCACCGTCCGGCGCCTCCCCCGGGACCGGCGGCCCCTCGTCCGCCCCCGCCGCGTCCGTCAAGCCGCACGGCACACAACGGGAACAGCAGCAAGAGCAGCAGCACGAGCAGCAGGACCGGCGACAGCGGGAGCCGAGGACACGCCCCGCCTTCCGGCCCGTCACGATCCGTACGGCACAGGACGCCCGCACCGCCGCCGCGGAGTATCTGCGCTGGCTCGGCTTCCCCGAGGTGCGGGTGACGGAGAAGCGGCCTTCCTCGGGCGTGGACGTGCGCGGGGCGGGCATCATCGCGCACGTCGACCCCACGACCGCGCCGACGACGCTGCGCGAGGTCGAGACGCTCTGGCTGAACGGGCTCAACGAGGAGGTGGGCACGGCCTGTTTCTCGCTCGCGGGCTACTCGCGGGAGGCGCGCACCCGCGCCGACTCGCTCTCCGTGCCGCTGTTCGTGCTCGACCTGACGGGCATGCCGCAGGCCGTCAACGACCCTGCCGACGAGCTGATCCGCTCCGTGTGCTGACCTACCCGCCCGCCAGCAGGGCGCGCCGGCGGTCCGCCGACTCCAGCACGTCCAGGCTGACCCGCTCCAGGAACGCCCCAGCCCTGGCCAGCCGTTGCCCCACCGGGCTGCCGGGCCCCATCGTCTCCGCCGCCGCGATAGCGAGGCGCGCCGACTCGAGGGTCTGCCGCGAGCCGATCACGATCGAGTGGTACCAGGCGTCGTCGTCGACTACGTAGATGTCGCGCCGCCGCTGCGGATCGCGCTCGCGCCGGACGTACCCGTGCTGGACGAGGTAGTTCACGGACACGGAGACGGAGGCCGGACTGACCTTCAGCCGGCGGGTCAACTCGGCGGCGGTGCGCCTGCCGTCCTCGGACAGCAGCAGGTCGAGGTGGACGCGCGCCGTCATCCTCGGCAGCCCCGTCCTGACCGCCATCTCGATGATCTCCTCTTCCATCGTGCCGATCTGCGGCTTGCGCTTGCCCGCGCGCGAGGGTGCCGGTGTGCCGCGCCGCGCCCTGCGAGCCGTCGCCTCGTGCGCCTGCTGAGGCCGGTAGCCGCCGGGGCCGCCGTTGCGTCCGACCTCCCGGGTGATCGTCGACGTCGGACGGTCCAGCCGCCTGGCGATCTCGGCGTATGAGAGGCCGTCGGTGAGGCCGGCCGCGATGCGGTGGCGCTCCTGCTGGGTCAGTCGTCCTCCTGGCATGCCGCCAGTATTGCCTTCGCCATCATTCATTGCAACGCAGAAATTGCATTCGGCCGCAGCGTCATTGCACCAACTTACCGCCTTTCACCTGCACTTATGCCCTTAAGTCGATTGACGTCATTCTTCAACGCAACGTAGCTTTCGACTTGTGCTGAATACGTGCTGCGGCGAGATGAGGAACGGCCATGAGTGAATCCCTGCACACCGTCCCGACGCTGCCCGCGGCGCGCCGGCCCGGCTGCCCCTTCGATCCGCCGGCAGAGCTGATCGACGCCCGCCGGCACGGCCCGATCAGCCGCTACACCTTTCCCGGCGGAAAGCCCGGCTGGCTGATCACCGGATACGAGCTCGTCAGATCGGTTCTGGCCGACCCGCGCTTCAGCTCGCGCAAGGAGCTCATGCTCCACCCGACCGTCGACTACGGGGACATCGAAGCCCCGCCGGCGTCGCCGGGCGAGTTCCTGCTCATGGACGATCCACGCCACCGCCGTTACCGCAAGCCGCTGATGGGCAAGTTCACCGTGCGGCGGATGCGGCTGCTCACCGAACGGATCGAGCAGATCACCGCCGAACGCCTGGACGCCATGGAGGAGTCCGGGCCGCCGGCGGACCTGGTGACCGCGTTCGCCAAGCCCGTACCCGCCGTCGCCATCTGTGAGCTTCTCGGCGTGCCGTACGCGGACCGGGACTCCTTCCAGGAGCAGGTCGACTCGCTCGTGAACGGGGAGAAGAGCGACGAGGAGGTGACGGCGGCCTACATCGCGACCCAGGAGTACTGCGCGAAGCTCGTGGCCGCCAAGCGCGCGGACCCGACCGACGACGTGCTCAGCGAACTCGCCGACAGCGATCTGACCGACGAGGAGCTGAAGGGAATCGCCCTGCTCCTGCTGGCCGCCGGGCTGGACACCACCTCGAACATGCTGGCCCTCGGCACCTTCGCGCTGCTGAGCAACCCCGCCCAACTGGCCGCGCTGCGCGCCGATCCCGCCCTCACCGACCAGGCCGTGGAGGAACTGCTGCGGTATCTCAGTGTCGCCAAGACGTTCATGAGAACGGCGCTGGAGGACGTCGAGTTGGGCGGCCGGACCATCGAGGCCGGCTCCCCGGTGATCCTTTCGTACAGCACCGCCAACCGCGACCCGGAGCGCTTCGCCGAACCCCACGCGCTCGACGTGCACAGGCAGGACGGCGGGCACCTGGCCTTCGGGCACGGCGTCCACCAGTGCCTGGGCCAGCAACTGGCCCGTGTCGAGATGCGGGTGGCGTTCCCCGCGCTGTTCGACCGCTTCCCCACGCTGCGCCTGGCCGTACCGGCCGAGGAGGTCGGCCTGCGCCCGGAGACCGCGGACGTCTACGGGGTCAAGAGCCTCCCGGTCACCTGGGACTCGTGACCCGGCCCGGATCCCGCGGCCCCGCGAGGTTCGTGCCTCACTTCTCCTCGCGGAACTCCTCCCCCGCGCCCTGCGCCGCGTGCGCCCGCAGTTCGACACGGCGGATCTTGCCGGAGATGGTCTTCGGCAGCTCCGCGAACTCGATGACGCGGACCCTCTTGTACGGCGCCAGCGTCTCCCGCGAGTGCGCGAAGATCGCCTCGGCCGTCCCCCGGCCCGGCCGCCACCCTTCCGCGAGCACCACGTACGCCTTGGGCACCGCGAGGCGCAGTTCGTCGGGGGAGGGCACGACCGCGGCCTCGGCGACCGCCTCGTGCTCCAGCAGCGCGCTCTCCAGCTCGAACGGCGAGATCTTGTAGTCGCTCGCCTTGAAGACGTCGTCGGACCGGCCGACGTAGGTGATGTAACCATCCTCGTCGCGTGAACCGATGTCTCCGGTGCGGTAGTAGCCCCCGGCCATCGCCTCGTCCGTGCGTTCGCCGTCGCCGTGGTAGCCCGTCATCAGGCCGACGGGCCGGGTTGAGAGGTCCAGACAGATCTCGCCCTCGTCGGCGCCTGCCTCCCCCGTCACCGGGTCGAGCAGCGTCACGTCGAACCCGGGCATCGCACGTCCCATGGAGCCCGGCTTGAGCTGCTGGCCGGGCGAGTTGGCGACCTGCACGGCCGTCTCGGTCTGGCCGAAGCCGTCGCGGATGGTCCTGTCCCAGGCACGCCGTACGTGCTCGATGACTTCCGGGTTGAGCGGCTCGCCCGCCGCGACCACCTCGCGCGGTACGGCCGCCAGCTTGGTCAAGTCGGCCTGGATCAGCATGCGCCACACCGTCGGCGGCGCGCAGAAGCTGGTGACGCCCGCCTGCTCGATCTCGGCGAGCAGCCGGTCGGCGTCGAAGCGGGCGTAGTTGTAGATGAAGATCGTCGCTTCGGCGTTCCAGGGCGCGAAGACGTTGGACCAGGCGTGCTTGGCCCACCCCGGCGAGGAGATGTTGAGGTGCACGTCGCCGGGTCGCAGCCCGATCCAGTACATCGTCGCCAAGTGGCCCACGGGGTAGGAGACATGGGTGTGCTCGACGAGCTTGGGCTGGGCCGTCGTACCGGAGGTGAAGTAGAGCAGCAGCGTGTCGTCGGCGCGGGTCGGGCCGTCGGGCTCGAAGGCGGCGGACGCGCCGTAGGCGTCCTCGTAGGCGAGCCAGCCGCCGGGCGCGCCGCCCGCCTCCCCCGGCGCGCCCGCGGTGTCCGCCGCACCCTCCGTGCCCACGGCGATCCGCGTGTAGTCCCCCTCCACGGTCGCGAACTTGCCCGTGTCCTCCGCCCGTACGATCACGTGGCGCGCCTCGCCGCGGTCGATGCGGTCGGCGAGATCGGCCGGGCCCAGCAGCGGCGTCGCCGGGATGACGACGGCGCGCAGCTTCATGCAGGCCAGCAGCGTCTCCCACAGCTCGACCTGGTTGCCGAGCATCAGGACGATCCGGTGACCGGGCGAAACGCCTTGCGCGCGCAGCCAGTTGGCGACCTGTGCGGAGCGGTCGCGCATCTCCGCGAAGCTGTGGCGGGCGGAGCGGCCGTCCTCCTCGACGATGTGCAGCGCGGTGCGGTCGTTGTCCTCGGCGACGGCGTCGAACCAGTCGAGCGCCCAGTTGAAGTGCTCGGGCCTGGGCCAGGAGAAGGCGGCGCGTGCCCCTTCGTAGTCCGTGCGGTGCCTCAGCAGGGTGTCCCGGGCGGCGCGGAAGGCGTCGGTGGGGCTGGTGGGCTCGGTCGCCGTCATCGTCACTCCTCGGGTGCCGCTGTCCGATCTGCGCGTGGCCTGCCGCTGCCGCGGGCCGCCGGGGCGCGTGCGCTGCCGCCGTGCGGCGGCCCCGCCCTCGACCACAGCCGCCGGTCCCGGCCGCCGGTCACAGCCGCCGGTCTCAGCCGCCGGTCTCAGCCGCCGGTCACGCTGCGGATCATCCTGGGTCACCGAGCCCCCGCACACCACCCCCGAGCAGCAGTTCGTACGACGGCCGTGGATGCTGTAGGGATGGCCCCCGCTTCCCGTGACGTGACGAGTGCGAGCTCTCCCAGACGCCTGCTGGTGCTGGGCATCTGCTGCATGAGCCTGCTGATCGTCAGTCTCGACCTGACGGCGCTGAACGTGGCTCTGCCCTCGCTCCAGCGGGATCTGCACGCCTCCGTGCCCGGGCTCCAGTGGACCCTCGACGCCTACACGGTCGTCATCGCCTCGCTGCTGATGCTCTCCGGCTCGACCGCGGACCGGATCGGCAGGCGGCGGGTGTTCCAGACGGGGCTGGTGCTGTTCACGGGCGGCTCGCTGCTGTGTGCGCTCGCGCCCTCGCTCGGCTGGCTCGTGGCGTTCCGCGCGCTTCAGGCGGTGGGCGGTTCGATGCTCAACCCGGTCGCGATGTCGATCATCACCAACACCTTCACCGAGCCGCGGGAGCGGGCGCGCGCCATCGGGGTGTGGGGCGGCGTCGTCGGAATCTCCATGGCGGCCGGGCCGCTGATGGGCGGTGTGCTCGTCGCGGCGGTGAACTGGCGGGCGATCTTCTGGCTGAACATTCCCGTCGGTCTGGCCGCGCTGCTGCTGACGGCGCTGTTCGTACCGGAGTCGCGGGCACCGCACCCGCGCCGGCTCGACCCGGGCGGTCAGCTGCTGGTGATGGCCGTGCTCGGATCGCTCACCTTCGCGATCATCGAGGGCCGCAACGCGGGATGGACGTCGCCGCTGATCCTCAGCTGCTTCGCCGCGAGCGTGTGCGCGGCGGCCGTGCTGCCCGCGTACGAGCGGCGCCGCATCGAACCGCTCGTCGAATTCCGCTTCTTCCGCAGCATCCCCTTCTCCGGGGCTACGGTCACCGCGGTCACGTCCTTCGCCGCACTCGCCGGATTCCTCTTCCTCAGCACCCTGCATCTTCAGAACGACCTCGGGCTCTCCGCCTTCCAGGCCGGGCTGTACCTGCTGCCGATGGCGGCGATGACGGCCGTCTTCGCACCGCTGTCCGGGCACCTGGTGGCGATCCGCGGCGCACGGCTGCCGCTGCTGCTCGCGGGGGTGTTCATGACGGCGAGCGGCGTGCTCTTCGCGCTCCTCGACGCCGAGGGCCACCGGGTGCTGCTCATCACCTCGTACGTCCTGTTCGGCATCGGCTTCGGCCTGGTCAACGCGCCCATCACCAACGCCGCGGTCTCCGGCATGCCGAGCGCGCGCTCCGGGCTGGCCGCGAGCATCGCGTCGACGAGCCGTCAGATCGGGTCCGCGCTCGGCGTCGCCGTCATCGGGGCGGCGGTGGCGGCCGGTTCGCATGCGACGGGGTGGTGGATCTTCACGGGGTGCGGCGTGGCCGTACTGCTGCTGGCGCTGCTGACCACGGGTACGCGCGCACGGGCCACCGCGGAACGCGTCGCCTCGTGCCTGCCCGAGTCCACCGCCACGGACTGCCCGGCGACCCCCACCTGAGGCCCTCCCCGGGAAGCACCGCGGCACCGCCCGTACAGGCGCCGCCGCGCACGGAGCGCGTGTGCCGTGTGCGGAGGCCGGTACGGACGACCCGCGCCGGCCCGGGCACTCATCGCCAGGAAAGGGCCGCACCGTGCGAAAGCGGGCAAGCCCACCCGCCCGTCGCCGGGTGTGCGGGGGCTTTCTTGACGGTGACGCGACCAGGAACGGCAGGTCTCGTCGGGAAGTGCGCGGACGAAGAAAAGATCAGGAGGACGCGCGCCCGAAGACGAGTGCGATAAGGCAACATCGGCCTTGTGTTGACGGGGGACCGGAACCATCGCATCAGGCGGGACGGCGGCCGTGGCACGGTGACGGGGCATCCGCTCCAGCCCGCTCCACGGCCCGTCCGGCCCCGCTATGAGCGTGAACGGCGCGAACGGGCACCGCGGCGGACGCGCCGCGGTGCCCTGGTCTGGTTCGTCGCGTTCGTACTGACCGTGCTGAGCGTCCCGCTCAGCTTCCGCGGCATGAACGACGACGGGCCCACGCCCATCGCCCAACTCCTCGCATTCCTGCCCTGGTTCCTCGTACCGGGGTGGCTGGCCCTGCTGTACGCGGTGCTGACGCGGCGCGGCCTGGTCGCGCTGTGGGCGATCGCCGTGCTCGCCGCGACCGTCGGATACACCCTCCCCCAGGGCCCGGACGCCCCGGCGGGCGCCGCGGAGCGCACCGGCAAGGCACGCTTCCGCGTCCTGACGGCCAATCTGCACTACGGCGACGCGACCGGTGCTCTGCTGCGCACGGTGCGCCGCGAGCGCCCTCAGCTCGTCTCGGTGCAGGAGTGCGACGGGCGGTGCGCCGAGGCGCTGCGCAGCGTGCGGATGAACGAGTCCTATCCCTACCGGCACATCATCGACGCCCCGGGCGCGGGCGGTTCGGCGCTGCTGAGCACGTTCCCGCTTCAGGAGCGGGGGTCGCTGCCGGGGCGGCTGGCCATGCCGAACGCGGTGGCGGACGTCGCCGGAACACGTGTGAAGATTCAAGTCGCACACCCGATGCCGCCGCGGCCCGACGCGCTGGACAGCTGGCGCCAGGAGCTCGGCACGCTCCGCTCGTACGGCGCTTCGCGCGACGGCACCCCGACGATCGTCGCCGGCGACTTCAACTCCTCCCAGGACCACGCCGCGTTCCGCTCCGTACTGAGGACGGGACTGAACGATTCCGCCCGCCTGACCGGGCAGTCCCGCACCCCGACGTGGCCCAACGGCACCCCGCTGCGCCCGATGGGCGCGCAGATCGACCACGTGCTGGTCAGCGATCCGCTGACGGCCGTCGAGGCCCAGTTCCTCGAACTCGACGGCTCCGACCACCTCGCGGTCCTGGCGGACGTCAAGCTGTTCTGAACTCGCCGCCCACCTGCGGGAGTCCGTGTCCGGAGCCGCAACGACGCGCGGAGCGACGGGCTCCGGCGAGCCATCCGTAAGGCCGCTCCATGCGCCGGGCGGCCTCCGTGGGACGGCCGGTGACGGGCCCGTTCAGGCCACTTCGCCGAGCCGTCGCTCCACATGCTCCGCCGCACCGGCGCCCTCGCGGTGGATCGGCGTGTGCGCGCCGGTGAGGGGGACGCCGGTGCCGCCGTGCCGTACGGCGACGATCTCGGCCGCGATCGACAGCGCCGTCTCCTCGGGCGTACGGGCACCCAGGTCGAGGCCGATCGGCGAGTGCAGGCGCGCCAGTTCGGCATCGCTCACGCCCGCCTCGCGCAGCTGCTCCAGCCGGGCCAGATGGGTGCGGCGCGACCCCATGGCCCCCACGTACGCGATGGGCAGCCGGAGCGCACGCTCCAGCAGCGGCACGTCGAACTTGGCGTCGTGCGTCAGCACGCACACGACCGTACGGGCGTCCAGCTCCTGGGAGTCGAGATAGCGGTGCGGCCAGTCGACGACGACCTCGTCCGCGTCGGGGAAGCGGGCGGCCGTGGCGAAGACGGGACGGGCGTCGCACACGGTGACCCGGTAGCCGAGGAAGGCGCCGGTGCGCGCCAGCGCGCTCGCGAAGTCGATCGCGCCGAAGACCAGCATCCGCGGCGGCGGCGCGCTCGACTCGACCAGCAGCGTCACCGCCGGACCGCACAGCGGGTCGCCGTCGCCCGCGGCGGCGTGCCCGCCGGCGCCGGGCGGGCCGCCCTCCGTGCCGGTCTCGACGGTGGCGGTGCGGCCCGCGTCCAGCAGCGCCCGGGTCTGTGCGACGGCGGTCGCGTCGAGCGCGGCGGAGCCGCCGAGGGTGCCGGAGACGCCGCCGAGGTCCCTGCCGCCCTCGCCGTCCGCCCGTACGTACATCGCGCCCCCGAGCAGCTCCTCCGGGCCCTCCACGACGCGGGTGAGCGCGACGGCCCGGCCCTCGGCGGCGGCGGCCACCGCCGCCGCGTACACCGGGTAGGCGTCCGTGCCGCGGCGCACCGGCGTCACGAGTACGTCGATGACTCCGCCGCAGGTCAGCCCCACCGCGAAGGCGTCCTCGTCGCTGTAGCCGAAGCGCTCGGCCACGCTGCGCCCGGAGACCATCGCCTCCTGGCACAGCTCGTAGACCGCGCCCTCGACGCAGCCGCCGGAGACGCTGCCGACCGCCTCGCCGTCCGCGTCGACGGCGAGCGCGGCACCCGGCCGGCGGGGCGCGCTGCCGCTGACCGCGACGACGGTCGCGACGGCGAAGTCGCGCTCCTCTTCGCACCAGCGGTGCAGTTCGGCGGCGATGTCGAGCATCGGTGGCTCCTCACTGGCGTCGGGACACGGGCGAGCATGCGGGACCGGGGTGCGGGCCGCGAACGTACAGGGACCGCGGGCGTACAGGACAGCGGGCGTGCCGCCCCGCCGTCCGTGGTTGCCGCCCCGTCCGCTTTCACCCCATGCCCAGCCATCCTTCGAGCGGGCTCAGCGCGAAATAGACGAGGAAGACCGCGGCCAGCCCCCACATCAACGCACCGACGTCCCGCCACCTTCCCTGAGCGGTCTTGATCACGACGTACGAGATGCTCCCGGCGGCGATGCCTGCGGTGATGGAGTACGTGAAGGGCATCAGCACCATCGTCAGGAAGACCGGCACCGTGGTGGCGGCGTCGTTCCAGTCGATGTGCCGGGCGTTGGTCATCATCATCGAGCCGATGACGACGAGCGCTGCCGCCGCGACCTGGGTGGGGATGACCTGCGCGAGCGGCGTGAAGAACAGGCAGAGCGTGAAGCCGAGCCCGGTGACGACGCTCGCGAGCCCCGTGCGCGCACCGTCGCCGACTCCGGCCGTCGACTCCACGAAGACGGTCTGGCCGGAGGCGCCCGCGACTCCTCCGGCGACCCCGCCGGCGCCGTCGATGGCGAGTGCCTTGTTCAGGCCGGGCATGCGCCCGTCGTCGTCGGCGAGCCCGGCCTGCTGGCCGATGCCGATGATCGTGCCGATCGCGTCGAAGAAGCCCGCGAGCACGAGCGTGAAGACGATGACGCCGACCGTGACGGCGCCGACGTCGGCGATGCCGTCGAAGGAGACCTTTCCGAACAGGCCGAAGTCGGGCGTGCTCACGATGCCGCCGGAGATCTCCGGTACGTTCCGCCCGCCCCAGTCCTTCTTGTCCAGGCCCGCGAAGTGGTGTACGAGACCGGCCACGACCGTGCCGCCGACGATGCCGGTGAGGATCGCGCCCGGCACCCTCCGCACCTGGAGCACGAAGACGAGCAGCAGCGTGACGGCGAAGCACAGCACGGGCCAGCCGGTGAGCATGTCGTGGGTGCCCAGCTGCACCGGCTTGGCGCCGGCGACGCCGCCGGGCCCCGGCATGCCGGTGACGAAACCCGCCTGTACGAGGCCGATGAGGGTGACGAACAGGCCGATGCCCATGGTGATGGCGTGCTTCATGGCCAGCGGTATCGCGTCCATGATCAGCCGCCGCAGTCCCGTGACGACGAGCAGGATGATCACCGCTCCGTACACGACGCACATGCCGAACGCGTTCGGCCAGGTCATCACCGGCGCGACCTGATAGGCGAGCACCGCGGAGACGCTGAGCCCCGCGGCCAGCGCCAGCGGCACGTTGCCGAGCACCCCCATCACCAGCGTGGTGACCGCGGCGGCGAACGCCGTCGCGGTGGTGACCTGGCCGCCGTCGAGGGTCGCCTTGTGCGCGTCCGGCACGGAGAGGATCACGGGGTTGAGCAGGACGATGTAGGCCATCGCCATGAACGTCGTGGCGCCGCCGCGCACTTCGCGCGCGACGGTGGAGCGGCGCTGCGATATGCGGAAGTACCGGTCGAGCCGGGAACGGCCCGCGGGCGTGCCGTCCGGGGGCCCGGCGGTGCCTTCGGTTCCGGTGGTGCGAGCGGTGCTGTCGGCCCCTTCGGCGCCTGCGGCCCCTGCGGCCTCTCGGGCCTTGTTCTCCTGTGTGTGCTGCTGGGTCATGTGTGCTCTCCCAGGTTCGGCGGGCACCCCGAAGTGCCGTGGCACAGCGGGGGATTCGGGGATGCACGACCCGGGGGACGGCCCGAGACGATACGGAGCGCGCCCGCGGCCGGTGCGGGCGCACCGCACCGGCCGGGCGCCTAGAGGGTGGCGGTCAGATGCTCGGGGCGTACCGGGACCCTGCTGAGGGCGAGTCCGGTCGCGTTGCGGATGGCGGCGACGACCGCGGGGGTGGAGGAGAGCGTCGGCGCCTCGCCGACACCGCGCAGCCCGTACGGGGCGTGCTCGTCGGCCAGTTCGAGGACGTCCACCGGGATCGCCGGGGTGTCCAGGATGGTGGGGATCAGATAGTCGGTGAAGGAGGGGTTGCGCACCTTCCCGCCGGGGTCGACGAGGATCTCCTCCATGACGGCCAGGCCCAGGCCCTGTGTCGTGCCGCCCTGGATCTGGCCGACGGTCGACAGCGGGTTGAGTGCCTTGCCCACGTCCTGTGCGCAGGCGAGTTCGACGACCTTGACGAGGCCGAGCTCGGTGTCGACCTCGACGACGGCACGGTGGGCGGCGAAGGAATACTGGACGTGGCCGAAGCCCTGTCCGGTGCGCAGGTCGAACGGCTGGGTCGGCCGGTGCCTGAACTCCACTTCCTCCTCCACGACTTCGCCGTCGAGGAGGTCGGTCAGCGCGGCGAGCGCCTCGCCGCTCCCGGTGACGACCTTGCCGCCCTCCAGCAGGAGTTCGGCGCCGTCCGCCCAGGCGGGGTGCTGCCCGGCGTACTTCTCGCGGCCGAGCCGCAGCACCTTCTCCCGTACGGCCTCGCACGCCTTCTTGACCGCGCCGCCCGTCATATACGTCTGCCGGGACGCCGACGTCGAACCGGCCGAGCCGACCTGGGTGTCGGCGGGCAGGATGCTCACGCCGGAGACGCCGAGCTCGGTGCGCGCGATCTGCGCATGCACGGTCACGCCGCCCTGCCCGACCTCGGCCATCGCGGTGTGCACGACGGCGACGGGCTCGCCGCCCGTCGGCTCCAGCCGCACGCGGGCCGTCGAGTAGTCGTCGAAGCCTTCGGAGAAGCCGACGTTCTTGATGCCGACGGCGTAGCCGACGCCGCGCACCACGCCTTCGCCGTGCGTGGTGTTGGACAGGCCGCCCGGCAGCGCCCGTACGTCCACGCCGGTGCCGCCGCCCGGCTCGCCGGAGCTCTCCCACTGCCGCTCCGGCGGCATCGGCATCGCCTTCACGCGGCGGAGGATCTCGGCGACCGGGGCGGGGGCGTCGACCTGCTGTCCCGTGGGCAGCAGCGAGCCCTGCGACATGGCGTTCCGCTGCCTCAACTCGACGGGGTCCATGCCGAGTTCGGCGGCGAGGCGGTCCATCTGCGCCTCGTAGGCGAAGCAGGCCTGCACGGCGCCGAAGCCGCGCATCGCGCCGCACGGCGGGTTGTTGGTGTAGAGGGCGAGCGCCTCGATGTCGACGTTCTCGATCTCGTACGGGCCGGCGCCCAGAGACGCCGCGTTGCCGACGACGGCCGGCGAGGACGAGGCGTACGCGCCGCCGTCCAGCACGATGCGGCACGTCATGTAGAGCAGCCTGCCGTCGCGGTCGGCGCCGTGCTCGTAGGTGAGCTTCGCGGGGTGGCGGTGCACGTGCCCGAAGAAGGACTCGTAGCGGTTGTAGACGATCTTCACCGGCTTGCCGGTGGCCATCGCCAGCAGGCACGCGTGCGCCTGCATCGACAGGTCCTCGCGCGCCCCGAAGGCGCCGCCCACCCCGGAGAGCGTCAGCCGCACCTTCTCCTGCGGCAGCCCCAGCACGGGTGCGAGCTGGTCGCGGTCGACGTGCAGCCACTGCGTGGCGATGTACAGGTCGATGCCGCCGTCCTCGGCGGGCACCGCGAGCCCCGACTCGGGCCCGAGGAACGCCTGGTCCTGCATGCCGACTTCGTACTCGCCGCGCACGACGACGTCGGCCCGCGCCTTCGCCGCGGCGACGTCGCCGCGCACGATGGGCTGCCGGTGGACGATGTTGGGGTGCGCCACATGGGGCGCGTGATGGTCGTCGCGCCCGGGGTGCAGCACGGGCGCGCCGGGCGCGGTGGCGCTCGACTCGTCGTGCACGGGCGGCAGTTCGGCGTAGTCGACACGGATCTTCGCGGCGGCGCGGCGCGCGGTCTCGGGATGGTCGGCGGCGACGACGGCGACGGCCTCGCCGTGGTAGCGCACCCGGTCCTTGGCGAGCACCGGCTGGTCGTGGATCTCCAGTCCGTAGTGCGTCTTCGCGGGCAGGTCGTCGTGCGTCATCACGCTGTACACGCCGGGGGTCTTCAGCGCCTCCGACACGTCCACGGAGCGGATCTCGGCGTGCGCGTGCGGGCTGCGCAGGGTGCAGCCCCACAGCATGTCCTCGTGCCACAGGTCGGAGGCGTAGGCGAACTCGCCGGTGACCTTCAGCGTCCCGTCGGGACGCAGCGTCGACTCCCCGATGCCGCCCCTCGTGGCGCTGCCCTGGGTGAGTGCGGTGGGAACGCGGGCCGGGTTCGCCATGTCAGGCCACCTCTCCGCCGGCGGGCGCCCCGGCGGGGCCCGAGGGCGGGCCGCCCACGGCGTCGTCCGTACGGGCGGCGGCGAGCCGCACCGCGTCGAGGATCTTCTCGTAGCCGGTGCAGCGGCACAGGTTCCCGGACAGGGCCTCGCGGATGTCGGCGTCGGACGGCCGTGCGTTGTGCTCGATGAGTTCGTCGGCGGCGACGAGCAGTCCGGGGGTGCAGAAGCCGCACTGTACGGCGCCCGCGTCGATGAACGCCTGCTGTACGGGCGAGAGCCGGACGCCCGCGCCGGCGGCGGGCGCGGGCTCCCAGCGGCGCTCGTCGGCGGACGCAGCGGCGGCGCCCACCGCGGCTGCGCCCTCGGCACGCTGCCGCGCGTGCTCGGCGAGCCCTTCGACGGTCACGACGTCCCGCCCCTGCACCTGGCCCGCGGCCACGAGGCACGCGCACACGGACTCGCCGTCGAGCCGCACCGTGCAGGAGCCGCATTCGCCTTGCTCGCACGCGTTCTTGGAGCCGGGCAGGCCCATTCGTTCGCGCAGCACGTACAGCAGGGACTCGCCCTCCCACACGTCGTCGGCCTCGTGCCGCCTTCCGTTGACGGTGAACGTCACGCGCATCGGGAACCTCCCGCGCTGTCGTCGGTGCCCGCGCCGGCGCCGTCGCCGCCGCTCCGGTACTCCTCCCAGGCCCAGCCCAGGGTCCGCCGTGCCATCACGCCGACCGCGTGCCGGCGGTAGGCGGCGCTGCCCCGCACGTCGTCGATGGGGCTGCACGCCGCGGAGCACAGCCCCGCGAACTCCTTGGCCACGGACGCCGGAACGGGTCCGCCGCTCTCCCACAGCCCCGCCTCCTCCAGGGCCGCGCCGAGGAAGTCCTCGGCGGCCGTGGCGCGGAACGGCGTCGGCCCCGCGGACCCCACGGCGGCCCGCACCCGGCGGCTCTCCGGACGCAGCGCGACGGAGAACCCGCACACGGCGATGACCATGGCGTTGCGGGTGCCGATCTTGGAGAACTGCTGCGGCCCGCTCGCCTTCCTGATGTGCACGCGCTTGATCAGCTCGTCGTCGGCGAGCGCGTTCCGCTTGACGCCCGTGAAGAACTCCTCGACGGGGATGCGGCGTGAGCCCCGTACGGACTCCGCCTCGACCTCGGCGCCGGCCGTCAGCAGCGGCGGATGCGAGTCGCCGGCGGGCGAGGCCGCGCCGAGGTTGCCGCCGACGCTGCCGCGGTTGCGGATCTGCGGGGAGCCGACCGTGTGCGCCGCGAGCGCGAGCCCCGGCAGCTCACGGCGCAGGTGCTCGATGATCCTCGTGTACGGCACGCAGGCGCCGAGCGCGACCTCCTCCTCGCCGGTGTCCCACTCGTACAGCTCGGGGATCCGGTTCAGGTCCAGCAGCTGTGCGGGGCGGCGCTGGTCGAAGTTGAGCTCGACCATGACGTCTGTGCCGCCCGCGATCGGCACGGCGGAGGGATGCTCGGCCTTCGCGGCGAGCGCATCCTCCCACCGGGCGGGACGCAGGAAGTCCATGGGCTCCTCTTGGTTCGCTCATCGATTCGCTCAGGTGCCGGCGCACGCGGTGTGCGCGGCCGTACGCCGGGGTCCGCGCTCCGGCAGGGGGCAGCGGACATGCCCTGGGGCGGCCGGTGGGGTTCAGTACACCGATGCATCCCCCGTCGCGGGCAGTCACCGAAACCATGAAGCTCTTGCCTACCCGCCCGGGGCGTCTTGTAGATTCGCACGAACACCGCGGGACGACCTGCTCGCGGCATCACACGGGCCGTACGGGGACACGGGGACACGGGCCGGGCGGGGAAGCCGGCAGCCGTACCTCCGCGACCCTTCGCCCCACGCCCCATATGTCCCGGAACGGCGGCGAAAGACCATGCGTCTGCGCGCACTCCTGGAGACCGGCACCCTCGGTCTGCGCCTCCTCACAGGGGAGGACGAGCTGGACCGTGCGGTGCGGGGCGTCATGACCACCGACCTGCGCGACCCGGGCCGCTATCTCTCCGGCGGCGAACTCGTGCTGACCGGGCTGGCCTGGTACCGGGCCCCGGAGGACGCCGAGCCCTTCGTACGCGTCCTCGCGGCGGCCGGGGTGGCCGGACTGGCGGCGGGCGAGGCCGAGTTGGGCCTGGTGCCCGAGCCCGTGGTGAGCGCGTGCGCGGAGCACGGGATGCCGCTCTTCGGGGTCACCGAGGACGTGGCGTTCGCGACCGTCACCGAGCACGTGCTGCGGCAGGTCTCCACGGGCCGGGCGGGCGACCTCGCGGCCGTGGTCGACCGGCACCGGCGGATGATGTCGTCCGGCCCGGCGGGCGGCGGACCCGACGTCGTGCTCGACATGCTCGGCTCGGACCTGGATCTGCGGGCGTGGGTCCTGTCCGTCACGGGCCGTACGGTGGCGGGCGCGGGGGCGGGGGCCGGGCCGGAGCCGGGCGGGGGTACGGGTTCGGGGGCGGGTACGGGCTCCGGTGCGGGTTCGGGTGCCGGTTCGGGTACGGGATCCGGTTCGCGTACGGGTTCGGGCGCACCCGCGGCCCCCGGTCCGGGCCCGTTCACGGCCACTGCCGCGGGCAGGGGAAGGAGCAGGGGCGCCGGCGCCGGCTGCGGAGGTCTCTCCCCCCAGGTGCGCTCCCGCCTCGCGGGCGAACACCTCGCGTCCCTGCGCAGGGGACGCACACCGGGCCAGTCCGGACACCGGCCGCGCGGTCACGGCGCCCGGCCCGCGGGCCACCCGCACCGGGTCGACGCCGACGGCACCACGTACTCGCTCTTCCCGGTGCACGAGGCGGCTGACGCGCCCGCGCTCGCCGACTGGTTCCTCGCGGTGGAGGACGACGCCGGCGACTGGCCCGCCGAACGCCTCGACCTGCTGCACGGCGTCACCCAGCTCATCGCCGTCGAACGCGACCGCCGCGACGCCGCCCGCACGGTGCGGCGCCGCCTCGCCACGGAAGTGCTGGAGTTGCTGCACGCCGGGGCGCCGCCCGCCGAGGTCGGCGCACGGCTGCGCGTCGCCGCTCCCGTGCTGCTGCCCGGTCTGGGCAGCGCACCCCACTGGCAGGTGGTCGTCGCGCGCCTCGACGGCTCGGTGCGGGCCGACGGCCCCGAATGCAGGGCGCTGCTCGAGGAGATACTGCTCGATCCCCGTACCACCGGCGTCGAGACGGCCGACCGGGCAGCGGTCACGGACACCGGCGGCGAGGCCGTCGCCCTCGTACCGCTTCCGGCGCTCTCCCCCGGTCACGCAGCCGCACCGGGCCGCACCGGATGGGACGGGGAGGGCGCGGAGCGCGACGCGGACGAAGTGAGCGGCGGGGGCGCGGGCCCGCCGGACTCCCCCGCCTCCGGACTGGACGCGGCAGCCCTGCTCGCCGCCGTACACGAGCCGCTGGCCGCGGGCCTGGCCGACGGCGAACGCCTCACCCTCGGCGTCAGCGCCACCGTCCACTCCGCCGACGGTCTGTACGGCGCGCTCGAAGAGGCCCGCCACGCACGACGGGTGGCCGCGGCGCGCGAGGGGCGCGTCTGCGCCGCCGGGCACGAGGAGCTGGCCTCGCACGTCCTGCTGCTGCCCTTCGTGCCGGACGACGTGCGCCGCGCCTTCACCGCCCGGCTGCTGGCGCCGCTGCACGAATACGACCGCCGCCACCGGGCCGAACTCATCGCCACCCTCACGGCGTTCCTCGACGCGGACGGCTCCTGGACCCGCTGCGCCGACCGCCTCCATCTGCACGTCAACACCCTCCGCTACCGGATCGGCCGCATAGAGCAGCTCACGGGCCGCGACCTGTCCAGCCTGGAGGACAGACTCGACTTCTTCCTTGCACTGCGCCTGAGTTGACGGCCCCGCCGACCGGTCCCGTGTCCTGCGGCCCGGACGTATCGTTGTACCGCGCGGCTGCGCGATCCGGCGCGGCGGGGAGGAGCGTCACCGTGACCGTCATGACCGACAGGATCGAGATGACAGAGCCCGACGAGCTCACCTTGGACGAACTGTTCGAGCGACTGGAGCGGATGCCCGTCCCCGAGGGCTACAAGGTCGAGATCGTCGAGGGGTCCGTGCACATGTCGCCACAGCGTCGCACCCACTGGAAGATCATCCGCAGGGTGCTGCGGCAACTGGAAGACCACTTCGGCGAGACAGCCGAGATCGACTCCGACGTCCGGATCGACTTCCCCGGCCACCTCAACGGCTTCGCCCCCGACCTGGTGAAGATCGCGGATGACGCCACCCCGGACAGCCGCGGCCTCTTCTCGCCGCACGACGTCGAGTTCGTCGTCGAGGTGATCTCCCGCTCGACGGCCGCCAACGACTACGGGCCGAAGCTGGCCGTCTACGCCTCGTCCGGCGTCCCCTCGTACCTGATCGTCGACCCGTACATCGGCCGCTGCCGCCTCTTCACGCACCCGAAGGACGGCGAGTACGGCAGGGACCTCACCGTCGACTTCGGAGAGGAGATCGACCTCTCCGACACCCCGGTCGGCCTGACGCTCACGACGGAGAACTTCCCCCGCGACTGACCCCGGCGGTGAACGCGCCCCGTCTCCCATACTCTTGGCCGCATGTCCGCCTACGTCATCTCCGAAGTCAGCGTGCTCGACGAGGAAAAGGCCGCCGTCTACCGCGAACTGGCCGCCGCATCCATCGAGTCGTACGGCGGCCGGTATCTCTCGCGGGGGCAGCGGCCCGAGGCCGTCGAGGGCGAGTGGCCCGGCGGAGCGATGCTGATCGTCCTGGAGTTCCCCGACATGGAGGCGGCGCGGCGCTGGTACGACTCCCCCGAGTACGCCGAGGCTCTCGCCCTGCGTGCCACGGCGCTGGACAGGCGGCTGCTCTTCGTCGAGGGCGGGTCCGGGCAGGGGTGACCGGCGGCCCGGCGCGGCGTCAGTGGTCCGCGTCGCTGCCGATGTAGAGCGCGGCGACCGCGCGGCCCGCCCGCTCCGAGCGCGTCATGCGGCGCAGCCGCGCCGCCGCCACTCCCGCGCGGAACGGGTCGCCGCAGGACGGCCCGTGGACGATCTCGGAGACCCACCGGTTGAAGTCCTGGTACTGCCACACCCTGCGGAGGCAGGCGTCCGAGTAGCCCTCCAGGCCGCTCTCGTCGCCCTCCCTGTAGTACGCGCGGAAGGCGTCGGCCAGCAGCAGCGCGTCGTTCAGCGCCAGGTTCATGCCCTTCGCCGCCACGGGCGCCACGAGGTGCGCCGCGTCTCCGGCGAGGTGGAGCCGGCCGTAAGTCATGGGCTCCACCACGTAGTTGTGCATGTCGAGCACGCGGCGCTCGATCACTTCGCCCTCGTTCACCGGATCGGCGCCGTGCGCCGCGAGCCGGGTGCGCAGTTCGCTCCAGACGCGCTCGTGCGGCCAGTTGTCCGGGGAGTCCCCCTGCGGGCACTCCAGGTAGTAGCGGGTGATCTGCGGGCTGCGCGCCATGTGTGCGGCGAAGCCCTGCGGGTGCAGCCCGAAGACGACCCGCTCCGCGGAGGGCGGCGCCTCGGCGAGCAACGCGAGCCAGCCCACGCCCAGATCGTGCCGGAAGACCTCTACGCCGCCCTCCGGTATCGCCGAACGGGACGAGCCTCGGGCGCCGTCGCAGCCGGCGACGAAGTCGCATGCGACGGTGCGCACCCGGCCGGTCTCCGGGTCCGTCCAGGTCACCGACGGACGTTCGGTGCGTATGCCGTGCACGGCGACGTCGCGGGCGCCGAAGCGGATGTCACCGCCCGCGCCGTCCGCGTAGGCGCGCACCAGGTCCGTCACGAGGTACTGCTGCGGATAGACGATGTGCCTGTGGCCGGAGAGCGCCCCGTAGCGGAAGAGATGGCGCGCGCCGCCCATGCGGAACTCGCAGTCACCCTGCGCGGGCGCACCGAGCAGCGCGGGCCCGGCGAGCCCGCGCCGCTCCAGCGCGCGTACGGCCCACTCCTCCAGGAACCCCGCCCGCGGCAGCTGTTCGATGAACTCGCGGCTCTCCGCCTCCACGACGACGCAGTCGATGCCCTCCGCGAGCAGCAGATTCGCGAGCGTCAGCCCGGCCGGTCCGGCGCCGACGACGACCACGGACGCCGACTCGGGCGCTGTCGCGGATCCGGCTCCGCCGGCACTCGCTTCCTGCTCCTCCGGAACCACCCGCACCTCCCGAACCAAGCGTCGACCAAGGCGTCAACCGCCAAGCAGGCGCACAAGATTAGAGCAGCGTGATCTTGGTGTACAGCGGCGGACGGTGGCTCCTGGAACCGCACCGCGCGCCCCCGCGCCGGCTGTGTACGACAGCAGCTACGTACGACCGCCGCGGCGCGTGCTCCGCCGCTCCCCTCGCTGCCGGGGAGTGCCAGATGCGGTGACCGGCGCGGTGCCCGGGGCGGTGACCGGGGCGAGCAGGGCGATGATCACGGAGGCGAGCACCAGGACGCCCAGCGCGGCGGGCAGCCCGACGAGGGTCGCGAGCCCTCCGATGAGGGGCGATACGAGCAGCCAGCCGAGGTTGCCGGCGAAGCCGATCTGCCCCATGGCCAGGGCCGGCCGGGGAAGCGCGCCCGCCGCCGTGAACGCGCCGGGGAAGACCGCGCTGATCCCCGCACCGGCGACAACGAGCGCCGCCAGCATGACGACGGGCCGCCCCAGCAGCAGCGCGGCGGCGAGCGCCGCGGCGCAGCACAGCGTGCCGGTACGGATAAGGCGCACCCATCCCAGCCGGTTCACCAGCCGGTCGTTGAGCAGCCGTGTGACGACGCCGCCGGCGGAGAAGGCGGCGTAACCGGCGGCGGCCAGCGCGGCGCCGGCTCCCGACTCCCGCAGATAGACGCCGCTCCAGGAAGCCGGTGCGTCCTCCACCAGCGCGGCGAGGAACGTCATCACCGTGAGCAGCAGCACGAGGGTCCGGCTGCCGGCCCCCGGCCGCGCGCCGTGGTCCGGGCCGAGCGGTACGGAGCGTTCCTCCGTGAGCGGCGCCTCCGTGGGCGGTGTTTCCGTGGGCGGTGTCTCCGTGGGCGGTGTCTCCGTGGGCGGTGTCTCCGTGGGCGGTGTCTCCGTGGGCGGTGGCTCCGTAAGCGGCGCCGCCTCCCCGTTCTTCGCGCGCGGCTCGCGCCCCTCCTCGTCCGGTTGCAGCCCGGCGGCGGCGAACGCCGAGACGACGCCCAGCAGTACGGCCGTCAGCACGAACTGCGTCGTCAGCGTCAGCCCCACGCCTGCGGTCGCCGCCCCCGCCAGGCCGCCCGCCACGGCGCCGATGCTGCGTACGGCGTGCATGGAGTTCATCACCGTACGGCCGTACCGGCTCTGTACGGCCACCGCCTGGGCGTTCATGGCGACGGAGGTGCATCCGTCGGCGGCGCCGAACAGCACCAGCAGTGCCAGCAGTTCCCAGGCCGAGTCCGCCGCGGGGATCAGGCCCAGCGGAACGCTGAGTCCGACCGGGGCGAGTGCGCTCGTGGCGCGGCTTCCGAGCCGGTGCACCAGCACTCCCCCGGCCTGGCTGCCGGCCAGCGCCCCCAGGCCCGGGCCCGCCAGTACGAGGCCCAGCACCCCTGCGGACAGCCGGAGTTCGTCCTCGACGGAGGGAACGCGAGCCGCCCACGAGGCGAACACCGCACCGTGCACGAAGAAGATCGCCGACACCGAGAGCCGTGCACGGCGCAGCGGAGCGGGAAGGGGGCTGTGCCCGAAGCGCACCAGGCGGCTCTCTCCCCCACGCTCACCGTGCGCCGCCGAGCGCGTCCGGCCAGCGGCTCATCACGTGGTCGGTCAACTCCCGGCTGGCCTCGGCGACTCGGGGGAAGTCGGCGAGCCGTTCCCAGGGGCGGCAGGCGTCGATCACCGCACGGGTGTTGAACGGCGGCAGCCCGGGGGCGCGCAGCGGGTCGACGCGGCTGCCCCAGGTGCGGCTGATGGTCTCGATGTCCTGGACGGGGTCGCTGCGGGTGCAGACGGCCCACATCACCTCGTTGAGGCTGCGCGGATCGACGTCGTGGTCCACGACGATCACGAACTTGTTCATGTAGGCCGCGGACGGCAGCTGGGACGTGAGGTGTCCGGCCTGCCGCGCGTGCCCCGCGTACTGCTGACGGACCGCGACCGCCAGCAACTGCCGCCCGCCGCCCGCCTCGTGGGACCACACGCCCTCGACGCCCGGCAGCCCGGAGCGCACCAGGGCGTCCTGGATCATCGCGGACTTCATGACGCTGCGCATGTAGGAGTAGTCGTGCGGCGGCTTGCCGGGCGGGGCGCCGAGCTGGATGGGATCGTCGCGGTGGTAGACGCGCTCGATGTCCATGGTGAGCACGGGTTCGGTGCTGCCGCTGTAGTAGCCGGTCCACTCGCCGAACGGGCCCTCCTGCTCCCGCCGTTCGGGATAGAGCCAGCCCTCGACGGCCAGTTCGGCGCGCGCGGGCAGCGGAAGCCCCGTCGCCTCGCCGCGCACCACCTCCACGGGGCGCCCCAGCACCGCGCCCGCATAGGCCAGTTCGGACATGTCCCTGGGCACTTCGGTGCCGGCGACGACGAGGAGCAGCGGGTCGTGTCCGAGCGAGACGGTGACCGGTGCACGGCCCTCCCGCGCGAACCACTCGCGTACGTGCGCCGCACCGTGCTTGCCCGCCTCGATGTTGATGCTCGCTGCGCGCCCGTCGTTCTGCACCTGCATGCGGTACGCGCCGGCGTTGAGCGTGCCCGACTCCGGATCGGTGGTGAAGACGGCGCATCCGGTGCCGATGTAGCGGCCGCCGTCGGCCTCGTGCCACTGCGGTACGGGGAAGTCGAGGAGGTTGACGTCACCGGTCACGACGTTCTCGGTCAGGGGTCCCGAGTCCACCTCGCGCGGGGCGAACCGGTGCGCGTTCGCCACCCACTCGCCGGGACGGGTGCGCAACTCCTCGACCAGGCGGCGGTCGTCGAGGTCGGTGCCGAGCCGGAGGGTCATGCCCAGCCTGCGTGCGTTGGCGGTGCTGCCGGTCAGGACGCGCTGCCCGCTGCGGTAGCCGACGATGTCGTCGAAGACCAGCGCGGGCGGCGACGGGCGCTTGTAGTTCACCTCCGAGGCGGCGCCGATCTCCTTGTCCCAGTGCGCGCCGTTGATCGTGCGTACTTCGCCCAGCTTCTCCGCGAGCGTCAGCCAGTCGCGCAGATCGTCGACCTCGTCGAGCGACATGCCCGGCCCTCCCTCCCGATGGTCGCCGATGGTTGCTTCCTGCCGTCGCCTCGTGAGCGTGACCCGGGACGCTACAGGCTCCGGAGCCCGACGAGGACCCTCTCCAGCAGCGAGACGTCCGGCCTGCCCTCCACGTTGCCCGGCTGTTCCACGCTGACGAGCCCCTTCACGGAGAGGTCCGCGACGAGGATGCGGGCGACGCCCAGCGGCATGCCGAGGAGCGCGGACACTTCCGCCACCGACTTGATCTCCACGCACAGATCGCAGATCGCCCGCTGTTCCGGAGGGAGTTTGAGCCGTTGCTGCCGGGCGCCCACGGCTGTGCTGACGAGGGCTTCGAGGGCGAATTCGTAGCGGGCCCGGGTCCGTCCGCGCGTGACGGCGTACGGACGGACGAACGGTGACGATCTGTCGGGCTCATTCACCGGCACTCATCCTTCCCCCTGGCCCGGTCGGCGGGTGTCGAGATTCAGCGGGCCGGCACGCCTTGCAGCTCTGCGCGCACCGTGGGTGTGAGCACGTCGCCCGTGCGGTCGACCAGCAGGGACATCTCGTAACCGACGAGTTTCATGTCGCAGTTGGGCGAGGCCAGCACCGCCAGCACCGAGCCGTCGCTGATCGACATCAGGAACAGGAAGCCGCGCCCCATCTCGACGATGGTCTGCCGTACGACGCCCGCGTCGAAGAGGTCGGACGTACCCTGCGTCAGGCTCGACAGGCCGGAGGCCACGGACGCCAACTGCTCCGCCCGGTCCTCCGGCAGAGCCGCCGAGGCGGCGAGCTGGAAGCCGTCCGAGGAGATCACCACGGCGTGGGCGACGCCGGGCGTCTTGTTGGCGAAGTTGACGACCAGCCAGTTGAGGTTCTGCGCCGCCTTGCTCAGGCCGCTCATGATCTTCTCCCATTTTTCAGGTCTCGGAAGGTTCGAAAACGTGGCCTTGAGCCGGACAGGGTGCCTGGCTCATCGTGCGTCCGGTCCGTTCGCCCGGACCCCGTCACCGGCGTTGCCGGCCGTGTCCTTGCCGTGGCGAACGCCTTGGGAGAAGCGGGACAACCGGTCCTGGAGCTGTGCCGGGGACCTCGGCGGCGCCGTCGCCGGTGCCACGTCCCGCGGCGGCTCCGCTGCCACCGAACCGGGCTTGAGGTTGCCGCGCGGCACGCGCCTTGGCAGTCCCCGGGCGGTCATGCCACCGTCCGCCGGCCGGGACGCCGCCGAGGTCGCGGCACCGCCCCGTCCGGCACCGCCCTGCCATTCGCTGCTCTGCCCTTCGCCGCCCTGTTCCGCGGTGTGCCTCTCCCGCCCGGTCTCATGGGATGCGGGTGCGGGTGCGGGTGCGGGCCGGGTCGCGGCCTGCACGGTCTCCCCGCCGCCGGGCGGCGTGCCGCGCTCGGGCAGCCCGGGGTCGCCGGGCGCGTACCGGGCGGACGGGGGCGAGGCGGCGCCCGGCTCCGGCCCCCGTTCAGGTCCCGGCCCCGGTTCGAGTCCCGGCGCGGCTCCCGTACCCGGTCCGGCGCCCGGCCCGCCCAGTCCAGCCGATCCGCCCGGCCCGCCCAGTCCAGCCGATCCGCCCGGTCCACCCGGTCCAGCCGATCCGCCCAGGCCGCCCGGTCCGCGGCCGTCGGCATCGAACCACTCGGACTCGATCGCCTCGTAGATCGGCAGCCGCTCCACCGGTGCGGCGTTCATCATGTCCGGCGGCGGCGGAGCGTCCCCCGGGTTCGGCTCGTCGAACCACGAGAAGCCGCCGCTCGTGCCCCACCCCGGACCGCCGGAGAGCTCATCCGTACCGGCCTGGTCGGTGAACCACCCGAAGCCGTCCGGCGGCGGCCCCGCCTCGGCCCGCGCCTGCATGTCGAAGGCGGTCTCCCGCCCCGGCTCCGGCAGGGATCCCGGGTAGAGGATGTCGCTGATGTCGAGGGTGTCGTACGAGCTGGGACGCAAGGCGGCGCCGAACGCCGCACCCGTGTCGCTGTCCAGATCGGTCGCCTGCTTCACCAGAGGCGCCGGCAGTACGACGACGGCGCTCGTGCCGCCCGTGCCCGATGTCGTGAGCCACACGCGTATGCGGTGCCTCAGCGCCAGCCGCCCGACCACGAACAGGCCCATGCGGCGCGAGATCGTGACGTCGACGACCGGCGGCCGCGCCAGCCGTTCGTTGATCGCGCGCAGCTCGTCCGCTCCGATGCCGAGGCCCGTGTCCGAAACGGTGAGCATGATCTCGCCGTTGAGCATCTCGGCGTTCACGAGGACTTCGGTCTCGGGGGCCGAGAACGAGGTGGCGTTCTCGATCAGTTCGGCCACCAGGTGCACGACGTCGGTCGCGGCAGGGCCGGACACGGCGACGTCGGGCAGCTCGCCGGTGTTGACCCGCTCGTACTCCTCGATCTCGGCGATCGCGGCGCGCACCACGTCCAGCAGCAGCACCTGCCGGTCCCAGCGACGGCCCTGCTCCCCCCCGGCGAGTACCAGGAGGCTCTCGTTGTTGCGGCGCATGCGTGTCGCGAGGTGGTCGAGCTTGAACAGGCTGGACAGCTGGGTCGGATTCTGCTCGCCGCTCTCGAGCTCGTCGATCAGCGACAGCTGCCGCAGTACGAGGCTCTCACTGCGCCGGGAGAGGTTGGTGAACATCGTGTTGACGTTGTCGCGCATCAACGCCTGCTCGGTGGCCAGCCGCACGGCCTCGGCGTGCACGCGGTCGAACGCGCGGGCCACCTGGCCCACTTCGTCCCGCGAGTCCACGCCGATCCGCTCCGTGCGCGGCATCCCGTCGGGGGACCTCGACTCGCGCAACTTCCGCACGGCGTCCGGCAGCCGGACGTCCGCGACCTCCAGCGCCGAGCTCTGGAGGGTCCGCAGCGGCCGCACAACCGACCTGGCCAGCACCAGGGCGCCGACGAGGGACAGCAGGACGACGACCAGGATGATCCCGAGGTTGGCGTAGAGGTCTATGCGGCCCTCGGACAGCAGCTCCGAGGCGCGCTTCGACATGTCCTCGTTGACGCGGGCCTTCACGGCGCGGATCGCTTCGAGCTTGGTCGTCAGGTCCCCGAAGGTGGTGGAGGCGTCGACTCCGATGTCGCGGATCGAGGTGCCCTCCTGGGCGGCGGCGCTGACGGCCTGGATGGTGCCGTCGGCCCTCGCGATCCGGTTGCCGCCGACGGTCGACTGGTAGTCGTTGACGACCCCCGTCGGGGCGTTGTCGAGTGTCGATTCCAGAGCGCTGTTGAACTGTGCCTGCGCCTGTTCCAGGTCTTCCGTCTGCTCCAGCGTGGCGTGACCGGTGCTCATCACGTCGTAGAGGTAGCCGCGTTCCCTGGAGGTGTGCTCGTGCGTCTGCTCGACGGAGCCGAGCGTACGGACCAGGTTGCCGAGTGCCTGGTCGGAGGTGTTCGCGGAGAGCTGGCTGTCGAAGGCCAGCAGGTTGTCGATGATCGTGGAGTACGCCGAGAAGGTCGGCGCTCCCGAACGGAGACGTATGACGGAGTCCCGGAGCGGCTCGATGTCGCCGAGCCTTCCCTGGGCACGCTCTCCGAGCTGCCGGGTCCTGGGCGGGAGGGCGCTGACGCTGTCGCGGTACTTCTCCATCGCGTCGTTGAAGGCGCGGACGCGGTCGGTCGTCGTGTTGCGCGCCTGCGAGAGACCGGAGTCGGCACGGAACCCCCGTCCGGACAGGGCGACTTCGGTGTGGTCCCGTTCGTCGGCGAGAGCGCTGACGAGCCCGGATATCCGTTGCGCGATGAGCGACTGGTCGTGGATGTCGCCCGCGGCCCGGATGGCCTTGGCCTCTTCCACCACTCGCACACCGGCGAGCGGGATGATCGCGATCAGCGGGACGAGCACCAGCAGTAACATCCGGCTGCGCAGCGGCCAGTTGAGCACTCTCCAGCGCCCGCCGCTCCCCGATGACGACGGCGTGCCGGCCGTGTCCTTCTTGCCGGAGGCGCCCGTGGCCCCCTGCCCCCGCTGCGGCGCGGCCCCCCGGACCTGCTTCTTGTCCGGTGCGCGGTCCCCTGATGTCGCTGGTCGATTAAGCACGAACTCTCAGACCCTCATTACGCCGTTGCCAGGAACCCGCGACATCCGTATGAATCCGGCCACCGCAACGGACACTCATCTCCGTCTGTACATGATGTCTTGCACGGCCTGCGCCCGGTCGCGTCCCGCATTTCAACACAGATTCCTCACGAGAGCAAAGGGGGCGTTTGGCCGCTTGACGAAAAATTGAACTCCGCGCATCACGCCCTTCTTCCGCGCGCAACTCGGCAGCCGTGGTCGGTGGTTCATTCGCTTTGCACGGAGCAGCGGCATTCCCAAACGGAAGGAGACGTTCCGCCGCATGTCCGTACTCGCGACCACCCTCGGCCCCGGCCCGGCACGAGCAATCTCTCTTTTTATGAAAGGACGTTGGAGAATTCCTGCGCCGCGGCCACCTCCAGGAGCTGTCGAAATCGCGCACGGGCTTCGTGCGCCATGCACTCGTACGCAAGGGTGTATTGACGTCAAAAGGGCGGGAATCAGCACCCGGGAATCAGCGCCTGCCGCGGAGCGCAGGGCGCCTGTGAAGGTACGCGAGTACGCGGGTGCACAAATCGCGCACCTTCACGGCTCCGTGGACATGTGCGGCGCGTGGGACCGCCGGGTGCCCGCTGCCCGTACGGGCGCTACTTGGAAGAGGACTTCACGCTCTTCGCGGCCTTCTGTACGTACTTGTCCGTGTAGGTCTTGGACAGGTCGATCTTGTGCCCCTTCAGTTCCTTGTCGATCGTGGACAGCACCCGGTGCACGCTCTGCGGACCGTCGGTGGGCATCTGACCGCTCGGGTTGTACATGCCCATCTCGTTGGCCAGCGCCTGGGTGTACTGCTCCTTGCCGGGGCCCTTGTAGAAGTCCGGCGGCACCTTGGCGGTGATCTCCTTCGCGGAGTGCGACTCGATCCACTGCAAGGACTCGTACAGGGCGTTGACCATCTTCTGCACGGTGGCCTCGTGCTTCTTCCCCCACGAGCTCTCGACCATCATCGCCGTCCCCGGGTAGGGGCCGCCCAGCGCCGCCTTGGTTCCGGCCGCCGTGCGCATGTCGGCGGTGATCTTCCCGAGCTTCTTCTTCAGCAGGGTCGACACGGTCGGCTCGGTCGTGACGCCGGCGTCCACCCGCTTGTGCTCGAAGGCCCCGACGAAGGTGGGCCCGGCGGCCACGGCAGCGAGGTGGACCTCCTTGGCCGGCACGCCGTTGTGCACCGCGAGGTACTGGCCGAGATACGACGTCGACGAGCCGATGCCCGTCACGCCGAGCGTCTTGCCCTTGTAGTCCTTGGGCGATTCGATCCCGGCCTTCGGGCGGGCCATCGCGACCATGCCCGGCGCCTGCAACAGCTGGATCACCGCCTGGGTCTGCTTGCCCTTCGCCTGGAGGTCGAGTGAGTGGTCGTAGAAGCCCACGGCCGCCTGCACCTGGTTGGCGAGCAGCGCATTGCTGACCTGGCTGGTCTCCTTGAGGTTGTTCAGCTTCACGTTGAGGCCCTGCTTTTTGAAGAGCCCCAGACGGTCGGCGAGGATCAGCGGCAGATAGCTCTGGTTCTCCTGGTTCGACAGTCCGATGGTCACGGTTCCCGAACCGCCGCCGCTACCACCGGATTTCTTGTCCGCGCACGCTGCGAGTGGCATCGCCATCGCCATGGTCACGGCTATGACGGCAATCTTGTTGATTCTCATGGGTTGAGTCTTCTCCCTCCTGAAACGGGCATAGTGAATGGCTCTGCCGCGGACGCCGCTGAGGCAGGGCTGTGTACATCCGGAAATGTTCAGAGATCCGCGCCGGACCTTCGCGGACGCGGTTGCCACCAGAGCAGGCGCCGCTCCAGGAGCGTGATGAGGCCTTCTGCCGCCATCGCGACGGCGGCAGTGATGATCAGACCCGCGTAGACGCCGTTGGGATCGAAATTGTTCTGCGACTGGTAGATCAGCAGACCGAGACCCTGCTTCGCCCCGAGCAGTTCACCGACGATCGCTCCCGTGATGGCGAAACCGAACGCGATGTGGAGACTCGTCGTGATCCAGCTGAGTGCGGACGGAATGACGACCTGAGTGGTCACCTTGGTGGAACTGGCGCCGAGGATGCGGGCGTTGGCGACCAGGTTCCGGTCGACCTCGCGGGCCCCCTGAAAGGCGTTGAAGAAGACTCCGAAGAACACCAGCATCACCGAGAGCGCGACCTTGGAGCTCACGCCCAGACCGAACCAGAGGATGAACACCGAGCCGAAGACGATGCGCGGTATGGAGTTCAGCGTCTTGATGTACGGGGCGAAGACGTCCGACAGGAAGCGCAGCCGGCCGAGCGCGATGCCGCACACGACGCCCAGGACGACACCGATGGCGAAACCCATCAGCGTCTCCTGGAGGGTCACCCAGACCTGCGCCCCCAGGGCCCCCTGTGACGTCCCGTTCAGCCACCAGTCCACCAACCGCGCCCAGATGCCCGACGGTTTGCCGAAGTAGAACGTGTCGATGCTCTTCGTCGCGGCGAGTATCTCCCACGCCGCGGTGAACGCGACGAGCACGGACACCCGGATCAGGTTGACCAGCACTCGTCTCCGCGTGCGGGACGGCTCCTTCGGCGGTCCGCCGACGCGGGCCGGCTTGCGTTCGCCCGGATCGGCGTGCGGGCGTGAATCGGGTATGTGCGGGGGACGGTCGGCGATGCCGGCACTCGGCCGGGGGCCGTTGGAACTCATTCGGGGTCGGGCCTCTTCTGGACTGGTCTTGGTCTCTTGGGGCGCGCGGGTTGTGCTGGGACGGCGTGGGTCTCGGATGACGGGGGACGTCATGAGGGGATGCGACTCACACCGGCCGGGGATGTGGCGGCTGGGCTGAGGACGGGGCTCTGGGTGACACGGCCTCCGGCGGGAGAAGCGCCGAAGCTCCGCGACGGCTTCAGGCCACGCTCATACTTCGGTCGTACGCGGCGTGCACCTCGTCCCGCAGGGACTCCCAGATCCGCTCGTGCAGCTTGACGAACTCCTGCTCGTGCCGGATCTCGCGTACGCGGCGGGGCCGGGGGAGGTCGATCACGAACTCCTCCTTGACGGTGGCCGGACCGGCCGTCATCACGACGACCTTGTCGGCCAGCGCGATGGCCTCCTCCAGATCGTGCGTCACGAACACCACGGTGGGCCTGGTCAGTTCCCACAGGGTCAGGAGCTCGTCCGACATGATCTGCCGCGTCTGAACGTCGAGACCCGCGAACGGCTCGTCCATGAGCAGCACACGCGGCCTGTTGATCAGCGTCTGGGCGAGAGCGACCCGCTTCCGCATGCCCCCGGAGAGCTGGGCGGGGTGATAGCGCTCGAACCCGCTGAGGCCCACCCTCCGCACCCACTCGGCGGCCTCCGCCTGTGCGTCCTTACGGGCCATGCCGCGGAAGCGGGGCCCCGCGGCCACATTGCCCAGCACGGTCTTCCACGGGAACACGGCGTCGTTCTGGAAAACGAAGCCGACGTTCTCGCCGATCCCGTCCACGTGGCGTCCGTCGACGAAGACTTCGCCCGTGGTGGGCCGCTCCGTGCCACAGATCATTGACAGCGTTGTCGACTTGCCGCACCCGGTGGGCCCGATGACCGCGGTGAACGCACCGGGTTCAACGGTGAAGTCCGTCTCCCTCAGGACCTCCCGGGTTCCGCCCTCCGGCGTCTTGAAGTACTTGGTCACGCCACGCAGAGCGATGGGGGGTGGCGTCACCGGCTGGTCAGTGGACGCTCTTACGGCGCGCCCACACCGGATCTCTCTTGTCACCCGGAAGAGAGTGCCAGAACTGTCCCAAGTGCAACAGCAGTTGGCGCAAAGGGATCGCCAGGGATTTCCCGGGGTTCCGGCGCCGTGTCTCATCCGCACTGGTCAAGACCACTTCGCGCCATCCCCCCAGATTCCGCTTCTGGCGCAGGATGTTCGGTCGGCCGCCGCGTTCCGGGCCTCGGCGGCCCTCGCACCGCGTCCGGCGGCACCGTCCCGGCGTCCCGAAATCACCCTGGAACCGCCCCGGAACCCGCCTCGTCCGTTCCGGCCGCTGTGTCCCGCTTGTCGCGTTACCCGTCGTTCCGGCGGCGCACCATCTCGCCGATCCAGACCGGCGCGTACGGGGACGTGCAACCCGGCGAAGTCGGGTAGTCCTTGAGGACCTCCAGGCGCTCACCGATGTCGAGCGCACGGGCGCGATGCTGCTCGTGCTCGATTCCGATCTGGGCCAGGCAGTGGTTCATCGCCCACTGAAGACGGTCGGGGGCGTCCTTCATCTCCGCCTCGACGACGTCGAGCAGCCCGGCGAGGTCGAGGCCCTCCGGTTTTCTGGCCACGCGTTCCGTGGTCAGCGCCCAGCCCGCACTCGCGACCACCGGATCCGGATCGGCCTGCCACGCCAGGCGCAGTTCCTCGGCGTGCGGGCTCTTCTTCACCACGTAGTTCACGAGCCAGTCGTGCACCTTGGGCGTGCGGGCCTCGCGCAGCATGGCGTCCAGCTCGTCACGCTCGAACGCCTTGGGGCGGCAGATCAGCATCGCCAGGAGCCGCGCCGCGGTGTCGTCCGTCTCCCAGAGCCGGCGGGCGAGTTCGTGCTGCGTCTTCAGCCGCTTCGCCACAGCTCGCAGCCTGCCGAGGTTCACACCGTGATCGTCACCGTGCTTCTCGTTCACCTCGCGGACCTTCGGGTCCTCGAGTCCGGCCAGCTCGTCCATCACCTCGGCGAGCACCCCGGCGAGCGTGGTCCCGTCCGACGTCGTCGTCTCGGCCACCTCGACCTCCTGTCCGTCATGTGCGAGTTTCAGCCTACGGCGGCAACCGGTCTCCTCGTACGGGCCGGTTCGAGGGAAGTCCCCGAAGGATGTCCTCGAAGGAAGTCACCGTCGGGGAACGCGTCATCGGCGCGAGCGCGAACGGAGGTCTCAGGCCCCCTGGGGCAGCAGACTTGAGCCTGGGCTCGATGAGCCAGGGTTCGAAGGGCGAGGGCAGAAAGCAGGAGGTGCGCACGATGGCCACGGTCGTTCTCATCGGCACGCTGGACACCAAGGGCGAGGAGTACGCCTGGATCTCCGACCGCGTGCTCGCACACGGCGTGAAGACCCTGACCGTCGACGTCGGCTCGTTCTCGGAGGATCCGGCGTCCGGTGCGGATGTGACGGCTGCCGAGGTCGCGCGCGCCGGAGGCGGCGACCTCGCGGCGCTCCGCGAAGCCGGCGACCGCGGCGCGGCGATGGAGGTGATGGCCTCCGGTGCGGCCGCGATCGTCCTGCGGCTCTATGCAAAGGGCCAGTTGGACGGGGTGCTCGGCGTCGGCGGCTCCGGCGGCTCGTCGGTAGCCTCCCGCGCGATGCGGGCGCTGCCGGTCGGCGTGCCGAAGCTGCTGGTCTCGACGATGGCCTCGGGCGACGTCTCGCCGTACGTCGGCGAGGTGGACGTGACGCTCATGCACGCAGTTGTGGACGTGGCGGGGATCAACTCCGTCTCCCGGCAGATCTTCGGCAACGCGGCGGCGGCGGTGTCCGCCATGGCCGTGGAGCACGAGGCCCGCGCCGCCGCGCCCGAGGGCGACCAGCGGCCGCTCGTCGGCCTGTCGATGTTCGGCCTGACCACGCCGGCCGTCGACGAGGCACGTGAAGAGCTGGTGCGCCTCGGCTACGAGCCGCTGGTATTCCATGCCACCGGGGCCGGCGGTCGCGCCATGGAGAAGCTCGTGACCGACGGCCGGCTCGCCGGTGTGCTCGACCTGACGACCACGGAGCTCGCCGACGACCTGGTCGGCGGAGTGCTGAGCGCCGGACCGCACCGCCTGGAGGCGGCGGCCTTGAAGGGCGTGCCGCAGGTCGTCTCGCTCGGCGCGCTCGACATGGCCAACTTCGGGCCGCGCGAATCGGTGCCGGCCGAGTTCGGGGACCGTACGTTCGTGATCCACAACCCGGCGGTGACGCTGATGCGGACCACCGCTGAGGAGAACGCCGAGTTGGGACGGCGCATCGGCGCGAAGCTCGCCGCCGCCCGCGGACCGGTCGCCGTGCATCTGCCGCTGCGCGGGCTCAGCGGCATCGACGAGGACGGCGGCCCGTTCCGGGACGCCGAGGCGGACGAGGCGCTGTTCTCGGCGCTGCGGGACGCGCTCGCGGGATCGCGGGTCGAGATCGTCGAGGTGGACGCGCACATCAACTCCCCGGGATTCGGGCGGGACGCGGCCCGGCGGCTCGACCGGCTGATCGACGGCGCGGCGTGAGGGACCGACTCCGCGTGAAGGAGCGGCTCCGCGCGCGGGGGCGGCTCCCGGAACGGGCACGGCCTCACGGAACGGGCACGGCTCCCGGGAGGGCACCGGGGCTCCCGGCGAGGATGCGGCACGCGAGTACGAGAGTGCGGGACACCCGGACCGCACCGAACCGACGGCAGAGGGGAGCGCGGCCTTGGACCGCGAAACGGCGCTGCGGCGGCTGAGGGCCACCGCGGCTGAAGGACGCCCGGTCATCGGCGGCGGGGCCGGCACGGGCCTGTCCGCCAAGTCGGCGGAGGCGGGCGGCATCGACCTGCTCATCATCTACAACTCCGGCCGTTACCGCATGGCGGGCCGGGGCTCGCTCGCGGGACTGCTGGCATACGGCGACGCGAACGCGATCGTCATGGAGATGGCCGACGAGGTCCTGCCCGTGGTGAAGGACACCCCTGTCCTCGCCGGGGTGAACGGGACCGACCCGTTCCGGGTGATGGGCCGCTTCCTCGACCAGGTGAAGGAGGCGGGCTTCGCCGGAGTTCAGAACTTCCCCACGGTGGGACTGATCGACGGCGTCTTCCGGCAGAACCTCGAAGAGACCGGGATGGGTTTCGGCGCGGAGGTCGAGATGATCGCCGCCGCGCACGAGCGCGGGCTGCTGACCGCCCCGTACGTCTTCAACGAGGCGGAGGCGACCGCCATGGCGCAGGCCGGGGCGGACGTGCTGGTCCCGCACATGGGCCTCACCACCAAGGGCACCATCGGCGCGGACACCGCGCTCACGCTCGACGAATGCGTGGAGCGGATCCAGACGATGCGGGACGCCGCCGTCGCCGTGGACCCCGGCATCCTGGTGCTGTGCCACGGCGGTCCCATCGCGGAGCCGGAGGACGCGCAGTACGTGCTCTCCCGCACGTCGGGCGTCGTGGGCTTCTTCGGGGCCAGCTCGATCGAGCGGCTGCCCACCGAGACCGGCATCCGCCGGCAGACCGAGTCCTTCAAGTCGCTGACGTACGGCCCGGGTTGACGGCCGTCCGGCGCTGAACGCGCGTCCGCGGCAACCGCCCGTCCGCCCACGGGCGTCGGAGCCTGTGAGTCCCAGGACCTGTGAGGCCCAGGGGACGACGTCGCTAGGGTGTGGCGTACTGGCGTGACAGGCGAGGCCGCAGCGAAGAGGGGGCGCCCGATGGAACCGCTGAGAGCCGGAGACCCGCGGACGGCCGGACCGTACCGGCTGACCTTCCGGCTCGGCTCGGGCGGGATGGGCCGGGTGTTCCTCGGGGAGTCACCGGCAGGGCGGCGGGTCGCGGTGAAAGTCGTACGGGAGGACCTGGCGTCCGCCCCCGGTTTCCGCGACCGGTTCCGGCGGGAGGCCAAGCTCGCGATGCGGGCGGGCGGCTTCTGGGCCGCGCAGGTGGTCGACGCGGATCCGGACGCGGCCGTGCCGTGGATCGCGAGCCAGTACGTGGACGGGCCCTCCCTCGCCGAACGCGTGAGGCAGCAGGGCCCGTTGGACGAGAGCGAGGTGCGCCGGCTCGGCATGGGGCTGGCCGAGGCGCTCGCGTCGTTCCACAAGGGCGGCCTCGTGCACCGCGACCTCAAGCCCTCCAACGTCCTGCTCCTCGACGACGGCCCCAGGGTCATCGACTTCGGCATCTCCAAAGCGCTGGAGACCCTGGATACTTCCGTCGGCGCCGATCTGACCAGGGCCGGGACCGTCCTGGGCACGCCCGGCTTCATGTCGCCCGAGCAGGCGCTGGGCAGGCCCGCGGGTCCGCCCTCGGACGTCTTCTCGCTCGGCTCGCTGCTCGTGCACGCCGCGACCGGCGCGGGACCGTTCGGCGACGGATCCTCGCACGCCCTGCTGTTCCGCGTCGTGTACGAGGCGCCCGAACTCGGCGAAGTGCCGTACGGTCTGCGGGAGTTGGCGGCCGACTGCCTGCGGAAGTCCCCGGAGGAGCGGCCCTCCGCCGACGAACTGATCGCGCGCCTCGCCGGCCGGCAGCCGCCGACGGCCCCCGATCCGCGTCTCCCCGCGCAGGAGACCGGGACGGGCCCGGCGCAGGAGACCGGGACGGACCTGCCGCCGGAGGCGACGGGCGGCGGTCCGCATGCGGAGGCCGCGACCACCGGGCCGCAGCGCGCCGGTTCGCTGAGCCCGACGGCCACGACGGGGACGTCGGCACGGCGGCCCGCGCCGCCCGCGCACCAGAGCCGGCCGCCCGCCGGGGCGCAGCCGGAACCGGTGGCCGCCCTCCAGGCGTTCGAGGTCGAGGAATGGGGCTACGGCGTCTTCTGGCGCCGCATGCGACGGCCGGTCGTGCGGGCGTCGGCGATCGCCCTGCTCTGTCTCCTCGTCGGGCGCGGCTTCGGAGCCTTCCCCCTGCTCTCCCTGTACGGGTTCCTGGGCGCGCTCGTGTACCTGTTCCTCAACCTGCGGGCCGCGCTGCCGCTGCTGCGGGCCAGAGCCCTGCGGGTGGGACCGGACGGACTCCATGTGCGGCAGGGCCGGCACATGCTGACGGTGCCCTGGCGGGACATCGCGTCCGTCACGTACACCAGGGAGAAGCGGATGCGCGAACTCGCCCTGACGGTCGCCCTGGAGAAGGAAGCCGGCACGGAAGTGCCGCAGCAACTGAGCACCGGGGAGGGCGTGTTGACGTACTCGATCGTCTCGCCCGCCAGGGAGAAGACGCACGACCGGGCGGCGGGACTGGAGACCGCGCTGCGCGGCTTCGGCGGCGGACGCTTCCAGCAGGAGCTGCCCGCCGCCCGCTGACCCCGCAGACGGGGCGGCCGGCGGGAGCGCGCACGTGAGGGCCGGACCCGCCGGGCCCGGCCCTCACGTGCTCGCCTCGGGCGCCCCCTTCAGGGCAGGTCCCGCTTCAAGTGCCCCCTTCACGCACCCCGGTCCAGCCGGACCGGGACGATCACCTGCTCGTCGTCGAAGAAGAACCACGCGCCGCCGGTGGCGAAGTTGTCCACGTCGGCCACGGTGGCCTGCCCCTCGGGGCTGGTCAGCATCGCCTCCAGGGCCTCACGTGACTCCCCGTAGAGCCCGACGATCATGTAGTACGGCGGTTTCCCCCCGTCCTCCGCGGCCTCGCAGTGGCCGATGGTCCAGCCGGTGAGGCCCTTCATCTTCTTGGCCAGCGGGATGTGGGTGCTGGTGTAGTACTCGTCGAAGGCCCGAGGGTCCTCGGGGTGCCCGTAGAGGACGGTCAGTCGGTACACGTGGCGCTCCTGCTCATCCTTGTCCGGTCTCCTTGAACTGCCGCATCGCCACTACACGTACGCGGCGCGGACCGGCCCGGCAAGGGGGCATCGCGGTGCGCGCGAGCCTCCTCACACGGACGCGCCAGGTGATCCGGCGTTCTCAGGAACCGGCCGCGGCGCCGGCTGCGTGCCGGCCGGCGATGCGGCCGAAGATCATGCCGCGCAGCACGGAGGTGCCTCCGGGGTACTTGCCGTGGTAGATGCCCGTGCACTCCCCCGCCGCATACAGCCCGGGCATGGGCGCACCGGCCTCGTCCACCACTTCGCCGTGCGCCGTCGTCTCCAGTCCGCCGAAGGTGAAGACGATGGCGCAGACGACCGGATAGGCCAGGAACGGCGGATCGGCCAGCTCCACGGCCCAGTTGCTCTTCGGCGGGTCGAGCCCCTCGGTGCCCTTTCCGTCCGGACGCCGCCAGTCGAAAGTGCCCTGCTGCACGGAGGCGTTGTAGGAGGCCACGGTCTCCTCCAGCTTCTCCGGAGGAAGGCCCAGGCGGCTTGCGAGGTCTGCGAGGCTGTCGGCGACCTCGGGCTTGGCGGTGGTCAGCAGGCCCCGTTCGCGGCTGGTGACGGACTCGAAGCTGCGGTCGGTGATGAAGTACGCGGTGCCCGAGGGCTGGGACCAGATGGTGCGGGCCGTGGACTCGTACGTCTCGTCGACGGTGCCGCGTCCCTCGTCGATGAAGCGCTCGCCGCGCTCGTTCACGAGGATCCCGTACGGGAAGACCATGACGAGTGCTTCCGGATCGGGGCTGCGGGGGTCGACGGGCTCGGCGTGGAAGTTGTCCCACTGGCCGCCCCGCCCGGCGCCCGCGTCGAGGGCCATGCGGATGCCCTCGCCCTTGTTGAACCGGACGCCGGGGGCGATCGGCAGGAGCCCGGACGTGTCCTTCCCGAGCGCCTCGGAGAGCGCCTCCGCGTCGCCTTCGAAGCCGCCGGAGGCGATGATCACGCTGTCGGCGGGGATGGTCTCCTCGCCGTCGGGGCCGCTCACGAGCAGGCCGCTGAGCCTTCCGTGCGCGTCCTGCACGAGGCGCTGCGCGGTGGTGCCGTAGCGGAACCGCACGCCGAGCCGTTCGGCCGCGGGCCTGAGCGCGGCCAGCAGCGCCTCGCCTCCGCCGACGGGCTGTAGGCGGCGCCGGCTGCTGTTGATGAAGTACGTGGGGAGCCTGCGGAACCGCACGCCGTGCCCCTGGATCCACTCCATCGTCTCGGGCAGCCGGTCGAGAAGCGTCTCCACGTACTCGGCCGGGGTGCGGCCGTCGGAGAAGGCGAGGATGTCCTCGACGAAGGAGTCGCCCGGTTCGTAGACGTCGTCGAGGCGCAGATAGGCCGACGTCCAGCGGGTGTTGCCGCCCGCCTCGTGCGGTTCGGCCCGCTCCACCACGACGACGCGGGCCTCCTCCGTCCCCTCGAGCGCCTCGGCCGCCGAGACGGCCGCCGAGAGCCCGGCGATTCCGGAACCGACGACGACGATGGTCCTCTGCCGCGGCGGCGTCGGTTCCGATCGGTTGGCCGTTGTGCTCATCAGACGTCCCCTGCTGTCGAGTTCACCGTTGAACGGACGTGTCAGGCACGGGGGTTGAAGGGGTCCTTCACTCCCTGCCCGGTGTCGACCCAGACGCTCTTCTCCTCGGTGTACTCGCGCAGCGCGTCCGCTCCGTTCTCGCGTCCGAGCCCGCTCTGCTTGAATCCGCCGAAGGGCGTCGCGTACGAGGTCTTGCGGTAGTTGTTGACCCAGACGGTGCCCGCCCGCAGCCTCCCGGCGACCCGGTGGGCGCGCTGCACGCTGCCGGTCCACACGCCCGCGGCCAGGCCGAACGGGGTGTCGTTGGCGATGCGTACGGCCTCCGCCTCGTCCCGGAAGGGGATGACGGCCGCGATGGGACCGAAGACCTCCTCCTGGGCGATGCGCATCTCGTTGGTGACGTCCGCGAAGACCGTGGGGCGGACGAACAGGCCCTCGGGCAGGCCCTCGACGGCCGCCGCGGATCCGCCGGCCGCGAGCCTCGCGCCGTCCGCGGCGGCGAGGTCGATATAGCGGAGCACCTTCTCGTACTGGGCGCGCGAGGCGATGGTCCCCATCTCGCTGCCCCCGTCGTGCGGATCGCCGACCCGGACGGCGTCGGCACGTGCGGCCAGCTCGGCGGCGACCTCGTCGTAGACGCTCTCCTGGACGAGGATGCGTGAACCGGCCATGCAGGTCTGCCCGCTGGCGCCGAAGATCCCGGCGACGAGGCCGTTCACGGCGCTGGTGAGGTCGGCGTCGTCGAAGACGATGTTCGGTGACTTGCCGCCCAGTTCGAGGGATACGCGCTTGAGCGTCGCGCCCGCCTGGGAGGCGATGGCCTGTCCCGTGGCGGTCGATCCGGTGAACGCGATCTTGTCGACGTCCGGGTGGCCCGTGAGCGCCGTGCCCGAGGGTGTGCCCAGCCCCGTGACGACGTTGAAGACGCCGGGCGGCAGCCCGCATTCGGCGGCGAGTTCGGCGAAGCGGATCGTGGAGACCGGCGTCACCTCGGAGGGCTTCGCGACGACCGTGTTGCCGGCGGCGAGCGCCGGGCCGAGCTTCCAGGCCAGCAGCAGGAGCGGCGAGTTCCACGGCGTGATCGCGCCGACCACGCCCAGTGGCTCGCGCACCGTGTAGTTGAGCATGTCCGTGACGTGCAGCGGGTTGGTGGTGCCGGTCGGCAACTGGGCCAGTCCCGCGTAGTAGTTGAAGTACTCCGGCATCAGCTCCGCCTGGCCGGCCATCTCACGCATCAGCTTGCCGTTCTCGTCGACCTGGAGCCTCGCGAGCTCCTCGGCGTGGTCGGCGACGGCCTCTCCGAAGCGGATCAGGAAGCGCGCGCGGTCGGCGGCCCGGTACTTCGGCCACTCGCCCTCCTCGAAGGCGCGGCGCGCGCTGGCGACGGCCCGGCCGACGTCGGCCTCGGAGGCGTCGGGGACCCGTGCCCAGACTTCGCCCGTGGCCGGGTTGGTCACTTCCACGAAGGCATCGGTGTCCGGCTCGGCCTGCTTGTTGTCGATGAACAGGCCGTAGCGGCGAGGCTCGGCCGGCGGGTCCGCGCCGACGGACGTGGCTGAAGACATGACCTGCCCTTCTGTGACGCGTGGAGACGGGTGCGCCCTATGCAGGCGGTGCGCTCTGCGATGGGCTCCCGGTCCCTGGACACTAGGGATCGTAATACAATTGGTCAATGGGTCGGTTGGACGGCCGGGTTCGGATACGCTTCCGCTCGTCCCGGCAGGAGGAGGTCCGGTGAAGGTCGCTCGCGTGGTGGCGCCGGTGAGGGCGCAGGTGGTCGAGGCCCTGCGGTCGGAGATCGTCGACGGCTCCCTGGCGCCCGGACAGCGGCTCGTGGAGCGGGAGTTGTGCGAGCGGCTGGACGTCGCCCGCAACACGGTGCGCGAGGCGTGCCGCCAGCTGGAGGCCGAGGGCTTCCTGGAGATCCCTCCGCACAAGGGGCCCGTCGTCGCCGTACTGACGCAGCAGCAGGCACGCGACGTGTACGAACTGCGCGAGGCCCTGGAGTGCTTCGCCGTCCGCCTGTTCGCGGAGCGCGCCTCGGACGAGGCGGTCGGACGGCTCAGGGAGCGGCTGGGCGAACTGGCGTCGGCACACCGGTCCGCCGACACCCCGTCGATGCTCCGGGCGAAAGAGGAGTTCTACGACGTGCTCTACGCGGGCGCGGGCAACGCGGCGCTCAAGGCACAGGCCGGTCTGCTCCAGGGGCGGCTGGCACGGCTGCGCTCGCTCTCCCTCTCCCGTCCCGGCCGTGCCGCGGAGAGCATCGCGGAGATCGAGGACGTGGTACGGGCCGTCGAGGCCCGCGACGCAGCCCGGGCGAGCGAGCTGTGGTGCGCGCACGTGCGCAACGCGGCGGCCTCGGCCCTCAAGTCGCCCTAGCGACTCGGCCCTCAAGTCGCCCTAGCTCACCGGCAGTTGCTCTCGGGCATCACGGGAGGCTCTGGGCCTGCACGGACCGCTCCGGGAACGCCGATTCGAAACATCGGTGACGCAGTCTTGAAAACTCGTATCATGAATGGGATGTTAAACGCCGCTCTCACGCTCACCGGAAGAGGAGCTGGTGCGGATGACTCCCCCGACGCTCCGGAAGCCCGTGCCCGCGGACTCCCGGCCGCCCCGGGCGGCGCCCCGTGATCCGAGGGACGGCGATCCGAGGGACGGCGGTCCAAGGGACGGCGTGGCCCGGTACGGCTGCACCGTCTTCGGCTGTGAGGTGACCCTCGCGTGCAACGGCCGCCCCGGCGTCCCGTTCCCTGCCGTTGAGGAGCGCCTCCGCGAACTGGACCGCCGCTTCTCCCGATTCCGTACGGACAGCGAGCTCTCGCGGCTCAACTCCGAAGCCGGACGGTGGTCCGCGGTCTCCGAGGAGATGCACCGCGTGCTGCGGGTCGCGCTGAACGCCGCCGTGGTCAGCGACGGCCTGGTCAACATCGCGGTGCTGCCGAGTCTGCTCGCCTCCGGTTACGCCAGCTCCTGGCCGCCGGCCGACGGGGAGGACTGGGGCGAACAGCCCTCGCGGCAGCGTCCCGTGCCCCCGCTCACGTCCGTGCTCGAACTGCGCCGCGGCGAAGCCCGGTTGCTCCCCGGGCACGCGGTGGACGCCGGGGCGCTGGCGAAGGGCCTGTGGGCGGACGACGTGGTCACCTGGCTCGGCCCCGACGCGGCGGCCTCGCTGGGCGGCGACGTCTCCTGCCGGGGGCCCGGCCCCACCGGAGAGGGGTGGCCCGTCTCGCTCCCCGGCGGAGACGGTCTCGTCGTCAGGGACGGCGCGGTGGCCACGAGCGGTACGGCGAAGCGCCGTTGGGGCGACGGACAGCATCACTTGATCGATCCGCGGACGGGCAGACCGTCCCGTTCCGACATCACGCAGGCGACGGTCATCGCGTCGACGGGGGCGTGCGCCGAGTGGGCCAGCACCGCGCTGGTGATCGGCGGCAGCGACGTCGTGCCGTGGCTCACCGGCCGCCCTGGAGTGTGCGGCTGGTGGCTGAGCAGGACGGAGGAACACGATGACTGACGGCGGGGCGCCCAGCATCGCGGGCGGCGACCGTGCGGTCGAGCACGGCCTCTTCCGGCATGCCTTCCGGCAGGTCGCCTCCCCCGTCGCCGTGCTGCTGGCCCGTACCGGGCAGGGCGGCACGCGCGGCATCACCTGCACCTCGGTGGTCTCCCTGTCGGGACGTCCGCCCATGCTTCTGGTCACCGTCGACGACAAGACGGGAATGACGCGGACCGTACGGGAAGCCGGCCGCTTCAGCGTCAACTTCCTCGCCGCCGACCGGGCCGCCTGGGCGCGTGCGTTCTCCACTCGGGACCAGGACCTGGGTGCGCTGGCACCCGTGATCGTCCCGGGACGCACGCCGGTACCGACCCTTGCGGCCGGGACCTCGGCCGTACTGGAATGCCGGACGGCGGACGTCCACCGTGGCGGCGACCACTGGATCCTCTGCGGGACCGTGGTGCACGCCCGGTTCCAGGCCGACGCGGAGCCGCTGCTGTACCTGGCGGGGCGCTACGGGAGATTCCAGCCCGCCCCCGCGGCGGCCGCGCCGCAGGAGCGGCACGAGCCGCACGAACCGCACGAGCCCGCCGGAGTCGAGCCGGCCCCCCAGCCGTAGAGGCACAGCCGTAAAGGCAGCCGTAAAGGCAGCCGCAAAGGCAGCCGCAAAACGCAGTAAGCGTCCGGACATCCGTCCCACCGAACGCCGCGGGAACCGCCGGCAGTTCAAGCACCCATCCCTTCGATCCACCTCCACCGGCTCGACGAAGGACATTCCATGAAAAGAGCTCTGTGGCGCTGTACAGCCCTTTCCGTCGCGGGCGCGCTGATGGCCGCCTGCGGCGGTTCAGCGGGCGGCTCCCTCGACAGATCGCAGAACAAGCCCGCCACCGTCCGTATCGGCTCGGAGAAGGTGACCGCGGACGCCGGCATCTTCCTCGCCGATCACCTCGGCTATTTCCGCAAGGCCGGGATCAAGGTGGAGTACACCCGGCTCAAGGACGCGCCCGCCATCACGAACGCGCTGGCGACCGGTCATCTGGAGGTCGCCGGCGCCTCGCTCGCCCCGGGGGTGTTCCAGGGCGTGGACAGGGGCCTGGATCTGCGCGTGGTGGGCGACAAGCAGAGCATCAGGCCCGGCGTCTCCTCCACCCGTTTCGCGGTGAAGTCCGAGTACAAGCGCTCCAGCCTCGACAAGACGCTCAAGGCGCTGCGCGGCAAGAAGATAGCCGTGCACAGCAAGCTGTCCATCCAGGTCTACATGCTGCGCAACATGCTGCGCAGGCACGGAATGTCCCTCAAGGACTTCGACATCGTGCCCATCCTCTCCCCGGACCAGATCGGAGCGCTGCGCGGCGGTTCGGCCGACGCGGCCGTGATGCTGGAGCCCTTCTTCACCCAGGGAATCGAGGCCGGGCTCGTCAAGCCCGCTTCCGACCTCACGGAGGGGACGCCCCGCGACGGGGAGGTCCTCACGGGCCTGATGTACGGAAAGCAGTTCCTCGAACACCGCGACACCGCCCAGGCCTTCATGACCGCCTATATGCAGGGAGTCCGGGCGTACAACGACGCTCTCTTCCACGGCAAGAACAAGCGCAAGGTCCTCCAGGTGATCGCAAAAGAGTCGAAGATGCCCGTCTCCCTCATCGAGAAGACCCGTCCCTGCGCGCTCGATCCCGAACAGCGGCTCGACGCGGCCTATCTGAACAAGCTCCAGAAGTTCTATGTGAAGCAGGGGACGCTCAAGAAGACGGTCGACGTGAAGAAGCTGATCGACACCTCGTTCGCGAAATCCGCCGACAAGAAGCTCGGCGAATACCGGGCCCCGTGACGAACAGCCGAGAAATCTCACGCCCGGCGTCAAGGAGGACGCAATGGAACCACCGGATGAAATCGCCGTCCGCATCCAAGGCCTGACGAAGATCTTCCTCAGCCGTAAAGGGAACGCGGTGCAGGCCCTGGACTCCGTCGACCTCGAAGTGCAGCGCGGCGAGGTGGTGGCGGTCATCGGGCCCAGCGGCTGCGGGAAGAGTTCGCTGCTGCGCATTCTCGCCGGGCTGGACGACGTCTACGACGGGCGGGTCGACCGGAACGTCGACGGAAAGGCGGGCGCGGCCGGCACCGCCCCGGGCGCGGAAGCCCACCGGGGCGGCCGGCTCACCAGCGCGACCGTCTTCCAGTCCGACTCGACTCTGCCCTGGCAGACCGTCGGGCAGAACGTCCGGCTCGGGCTGTGCAGGCTCCAGCTCGACCGCGGGGAACAGGACGCCCGGGTCGCCGAAGTCCTCGGCCTCGTCGGGCTGGAGGGGTTCACGCAGGCGTATCCGCACGAGCTGTCCGGAGGCATGCGGCAGCGGGTCGCCATCGCCAGGGCGCTGGCGACCCGGCCGCACCTGCTCCTCATGGACGAGCCGCTGGCAGCGCTGGACGCCCAGACCCGCCTGATCATGCAGCAGGAGGTCCTCAACATCTGGCAGAAGACCCGCTCGACGGTGGTGTACGTGACCCACGACATCGAGGAGGCCGTCACCGTGGCCGACCGGGTGGTCGTGCTCTCGGCCCGGCCCGGCCGGATACGGAAGGTCCGGCAGGTGCCCACGATCGGCAGGAGCGTCACCGACATGCGCCGGGAGAGCGTCTTCGGCGACCTCGTCGTCGACCTGTGGGAGTCCATCGCGGTGGAGGTCGGCACGTCACCGTCGCTCCAGCCGGCACCCGCGTCCCAGAAGGCGGAGGTGGCCCGATGACCACGGCTCCCGTGCGCAGCGCCCCCGCGCCCGCCCCGCAGAGCGACGTCGCCTCGTCGGTCGAGCGGCTGCGCCGCGACCGGGCCCGTATCAAGCACCGGCGCCAGGCGTGGGCTGTTCTCACGCCGCTTGTGCTGCTGGGCCTGTGGGAGGCGGCGACCCGGATCGGCGTGCTCGACGAGCGCTTCTTCCCGCCCCCGACTGCGATCCTGCGGGACTCGCTGAAGTTCGCGTTCGACGCGCAGATGCGGAACGAACTCCTCACCGCCCTGGGCCAGTCCGGGACGCGCCTCGCCGTGGGCTTCCTGATCGGTGCGGTGGCCGGACTCGTGGTGGGGCTCGCCGCGGGCCTGCATCCCGTGACGCGCTACGCCCTCAGCTCGGTCATCAACGGCGTCTATCCGCTGCCCAAGCTCGCGCTCTTCCCGCTGATGATCATCTTCTTCGGCGTGGGCAACGTGAGCATGATCGCGCTCATCGCGCTCGGCGTCTTCTTCATGGTGTGCATCAACACCACGTCCGGGGTGCTCTACACCAACCCCGTCTACGGGGACGTGGCCACCGCCTTCGAGATCCCGCGCCTCGTCAGGCTCCGCAGCATCACGATCCCGGCCGCCATCCCGTCCATCGTCGACGGCATACGTCTCGGCTTCGGGCAGGCCCTGATCATCCTCGTCTCCACGGAGTTCGTCTCCGGGGACGGCGGCGTCGGCTACCTCATCTGGAACTCCTGGCAGGTGCTCGACGTGCCCGTGATGTTCGTCGGCCTGGCCATCGTGGGGCTGACCGGCTGGCTGGTCTCGGCGGCGATCACGCGCCTGGGCAACCACCTAGCCCCGTGGCACGCCGAGTGAACGGCGCGTCCGCACACCGCCGTTGCCCCCGACGCTCCCCTCACCACCCCTCATCCCCGATCCGCACGAGGAAGGAACGATGACGGCACCTCAGTCGCTCACCGTCGACGCGCACGGCTACGCGACCCACTACTGGGAACTGGCCCCGGACTCCCCCGAGTCCACCGTGGTCCTGGTCCACGACGGCTCGTTCGGCTCCGACGCCTGGACCACGTGGGGAGAAGTCATTCCGCACCTGGGCCGGCGCTTCCGCGTCCTCGCCCCCGACCTGCTCGGCTTCGGCGGCACTGACAAGGTCGTCTACCTGGACCGGTCACCGTACGCCTACCGCACCGCTCATCTCGCCGCCTTCTGCGCGGCCGTTGGCGTGACCGAACCGGAGGGCGCGCACTTCGTGGGCCATTCCTTCGGCGGGTCGCTGGTGCTGCGGGCGCTCGCGTCGACGCCGGGCGCACTGGGCGCACTGCCCGCCCGCAGCGGCGTGAGCATCTCGGGAAGCGGCGGCCCGTGGCGCTCCCGGCAGGCACTCGAAGACCTCGGCCGCTTCGACGGCACCGAAGAGGACGTCAGGCGGCTGCTGTCGCTGATGATGGACGAGGACCGCCCGGGCTTCGAGGAGAACGCAAGGGCCCGCTATGCCAACACCCGCAAGCCCGGCCACGTGGAGGCCTGCCTGGCGGGACGGCTGAAGCATCCCGCGCCCCCGGCACCGTCCGGGTCCTCCGGCAAGCCCGCCGAACCGCCGTGGCCCGAGCCGCTGCGCGACTGCCCCGTACCGCTGCTGGTCGTCGGCGGCGACCGGGACACCCTGCTCGAACCCGGCTGGACGGAGCACTTCGAGGGGCTCTCACCGCGGATCTCCGTACGGCGCCTGCCCGAAGCCCGGCACGCGCCCAACGTCGAACAGCCCGAGGCGACGGCCGGGTTGGTCGCCGAGTTCATCTCCGAGGCGGACCGGGCCGGCACCCCCGCCGCACCGTGACGGGCGATCCGCCGCGGCAGGCGGCGCACGGCGGGGGGACGGCGGCCGGTCCCACGGCCGACGGCTCCACGGCGGCCAGCTCCACCGCCGGCGGCGGCGCTCCTTCCGTACGCCTCCCCCGGCTGACACCGGACGAGCTGACCCCGGAGCAGGAGGAGCTGTACCGCACCATCGTCGGCGGCCCCCGGCAGCAGCACGCGTCGTTCTTCCCCGTCGCGGACGAGGAGGGCGTGCTCAGTGGTCCCTACCGCGCGATGCTGCTCAGCCCGGGAGTCGGCGCACCACTGGAGCGGCTGGGCGTGGCCGTGCGCTATCGGTCCCGACTGCCGCTGTGGGCACGGGAGTTGGCGATCCTCACGGTCGCCGTCCACACCGACTGCCCCGTGGAGTGGCGCGCCCACGAGGAACTGGCGCGCTCCGCGGGCGTACCCGAGGAGACCATCGGCACGCTGCACACGGACACGCCCGCGCTGTCCGGGCACGCCGCCCGCGTCGTGCACGGCTTCGTCACGGGGCTGCTGCGCGAGAACCGGATCGAGGAGAGCACCTTCCGCCAGGCCGAGGCCCTGTGGTCGACGGCGGGCGCCTTCGAGCTGGTGGTCACCGCCGGCTACTACCAGATCATCGCCTTCGTCAACAACGCGTTCGAGGTCTAGACGGCCGCGGACCGCGGCCGGGACCGGACAGGAGAGGACAGGAGAGGTGAACATGGGTGTCCTGAGCGGACGTTCAGTGGTCGTCACCGGCGCCGGCCGGGGACTGGGGCGTGCCTACGCACTGCACGCCGCCGCCTCGGGCGCGGCCGTCGTCGTCAACGACGTCGACGAGGCGGCGGCCGAGAGCGTCGCCGCCCGCATCCGTGAGGACGGCGGAAGCGCGGTGAGCGCCGCCGGCTCGGTGGCGGACGCGGATGCCGCGGCCCGCATCGTCGACCGGTGCACCGCCGAATTCGGCGGCGTCGACGGGCTGGTCAACAACGCCGGGATCTTCCACCGCGCCCGGCCGTGGGAGGAGGACCTGGACAGGATCCGCTCCGTGGTCGAGGTCAACGTGCTGGGGACGGTGCACTGCGGTCTGGCCGCCGTCGCGCGCATGCGAGAGCAGGGCAGCCCCGGCTCGGTCGTCAACGTGACGTCGGGGACGCATCTGGGGCATCCGGAGACCGCCGTCTACGGCGCGACCAAGGGCGCCGTCGCATCGCTGACGTACGGCTGGGCCCTGGATCTGATGCCGCTCGGGATCCGCGTCAACGCCGTCTCCCCGCTCGCCGTCACCGACATGAAGCTCCCGCCGTACGAGGGCCACGCCGCCCCCGAGGAGGTGGCCGCCGTGGTGACCTTCCTGCTCAGCGACAAGGCGCACGGCATCACGGGCCAGGTCGTACGCCGGGCACGCCGCGGTCTCGGACTGATGAGGCACCCGGACATCGGGGAGATGGCGGAGGCGGACCGGTGGGAGGTCGAGGAGATCGACGGCGCCTTCCGGGACGCTCTCGGGCCGCTCCAACCCGTCGGATACGGCGCACACCGTGCAGCGCCGGAACCCTCCGGCGCTGCACACGCCGAGGCCTCGCACACCGGCGCCTCGCACGCCGGTGCCACCGCCCCGGAGCCGGACGCGCCCGAGCGGCAGTCCCCGAACCCGAACCGGTCCCCAACCCAGGCGCCGCAACCCGCAGTTCACGGCCCGCAGCCGTAGTCCGAAGGCTCGCAACCGCGGTCCGCGAGCCGCGGCCCGCGGCCCGAGTGCCCAACCCCTCGCACTCGCCGCTCACACCGGTCCGTCGGGGCCGGTGCGCGAGGACAGAACCATTGCCGTTAAACAGCATCATGTTTATCATGTAAGGCAGTTCGGCTGCGCCGAATCCGCCGCTGGGAAGGACGGACATGACCGACGTGACCACCACGGGCGAACGCATGCTGTTCCTGCACGACGCGGACGTCACCGACCAACCGGCGGCGGGAATCCGGCAGTTGTCGGATGCGCTCGGCCTCGATCTGGACCTGCCGCGGCACCCCGGCTTCGGCGCCCCGCTGGAGGGCGAGGCGCTGGAATGGGACTCGGTGGCCGATCTGGCACAGCACCATCTGCTGCGGCTGGACGGACACGCGGAGGCGTACGACGACGCACGTCACCTGCATCTCGCGGGAGCGGGCTTCGGCGGCTGGATCGCCCTGGAGATGGCCGTGCGTGCCCGCCACCGCTTCGCCTCGCTCACGCTCGTCGCACCGTACGGGGTGAAGCTCTTCGGGCCCACCGACAGGGAGTTCGCGGACATCCTCCTGCTCGACCCGGCGGAGACCGTCGAGTTGGGCTGGGCCGACCCGGCGGCCTGTCACGGCCTCCGCATGCCGGGCCTTCCCGCAGGGCTCGAAGACCGGGAGTACGAGGAGGCGTTCGCGGAGCGCGCCGCGCTCTCCCGGTTCGTCTGGAAGCCCTTCCTCCACGATCCGCGGCTGCGCCGCTGGCTGCACGTGCTGACGATGCCGGCGCTGGTCGTCGCCGGAAGCATGGACCGGATGGTCACCCCCGAGCACAGCCGGGCCCTGGCGGAACTCATCCCCTCGGCGCGCTACGCGGAGATCCCCGGCAGCGGGCACTACCCGTACCTCGAATCGCCCCGGGCCTTCGCCGACGTCGTGACGGCCTTCGTGTCGGAACACCTGAAGACAGGAGAAGAGCGGTGAAGTGCTTCCACTTCAGCGAGATGCCGTATCCGTACGTCCCACCGGAGGCCGAGGAGGAGCACCGCGGCCTGAAGTACTTCATACCCAGCCGCTACTACGATCCCGTGCGCGGCTACGAACTCTACCAGCGCTACCTCGACGAGTACGAACTCGCCGACGAGCTCGGCCTCGACCTGATGGTGAACGAGCACCACCAGTCGGCCTCCACGCTGCACGTCTCCGCGACCCTCAGCGCCGCGTCGGTGCTCGCCCGCACCCGCAACGGAAGGGTTCTCGTGCTGGGCACGCCGCTGCCCCACAGGGAGAGCCCCGTACGCGTGGCCGAAGAGATCGCCTATCTCGACGCGATCAGCGCGGGGCGCATCAACTGCGGCTTCGTACGCGGAGTCCAGGGCGAGACCTATCCGTCCAACCAGAACCCCGTCCACAACATGGAGATGTTCTTCGAGGCCCACGACCTCATCAAGGAGGCGTGGACAAGGGGTGATCTCTTCTCCTGGGAGGGCCGCTTCTACCACTACCGGTACGTGAGCGTCTGGCCCCGGCCCTACCAGCAGCCGCACCCGCCGATCTGGGTCAGCGGCACCACGAGGAAGCTCGTCGAGTGGACGGCCCGGCAGGGCTACACCCTGTGCAATCTGCTGGGAACCCACGAGGACACCGCCAAGTCCTTCCGGCTCTACCGGCAGACGGCGGTGGAGGCGGGCCTTCCGGAGCCCGCTCCGGAGAACTTCGCCTATCTCGCGTTCTGCCATGTCGCCCCCACCGAGGAGCAGGCGCGCGAGTCCGGCAGGAAGCTGCTGTGGTACCTCAAGCAGGGCAAGTTGCGGCTCGGAGCGGCCAATCCGCCCGGGTACTCCTCGACCGCGGCGGCCGTTGCGTCGCTGCGCGGCAAGCTCGGCGAGGTCCGCAAGTACAGCTTCGAGCGGCTCGTCGACGAGGGCATCATGCTCGTCGGCACCCCGGACACGGTGACCCGGCAGATCCAGCGGCTCTACGAGCGGACCGGCGTCGGCAACCTCATCCTCATGAACCAGGCCGGCGAGATGACCAGCAACGAAGTCCGCGACAGCCTCTGCCTGTTCGCGCGCGAGGTGCTGCCCGCCGTCGCGCCCATCGGCCGCGGCTGGCGGGACGAGGACACCTCCTGGCGCGTCGACAACGACACCCGCCCCGTCGAGACCGTCCTGGCCAGCGCCCTGTCCTGACCCGGGTCCGTCTCCCGCAACGGCACACGCACACCACACGACAGAACGACAGACAGACAAGGGAGCAGCACACATGCCGAGGATCATCGTGCAGGCGATCGAGGGCCGGTCCCTGGAGCAGAAGCGCCACCTGGTGAGCGCGATCACCACCGGGGTCGTCGACGCCCTGTCCGTGGAACCGGAGACGGTGACCGTCGTGATCGAGGAGATCTCCCGGGAGCACATCTCCAAGGCGGGAGTGCTCTACAGCGACCGTCCCGCGAAGGCCGCGGGCCCGGCCCCTGCGAACGACCGCTCCTGAGCGGCCTCTCCCTTATGACCCGCCCTATGACCCGCAACGACCGGCAGCACCCCGGGCATCCGTCCCGGACCCGGACCGGAGAGGCAGCATGAGCGAACCCGAACCCGAACCCGAGCCCGAACCCACCGACTCGCCCGCGCCGACCGCAGGTTGGGCGCCGGGACTGGTAGGCGCGGGTGCCGTGGTCTTCGGGGTCGGCCCCGGGATCGGGCTGGCGTGCGTACGCGTACTGGCCGGGCTGGGGGCCGATGTCGCCTGCGTCGACATCGATCCGGACCGTGCCGCCGAGGCGGCGGAGGCGGTCGAGGACTGCCCCGGCACGGCGACCGCGTTCACGTGCGACCTGCGCAGCGCCGAGCAGGTGCGGCGCGTCGTCGCCGAGGTGGCGGACGCGCTCGGAAGCCTCGACGCGGCCGTCAGCGTCGTGGGACACGGGGGGCCGCCCGGGCCCGTCGCCACCATGCCGGACGAGGTCTGGAGGGATGTGCTCCAGATCAACCTCGACCAGCAGTTCCTCGTCACCCGCGAAGTCCTCGGCACGATGAGCGCCCAGGGGCGCGGCAGCATCGTGCTCATCTCCTCCATCAACGCGCTCGGTTCCTCACCGCAGCGCGCCGCCTACGGTGCCGCCAAGGCCGGACTCGTCTCGCTCGCCAGGAGCCTGGCCATCGAGGCGGCTCCGCAGGGGGTCCGCGTGAACACGGTGGCTCCGGGCGCCACTCGCACTCCGCGCCGCCGGCATCTGGCGGAGGGAGAGCTGGCCGGCGTCTACCGGGCGGCGATCCCGCTGGGCAGGATCGCCGAACCGCAGGACGTCGCGCACGCCGCGGTATTCCTCGCCTCCGACCTGGCGGCGTTCATCACCGGGCAGACGCTCGTCGTGGACGGGGGCGCCACCGTCAAGTACAGCCAGCCCGCGGGCAATTGAGGCGGGGAAGGGTCCACGTGGATCCACGCGGGGTCCATGCGGATCCGCACGGGGTCCACGCGGGAAACCGTCCGCTGCCCGTACGATCCTGCTGCCGGGCTGAGCAGGCCGGCGGCGGAATGCCGGGTGATAAACTCTGCTAACTATTTTCAGGGATCTATTTTCAGGGATGTGGCCCGCCGGGCCGTGCCGAGGGGGATTTCATGCAGCAGCCCACCCCACCCCGGCGGACGCCGAAGTTCCGGCAGCGGTCGGCGAAAATGGCCGAGCTCGTGGCCAGGGAGATCGTCGAGGACATCGTCGAGAGGCAGCTCCCGGCGGGTGCGAGCCTGCCCAGCGAGGCGCCGATGCTGGAGATGTACGGCGTCGCGCGCGGGACGCTCCGTGAGGCGCTGCGCATCCTGGAGAACAACGGTCTTGTGCGGGTGCGGCCCGGCAGGGGCGGCGGACCGGTCGTCGGTGCGGCCGACCCGTACAACTTCGGCCGCACGCTGACGCTCTTCCTTCAGATGGGGCGCACCCGCTTCTGGGAGCTGGTCGAGGCACGCGTGATCATGGAGCCCATGATGGCGAGGCTGGCGGCCGAGCGGCGCGACAAGGACCGCCTGGCCGAGCTGGCGAAGGCGATGGAAGCCCACAAGGGACTGGGCACCGACGACCAGGCGGCGTATCTCTCGGTGGTGCAGGACTTCCACGGGGTCGTCGCCGGGATGTCGGGCAACGGCGTGCTGGACCTCTTCGGCCGGGCGCTGAAAGAGGTGTACACGGAGCGCGTGATCGCCGCCGAGCGTCCGCCGGCCCGCTGGGCCGAGGTCCGCCGCGAGCACGAGGCCGTGGCACAGGCCATCTTCGACGGGAACGGCGCGGACGCCGAGGAGTTGATGCGCGCGCACATGCTCGAACTCTCGGCCGGGTTCGAGCGCAACTACGCCGCACTGCACGCGGAGATCATCGGCTGGTGAACCGCGGTGCGGCGCGGCTCGGTTCGGCGGGCGCGCCGCGGGAGCGGCCCCCCGCGTCACGCCCCGCGGGAGCGGCCCCCGCGTCACGCCCCCTCGAACACCCAGAAGCGCTCGCCCCGTTCAGCCTCCAGCTCGTCCAGCTTCTCCAGGTGGATCTCCCGCACCCGTGCCGGGGTGATGGCCTCGCCGGGGTCGACCTCCTCGAACCGGAGGCTGGTCTTGTCCTCGTAGAGGTGCTCGCCGGCGAGCCGCGCCCGTTCGTCGTAGGGCCACAGGAAGACCTGCCGGCTGCTGGCGTGGTAGAGCTTCCGCTCGTCCGGGACGTCATAGCCGACGGCCTGGAGGTCCGCGCCCCGGGCCAGTTGGTGGAACGTGAGCTCGTCGGCCACGCCCCAGTCGGCGACGGCGATGCGGTCGTCGGAGTTCCAGAGCACCGTCTCGGCAACGCTGTTGTAGAAGCCGAGGACGCCCTCCTTGCCCTCGATGACCGCCGGATCGGCTCCCCAAGTGACCCGGTAGACGGGGTCGTCGACCATCATGTCCGACGCCACGATCTTGTCGAACTGGCCGGAACCCTCCAGGTGCACGTGCCGCCACCAGTTGAGCAGGATCGCCCGGTGCAGGGGCTTGGCCGTCTGCTCGAGAAGCTCGGCGGTCGGGACCATGCAGTCGTGCACCCCCTTCTCGAAACGGTTCATCGTCGCTCGCTCCTGTGTCGTCGTACGGGGACGGGGTCCACGGAATTCCGCTCTCGAATTGTGCTCGCACGGGCCGGTGCCCAGAAGCCCTTGGACCGCCCCGTCCGTACCCCGCGCCCGCCCCGCCCGTACCCCGCGCCCCTCGGTGCACTCATCCCGGCGGGAGCCGTGCCGCGAGAGCCGACAGCTCCGCCTCGGAGAGCGGGATGCCGAACAACCCGCCCAGCACACCGGGCAGTTCGCCGTCCGCGAGCTCGCGCTCGTCCTTCGAGCCGTCCGGACGGCTCGTCTCCAGCGTCCGCCCGAGCAGGCGGGTGCGCCGGTGGTCCGCGCGCTGCATGACCACCACACGGCCGAGGAACGGCGAACCGGGATGGGTCGCGGTGTAGTGGTTGGCCATCTCCACGTCCGAGGCGTGCTGGGGTTCGTCGGTGAAGCTGTGGAGCGCGGACCACTCCCCGGCCTTCCCGGTGCCCCTCTCCTGTAGCTGCCGGGTGCCGGTGCGGTCCGTGACCAGTCGGTACTCCCAGCCGTCCTGCGGATGTTCGCGGCCGTCCCACGGGACGGGCGCCGGCACCCCCGCACCGAAGCCGACGTCGGCGAGCCATTCGCCGCCGGGCGCGGTCACGTGCAGGGCCATGTGCGTACGGGGCCGTGGCCGCTCGGGACGGTGGCCGATGCGGGCGAGCAGGCGGTCGACGCCGAAGCCGAGGCGTTCCAGCGCCGCGGCGAAGAGCACCGCGTGCTCGTAGCAGTAGCCGCCGCGGCCGCGGTGGACCAGCTTCGCCTCGACGCTTTCGAGATCCACGCTCACACCGCGGCCGAGTACGAGATCGAGGTTCTCGAACGGTATCGCCGCCACGTGGGCCCGGTGCAGCCGCTCCAGAGTCGCCCCGGACGCAGGCCCGCTCTCCTCGCCGATCCGGGCGAGATAGCCCTTCAGGTCCAGGGCGTCCGTCTGCCACTCGCCGGTCATGGCGCCTCCTCGGGCCCCCCGCCGAGTACGGTCACTCCCGCCCCGGCGAGAGCGGCCACCGCTGCCTCGTCGCCGTCGGGATGCGCGTGCACGAACGCCGTCGCATCGAGGTCCAGGGTCACCCGGTAGCCCAGCCGCCGCGCGTCGAGCGCGGTCGCCGAGACGCACACGTCGGCTGCGAGACCGACCGTGACCACGTCCTCGACGCCTTCGCGCAGCAACAGCCCCGCCAGCTCGCTGAGACCGCCGCCGCCGGGCGCTCCCGGGCCCTCCGTGGCGGTGGAGGCGAGGACGAAGCCGGAGAAGCCCGCCCGTGAGCCGGGTCCCTTGTCGACGACCGTCCCCCGCGCGTCGAGTCCGGGATGGAGAGCGACGTCGTGCCGCGCCCCGGGCCCGGAGGAGCCGAACGGATCGATGTCACGGGTGAGGAAGACCGGCCAACTCCGCTCGTGCGCATGGGAGATCCAGCGGTTGACGGCCGTGAGCACCGACCGGGCGCCTTCCACACCGGCACCGCGGTACGGGGCGATGAAGCCGTTCTGCATGTCCACCACGATCAGCGCGGAAGCCGGAGAGCCGCCCGCGGCGAGGACCGTCCGTGCCATCACCGACCACCCCTATTCGTTATAGCCGACTACATCCAATACTCTGGGAACGTGTCAGCACGCCGCGACATTCCACGAAGCCCCCGCCGGAAGTACGAGTCGCCGAGCCGGGCCGAGCGCGCGGCCCGGACGCGCCGCGCGATCCTCACGGCCGCGGAGGAGCTGTTCACGGAACGGGGGCTGGCGGAGACCTCCGTGGCGGCCATCGCGGAGCGCGCCGGAGTCGCCCAGCCGACGGTGTACGCGGCCTTCGGGTCGAAGGCGGGCCTGCTGCGCAGACTGCTCAGCGGGCTGGAGGCACGGGCCGGCGCCGAGGAGTGGCGAGCCCGACTGCACTCCGGCATCGGCCCCGCCGCGCGGCTCACCGTCTTCGCGCAGTGGAGCCGGCACCTGTACTCCTGCGGAGCCGGGCTGATCCGGGCCGCGTACCGGGGCGCCGGCGACCCGGCCGTGACAGAGCTGCACGAGGAGGGGAACCGGCGCCGCCGCCGCTCCCTGTCGGAGCTGATCGATTCCCTGCGGGACGAGGACGCCCTGCCGCCGGGGCTGCCCGCGCGGGAGGCCGTCGACCGCGCCTTCGTGCTGACCGGCCCACAGCTCTACCTCAGCTGCGTCGACGACTGCGGATGGACCGACGACGCCTACGAGACCTGGCTCGCCGGGCTCCTCGTCGCGCAGCTGCTGTCACCGGCCGCGGCGCGGGCCACGGAACGGCGGGGACAGCCGCGCACGTCAGGACAGGGCCGGAGCCGCAGCCGCAAGGGCGGCCGGAGACCGTAGGCGCGTCGCCCGACGGGGCCTGCGGGGCCGGCGGTTCCCGGCGGTCAGCAGATCTTCCCCGGCTCTGCCGCAGTGGCCCTGAGCAGATCACGTACGAGGTCGAAGTCGATCGACTCGGGCCTCTTGAACCGCAGACAGCCCTTGCCCATGTCGTGCCCGGCGAGCCGCTCGGCGAAGGCCGCGCGGACATCGCTGCGCAAGAGGTAGAAGGAGATGTACTGCTTCTGACCGGCGAAGGCGACCTCGCTCTTCCCGTCCCGTTCATAGGCGGGCATGCCGTACGCCATCACCTCGGTGAATCCGTCCAGCTCCTCGCGGCACAGCTCCCGCAACCGGTGCAGCGCCGCTCGCCGCTCCTCCCCCGCTTCGGCAAGGTACGCGTCGACGCTTTCGGCGTTGCTCTGCACCATGCGGCGACACTACCGAGCGGAGCCTGTGACCGCTGCGGGTTCCCGTCGTCGGCCACGGGCGACGGACATGGGCAGCCGGGGGTTAGAGGTGGGTGCCGCTCCCGCGGAGAGCAGAGGCGGCGGCCCCTGAGCACGCGACAGCGCGTTCAAGGACCGCCGCCCTCCCGTCACGCCGCCGAGCCCGCCAAGGCGGCCCGGCAGTCATCCGGTTCCGCGTACGGTCCGGTCCGGGCCGTGACGCTCCCGTCCCCGGGCGACCGGTCCCGCTCCGCCTCTTCCAGCAAGGAGATCAGGCTCTCGCGCGCCCTGGCGACCCGGGAGCGCACGGTCCCCAGCGGGCATCCGAGCACCGCCGCCGCCTGGGCGTAGGACAGTCCGAGGAGTTGGGTGAGGACGAACGCCTCGCGCCGCCGGCCGTCGATCCCGGCCAGCAGTTCGCTCAGTGCGATCCCCTCCTCGAACCCGGGCAGATCACGCGGCTGCACCCTCTCCAGCGCCGACTCCCAGTCGTCCGTACCCGCGAGACGGGGACGGCATGAGCCGGCGCGGATGCGGTCGGCCACGGCCCGCCGGGCGATGGTGAGCAGCCACGTACGGGCCGAGGACCTGCCCTCGAACCCCGGCAGACTCCGCAGCGCCCGCAGATAGGTCTCCTGCACCAGGTCGTCGGCGGCCTGGGCGTCGCCGCTGAGGTGCGTCACGAACCGGCGCACGTCGAGCTGCGTCGCCCGGACGAACTGCTGCGCGGCCTCCTCGTCTCCGGCGCGGGCGGCCAGCGCGAACGCGGTCGCCTCCGTGTCGTCAGCCATGCCGCGGCTCCCATCCCCGCCGTTCGTACGGATCGGAGAGGATGGGCGCATGCTCTGCTCCCGCGCCCGTACCGCGCTCTCCGCCCGGCTCGACGCGGAGGAGCTGCCTCCGGGTGTCACCGGGCGAAGGCTGCGTGAGCACCTCGCGGAATGCGCCGGCTGCCGTGCGTGGGAGGCCGGGGCGCTCCGTCTGCAACGGGCCGTCGACGGCGGGAGCGTGGGCGGTGCCGAGTCCGCGGGGGACGCTCCGCGGGCGGACTCCGACAACTTCGGTACGGTTTCTGGGAGTTCGGGGAATTCGGGGAGTTCGGGGAGTTCGGGGAGTTCGGGCCGAGAGGCCTGCTGAACGGATCTGTTTCTGTGCCGTGCCCGGCGGGGCGCCGCGATCTCCGGGCGCCCGCGTATGCGCAGGGGTCATCGTCTGAGGTCCTTCAGGTGATCCGGCTGCCGGTGGCGGCGAGCCGGTGAACGGTCCCGGTGTGCCGGCGCCTTACTGCATGCAGGCACCGGCAGGGGCTTACGGCCGTGCTGTCGTCAGACAGCCGGTCCTGCCGGTGGACCTCTCAGCCAGATGACGTGGCTCAGGAACAACTGCCGCGGTGCGCGCCGCTGTCCCCACCGCTCCACTCGCAGTACGGGAATCGGAGCCGGCAGGGAGGGTGCGAGGGCGAAGACGAGTGGCGCGAAGAACCGCGCGGACGCGGCGCGCAGTAGCTGGAAGACGGCACGCTCGCCGCCCCACATCCACCACGCGCTGAGGAGCGCCACGAGGAGGTGGGCGGCGAGCATCCCGGCGGAGTCGGCGTGCCCGGCGTGGAGGGCGATCGGAGCGTCCGCACCCGGGCCCGCCGCCACCGCCGGCGCGTGTTCCGCCATGCCCTGGTGCACGGCCGACTGCATGTGGTGGGCGTGGCCGGACATCGACCCACTCATCCCGTGCATTCCATCCATCCCGTGCATCCCGTGGGAGGCGGCATGTCCGGCGGACTCCCCGGCGCCGTGGCCGTGTCCGGCCGGAGCGGCCATCGGGGCCCTCAACGTCTGGCCGACCGAGAACGCCGTGTGCAGGAAGACCTGTGTGAAGACGGTCAGCGCACCGACCAGCAGGGCTCCGCGCTCCTTGCCGGTCAGGAACCAGGCGGCGCCCGCGGTCCCGGCCCAGCCGACGACGAGCATCCAGCCGGGCACGTCACGTCCGGACGTCATCGCATGTCCCAATGCCGCGAGCACCACGCAGACGGCCGCGAACGCTCCGGCGCGCAGCACTCTGAGGACGCTTCCCGCATGCATGGTCCGCTCATCGTCGCACCTGCTCAGCGGGCCGGAAACGGGAGGCCGAAAAGCGCTCACGTGTGGACAGAAACTGCGAACACGGGCCACGCGCCCTCGCCATGAACGGACGTTCACGGTTCGCCCGTGAACGACCTTCGCCATGAACGACGTTCACCGTGAACGGGAAAGGGGGAGTCCTCCCAGCCCGTACACCGCGGCTCAGGTGACGAGTACGAACATGACGGCCATCGCCAGCGCCATCACTCCGTGGCACAGAAGATCGCCGGACACCCGTCCCTCCCCGCCGGCCGGTCCGCCTCCGCCACCTGCCGGGACCGGCGCCGCTCCGAGCGCTCCACGAGCGGCGTCGAGTCCCCGGGCCAGCCACCACAGCGACAGGGCCAGGAAGACGGCGCCCAGGATCCAGGCCACGGTCTGCTGGGCGGTGCCGTGCAGCGACATCGTCGCCAACTCCGTCGGCGCGGCGCCGTGATGGCCGCCCGCCGCGCCGTGACCCGTCGCGCCGGAGGCCTGGTGGGCGCCGCCCATCGACTCGTTCATCGCGTGGAGCATCCAGGCCATCCCCGCCATGACCGCGCTGTGCGGCAGCGCGGCGAGCATCCTCCGCGAACGGGACGGGCCCGTGCCCCCCGGCCCACCGGCGGCAGCCGCCACCGGATACCACAGCGCCGCCGCGGCGAAGAAGACCACCTGCGGAACGGCGGGCATCTCCATGCCCTGCGGCCAGCACATCACGGCCATCGCCACCGCCATGGTGGCGTGCAGCAGGTGCGAGACACCGCCGGCCGGCCGGGAGGACCGTACGGCCCGCAACAGGGCGTAGACCGCCAGCGCAGCCAGTGCGGCGGTGAACATCCAGCGCAGACCGGGAGCGGCGATCACACGTCCACCTCCTTGCGCTCCCGCCTCCGGCGCACCCTGCCCGTCAGCAGATCCACGGCCAGAAACAGCAGCAGCGGGATACCGAACCACGGAAGCCAGTACGCCACAAGCGCCGTCACGAGGGCGGCCGGAGCCAGCACCCGTCCCGGGATCCGGCGCCACGCACCGCGCGCGGGAGCACGTCCGGGACGCGGCGTCCGTCCGGCGGAGGCGGCACCGCGCGTGGGGCGGCGCAGCCACCACATCCGGTATCCCCAGACGATCATTCCGATCAGCGCGAGGGCGACGAGCGCCAGCACGATCTGGTTGACCAGGCCGAACAGCAGGCCCATGTGGGCGTCCACGCCCCAGCGGGACAGCTTCGCCAGCAGGGGATAGTCGTCGAAGCGGAGAGTCGCGGTGATCTCCCCGGAGTCCGGCGCCACAGCGACGGAGTCCTGCCGCTCCGGCCAGGAGCGCGTGTTCTCCTTCACGACGTATCCGCTGCCGCGGTCAGCAGGGGGCGTGATGTCCAGAACGCCACCGAGACCGGCCTGCCGCGCCTCCCGTACGGCGCCGTCGAAGCCGATGTCCCGGCCGCCCTGCTTCCCGGAGCCGTGAGCGTGCGGAACGGTGGCCGCCACCGTCGGTGTTGGGCTGTTCAACTGCTCCCGCAGCTGCGTGATGTTGGCGCCGGCATGCGCGGACCACGTCAGCCCCGTCGCCGACAGCCCCAACAGGGCCGCCGACGCCCACAGTCCGACCGCACCGTGCCAGGACCTCACCCGCCGGCGCCCGGCGGGAGCCGACTGCTCCGGAAGCAGGGTGCGGCGCAGCCTCCGGCGCGAGCGGCGAATCCCGATCCACAGCACGAGCCCGCCGGTGACCTCCACCCACAGCCAACTCGCGGCGATCTCGCTGTAGTTGCGGCCGAACTCGCCCAGGTGGAGATTGCGGTGCAGATCGTCGAACCAGGCGCGCACCGGGAGCCACTGCCCGAAGGTCTCCAGGGTGCCCAGCACCGAGTGGCCGTAGGGATCGACGAAGGCCGTCCGCGTGTACCCCTCCTTCAGGCCGGGCTCCTCGAAGACGACACGCGTGCTGTCGCCGGGGCCGGGCCCGGTCGTCACGGAGACCAGAGAGCCGTCCGGCACGGCCTTCTTCGCGGCATGCACCTGAACCGCCAGCGAGTCCGGTTCGCCCCGGGGGCTCACCTTCAACTCGTGCTGGTACACGGCCCTCTCCACCTGAGGCATCGCCGTATAGAAGAGACCGGTCACGGCCGCGAGGAGCAGGAACGGTGCGATGAAGACTCCGGCGTAGAAGTGCAGGCGCAGCAACAGCGCCCGTATCCCCGCCCATGTGTCCGTCGGCTCGGCTGCCGGAGCGCCGGCGGGCCGGTCCTCCGACTGCGGCGTGGTTGCCGTGGTGCTCGCCATGGTGTTCCTCTCCGTGCTCCCGTCGGTCCCTGAGCGTGGGGTGCCGACAGGTAGTCGGACGGAGCGACGGCTGAGTTCCGGCCCGTCCTGCACGGAAAGTCGTGACGCCGGATATCCGATGACGGGGCCGTCTCATCGCTCCTGATCACGGATCCGGCGGCGCAGCGCGGCGATTCGCGGCGAGCCCCCGTCGCGGCGGCGCGATGACGTGGAGGTCGAGGATGTCCGGCAGCGGTGCGGCTCCGGGGCCGCCCGCCCGCACCCAGGCGGTGACGTCCTCGGTCGCGTCCGGGTCGTTGACCAGCCCGAGCCAGACGGGCCGGGCTCCGGCGGCACGGCCTTCGGCGGAGGGCTGTACGACGACGACGTTGGCCTGGTCGCATACGTCCAGGCAGTCGGAGACGCGAACAGGTGCCTCTTCACGCAGGCGAGCCGTCTGCGCCGCGTGATCCAGCCCGGTCACCTTGGGGCTGCCGCAGCAGCAGTCCCGGCACACGACGATCCGGCACGGCGCAGCGCCCGCCCTCTCCGCTGCCCCCGCTTCGTCTGATGCCTGATCGGCCGATGTCCCGGTCATGCCGAGCCTTCCCCTCTCCGGGGAGATCCGCCCCGGTACGTCGAGGAGGCGACCGCGTGAGTCTCCTGGCTCTCGGGTCGAGGCTCGTCCCTGCCTTCCCACCCGCCCGGGGCAGTGGCCTTTCGGGATCCGCTCGCCGATCACAGTGGCGGGACCGCGCCGGATTCGCACCGGCTTCCTCGGACCGCCGTCGCCATGTCACGGGCCATCATTCCATCCGGGTGCCGCCCGCTTCCGAGGGCGTCCGCGGGCACCGATGCGGTCGGGCCCACGCCGGGTCGCGCTCACCACGCGCGCCGGGTCGCGCTCCCCGCCCGCGCCGGTCGTTTCCCATGGTCTTTGTCCGCCGGAACGAGGCGACGGCAGGGGGACGGTGGTGCGGTCGGCGCCGAAGCGAGAAGCCCCCCGGGAGGCGACCCCGGCGTGTCCGGAGACCGTCCTCCTACGTCGGCGAGCAGGGTTGGAGCGTGCATGGCCACGACACCTCCAGCTTCAGCCCCGCCGCGGGCTCCGGTCCGGAGCTGCTGGCCCCCGCCCTGGCCCGGGCGATGCGGGAGACGGACGCCTCCGCGGGCCTGCTGTATCTGCTGTCGCCGGGCGAGGACATGCTGCGGCTGGCGGTACTGACCGGCGTTCCCCCGCACATCGCCGCGCCCTGGACCCGGCTGGCGCTGACGGTCGCGAACCCGATGACACACGCCGTACGTGAGCACTCGGTGTGGATCGGCAGCCAGGCCGAACTGGCCCGTGACTACCCCCGGGTGGCACTCGGGCTGCCCCACCCCTTCGCCCTGGCGGTCACGCCGGTCATCGCGAACGCCGCGGCCCGGGGCGCGCTGGGGCTGCTGTGGCCCGGCTCCCATCCGCCACAGCTGAGCGCACACGAGCGCGAGGTGGTCCGCGCCGCCAGCGACCGCATGGGTGCGCTCCTCCGGCACGCCGCCGAGAGCGGGCGCCCGGTGCTGCCCGGACGCGCGCCGCATGTGCTGGCCCCGCTGACTGCCCGCGGGCCGGGGCCCGTCCGGGCGCCGGGCGCGCAGGACTTCGTCGACCGCCTCCCGATGGGCTGTTGTGCGCTGGACCCGGAGGGCCGGATCACTTTCGTCAACGCCGCCGCGGCCGGCCTGGTCGGTGACAGCGTCCCGAACCTGCGCGGAGCACTGCTGTGGGAGGCGCTGCCCTGGCTGAACGACCCGGCCTTCGAGGACAAGTACCGGGCGGCGCTGGTCGGGCGCCGGCCCACGTCCTCCACCGTCTTGTGCCCGCCGGACCGGTGGCTGGACATCGAGCTCTACTCGGACGCCTCCGGCGTAAGCCTCGTCATCACTCCGGCCGACGGCGACAGCCCCGTGGACCGCCGGGTGCCGGGGCACGGTGAGAGCGACGCCCTGCCGGCCCGGGCGGGTTCGCTGTTCGACCTGATGCACTTGGCGGCCGCGCTGAGCGAGGCGGTCGGTGTGCGGGACGTCGTCGAGCTGGCCGCCGACCAGATCATGCCCGCCTTCGGCTCCCAGGGCTTCGTCGTGTCCGTCGCCGAGGGCGGCCGGCTTCGTATCGTCGGCTACCGCGGATACCGGCCCGAGGTCATGAACCGTCTCGACCTTCCCTCCCTCCGGGACGAAGCAGACCCCACCGTGCACGTCCTGACCACGGGAGTGCCGCTCTTCGTCGCCTCCCCGCACGAGATGCGGCAACTCAAGCCGGAAGTCCCGGAGCTGACGAAGAAGGGAGGCTGGGCCTTCCTGCCGCTGATCGCGTCCGGCCGCCCGGTCGGCTGCTGCGTGATCTCCTACGAAGAGCCCCACCCCTTCACCCCCGACGAGCGCGCCGTCCTCACCTCGCTCGCCGGACTGCTCGCCCAGGCCCTCGACCGCGCCCTTCTCCACGACGCCGAGCACCAACTCGCCCACGGGCTACAGACGGGCCTGCTCCCGGCCACCCTCCCGGCGGTGCCCGAACTGGAGGTGGCCGCCCGCTACCTGCCGACCGCCCGTGGCATGGACGTCGGCGGCGACTTCTACGACCTCATCCGCCTCGACGACACCTCCGTAGCCGCCGCCATCGGAGACGTCCAGGGCCACAACGTGAAGGCCGCCGCCCTCATGGGACAGGTCCGCACCGCCGTCCACGCCACCGCCGGCGCCTCCCCCGCCGAAGTCCTCACCCGCACCAACCGCCTGCTCACCGACTTCGACCCGGGCCTCTTCGCGAGCTGTCTCTACGTCCACCTGGACCTCGCGAACCAGCGCGCCCGGCTGGCCTCCGCCGGCCACCTGCCCCCACTGCTGCGTCCGCCGGACGCCCCCACCGAAGTCCTCAGCCTGCCGCGCGGGCTCCTGCTCGGCATCGACCCCACCGCTGACTACGAGGCGGCCGAAGTCGCCCTGCCTCCGGGCGCTGTGCTGGCTCTGTACACCGACGGGCTCATCGAAACCCCCGGCGGCGACCTGGAGGTGGCCACAGCCGAACTCGCCGAACAGCTCACACCGGGCCCGAGCCAGACCATGGACGCCCTCGCCGACGCCCTCATCCGCCACCGCCCGCAGACCGCCGCGCCCCGCGACGACATCGCCCTGCTCCTGCTCCACCTGCGCTCGGCCGGCGGATGACTCACGTCGACGTCAACCTCCCGCAGCGTCAGGCGACTTGAGACGACACGTGCCCATCGCCCTCCAGGCGGCAAGCGCCGGAGGCGGCGGTATCGGCTCACCACACCAGATTGGCGGCAGTCATGTCCGAACCCGAGAGTCCTGAACCCGAAGCGGCAGCGGCGCCCCAATTCGAGGGGCTGCGCGCGATGTTCATCAATGCCTCCCTCAAACCGTCCCCCGAGATCAGCAATACCGACGGACTGGTCAGGCTGAGTTCCGGAATCATGCGCAACCACGGAGTCGAGGTGGAAGTCGTCCGGGCGGCCGATCACGACATCGCCACGGGCGTGTGGCCGGACATGACAGAGCACGGCTGGGCCCACGACGCGTGGCCGGCTCTCTTCGAACGCGTCCTGGCCGCGGACATCCTGGTGCTCTGCGGCCCGGTCTGGCTCGGCGACAACAGCTCGGTGATGAAGAAGGTGATCGAGCGTCTCTACAGCTGTTCGAGTCTGCTCAACGAAGCCGGCCAGTACGCCTATTACGGGCGGGTCGGCGGCTGCCTGATCACCGGCAACGAGGACGGCCTCAAGCACTGCTCCATGAATCTGCTCTACAGCATGCAGCACCTGGGATACACGATTCCGCCGCAGGCGGACGCCGGGTGGAGCGGTGAGGCCGGCCCCGGGCCTTCCTATCTCGACCCCGGCTCAAGCGGTCCGGACAACGACTTCACCAACCGCAACACCACCTTCATGACCTTCAACCTCCTGCACCTGGCCGCGATGCTGCGGCGGGCCGGGGGAATTCCCGCCTACGGAAACCAGCGCACCGAATGGGACGCGGGCTGCCGCCCCGAGTCGGCCAACCCCGAACACCGATGACGTATGCGCCGCCAACGGCGCAGTCGTGCCACGGCGGATGGAGACCGGGCCTGTGGGATGAACATCGCCGGTGCGTCTGCGTGCCCCCGAAAAGGGCCGACGGGGCGGCCGGACGATGGGGGACCGAGCCTCCGGATCCCTTCCGTACCCGTCAGCCCGTACCCGTCAGCCCGTACCCGTCAGCGAGACGCCCCAGAGGGAGACAGATGACCGCAGGACATGCCACCTCCTCCGACGTATGGCCGCGTCTGCGAGTCGCGGACTGGGCCCCGACCCGCGACACCCTTCACATGTGGGCCCAGATCGTCGGAAAGATCCGGCTGAAACACGCGCCGATGGTGAACCACTGGTGGCAGGTCAGTCTCTATGTGACTCCCCGCGGACTGACGACCTCGGCCGTTCCGTACCACTCGGGAGTGTTCGACATCGAATTCGACTTCCTCGACCACCGGCTTCGCATCCGTACCAGCGGCGGAGACTCCCGGAGCATCGCTCTGACATCCCGGCCGGTCGCCGACTTCCACGCGGAAGTGCTCCGGGCGATGGGCGACTTGGGAATCGAGGCGGCGATCCAGTCGCACCCGAACGAGGTGGAGCCGGCGGTGAAGTTCGCCGACGACTTCGACCACGCGACGTACGACCCCGACGCCGCGCAGACGTTCTGGCGTCAGCTCTTGCGGGTCCACCTCACGATGGACGAGTTCCGGTCCTCCTTCGTCGGGAAGGCCAGCCCGGTGCACTTCTTCTGGGGAAGCATGGACCTTGCTTGCACGCGCTTCTCGGGAAGGACCGCACCGCCCCATCCGGGCGGCGCCCCGCACCTCGCAAACTGGGTCATGGAAGAGGCCTACGACCGCGAACTGAGCAGTTGCGGATTCTGGCCGGGCGGAGCGGAGGAGGGCGCCTTCTACTCCTACGCCTACCCCACCCCCGCTGGATTCGCCGAGCACCGGATCGCCCCGGAATCGGCCTACTACAGCGCGGAATACGGTGAGTTCCTGCTGCCGTACGAGGCCGTACGAACCGCTGCCGACCCGGAGCACGACCTGCTGCGGTTCCTGGAGACCACCTATGAAGCGGCAGCCGACGGCGGGGGCTGGGACCGCTCCGCACTCGAACAAGACCCTGCTCGCTGGAAGCGCCGTCACCACCCGGCCTGAACGCCTTGAACGGCTTGAACGGCTTGTACGGCCTGAACGCGTGCTGCCGGCTTGATCCTCGACCTGGAGGAAGAGTGAGCGAAACAGCAGAAGACGACCCGGCGGCGAGAGCGAAGCGGCTGGGCTGTGCGGCACTGGTTGATGCGATGGGGCGGATCCACTCCCATCGCGCGCACATCCTGTCCCTCACCGGCCCGGACCGCACGCGGCCGCTTTTCGGCCCGGCGGTCACCATCGCGTACATGCCCTACCGTGACGACCTGCCGCAGACGCGTTCCGGCTTCCCCGGGCTCTTCTATGAAGCGGCCGGAGACTCTCCGGCCGGGCGCGTGCTGGTCCTTTCCGGCGGCGGGTATCCCGACGCCTCACACGGCGGCGGGACCAAGCTGTCCCGCGTGGCGAACCATGGACTGGCAGGCGTGCTGGCGGACGGCAGGCTTCGGGACTTCGACGAGCTGCGAGACCAGGGCATCGCGGCATGGTGCAGAGGAGAGGCGACCCGCTGGGGCGGGGACACCGTGATGCCGTACGCGGCGAACATCGCCGTCGAGGTCTCGGGAGTCTGCGTCACTCCCGGCGACTACGTATTCGCCGACGCCGCGGGCGCTGTGATCATCCCCGCCGCGAGTCTGGCCCGCGTCCTCGACGAGGCGAGCCGAGTCGACGCCGAAGACGCCGAGGCCGTCGAGCAGATCCGCGCTGAATGGCTGCCACGATGAGCGGGACGGACGGCGCCCGACCGCTGTCCGGGGGGCTGCGGCCCGTCGCGGACCGCATCATGTCCATGGTGGACAGAGCACGCCCGGTGCCGAGCGCCGAGAGCGCCTCGGCAGGGCGGTGACGGGAGGAGGCAGACATGGCCCCTGCGGAAGCGACGGGGATGCAGTTCGGCATCTTCACAGTCGGTGACGTCACCCCGGACCCGACCACCGGCGGCACTCCCACCGAGGCGCAGCGGATCCGGGACACCCTCGCGATCGCCCGGAAGGCCGAGGAGGTGGGCCTGGACGTCTTCGCCACCGGCGAGCACCACAACCCGCCGTTCGTCCCCTCCTCGCCCACCACCCTCCTCGGCTACATCGCCGCGCGGACGGAACGGATGATCCTCTCGACGTCGACGACGCTGATCACGACGAACGACCCGGTGAAGATCGCCGAGGACTTCAGCGTGCTTCAGCACCTCTCCGGCGGCCGCTGCGACGTGATGCTGGGGCGGGGGAACATGGGCCCGGTCTATCCCTGGTTCGGCCAGGACATCCGCCAGGCCGTGCCGTTGACCGTCGAGCACTACGGGCTGCTGCGGCGGCTGTGGCGTGAGGAAGTGGTCGACTGGGAGGGGAAGTTCCGCACTCCGTTGCAGGGCTTCACCCTCGCGCCCCGCCCGCTCGACGGCGTACCGCCCTTCGTCTGGCACGGCTCCATCCGTACGCCCGAGGTCGCCGAGCTGGCGGCCTACTACGGGGACGGCTTCTTCGCGAACCACATCTTCTGGCCCTCCTCGCACACCCGGCGCATGGTGGACCTCTACCGCCGCCGCTTCGAGCACCACGGCCACGGCAGGCCGGAAGAGGCGATCGTCGGGCTGGGCGGGCAGGTCTTCATGCGCCGCAACAGCCAGGACGCCGTGGAGGAGTTCCGGCCGTACTTCGACAACGCGCCCGTCTACGGTCACGGCCCGTCGCTTGAGGAGTTCACCTCGCTGACTCCGCTGACGGTCGGTTCGCCCGCACAGGTCGTGGAGAAGACGCTGGGGTTCCGGGAGTACGCCGGCGACTACCAGCGCCAGCTGTTCCTCATCGACCACGCCGGGCTCCCGCTGAAGACGGTCCTCGAACAGCTCGACCTGCTCGGCGAGGAGGTGGTGCCGGTGCTGCGCAAGGAGTTCGCCGCCGGCAGGCCCGCCGGGGTGCCGGCGGCGCCGACGCACGCCTCGCTGCTGCGGGCGCAGGAGACCGGGACGGCCGACGCCGGGCCGGGTACCGCCGACGCCGGGCCGGGGCCCGCGAACGGACCCGGGGAGTGAGCACGACCATGACCGAACTGGCAGTCATCAGCGGCGGAATCCGCGAACCGTCCTCGACCCGCCTCCTCGCCGACCGCCTGGAGGCCGCCGTACGGAAGGCACTTGAGGCCCGCGGCCGCACGGTCCGGTCCTCGTTCGTCGAACTGCGCCCCCTGGGCCGCGCGATCATGGACGCGATGCTGACCGGCTTCCCCGCGAACACGCTGGAAGAGGCCTTCGAGACGGTCGCCGCAGCGGACGGCGTCATCGCCGTCACGCCCGCCTTCAACGCCTCCTTCAGCGGGCTGTTCAAGTCGTTCTTCGACGTACTGCCGGAGGAGACCTTCTCCGACATGCCCGTGCTGATCGGGGCCACCGGCGGCACCGAACGCCACTCACTCGTCCTGGAGCACACGCTGCGGCCGATGTTCTCCTACCTGCACGCCATCGTCTCGCCGCGCGGCGTCTACGCCGCCACCGACGACTTCGGCGCCCAGGCGGGAACCGCCCTGGGTCAGCGCATCACCGCCGCGGCAACGGACTTCGCGCGCCTGGTCGAAGGCTGCGGCACCCGGCAGCGGCGCGACGGTTTCACCGAGGAACTCACCACGATGGAGCGGCTCCTCGGCGGCTCATCCACCACGGGGGACGCGACGTAGCACGAGGGACCGCTTCGCGGCCGGCACCTCGTCGGCCCCTGAACTGGGCTGCCTGAGCCTCACGTTGACCGATTGCCGTGATGTCGAAGAAGTGCGGCAGGATACGGGTTCCTGACGGTTTCAGTGGTGACGGTGGTCAACAGGTGGCAGCGGAGCAGAACAACGAGGATCTCCCCGAAGCGCCGGGAAGCAGTGAGCTCGATCAAGGGGAGGTCAGGGATCTGGCCCTGCGGGCGTTCGGCAGGCGGGTCAGCGAGCTCGTGGCGATGACGGGCCTGAGCCGGCGGGAGTTCGGTGCACGGCACCACATCGGCTTCACGCGGATCTCGTACTACAAGGACGGCCGGGGCGACGTACCGCGGATGCCTCCTTTGGAGTTCCTGGATCCCCTTGTCCGTGAGGCGCGATTGGCAGGTCTGACCGCCGATGAAGCCAAGGACGTCTACCGCTCCTACGGTGAGACCCTGGCTCAGGTTGCCGCTGAGGACGGCAGCGACGAGAACTCTCTGCTCCTGCGCATCTTCCGGCAGACGGTGGAGTTGCAAGAGATAGAGAAGGAACTACAGGACGTATGCGAGCAGAGAGACAATCTCCGCGCCGCGCTCGAGAAGGCGCGCCAGCAGATCTCCGAGGCCGACGTGGACACAGGCACCGGCACGGAAGCAGCCGCGGCCGAAGTCGCTGAGACAGCTCCCGTTCGCGTGCTGCAACAGAGCTACGAGAATGCGAAAGAGCAGCACACCGGACTGAAGGAGCAGCGCACCAAGCTCCTTTCCGAACTCCACACGTCACGTGCCCGGTACTTCTACCTCGTCGACGACCAGGAGGTCGACGAGCAGGCCGCCCAGAAGGATCAGAAGAACGTCGGGGCCGAGGGAAAGCGCCGGCTGTCACCGACGAAGAGCGCCATGCTGGGTGCGGCGCTGGCGGTCCTCGTCGTCCTCGCGGCTGGGGCGACCATGGCAATCCTTCGCTGGGGCGCACCCTTCGACCTGGCCGGGTACGACGATCAGCCCAAGTCGCCCAAGAGTGAGAGCCCTCGGAACACGGCACCTGCTGACAGCTCTTCGGAGTCACCGACGAAGAAGCCGAAAAAGAAGCCGAAGAAGCCGAAGAAGTCGCAGACTCCGAGCGAGGAGCAGCTTCCCCCAAGCCGGACGAGCAGCCCGCCTCTCCCGGAGGACACCGACTCGTCAGTGAACGGAGGAGGAGACGGCGGCGCTACGGGCGGGAACGGCTCCGGGCAGGCCACCGGAGAACCCAGCGAGACCCCCTCCGAGACGCCTTCCGACGACACCGAAGGCAACACGGAAGGCGGAGGTGACGACAACGGTGGCCTCTTCGGCGGACCGGGCTAGCGAACGGTGTCGATGGACGTCGACAAACGGATCGTGCCCGTAGGAGGAACGCCGACGGACGCCGAGCGACGGATCGGCGGGGAGCCCCTGACCGAGCGAACGGCCGCACCTCGTGATCAAGAAGTGACTCCCGTACGAGGGCGGTTCTCGACGGACACCGCAACGTCCCTGACGGATGTGACGAACTCCGCGTGCGCCGAAGTAGCGGTCCGAAGACGGTCTTCAGCACGCCGCTCCTGCCGCCCTCGGTCCAAGCTGCCGGAGCTCAACGCGAGTTCCCAGCCGTCCAGTGCCCCGCGGAACTCATTCACCGCCGTCCGCAGCGCATTCGCCGGCTCACGTACTCCCTCCGGGCCGAACGCCCGGACCTTGAAGTACGCCTGCGTCACGGCGAGTTCCGTCGCTTTGGTCATCGCGAACAGCTCGGAGCGGTTCGCGGCCTCGAAGGTCAACGCCTCCATGAAGGGCTTGGCCTGCTCGACGAACCGGTCGTACGCCTGCATGAGCCCCATGTAGGCGTCGAGTCTGTGCTGCAAGAGCCAGTCCTCACGGGTGGCCACTGCTTGTCTCTCGACTTGTTCAATCATGGCCTCGCCCGTCTTCTGGGCCCCGAGCCGGGCCGCACGCTGTGTGAAGAACCCTGTGACAAGGCCGCCCACCACCGCACCCACTGCTCCGGCTGTCCCCGCGAACGCCGCTGCCGCCCCCTGATCCATGGCGGCATTATGGCGTAGTGAGGACGAAGCCCCGCAGAGATCACGGCGGTCCGACCAGGCGGCGCCTGTCACCTTCGCTCTGCTGGGCCTCCGCGGCCAGCACACGCCCTCACCCCGGCAGCACGCACACCGGCTTCGTCATCTTCACCGGCTCCCCCGCCTTCTTCAGCGCCCCGCTCTCCTTGTCGACGGAGAAGACCCCGATCGTGCTGCTCTTCTCGTTGCCCGCCCACAGCACGTCCCCGCCGGACGGGATGCTGATGTGCCGCGGCCAGTCGCCCCCGCACGGGACGGAGCCGGAAATCTTCAGCGACTCGCCGCCACCGCCCACCGACATCCAGGCGACGCTGTTGTGGCCCCGGTTGGAGACGTAGACGGTCCGCCCGTCGGCCGCGACGGCCACCTCCGCCGGATAGTTGCGCTCGCCGGACCCGTCGCCCTCGGGCACCGTGGGGATGCTGTCCCCGCGCGTGAACTTCCCGCTCCCCGCGTCGTAGGCGTAGACGGAGACCGTGCTGTCCAACTCGTTGGTCACGTAGGCGAATCGGCCGTCGGGGTGGAACGCCAGATGCCGCGGCCCCGCGCCAGGCTTCGCCTTCGCCTCCGCGACGCGCTTCAACTTCCCCTTCCCGGTGTCCAGTTCGTAGGAGAACAGCGAATCGGTCCCCAGGTCCACGGCGATCACGAAGCCGCCCTTCGGGTCGCTCACGATCTGGTGCGCGTGCGGCCCTTCCTGCCGGTCGGGGTCCGGTCCCTTGCCCTCGTGCTGCACCAGGTCGGTACGGGCACCGAGGGCGCCGTCCGCCTTGACCGGGTGCACGGCGACGCTGCCCGAGCCGTAGTTCGCGCTGAGCAGCCACTTGCCGCTCGCGTGCACGGACAGATGCGTCACGCCGTTCCCGCCGGTCGACTGCGGATCGCCCAGCGGGCTCAACTTCCCGCCGTCGCCCACCGCGTAGGCCCGTACAGTGCCCTCCTCGCTCGCCTCATCGAGCGCGTACAGCACCTTGCCGTCCTCGGACAGCGCGAGGAACGTCGGGCTGGTCACGTCCTGCACCGCACCGGACGTGCTGATCGCGCCGCTGGACGTGTCGTACGAGCCGGTGACGATGCCGCCGCCGGACGTGCCGACGAACAGGGGCCGTTGGGCACGGCCGGCCTTACGCCCGGCGGTCTTGCGGCCCTCCTCCGGCGGGAGTACGGCGGAGGCCACCGCCGTGCTCCCGCCGACGGCGGCGACCGCCCCGAGCGCTCCGAGGAACGTCCGGCGCCGGACCCTCCGGGCGGAGGACTCGGCGGATTCGGCGGATTCGGTGTACGGCGCGCGGCGGTCAGGCGTGCGTGGGGACACGGAACGAACCTTTCGGTGGGGGTCTCGGGTTCGGCTCGTGAGTATGCCGCGTCTGCCCGTCCGGGATCAGGGACTTGGCCGTTCAAGCCGCCCTCGCAACGAACCCCTGCCTGCGGGAGTGAGGTGCTTGCGCCGCAGATCGCCGGGTAAGCGCCGGGTACGGTCATCCCAGCCACGCCGTCGATGCGCGCACGCGCCAAAAAGGAGAAACGGTCTATGCCACAGGGCGAGCCCGCCAACAAGAACCCGGACAAAGGCTACGTAGCGCTTCTTGGCTGGAGTATCAACGCGGTGGAAGCCCTCGACCGGTTCGACCGGCGATACGTCGTCGTGGCGCCGGAGTGGGCCGAGGAGTACTGCGTCGAGCACGACATCCCCTACGTGCCGTGGAATTTCGAGCGGCTCAACGACCGCTCCATGGAGATCGCCGAGACCCTTCAGAACGAGGGCGTCGACGTCGCCATCCCGCTCTTCGAGGAGACGGTCGAGTGGGCGGGGGCGATCAACTCCGTCCTGCTGGACAACCCGCGTCTGTACGGCCAGGCCATGCTGCTGCGGGACAAGGCGCTGATGAAGCGCCGCGCCCAACTCGGCGGCATCCGGGTCGGAATATTCGAGGAGGCCCACGACCGGGACGATGTGATCCGCTTCCTCAAGCGCGTCAATCAGACCCTGCTCAAGCTGGACGGCGACCCGAACGACCCGATCCATCTCAAGGCGTTCGACAAGGCGGGATGCCTCGGGCACCGCGTCATCCGCACCCCGGACGAGATCGACACGATCCCGGAAGAGGAGTTCCCGGTCCTCATGGAATCCCACCTCGACGGCTGGGAGTTCGCCGTCGAGGCATGGGTGCACAACGGGAAGATCAAGTTCCTCAACATCTCCGAGTACGTCACGCTGGGGTACTCGGTGTTCGTGCCGGCGACCCCCGAACTGGAGCGGTACCGCCCGCAGATCACGGCGCAGATCGAGAAGCTCATCAAGACGTTCGACATCGAGTTCGGCTTCGTGCACCCGGAGTACTTCGTCACCAGCGACGGCGAGATGTACTTCGGCGAGGTCGCCTACCGGCCGCCGGGCTTCAAGGTGTTCGAACTGCTGGAGCGGGCGTACGGGTTCAACGCCTACCATGGGCTGGTGCTGGCCTTCGACCCGAAGACGACCGAGGAGGAGATCGACGCCTTCTTCCCGCAGGAGGTCGTCGACGCGTCGGGGGTCGCCGGCTGCTTCGGTGTCTATCCGCGCCGCCGCGTCGTCAGCGGCCTGGAGATCCCGGAGGAGACCGAGGACGACGACTACTACGAGTCGCACGACCTCTCGACGCCGCTCGAGGAGACCGTCACCAAGAGGACCGCGTTCGGCACCCACTGGGGCCTGGTGTACTTCTTCGGTGAAGACCCTTACCGGATGCGCGACCTGTTGAAGAGGCAGGAAGAGCTCGACTTCTACGTCTGACGACCCCGTGGGCGCAGGAGACCAACCCGAGGGAAACCCTTTGAAACCGACCGTCGACGTCAGCGGTGAGTCCACGACGCTGGACAAGCGCGTGGCCTCGCTCGACGACGCCATCCAGGCCATGGCCGAAACCCGCGACTTCGGCAAGCACACGAAGCTGCGGCGGGTCCTGGAAGCACTGCGGCGGGTGCTCATGCAGCCGGGCGGCGCCGCGGCCGTCCAGGCCAGGGCGCAGGCCCTCGAGGAGGCCGGGCTCTTCCAGGAGACGGACTGGGCGTCACCGGAGATCCTCATCCCGTCGCTGGTCAGCCCGGGCCTGCGCAGCGCGGACGCGGACACCGTCGTCATGGAGGCGACCAGCGAGCTGCGGATGCTCGCCGTCGCCATCGGCGACTTCGCGCACCCGACGCTGCCCGCCGAGGACGCCCGCCAGTTCCTGTCCCAGGTGCTGGCGACGAACCTGGAGCTGCTGTTCACCCCGCCCAGCGAGGCGGAGCGGACCCAGCAGGGCCGGATCGCGCAGCTCGTACGGGGCCTGTTCCGCCACCTCGCCGACGAGATCGGTTATGACAGCGTCCTGGACAACCTCGTCGACGAGATCTGGCGGATCCTGCGCCAGCGCCCGATCCAGGTCGAGGCGGTGCAGTCCCTGATCACCCGCATCGCGGCCTACCGCGACGACCCGGACGTCGCGCTCGGGGCGTCGTCGGGGCAGGGCATCGACCGGCTCATCACGAGCCTGTTCGGGACGACCGAGGCGTGCCGGGAGGACCCGGGCGTCGACGTCTTCCGCTCCCGGCTGGAGGTGATGGACGCCGGCGGCCTCCAGTACGAGGCGACGGGGTTCGCGCGGGCGATGCACGACACCGGCCTGGTCTCGCCGTACCACGCGGAGCTGCTCCGGTTCCTCCTGCGCGAGAGCGACTACCTCATCGGTGAGGCGCTCGGGCTGTCCGACACCGGCCGGAACTGCCTGCTGCGCTACAGCGAGTTGGTGCACCGGCTGATCGATGTCGCCGTGCACCCGCAGACCGCGCAGAGCATCTACGGGCTGGCGCTGCTGCTCGACCGCGGCATCCTCTACGAGCCGCCGATCGTGCCCGCGCTGTGGCGCCAGTTGAGGCTCGAGCTCTCCCCGGTCGCGCGGGAGCGGTTGACGACGGTCTTCGGCGACGTGCCGGGTCCGCAGGCGCGGCTGGTGGCGGGGGTGCTCTCGATGCTGGGCCAGCCGCTCGGCGTCGGCCAGGGCGACAACCCCACCTGCCAGTCGGCCCGCGCGCTGTCGATGTGGTCCTACAACGACCCGGACTACCTGCTGCAAATGGTGGTCTGGGCGGCACGCGACGACGAGATCCTCATGCACTTCGAGGGTCAGCCGATCTCGTCGAAGGACAGCGCGGCCGGAGTCGCGACCACGCTGCCGATGGACCTGGACCCCGTATCGCTGCTCGTCGTACCGCACTTGGACCGGATCTACGCCGAGATGGGGCGGCACTGCGTCGCGCGGCCGGGAGACCCGCACCGGTGGGTCAACCCCGAGTTCCACGGCTGGTGGGCGGCCCGTGGATTCCACATCAACGTCGACGTCGCGACCGGGAACCTGGTCGATCTCGACGGGTTCCTGCGGCAGTTCCACGCCGGGTACCACCCGTCCTACAACGGCGAGCAGCCGCTGATCCATCCGCAGCCGGCCGGCGTCGCCGTCACCGACAGCGCGGCCCGCTACGTCGGCTGGCACGCGATCACGATCCTGCGGGCCGCGCCGGACCCGCAGGACGTCATGCGCGTCTACTTCTTCAACCCGAACAACGACAGCGGCCAGGACTGGGGCGACGGCGTCGTCGTCTCCACCGCGGGCAACGGCGAGCGGTTCGGCGAAGCCTCACTGCCGTTCGACCAGTTCGCCTCGCGGCTCTACATCTTCCACGCCGACCCGCTGGAGCGCGGCGAACCGGAGCGGGTGCCCGCCGAGGACATCGCGCGGATCATCGGCTACATCGAGCGCAGTTGGGGCAACGACCGGCTGCCCGCGGGCACGCTGCAAGCCCTGGAGCGGCCCACGAGCCAGTGAGCCCGCTGCGTGGCCATGGGGACAGGGGACGGCGGCGGTTGCACGGGCAGAGGCCCCGGCCGCGGTGAAGCACGTGAAGGACCTCGAACTCGCCCCGGGTCCCGCCGACTTCGACGTGCCGGCTCCCGGGGCGGATCGCCGGCGGTCGGCGTCACCGTCCCGTCAACTCGGCGCGGGCGTCCAGCACCGGCGTCGCGCGGGCCGGGGAGTCGGCGACGATCACCTCGGCGGCCTGCGGCTGACGGTCCTCCGGTCCGCTTCCGCTTCCGCCGGCGTGGCGCCCTCTGGCCGGTGCCACGGGCGGCGTGCACGCCAACTCGTGCACCAGCCGCCGCAGATGCGTCAGCGGCCGGGTCACCGGAGGAAGCGACGGGCCCGCGCACGGAGGGTGCTGGGCGAGCAACTCCGCCTCCACGTCCTGGAGTCGGCGTTCGGCCTCGGCGACGGCCGCGCTGCGGCGCGGCGGTGAGCCGGCGAGCGCGGTGACCGCCTCGGCGAGGGTGTGGCAGATCGGTCCGAGCCCGTTCGGCGGCACCGGGGCCGGCAGCCGTGCGGTGCTCAGCGCGAGGGCTCGGCCCTGGCGGGCCGCTGCGGTGCAGAGGGTGAGCCGGTGCCGTACGAGCCCGGGATCGTTGCCCCACACCAGAGTGCGGGTCAACGGCCGGGAGACGAGGGCGAGTTGGGACATGCGGTGGTCCAGCGCCCGGACCAGCGTGTCGAGGTCCGCGTGCTCCTCGTCCGTCCCGGCGGTGCCGGAACCCGTATCGATGCCGGCGGCGGCGCCGGCCGGGGCCTCGTCCGTGCCGCCTTCCCCGAGCCGCGCCGCCGTGGCCCGCAGCAGATCCGCCAGCGCGATGAAGAAGGTCCGCTGGGCGCTGCCCGCGGTGTCCCGGGTGCTGGTCGGTATCACCACGAGCGAGACGACGATGCCCGCCACCGCCCCGGCCGCGGTCTCCTCCAGCCGCAGCACCAGCAGCCCGGCGGACAACTCGTGCAGCACGCCGTAGAGCTGGCTCACCATGATCGTGACGAAGAAGATCATGAACGCGTAGGAGACGCGCACCAGATAGAAGCCGCAGGACATGCTGACCACGATCACGATCAGCACCCACGCCGTGTGGCCGACGGTCAGATGCGCGAGCCCGATGCCCGCGCCCAGACCGGCCACGGTGCCCACCACACGGTTCGTGGCCTTGATGAAGGTCTCTGAACGGGTCCCCGTCCCGGTGAAGGCGATGAACGCGGCGATGACCGCCCAGTAGTAGCGGTCCTCGGATATCTGGCGGCCGAGGACGATCGCCAGCGCACCGGCGAAGGCCACCTGAACCGACTGGCGGGTGGTGAGCTTCATACGGCTCAGCGGATTCCAGCTGCCGCGCGCGGCCACGTCACCGGCCACGGACGCCGAACCGGGCAGGTTGCCCAGAGCAAGTGCGACGACGGGCTCGAAGTCCTCGCTCTGGCCGGTCCCGGTCAGCGACGGAACGTCGGATGTGGCGACCACGGAGACGAATTCGGCCGCGGCCGAGGCGAGTTGGTGCAGCGGCCACTGCCCGTCCCCCTCCCCGTCCTTGTCCTTGTCCCTGTCCCTGTCCCTGTCCCTGTCCCTGTCAGCGTTGTCGTGGGGCCCGCCGTCCGTACGGGAGGAGGGCGGGTCGAGGAACGGCCGGGCTGCCTGCTCGGCGGCCCGATAGTCCCAGCGCGCCAGGTGGGCGGCGATACGCGCTCCGTCCCGCGCGAACCGCGGCCCCGTTCCGGCGAGGGCGTCGGCGGCGTTGGCCAGCGCGTCGATGGCCAGCTGGGCGTCGAGGAGCCGCCGCCGCAGCGCGGGGCCCGACCAGCCCTCCGGCAGCGCGCCCCGCTCGGCCGACCAGCCCTCGATCATCAACGCGGCTTCGGCCAGGCGCAGTTGACGCGCATGCAGGCGCCGGTGCAGCCGGCCCTGCTGTGCGGCGTCCTGCTCGTCCGCCTCCAGCAGGTCGGCGCACGCCCGGGCGACCGCCCGTGCCCGGGCGCCGAACGCGCTCCGGACCCGGCGCAGCGTCCGCCGCGCGTTCGTACGGAGCACGGTCACCGAGAGCAGCAGCACCCAGGCGCTGGCGACCGCGATGGCCGTCAACAGCCCCGGCAGCATCGTGAGTTCGGCGTTCAGGAAGGCGGCGAAGAAGTAGCCCATCCACAGCATGAATCCGTAGAAGAAGAAGCGCATGCCGAACCTGCGGACGAACACCGCCACGAACATGACGCCCACGAAAACGCACAGCATCACGTCCGTGTGGCCGGCCACCACGACCCCGGCCAGCATCCCGGCACCCATGGCCACCGGGAAGAACACCGCCGTGACCGCCTTGGTGCGAACTCCCGTGCCGGTCAGCGCCATTGAGCCCATCATGGCGACGATGGCGCCCAGCAGCATCCCGATCGTCGTGCCCTGCCGGCCCGCACCGGCGACCTGCCCGAAGACGTACTCCAAGGCGAGCGTGCTGCTCATCGCCACAGCCGCCGACACCGCCATGCGCAGGCGGTTCAAGCCGGGATCGGAGGCCACCACCCGGTCCCAGAACTCCGACAGCCGGCCACGCGAACCACTGCTCAGGTCAGCCACGTACCAACCCTTCGAGGGCCGACGCCGTCCTCCCCTGGTGCACCCGTCGACCCCACGGAGTGCCGGGATACATGTAGACTCCATACAATAGCATGTACGATACCGGTAATTGATTGGTGAGCGGCGTGAGCAGCACCTTTGAGGCCATCGACGTCATCGAGCGCCAAGCGGCCGTCCTGGTACGGCACTTCGAGCTGCTGCACCGCCGCAGCGACGTCCACGACAGCCTCGACCGGGCCGGCTATCTGCTGCTGCGCACCCTCGACGACCGCGGCCCGATGGACATCAACACCCTCGCCGCCACCCTGGGCGTCGACCCCTCCACGGCCGGCCGCCAGATCTCCGCGATGCAGGGCGCAGGACTGGTGCTACGGACACCGGGCGAGACGGACAGGCGGCGCAGCGTGATCACCGCCACTCAGGACGGCCTCGCGACGATGACGTACGTACGGCAGCGCCGGGCCGAGGACCTCGCCGAACTGCTCGCCGGCTGGGGCGAGGACGAACTGCGCACCCTCGGCGAGATGTTCGGCAAGTACAACAGGGCCGTGGCGGCGCGCTATCTCTCCGGGCAAGCGCCTTCCGGGGAGCAGCCGGTCGCCGAACCGACGCAGTCCTAACCCGCGAGCTCCGCGCCGAAGATCGTGCGTGCCGCACCGGTCCGGCACGGGGTCGCGAAGAAGACAGCGGGGAGGGCAGCCGGCGGCACCGGCTGCCCTCCCCGTGTTCCGCGTGTGGGTCTCCCGGCGACGGCCGCTCGTCCCGGCCGTCAGGCGGCGGCGTCCCTGCGGACCTCCTCCTGGACCTCCGCGGCGTTCATCGCGCCGAAGTGCTGCTGGGACTCCTCGAGACCCTCGTCGCTGGGCTTCTCGCCCTTGCCGAAGACCCGTTCGTGCTGCCGGGCCCTGAAGTCCGGGTGCGCGTCGGCCGGTTCGGCGAAGCCGTACTTCTCCTGGGCCTCGCGCGGCGTCATCGTGACCGGGTTCTTCGCCGGTATTCCGAGGATCGCGGGCGCGGCGACCTGCATGGCACCCGGCGCGAGCAGGTTCATCATGAAGAACTTCATGTTGGCCGACCGGTACATCAGGGCGTGGTAGCCCTTGTTGAGGATCACGGCCAGCGCATCCACGGCACGGCCCTGGCGCACGCCGAACATCTTGCGGATGTACTTCGGGTACGTGGCGGCCACGCCCTTGCTGAGCATCCACACGATCGGTGAGATCGCGATGCGCCCGGCCCGGCTGAGGTTCGGCGGCAGGGCGACGTCCAGCGGCAGGATGAAGTCCACCATGTCCTGCGCGGCCTCGGATGCGGCGAGGTGCGGGCGCCAGTCCTCCAGGTACTCGCGGACGGCGGCACGGCTGCGCGGCACCGTCTCCGGATCGATGGTCTGTAGTTCGGCGGAGCGCGCGCACTCGGCCCAGTACTGCGCCTCCTCCTGTGAACTCAGCGGCCCGGGGCCGAACTTCTCGTAGCAGTAGAGGATCGAGTGCCAGGCCGTCATGTGGATCCACAGCTGCGACGACGGCCGGTTGGCATCGTAGGTGTCGCCGGTGACCGGGTCGTTGCCGATGGCCTTGGAGTGCACCTTCACCAGGACGTCGGCCGCCTTCGCCGTGGGGTGGGACGCACCGAACGCCATCAGGGAGAAGTAGTGCATGGTGCGCCCGTAGCGGGTGTGCGGGCGGTACTTGACCCCGCCGGACTGGACGACGGCCGCCGCCAGGTTCGGGTCGAGGTGCTCGATGGTGACCGAGCGGGCGAAACCGAGGACGTACGACGTCGGGTATCCCCAGACCTTCCACGACACGGACCCGGGTCCGAAGAACCCGTAGTCGTCCTGGGGCTGGAAGTGCTCCTGCCACCCCTTGCGGGACTTGACCTTGAGGTACGAGCGCAGGGGCCTCGTCTGCTTCTGTTTCTCCGCGGTCTTCTCCGGCATGGGCGTACTCGCTTCCTTGCGGCTCCGGGGGGCATCGCGAAATTTACATGGGAGTAGCTTTCGTGAGAAGTACCCTCGCCCCATGACATCCGGCTCCTCCACCGCCTCGCCCCGACGCCGCTACGCCCCCCGCATGCCGCCCGAGCAGCGCCGCGAGCACCTGCTGGACTGCGCGCTGCGGATCGTGGTGCGCGACGGGTACGACCAGGTCTCCGTCGGCGCCATCTCCAAAGAGGCGGGAGTGACCAGACCCGTCGTCTACAGCGCGTACGACGGACTGGAGGCGCTGATGCTCGCCCTCCTGGAGCGCACCCGTAACCGCGCGTACGAGCAGGCGCTCGGGGTCCTCAACAGCGGGAGCGGATCGGAGGACCTCGAGGAGTGGCTGACGGCGTCGGTGGCGCGGTTCCTGGACTGCGTGCAGGCCGACCCCGACGTGTGGCGGCCGGTCCTCGGCCTCGTACACGGAACCCCGGCCGTGGTGCGCCGCCGCATCGAGGAGACGCGTGACCTCGTCAGGGCGCGCATCGAGCGCGGACTCTCCATAGCCCTGGAGACACGGGGCGCCGACGGTCTCGATGTCGGCGTGCTCGCCCACGTCCTCGTCGTCACCATCGAGGAGTTCGCCCGGCTCACGCTCGAACGACCGGCGGAGTACGGCAAGGAGCGCCTGGTCACAGCCCTGTCCGGTCTCCTCAAGGCGTGAGGAGACCGGCCTGCTTCCGGCTACGTCGTCCAGCCCGTCCCGACGAGCGGATCGGCAGCCACCGTCAGCGATCTCTGCCGCGGTGACCGATAGGCCGCAAGGCCTCGACCGCCTCCGCGACGGTGAGCGCGTGACCGTCGGCCGTGCGCTGCGGTCCGTCGTCGAGCCCGCCCGCCCGTACGTTGATCCGCACCAGGGCAGCCGCCGACTCCGCGGCCGAGGAGCAGAGCATCACGGCGGTGTACACGTCGCCGTGCAGGCTGGAGTTGCCGTCGGTGCCCACGCGGGCGGCCAGTTCGGCGACGGCGGCGGCCACACCCGCGATCCGCAACGGCACGTCGCACGCGCCGCGGCATGCGTCGGCGAGCCGGTCGCGATGGCCCGGCTCCTTGTCGCGGAAGGCGGCGAGCAGCTTCCCGTACGCCTCCGCGTCGGCGTCCGCCAGTGGCAGCACCTCGCCGCGCAGATCGTCGGCGCTCGCGGCGACCCGGGCGGCGTCGGGCAGTTGCCTCGTGGAGAAGCGGGCCGCCATCGCGACGAGCGCCGCCGCCGTACCGGCCGCGACGGCACACGCCGCGCCGCCGCCCGGCGCGGGGGTGCGGGCCGCGACCTGGTCGAGGAAACCGCGGACGGTCGCGGACGGGAGGCCGGCCGGTTCGTTCACGACAGTCCTGCGTTCACGACAGTCAGACGATGTGGCTCGTTCACGACAGTCCGACGATGTCGCTGTTCTCGTCGAGATCGATCCGGGCCGCGGCGGGGTTGGCGCCGAGGCCGGGCATGGTGCGCATCTCTCCGCACAGGGGGTAGACGAATCCGGCTCCGGCGGAGGCGCGGACTTCGCGTACGGGAAGCCGCCAGCCGGTGGGCGCCCCCTTGAGGGTGGGGTCCGAGGAGATGGACAGGTGGGTCTTCGCGACGCAGACGGGCAGTTCGCCGAAGCCGGCGCGTTCGTAGGTGTCGAGCTGGCGCCGGGCGGCGCGGGTGTAGTCGACGCCGTCGGCTCCGTAGACGCGGGTGGCGACGGCCTCGATCTTCTCCCGCAGCGAGGCGTCGTCGGGGTAGAGCAGCTGGAACTGCGACGGTTCCTCGCACGCTTCCGCTACGGCTTCCGCGAGCCCCGTCGCACCGCGTCCGCCGTCGGCGAAGTGGGTGCACACGGCCGACCGCACGCCCATCTCCTCGGCGACCTGCTGGATCGCCCGGTGCTCGGAGGGGTGGTCGGTGGGGAACGCGTTGATCGCGACCACCGCGGGGACGCCGTGCAGCCGGATGTTGTCGATCTGCTTGCGCAGGTTCTCCGCCCCGAGCAGCACGTCGTCGGGGTTCTCCTCCAGCAGTTCCGGGGACAGCTCCTTCCCGGCGACGATCTTGTACTTGCCCGAGTGCGCTTTGAGGGCGCGGACGGTGGCGACGACGACGGCGGCGTCGGGGGCCTGGCCGGAGACGCGGCACTTGATGTTGAAGAACCGCTCGGCGCCCATGTCCGCGCCGAACCCGGCCTCGGTCACATGGAAGTCGGAACAGCGCAGGCCGATCAGGTCGGCGACCACTGAGGAGTTGCCGGTGGCGATGTTGCCGAACGGGCCGGCGTGCACGAGTACGGGGGTGTTCTCAAGGGTCTGGAGCAGATTGGGCTTTACCGCCTCCCTCATGATCACCGCCATCGACCCGGCCACGTTCAGATCCTCGGCGGTGACCGGCTCGCCGCCGCGGGTGTAGCCGACCACCATCCGCCCCAGGCGCTTCCGCAGATCCGCAAGGGAGGTCGTCAGCCCCAGCGCCGCCATCACCTCGCTCGCGGCGGTGATGTCGAACCCGGTCTGCCGCGGCACCCCGTCCGACCGCGAGCCCAGCCCGACGATCACGTTGCGCAGCGCTCGGTCGTTGACGTCGAGCACGCGGCGCCACGTGATCTGGTGCGGGTCCAGGTCCAGTTCGTTGCCCTGGAAGAGGTGGTTGTCGACAGCGGCCGACAGGAGGTTGTGCGCTGCCGTCACCGCGTGGGAGTCACCGGTCAGATGCAGGTTCAGCAGCTCCATGGGCACGACTTGGGCGTATCCGCCTCCGGCGGCACCGCCCTTGATTCCGAACGTGGGCCCCATCGACGGCTGCCGGATCGCGATCGACGCCTTCTTCCCGATGTGCGCGAAGGCCTGTCCGAGTCCCACCGTCGTGGTGGTCTTGCCCTCGCCCAGCGGCGTCGGCGTGATCGCGGAGACGACCACGTACTTGCCGCGGGGCCGGTCGGCGAGGTCGTCCAGCGCTTCCAGCCGCACCTTGCACACGTCGTCGCCGCTGGCCTGCAACGCCCGGCTGCTCAGGCCCATCGCGTTGCCCACGTCCTCGATCGGCTTCAACGCCGCCGAGCGGGCTATCTCGAGGTCGCTGGGAAACGCCATCATCGGCTCCTTACAAGGGTGTTGGGAAGAAGAGGCAGCTGAGGCAACGGGGGGGGAGAGAGGGAGACGGAGGAGTAGAGGAGGGACACGGAGGAGCGGCGGAGAACCGTGCTCAGGGCCGGCTCATGGGGCGACGGTGACGCCGTGTTCGCGGCCGGCGTCCACGACCGCGTCCCACAGGTACTGCCCGGACGACCGCTCGCAGTGCAGCACGTACGAGGGCCGGTCACCGGCACCGGGATCACCCGTACCTGGGTCGCCCGCACCGGGATCACCGGCACCGGAGTCACCCGCACCGGGGCCACCTGAGTCGTCGCGGACGACGTCGGTCGCGACCCGCGCCACCGAGCTGCGGAACGCGCCGCCGTCGGGCACGACCACATCGCTCAGGTCAACGGCGCACAGCTTCGCCAGCACGTCGGCGGCGGTGCGCCCGGTGAGCCGCATCATGGCCCGGCCGTGGCTGACGTCCACCACGGATACGGGTCCGGGGCCGGCCTCGCCCCGCTGCTCCAGCCACGCGGTGAACTTCGGCAGCTCCTCGCGCGGTGCGATGACCAGCCACTCGCCGGGCCCCGAGCCGACGACGAGCGCATCGTCGCCGATCTCGCGGCCCGCGCGGCCGAATCTGGTGCCCAGGGCCTCCGCCATCGGGCCGTCGACCGGCGCGCGCACCAGCAGCTTGCCGGTCGCCGACTGGTCGGTGAGGGTCAGCGTGCCGTCCCCGGCGGTGTGTTGGGCGCGGATCGGGCTGCGCGCCAGGGGTGCCGGTCCGGCGTACGCCGTGGCCTTCGCGTCAGACACGTTGCCTCTCTCCTCCGGGATCGACGTGGGCGTGGTCTTCGTGTACGCGGGCGGCGATGCGCTTGCCGTCCGGCAGGAGGACCGTGAACTGCGTGCCGGGTTCGGCGAGCCGCGACTCCACCTGCGCGAGGCAGATCGAGCGCCGCAGCGTCGGCGACATCCGGCTGGAGGTGATGCGGCCGACGATCCGGCTGCCCTCGACGATCTGCGACGCCTCCTCCGGCACCACCGCCGGGTCGACGGGCTGCACCGGTACGAGCTTCGGGTAGTCGCCGCCCTCCGCCTGCCAGCGCAGCTCGGGCATGCCCGCGAAGTCCGCCTTGTCGAGCTTGATCGCCCAGTCCAGCCCGGCGCTGTAGCCCTTGGTGAGCCCGTCGGTGTCCTGCCCGACGATGAAGTGCCCCTTCTCCAGGCGCAGGATGCGCTGCGCCTCCACGCCGAACGGCCGGATGCCGAGGTCCTCGCCGTAGGCGAACAGCTGCTCCCACACGTGCAGTCCGTACGACGCGGGCACGTGCAGCTCGTAGCTGAGCTCGCCGGTGAAGCCGATCCGCCAGAACACGCAGTCCGGCACGCCGGCGACGGTGCCGGTGCGCACCCGCATGTAGGGAAACGCCTCGGTGGACAGGTCGACGTCGTCGACCAGCCGTTCCAGCAGCTCGCGGCTCCTGGGACCGGCGAGGTTCATGCTCGCGTACGCGGTCGTGACCGGCGTGACGTGCACCCTCCAGTCGGGGTGCTCGGTCTGTAGCCAGTTCTCGACCCACTCCCAGACGCCCGCAGCACCCGAGGAGGTGGTGCTCATCAGGTAGTGCTCCTCGCCGAGCCGGCCCGTGACCCCGTCGTCGAGGATGACGCCGTCCTCCGCGCACATCACGCCGTACCGCACACGCCCCAGGCCGAGCTTCTGCCACTTGTTCACGTACAGCTGCTCCAGCAGCTTCGGCACGTCGGGACCGCGCAGGTCGAGCTTGCCGATCGGCGTGACGTCGATGACGCCGACGCTCTCCCGCACGTTGCGCGCCTCGGCCTGGGCATCGCCGTAGTGGTCGGGGCGGATCCATGCGCCGGCGACCAGCGGCACGCCCCCGTGCTCCTCGTGCCACTCGTGCATCGGCGAATGACGCACCGGCTCGAAGACCCGCCCGGCGAGCGCGCCGAGACTCACCGGAGCGTACGGGGGCCGCCATGTCGTCGTGCCCGTCGCGGCGATGGAGCTCCCGGTCACGTGGGCGTGCGCGGCGATGGTGTTCATCAGCTCGAGCTTGCCCTGCATGGTGCCCATGGTGGCCGTGGTGTAGCGCTTGGCGAGCTCGATCGAGTCGTAACCCTCGGCCACCGCCTGCTTGATGTCCTTGGTGGTGACGTCCTCGGAGAAGTCGACGAAGCCGTGCGTCTTCGACAGGAACATCCCCCGGTGCGGGGCGGGCCGGAGCGCCGGGAGCGCCACCGGGTCGCCGGGCGGCGGCAATTGGGACGCGTCGTCCGGGCGGGTCGGCACGTTCGCGAAGCCCTGCATGAACGCACGCGCCTGCCGTGCCGCCGCGCGCCCGACGGCGGCGCCGTGGGCCGCCAGCTCCTCGGGGTTGCCGTCGCCGACGATGCCTCCCGTGGCCAGGACGCCGTCGGGCAGCGCATCGGTCTGCGGCACGAACCGCGCCGCGGACGCGTCGTATTGGGGACGGTCGCCCGCCATGTTCAGCAGCGACGTGGGCGTGGTCCAGCCCGTCGCGGTGACCAGCAGGTCGCAGTCGACGCTGCCGCCGCCGGCCAGGTCGACGGAGCGCAGCCCGCCGCGGCCGTGCGCGCGGACGATGTCCCCGCCGCTGCGGGCGTCCTCGACGTGCACGACGTCGACACCGGCCCTGCGGAGGTCTTCGGCGGCGGCGTCGCCCTCGTCGTTGGCGGTGAGCACGACGGCACGCCGCCCGGGCTTCACCGCGTACAGGTTGATCAGCCTGCGTACGCCCGTGGACAGCATCACGCCGGGCAGGTCGTTGCCCTGGAAGACGTACGGACGCTCGATCAGGCCCGCGGCGACGACGAGCGCCTTGGCGCGTGCCTTCACCAGCCGCTCGGTCGGGACGAGCGCACCGCCGGGCACCGTGCGCTGCACGACCGAGACCCAGTTGTCGTCGTACCTGCCGAGCACGGTGGCGTCGGTCATCACCTCGATCGAGTCGAACTCGGCGATCTGGCGGCGGAGTCGGGCGAGCCGGTCGAGCTGCTCCCGGCCGCCCCATCGCAGGTGCCCGCCCAGCCGGTGCTCCTCCTCCACGAGCAGGACGCGCGCGCCGTCCTCGGCGGCCGAGACCGCGGCGGCGAGCCCGGCGGGACCGCCGCCCGCGATCAGCACGTCCGGGTGCGCGTACCTCTTGTCGTAGTACTCGTGCTCGGTGTCCGGACTGACCTCGCCGGCGTTGACGAACCTCTGGAGCACGCGCTCGTACGCGGGCCACAGCCGCTGCGGCTTGATGAAGGTCTTGTAGTAGAAGCCGGCGGTCAGGAACCTGCCGGCGAACCGGTTGGCCGCCTTGACGTCGAACTTCAGCGACGGCCAGGTGTTCTGCGAGCTCACCCGCATCCCGTCGGTGACGAGGCGGTGGCCGCCGCGGACGTTCGGCTCGTCGCCGGCCTGCACGACGCAGCCCGGGTCGAGGAAGTCCGCGGTGAGCAGCCCGCGCGGCCGGTGGTACTTGAAGCTGCGGGAGATCAGGCGCACGCCGGACGCCGCGAGAGCGGAGGCGATCGTGTCGCCCTCGTAGGCCTCCAGGCGGGCGCCGTTCCAGGTGAAGGAGAGGCGGGATTCGCGGTCGATCTGCTCGCCGGGCTGCCTGCCGAGTCGGCTCATGAGGTGCTCCGGGTCTCGTTCGTCAGGGTGTGCCGCTCGATGACGACGTGCTGTCGGCAGCCGTTGCCGTGGTACCAGGTCTCGGCCGTCCAACCCCGGGTGTTGCGCCGGGTGTAGAGGTAGTCGCGCCACTCGGCCGGAGTGGCCGTCGCCGGGTCGGGACGCGGTGTGCGCTCGCCGCCGTACGTGAACTCCGAGACGTTGCGCGGTCCGCACCAGGGACAGGGCAGGAGCATCATCAGTGACCCACCGCCGCAGCGCCCTTTTCGCCGACCAGGTCGCCCTTCGCGAAGCGTTCCAGGCCGAACGATCCGATGATCTGCGGTGTGCGGGACGTCGCGATGCACTCGGCGATCGCCTCGCCGCTCACCGGACCCGCCTTGAACCCGTAGGTGCCCCAGCCGACGTCGACGAGGAAGCCCTCGACCGGTGTGAAGCCCATGATCGGGCTGTAGTCCGGCGTCATGTCGCAGAGCCCGGCCCACTGTCTCAGCAGCCTCATCTTCGCGAGCGACGGCATCAGTTCGAGCACGTGCCCGGCGAGCCCCTCGATGAACTCGAGCGACCCGCGGGTCGAGTACGACGCGAACGGGTCGACGCTCGCGCCGAACACCAGCTCACCGCGGTCGGTCTGGCTGACGTACACGTGGAGCGAGCCGGAGACGATGACCGTCCCGAGGAACGGGCGCACCGGCTCGGTGACGGCCGCCTGGAGCGGGAACGTCTGGACGGGCATCGCCACGCCGGCCATGTCGGAGACCGTGCTCGCCCAGCCCGCCGTGCTGTTGACGACGGTGCCGGTGGCGATCGTGCCGCGGTTGGTGCGCACCCCGGTCACCTTGCCGCCGGCCGTCTCGATGCCGGTGACCTCGGTCTCCTGGTGGATGTGCACGCCTGCGGCGTCGGCGCCCCGCGCATAGCCCCACACGACGGCGTCGTGCCTGATGATCCCTCCGGGCGGATGGTAGAGCGCGCCGAGGATCGGATACCGCGCGCCGTCCGAGACGTCGAGATACGGCACTCGGCGCTTGACCCCGTCCGGGCCGATCACCTTCGAGTCGATGTCCTGGAGCTTGTTGACCTCGGCACGCCACGTCATGGTGCGCAGCGACGTGTCGTTGTGCGCCAGCGTCATGTGGCCGCGCTGGGAGAACATCACGTTGAAGTTCAGCGTCGCGGACAACTGCTGGTACAGGCGCAGCGACCGGTCGTAGAACGCAACGCCTTCGGGCGTGAGGTAGTTGGAGCGGATGATCGCGGTGTTGCGGCCGGATCCGCCACTGCCGATGTAACTCTTGTCGAGCACCGCGACGTTGCGGATGCCGTGGTTGACGGCGAGGTAGTAGGCCGTGGCCAGCCCGTGCACCCCGCCCCCGATGATCACGACGTCATAGCTCGGCCTGAGCTCGTGCGCTCGCCAAGCCGCAGGCCACTCGCGGTGAGTCAGGCCGTTCCGGAAGAGCCGCCAGGCTGAGTAACCCCTCATGGTTGGACGAGGGTATGCCTGAGAGGAAACGCCGTCTACTGGTGGTGAACAGATTCCCGTGCTTTTCCGCTGCCGCTCCCGTCCGGCCGGCCGGACGTGGGGCCGGTCGTGGGGCCGGACGTGGGCCCGGTCAACCGGATGTGGGGATGGCCTTCACCGTGACGAACTCGACCGGGAGCTCGCGGAGTTCGACCGGCCCGTGCGGCACGTCACCCGCGAACTGGAGCGAGTCGCCGGGCTCCAGTACGTACGTGTCGTCGCCGACGGAATAACCCATGATCCCGCCCTGCATGAGGATCAGTTCGGTGCCGCCGTGCTGGAACAGCGGGAACACCTCGGTGGGTCTGGTGACCGTCACCTGGACCGGCTCCAGGATGTCGTAGGGGTGCCGCATCCGGCCGAGCAGCTGGTAGCGCGATCCCTGCCGCGATCCGCGGTGCTCGATGTCGAGACCGCGGCCCGCCTTGATGTGGATCACGTCGTGCTCCTCGTCGAGCCCGCGGAAGAACGCGGTGACCGGGACGTTGAGCGCGGAGCTGAGCCTGGCGAGCGTATTGAGGCTGGCCGACGACTTCGCATTCTCGATCTTGGAGAGCATGCTCTTGGAGAGCCCGCTGAGTTCCGCCAGGTGCGCGACGCTCCAGCCCAGGCCGGAGCGGAACTCGCGCACGCGCTGCGCGATCACCTTCTCCAGCGCGGCTTCCAGCGGGGTCGGCGACAACGTCCCCCTCCTCCCAGGTGGTCAGAGGGAGCCTATTGCACGAGGCTTAGTCTGTCGGTCCAGGGCCTGATGGAGACGATCAGGCCGAGGGGGACGGAGGGGTCCAGGTGGAACGGCAGCCGACTTCCATGAAGCTGACCGAGGGCGTCGCCGAGCACATCAGAGGGATGATTCATCGCGGCGAACTCGGCCCCGGCGACCGCCTGCCACCGGAGCGCGAGCTCGCGGAGGAGCTCGGCGTAGCACGTGCCAGTCTTCGCGCCGCCATCAAGTCGCTTGAGGAACGCGGCTATGTGATCGTGCGCCGAGGGGCACGGGGCGGCACGTTCGTCACCGAGCTGTCCCGCCCGTTCAGCGAATGGCGCGAGCATCTTCGCCAGCAGCGCGGCGAGGTCGACGAGATCATCGACTTCAGGATCGCGCTGGAGCAGCACACGGCACGGCTGGCCGCACAGCGCCGCGACCGGAACGACCTGAACCAGCTGCGGAACGCCATAGACACGATGGACAATGCGGAGAGCCGCGCGGTCTTCCGGCTGTCCGACTCGCAGTTCCACTCGGCCGTCGCCAGGGCCGCGCGGAACACCAGGCTCCAGACCGGCATCGACCAGGTGCGCGGCGAACTCTTCAGCCCCCACGACCTGCTGGAGTACGTCGAGCCGATCGCCGAGTCCGTCCGGGACCACAGGGAGATCTACGAGGCGGTCAGGGAGAAGGACCCCCAGGAAGCGGCCCGTCTGATGGCCGCTCACATCGAACGCACCAGGGAACAGCTCCGCGTGATCGTCCTACAGGACCCCAAGAGCAAGGACCGCTCTCCGCGTCACAACCCTTGACTCCGGACCGGCCGCGGTGTCCCATGCCAATGGTTCGTGGTTCGTACCTTAGACCGTTCAGCGATGCGCGGGCGCCGTCCGTCCTATGTTGAGGGGAGCGATCCGCATGTGTGGGATCGTCGGTCTCCATCTGAAGAACGACTCGGGACACCAGCCACTGGGGGCGCAACTCGCGTCCATGCTGGAGTGCATGACCACGCGCGGGCCGGACTCCGCCGGGCTCGCTCTCTACACCGACCCGCTCACGGCCGGCCGGCAGCGGTACTCGGTGCGGCTGCCGGAGCATGCCGACGCCGTCGACGTCGCGCGGAGGGCCGGCGCGGAACTCGGCTCCGACGTGCTCGTCGAGTCGGTGCGGCCGGACGGCGCGACGTTCGTCTCCGCCGGTGACGAGGACGCCGTTCAAGCGGCGGTCACCGCAGCGGAGATGGACGCCGTGGTCGTCGGATTCGGCACCGCGATCGAGGTCTTCAAGGACGTCGGGTCGCCCCGGTCGATCTGCGACCGGTACGGCATCGCCGAGCGCCCCGCGTACCAGGCCGTCGGGCACACCAGGATGGCGACCGAGTCCGCCGTGACGACGGACGGCTCGCATCCGTTCGCCGTCGCCTCCGACCTCGCGCTCGTACACAACGGGACGTTCTCCAACTACGCCACCGTGCGAAGGAAGTTGGAACGCGAGGGCATCGGGTGCACGACCGCGAACGACTCCGAGGTGTGCGCGCGGTTCATCGCCCTCCAGATGAGCCGCGGCGCGGACCTCGAGGACGCGCTCAAGATGGTGCTCAAGGAGCTTGACGGCTTCTACACGCTGCTCGTCTCGACGGCGACCGAATTCGCGGTCGTGCGCGACTCGTTCGCCTGCAAGCCCGCGGTGGTGGCGGAGAACGACGACTACGTGGCGTTCGGTTCGGAGTTCCACGCGCTGGGATCGCTGCCGGACGTCGGGAACGCGACCGTGTTCGAGCCGATGCCGGAGGAGATCCACGTATGGCGGCGGTGACCGAAGCCCTGACCCTGGACTGCCGCGAGCTGTCCACGAGGGAGATCAACCGCGCGCTCGGCGAGCTGCCCGAGGGCTCCGTCGTGCACGTCACGGAGCCCTGGGGGCGGCACAACCTCGCCGTCGGCCTCACCAACAGGATCGACGTACGCGTCGACGGCAACGCCGGCTACTACCTCGGAGGGCTGGGCGACGGCCCCGACATCACCGTGGACGGCTTCGTCGGCTGGTCGGTCGCGGAGAACCTGATGAGCGGCACGGTCCGGGTGCGCGGCAACGCCTCGGAGTGCGCGGGCGCCTCCAGCCACGGCGGGCTGCTCGTCATCGAGGGCGACGCGTCCTCCCGGGCGGGGATCTCGCTGAAGGGCGGCACGATCGTGGTCGGCGGCGACGTCGGGCACATGAGCGGTTTCATGGCGCAGGCCGGCACCGTCCTGGTCGGCGGGAACGCAGGTCACGCGCTGGGCGACTCGCTGTACGAGACGGTCATCTACGTCGCCGGCAGCGTCGCCTCCCTCGGGTCGGACGCCCGGGTCGAGGACCTCACCGAGGACGACGTGCGCGTCGTCGAGCGGCTGCTGAAGACCGCCGGCTTCGACCACGTCGACCCGCAGAACGTCACGAGGGTCGCCTCGGCGAAGCAGCTGTACAACTTCGACGCGCTGAAGGGACAGAGCTACTGATGGACGAAGGCGCGCCGGAAGGCATACGCACCAGCCGCACCTACCCGCCGGACGTGATCAGGGACATCCACCTGATGGCGACCGAGGGCAGGTACGAGATCCGCGGCTGGGGCGCCAAGCGCGCCGTCCCGGGCTTCGACGACCTCGTCTTCCTCACCGCGTCCGCGTCGCGCTACCCGCTTGAGGGCTACCGCGAGCGCTGCGACACCACGACCGTGCTCGGCAGCCGGTACGCGAGCAAGCCGCTGGAGCTGGCCATCCCGGTCACCATCGCCGGCATGAGCTTCGGCGCGCTGTCCGCGAACGCCAAGGAGGCGCTCGGCCGCGCCGCGACCACCGTGGGCACCTCGACGACGACCGGCGACGGCGGCATGACGCCGGAGGAGCGCAAGGCGTCGAAGACGCTCGTCTACCAGTGCCTGCCGTCCAGGTACGGGTTCAACCCGGCGGACGTCCGCGCCGCCGACGCCATCGAGGTCGTCATCGGCCAGGGCGCCAAGCCCGGCGGGGGCGGCATGCTGCTCGGGCAGAAGGTGAGCGACCGGGTCGCCGGCATGCGTACGCTGCCCGCCGGCATCGACCAGCGTTCCGCGAGCCGGCATCCCGACTGGGTGGGCCCGGACGATCTGCGCATCAAGCTGGAGGAGTTGCGCGAGGCGACGGCGTGGGAGAAGCCGATCTACGTCAAGCTCGGCGCCACCAGGGTCGCCAACGACGTCAAGCTCGCCGTCGCGGCCGGCGCCGACGTCGTCGTGGTCGACGGGATGCAGGGCGGTACGGGCGCGACGCAGGACGTCTTCCTCGAACACGCCGGCATCCCGACGCTGCCCGCGGTCCGGCAGGCGGCCGAGGCGCTGCGCGAGGTCGGCAAGGAGGACGAGGTGCAACTCGTCGTCTCCGGCGGCATCCGCACCGGCGCGGACGTGGCCAAGGCGCTGGCACTAGGCGCCACCGCGGTGTCCGTCGGCGTCGCGCCGCTCGTCGCGCTCGGCTGCAACTCGCGCACGTATTTCAGAGACGGCAAGGAGCACGACGCTACTGCCGACTACGCGGCGATCGGTGCCTCCCCGGGGCACTGCGACCGCATGCACACAGGGCGCTGCCCCGTCGGCATCGCCACCCAGGACCCCGAGCTGGAGTCGCGGCTCGACCCCGAGTGGGGCGCGCAGCGGGTCGTCAACTACCTGAAGGCGCTGACCATGGAGGTCACGACGCTGGCGCGGGCCACCGGGAAGTCGAGCGTGCACAACCTCGAACCCGAGGACCTCGTGGCGCTCACCCTGGAGGCGGCGGCGATGGCGCAGGTACCGCTCGCAGGAACCGACTGGATCCCGGGACATCCCAAGAGCGGCTGGTAAGGAGACTCAAAGTGGCAGCTGAACGCGACAGCATGCTCGAGCAAGCCGAGAAGGACGGGATCGAGTTCTTCCTCGCGATGTTCGTCGACATGCACGGCAAGCCGTGCGCGAAGGCGGTACCGGCCTCCGCGGCGGAGCAACTGCTCGACGGCGGCGCCGGTTTCGCCGGGTTCGCCGTCGGCGACATCGGGCAGACGCCCGCCGACCCCGACCTGGTCGCCATGCCGGACCCCTCGTCCTACACGCGGCTTCCGTGGAAACCCGAGGTCGCGGTGCTGCACTGCGACCCGCATGTGGAGGGCGAGCCCTGGCCGTATGCCCCGCGCGTGATACTCAAGCGGCAGCTCGACAGGCTGCGCGAGGAACGCGGCTGGGTGCTGAAGACCGGTGTGGAGGTCGAGTACAACCTCGTACGGCGCACGCCCGACGGCGGCATCACGGTCGCCGACGAGCTCGACGGCGCGGAGAAGCCGTGCTACGAGGCCAAGGGACTGTCCCGCATGTGGGACCACCTGTCCACGATCTCCACCTACATGAACCGGCTCGGCTGGTCCAACTACACCAACGACCACGAGGACGGCGCCGGGCAGTTCGAGCAGAACTTCGAGTACGCGGACGCACTGACCACCGCGGACCGTGCGATCTTCTTCCGGTACATGGTGCACACGGTCGCGCACGAGGCGGGCATGGCGGCGACGTTCATGCCGAAGCCGTTCTCGTGGAACACCGGAAACGGCATGCACACGCACCTGAGCGTGTGGGACACCGCCGACAACCCGCTGTTCGAGACCGAACACGACCAGCGCGGCCTCGGACTGAGCGAGCGCGCCTACCAGTTCATGGGCGGGCTGATCGAGCACGGGCCCGCGATGGCGGGGCTGATCTGCCCGACGGTCAACTCCTACAAGCGAATCGGTGTCGGCGCCCCCAAGTCCGGCTCCACGTGGGCGCCCGCCTACAACGCGTACGGCGGTAACAACCGCACGGTGATGCTGCGGGTCCCCGAGGGCGGGCGCATGGAGCACCGCGGTGTGGACGGCTCCGCCAACCCGTACCTCGCCTTCGCCGGGCTGCTGGCCGCGGGCCTCGACGGGGTCGAGAGGGGACTCGACCCGGGCGAGTCGGTGAACGACGACCTGTTCGCACTGTCCGCGGAGGAGGTCGCGGCACGCGGCATCCAGCGGCTGCCGACCACACTCGCCGACGCCGTGGAGGAGCTGACCGCGGACAAGGTGCTCCGCGACGCGCTCGGAAAGGTGCGTTCCGGCGACTTCGTCGACTACTACGCGGACGTGAAGCGGCGCGAGTTCCTCGAGTACCACGCCGATGTCAGCGACTGGGAGATCAGGAGGTACCTGACGCTGTTCTGACCGCGGGGGGCCAGAGGAAGGAAGACGACGATGTCTGATCCTGACCCACGAGTCGAAGCGATGTTGAAGCGTGACATCGCCAGTGCCGTCACGTTCACCTGTGCCATGTGGCTTGTCCTGGTCTTCACCTTCGCCACCGTCGTGACGATCGCGCCCGGCGGAGCGCTGCGCGTCGTGCTCGCCGTGGCGATGACCGTGCTCGGCGCGTTCAACACGGCGTCCATGGTGGCGCTCGTCCGCAGGTACAGGGAGCACCGTGTCGCCATCTACGGCGAGGACCTGCGCAACCTCGACCTGCGACGCCGGAAGAGGGTGAGCTCATGAGCGGCGCACGCGTACGGCAGTCGGGACGCAGCCAGTTCGCCGACATCGCCCTGCTGCTCGTCCTGCTCTTCGTCACGCTCTTCGCGACCACCTGGATCGTGGAGCGCACCACAGCCGAGGACGCGGGCTCGTCCGCCCGGCAGACCAGGCAGATCCACGAGTTGCCGATCTCCGCGGACGAGAAGCGGCAGTACCGGAGCATGGTCCACGAAGGGCTGGTCGACAAGAAGACCGCCAACCAACAGGTCGCGGACAACGCGCCGTCCGAGGACAAGTACCCGATCGAGCCGCTGACGCTGCTGGCGACCGTGCTGCTGCTCGTCGGCTACCTGGCCTTCGTCTACCGGGTGTCGTTCAAGGAGTACCGCGAGGTCATCGATCACAAATTCGGGAAGAGGGGGGTGGGTTGATGAGTACGACCACTCTGCTCGAGTCCGGTGCCTGGGTCCTCAGCGCGATCATCGCGGTGTGGCTCGTCGCCGACCTGGTGCGCACGGGCCGCAAGCACAGCGAGGACTTCCTCACCAGCACGGTGGAGGACATCGACGAGCTGTCGGGTGAGGGGGCGGGAGGATGAGCACCGAAGCCGCCGAGCCCGCCGTCGAGCGGGCCACGGAGAACACCGACCACCTCCAGCTCCGCCGGGTCCTCTCGCCGATCCACATATGGGGCCTCGGCGTCGGCATCGTGCTGGTCGGCGAGTTCATGGGCTGGAACTTCTCGGTGGAGAAGGGCGGCATGTACGGCGCGCTCGTGGCGTGCTGGGTCGTCGGCCTGCTCTACACGTCCATCGTGATGATCAACTCCGAGATCACCTCCGCCATCCCCGCCGCCGGCGGCCAGTACGCGCAGGCGAAGCACACCATCGGCCCGCTGATGGCGTTCAACGTCGGGCTGTACCTGACGCTCGCGTACACGATGCTGGAGGCCGCGAACGCCAACGTGCTGGGCTATCTGCTCACCACCATGGCGGAAGTGCTCGGAAGCGGCCAGGAGTTGAGCGCGTACCCGTTCGCGGTGCTCGCGATCCTCGGGCTGGCGTGGCTGAACTACCGGGGCGTGTTCGTGACGCTGTCGGTGAACTTCCTGATCACCGGCTTCGCGTTCCTCACCGTCATCGCGCTGTTCGTAGGCATCGCGGCCTGGAACCCGTCCGGCACGATGGCGCTGGAGGGGCTGTCGGGCCACATCGCCAACGGGCTTCCCTACGGCTGGATCGGCGTGGTGGCGGCGTGCCAGTTCGGGATGTGGTTCTACCTCGGCATCGAGGGCACGGCGCAGGCGGCGGAGGAGTGCAGGTCCGCGCCGCGCTCGATCCCGCTCGGCAGCATGGCGGGCATGATGACGCTGATCATCGCCGCGACGCTCACCTGGTACGTGTGCGCGGGACTTCTGCCTTGGCAGTACCTCGGCACCGCGATCACGCCGCTGTTCGACGCCGCGCGTGTGACGGGCAACGGCGTGCTGATGCTGCTGCTGATGTTCGGCACGCTGTTCGCGACGCTCGCGTCCGCGAACGGCTGCATCAACGACGCGTCGCGCGCCTGGTTCTCGATGGGCCGCGACCGGTACCTGCCGGAGTGGTTCGGCGCCGTGCACCCGCGGTACCGCACGCCGTTCCGCTCGATCGTCTTCCTCGTGCCCATCGCGATCGCGTTCGCGATCCTGCCGATCATGCTGAACAAGCCGACCCTGCTGTCCACGGTCATCACGTTCTCGATCCTGTCCGGACTGCTCATGTACGCGTTCATGGGGCCGAACTTCATCCGGTTCAGGAAGCTCTGGCCGCTCGGCTCGGTCCCGCGGCAGTACACGCTGCCGTTCCATCCGGTGCCGGCGGTGACGCTGATCCTCCTCGTCGGGCTGGTGTTCTTCGCCACGTACCTCGGGTACGGCGTCGCGCTGCTGTCCATCCTGGCGTTCTACCTGCTGGCGTCCGTGTGGTTCGTGTTGCGCAGGTTCAAGCACGTGGACAAGGACGCGCAGTTCACGGCGCCCCTGCCGCGACCGCGTGGCTACTGATGGACGCGCACCTGCTGACGTTCGCGCTCGCCGCCGTGCTCACCGCGGCGGCGGGCGCGGCGCTGCACCTGCGCAAGCGCGCGCGGGTACGGGGTGCTCGCGGCGAGCTGTTCCGTGACGTCGCGCCCCTGTTCACGGACGCCGAAGTGACCCAGGACGACGTCGGCTTCCCCGTCCTCACCGGCCGGCGTGACGCTCACAGGTGGCGGCTGGAACCGCTCGTCGACTCGCTCACGTTCCGGAAGCTGCCGGTGCTCTGGCTGTGCGTGACGTGCTACGCCGACCTGGACGTACCGGAACCGGTCTCGGTGCTGCTGCGGCCGGTGGGCAACGAGTTCTTCTCCCGGAACCGCGAGTACCCGCACCAACTGCCGCTGCCCGCGGGGTGCCCCGAGCACGCGCGTGCCGCGTCCACGTCACAGGACGCTGACGCCGGACACGTGCTCGGTCCGCTGACGGCACTGCTGGAAGAGGAGTCGACCAAGGAGGTCACGGTCTCCTCTCGCGGCGCCCGCGTCGTGTACCGCCTCGGAGAGGCGGACCCCGGGCCGTACCGGGTGGGACGGCGGACGGATCTCGGCGCGCCGGTGCTCGCGGAGACCCACCTCACCGCCCGGTGCGACGCAATTGCCGCCGCCGTCCGTACCCATGAGGCGGTGCGTACACCATGAACGTGCTGACTCGCGCCCTCGGCCGGCTCGTGCACACGCCGATGCTGGTCCTGCTGACGGCGGCGGTGCTGCCCGGCGTCGGTCACGTGGTGATCGGGCGGCCGTTCCGCGGGCTGACGTTCGTCTTCTACATCCTGCTGCTCGGCATCATCACGGCCCATCTCGCCGCCCCGGACCGCTCGTTCCTCGGCACATACGCGGGCGGCGTCTTCGTATACGCGATCAGCGTGATGGACGCCTACCGGCTGGCGGCACTCGACCGCACCCGGGCCGCTCGGCGCTGAATCGCCCCGCCCGGGTCGCGCTCAGTCCCACTGGTACGGAAGGTACTTACCGTCGAGGGTGATCACGACCCGGTCGCCCGCCGGGTCGGGAACGCGCTGGACGTCGAGCCGGAAGTTGATCGCGCTCATGATGCCGTCGCCGCACTGCTCGTGGATCAGCTCCTTGATGGTCGGCCCGTAGACCTGGACGACCTCGTAGAGCCGGTAGATCGTGGGGTCCACGGGGACCGCCGCGTCCAGGGCGCCCCGGGTTGGCTGGAGCTGGAAGGCGAGTGCCGCGTCGGCGCCGAGTTCGAGCAGTGCCGCCGCTGTGGCCGCCTCGTCCTTGCCCATCGGGTGCTGACCGAGCAGTGCGGCCGTGGTCCAGGCGAGCGGTTTGCCGACGGCTTCTGCCAGTTGCTCCCACGTGACCCCCGTCTTCACCTTGGCCTGGCGTACGGCTTCGGCGGCTTCCTGCTTGCTCAGCATGTGCGTCTCCCTCGATGACGGTGTGGCCGGACCCGGCCCGGACGGCCGGCCGGGTCCGGCCAAGAGACTGTCCGGCTCCCTAGTGACTACGTGTCACTTGTTGCCCGCGTTGACGGAGTAGGAGTGTGCTCCTGCCCCGGCCAGTCCGCTGCCGTCCGTGATGAGGTACTCCTCGCGGATCGGTGTCCCGCCCAGCCAGGCCTCGAGGATCTCCCGCGTTCCGGCGGCGTAACGCGCCTGAGCCGACAGAGTCGAGCCGGAGATGTGCGGCGTCATCCCGTGGTGGGGCATCGTCCGCCACGGATGATCCGGCGGCGCCGGCTGCGGGAACCACACATCACCCGCGTAACCCGCCAACTGGCCACTGCGCAGGGCACGGACCACGGCATCCCGGTCGGCGATCTTCCCGCGAGCGGTGTTGATCAGATACGCACCGCGCTTCATGCTGCCCAGCAACTCGTCACCGAAGAGCCCCTCCGTCTCCGGATGCAGCGGAGCGTTGATGGTCACCACATCGCACCGCGGCGCCATCTCCTCCGCCGATGCGTGGAACGTCAGGCCCAGCTCCTCCTCCACCTCGGCCGGCAGCCGGTGACGGTCGGTGTAGTGCAGCTTGACGTCGAAGGGCGCCAGCCTGCGCAGCACCGCCAGCCCGATACGGCCCGCGGCGACCGTGCCGACATGCATCCCCTCCAGGTCGTAGGCGCGCTGGACGCAGTCGGCGATGTTCCAGCCGCCGTCCAGGACGACCTGGTGCGAGGGCAGATAGTTGCGCACCAGGGAGAGGATCATCATCACCACGTGCTCGGCGACGCTGATGCTGTTGGAGAAGGTGACCTCGGCGACGGTGACGCCGTGCTCGATCGCCGCGTCGAGGTCGACATGGTCCGAGCCGATGCCCGCGGTGACGGCGAGCTTGAGATTCGGGGCCTTGGCGATGCGCTCGGCCGTCAGATACGCGGGCCAGAACGGCTGGGAGATCACCACGTCCGCATCGACGAGTTCGCGGTCGAACTCCGAATCCGCGCCGTCCTTGTCGGACGTCACCACCAGGGTGTGGCCGCGGCTCTCCAGGAAGGAACGCAGCCCCAGTTCACCCGAGACACTGCCCAGCAGGTGGTCCGGGGTGAAGTCGATCCCCTGCGGAGTGGGCGTGGTCTGGCCGTCGGGATAGCGGTCGATACGGGGCAGGTCGTCCCGGGCGTAGGAGGCCGGGTATCCGTCGGTCGGGTCGTCGTATAGCACACAGAGAACCTTGGCCATGTCACGGCTCCTCGTCGTCGAGGGGGTGTGCGGGATGGTCGACACGGTCCCCGCCGCCGGCGCCGGGGGGCAAAGCAAAACTTTCAATCCGCGGATAACGGCGGGTTATGAGTCCAGATGGGCGTCCAGCAGGGCATCCAGCGCATCACGCAGCCCGGCTCCCCTGGCCACTTCGAGCAGGGCACGCACGATGGCCGACTCGCGCTCGTGCTCGGTGAGGACGAGGCCGACGCGGGGGCCTTGGCCGGTGTCGTCCAGGCTCAGGCGGACGACCCGCATGCCGGCCGGGATGCCGAACATGTGCAGCCAGGCATGGGAGATCACGCTCGACCAGCGGCCGGATGCGAGATGTGCGTACAGGTCGGCGACCGTGTCGGCTTCGATGGCGGGCGAGGCCGAGGCCCCGTCGGCCGCGAAGAGTCCGTCCAGGATGCGGCGGTTGCGCATCTGCGGGTCGAGCAGGCACAGCGGAACGCCGGCGACCTGCGCCCAGCGCACCTTCTCCTGTGCGGCCAGAGGTCCGTCCGCCGGCGTGAGCAGCAGATACCGCTCCTCGTACAGCGGGATCTTGCGGACGCCCTGCAAGGCGTCGTCGTCGAGATAAGTGAGTGCCGCGTCGATCTCGAACTCGGTGAGCCGGTGCATGATGTCGCGCGAAGACAGCGATTCCAGCCGGACGTTGGCGTGCGGATGCTGCTCGCAGAACGGCGTGGTGAGCAGGGACGCTACGGATGAGGCGGTGGGAATGACGCCCAGGCGCAGAGTCCCGGTCAGCCGGCCTCGCATGGCTGTCAGATCCTGCTGCATCGCGTCTCGCTCGCGGAGGATGCGGTGCGCCCAGAGCAGGACCCGCTCTCCTTCAGGGGTCAGTCCTTCGAAGCGGGCACCGTGCTGGACGATCGGCACGTCCAGGTCGCTCTCCAGCTTCCGTATGCCCGCCGACAGCGCCGGCTGGGAGACGAAGCACGCCTCGGCGGCACGCGCGAAGTGCCGTTCACGGGCGAGCGCGACCAGGTATTCCAACTGGCGAAGCAGCATGCCCCAGCATGTGCCTGTCGCGCGATCGCAGTCCAGAGCGGCCACCGCAGATACCCGCTCCGGCCCGGGAACTCCTGGCAGAGGCGGGCAAGGGCAGGGCCTGCGCCTGGCGGTCGCGTCGGCGAGCACCGGCAGCCCGCTGCTCACGCCCGGCACAGCCCACCGCACCCCGCGCGCGACCGCGACCCGTGCCCCGTCCGCAACGCGCAACCCACAACCCATGGACGTGGTCGACGGAGGTCTCAGAGCACGCCCTCCCCCGGCGGTCCCGGGACCGGGCACCTACCCTGCAACCCAGGTCCACACTGAGGAGGGGTCAGACCATGGCAGGCGACCGGCCCGGCCCGCCCGCTGCCGCACCGGGCACGCCCCGGCGTCTTCCTCCCGGTCAGCGCCACGTACGGGGATGGCCCGTCTCGCACTACGGTCCCGTTCCCAAGTTCCGGCCAAACCGCTGGAACCTGCGGATCCACGGGGCCACGGCGTCCGGCGAGGAGTCCCTGTGGTCCTTCGACGACCTGCCCGGCCTGCCGCACGTCACGGTCGTCGCCGATCTGCACTGCGCGACCGGAGTCACCTCGACCGGCCACGAGTGGTTCGGCATCCCCGCCAGGGTCGTCCTGGAACTGGTGCCGCCGGCGCCGGAGGTCACGCACGTGATGGCGTGGGCGGAGTACGGCTTCGCAGCCAACCTCCGCCTCGCCGACTTCGCCGCCGACCGGACGGTCCTGGCCACGCACCACGACGGTGAACTGCTCACCGCCGAGCACGGCTTCCCGCTGCGCCTGGTCGTGCCCCAACTCTTCGGCTACAAGAGCCCCAAGTGGCTTCGCGCCATCGAGTACATGACCGCGGACCGCCGCGGATTCTGGGAGGAACGCGGCTACCACAACCTCGCCGACCCGTGGAAGGAACAGCGCTACTCCCACCAGGAGCAGCCCGGCGACGGACCGCCTCTGTAGCGCATGCAGCGCACGGCAAGCGGTTCAGCGCAGGTCGAGAAGCTCCTCGTAGAAGCCGCCGAATCCGCGCTCCCGGTCGATCAGATGGACTTCCAGGATCCAGTGGCAGACCCGTCCGGCCCGGTCCGGCCGCCGTAGCGGGGTGTCGTTCCCGGGCGCGATGTACGACTCGATGTCGGCGCCGTCGATCTTCTCGTGCGGGAACTCGCCGACCGGGTGTCCGGCGTGCCAGCCGCCCAGCTCCCAGCCACGCCCGGCGGCCAGCCGCGCGACGTGGGCGTGCAGACGGGCGCCGGTGATGTCCGGATCGGCCTCGAAGGCGTCACGTCCGGCGGCGAACACCTCGGGCAGATCGTCGCGCAGCCGGTGCTTGACGGGGTCGTCGCCGAGGACGAAGGTCCGCCCGAAGTCGGCCTCCCACTCCTCGAAGATGGGGCCGAAGTCGGCGAAGGCGATGTCGTCCTGGCCGATGACCCGGTCCGGCGGGTTCTCCTTGTACGGCTGGAGGGTGTTGGGGCCTGAGCGGACGATCCGCTTGTGCCAGTGGCGTGTGGGGCCGAACAGCTCGTTCGCCAGGTCGCGGACGCGGTCGCTGACCGCCTGCTCGGCCTCGCCCGGGGCGACCAGGCCCCTCTCCGCTATCTCGCCGAAGAGCTCTGCGGCCTGGGCCTGGGCGTGCAGCAGACGTTCGGCACGGATGGTCTCGTCGGTCATGTGTCGGTCCTCAGGGCTGTAGACGTCGTGCTGTCCATTCCGTGGCGTCCGTGCGGTCGTAGCGCAGGCGCCGGTGCAGGCGGTCGGGGCTCCCGTGCCAGAACTCGATGCTCTCCGGCACCAGTCGACAGCCCGTCCAGTCCTGCGGGCGCCGGATCTCGTCCGGGCTCTCCAGCAGGGCGACGGCCCGCTCTCTGAGGGCTGCCTCGTCCTCCAGCGGCCGGCTCTGAAGTGACGTCGCGGAGGCGGCACGGGCGGCGGGCGGGCGCGCGGCGAAGATCCGGTCCGAGTCCTCGGCCGCGAGAAGCTCGACGGGGCCGGCGAGGGTGAGCTGCTGAAGCGTCTCCCGCCAGTAGAACGTCATCGACGCCCGTGGCCTGGCGGCCAGTTCGAGGCCCTTACGGCTGCCGCGGGAGCCGGCGAAGATCAGCCCGCGGCCGTCGAACTCCTTGACCAGCAACACGCGGGTCGACGGGTGCCCGTCGGCGTCAGCCGTGGCGAGAACCGCGGCATACGGCTCACGGACCCCGCGCCGGGCCGCGCCGTCCAGCCATTCCCCGAGCAGGACAAGCGGATCGGCGGGCGGGGCGTCGAACTCCGGCAGCACCAGCGAGGCGTCGCCGCTCAGCGTCTCGGCTTCGTGCACGGTCTTCCGTCTCCATCCCCGTCAGCAGGCCCGATTCCCACGCTCATGACGTGACGACCGTACCCGCGCGTGACCGCGTCGAGCACGGTGCTCGGCGGTTTGCCGGCGCTTTCTGGGCACCTGCCGTCGCCGGTGGCGACTGGCTCCGCGTAGCAACACAACAAGGTGCTTAAGCACAGTTCGAAGCGGGTTGCCGTTGCCTCATGAGCACATCACGTGCGCCGAGTCAGCTCACTCCTCCCGGCCTTGGGTGACGACGAAGTCTGTGCCGGCGAGCGCTTGCCCTATGGGAGTCTCGGCCCACTTGGCCAGTACATCCGGCTGGTCTGCGATCCGGTTCAGGAAAGCGACGAGTTCATCGACGCCAGGAGCTGTGGGAAGGACGCATCGGCGGATCGTGGCACCGGTCGCGCTGCTCAGTTCCTCCTCGTCCGGGTCGTCGGGTTCCCAGAGGCCGACCTCGATGGTCCAGGAGGTGTTGCCTTCGCCTCCGGGTTTCGGTACATCAATCGACACGAACAGGCCGTCCGAATCGTATGGTTCGGCGAAGATTCCCTCGCCGTAGTCGTGATGTATCCGGGCCTCTGCCTCACCGGAGCACTGGGCGTAGGCCATGCCAATCACCCTCAAGTCCGCGACCGCCCTCTCACGCTCCTGGGCAGTGAGCCCCCGTTCGATGTGGTCCAGCTGCTCTCGGGTAGCGCTGCTGAGCACGTCGTCCGTCCTCCCGTCAGGTGTCACGAAGGGGGCCTCGAAGTCCCAGCGACGCCGGTCTTGGTGCTCGGGAAGAGGAGTGTCTTCGGAGAACTCGTCGAGAGCCTCTCGCAACTGACGTGCCTCGGTCTCCAGTTCCGCTTCCACTGCTATGCGGACGGGTTCGGGCACGGCAGCCAGAGCGGTGTCCAAGTCGGCCAGTGCTTGATGGAGTTCGAGGCACGCGTACTCGTACCAAAGGCTGTGCGCCCCGTTCAGGAGCTCAGCGCGTGCGGTGCGATCGGTGAGTGCTGCGAGGTGTTTCGCCGGGTAGTAGCCCCCGGGCCGCTCTCGGCGATCGTGCACGCTCACCGGCACGGTGGCGAGCGCGGAGATCTGGTTGAGCGCGTCCACAATCGGAGCTGTGAGCGCGGGATCACCGAGGCTGGTAACCGTGGCTGCCACCACCCCAGCCTCTCCCTCATAGGTTGCGAGGATCTGTGTCTTTCCGCGGTTCGCATGCTGGGCGTAAATCGTCATGGAAATGCCTTTCGGCCCGCTGGCAGCCGACAGCTCAGCGGTCATGGGTGAAGGTGAGAAGGCGGTGGCGAGGGCGCTATCCGACGCTCCGTGCCTCGAAGAAGACCGGCGGTGGCTCAGGTACCGTCCCGAACTCCGTGCCGACTTCCCACGGTACTGGACGCAAGTCGTAACGTGTCACGGTCCGCTGAAACGAGTTGAATTCCCTGAACTCGCGTCTCCGCTCAAGGCATCAACGGGGCGGGCGAGTCCACGCGCCATGACGCGGCGGAGTCACCCCCGATCTCCGTTGGCATGGCGGGCGCGCTGAAACGATGTGGCTGTGGGGTCCCGCAACCGGGGAACAACTGCGTACTTTCCAGGGTCACACCGGCGAAGACGCTGCGCCCCCATGGTGACGGGGTGCGCCCCCCTTGCGGTCCTCCTCCAGTCAGCGCCGGAGTTGGATTGTCAGGTGTATGGCCAACGCGGTGTATCACACCGGATACGGAATCATCGTCAAGTTGACGCAGCCCGACCTAGGGCACCCCGAGCTGCAACCGGGGCTGATGGAGGAAGTCCTTCGGCCGGTCGCGGAACGGGAGCGCACTCTGCTGCGGTGTCTCACGGACTTCAACAACGGCGACTGCCGCTGCGCGGAGGCGGGGAAGACTCCGTGGATGTTCATCCGCCGCCAGCGCTTTCCCGACGGAATGCGCTTGGTGCCCGCGCATCTGCCGATCACTCACCTCGCGACTCCGGAAGAGAGTGACAAGCACAAGGCGATGAAGGAACGCATCGCTCGCGCTGCGTCCCAGGCCGGACTCGACGTACGGGTCGAAGCAGGCGAGTCACGGCGCAAAGTGGTCAACGATGTGCTCGTCACCGGACCGGACGGCGCCCAGATCGGCTGGGAGGCGCAGTACTCGCCGATCAGCGCCAGCGCGGTCCGGCGCCGCACCACCCGCGCGGCGGAGAACACCATCACCTCGCTCTGGGTGACTCCGGACCCGAAATCGGAACTCATCGACCGGGCCCCGTGGATGCGTGTCGACAACGTGCCGTGGAAAGCTCTCCTCTCTCCACGGCTTCAACTCCTCGAGAGGGGCGGCGTGCGGCGCCTACAGGTGTGGAAGTGCACCCGGTCCAGTCCTCGCCCCTGCCCGCGCAGCGACAACAAGGGCAGCTGGTGCGGACGCGGCCACGCGATGTGGTCCCTACCCGCACTGTGTCTGCCCCCACAGCCGCCGGCGGTGCTGGACGAACTCGTCGCCTCCACCGCCGAGCGCCACCACCTCCCCCTGATAGCGCGGAACATTGACGACCCCCGCCGCGTGAGTCGGCTGTGGGCGCCAGCGGGCGACATCGAACAGTGGCGACAGATCCGGGGCGAAGACGACGAAGAGACAGAAGGCGAAGAGGAATTGCCGGACGACGACGAGGTCGTCTTCACCGGCGATGAGGTGGACGGCTCCTGCCGCTACGGCGAGCCGACGAAGCCGCAGAGCCCGGCCAAACGCAAACGGGACCGGCACGCAGCAGTCGGTCTCCACACCTTCGATGCCGTCCCCGCTGCCCTGCTGCGCGCCCCGTCCCAGCCCGCGCAACTGCAACTCAGCGACAGCGAACGCGCCACCGCTGCACGCGAGTTGGGCTGCCGGGTCTGGGAGATCGGCCCCTGCATGTTGTGCTCCGAGCCGATCAACAGGTACGGGTACAACGCCCCCATGACCTGTGCCTCTTGCCGCCGAGGGCACGCAGGGCCGTAGAGCGAATCTCCACCAGAGTTCGTCCGACAAGGCATCCCAGCTCTGGCTCACGACAATCGATCAGCCACGCTCTGTGAAAGACGCGGCGGCAGGCGTGCGATGAGGCGCCGGGGGCGCGATCATCGGGGCATGAACATCTCCCTTCGCCTCGCGCAGCAGCCCGAAGCCGACGAGCTGCTCAGCCGCAGCCCCCTGGCCGCCATGACGGGCATGCTGCTGGACCAGCAGGTGCCCATGGAGTGGGCGTTCGCGGGGCCGTACACCATCGCGCAGCGCATGGGCGAGGACGATCTCGACGCACACGCGATCGCGGCCCGCGACCCCGAGGAGTTCGCGGCGCTGCTGTCGCAGAAGCCCGCGGTGCACCGCTACCCGGGCTCCATGGCCAAGCGCGTACAGCAGCTGTGCCAGTACCTCGTCGACCACTACGACGGCGACGCGAGCGCGGTGTGGCGCGACGTGCCGACCGGCAAGGAGGTGCTCGCCCGCCTCAACGCCCTCCCCGGGTACGGCAAGCAGAAGTCGCAGATCTTCCTCGCGCTGCTCGGCAAGCAGATGGGCGTGACCCCGGAGGGCTGGCGCGAGGCGGCGGGCCCGTACGGCGACGCGGACGCACACCGTTCGGCTGCCGACATCAAGGGTCCCGAGTCGCTGGAGCAGGTCCGCGCGTACAAGCAGGAGGTCAAGCGCGCCAAGAAGAAGGCGTAAGGGAGCGACGACGGGCACGGCACCGCCGGCTCCGAGCCCGGGCCGTTCCCGATGCTCGGGCCGTTCCCGATGCTCGGGCCGTTCCCGATGCTCGGGCCGTTCCTGATACTCGGGCCAGCGACGGCGGCGGTGCGCGCCTCAGGGCCGGAGGTTCTCCAGGTCGTCGAGGAGACCCGGGTGCTTCGGCTGCCACCCGAGGGCTTCGCGGGTATGGACGCTGGATGCCGGCTGGTCCATGGCGAAGATGGGGCCGAACGGCCCGAAGGTCTCCTGGGGCACGGACCGTACGGGCAGGTCGAGCCGCCGGCCCACGACCTCTGCGATGTCGCGCACGGCGTCCCCCTCGTCGGCGACGGCGTGCCATGCCGTTCCTGCCGGTGCGGACTCAAGGGCGAGCCGGAAGAGGACCGCTGCGTCCAGGGCGTGCACGGCCGGCCAGCGTTGCGTGCCTTCGCCCGGGTAGCCGGCGATTCCGGAGTTGCGGGCGGCGTCGGCCAACAGCCCGGCGAAGCCGCCCTCGCCACGGTTGTGGACCGTGCGCGGCATCCGGACGGCCGTGGCGCGCACCCCGCGCGAGGCCAGCGACAGCAGCGCGTTCACCGAGCGGCCACGCCCTCCCACCGGTCCGTCGGTCGGCACCGGGTCGGACTCGGTGGAGGCACGGCCTGCCACCCAGGGCGTCCCGGAGACGGTGACGACGGGGCGGTCGCTGCCGATCAGCGCCTCGCCCAGGGTGGCGGTCGCGGCGCTCTCCTCGGCGATGGACGCCGCGAGCGCCTCCGGGGTGCTGTAGTCCCGGCCGAAGGCCAGGCTGATCACGCCGTCGGTCTGCGCGACGCCGGCCCGCAGCACGTCGTGGTCGGCCAGCTCGCCGCGCAGCACGTCGGCGCCTGCGTTCTTCAGGGCCCGCTCCGAACTGTCCGAGCGGGCGAGCGCGAGAACGGTGTGGCCGTTGCCGATCAGCTCGGCGACCACGGCGGAGCCGATGGTGCCGGTACCGCCGGTGATGAAGACGTACATGGCTGCTCCTCGCAGTGATGGGACCTCTGTCGCATCACCTTAGCCGAGTGACGGTACATGTGTCGCATCGCTTACGATGTCCGCATGGCGCGATGGGAACCGGGTGCGCGGGAGCGGATGGTCGTGGCCGCCGTCGACCTGTTCACCGAGCAGGGCTACGACGCCACGACGGTGGCGCAGATCGCGGAGCGTGCCGGGGTCACCAGGAGCACCTTCTTCCGCCATTTCACCGACAAGCGAGAGGTCCTCGTCGCCGGCCAGGAGACGCTGAGCACCCTGCTCGCCGAAGGGATCACCGAGGCGCCCGCGGATGCCGGCCCGCTGGAGGCGGTCGCAGCCGGACTCGAGCGCGCGTCGAGCGCGATGGGACCGGCCAACCGCGAGCTCGGCCCGCGGATCAAGGCGGCCGTCGCGGCCAGCACCGAGCTCCAGGAGCGGGACGCCCTCAAGAGCGTCGGTCTCGCCGCCGCGATGACGACCGCACTCACCGCCCGCGGCTTCCCGGACGCGGTCGCACAGCTCACCGCCGAGTTGGGCGTCCTCGCGTTCAAGCGGGGCTACGCCCAGTGGTCCGAAGGCGATGACGACGCGGATGACGACACGAAGGGGCTCGCGCACCATGCGCTGGCCGCCCTGGACGACTTGCACGCGGCGGCCCTGTCTCTGGACCGGCATGCTGCTCGGACTGCGGCCCGGAAGGCGACTCGGAACGCCGACGAGGGTGGCTGAGCACGAGGGCTGTTGAGTACGGGCGGGACGAGGGCCGTTGAGCACGCGCGCTCCCGGCCGTTCCGGGACCGCCGCAGGCGTGGCCCCCGAACCGGCCCGGTTCAACGCGCACTCGGCTCGGTCAGGGCGCACTCGACTCAGCACACACTCGGCTCAGCACGCGCTCGATTCAGCGCGCCGGAGCCGGACCCTCCCCTCCTTCCAGCGCGCCCCGCAGTTCATTGAGACGGACCGCCATGTGGAGGCGCAGGGCGGAGTCCGGGGAGCGCCAGTCGTCGCCGAGCAGGGTCCCGATGCGGTCCAAGCGCTTCAGCAGGGTGTTCATGTGGACGTGCAGGGAGCGGGCGGTCCGGCTCAGGTTCCCGGAGTTGGCGAAGTACGCGGCGGTCGTGGTGACGAGGTCGGTCGAGCGGCGGCGGTCGTACGCCAGCAGCGGGCCGAGGGTGTCGGTGAGGAACCGGTCGAGGTCGTGGGAGCGTTCGGGGTCGAAGACGAGCGCGTACATCGCGTACTGCTGTGTCGTCGAGCCGCGGTCGGTCTCTCCCAGAGAGCGCATCACTTCGAGGCAGCGCTGCGTCAGGCTGAACGAGCGTGACCGGTCCTGCCCCGTGATGCGGTCGGCGACCACGAGTACCGGCGTGCCGAGAGTGCGGCGCAGCCGATCGTGGACGGCGCTCGCCGCCTCGTGCACGTCGTCGGCGCGCAGCAGCATCGTCGCCCGGCCGAGATACTCGCCGGCGAGGCCGGACCACTCGGGCGAGAGGTCGTTCAGCTGGCGCGCGAGGTCGCTCGTGGTCTTTCCCGGGCAGTCGGCCACGACGAGGACGTCGAAGAGGTCGACGTCGATCCCTCGGGCGAGTGCCCTGTCGCGCTGGGCGGGGTGGAGCGGCGGACGTGAGAGCAGGTCCATCAGCAGCTCGCCGCGTACGCGTTCCTCCGCTTCGACCCGGGCGTCGCGCATGAGCATCAGCAGGCCCGTGATCTGCGCCGAGCGCTCGACCATCCGGATGTCCGCCGGCACCGGTGCGGCACTACGCGTCAGGGACAGCGAACCGAGGTGGCTGCCGCCGGCCTGGATGGCCGCCACGCTGTGGACGGCCCCGTGGCCGTCCTCCGCGGTGGCGCACCGTCCGGTGCTCCGTGCCGCCTCGAGCAGTGCTCGGGGCGGTTCCGGGTCGGTGTCCGCGTCGTCGGCGGAGCGGCTTGCGACGACGTTGTCGTCCCGGTCGAGGACGGTCACCGTGCCCTGGAGGTGCTCGACGAGGAACTGTGCGAGGTCCCCGGGTCCTCCGCCGGTCAGCACCACGTGAGTCAGCGCCTCGTGGACGGCGGTGGCCCGTTCCATCGTGGCGACCTGGTCCTCGATCGTGCGGTACGCGCTCTGAAGCCGCTGGAGCGAGGAACGGCTCTCCTCGTACAGCCGCGCGTTGTTGAGGGCGATCGCGGCGTGGTCGGCGAAGGCGCTGAAGAGGGCGACCTCGTCATTCTCGAAGGGGCGCTCGGTGCGGTCGGCGGCGAAGAGGGCACCGACCGCCCGCTCGCCGACCAGGAGAGGTACGCCCAGCAGCGCCGTGAGCCCCTCGCTCAGCACGAGCCGGTCGAAGGTGGAGCTGTGCCGGAGGACGCGGGCGTCACGGTAGTTGCTGACCCAGAACGGGGCTCTGGACTCGATCACGCGCCCGCCCAGACCGGCCCCCGGAGGCATGCGCGCCGAGGAGAACTCCGCCGAGATGGTGCCGGACGAGGCTCTGAGGGTGAGGTTCCCCTCCGCGTCCAGGAGCGACAGGTAGACGAAGTCGCTGCCGATCAGCTCGTGGGCCTGCTTGACGATCGACGGCAGGACCTCGTCGACCTCGCCGAGTGCGGCCAGCGAGCGGGCCGTCGCGTAGAGGCTGCTCAGCTCGCGCTCGCGCCGCAGCCGGTAGGAGGCCAGCTCGTCGTTGTCGGCGGCTCCGTGCGTGCCGTATCCCATGCGTGCCATCAATACCCCTCTGGAAAGGGCGGGGTAGAGCTTTCATACACCTCGGGGTCGCCAGGAGGGTACGTACTTTCCATCCTAGGGAGCGCTCGCGCGGCTCTACTCTCAGCGCACGTCACGCAGGCGTGACGCACGTCACGATCGCCCCGGCACCGCACCGCTGAACACCCGGAGAGGCCGATCGGCCGCGTGCGCCCGTCGTCCTCTTCCCGACTCCCAGGAATGTCACATGACTTCATCCGCGCAGGCGCACATCAGCGGCAGCGGCTCCGATCCCGCCCCGGCAGCACCGCGTCGCTCCTCCTGGAAGCTGCTCGCCGCCGGGCTGATCGGCAGCTCGATCGAGTGGTACGACTTCTTCCTGTACGGCATGGCGGCGGCGCTGGCCTTCCCGCACGTCTTCTTTCCCCACTCGTCCCCCCTCATGGGCACGTTGCTGTCCTTCAGCACGTTCTGGGCGGGCTTCGTCGCGCGGCCCCTCGGCGGGCTCCTCGCCGGTCACTTCGGGGACAAGTACGGGCGCAAGCCCACGGTCGTCGTCTGCCTCGTCGGAATGGCGGCCGCGACCTTCCTCATCGGCTGCCTGCCGGGCGCCGCGACCGTCGGCGCACTCGCTCCGACGCTGCTGGTGGCGCTGCGCTTCCTCCAGGGGATCGCGGCCGGCGGCCAGTGGGGCGGAATCGCGCTCCTCCTCACGGAGTCGGCCGCTCCCAAACGCCGGGGTTTCGCGGGCACGTTCGGCCAGACCAGCGTCCCGGTCGCGGTCATCATCGCCAACCTGATCCTCATCGCGGCCAGCACCCTCGTGCCGAGCGACGCCTTCCTGAGCTGGGGCTGGCGCATCCCGTTCCTGCTCAGCGCGGTGATGTTCCCGGTGGTCCTGTACATCCAGCGGAAGGTCGAGGACACCCCGGACTTCCGCAGGCTCCAGGACGAGGCGGCGCGGAAGCAGCAGGAGACCGTGGTGCGGGCGCCACTGACCCAGGCCGTACGCCAGAACTGGCGCCGGATCCTGCTGGGTTGCGGCACCCTGTCCGCCACGAACAGCCTCTTCTACGTGAGCATCACGGGCCTGCTGAGCTATGGCACGACCACGCTCCACATGGAGCGGAATTCGCTGCTGACGGCCACCCTGCTGAGCGCGGCGCTGATGACGGCGGTCCTTCCCGTCTCGGGACACCTGTCGGACAGGTTCGGGCGGCGGATCCTGATCCTCGTGGGCGGGCTCGGGGTGGCGGCCTGGGCGTTCCCCTACTTCGCCCTGGTGGGGACAAGGTCGGCGCCGTGGGTCTTCGTCGCGGTCGCCGTGGGATTCCTCTTCCAGGGGCTGACGTACGGCCCGGCGGCGGCCTTCCTCGGTGAGCTCTTCGCGCCGAACGTCCGGTACTCCGGAGCCTCCCTCGCCTACCAGTTGTCGGCCATCGTCGTGAGCGGCGGCACACCGATCCTCATGACCGCCGTGATCGCGAAGACGGGGACGACCACCCTGGTCGCGGCCTACATCGCGCTCATGGGCGTCATCACCTTCGCCAGCGCCTGGTTCCTGCCGGAGACGAACCCGGCGGAGGTGCGCCGCGATCCCGATGCGCTCCCCGGAACGCACCTGTACCGCCCGCGAGTTGAGACGTCTCCCACGGCGTGACGCTCGCTCAGGCGGCGGACCGCAGGTGTTCGTGCGCCCACTGCTCGAAGCTCGTCAGGTCGATGCCCAGTTCGCGAGCGAACCGCGGCCGGGCCGGCTGGCCGACCACCTCCATGAATTCGTGAGTGGCGCCCATGTCGGGCATGCCTGCGGCACGGGCCTGCTCCTCGGTCATGTCCGGCGCCGACACCGGGACGCCGAGAGCGCCCGAGAGGATCTCGGCGATCCGGGTCATGGTCAGGTAGTCGCTCGCGAGTTCCAGTTCCATGCGGTGGTACCTGCCGGGCTCGGAGAGGGCGGCCGCCGCTGCCTTGCCCACGTCCGCGGCCGCTACGAGCGCCAGGTGCGTGCCGGGTTTGACGACGGTGACCAGACCGCCTTCGACTCCGCGGGGGAAGTAGAACCGCATGGCCGGCTCGAAGTTCTCCATGAAGAACGACGGCTTGATCAACGTCCAGTAGGGGAAGTCCAGTTCGCGCAGGCGGTCCTGGATGGCCGCCTTGGTGCCCAGCGGCTCCTCCATCATCGCCCAGCGCCCTTCCGTCCAGCCCGGAGCCCGGGTGTGCTGGCCCACGCCGCTGGTGGAGGACTGGACGAACTGCTCCACCCCGGCGGCCCTGGCGGCCGTCATCAGGTTGTCCGCCTGCCTGACCTCACCGGCGAAGTCGACGCCCTGCTCGGTGAATTCGGGCATCTGCACGGAGAAGACGGCCCGTACGCCGTCCACTGCGGGCTCAAGAGTGCTCGGGTCGGTCAGGTCGCCCACGATCAGGCGGGCTCCGAGCTCTTCGACGGCCCGTGCCCGCTCCGTGTGCGGATTCCGTACGAGGGCATGCACCGGCGTTCCCGCCGAGAGCAGGGCGCGGGCGGTGGCGCCGCCCTGGCGGCCGGTGGCGCCGGTGACGAGGACGGGTGTGGCGGCAGTGGTCATGAGTGCATCTCCTCGGCAGTCACGCACGCAGAAACGGCGGGGCCCGCCGGTTCATGTTCGCTAGAATATGGCGGGGCCCGCCACTTAGCAATGTTGGGGAGACGATGACCGGCCAGCGCTCGGATGCCCGCCGCAACTTCGCCCGTATCCTCGCCGTGGCCGAGGCCGAAGTCGCGGCCAACGGGGCCAACGCCTCCCTTGAGCAGATCGCCCGCGTCGCAGGCGTCGGATCGGCGACCGTGCGGCGCCACTTCTCCTCGCGCAGGGCCCTGCTCGACGCCGTCTTCAAGCAGCGCGTCCGCGCCCTGTGCGACCTCGCTCATACGCTCGCCGGCGAAGACGACAGCCGGGGCGCCCTGCTGAAGTGGCTGCGCGAGCTGCTCTCCTACTCGCTCGCCGCACGAGGCCTGGCCGACGCTCTGTCCTACGAGCCCCTCGGGGACGAGGACACCCAGGACTCCTGTGCGGCAGACATCGAGGAAGCCGGTGCCCCGTTGGTGAGCAAGGCCGTCGCCGACCGGGCCGTCCGGGCGGACGTCACCGTCCACGATCTGCTCACGCTGATCGTCGGAATTGCCCTGGCCACCGAGCACCACACCGACCCGGCCACGCAGGCGGAGCACGTCTTCCGGCTCTCCGTCGAGGGCTTCAGCCCCGCCGGCACCTGACCGCACACCCGTGGCCGGCCGTGACCGGCCGTGATCGAGAGCCGGGCGGGCCGCTGCCGCCCTCGGCGAGCGCGGCACGCGTTCCGTACGCAACCGGTCCCGGCCCCGGCCCCGGTCGCTGCTCTCACGCGGCAGCTCAAGCAACCGGCCGGAGGCGCCGCCCGGTTCGGGCCCAGGCCTCACCTGTCGCGCGCGAGCTACTCCTCGTCCGCGAGCTTCCTGACTTCCGCGCCCGAGAGCGCCTTGGGGAACGCCCGTACCGTGTCGACGGTCCCTTCGAAGCCGCGGATGTACCGGTCGCCCAACCGGGCCCTCCCCACGGCGAATTCACCCTCCGAGCTGCGGTCTCCGTCCCGGTGGACGGTGTCCTGGAGCTTCCCGTCGACGTACAGCCGGATCTCCTCGTCGGCGGCGTCGTAAATCCCGGCGATCGAGGTCCAGCGCCCGGCACGCGGGGCGGAATCGGATTCGGCCTCGTCGGCGCGGGAGCTTCCGTCGTCGGTCCGGTGCATGCGCATCTCCCAGCGCTCCTCCACCGGGTCGTACTGGAGCTGGAAGGAGCTGACCTCCTTGCCGTCCTGGCTGGCGACGGTCTGATACGTGTCGGTGTTGCGCAGCTTCACGCGGGCCGCGACGGAGAAGCTGCTGTCGGTGTCGAACACGGAATTCCCCGACGTCACCGACTGCCGCCCGGAGAACGTCATTCCGCCCTTTTTCAGGAGCTTGGGCAGCGGGTCGCCCACAAGGGTCCCGTCCCTGTCGTGGCCCGAACTGTCGGCGGTCACACCGTCTTTGACCCCGTCGAAGAGCCACTCCAGGGCCGCGCCGCGCACCACGGGGCCGGGAGTGCGCTCGCCCCGGCCGCCGCCGGGAGGCGGCTTCGCCGATCCGTCCGACGACCCGCTCGGCGACGGTGAGTCCGTGGGCGACTCCGACCGGCCGGACGCACCGGACTTCGAAGGTGCCGGAGCGGAGGGGGCCTCCTTCGCCGGCGGTCCGCCGGTGCGTTGGGACGTCCTCTGCCCGAAGCCCTGCGCATAGGCGAAGGCCACCGCCAGCGAGCACACTCCGAGCGAGGCGATGACCTGCGTGAGCCGCCGGGCACGGATGCTGCCGGGGGCGCCGGTCCTCCGCTCGGCAGGTTGCCCGGACGGCGCGGCGGCCGCGACCGGCACGCCCTCCCCCGGTACGCCCGGCACGCCCGGCGTCGCCTTGCGGAGCTTGCGGCGGTGCCGGCCGGGGTGCGGGGCGCTCGGCCCTGCCTCCGGCTCCCGGGGCGGATCCTCCGGTGCTTGGCCGGGGACGGCGACGGTCGCCCCGGTCCGTTCGGCACGCCGGGAAGCGAAGTAGTCGCGCCCTCCGAACGGAAGCAGCGCCTCTGCCAGAAGCTCTCCCAAATCCCCGTCCATGCGCTCGAGATCGGAGAAGGCGCGCGAGCAGTAGCCGCACTGCTGGAGATGTGGAACCACGTCCGCTGAATTGCCGCCCTTGCGCCCGGCGTAAGCCATGAGCATGCGATGGAAACGACGGCACTCGTCGGCCATTCCGTCCTGATGGATTTCCTCGTACGCGTGATAGAACTCCCGGTACGCGCGCCGGATCAGTACGGAGATCTCCTGGGAATCCGCCGAACCGGAACCCAGCAGCCGCCCCGTCTGGCCGTTGCCGGCGTCCTCCACGAGGCGATGCCACATCACCGTCTGCAATTTGGCCGGCAGCGCGTCGAATGCCCGCGTGACGACGGAGTCACGGTAGAAGACCGGGAGGGCACCGCCCGGCGAGCTCCCGTCCGGCGCGGCCGGATGCGGGGCCAGCCACGACGCCAGGCCCGCGTCGAGCACTCCGCGATGATGGGTCTCGGCGAATCCGGCGGCGGCGTGGAGCACCGACCGCAGCGCGTGGGGGCGCACCGCTCCCGCCCCGCTCGCGTCATGGGAGTTCAGGGCCGACCGCCAGGCGTGCCTGGCCAGTTGGTCCGCAGCCGGGCAGCTGTTCACGCACAGGGCGGCGAAATCGCGTACGGCCTCGAAGTGACGCTCTTCCAGTTCACCAACGGCCGCACGGGCCGACTGCCCGCCGACATGGACGAGTTCAACCAGTTCGGCGTCGGACGACCGCTCGGTTGTCTCCATCCGGTCATGTCCCCCATCGATCAACGCGTGCCGTCATGTGCGACAGCCCACGGACACACTGACGAACGGGTCGGCCGCCACTTCTCCGTGGCCGGCTCCGCAATAGAGGGCCGTCCGGGACGGTTCGAGCGAGCAGCCGGTGCGACTCTGCCCGGCTGCTGCGATCGATGTTCTCCGCAGTTCAACCAGTCGCCTCTTTGGGTGAATCGTCCCGTCCGGGCTGCGATCGGCATTGCCCTCACACTTCCGTCGTCACGGTAGCGCCCGTTGTTCGGAATACCGCTCCAGGCATTGGAATTTGGCACGGGCCGACAAGCTTTCTGCCGCGTACTGCCCCGTGTTGAGAGCTACGACACCACCCCTGGCCGCGGATGCGGCGACTGGCTCCACCGCGGGCGATCTCCTGCGCGCCGTCTCGTCTCGGACCGCGGCCCGGGCCCCGGCCGGTCGCACGCGCCTCCCTGGGGGAGAGAGAGCCCATGGATGCGGAGAGTGACCGCGCGACCGGAGAAGTCGCCCGGCGGCGCCCTGGCGACGGCCCCGTGGTTGGCAATCACGCCCGCCGAGTAAAACTTTGTGAACTGATTCACAGCAAACCCTTGGCCGGGTCCGGCACTCCGTGCTGAGATTCGCTCACATCCGGCTCGAAGCTCAATGGTGCGCTTGGGAGGGCAACTGTGGCGGAAACCGCCATGTCACGTTCGGTGCGGCTGGAGACCGGGGACGGCGAACCGTCTCCGGTGTTCGGTGGTGGCGCACCGCCTGACCAACCCGGCAAGGCCTCGCCGGTGGACGGCGCGGTGTGGCGGTTGCGCTCACGCGGCTGCTGGGAGGACGCGGCGGCGCTGCTGGAGCCGTATGCGGCGGTGGACACGGCGGCATCCCTGCGGCGGGCGGCGCTGCTGGTCGAGCAGTGCATGTTCACGAGCGACGGCTGGGACGCGGCGGAGTCCGCGCTGCGCGCCGCGGAGGCGCTCGCACAGGACGACGAGGAGCGCGGGGCGGCCGCCTGCGAGCGCGGCCAACTCGCCTACACGGCAACGGTCTTGAACGTACGCGACCGATCGGACGAGGCACGCGCGGCCCTGGGCAGGGCCGCCGCCCTGCTGCCTCCGACGGCGCACGGACGGGCGATGCTCGACTACCGCCGCGGGCTGCTCGCCGAACACCTCAGTGACACCCCGCAGTCGGCGCTCGCGGCGTACCGGCGCGCGCACGCCGCGGCCACCGCGGTCGACGACATGCTGCTGTGCTCCTTCACCTGGCGGCATCTGGCGGGGCTCGCGCTGCGGGACGGCGAAGTGGCCGAGGCGCGGCACGGGTTCACCGAATCGCTGCGGCTGCGCGAGGAGTTGGGCTTCCTGGTGGGAATGGCGCCCGCGCTCACGGCGCTCGCGGACGTGGAGCCCGAGCCGGAGGCGACACGGCTGCGCGAGGAGGCCGGGCGGCTGTTCCGGCTGCTCGGCGGTGTGCCCACCTGGCTGGCGGGCCAACTGCCCGCCGCCTGACGGCAGTCGGCACGCGGCACGCGGAGCCGGCACCCGGTACCCGGTACGCGGCACCCGGTACGCGGCAGTCGACACCCGGTACCCGGTACGCGGCACCCGGTACGCGGCAGTCGGCACCCGTGAGCGCGAGAGGCGCGGACCCTGGAGGGGGTCCGCGCTTCAGGCCGTCACGTGTGCGCGCATGAGGCCTTCGACGGAGGAGAGGTCGCGGGCGCGCAGGGCGTCCAGCAGGACCATGTGGTCGGTGGCGTCCCTGAGCAGTTCCTCGGTGCACAGCGCGGGGGCGGCGGGTGCCGGCCGGCGCTGGGTGCGGCGCTGTATGTCGGCGGAGACGGCGACGAGTTGGCGGTTGCCGGTAAGCTCCAGCAGCGCCCGGTGGAAGGCGGAGTCGGCGTCCGCGTAGGCGGCACGGTCGCCGCCGCGTGCGACGGCCAGGGCCTCGTCCGCGTAGGGGCGGAGGCACTCCCAGCACTCGGGCGGCATCGTGCGGGCCGTCTCCAGCACGGAGGGGACCTCCAACAGGACCCGTATCTCGGCCAGTTCGGCGAGGTCGCGCTCGCTGCACTGCGCTATGCGGAAGCCGCGGTTGGGCACGGTGCTGACGGCTCCCTCGCACGCGAGGCGCTGCATCGCCTCCCGTACGGGCGTCGCGGAGACACCGAGGCGCTCGGCGAGCGCGGGCGCGGAGTAGACCTCGCCCGGGGCGAGTTCGCCGGACAGCAGTGCCGCGCGCAGGGCCGTGAGCACCTGTGCGCGCACCGAGTGCCGCTCGGGCTGCTTCGCCTCGGCGCGGGTCCTGCGGGCGGGCGCTTCCGGCCGCTCCGGCCCGTCCGGTACGGCGCGGCCGTCCCCCTGTCCGTCCGTCTCCACGAGTGCGCCGGTGCCGACTGCCCCCGGGATCTGCGGCGGCGGGGGTTCGCTGTGCACGTGCTCGCCCCGTGCCACCTGGTCTTCGCCTTCTCCCGCGGGGTGCCGTACGGGCGGGTCCGTACGAGGGAGGCTTCGGCTTCGGAGTGCGGCACGCTCCGCCCGTACGGGCGCATCCGCTGCGGTCTGCTCCATGGGCCCTCCAGGTCTCGCTGAGCACCATAGGGCGGCGGGGCCTGAGATCAAACCTTCAGGGCATCGGATAAGGTAAGCCTAACCTGTTGTTGATCTCGATAGGTGGTCCGCACATGCCCATGCCCGCGTTCACCCCGGCCTTCGCCGAGCCCGCCGCGGTCTCGCCGTTCACGGCGGCGTACGCGCGGCTGACCGCGGTGTTCCCGGCGCTGCGGGTGCGCGAGACCGGGCCCGGCGGCGCCCTGCCCGGCGGTCCGGAGTGGGTGCCGGCCACCCGGCTGGCCGAAGGCGGCCCGTTTCTCGACGAGTTCCTCGCCCGGGATGCGGATCAGGCGCTGCGCGACTACGGCCGGCGCCCGCGTCCGGACGTCGTCGCCACCTTCGGGCTCCACCGCTACGCGTGGCCGCTGTGCCTGCTGGTCACCGTCCCCTGGTTTCTGCACCGCCGGGTGCCGCGCGTGCCCGTCGAGGCGGTCGCGTCCCGCCGTACGCCCGGTGAACTGGCCGTATGCATCGAGGAGTTCGCGTGCCTTCCCGGGGACTCGGCGGCAGGCGCACCGGGTGCGCGCGTCGTCGCGGACGAGGAGGAGCTGCGCGCCGAGGTGCGGGCCGCGATCGCGGAGCACCTCACGCCGGTGCTGGACGGCTTCCGCCCCCGCATGCGGCGCGGGCCGAGGGCGATGTGGGGCATGGCGACGGACGAGATCACCGAGGGGCTCTGGTATCTCGGCCATCTGCTCGGCGAGGAGGAGCGCGCCAGGCACGAGGCCGGGCTGCTGCTTCCAGGCGCCACGCTCCCCTACGCACAGGCCGCCGGATTCCGTGAACTGACCGGGGCGGACGGCGAGTTGCTCTCCACCCGTGACCGGGCCAGCTGCTGCCTCTACTACACGCTCCGCCCCGAGGACACCTGCGTCACCTGCCCCCGTACGTGCGACTCGGAACGCGTCGCGCGGCTGTCCGCGGCTCGCTGACGAGTTCGACCCGAAACGCCCAACTCACCCGCTGACGCCCCTCGTTGGCATGCATTGACGGCGAATTCCCCGTTCCGCGACAGCCGCTGGGCCAGGATGCCTCGCAAATCAGGCCCGTGCACGCGGGCGCGACCGGGCGGCCGGCGCGCGGCGGCGGGCAGCGAGGGGCAAGGGGCATCGGATGACGTTGACGGATCCACCGCTGGGCGGAGTGGCGGCGGGCGCGGCACTGCTCGCCGGCGCCGCCTGCGCGGTCGTGCTGGTGGTACGGGCAAGACGGGCGGGCCGGCGGGCGGAGCGCGCGGACGGCGGCGGTACGGGGGTCTTCGGCTCGGACTCCTGGGAGCTGTCGGAGCAGCGCCGCCGCCGCAAGGAGACGTTCTATGCGACGGCGGCCTACCTGCTGCTCTTCTGCTGTGCGGCGGTGGCCGCGGCGCTCTCCTTCCACGGTCTCGTCGGTTTCGGACGGCAGAATCTGCGGCTGGCCGGCGGCTGGGAGTACCTCGTCCCGTTCGGGCTCGACGGGGCGGCGATGTTCTCGGCCGTCATCGCGGTACGGGAGGCGAGCCACGGTGACGCGTCGCTCGGATCGCGGCTGCTGGTATGGGCGTTCGCGGGCGCCGCGGCCTGGTTCAACTGGGTGCACGCGCCGCGCGGCGACGCGCACGCGGGGGCGCCGGAGTTCTTCGCCGGGATGTCGCTGTCGGCGGCCGTCCTCTTCGACCGTGCGCTGAAGCAGACGCGCCGGGCCGCGCTCCGCGAACAGGGCCTGGTTCCGCGGCCGTTGCCGCAGATCCGGGTCGTACGGTGGCTGCGCGCGCCCCGCGAGACCTTCCGCGCGTGGTCGCTGATGCTGCTGGAGGGCGTACGGTCGCTCGACCAGGCGGTGGAGGAGGTACGGGAGGACCGGCGCCGGAACGAGCAGGAACGTCTCCGCCGCAAGGAGCAGCAGAAACTCGACCTGGCCAGGGCGAAGGCCCTCGGCAGGCAGCACCGCGGACGCGGGTCCCGTGGCGGCGGACACGGAGGCCGCGGGGGCCGCGGAGGCCGCGGCGAGCCGGACGGAGTCCTCGCGGTGGAATCGGGGCCGGGTCAGGCGGCGGAGGTCGCCGCGGGTGCGGCAGGTGCGGTGGGTGCGGCAGGTGCGGCAGGTGCGGCGGGTGCCGTGGGCGCTCCGGGCACCGCCGATAGCGCCGTCGCCGCGACAGGGACCGGCGGTACGGCGGCGGGCGTGCGCGGCGAGGACGGCACGGCCGGTATCGCGGGGCCGCGGCTGGACTCGCTGGAGGAGAAACTCGCCGAGATCGAGCGGCAGTTCGGCTGACGGGGGCGCGTGCGCGGCGGGCACGGCGGGACTCGTCTGCTGGACCCGGCCCCGCCGGGGGGTGTCCCTATGGGTTTCGTCAACCCGTGGGGGTGGGCTTGGGGTCGTAGAAGGTGCCGTCGCGGAGCATGGCGAAGAGCACGTCGGCTCGTCGTCTCGCGAGGCAGAGGAGGGCTTGGGTGTGGTGCTTTCCCTGGGCGATCTTCTTGTCGTAGTACGTCCTGGAGGCCGGTTCGGCCAGGGCTGCGAACGCGGACAGGAAGAACGCTCGCTTGAGCTGCTTGTTGCCGCGCCGGGAGGGTTGTTCGCCTCGGATCGAGGAGCCCGAACTTCTCGTCGCGGGTGCCAGGCCTGCGTAGGCCGCGAGGTGGGCGGCGGACGGGAACCTCGATCCGTCGCCGACGTCGATGAGGATGCGGGCTCCGGTCCTGACGCCAATGCCGGGCATGGACGTCAGGACCTGGGAAAGAGGGTGGGCCTCCAACAGTTCCTCGATCCTGGCCGCGAGGAGTTTGCGCCGGTCAAGCACGGAGGTCAGCGAGTCGACCAGGCTGGGGACGATCAGAGCGGCAGCGTCAGTACCGGGAACGA
>NZ_JAASAG010000029.1 GCF_012726265.1 Streptomyces sp. HNM0575 | reverse complement strand
TCAGTTCGGTGGGTACGAGGCGGCGGCCGTAGATACCCGTGTCGCGGACAGCGACCTGATCCTCACCCGCGCCAGACGCCAACAGCCCAGCCACACCACGCCCGATCTCCTCGTTCCACGAGTCGGGGTCGGCGGGCAGATCCACCAAACCACCCCAGCGGTGCGGCAACTCCAACGCCGCCACACGACCCAAACCCCACACCGCCGCCTGCACCGGATGCACCACCACATCCCCCGGCACCGCAGCCACCGCACCACACGTCACACCCCACACCGGCCCCACCACACCGGCATCCCCCAACGCCTGCACCAACACCGCCGAACCCCACAACCCACCCGGCACACCCGACACACCCGAGCTCAGGGAACCGACACCACCATCACCAACCGGCAAAAACGACAACACACCAGCGCACTCCCCACCGGAAGGAAGCACCTCCCCCACACGAGCCGCCAACACGGCCCGCTCCACACCCTCTTCAACCTCCAGGCACACCACACCCGCACCCAAAAGCCCCACCACCAACGACACCCACCCCACCGGCACACCACCACCAGCAGGCACCACCACCAACCACACACCGGAAACAGCAGAATCGGCATCGGGAGATTCCGGCGTGGAACCGTTGCTATTCAGAGAGGTGGTGTCAATACGATTCAGGTTGAGGGGTTTCCAGGATTCGCGGTAGCACCAGCCGCCCGTACGAGAACGCACGCGTTCACGACCGCGCCATTCCACCAGACCCGACGCCACCTGCCGCGCCGTAACCGAATCCACCCCCAGCACCCGCGCCAGCACATCATCATCGGCGGATTCGACCAGCCCCCACAACGCCGCATCCACCGGATGCGACCCACCCTCCACCACCACAGGAGCCTTCGGCCAAAAACGCTCCCGCTGAAACGCATACGTCGGCAACTCCACCGAGCGCGCACCAGAGCCCTCAAACAACCGGCCCCACTCCACCGGCACACCCCGCACCCACGCCTCAGCCAACGACGTCACAAAACGAACCCCACCCCCCTGACCACGCCGCAACGACCCCAACGCCACAACCTCAACACCCGACTCCTCAGCCGTCTCCTCCACAGCCCCCATCAACACCGGATGCGCACTGCACTCCACAAACACCCGATACCCATCACCCACCAACGACCGCACCGCACCAGCAAAATCAACCGGCTCCCGCGCATTCGCAAACCAATACTCCACACCCAACTCACCACCATCAACCACACCCCCCGACACCGTCGAATACAACGGCACCCCACCCGAAACACACTCCACCCCCTCCAACAACCCCAACAACTCCTCACGCAACGGCTCCACCTGAACCGAATGCGACGCCACAGACGACCCCACAACCCGCGCCCGCACCCCCCGCTCCTCACACACCGAAACAAACTCCTCCAACGCCCCCAACTCACCCGCCACCGTCACCGCCGACGGACCATTCACCCCCGCCAACGACAAACGACCAGACCACCCCTCCAACAACCCCCGAACACGCCCCACCGGCAACGCCACCGACGCCACCGCACCCCCACCCACCAACTCACGCGCAAACAACCCAGAACGCAGCACCACCACCCGCGCCGCATCCTCCAAACTCAAAACCCCCGCCACATACGCCGCCGCAATCTCCCCCTGCGACGACCCCACCACCGCAGACGGCACCACCCCACACGACCGCCACAACTCCGCCAACGACACCATCACCGAAAACAACACCGGCTGAAGCACCTCAATACGCTCCAACACAGAAACCCCCGCACCACCACCCAACGAATCCCGCAACACCCCCACCACAGAAAAACCAGCCAACCCCCCAACAACCCGATCACACTCACCCATCCACCACCCAAACACCGGCGAAGAATCCAACAACTCCACCGCCATCCCCACCCACTGCGAACCCTGACCCGGAAAAACAAACACCGGACCAGAACCCACCTCACCCACAACCCCCCGCACACACACAGAAGAAGAAACCGACGACGAAACCCCACCGGAATCCGAGACAGAGCCCTCCCCCGACTCCACCTCACGCACCACCACCGCACGATGCTCAAACACCGACCGAGACGACATCAACGAAAACCCGACATCAACCGGCCGCACACCCCCCGACACCCCACCAACAAACGACTCCAAACGACCCAACTGGCCATCCAAAGCACCCTCAGAACGCCCCGACACCACCCACGGAACCACACCACCAAAACCAGAACCCGGAACATCCGAATCCGGAAGCACAGAAACAGACCCAGAAACAGAATCAGGGCTGCCGGAAACAGAATCAGAGGAGTCCGGAACAGAATCGGATTCCCCACCGGGCTCGGAAACCGGGGCCTGCTCCAAAATCACATGGGCATTGGTCCCGCTGATCCCGAACGACGACACCCCCGCACGCCGCACACGCCCCACCTGAGGCCACGCCACCCGCTCCCGAAGCAACTCCACCGCACCCGCATCCCACTCCACATGCGACGACGGGGAATCCACATGCAACGTCCGCGGCAACTCACCATGCCGCAACGCCTCCACCATCTTGATCACACCCGCGACACCCGCAGCCGCCTGCGTATGACCCAGATTCGACTTCACCGACCCCAACAACAACGGCCGATCCGACTCCCGCTCCTGCCCATACGTCGACAACAACGCCTGCGCCTCGATCGGATCACCCAACGCCGTCCCCGTACCATGCGCCTCCACCGCATCCACATCCGACGCCGCAAGACCCGCAGCCGACAACGCCTGCCGAATCACCCGCTGCTGCGACGGACCATTCGGCGCCGTCAAACC
>NZ_JAASAG010000028.1 GCF_012726265.1 Streptomyces sp. HNM0575 | reverse complement strand
ATTCGCCGTTGATGGAGCCGATGCTCGATGAATTCGCGGGTGTCGTCGCCGGGTTGGAGTTCCACTCGCCGCGTATTCCGTTGGTGTCGATGGTTTCCGGTGAGCGGGTGGAGGCGCTGGGCCCGGAGTATTGGGTGGAGCATGTGCGGGTGGCCGTACGGTTCGCCGACACCGTCCAAGCGCTGGCGGCGGAGGGTGTGTCGACGGTGCTGGAGCTGGGCCCGGATGCCGTACTGAGCGGCATGGGACAACAACTCCTCCCACCCGACGGCTCGTTCATACCCGCGCTCAGCCAGGGCGAGCACGAACCCGGCGAACCCGCCGCGCTGTTGACCGCCCTGGCCCGGCTGTCCGTACGCGGTGCGGACGTCGACTGGTCGGAGCTGTTCCCCGCAGCCCGCCGCGTCGACCTTCCCACCTACCCGTTCCAGCACCGGCGTTACTGGCTGGAGGACACGTCCGCCGACACGGCCTGGTGGGACGGACTCGACCTCGACGACCTGCCGGACGACCTCCGGACTTCGCTGGAGCCGGCGCTGCCCGCGCTGGCGGAGCTGCGCCGCCGTACCGAGAACAAGTCCACCGTGGACGGCTGGTGCCACCAGGTGGCGTGGGTCCCCGTGGCCGGGCGGTCCGCCGGGTCCGGCAAGCCCGCCGAGCCTACCGCGCCCGCCGAGCCCACCGCGCCCGCCGAGTCCGGCACATGGCTCGTGGTGCAACCGCCTGGGTTCCGGCCGCCCGCCGGGATCCCCGAGGGCAGTACGACGGTGGAACTGGACACCGTCGACCGTGCCGAGGTGTGCGAACGGCTGCGGGGGCTGCGTCCCGACCGGGTCGTCTCCCTGCTCGCGCTCGGCGACGCCCGGCGGAGCGGGGCCACGCTGCTGGCCTTGGTACAGGGCCTCGGCGACGCCGGAATCGACGCTCCGCTGTGGTGCGTCACGACCGGCGAACCCTTGCAGGCACTGGCACAGGGACTCGGCCGGGTCGTAGCGGCGGAGGAACCCGGCCGGTGGGGCGGGCTCGTCGAACTGATCGGTGACGACGCGTGGGCGCGGCTGCCCGAGGCCGTCGCCGGACCTGAGCACGAGGTCTCGGTCCGGTCCGAGGGCAGCTACGTACGCCGGCTTGTGAACGCGCCCGGCGCGGCGGGCGGTTGGGAGCCGTCCGGCACCGTGCTGGTCACCGGGGGCACCGGCGCGCTCGGCCGTCGTGTGGCGCACTGGCTCGCCGCCGAGGGGGCCGACCGTGTGGTGCTCGTCAGCAGGAGCGGCCCGGAGGCACCCGGTGCGGCCGACCTGACCGCGCTCGGTGTGGAGACCGCTGTGGTGGCCGCGGATCTGACCGACCCGGAACGTGCGCGGGAGTTGATGGCCGAGTGGCGTCCGACCGCGGTGGTCCACGCCGCGGGAGTGCTCGACGACGGTGTCGTCGACTCCCTCACACCGGACCGCTTCGAGGCCGTGGTGGGCCCGAAGGCCGACGCGCTGGAGAACCTGCGCCAGGCGGCGGCGGACGAGACCGTGTTCGTCGTGTTCACCTCCGTGGCCGGAGTCGTCGGTTCGCCGGGGCAGGGCAACTACGCCGCCGCCAACGCCGCTTGTGACGCGCTCGTCGCCAGCTACCGCGACCAGGGACTGCGGGCGGTCTCCGTGGCGTGGGGCCCGTGGGCCGAGGACGGGATGGCCGAGGGGAAGCGCCTCGGCCTCGACGGCCTGTCCCCGATGCCGCCGCACCTCGCGCTCTCCGTCCTCCGCCGAGCGGCCGCCCCGCTGACGGCCGTACCGTCGGCGGCTTCCCCGATGTTGGCCGCTCCGACGGCGGCCGCTTCGCTGCTGGTCGCCGACGCCGACTGGCCGCTGCTGGCAGGGCAGTTGGCGTCCTCGCAGCTGTTCGACGAGCTGCCGGGCGTCAGCCGTACCGCCGATGTGGAAGCCGGCGCGAGCCGCTTCGCCGGCCTGTCGGAGGCGGAGCGCCGACGAGCCGTGCTGTCGCTGGTACGGGACGAGACGGCGTCGGTGCTCGGCCACGGGGACGCCGGCGACCTGCGCGTCGACCGGCCGTTCCGCGAACTGGGCTTCGACTCGCTGCGCGCGGTCCAGCTGCGCAACCGGCTCGCCGCGGCCACCGGGCTGACGCTCTCCTCCACGATCGTCTTCGACCATCCGACCGCCGACGACCTGACCGCGTACCTCGAGGCCGAACTGTCCGGCGACACGGACACGCTGGAGGCCGCTTCGGCGGGCAGTGGGCGTGCGGTGGTGGATGAGGCGGTTGCCATTGTCGGGATGAGTTGCCGGTTCCCCGGTGGTGTGGGTTCGCCGGATGAGCTGTGGCGGCTGGTGGATGAGGGCGTGGACGCCGTGGGCGCCTTCCCCGACGACCGCGGCTGGAGCCTGTCCGACATCTACGACGCGGATCCCGACCGGGCGGGCACGACGACCGTTCGCGAAGGCGGATTCCTCCATGACGCGGGCGACTTCGACGCCGAGTTCTTCGGCATCAGCCCGCGCGAGGCGGCCGTGACCGACCCGCAGCAGCGGCTGCTGCTGGAGACCGCCTGGGAGGCGTTCGAGAACGCCGGTCTCGCCCCCGCCTCGCTGCGGAGCGGCGACGTCGGCGTGTTCGTCGGCAGCAACGGGCAGGACTACGGCTCGCGCGTGCTGGCCGCCGGCGAGGAGGCGGCCGGCTATGGCGCGACCGCTGCCAGCGCCAGCGTGATGTCAGGCCGCGTCGCCTACGCGCTGGGTCTTCAGGGGCCTGCGTTGACGGTGGATACGGCGTGTTCGTCGTCGTTGGTGGCGTTGCATCTGGCGGCGCAGTCGTTGCGCAACGGTGAGTGCGGGCTGGCGCTCGCGGGCGGCGCGACGGTGATGGCGACGCCGTACACCTTCGTGGAGTTCTCTCGCCAGCGAGGCCTGTCGAGCGATGGCCGCTGCCACGCCTTCAGCGCCGACGCCGATGGCACTGGTTGGGGTGAGGGTGCTGGGTGGTTGGTGTTGGAGCGGTTGTCGGAGGCGGAGCGGAACGGGCATCGGGTGTTGGCGGTGGTGCGGGGTTCTGCGGTGAATCAGGACGGTGCGTCGAATG
>NZ_JAASAG010000027.1 GCF_012726265.1 Streptomyces sp. HNM0575 | reverse complement strand
TAGTTCGGCGGTGTCCTACTCTCCCACACGCTCCCGCATGCAGTACCATCGGCGCAGTAAGGCTTAGCTTCCGGGTTCGGAAAGTAACCGGGCGTTTCCCTCACGCTATGACCACCGAAACACAAACCCCCACCCAACCACTGCGGGGGAAACTCATGTGTGTCAGCGCACTCTTCACTTGAATCTGCACAACCAGCTACGTGCCGTGTGGTTGTTGTTTCAGATACCAGACAGTGGACGCGTAGCAACGATGGTCAAGCCCTCGGCTTATTAGTACCGGTCAACTCCAACCCTCACGGGTCTTCCATATCCGGCCTATCAACCCGGTCATCTCCCGGGAGCCTTAACCCCACCAGGGGGGTGGGAGTCCTCATCTCGAAGCAGGCTTCCCGCTTAGATGCTTTCAGCGGTTATCCCTCCCGAACGTAGCCAACCAGCCATGCTCTTGGCAGAACAACTGGCACACCAGAGGTCCGTCCGTCCCGGTCCTCTCGTACTAGGGACAGCCCTTCTCAAGACTCCTACGCGCGCAGCGGATAGGGACCGAACTGTCTCACGACGTTCTAAACCCAGCTCGCGTACCGCTTTAATGGGCGAACAGCCCAACCCTTGGGACCGACTCCAGCCCCAGGATGCGACGAGCCGACATCGAGGTGCCAAACCATCCCGTCGATATGGACTCTTGGGGAAGATCAGCCTGTTATCCCCGGGGTACCTTTTATCCGTTGAGCGACGGCGCTTCCACAAGCCACCGCCGGATCACTAGTCCCGACTTTCGTCCCTGCTCGACCCGTCAGTCTCACAGTCAAGCTCCCTTGTGCACTTACACTCACCACCTGATGACCAACCAGGCTGAGGGAACCTTTGGGCGCCTCCGTTACACTTTAGGAGGCAACCGCCCCAGTTAAACTACCCACCAGACACTGTCCCCGATCCGGATCACGGACCCGGGTTAGACATCCAGCACGATCAGAGTGGTATTTCAACAACGACTCCACCCGAGCTGGCGCTCGAGCATCACAGTCTCCCACCTATCCTACACAAACCGAACCGAACACCAATATCAAGCTATAGTAAAGGTCCCGGGGTCTTTCCGTCCTGCTGCGCGAAACGAGCATCTTTACTCGTAGTGCAATTTCACCGGGCCTATGGTTGAGACAGTCAAGAAGTCGTTACGCCATTCGTGCAGGTCGGAACTTACCCGACAAGGAATTTCGCTACCTTAGGATGGTTATAGTTACCACCGCCGTTTACTGGCGCTTAAGTTCTCAGCTTCGCCACACCGAAATGTGACTAACCGGTCCCCTTAACGTTCCAGCACCGGGCAGGCGTCAGTCCGTATACATCGCCTTACGGCTTCGCACGGACCTGTGTTTTTAGTAAACAGTCGCTTCTCGCTGGTCTCTGCGGCCACCACCAGCTCCCCCAGCACGTGGGTTCACCGGCCGTGGCCCCCCTTCTCCCGAAGTTACGGGGGCATTTTGCCGAGTTCCTTAACCATAGTTCACCCGAACGCCTCGGTATTCTCTACCAGACCACCTGAGTCGGTTTAGGGTACGGGCCGCAACAGCACTCGCTAGAGGCTTTTCTCGACAGCATAGGATCATCCACTTCACCACAATCGGCTCGGCATCAGGTCTCAGGCCCAAGTCATGCGGATTTACCTACATGACGCCCTACACCCTTACCCCGGGACAACCACCGCCCGGGCTGGACTACCTTCCTGCGTCACCCCATCACTCACCTACTACAAGCTCGGTCCGCCGGCTCCACCACACCAGCACCACCCCGAAGGGCGCCACTGGGGGCTTCACGGGCTTAGCATCACCTGATTCAGCGCTGGCGCACTGCCACGGGTACCGGAATATCAACCGGTTATCCATCGACTACGCCTGTCGGCCTCGCCTTAGGACCCGACTTACCCTGGGCAGATCAGCTTGACCCAGGAACCCTTAGTCAATCGGCGCACACGTTTCTCACGTATGTATCGCTACTCATGCCTGCATTCTCACTCGCATACCGTCCACAACTACCTTCCGGTGCTGCTTCACCCGGCACACGACGCTCCCCTACCCACCCACACACCCGTTAGAGCTCTTGTGTGAGTGACACGACGTCGGCGGTGTGCTTGAGCCCCGCTACATTGTCGGCGCGGAATCACTTGACCAGTGAGCTATTACGCACTCTTTCAAGGATGGCTGCTTCTAAGCCAACCTCCTGGTTGTCTCTGCGACTCCACATCCTTTCCCACTTAGCACACGCTTAGGGGCCTTAGTCGATGCTCTGGGCTGTTTCCCTCTCGACCATGGAGCTTATCCCCCACAGTCTCACTGCCGCGCTCTCACTTACCGGCATTCGGAGTTTGGCTAAGGTCAGTAACCCGGTAGGGCCCATCGCCTATCCAGTGCTCTACCTCCGGCAAGAAACACACGACGCTGCACCTAAATGCATTTCGGGGAGAACCAGCTATCACGGAGTTTGATTGGCCTTTCACCCCTAACCACAGGTCATCCCCCAGGTTTTCAACCCTGGTGGGTTCGGGCCTCCACGAAGTCTTACCTCCGCTTCACCCTGCCCATGGCTAGATCACTCCGCTTCGGGTCTTGAACACGCTACTCAGATCGCCCTCTTCGGACTCGCTTTCGCTACGGCTCCCCCACACGGGTTAACCTCGCAACATGCCGCAAACTCGCAGGCTCATTCTTCAAAAGGCACGCAGTCACGACCGCATGTGCAAGCACATACGGCGACGCTCCCACGGCTTGTAGGCACACGGTTTCAGGTACTCTTTCACTCCGCTCCCGCGGTACTTTTCACCATTCCCTCACGGTACTATCCGCTATCGGTCACCAGGGAATATTTAGGCTTAACGGGTGGTCCCGCCAGATTCACACAGGATTTCTCGGGCCCCATGCTACTCGGGTGTCTCTCCAACAAGCCGCTGACATTTCAGCTACGGGGGTCTTACCCTCTACGCCGGGCCTTTCGCATACCCTTCGCCTACATCAACGGTTTCTCACTCGCCTCACAGCCGGCAGACCATGAAAAGAGAGATCCCACAACCCCGTACATGCAACCCCTGCCGGGTCTCACACACATACGGTTTAGCCTCATCCAGTTTCGCTCGCCACTACTCCCGGAATCACATATTGTTTTCTCTTCCTACGGGTACTGAGATGTTTCACTTCCCCGCGTTCCCTCCACACACCCTATACATTCAGATGCGGGTGACAGCCCATGACGACTGCCGGGTTTCCCCATTCGGACACCCCCGGATCACAGCTCGGTTGACAACTCCCCGGGGCCTATCGCGGCCTCCCACGTCCTTCATCGGTTCCTGGTGCCAAGGCATCCACCGTGCGCCCTTAAAAACTTGGCCACAGATGCTCGCGTCCACTGTCCAGTTCTCAAACAACAACCAGCCACCCACCACCCCCACACCACAAGACGTGACGTGAGGTTCACCGGGACCGGCACCGAAAGCACGAAACCAACGGCCGCACTCTCAGACACCCAACAGCGCGCCCGGCCCGCCACCACGCACCCGCCCGTTCCACGACCACCACGCCGAAGCGCCGCAGACAGTACTCAGGACAGGCCCGCACCAGCAGACCGAATAGTCAACGTTCCACCCATGAGCAACCAGCACCGGACGTGCGCCGGTGTACTGGCCTCTGCAGACCCCACCCCACCATGACGGCGGAGAGTGAGAACTGAAGATGCTCCTTAGAAAGGAGGTGATCCAGCCGCACCTTCCGGTACGGCTACCTTGTTACGACTTCGTCCCAATCGCCAGTCCCACCTTCGACGGCTCCCTCCCACAAGGGGTTGGGCCACCGGCTTCGGGTGTTACCGACTTTCGTGACGTGACGGGCGGTGTGTACAAGGCCCGGGAACGTATTCACCGCAGCAATGCTGATCTGCGATTACTAGCGACTCCGACTTCATGGGGTCGAGTTGCAGACCCCAATCCGAACTGAGACCGGCTTTTTGAGATTCGCTCCACCTCACGGCATCGCCACTCATTGTACCGGCCATTGTAGCACGTGTGCAGCCCAAGACATAAGGGGCATGATGACTTGACGTCGTCCCCACCTTCCTCCGAGTTGACCCCGGCAGTCTCCCGTGAGTCCCCAGCACCACAAGGGCCTGCTGGCAACACGAGACAAGGGTTGCGCTCGTTGCGGGACTTAACCCAACATCTCACGACACGAGCTGACGACAGCCATGCACCACCTGTACACCAGCCACAAGGGAAACCACATCTCTGCGGCGATCTGGTGTATGTCAAGCCTTGGTAAGGTTCTTCGCGTTGCGTCGAATTAAGCCACATGCTCCGCCGCTTGTGCGGGCCCCCGTCAATTCCTTTGAGTTTTAGCCTTGCGGCCGTACTCCCCAGGCGGGGCACTTAATGCGTTAGCTGCGGCACGGACAACGTGGAATGTCGCCCACACCTAGTGCCCAACGTTTACGGCATGGACTACCAGGGTATCTAATCCTGTTCGCTCCCCATGCTTTCGCTCCTCAGCGTCAGTATCGGCCCAGAGATCCGCCTTCGCCACCGGTGTTCCTCCTGATATCTGCGCATTTCACCGCTACACCAGGAATTCCGATCTCCCCTACCGAACTCCAGCCTGCCCGTATCGAATGCAGACCCAGGGTTAAGCCCCGGGCTTTCACATCCGACGCGACAAGCCGCCTACGAGCTCTTTACGCCCAATAATTCCGGACAACGCTCGCACCCTACGTATTACCGCGGCTGCTGGCACGTAGTTAGCCGGTGCTTCTTCTGCAGGTACCGTCACTGTTTTAAGGCTTCTTCCCTGCTGAAAGAGGTTTACAACCCGAAGGCCGTCATCCCTCACGCGGCGTCGCTGCATCAGGCTTCCGCCCATTGTGCAATATTCCCCACTGCTGCCTCCCGTAGGAGTCTGGGCCGTGTCTCAGTCCCAGTGTGGCCGGTCGCCCTCTCAGGCCGGCTACCCGTCGCAGCCTTGGTAGGCCATCACCCCACCAACAAGCTGATAGGCCGCGGGCTCATCCTGCACCGCCGAAGCTTTCCACCACCAGACCATGCGGCCGGCAGTCCCATCCGGTATTAGACCCCGTTTCCAGGGCTTGTCCCGAAGTGCAAGGCAGATTGCCCACGTGTTACTCACCCGTTCGCCACTAATCCACCCCCGAAGAGGCTTCATCGTTCGACTTGCATGTGTTAAGCACGCCGCCAGCGTTCGTCCTGAGCCAGGATCAAACTCTCCGTGAATGCCTCAAAAAGACAGACCACAAAGAGCGGCACAACCAGGAGGAATAATCCC
>NZ_JAASAG010000026.1 GCF_012726265.1 Streptomyces sp. HNM0575 | reverse complement strand
TCGTGGAACGAGGAGATCGGGCGTGGTGTGGCTGGGCTGTTGGCGTCTGGCGCGGGTGAGGATCAGGTCGCTGTCCGCGACACGGGTATCTACGGCCGCCGCCTCGTACCCACCGAACTGACGGTTTCCGCCGGGAGTGATGGCGGCGGCGATGCCGCGTCCGCCGACTCCGATGCCGCCTCCGACTCTGAGTCCGAGTCCGTCTCGTCCGAGTCGTCGTCTGCTGCCTCGGGTTGGGTGCCGTCGGGGTCGGTGTTGGTGACGGGTGGTACGGGTGCGTTGGGTGCGCGGGTGGCACGGTGGCTGGTTGAACGGGGCGCAGGCCATGTGGTGTTGACCAGCCGCCGGGGCCTGGACGCCCCAGGCGCCGATGAGTTGCGCGATGAGCTGGCGGGCCTGGGTGCCCGGGTGACGATCGCCGCCTGTGATGCGGCGGACCGCGCCGCCTTGGCGAGCGTGCTGGAGGCGATTCCGGAGGAGTTTCCGCTGACGGCCGTCGTCCACGCCGCAGGTGTCGGCGTCGGTGACGGGCCGTTGGAATCGCTGGAGTCCGAGCAGCTGGCCGGCGTACTGCGGTCGAAGGTGAACGGAGCCTGGCATCTGCACGAGCTGACCCGTGATCTGGATCTGGACGCTTTCGTACTGTTCGGCTCGGGCGCCGGCTGCTGGGGCAGCGGTGGTCAGCCGGCGTACGGGGCGGCGAACGCGTTCCTGGATGGGTTGGCGCAGTACCGGCGTGGTCAGGGCCTGCCTGCCACCTCCTTCGCATGGGGTGCCTGGGGCGACGCGGGCATGGCCACGGACGAGGCGATGGCGGGGCATCTGGAGCGCCGTGGTCTGGTGCCCATGGAGCCGGAGTTGGCGTTGTGGGTGCTGGGCCGGGCCGTCGCTGAGGACCGGACGCTGCTGACGGTGACGAATACGGACTGGGAGCTGTTCGCGCCGAGTTTCACGGCGGAGCGTCCCAGCGCGTTGCTCTCGGAGATCCCCCAGGTCCAGCGCGTACTCGCCGAACCGGACACCGACCCCGACGGGCAGGACGGCAGCAGCGGCGAGTCGGGGCTGAAGGGGCGCCTGGCGGGGCTGCCGGAGGCGGAGCGTTCCCGGGAGCTGCTGGAACTGGTCCGTACCCACGCCGCAGCGGCCCTGGGTTACAGCGATGCCGAGGCGCTGCCAGCCAATCGTGCTTTCCGTGATGTGGGTTTCGACTCCGTCATCGCCGTCGAGTTGCGCAACCGGCTCAAGCGCGCCACCGGCATTCCCCTGCCCGCCACCCTCGTCTTCGACCACCCCACACCCAACGCCCTGGCGGGATTCCTGCACGGCGAACTCTTCGGCACCGAGACCGCACCCGAACCGGCGGTCCAGGTGCTGCCGCCCGTGACCGACGACCCCATCGCCGTCGTCGGCATGGGCTGCCGTTACCCCGGCGGCGTCAGCACCCCTGAGGAGCTGTGGCAGCTCGTCGCCGAGGGACGTGACGCGATCTCCGCCTTCCCCGCGGACCGCGGATGGGACCTCAACGCCCTGACCAGCGCCACGTACGAGGGCGGCTTCCTCGCCGACGTCGCCGGATTCGACGCCGAGTTCTTCGGGATCTCGCCCCGCGAAGCCGTCGTGATGGACCCGCAGCAGCGGCTGCTGCTGGAGACGAGCTGGGAGGCCCTCGAACGCGGCAGCATCGACCCCGCCGCACTGCGCGGCAGCCGCACCGGCGTCTTCATGGGCACCACCGGTCAGGACTACGCCGACCTCGTCGCCCACTCCACGGAGGACGTCGGCCTCTACGCCACCACCGCCCACGCCGCGAGCGTCCTCTCCGGCCGCATCTCCTACCTGCTCGGCCTGGAGGGCCCGGCCGCCACCATCGACACCGCGTGCTCCTCGTCGCTGGTGGCGATGCACTGGGCGGCGCAGGCGCTGCGCTCCGGGGAGTGCGACCTGGCGCTGGCGGGCGGAGTGGCCGTGATGTCCACGCCGAACGCCTTCGCCGCCTTCACCTCCCAGGGCGGTCTCGCGCCCGACGGCCGCTGCAAGGCGTTCTCCGACGCCGCCGACGGCACCGGCTGGTCCGAGGGCGCCGGCGTCGTCCTGCTGGAGCGGCTCTCCGACGCACGCCGCAACGGCCACCGCGTGCTGGCGGTCGTACGGGGCAGCGCAGTGAATCAGGACGGCGCCTCCAACGGGCTGACCGCGCCCAACGGCCCGTCCCAACAGCGCGTCATCCGGCAGGCGTTGGCGAGCGCAGGTCTCTCGTCCTCCGACGTGGACGCCGTGGAGGCGCACGGCACCGGCACGACACTCGGCGACCCCATCGAGGCCCAGGCAGTGCTGGCCACTTACGGCCAGAGCCGCGAGCGGCCGCTGCTGCTGGGCTCCATCAAGTCCAACATCGGCCACCCGCAGTCCGCGGGCGGCGTCGCGGGCGTCATCAAGATGGTCATGGCCCTGAGGGAAGGCCTCCTCCCCAAGACGCTGCACGTGGACGAGCCGTCCACCCACGTCGACTGGAGCGCCGGCGCCGTCGAACTCCTCACCGACGCCGCCGACTGGCCCGAGGCGGACCGGCTCCGCAGGGCAGGTGTGTCCTCCTTCGGCGTCAGCGGCACCAACGCGCACCTCATCCTGGAACAGGCGCCACTGCCCGCGCCCGTGCAGGAAGCCGAGACGGCCGCCGACCCCCACGTATCCGAGAGCGACACCGACGACGCCCCCGGCAACGCGCCCGTCGCGGAAACCGAAACCGAAACCGCCACCGACGCCATGCCCGTAGCCACGCCCCCGACCCAGATCGCCACCCATGGCACGGCCGGGAGCGCACCCGTGCCCGTTCCCGCGCTCGTGCCGTGGGTGGTCTCCGCCCGGTCGGAGGCCGCGCTCCAGGCCCAGCTCGATCGGGTCAGCGCCCTCGCGGACCGCGCCGGCGACGGCAGCACACCGCCCGCCGCCACCCCCGTCGACATCGGCTACTCCCTCGCCGCCTGCCGCACGGCGTTCGAGCACCGTGCCGTACTGCTGCACAGCGAGGAGGGGACCGCGGAGGCCGAGCGCGCCGTCGCGCCCGCCGAGGACCGGCTGCTGGCGTTCGCCTTCTCCGGTCAGGGCAGCCAACGCCTCGGCATGGGACGGGAGTTGTACGAAAGCTTCCCCGTCTTCGCCGACGCCTTCGACGCCGTACTGGCCCACCTGGACCCCCAACTGCGCAGCACCGTATGGGGCGAGGACACGGACGCGCTGAACGACACCGGCTGGGCCCAACCCGCCCTGTTCGCCGTCGAGGTGGCCCTCTACCGTCTGGCCGAATCCTGGGGCGTCACGCCCGACTACCTGATCGGCCACTCGGTCGGGGAGATCGCCGCCGCACACGTCTCCGGCGTCCTCTCACTCGAGGACGCCTGCACCCTCGTCTCCGCCCGGGCCCGGCTGATGCGGGACCTCCCCGCCGGCGGGGCCATGGCCGCCGTGGAGGCCACCGAGGACGAACTGCTCGCGCTGCTCGACGGCAGGGACGACGTGGCGCTCGCCGCCGTCAACGGCCCCACGTCCGTGGTGGTTTCCGGAGCGGACACGGCTGTACGGGAGATCGCGGAGAGCTTCGCCGGCAAGGGCCGCAAGACTAGGAATTTGCTGGTCAGTCATGCATTTCACTCGCCCTTGATGGACGCGATGCTGGACGACTTCCACGCGGCCGTGGCCGGCCTGTCCTTCGGCGAGCCCGCGATCCCCGTCGTATCCAACCTCACCGGCCGCATCGCCACCGGCGAGGAGCTGCGCTCTGCGACGTACTGGGTGCGGCACGTGCGGGAGACCGTACGGTTCGCCGACGGCGTCGCCGCGCTCGCCGAACAGGGCGTCACGGCGTTCCTGGAGGTCGGCCCCGACGGAGTGCTCTCCGCGATGGCCGCGGAGTCCGTGCCCGGGTCGGTCGCTGTGCCGCTGCTCCGCAAGGACCGGCCGGAGGACCACACGGCCGTCACCGCGGTGGCACGCCTCCACGTCAACGGCGCCCGCGTGGAGTGGGCACGCTACTTCGACGGCACCGGCGCCCGCCCCGCCGAACTGCCCACCTACCCGTTCCAGCACCAGCGGTACTGGCCGGAACCCGCCACCGGTGCCGGTTCCGGTACGGGTGCCGCAGCGAGCGGGACCGACCGAACCGACGACGCCGCGTTCTGGACCCTCGTCGAAAGCGGCGACCTGGACACCCTCGCTGCCGAACTGGGCGTCGCCCCCGACACCGAACTCACCTCTCTGGGCGAGGTGTTGCCCGCCCTCACCTCGTGGCGCAACCGCCGCCGCGCCCAGTCCACCATCGACTCCTGGCGCTACCGGGAGACATGGACGCCACTGGCCGCCACCGGCGGCGAGCCCCGCGGCCCGCGCACCGAGCCGCAGGGGAAGGGGAGCTGGCTCGCCGTCCTGCCCGCCGCGGCCGCGACCGGCTCCGAGGACGAGGCGTGGATCGCGCAAGCCCTCGAAGCCCTCGGCTCCGACGTCGTCCAAGTCCGCATCCCCGGCGACGGAGACGCCGCAGGCACGCCGCAACGGGACGAACTGGCCGCGCACTTGGCGGCGGCCCTCGCCCGGACCGCCAGCGAGGACACGGAGAGCGGTGACGACACGGAGAGCGGTGACGCACCCGCACCGTCGGCGCAGCCCCAACTCACAGGCGTCGTCTCCCTGTTGGCCCTCGACGGCGCGGAGGACGCCTCGGGCGTGCCCGCCGCCGTACGGAACACCCTGCTGCTCGTGCAGGCACTCGCCGACAGCGCGGTCACCGCTCCCGTATGGGCCGTCACCCGCAATGCCGTCGCCGTGGACGCCACCGAAGGCGTCGACGGCACCGCGCAGGCGGGCGTGTGGGGCCTCGGCCGCGTCGCCGCGATGGAACTGCCGCAGCAGTGGGGCGGACTCGTAGACCTTCCGGCGACGCTCGACCGGCGCACGACGCGCCGCTTCACCGACGTACTGGGCGCGGCCGTCGCCGGACACCCCGACGGGACGAACAGTGGTGGCGCCACCAGCACCGGCAGCACCGGCAGCACCGGCGGCACGGGTCAGGGCCACAGCGCGGAGGAGGACCAACTCGCCGTCCGCGCCTCCGGCTTGTTCGGCCGCAGGCTCGTGCCCGCGCCGCACGCCGATCCCGGCACCGCCTGGCAGCCCTCGGGCACGGTGCTCGTCACCGGCGGCACCGGCGCCCTCGGCGCGCACGTCGCCCGCGACCTCGCCGCCCGCGGCGCACAGCGCCTCGTCCTCCTCAGCCGCCGCGGCCCCGAAGCTCCGGGCGCGGACCGGCTGCGCGGCGAACTCACCGCGCTCGGCGCCGAAGTGGACATCGTCGCCTGCGACGCGGCCGACCGGGAAGGCCTCTCCGCCGTCCTCGCCGGGCTCCCCGCCGACCAGCCGCTGACCGGCGTCGTCCACACCGCCGGCGTCCTGGACGACGGCATCCTCGAAGGGCTCACCCCCGAACGCTTCGAAGACGTCTTCCGCTCAAAGGTCGCCGCCGCCCGCGCACTCGACGAACTCACCCGCGGCCTCGACCTGTCGGCGTTCGTCCTCTTCTCCTCCGTCGCCGGTCAGATAGGCAACCCCGGGCAGGCCAACTACGCCGCGGCGAACGCCGTGCTGGACTCCCTCGCCCGGACCCGCCGCGCCGAAGGACTGCCCGCCACCGCCGTCGCCTGGGGCGCCTGGGCGGGGGAGGGCATGGCCGCGGGCGAGACGGGCCCCGGAGGCGCCGCTGAGGACACCGGCGACGCCGAGACCACCGAGACCGAGGACACCGGCGACGCGCAGGACATCGGCGGCGGCAACGGCGCCGACGGCGGTGCCGACAGCGCCACCGGCTCCGGCCGCAGCACATGGCCGGAACGCGACGGCGCCGGACTGATGGACCCGCGACTGGCCGTGGAGGCCATGTGGCAGGCCGCCGGCGAGGAGCCCGCCACCGTCACGATCGCCGATCTGCGCAACCCGCAGCTTCTCGGCTCCCTGCTCGAAGTACGCCCCATGCCGCTCCTGTCCGAACTCCCCGACGCACAGCGGGCGGTGGAGGAGCTCCGGGCCACGCGCGACACGAGTCGTGCAGCGGCCTCCGAACTCCGCGAACGGCTTGAGGGACTCGGCGAGGCAGACCGCTACGAAGCCGCACTCGACCTCGTACGCTCCCGCATCGCCACCGTCCTCAACTACTCCGGCGGCACGGCGGTCGGCGCCGACAAGGCCTTCCGCGACCTCGGATTCGACTCGCTCACCGCCGTCGAACTGCGCAACCAGCTCAGCGCCGCCATCGGGCAGACCCTGCCCGCCGGCCTCGTCTTCGACCACCCCACACCACGCGCCCTCGCGGGCCACCTCCTGGAGGAGATCCTCGGCATCCAGGGCGAGTCGGCGACGGCTGCGACCCGCGGCACCGCCGCCCCGCGCACGACCGACGAGCCGGTGGCCATCGTCGGCATGTCCTGCCGCTTCCCCGGAGACATCCGCACGCCCGAGGACTTCTGGCAGTTCCTCCTCGACGGCCGGGACGGCATCGGCGACTTCCCCACCGACCGCAACTGGGACCTGGAGACCCTCTTCTCCGGCGGCCAGGGCAGCAGCATCACTCGGAACGGCGGCTTCCTCGACGGAACCGCCGACTTCGACGCCGCGTTCTTCGGCATCTCGCCGCGTGAGGCGCTGGCGATGGACCCCCAGCAGAGGCTGCTGCTGGAGTCGTCGTGGGAGGCGCTGGAGCGTGCCGGGGTCGATCCGCAGTCGCTGCGCGGCAGTTCGACCGGTGTCTTCGTCGGCACCAACGGACAGGACTACGCCACTCTCGTCAACGACAGCGCCCAGGACACCGAAGGCCACGCCGCAACCGGCCTCGCGGCGAGCGTCATCTCCGGTCGCCTCTCCTACACGCTCGGCCTCGAAGGCCCCGCCATGACGGTGGACACGGCCTGCTCCGCCTCGCTCGTCGCCCTCCACCTGGCCGGACAGGCCCTGCGTCAGGGGGAGTGCGACATGGCGCTCGCCGGCGGCGCAACCGTGATGTCCACGCCCATGGTCTTCGCCGAACTCTCCCGCCAGGGAGCCCTGTCCCCCGACGGCCGGTGCAAGGCGTTCGCGGACGGTGCGGACGGTACGGGCTGGTCCGAGGGCGTGGGGTTGTTGGTGTTGGAGCGGCTCTCGGATGCGGAGCGTCTTGGGCATCGGGTGCTGGCGGTGGTGCGGGGCAGCGCGGTGAATCAGGACGGTGCGTCGAATGGTTTGACGGCGCCGAATGGTCCGTCGCAGCAGCGGGTGATTCGGCAGGCGTTGTCGGCTGCGGGTCTTGCGGCGTCGGATGTGGATGCGGTGGAGGCGCATGGTACGGGGACGGCGTTGG
>NZ_JAASAG010000025.1 GCF_012726265.1 Streptomyces sp. HNM0575 | reverse complement strand
CGGGCATTACGGTGGTACACGAAGGCCTCCCTGCGGTGCAGTCCTTAGACAGCTCCACCACAGCGGAGGCCTTCGCCATGATCAAGACCCACAAGTGTCAACAACGCTCGTGATCAATACATCTAGCCGCGCCCAAGTCCCGGCGGCCCGCGTCGTGTTGGGCGCCGGGGGGGGTGTGTCCCTCGGCACCGATCTCCGATCTCCGAACGCTTCAGGGTCGTCGTGTCCCGTGCGTTCACTCGGGCGTTCATGTTCACGTGTCACATCGGGCGCATCGGCCGCTCCGGTCCCGGTACGGCGGGTCCAACGGGCGGAATGGCGAGGTGATTTCGGTCACCCCTGATCCGTATGCTCTGGTGCGTGCGCTCCGGGGCATCCGGCGAACGGCCGCCGGGGCCGCTGCTCCACGCCGACTGCCGTCGCCCGCGGGCCGGTTCGGGCCGGGCAGCCGGGGCACACGGCCCGGCCCCGCCCGCAGGCCATGCCTCGGCCTCTGCCACGTACGTACCAACACCCCCGGAGACGCATGGACATCGTCAATCCCGCCCTCGAGGACTACCTGCTCGCCCACGCCTCTCCCGCCGACGACGTCCTGCGCGACCTCGTCGAGGAGACGCATCAGCTGGAGCCGGGCACGACCCTCCAGATCACGCACGACGAGGGCGAGTTGCTCACGATGCTCGTGCGGCTGACCCGGGGCGCCTTCGCCGTGGAGGTCGGCGTCTTCACCGGCTACTCCTCCATCTGCATCGCGCGCGGGCTGCGCGAGGACGGGCGGCTGCTGGCGTGCGACGTCTCCGAGGAGTGGACGTCGGTCGCCCGGCGCTACTGGGAGCGCGCCGGACTCACGGACCGCATCGACCTGCGCCTCGCCCCGGCCGCCGAGACCCTGCGGGCCCTTCCCATGGAGCAGACCGTCGACTTCGCGTTCGTCGACGCCGACAAGACCGGCTATCCGACGTACTACGAGGAGCTGGTCCCGCGGATGCGGCCGGGCGGCGTGATCGTGCTCGACAACGTGCTGCGCAGGGGCCGTGTCGTCGACCCGTCCGCGCAGGACGCGGCCGACAGGGCCATCCGCCAGATCAACGACACGATCACGGCGGACAGCCGCGTCCAGTCGGTCATGCTGCCGATGCGCGACGGCGTCACGCTGGCCCGCAAGCGGTGACAGCGGTGACAGCGGTGACGGGAGCGCCGGGCGGGGATGCCGCCCGGCGCACCGGGACGGACGGACACCCCACCACGCGCTGACCCCGCTGCTCAGCTCCTGTGCCAACCGGTCAGTAGGCTTCGGACATGACCAACCCCCTCGCGTTCGACCGCTATTGCGCCGAGATCATCGAGCAGACCCGTCTGTTCCGCGACGCCCTCAAGGGCGTGACGCTCGACGCCCGGGTCCCCGCCTGCCCGGAGTGGACGCTGCGCGAGCTGGCCGTGCACGTCGGCGACGGTCACCGCCATGCGGCAGAGGTCGTACGGACGCGGGCGACCTCCTTCCTCAGCCCCGGCGACGTCCCCCGCCACGGCGGCCCGGCCGGGCTACCGGAAGCCGACGTCGCGCCCGGGGCGTACGCGGAGGCGCTCAGCACCTGGCTCTCCGAGAGCGCACAGCTCGTCTCCGACGAACTGCGCGTCGCCGGCGAGGAATCCCCCGCGTGGACGCTCACCGGCGAGCAACGCGCGGGCTTCTGGGCGCGGCGCAGGACGCACGAGGCTCTCGTGCACCGGTTGGACGCGGCATCGGCCGCATCGGCGGCGGGCGCCGGTGCCGACGGTGCGCCGTCCGGCGTCGCGGCCGAGCTGGCCGCCGACTGCCTCGACGAGCTCTTCGAACTCACCTCCAGCCGGGAGGCGTTGGCCCAGTGGCCGCCGCTACGAAGCCTCTCCGTTCGCGCCGGCGAGACCCTCCATCTGCACGCGACCGACGATCCGCCCGCAGCGTCCCCGGCGGAGTGGATGATCCGTATCGAAGAGGAAGGGTTCACCTGGGAGCGGGCGCACGAAAAGGCGACGACCGCGGTGCGCGGCCCCCTCATTGACCTGCTCCTGGTCGTCTTCCGCCGCCTGCCGCCGGGCAGCGGACGAGTCGAAGTGCTGGGCGACGCGGAGCTGTTGGACTTCTGGCTGGAACGGGTCGGCTTCTAGCGGCACTTGACCGTATGGCCCGGGGCCGCCGGGGGGGGCGGACGGACGGCGACGGCGCGTCCGGGACACGGCCTCATGGCCGTTCGCTTCCCAGCGGTACCGCGATATCCACAGGCTGTGGATGAATCAACGCACCGTCAGAACCGGGGAGTCGGCCATAGCGGACGACGAGCTCCCGTACCGCGTACGGGGGTTGAGCCGCACCCCAGGCCCGGCATGCGTGGGGTGACCGGCCGTGTCGGGAGCCGTGGCCGAGCACCCTACGGGGGCGGGCCGTCGAGCCGATCCCGCACCGCCGACGGGCACCCGTGACCATGCGTACCCCGACGCCTCCGTACGCCCCCGGCGCGCCCCCGTGGCAAGCGTGACGGCTGCGGACGCACGTGCCCGTTGAGACGCAGGGGACGCCAGGCGTACCGCATGGCAAGACGCTCCGTCACCCGTTGTCCACAGGCCCCCCGTACGGCCAGTGACACAGCTACCTTCGTTTGAGGAGACAATGCACTGACGACAGTTGACTGAGTATGAGGTTCGAGGGGGCACGTCCGGGATGAGCATCGGCGGCGAGGGGTACGGCGAGCGCGACCGTACGGGCGATGAGGGCACGGCCGGGGGCTTCGGCCGCGGCCCGGCCGCCCTCACCACGACCCGCACGCGCCTCCCGGACGGCGAGGGCGGCGGCGGCAGACCACCGGTGCGCCCGGGGCGCAGCCTCGTCACCATCGTCGGCGTCGTGGTGTTGCTGATCGCGGCGATCGCCTTCGCCAACCAGGGCGGTGACGACGGAGGCGACGACGGCGCGAACGGCAAGGAGGGCGCCGCCGCCCAACCGACGGCCCCCACCGGCCAGAAACCGGTCGACGGCACCAAGGGCGGCATCCCCTCCGGCTTCCCCAAGTCCCGGCAGGGCGCGGAGAGCGCGGCGGCGAACTACGCGGTGGCGCTCGGCGGTGACGGGATGTTCGACGACACCGAGCGCAAGAAGATCGTGGAAGCGGTATACGCCCCTGACATCGCGGCCAAGCGCACGGACGATCTCGACAAGGTCTACAAGGACCCCGATTTCCTCACGAAGATCGGCCTCGAGAAGAACGGCGAGGCACCGGGCGGCAGCACCTTCATCTCACGCACGAACCCCGTCGGCACCAAGGTCGTGAAGTTCGACAAGTCCAGGGCCAAGGTCGCGGTCTGGCGCTCGTCACTGTTCGGCCTTGCAGGCGAGGGCTCCAAGACCCCCGTCACCGAGAGTTGGTACACCAACACCTTCGATCTGAAGTGGACCGGCGAGGACTGGAAGGTGAGCGACTTCAAGCAGAAGGACGGTCCGACGCCCGTCGGCCGCGACCAAGCTGCGTCATCAGCAAAGGAGATGGCCAAGGCCGTCGAGGGGTACGGAGGCTTCACCTATGCCCGCTGACCGTCACCGCATCGCCTTTCTGGGGGCTCTCGTGGTCGCCCTCAATACAGCCGCCGTTGTCGCGGCCAGTCGCGCAAGTGCCGCACCTCAGGACGACCCCTGCGAAGGGGTCGCCGCCCCAGCAAGGGAATACTGCGAAAAAGGCGACGGCGCAGGCGGTGGCGGCGGAGGCTCCGCCCCCGACCCCACCAGCGCGCTCGACCCGCTCTCATCGCTCGCCAAGGGCTGCGCCAAGGCCGCCGCCTGGGCGGTCGACAAGCTCTCCGAGCTGGTCAACAAGACGACGAACGTCGACTTCACCAACCCCGAGTTCCTCCGCCAGTACGCGGTCGTCTTCGCCGCGTCCACGATCCTCACGCTCACCATCTGGCTGCTGGCCGTCGCCAAGCGCGCCATCCGCGGCGTGCCGTTCGTCGAGGCCATCACCGAGGCGGTCGGCTTCCTCTGGCTGACCGTCATCGCGTCGGCGTTCACGCCCCTGATCCTCTACACGGTGGTGTCCGCGACCGACGCGGTGACGGACGTCGTCGCGTCGGGCACGTCCGGCCAGACGGACAAGTTCTTCGGGACCTTCTCCGAGGCCCTCAAGAGCGGCGACGACATCGGCGGCGGCCCGATCATGCTGATCGTCGTCTCGCTGATCTCCGTGCTCGCCGCCGGCGTGCTCTATCTCGAACTCGTCGTCAGGGCCGCCCTGTTGTACGTCGGCGCCCTGCTCGGCACGGCCGTATACGCGGGCCTGGTCGACAAGAACATGTGGGGCCACGTGCGCCGCTGGGCGGGCATCATGATCGCCGTGATCCTGGTCAAGCCGGTGATCGTGATCGTGCTCGGCCTCGCCGGTGCGCTCTCCACGTCCGACGGGCCGGACGCCTTCTCGGCGATCGTCTCCGGCCTCGCCATCATCCTGCTCGCGATCTTCGCCAGCGCCATGATCTACCGCTTCGTCCCCGGCTTCGGCGACGAGATCGTGGGCCACCGCAACGCGTCCCGCGATCCCGCCTCCCGCGCCGCCGCAGCCGTGGTCTCCTCCCCGGCGGCCCTCGTGCGGCAGGGCATCAACACGCACAGCGCACGCGGCCCGGGCGGCGGCCAGTCCGGGCCCGGCGGCGACGGCGGAGGCGCCGGCGCCAAGCAGCAGCCCGCCGGCCAGGTCGCCGGCGGCGTCGCCGCCCACAGCACCCGCGGCGGGGGAGGCGGCAGCGGCGGCGACACCCCGCGGCAGGCACCGCCCGCGCCCCGTACGTACGACCGTTCCGCACCACCCCGCCCGGCCCGAAACGGCGGCGGCGACCGCACCGGAGGTGACCGCAGGTGACGACGGCGTCCCACCCCGCCGCCGCTCCGCGCCGCACGTACATGATCGGCCGGGCGCGGCCCAACGCGGTGATCGGCAAGAACAGGGAGACCGGCGAGATCGGTCTGATCATCGTGGGCGCGTTCCTCGGCATGATGAGCGGCCTGCTCATCCCCGTGCTGGCATTCCGCATCCCCGCGCTCGTCGGCTTCCCGATGCTGGCGCTGGCCGCGATCTATGTGCCGTACAAGGGCCGTACGTTCTACAAGTGGTTCGAGATCAGCCGCTCGTACCGCAGGCTGCTGCGCAGCAACGACGCCGCCTACCGCTCCGGGGTCGCCGAGGCCGGCACCCGGCTGGACGGCCGGGAGGTGGAGGTCGGGCCGCCGCCCGGCGTGGGCCGCATCAACTGGCTGACGGCGCCCTTCGGTCCGGACGAGCTGGCGGTGCTGCTGCACGCCGACCGGCGCACGGTCACGGCCTGCATCGAGATCGAGGGACCCGGCGTGGGCCTGCGCGACAGCGAGGACCAGGAGGCCCTCGTCGACCGCTTCGGCACGCTCCTCAAGCACGTGGCGAACGGCGACGGCTTCGTCACCCGCCTCCAGATGCTCGCCCGTACGCTGCCCGCCGACCCGGACGCCCACGCCAAGGACGTCGACCAGCGCGGCGACGAACGGGCGGCGCCCTGGCTGCGCGACTCCTACGATCAGCTCCAGTCGATGGTCTCCACATCCAGCGAGCAGCACCGCGCGTATCTCGTCGCGTGCATGCACTACGGACGTGAACTGGCCGCCGAGGGTGCGACGATAGCGAAGGCGGCGCAGCGCTCGGCGGGCCGCGGCGGCCGGAAGCTGTCGAAGGACGAGGGCCTGGCGATCATCATGGCCCGCGAACTGACCGACATCTGCGCCCGGTTGACGGAGGCGGACATCCGTGTGCGACAGCCGCTCGGCCAGGCGCGCCTCGCCTCGCTGATCCACTCCATGTACGACCCGGACCACCCCATCGACCACCTACAGGCGATGTCGAAGCGCAACGCCTGGCCGGCGGAGCTGGACGCGACGGAGCCGACGTACCTCCAGGCCAAGACGCGGGAGTCGACGACGCGTGCGCCGTGGTGCCATTCGACGGCGTGGGTGAAGGAGTGGCCGATGACGCCCGTCGGCGTCAACTTCCTCGCACCGCTGCTGGTTCACACCCCGGACGTGATCCGTACGGTGTCGGTCGCGATGGATCTGGAGCCCACGGAGCTGGCCATCGAGCGGATGCTGACCGAGAAGACCAACGACGACGCCGAGGCCAGCCGCCAGGCGAAGATGAACCGCACCATCGACCCCCGCGACGTCGCCGCGCACGGCCGCGTCGACCAGCGGGGAGAGGACCTGGCGTCGGGCGCGGCGGGCGTCAACCTCGTCGGCTACATCACGGTCTCCTCGCGCTCGGCGGATTCGCTGGCCCGTGACAAGCGCACGATCCGCGCATCGGCCGGAAAGAGCTACTTGAAGCTGGAGTGGTGCGACAGGGAGCATCACCGGGCGTTCGTCAACACACTGCCGTTCGCGACCGGCATCCGCCGCTGAGGAGGACGCGCAACATGATCAACGGCCGCCGCCCGTACGGCAGTCGCGGAAGGGGCTGAGGGTTTCCCATGGCCGCGCTCGATCCACTGACAGCCATCACCGACGCGTTCACCGGCTTCCTCTTCGGCAAGACGGAGACCACGCGCCTGCCCGTGCGCACGTCGACGGGCCAGGCCCAGGCCGTCTACCTGCCCACGGCCGCCCCCGGCCTGGGCGACTCCGGCGTCATCATCGGCCGCGAGGTCTACAGCGGAAAGGGCTACATATACGACCCCTTCCAGCTGTACGGCCAGCAACTCCCCGCCCCCCACTGGCTGGTGCTCGGCGAGTCCGGAAACGGCAAGTCGGCGCTGGAGAAGACGTATGTGCTGCGCCAGCTCCGCTTCCGCGACCGCCAGGTCGTCGTGCTCGACGCACAGGGCGAGGACGGCGTCGGCGAGTGGAACCTCATCGCCGAGGAGATGGGCATCACCCCCATCCGCCTCGACCCCACGGCCGCCCTGGACCAGGGCATCCGGCTCAACCCCCTCGACCCGTCGATCACCACCACCGGGCAGCTGGCCCTGCTCCGTACGATCATCGAAGTCGCCCTGGGCCACGGCCTGGACGAGCGTTCCGGTTTCGCCCTGAAGGTGGCGCACAGCTATGTCAACGCCACGACGGCCGACCGCCAGCCCGTGCTCACCGACATCGTCGAACGCCTCCGCCACCCCAAGCCGGAGTCGGCTGAGGCGATGAACGTCGCCCTTGACGACGTACGCGCCTGGGGCCTCGACGTCGCCCTCGTGCTGGACCGCCTCGTCGACGGCGACCTGCGCGGCATGTTCGACGGCCCGACGACCGTCGGCATCGACCTCGACGCCCCGCTGATCGTCTTCGACCTCTCCCACATCGACCGCAATTCGATCGCCATGCCGATCCTCATGGCCATCGTGGGCGTCTGGCTCGAACACACCTGGATCAGGCCGGACCGCAAGAAGCGCATCTTCCTGGTGGAGGAGGCGTGGCACATCATCAACAGCCCGTTCGTGGCCCAGCTCTTCCAGCGGCTGCTCAAGTTCGGGCGCCGGCTCGGGCTTTCGTTCGTGGCGGTGGTGCACCACCTCTCCGACGTGGTCGACGGCGCAGCCGCCCGCGAAGCCGCGGCGATCCTCAAGATGGCCTCCACACGCACCATTTACGCGCAGAAGGCCGACGAGGCCCGCGCCACCGGCAAGGTCCTGGGCCTGCCGCGATGGGCCGTCGAGATCATCCCGACCCTCTCGCCCGGCATCGCCGTATGGGACGTCAACGGCAATGTGCAGGTCGTCAAGCACCTGGTCACCGAGGCGGAGCGGCCCCTGGTCTTCACCGACCGCGCCATGACGGAGGCCTCGTCCGGACCGGAGCACTACGACGCCGCGCTGGAGGCCGACCTGGAGGCCGAGGCCGAAGCGCGCGCCCTCGCCGTGGAACAGTCACCGTCCTCCAACTCCACCGTGGCCTAGCCCATGTCGTACGGATACGACCACGACCGCGGCCACGACGCCGGCTACGAATACGGGCAGGGCGGCGGACGCGGGGACGGCCGCTTCCGCGACGGTTACGACGACGGATTCGACGACCGCTTCCACGTCGGACCGCATTACGCACAGGGCCCGCGGCGCCGGCAGCCCGTACCCCGCGGCCCATCACCCGGCGGCCCGGGCGGAGCCGGCCAGAGCGGCGGCATCCCCGACGGCCTGCTGATGGGCGTACTCGCGCTGCTCCTCGGCACGACCGTCCTCACCTGGACCGCCACCGGCCTCGCCGCACTCCTCGCACACGGCTCCTGGCCGCACGGCGTCTCGTTCACTCGCACCCCCATGGCCATGCGCGACCTCGCGGCCGACCCCCGAGACCTTTCCGGCGCCTGGCCCGACGTGGACCCTTCCCACCTGTCCGGATACGGGCTCTTCTGGGGCCTGTTCATCGGGCAGCTGCTGATACTGATCGTCCTCACGGTCTTCGCGGTCGGCACCGTCACCCGAGCCCGTGCTGTGCGCGCGGCCCGCCGTTCACGCACCGCCGCGAAACCGGCACCCGACGACGTGCGAAACCGACCCGCCTCTTCCGAGACCCAAGTACCGCTACCGGAACCGGAGTCGGCCCAGTCTGCGCCCATTCCGCCCGCGTCTGCCGCCGAGCCCGCCACGACCACCCATACCGCCGAGGCCCCTGCGGTCGCACACATCACGGAGACCGCCGAGGGGTCCGATGCCGCCCCAACCACCGCCCTGACCCGTGTCCTGGAGGCTCCGGGCGCCGTTCTCGTCGCCACATCCGAGCCCGCCCTCTGGGCCGACACCAAGGACTCCCGCGCCAAGCTCGGCCCGGTCCACCTCTTCGACCCCGGCCAGCTCTGCGACACCCCGGACCGCCTGCGCTGGTCCCCGCACCACGGCTGCGCCGACCGCGACACCGCCGCGACCCGCGCCACCGCCCTACTCGCACCGCTGCGCTCCTCCCGCCCCATCGACGCGGAGATGCACACCGCCGCCGAGACGCTGCTGCGCTGCTGGCTGCACGCCGCCGCCCTCGACGACCGCCCCTTCCGCGAGGTGCACCGCTGGGCCCTCGCCAAGTCCGCGCCCTCCGACCCCGTCCAAACCCTCCGCACCCACCCCAAGGCCTCCGACGGAGCAGCCGGCGAACTGGAGGCCACCCTCACAGGCCACCCGGAGCGCCGAAAGCACGCCACGGAACTCGTCCGCCGCGCCCTCGCCCCGCTCTCCCAACTCCACATCCGCAACGCCTGTACGGCAGCCCGCGCCGACCGGATCGCGCTGGAATCCTTCATCGCTGAAACGGGCACGCTCTACGTCGTGGGCGCGGACCCCGAGCTGATGCCGATCCTCCACGCGCTCACCCAGAGCGTGGTCGAGCACGGCCGCCGCATGACCGCACGGTCATCCCCCGGCCGGCTCGACCCACCACTCACCACGGTCCTCGAACTCCCCCTCTAGGCAGGGCAGTTCAGCCCCCTCAGCCTCAGCCGCGACCGCCCGGACGCTGCGGCAGCTCCCGCACCATCTCGTACTCCCTCAGCACGGGAGCCTTCGGATCGCTCACATACCTGCCCGTGCGCACATAGCCGATCTTGCGGTAGAAGGCCTCGGCCCGCGGATTGTGCTCATGTACGTGCAGCAACATCCGCCGCACATAGGGACGTTCGCCCGCCCATTCCTCCACCGCCCGGAACAGCCCGTCGGCCAGTCCCGTCCCCCGATGCGCGGGCCGCACATACACACCCACCACGTGTGCGCTCTCGCCCTCATCCAGCACGGTCGCACTGCCGACCCAGCGCCCCCCGCCTTCCTCGTCCTCGCCGATGAACGTCTCCGCCAGAGACCCGTCGGTACCCTGCGCGGCACGGCGCCGCCAGAACTCGTCGCTCTGCACCGCAGCATGCCCATACGTCTCGTTGAAGGCCACGGACGCCACAGGATCCGCGAGCCCCGCGAGCCGCAGCTCACGCAACAGCTCCCAGTCCTCCGCGAGCACCGCCCGGATCTTGTACGCCATGACCCGATACTGCCCCAGCCGCCCCACCCGGCAGTAGCGATTTGCGCTGGTCTTGAGGTACGAAACGGCGGGGCCGGCGCCCCATGCCGACCCCGCCTTTGTGCACTCCCAGACCCGTCGCGTTCCCCCGCCCCGGCCCCGTATGCACGCTCCACGCGACACTCCCAGGACACACAACAAGCCCCGTTGGGGTGGCCGTGGCCGTTCCAACGGGGCTTGTTTCACTGATAGTTCGGCGGTGTCCTACTCTCCCACACGCTCCCGCATGCAGTACCATCGGCGCAGTAAGGCTTAGCTTC
>NZ_JAASAG010000024.1 GCF_012726265.1 Streptomyces sp. HNM0575 | reverse complement strand
CCAACGCCGTCCCCGTACCATGCGCCTCCACCGCATCCACATCCGACGCCGCAAGACCCGCAGCCGACAACGCCTGCCGAATCACCCGCTGCTGCGACGGACCATTCGGCGCCGTCAAACCGTTGGACGCACCGTCCTGGTTGACGGCACTGCCCCGCACCACCGCCAGCACCCGATGCCCAAGACGCTCCGCATCCGAGAGCCGCTCCAACACCAACAACCCCACGCCTTCTGAGAAGCCGGTGCCGTCGGCGGAGTCGGAGAAGGCCTTGCACCGGCCGTCGGCTGCCACGCCGCGCTGCCGGGAGATCTCGACGAAGGTCGCCGGGGTGGACATCACGCTGACGCCGCCGGCGAGCGCCATGTCGCACTCCCCCTGACGGAGCGACTGGGCCGCCCAGTGCAGGGACACCAGTGACGACGAGCAGGCCGTGTCGAGGGTGACCGCCGGGCCCTCCAGGCCCAGGGTGTAGGCGATACGCCCGGAGGCGACGCTCGGCGAGCTGCCGGTGCCGTGGTGGCCTTCGAAGTCGCTGCTGAGGAGCTGGGCGTAGTCGTTGTACATCACGCCCGCGAAGACACCGGTCGAACTGCCGCGCAGCGACTGCGGATCGACCCCGGCACGCTCCAGCGCCTCCCACGACGCCTCCAGCAGCAGCCGCTGCTGCGAGTCGGTGGCCAGGGCCTCGCGGGGCGACATGCCGAAGAACGCGGCGTCGAAGTCGCCTGCGTCGTGCAGGAATCCGCCGAAGCGGGTGACGGACGTGCCGGTGCGTTCGGAGTCCGGGTGGAGCAGGGCGTCGAGATCCCAGCCGCGGTCGGCGGGGAACTCGGTGATGACGTCGTCGCCGTCGAGCAGCACCCGCCACAGGTCCTCCGGCGATTCGACGCCGCCGGGGAAGCGGCAGGACATGCCGACGATGGCGATCGGGTCGTCGTCGACGGACGTCCGCACGGCCGTGGGGAGCGCCACTTCGGCTTCGGCGCCGAAGAGTTCGTCCCGCAGGTGTTCGGCGAGGACGGTGGCGTTGGGGTGGTCGAAGACGAGGGTGGCGGGAAGCCGCAGGCCGGTGACTTCGGTGAGCCGGTTGCGCAGGGCGACGGCGGTCAGCGAGTCGAAGCCGAGCTCGCGGAAGGCCCGTGTGACGTCGACGGACGCGGCGGCTGTGTGTCCCAGTACGGTGGCGACTTCGGCTCGTACCAAGTCCTTGAGCGCGTCGAGACGTTGGGGTGCGGTGAGCGCCGAAAGGCGCCGTACGAGGGAGCCCGCGGTCTCGGAGCCGGCTGCGGCACGGCGGGTGCGGGTGCGGATCAGGCGGCGCAGCAGGGGCTGTACGTCGTCCTGGGCGCGCAGTACGGACAGGTCCAGCCGGGCGGGCACCAGGGCGGGTTCGCCGGTGGCCAGTGCGGCGTCGAAGAGTTCGAGTCCCTGCTCGACGGAGAGCGGGGGCATGCCGGAGCGTTCCAGGCGCCGCATGTCGGCTTCGGTGAGGTCGCCGGTCATGCCGGCGCCCTGCGCCCAGGTGCCCCATGCCAACGATGCGGCGGGCAGGCCGAGTTGGCTGCGGTGGAGGGCCAGCGCGTCGAGGAAGGCGTTGCCCGCGGCGTAGTTGCCCTGGCCCGCGCCGCCGAGGACTCCGGACGCGGAGGAGAACAGCACGAAGGCGGAGAGGTCCCGGTCGCGGGTCAGTTCGTGCAGGTTCCATGCCGCGTCCGCCTTGGGGCGCAGCACCGTCTCCACACGCTGAGCTGTCAGGGATTCGATGACGCCGTCGTCCAGGACGCCCGCGGTGTGCACCACGGCGCCGATCGAGTGTTCGGAGAGCAGAGCGGACAGTGCTTCACGGTCGCCTGCGTCGCATGCGGCGATCTCCGCCCGCGCGCCGAGCTCGTTCAGTTCGGCGGCCAGCTCCGTCGCGCCTTCGGCCTGTTGGCCTCGGCGTGAGACGAGCAGCAGGTCCCGTACGCCGTGCTCCGAGGCCAGGTGCCGCGCGACGGACGCGCCGAGACCGCCGGTGCCTCCGGTGATCAGTACGGTGCCGTCGACGTCCCACGATGCGGTGGTCTCGGCCGGGGTGACGCGTGCCAGCCGCGCCGCGTGCACCTGGCCGTCCCGCAGCAGCAGTTGGGGTTCGTCCTCGGCCAGGGCGGGCCGGAGCGCGGCCAGCGAGGCCTCGGCCCCGTCGAGGTCGAGCAGCCCGAACCGGCCGGGGTGTTCGGCCTGTGCCGAGCGCACCAGGCCCCATACGGCGGCAGCCGCCGGGTCCTCACCGGTTGCCGCGCCGCGCGTGACGAACACCAGGCGGCTGTCCGCGAACCGCTCGTCGTCCAGCCACAGTTGGACCGTCTCCAGGGCATGCGCCGTAGCCGCGTGCGCGGAGGCCGCAACATCGCCGTCCGTACGGGCGGACACCGGTGCCAGCACCACGCCCGGCACGGAGGCGGCGTCGACGGTGGTGGTGTCCGTCCAGATGTCGACGCCGGCCGATGCCTCGCGCAGTGCCCGGGTGACGTCGGGTGCCTCCTCACCGAGGATCGCCACGCTCTCGGGCGGCTTCTCGCCGTCGGCCGCGGCGACCCACTCGACGCCGAACAGGGAGTCGGCGGCGGCGCTCTGGCCCGTGAGCTGGCCGGCCGACACGACGCGTTTGGCCAGCGACTCGACGGTCGCCACCGGTGCGCCTTCCGGGTCGGCGAGGGCGACGGTCATCGTGCGGTCGGCTGCGGGCGCGAGCCTGACCCGTACGACGGACGCACCGGTGGCGTGGAGGGAGAGCCCTCCCCAGGAGAACGGCAGCCCGGCCTCGTCCTCGGAGGCGAGGAGCAGCGCGTGCAGGGCGGCGTCGAGCAGGGCGGGGTGGAGTCCGAAGCCGTCGGCTTCGACGCCGTCGGGCAGTTCCGCCTCGGCGTAGACGGTGCCGCCGTGGCCGCGCCAGCAGGCGCGCAGGCCACGGAAGGCGGGCCCGTAGGTGAAGCCGGACTCGGCGAACCGCTCGTAGCAACCTTCCGTGTCGACGAGTTCGGCGCCGGCGGGCGGCCACGCGGACGCGTCGAAGTCGGCGGTGCGGGCCCCGGCGGCGAGCAGGCCGGTGGCGTGTTCCGTCCAGGGGGTGTCGGCGGCGTCCTCGGGCCGTGCGTGGACGGCGACGGGGCGGCGCCCGAGCTCGTCGGCGTCGCCGACGGTGACCTGGAGGACGACCGCACCGCGGTCCGGGAGCACCAGGGGCGCGGTGAGCGTCAGGTCCTCAACGACGTCGCAGCCGGTGTCGTCGCCTGCTCGCAGCGCGAGTTCGGCGAAGGCCGAGCCCGGCACCAGTGTCCGTCCGAAGGCCTCGTGGTCGCCGAGCCAGGGGTGTGTGTGCAGGGAGAGCCTGCTGGTGAACACCGTGCCTTCCGCGCCTGCCAGTTCGACGGCCGCGCCCAGCATGGGGTGTTCGACGGGCATCAGGCCGAGGCCGGAGGCGTCGCCCGTGCGGGCGGGCCGCGCCGGCCAGAAGCGGCGCCGCTGGAAGGCGTAGGTGGGCAGGTCTACGCGGCGGGCGCCGGTTCCGGCGAAGAGGGCGTCCCAGCGGACGGTCACGCCCCTCACGTGGGCTTCGGCGAGGGAGGTCAGCAACCGCCGCTGTCCGCCTTCGTCGCGCCGCAGCGTGCCGAAGGCGACGCCGTCGACGCCTGCGTCGTCGAGGGTCTGCTCCAGGCCGACGGTGAGGACGGGGTGGGCGCTGGGTTCGACGAAGACGGTGAATCCGTCGTCCAGGAGCGCCCGGGTGGCCTGCTCGAAGAGGACGGTGTGGCGCAGGCCGCGGTACCAGTAGTCGGCGTCGAGCTGGGTGGTGTCGATGCGCTGTCCGGTGACGGTGGAGTACAGCGGGATGTGGGCGGTGCGGGGGGCGGTGGGGGCGAGTTCCTCGATGACCTGGTCGCGGATGGTCTCGACGTGGACGGTGTGCGAGGCGTAGTCGACGGGGACGCGGCGGGCGCGCACGTCGTCGGCTTCGCAGGCGGCCTGGAGTTCGTCGAGTGCGGTGGCGTCTCCGGCGACGACCGTGGCGCGGGGGCCGTTGACGGCGGCGACCTCCAGGCGTCCGTCCCACCGTTCGAGCCGGGCGCGTACCTCTTCGACGGGCAGCGGCACGGACATCATGCCGCCGTCTCCGGTCAGGCGGTCCCCGACTGCCTGGCTGCGCAGGGCGACGATGCGTGCGGCGTCCTCCAGGCTCAGTGCTCCGGCCACCACGGCGGCGGCGATCTCGCCCTGCGAGTGCCCGACGACGGCTGCGGGTTCGACGCCGAAGGAGCGCCACACGTCGGCCAGTGCGACCATGACCGCCCACAGGGCGGGCTGCACCACGTCGACGCGTTCCAGGGCGGGGGCGCCGTCCGCGTCGCGCAGCACGTCCAGCAGCGACCAGTCGACGTACGGTGCCAGCGCGTCCGCGCACTCACGGAGACGTGCGGCGAAGACGTCGGAGGTCTCCAGCAACTCGCGGCCCATGCCGGCCCATTGGGAGCCCTGCCCGGGGAAGACGAAGGCGGTCTTGCCCGCGGTGCGGCGACCGGCCGTGCCGCTGACCAGCCCGTCGGCCGGGGTGCCCTCGGCGAGGGAGCGCAGCGCGCCCAGCAGTTCCCCGCGGTCGGCGCCGAGTACGACGGCGCGGTGGTCGAACGCGGCCCTGGTGGTCGCCAGGGAGAAGGCGCCGTCGACGATGCCGGGTGCCGCGTCGCCCTCCAAGTGGCCGGTGAGGCGGGTTGCTTGGGCCTGGAGCGCCTCGGCGGTCCTGCCGGAGACGAGCCATGGAACGACGGCGGGGGCGGTGTGCGCGGAGGGTTCGGGCTCGGCACCGTCGTGCTGCCGCCCGGCGGGCTCCCCCGCCTCCTCCTCGCCGTACGGGCTCCGCTGCCCGGGCTCTTCGGGCGCGGGGAGGGCCTCGGGCGTGAACTGCCTGTGGGGGCCGGGCTGTTCGAGGATGAGGTGGGCGTTGGTGCCGCTCACGCCGAAGGATGAGACGGCTGCCCGGCGGATGCGCTCGTCCTGCGGCCAGGCCGCGTCCCGGGTGAGGAGTTCGACTGCGCCGGTGTCCCAGTCGACGTGCGAGGAAGGCTCGTCGACGTGGAGGGTGCGGGGCAGGGTGCCGTGCTGCATCGCCTGCACCATCTTGATGACGCCCGCGACGCCCGCGGCGGCCTGTGTATGCCCGATGTTGGACTTGACCGAGCCGAGCAGCAGGGGATGTTCGCGGTCCTGGCCGTAGGTGGCCAGCAGAGCCTGCGCCTCGATAGGGTCTCCGAGGGAGGTGCCGGTTCCGTGGCCCTCCACGGCGTCCACGTCGGACGTCGACAGGCCCGCACTCGCCAACGCCTGCCGGATGACGCGCTGTTGGGACGGGCCGTTGGGCGCCGTCAGCCCGTTGGAGGCGCCGTCCTGGTTGAGGGCACTGCCGCGGACGACGGCGAGGACCCGGTGCCCGTTGCGGCGGGCGTCGGAGAGCCGTTCCAGTACGACCAGTCCGGCGCCCTCGGCCCAGCCCACACCGTCCGCCGAGTCCGAGTAGGCCTTGCAGCGGCCGTCCTCGGAGACTCCGCGCTGCCGGGAGAACTCCACGAAGGTGCTCGGGGTGGACATGACGGTGACGCCGCCCGCGAGGGCGAGGTCGCACTCGCCCTGTCGCAGGGCCTGCGCGGCCAGGTGCATGGCCACCAGCGACGACGAGCAGGCCGTGTCAACGGTCACGGCCGGCCCTTCGAAGCCGAAGGTGTAGGACACCCGGCCGGAGACGATGCTGCCCGCGCTGCCCTGACCCTGGTGGCCCTCCAGGTCGCCGCCCTCCAGGAGGGAGGCGTAGTCGTTGTACATGGCTCCGGTGAAGACGCCGGTGCGGCTGCCGCGCAGGTCGGCGGGGTCGGCTCCGGTGCGTTCCAGCGCCTCCCACGTCGTCTCCAGCAGCAGCCGCTGCTGCGAGTCGGTCGCCAGGGCCTCGCGCGGCGACATCCCGAAGAACTCGGGGTCGAACTCCCCTGCGTTGTGCAGGAATCCGCCGCTGCGGGTGTAGGAGGTGCCGGGGTGGTCCGGGTCGGGATGGTAGAGGCGCTCCAGGTCCCAGCCGCGGTCGGCGGGGAAGTCGCTGATGGCGTCCGTGCCTTGGGACACCAGCCGCCACAGGTCCTCAGGGGAGGCGACGCCGCCCGGGTAGCGGCAGGCCATCCCCACGATGACGACCGGGTCGTCGGCGAGGGACGGCAGCATTCGTGTGGGCACGTGCGGGACGGTCCGTGTGCCTTCGGCGGTGAGCAGTTCGTCCCGCAGATACTCGGCCAGGCTCATCGCCGTCGGGTAGTCGAAGACGAGCGTGGCGGGCAGGCGCAGGCCGGTCGCCGTCGTCAGCCGGTTACGGAGTTCGACGGCCGTCAGCGAGTCGAAGCCCAGGTCCTGGAAGGCGCGGGAGGCGTCGATGTCCCCGCCGCTGCTGTAGCTGAGGACGGCGGCGACTTCGCCGCATACGACGTCGACCAGCGTCTCCAGCCGCTCCGCGTCGGGGAGGGCGTCCAAGCGCTCAATGAGTGACAGCGCCGTCTGCGAACCGGCTGCGGTGCGTCGGGTACGGGTACGTATCAACCCGCGCAGCAGCGGCGGCACTTCACCCCGAGCACGGAAGACCGCCAGATCCAAACGCACCGGCACAAGCGCAGCCTCATCGGCAGCCAGGGCCGCATCGAACAGCTCCAGCCCCTCGGCCACCTCCAGCGGCGGCACACCAGAACGCCCCATCCGCTCGACATCCGCACCGGAAAGCATCCCCGCCGCCCACGGACCGAACGCCAACGACGCAGCAGGCAGCCCCAGTTGACGACGATGGACGGCGAGCGCGTCGAGAAACGCATTCGCCGCCGCGTAATTGCCCTGACCGGCCGTACCGAACGTCCCAGCCACCGACGAGAACAACACAAACGCCGACAGACCCCGTTCGCGGGTCAGTTCATGCAGATTCCAGGCGGCATCCACCTTCGGACGCAGCACCGAGTCGAGACGCTCCGGCGTCAACGACTCGATCACACCGTCATCCAGCACACCCGCCGCATGCACCACCGCACCGACCGAGTGCTCCGCCAGCAACGCCGACAGCGCTTCGCGGTCACTCACATCGCAGGCGGCGACCTCGACACTCGCGCCCTGTTCTGTCAGCTCGGCGGTCAACTCCTGTACGCCGTCGGCCTCCTGCCCACGACGCGACACCAGCAGCAGATCCCGCACACCGCGCTCGGAGACCAGATGCCGCGCCACGACCGCACCCAGACCACCCGTACCACCCGTGATCAGCACAGCCCCGTCGACATCCCACGAAGCGGCAGGCTCGGCCGAGGAGACGCGGGTCAGGCGCGGGGCGCGCATCTGACCGTCGCGGAGCGCCAGTTGGGGCTCGTCCGTGCCGAGGGCCTGCGGCAGGGCGGCAACGGACGCGTCGGTGTCATCGACGTCCAGCAGACCGAACCGGCCCGGATGCTCCGACTGCGCCGACCGCACCAGACCCCACACCGCCGCAGCAGCCAGATCCTCACCCGACACCGCACCACGGGTGACGATGACGAGGCGCGAACCCGCGAACCGCTCCTCAGCCACCCACTGCTGAAGCAACTCCAGTGCACGGCCCGTTGCGGAGTGCGCCGACTGCGCCACATCGCCGCCGGTCGCGCCGGCGACCGGCACGAGCACCGCTTCCGGCACCGTCTCGCCAAGCGAACCCAGGTCCGGCAGTTCGTCGACGGACGGGAAGCCCGCGCCGCGAAGCCCCTCGGCGAGTAGCAGGGGGTCCGCACCGAGAACCGTGAGCCGGTCGGGAGCCGGAGCCGACGGCCCGGCGAACGGGGACCAGCCGGCCCGGAACAGGGAGTCCCGGCGCGTACGGGAACCGTCCAACTGGCCGGCGGTGACGGGCCGTACGGTGAGCTGCTCGACCATCGCGACGGGAGCGCCCGACATGTCAGCCACGGCGACCGCGATCGAGCCGTCGGCACGACGCGTCAGCCGCGCCCGTACCGCATCGGCGTCGAAGGCGTGGAGCGACACCCCTCCCCAGGAGAACGGCAGCCCCGCGTCGCCTTCCTCAACGAGCAGGGCAGCGTGCAGAGTTGCGTCCAGCAGGGCGGGATGCAGTCCGAAGCCGCCGGTCCGGGTGTCCTCGGGCAGGGCGACCTCGGCGAAGATCTCACCGTCCCCGCCCCGCCAGGCGGCCTTCAGCCCCTGGAAGACGGGGCCGTAGGCGAACCCGGCGTCGGCGAACCGCTCGTAGCACTCCTCCACGTTCAGGGCGGTGGCCCCGGCGGGCGGCCACACCGACGCGTCGAACCCGGCGGTCTCGGCGCCGGGCGACAGCACACCCCCGGCATGCGCGGACCACGCCTCGTCATCCGCGCCGTCGGGACGGGCGTACACGTTGATCCTGCGGCTTCCGTCCTGATCCGGAGCACCGACCCAGGCCTGGAGCTGGACCGCACCACGCTCCGGCACGATCAGCGGCGCCGCGAGGGTCAGCTCCTCGACACGGTCGCAGCCGACCTCGTCACCGGCACGCACCGCCACATCGAGCAGCGCCGTGCCGGGCACCACGACCTGTCCCATGACGACGTGATCCGCCAGCCACGGGTGCGTGGCCAGTGACAGGCGGCTGGTGAACAACACCCCGTCGCCCTCGGCCAGTTCGACCGTCGCCCCCAGCAGCGGGTGCGCCACCGACTCCATGCCCGCGGCGCGCACGTCGCCGCGGCGGTGGGTGGCCGTGGGCCAGAAGCGCCTGTGCTGGAAGGCGTAGGTGGGCAGGTCGATCCGCTGTGCGCCGGTACGGTCGAAGAGCCGGGGCCACTCGACGGGCACGCCGTTGACGTGCAGACGGCCCAACGCGGTGAGTGCCGCGGCCTCTTCGGCGCGGTCCTTGCGCAGGACGGGCACAGTCAGGGATTCGGGGGCGATTGCTGCCGCCATGGCCGAGAGCACGCCGTCGGGGCCAAGCTCCAGGAATTCGGTTACGTCCTGCCCGGCCAGCCACTCGACGCTGTCGCCGAAACGCACCGCCCCGCGGACGTGCCGCACCCAATACTCCGGCGAGGCGATCTCCGCGCCGTCGGCCACACAGCCCGTGAGGTTCGAGACCACGGGAGTCCGCGGCGCCTCGAAGGCCAGGCCCTCGATCGTGCTGCGGAAGTCGTCCAGCATCGGATCCATCAACGGCGAATGGAACGCATGCGAGACCCGCAACCGCCGCGTCCGCACCCCTTGCTCCTCAAAGTGCGAGACGAGTGCGGCGACCGCGCTCTCCTCGCCCGAAACCACCACCGAGGACGGACCGTTGACCGCCCCCAGCGACACGTCTTCAGTGAGGAGCGGGGTGATCTCTTCCTCGGTGGTTTCGATGGCGGCCATCGCACCGCCCTCGGGCAGCGCCTCCATCAACCGGGCACGCGCCGACACCAGCGTGCACGCGTCGGGAAGGGACAACACCCCGGCGACATGAGCGGCAGCGATCTCACCGATGGAGTGCCCGGCGAGATAGTCCGGCTGGATACCCCAGGACTCCGCCAGGCGGAACAGCGCCACCTCCAGCGCGAACAGCGCAGGCTGAGCCCACCCCGTACGGTTCAGCGCCTCCGCATCCTCACCCCAGACCACATCCCGCAGACCCGGATCCAGATACGACAACACCGCATCGAAAGCCTCGGCGAAGACCGGGAAGCGGGCATACAACTCCCGCCCCATACCAAGCCGTTGACTCCCCTGACCCGAGAAGACCACAGCCAGCAGACCCGGATCGGACATGCTCACGCCGCGGGCGGCCTCGGTCAGCCCGTCCTCGTCGGCCAGCAGCACCGCACGATGCTCGAACACCGACCGGAACGCCGCCAGCGAGAAGCCCACGTCGGCCCGGGAGTGCTCTGGGCGGTCCTCCACGAATGAGGTCAGCGCGTCCAGTTGGGCCTGCAACGCCGGCTCCGACCGGCCCGACACCACCCACGGCACCACCGCAGGCACGATGTCGGCGCCCGGCTGGACGACCTCGACGGTCCCCGTGAACTGGGCCTCTTCCAGGGGTTGTTCGAGAATGAGGTGGGCGTTGGTGCCGCTCACACCGAACGATGAGACCGCGGCGCGGCGCACCCGCTCGTCCTGCGGCCACGCCGCGTCCTCGGTGAGAAGCTCCACCGCGCCGGACTCCCAGTCCACATGGGTGGAAGGCTCGTCGACGTGGAGGGTGCGGGGCAGGGTGCCGTGCCGCATCGCCTGCACCATCTTGATGACACCGGCGACGCCCGCGGCGGCCTGCGTATGACCGATGTTGGACTTCACCGACCCCAGCAGCAGCGGATGATCACGATCGCGGCCGTATGTCGCCAGGAGCGCCTGCGCCTCGATCGGGTCACCCAGCGTCGTACCGGTGCCATGCGCCTCGACGACGTCCACGTCACCGGTGGACAGCCCCGCGCTCGCCAACGCCTGCCGGATGACGCGCTGTTGGGACGGACCATTGGGCGCCGTCAAACCATTCGACGCGCCGTCCTGATTCACTGCGCTTCCGCGCAGGAGGGCCAGCACCCGGTGTCCGTTGCGCCGTGCGTCGGAGAGTCGTTCAAGTACGACCAGTCCGGCGCCCTCGGACCAGGCGACTCCGTCCGCGGCGTCGGCGAAGGACTTGCAGCGTCCGTCCGGGGACAGGCCACGCTGCCGGGAGAACTCCACGAAGGTGCTCGGGGTGGACATGACCGTCACACCGCCGGCCAGCGCCAGCTCGCATTCGCCGCCGCGGAGGGCCTGGGCGGCTAGGTGCATGGCCACCAGCGACGACGAGCACGCGGTGTCCACGGTCACGGCCGGGCCTTCGAAGCCGAAGGTGTAGGACACCCGGCCGGAGACGACGCTCGGAGACGCACCTGTGCCCTGGTAGCCCTCGAACGAGTCGTCGTTCATGAGCGTGCCGTAGTCGTTGTACATCACGCCGGTGAAGACGCCGGTGCGGCTGCCGCGCAGGTCGGCGGGGTCGACACCGGTACGCTCCAGCGCCTCCCACGACGCTTCCAGCAGCAGCCGCTGCTGCGAGTCCGTGGCCAGGGCCTCGCGGGGCGACATGCCGAAGAACTCGGGGTCGAACTCCCCTGCGTTGTGCAGGAATCCGCCGTTGCGCGTGTAGGAGGTCCCGGGGTGGTCGGGATCCGGGTGGAAGAGCGACTCCAGATCCCAGCCGCGGTCGGTGGGGAAGTCGCTGATGGCGTCCGTGCCTTGGCACACCAGTCGCCACAGGTCCTCAGGGGAGGCGACGCCGCCCGGGTAGCGGCAGGCCATCCCCACGATGACGACCGGGTCGTCCGCGAGGGACGGCAGCACTCGCGACGGCTCCAGGGCCGTCGTCTGCGCGTCCGTGCCGAACAGCTCGTCCCGCAGATGGGTGGCGAGGCCGGTCGCCGTCGGATAGTCGAAGATCATCGTGGCGGGCAGGCGCAGGCCGGTCGCCGTCGTCAGCCGGTTACGGAGTTCGACCGCCGTCAGCGAGTCGAAGCCCAGGTCCTGGAAAGCGCGGGAGGCGTCGATGTCCTCACCGCCGCCGTGGCCGAGCGCGGCGGCCACCTCGGTGCGCACCATCGCCAGCAACGCGTCGTGCCGTTCGTTCTCGCCGAGACCGCTGAGCCGCTGCACCAGCGAGACCGCCGTCTCGGAGCCGGCTGCGGTGCGTCGGGTACGGGTGCGTATCAACCCGCGCAGCAGCGGCGGCACTTCACCCCGAGCACGGAAGACCGCCAGATCCAAACGCACCGGCACAAGCGCAGCCTCATCGACGGCAAGGGCCGCATCGAACAGCTCCAGCCCCTCGGCCACCTCCAGCGGCGGCACACCAGAACGCCCCATCCGCTCGACATCCGCGCCGGAAAGCATCCCCGCCGCCCACGGGCCGAACGCCAACGACGCAGCAGGCAGCCCCAGTTGACGACGATGAACGGCCAACGCGTCGAGGAACGCATTCGCCGCCGCGTAATTGCCCTGACCGGCCGTACCGAACGTCCCAGCCACCGACGAGAACAACACAAACGCCGACAGACCCCGGTCGCGGGTCAGTTCGTGCAGATTCCAGGCGGCATCCACCTTCGGCCGCAGCACCGACTCCACACGCTCGGGCGTCAGGGACTCGATCACACCGTCGTCGAGCACGCCCGCCGCATGCACCACCGCACCGACGGGGTGCTGGGCGAGCAGTGCGGACAGCGCTTCGCGGTCGCTCACATCGCAGGCGGCGACCTCGACGCTCGCGCCCTGTTCTGTCAGCTCGGCGGTCAACTCCTGTACGCCGTCGGCCTCCTGCCCACGACGCGACACCAGCAGCAGATCCCGCACACCGCGCTCGGAGACCAGATGCCGCGCCACGACCGCACCCAGACCACCCGTACCACCCGTGATCAGCACAGCCCCGTCGACATCCCACGAAGCGGCAGGCTCGGCCGAGGAGACGCGGGTCAGGCGCGGGGCGCGCATCTGACCGTCGCGGAGCGCCAGTTGGGGCTCGTCCGTGCCGAGGGCCTGCGGCAGGGCGGCAACGGACGCGTCGGTGTCATCGACGTCCAGCAGACCGAACCGGCCCGGATGCTCCGACTGCGCCGACCGCACCAGACCCCACACCGCCGCAGCAGCCAGATCCTCACCCGACACCGCACCACGGGTGACGATGACGAGGCGCGAACCCGCGAACCGCTCCTCAGCCACCCACTGCTGAAGCAACTCCAGCACTCGCGCCGTGACGGAGTGGGCGGAGGCGGCCACGCGGTCGCCGTCGGTCTCACCCGCCACGGACACCAGCACCACGCCCGGAGCGGACGCCTCCACGGAGGCCAGGTCCGGCAGCACGTCGACCGCGACGCCCGCGTCCCCCAGAACTCCGGTCACGTCGAGCGCGTGCGACTCGACCACGCCCGCCCACGTGGGGGCGGACCGGGCCTGTACTCCGACCCATTCCACGTTGAACAGGGCGTTACGTTCGGCCGCGGCGGCGACCGCCAGTTTCTCGGCGTCCATCCGGCGCGTGTCCAACGACTCGACGGACGCGATGAGGTCGCCGGAGACATCGACGACGGTGACCGCCGTCGTACCGTCCGGGCGACGCACGAGCCGCACGCGTGCCCTTTCGGCTCCGACGGCCTGGAACGTCACTCCTTCCCAGTGGAAGGGAGCTCCGCCCGCCCCTTCGTCCGCCGCACCGACGGCGTGCAGGCCGGCGTCGAGCAGGGCGGGGTGCAGTCCGAAGCCCTCGATCCGGGTGTCCTCGGGCAGGGCGACCTCGGCGAAGATCTCACCGTCCTCGCCCCGCCAGGCGGCCTGGAGACCTTGGAAGACGGGGCCGTACTCAAAGCCCGCGTCGGCGAACCGCTCGTAGCAGTCCTCGACGTCCACCGGTGCCGCACCCGTCGGCGGCCACACCGACGCGTCGAAGTCCGTACGCGCTTCGGCACCCGAGGCCGCCAGCAGGCCGGAGGCATGCTCGATCCACTGGAGATCGTCGCCGCCGTCGGGCCTGGCGTGCACCGTGACGCCGCGGCGCCCGGACTCGTCGGGGGCGCCGACGGAGACCTGTACCTGGATCGCGCCCTGCTCCGGCACGATCAGGGGTGCCGCGAGGGTCAGGTCCTCGACGCGGTCGCAGCCGACCTCGTCACCGGCACGCACCGCCAGCTCGACGAACCCGGTACCGGGGAAGAGCACCCTCCCCTGCACGACATGGTCGGCCAGCCACGGGTGCGTGGCCAGCGACAGGCGGCTGGTGAAGAGGACGGTGTCCGACCCCGCCACCTCCACGGCCGCGCCCAGCAGCGGATGATCCACCGACTCCAGACCGGCGGCGCGCACGTCGCCGCGACGTGAAGTGCCGGTGGGCCAGAAGCGCCTGTGCCGGAAGGCGTACGTGGGCAGGTCGACCTGCCGGGCGTCGGTGCCGTCGAACAGCCGGGCGAAGTCAACTGCGTGCCCGTTGACGTGAAGGTGGGCCAATGCGGTCAAGGCCGTGGCCTCTTCGCCGCGGTCCTTGCGCAGGACGGGAACGGCCGTGGTCTCGGGGGCGATTGCCGCGGCCATCGCGGACAGCACGCCGTCGGGGCCCAGTTCAAGGAATTCGGTGACGTCCTGCTCGGTCAGCCACTCGACGCTGTCGCCGAAACGCACCGCCTCGCGGACGTGCCGCACCCAGTACTCCGGGGAAGCGATCTCCGCGGCGTCGGCCACACGGCCCGTGAGGTTCGAGACCACGGGAGTCCGCGGCGCCTCGAAGCTCAGCCCCACGATGGCGGTGCGGAAGTCCTCCAGCATCGGGTCCATCAACGGCGAATGGAACGCATGCGAGACCCGCAACCGCCGCGTCCGCACCCCCTGTTCCTCAAAGTGCGAGACGAGTGCGCTGACCGCGCTCTCCTCGCCCGAAACCACCACCGAGGACGGGCCGTTGACCGCCCCCAGCGATACGTCTTCGGTGAGGAGCGGGGTGATCTCTTCCTCGGTGGTTTCGATGGCGGCCATGGCGCCGCCCTCGGGCAGCGCCTCCATCAGCCGGGCACGGGCCGAGACCAACGCACACGCGTCCTCAAGCGAGAACACCCCGGCAACATGAGCGGCCGCGATCTCACCAATGGAGTGCCCGGCGAGGTAGTCGGGCTGGACGCCCCACGATTCGGCCAGCCGGAACAGCGCCACCTCCAGCGCGAACAGCGCAGGCTGCGCCCACCCCGTACGATTCAGCGCCTGTTCGTCCTCGTCGTCCTCGCCCCAGACCACATCCCGCAGACCCGGATCCAGGTGCGCCAAGGCGGCATCGAAAGCTCCGGCGAAGACCGGGAACCGGCCATACAACTCCCGCCCCATACCGAGCCGTTGACTCCCCTGACCGGAGAAGACCACAGCCAACGGACCCGGATCGGACATGCTCACGCCGCGAGCAGCCTCGGTGAGACCCTCCTCGTCGGCCAGCAGCACCGCACGATGCTCGAACACCGACCGCGACACCACCGACGAGAAACCCACGTCGGCCCGGGAATACTCGGGACGGCCCTCCACGAAGGAGGTCAGCGAGTCCAGTTGGGCCTGCAACGCCGGCTCCGACCGGCCCGACACCAGCCACGGCACGACCGCAGGCACGATGTCGGCGCCCGGCTGGACGACCCGGACGGCCTCCTCGTCCTCGCCGTCGGCCGCCTCGGGCTCCGGGGCGGGCAGCGGCGGCTGTTCGAGGATCACGTGGGCGTTGGTGCCGCTCACGCCGAACGAGGAGACCGCGGCCCGTCGCACCCGCTCGCTCTGGGGCCACTCCCTCTGCTCGGCGAGCAGTTCGACTGCTCCCGCTTCCCAGTCGACGTGCGAGGAGGGCGTGTCTGCGTGCAGGGTGCGCGGAAGGAGCCCATGGTGCATCGCCTGCACCATCTTGATGACACCGGCGACACCCGCAGCCGCCTGCGTATGACCGATGTTGGACTTGATCGACCCGATGTAGAGGGGCTGTTCGCGGTCCTGCCCGTACGTCGCCATCAGCGCGTGCGCCTCGATGGGATCGCCCAGGGTGGTGCCCGTACCGTGCGCCTCGACGGCGTCCACGTCTGACGGCGAAAGCTCCGCGTTGGCCAACGCCCGGCGGATGACGCGCTGTTGGGACGGACCGTTGGGCGCTGTCAGCCCGTTGGAGGCGCCGTCCTGGTTGATGGCCGAACCGCGCAGTACGGCGAGGACCTTGTGGCCGTTGCGCTGCGCGTCCGAGAGCTTCTCCAGGGCGATCATGCCGACACCCTCGGACCAGCCGGTGCCGTCGGCGGACTCGGAGAACGCCTTGCAACGGCCGTCCGCGGCGAGACCGCCCTGGCGTGAGAACTCCACGAAGGCGTGCGGGGTGGACATGACCGTCACGCCGCCGGCCAGCGCCAGGTCGCACTCGCCCGACCGCAGGGCCTGTGCGGCCAGATGCATGGCCACCAGCGACGACGAGCACGCGGTGTCCACCGTCACCGCCGGGCCTTCCAGGCCGAAGGCGTACGAGAGCCGTCCCGAGATCACGCTCGCGATGAGCCCCGTCGAGGCGTGTCCCTCGTCCCCGAAGGCGGGATCCAACAGGTCCGCGTAGTCCTGTCCGTTGGTGCCGACGAACACGCCCGTCTGGCTGCCGCGTAGCGAGGCCGGGGCGATGCCGCCGCGTTCGAGGGCCTCCCAGGAGGTCTCCAGGACGAGCCGCTGCTGCGGGTCCATGCCGAGTGCCTCGCGCGGCGAGATCCCGAAGAAGTCCGCGTCGAACTCGGCGGCCGTAGAGAGGAAACCGCCTTCGCCCGACACGCTCGACCCGGCTCCGCCGGACGCGAGCGCGCCCAGGTCCCAGCCGCGGTCGGCCGGGAAGGGCGAGATCGCGTCCCGCCCTTCGGTGACCAACTGCCAGACCTGCTCGGGTGATTCGACGTCGCCGGGGAAGCGGCACGCCATCCCGACGACGGCTATCGGCTCGTTGGCCCTCTGCTCCAGTTCGTGAACGCGTTCGCGAGCACGACGAAGATCAACAGTGACGCGCCTGAGGTACTCGACTACCTTGTCCTGCTGCTCTTCCTGCACTGTCCAGCCTCATTTCCTGCTGCAAGAACGCGGAGCCCGTTCAGGGGAGATCCAGCAGCTCGTCATCGATGATGTCGAGCAGCCGATCCACGGAAGCCGACTCGATATCCGCTTCGGAGGGGCCACCGGTGACCGGCGACGCCTTGCGCATGCGCGCGAGGATCTCGTCCAGGCGCTCCTGGACGGCCCTGTGGTCGGGGTGCTTCTCGGACACCGACCACAGCGAGGCCTCGAAGCGCTCCAACTCGTCGAGCACCGAACCGGCCGTGTCGGCGTCGCGGTTCGAGAGCCGACTGCTCCCCACATGGGACAGGAGGCAGTCGGCCACACCGCGGGGGGTGGGATGGTCGAAGATCAGCCCGGAGGGCAGCGGCACTTCGGTGGCGCGCTTGAGCCGGTTACGGAGTTCGACCGCGGTCAGCGAGTCGAACCCCTGGTCCCGGAAGGTCTTGTCGGCGCTGATCGCCGTGGCGCTGGAGTGTCCCAGGGCTGCGGCGGCATGCGTACGGACCAGTTCCAGCAGCTCCCGGGAACGCTCCGCCTCCGGCAACCCCGCCAGGCGCGCCTTCAGCCCCGACTCGCCGCCGCTGCCGTCGCCCGTACCACCGTCGGAGTCGGTGTCCGGTTCGGCGAGTACGCGCTGGACCTGGGGGATCTCCGAGAGCAACGCGCTGGGACGCTCCGCCGTGAAACTCGGCGCGAACAGCTCCCAGTCCGTATTCGTCACCGTCAGC
>NZ_JAASAG010000023.1 GCF_012726265.1 Streptomyces sp. HNM0575 | reverse complement strand
CCAACGCACCGCAGCCCTGGCAGACTTCCTCCACACCTACAACCAACACCGCTGCCACACCGCACTCGGAGGCAAGCCACCGATCAGCCGCGTGAACAACGCACCAGGTCAATACAGCTAGACGGCCATTCCGTACACGATGGTGAAGAGCGTGCCCAGCGATCCGATGATGAAGACGCCCGTCAGACCGGCCACGATGAGGCCCTTGCCCTGCTCGGCGCTGAAGGTGTCACGCAGGGCGGTAGCGCCGATGCGCTGCTTCGCCGCGCCCCAGATGGCGATGCCCAGGCAGAGGAGGATGGCCACGGCCATCACGACCTCGACCATCACGCGGGCCTCGTTGCCCAGCGAGCCGAACGGACCCCAGTCGGGCGCGATTCCGCCGATGATGGTGGTGATATCGCCCTTGTCGGCCGCTAGAAACATGGTGAACTCACCGCCCATTGTCGGAGATTGATCGTGCACTTGGGGAATGAAGCTTGAGTGAGGATCGGGCGCGCCGTGTTTGGCGTGCCTCCCGGATTCTGTCATGAGTCCGACGGGAAGGGCAGTGAACCACGCCTGCATGGGGGATGGTTGAGTGGTGCGGATGCAGGGTGCGAGGCGCAGGAAAGTCTGGCTGCTGGGTGCCGGCGGAGGGCTGGGGCTGTTAGCCGGCTTCATGGCTCTCCTCGTCGTCGGTACGTATGTGGCGGCTGCGCACCTGGGTGCCGGGGGTGGCGTGGGGCTCGCCAAGGGGGCCGTCCCGTCGGCGTATCAGGGACTGGTGCAGAAGTGGGGCGCGCTGTGCCCGGCGCTGAATCCGGCGCTGCTGGCCGCGCAGCTCTACCAGGAGAGCGGCTGGAAGGCGGACGCGCAGAGCGGGGCGCAGGCGCAGGGCATCGCCCAGTTCATTCCGGGGACTTGGGCAGCGCACAGCGTCGACGGCGACGGCGACGGCGACCGCGACGTGTGGGACCCGAAGGACGCGATCCCGTCGGCGGCCAACTACGACTGCAAGCTGGCCTCGTATGTGAAGGACGCGCCGGGCGACCAGGCGGAGAACATGCTGGCGGCGTACAACGCGGGCGCGTACGCGGTCATCAAGTACGGGGGTGTGCCGCCGTACCGGGAGACGAAGAACTACGTGTCGACGATCCGGAAGATGGAGCAGAGTTTCGCCTCCGCCAAGGGCCGGATCGACCCGTCGAGGCAGGGCGCGGGCGCCATCTACTACGCGCAGAAGAAGCTCGGCACGCCCTATCTGTGGGGCGGCAACGGCACGCCGGAGCAGAACGGCCGGTTCGACTGCTCGGGCCTGACCGTGGCCGCGTACAAGAGCGTGGGTGTGAAGCTGCCGCGCGTCGCCAACGACCAGTGGAACACCGGCCCGCATCCGAAACGCGGTGAACTCCTCCCCGGCGACCTGGTGTTCTTCGGCACGGACCTGGGCAACTCGCGCTCCATCGACCACGTGGGCATCTACGTCGGCGGCGGGCACATGATCAACGCGCCCTACACCGGGGCAAAGATCCGCTTCGACCCCATCGACACACCGAACTACTTCGGGGCGACGAGGCCCACGGGTTGACGCGGGCCGGCGGGCGCGGTGACGAGCCGTCATGCCGGCGGCGGCCCTGTCCGGTCCGATGCCCGCCGTCCCGCTCCCGCTCCCGCTCGCGTCGCGGTGACGGTGACGCGGAACACGTGCCACGCGTGAACCGAAAGGTGTGACGGGACGTCACAGCACCGGACAAGTGTGCTGCGGGTGCAAGCCGGCAGAGCGGCCAAGAGGATGTGCAGAAACGTGTAATCATTGCGGGACGGAGCGTGAGGGGCGCTTCTCTGAGCTGGGAAGACCGATCACCCTTCGATAACGTCCCGGTGATCGTTCGGTAAGACCGGAACGGGCGGCGAACCGCCTGGCGTTCTCTTGGGACGGACTCTTCACGGCGGAACGCCGTTCCGTGTGTGTAACCACGGGACATGGGGATCACGGGGTACGGGGGCCGAAAGCGGCAGGCGACCATGGGCAGAGCACGGCAGAGCAGAGTGAGGTCACATCACGATGGCAGTTTGGGACGACCCGGACGTCGATCTGCTCTATGAGATCAACGGTCTGGCCGACTCCGCCCCGACCTGGGTCGACCACACCATGCGGTACGTCGGCGAATACGGCGTCGTCGCCGGTCTCGTACTGCTCCTGATCCTCGCGTGGTGGCGGGTCGTACGCCGCAGGGCGAGGCGCGAGGAGGCGGTCGTCGGCTTCGCGGGTCTGATGTGGGCGCCGCTGGCCGCGGGGATCGCCCTGCTGGTGAACATCCCGGTCAGGGGACTCGTCGAGCGGCCTCGTCCCTTTCTGGAACACAGGGGCCTCGACGTGCTCGTCGAGGACAAGAACGACTTCTCCTTCGTCAGCGACCACTCGACGCTGGCCATGGCCCTGGCGGTCGGCCTCTTCATGGTCCACCGGCGGTACGGGCTGGCCGGGATCGCGCTCGCGGTGCTGGCGGGAGCGAGCCGTGTCTACATGGGAGTTCACTATCCGACGGACGTGATCGGCGGCCTCGCGCTCGGGACGGCGGTGGCGCTGCTGCTGGCACCGTTCGCGATGTGGGTGCTGACTCCGCCGGCGCGCTCGCTGGCGGACTCGCCGCGTGGGGGCTCACTGGTGTGGGCCGGTGCTCCGAGGCGCGGGTCGCGCGGCGGCGGCGCGCCGGAGTCGCCGGGAGAGCCCGGTGAAGCGGACGCGGAGACGGCGGCGGACATGGACACGGATGTGGCGAAGGCGAACGAGGCGGCCGAAGGCGCCGCTTCCGGTTCGGCATCAGGCTCCGGTTCGGCATCAGGCTCCGGCTCCGGCTCCGCTTCGGGTTCCGGTTCGGATGTGCAGCCGCCGCCGCGCGGGCGAGCCAGCCGTGACGACCGCGATCTGGCGGCATAGCACCCGGGGCCGAGCCGGACCGCGACGGACCGGAACTCCCCCGCCGTCCCCCTCATCGCCCGCTCGGTTCAGCGGAATTCAGCGGTCCTCACGCGTACTGCCGTAGCCGGCACGGCCGTTGTCCGCGTCGGCGCCGTCCCCGCCGCCTTCTCCGCTCCCGTACGGCGAATCGCTGTGCGCCGTCGCGTCGGCCCACGAGGTCTCCCTCGCCCTGCGCGCGGGCCCGGTCCAGCCGCACGAGCACCGTGCGTGGCTGAATGCTCCCCGTTCGACGGCCGTCGTGCTGTGTTCCTCCCGGCCCTGGCTCTCGTCGTGCCCGGTTCGCTGTCGCACCCGCCCACCGTATCCGGCACCGTGACGGGCTGCCCCGGACGGTCGTTAAGCGATCGAATCCCGGAGAGAGAACGCACGTTGGGGGCGGGACGATGGCGGCGCAGCGGCAGGGGGCGCGCTCCCCGGCTCCTCCCCCCGGCTCCGCCCGGAGGTGCCCTCAGGGGGGACCGTCATCCGGGCCGCGATACCCGAGGCGAGCGCGCCGTCGCGCGTGGTCAGCCGCGGCCGGGACGCTCGCCGCCCTGGCCTCGCTGCTCCTCGCCGGGTGCACGAACGACGGCACCGCGGCTGCGAGCGACCGCAACCGCCCCCGTACATCCGGTACTTCCGGCACTTCCGGCACTTCCGGCGCACACGGCACATCCGGGGCCTCCGGTTTCTCCCCTCCGGTGGCTCCGGATCCGCGGGAGGCCGTACGGAGGGCGGCCGGCGTCCTGGTGAAGTCCGGTACGTCGCACGCCCGTACGTCCATGGCGATGGCGAGCGGAGGCACCCGTATCGCCGTCGAGGGCGAGGGCGGCTTCGACTTCCGCAAGGGCGAGGGCAGGCTCGTCGTGCGGCTGCCGGAGGGCACTTCGGGCGCGCGGCCCGGCGAGCGGCGCACGGTCACCGAACTCGTCGTCCCCGGCACGCTCTTCATGAAGAACCGGGGCGCGGGAGTGCCCGCCGGGAAGTGGGTGCGCGTGGACACGAGGTCGATCGCCGACGGGAACCTGATCAGCGCCGGAGCCACGGACCCGGGGAGCGCCGCCGAACTGCTGCGCGGCGCGCGGAAGGTGACGTACGCAGGCACATCGAGGACCGCGGGCGGCACGGTCGTACGGCGATATCACGGCACGTCGGAGCTGACCGCGGCCGCACGCGAGACCTCGCCGCGCCGCCGGGGCGAGCTGGCGGCGGCGGCCCGCGGATTCGCGGAGAACACCGTCCCGTTTGACGCGTGGATCGATGGGCAGGGGCGCCTCCGGAAGGTTCGGCACCAGTTCACCTTCGCGGGCGGCGGGCCGGGCGGCACGGGCGGGACGAGGTCCGGGTCTGCCGGCGGCGCCGATGCGGGCCGCTCGGGTCGCGGCGGAGGTGACCGTGGTGGCGGCCGAGACGGTCGTGCCGCCCGTGAGGGAGTCACCGTCGCGTCGACGACGTGGTTCTACGGATACGGCGTGCCCGTGGAGGTCGTGATGCCCGAGCCTGACGACATCTATGCGGGAGAGATCGCGCCGTTCTAGGCGACTTGGACCGGGTTCGCACAGCACGTTCCGGCTGCGGTGACGAGTGCGAAATGGTTCGGAATTGCCATGTGCGGAGGGTGCGCCCGTACCTACTGTGGGGATACAGGAGGAGGTGGTGCGTGTGCCTGGTCATCGTCCGCGGGCTTCAGTGGTCCAGGATCACGTGGCCCTCGCCGAGATCGAGCTGTGCGGTGAGCTGATGATCGCCGCCTCCGCGGCGGAGGCGGCAGGTGAGGAGCGGCTGAGTCTCGCCAGGATCGACGAGGTGCTCGGCACGGTTCCCGGTGATGTGGAGGAGACCGCCTGGCAGTCGCTGCCGAGGCCGGTGCCGCGCTGCTCCGCGTCCTCCTCGTCCAGACCCGCGCAGGCCGTGCGGTCCACGCAGGCGTCGGGGCAGCGGAGTTGACGGCCGGGCCCTGTGGGGACCGTCACTGAGAGACGTGCGTCTCGTGGCGCCTGCGCGGCGCCCGGTGCGTGACTACGTGCGCAGCAGCCGGGCTATGGCGGCCGTGGCCTCCTCCACCTTGTCGTCCATCTCCGCGCCGCCCTCCTGTGCCGCGTGTGCGACGCAGTGGCGCAGGTGCTCCTCCAGCAGCTGCAACGCGAAGGACTGGAGCGCCTTGGTGGAGGCCGAGACCTGAGTGAGGACGTCGATGCAGTACACGTCCTCGTCGACCATGCGCTGCAACCCACGGACCTGGCCCTCGATGCGGCGCAGGCGCTTGAGGTGCGCGTCCTTGTCCTTGCTGTACCCGTGCCGGCCGGTGGCGGCGTGCGCGGAGCACCGGTCGTCGGCGTCGTGTTCGCCGTGTTCGCCGTGTTCGCCGTGGTCGTTCCGGCGGCGGTGCGTGCCGTCCTCGCCGGCGGCACCGGCGTTGTCCGTACGGTCTGAGGCGCCGGCCCTCGTCATGGGTCCTCCGTCGGTCGGTGAGCGCTTGCGGATGCGGGTCCCTCCGGGCGCGAACCCGGGGCGGTGCCCGGCGAGGCGGCGCCCGGAAAGCGCCGTTCGCGAAGGGGTGTCAGGGAAAGGGCGCCGGTGGCTGAAATGTGCGGTGCCGAGGCCCTGGTGAGGCCTTGGAAGGCCGCGAAGAATATACCCCTCGTGGGTATATGTTACCGGATTCGGGGAGGGTGCTTCAGGGCACAAGCAGCTATGGGCGACACTGTCTGAGGCCGCCTCGCCGTGGCCGGATGATGTGCTTAGCATCAGCCAGACCGTTTCCGATGCATTCCGAGGATCTCCAGTGCGCTTTCGTCTTACCCCGAGGGAGACGAGCTTCTACGACATGTTCGCGGCCTCCGCGGACAACATCGTCACGGGCTCGAAGCTCCTCATGGAACTGCTCGGGGCGGAGTCCTCCGCTCGCGCCGAGATCGCCGAGCGCATGCGGGCGGCGGAACACGCGGGCGACGACGCCACGCACGCGATCTTCCACCAGCTCAACTCCTCCTTCATCACGCCCTTCGACCGGGAGGACATCTACAAACTGGCCTCCTCGCTCGACGACATCATGGATTACATGGAGGAGGCCGTCGATCTCGTCGTCCTCTACGAGATCGAGGATCTGCCCAAGGGCGTCGAGCAGCAGATCGAGGTGCTCGCGCGGGCCGCGGAACTGACCGCGGAGGCCATGCCGCACCTGCGCACGATGGAGAACCTCACCGAGTACTGGATCGAGGTCAACAGGCTTGAGAACCAGGCGGACCAGATCCACCGCAAGCTGCTCGCGCACCTCTTCAACGGCAAGTACGACGCGATGGACGTGATGAAGCTCAAGCAGGTCGTGGACGTGCTGGAAGAGGCCGCGGACGCCTTCGAGCACGTGGCGAACACGGTCGAGACCATCGCGGTCAAGGAGTCCTGACCACCTGTGGACACGTTCGCTCTTGTCGTGACCATCGGGGTCGCGCTCTTCTTCACGTACACGAACGGTTTCCACGACTCGGCGAACGCGATCGCCACGGCTGTCTCCACCCGTGCGTTGACGCCGCGTGCCGCCCTGTCGATGGCCGCTGTGATGAACCTCGCCGGTGCCTTCCTGGGCAGCGGGGTCGCCAAGACCGTCAGCAAGGGACTCATCGAGACCCCGCACGGGCAGAGCGGGATGGCCATTCTCTTCTCGGGCTTGACGGGGGCGATCGTCTGGAACCTGGTCACCTGGTACTTCGGCCTGCCCTCGTCCTCGTCCCACGCGCTGTTCGGCGGGCTGGTGGGGGCGGCGCTGGCGGGCGGCATCACAGTGATCTGGTCCGGGGTGATCGAGAAGGTCGTACTGCCGATGTTCATCTCGCCCCTGATCGGGCTGGTACTCGGCTATCTGGCCATGTGCGTCATCCTCTGGCTGTTCCGCAACTCCAACCCCCACCGCGCGAAGCGGGGTTTCCGCATGGCGCAGACCGTCTCGGCGTCGAGCATGGCGCTCGGGCACGGCCTCCAGGACGCGCAGAAGACGATGGGTGTGGTCGTGATGGCGCTCACCATCGCGGATCTGCACGACGACAACTCCATCCCGACGTGGGTGAAGATCTCCTGTGCGCTCACGCTGTCGCTCGGTACGTACGCGGGTGGCTGGCGCATCATGCGGACGCTGGGCCGCCGCATCATCGAGGTGGATCCGTCGCAGGGGTTCGCGGCTGAGACGACCGCGTCGTCGGTGATGTATTCGGCTTCCTTCATCTTCGACGCGCCGATCTCGACGACGCACGTCATCACCTCCGCGATCATGGGTGTCGGCGCGACGAAGCGGGTGTCGGCCGTGCGTTGGGGAGTGGCGAAGAACATCGTGGCCGGCTGGTTCATCACCATGCCGGCGGGTGCCGCGGTCGCTGCGGTCTGCTATTGGCTCGTGCTGCTCTGCTTCGGCTGACGGCCGCGGGAGAGCGGTGTTCGGCAGACAGGCGTACAGGCGTGCGGAGTTGGGCCCGCCCCCGGTGGTGTCGGGGGCGGGCCCGCCGCCTTGCGGTGGCACCGCCATGCAGCACCGCGAGGCAGTGTGAGCGGGCGGCCGTGACGCCGCCCGGCGGCCGGTTCCGCGATCGGGGTCCGTGATCGGTTCCGCGATCGGACGTGACCGGGGCCCGATCGGGCTGGATCCGGGGCGAGTTCGGCATGAGCACCGAGCGAGCCCGCAGTGCGACGGGGGCGTGACCGGGCTCAGCCGAAGCGGCCGGAGATGTAGTCCTCCGTGGCCTGGATCGAGGGGTTGGAGAAGATCCGCTCGGTCTCGTCGATCTCGACGAGCCTGCCGGGCTCGCCGACCGCCGCGAGGTTGAAGAAGGCCGTACGGTCCGAAACCCGCGCCGCCTGCTGCATGTTGTGGGTGACGATGACGATCGTGAACTGCGCCTTCAGCTCCGCGATGAGGTCCTCGATCGCCAGCGTCGAGATGGGGTCGAGGGCCGAGCAGGGCTCGTCCATCAGCAGCACCTGCGGCTGCACGGCGATGGCGCGGGCGATGCACAGCCGCTGCTGCTGCCCGCCGGACAGGCCCGAACCGGGCTTGTTCAGGCGGTCCTTGACCTCGTTCCAGAGGTTGGCGCCCTTGAGGGAACGCTCGACGGTCGCGTCCAGGTCCCGCTTCTTCTTCTGGCCGTTGAGCCGGAGGCCCGCGGCGACGTTGTCGTAGATCGACATCGTCGGGAAGGGGTTGGGGCGCTGGAAGACCATGCCGATGGTGCGGCGTACGGCGACGGGGTCGACCTGCGAGCCGTACAGGTCCTCGTCGTCCAGCATCACCTTGCCGTCGACGCGGCCGCCGGGGGTGACCTCGTGCATGCGGTTGAGGGTGCGCAGGAAGGTGGACTTGCCGCAGCCGGAGGGGCCGATGAAGGCCGTGACGGAGCGGGGCTCGACGCTCATGGATATGTCGTCGATGGCCCGGTGGGAACCGTAGAAGGCTGTCAGGCCGCTGACGTCGATGCGCTTGGCCATGGTGTCAGTCGCTTTCTGGGTGCGGGGCGTACGAGGAGTTCGGGGACGGCGTGCGCGGTGCCGAGGGCGCGGGCGGCATCAACGGCCCCCCGTCTTGGGCGCCTTCCAGCGGGCGACGCCGCGTGCCACCAGGTTCAGCAGCATCACGAAGGCGATGAGCGTGAGCGCTCCGGCCCAGGCCCGGTCGATACTCGCCGCGTTGCCGAGCTTGTACTGGTTCCAGACGTAGAGCGGCAGGGACTCCTGCGCGCCCGAGAACGGGTTCGGGTTGATCAGCGTGTTGCCGAACACGAGCAGCATGACGGGCGCGGTCTCGCCGGTGATGCGGGCGATGGCCAGCATCACGCCGGTGGCGATGCCGCCGATGGACGTGGGCAGCACGACCTTGAGGATCGTGCGCCACTTCGGTACGCCCAACGCCAGTGACGCCTCGCGCAGTTCGTTCGGCACGAGCTTGAGCATCTCCTCGGTGGAGCGGACCACCACCGGCATCATCAGGATCGCCAGGGCCATCGAGCCCGCGAACCCGGACGGGCCGAAGCCCAGCCCCAGGTTCCAGAACGCGAGGACGAACAGGCCCGCGACGATGGACGGAATGCCCGTCATGACGTCGACGAAGAAGGTCACGGCGCGGGCGAGCCGTCCGCGGCCGTACTCCACGAGGTAGACCGCGGTGAGCAGTCCGACGGGTGCGGAGATGAGGGTGGCCAGGCCGACCTGCTCAAGCGTGCCGAGCAGCGCGTGGTAGACGCCGCCGCCCTCCTCCAGGTTGGTCATGCCGCCCATGGAGTGGGTCAGGAAGTAGCCGTCCAGCAGCTTCGCCCCGCGGCTGATCGTCGTCCACGCGAGAGAGACCAGCGGTACGACGGCGAGGACGAAGCAGACCCAGATGACGCTCGTGGCCACGCGGTCGCGTGCCTGGCGGCGGTCCTCGACGAGGGTGGTCACCGCGTAGGTGATGACGACGAACAGGAGGGCGGCGGCCAGGCCCCACTGGATGCGGCTCTGCCAGCCGGCGGCGTTGCCGATGCCGATGCCGAGGCCCGCGGAGACGAGGACGACGGCGATCGGGGACCAGCGCGGCAGCCGGCGGCGTGCGAGCGGCGCGGACGACGGCGGCGGGTCGGTGACCTGCGGCTTTTCCAGGACTGAATTGCTCATGCGCTGTCCCTGTCACTCGCTTCTCCGCCCGCACAAGTCAGAGGTGCGGGGGCCGCGTCGGCGCGCGGCGGGGTGGTTGTGCGTGCGTCGCTCATGCGTTGGCCCCCGAGTACTCCTTGCGGCGTCCGATGATCCAGCGGGCCGCGCCGTTGACGAGCAGGGTGATGACGAAGAGGACGAGGCCGGAGGCGATCAGCGCGTCACGGCCGAAGTCGTCGGCCTCGTTGAACTTCGCGGCGATGTTCTGCGCGAAGGTGCCGCTGCCGGGGTCGAGGATGTGCCAGGTGAAGAGGAAGCCGGGGGAGAGCACGGTGGCGACGGCCATCGTCTCGCCGAGCGCACGTCCGAGGCCGAGCATCGACGCGGAGATGATGCCGGAGCGGCCGAAGGGGAGGACCGAGGTGCGTACGGTCTCCCAGCGGGTCGCGCCGAGGGCGAGGGCCGCCTCCTCGTACATCTTCGGTGCCTGGAGGAAGACTTCGCGGGTGACGTTGGTGATGATCGGCAGGACCATGATCGCCAGCAGGATGCCCGCGGTGAAGATCGTGCGGGCCGGGCTGCCGGGGTTCGACATCTCGAACACCGTTGTCCAGCCGAGGAATTCGTGCAGCCAGCGGGTGAGCCCGTCCAGGTACGGGACGAGGAAGAGCGCGCCCCAGAGGCCGTAGATGATCGAGGGCACGGCGGCCAGCAGGTCGATCACGTAGGCGAGCGGGCCGGCGATGCGGCGCGGCGCGTAGTGGGAGATGAACAGGGCGATGCCGACGGCGATCGGCACGGCGATGACCATCGCGATGACCGAGCTGACGATCGTGCCGAAGGCGAGGACGCCGATGCCGAAGGCGGGCGGGTCGCCCTGCGGGTTCCACTCGAAGGCGGTCAGGAAGTTGACCGAGTCCTTGGATACGGCGATGGACGCGCGGTAGGCGAGGAAGCCCGCTATCGCGGCCATGATCACGAGCAGTGTGATGCCCGAGCCGCGGGAGAGGCCGCGGAATACCTTGTCGCCGGGGCGTACGGACTTGCCCTTGATGGGGGTGGCCGTCGCGGCGGGTGCGGGGGTGCCGCCCGGGGGGTCGGTGGGCGGCGGTGCCTTCTGAGAAGTGCTGGTGGTGTCCATGGTGTCTCCGGTCTGGTCGGGGAGGTGTCCCCTGGCGGCGGTGCACCGGATGGGTAACTGGTGTCGGATGGGGGTTCGGGGGCTGATGCGGAATCTGAATTGGAGGGGGACGTGGCGTGGGGCCGGCCCGGAGTGCGGGCCGGCCGTTCACGCGTCGTGAACCGTGGCCGTCGTATGGGCGGCCCCGGCCGGAGCCGTGATCAGGAGAGCTCCGGGATGGTGCTGCGGACCTTCTCGGCGATCTTGTCCGGCAGCGGCGCGTAGCCGAGCTTGGACAGTTCGCCCTGCCCGTCCTTGCTGGCCGTGTAGGTCAGGAAGGACTTGGTGGCGTCGAGGCTGCTCTTCTTGTTGCCCTTGTCGCACAAGATCTCGTACGTCACGAGCATCAGCGGGTAGGCACCCTCGGTCTTGGTGGCGTAGTTCAGGTCGAGCGCGAGGTCCTTGCCCTTGCCCGCGACCTCGGCGTCCTCGATGGCCTTGGAGGCGTTCTCCGTGGTGGCCTCGACGGGCTTGCTGGCGCCCGTGTCGAGCTTCACGGTGTCGAGGTTGTTCGCGGAGGCGTAGGACAGCTCGAAGTAGCCGATGGCTCCGTCGGTCTGCTTCACCTGCTGCGCGATCCCGGCGGAACCGGAAGCGGACTGTCCGCCCTTGGCGGGCCAGGACTTCTCGTCCGGGTACTTCCAGTCGTCCTTCGCCGCGGTGCCCAGGTACTTGCCGAGGTTCTGGGTGGTGCCCGACTCGTCGGAGCGGTGGAAGGGCTGGATGTCGGTGCTCGGGAGCTTCGCCTTCGGGTTCAGCTTCTTGATCGCGGGGTCGTTCCACTTCTTGATCTTCGAGTCGAAGATCTTGGCGGTCGTGGACGCGTCCAGGACCAGGTCGTCGACGCCGGGCACGTTGTACGAGATCGCGACCGGGCCGCCGACCATCGGCAGGTTGATGCCCTGGCCGCTCTTGCAGACCTTCTTGGACTTCGTGACCTCTTCGGGCTTGAGCGCCGAGTCGGAGCCGGCGAAGGAGGTGGTGCCCTGGAGCCACTCCTGGACGCCGCCGCCGGAGCCGATGTCCTTGTAGTTGATCTGGGTTTCCTTGCAGGCCGTCTGGTAGTTCTTCACCCATGCGTCGACGGCGTTCTTCTGCGCCGTGGAGCCGGAGGAGAGCAGCTTGCCCTTGCCCTCGCACTTGATCTTCGCCGCGGCCTTCTGGGCGTCCTTGCTGGTGTTGGTGTCCGAGCCGCAGGCGGTGAGTACCAGGGCGCCGGAGACCGCGACGGCGCCGAGAGCGAGGGCGCGAAGCCGGTTCGTGCGCTGAAGCATCACTTTCGTTCGGTTCCTTCCTGGAGCCCGCCGGTGGGGTCGGCGCGCAAGGCTTGGTTGTGTTGTGCCGGTGGGTTTCTGGAGCGCGTACGTCCGCCCTCCGTAAGGCCGAAATTAGACAGATCAGGTGAAGCGCCCCACGAAGACGAATGAACGCGCGGTGAACCTCGGAGGTCGGCCCCATGGCGGGTGCCGTGGCCGCTGCAAGGCGTTCGCGAGCCGATTCCGGGGCTTTGTGAAGGGGTGCGGACCGGCTGCGTGACGGCGCGGATGACGTGCGGAAGCGCACCGGGAAACGGGGGCGGAAGCTTCAATTCCGGTGCCGTGCAAGGCAGTCGGGGACCGGGCGTCGCCCTGTCGGATTCGACGGACGCGTGGCAACATCCGTCGAAGCGGCGGCGGTTGACCGGAGCCGGCGGTGGAAGACCGTATTGGACGGGGCTGTTCGGCGACGGACGGCCCTTCCGTGACCCGTGAGGCGCCGTACCGCGACGGGCGCGCACGCCGGACGACCAGGCCCGGCGCGCACGCCGCGCAGCGTGACGACGACGTCGGGTGAGGCCGCGGACGACAAGCGATCGAGATCCCCAGGACAGACCCCGAAGAGACGGACGGGACTACGGCGAGGGGGCCACGTGGGCGGGATGGGCGGGACGGGTAAGCGCAGGCTGCTGGTGGTGGCCTGCACGCTGGGACTGCTGGCGGGACCCGCGGCGGGAAGTGCGTACGCCGCCCCGGCGGGCCCGGCGGATCCGGGCGGCGGCCGGCAGAGTTTGGAGGAGGTCGCCAAGCGGATCGACCACCTCCATGAGGCCGCCGAGTCGGCGACGGAGGCGTACAACGCGGCGCAGGAGCGCGCAGGGAAGCAGCAGAAGGCCGTCGACAAGCTCACGGAGAAGATCGACGCGCTGCGCGAGACCCGCGGGAAGTACACGAAGACGGCGGGCGCGCTGGCCCGTGCCCAGTACCGCGCGGGCGGAATGCCCGACGAGGCCCATCTGATCCTGCGCGACAGCCCCGAGGCGTTCATGCGCGACGCGACGATCATGCGCAAGGGGCAGCAGGCGGCCAAGGGCGTCATCACCACGCTCGCGAAGACCGAGTCCCGCCTCGACGACTACGCCGCGGAGGCCTCGAAGAAGCTGCGCGAGCTGAAGGAGAACAAGAAGCGCAAGGCCGCCGCGAAGAAGAAGATCGAGAAGGATCTCAAGACGGCCGAGGACCTCGAATCCCAGCTGGCCGAGAAGGAGTTGGACCGGCTGCTGAAGCTGGAGGACGAGGCGGCGCGGGCGCGGCAGTCGAAGTGGCTCGAATCCGGGGTCCTGGACGAGATCTCCGGCAGGGCTTCGAAGGCCGGCAAGAAGGCCATCGCCTTCGCCACGAACCAGATCGGCAAGGACTACGAGTGGGGCGCCGAGGGTCCGCGTACGTTCGACTGCTCCGGGCTGACGCTGCGGGCCTGGCAGGCGGCGGGCAAGGAGATCCCGCGCACGTCGCAGGAGCAGTGGAAGCACCTGAAGCACGTGCCGATCAGGAAGATGCGCCCCGGCGACCTGATCATTTACAAGAGCGACGCGAGCCACGTGGCGATGTACGTGGGCGACGGCGAGATGGTCCACGCCCCCCGCACGGGCCGCCAGATCACCATCGCCGGAGCGGGGTCGCTGCTCATCAAGGGCGTCGTGCGTCCCGACGGGTAGTCCGCGCGGCCGCTCCGCGGGGCCGGTCGGTGCGGTGGTCCGCGCGGCCGGTCCCTTGCGTTCCGTTGCGGGTCCGTTGCGGGTCCGGTGCGTTCCGCGGCGGGTCCGGTGCCGGTCCGGGCAAAGGCGGGCGAACCGGCGGCGGGCCTCAGGCATATGACGGTGGCGGATTGCCGACAGCCATTCCGTACACGCGTGCGGGAGCGCTAGGGTCCCCTGGACAAGCCCGGTCGTGTGCGGGCGCGCGGGACCAGCGCCGCCGCACCGGGCCTGGTGGTGTGCCGGCTGGCTCACGACCGTGCCCTCGGGGGGAGGGAAGGAAGCCCATATGCCCGTAGGCGTGCCACGCGAGGACCCTGTGTCCGCGCGGCCCCGCGCGTCGGTGCCCCCGCAGAGCAGCGGATCGCACGAGCGGACCGGGACGGCCGTGAAGGACGCCCTGACGCTCCTCGTCATCGAGGACAACCTCGCCGGCGGCCGGAGCGTGCCCGAGATACTCGACGCCGCGGGCGGCTATCTGCCGGGCGACCCCCACAGAGGCGCCTCGGCCGAGCGCATCAGGGTACGTACGGCCCGCAACCTCACCGAGGCCGAGCGGCTGCTCACCGACGACGTGCAGTGCATCCTGCTGGACCTGGCGCTCACGGGCGCCGAGCGCGCGGCGCCCGCCGGAGGCGACAACGCAGCGGCGGCCGCGCCCGGCGGCTCCGTGGCCACCGGCGAACTGGAGATCCTGCGCCACGTACTGCGGCTGGCCCCCCGGCACGCGGTGCTCGCGCTCACCGACGGAGCCGACGCCGAGCGCGCCGCCGAGGCCGTACGCGTCGGGGCCCAGGACTATCTCTTCCGTGACGAGCTCGACGGGCGGCTGCTCAACCGCGCCATCCGCTACGCCGTGGAGCGCAAGCGTGCCGATCTCGCCCAGCGCCAGCTCACCGAGTCCCGGCTGCGCGCCCAGGAGAACGCACGTCTGGAGCGCGGGCTGCTGCCCACGCCGCTGCTGTCCGGCAGCGAGCTCCACTTCGCCGCCCGCTACCGCCCCGGCCGCTCCCGCGCCCTGCTCGGCGGCGACTTCTACGACACGGTGCGCACCTCCGACGGCACGGTCCACGCGATGATCGGCGACGTCTGCGGCCACGGTCCCGACGAGGCGGCGCTCGGCGTTGAGCTGCGCATCGCCTGGCGTGCGCTGACCTTCGCGGGCCTGTGCGGCGACGAGCTGCTCGGGACGCTACAGAAGGTGCTGGACAACGAACGGGCCAGCGACGAGATCTTCGCCACACTCTGCACGGTGGACATCGACCCCGACGGACGCCGTGCGGGCGTCTGCCTCGCGGGACATCCCTCTCCGCTGGTCGCGGGTGCGGGCGGCTCGGTGCCGCGGCTGCTGCCGTACGACTACAGCGGGCCGCCGCTCGGAGTCGTACCGAACGCGCGGTGGCCCCGGCGCCAGGTCGAACTGGGCCGCCGCTGGAGCCTGTTGATGTACACCGATGGGCTCATCGAGGGGCACGTCGGCGAGGGCCGGCAGCGCCTGGGCCAGGACGGGATGATCGACCTCGTGACCGGACTGATGGCGCAGGGCGTGAACGGCGAACGGCTGCTGGACGCGACGATGGAGGACGTGCGGCGGCTGAACGGCGGCGAACTCACCGACGACGTGGCGGTGTTGCTGCTCGACCGGCGCTGACGGCGCTGACCGGCGCTTTCCGCGCCGACCGGTCCCGGTGGGTGCCGCTCAGCGCGGCTCGGGTGCCCGTGCGGTACGAGTGCGTGGGCGGGCGGGGCGCGTGACCGCTCAGCGGCCGTTGAACGGACCGTACGGACCGTCGCTGCTGCTGCCGCCCCAGCGCGGGCCGCCGCCCGTGACCTGCTTGAGCGCGGGGCGTACGTCGACGATGTAGACGATCGTCGCGATCAGGCCCGCGATTTGCAGGAACAGAATCTGGAAGTAGTTCACGGGGATCGTCAGGCCGAGAATGATCAGCCAGAAGACCTTGGTCTGCTTGCCGGCCGCCGGGTAGGCGTCGGTACGGCGCATCGCACCGTCGATGAACGCGAACACCGCCATCGCGAGCAGGACCACCGTGATGAGCAACAGCAGATTGCTCTGGACTCCCTCAGCCATGTCGTCTCCGTGAGTTCTGGTGACAGGCGGCCTGCTGTGGCGCCGCTCGTCATGCCACCGTACCCGTTCGCCGGGCCGGGAACCCGGGCCCGGCGAACGGGTACGGACGGCAGGGGCCGCGCCGGCGAGGTGCGTGCCGGGCGGGTGCCGGCTCAGGAACCGGACTTCGGAGGCGTCTTCCCGCTGCCGTTGGCCTTGGTCCCGGTCGCCTTGGTGCCGTTCGACTTGGCGTTGCCCGTCTTCGCGGCTCCCGGCTTGGCGGTGCCGGTGCTCGCCGCCGTGGTCCTGGCCGTCGTGGTCTTGCGGGCGGCGCCGGTCTTCCCCGCGGCGGAGGTCGTACCGGCGGAGCCCTGGGCCGCCTTCCTCGTGGCGCTCTGCGCACCGGTCGCACCGGTACGCGGCTCGGCCGGCGGCTCGGCGACCTTGACCGGCTCGCGCTCGACGGTCACCTCGGTGACGCCGGTGTCCTCGCCGCGCCAGTTCTTCACGGCGCCGCGGCCGCGGTCGGCCAGCTCGTCGTAGGCCTCACGCGCCTTGACCGCGTACTCGGCGGCGATGCCCACGCCCTGGAGCGCCAGGTGCTGCGCCTGCTCGCGCAGCTTCTTGATGTCGGTGTCGATGCTGCCCAGGGTCTCGCTGACCTTCGCCTGCGTCTCCTTGGCCTGCTTGGTGAAGCGCGCCTGCACTTCCTTCGGGTCGGTCGCGCGCACGGCCGCGATGCGCTCCGGGGCCTCCTCGCGGATCTTGTCGATGACGCCGGCGGCGAAGTAGAGCGGCTTGGGGTCGGTGAGGGTGTTGCGGATGTCGTCGGTGCTCGGCATGAGAGGTCTCTCCCTGTGAACTGGCTGCTATCGGGCGTCGGGCTCTGAGGCCTCGGCGTCGGCTTCGTCCTCCCCGTCGGCCGCTGCCGCTCCTGCCGCCTGTGCTGTCTGTGCCGCCCGGGCGTGCCCGGCGTCGTTGCCGTGCTTGGCGTCCTTGGACTGCTTGGCGGTGGCGGCGGATCCCGCGTTCTCCTTGCGGAAGGACTCGTAGATCTGGAGCAGCGCCTGCTTCTGGCCCTCGTTGATCGAGGAATCGGCGAGGATCGCGGCAGGGACCTGCAACAGGTCGTCCCGCTCACGCTCGTCGAGGATCCCGGCCTGTACGTACAGCGTCTCGGCCGAGATCCGCAGCGCCCTGGCCAGCTGCTGGAGGATGTCGGCGCTCGGCTTGCGCAGGCCGCGCTCGATCTGACTGAGGTACGGGTTGGACACCCCTGCGGCGTCGGCGAGCTGTCGCAGCGAGAGCTTGGCGTTGCGCCGCTGCTCGCGCAGGAACTCGCCCACATTGCCGACGTTCAGGGAAGCCATGCGCTCAACCATGCCTCGCATTGCTAACTTTTGCAAGCGCCCTGCTTGCAAGTGTGTCCGTTGTGTTTCCGGGGCGGGAACTCCGGGACCTGGAACCTCCGGGGTCTGGAACTCCGGGTCCGGGGGCCGGAGTTCACTCGGCGGGTGCCGCGTCCCGTCCGTGGGAGGACTTGCGCTCGTGCACGTACAGGCGGCGCCGGTCGCCGACGTCCAGCCGCTGCGGCAGCGGCAGCTCGTACTGGACGGGCCGGAAGTGGTCCGTGAACTGCCGCTGTGGGTTGTAGACGGTGTTGAAGCGCCACAGCATGCGGGCGAAGTTGGTCTGGCCGCGCAGCAGGTTGCCGCTCAGCACGCGCAGCGCGCCGAACGCGGTGCGCAGACCGAGGTGCTTGCGGTTGATCACGGCCTGGGTGCGGACGAGTTCGCGGTAGAAGACGTCGAGCGGCAGGGCGGTCGGCACGACCGCGTGCTGGATGTCGAAGAGCCGGTAGTCGCGGGTCGTCAGCCGCCGGGACTCGGTGTGCCACACCTCGGTGCCCGGGTACGGGGTCATCACCGTGAGGTGCACGATCTCGGGCACCGACATGGCGAACTCCCTTACGACCCGGAAGCGTTCCTCGTCCCAGCCGGGATCGACGATCAGGTTGATGGCCACGTTGATGCCCATCTTCCTGGCGAGCTCCAGGGCCTTGAAGTTGTCGTCCGGGCTGACGCGCTTGCGGTACAGGTCCAGGCCCTCGGCGTCGATGGCCTCCATCCCGAGGAACATGTACTGAAGCCCCAGCCGCGTCCACCGCTCGAAGACCTCGGGGTGGCGCAGCAGGACGTCGGCGCGGGTCTCCAGGTAGTAGCGCTTGCGGATGCGGCGGCGCTCGATCTCCGCGGCGATGGCGTCGCCGTGCTCGGGGCGGATGAAGGCCACGTCGTCGACGATGAACACGCTGCTCTCGCGGATGCTCGCCATCTCCTCGCCGGCCGCCTCCGGGGAAGCCTTGCGGTAGCTGCGTCCGTAGAACGTCCAGGCGGAGCAGAACGAGCAGTCCCAGGGGCAGCCGCGGGTGAACTCGATGGACGCGCAGGGATCGAGCTCGCCGATGAAGTAGCGGCGGCGGTGGGCGAGCAGATCCCTGGCGGGACGAGGGGCGTCGATGCTGTGCAGCATCCGGGGTCCCGGCCCGCGGCCCTCGGCGGTGACGATGCCGGGGACGCCGTCGACGCCTCCCTGCGCCAGGCCTTCCAGCAGCGGGCCCACTGCCGGTTCGCCCTCGCCGCGGATTACCGAGTCGACGGCGCCTTCTCCCTGCTCCAGTACCTCCTCGGCCACGAAGGAGACGCTGTGCCCGCCGAAGAAGACATGGGCGCCGGGCACGATCTGCTTGGCGCGGTGTGCGAGGTCGATCGCTTCGGGCACGTTGGCCAGGTAGTTGAGGGAGAAGCCGATCGCCTCGGGACGGAACTCGGCAGTCGTACGTTCCAGGTCGGCGTGCTTGGAGACCTGGAGGTCGATCACGCGCACGTCGTGCCCGGCGTCCCGGGCGGCGCCCGCGACGCGTTCCAGGCCGAGGGGCTCGAGCCGCAGGAAGATCTCCGAGTACATGAGAGCACTCGGATGAACGAGGAGCAGGCGCACCGTTGCCTCCGGGGGTCGCGGGCCGATTCGTCCACCCGTTGTCCGGGAGCCGGGGAGTCAAACGGCGCGGGGACCGGCGTCCCCCTTTCGGCCCGCCGCCGCCGCGCTGTTGCGGCGGGCGGCTCGGCGCCCGTGCCCGTCCCTGGTGGGCGAGGTTCCGCCCGGCCGCCCGTACCTGCTTCGATGGGCGACGTGAACACCTCGCACGCGAACTCCCCGTCCTCGCACGCGGGAACCCATGTCGTCGTCGAGGAGTTGACGGCGGCACACGCGGACGAGGTCCTGGCGATCTACCAGGCCGGGATCGACGAGGGCGACGCGACCTTCGAGACCACCGCCCCCACCTGGGAGGACTTCGACGCCGCCAAGCTGCCCGGACACCGATTCGTGGCCGTGCACCGGGAGACCGGCGGCGGCGCCGCGAACGGTTCCGGTACCGGGCCCGGGCGGGTGCTCGGCTGGATCGCCGCGTCCCCCGTGTCGGCCCGGCCCGTCTACGCGGGTGTGGTCGAGCACTCCGTGTACGTGCACCCCGGGGCCCGCGGCCTGGGCGTGGCACGTGCGCTGCTGGACACGTTCATCGCGTCCACCGAGGCCGCGGGGATCTGGACGATCCAGGCGGGCGTCTTCCCCGAGAACGAGGCGAGCATCGCCCTCCATCTGCGGGCGGGGTTCCGAGTCGTGGGGACCAGCGAACGGCTGGGGCGGCACCACGGAGTCTGGCGTGACGTACGGCGGCTGGAACGGCGCAGCCCCGTCGTCGACTGAACCGCCCCCTCAGTACTCTCGGGCCGCGATCATCATCCCCGTCGCCCGCAGCCGCTCCACCAGCGCGTCGCCAAGTGCGGTCGCCGGGGTGAGCACGCCGCCGTCGGTCTCCGGCAGGGTGTCCCTGTTCCATACGAGCGCGAGGGCGGATTCGCCCAGCATCACGGCGGTGGCGCTGTAGCCGGGGTCGCCCTTCGCCTTGAAGCGGGCGGTGTAGCGGGCGCCCGTCGAGGTCCCGGCGAAGGTGTCGAAGGTGAAGTGGCCCTCTCGCGCGTACCGGCGTCGGGGCCCTCGCCCGGGTCGGGCAGCACCTTGTCCAGCAGCGGACGAGTGGGACGCAGCGCCAGCCCGGTGACCAGGGCGCCCATGAATCCGGCCGTACCCGCCGCCGTCAGCGGTGAGAGCACCGGAGGCCCGAGGCGCATGGCCTCGCGATAGCGGAAGCGCGTGCCGTAGGCGTGACCGCGCAGCGCGGCGCTGCGGCGCACGACACGGGTGTTGAAGGGGGCCATGGGGAAGGGCGCGAGGACTCCCCGCAGCGGCGTGCCCGCCGTCGAGCCGCGGGAGATGAACAGGTCGTCCTGACGGCCGAGTTCGGGCTCGGAGGCACGGTCGGGGCTGAGGGTGTACGGGTCCGCCGCGAGGCGGCGCGCGTCGCGGTCGGACTTCATCAGGTCGATCTGCTGCCGCACCGAGTCGATGGTGCCGCCGCTGACGCCGCCGCTGACCGCGGTGAGCACCGAAATGGTGTCCGCTAGCTCGCCGTTGCCGTCGGCGCGCACCTTCTCGTGGAGCACGTGCACGTTGACGTCGGAGGGGATCGAGTCGAAGCCGCAGGCGTGCACGATGCGGGCGCGGTTGGCCGCGGCGGTGTCGTGGTGCGCGTCGATGGTCTCGCGGATGAAGAGGGCCTCGCCGCACAGGTCCACGTAGTCGGTGCCGGAGCGCGCGCAGGCGGCGACCAGTTCGCGGCCGTACTTCGCGTACGGGCCGACGGTGGTGACGACCACGTGCGCGGATCCGGCCAGCTTCGCCAGTGCGTCGCGGTCGGTGGCCTCGGCGACGAACAGCGGCCAGCCGGCGGCGCGTTCGCCCAGGGTGGCGCGTACGGCCGAGAGCTTCTCCTCGCTGCGTCCGGCCAGGGCGACGCGCGTGCCCTCGGGCGCGGAACGGGCGAGGTGGCGTGCGACGAGGGTGCCGACGAAGCCGGTCGCGCCGTAGACGGCGATGTCGATGTCGCGTGCGCGGGGAGTCGGGCTGTGCTGGTCCGTCATGGTGGGGTCCTTCCGGGCCGGGCGGTGGCGCAGCGTCGTCCCTGGACGCCGGGCGCTGCTGCACAAACGTAACCGGAGCCGGTACGGGGCCGGCGGGGCGTGTCCCTGCGGCCCGTCCGCACGGCCCGTCCGCACAGTCCGTCCGTACGGCCGCTGCGCACGGCCGTCTCCGGTCAGTGGGTGACCGTGGCCACCAGGTCGGCCTCGATGAGCCGTACGGTGCGGAGGATCATCGGCACGTAGTCGCGCTCGACCAGCTCGGGCGTGGTGCGCCCCGTGTGCACGGAGACGTTCGCGGCTGCGACCACCCGGCCCGCGCGGTCGCGCACAGGCGCCGCCGCGCCCCGCAGCCCCTCCTCCAGCTCGGAGTCCACCAGCGACCAGCCCTGCTCGCGCACCTTGCCGATCTCGTCGCGCAGGGTCCGCGGGCTGCGGATCGTGTGGTCGGTTCTGCGCTCCAGCTTCAACCGCCCGAAGCGCTCGTCCAGTTCGGCCTCCGGCAGTCCCGCCAGCAGCACCCGGCCCATCGACGTCGTATAGGCGTCGAAGCGGGTGCCGATGCTGATCTTCACGGCCATCAGCCGGGCGCTCTGCACGAGGGCGACATAGACGATCTCGTCGCCGTCCAGCACGGCGAGGGCCGCGGTCTCGTTGAGTTCGCGGGCCAGCGACGTCAGATGCGGCTGTGCGATCTCGGGCAGCGACATGCTGGAGAGATACGCATAGCCGAGTTCGAGGGTGCGCGGGGTGAGTTCGAAGGCGCGGCCGTCGCTGGTGACATAGCCGAGATCGGCGAGGGTGAGCAGCAGCCGGCGGGCGGTCGCCCGGTCCAGGCCGGTCCCGCGCGCGACCTCGGTGAGGGTCTGCGCCCTGCGGTCCGCCGAGAAGGAACGCATCACCGACAGGGCGCGTGCGACGGACTGCACGAAGTGCGGCCCGTACTCCTCGCGGGCCTTGCTGCCGTTGCTCCCGGTGCCTGCGTTGCTCCCGTGGCTCCGGTGGCTCCGGTGGCTCCGGTGGCTCCCGTGGCTTGTCCTGCTCCCGCTGTCCGGCTCGCTCGGCTCCTTCCGCCCGCTTGCCTCGCTCGGTTCGTTGGACGGCTCCGGCAAGAGCTCACTACCTCCCTGTACGGGCGTCCGCCCGTGTGCGGGCCGTTGATCGGCTGGTCACGCGCGCTTGTGCGCATTACGCACAGGGTACTGGGCCGGATCCCGGCGGTGTCATACGGGTCCCGGTGCGAGGCCGCCGTAGTCGCACATGGATTGACGCTCTCGGCCCCTCGCTCGTAGCGTGCACTATGTGCATGGCAGTGCGGCATACGAACAATCCCGCTCGGGGTGCCGCAGGCATAAGGAGCACCACACGTGAATCCCTCCTCCTCGGATCGCTCTCCGGACAGGTCCCCGGATCCGTCCCCGGATCCGTCCCCGGATCCGTCCCCGGATCCGTCCCCGTCCCGGGTCCCGCCGTCGTCCCCGCCGCCCGGCGGCCGAACCGCCCCCGCGCACAAGGACGTTCGCGAGGACGACCGCGGCCGTCATGACCGCGAGGGCGCCCGCAAGGGCGTGGCGACCGTGTGCCTCTCCGGGATGCTGGAGGACAAGCTGCGCGCGGCCGCCTCGGCGGGATTCGACGGTGTGGAGATCTTCGAGAACGACCTCGTCGTATCGGCGATGTCACCGGAGAGCGTCCGGTCCCTGTGCGCGGACCTCGGCCTGACCGTCGACCTGTACCAGCCCTTCCGCGACTTCGAGGCCGTGCCGGAGGAGCTGCACGCCGCCGGACTGCGCCGCGCGGAGCGCAAGTTCGACCTCATGGAGCGGCTGGGCGCGGACACGATGCTCGTGTGCTCGACGCTCTCCCCGTACGCCGTGGACGACGACGGCCTGGCCGCGCACCAGCTGCGCGCACTGGCCGAAAGGGCCTCAGCGCGCGGGATCCGCGTCGCCTACGAAGCCCTCGCCTGGGGGCGCTTCGTCAACAGCTGGGAGCACTCTTGGCAGATCGTGCGCCGGGCGGACCATCCCGCCCTGGGGCTCTGCCTCGACAGCTTCCACGTCCTCTCCCGTGACCCCGAGCCCACGGGCATCGACACCGTCGACGCGGACAAGCTCTTCTTTCTCCAACTGGCCGACGCGCCGCGGCTCGACATGGACGTGCTCCAGTGGAGCAGGCACCACCGGCTCTTCCCCGGCCAGGGCTCCTTCGACCTGCCGGACTTCCTCGCGCAGGTGCTGGCCGCCGGCTACGACGGGCCGCTGTCGCTGGAGGTGTTCAACGACGTCTTCCGGCAGACCGATCCGGGGCCCGCGGCGCTCGACGCGATGCGGTCGCTGGTCGCTCTCGAAGAGGCGGTGTGCCGCCGCGTGTACGGGGACGGGTGCGACAACGGGGACGGGGATGAGCACGGGAACGGGGACGGGTGCGAGCACGGGCAGATGCGGGGGCGCGGGCATGGGCTTGAGGGGGAGCCGCTCAGGGGCGGTGGCCGTCGCCGCATCCGGCCGACCGCGCCGCCGCCCGCGCCCGAACTCCTCGGCCACGCCTTCGTCGAACTCGCCGTAGACGAGGAATCGGCACCGCGGATCACGGCGGCGCTGACGGCGCTCGGCTTCCTACGTACGGGACGCCACCGCTCCAAGCCCGTCGAACTGTGGCAGCAGGGCGGCAGCGACGTCGTACTGAACCTGGAGGGCGCGGCGCGGGGAGAAGCCGGCGGTACGGGCGAAGGGGGCAGCCGCGAAGCGGGTTCGGCGGAAGCCGGGGCCGACGTGTCGGCGTCCGACCGTGCCGAGGTCGTCGCGCTCGCGGTCGAGAGCCGCGACCCCGGCCAGTCCGCACGACGGGCAGAGACGCTGCTCGCCACGCCTCTGCCGCGCAGGCGCGGTCCCGGGGAGGCCGAACTCACCGCGGTGGCGGCCCCGGACGGCACCCAGCTGTTCTTCTGCCCGGGCGAGGGCGCGAGCGGTCCGGACTGGCGCGCGGACTTCGTACCGGTCGAGGCCGTACGCGTCGACGCCGCGCCGAGCGACGCCGCGCCGGGCGAGACCGTACCCGTCGGCGCCGTACCGGCCGACCCCGGACCGGGCCCCTCCGCTGCCGACTCCGGCGCGGGGCCCGGCGGCCTCACCCGTATCGATCACGTCGCGCTCGCGCAGCCGAACGACCAGTTCGCCGGGTCGATGACCTTCTATCAGTCCGTACTGGACCTGCGTGAACGGGACTTCGCGGAGTACGCGGCACCGTTCGGCCTGGTCCGCAGCCATACCGTCGGCAACGCGTCCGGCGGCGTACGGATCGCCATGCACGGCGCGCTGCTGCGCCGCGGAGGCTGGGCGCCGTCGGTGCCGGACCCCGAGCACATCGCCTTCACGGCGCGGGACGTCTTCGCCGCCGCACGCCGGTCCCGCGCCCGCGGCCTCGAGCTCCTGCCCATCACCGGCAACTACTACGACGACCTCGACGCCCGCTACGCGCCGGACCCGCAACTGCTCAGCGACATGCGCGAGTTGAACATCCTCTACGACCGCGACGAGCACGGGGAGTTCTTCCACTTCTGCACCGGCCTCCTCGGCTCGCGCGTCTTCTTCGAGGTGGTGCAGCGCGTGGGCGGCTACCGCGGCGACGGCGCGGCCAACGCGCCCGTACGGATGGCGGCCCACCGGCAGGCGCGCGCCGCGCACGGCTAGCGGATCGGGCACGCGCGCAGTCATGCACGCCCAGCAGCCAGCACGCGCAGCGGCGGCCCGGCTGCGCCCCAGCGCGCTCCAGCCGACGCTCCCAACTCCCCTTCCCCGCAACGCTGTTCGCGCTCCCCCCATTACCTTCTTCGTGGCCCCGCAATGGGGCTCCCGGCCTCTGGAGCTGGCATGACTGAATCCCCCTGTCGAGTGCATGGCCTGGGGGGTGGTGTCACCGGCTCCGGAGGCACTGACA
>NZ_JAASAG010000022.1 GCF_012726265.1 Streptomyces sp. HNM0575 | reverse complement strand
TCAGTGCCTCCGGAACCGGTGACACCACCCCCCAGGCCATGCACTCGACAGGGGGACTCAGTCATGCCAGCTCCAGAGACCGGGAGCCCCGTTGCAGGGCCACGAAAAAGGTAATGGGGGCTGCCGCCCCGCGAAGTGCGGTTACCGGCGGGCCGGTTGCGGGGCGGCCACCGGTGACGGTGCGCGGGGCGGGGCCCGCGTCTGCGCGGACGCACGGACTCCGCCGCGCGTGCGCGGTCAGGTCTCCCAGACCGCCGAAACCCGGTTCCCGGAGGGCCAGTTGCGCAGCGGCCACCGGTGACGGTGCCCGGGGCGGGGTCCGCGTCCGCGCGGACCCACGGGCCTCAGCGGACTCGCGGGCTCCGCCCTGCGCGTGCGGTCAGGTCTCCCAGACCGCCCAAGCCCGGTTCCCGGAGGGCCAGTTGCGCAGCGGCCACCGGTGACGGTGCCCGGGGCGGGGTCCGCGTCTGCGGACTCGCGGGCTCCGCCGCGCGCGTGTGCCGTCAGGTCTCCCAGACCACCGAAACCCGGTTACCGGAGGGCCAGTTGCGCAGCGGCCACCGGTGACGGTGCGCGGGGCGGGGCCCGCGTCTGCGCAGGCTCCGGGCCTCAGCGGACTCGCGGGCTCCACCGCGCGTGCGCGATCAGGTCTCCCAGACCACCGAAGCCCAGCTCCCCGAGGGCCAGTTGCGGACCAGCCACCCGGTGACGGTGACCGGGGCGCGGTCCGCGCCTGTGCGGACCCACTGGCCTCCGCGGACCCGCGGGCTCCACCGCGCGTGCGCGGTCAGGTCTCCCAGACCGCCCAAGCCCGGTTTCCGGAGGGCCAGTTGGGGAGCGGCCACCGGTGACGGTGCCCGGGGCGCGGTCCGCGTCCGCGCGGGCTCGCGAGCTCCGCCGTGCGCGTGCGGTCAGGTCTCCCAGACCGCGACGGCCGTACGGTCGTCCGCGTAGCCGCGTACCCGGAGCTGGACGTCTGCCAGGAAGGCGGCGAGGCCCGGTGGTTCGGGACGCTCCGGGGACCAGGACCAGGACTCTGCCAGCCGGCGCGCGAACGCGGGCTCGGCACGCAGCGGTCCGGCGAGGCCGGGGCTGCACAGCAGCAGCGTGTCGCCGCGCTGGGCGACGGCCGCGCAGAAGCGGAACCGGTCGGGCTCCGGTCGTACGGGCGACGGCACGGGCGGAAGCGGCTGCCCGCCCCCGGCGGACGGGTCGGACGGGGCCGACGACGCGGCGGCGGCCTGCCCGGTGCGCCCGGGCGCGCCCGGGCGACCGGACTGCCCGAACTCGCCGAACGGGCCCGGCTCACCCGACTGAGACGGCTGGCCCGTCCGGCCCGGCTCACCTGACCGGCCCAACTGCACCGTACGGTCGGCCTGTTGAGGCCGAGGGTCCTGCTGCTGCCGCTCCGTGCGCCGGGCCCCTTGCCCCTTCGGCACTGCCGGCCCCACCGGGACGCTGAGCGCTGCCGGGTCGCCGAGCTCCGAGGGATCGAGGGCGTTCACCGCGGAGTCCGTACCCGATGCGCCGGTGTCCGGTCCCGTAAGTCCGTTGTCTCGCAGGCCGGTTGGGAGCCGTGCGCCCTGTGGGTCCCATGGACCTGGGTCGAGTTCGACGTCCTGCCACTCGCCCGACCGGAGCCTGAACAGTCCGCCGGCGCCCGCGCCGAAGAAGACTCGCGTACGGCACCGGGGATCGGCCGACAGCAGCAGGCAGCGCAGGTCCGCCGTGTACTCCTCGGGCCGCATCTCCAACGCCGCGGCCTGCGCCCGGAGTTTGCCGTAGCAGCGCTCGGTCAGCCGCTGGAGACCGGACTTGAGCGCGCCGCGCCGCCCGGCGCGTATGTCCTCGGCGAGACGGACGTGGCTCCGCCCGACGACGCCGCCTATGGACTGGCAGATCTCGCGTGCCGCCCGGTGACCGCCCGCGGCCGCCCGTCCACCGGCGGCGACGGCGACCAGCAGCAGTGCGGACTCCCCCGATCCGAAGCGGGCGGTGAGCAGCGCGTCGCGGCGCAGGGCCCCGCGGTGGCGTGCGGAGTCGCCGCGCAACGAGGCGGCGCGCAGGGTGAGTCCGCCGTAGTGGGCGCCGTCCAGGACGGTGTCGGGTACGAGTTCGGAGAGGGACGAGGCGTCGGCCGCCGGGAACGTGCCGGGTTCGGCCTCGTATGTCGGGGGGCGGTCGCCGACATGGTCCGGACGGAGCGGTACGCCGCTGGAGTCCGTAGAGACCCCGGACTCTGCGGAGAGCCCGGCGTCCGCGGAGGCGCCCGATGCCACCGGTGTACCCGCGTCCGGGGCAGCATCGCGGCCCGCGTCGCTGCCCGCGTCGGTCAAGTCCGTTGCGGGGGCGGCCGGTTCGGGGTCCGGCAGGGGGCTGGCCACCGGTTCCGGAGGAGGCTGCGGTGTGGACACGGGCTGCCGCCGGAAGGTGCCGCCGGTACGCGGATCGGCCGGCGGCTCCTCGGAGCGCGGCACCCCGGGGGCCGCCCCCCGGCCGGGACCCTGGCCCGCTTCCCGGCCGGGCCCCGGATCCGCTTCCCGGCCGGATCCGGCGTCACGCCCGGGTTCCGGGTCCTGACCGCCATCACGCCCGGCCTGCGAGTCACGTCCGGGTCCCGTGCCGTCCCGCCCAGGGTTCCCGGGAGCCCTGCCGCCGGTCTCCGGCTCCCGTCTCGCGGGCCCCCTCCCCGGAGCCTCCGGTGCTTCCGGGGCTTCCGGGGCTTCCGTCTCCGCCCAAGCCTCCGGTGCCCTCCCGGGCGCCGTCCCCGATCCCATGGTCCGCCGCACGGACGCGTACCGGTCGTCCAGCGTGTCGCCCGAGCGGCTGCTGCCCGTGTCCGGTGACCCGGGGTCGTACAACTGGCTCCACCAGTCGTCCTGTTGACCGGAGCGCGGGTTCCGAGGCCACCCCTGCTGACTCATGACCACATTCCTGCCCCGCGCGCGGCCCGTACATGACCGCTTCGGCGCCTCACCCTTCCCGGTCCGTACGGGCGGCGCGCGGTCCGTGCGGACCGGGCCCCGGCCATACCGGACGGGGCCCGGGCTGTACGGCCGAGGTCTCAGGACGCAGGCCCTGTTCGGACCGGCGTCCGATGCGGGGACGCCCGCCGCATGTGAGCCTTCCCGCATGAGCACTACGCGCCGCAGACGCGGCCTCGACGCAGCCGAACGTGCCTATCTCGCCTCACAGCGCCTGTGCCGCATGGCCACCGTCGACCCGTCCGGGCAGCCGCAGGTCAACCCCGTCGGCTACTTCCTACAGGAGGACGGGACGGTCCTCTCCGGAGGCCTCGACCTCGCCGGGACCAAGCGGTGGCGCAATCTCCAGGCCAATCCGCGGCTGGCGCTCGTCGTGGACGATCTGGTGAGCACGGACCCGTGGACCGTACGGGGCGTGGAGATCCGCGGCGAGGCGGAGCTGCTGACCGGACCGCACGACCTCGCCCCGGGCATGAGCGACGAGTTGATCCGCGTGCACCCGCACTGGGTGCACAGCTGGGGGCTCGACGCGGCCTGAGGAGCGGGCGGCCCCAACTGCCCGGCAGGCGCCGGTAGTTCAGGACGCCGCGAGGTGCCACAGGTGGTGCAGCGCGTACGACCGCCACGGCCGCCAGCGCGCGCCGGCACCCGCGCTCGCAGCGGCACCGGCATCGACACCCACACCGGCACCGGCACCGGCACCACCCGTACCGGCCCCACCGCCGGTGCTCCCGCCCGCTCCCGCCCCGGCTCCGCTGCGCGCAAGCCCGTGCCGTACACCCACGTCACCGTCGAGGAAGACGTCCGGGTCGCCGAGGGCCCGCATCCGCACATAGCCCGCCGTCCATGGCCCGATGCCGCGCAGCGCCAGCAGGGATCGCTCCGCCTCGTCGCGGTCCGCTCCCGGGTCCAGCGTGACGGTGCCGTCCGCGACCGCCTCCGCGACGGTGCGCAGGGTGGCACGCCGCCGTTCCGGCATGCCGAGTTCGGCGAGCGGGGCGGAGGCGAGCGTGCCCGCGTCGGGGAAGTGGTGGGTGAGGCCGCCGTCGGGCGAGGCGAGGGGCTTTCCGTACGCGGCGACGAGCCGCCCCGCGAGGGTGCGGGCGGCGGCGACGGTGATCTGCTGCCCGAGCACCGCGCGCACGGCGAGTTCGTACGGATCGGTGGCGCCCGGCGAACGCAGTCCCGGGGTGGCCTCGACGAGCGGGCGCAGCGACTCGTCGTCGCCGAGCCGTTCCGCGACGGCCTGCGGATCGGCGTCGAGGTCGAACAGCTGCCGGACGCGCTGCACCGCGGTCGTCAGATCGCGCAGGTCCGTGAGGTGCAGGCGGCAGTCGAGCCAGTCGCCGGCGGCCTCCTCGTCCACCTCGGCGATTCCGGTTCCGTACGGCAGCCGCAGGGTGCGCCGGTACGTACGGGAGCCGGGCCCGCCCGTCACCTCCTCGACCCCCGGCACCGCGCGCCGCTCCAGGAAGCCGAAGATCTGCCGGTGCACGTAGGGGCCGCGGTGGGCGAGGCGCAGCGCCAGGCCGGTGGGCCCGGGACCGTGCGGCGGTCCGGTGCGTGCCCGTGCCGCTGCCCGCCGGCCGTGGCCGCCGCGCGACGCCGCTTCGCGCAGCGCGCTGGGCGTACGGGCGTAGATCTCGCGGACCGTGTCGTTGAACTGCCGTACGCTCGCGAATCCCGCGGCGAAGGCGATCTCCGTGACGGGCAGCGGCGTCGTCTGGAGCAGCACCCGCGCCGTGTGCGCGCGCTGCGCGCGGGCGAGGGCGACCGGGCCGGCGCCGAGTTCGGCCGTGAGCTGCCGCTGCACTTGCCGTGCGCTGTAGCCGAGGCGGGCCGCCAGGCCCGCGACGCCCTCCCGGTCGACGACACCGTCCCCGATCATGCGCATCGCACGTCCGACGAGATCCGCCCGCACGTTCCACTCCGCCGAGCCCGGCACCGCGTCCGGGCGGCAGCGGCGGCAGGCGCGGAAGCCCGCGCGCTGCGCGGACGCGGCCGTGGGGTGGAAGCGCACGTTCTCGCGCTTCGGCGTGACCGCGGGGCAGCTGGGTCGGCAGTAGATGCCGGTGGTACGCACGCCGAGGAAGAACACGCCGTCGAAGCGCGCGTCCCGGCTGCGTACCGCCTCGTACCTGCTCTCATCCGTCATCACGCCCCCAAGTGTGCGCCCGCGCCGGGGCACGCACTCGCGGGAATCGGACATGATGCCGTGCCCGTGCCCGTGCCCTCCCTCCCCCGGCGTCGGGCGTCCCCGGTCAGCGCCGGCGGCGGGGTGCGCGAGGGTGCCACTGGAGCACGAGCGCGATCAGCAGATACGGCACGGCGGCCAGCACGAAGAGGGTGCTGTGCGCCCACAGCTGAGAGCCCAGTCCGTACGCAACGCACACCAGCACGGAGATCACCTCCGCCCCGAACCCCGCGACGGACGAGACCGTCGCGCGGGCCCGGTCGGTGACCCGTTCCTGGAGCAGCGCGTCACAAGTCACCATCGCCCACTGGAAGATGCCGAAGGCGAGCGCTAGCAGCACCGTGCCCGCGGGACCGCTCACCGCGCCCGCCGCCAGGGCGAGCGCCGCGACGCCGAGCGCCGGGCCGAGCCGTCCGGCGCCCCGTCCCGCGCACCAGCCGCCGGCGGTGACGCCGACCGTGACGAGCAGCATCAGCAACGGCACCGACGAGGCGCCGACGTCCATGGAGCGGATCAGCAGCGGCACGTACTCGTCGATCATCAGCGCGCCGGTCACCGCGGAGGTCAGCAGCACGGCGTCGCGTGCGCGCCGCGAGGCCCGCAGCTCGCCGAGCCCCGAGCGCAGCACGGTGACGAAGCCGGGCTCTGGCTCGGGCCCGGGGCCGCCGCCGAACTCGGGCCCGGGGCCCGGCTCATGGCCACCGCCGGGCTCGGGCTCCGGCCCCCGTTCACTGCCGGGCTCGGGCTCCGGCCCCCGGTCACTGCCGGGCTCGGGCTCCGGCCCCCGGTCACTGCCGGACGCGCGCCCGGAGGCCCGCGACTCGGGGAAGCCGAGCCCCGTGAGCGCGCCGAGCAGGCAGACCGCGACGCTCGCCGCCCCCACCGCGGCGTACCCCCCGATGTGCATCACCGGCCCGGCGAGCCCCGTCGCCGCAGCCGTCGCCGTCGTGCCCATCGCCTGCGAGCGGCCCAGGAGCCGGGCGTACGAATCCGTCGCCGCCCGGCGCCCCAACTCCTCGTACACGAGCGCCTGAAGCGTCCCCGAGCGCAGTGAACTGCCCACGCCCCACAGCACGAAGCCCGCCGCGAACGCCGGATACGACGGCAGCCACGTCCACAGCGCATATCCGGCGCCCGTCACGAGCGGCGCGAGAGCCAGCAGGCGGCGCCGGGAGAACAGGTCCGCCCACAGCCCGGACGGGATCTCCACGACGAACGTGACGCACGACCAGATGACGAACAGCGAGGAGATCTCGGCGGCGGACAGGCCGTGTTCGGCGAAGAGGAGCGCATAGACCGGGTAGAGCAGGATGAGGTCTTCGAGAAACGCGTATGCGTAGAGCCGACGGGCAAGCCGGGACACCGCGGCGGGCACTCCCTCGGCCGCGGCGAACGCGGTGACTACCGGTGGAACTCAATGTCGCCAGTTCATGCGGCCGAGCGTACGGGAGCGCGCTCACGCACGGCACCTGGTTATTGCGGGGTCCCCGTCAGCCTCGTCCGGCCACCTGCCGAACAGGACACGCAAAGTCCACGACCTCGCTGCCGTCTCGCTGTGATGCACTACCGGCCGCTGATCGGAGTGCCCGGCATTGAGCTGCGGACGCACGGGACCACGCTTTACAACAGCATCTATCGCATTGACGATCAGATGTTGGTCAACGCGCATGTGTGGGGTGTGAACGCGTACGGCGCGCCCGTATGGCACCTCCGGCAGAACGAAGGAAGCCGCATGTTCGGCACCTACGCGGAGAGCTTCGACGCCGTCTGGGAGACGGCTCAGCCGGTACGGGAAGGCAGCGAATGACCCGCACGGAGTTCTACGACGACGCCAACGCCCCGGAGCCCAGCAGCCTGGTCGTTGCGGCCTCTGCCGTCGTCACGGACGAAGCGGGTCGCATTCTCTTGCAGCGCAGGGCTGACAACGACCTGTGGGCCCTGCCCGGTGGAGGCATGGAGATGACCGACTCGCTGCCCGGAACGGCGGTACGCGAAGTAAAGGAAGAGACGGGCCTTGATGTGGAGATCACGGGCCTTGTCGGCACGTACACCGATCCCCGACACGTCATCGCCTACAGCGATGGGGAAGTGCGCCGGCAGTTCAACGTCTGCTTTACGGCGCGGGTCATCGGCGGCAAGCTGGCGCTCTCGGACGAGTCCAAAGAGCTGCGGTTCGTCGCTCCGGATGACATCGGTTCGCTGCGCATGCACCACACACAGCGGCTCCGGTTGCAGCATGCGACCGAGCCCGGTTCGGCCCCATACCTGGGCTAGGGCATGGAATCGGCCCCGCCGTCCGCTCAGACGGGAAGGGCGCCCCCGGGCCACGTTGGGGTCATAGGGGCATGCTTGGGCCGAACTGCCGCCCGTACAAGCGTCGCTGGTACGCAGGTCACTCCCGGAGCCAGAAGCCGGAGCGGTCCAGCCAGAGGTCGAGCAGGTCCGCGTCGCCGCGTACTTCTACGGCCTCGGCGGCGGCGGTCCGGCGCCGGTACAGCAGCAGGACGAGATCGGTCAGCGGGGCGCGCACGGCGACCGCGGCCTGTTCGGACGTGCGGCGGCAGACGGCCGCGTCGCCGGTGAGGTCGACCAGCCAGTCCGCCGTCGCCTCGGTCGCGGTGCCGGTCGCGTGGAAGTGCAGCGTACGGCCGGGTCCGAGCAGCGCCGGCGCCCCGGCCCGTGGCTCGACGACCTCCGGCACGGAACCGAAGCCCATCCACTCCTCGACGGCGTCGAGGGCGACATCGTCCCCGAGGGCGTACTCGGCGCCGACGGCCCAGGCCGCGTCCGCCCGGTGCACCACGGACTCGTGCAGCATGCGGCGGGCCCAGAACTCCGTGGTCCCTCCCGGGCCGGGTGTCCACACCCGCGTCCCGGGCCCGGCGGCGCGCAGCGTCTCCGAGAGGCGCGCGGCGCCCTCGGCGAGCCAGGCGTCCAGCGCGTCGGCCTTCTCGTCGGCGTAGGCGTCGACGTCGTCGACGAGGTCGTGCGGCACGGGGTCCGCGGCCCGGGTGCGTACGGCCGTCTCCGCCCAGCGGAAGGCGCCGCCGAGGTGCCGCAGCAACTGGCTGAGGTTCCAGCCGGGGCAGGTGCGCACCGGGGCCCTCATGTCGGCGCCTTCGACGCACGACCTCAACAGGTCGGTCTGCGCGACGAGTTCGGCGCGGTATCGGTCGTAGCCGAGGAGGGTCATGGCGGCACGGTATGCCGCCGGTGACGGTGACGGCCTCCGGTTTACGGCGGGGCCGGCCGGGCGGGTCGGGCGCCGGCCGGTGAGATCCCCGCCAACTGCCCCGCCGCTCCGGCAAGTTCACTCACTCCAGGCTCGCCCGGCACTACTTCCCGGCTCGCCGGCGCTACCCCCGGGTCGCCCGGTGCTACTCCCGGCTCTCCCGGCGCTCCAGCCGGGGCAACCGCTGGAGCAGCCCCCACGAGAACTCCGCGATCACGTCGTACCGTTCCCCTGCCGCGTCCGCCGCGTCGAAGCCCAGCCCCCACCGCGTCGGCGCCGAGCCCTCCAGCGGCCGTGCGGGCGCGAACGCGCGCGCCACCTCGTCGACCGTGCAGGACCAGGGGCGCAGATCCTCGACGGTGCGGAGCTCGGGCCCGTGGGCTCCCGGCGCGCGCACCAGCCACTCCGTGACGACGCCCCCGCCCGGCACGTTCAGCACCTCGAACCGCAGGTCGGGCCAGAGCGGCACCGGCCACGCCAGGACCTCGCAGTCGAGATCGCCGATGGGGCGGCGAGCCGTGTACTCGGGCGGGCCCAGCACGGACCGGTAGCGCCCGACGGCGCTGCGCCGCCCGCGCTGGGCGTGCAGCATGGCCTGCCACCGCCGGTTGGCCTCCCGCATCTCCGCGCGCCCGGAGCCCAGTTCGGCGAGTGCTTCGAGGACGCGGTCCTGCTGGAAGTCGGCCATCCTGCGCAGCAGTACGAGCTGGAACTCGCGGGGTCCGAACGGGGTCAACGGGTCGGCCTTCCGGTATGTGTGCGGCGGCGGTCCGTGGTGTGTGTCCGTCGGGTGTGCCGCCGCGGTGAACCCGCCCGGAGGACGGAGCGCGGGAGCGGGAGCGCGCGGGAGGGACGGTAGCAACCGCGGGGCCGCCCCTCCCGTGACCCGTCCGGCCCCGCGCAAGTCGGGCCTCGTGCCCGGGGATCGGGGCTCTCCGATCGCGCCCCGGTCCCGCCCACGGCCACCGCTCGTACCCGTCCCACCCGGACCCCGGGCCCCTGGACCGCCGGGCTCCCGGCTCGCCCGGACCCCGGCCCCGAGGCTCACCGATCGCGCCCCACCCCCCGCTTCCGTTCCGCGTTGTGCCGTCCGACGGCCGACATCTCCTTGAACCGCCGCTTCTGTTCGGCCCGCAGCCGTGCGTCCGTACGGGCCGCGATACGCGCGTTCTCGCGCAGCAGCTTGCGGTAGCTCTCCAGCCGCCGCGCGGCGAGCGTGCCGTCGTCGACGGCGGCGAGAACGGCGCAGTCCGGTTCGCTCTCGTGCCGGCAGTCGTGGAACCGGCACTCCTCGGCCAGCTCCTCGATCTCGGAGAACGTGCTGCCGACCCCGCCCTCCGCGTCCCACAGGGCGACGCCCCGCAGGCCCGGGGTGTCGATGAGCACGCCGCCGCCCGCGGCCTCGGGCAGCGGCAGCAGGTCGCGGGTGGTCGTGGTGTGACGGCCCTTGCCGTCTCTGTCGCGCACGGTCCGTACGTCCTGGACGTCCTCGCCCAGCAGGGCGTTCGCCAGCGTGGACTTGCCCGCACCGGACCGGCCGAGCAGCACGCAGGTGCCGCCCGCGACGACGGCTGCCAGCACGTCCAGGCCGTCGCCCTCGGCTGCGCTGACGGTCAGCACGTCGACGCCGGGCGCCGACTCGCCCACGTCGGCGGCGAGTTGGCCGAGCGTGGCGGGGTCCTTCACCAGGTCGGCCTTGGTGAGGACGATCAGCGGCCGGGCGCCGCTCGTCCAGGCCAGCGCCACGAACCGTTCGACGCGCGGGAGTTCGAGCTCCGCGGCGAGGGAGACGGCGATGAGGGCGATGTCGACGTTGGCAGCGAGCACCTGTCCCTCGGAGCGGTTGGAGGAGGCCGAGCGCACGAAGGCCGTACGGCGCGGCAGCAGCGCCACGACCTCCGGCATCGGCCCGTCACCGCCGCTGTGCGCGCCGCCCTCCGCGCTGCTCTCCGCACCGTGGCCGAGCGCGGCCCAGTCGCCCGTGCATACGGCGCGGAGCGGATCGGCGGTGGCGACGGGCGCGGTGCTCGCTCGCACGATTCCGTCCGCGGTTACGGCGTCGCACCGGCCGCGGTCGACCCGTACGACGCGGGCCGGTGTCAGGCCTTCGTCGTCGTACGGGGCGAAGGCGTCGGCGACGCGGGTGTCCCAGCCGTAGCGGGAGAGCGGATGCGACGAGGCCGGAAAGGAAGCCGGAGAAGAGGTGAGATCCATTGGAAGCCCTTCACAAGTGCGGGCCCCGGGCGGCGAGTTCGGCGGCGTGACGCGGAAGTGCGCGACGCGGGAGGAACAGCCGGAGATTGAAGAAGAGGTCAGCCGGGGTCCGCGGAGGTGGAGTGGACGATCTTCGGTACGCGGGCAGCGCCCGTCACTGAGACAGCCATCGGTCACACCTCCCGTCCTCGTCGGCCGGCCGCGGCGGCCGGCGGCCACCGCGTGAGCGCACTCACGATAGAGGCGCCGGAGACCGCCGCACCACTGAATTTCCCGCTGCCCGCGCCCACTTGGCGCTGCCCTCCTCCGGCGACCGCTGGCGGTACCGTCCCCCAGCAGGTACCTTGTACCGCATGGTACTTGGTGGAATGCATTCCGGAGTGAGCCAACTCCGGCGTGGGATCCTTCAGTTCTGCGTTCTCGCGCTGCTTCGGGACGGCGAGAAGTACGCCTTCGAGCTGGTACGCGAACTGTGTGACGCCCATGGCCTCGCGACCAGCGAAGGCACCATCTACCCGCTGCTGTCCCGGCTTCGCAAGGAGGGCTGGGTCAGCACCGCATGGCAGGAGTCCGAAAGCGGGCCGCCGCGCCGCTACTACACGCTGACCGCCTCCGGGCGTAAGGCGCTGACGGGCTTCGCGGGGGAATGGGGGGCTTTCAAATCGACCGTCGACAGCCTTCTGGGCAGTGAGGGGAACAATCCGTGACATCCACGGGAGACCAGCTCGTCGAAGAGTATCTGCGTCGTTTCGACAACGCTTCCGTGTTCCTCACGGACGAGCGCCGCGCGGAGCTCAGGCAGGAGATCGTCGAGCACATAACCGCCGGCGTCGAGGAGGCGGAGGCCGCGCACGCCGATGCGGTCCGCGCCGTACTGGACCGGCTCGGCCCGCCCGCCGACATCGTGGCCTCGGAGACCGGTCCGGGATCCGCCGAGTCCGCCCACGCCCTCGGCCAGGAGCCGCCTGCCGCCCGGGAGTCCGCGTACGCACTCGACAAGGGCGGGCCCGCGGAGGACGCCTCGGCATCCGCACCGCCCGCACCGCCCGCACCGGCCCGCCGGTTCTCACCGCTGCTGATCGGCGCGGTGGTCACGGCGGTCGTGGCGGTGGTCGTCATCGGCACGCTCGCGTTCGGGATGACGTCGTCGGACACCGGGGTCCAGCCGAGCGAACAGCGCCCGCCCGCACCGTCGGAGAGCAGCACGCCCGGGAGCGAGACGCCCAGCAGCGAACCCACGGAGACTCCCACCGAGACTCCGACGGACACCCCCAGCGAGTCCCCCGGCGACAGCACGTCCCCGCCCTCCGAGGACGAGAGCAGCACCTCTCCCACGCCCTCGGAGACCTCCACCCCGTAACCCCGTAGCGGCCCGCGCCCTGCATGGGCGCCCGCACCCCGCGGCGCCGAAGGGGCGGCACCGCAGGCCGCGCGCGCGAAGTCGCCGCGTAGCCGCGTCGCCGCGTAGCCGCCCTCAGCGGTTGCGGCGCGAACGGAGCCGGGAGCGGATGTCGGCGTGCGGGAGGAACTTCGTCCAGCGCTCCGGGAACTCCGCCGGCGGGTCCGTCACGTCCTCGCCGCCCGTGCTCTCCGCGCTGCGCATCGCGCGCCTCGCGGCCGCGGCGGCGACGACCTCCGCGGCGGCCTCCTCTCGCATGCGCTCGTTCATCCGCCGGGCGGTCGCGGTCGCGAGGGACGGCCACACGTGGTCGATGGCGGCGTTGACGGCCGCGCCGACCAGGACGGCGAAGGCGGAGACGCCGATCCACAGCAGTACGGCGACGGGCGCGGCCAGCGAGCCGTAGATCGTGGGCCCTTCGACGGTGTTGGTGATGTACAGCCGCAGCAGCGCACTGCCCACCACCCACATCACGAGCGCCACGAGCGCCCCCGGGATGTCCTCGCGCCACGGCGACCGCACGGGCACCGACACGTGGTACAGCGTCGTGAGGAACGCGATCGACAGCAGCAGCACAGTCGGCCAGTAGAAGACGGCGACCAGCGACTGCGCCTGCGGCACCAGGCGGATCACGGCGTCCGGCCCCGCCACCATCAGCGGCAGCACGACGGCGCCGATGACGAGCGCCACCAGGTAGAGCAGGAAGGCCAGCAGCCGCGTCTTGACGATGCCGCGCTGCCCGTCCAGCCCGTACATCACGGTGATGGTGTCGATGAAGACGTTCACGGCACGCGACCCCGACCACAGCGCCAGCGCGAAGCCGAGCGAGATCACGTCCGGCCGGCCGCCCCGGATCACGTCGTCGATGAGGGGACGCGCCAGCTGCCGCACCCCGCGGTCGGAGAGCACGGCGGTCGCGGCGTTCAGGAAGTTCTGCCGGATCGAGGCGATCGTGTCGGTGCCGATCCAGGCGTCCAGATACCCCAGCAGCCCGATCAGGCCGAGGAGCAGCGGCGGGATGGAGATCAGCGTGAAGAACGCCGCCTCCGCCGCGAGCCCGAGCACCCGGTACTCCATGCAGGAGTTGACGGTGTCCTTCAGCAGCAGCCACGCCATCTTGCGCTTGGGTACGTTCCGGTAGATGACGCGCGCCCTGCGGAAGCGTCCGCCCTGGCGCGGTGGGGTTTCGTCGGCTGGCTGCACCTCCTTAACGTATCTGCCATGCCAGCCTCGACTCACACCGTGACCAATCAGCCGCCGCCCCTTGTCGACTACGACATCTTCGCGGCGGACCCCGCCCTCACCGAGGCGGTCGCCCGCCACGCCTCGCCCGAGCACGCCGAGGCCGTACGGGCCGAGCTGAGCGAACTCGGCCTGGGCGCCGGTTCCGCCGAGGCCCAGGAGTGGGGCAGGCAGGCCAACGAGGTGCCGCCCGTGCTGCGTACACACGACCGCTACGGCCACCGCATCGACGAGGTCGAGTTCCATCCCGCCTGGCACCGCCTGCTCGACCGGGCCGTCGGCGCGGGGCTGACCGACGCCTGGTCGCGGCCCGACGGGCAGCTGCGCCGCACCGCCGGCTTCTACGTCTGGTCGCAGGTCGAGGCGGGCCACGGCTGCCCGGTCTCCATGACGCACGCCGCGGTCCCCGCGCTGCGTCGGGAGCCCGAAGTGGCCGCCGAGTGGGAGCCGCTGCTCTCCTCGCACGCCTACGAGCCCGGTCTCGACCGCCCCGCCCGCTCCAAGGCCGGAGCCATCGCCGGTATGGGCATGACGGAGAAGCAGGGCGGCAGCGACGTACGGGCGAACACGACCGTCGCCGTGCCGCTCGCGGGCGCGGGCGGCGGCGAGTACGCGCTGACGGGCCACAAGTGGTTCTGCTCGGCGCCGATGTCGGACGTGTTCCTGGTGCTGGCGCAGGTCGCCGGCGAGGGTGCCGGGGACGCGGGCGAAGCCGGGGGCGGGGCCGGAGCCGCCGGGGGCGGGCCGGGCGAGCAGGGGCTGACGTGCTTCCTCGTACCGCGCGTCCTGCCCGACGGCACGCGCAACACCTTCCGCATCCAGCGCCTCAAGGACAAGCTCGGCAACCGCTCGAACGCCTCCAGCGAGGTCGAGTTCGACGGTACGACGTGGGCCCGGCGGGTGGGCGAGGTCGGCCGCGGCGTCGCCACGATCATCGAGATGGTCGCGGCGACCCGGCTGGACTGCGTGACGGGTTCGGCCGCGCTGATGCGGCAGGCCGTGGCGCAGGCCGCCCACCACACCACGCACCGCAGCGCGTTCGGCGGTCTACTCGCGGACAAGCCGCTGATGCAGAACGTACTGGCGGACCTGGCCCTGGAGTCAGAGGCGGCGACGGCCCTAACGATGCGGCTCGCCTCGGCGTTCGACGCGGCACAGGGCGACGGTGAGGGGGCGAAGCAGGAGCGCGCGCTGCTGCGGCTTGCCGTACCGGCGGCCAAGTACTGGGTGACCAAACGCTGTACGCCCGTCGTCGGCGAAGCGCTGGAATGCCTCGGCGGCAACGGCTACGTCGAGGAGTCCGGGATGCCGCGGCTGCTGCGCGAGTCGCCGCTCAACTCCATCTGGGAGGGCTCCGGCAACGTGCAGGCCCTCGACCTGCTGCGGGCGCTCCAGCGCTCGCCGGAGGCGCTCAACGCGTTCCTCGAAGAGATCGGCCGGGCCCGCGGAGCCGACCACCGGCTGGACGCCGCGGTGAAGGACCTGCTGAACGAACTGTCCGACCTGGACGGCATCGAGGCCCGCGCCCGCCGCCTCGTGGAACGCATGGCGCAGGTCCTCCAGGGCTCGCTGCTGGTGCGGTACGCGCCTTCGGCGGTGGCCGACGCGTACTGCGCCTCGCGGCTCGGCGGCGACTGGGGCACGGCCTTCGGCACCCTCCCCCACACGCTCGACCTCCGCTCCCTCGCGGACCGGGCCCGTCCCGAGGTTCCGTAGGACGCGCATGTCCCGGCCGGGCGCGCCGCGTTCACCCGGTGAGGCGTGAAGACGCGGCGCGCCGGGCCGCGGTCAGCGGGTGGCCGCGTACGACACGAAGCGGGCCCACGAGCGGGCCCCGAAGGCGAGGTTGGGCCCGGCCGGGTCCTTGGAGTCGCGCACGTGGGCGGTGCCGCGGGAGGCGGCGACTTCGACGCACGAGGGACCGTCGTCGGTGCTGTAGCTGCTCTTGAACCACTCCAGCGAGGAACCGCTGGTCCCGGCAGAGGGGTTGAGGGTCATGATTCATCCCGGATTTTCGCAATGAAGGCCATGGACTCACGCGGCGTGAGGGCCTGTGCGCGGATCATTCCATAACGCATGTCCAGGATCTGCGCCTCCCTGGGCTCGGAAATCAAGCGGCTGGTGAGTTGCACCTCGTTCAGGCCGACCATCGTGCCGTCAATGAGCTTGAGCACCCGCAAGGAGCCTCCGAGCCCCGAATGCTCTTCCACCGCCGTCGGCATCACCTGGATCTCGACGTGGCGCAACTCGCCCATCTCCAGGAGGTGTTCGAGTTGTCCGCGCAATACCTCCCGGCCTCCGATCGGCCGGCGCAGAGTCGCCTCCTCCTGGACGAAGGTCAGCAGCGGTGCGGGGCGTCTGCTGTAGATCTCCTGCCGGGCCATACGGGCGGCCACCTGACGGTCGATCTCGTCTTCGGAGTAGGTGGGCCGACGCAAGTCGAAAAGCGCCCGCGCATAGCTCTCCGTCTGCAACAGACCGTCGACGACCGTGCTGGCGAACGCACCGAGTTCAGAAGCTTCGGCCTCCAACTTCGCGACGTCGCGGACCTTCTTGGGATAACGGGCCTCCGCCACCTCCCCCTTCATCGCGGAGATCTTGCCGCCTGCGCCGAGCAACCGGTCCGCGTTGTCGAGGAATTCGGGCTTCGGGACGCGCCTGCCGCGTTCGACCGAGGAGACCATCTCCTCGCCGTAACCGATCCCCGCCCCGAACTCCGCCTGCTTCAGGCCCGCCGCCTCACGCCAGACCTTGATCATGCGGCCGACCGCCCGCATCACAGCACCCGAGTCGTCTTCGAGCGCAGGGTCCCAACCGGCCCCGTCGGCACCGTCCGTCGTGTAGTCCGCCGTGCCCTCCGCCATGCGTACCCCGCCCAACTACCGTGCGTACTCCCGCAGTCAGCACAGCGTATGCACAACTCCGCACTCCGAGTGACCGGAATACAGGGGTCCGGACAAGCCGTACTGGGCGGACGTACCGCCGTACAGCGGCGCCCCGTGCGCCCGCGGACTCTGGTCGCGTTGCGTCATCGGCGCGACTCTCGGTGATCGTGAATGACATCACCCGCACTCCGGGCCGCGCCCCGCGCCTCCGGACTCCCACCGCCGCACGGCAGTTCACCGTCCTGCTCTCCCCCACCCGCAGGGGCGCCCGCCTGGCACGGCTGCTGACCGTCGCCCAACTCGCCTCCTGGGAGCTGCCGTCGGAGACCGCGGCACAGCTCGTCTCCGAACTCGCCTCCAACGCGGTCCTGCACGGCCACGTGAAGGGACGCAGCTTCCGCCTCACGGTCCGCGTCACCGAGGGCCCGTCCGGGCGGTCCGCCCGTACGGCGTTACGCATCGAGGTCACCGACGCCCGCCCCGAACGTCTCCCAAGCACCCGCCCGGCCCCCTCACCACCGGAGGCGGAATCGGGCCGCGGCCTGCTCCTCGTCGAGGCCCTGGCGGACCGTTGGGGCGTCACGCCGGGCCCGGCCCCCTGCAAAACGGTCTGGGCGGAGACGAACCTCACCGTCCGCACCTCTGCCGACCTGCGATGATCACCCCCTGCGCAGGGGGCCGTCCGCGCGTTCGCCTTCGATGAGCCCGGCGTGAGTTCGCACGGAGTCGCGACCGCGCACGGAGCCGAGAGCCGAGGCCCCTCCGGTCGGCCCGGGCCGCGGCATCGGTCTACAACTCCCCCGCCCACGGCGGGTTCGCCCCCCGGACCGCGCACACCGCCGCGGCCACCCGGGCTCCGAACTCCAGGGCGGCGGCGACCTGTTCGGCGCGGAGGGCGTCGAGGCGGCCGCCGAGGGCGTGCGCCCCGTGCAGGGAGTGGAGGAAGCCCGCCATGAAGGAGTCGCCCGCGCCGACCGAGTCGACGACCGTGACGGGCGGGGCGGGCGTGTGGAGGCGTTCGCCGTCGAGGGAGGCGAAGACGCCGTCCGCGCCGAGGGTGACGACGACGAGGCGGGCGCCGTCCGCGTGGAAGGTGTCGGCGGCCTCCTCCGGGGTGGTGCCCTCGGGTGCGAGGTGGGCGAGGTCGTCGTCGGAGAGGCGGAGGATGTCGGCGGCGGCGCACCAGCGCGGCAGGGCGCGGCGGTAGACGCCCGGATCGACCAGCAGCGGACGGACGTTGGGGTCGATGGAGACGGTGGCCCGGTTCCGTACGTCCGCGAGCAGCGACTCGATCGCCTCGCCGCCGGGCGGCCGTACGAGGGCAAGCGAGCCGGTGTGCAGGCAGGACAGCGGGCCGTCGGCCGCGGCGGAGAGTTCCTGCGCCGTCCACTGGAAGTCGGCGGTGTTCTCGGCGTGGAAGGAGTAGTCGGCGCGGCCGTCGTCGTCGAGGTCGGCGACGGCGAGGGTGCTCGGCTCGGACGCGGTGACCGTACGGCTCAAGTCCACGCCGGAGGTGGCCAGATGGTCCCGGAAGAGACGTCCGAAGACGTCCTCGGAGACGCGTCCCAGGAAGCGAGTGGGGGTCGCGAGGCGGGCGAGGGCGACGGCAGTGTTGGCGGGGCCGCCGCCGGGCAGCACGTCCAGGCCGATCGCCGGGGTGCCCGGGTCCGTCGCCGGCGGCCGTACGAAGGCGTCGGCGACGCATTCGCCGAGCACGGCGACGGGAGCGTGGTCGGCGCCGCCGGCGTCGGCGGCGGGGGCTGGCGCGGGCATGCGGGACCTCACGGATTCGGGCTCAGGGGCGGGGCGGCGGCTTGCGGGGCTCGGTCGGTGCGCGGATGCGGGCGGTCGGGAAGCGGGCACGCGGACGGGCGCGGCGCACGGCTCGCGCTGGAGTCCAGCAGCCGCCCGTGCCCCTGTCAACGAGGGGTCTTCGCATACGGGCCCGTTACGGGCGGCCCAGGAAAGGCACCGGGCACGGCCGCGGACGAGCGCGCGGCGACGTGAGTACGGCGGCCCCCGCGCGGCGGGCCGCCCACATGCCCCACCACCCGCGCCGGAGCCGTCCGGTATGTATCGTCCCGACGCAGACCACCCCCGGCGGAAAGGGACAGCGCAGTGCCACGGGAGCATGGCCGCGACGGCGGCGGACACCGGGCGCACCGCGGACCTCGCGGAAGCCGCGGTGGAGCGCGCGAGAACCGCGGAGGGCCGCGCGGATTCCACAGGGACGGCGGCTCCCGCGGGGACCGCGGACCCCACAGGGACGGAGCGGACGGAGCGCCGCGGGAGGACCGCCCGCGAGAGGAGCGCGGCCCGGACGACGGCGCGGCCCCGCGCGACGGTCTGGAGCAGCAGCTCGCCCGTCTCGAAGGCGCCTCGTACGGCCGTTACAAGAGCCTCGTCGGCACGTGGCGGCTGCCCGGCGCCGAGGGGACCGGCGAGACCCTGCGGCTGGTGCGCGGGCAGGCCGACCCCTTCGCGCCGCCCGCGCGCGTGGCGGTGCGGGTGCCCGCCGCGCGGGCCGGGTTCCCGGCGGAGCTGTGGGGCACGGCGGTGCGCCGCCGCGCCCTCGGGAGCTTCCTCGCCCGCCGGGCCGCCGAAGTCGCGGGCGCAGAGCGGGCGTTGAGGATCGACGCGGGCGGCCAGGAGGTGCTGGAGCGCGGCTCGTGCCAGGTCTCGGCGGACGACGGAAGCGTCACGCTGCGGTTCGGTCTGGCCCTGCCCGGCAAGGGCCGCCGCATCGACGCCCGTGCCGCTCAGCGCCTGATGTGCCGGCTGGTACCGGAGATCGCCGGGCGTGCGCTGCGGTACGAGGCGCTGGACGCCGCGGCGGTCGACGAGTTCGTGGAGACCGTGGAGGACTCCGACGCCCTGCGCGCGGCGCTGCCCGGCCGGGGCCTGGTCGCGTTCGTCGCGGACGGCGCGGTGCTGCCGCGGGGCAGCGGCGTCGACGACCGTCCCGCGAGCGGCGAGGGTGTCGTGCAGTTCTCCTCCCCCGAGGGCCTGCGGGTGACGGTCGAACTGCCCAACGCCGGCGCCGTGTCGGGCATGGGCCTGCGCGAGGGCGTGAGCCTGATCGTCGGCGGCGGCTTCCACGGCAAGTCGACGCTGCTGCGCGCCCTGGAGACGGGCATCTGGGATCACGTGCCGGGCGACGGACGTGAACTCGTCGTCTCACTCCCCGAGACGGTGAAGCTGCGGGCCGAGGACGGACGGCGCGTGGAGCGCGTCGACGTGCACGCCTTCGTCGGCCATCTCCCCGACGGCTCCGACACCACGGACTTCTCCACGGACAACGCCTCCGGCTCCACCTCCCAGGCGGCGTCCCTGTGCGAGGCCGTGGAGGCCGGGGCGCGGGTCCTGCTCATCGACGAGGACACCGCCGCGACGAACCTGATGATCCGCGACGCCCGGATGCAGACCCTCGTGGCCAAGGAGCGCGAGCCGCTGACGCCGCTCGTGGACTCCGTACGTTCGCTCCACCGGGACCACGGCGTCTCGACGGTGCTGGTGATGGGCGGTTCCGGGGACTATCTGGAGGTCGCCGACCGGGTGTTGATGATGGACGCCTACCGGACCTCGGACGTCACCGAACGGGCCCGCGAGGTGGCGTCCGTGCCGACGGGGCGGCAGGCGGAGGCCGAGACCTTCCCCGCCGTGGTGCACCGCAGGCCGGACCCGGCGTCGCTGGCACCGGAGTCGGGCGGGCGCAGGAAGGTGCGCTCGCGCGGCGAGGACGCGCTGACGTTCGGGGAGCACGAGGTCGACCTGCGCTCCGTGGAGCAGATCGCGGACTCGCGTCAGGTGACGGGGATCGGTCTTGCGCTGGATCTGATGGTGCGCCGCGGATACGTGGACGGCACGCGTACCCTCTCCGAGGCCCTGGACCTGCTCGACGGGGAGCTGGCGGAGCGGGGCGCCGGGGCGCTGCTGGCCGTACGGGACGAGGACTTCGCGGTTCCGCGCCGCTTCGAGACGGCGGCGGCGCTCAACCGCGTACGGGGTCTGCGCGTCAGCAGGGCCGTAGGCAGGACGAGTTCGAGAGCGAGCACGGGTTGAGCGACCACGGGTCGGGGGAGCACGGGCCGGGCGGGCGACGAGCGGCCGGCGGCGCCGGAGCGACGGGGGTGCCTGGCGCTCCGGGCACTCCGGGCGCGGGCAGCGCGGACGGGCGCGGAGCGGACACCGGCAGCGCGGACGGGCGCGCGGACGGCAGCGCGGACGGAAGCGTGACGCGGACCGTCACCACATGGTTTCTGGAACAGACCGCTCCGGAAGACCTGGTCGGCGTCCGCAGCGCGGACGAGCCGTCCGGTCTGCGGATCGTACGGGCCGAGGTGCCCGAGCCCGCCTTCAGCCGCTTCCTCTACTCGGAGGTCGGCGAGGACGTGGAGTGGACCGACCGGCTGCCGTGGCCGCGGGAGCGGTGGCGCGAGTGGCTGGAGCGGCCCGGCGTGGAGACGTGGGTGGCCTACGAACAGGGCACTCCCGCCGGGTACATCGAGCTGGACGGTGCGACCGGGGACACCTCCGGGCGCGGCACCCGGCCCGGGGCCTCGGTGGAGGTCAGCTACTTCGGCCTGCTGCCCCGCTTCCGGGGACGGGGCATCGGGAAGCGGCTGCTGGCGTACGGGGTGCGCCGGGCCTGGGACATGGCCGCACGCTGGGAGGGGCGGCTGCCGACGGCGCGGGTGTGGTTGCACACATGCAGCAAGGACGGCCCGTACGCGCTGCGCAACTACCAGCGGCGCGGCTTCCGGATCTTCGCCAAGGAAGTGACGAAGGAGCCCGCACCGGCACCGGCACCGGTGGCGGCCGCCGGGGGCAGGGCGGTGGACGGAGCCGCCGTCGCGGTACGGGCGCCGGGGCCGCGCCCGGCGCCGGACTGAAGAGCCGTGCCGAGGAGCGGGACCGGCGGGCCGGACCGGCGGCCGGGTCGGCGGGCCGGAATGACGAGCGGGCGCACCGTCACCGCGCCCTCCGGGACACCGTCCGGGACACTGTCCGGGGCACCGTCCGGGACGCCTCCGACCCCGTTCACATTCCGGGACAGGTTTGTCCACATCATGGATATCGGTGGACTGCCAGTTCATCACCGTGCGACGCTTCCGTCATGTCTCGTGCTGGAATCGCCTTGGTGAGTCGACGCCACGTCGACTTCGGCCGTATGTCCAGCGCCATCTGTCGCGCGGGCTGACAGTCCCAGCACCGCCGACCAGAGCCGCCCTCACCGTCGCGGGCACCCCCGACCGAACTCCCCTGGGCCAGGCGGCCCGGGAGGTTCCTCCAGGGGGACCGTGCTCTCCCAGACTGAACCGCAGCGGCCGACCCCTGCCCTCCGCCCGTACTGGCACGCGCCACGTACCGGAGGAAGCGGACCTCGCCGCGCGCGCCTGCCCGTGCTGACCTGTACGTCTTCGACGACCCGGCTGTGCCCTGCCTTCCCGGCTGCCCGGCCGGGGACGGCGCCCCGAGGACACCCGAAGTACCCGAAGGACATCCGCCATGGCCGACACCCCCAAGCGTCCCGCTTCCGCACCGAGCCGCCGCAAGGCCGGACGCCACCGCGGCGAGGGTCAGTGGGCCGCTGGTCACTTCACTCCGCTCAACGGCAACGAGCAGACCAAGAAGGACGACGACGGTCTCAATGTGCGGACACGCATTGAGACGATCTACGCACACCGCGGGTTCGACTCGATCGACGGGGCCGACCTGCGCGGACGCATGCGCTGGTGGGGCCTGTACACCCAGCGCCGGCCCGGGATCAGCGGCGGCAAGACCGCCGTGCTGGAGCCGGAGGAGCTGGACGACGAGTACTTCATGCTGCGCGTACGCATCGACGGCGGGCAGCTCACGACGCGGCAGCTGCGCACGGTCGGCGAGGTCTCCCAGGAGTTCGCCCGCGGCACCGCGGACATCACCGACCGGCAGAACATCCAGTTCCACTGGATCCGCATCGAGGACATGCCGGAGATCTGGCGCCGGCTGGAGGGCGTGGGCCTCTCCACGACCGAGGCCTGCGGCGACACCCCGCGCGTCATCCTGGGCTCGCCGGTCGCCGGCATCGCCGCCGACGAGATCATCGACGGCACTCCCGCCATCGACGAGATCCACCGCCGGGTCATCGGCAACCCCGCGTACTCGAACCTGCCGCGCAAGTTCAAGACCGCGGTCTCCGGCTCGCCGCTGCTCGACGTCGCGCACGAGATCAACGACGTCGCGTTCGTCGGCGTCGAACACCCCGAGCTGGGCCCGGGGTTCGACGTGTGGGTCGGCGGCGGCCTGTCCACGAACCCCAAGCTGGGCGTGCGGCTGGGCGCCTGGGTGCCGCGCGACGAGGTCGCCGACGTGCACGAGGGCATCGTCTCCGTCTTCCGCGACTACGGGTACCGGCGGCTGCGCACCCGCGCCCGCATCAAGTTCCTGGTCGCCGACTGGGGCGCGGAGAAGTTCCGCCAGGTGCTGGAGGACGAGTACCTGCTGCGCAAACTGGCCGACGGGCCCGCGCCCGAGGCGCCCGTGGAGCAGTGGCGCGACCACGTCGGCGTCCACGAGCAGCGCGACGGCAACTACTACGTGGGCTTCGCGCCGCGCGTCGGCCGTATCGACGGAGGCACGCTCGCCAAGATCGCGGACCTCGCCGAGTCGCACGGCTCGAGCCGCGTGCGTACCACCGCAGAGCAGAAGATGATCGTCCTCGACGTCGCAGGGGACCGGGTGGAGTCGCTGACGGAGTCGCTGGAGACGCTCGACCTCACCGCCCGTCCCTCGGTCTTCCGGCGCGGCACCATGGCCTGCACCGGCATCGAGTTCTGCAAGCTGGCCATCGTCGAGACGAAGGCCCGCGGCTCGTCGCTGATCGACGAACTGGAGCGCCGGATGCCGCAGTTCGACGAGCCGGTCACCATCAACGTCAACGGCTGCCCCAACTCCTGCGCCCGCATCCAGGTCGCCGACATCGGGCTCAAGGGCCAGCTCGTCACGAACGCCGACGGCGAGCAGGTCGAGGGCTATCAGGTGCACCTGGGCGGCTCGCTCGGCATGGAGCCGGGCTTCGGCCGCAAGGTGCGCGGGCTGAAGGTCACCGCCGAGGAGCTGCCCGACTACATCGAGCGCGTGCTGCTCAACTTCCAGGAGCAGCGCGAGGACGGCGAGCGCTTCGCCCAGTGGGCGGCCCGCGCGGAAGAGGGCGCCCTCAAATGAGCGAGCCTCGGGGCGCGGCGTCGGCTGGACCGAGGAACCGCACAGCGACGAAGGAGCGAGCAGTGACGAGGGAAGCCGACGCGTCAAAGCGCACCGAGGCTGAGCGGGGAACACAGCGAGCGAGCCTCGGGGCGCGGCGTCGGCTGGACCGAGGAACCGCACAGCGACGAAGGAGCGAGCAGTGACGAGGGAAGCCGACGCGTCAAAGCGCACCGAGGCTGAGCGGGAGACACAGTGAGCGGGCGTGCCGCGCCGTTCTACTGCCCGTACTGCGGCGACGAGGATCTGCGCCCCTCCGAGGAGGGGCACGGGAGCTGGGAATGCGCCGCGTGCAACAGGGCGTTCAAGCTCTCGTTCCTCGGGCTGCTGGCCAGGGGCTTGCAGCGCGGGGAGGACGGGACCGCCCGGGAAGGAAACCCGAAGTCATGACCACAGCCGCTCAGCAGCGTTCCGCGGCACAGCTGCGGCGGCTCGCGGAGGATGCGGGCCGTGAGCTGGAGGACGCACCGGCGCTGGAGGTGCTGCGCTGGGCCGCGGACACCTTCGGCGACCGCTTCTGCGTCACCTCCTCCATGGAGGACGCGGTGGTCGCGCATCTCGCGTCCCGGGTCGCCCCGGGCGTGCAGGTCGTGTTCCTCGACACCGGCTACCACTTCCCGGAGACCATCGGCACGCGTGACGCCGTCGCCGCCGTGATGGACGTCGAGGTGGTCACGCTGACGCCGCGGCAGAGCGTCGCGGAGCAGGACGCCGAGTACGGCCCGAAGCTGCACGACCGCGACCCCGACCTGTGCTGCGCGATGCGGAAGGTGGCGCCGCTGGAGGAGGGCCTGCGTGAGTACGACGCGTGGGCGACGGGTCTGCGCCGCGACGAGTCGCCGACCCGGGCGGCCACTCCCGTCGTCGGCTGGGACGAGCGCCGGCAGAAGGTCAAGATCTCGCCGATCGCCCGCTGGAATCAGGCCGATGTCGACGCGTACATCGCGGAGCACGGCGTGCTGACCAATCCTCTGCTCTCTGACGGTTACGCCTCGGTGGGGTGCGCCCCGTGCACGCGGCGCGTGCTCGAGGGCGAGGACGCCCGGGCCGGACGCTGGTCGGGCCAGGGCAAGAGCGAGTGCGGAATCCACCTGTGAACGCGGGCGTGGGCGTGAACATGGGCGTACACGTGGACGAGTACGCGGACGCGGTGAACTCCGCGGCGGAGAGCGGGAGATGACTCGGAAGATGACTGCAACGACCCCGGCGGCGGCGACGGTCGCGGCGGAAGCGGCTGCCCCCGCGGCAGCGGCCGAGGCGCAGCGGGAGACCGCGGAGGGCGCCGAGACCGCAGAAGCGGCGGAATCCGCCGAGACCGCGCCGGCCGGTGCTGCGACGGGCGCCACGGTCTGGCTCACGGGACTGCCCAGCGCGGGCAAGACGACCATCGCCACCGCGCTCGCCGCGCAGCTCACCGCTCGGGGCCGCCGCGTGGAGGTGCTGGACGGCGACGAGATCCGCACCTTCCTCTCCGCCGGTCTGGGCTTCTCCCGCGCGGACCGCGATCTGAACGTGCAGCGCATCGGCTTCGTCGCCGAACTGCTCGCCTCGCACGGCGTGATCGTCCTCGTCCCGGTGATCGCTCCGTACGAGGACAGCCGGGCGGCGGTGCGCGAGCGCCATCAGGCCGCCGGCACCGGCTACTTGGAGGTGCACGTCGCCACTCCCGTGGAGGTGTGCTCACAGCGTGATGTGAAGGGGCTGTACGCGCGCCAGGCCTCGGGTGAGATCTCCGGACTGACGGGTGTGGACGACCCGTACGAGGCCCCCGAGAAGCCGGATCTGCGGATCGAGGCGCACCGGCAGGGCGTGGAGGAATCCGCTGCGGCGCTGGGCGCGCTGCTGAGTGAGAGGGGACTGCTGTGAGGACGGCTGTCACGGCGCTGGAGGAGCGGGACGACCCGTATGCGCTCTCGCACCTGGACGCGCTGGAGTCGGAGGGTGTGCACATCTTCCGTGAGGTGGCGGGTGAGTTCGAGCGTCCGGTGATCCTCTTCTCCGGCGGCAAGGACTCCATCGTCATGCTGCACCTGGCCCTCAAGGCCTTCGCTCCGGCGCCGGTGCCGTTCGCGCTGCTGCACGTGGACACGGGGCACAACTTCCCCGAGGTGCTGGAGTACCGCGACCGCGTGGTGGCGCAGCACGGTCTGCGGCTGCACGTGGCCTCCGTACAGGAGTTCATCGACCGCGGCGAGTTGAAGGAGCGGCCCGACGGCACCCGCAACCCGCTTCAGACCGTGCCGCTGCTGAACGCCATCGAGTCGAACCGCTTCGACGCGGTCTTCGGCGGCGGACGCCGCGACGAGGAGAAGGCACGCGCGAAGGAGCGGGTCTTCTCCCTGCGCGACGAGTTCGGCGGCTGGAACCCGCGGCGGCAGCGGCCCGAGCTGTGGCAGCTCTACAACGGCCGCCACGCGCCCGGCGAGCACGTGCGGGTCTTCCCGCTGTCGAACTGGACCGAGCTGGACGTGTGGCAGTACATCGCCCGCGAGAAGATCGAACTCCCCGCCATCTACTACGCGCACGAGCGCACCGTCTTCTCCCGCTCCGGCATGTGGCTGGCGCCGGGCGAGTGGGGCGGTCCCGGCGACGGCGAGCGGGTGGAGCAGCGCAAGGTGCGCTACCGCACCGTCGGCGACATGTCCTGCACCGGCGCCGTCGACTCCGACGCCGACAGCATCGAGAAGGTCATCACCGAGATCGCCGCGTCGCGGCTCACGGAGCGCGGCGCGACGCGTGCCGACGACAAGCTCTCCGAGGCCGCCATGGAGGACCGCAAGCGCGAGGGGTACTTCTGACCATGGACACTTCTGCGTTCTCCGGCGCGGACTCCGACTCGGCGCTCGCGGCGACCTCGCTGCTGCGCTTCGCCACCGCCGGCTCCGTGGACGACGGCAAGTCCACGCTCGTGGGGCGGCTGCTGCACGACTCCAAGTCGGTCCTCGCGGACCAGCTGGAGGCGGTGGAGTCCGCCTCCCGCAGCCGCGGCCAGGAGGCGCCCGACCTGGCGCTGCTGACGGACGGGCTGCGCGCCGAGCGTGAGCAGGGCATCACCATCGACGTTGCGTACCGCTACTTCGCCACGCCGCGGCGGCGGTTCATACTCGCCGACACCCCGGGCCACGTGCAGTACACGCGGAACATGGTCACCGGCGCCTCCACCGCCGAGCTGGCCGTCGTACTCGTCGACGCGCGCAACGGCGTCGTGGAGCAGACCCGCCGGCACGCCGCCGTGGCCGCGCTGCTGCGCGTCCCGCACGTCGCGCTCGCCGTCAACAAGATGGACCTCGTCGACTACGACGAGGACGTGTTCGCGGGCATCGCCGAGGAGTTCACCCGCTACGCCGCCTCCCTCGGCGTCCCCGAGATCACCGCCATCCCCATCTCGGCGCTCGTCGGCGACAACGTCGTGACCGCGTCGGCGCACATGGACTGGTACGGCGGGCCGACGGTGCTGGAGCACCTGGAGACCGTCCCCGTCACCGACGATCCGAGCGACGACCCGGCGCGCTTCCCCGTGCAGTACGTCATCCGGCCGCAGACCCCGGAGCACCCCGACTACCGCGGCTACGCGGGCCAGATCGCCTCCGGGCTACTGCGCGTCGGGCAGCCCGTGACGGTGCTGCCCTCGGGCCGTACGTCCGTGATCGAGGGCCTCGACGTACTGGGCCAGTCCGTGGACGTGGCCTGGGCACCGCAGTCCGTGACGGTGCTGCTCGCCGACGACCTCGACATCTCGCGCGGCGACATGATCGTGCCGTCGGACGCGACCGTCACCGCCAGCCAGGACCTGACCGCGACCGTCTGCCACCTCCACGACACCCCGCTGACGCCCGGCGCGCGCGTGCTGCTGAAGCACACCACCCGCACCGTGAAGGCGATCGTGAAGGAGATCCCCTCCCGGCTCACGCTGGACGACCTGTCCCAGCACCCCGAGCCGGGGCGACTGGTGGCGAACGACATCGGCCGCGTCGTGCTGCGCACCTCCGAGGCACTGCCCGTCGACGCGTACGCCGACTCGCGCCGCACCGGCTCCTTCGTGCTCATCGACCCCGCGGACGGCTCGACGCTGACGGCGGGAATGGCCGGGCACGCCTTCGCGGACGCCGTACGGGAGACGGCGGAGGCCGAGGCCGGACGCGGCGCGGACGACGACGGCTGGGACTTCTGAGGTTCCCGCCGGAAGGAAAGCGAAGGACGAACGGACCCAGCGCCATGCACCACGCGACACGGCACGCCACACGGCACGCGACGCAGCTCGCGGCACGGCTTGCGGCAGGCCCGGCGGCGACCACCGCGGGCAACGCCGCAGGCACACAGGCACGGCCCGCCGCAGGCCCCGCTCTCGTGGTCGTCGCACACGGCAGCCGCGATCCGCGGCACTCCGCGACGGTCGCGGCGCTCTGCGCCCGTCTGCGGGCGCTGCGCCCCGGACTGCGCGTGGAGGCGGCCCATCTGGAGTTCAACACCCCTTCGGTGCCACGGCTGTTGGAGCGGCTGCACGCGGAGGGCGTACGCGACGTCGTCGCGCTGCCGCTGCTGCTCAGCCGCGCCTTCCACGCCAAGTCCGACATCCCCGCCGTACTGCACGAGGCGACGTCACGGCTGCCGAGGCTGCGCGTGAGGCAGGCGGAGGTGCTGGGTCCGCATCCGCTGCTCGTCGGCGCGCTGGAGCGGCGGCTGCGCGAGGCGGGGCTCACGGCGGACCGGCACCGCTCGACGGGCGTCGTCCTCGCCTCGGCGGGCTCCTCCGACCCGGAGGCGATCGCAGTGATCGCACAGACCGCGCGGGAGTGGCGGCGTGCCGGTGGCTGGTGCGCCGTGCGTCCTGCGTTCGCCTCCGCCTCCCTTCCCCGTACCGAGGACGCCGTACGGGGGCTGCGCGCCGACGGTGTGGAGCATGTCGCGGTGGCGCCGTACGTGATCGCGCCCGGGTATCTGCCCGACCGCATCCGCAACGGCGCGCTCCAGGAGCGCGCGGACGTGCTGGCGCCCGTGCTGGGCTCCGCGCCCGAGCTGGCGTCGCTGATGGCGCTGCGGTACGACGAGGCGGCGGCACGGGGGCCGCTGGCGCTGAGCGCCTGAACGAGGCGGGATCTGAACGAGACGGGCCTGAACGAGGGGGCCTGAACAACGCGGAGCGAACGAGCCCGGGCCCGGGCCGGGACCGCTTAGATCCGGCGGGCCGTCCTCAACAGGCGGTCCTCGACGGTCACTTCTCGACGAGCCGGTCCTCGACGGGCCCGCTCCTGAACGGACCGGCCTCGCCGGGCCGGTCCTCGAAGAACCCGGCACGCTTGCCGCTCTCGACGAGAGGCCGCAGCCGTCATGTCATCCGACGGCTGCGGCCTCCTCATCGCTGCGGCCTCACGGCCACGGCTACGGCCTCAACGCTGCCGCGCCCCGCGACCAACCCGCGGCAGCCTCAACGGGCCCTGCCCGGCTCGTACTTGTAGCCGACGCGGCGGACGGTCACGATCGTCTCCCGGTACCGGCCGAGCTTGCGGCGCAGCCGGGCGATGTGCACGTCGACCGTGCGGCCGTCCCCGACGTGGCTGTAGCCCCAGAGCGTCCCCACCAGATGGCCGCGGGTGTGCACCCGCTGGGGATTCGCCACGAAGTGCGCCAGCAGCTCGAACTCCAGGTATGTCAGGTCCAGTTGGCGCCCGTCCACGTGCGCGGTGTGCCGCTCGGGGTCGACGTGCACGCCGGAGCCGGGGTCGGCCGGGGCCTGAGCCGCGGTGCCTGCCGAACCACCGGACGCGGTGCCGGCCGAGCCACCGGACGCGGCGTCGGCCGAACCGCCGGCTCCGTTGTGCGGTGCTGCGTGGGCCGGGGCGTGCGCGGCAGAGGGCGTCTCGGCAGCGACCGCTTCGGCGCCCGCGGGCTGCTGTATGGGCGGATGCTGCGCCGGCGGAGCCGGCGGCTGCTCGGCGGGAAGCAGGGGGCGGAATCGGGCTCTCGTGCCGTCCGCGGTGAACAGCTCGGTGGGGTCCGTGCCTTCGGGGACGAGCACGACATAGCCCACGACGGGCGCCTGTTCACCGGGGTGCGCACCGTCGCCGTCGCCCGCGTCCTTCGCGGTCCCCGGTTCCCCGGGTGCGGACTCGTCGACGATGCGGAGATGGCGTGCGGCTGAAAGTGCGGAGGTCATCGGGAGGGCTCCTTCGCGGAGAGTTCTCGTGGGTGAGCGCATACCGGCGAATCCGCGTCCCCGCGTACGAACGGCCGTGAGCGGCACCGCATTTCGGCCGTGCCGGAATCACGTGGTGCGGGCGTACGAACAGCCTTGAGTGCGGGCGGGGAATGCGTCCGGCCGGAGATGCGGCGGAAATCGGGAATCGGGAATCCGGTGGTGAACAAACCGTCGGCCGGGGGCGGCAGTTCGGCGCCCTCGCTCAGGCCGGCGGAGGAAGAACCGCAGCTCGGATCGGTCCCGCCGGGGGCGGAGCCGAGAGCAGAGCGGAGGCGGAATCAGGGAGCGCGCGGCTCAGGAGCCGGCGGCACAGATTGCGCTGGCGTGCCGTCGAAGGTCGACGTGCAGGCGCGCTACGAGCTTCGCAGACTGATTCACGGAATTGAGCATGACAGCAATTACGGTACGGCGTCAACGAATGGGACGCGACGTCTCGAATAGCGGATGAGGCCCGGCCGGGAGCCCCTGAGACGGCCGGTGGCCCTGGACAGAACGCAGCCGCCCGCCGCACTCGACGAGGAGCGCGGCGGGCGGCGTCGTGCGTGAGCTGTCCGCTCAGCAAGCGTGCCCGGAGGTCACTTGCTGTTGACGTTCAGCAGCTCGTTCTTGGTGCCCGAGCTCGGGTTGGATATCGCGTCCTTGGTCGCGGCCTTGCTCAGGCCCTTGGCGACGTCCGCCGGCTTGGCGTCCTTGTTCTCGCCGAGGAAGAGAGCCGCGGCACCCGCGACGTGCGGGGAGGCCATCGAGGTGCCCGACAGCGTCTCCGTGGCGCTGTCGCTGGTGTTCGTCGCGGAGACGATGTCCACGCCCGGCGCGTAGATGTCGACCAGCTTGCCGAAGTTGGAGAAGTCGGCCTGCTTGTCGGTGTCGTCGCTGGCGGCGACCGTGAGGGCGTCCTTCACACGGGCCGGGGAGCTGTTGTCCGCGTCCTGGCTCTCGTTGCCGGCGGCGACGGCGAAGGTGATGCCCGCGTCGACGGCCTTCTGCACTGCCGCGTCCAGCGCCTCGTCCTTCGGACCGCCGAGCGACATGTTGGCGACGGACGGGCCCTTGGCGTTCTTGGTGACCCAGTCGATGCCCTTGACGACCTGCTCGGTCGTGCCGGAGCCCTGGTCGTCCAGGACGCGCACGGCGACGATGTTGGCCTTCTTGGCGACACCGTGGGCGCTGCCCGCGATGGTGCCCGCCACGTGCGTGCCGTGGCCCTGGCCGTCGTCCGCCTTGCCGCCGTCGACCGCGTCGAAGCCGGACTTGGCGCGCTTGCCGAAGTCCTCGTGCGTGAAGCGGACGCCGGTGTCGATGACGTACGCCGTCACGCCCTTACCGGCGCTGTTCGGGAAGGTGTACTTCTTGTCGCCCTTGGTCTTCTCCTGGTCGATGCGGTCCAGGCCCCACGACGGCGGGTTGGACTGCGTCTGGTTCACGCTGAAGGTGTGGTTCTGCACGACCTTCGCGACCTGGGAGTTGCCGGCGAGCTGACGGGCCTCCTTGGCGCTGAGGCCCTTGGCGGAGAAGCCGTTGATCGCGGAGTCGTAGGTGTTCTTGACCTTGCCGCCGTACTGGTCGGCCAGGTCGCTCCCCGCGGACTTCACGGAGTTGGCACCCTTGCTGTCCTTCAGCATGACGATGTAGCTGCCGTCGACCGCGCCCTTGGCCTTCGTGCCGAAGACGTGGCCCTCGGCGGGAGAGGCACCGGCGGGCAGCGTCAGCAGCGTCGCCGCCCCGACCACCGCCGCGGCGACGCCGGTCGCCAGAGTGATACGGCGCCGCCTGGCGGACTTCTCCGGGCTTCTGGGCGTGTTGGTTGCCATGACGAGGGTCCTCCTCGTGAGGTGTGGGGGGTTTTGGTCACGTTGTCAGCCCCGGTGCACAGCGGTGATGATCCGCAACCGGGACTCGAAACACTGTCTGATTGATCCGCTCACCTCAAGCCGTATGAGCGGGTGTGACATAGGCAACTTTCGGGGTGGCACGGCAAAGCGCCCTGTATCCCTCCAAGTTGACCTGACGAGGCATCACTTCGGTCAGATATCTGACCGGACTGACTCACCCGGGAGCAATTCACGCCGGGACCTTCACAACTCCCGCCTGGACCTTCACGTATCGCCCTCCGGAGGGCGATACGCCCCGAGTCGCCGCGAGTCGCCCGGAGTTCGGCCCCGGGCTTCAGCTCGCGAGTTCGATCAGCCGCTGGACCGTACGCCAGTTGCGGCCGGTCATCGTCACCTTGGGACGTACGGCCTCCAGCGCGGCCGGAAGCTTACTGCGGCCCATCCCGTCCGGAAAGTAGCAGTACACGGCGCTGCCGATGTGCTCGAAGGTGTCCGGAGCGAAGTCCGCGGCGTCCACGGAGTCGAAGTGCCCCTTCTCCGGGGGGTCTTCGAGGAAGAGCACCTGAAGCTTCGCCGGGTCCAGCTCCGCCGCGGGATAGGGGCAGGCGTCCGCGACCGCGCGCAGTTCCTCGGCCGTACGGATCAGGCAGCGGACCTCGAACCCGAAGTGCCCGGCGACCGCGCTCTCCAGGCGGCCGCCCGGGTCGGGGTCGTCCGTGGTGAAGACCGCGTTGCCGCTCTGGAGATAGGTGCGGACCCCGGTCCACCCCAGTCCCGCCATGACGTCCCTCAACTCGGCCATGGGCACCTTCTTGTGGCCGCCCACGTTGATCCCCCGCAGTAGCGCCGCATACGTCGTCATGGGCGGCAGCTTAGAAGAGGCACGGCATGCCCGGTGCCCGGCCGCCGGTTCACGAGACGGGGCGGGAGTCCGTCCAGGCGGTCTCGAACTCCTCGCGGTAGGTCTGGAACAGGCCCTGCACGCCCTCGTCCTGGGGCTTCTGCTGCTCGGCGCGCTGCTGCACGAGATCGCGCCCCCCGCCGCGCAGCACCAGCACCGGCGCCTCCATCCCGCGCACGCGCCGCAGATACGACTGCACCACCGCGAGCCCGTCCGCGCCGTCGCCGTCGACCATGTACGCGGAGAAGCGGGGCGTCTCGTCGAAGACGTGGATCTCGAAGGCGGCGGTGTCGCGCAGCCGGGCGCGCACCCGCCGCATGTGGAGAATGTTCATCTCGACGGTGCGGCTCAACTCGCCCTTCTTTATGCCCAGTTCGCGCTCCCGGCGGCGTACGGCACTGCTGGCCGGGTTGAGGAAGAGCAGCCGCAGCCGGCAGCCGGACGCCGCGAGGCGCACCAGCCGGCGCCCCGAGTAGTTCTGCACGAGCAGGTTGAGGCCTATGCCCATGGCGTCCAGGCGGCGTGCGCCGGCGAAGAGGTCCTCGGCGGGCAGGCTCCGCTGGAGGCGCACCCGGTCGGAGTGGACGCCCACGACGTCCGCGAAGCGGTCGCCGACGAGGTCCTCCACCGCGTCGACGGGCAGCCGGTGGGCGGAGGGCGTCTCGTCGCCGGAGGCCCCGAGCATCTCCAGCAGCCGGGCGCACGTGCGCTCGGCCTGTGCGAGGACCGTCTCGGACAGCGCGCGGTTGCGGGCGACGGCGCTGCGCGCCACCTCCAGCTCGTCCAGGGCGAGTTCGACCTCGCGGCGGTCGTCGAAGTACGGCTCGAAGCACGGCCAGTGCTGCACCATCAGCTCGCGCAGCTGCGGCAGCGTGAGGAAGCAGAGAACGTTGTCGTCGGCGGGGTCGAGGAGATAGCCCTTGCGGCGGCTCACCTCCCGTACCGCCACGGCCCGCTGCACCCACTCCTGACCGGCCGGGCCCGCCGCCGCGATGACCCACTCGTCGCCGTGCACCGGCTCGTAGATGGGGCGCAGCACGGCGGAGACGACCGCGCGCAGGCGCTGTTCGACGAGATTCAGCCAGATGTAGGCCCGTCCCGCGCGACGGGCTCGGGTGCGCACCTCGGACCACGCGTCCGCGTCCCAGTCGAGGTCCGCGCCGATCTCCATGGGGCGTGCCAGTGACACCGCACCGGCCGGCGCGCCGGCGGCCTCCCCGTCACCGTCGTCGCCGCTTTCACCTGGGGGGAGCTCAAGCCCTCCCGCACCCACCCGCGCACCGCCTTCCTGACCCTGTTGAGCGATCAAGGAAGACTACTGCGGCCCTGGAGAGGCCGCACCCTGAACCCCCATCAACTTGCCCCGCCCGTACGGCCGTACGAGGGATTGCCGCCCACTGTGCCACCCGCTGCCCCGTCCCTTTCGCGCCACCTGCGCAAGGATGCCCCGGTGCGGCGGCGGCAGCGGCCGCACGGTGCCGGCCCGCGCGCCGGCCGGAAGGCCTCAGACGGCAGGAGGAGAGCATCGCATGCAGGTCTGGCCGGGAGACGCCTACCCCCTCGGGGCGACCTACGACGGCGCGGGCACCAACTTCGCCGTCTTCTCCGAGGCCGCGCACCGCGTCGAGCTGTGCCTGCTGGACGAGGCGGGCCGCGAGTCGCGGGTGGAGCTCCGCGAGCACGACGGCCATGTGCGGCACGCCTATCTGCCGGGCGTGGGGCCGGGGCAGCGCTACGGGTTCCGGGTGCACGGCCCGTACGAACCGGGGCGCGGGCTGCTCTGCAACGCCGCGAAGCTGCTGCTCGACCCGTACGCCAAGGCGATGAGCGGAAGCGTCGAGTGGCACGAGGCACTCTACGGCCACCGGTTCGACGACCCGGACGTGCGCAACGACCTCGACTCGGCGCCGTACACGATGACTTCGGTCGTGATCGACCCCGGCTTCGACTGGGGCGACGACCGGCCGCCGCGAACGAGCCCCGAACGCACCGTCGTCTACGAGGCCCATGTGAAGGGCCTGACGATGCTGCATCCCGGCGTCCCGCCGGAGCTGCGCGGCACGTACGCGGCGCTCGGGCACCCGGCGGTCGTCGGCCACCTGAAGCAACTCGGCGTCACAGCACTGGAGTTGATGCCGGTGCACCAGTCGGTCACCCGCCAGGGCCTCGCCGGGGCGGGCCTGGCCGACTACTGGGGCTACAACACCATCGGCTTCTTCGCACCGCACGACGCCTACGCCTCCCGCGGCGAACTCGGCGGGCAGGTGCGGGAGTTCAAGCAGGCCGTGCGCGCGCTGCACGACGCGGGCATCGAGGTCCTGCTCGACGTCGTCTACAACCACACGGCGGAAGGCGGTCATCTCGGTCCCACGCTCTCCTTCCGGGGACTCGACAATCCCTCGTACTACCGGCTCGGTGACGATCCGCGCTACTGCACCGATACGACGGGCACGGGTAATTCACTGTTGATGCGCAGCCCCCACGTCCTTCAGCTGATCATGGACTCGCTGCGCTACTGGGTGACCGAGATGCACGTGGACGGTTTCCGCTTCGACCTGGCGGCGACGCTGGCGCGGCAGTTCCACGAGGTGGACCGGCGTTCGTCCTTCTTCGACCTGGTGCAGCAGGACCCGGTCGTCAGCCGCGTCAAGCTGATCGCCGAGCCCTGGGACGTGGGAGAGAACGGCTATCAGGCAGGCAACTTCCCTCCCCTGTGGAGCGAATGGAACGGCCGCTACCGCGACACCGTGCGGGACCTGTGGCGCGGAGAGCCGGGCACGCTCCCCGGGTTCGCGTCCCGGCTGACGGGCTCCAGCGACCTCTTCCGGCACGGCCGGCGTCCCACGGCCTCGGTCAACTTCGTTACGTGCCACGACGGTTTCACCCTCCACGACCTCGTCGCGTACGACGGCAAGCACAACGAGGCGAACGGCGAGGACGGCAGGGACGGCGAGGACCACAACAGGTCGTGGAACTGCGGCGCCGAGGGCCCCACCGGCGACCCCGACGTACAGCGGCTGCGGCGGCGGCAGATGCGGAACCTCGTCGCGACGCTGATGCTGTCGCAGGGCGTCCCGATGCTCTCCCACGGCGACGAGTTCGGACGCACGCAGCGCGGCAACAACAACGCCTACTGCCATGACGGCGAACTGACGTGGGTGCACTGGCCGGAGCCGAAGGAGAGCGGTACGCGGGCGGACGGCGGCGATGCGGACCAGGACAGCGGCGCGTACCCGGACGGGGGCGCAGCGGACCGGGACGGGGGCGGCGCGTACCGGGACGGGGGCGGCGCAGACCCGGACGGGGGCGGTGCGTCCGGTCGCGAACTCCGCCCGGAGGGCGACCTGTTCGCGTTCGTCTGCGAACTCACCGCCCTGCGCCGCCGCCACCCGGTCTTCCGGCGCCGCCGGTTCCTCCGCGGCTCCGGGCCGGAGGCAAGCGACGACGCCGTCTCCCAACGGCCCCCGGACATCGCCTGGTTCACCCCGGCCGGCAAGGCGATGACCGACGCCGACTGGCACGACGAGAGCGCCCGCTCCCTGACGGTGCTCCTCGACGGCGGCGCGATCCCCGAACCGGACCGGCGCGGCGAACCGGTCACGGACGACTCGTTCCTGCTGCTGTTCAACGCCCATGCGGAGGCAGTGGAGTTCACCGTCCCGCACGGACCCGGCTCACGGCCCGGCGACCCGGCGGACGGGCGGCCCTGGCGGCTCGTGCTGGACACCGCCGCAGAGGCGCCTCCGTCGCAGCAGGAGGACCGCGCTGCGGCGCCCGGCGAGCGGATCGCGCTGACCGCCCGCAGCATGGCGGTGCTGCGGCTGCCGTACGTCAGAACCGGGCGGGCGGCTCCAGCGAAGGCGGCGTGGACAGCGCGAGCTTGAAGCCGATCTGCCCGAACCTCACCACGTCGCCCGGCCGCACCCGCACAGAGCCCGTCACCCTGCTGCCGTTGACCCACGTCCCGTTGCTGGACCCCAGGTCGCGCAGCTTCCAGCCGTCGCCGGTGGCGCGCAGCTGCGCATGCGTACGGGAGACGGTGAAGTGGTTGAGCCGCAGCATCGAACCGGGCGCCCGGCCGATGGAGTACGCATGCGAACCCGGCCCTGGAAGCAGTAGCTCCGGCAGCCGTTCGGACTGCCACGCGTCGCGCACGGTGCGCGGAAAGGAGAGCAGCCGTGCGATGCCTTCGACGAGCCAGCGCTTGCGGGGCCGCCGCGTCGGCAGGTCGTGCAGCACCGGGTGCAGCTCGCCGTGCCACTGCGCCTGGAGGATCACGTGCATGCGCCGCTCGAACGTGTTGTGCGAGATGCGTCCCTCCGCGGCGCCCTCGCGCAGAACCTCCAAAGCCCGCTCCCGGTCGGCGTCGGACAGCCGCGGCGGGTAGGCACCGGACTCCAGGGATGTCATGTACAGCATTCTCAGCGCCCCAAAACCCCCTGTCCAGGCCCGGCCTCGCGCAGTAGCGGAACCAAGACATCCAACTCACCCACTGCCCGCGGCAAACCCGGCAGACGGAGCCGACGGGCATTCACGGAAAACTCCGTGGACGTCCTCGCGGAGGCCCGATAGCTTGCGAGCACTCCCCCGGCCCACGGACCGGGGAAGGATGCCCAGGAAAGAGGAGAGGAGGCGAGAGCCGATGTGCACCGCACCGTCACACCCGCGCTCCCTCCCCCTCGGCCCCATGGCCGGGGGCGGCTCCTCCCACCGGGCATCGTCCAGGAACAGGCACCCGCACTAGCCGGCGGGGCGCCTGCCGGGAGCGCAACACACCTCCCGGAAGGACCACTTGACCATGACCGGCATGACCGGAGATCTCGTCGTACGCACGCTCGGGGAGTCCGAGGCCCGCGACGTCTTCACTTCTCTGCACGATCCCGGCGCGGTGGGCGGGGCTCTGCTCGGCCGCCCGTACAACACCCTCCGCGGGGGCGGCGAACACCGGCCCGAGTGGACCTGGGTCGCCGAGCGCGCGGGACATGTCGTCGCACGGGCCGCCTGCTGGGCCGGGACCGGCGACGAACGGCCCATGGTCATCGACTGGTTCGACTTCGCCCCCGGTGAACACGACGCGGGCGTACGGCTGTTGCGCGCCATGTCGCCGAAGGTGGAGTACGAACTCCTGCTGCCGCCGGGCTGGCGCACCGACCCCTCCGTACGGGCCGCGGCCCGGGCCCGCATCGACGCGGCCTCGGACGCGGGCTGGACCCCGCTCGTCGAACGCTTCCGCTACCTGTGGACCCCGGAGTGCGGATTGCCGGAACGACCGGGGCGTCTCGCCTTCCGGCCCGAACCGGACGACGAAGTGGTCCTCGACGTGCTGCGGCAGATCGAGCACGGCACCCTCGACGCGCACGCGCGGCAGGCCCTCGACGCCGAGCACGTAGGTGAGGGCGTCACCGCGGCGGGCATCGAGCGTGCCGCCCGTGAGGACCTCGGGCATCTGCGGTGGATGGCCTCGTACGGAGGGCGCAAGTGGTGGCGCCTGGCGTACACGCCGGATGGCCGGACGGCCGGTGTGCAGGTGCCGGGCCGCACCCCGAGCGGCTTGGCGGTCGGCTTCATCGGCGTCGTGCCGGGGCAGCGCGGCAACGGCTACGCATACGACCTGCTCGCGGAGTGCACCCGGCAACTCGCCGCGGAGGGCGCCACGTCGATCGCGGCTTCCACGGATCTGGGCAACGCCCCGATGGCCGCGGCGTTCGCGAAGGCGGGCTACCCGGTCGTACAGCACCGCTTCTGCATGTCCCCGCCGGACGGCCGGACATGACCCGTCGGACGCGCGGAACTGCGGCGCCCGGGAGCCGCAGGAGCACATGAACGGGCGCCCGCGCTCCGGGAGTCGGAGCGCGGGCGCCCGTACGGGGCTGCCCGGCCCGGGGCCGTCAGGCCAGGTCGAACCGGTCGAGGTTCATGACCTTGTCCCACGCGGCGACGAAGTCGTGCACGAACTTCTCACCCGCGTCGTCGCAGGCGTACACCTCGGCGAGCGCCCGCAGTTCCGAGTTCGACCCGAAGAGCAGGTCGACGCGGCTGCCGGTCCACTTGACCTTGCCCGTGGCGGTGTCGCGGCCCTCGTAGGACTCGGCGGCCTCCGACGCCGGCTCCCACTGCGTGCCCATGTCGAGCAGGTTGACGAAGAAGTCGTTCGTCAGCGAGCCCGGGTTGGAGGTGAGCACGCCGAGCGAGGACCTGTCGTAGTTCGCGTCCAGGACGCGCAGACCGCCGACGAGCACCGTCATCTCGGGCGCGCTCAGCGTGAGCAGGTTCGCCCGGTCGATGAGCAGGTACTCGGCGGGAAGCCGGTTGCCCTTGCCGAGGTAGTTGCGGAAACCGTCCGCGCTCGGCTCCATCGCCTCGAAGGAGTCCACGTCGGTCTGCTCGGCGGAGGCGTCGGTACGCCCCGGGGTGAAGGGCACCTCCACGTCGTAACCGGCCTGCTTGGCCGCCTTCTCGACTCCCGCGCAGCCGCCGAGGACCACGAGGTCGGCGAGCGAGACGCGCTTGCCGCCGCTCTGGGCGGAGTTGAAGGACTCCTGTACGGCCTCCAGCTTGCCCAGGACCGCCGTCAGCTGCTCGGGGTTGTTGACCTCCCAGCGGTTCTGCGGCTCCAGGCGGATGCGGGCGCCGTTGGCGCCGCCGCGCTTGTCGCTGCCGCGGAACGACGAGGCCGCCGCCCACGCGGTGGAGACCAGCTCGGCCACCGACAGACCGGAGTCCAGGATCCGGCTCTTCAGCTCGGCGACGTCGCCGGCGTCGATCAGCTCGTGGTCGACGGCGGGCACCGGGTCCTGCCAGATCAGCGTCTCGCTCGGCACCTCGGGGCCGAGGTAGCGCTGGATCGGGCCCATGTCGCGGTGGGTCAGCTTGAACCAGGCGCGGGCGAAGGCGTCCGCGAACTCCGCCGGGTTCTCCTTGAAGCGCCGCGAGATCGGCTCGTAGACCGGGTCCATGCGCAGCGCCAGGTCGGTCGTGAGCATCGTCGGGGCGTGGGTCTTCGACGGGTCGTGTGCGTCGGGGACGGTGCCGGCGCCGGCGCCGCCCTTCGGCTGCCACTGGTTGGCCCCGGCGGGGCTCTGCGTCAGCTCCCACTCGTAACCGAAGAGGATCTCGAAGAAGCTGTTGTCCCACGTGATCGGGGTGTCCGTCCAGATGCCCTCAAGGCCGCTGGTGATGGCGTCACCGGCGACGCCGGTGCCGTGGCCGCCCTTCCAGCCCAGGCCCTGCAACTCGAGGGGCGCGCCCTCCGGTTCGGGGCCGAGGTTGCTGTCGGGGGCCGCGCCGTGGGTCTTGCCGAAGGTGTGGCCGCCGGCCACCAGTGCGACGGTCTCCTCGTCGTTCATCGCCATGCGGCGGAACGTCTCACGGATGTCGCGCGCGGCCGCTATCGGGTCGGGATTGCCGTTCGGGCCTTCCGGGTTGACGTAGATGAGGCCCATCTGGACCGCGGCGAGCGGGTTTTCGAGCTCGCGGTCGCCGCTGTAGCGCTCGTCGCCGAGCCAGGTGGTCTCCGGACCCCAGTAGACGTCCTCGTCGGGCTCCCACACGTCGGGACGGCCGCCGGCGTAGCCGAAGGTCTGGAAGCCCATCGACTCCAGGGCGACGTTCCCGGCGAGGATCATCAGGTCGGCCCACGACAGCTGCTGCCCGTATTTCTTCTTCACCGGCCACAGCAGGCGGCGGGCTTTGTCCAGGTTCCCGTTGTCCGGCCAGGAGTTGAGGGGGGCGAAGCGCTGCTGGCCGGCCCCGCCGCCGCCACGGCCGTCGCTGATGCGGTAGGTGCCCGCGCTGTGCCAGGCCATGCGGATCATGAACGGGCCGTAGTGGCCGAAGTCGGCCGGCCACCAGTCCTTGGAGTCCGTGAGGACCTCGGCGATGTCCTGCTTCACGGCGGGCAGGTCGAGGCTCTTGAACGCCTCGGCGTAGTCGAAGTCCTCGCTCATGGGGTTGGCCACGGCGGTGTTCTTGGCGAGGATCTTCAAGTTGAGGCGGTTCGGCCACCAGCCGCGGTTGCCGCCGCCCTGAGTCGGGTGAGGGGCGCGGCCGTGCACGACCGGGCAGCCACCTCCGCTCTCCGTGCTCGCCTGCTCGACGACTGCGTCATTGTTCTCAGACACGGAAATCCTTCCACGTGGATCAGGGTTGATCAGAAATCGGGTACGGCGGAACAGCCCGGGCACAGGCCCGAATACGTGACCTCTGCCTCGTCGATCTCGAAGCCGTGGTCTTCCGACGCGGTGAGGCAGGGGGCCTCGCCCACGGCACAGTCGACGTCGGCGACGGCACCGCATGAACGGCACACCACGTGGTGGTGGTTGTCGCCGACCCGCGCCTCATAGCGCGCCAAGAAGCCGGGCGGCTGGATCCGCCGCACGAGACCGGCGGCGGTGAGCGCGCGCAGCACGTCGTAGACCGCCTGGTGGGACACCCCGCCGAGCTCCTCACGCACGGCACCGATGATCGATTCGGTCTCGGCGTGCGGATGTACGTGCACCGCGTGCAGAACCGCCACCCGGGGCCGCGTGACACGCAGAGCAGCCCCGCGCAGCATGCGCTCGAAGTCCGAGTTCGTTGGCACGGTCGGAAGCGTGCCTCATTTTCTGGAATCAATCAAGAATCTGCACCGACGAGGGCTGTCACCAGGTCGTCCGGCCTCTGCGGCTCGGAGTCCCCCGGCCGATCCGGCACCTGCGGCTCGGAGTCCCCCGGCCCGGTCCACGAAGCCCGGGCCGCCCGGTCCCGGCCGGTCCAAGAGCCCGCCGCGCTAACCGTCCAACGCCATCCGCACGCCGAGCGCCAGCAGCACGCCGCCGGACACCTGCTCCAGCCGGCGCCGCACTCCCTCGCGCGAGAGCACGCGGCGCATCCGCCCCACGAACCATACGTACATCCCGTAGTAGCCCACCTCGAAGACCGCCCAGAGCGCCGCCAGCGAGACCATCAGCGGGAGTTGGGGCGCACCCTCGGGGACGAACTGCGGGAGGAAGGACATCGCGAAGACGGCGGCCTTCGGGTTGGCGAGGTTCAGCAGCAGCCCCGCGCGGTAGGACCGCCAGGCGCGCTCCCCGGCCGGTGCCGGTGCGCCGGGCGGTGCCGGTGCGCCGGCCGGTGCCGGTGCGCTGGGCGCCGTGTCGAGGCCGCCGCCCCGGCGCGCCGAGCGCATCGCCTGCACACCGAAGACGATCAGCACGGCCGCGCCGCCGAACCGCAGTGCCTCGTACGCCAGTTGGGACGCGGCGAGCAGCGCCGTCAGCCCGAAGGCGGCGACGAGGCCCCAGATGAAGACCCCCGTCTCGTTGCCGAGCACGGTCATGAAGCCCGAGCGGCGGCTGCGCAGCGAACTGCGGACGATCAGCACCGTGCTGGGGCCGGGCGCCATCGCGATCAGCAGACAGGCGCCGAGGAAGGAGAGGAGGGTGGCGGGCATACGGGCCATCCTGGCGGGGCGCGGTTCCCGCCGCGAACCGTTTTCCGGGCGGGTACGCGGGTACCGACGGGACCGTTGCGCTCCCCCGCTCCCCCGCTCCCCCGCTTCCCCGCCGCTCCGACCGGCGACCGGCTGCTGACCAGCGACCAGCGACCAGCCGCCGTACGAGGCTCAGTCGCGCACCGCCTCCGCTGCGTCCGCAGCCTCGCGTTCGCCCTGCCCCGGCAGGAACGAGGCGATCAGCAGCCCCGTCAGCGCCGCTCCAGCCGCGATGAGGAACGAGACGCGGAAGCCGCTCTCCGTGGGGACGTGGGCGCCGCCCAGCGGGACGCTCATGCGCGCCAGTACGACGCCGACGACGGCGCTCGACGAGGACGTACCGATCGAGCGCATCAGGGTGTTGAGCCCGTTCGCGGCGCCCGACTCCGACTTCGGGACGGCACCGATGATGAGCGCGGGCATGGCCGAGTAGGCGATGCCGATGCCGGTGCCGATGAGGACCGCGGTGAGCACGACCTGCCACACGGCGCCCATCAGGACCGTGCCGGTGAGATAGGCGACGGCGAGGATCACCAGCCCCGACATCAGCGAGACCTTCGGGCCGCGGGCCTCGGATATGCGCGCGGAGAGCGACGAGACGAGCATCATCGCGAAGCCCATCGGCGCCACGCACAGGCCGGCGACGACCAGGGGCTGCCCGAGCCCGTAGCCGGTGGCCCGGGGCAGCTGAAGCAGCTGCGGCAGCACGAGGGTGGCGGCGTAGAAGGCGAGCCCGACGGTGATGGAGGCCAGATTCGTCAGCAGCACCTGACGGCGGGCCGTGCTGCGCAGGTCGACAAGCGGCTCGCGCACGCGCAGCTCCATCAGGCCCCACAGCACGAAGACCACGGGCGCGGCGGCGAAGAGGCCCAGCGTGAGCCCGCTGCTCCAGCCCCAGTCGCCGCCCTTGGATATCGCCAGCAGCAGCGCCACGAGCCCGGTGGTCAGGCCCAGCGCACCGGGCACGTCGAAGCGTCCGCCGGTGCGCTGCGCCGACTCGGGCACGACGGCGACCACGATCAGCATGGCCAGCGCGCCGAGCCCCGCGGAGCCGAAGAACAGCACGTGCCAGTCGGCCTGCTGTGCGATGTACGCGGCGGCGGGCATCGCCAGCGCCCCGCCCACGCCGAGCGACGAGCTCATGAACGCCATCGCCGAACCCAGCCTGTCCTGCGGCAGTTCGTCCCGCATGATGCTGATGCCGAGCGGGATGACGCCCATCGCGAACCCTTGCACGGCCCGGCCGGTGATCATCGGCACGAGGGACGACGTCACGCCGCACAGCAGCGAGCCCATCACCATCGCCGCGAGGCTGACGAGGATCATCCGGCGCTTGCCGTAGAGATCGCCGAGGCGCCCCATGATGGGCGTGGCCACGGCGCCGGAGAGCAGCGTCGCGGTGACGACCCAGGCGGCGTCGGACGGAGCGGTGCCGAGCAGCGCGGGCAGCCTGGCGACGACGGGGACGAGCAGCGTCTGCATGACCGCGACGGAGATACCGGCGAAGGCCAGCACCGGGACGACCCCCCGGCGCGGCACATCGCCGGAGGCCGGTCCTCCGGAGGACGGGCCTCCGGAGGACGGGCCTCCGTAGGTACGGGACCGCCCGCCGCCGTCGGGCCCGACGCCGCCCTCGCTTCCCTGGCCGGAACCGCGGGAGCGGGCGGTCGAGGACGGGACGGCACTGCTGGCCTGGGTCATGCGGACTCCGGATTCGGTCGTGACGCGGCGGTACGGGACGTAAGGGCGGTGGTGCGGGACGTAAGGCGGTGCGGGACGGGCGGCGGGCGGCTGCGCGTACGGCAGAAACCTCGGGGCGGCCGGGACCGCCGGGGCCGTTCGGGCTCCCGGGGCGGCCGGCCCGGACGGAGGCCCGGGCCGGGTCGGCAGGACCGCCGCGATCCATTGCAACGTACAAGCGAACCGCCGCCCCCCGCCTCGCTATTCCGTGCCGCCGCCACAGCACCGTACGAGGGGGCGCGGGAGCGGTCGACCGGGTTTCCCGGCGGCCAGCGTGGGAAGTGCACGCATGACGGTGTGGTCCGTCCACCGTCCCCGAGCCTGCGGCCGTGCCCGCGCCCGCCCGGACCGAGTCCGCTTGGCGAAGCACGGCGGAGGCTTCCGTTCTCCGGCGTCTCCGCCTGCGAGGACGTACGTATGAATCCCCGTCCGGAAGGCCCTCCGTGAGCGACACCGTCGAAAAGCCCGCACGTCCCGGCGCCGAGCAGGGCCCGCCGTCGAAGCGCGACAAGCGGGAGGGTCGTCGTGGTCGTCGGGGGCGTTATCGGGATCGTCGTGGGCGTCGTGGTGGGCGTGAGGATGCTGAGCCGCAGGTCGCTGAGGATGATGTGCTGATCCCGGTGGCGGGGATTTTGGACA
>NZ_JAASAG010000021.1 GCF_012726265.1 Streptomyces sp. HNM0575 | reverse complement strand
CGCCACCGCGCCGCCGCCGTGGCCCTGGCCGCTGCTGTCCGGCACCGACGCGGGCGCCGGGTCCGGCGCGAGGAGCCCGGCGACGCCCATCGCCGCGGCCGCCTGCTCGGGCGTGGCCTGCGCGCCGATGCCGGCCGCGACGGTACGCAGCGCGTTCGCGAGGTTCACCGCGCTCGGCCGCTCCTCGGGACGCTTGCGCAGACACCGCTCCGTCACGGTCCACAGCGGGTCGGGCATGCCCGGCGGACGCGCGGGCTCCTCACCGAGGTGGCGGTGGATCATCTCCAGGGCGGAGCCGCCCGCGAACGGCGGCTGCCCGGTGGACAGTTCGTACAGCAGGATGCCCGCGCCGTAGATGTCGACGGCGGACGTCTGCGGGCGGCCCTCGGCGGACTCGGGCGCCACATAGGCGGGCGTGCCGACGAACTCCTGGGTACGGGTCAGCCCCGGCGAATCGGCGAGCCGGGCGATGCCGAAGTCGGTGAGCATCGGGCGCATGCCCTCGGGGCCTTCGGCGAGCAGCACGTTGGCCGGCTTGAGGTCGCGGTGCACGATGCCGTCGGCGTGGCTCGCGGCGAGGGCGTCCGCGACCTGCGCCGTCACCAGCGCTGCGGCCACCGGCGAGAACGGGCCGTACTCCCGGAGGTAGCGCTGGAGGTCCGGGCCCTGGACCAGGTCCATCACTAGGGCGAGGAGATCGCCCTCCACGACGAGGTCCCGCGTGCGGACGATGTTGTGATGCGTGAGGCGGAGCAGGACGGAGCGCTCCCGCAGGAAGCGCATGACCACGTCGGGGTCGTTGGCCAGCTCCTCCTTGAGGACCTTGATCGCCACCGTCTCGCCGGGCTGGCCGGGCACCGCCGCCTCCGCGCCCGCCGTCTGGTTCTGCCTCGCCCGCCACACCGTGCCCGTGGCTCCGCGGCCCAGCGGTTCCTCGAGCAGGTACTTGCTGCCTACCGGCCGCACGTCAATGCGCTCCCTGAAGTCGTACTGCAATCCCGCCCACAATAGTGCCGTCTCCCGAACGGTCGACGCCGCATGCGAACGGATGGGCGACTTCCGGCAAAGACGCGTCGCGGTCCGCCGACGGTTGCGACGCCCGCCCGCCGTGCCGCCGCCGCGCCACGCGAGGGCGCGCATCGTATCCGCGGCCCTGTCCGGGCACGCCCTCTTGCGCACCGTGGCGCAAAATCAAGATCATTGACCGCCGCGAGCGGGACGCGATGTCGGCGGCGAGTGCGAAGATGCTCGCGGCATCGACAGCACTGTGCGCGAGCGCGTGCACCGGCGGAGCCGCACCGGCGTCCGCGGCGGCCCGTGCGTGGTGCTGTGCCATGTGGGACGTGTGTGCGCCGGGCGCGGACGCTGCGAGGTCGACCACCTCGTCTCGTACGCGGCGGGCGCACCGGTGGTCGGGACCGGGAGGGCCGATGCAGATCCGGCTGACTGTCACCCTCGGGCCGCGCGGAAGCGGCCAGGGCGCGGGTGGCGCGGCGGGTGCGCCGAGCGTGGGATCGGCGTGCGACGTACTGGTCACGGCCCCGGCCGGCACGCCGCTTTCGGCGGTGACCGGCGGGCTGGTCTCCTCGGCCGCGGCGGCGGTGAGCGGCGCGTCCGGCGCGGGCTCCGGCGCGGGTGCGGGCGGCCACGGCCAGGGCGGCGACTCCACCGCGGACTCCACGGCGGCGGTGTACGCCGGTACGGAGCGGCTCGATCCGCACCGTCAACTGCTGGGCGAGCCCCCGCTGCTGGACGGCGCGGTCGTCTCGCTGCACGGCCCGGCGCTCCCGTCGGCGGCCCCGGCCCTCGCGGCCTACGGTTCGGCGAAGGCGCGGCTGCACGTCGTCTCGGGCCCGGACGCCGGCGGCATACACCTCTTGCAGGGCGGCAAGGTCCGGCTCGGCCGCTCCGCCGAGGCTGACGTGCCGCTCGACGACCCGGACGTCTCCCGGCTGCACTGCGCGGTGACGGTCTCCGACGGCGGCGCCGTCACGGTCGCCGATCTCGGCTCCACGAACGGCACGTCGCTCGACGGGGCGCCCGTCGGAGCGCAGCCCGTGCTGTTCCGTCCCGGGTCGACGCTGCGAGTCGGGGAGTCGGCACTGCGGATCGAGACGGCCGCCCAGGACGCTCCGGCGGAGCCCGGCGCGGGCGCCGGCGAGCTGCCGTCGCAGGCTTCCGGGCCCCGTCCGCTGCCCGCGTCCCTGCCGACCGAGCCGGACGGCCACGGGCAGCTGCGGCTCGCGGCCGCGCCCGGCGGCGGACCGTCCGGTCCGGCCGGTCCTGGCGGTCCTGGCGGTCCGGAGGCCGGGGAGCGGGAGCGCGCGCAGGGACGGCCGCAGGCGGGCGGGGCGGATGCCTTCGGCGTACGGGGAGAGGTACGCGGAAACGCACGGGGAGACGTACGGGGAGAGGGGGCGGGCGCGGGCGGCGGGGCCGGTTCCGTGGACCGTTCGCACGGCTACGCACCGGGCCCCTTCCCGGACGGCGGCACCACGCACGGCTCGGGAATCGCCCAACACTCCCGTTACACACAGCAGTTCACGCCGCCCGCGGAGACCGGGCACGGGCCGGGCGACGAAGCGTCCGCAGGGGGCCCGGCTCCCGGCGGGTCCGGTGGGCCGGGCGCGCCTGCCGGGCGTGAGTCCGAGCGGCCCCGTGCGCGGGGACTGGGCGCGTGGGCGCGGCGCTTCGCGGGCAGCCAGCAGGACGAGGGCGCCACGGGGCCGCACACGGGTCCCGGTGGCGCCGGTGCGCGGACCGGCGCGGCGCCCGGTTCGGCCACGCCGCATGCGTCCGGCCCCGGGGTCCCCGGCTCCCGTGGTCCCGCTCCGGACGGCGCGGACGCATCCGCACGTACCGCGGCCGAGGACGCACGCCGGCCCGACCCGGCCACGATCCTGCTCACCGCGCTCGGCCCCGGCCCCCGGCTCTGGGAGCGCGAGCCCGCCCACCCGGAGGCCCTGACCGTGCGGATCGGCACGGCGCACCGGGTCCACGGCCGTCCCGGCGCTCCGGTCACCGTCGATCTGCGGGAGGCGGGCGCGCTGGGGCTGGCGGGGCCGCGTCCACGGCTCATGGGCCTGGCGCGCTCACTGCTGGCGCAGCTCGCCGCTCTGCACGGGCCGAGCAGCCTGGAGATGGTGCTGATCTCGGCGGACCGTACGTACGACGCCGAGGACCGCGTCCGCGACTGGTCGTGGCTGGGGTGGCTGCCCCACCTCCGTCCGGTGCACGGCCAGGACTGCCGGCTGCTGACGGCGTACGACCGCGACCAGGCGGCCGCGCGAGTCGCCGAACTCACCCACAGGCTGGAGGAGTTGCGCCAGCACACGGGACATCCCGACGGCCCGGCGGGCGCCCCGCACGCCGCGGGGGCGGCTCCCGTGCCGTATCCCGGTCCCGGCCCGGCCCCCGGTCCGTACACGCTGCTCGTCGTCGACGGCGATCCCGGCTCGGCCGCGCTGCGCGACGCCGTCGCGCGGCTGGCGGCGGAGGGGCCGGCGGCCGGCATCCATCTGCTCGCTCTCGCGGAGACACCCGCGGCGACGCCGTCCTCCCCCGTCTCGGAGACGGTTCGGGCCGCGTACGAGACGTCGGCCGCCTTCCGCGAGTGCGGCGCGCTCGCGCTGCTCAGCGGCGCGGTCGCCACAGCGGTACGGGTGGTGCGGCGGGACGCCCCAGCACCCGGCGGCACAGGCACCGGTGCCGTTGCCGCCGCCCCCGGGGCGTCCGGCACCCCCGGCGCGGCCAACACGCCCGCGGCGCCCGGCACTTCGGGCACGGTCTGCACGCTCGACGCGGTCTCCGCGGCCTGGGCGGAGCGGTTCGCGCGGGCCATGGCACCGCTACGCGAGTCCGAGGGCGCCCGGGCACGTACGGGCACGGCGCGCTCCGTGGTCACGCTGCCGCGCAGCACCCGCCTGCTCGACGAGCTCGGCCTGGCCCGCGCAACTCCCGCCGCGCTGCTCGCCCGTTGGGCCGAGCCGGGCGGAAAGGCGGCGGATCCGGCCCGTGCGGGATCCGGGCCAATCGGACCGTCCGGCCCGTCCGGGGCGTCCGGAGCGTCCGTCCCGTCTGGAGCCGCGTCCGCTGCGGCACGCCCCGCGGAGGCCCGGGCCGCCCTGGTCTTCGGCGCCGGGCCACGCGGCCCGCTGGAAGCCGAGTTGGGCCTCGCCCGTGGGCACGCGCTCATCACGGGCCCCCCGGACTCCGGCAAGACGGAGCTGCTGCGCTCGCTCGCCGCCTCCCTGTCCGTGGGCAGCCCGCCCGACCGGCTCCAGCTCGTGCTGGTCGACGGCGACGGTGCCACGGGCGACGGCCTGGACACCTGCCTCGAACTGCCGCACGCCCGGCACCATCTCGCCGCCAGCGACCCGGGCCGCATGCGGGAGTTCGCCCAGTCGCTGAGCGGGGAGCTCAAGCGCCGTGCCGAACTGTTCGGCGCGGACGGCACGTTCGAGGGACTGACGCGTCTGCTCGCCCGCACCGGACAGCGGCCGTCCGCCCAGCAGCAGCCCCGCCGTGCGGAGCCGGCCCTCGGCGCCGGCACGGACGCGTTGGGCGAGGCCCGTACGGACACCCGCGCGGAGTCCCGTACGGACACCCGTGCCGAAGCGCGTGCCGACGCCCGCGCGGAATCGCGGGCCGAGTCCCGCCAAGCCGAGGCACCCGTCACCCTCCGCCTCCGCACCCAGCCGGACCCGGCCTCGGGGCCCGCCGCGGGATCCGCCTCGGGGTCCGCCTCGGAGCCCGCCGCCGGCATCTCCACGGGCGGTACGCAGGACGCCGGCACGGACGCCCCGGACGGGGCCGCGACCAGCAGCGCGACCGCAGCGACCGTTCAACACTTGGACGCACAGGCCGCGGCTCTCCCCAGAATCGTCATCCTTGTCGACGACTTCGACACACTCGCCGACCCTTCCCTCGGCAATCCGGGCCGCCCCGCGGCGGGTTCGGTGATGCGCGCCCTGGAGGGCGTCGCGCGGGAGGGTGCGCGCCTCGGCATGCACATCGTGGCGGCGAGCGGGCGCCCGGACCGCACGGCGGGCACCGCCGTCGCCCAGGCCGCAGCGCTGCGCGCCGAACTCTCCCGGCACGGCGCCGCCGACGGCTCCGGCGCGGAGGGCCCGGTCCCCGGCCGCGGCACGCTGTTCGAGGCGGACGGCAGGGTCACGGCCTTCCAGGCGGGCCGGATCACGGGCCGCATCCCGCGCACCGCGACTCAGCGCCCGACGGTCGTTCCGCTGGACTGGACGCGCGCCGGCGACCCGCCGGCCCGCCGCCCCGTGAGGGAGCTCGGCAACGGCCCGACGGACCTCGCTCTGCTCGCGAGCGCGGTGACGCGCGCCGCGCAGTCGCTTGGGCTGGACCGACAGGAATCGGGCATGCCCGCTGCGAACAGATCACGGAGTGGTCAAGATGAGGTTCTTGAAAGCTGACAACGTATTGCGGCCTCTCCGCGTTCAGGCGTAGGACTTTGCGCACGGGACTGAGGGCGTGGACCAGAAGCCCTCTGCCTTGTGACCAAGCGGCGCGGCGGCCGGGATCCGGGGCCGCGCCTCCGATTGGGACGGCGGGAGCTATGCGTAATTCGGTCGGTGCGACTGGTGCTTCGGGCACCACGAGCCACACCAGCATCTTCAGCAAGACCGGTACCACCAGGGCTGCTGCACGTGGAGCGGTGGCGCTGTGCGCTGTCGCGGCCCTTTCGCTGACAGCCGCCTGTAGCGGCGGCGGAAGCGACGACAAGGGGGAGGCAGGCGGCTCGTCCCAGGCGGACAAGTCCACCGTGAAGCTGCCCAAGCTCAAGGGCGAGAAGCTTCAGGTCGCCGCCGTGTGGACCGGCGATGAGGGCAAGAACTTCCAGAAGGTCACCGATGCCTTCGAGAAGCGCACGGGCGCGCAGGTCGAGGTCACGCCCACGGGCGACAATGTGGCGACGTACCTCGGGTCGAAGATCGAGGGCGGCTCGCCGCCGGACGTCGCGATGCTGCCGCAGGTCGGCGTGCTCAACCAGTTCGCCGAGAAGGGCTGGCTCAAGCCGCTCGACCAGGCCACCAAGGACCAGCTCAGCAAGAACTTCTCCAAGGGCTGGCAGGACCTGGGCGCCAACAAGGGCAAGCAGTACGGCGTCTACTTCAAGGCCGCCAGCAAGTCGCTGATCTGGTACAACTCCGGCGCTTACAAGAACGCGGGAGTGAGCGAGGCGAAGACCTGGAAGGACTTCGTCAAGAACGCCCAGACGATCGCCGACTCCGGTGTCGAGCCGGTCTCCGTCGGCGGCGCCGACGGCTGGGTCCTCACCGACTGGTTCGAGAACATCTACCTCTCGCAGGCGGGCCCGGACAAGTACGACAAGCTCGCCAAGCACGAGATCAAGTGGACCGATCCTTCGGTGAAGAAGGCGCTGACCACTCTCGCCGAGCTGTTCGGCAAGAAGGAGCTGCTCGCCGGCGGCAACAAGGGCGCGCTCCAGACCGACTTCCCCAAGTCCGTGACGCAGGCCTTCGACTCCACCGACACCCCGAGCGCCGCGAGCGTCTTCGAGGGCGACTTCGTCGGCATCAACGTCGCGAACGACACCAAGGCGAAGATCGGCAAGGACGCGAAGGTCTACCCGTTCCCGACCGTCGACGGCAAGGCCCCGGTGGTCACCGGCGGCGACGCGGCCGTGGCGCTCAAGGACAGCAAGGCCGCGCACGCCCTGCTGACGTTCCTCGCCTCCCCGGAGGCGGCCGCGGTCTGGGCCCAGCAGGGCGGTTTCGTCTCGCCGAACAAGAACCTCGACGGCAAGGCGTACCCGAACGACGTGCAGCGCGAGATCGGCAAGGCCCTGGTCTCCGCGGGCGACGACTTCCGCTTCGACATGTCCGACCAGGCGCCCGCCGCGTTCGGCGGCACCAAGGGCAAGGGCGAATGGAAGGCCCTCCAGGACTTCCTGAAGAACCCGAAGGACGTGGCAGGCACCCAGAGCGCCCTGGAGGCCGCGGCCACCAAGGCGTACAAGGACTGAACCCCGCGCCGGTTCACAGCACGCTCTGCGGGCCGGCGGCCGAAGCGCCGGTGCCGGGCCCGTCCTGAAAGGGGACGGGCCCGGCACTCGCGACGCCGCTTCAACGGGCCCACCCGGATCGCGACTTCGATCACCTCACTCCGCCCGGACAAGGGACACGACTGTCATGCCCACCCCTACCGCGCCACCGCCGACGCCGCCTGACGGTGCGTCCGCCGCCGCGGCCTCGGCCCCGTCGGCGCCCAAGGCCGTGAACGCCTCCGTCTCCGTGATGCGTTCGCGCCCCTGGATCGCCTTCGCGTTCCTGCTGCCCGCGCTGCTGCTGCTGAGCGCCCTCGTCATCTACCCGATCCTGTACTCCGTCTTCCGCAGCACCTTCGACGCCTCGGGAACGAGCTTCATCGGATTCGGGAACTACGTCGAAGTCTTCACGGACGACGACATCCTGACGGCGTTCAAGAACAACATCATCTGGGTCATCGTCGTCCCGTCGGTGTGCACGGCGCTGGGTCTGATCTTCGCCGTGCTGACCGAACGGGTGCGCTGGGGCACGGCGTTCAAGCTCATCATCTTCATGCCGATGGCGATCTCCATGCTCGCCGCGGGCATCATCTTCCGCCTCGTCTACGAGCAGGACCCCCAGCAGGGCGTCGCCAACGCCGTCTGGGTGGGCGTGCACGACAGCTTCACCGAGTCCTCCGCCTGGCCCGGTGCCCGCCCGCGGCCCAACTCCGACCTGGCCAAGTCCGGCAAGGGCGACTACACCACCAAGTCGGCGGTCTCCGCGTCCGGTCCGGCCAACCTCGCACTCGTCGGCGTACCGCCGAAGGAAGCCGCCGGTGCCGCTCCCGCCAAGACCGCGAAGCCCGGCAAGGCCGGCGAGGTCACCGGCACGGTGTGGCTCGACTTCGCCCCCGGCGGCGCGGGCAAGCCCGACGTCGTCGACAAGAAGGAGAAGGCGCTCGCCGGCATCAAGGTCGAGGCGGTCAAGGGCGGCAAGGTCGTCGGCAAGGCCGAGACCGCCAAGGACGGCACGTTCTCACTGCCGTCCAAGGCCGACGGCGCGAAACTGCGCCTGCCCGCCTCGAACTTCGCCGCGCCCTACAACGGCATCGACTGGCTCGGCTCGACCCTGGTGACGCCCTCCATCATCGGCTCGTACGTATGGATGTGGGCCGGCTTCGCCATGGTGCTGATCGCTGCCGGACTCGCGGGCGTGCCGCGGGAGTTGCTGGAGGCGGCGAGAGTCGACGGCGCCAACGAGTGGCAGGTCTTCCGCAAGATCACGGTGCCGGTGCTGGCTCCCGTCCTCGGAGTCGTGGTCGTCACGTTGATGATCAACGTGCTGAAGATCTTCGACCTCGTCTACATCATCGCGCCCAGCGCGAGCCAGAGCGAAGCCAACGTGCTCGCCCTCCAGCTGTATCTGTCGTCCTTCGGCGCCGGTTCGAACCAGGGCATCGGCAGCGCCATCGCCGTCATCCTGCTGCTGCTCGTCCTGCCGGTGATGGTCGTCAACATCCGTCGCCTGCGAAGGGAGGCCCGCCGATGACCACCGTCAGCGCGGCCCAGCCAGAACCGACCGCGACCGTCGCCCCGGCGGCGCCGGGGCCTTCCGGGGAGAAGAAGACCTCGGTCGCGACCCGGCTGATCGGCCTCACCGGGCACTGGGCGGTACGTCTCGGTCTCGTCGTCGTGGCGCTGGTGTGGCTCATGCCGACCGTGGGCCTGCTCAGCTCGTCGCTGCGCAGCCCCGAGGACATCGGCGTCTCCGGCTGGTGGAGCGTCTTCGACCTCAACTCCAGCTTCCCGTGGGTGCTCGACGCGGGCCAGTTCACCGGCGAGAACTACAGCGCGCTGCTCTCCAACGAGCTGGTGACGGGCTCGCTGTTCACAACGCTGCTGATCACCATCCCCTCGACCATCACCGTCGTGGTCATCGGCGCGCTCGCGGGATACGCCTTCGCGTGGCTGGAGTTCCCCGGGCGCGACTGGTGCTTCCTGATCGTCGTGGGCCTGCTCGTCGTACCGGTGCAGGTGGCGCTCATCCCGGTCGCGAAGCTCTTCAACACGCTCGGGCTGTTCGAGACGACGGCCGGCGTCGTCGTCTTCCACACCGCCTTCGGCCTGCCGTTCGCGGTCTTCCTCCTGCGCAACTTCTTCGCGGAGATCCCCCGCGAACTGCTGGAGGCGGCCCGCCTCGACGGCGCCGGCGAGATCCGGCTCTTCACCCGCGTGGTGATGCCGCTCGGCGGCCCGGCGATCGCGTCCCTGGGGATCTTCCAGTTCCTGTGGGTGTGGAACGACATGCTCGTCGCGCTGATCTTCGCGGACTCCAGCAATCCGCCGATCACGGTGGCGCTGCAACAGCAGGTCCGCCAGTTCGGCAACAACATCGACGTGCTGGCGCCGGGCGCCTTCGTATCGATGATCATCCCGCTGATCGTCTTCTTCGCGTTCCAGCGCCAGTTCGTCTCGGGAATGATGGCGGGCGCCGTGAAGTAGCGGCAAAGCAGAAGGAGCTGCGAAGCAGAAGCAGCAGCGAAGCGGCGGCCGTGCAGGGGCACTTCGGCACGGAACGCACCTCGCCGCCGCGGCGCACAGTGGCATACCGCCACGACAACAGCACAGCGGACCACGCGGGGGCCGCCGCCCCCTCCCGTCACCGGCCCCGGTCGCCCCGCAGCGCCCGGGCCAGGTGGCGGGAGATCACGGGCGGCAGCACCTCGCGTGCGGCACGGCGGGACAGCGCGGACAGCGCCGCGCCCCTGCTGCGCCGCCCCCCGCCGTCACCATCCGAATCCCGGGCCGCGGCCCGGGATTTCGCATGCCGGGAGTGCGGCAGCTCCGGCGGCGCAGCCTTGTCGGCGCCCACCAGCAGCAGCCGGTGCCCCGCCACGTCCTGCCACTGGAGCCAGCAGTCCCCGCGCTCCCGCAGCGCCGCGTACAGCTCCTGCTGCACGGCGGAGGGGTCGCCCCAAGTGCCGTAGAACTTCTGCGCGCTGACGCACACGGGCCGCAGTCCGTCCTCCAGTACCGCCTGCCATGTCGCGCACGCCACTCCCGGCGTGTGCGACGAGCGGTAGTCGTCCAGTACGACGATGCCGTCCCGGGTCAGGGTGCCGCGTGCCGCCGCGATGTCCGGACGTACGTGCTCGTAGAGGTGCGACGCGTCGATGTGCACGAACCGGCAGCTGTCCGGGGCGACTTCGCCGGGGACGACGGACGTCGGCGCGTGCAGCACCCGCGGCAGCTCGTCGTGGAAGGAGAGATAGTTGGCCTCGAAGCCGCGCCGGGTCAGGGTCGAGTACGAGCCGCGCATCTCGCGTTCGTTGCTCTCCGTCGGCGCCTCGGAGCCGAAGAGATCGCACACGGTGAACGTTTCTTCGTCGCGCAGGTACGAGCGCAGCATTATGGCGCTCTTGCCGAGATAGGCGCCCATCTCCAGCAGGTCTCCGCGCTGTTCGAGCCTGCGCTGCCGCGAGAGCAGCCAGTCGAAGAGCACGATGTCGGTGTTGTAGAACCAGCCGCGCACTTCGCGGAAGGAGCGCGGCCGGGGCAGCGGGGTCTCCCGGGACTCCTCGTCTGCCGCTGCGTTGCCGTCGGCTTCAGCGGCCGTGGCCCGGGTCGTGGATGCGGTGGGGGTTGAGGGGGAGGTCATGACGAGCGCTTCTCCTCGTACGGCGAAAGGCGGAACGAGGGCACCCGGACCGCGCGGAATCCTGTCGTGAATCCCGGTCCGCAGGGCCCACACGCCCTGTATATGAGGCCGCCGCCCCCGCATGCACGCCCGTACAGCCGCCCCGAACAGGGCTTCCGCCGACCGACGTCCCGCGTCCACCAATGGTTCAGCCGCTGTTGGTGACGGGCTACGGAAACGCACACGGACGGATGCGGAGCGCACCGGCGCGGGCCCCGGGCCGAGTTCCCTCCGTACAGCCGCCCTTCGAACACGTCGAGTTCGGTCGTGCTGGCTATTTTCAGATGGCATATGGAGAATACTGCCGATATGGGGCATTTCGGATGCCCCTTTTTCAGGGCAGCACCTTCGAGCCGCACCTGTGAGGAACAGGCCAGATGAGAATCGCTTTTCTGCTGGACAATGCCTACGGAATCGGCGGAACGATCCGCTCCACGGTGAATCTCTCCCGGGCGCTTGCCGATCGCCACACGGTCGAGGTCGTCAGTCTCCGCCGCACGGTCCGCGACACCGCGCTCACCTTCGACCCCCGGGTCAGGATGACCCACCTCCTGGAACTGCGCCGCAGCGAGCGCGGCCACGACGGTGACGACCCCCGATTCCGTGAGGCCAGCCACCGCTTCACCGAGGGTGCCGACCATCTGCAACGCGGCGTCGCCACCCACCTCGGCGACCTGCGCGTCGAGGAGTATCTGCGCGAGACCGACGCCGACGTCGTCATCGCCACCCGCCCCAAGATCAACGACTATCTGGCGGCGTACGGCAGCGACCGCTATCTGCGGATCGGCCAGGAGCACCTCACGCACTCCATGCACAGCGAACACGTCCGTTCCCACCAGGACGCGGCCATCCCGCTGCTCGACGCCTTCGTCACCGTCTCCTACGCCGACGCCGCCAACTACCGCGCCGCCATCGCCGGCACCGGCACCGAGACCGCCGAGCACGACGCCCTGATCACCTGCATTCCCAACGCCGTGCCCGCCGTCGACGTCGAACCCTCCGACGGCGAGAGCAGACTGATCGTCGCCGCGGGCCGGCTGATCAAGGTCAAGCGCTACGACCGGCTGCTGAAGGCCTTCGCGATCGTCTCCCAGCGGCACCCGGACTGGCGGCTCCGGCTGTACGGACGCGGGCGGCAGCAGGCGGCGCTGCGGGCGAGGATCGACAGCCTCGGCCTCTACGACCGGGCGTTCCTGATGGGGCCGCACGCGCCCATCGAGGCCGAGTGGGCGAAGGGCGCGATCGCGGCCGTCTCCTCCGACGCCGAGTCCTTCGGGATGACGCTCGTCGAAGCAATGCACTGCGGTGTGCCGGTCGTGAGCACCGACTGCCCGTACGGGCCGGGAGAGATCATCAGCAACGGCCGGGACGGGCTGCTCTCGCCGCTCGGCCCGACGGAGAAGGACAGCGTCCGCGCCTACGCGGACGCGCTGACGCAGCTGATCGAGAACCCCGAACTGCGGTACCGGATGAGCCAGTCCGCGCTGGAGAAGGCAGCCCGCTACTCGCCGGAGCGCATCGCGGGCGAGTACGAGCAGCTGATCGAGAAGCTGCTGGAGCAGCGCGAGAGCAGGGGCGCCCGGCCGGAACGGATCCGGGCGGGCGCGGCGACGGGTACTGCTGCGGGCGCGGGGGCCGCGGGTGCCGCGGCGGAAACGGGAAGCGTGGGTGCTGCGGTGGAAGCGGGGGCCGCGGGAGGCGCGGGAGGCGCGGCGGGGGCCGGTGCGGGGAGCGAAGGGGCGGGCGCGGTCGCGGGGGCCGCACCGGCCCCGGGAACCTCCGGTCCGGCCACGGCCGCACCGGCACCACCGGCTCACCCCGCACCGCCCGCCGGGACAGGAGCGGGGACGGCGGGAACGGCGGGAACGGCGGAGACGGCGGGAACGGCGGGAACGGCGGGAACGGTCGCGGGGACGGGGGCCGCGGCCGGTTCCGCGTCCGAGCCCCAGCGCCCGGGCCCACCGGCGACCGCGCCCGCTCCCCCGGCCGCTCCCGGGCACGCGGCGGACGCCCGTAAGCCGAGTCCGGCCGCGCCCGCCCCGCCACGGTCCCGCCCCGTCCGCCGCTTCGCCCTGCGCGTCGCCGGTCCCGTGCTGCGCCCCGCCGTACGTGCCTGGCGGCGGCACACCGCCGCGAACCGGCCCGCCGCGAAGCTGCGCCGCCCGGTCGCCCGCACCCGAGTCGCCCTGGACGGTTCGCTGGTGATCCGCCTGCTCGCCAAGCGGCTGCCGAAGACGTCGTCCGCGCTGCTGCTGCGCTCCCGCCGGGACAGCGGAGCCCCCCGCCGGATCCCCCTGCCGCCACGTTCCGAGGCCGTCGACGGCTGGGTCGAGGTGCGGGTGGACCACGCGGCCCACACGCTGAGCGAGGACCGCTGGGACACCTACGTGGAACGGGCCGCGGACAAGAAGCGCAAGCGGGTCCAGTCCGAACTCGTCGAGACCGCACGGCTGTTGTCGATGCCCGCCCCGGTCGACGGCGACGGCGTGCTCACCCCGTGGGTTCCGTACACCACCCTCGACGGCTATCTCGCCGTGCGCGCCTGGCACCGTACCGGGCACGCCGAGGTCACCTCCATCGAGCTGGGGCAGGAGAGCTGCACCGTGCGGGCCGAGCTGTACGGCCGTGCCGCCCGGGCCGCGGCCGAGGACGGCGGTGCGGTCGTCGGGGTTGCCCGCTCGAAGTCCGAGCCGGACTTCGAGCTTCCCTTCGAGGTCGCCGAGGGATTCGTGCCGTCGCTCTCCTTCGAGGTCCCGTACGAGCTGCCGGCGGCTCTGGACTCGGGGAACCTGAAGGGCGTCTGGGACCTGTGGCTCCGTACGGGTGGCGAGGACGCGCCGCGCGTGCGCTTCGGACGGCTGCTCGGCGACCTCGCCGACCGCAAGAAGACCGACCTGGTCCCGCGGGTACGGCTCGGGGAGACCGAGACCGGGGTGTGGTTCTACTTCTCGCTGATCAACGACCTGGTAGTGGCGATGCAGCCGCTGCCGTACGAGAAGCCGCCCACGGCGGCGCCCGCGAAGAGCGCGGCGGCGGAAGCGGCGGGTCAGGGCGCGCCGTCGGCCCCGTCCGCCTCGTCCTCGCCGAGCACGCCGGCCCCCTGACCGGACGGGACGCCGGAGGTGCCGGGCGGCCCTGACGGCGCTTCCGCGTCCCGCGCTTCCGGCCGGTCCGGCTCTTCCGGTCCGTTCGTACCGTCCGGCGCTTCCGGTCCGTCCGGTACGGGCGCCCCGGCGGCCTCACGCATCGCGGCGCTCCCCCGGCGCTCGCCGTGCGCCCGCGCCTCCGCTTGCAGCGCCGCCACCGCCCTCTGGAAGCGGACCGCCGACGGTGGTTCGTCCGGCCCCAGCAGATACGCCTTGAGCTCCGCGCGCGCCGGCCGCAGCACGTCCCCGTCCGGCTCGCACACCGACTCCAGCAGGTCGGGGACACCGTCCGCCTCCGGCGCCAGTACGGTCGCGGCCCGCACGGTCGGGAAGCCCGCCCGGAACTCCTCCTCCGTCAGGCCGGTGGTGTTGACCACCGCGTACGGCTTCTCGCTGCTCAGATAGTCCGAGACGACGCTGGAGACGTCCGAGACGAGCAGATCGGCCTGGTTGAAGCAGGAGTGGATGCCCGGGCGCCGGCCCGTGAGCACCAGATGTCCCCACGGATCGCACGCGCGCCAGTAGCACTCCTCCCACGCCTCGACGGTCGTACGTACCGTCGCCTCGGACGGCCACGCACCGGGATGCTGCCGCAGCATCCGCTCCGCCTCGTCCCTGCCGCGGGGGGCGGACGGCCCGTCGAGCGCGGCGAGTTCGGCCTCGCGGCGCTCCAGTTCCGCGGCCGCCCCGGCGTCGGGGTGGGCCGGGTCGTCCGCGTGAGCCGGTCCGTCCGCGTGGCCCGGCCCGGTGTCCGCGCGTCCCGGACGGGCGGCGCGGGCCGCCCGGCGGCGTGCCTCGGCCTCGGCGATCTGCCCGCGGATGCGCCTGTCGACGTCGGCGACCGCGGGGTCGACGGAGCCCGTCATCGGGTGGGGCTTGTAGAGCAGCCGCACCCGTTCGTCCGCGAGCAGCGCGGCGACGATCCGTTCACCGGCCAGCGGCAGCGACGTATTGCCCGGGTCGTCGGTCCACCCCTCCCACGTCGGCGCGTACAGCACGGTGACGGGACGCCCTGGCGCGGGCGGCCCCGCATACGGGCGTACGGGCTCCAGCTGCGGGCGGCCCACCTCCACCACGTCCTCGTCGCGTACGCCGATGCCCGCGAGACGGTAGCGCTCGCGGGCCGCCGGTCCCGCGACCCAGACCTCGTCGTAGGCCTTCGCGTACGGGTTGCAGGAGGAGAGCTTGTCGCTCTCGCCGTGGTTGATGAAGGCGTGCTTGATGGTGGGGATGCGCAGCACGTGGGAGGTCTTGCCGGAGTTGGCGGGGTGCAGCAGCACGGGCAGCCCGGAGTGCTCCAGCCGCATCAGATGGGCGACCTTCGGGATGCAGAGGACGGGCACGTCGGTGGCGTCGAGCTTCTGCACCATGAAGCGCTCACGCAGCACGATCAGCGGGCGGCCCTCCAGCCGGGCGAGCGTCGGCAGCCACATGTCGGCCTGGTACGCGGAGGCCGTGCCGCCGGAGAAATACATCCCGACCGTCGGCCGGTACGCGGCCAGCCAGCCGTCGAGCCAGGCCAGCACCTCCTCCTCACTCGCCGGGCGGCGGCCGGGCAGCAGCATGCACGCCAGGTGCAGCGTGCCGGCCAGCAGCACCGCCCAGCAGGCGAGGGCCACCAGGGCGCCCCACCGCGCGTCGCCCGTGGCGGCGGAGACCCCGGCGCCCGCGGCGACGAGGGCGGAGCAGGCCAGCAGCCTGGCGGCGCCGTTGCGGCCGAAGAGCGCGGGCGGCGCGGGGCCGATGCGCAGCGCGGACACGTCGATGTTGCGCGTGACCACCGGCAGGCGGCGCGACCTGCGTACGCGTGCGGCCACCGCCTGGCACATGAAGTGCGCCGCCCAGCAGCCGAGCACGGCGACCAGCAGCCAGACCGCGTAGTTCAGGGGACGTAGCACGTCAAGCCGCGCCAGCCCGCCGAGCAGAAGCGCGTCGCGCAGCAACTGCCTCACGGGGTGGTGGAGTTGGGCGCCTGCGAGGCTGCGGGCCAGTGCGCGGCGGCGGGTGAGGACCCACGATTCGGTGAGGACGCCGAGGGCGGCACCGGCGACGACGAGGGCCGCCGACGCCAGCAGGAGGCCCAGCAGCTGAAGGAGATATCCGGCGGCCAGCAGGGCCAGCGCGGCGGCGGTGCCGAGGGAGTCGCGCGTGATTCGCGGTCCCCGGGGCGTCTGCCCGGGCAGGGGTGCGGGTGCGGGTGCGGGTGCGGGCTCCGCCGGGGCCGGTGCGGGCGCGGGCGCATTCCCGGCCGCGGGCGCATTCCCGGCCGCGGGCCCGGGTGCCGGCGTCGAAGCGGAACCGGGTGTCGAAGCGGAAGCTGCATCGGGCTCGGTGCGCATGGGCCTCCCCTTGCGGTCCCCTCCAGTGAAGACCGGCGCTGCGCGGCGTGCGCCCTGGATACCCCCGAACGCGTACCGCGGCGGCATCGCACCCGCGGTGCCGCTCCGTACGGCAGCCGCCCCTACGCGGCGGGTCCCCGTACGGATGACCCACGGGGCCCCGCCGACCTCCGACTCCCGGCGTCTGTGTGGGCGGCGGCCGGAAGGCGGGTGTCCCGGCTCCGGCCCGATGCGAGCTGCCCGGCTGGGCGGGCGCCGCCACCTTGCCGGGGCGGCCACCCCGGCAACGGCCAACGCCGCACTGCGGGGCGGGCACCCCGGCCACCACGCCCGCGAGCACGGGACGCGACGCTGCGGAACGACGACAGCACGCATCCATCGCCCGCATACAGCCACGCACGCGCCCCCGCACAGCGCGGACGCCGCAGCAACGGCGGGCCAGCCGGGCAGGCGGCGCCAACCCGGCGATGCGGGCACCCCGGCCACCACGCCCCGCCAGTGGAGACGCGGCGCCAGGGAACCGCGGCAGCACGCATCCATCGCCCCACGTACGGCCACGCACGCGCCCCCGGGAAGCGCGGACGCCGCAGCAACGGCAGGCGAGCCGGGCAGGCGGCGCCAACCCGGCGATGCGGGCACCCCGGCCACCACGCCCCGCCAGTGGAGACGCGGCGCCAGGGAACCGCGGCGGCACGCATCCATCGCCCGCATACAGCCACGCACGCGCCCCCGCACAGCGCGGGCGCCGCGGCAACGGCGGACGAGCCGGGCGGGCGGCGCCACCCGGCGGTGCGGGTGCGGGCACCCCGGCCACCTCGCCCCGCCAGTGGAGACGCGGCGCCAGGGAACCGCGGCGGCACGCATCCATCGCCCCACGTACGGCCACGCACGCCACCCGGCGGGGCGCGCACCCCGGCCACCATGCCCGCCAGGCGGGCCCGCCTGGCGGGGCACCCACCCGTGCCGCCGTCAGGCGGCCACCGCTCAGCGGTTGCTGCGCAGCAGCGTCCGCATCGTCCGCATCGCGACCGAGAGGTTCGCCAGGTCGAAGGTCTCCGACGCCTGGATCTCGTCGAGGGTGGCACGGGCACGGGAGAGGATGGTCTTGCTCTTCGCCTCCCACTTCTCGTACCGCTGCTCGGGAGTCGAGGTGCCGTCGCCCTCCGACAGCACGTCCGCGGCGATCAACTGGTGCGCCGCGTACAGGTCTTCGCGGATCGCCGACCGCGCCATGGACTGCCAGCGGTCGGCGCGCGGCAGTTCGCTGACGCGCTCCTGGAGCTGGGTGATGCCGAGCCGGTCCGCCAGGTCGTGGTAGACGGCGGCGACGTCGAGCAGCTGCACGCCCGTGCGGTCCGCGACGGCGACCACGTCCAGTCCGGAGAACGCGGCGGAGAACCCGGCGACCCGCAGGGCCAGTTCGGACGGCACGCCCGCTGCGTCCAGCCGGTCCAGGATCGCCTGGTGCCAGGCGCGGTCGTCGCCCTTGAGCAGCTTCGGCAACTCGTCCCACACGGTGGCGACGCGCTCGCTGAACAGCTCGATGGTCTCGGCGAGTTGCAGCGGCTGCGGGCGGTTGTTCAGCAGCCAGCGCGTGCCGCGCTCGACGAGGCGCCGCGACTGGAGCCTGATGCTGGTGAGCACGTCGGCGGAGACGACATTGTCCAGCGCCTCCGCCTCGTCCCAGATCTCACCGAGCCGGAAGATCGCACGCGCCGCGGTGTGCGCCCGGGCGATCTCCTCCGTGGAGGCGCCCGTCTCCTCCTTCATGCGGTGCACGAGGCTGGAACCGCCGGAGTTGACGGTGTCGTTGACCAGCAGCGTCGTGACGATCTCGCGACGCAGCGCGTGCCCGATGATCTCCTCCGGGAACCGCTCGCGCAGCGCCCGCGGGAAGTAGGCGTGCCCGAGCTGCTGGAGGTAGGGGTCGTCGGGGAGGTTCGTGTGGATCAGATCGTCCGACACCGTGATCTTGGTGTAGGCGAGCAGCACCGCCAACTCCGGCTGTGTCAGGCCCTGTCCGGCCGCCAGGCGCTCGCGGATCTGCTTGTCGCCGGGCAGGAACTCCAGGTCCCGGTCGAGCTTGCCGTCCTTCTCCAGGCGCCGGATGTGCCGGTGATGCGCCTGGAGGAGGCCGGGGGCGACCTCGACGGAGTTGGCGAGCGCCACGTTCTGCGCGTAGTTGTTGCGCAGGACCAGCTCGGAGACCTCCTCGGTCATCTCCGACAGCAGGGTGTTGCGCTGCTTGACGGTCATGTCGCCGTTGGCGACGAGGGAGTTGAGGAGGATCTTGATGTTCACCTCGTGGTCGGAGGTGTCCACGCCCGCGCTGTTGTCGATGGCGTCGGTGTTGACATGGCCGCCGTTCAGGGCGAACTCGATGCGGCCGAGCTGCGTCAGCCCCAGGTTGCCGCCCTCGCCGACGACCTTCACCCGCAGGTCCTGGCCGTCGACGCGGATGGCGTCGTTGGCCTTGTCCCCGGCGTCGGCGTTGGTCTCCGTCGACGCCTTGACGTACGTGCCGATGCCGCCGTTCCACAGCAGGTCGACCGGGGCGGCCAGGATGGCGCGCATCAGCTCCGCCGGGGTGACCTTGCCCGCCTGCGAGTCGATGCCGAGGGCCGCCCGCACCTGCGGGGTGACCGGCACTGACTTCGCCGTACGGGGGAAGACGCCGCCACCCGCCGAGATCAGCGACGTGTCGTAGTCCTCCCAGGAGGAGCGCGGCAGCTCGAACAGCCGGCGGCGCTCGGCGTACGACGTGGCCGCGTCCGGGTCGGGGTCGAGGAAGATGTGCCGGTGGTCGAAGGCCGCGATCAGCCTGATGTGCTCGGACAGCAGCATGCCGTTGCCGAAGACGTCGCCGGACATGTCGCCGACGCCCACGGCCGTGAAGTCCTGCGTCTGCGTGTCGTGGCCGAGCTCGCGGAAGTGGCGCTTGACCGACTCCCAGGCGCCGCGGGCGGTGATGCCCATGCCCTTGTGGTCGTAGCCCGCGCTGCCGCCGGAGGCGAAGGCGTCGCCGAGCCAGAATCCGTACGCCTCGGCGACCTCGTTGGCGATGTCGGAGAAGGTGGCTGTGCCCTTGTCGGCGGCGACGACGAGGTAGGTGTCGTCCTCGTCGTGGCGGACGACGTCCTCGGGGTGTACGACGTCGCCGGCGACGAGATTGTCGGTGATGTCCAGCAGACCGGAGATGAAGGTCTTGTAGCAGGCGACGCCCTCGGCGAGCCACGCGTCGCGGTCGGCCGCCGGGTCGGGCAGCTGCTTGCAGACGAAGCCGCCCTTCGCGCCGACCGGCACGATGACGGTGTTCTTCACCTCCTGCGCCTTCACCAGGCCGAGGATCTCCGTACGGAAGTCCTCTCGCCGGTCCGACCAGCGCAGTCCGCCGCGGGCGACCTTGCCGAAGCGCAGGTGCACGCCCTCCACGCGCGGCGAGTACACCCAGATCTCGTACTCGGGGCGCGGCGCGGGCAGGTCGGGAATGGCCTGCGGGTCGAGCTTGACCGACAGATAGGCGTGCGGCCGCGCCGACGGGTCCTTCGCGCCGCCCTTGCTGCTGCCGGCTCCGGTGCTCTGGAAGTAGTTGGTGCGCAGCGTGGCCCGGATGACGGTGAGGAAGGAACGCAGGATGCGGTCCTCGTCGAGGCTCGCGACCTGGTCCAGCGCGCCGTCCAGCTCCTCCAGCAGCCCGTCCGTCAGCTCGTGCCCCGCGCGGGAGCGGCTGGGGTCGAGGCGCGCCTCGAAGAGGTTCACCAGCAGCCGGGTCGTGTGCACGTTGTGCCGGAGGGTGTCCTCCATGTACGTGGGGCTGAAGGTGGCCCCGGCCTGCCGCAGGTACTTCGCGTATGAACGCAGCACCATCGCCTGGCGCCAGGTCAGACCGGCGGACAGCACAAGCGAGTTGAGGCCGTCGTTCTCGGCCTGGCCCGTCCACACGGCGCTGAAGGCGTCCTGGAAGCGCTCGCGGGCGTCCTCACCGAGGCCGTGCGCGTGGGAGACGGGCATGCGCAGGCCGAAGTCGTAGATCCACGCCTTGCTCTTGTCGCTGCACTTCAGCTCGTACGGACGCTCGTCGACGACCTCGACGCCCATCGCCTGAAGTGCGGGCAGCACGGCGGACAGGGACACGGGCTCGCCGATGCGGAAGATCTTGAACCTGCGCTCGCCCGCGCCCGCTCCGACCGGCTCGTACAGGCTCAGCGAGAAGTCCGGGTCGCCGCTCCCGCGGCGGGCGAGCCGGTCGAGGTGCTGGAGGTCGGCGACGGCGGCACGCGGCGGGAAGTCCGCCTTGTACCCCTCGGGGAAGGCGTTCGCACTGTAGAGATGGCCCAGCTCGGCGGCCTGCTCCTCGCCGAACTCGGCGGTCAGCGCCTCCACATAGCCGTCGGCCCAGGAGCGGGCGGCCTCCGCGAGGCGCGCCTCGATGCGGTCGGCCTCGGCGTCGGTCAGCTCCGGCAGCTGCGCACCGGGCTTGAGGCGGATGACGAAGTGCAGCCTGGTGAGGACCGATTCGGTGTTCCAGACGCTGAAGTCCACATTGGTGCCGCCCAGTTCCTCGCTGAGGATCTCGGTGAGGCGGAGGCGGACCGACGTCGTGTAGCGGTCGCGCGGCAGATAGACGAGCGCCGAGTAGTAGCGCCCGTACTCGTCCTTGCGCAGATACAGCCGCAGCTTGCGGCGCTCCTGGAGGTAGAGCACCGACGTGGCGATGGAACGCAGCTGGTCCACGGGGATCTGGAACAGCTCGTCGCGCGGGTACGTCTCCAGGATCTGGAGCAGGTCGCGCCCGGCGTGGCTGTCCGGGGCGAACCCGGCGGAGGTCAGCACCTCGTCGACCTTGCGGCGGATGACGGGCACCCGGCGCACCGACTCGGTGTAGGCGGCGGAGGAGAACAGGCCGAGGAAGCGGCGCTCGCCGACGACATTGCCCTCGGCGTCGAACTTCTTCACGCCCACGTAGTCCAGATACGACGAACGGTGCACCGTGGCACGGCTGTTGGCCTTCGTCAGCACCAGCAGATGGTGCTCGCGGGCCTTCGCGCGGGCGTCGGCGGGCAGCCGGCTGAAGGACGGCGAGACGGGGTGGCCGTCCTCACCCGTTGTGTGCTGCGGGTCGGAACGCAGGATCCCCAGGCCGGTGCCCGGGACGGGGGTGAGCGTCAAGTCCTTCTCGTCGTCGGGGACTTCCTCCGACAGCTCGTACTCCCGGTAGCCGAGGAAGGTGAAGTGGTCGTCGGCGAGCCAGCGCAGCAGCTCACGGGACTCCTCGACCTCCTGCGCGGACACCTCGGCGGCGACGGGCTCGCGCTCCAGCTCCTCGGCGACGCTCATCGCGGTGGCGCGCATCTTCCGCCAGTCCTCCACGGCTTCGCGGACGTCGGAAAGGACGCGCAGCAGATCGTCGTTGATCTGCTTGAGGTCGTCCCGGTCGGTCTCACGGTCGATCTCCACGTGGATCCACGACTCGGTGACGGCGTCGTGGGGCAGCTCACGCGCCGGGCCGTGCCCGAGCTTGTCGCGGCCGGCGTCCAGCACCTCCAGCAGCTTCCCCGTGACGTCGCGGCGCACGATCAACTGAGGGTGGATCACGACGTGGATGCCGCGGCGCCGCCGCGACAGCTCGTTCGTGACCGAGTCGACGAGGAACGGCATGTCGTCGGTGACGACTTCGATCACGGTATGCGTGCAGGTCCAGCCGTTCTCGTCCACCGACGGGGTGTGCACACGCACGTTGGCGGTGCCCTGCGGCCGCTCCTGCGCCAGACGGTAGTGCGAGAACGCCGCACCGAGGATGTCCACCGGGTCGCGGTCGGTGAGGTCCTCCGGCGCGGTGTGCAGGTAGTAGCGCTGGAGGAACGCCCTGAGCGAACCGTTCTCAAGACCCCGCGCCGGGTGCTGACCCCCGGCCGGGCTCTCTTCGGCTACCCGCGCGGCCTCCTCCAGCCGCTCGGCCTTTGCTTCATCCAGCTTGGTCTGCATGTCCTGTGGCTCTCCTGTCGCGCGCCGTTGCGTGACGTGAAATGGCGGGAACTGGTTCGGACACGGCATCGGAAGGCGGGGTGGTGCCCCGGGCTCGACCCGTGCCGTGGAAGACGACCAGCCGCGGCCCTGGGCGCTGTCGCGCAATGGGCACCGTACGGGGGGTCGCACCGCCCCCGCGAGATATCGCGCTGATCACGCCCGTAGGCTACAGCCCCCGAGCCGGGGCCAGTCATGGACCTTATGTGTACAAAATCGGGGGTTGGTGTTGGCCGGAGTGGACAGCAACGGCTGCCGGACGACCGCTATGACGTGAACGTCCGGTCCGTCCTTCGGTCCTGCCCCGGCTCACCACCGCCGGACTCCCCGGTCTCCGACTCATCGGTCTCCCCGCCGTCTTGACGCCTTGGCCCTTCGACTGCCGCGCCGGGCACGCCGGTTGGGCGTCCCGCTCCGGACCGTACGAAGGGCTCCGGATCGGCACGCTTCCACCGGCACGGCCGCCATCGGCACGGCTTCCATCGGTACGGACCGCCCGGGCGCCGGGCTTCCGCAGTCCGGCGTGCGGGGCTATCCGGCTATCTCCTCCGCGGTGTCGACCGCCTCGGCCAGGGTGTCCACCACGGGCACGCCCGCCGTCTCCAGGCTGGACCGGCTGTGCGATCCGCCGGTGTAGAGCACCGCATGCGCCCCCACATGCCGGGCGGCGATCGCGTCGTCGACGGCGTCCCCGATGACCACCGTGTGCGCCGACTCGACACCGGCCAGGGACAGCAGATGCCGCTCCATCTGCTCGGCCTTCCCGCCTCCCGAAGGGCCCCGCGCCCCGTCGACCCGTACGAAATGGCGGTCGATCCCGTGAGTGCGCACCAGCGGAACGAGGCGGTCGTGCGGAGCCAGCGAACACAGCGACTGCGTACGCCCCGCGGCGGTCCTGCCCGCGAGCAGCTCGGCGGCGCCCTCGGCGAGATCCGCGTGCCGCGCATGCCGCCAGTAGTGCCGGTGGAACGTCTGGTCCATCACCTCCCACTCCGCCTCGCTGGGCAGGCGCCCCATCAGCCGCTCGTAGAACCGCGGCACGGGCACGCAGTACAGCTCGCGGTAGCGCTCCAGCGTGATCGAGGGGTGCCCGAGCTCGGCGAAGGCCGCGTTCGTCGCCGCGATGACGGCGTGGATGTCGTGCAGCAGCGTGCCGTTCCAGTCCCAGACGATGTGAGCCGACCGTCTGTGCATTCGTCCCGAACCCATGCATACGACGTTACGTCGGGGGTCTGACAACGCCATACCGGATTCGGCCGTCCTGCCCCGGGCCCCGACCGGGCCGGGCCGGGCCGTACCGGTGCGGGCGGCCCTCGTCCGCGGTCGGTCCGCCGCCCGTGCTCAGTCCGGCAGGTGCGGGATCTCCTGTGTCGCGTACCACAGCAGCTCGTGGTCCTCGGCTCCGTCCACCGTGAACCGGGCGTCCTCGTCGCCCATGTCGGCGGCGCCCAGCGCCCCGGCGGCCGCGGTCACGTCCGCTTCGGCCTCGCCGGAGTCCATGTGCACGGCCGCCGCCTTCGACAGGGGCAGCGGCCCCTCGATCCGTACCTCCCCGAGCGACTCCCGCTCCAGGCCGTGATCGGGGTCGAAGGCGACCGCGGCGTCCGCCACGTCGAGCGCGAGGACCACACGGCGGCGGGGAACCTCGGGCCTCCCGGCCAGCAGCCGCAGCGAGCCCTGTGCCGCGCGGTTGAGCGCCGCGTACTCCAACTCCTCGCTGTCGTCGGAGAGATACCACTCGCGCAGCCCCGGCGTGACCGCGTACGCGACGGTGCCGCCGCGCTCGGGCGCCAGCTCGCCGGCCCCGTGCGCCTCACGCAGCGCTGGGAGAGTCAGAGGCACATAGACACGCATGAGGCTGCCGCTTTCGTGTATCGCCGGAGGGTGTGCCCCGCCAGGATACGGGCCGCACGGCAGGCACCCGCCGCCCGATCACTGCACGAAGCCGCAGGTGAGACGCCCCGCCCGTCAGCCCCGCAACGGCTCTCGTCCTGATAGGTGAACCGCTCGGGCGGCTCGCCGCACCAAAGATCACGCATTGCGACCGCACGGTCACGCGGATACAACGATGAGCGAAGCTACCGCCGGGTAAGCACGATGTCCGGTGGCCGCTCATCTCACGTGACAGCACCTCTCAGCAGCGCTTTCACACCGCATCCGCCGACAGGTCCGTCGACAGTCCGTCTTCGGATCCGTCATCACGTTCCGTCACTCAACGGGGGACCCATGGACGCCATGAACACACCGCCCGCCGCCGCCTCTCCACGAAGCCGCCGCGTCCCCGCGCGCAAGGCACCGCCCGGACGCCGTGACTCCCGCCGGCCGGAGGTCACGCGCCCGGAGACCAGGCGCCCAGAACTGCGGCGCCCGCGGCCCGGCGCCGGCAGCCCTGCCGCGGCCCGCCCGGCCGCCTCCCCGTCTGCCTCCGCGCTGCGCGCGGCAGCGGCCAGGGAGCGCGAGCGGCAGCCGCCCTTCTGGTTCGCCAGCCGGCTGGTGCTCGTGCTGAGCGGGCAGCGGCCCGTCCACACCCTGCTGGGCCACACCCGCAGCTCCGCCTACGAGCAGCTCGCGGGCCTCGCCTCCGGCGCTCCGCTGCGCCCACGCGGAGCCGACCGCAGGAGTCCCGCCGTGCTGGACGCACGCGGCAGCCGCCCCAGCGACGGCGTGATCGAGGCGTTCGCGCGCATCGTCACCGGCGACCGGCAGCGGGCCATGGCCTTCCGACTGGAGCTGTGCTCGGACCGCCGCTGGCGCTGCGCCGCCGTCGAACTCGACGGCCAGTCGCCGTCGGACCGCTCCAGGCCGCAGCACCTTCAGAGGCCGGAACGCCCGAAGCCGGAACGGCCCGGGCCGCACCGTCCCCGGCCAGGCAGCCGTGAGCCATGACCCCCTGAGCCATCAGCCGCGACCCGGAGCCCCACCGGTGTCCGGCGTACCGCTGGGCCGCACCCCGCAGCGATACGTCCGGACAGCGATACGGGCTGGGGCCCGCCGCCCTCATCGAGCGGCAGGCCCCAGCCCGTACTGCCGAACCACGCGTCGTGCACCCGGACGCCGAAGGCGCCTCAGCGGCTCACTACTTGCGCTTCTTCTTGCCCTTCTGGGCCTTGCGGCGCTCCGCACGCGTCAGCCCGTCGGCCTCCGAGCGGACCGGGCCGCCGTTGCCGGTGTCCAACTCGCCCTCCTCGACGCCGCCTTCAGCGGTCGGCGCCGAGTAGTGAAGCCGGTCCGGACGCTGCGGGGCGTCCAGGCCCTTGGCGTGGATGGCCGGAGCGGCACCCATCGCGGCGCCCGCGGGCACGGCGCCCTCCGGCTCCTTCTCCAGCACCGCCTTCTCCTCGGGCTGCCGCTCCTCGATGGGAACCTCCTCGACCTGCTGCTCGACCTGGACCTCCAGGTTGAACAGATAGCCGACGGACTCCTCCTTGATGCCGTCCATCATGGCCTGGAACATGTCGAAGCCCTCGCGCTGGTACTCAACCAGCGGGTCCTTCTGCGCCATGGCACGCAGGCCGATGCCCTCCTGGAGATAGTCCATCTCGTAGAGGTGCTCACGCCACTTGCGGTCGAGCACGGACAGGACCACGCGCCGCTCCAGCTCGCGCATGATCTCGCTGCCCAGCTCCGCCTCACGCTGGTCGTACTGCTCGTGGATGTCGTCCTTGATGGACTCCGCGATGAACTCCGAGGTGACGCCCTCGCGTTCGCCCGCGGCCTCCTCCAGCTCCTCGACTGTCACCTTCACCGGGTAGAGCTGCTTGAAGGCGCCCCACAACCGGTCCAGGTCCCACTCCTCGGCGAAGCCCTCGACCGTCTCGGCTTGCACGTACGCGTCGATGGTGTCGTCCATGAAGTGCCGCACCTGCTCGTGCAGATCCTCGCCCTCCAGGACGCGGCGGCGCTCGCCGTAGATGACCTCACGCTGCCGGTTGAGCACCTCGTCGTACTTCAGGACGTTCTTGCGGATCTCGAAGTTCTGCTGCTCGACCTGCGACTGGGCGGAGGCGATGGCCCTGGTCACCATCTTGTTCTCGATGGGGACGTCGTCCGGCACGTTCGCCATCGCCATCACACGCTCGACCATCTGCGCCTTGAACAGCCGCATCAGGTCGTCGCCGAGCGAGAGGTAGAACCGGGACTCGCCCGGGTCGCCCTGGCGGCCCGAACGACCGCGGAGCTGGTTGTCGATACGGCGCGACTCGTGCCGCTCGGTGCCCAGCACATACAGCCCGCCGAGCTCCTTGACCTCGTCGACCGCGTCCTTGACCGAACGCTCCGACTTCTCCAGGGCGGCGGGCAGCGCGGCCGCCCACTCCTCGGCGTTCTCCACCGGATCCAGACCGCGGTCGCGCAGCTCCTTCTCCGCCATGCCCTCGGCGTTGCCGCCGAGCTTGATGTCGGTGCCGCGGCCCGCCATGTTCGTCGCGACCGTGACGGAGCCCTTGCGGCCCGCCTCGGCGACGATCGCGGCCTCACGCTCGTGGTTCTTCGCGTTGAGCACCTGGTGGCGCACGCCGCGCTTGTTCAACTGCTCCGAGAGGTATTCGGACTTCTCGACCGAAGTCGTGCCGACCAGGATCGGCTGGCCCTTCTCGTGCTTCTCCGCGATGTCGTCGACGACCGCGTCGAACTTGGAGACCTCGGTGCGGTAGATCAGGTCGGCCTGGTCCGCGCGGGCGAGCGCGCGGTTCGTCGGGATCGGGACGACGCCCAGCTTGTAGATCTGGTGGAACTCGGCGGCCTCCGTCATGGCCGTACCGGTCATGCCCGACAGCTTCTCGTAGAGACGGAAGAAGTTCTGGAGCGTGATCGTGGCGAGAGTCTGGTTCTCGTCCTTGATCTCGACGCCTTCCTTGGCCTCGATCGCCTGGTGCATGCCCTCGTTGTAACGGCGGCCGGCGAGGATGCGGCCGGTGTGCTCGTCCACGATCATGACCTCGCCGTCCATGACGACGTAGTCCTTGTCCTTGTGGTAAAGCTCCTTGGCCTTGATCGCGTTGTTGAGATAGCCGACGAGGGGCGTGTTGACCGACTCGTAGAGATTGTCGATCCCCAGCCAGTCCTCGACCTTGACGACGCCGGCCTCGTGGATGGCGACCGTGCGCTTCTTCTCCTCGACCTCGTAGTCGCCCGTCTCCGGCTTCTGCGTACGGGGATCGCCGGCCTCGCCCTTCTCCAGGCGCTTCACCAGCTTGGCGAAGTCGCTGTACCACTTCGTGGCCTGGTCGGCGGGGCCCGAGATGATCAGAGGCGTGCGCGCCTCGTCGATGAGGATGGAGTCGACCTCGTCGACGATCGCGAAGTTGTGGCCGCGCTGCACCAGTTCGTCCTTCGACCAGGCCATGTTGTCGCGCAGGTAGTCGAAGCCGAACTCGTTGTTCGTGCCGTACGTGATCTCGCAGTTGTACTGCTCGCGGCGCTCCGGCGGCGTCATGTGCGCCACGATGCAGCCCACGGTCAGCCCCAGGAAGCGGTGGACGCGGCCCATCCACTCCGAGTCACGCTGGGCGAGGTAGTCGTTGACGGTGATGATGTGCACGCCGTCGCCCGAAATGGCGTTCAGATACGCGGGAAGCGTGCCGACCAGGGTCTTGCCCTCACCGGTCTTCATCTCCGCGACGTAACCGAGGTGCAGCGCCGCACCGCCCATGATCTGGACGTCGTAGTGCCGCTCGCCGAGCACGCGCTTGGCGGCCTCACGGACGGTCGCGAATGCCTCCGGCATCAGGTCGTCGAGGCTTTCGCCCTCGGCGTACCGCTCCTTGTACTCATCCGTGAGGGCCCGGAGCTCGGCGTCCGACAGTTCCACGAAGTCCTCTTCGATGGAATTCACCTGCCGCGCGATGCGGTCCAGCCTGCGCAGGATCTTGCCTTCACCTGCGCGCATGAGCTTGCCGAAGACGGACACTTGGAGTGGCTCCTTGCCGGTCGAACCTGGCTCGGTCAGTGCGCGGACACGGCGATACGGCCGCCGCCGCACCGGCCATCGTATGCGAGGGACGTACGCCCCTGTACCCCTAACGGTCCGGAGCGACCGAAGGTGCCGGGTCCCGGCTGCGGACCGGAGCCCCGGCCGCGGGGAGGGCCACGGGGAGAGCCGCGGGGACGGGAACGTGGCGGACGTCCCGGAGGGGGCGGCGAGCGGCCCCGGGAACCGGGCGGACCGCTTCACGGCGGAGGCACAATCACCCCATGGAGCCCATCACCCTCAGCACCGAGCGTCTGCTGCTGCGTCCCTTCGACGACAGGGACGTGGAGGCTGTGCGGTCCGCCTGCCAGGACCCGGACATCGTGCGCTGGATACCGGTGCCGGACCCCTACGGGCGCAAGGAGGCCGAGGAGTTCGTGCTCGGTGTGAACCCGTCCGGCTGGCGCGAGGACACCATGTACAACTTCGGCATCTTCACGAAACAGGGCGAACTCGTCGGCTCCATGGGGCTCGTACGCCTCGGCGCGCTGCGCGCCCCGGAACGCCAGGCCGAACTCGGCTTCTGGACGGTCAAGGAGCAGCGCGGCAAGGGCTACACGGTGGAGGCCGGGCACGCGGTCATCGACTGGGCGTTCTCCACGCTGAAAGCGGAACGCCTGGAGTGGGTGGCGGAGGCGGGCAATGAGGCGTCGCGGCGCGTCGCATGGCGGCTGGGCTTCGTGATGGAGGGGACCCAGCGCGCGAAGATCGTCCACCGCGGTACGAGACGGGACGCGTGGGTCGCGACGCTGCTCCCGATCGACCTGGGCAGGGAGATGGACACCCCGTATCTGCCGGCTCGCTGAACAGGGCGGGGTGGGGCGGCGGGGCAGCGGGGCGTGAGCCTCTCCGGCCCATCACGCCTGTCACGTCCGTCACGCCCGTCACTTCGGGCTCCCCGTTCACGGCGCCGGGGCCCGATGTCAGTGGGTGCGCCTATCGTCTCCGGCATGACGACTGCGGAGATCTCGCTCTCCGCCGACGAGGCCCGGCGCGTGGCCCTGTCGGCGCAGGGACTGCTGGGCGCGCCGGACCGCAGGGCGGGGGTGCGCGGATTGCTGCGCCGGCTCGGTGCCGTCCAGCTCGACACCATCTCCGTGCTGGCGCGTTCGCACGAGCTCGTTCCGTACGCACGGCTGGGCGCCGTCGGCCGGGCAGCGGTCGAATCGGCGTACTGGACGGGCGGGCACAGCTTCGAGTACTGGTCGCACGCCGCTTGCATCCTGCCCGTGGAGGAGTGGCCCCACTTCGCCTTCAGGCGCCGTGAGCGGCGGGCCCGCGGGCATCGCTGGCACATCCTGGAGGACCGGGACCGCGCCTGCGCCGCCGTGCGGGACCGGCTCAAGGCCGACGGCCCGCTGACCACGACGGAGCTGGGCGGAGGGAAGAACGGCGGCGAGTGGTTCGACTGGTCGGAGACGAAGATCGCCGTGGAGTGGCTGCTGGACACCGGCGAGGTCGTCTGCACGGAGCGGCGCGGCTGGAAGCGGGTCTACGACCTCGCCGAGCGGGCCATCCCGGACGAGTTGCTGCACGACGACACCGACGACCACGAGTGCATACGGCGTCTGGTCGCCCAGGCCGGAGCGGCCATGGGCGTGGCGACGCGCTCCGACCTCGCGGAGTATCACCGTCTCAAGAGCGAGCAGGTCGAGGCGGTGCTTCCGGACACCGGTCTGGTGCCGGTGGAGGTCGAGGGCTGGGGCAGGCCCGCCTGGGCGGATCCGGCTGCCGTCGAGGCCTCACCGCGCGGGCGGCACCGCACGACGCTGCTCTCTCCCTTCGACTCCCTTGTCTGGGACAGGCCGCGTACGCAGCGGATATTCGACTTCACGCACAGGCTGGAGGCGTACGTACCGAAGCCCAAGCGCATACACGGCTACTTCGCGATGCCGCTGCTGTCCGGCGGCAGGCTGCTGGGCCGTGTCGATCCGGGGCGTGAGGGCACGACCCTGGTGGCCCGCCAGGTCTCGATGAAGGGACGCAAGGCGGTCGAGCCGATGGCCAGGGCGCTGTGGGAAGCGGCGTCCTGGGTGGGCTGTGACGAGGTGCGGGTGGAGCGCTGCGACGACGCGGAGCTCGCGGAGGCGCTGGCCCGCGCTCTGACCGATGATTCCAAGGGAGCCGGGGCGGCGGTCTGACGGAGGCGGGGCTACTCCGGACTCACCGACGCGCGTCAGCGGATTTCGAGGATCTTCTCCCGCATCGCGTAGACCACGGCCTCCATGCGCGAGTGGAGCTGAAGCTTCTCCAGGATGTTGCGCACGTGGTTCTTCACGGTGTTCTCGCTGATGAAGAGCTCTTTCGCGATGTCCCGGTTGTTCATGCCCGTCGCCACGAGCTTGAGCACTTCGAGCTCGCGGTCGGTCAGCTTCGGAGCGGGCACCAGCTTGCTCTCGTCGGTGCGCTGGATCATCGACTTGAACTCAGTGAGCAGTTTCGCCGCCATCGACGGACTGATCTGCGACTGGCCGTCCGCCACCGCACGGATCGCCGCCGAGACCTCGTCCGTGGAGATCTCCTTGAGGAGGTAACCGGTGGCCCCGGCCTTGATGGCGTCGTAGAGGTCGGCCTCTTCGTCGCTGATCGTCAGCATGATGATCTTCGCGCTGGGAGCGACCTCCTTGATGGAGGTGCACGCCTCGATTCCGCCGCGCTTCGGCATCCGTACGTCCATGAGCACGATGTCGGGCAGCAGATCCGCGGCCTTCTCGACGGCCTCCGCCCCGTCCCCCGCCTCGCCGACGACCTGGATGTCCTCCTCCTGAGCGAGAACGATCTCCAACCCGCGCCGGAAAAGCTCGTGATCGTCCACGACGAGCACACGGATCGGCTCCGGCTGCTGCCGCTCATGCGCGGGGCCGTCCTCAACCGCCACCCGTACCGGGTGCGCTTCCGCCATGGGCATCACGGGCCCGAAGCTGTCCGCCATCGATCCTCCCCCTGCAGGCTATGCCGCGCCAACCGCGCTGCACAGGGCCCAGGTTGACGAGTGAGGCCATAATTCCACGTTCGCGCCCCCGGCCGAGTCCTCGACCCGGCCCGGGGGCGCGGTCTCAACGGTTCCGAGCGGTCAGCCGCCGAGTGAGCCGCCCGCTTCAGGAGGGGGCTCCACGGCGAAGGGATCGGGATCCAGGTGGATCACGCCGTAGTCGTAGCCGTGGCGCCGGTAGACGACGCTCGGCTGCTTCGTCTCGGAATCGACGAAGAGATAGAAGTCGTGGCCGATCAACTCCATTTCGTAGAGAGCCTGGTCGAGGGCCATCGGCGCCGCGGCGTGGGTCTTCTCACGGACGACGAGCGGTCCGTCGCCCTGGACCTCCAGCGGGCCCACCCTGGTGGTCATCGGTTTCTCTTCGGTCTTGACCGGTGCGGGTGTCGCCGCAGCGGCGTCGAGCTGTCCGTTGAGTTCTGCCGCGAGGTGCGCTGTAGCAGCCGCCACGCTCATCGGCGTACGGCTTCCTCCACGGTGTACCCGGCGCTTGTCGTGCTGCTTGCGCAGCCGTGCCTCCAGCTTGCCCGCTGCAAGGTCCAGCGCAGCGTAGGGGTCGGAGGCCGCTGCCTCCGCGCGAATGACCGGCCCGCGAGTGCGAAGGGTGATCTCCACCCTCTCGGAACGGTCGGCCTGCCGGGGATTGTGTTCCTTGCACACCTCGACATCCAGGTTGATCACCTTTCCGTCGAGCTTTTGGATCTTCGCCAGCTTCTCGGCCACGTGCTTACGGAACCTCTCGGGCACCTCGGTCTTGCGGCCCTTGACGACGATGTCCACGCAGAACTCCGTTCCCGGAGCACTCCGCATTGCGAAACGGAGTGCCTCCTTTGTGCACTGACACCGGAGGCTCAGGGCCTGCTTCGCCGCCAGCCTCCGGAACCTCGGCTTGCGACTTTCACCTCCTTCTCCCCCTGGGGGAAGATCGTCACCCAATCTCGAACGTACCTCCACTGACGGAAGCTGGGCACCCCCTACTGGCACGTACCTACGTTCAGGTATCAATTCGAGACAACGGCCGACGCAGCCCTCTGATCTCTGGTAGTAGCACGGTGCTTTCGCAGGCTGACGCAGGGCTCTTCCGTGGTCGTTTTCCGAAACCCTTTCCCGCGATTCATTGCAGGACTCATCGAAACTCGTCGGACTCACGAAAACTCGTCGGGCTTGCGGGACTTGCGGCACTTACAGGACTTGCGCGACTTGCGGAGTTCCGGGCTTGCAGACTTCCGGGGCCTGGCGAGTTCAAGGGCCCGCCGAGTTCCGGGGCCTGGCGAGTTCAACGCCTGCCGAGTTCCGGACTTACGGACTCGCAGCGGACAGCGGCAACGCCTGCTCTGCTCACCTGAGTGATCGGGACGCGACGACGGCCGCGGCCCACACCTGGAGCCCGGACTGTCCGGACCGTCCAGACTCAACTCGTTGTGCGTGCCCCGCGTACCGGCCGAGGGCACGGGCCGCCTCGGCCAACGACGCCCCGGTCGTCATCACATCGTCGACCAGCAGCGTCTTCCCGGTCAGCAGCCTTCCGCCGCCCGGCACCAACTCCAGCGCGCCGCCGAGATTCGCCGCCCGCTGCTGCGCGGTCAGCCCCGCCTGGTCAGCCACCGTGCGTCGCTGACGGAGCACGGTCAGCACTCGCGCGGGTACGCCTCCACGGCGCAACTCCCGCGCCGCCACGAGAGCGATTCGCCGCACCGGATCATGGCCACGGGCGGCGATGGAGCGCTGCGAGGAGGGGACGGGGACGAGCGTCAGGGGGGCCTCCCCTCCCCCCACCCCCTCCCCCATGCCCCCCGGACGCGGTGTCTGCGCCGCGGCCTCGCGCACCGTCGCCGCGAGCAACGCCCCCAAGGGCGCCGCGAGTCGGAGCGCGCCGCGCTCCTTGTGCGCGAGCAGCACTTCCCGCACCTGGTCGGCGTACGGCAGCGCCGAGTACACCCGAGGCAGGCCGGACGGCACCGGCGTCGGCCACACCCGGCGCGGTACGGCGCCCGCCAGCGCTGCCCCGCACCGCTCGCACAACTCTCCGCGCACTCGCGGCAGTCCGCAGCCTGCGCACCGCGACGGCAGCACCAGACCTGCGAGTTCCTGCCGGAGCTCCTGCAACAGCCCCCGCATGGGGACTACTTTCCCAGCGGGGGTGTGGGGGCGCCAGGCCTGTGGATAACTCTGGATGGCCGCCCGTGCCGGCCTCATGGGCGCGCACGTTGGCGTGCATCCGCCAGGGACGGACGGACCTCGTTCCGGAAACGGACTTCTTCGCAGGGGGTAGGCGCCCTTCGGCCGCCTACCCCGGGTACGCGGGGCTCGTCCCGCTGTCGGTCAGCGTCTTCCAGTTGGCGTCGGGAGGCAGCCGTACGATGCCGTCCTCCGAGTCGGCCAGCAGCGGCTTGCTCACGTCCTCCGAAGCGGCCACGCCTGTCACGTCGTTGATGCCGGGAAGCGTCGGCTGGTTCGACGCCGAGCCGTCAGTCTCGATGTACTGCATCTGCTGCACGCTCCCCGACTCGCGCCCCACGACCACCAACCGGCTGCCGCCCGCCCAGGACATCGCCGCGACATCCTCGAACTGCGGTGCGAGAGGCCGTAGTTCGCTGATCGTCACCTGCGGCTCGTCGGCCGTGCCCCCGCGATGGACCCGGCCGAGCTTCAACGTCCGCGAACCGTCCTTCTGCCGGATTTGCAGCGCCATCCGAACGCCGTCGGACGCGATCCGCAGCGACTCGATCCGCTCGCCCTTGCCCAGGTCCGGGACGTCGACCTCTTCGGGCTTCTCCTTGCCGCCCGCCAGACGCAGCAGGCGCGGGTCGTCGGGATCGCGGTCGGCGATCCACAGGTCGCCCAGGCCGTCCCAACTGGGCGCCGTCAGCCGGTCCTTCTCATGCTTCGCCTTGCTCGTCAGTACGGGCTCCCCCAGCTTGGCCCCCTCCGCGAGGCGCGAGACATACAGCGAACGGCCCGCACGCGAGACCGCCGCACCCTCCTGCTCGGCACGGTTCACCGCCACGGCGCCCATCTCCGTCTCGCCCTTGCCGAGAGCCCCTTCGACCGGGGTGGGATCGTCGCTGCCCTCGTCGAAGGACGAGACACGGTGATCGCCGTCTACGAAGTACTGGTGCGAAGCACGGCCGTTGAGCCGCCCCGGCTGATAGTCCTCCGTCTGCTCACGCGTCCGCTCGCACCGCGTCTCACCGTCCGGGCCCGCAAGCGCCACCTTGCCGACCTTCGCCGACGCCTGGTCCTGCACCGTGTGCAGCAACTGCGCGGCCATGCGTACGCAGCGTGCCCTGCTGACGCCGGCCCCCTTGGAGTTGAGGCGGACGCTCAGCGCCCCCGAATCGTCCAGCGAAAGGTGCTGGCCGCGCACAAGACGCGCGCCCTTCGGGAAGGAGGAGTGGACCACCGGGGCGAGCCAGCCTGTCGGGCCGTCCAGCAGTGCGTCGACGGTGGCGGTGACGGGGTCTATCCGGCGGCGCAGAAAGACCGGGTCGCCGACCAGTACGTTCTTGCCGCCGGTGATCGACTCGGAGTCGCTGCCGAGTTCCGCGTAGTAGTACTTGTTGATCGGCCGGTAGATGCGCTGGAAGTCGGATTCGCCGAGCACCAGCCCGTCCGGGAGCCGGTCGATCCGCCACTCCCCGTCCTCCTTGGAGAGGTGGAAGCCCTCGGCGTAGTCGCCGGACGACGGCGAGTACGCGTGCCGCTCGTCGACCTCCGCGACGCGCGTACCGGTCACCTGCACGTTGAACCCCTTCCCGCCGCCCCCGTCCTGGCGGGCGTTGCCGGGGCTCGGACCGCCCGAGACGACCCGGGTGTTGGCGAAGGGGTCCCACTCTCCGGCCGCATGGTCGGACAGATACTCCTTCGCCGTCGAGAAGGCCGCCTCATCGCTCGTCGTGGCCTCCAGGAAGCCGCGGACGATCTGCTGGGGCTTCTCGCCCTTCTCCGGGCTGACGCCGAACACACGGACCTGGGAGTCGGATTCGGTGCGGTGGGAGGAGTCGACGTGGTCGACGGTGCCGTCGTCCGGCATGGAGGCGCAGCCCGGCAACAGCAGTGCGAGCGCGCCCAGTTGGGCCGCCGCAATCAGGCGGCGACGGTTTCGCCGCTCAGCTCCCATCAGTGTTCTCCGTCCTCGCCCATGGGCTCGTCGGCGGTACGGGGGGCAGTGCTGCCGCGGGGCGCGGCGACGGTGGAGGCGGGCGCGGAACGGCCGGATGCCGGTGCCGAGGGAGAGGAGGGCTGGGAGGCTCGGGCGGTCGGCGACGCGGGCTTCGCGGCGGATCCCGAACGGGCCGCACCCGCCGAGCCCGCCGCCTCCTCCGGGTCCGCCGCTCTCGCCGGGGCCTTCGCCGCCCGCTGGCGCGCCTGCGCCGGGACCGTGCCCCGTCCGTTCTGCGACCCGTGCGCCGCCGCGCGCCTGCGCCGGGAGTCCGCCGGTTGCAGCGCGAGCGGCGAGGAGCGCAGCGTCTCCCCTGCCGTGCAGGGCAACGTCAGCCGGAACTGCGAGCCGCCGCCCGGCTCGCCCCACACCTGAAGCCAGCCGCCGTGCAGCCGGGCGTCCTCGAGGGCGATGGACAGGCCGAGCCCGGAGCCCCCCGTCGTACGGGCACGGGCGGGGTCGGCGCGCCAGAAGCGGTTGAAGACCCGCTCGGCCTCGCTGCTGCTGAGCCCGACGCCGTAGTCCCGTACGGCGACCGCGACGGCTCCGCCGCCGGACGCCAGCCGGACGACGACGTCATGGCCTTCGCCGTGCTCTATGGCGTTGTCGACGAGGTTGCGCAGCACGCGCTCGATGCGGCGCCCGTCCGCCTCCGCGACCACGGGCTTGTCGTCGCCGCGCACGAGGACCCGGCTGCCCTTGCGGTCGGCGAGGGGCTCGCATCCGTCGACGACGCGGCGGACGATGTCGCGCAGGTCGATGGGGTCGGCTTCGAGGTTGGCGGCTCCGGCGTCGAAGCGGCTGATCTCCAGCAGGTCGCCCAGGAGCGACTCGAACCGGTCGAGCTGGCCCAGCAGCAGCTCCGCGGAACGCGCCGTGGCCGGGTCGAACTCCTCCCGCGCCTCGTGGATCACGTCGGCGGCCATACGGACCGTGGTGAGCGGAGTGCGCAGCTCGTGCGATACGTCGGAGACGAAGCGGCGCTGCATGCGGGAGAGCTCCTCCAGCTGCTGGATCTTCACCTGGAGGTTCTGCGCCATCTTGTTGAAGGACTCTCCGAGCCGGGCGATGTCGTCCTCACCCGTGACCTTCATGCGTTCCTGGAGTCTGCCGGCGGCCAGGCGTTCCGAGATCCCCGCGGCCATCCGTACGGGCGTGACGACCTGCCTCACCACGAGCCAGGCGATGGCTCCGAGCAGCACGACCACGAAGACGCCGGCGGTGGCCAGGGTGCCCTTGACCAGGTTCAGCGACTCTTCCTCCAGCGTGAAGGGGAAGACGTAGTACATCTGGTACGGGGAGCCGCCGGCGTCGTTGAGGCGCTTGCCGACGATCAGTCCGGCGGTGCTGCTGCCGTCCTGGCGGTAGACCTTCGCGTAGCGCTGGTGGGTGCCGGGCTGGTTGTCCAGGGCCTTGCGCAGGTCGGCGGGGATGCTCTCCTCGGGGCGGATGTCGCCGGAGGCCCGCGGTCCGCGGGTGGTGGAGCGCTGGTTGCCGAGGAAGGGTGACTCGTCGTTCTGTGAGCCGAGCGCGACGACGGAGTAGACGCCCTGGCCGCCGCTGGCGAGCTGCTCCACCAGGTTGTTGAGCCAGGTGCCGGTGTTCTGCGTGCTGCGGCCGCCGGTTCCGGGGCGGCCCTGGCCTTCGCCGCTGCGGCCGCTGCCTGCGCTGTCGGCCATCTCCTGGGCGGCGGCGAAGCCGCCCGCGGCCTGGCTCTGGGCGGTCTTCTCCTTCGCGTCGAGCAGTCCGTTGCGTACCTGCCCGATGACGACGATGCCGAGTAGCAGCACCACGCCGAGTGACATCAGGAGGGTGGCGGCGACCACGCGCAGCTGGATGTTGCGCCGCCACAGCCGGAGTACGGGCAGCAGCGGGCGGCGCACCCAGCGGATGAAGAAGCGGACGACGGGGTGGGCGCGGGGCCCGGTGGTGCCTTCGGGGAGCAGTCCCTCCGAGAAGAGTGCTCCGCTGCGCCACAGTCGCCGAAACTTGGACATTTCGGACTCTTGTGCCGTGGCTTCGGCTCCGTCCGTGCTGGCGCGATCCTGGACGGAGCCGTTCCGGGTCATCTCAGCCAGGTCCCGCCTTGTAGCCGACTCCGCGAACCGTCACGACGATCTCCGGACGCTCCGGATCCCGCTCGACCTTGGAGCGCAGACGCTGCACGTGCACATTGACCAGCCGCGTGTCCGCTGCGTGCCGGTAGCCCCACACCTGCTCCAGCAGCACCTCACGTGTGAAGACCTGCCACGGTTTGCGGGCGAGCGCCACGAGAAGGTCGAACTCCAGTGGTGTCAGCGCTATGGACACACCGTCCCGCTTCACCGAGTGCCCGGCGACATCGATCACCAGATCGCCGATCGCCAGCTGCTCGGGCGCCGGGTCGTCGGACCGGCGCAGCCTCGCGCGGATCCTCGCCACCAGCTCCTTGGGCTTGAACGGCTTGACGATGTAGTCGTCGGCCCCCGACTCCAGGCCCACCACCACATCCACGGTGTCTGTCTTGGCGGTCAGCATGACGACCGGCACACCGGACTCGGCACGGATCAGGCGGCACACCTCGATGCCGTCCCTGCCGGGCAGCATCAGATCGAGCAGAACCAGATCCGGTTTGGTCTCACGGAAGGCGGCGAGCGCCTTGTCGCCGTCCGACACGAATGACGGTTCAAAGCCTTCGCCGCGCAGCACGATGCCGAGCATCTCTGCCAGTGCGGTGTCGTCGTCGACGACAAGGACGCGTCCCTTCATGCGTTCATCATCCCATTACCCCATCGTGACGTCGTCGTTCGTGACGGGGAACACAGCCCCGCGACAGTTTCGCTGGTGACGGGCGAGATCACACCCCGGTCGGTGACGACAGCCGTCACCAGCTCCGGCGGGGTCACATCGAAGGCCGGGTTGTAGGCATCGGCCCCCGTCGGGGCCACAGGCACACCGCCGCGCTCCCCCCGTACTTCCGGATGGTACGGCGAGTACGACTCGGGCACTGGTCCCGAGATGTGCGTCACCTCCTCCGCCGGACGCTGTTCCACGACGATGTCCGCTCCCCGCTCCGTCCGGAGATCGACGGTCGTCACCGGTGCCACCACCACGAACGGCACTCCGTGGTGCCGTGCCAGCACCGCGAGCGGATAGCTCCCCACCTTGTTGGCCACCGAGCCGTCCGCCGCTATCCGGTCGGCCCCGATCAGCACCGCGTCCACCTCCCCCGCTGCGAACAGCGAACCGGCCGCACCGTCCACCAGGACGCTGAACGGCATCCCCTCCCGGGTGGCCTCGTACGCCGTCAGCCGCGCGCCCTGGAGCAAGGGCCGCGTCTCATCCACCCACAGCCGGCCAAGCTCCCCCGCGGCGTGCACACCGGCGACCACGGCGAAGGCGGTGCCCTGCCCACCGGAGACGAGGGTCCCGGTGTTGCAGTGCGTGAGCAGCCTCATCGGCCGGCGAGGCACCAGTTCGGCGAGGAGTCCGTGACCGAGCCGCGCCATCTCCGCGCTCGCCTCGGCGTCCTCCTCATGCAGTGCCCTGGCCTCGGCGAGGGCGGCGGCAGCCGCACCCTCGGTGCTCCCCCCGCCGTCGGCTGCGGCACGGTAGGCGCTCTCCACCCGTCGCACCCCCGCTGCGAGGTTCACCGCTGTCGGACGCGCGGACGCCAGACGGTCGGCCGCGTCGGCGACATCGTGTCCGCGGGCGGCGGCGAGCGCGACGCCGTACCCCCCGGCCACACCGAGCAGGGGCGCCCCCCGTACAGACAGGGCGCGGATCGCGACCACCAGGTCGTCAGGCCCGCTGCACACGAACTCGGCTTCCTCCGCCGGCAGCCGCGTCTGGTCCAGCAGCGCAAGAACCGGCCCCTCAGGGGTATCCGCCCAGCGCAGCACTGGGACACCATGATCTGCCATCCGCACAGTCTGCCTCGCCCCACGACGACTTCTGAAGGCGATCCAACAAGCCGGGGCCCGCCCGCCGCCACGGCAGGGCGTGGGACGATGGCAGTCGACCAGGCGATGCAGCGACCGAAACCCCGAGGTGACGACAAGTGAACGACTCTCCGGGCTGGACACCGCCCGGATCTCCTTCCCCCGACCGTTCGCCCGACGGCGAGGAGTCCGCCAAGGCACCCGGGAGCAATCCGCATCAGCCACCTGCGGGCAATCCGGCCGACGATGCGCCCAGGAACTGGTCCACGCAGCAGCCGCCCGCCCAGTCCGGCCCGCCCTGGGGGACTCCTCGTCCCGGAAGACCCGGCTGGGACCACTGGGGCGGCTCCTGGAACCAGCCGCCCGCCGCCAAACCGGGAATCATCCCCCTGCGTCCGCTGGGCGTCGGCGAGATACTGGACGGCGCCGTCACCACCATGCGCGCCCACTGGCGCACCGTTCTGGGCATCTCTCTCGCAGTCGCCGTGGTCGTCCAGCTCATCGCCACCATCGCCAACGGCCTCTGGCTTGCGGACGCCACCAACCTCGACGCACTCGCCCAGGACCCTCAGCCGAGCCCCGACGAACTCATGAACGCCATGACGGGGTCGCTGCGGATCTCCGGTGTACGAGCCCTCGTCGAGACCCTCGGCACCGTGCTCGCCACCGCCATGCTCACGGTCGTCGTCAGCCGTGCCGTGCTCGGCCGTTCCGTCTCCTCCGGCGAGGCATGGCGGGACTCGCGGCCCCAACTGCTGCGCCTGCTGGGCCTGTTGTTCCTCCTTCCCCTGCTCATCACCCTGGCCGTGTTCGTCGGGTTCGCGCCGGGAGGGGTGCTGCTGGCCGCGGGAGTGAAGCCCCTCGGAATCGCTCTGCTGCTCGTGGGAGTGCTCGCCGGTCTGGTGGCAGCCGTGTGGATCTGGGTCCGGTTCAGCCTCGCCGCCCCCGCCCTGATGCTGGAGAAGCAGGGCGTCATCAGCGCGATGCGGCGCTCCGCCAAACTCGTACGGGGCAGCTGGTGGCGGGTCTTCGGGGTGCAGATGCTGGCCACGATTCTCGTCGTCATCGTCGCGTCGGTGATCCAGATGCCGGTGACGCTGATCGGTATGGCCGCCAGCGGTCAGGGCCTCTCCGCCTTCGCCGAGGCAACACCGGCCACAAGCTGGTCCTATCTGATCGCGGTGGGCATCGGTGCCGTGATCGCATCCACGATCACCTTCCCGATCCGCGCCGGCGTCACCGCCCTGCTCTACCTCGACCAGCGCATCCGGCGGGAAGCCCTCGACCTCGAACTCGCCCGCGCCGCAGGCGTTCCGGGCTACGGCGGCACACAGCCTGACAGCCCGACTCCCGGGAGCTGAGGCGATGCCGGGGGATGTGGCGACCGTGCCGCCGGCCGACGCTGCCGGCCTGTTCGTCAGGCGGGTGTCCGGAGCCGACGGCGGCGCGCCCGTCACCATCCCCCGCACCCCGGCACGCGAAGCCGCCGAACGCGAGCTGTCGAAAGGCGAGTACCACAGGGACGACCCCAGCCTGCTCAACCGCATCCTCGACTGGCTCTGGGACCACATCAGTTCGCTGCTGCACTCGGCGGCGCAGGCCTCCCCCGGAGGCTGGGTCGGCCTCACCGCGATCGTCTGCCTTGTCGTACTGCTGGCCGTGGCCCTGCGACTGAGGCTGGGCAGCCCACGACCCGGCCCCGTCTCCGATTCCGGGACGCTCTTCGACAAGGGCCCGCGCAGCGCAGCCGAACACCGCGCGGCAGCCGAAGCCCACGCCACCGCCGAGCGCTGGGACCAGGCCCTCCAGGAACGAATGCGGGCCATCGTCCGCTCCCTCGAAGAGCGAGCCCTGCTCGACCACCGTCCCGGCCGCACGGCCGACGAGGCCGCCGTCGAAGCGGACCGCGCCCTGCCGGGCCATGGCGAGGAACTGCGCTCCGCCGCACGGTCCTTCGACGAGGTGACATACGCCGGCAGAGACAGCGACTCCTCCTCATATGCAGCCGTGCGCGATCTCGACCGCGCCCTCCAGCGCGCCAGGCCCTTGCTGCCGGACAGCGCCGCAGCCCCGGCCAGCGGCGCCCTCGTGGCACAACAAGTACGAGCAGGGGGCCCGGACGCCGACGCTCCGGACGGAGGGGGCAGTTGAGCGAAGCCTCCGACACGTCCCTGGCGCCCACCGCCCGCCAGGTGTGGGCGCGTGCCCGTGGTCTGCTGCTCGCCGCGGCGGTCCTCGCCGTCGCCGGCGTGATCATCGCGGCCGTGCGTTCCGGCAACGAGTACGGGCCGCTCGACCCCCGCTCGACCCAGGGGCACGGCAGCAAGGCCACCGCCCGGCTCCTCGAAGAGCGCGGCGTCCGCACTCAGATCGCCACCACCGCGGCCGGCGCAAGCAGGACGGCCGGACCGGACACGACTCTCCTCGTCAGCGACCCTGAAGCTCTCACCCGAGCCCAACGGGCCGACCTGCGCGGGGCGTTGGGACGCGGCGGCCGTACCGTTCTCATCGCCCCCGGCCCCGCTCCCACCAAGGACCTCGTCCGCGGAGCACGGGCGGCCGCGCCGGCGACGACGCAGCCCACGCCACCGGACTGCGACTACCCTGCCGCCCAACGCGCAGGCGACGCCGAACTCGGCGGCATCCGCTACTCGGTGTCCAACGACAAGGCCGACCTGTGCTACCTGCACCAGGGCCTGCCCTCCTTCCTGAGAATCCCCGACGAGCCCCCCGACGACGGCATCCGGCGCGGAGTCGAAGGCGACACGGTGCTGCTCGGCAGCCCCGAGCCGCTCTACAACCAGCAGCTCGACAAGCACGGCAACGCCTCCTTGATGCTTCAGTTGCTCGGTTCCCGCCCGCGTCTCGTGTGGTACCTCCCCTCGTCCGCCGACGCCTCCGCCCCCCAAGGCGGACAGCGCGGCTTCCTCGACCTCGTGCCGGAAGGCTGGACCTGGGCCACCGTCCAGCTCTCGATCGCCGCCGTCCTCGCCGCCCTGTGGCGCGTACGCCGCCTCGGACCGCTCGTGCCCGAGCAACTCCCCGTGTCCGTACGCGCATCCGAGACCACGGAAGGCAGGGCCCGCCTGTACCGCCGGGCCAACGCACGTGACCGCGCCGCCGACGCCCTCAGGACCGCCACCCGCGCACGCCTGGCGTCTCTGGCCGGTGTCGGCGCATCGGAAGCCGACACCCCGCAGGCCCTCATCCCGGCTCTCACCTCACGCACAGCCACCGGTGACCGCTCGTCAGAAGCTCCCCTCCAGCCCGGCACCACCAGTCACACGCACCTGCACTCCCTCCTCTTCGGCGCCCCTCCCGCCACCGACGCGGAACTCGTACAGCTCGCCGACGAACTCGACCACCTGGAACGGCAGCTCACCGACGCCGCTTCCAACACCCGCCTGCCGACAGACAAGGAACGCACCCAGTGAGCGCCCCTTCGCCAGACAGCGCCCGCAGCGCTCTCGAAGCACTGCGACTTGAGATCTCGAAGGCAGTCGTCGGCCAGGACGCCGCCGTCACCGGACTCGTCGTAGCGCTGCTCTGCCGCGGCCACGTACTGCTCGAAGGCGTCCCCGGCGTCGCCAAGACACTGCTCGTGCGGACACTCGCCGCAACCCTCGAACTCGGAACCAAACGACTTCAGTTCACCCCCGATCTGATGCCGAGCGACGTGACCGGATCGCTCATCTACGACGCCCGCACCGCAGAGTTCTCGTTCCAGCCCGGCCCGGTCTTCACCAATCTCCTGCTCGCCGACGAGATCAACCGGACACCGCCCAAGACCCAGGCCTCCCTCCTCGAGGCCATGGAGGAGCGTCAGGTATCGGTCGACGGCACCCCGCGCGCCCTGCCGGATCCCTTCCTTGTGGCAGCCACCCAGAACCCGATCGAGTACGAGGGCACCTACCCCCTCCCGGAGGCCCAGCTCGACCGCTTCCTGCTCAAGCTGAACCTTCCACTGCCTTCCCGCCAAGACGAGATCAACGTGCTGACCAGGCACGCCGAAGGCTTCGACCCCCGTGACCTGGAAACAGCAGGCGTCGCCGCCGTCGCCTCACGCGCAGACCTCGAAGCAGCCCGAGCGGCCGTCGCCAAGACCGGCGTCGCGCCCGAGATCACCGGCTACGTCGTCGATATCTGCCGTGCCACCCGGGACTCCCCCTCGTTCATGCTCGGCGTCTCACCCCGCGGCGCCACCGCACTACTCGCCAGCGCTCGCGCCTGGGCCTGGCTGACGGGACGCGACTATGTGATCCCCGACGACGTGAAGTCCTTCGCCCTGCCGACGCTCCGCCACCGCGTACAGCTCCGGCCCGAAGCTGAGATGGAAGGCGTCACCGCAGACAGCGTGATCAATTCGATTCTTGCTCATGTCCCCGTACCCCGTTGAACTCAGTGAGCTGATTGGCGAGCCCTGATCCATGGCACTCACCGGCCGTACAGCCCTCTGCGCCGCTCTCGGCGCCATCCTCGTCGGGCTGCTGCTCCCCAGCTGGGCCGGCGTGCTCGCCGTCGAACTCCCGTTGCTGGTTGCAATCCTGTCCGACCTCGCACTGGCCGCGCCAGTGAATCAGCTCCAGTTCACACGTTCCGGTGATACGTCAGTTCGGCTCGGCGAACACGCTTACGTGAACGTCCGCGTGGCCAATCCTTCCCGACGCAGCTCCCGCCTTCAGCTCAGGGACGCCTGGCCACCGAGCAGCTGGCCGGAAGGAACTTCGGAAGCAGCCAGCCGTCACCGACTACGCATCGCCCCCGGCGAACAGACCGTTCTGACCACGGCACTTCGACCTACCCGAAGGGGAGACCGGCGCTCGGAGCGCATCACCGTCCGCTCCTACGGCCCCCTCGGTCTGGCGGCCCGACAGGGAAGCCACTCCGCCCCCTGGACCGTGCGCGTACTCCCAGCGTTCGACAGCCGCAAACACCTGCCGGCCAAGCTGGCGAGGCTCCGCGAACTCGACGGCCGTACAAGCATCCTGACCCGCGGGGAAGGAACGGAGTTCGACAGCCTTCGCGACTACATCCCCGGAGACGACACCCGCTCCATCGACTGGCGTGCCACGGCCCGGCAGTCGGCAGTCGCCGTCCGCACTTGGCGCCCCGAGCGCGACCGGCACATTCTCGTCGTACTCGACACAGGCAGAACGTCCGCGGGACGCGTCGGCGACGCGCCCCGACTGGACACCGCCATGGACGCCGCGCTTCTGCTGGCGACGCTCGCCGCCCGCGCGGGCGACCGCATCGACCTCCTCGTCTACGACCGGGCACCCCGCGCAACCGTCAAAGGACGGGCGGCACATGAGGTCCTGCCGGCCTTCGTCTCCGCGATGGCGCCGGTGGAACCCGCTCTCGTCGAATCCGACACACGCGGCCTGGCATCGACGGCCCTCCGCATGGCACGTCACCAGTCGCTACTGATCCTTCTTACAGGCCTGGACGCCTCACCCGTCGAAAACGGCCTAGTTCCTGTGCTCCCGCTGCTCACCCAGCGCCACACGGTCCTGGTCGCCTCCATCGCGGACCCTCGCATCGCCGAGATGGCTGCCGCGCGAGGCGACGTGGACGCCGTCTACGACGCGGCCGCTGCATCGCGCACCCAGCTGGAGCGCAAGCAGACAGCGGACCGCCTCCGCCGCCACGGGGTACTCGTGGTCGACGCCCTCCCCAGCGAACTGGCACCTGCTCTCGCCGACGCCTACCTCAGGCTCAAATCAACTGGCCGCCTGTGACCCCGAATTCGCCAAGACTCTGAATCCGCCGTTACTGTACGGGGGTGTGAAAAAGCCCCGTTGGGGTGGCCGTGGCCGTTCCAACGGGGCTTGTTTCACTGGTAGTTCGGCGGTGTCCTACTCTCCCACACGCTCCCGCATGCAGTACCATCGGCGCAGTAAGGCTTAGCTTCCGGGTTCGGAAAGTAACCGGGCGTTTCCCTCACGCTATGACCACCGAAAC